>NZ_CP087205.1:4800000-7123501 GCF_026016365.1 Pseudomonas sp. B21-053
CCCAGGTTCAGCAGGCTGCCGGTGTAGTTGATCAAGCGATACACGCCGACGCCGAAACCACCGGCATCCGCGACATTGAGGTTGCCGTCCAGAGTCAGGTTGCCGCCGATGTTCAGCAGCGAACTGGTGGACGGTGCGCCGAGGGCGACGTCCATATTCGAGGTGCTGTTCAAGGCCAACGCACCGACCGACAAGGTGTTGCCGCTGCTCAGGCCCAGATGACCGCCGTTGTTCACGTTCAGCGTGCCCAATACCGAGCCGGTGCCGGTCAGGGTTGCGCCGGTGTTGACGTTGACGTTGGCGCTGCCCAGAGAACCGCTGAGGTCGAGGGTGCCGCCGTTGACCGCAGTGTCGCCGGTGAGCCCGTTGATACCGGTGAGGTTAAGCGTGCCAGTGCCAACTTTGGTCAAGCCGCCAGGGCCGGCCAAACCGCCGTCGAAGGTGCTGGTGGTGCTGACGCCGCCCACCGACAAGGTGTTGCCCGAGCCGATCAGCACATCGCCGCTGCCGTTGAGGCCGGCGAGGCTGGCATCGGTGCCGAGATTGAGACTGGCGCCAGCGCTGATGTTAGCGCCGGAGGTGTTGCCCAGCGCGCCGGTACTGGCGGCGGTGACGCTGCCGGACAGAATGTTCAAGGCCCCGGTGAAGCTGTTGTTGCCGCTGAGGGTCAGGTCCGATAGACCGTTTTTATTCAGCGCACCGGCACCGTCGATGATGCCGCCGAGGTTCAGGTTGTTGTTGCCCGCGATGTTCAAATCGGCATTCAGCGTCATGGCATTGGCCACGGTGAAAGCCGCGCTGTTGTCGAGGGTCGAGGTGCCGCCCACGATCAACGCGCCAGTACCGAGTGCCGCGCCGTTGCCCAGCGTCAGGCTGCCGGCGTTCAGGGTGGTATCGCCCTGGTAGGTGTTGACGCCATTGAGGGTCAGGTTGGCCGCGCCATTCTTGATCAGTTGACTGGTGCCGCTGATCACGCCGCCGAGGGTCAGGCCCTGAGTGCCGCCGACGGTCAGGTCGGCATTCAGTGCCACGTTGTTGCCGAGGCTGACCGGGGCATTGCTGTCCAGGGCTGCCGCGCCAGCGACGGTCAGGCCGCCGAGGCCCAGCGCCGAGCCGTTGCCGACGGTCAGGGTGCCGGCGTTCAACGTGGTACCGCCGAGGAAACCGTTGGCGCCGTTGAGGACCAGATTCGCCGCACCGTTTTTCACCAGGTTGCCCGCACCGTTGACCAGCCCGGTCAGGGTCAGGTCAGCCGAACCGCCGACGTTCAACGCACCGGCCAGGTTCACTTGGTTGCTCAGGCTGACGGCGGCGTTGCTGTCGAGGGTGGTGTTGGCCGCCGCATTCAATGCACCGGCGCCCAAGGCACCGCTGGCGCCGACGATCAGTTTGCCGGCGTTCAGCGCGGTGGCGCCGAGGTAGTTATTGCTGCCGTTGAGGGTCAGGTCGGCGGCGCCGTTTTTGATCAGCCCGCCGATGCCGCTGACGACACCATTGAGGGTCAGCGCGTTGGTGCCGGCGAGGGTGAGGTTGCCGCCCAGGTTGACCGCGTTGGCCAGGGTCGATGCAGCACTGGCATCAAGGGTAGTGCCACCCGACGCGTTCAACGCGCCAGAACCCAATGCGGTATTGGAACCGACGATCAGCGAACCGGCATTCAGCGCCGTGGTGCCGGTGTAGGTGTTGGCACCGGTAAGCGTCAGGCTGGAGGCGCCGATTTTGATCAACCCGCCAGCGCCAGCGATGACGCCGTCGAGGGTCAGCGCGTTGGCGCCGCCGGTGGTCAGGTTGGCGTTGAGGGTGATGGCGTTGGCCAGACTCAGGGCCGAACTGCCGGTCAGCGTGCTCGCGCCGCCCACGGTCAGGCCGCCAGTGCCCAGCGCCGCGCTGTTACCGACGGTGATGCTGCCGGCATTCAGCGTGCTGCCACCCTGGAAGGTGTTGATGCCGTTGAGGGCCAGGTTGGCCGCGCCATTCTTGATCAATTGATTGGTGCCGCTCAGCACGCCATCAAGAGTCAGTTGGTTGGTGCCGCCGACGCTCAGGTCGGCGTTTATCGCGATGTCGTTGGCAATGGCAACGCCGCTGCTGCTGTCCAGCGTCGAAGCGCCGGCCACGGTCAGCACGCCGCTGCTCAAGGCATTCGCGTTGCCAACGGTGAGGGTGCCCGCGTTCAGAGTGGTGCCGCCAAGGAAGGTGTTGGCGCCATTGAGCGTCAGGTTGGCAGCGCCGTTTTTGGTCAGGCTGCCGCTGCCACCGACCACGCCACCGAGGGTCAGGTTGGCGCTGCCGCCGATGTTCAGGTTGCCGGCGGTGTTCACCGCGTTGGTCACCGCAACCGTGGAACTGGCATCCAGTGTGGTGCCCGCGGCCGTGTTCAATGTGCCCAGGCCCAGCGCAGTGTTGGAACCGAGAATCAGCGAGCCGGCATTCAGCGCAGTGTCGCCAGCGTAGCCATTAGTGCCGCTGAGGGTCAGTGCGGCGCTGCCATTCTTGATCAGTCCGCCCGCACCGTTGATCGTGCCGGTCAGGCCCAACGCCTGGGTGCCGCCGATCGTCAGGTCGCCGCCGAGGTTGACCGCGTTGGCCAACGTCACTGCCACGCTGGTGTCGAGTGAGGTGCCGGCGGCGGTGTTCAACGCGCCAGTGCCCAGCGCGGTGTTGGACGCCAGCAGCAAGCCGCCGGCGTTCAGTGCGGTTGGCCCCAGATAGGTGTTGCTGCCGCTCAGGGTCAGGGTCGACAGACCATTCTTGATCAAACCACTGGAGCCGGAAATCAGCCCATTGAGGGTCAGCGCGTTGCTGCCCGCGACGGTCAGATTGCCGTTCAGCGCCACCGAATTGTTCAGGGTCACGCCGGTGGTGGTATTGAGACTTGCCGCCGCGTTGACGTTCAGCGAGCCGCTGCCGAGCGCATTGTTGTTGCCAAGGATTAAGGTGCCGGCGTTGAGGTCGGTGCTGCCGGTATAACTGGCGTTGTTGCCGGTCAGCGCCAGGGTGCCGCTGCCGTTTTTCGAGATGCCACCCGCGCCACTGATCAGCCCTGACAGGGTCAGGCTGCCGACGCCGGAGGTGCCCATGGCGCTGTTGAGCACAATGTTGTTGTTCAGGGTAATGGTGCCCGGTGCCTGCAGCACGGTCGAACCGCCCACGGTCACCGTGCCGGTGCTGAACGCCAGGTTGTTGCCCAGTTGCACCGATCCGCCGTTGAGGGCGGTGGCGCCCAGATACGTGTTGGCGCCGTTGAGCACCAGTTGCCCCGTGCCGTTCTTGGTGATGCCGCCGCTGCCGCTGATCACGTTGCCGAGCGTGATGGCGTTGGTACCCAGCAATTGGATGCCGCTGGCGCCGAGGTTGATCAGGTTGCTCAACGACAAGCCGCCGCTGCTGGCCTGTAACCCGCCGCCATTGGAGGTCAATACGCCGCTGCCGAAGGTCGCGTTGTTATTGAACTGGGCGATACCCCCATTGAGCGTGGTGCTGCCGGTGATCAACGGACCTTGCAAGGTCCAAGTGCCGCTGTTGACCGTCAGGTTGTTGAAGTTGACGTAGTTGGCGCTCGACACCACGCCAACACCCGAGGTGCCGCCGCCGATGCCTATCGGGTTTTGCAGGATCAGCGAGTTAATGCCACCCGCGCCGCCATCGATCTGGCCGGTCGGTGCGAAGGTCAGGTTGACGCCGATCAACCCACCGAGGGCCAGGCCGATACCGCCACCGTTGGAGATGGTCGAACCGGTAATTGCGGTGAAGGTGTTGGTGCTGCCATCGCCCATCGACACGCCACCGCTGATGGTGCCGGAGTTGACGAACGTGTTGCCGCTGGCCGAGGTCTCGAAGGCCATCCGGCCGTTGATGGTGCCGGCGTTGACCACATTGACCTGGGCGCCGCCCTGCGCCGCGACGATTGGGGTATCCGCCGAGAACAGCGTGATGTTCAACAGCGCAGTCGAGCCGAGGGTGCCGTTGTTGACGATGTTGGTGCTGCCGCCAGCGCCGTTGTTGATGTTCAACGCCATGCCGTTGAGGCTGCCCAGGTTGACGCCGAGCAAGTCGCCAGTGCCACGGATAATGCCGGTGGCGGCGTTGGTGACGTTCACCACCGAGGCGCCCGCGTTGCCGATCACCGCGCCCGCGCTCAGCAGGGTCACTGCGCCGAGCATGGCCGGGTCGATCAGCCCGGCGTTGTTCAGCGTGATGTTGTTGCCCGTGAGGTTCAGCACCTGCCCGCCGAGGGTGGCGTTCAGTTGCGCGGCGGAACCGACGTTGACCGTCAGGTCGTTCACCGCGCTGGAAAAGGTATTGAGGAACAACGGCAACGACGGCACGCCGCTACAGGTCACCGTCCCGCCCGCTGCCGGGCTGCCGGGGGTACAGGCGGCCATCACTTGAGGACTTGAGAGCGTGGCAACCACCCCGACAATACCGAGGCGGACAGCAAGAGAAAGAGGGCAGACACGGAAAATCGGGGCGATGACAGATCTCAAGTCCACGGGCAGTTCCTTTACGTGGTTAACCATTCTTCCTTGAAGGGCGTGCTATGTCGGCCACCCTGGCCATGAATCCAATGACACGCGAATCAAGACTGCGACCGGCTGAAAAAAACCGTTTCATTCCGGCACGTTAGTCGATGGACCGGGATCGGGCGCCGGTCAATTAGCATTAATACTTTCGTGCGCAAGCCCCCTTCCCTGTGGGAGCGAGCCTGCTCGCGAAGAGGCCTGCATGCTCAACATCAATGTGCGCTGGCACTCAGAATTCGCGAGCAGGCTCGCTCCCACAGGGGGAGATTTGTGTGGACGTTGGGTAACCTCATTACCTGATCAAAAGGACAATAAAACCGCCGATTTCTTCGGTTTTTCATGGATTTGTAACAATTGGTACGGGATGTGCAAACGTTTGCGAGTCGCCGATAACGGCTTTTTCGCTACATAACCGCGCAAGCCCGAAAAACCGGGCCTTCGATCCGCACGAAAAGGGACTTTTAATGCACCGCACGTCCAGCCGCGTGACTTGCTCGCGCTCCTTTGCTGTTTCTTTGCTACTGGCCAGCGTTACAGGACTACTCAGCAGCACCGTTTTGGCGCAACCCGCCCCCGCCGAAGAATCAGCCCAGGGCGAAACCCTCAGCCCCGAAGCCAGCCCACCGAAAAAAGGCGCATACCTGTCGGACTGGTTCAATCAGGATCTGACGGTCATCGGTAGCAAGGACATCAGCTTCGGCCCGCAACCGTCCGACGATGTGTACCTGGAATACGAGTACTTCGGCCGCAAGGGACCGTTCGAGTTGTACGGCTACGTCGACATCCCGAAAATCTTCGACATCGGCAACAGCCATGACAAAGGCGCGTGGGACCACGGTTCGCCGCTGTTCATGGAGCACGAACCGCGCATCTCCATCGACTACCTGGCCGGCCGCAGCCTGGCCGTCGGGCCGTTCAAGGAATGGTATGTGGCTTTCGACTGGATCTACGACCACGGCAGCAACACCCGCAACCGCGCCAACACGCTGTACAGCGGTCTGGGCACCGACATTGACACCCACTCGCGGGTCAACCTGTCGGCCAACTTCTACGGTCGCTACCAGTGGGAAAACTACGGCGCCAGCAACGAGTATTCCTGGGACGGCTACCGCGCCCAGTTGAAGTACATCGTGCCGATCAGCAGCTTCAGCAATGGCGCGTCGCTGACCTACATCGGCTTCACCAACTTCGACTTCGGCTCGGACCTGCACAAGGACAACCCGGCGCGCACCGCCAACGCCACCGTGGCCACCAACGTTTTGCTGTATTCGTTCACGCACCTGCGCTTCACTCTGGTCGGCCGTTACTTCCACAACGGCGGCAACTGGGAGGATGGCAGCGAGCTGAATTTCGGCGACGGCGACTTCCGCGCCCGCTCCAATGGCTGGGGTTACTACGCCGGCATCGGTTATCAATTCTAAGGAGGTTTTATGCAAGCAATGACGCGCCTGTCCCTGTCCGTTGGCCTGGCCTGCGGCACCCTGCTCGCTTCCACCGCGTGGGCGAGCGAAGCACCGATCCAGCCGAAAGTGATGCTGATCACCATGTTCGCCCCCGAGGCGCAGAACTGGATCGAGCGCCTGGAACTCAAGCAGGAAATTCGCGTACCGGGACTCTCCGCCGAGTACCCGAACATTCGCTGCAACACGCAGCAGGTGTGCCTGATGGTCACCGGCATGGGCCAGACCAACGCAGCGGCATCGACCCTGGCCTTGGCGCTGTCGCCGAAATTCGACCTGCGCAAAAGTTACTTCCTGATCGCCGGGATTGCCGGCATCAGCCCGAAACACGGGACCATCGGCACCGCTGCCTGGGCGCATTACCTGGTGGAATTCGGCACGCAGTGGGAGATCGATTCCCGGGACGTGCCGAAAGACTGGCCGACCGGTTACATCGGCATCAACACCAAGGGCCCGAACGAAAAACCGCCGCTGGATTACAAGACCGAAGTCTTCGAACTCAATCCGAAACTGCTCGCCAAGGCGTTTGCCCTGTCGCACAAAGTCGAGCTGAGCGAGAGCAAGGAATCGGCAGCCTGGCGCGTGAAGTACCCGTCAGCCCCGGCCAATCAACCGCCGGTGGTGACGAAGTGCGACACGCTGGCGGGCAATACCTGGTTTTCCGGCACGCGTTTGAGCGAACGGGCGGAAGTCTGGACCAAGTTGCTGACCGATAACAAAGGCGAGTACTGCACGACCCAGCAGGAAGACAACTCCACCTACGAAGCGCTGTTGCGCGCGAGTCGTGAAGGTTTGGTGGATGTGCAGCGCCTGGCGGTGGTGCGCGCCGGTTCCGACTTCGACCGGCCGGCGCCGGGGCAGAGTGAGGTGGATAACCTGCTCAAATACGCGGACCAGGGCGGGTTTGTGCCGGCACTGGAAAACCTCTATCGCACGGGGAATCCGTTGGTGCAGGACATCCTGAAGAATTGGTCGGCTTGGGAGAAAGGTGTGCCTGAGGCTTGAGCTCGGTTGAGGACGCCTTCGCGGGCAAGCCTCGCTCCTACAAGGATTGCGTAAATCCTGTAGGAGCGAGGCTTGCCCGCGAAGGGGCCAGCCCATTCACCCCATCAATCGGTCATGGCAACAAAATCACCTTGTCACCACTGCCCTGATTCACCTCGGCATACCGCGCCACGCCTTCGGCCAACGGCGATTCCACCAGCCCTTCCGGCAACGGCAACAGATCCTGATCGAAGAACTTGCCGAACTGATCCAGCATCGCCGCACACGCCTGCACGCCATACAGCAGCGAGTTGATCCCGACCACCGAACCGCCCTTGCGATACAACGCCAGCGCCGGCAATTGCACGAGGCCGTCCACCGGCGCGGCAATGATCGCGATGCGGCCGAACGGCGCGAGTGCCGGGACCGAGGCCGGTAGCCAGAAACCGGTGGTGTCGAAGATCACGTCAGCGCCACCGGCGTACACGGCATTCACTTGCGCGCCGAGGTCTTCGGGCTTGTCCAGTTGCAAGGTCTGAAAACCCTGCGCCTGCAACTCTTTGACCTGCTCCACCCGCCGCGCCGCCGCGAGTACCTGGGCGCCACGGATTTTCGCCAGCGCCAGTGCCGCACTGCCCACCGCCCCGCCGCCAATCACCAGCAAGCGCGTACCCGATGTCACCAGACTGCGTTCCAGCGCATCCCACGCCGTGGTGTAGGGCACGCCGAGGCTGGCGGCCTGGGCGAAACTCAGGTGAGTTGGTTTGAGTGCCACGCCATTGGCCGGCAACTTGACGAACTGTGCGTGGGAACCGTCGGCGAAAAAGCCCAGCTCACGACCGGTGCCCCAGACTTCCTGACCGATCATCGCCGGCGGGCCTTCCACCACCACCCCGGCGAAATCCCGACCGGGAATCCGTGGCAGCGTGGTGTAGGGAAAACGCCCCAGCACGTTCTTCACATCGCTGGGGTTCAGGCCCGCGGCCTTGATCTGCACCAGCACTTCATCAGCGCCGGCCACCGGGGTCGGGACCTCGACGTAGCGCAGGGAAGAGAGGTCGCCGGTCTTGTCGAATTGCAGAGCTTTCATGGGCGTTTCCATTTGAATTGATGAAGGGTTTTCAGGAGAGCCAACCGGCGATCAACTGCCGGCCCATGGGCCACAACTGCTCGCCGGCGAGCATGCCCAGCAGCCCCACCAGCGCGATGGCCGGAGGCGCCGGGGAGCGAAAATCCAAAGCGCCGTAAAGCAGACCGACGCCCAGGCCGATGCCCAGCGAGATGAGGTAGTTCATGACAGACTCCGTGGCACAGGGGGTATGCGAGAAGTCTAGAGAAAGGCAACGAAACCCATCGGCCAAGGGCTTCTGAATATCGGACAAAGGACCGTGGAACACTGCAGTCCCCTGTGGGAGCGAGCCTGCTCGCGAAAGCGACCTGTCAGGCAACAGAAGTGTTGAATGTAAAACCGCTTTCGCGAGCAGGCTCGCTCCCACAGGTACAGCGTGCGCCTAACGACCGGTTGTGTACTGCGAAGGCGCCACGCCCAACTCCCGACGAAACATGTCGCTGAAGCTGCTCGGCGAATACCCCAGCTCCCGGGCGATGGCGCTGACCGGCACGCCCTGGATCAACTCCGCCGCCGCTGTCGCCAGTTGCACCTGTCGCCGCCATTCGGCGAAGCCCATGCCGAGCCCGTCCTTGAACAACCGCGCCAGGGTGCGCACGCTGGCCCCGGCGTTTTCGGCGTGTTGTTCGAAGGAAATATCCAGTGACGGCGCGGCCATGACGGCCTGGCACAGGTTCAGCAGGCGCCGATCCGAATCGTCCGGCAACGGGATGGTCAGCATCGAGCGGCGGGCCCGTTTCAGTTCCAGCAACGCCAGGCCAACCAGCGCCTCGTAATACTCCGGCGCCCCGTCGTCGCCCTGCTCCACCAGCCCGACGATCAATTCACGCAGCAGTCCACCGACCTCGATCACCTGCACTTTGGCATCCAGGGTCGCCGCCAGCGCCGGTCGCAAGTAGATATTGCGCATCTGCAAGTCCGACACCACACGAATCCCATGGGGCACACCCGGCGGCAACCACACCGCCCGTTGCGGCGGCACCACCAGCGCCTCGTGCGGTGTCTCGACCCACATCACCCCGCTCATCGCGTATAACAACTGGCCCCAGACATGTTCGTGGGGCTCGATGTACAGTCCACGCGGATAAGTGCGCGCCAGCGGCTGCACGGGCACATCGGTGTCAGTCAGGTCGGGCGGTGCGGCAAGGGCCATAGACAAGGATCGTTGGGGTTCGGGGAAGCATCATGGTAACGAGGCACTCGGGTTGCCGCCAGTGACGGCCACCGTCTGACAATCCGAATGAATTTTTGCCAACGCCCGGGATCCCTGTATTACCACAGGGAGGAATACGGGCTTTATGAACAACGCAAAACTATTCGTCATTGAATACACCCTTCATGGCGCCCCCAAGTCTTTCATTATCCGCCTGGACAAGATGGACAACGCGGAGGCCTGGCATTGGGCAAGTTGCGATGCCGGCGTGGGCCGCATCCCGCGCTTTGGCCGTGAGAAGGTGCAAAAGACCAGCAAACCGCTGGCGGAAAAATTCGGCGTCGAGAACGTCACGTGGCGACCGGCGAGCTGAACGGAACAAGGAAGACAAGGAGCGTCAGAAACAAAAAGTGGAGCCCTGTGGCTCCACTTTTTTTTGATGAGCGGTCAGCCGTGGGCGCATTTGCAGCCCTTGCTGGAGCACTCTTCACCGTGTTCATGATGCTTGGCGCAGGCTTCGCAGCAGTAATGCTTGCCGTGGCGCGCAATCGGATGTTGGCCCAGTTTGCAGGAGCATTTGGGGCAGTCGCAGATACTTTCACTGTCGATCATGAGGCGGACTCCACTGTTATGGTCGTCCGGTGCGACGGATGCGCACCGTATCACCAGTGTAGAAGCCAACATTGGAAAGCGTCCCCTTGTAGGAGCTGTCGAGTGAAACGAGGCTGCAATCTTTTGACGTAGGTTTTCAAGATCAAAAGATCGCAGCCTTTGGCAGCGCCTACACGGGACCGCGTTACGCCTGCCGCGAATTGCTGCGATACATGAACACCAACGCCAGCGCCAGACACACCATCGCCACGATCCGGCTACCGGACAGTTCAATCGCCGGGTTGCCGAGCCAGCCAAAGTTGTCGATCAACATGCCCATGCCCAGTTGCCCGACGATCACCGCCACGGTCGCCACCGCCGTGCCGACCCGTGGCACCGCGCCGACCATGACCATCATGTACACCACGCCAAACAGCGCCCCGCTGAGCTGCCATTTCGGCACGTCCAACAGGCTCACGGCGTGGGCCGGTTCAAAAAACAGGATCAACAATCCGGTGACCACCGCGCCGACCACAAAGGTCAGCAAACTGCTGCGCAACACGCCGACGGTTTCCCCTAGACGTCCGTTGATCGCCGCCTGAATACTCAACACCGCACCTGCCGCGACCACCACGGCCAACAAAATAATCAGATTCATCATCAACCCCGAGCGATCAGAACAAGTGCCGCAACAATCAGCAGCAACGCCAGCCAACGTTCACCGTTGACCTTTTTGCGGGTGGCGCCGAACCAGCCGAAATGGTCGATCAATACACTCTTGCCGACCTGCCCGGAGAGGATCGCGATCATGGTCATGGCGACACCGATGTGCGGCGTGGCCATGGTCAACACCACCACGTAGATCGGCCCGAGAAACCCGCCGATCAACTGCCAACGCGGCAATTCGCTGAGGGCCGGCCCCTGTTGCTTGCCGCTGAACAGCAGCAACAGAAAAAGAATCGCCGAACCGACGCCGAAGATGCTCAGGGTCGCCCACAAATGCCCGACCTGAACCCCGAGCGGCCCGAGCAAACCGGCCTCCACGGACAAACCCATGCCGGCGAGGATGACCAGGGGTAGCAGCAATAGCCGCAGCCCGGGTTTGGTGGTTGGCGTTGTGATAACGCCAGCGTTGTCGATTGAAGAAGATTGCATAAGGAAAACCTGCCAATTCATCAGTTAAGGCACAAATCCTGTGGGAGCGGGCTTGCTCGCGAAGGCGGAGTATCAGTCGCCATTGATAGCGACTGACACGACCCCTTCGCGAGCAAGCCCGCTCCCACAATGGATTGTGGTGTTCTTGCTGTGTGAGTAAGGCGCGCATTATCGGCTGGCGATCCTTTGCGATAAATGGGAGCATCCGGACAACACTTTTGCGCATTTCGCACAGCAGGACTCAGCATGCATGGCCTCAACGAGCTCGGATTCAAGGCGCTTCGGCTATTCGTCGCGGTGCTCGACCACGGCAGTTTTTCCGAAGTCGCCCGCCGCGAAGGCCTGGCGCCCTCTTCGATTTCCCGGCAGATCCAGTTGATGGAGCAGGCCCTCAACCAGCAATTGCTCTACCGCCACACCCGCGCGGTCACCCCGACGGAAGCCGGACGCATGCTCGGGCATCACGCGCGATTGGTGCTGGTGCAACTGGAAGAGGCCGAACAGGCCCTGCAAGAACAGCAAAGCGAACCCAGCGGACTGGTACGCATCAATGCGCCGGTGGTGTTTGGCCAACGGCATCTGACGCCGTGGCTGGGGCAGTTGTGCGAGCGCTATCCGAAGCTGCAACTGGATATCCAGCAGACCGACAGCTACGTCGACCCGTTGCAGGAAGGCGCCGACCTGTTGTTCCGCATCGGCCCGCTGCACGATTCGAGCATGCAGGCGCGGATCCTCGCGCCGCATCGCTTTCAAGTCGCGGCCAGTCCTGCCTATCTGCAACGCCACGGTGTCCCGCAACATCCCGAAGACCTCGCCGCTCACCAATGCCTGGCGTACAAAGGCGTGACGGGTCAGCAACGCTGGTTTTTTCGTCAGGGGCAGGAAGACTGGACGCCCTATTCGGTGAAGGGACCGATCACCGGCAACCACGCCGACACCCTGACCCAGGCCGCCGAACAGGGGCTGGGGTTGGTGATGTTTCCTTCGTGGCTGATTGGCGAAGCGGTGCGCGAAGGCACGCTGGTGCCGGTGCTGGGGGAATATCAAGTGTCCAACAGCCTGGAGCCGCAGCAGATTGCGGTGTTGTGGCCGGGCAGTCGAAGGCTGTCGGTGAAGGTGCGGACGGTGATTGATTTTTATGTGGAGTGTTTCGGAACCGTGCCCTATTGGGACAGACCATAGTTGCCTTGTAGCAGCTGGCGCAGCCTGCGTTCGGCTGCGAAGCAGTCGCGAAATCAGGCCGCGCGGTGTGTCAGGTAAACCGCGAGGCTAGGGTTAACGACTGCTGCGCAGCCGAACGCAGGCTGCGCCAGCTGCTACAGGGAGCGCGTCGCGTTCTAGATCCGGAACTGGCCGACCAGTTTGCCGAGGCGCTGGCCTAGGTCCGCCAGGCTGCGCGAAGTCTGCGCACCGAGCTGAGTCTCATCCGCCACGCTGTCCACCGCCACCGCAATCTGATGCACGCTGCGGTTGATCTCTTCCGCCACCGCTGTCTGTTCTTCCGCAGCGCTGGCGATTTGCGCGTTCATCGAGTTGATGGTGCCGATCAGCTGCGCCATGGTGTCCAGCGAAGCCCCCGCTTCGTTGGCCTGGGCCGAGGTGCCGTCGCCGGCCTCGCTGGAGCGGCGCATGGCTTCCACCGCCGACTGAGTGCCGGCCTGCAAGCGGTCGATCATGCCCTGGATTTCCTGGGTGCTGATTTGCGTGCGGCTGGCCAGCGCGCGTACTTCGTCCGCCACCACCGCAAAACCACGACCGGCCTCACCGGCGCGGGCAGCCTCGATGGCGGCGTTGAGCGCCAACAGGTTGGTCTGCTCGGCAATCGAACGGATCACCCCGAGCACGCTGACAATCGATGAAACGTCTTTTTGCAGGCTGTCGAGGGACACGCCGCTGGTGCGGATGTCATCCACCAGCGCATGAATCTTCACGATGCTGCCGGCCACCACACGCTTGGCGGCCTGGCCTTCGGCGTCAGTTTGCTGGGCGGCGACGGCGGCGTTCTGCGCGCTCTTGGCGACTTCCTGGGCGGCGGCGGACATCTCGTTGATCGCCGTGGCGACCTGATCCGTCTCATGACGCTGACGCTCCATCGCCTGATCGGAGCGCTGGGCCTGATCGGACACCTGGTTCACCAGCCCGGTCAGTTGCGAGGTCATTTCGGTAATCTGACGAACGAGGCCGTGGATCTTGTCGACGAAACGGTTGAACGAGCCGGCCAGTTGACCGAGTTCATCTTCGCTGGTGATGGTCAGGCGCCGGGTCAGGTCGCCCTCGCCCGCCGCGATGTCATCGAGGTTGGCTTTCATCAGGTTCAGCGGACGCAAAATGGTATTGGCCAGCAACATCCCCGCCGCCGCAATCACCAGCAACACCACCACGGCAATCCCGACGATGCTCAGCACCACGCCTTCCATCCGTTCGGTGACCTTGGCCTGCACCAGCGCGACCTGGGCTTCGATGCCGTCGAGGTTGACCGAGGTGCCGACCGCCATGTCCCACTTCGGCAGGTATTCGGTGTAGCCGAGTTTGGGCACCAGCACCTGGGTGTTGCCGGGCAGCGGCGAGCTGTATTCCAGGTAGTGAGTGCCGTCCTTCGCGACTTTCACCAAGTCGCGGTTGACGTAGACGCCGTTCGGGTCACGGTTGTCCTTGAAGCTCTGGCCTACGCCGTCCGGGCTGTTGGACTTGAACAGGCGCACGGTGTTGGAGTCGTAGCCGAAGAAGTAGCCGTCCTTGCCGTAGCTGATGCTCGACAGCAACTTGACCACTTGGGCCCGCGCCGCGTCATCGCCGGGGGCGGCGGCGTCGTAAAGCGGTTTGATCGCGGTCATGGCCACGGCCACGTAGCTTTGCAGGGTAGCCTTGGCATCCTTGAGCAGGCTCTGACGGGTTTCCTCGACCTCCTTGCGCGCCTGTTCCTTGAGAATGAACAGCGTGGTCAGGCTGATGACTAGCGCGAAGAGCAACACCGGGAGAACGGCAAGGGACAGGACTTTAGCCTTCAGGCTCATGCGCATGACGGTTCACTCTTTTGATTTTATTGGCGTGGTTAAAGGCTTTAACGGCAGGCCAGATCAAAAGTTGAGTGAAGCAAACACAGATCAATGTGGGAGCGGGCTTGCTCGCGAAGACGTCGTGTCAGTCAATGATGAAGTCGACTGACACTCCGTCTTCGCGAGCAAGCCCGCTCCCACATTGGATCTCTGTTGTTCAGAGAACCATCGCGGCCACCCAGCCAAACGCCAGCAGCGGCAGGTTGTAGTGCAGGAAGGTCGGGACCACGGTGTCCCAGATGTGGTGGTGCTGGCCATCGATGTTCAGGCCGGAGGTCGGGCCCAGGGTCGAGTCCGAGGCGGGCGAGCCCGCGTCACCCAGCGCGCCGGCCGTGCCGACGATGCACACGATCGCGATAGGGCTGAAGCCCAACTGCACGCACAGCGGCACGAAGATCGCCGCCAGGATCGGCACGGTGGAAAATGACGAACCGATACCCATGGTCACCAGCAGGCCGACCAGCAACATCAACAACGCGCCGATGCCTTTGCTGTGGCCGATCCACGAAGCAGACGCTTGTACCAGCGTCTGCACGTCACCGGTGGCTTTCATCACTTCGGCGAACCCGGAGGCGGCGATCATGATGAAACCGATCATCGCCATCATCTTCATGCCTTCGGTGAACAGGTCGTCGGTGTCGCGCCATTTCACGATGCCCGATGCCGAGAAAATCAGGAACCCGGACAGCGCACCGATGATCATCGAATCCAGCAGCAACTGAATGATGAACGCCGCCGCGATGGCCACACCGGCTACCATCAGGCTCAACGGGTTGTACGCCACTGCGACCTGCTCGACTTTCTCGATCTTTTCCAGGTCATAGATGCGTTTCTTGCGGTAGCTGATAAACGCCGCCGCCAGGCCAACCACCATGCCCAGTGCCGGAATACCCATGGCATGGGTGACGTTGATGCCGCTGATGTCCACGCCGCTGCGGGCCACGTTGGCCAGCAGGATTTCATTCAGGAAAATGTTGCCGAAGCCCACCGGCAGGAACATGTACGGCGTGATCAGGCCGAAGGTCATGACGCAGGCGATCAAGCGCCGATCCAGTTGCAACTTGGTCAGCACATATAAAAGCGGCGGCACCAGCAGCGGAATAAAGGCGATATGTATCGGCAGAATGTTTTGCGAAGCGATCGCCACCACCCACAGCAGGCCGATCAGCAGCCACTTGACCGAGCCGCCTCCGTTGGCGTGCTGGCGGTCGACCATGGCCAGGGCTTTGTCCGCCAGCGCATGGGCCAGGCCGGACTTGGCAATCGCCACCGCGAAGGCGCCGAGCAAGGCGTAGGACAACGCCACCGTCGCCCCGCCACCGAGGCCGCTGTTGAAAGCCTTGAGGGTTGCGTCGATGCCCAGGCCACCGGTCAAACCACCGACCAGGGCGCCGACAATCAGCGCGATCACTACGTGCACGCGGGACAGGCTGAGCACCAGCATGACGCCGACCGCGGCAATTACAGCATTAATCATCGTTACCTCTAGGCAAGCGAAATGAGCCCGGCCGGCAGTCTGCGAAGAGCCGCCAGCGGAACAAGGAATGGGTTTTATTAGAGGGCGCGCACTGTGCCGCACGGTCGCCCCCTTGTCAAAGCCAACGCCGCTTGCGCAGGAGCTGCCGAAGGCTGCGATCTTTTGATTTTTGTGGCTGTGATGGCGCAGAAGATCAAAAGATCGCAGCCTTCGGCAGCTCCTACAGGGGCGGTTCGATCTTTTGATGTTTGTGGCTGTGATGGCGCAGAAGATCAAAAGATCGCAGCCTTCGGCAGCTCCTACAGGGGTGAATCGGATATTTGCTACAGGACATAAAGAAAGCAGTTTCGCAGCCGTTACAGTGCAAAGTCTCAGATAAATATCGAATAAGGACGTCTCCATGTCGCTCAGACAACTCTCCATCCAATGGAAAATCACCCTGCTGGCCGGGCTCTGCCTGGCGGGTATCGTGACCCTGTTGGTGGGTCTTTCGCTGTATCGCATGGAGCACAGTTCCGCGCTGGTGAAAGCGTCGAGCATGGAGATGCTCACCGAATCCGCCCAGGCGCGGATCGAGTCCCAGGGTGAAAACCAGGCGCTGAACATTCGTCAGCAGTTCATGGACGCCTATCAATACGGCCACGGTTTCTCGCGCCAGGTGCTGTTCCTGCGCGATCAGGCCGAGAAGCGTTTTCTCGATGCCTTCGACCTGCGCGAAGACCTGACCCGCCAGGTCAAATCGGCGCTGCAAGCCAACCCGGAACTGCTCGGCCTGTCCCTGGTGTTCGAAGCCAATGCGCTGGACGGCAAGGATGAACTGTTCGCCGGCCAGGCTGAGCTCGGCAGCAACGACAAGGGCCGTTTTGCCCTGTACTGGTCGCAACCGACGCCGGGCAAAGTGACGTCGATGGCCCTGCCGGAAAGCGACATGGCCGACACCCGCACCGGCCCCAGCGGCGAGGCGGCCAACGCCTGGTTCACCTGCCCGCGCAGCACGCTCAAGCCGTGTGTGATCGAACCCTACTTCTATGTGATCGACGGCCAGAACGTGCTGATGACCAGCATCGTGTTCCCGCTGATGGTCAACGGCAAAGTCATCGCCTCGCTGTCGGTAGACATCAACCTCAACAGCCTGCAAGCGATCAGCCAGGGCGCGAGCAAAAAGCTCTATGACGGCCAGACCAGCGTCAGCATTCTCAGCCCGGTCGGCCTGCTCGCCGGTTACAGCCCTGACGCCAGCAAACTCAGCCAGCGCCTGGATGCCGTGGACAAAACCAACGGCGCCGAGCTGATTCGGATGCTCGCCGCCAGCAGCAAAACCGCCAGCCTGCACAGCAATCAGCAGTTGAAAGTGCTGTCGCCGTTCCAGCCGATTCCGGGCGGCAAGCCTTGGGGCGTGTTGCTCGACGTGCCGGAAAAAGTCCTCGTCGGCCCGGCCGAAGCGCTGAAAAAACAACTCGACGACAGCAACCGCGCCGGCTCGCTGGTCGAGCTCGGTCTGGGCGTGCTCGCCGCGTTGATCGGCCTGTTGCTCGTATGGCTGATGGCCCGCAGCGTGACCAAACCGATTCTCGGCGTGGCCCAAATGCTCGAAGACATCGCCAGCGGCGAAGGTGACCTGACCCGGCGCCTGGCCTATGACAAGAAAGATGAGCTGGGCCAATTGGCCGGCTGGTTCAACCGCTTCCTCGATAAGCTGCAACCGATCATCGCCGAAGTGAAACGCTCGGTGCAGGACGCGCGCAGTACGGCGGACCAATCCTCCGCCATCGCCACCCAGACCAGCGCCGGCATGGAACAGCAATACCGTCAGGTCGATCAGGTGGCCACCGCCTCCCACGAGATGAGCGCCACCGCCCAGGACGTCGCCCGCAGCGCGGCCCAAGCGGCTCACGCGGCACGCGATGCAGATCAGGCGACCCGCCAGGGTTTGACCGTGATCGACCGCACCACCGCCAGCATCGATAACCTCGCCGCTGACATGAGCGCGGCGATGGTGCAAGTCGAAGGCCTGGCGGCGAACAGCGAGAAGATCGGTTCGGTGCTGGAAGTGATTCGTGCGATCGCCGAGCAGACCAACCTGTTGGCGCTTAACGCGGCGATCGAAGCGGCGCGTGCCGGTGAAGCCGGACGCGGTTTTGCCGTGGTGGCCGATGAAGTGCGCAACCTGGCGCGGCGCACCCAGGAGTCTGTCGAGGAAACCCGCCAGGTGATCGAGCAATTGCAGAGCGGCACCCAGGACGTGGTCAGCTCGATGAACAACAGCCATCGCCAGGCCCAGGGCAGCGTCGAGCAAGTCGGCCAAGCGGTGACCGCGTTGCGCCAGATCGGCGATGCTGTAACCGTTATCAGCGACATGAACCTGCAAATCGCCAGCGCGGCGGAAGAACAGAGCGCGGTGGCCGAAGAGATCAACAACAACGTGGCGACCATTCGCGATGTCACCGAATCGCTGTCGGGGCAGGCGAATGAATCGGCGCGGGTCAGTCAGTCGCTGAACAGCCTGGCCAACCAGCAGCAGAGCTTGATGGATCAATTCCGGGTCTGATTCAAGCCCCCCCAAACACCCTCAATCCCCTGTGGGAGCGGGCTTGCTCGCGAAAGCGGTGTGTCAGCCACCATTGATTTCGACTGGCATGGCCTCTTCGCGAGCAAGCCCGCTCCCACAGGATCTCCACGGGTTCTGGGGTTTCAGAGGCAGCGAGTGGATATTTGCGCGAACGTGATTATGCTTTAGGAAGCTTCGCCGCAACGCGAGGCTGTCAGATCCATGCTTCGCGCAATCCCATGACATCAGCCCCAGGGCCTGGGTGCGACAATAAGAGTAATGAGGTGCTCCGGCCTACAACAAGAGCAAGACGGAGAAGCCCCATGGCCGTAATCGACAGCACAACCACGGGCAGCGCGCCCCACCACAGCATCACCAAGGAGGAGCGCAAGGTCATTTTCGCTTCGTCCCTGGGCACTGTTTTCGAGTGGTACGACTTTTACCTCTACGGCTCCCTCGCCGCGATCATCGCCAAGCACTTCTTCGCTGGCGTCAACGAGACAACCGCCTTCATCTTCGCCCTGCTCGCCTTCGCCGCAGGCTTCGCCGTGCGTCCGTTCGGTGCGATTGTGTTCGGCCGGTTGGGCGACATGATCGGGCGCAAGCACACGTTCCTCATCACCATTGTGATCATGGGTATCTCCACGGCCATCGTGGGTTTCCTGCCCGGCTACGCGACCATCGGCGTGGCGGCGCCGATCATCCTGATCACCCTGCGCCTGCTGCAAGGCCTGGCGTTGGGCGGTGAGTACGGCGGCGCGGCCACGTACGTCGCGGAACATGCGCCGAAGGGCAAACGCGGCTACTTCACCTCGTGGATTCAAACCACCGCGACCCTCGGCCTGTTCCTCTCGCTGCTGGTGATCCTCGCCTGCCGCACCGCGCTCGGCACCGAAGCCTTCGAGGCCTGGGGCTGGCGGATTCCGTTCCTGCTGTCGATCCTGCTGCTGATTGTCTCGGTGTACATCCGCCTGCAACTCAGCGAGTCGCCGGTGTTCTTGAAAATGAAGGAGGAAGGCAAAGCCTCCAAAGCCCCGCTGACCGAATCCTTCGCCCGTTGGGAAAACCTGAAAATCGTGATCATGGCCCTGCTCGGCGGCACCGCTGGCCAAGCCGTGGTCTGGTACACCGGGCAGTTCTATGCGCTGTTCTTCCTGCTGCAAACCCTGAAGATCGACCCGCAAACCGCCAACCTGTTGATTGCCGGTTCGTTGCTGATCGGCACGCCGTTCTTCGTGATCTTCGGCAGCCTGTCCGACCGCATCGGCCGCAAGGGCATCATCATGGCTGGCTGCATCCTCGCGGCGGCGACCTACTTCCCGATCTTCCATGCGCTGACCCAGTACGGTAACCCCGACGTGTTCGTCGCTCAGGAGAAAAACCCGGTCACGGTGATTGCCGATCCGGACCAGTGTTCGTTCCAGTTCGACCCGGTGGGCAAGGCCAAATTCACCAGTTCCTGCGACCTCGCCAAGACCCTGTTGGCGAAGCGGGCGATTCCTTATAAGAACGACAGCGCCGAGCCCGGCACTGTCGCGCAGGTGCGCATCGGCGACAGGGTGATCCCGAGCTTCGAAGGCACTGGCATGCCCGCCGCTGACTTCAAGGCTAAAAATGACGCCTTCACCGCCAGCCTCAGCACCGCGCTCAAGGAGGCCGGTTACCCTGAGAAGGCCGACCCGGCGAAGACCAATTACCCGATGGTCCTGCTTTTGCTGACGATCCTGGTGATCTACGTGACCATGGTTTACGGCCCGATTGCGGCATGGCTGGTGGAACTGTTCCCGGCGCGCATCCGCTACACCTCGATGTCCCTGCCCTATCACATCGGTAATGGCTGGTTCGGCGGGTTCCTGCCGACGGTGGCGTTTGCCATGGTCGCGGCTACAGGGGATATCTATTACGGGTTGTGGTACCCGATTGTGATTGCGGTGATGACGGCGGTGCTGGGGATATTCTTTATGCCGGAAACCAAGGATCGGGAGATTCATCACACATAAGCAGAAAGCTTTTGTAGGAGCCAGGCTTGCCGGCGAAGGCGTTCTTGAGGGTGCCTTCGCCGGCAAGCCTGGCTCCTACAGGTGTGAGGTGTATGGGGGTCAGCGCTTGGGCAGTTCGATCACGACTTTCAGCCCACCCCACTCGCTTTCCTGCAACAGCAACGTGCCGCCCCAGGTGTCGACGATATCGCGCACGATGCCCAGGCCCAGGCCATGCCCGTCGGTCTGTTCATCCAGCCGCGTGCCGCGACTGAACACCTGGGCGCGCTGGTCTTCGGGAATGCCCGGGCCGTCGTCTTCCACGCTCAGTTCAAATTTGTCGGCCATTTCGACCACGCTCAAGCGAACCTCGGCGTCCGACCATTTGCAGGCGTTATCCAGCAAGTTGCCGAGCAGTTCCAGCAAGTCCTCGCGGTCCCAGGGCAGCAGCAAACCGGCGGGTGCGCGATAGCTCAGCTCAAGGTGTTCGCCATGAATCATGTTCAACGTCGCGAGTAACCCCGGCAGCTCCGCATCACAATCGAACAACACGCCGGGCAAGGCATCGCCGGACAACCGGGCGCGATTGAGTTCGCGATTCAACCGTTGCTGCACCTGTTCCAACTGCTGCTGGATGACCTTGCGCAACTCCGGGTGAGCATCGAGTTTTTCGCTGGAAGCCAGACTGAGCAACACAGCCAGCGGAGTTTTCAAAGCATGCCCGAGGTTGCCCAGGGCATTGCGCGAACGCTTGAGGCTGTCTTCAGTGTGGGCCAGCAAATGGTTGATCTGCGCCACCAGCGGCTCCAGCTCCACCGGCACCTGATCATCCAGTTGCGAGCGCTGGCCCTGCTGCAGTTGGGCGATTTGCTCGCGAGCCTTTTCCAGTGGACGCAAGGCACGGCGCACAGTGATCCGTTGCAGCAGAAGAATCAGCAGTAGCCCCGCCAACCCGAGCCCGAGCCCGACCTGCTGCATACGTAAAAAGCTCTCACGCACCGGCGTGTAATCCTGCGCCACGCTGATGGAAATCGACTGACCCAGACGTCGGTAATCCGAGCGCAGGATCAGCAGTTGCTGGCCTTCCGGGCCCAGTTGCAGATTGCTGTGCAACCCGGCGTGATCCAGCCGTGGCAGTTCCTGATCCCACAACGAACGTGAGCGCCAATGGCTGTCAGCAAAATCGATGCGAAAGTAATGCCCGGAAAATGGCCGTTGATAGGCCGGCGCCAGGTGTCGCTCATCCAGTTGCAAGCCTTGGGGCCCGCGTACCAATGCCGCCAGCAGGTTTTCACTGTCGTTGCGCAACCCGGCTTCGAGGTAGCGCTGCAAACCCATTTCGAATAGCCACAAACTGGTTTGCGCCAGCACCAGGCCGACGATCACCATCACGCTGATCAGGCCCAGGCTCAAGCGGCGCTGGATCGACCTCACTGGGCTTGCCCGCCGAACAGGTAACCCTGGCCGCGACGGGTTTCGATCACGCTGCGCCCGAGCTTGCGCCGCAGGTGGTTGACGTGGACTTCCAGCACATTCGAATCGCGCTCGGTTTCACCGTCGTAGAGGTGTTCGGCGAGGTGGCTTTTGGAGAGGATCTGTTCGGGGTGCAGCATGAAATAACGCAGCAGGCGGAATTCGGCGGCGGTGAGCTGGATGTCGGCGCCGTCGCGGGTCACGCATTGGCGACCTTCATCCAGGTGCAGCCCGGCGGCCTTGAGCGTCGGCTGGTTGGCTTGGCCGTGTGAGCGTCGCAACAATGCCTGGACTCGCAGGTGCAGTTCTTCGGGGTGAAAGGGTTTGCTCAGGTAATCGTCGGCGCCAGCCTTGAGGCCTTCGATCCGCTCCGCCCAGGAATCCCGCGCGGTGAGGATCAACACCGGCGTCGACAACCCTCCGGCGCGCCATTGGGTCAGCACCTCAAGCCCCGGCAAACCTGGCAGGCCGAGGTCGAGGATGATCAGGTCATAAGGCTCGCTGCTGCCCTGGTACACCGCGTCGCGCCCGTCGGCCAGCCAGTCCACGGCGTAGCCTTGGCGGTTGAGGCCGGCCATCAATTCGTCGGCCAGGGGCACGTGGTCTTCCACCAGCAGCAATCGCATCGGTCAATCTTCCTTGTCTTTCAATAAACGGCCAGTGGCGGCCTCGATGTCCAGCTCGCGGACCACGCCTTCGGTGGTCAGCAGCTCGACTTCATAAATGTAGACGTCGTGTTTTTCTTCGAGCTCGGCTTCCAGCAACTTGGACCCGGGATAGCGATCCAGCGCCTGTTGCAACAGTTGTTCGAGCGGCAGGATCACGCCCTGCTGACGCAAGCGCAGGGCTTCGTCCTGATCCAGGTCGCGGGCCATGACCACCGAGCAAAATGCCAGAAGCCCCAGCGTCATGCGTGAAACGGAAAACACCTTCATTACGTATCCTGATGATCCTTGAGAACCTGCCCGCTGACAGCGTCCAATTCCAGGTCCCACTCAATGCCCTGGGGGTCACGCAGTTCAACCTGGTAGATGTACTTGCCGTACTCTTCTTCCAGCTCGGTTTCGGTGACCTTGGCGCCAGGGTGTTTGGCCAGGGCAATGGCGTTGAGCTTCTCGAAAGACACAATGGTACCAGCGTCGCGCAACCTCAGGGCTTCGTCGGGGCCCAGGTCTCGGGCGTGGGCGAGGCTGGCGGTCATGGCGATGAGGGACGCGGTGAACAGGGCAGTCAGGGTTTTCATGGGTGTCTCCGTATTTTTATGTGCTGCGTACGGGGTGCACCATAGCGGGGCGAACTTAACTGAAACTGAATTGCCATCATTGGTCATGACAACAGCGACTGGCATAAAACCCTGTAGGAGCTGCCGAAGGCTGCGATCTTTTGATCTTGATTGTTGATGTCCATGAATCCGTCGAAGATCGAAAGATCGCAGCCTTCGGCAGCTCCTACATTGATCGGGTGTGTCAGGCACCATCTGTATCGACTGACATACCGCCTTCGCGAGCAAGCCCGCTCCCACAGGGGGATTGTGCCTGTCTATAATCCCCCGCTTGCCAGACATCGAGACCGGTATGACCGCTATCCACATCAAGTTCCCTTCCCTGACCCTCAAGGCTGGCCCTCGGGCCTTTGCGCGCATCCGTGAAAATGGGCTGAGCGCCGCCGACGTCGGCACGCTGCCGGGCGCGGCTGGTGGGCCCAAGGCGTTGGGGATTCAAGGTCTGGACCTGGCGCTGTTCGGCGAGTGGCTGCCGACGGCTCCGCGAGAGCGTTCGTTGATTGGCGCGTCGGTGGGTTCCTGGCGGTTTGCCAGCGCCTGTTTGCCGGACGCCGCCGAAGGCATTCGGCGACTCGGTCATCTGTACACCGAGCAGAATTTCGACAAAGGCGTGACCATGGCGCAGATCAGCCAGAGCTCCCGGCGCATGCTCGATGAGCTGCTGGACGGACGCGACGCCACGATCCTCGACAATGCGCATTACCGACTCAACATCATGGTGGTCAAGAGTCACGGTCTGCTCGCCCATGACCATCGCGGTCGCCTGGGACTGGGCCTGTCGTCGGTGATCGCCGACAACCTGCGGGGCCGCGCGCGGCTGTCGCGGCATTTCGAGCGGTTGATCATCCACGACCCGCGCCTGGCGCCACCGGTCAATGCGCTGAACGATTTCCCGTCACGCTTCGTCGCCCTGAATGCCGGTAATTTGCGTCAGGCGCTGCTGGCGTCGGGCTCGATCCCGATGGTCATGGAAGGCGTGCGGGACTTGCCCGGTGCCGGCGCCGGGACCTTTCGCGACGGCGGTTTGCTGGACTATCACCTCGACTTGCCCTACAGCGGCAACGACATCGTGCTCTATCCACACTTCACCGACCGGATCATTCCCGGCTGGTTCGACAAGACCCTGCCGTGGCGCCGCGCCTGTCCGGCGCGCTTGCAGGATGTCCTGCTGCTGGCGCCGTCGAAGGATTATCTGGCGCGCCTGCCCTACGGCAAACTGCCGGACCGTAACGACTTCAAGCGCTTCATGGGCGATGCGCCGAGCCGGCAGAAATACTGGCGCGCGGCAATGGAGGAAAGCCGCCGGATGGGCGACGAGTTCCTCGAACTGGCCGCCAGTGGTCGCCTCGGCGAGCGCTTGCTGACCCTTTAGTCAGTGTTTTGCCCGGCGCTCTGGTAAACTCGCCGCCTGCCCACATCGCCGCGGCGATCGCCACCTGACAGAGCTGAAAATCACTGTGGAAATCTTCAAAGAGTTTACGTTCGAATCCGCCCACCGCCTGCCCCACGTACCGGACGGCCACAAGTGCGGTCGCCTGCACGGTCACTCGTTCAAAGTGGCGATCCACTTGAGCGGCGACCTTGATCCGCATACCGGCTGGATCCGCGACTTCTCGGAAATCAAGGCGATCTTCAAGCCGTTGTATGAGCGTCTGGACCATAACTATTTGAACGACATTCCTGGCCTGGAAAATCCGACCAGTGAAGTGCTGGCCAAGTGGATCTGGACCGAGTTGAAGCCACTGCTGCCGGAACTCAGCGCGATTCGTATCCACGAAACCTGCACCAGCGGCTGCATTTATCGCGGCGAATAAAACAGCTGATTCAAAAGAACCACCGGCGACGGTGGTTTTTTTATGCCTGTCGTTTCGCCTCCACGCCGAGTACAGTCGGGCCCCATCCTTGGCCCGAAGGAACCCGTCTCATGTCACTGCTCATTCGCCCCGCTACGCTTGAGGATATCGCGCAGATCGAGGCCATCGTCGAGGCGGCTTACTCGCCTTACATCGAGCGCATCGGCCGTAAACCCGCGCCAATGCTGGATGACTACGCCAGCCAGGTGCTGGCCAGGCGCGTGCATGTGCTCGCCGACCAACAGGCACTCAGCGGTTTTGTGGTGCTGATCGACACCGAAGAGTATTTGCTGCTGGACAACATCGCGGTCAGCCCTACGGTCACGGGCCAAGGCCTTGGCCGGCAACTGCTGGAATTCGCCGAACGCCACGCGCGGGAAGCGGGTTACCCGACGATTCGCCTCTACACCAACGAAGCCATGAGCGAAAACATCGCGCTGTACACCCGCCGCGGGTATGTCGAAACCCATCGGGTCGAAGAGAACGGCTTGCGGCGGGTGCACATGAATAAAGTATTGGGCTGAAGCAAACTCAACACCTGTGGGAGCGAGCCTGCTCGCGAAAGCGTTCTGACCGCCACATTGATGCCGGATGTGCCAAAGCCTTCGCGAGCAGGCTCGCTCCCACAGTAGATTTTCAATGGACGCAAAATCAGCGTCGGGCCCAAATCCCCTGTGGGAGCGGGCTTGCTCGCGAAGGGACCAGGTCAGCCAACATCTATGGCGACTGATACACCGCTTTCGCGAGCAAGCTCGCTCCCACAAGGGGATAGGTGTTTCGTCAGTGAAACAAAAAACAGCCTTCAACAGCCTGTTTTTTATGCCTATGCTTTTTGGCTCCCCCCGCCAAGAGGACACCCCCATGACTGACTGGCCTCTGCCTCAAACCTATCGCTTCAACGGCCACTCCGTTCGCTACGCCGTGCGCGGCGACGGCCCGCCGTTGGTGTTTGTGCATGGCACGCCGTTTTCTTCTTACGTGTGGCACCGCATCGCGCCGCATTTCATTGCCACGCATCGGGTGCATTACTTTGATCTGCTGGGCTATGGGCAATCAGAGAAAATCGACGGCGATGTATCCCTCGGCGTGCAGAACGACTTGCTGGCCCAGCTTCTGGACCATTGGGGCCTGGAACAACCCGACGTGGTGGCCCACGATTTCGGTGGCGCTACCGCCCTGCGCGCACATCTGTTGAATGGCAAAAACTACCGCAGCCTGACCCTGATCGATCCGGTGGCACTGACACCTTGGGGCTCGCCGTTCGTGCAGCATGTGCGCCTGCATGAAGCGGCGTTCAGCGGAATACCCGACTACATCCAGCGCGCCATTGTGCCGACCTATATTCGCGGCGCGATCAAGCGCGAGATTCCCGAGCATGAACTGGCGCCTTATGTGCAGCCATGGCTGGGTGAGCCGGGGCAAGCGGCGTTCTATCGGCAGATCGCGCAAATGGACGAGCGTTATACCCGCGAGGCCGAAGGGCTGTACCCGACGATCCGTTGCCCGGTGCAGATCCTGTGGGGCGAGGATGATCAGTGGATTCCCATCGAGCGCGGGCAGGCGCTGCACCGGATGATTCCCGGCTCGCGTTTCCACGCCATTCCAAACGCCGGGCACCTGGTGCAAGAAGATGCGCCGGAAGCGATAGTCGCGGCGTTGCTGCGGTTTCTGCCTTTACACAAATCCCCCTGACGAAACCGATTCCCCCTGTGGGAGCGGGCTTGCTCGCGAATGCGGTGTACCAGTCGCCATTGATACTGCTGACACACCGCTTTCGCGAGCAAGCCCGCTCCCACATGGGTCTTGTGTTCCGCCATTTGCACCGCTTTCGCGCCCTGATCCCCCGCCTCGTCTATAAATAACCCCATCACCCACGCTTGGCACGACCACTGCAACCCTCCCCGCGTCTCTCATCCAGCAAGGAACGCCCCATGACGCAGAACGATCCGGGAAACGATTACCCCCTCAGCGAAGTTCCGATGCATGCCCGCAAAGGCCTCGCCTCCACCGCCATGGTGCTGCTCGGTTTCACCTTCTTCACCGCGACCATGTTTGCCGGCGGCAAGCTTGGCGTGGCGTTCAGTTTTGGCGAGATGATGGCGGTGATTGTCGTCGGCAATCTGCTGCTGGGGATCTACGCCGCAGGGCTCGGTTATATCGCTTTCAAGAGCGGCCTCAATTCGGTGTTGATGGGCCGGTTCTGTTTCGGTGAAGTGGGCAGCAAGCTCAGTGACTTGATCCTCGGGTTCACCCAGATCGGCTGGTACGCCTGGGGCACGGCCACGGCTGCCGTGGTGCTAGGCAAGTATTTCGAACTGGAACAAGGCACGGTGCTCGGGCTGATGGTGCTGTTCGGCCTGGTGTTTTGCGCGACGGCGTATGTCGGTTATCGCGGACTGGAGATCCTGTCGTACATCGCGGTGCCGGCGATGATGTTGTTGCTGATGCTGTCGATGTGGGTCGCCACGGTCAAGGTCGGCGGGCTCGACGGGTTGCTCGCCGTGGTGCCGACCGGCACGCTGGATTGGTCGACGGCGATTACCCTGGTGTTCGGCACCTTCGTCAGCGGCGCCACCCAAGCGACCAACTGGACGCGCTTCTCCCGTTCGGCTCGGGTCGCGGTGCTGGCGAGCCTGATCGGCTTCTTCATCGGCAATGGCCTGATGGTGCTGATCGGCGCCTACGGGGCCATCGTCTATCAGCAGCCGGACGTGGTCGAAGTCCTGCTGTTGCAAGGCTTCGCCATGGCCGCGATGGCGATGTTGTTGCTCAATATCTGGAGCACCCAGGACAACACCATCTACAACTTCGCCGTCGCCGGATGCAACCTGCTGCGCACCGGGCGGCGCAAAACCGTAACCCTGGCCGGTGCGGTGATCGGCACCTTGCTGGCGTTGCTGGGCATGTACGACATGCTGGTGCCCTATCTGATTTTGCTCGGCACGGTGATTCCGCCGATTGGCGGTGTGATCATGGCGGACTTTTTCTTCCGTTATCGCGGTCAATATCCTCGACTGGCCGATGCGCGGCTGCCGGCGTTCAACTGGCCCGGCCTGAGTGCTTATGCGGTCGGCACAGTCGCCGCGTTCAGCTCGCCGTGGGTCGCGCCGCTGGTAGGCATCGCCGCTGCCGCGCTAACGTATGTGATATTGACCGGCGTGCTGGGTATCCGCACTGCCGATGCACCACTACAAGATCTCTAAAAGGATTCGCCTGATGCACATCATCAACGCCCGCCTGCGCAACCAAGAAGGCCTGCATGAGTTGCACCTGGAAAACGGCCTGATCGGCAACATCGCCCGCCAGACCGAAGCCCCGACCCTGGGCCCCGGCGACCTCGACGCCGGCGGCAATCTGGTGGTGCCGCCCTTCGTCGAGCCGCACATTCACCTCGACGCCACGCTGACCGCCGGCGAACCGCGCTGGAACATGAGCGGCACGCTGTTCGAAGGCATCGAATGCTGGGGCGAGCGCAAGGCGACCATCACCCTCGAAGACACCAAGGCCCGCGCGAAGAAAACCATCCAGGCCCTGGCCGCCCACGGCATCCAGCATGTGCGCACTCACGTCGATGTCACCGACCCGACCCTGACCGCGCTCAAGGCCATGCTCGAAGTGCGCGAAGAAAGCCGTCACCTGATCGACCTGCAGATCGTCGCGTTTCCCCAGGAAGGCATCGAGTCGTACCGCAACGGTCGCGAGCTGATGGAAGAAGCCATTCGCATGGGCGCCGATGTGGTCGGCGGCATTCCACATTTCGAGTACACCCGGGACCAGGGCGTGAGTTCGGTGAAGTTCCTGATGGACCTGGCCGAACGCACCGGCTGCCTGGTGGACGTGCACTGCGATGAAACCGACGACCCGCATTCACGCTTCCTCGAAGTACTGGCCGAAGAAGCCCGCAGCCGCGACATGGGCTCGCGGGTTACGGCCAGCCACACCACGGCGATGGGCTCCTACGACAACGCCTACTGCGCCAAATTGTTCCGCTTGCTCAGCCATTCGGGCATCAGTTTTGTCTCCTGCCCGACCGAAAGCATTCACCTGCAAGGACGCTTCGATAACTTCCCGAAACGCCGTGGCGTAACCCGGGTCAACGAGTTGCTCGAAGCGGGGATGAACGTGTGTTTCGGCCAGGATTCGATCGTCGATCCGTGGTACCCGCTGGGCAACGGCAACATCCTGCGGGTGCTCGAAGCCGGCCTGCACATTTGCCACATGCTCGGTTATCGCAACCTGCAAAGTGCGCTGGACCTGGTGACGGACAACAGCGCCAAGGCCATGGCTTTGGGGGATCGTTATGGATTGGAGCGCGGCCGGCCGGCGAATTTGCTGATTCTGTCGGCGGACAGTGATTACGAGGTGATTCGTAGCCAGGGTCTGCCGCTGTATTCGATTCGCGGCGGGGAAGTGTTGATGAAACGGCAGATGCCGGTGGTGGAATGGGCGCAACCGGTTTGAGTTTTCGCTGACCGGGCGGGCCTCTTCGCGAGCAAGCCCGCTCCCACATTAGGTCTGTGTCGAACACAAAATTTGTGTCCACTGAAGATCCCATGTGGGAGCGGGCTTGCTCGCGAAGGCAATCTTGAATTCAATCCATCAACCGCGCCGTACCAAACAACCTCACCCGACTCAATTCACCGCCCTGCTCTTCCAAAAGAATCGGCGCCGTCCCGCCAGGCATAACCACTTTCACTTCACCCGCTGCCACCCAACCCACCCGCCAAGCCGCGCAAGCCACCGCACTGGCGCTGGTGCCTGACGATGCCGTCGGCCCTTCCCCACGCTCAAACACCCGCGCGACAATCCGCCCTTCAGACTCAAGCATCGCCCATTGCAGATTCACCCCCGCCGCACACGGCCGCCCTGCCCCGGTCGGCATGGCGTAGGCGATACGCGTCAGCCCTTCAGACAAGCCCGGTTCACGCATCTGCTCGTTATCCGGCAGGGCCTCGGCGTCGCTGACCAGCGTCACGCAATGGGGATTGCCGACCCGCACAAACTGGCTGCGGCACCACGCCGGGTCGAGCGCCGACAACGGTTGCACATGGCTGACGTCGCCCCCCTCCAACATCACAGTTTCTACGCCCAACGCACCCACCGCTTGCGCTCCGAACGAAGGCTTGCCCAGGTCCAGCCAAAAACCTTGCACGCGATCGACCTCGGCCGGTTTCACGGAAGTTTCTACAGGAGAAACCGCGTCACTTTTGTCGTGATGAACCCGCAGCACACAGGGCTCCTCGCCTGGCAGCAACCCTTGCTCACCGAGCGCCTGAGAGAAAATCGTCAAGCCATTACCGCTGCGCTCGGCCAGGGTGCCATCGGTATTGACGATCAACAGGTCAAAGGGTGGCGTAGCTTGAAACGGGCCGATCAGCAGACCGTCGCAGCGATGCTCCTTCGCGCCATCCGGGCGCATTCCCTGCGGCCACTCGCAAAACGCGTCCACTGTCGCGCGGCTCCATGTGTCTCTTGTCAGCGCCGACGCCTGGGCCGTTGCCGGCAAGCGGATGCCAACGCCGCGCACCGCCTCGGGCGTCACCACAGCGTAAATATTGCCCCGTGCATCATAGAACCGAGCCATGAACCTCACCTTCAATCTGCTGGAAAGCGACGGCTACTGTAGCCGTCTCGGCTCTTTCGAGGCAAAAAGTAATGGCACATCGCCAAGAAACATCTTGCATCAAAACCGAAAGACGTAGACGGACAGCGCCTCTAAGCCTATGTGCGCAACTTCTTGCGCAACTTTAAGCCTTTATCATCCGGCGCAATTCTGGCTCTCGCACTCTTCTGTGTGCGCGCACCAGCAGTTTTGATGGAGCAACGTGACACCTCAAGGAGCCAGAGATGTTCAGCCCAGCCAACGAGACTCATTTCAGCCTGACCATCGAAGGTCTTGAGCACGACCTGCAAGTGCTGTCGTTCAGCGGCACCGAAGGCATCAGCCAACCCTACGCATTCGATGTGGAACTGGTCAGCGAAAATCCCGACCTGGACCTGGAAACCCTGCTGCATAAACCGGCATTTCTGGCGCTGGACGCTAACGATAGCGGCATCCACGGCCAGATCTACCGCGTCGCCCAGGGCGATGCCGGCAAACGCCTGACCCGCTACAAAATCTCCCTGGTGCCGCAACTGCAATACCTGCACCACCGCACCAACCAGCGCATCTACCAGCAAATGTCCGCGCCGAAAATCATCGCACTGATCCTCGACGAGCACGGCATCAAGGCCAACGCCTACAGCTTCCAACTCAGCGAAACCTGCCCGGACCGCGACTACTGCGTGCAGTACGACGAAACCGACCTGCACTTCGTGCAGCGGTTGTGCGAAGAAGAAGGCATTCACTACCACTTCCAGCACAGCGAAAAAGCACATTTGCTGGTGTTCGGTGATGACCAGACCGTGTTCCCGAAACTTGGCCAACCGACCGCCTATGTGCAGGGCAGTGGCATGGTTGCGGATGAGCCGGTGATCAAAGGCTTCAAGCTGCGCCTGGAAACCCGCACCAGCCGCACGACCCGTCGCGACTACGACTTTGAAAAGCCGCGCCTGCAACTGGAATCCGGCTACAAACCCGAAGGCGAAAGCACCGAGCCGGACCTGGAAGACTACGATTATCCCGGCCGCTTCATCGACCGTGCGCGCGGCAAGTTCCTCAGCCAGCGCGCCCTCGAACGCCATCGCGCCGACTACCAACAAGCCGAAGGCTGGGGCGACCAGACACGTTTGATCAGCGGCCACTTCCTGGAAATGTCCGACCACCCGCGCACCGAGTGGAACGACCTCTGGCTGCTCACCGAAATCTTCCACGAAGGCAAACAACCGCAAGTCCTCGAAGAATCGGTACCCAGCGACACCACCGACAACAAAGACGATTTCCACCAGGGCTACCGCAATCGCTTCCTCGCCACCCCATGGGCCGTGTTCTACCGCCCAGCCCTGGAACACCCAAAACCGCGTGTACTCGGCAGCCAGACCGCTCTGGTCACCGGCCCCAAAGGTGAAGAAATCCACTGCGACCAATACGGCCGCATCAAGGTGCAATTCCACTGGGACCGCGAAGGCCAGGCCGACGACAAAACCAGCTGCTGGATGCGCGTCTCCTCAAGCTGGGCCGGCGACCGCTACGGCGCCATCGCCATCCCGCGCATCGGCATGGAAGTCCTCGTCACCTTCCTCGAAGGCGACCCCGACCAACCACTGGTGACCGGTTGCCTGTACCACAAGGAAAACCTCGTCCCCTACGAACTGCCGGCGAACAAAACCCGCACCGTGTTCAAAACCCTTAGCTCACCGGGGGGCGGTGGCTACAACGAACTGCGGATCGAAGACAAGAAAGGCGCGGAACAGATCTACCTGCATGCCCAGCGCGATTGGGATGAAAACATTGAGCACGATCAGAAGATTCGCGTCGGCAATGAACGCCACGACACGGTGGAGAAGAACACCTACACCGAGTTGAAGGCGGAAGAACATCGCACCACGATTTCGGATCGCAAGATTGAGGTCAAAGCCGATGATCATTGGGTGGTCGGCCAAAACCAGCACATCAAACTCGGCACCGCGCAGTTGATCAGCGCCGGCAAAGAAATCCATCTCAAGGCCGGGCAAAAAATGGTCATCGAAGCCGGTATGGAACTCACCGTGAAAGCTGGCGGGAGTTTCATCAAGCTGGATGCGGGAGGCATAACCGTGGTTGGGCCGGTCATCAAGCTGAATGCCGGTGGTACGGCAGGTGTCGGGAGCGGAAATGCCGCGCTCTTGCCACTCATCCCCCTGCCAGCCGCCTCTGACAAGGCAGGTGAAGTGCCCGAACGCGGCGAGTCGCAACCGGCGCCGGAAGTCATTCATAAACTCAGCGCAACCATCAGCGCTGTGCCTGGTCATCCCGGCTACGAAGATGAACCCTATACGCTGTTCGCCGATGGCGCAGTGATTCAGGAAGGCCTTACTGGCGAAGACGGTGTGATCAAGTTTGACCACGTCCCCGGCACCCAGGCTTATGCGGTCGAACTGGTGAACGGGCATCGTTTCGAGATCGAACCCAAGGAAGAAAGCGCCGAAGCAGGCTCCCAAAATCAGCAATTGGCGCGCCAGGGCTACCGCGACTACCACGCAAAAGCAGACCAGCTTGAACCCTTGGGCTCAACGGATGACTACCGTGGTGCGGTCCTGAACCCGGCGAACAAGCCGAAAAGTCTTTGAGCGCAGGAAGCCATCGAATGACGACCGATTACAGTAAAGAAGTGATTCAGCTGACGCCGAAAGAGCACAAGTCCACCGCCTTGACCATGGACTGGTTCGCGGCCAAAGCGATGTACCCGCCGCGAGCCGGCATCAAGGTCACCCCGTTGATCAACGGTGACAAGGCGTTTGGTGCGGTTTACGACGCGATTCAATCGGCGCAGAAGAGCGTCGAGATCATCAGTTGGGGATTCGACCCGGCGATGCGTTTCAAACCGGGCGGTGATCGCATCGGCGAGCTGCTGGATGTTCGAGGTCGCCACGGCGTAAAGTCCCGTGTGCTGATCTGGAAGAACCCGCTGGCCAACTTTGTCGAAAACACCATTATCGGCGATGGTCTGGCGGGCTCGGGCGGGACGGCCATGGGCTCGGGCATGACCAAGGGCAGCGCCGGCTCCAACCGCACGCTCGAAGATCGCCAGCAACTGGAGTATCGCCGCACGATTCACCAACATGAATTGACCAAGCTTCGCGCCGGTCAAATCCCTGCCTACGGCACCAGCGGTTATCAATACGATAAGCGCGAAAAGGAGCTGCAGGACATTCTGAGCGATACCGAATCCCGGCTGAACAGCCAAGGCGCCTACAACAAACTCAGAGGCTCGGGCGCCCCGGGGTATTCACCTGATGATGAGGAATACACCCGGGAATGGTTCAATCGCCTCCACGATGGGCGAATGCAGAACGTCGAGTTTCGTACCCGTGACTTCTCCACCGAAATACCGCTGAACGCCATCATTCGCGGACCGCAGATGGCCAAGGAAAGAGGCCGCCTGGCGACCTTGTATCGGTTGATGAAAGACGAAGCGCCGGACACCCATTTTGCCCACATGCTGGGGCTGACCCTGTTCGCCAGTCACCACCAGAAGATGGTGTTGGTGGATTATGAAGACTCCGCGAACGCCATAGGTTTCGTCATGGGTCACAACATGCATCGCAACTACTGGGACACCAGCGCACACCTGTACCACGACAAAGCCGCACAACGCAGTCCGGGTTTCGGGCCGTGGCAAGATTTGTCCACCAAGGTACAAGGCCCGGTCCTGCACGACCTGAACCACAACTTCACCAGCGCCTGGGATCGAGAAACCTTCTGGGTCAAAAAATGGTTTGAAGACGGCATGCAGGCACAGCGTCAAGCCATCAAGCCGGACAACTTCAAAGCGGCCGGCTCGACCACGGCGCAGATATGCCGCACGCAACCGCAAGAAGCGGCGGAAACATCGATTCTGGAGCTTTACCACAAGGCTCTGGGAAACGTGCGCGACTATGTCTACTTTGAAAATCAGTACTTCCGCTACGCGCCATTCTCCCGCCAACTGCGTGAACTGTCGGCGGCCTACATGGCCAAAGGCCGAGACAAAGACTTGTATGTATTCGTGGTCACCAACAACCCGAATTCGAAGGATTTTTCCAGTACCACTTATTCGAGCCTGCAAGAGCTGGGGCAGGAACAACTGATGCCCGAGGCCCAGCGCAGCCTGACAGAAGACATGTTGCGTAAACGCAGTGAGCTGGCGTATCTCGAAGCTAATCCGCATAACGATCCCTACGTGCAGCGTGGCCAACTCAATCGCGCGGATGTGCTGAAACGAGAAATCACCGAACTGGAAAAAAAAGGCGTCACCCCCGAAGTGGAGGAACGCATGGGCGGCCTCAAGAAAAAAGACATCGCCGCACTCGGCAAACCGAAATCGGATGACGGCGAAGATACAAAACCCTATACCCTCAAGGATTTGCCAGGCATCAAAGTCGCCATCGCCACACTCACCGCCTGCACGCCAGAGCCTGGCGGCACGTTGGGTACAGGCGATCAGGCTTATTTTCGAGACATCTATGTGCACTCGAAATTGCTGGTGGTGGATGATGTTTTCAGCTTGCTGAGCTCAGCGAATATCAATACTCGCAGTATGCATACCGACTCGGAATTGGGCGTTGCGATGCCGGATCCGGAGTTGGCGAAGCAGTGGCGGGAGGAGTTGTGGGGGCTGCATGTGGGTGAGTCAATCAATGACAGCAAGGGACGGTGTGATGGACTAGAGAATTTCAATAAGTGGAATAAAGTGATGAATAAAAACTGGGAAAACAAAATCAAAAATGAGCCGTTGATAGCCCATCTAACGCGTTTTTGGGATGTGGAGACGCCTTATGCCAAAGCAATTGACTAAAACCATTTATTTTTGCGCCCTCATTCTTTCATTTTTGTTGAGCGGAGCTTCTGCCATGGCCTATCCAACGTTTACCTGTGCATATGAAAAAGATCATAACCCACCGTTGGATGCGGAAGCTGAGCGTTGGTTTCAACAGGCTCGCTCTTTAGAGAAAGTTCGCGGCGTCAAGGATTGGATAGCAATTGTTGATCTTTACGATAAAGCAATTGCTAAAGATCACTGGAAGGCAATGCACAATCTGGCGGCACTCTATCGCACCGGTTGGCCTGGACAACCGGGTGTCGAACAAGACACGGGTAAGATGCTCGAACTCTACGAGCGTATGGTGAAGTTAAAAGTGCCTCTGGGATATTACAACTGGGCGGTAGTCGCAGAAAATGGCCAAGGTGTGTTGAAGTCGGACAGGATGGCCAGCTCCTATATGTACCAGGCAGCACAACTAGGTAGCCCAATGGCACAAGTTAGATTGGGTCAATACTTTGCTTTTGGGCTCCCTAGAGATAAGCAGGATGACGATATGGCTGAGCGTTACTATCGATGCGCAGGAGCACAAGACAATCCCGACGCCATAGAAAAAACAGCAAGTTTTTATGATACCGCGAAGAAGAACAAACCCCGCGCTCTATTCTATTATCAACGTGCCGCATCGCTGGGTAGTTCCACGGGCTTAAGCTATCTCACTGGAGTATTTTCGGCTCAACCGGAGCCTGTTGATAATTTTGGGTATCAGCCAGATGAAAAACTCCATGAGTTTTATTCAGGTTTATGGAAACAGCTGCGGGCCGACCGTAATCTACGCTTCCCAAAACTCATGAGTGAACACCCACTCCCTCCTCACCCAAAACAAGGCTTTGACGCAGAACACCCAGACCGCAGGCCGGAAATATGACTTTCAGCGTCATTCAGTCATGACATATCGACAGCAGAAGAAGCTGTTTACTAGCGCTAAATCTGCAGCTTTATGCATCGCTCTTTTTTGCTCACTGGGCGGCACGCCAGCCATGGCCTATCCAATCTTTACCTGCGCCTATGAAAAAGATCACAACCCACCGCTGGATGCAGAAGCCGAAGGCTGGTTTCAACAGGCTCGCGTTCTGGAGAAGGTACGAGGGGTGAAAGATTGGGTCACCATTGTTGGCCTTTACGACAAAGCCATCGCTAAAGACCACTGGAAGGCCATGCACAACATGGCGGCGCTTTATCGTACGGGCTGGCCAGGGCAACCGGGTGTTGAGCAGAACACCGGCAAAATGCTCGATCTTTACGAACGCATGGTAAAGCTGAAAGTCCCATTGGGTTATTACGACTGGGCAGTAGTTGCGGAGCATGGACGGGGTATATTCAAGTCGGATCGTATGGCCAGTTCTTATATGTTTCAGGCAGCACAACTGGGCAGTCCATTGGCGCAGGTTCAAATCGGCCAATACTTTGCCTTTGCTCTGCCTAGGGATAAGCAGGACGATGACATGGCTGAGCGCTATTACCGATGTGCGGGCGCTCAAGACAATCCCGACGCCATAGAAAAAACAGCTAGCTTCTATGATACAGCGAAGAAAAACAAACCCCGGGCTCTATTCTATTATCAGCGTGCCGCAGAATTAGGTAGCACTATCTCACTACACAATCTACAAGGCGTATTTGCGGAACACCCGCAACCGATATATGCCTACGGCTACCAACCAGACGAGGCACTCTACAAGTTTTACGCTGATCTGCGAGAGAAACTTAAAGCCGACCCTAATGTACGCTTCCCTAACCTTATAAAAGAACACCCACTTCCCGCGCACCCTAAACAAGGCTTCGACGCCGAACACCCAGACCGCAGGCCGGAAATATGATTTTCAGTGCTATTAATTCATGACACATCGACACAGGATGCGACTGGTGGCCACCGCCAAATTTGCGGGTTTATGCATCGCTCTTTTTTGCTCACTGGGCGGCACGCCAGCCATGGCCTATCCAATATTTACCTGCGCTTATGAAAAAGATCACAACCCACCGCTGGATGCAGAGGCCGAAAACTGGTTTCAACAGGCTCGCGTTCTGGAGAAGGTACGAGGGGTGAAAGATTGGGTCACCATTGTTGGCCTTTACGACAAAGCCATCGCTAAAGACCACTGGAAGGCCATGCACAATATGGCGGCGCTTTATCGTACGGGCTGGCCAGGGCAACCGGGTGTTGAGCAGAACACCGGCAAAATGCTCGATCTTTACGAACGCATGGTAAAGCTGAAAGTCCCATTGGGTTATTACGACCGGGCAGTAGTTGCGGAGCATGGACGGGGTATATTCAAGTCGGATCGTATGGCCAGTTCCTATATGTTTCAGGCTGCGCAACTAGGAAGTCCACTGGCACAAGTTATTATCGGAAATCACTTTGCTTTCGGATTACCCCGAAATAAGCAAGATGACCGAAGGGCTGAACTCTACTTTCTGTGCGCCGGGGCTCAAGACTCGCCAAAAGCAATCGAAGAAACGGCCGCGTTCTATGAGATTGCTAAAAAAAACAAACCTCGAGCGTTATTCTATTATCAGCGAGCGGCGTCATTAGGTAGCACCACTGCACTGAGCAATCTAAAAGGAGCATTCGAGGACCAGCCTGAACCTATGTATAACTTTGGATACCAGCCAGACCCTAAGCTTCATGAGTTTTACTCAGACTTATGGGAACAATTAGACGCAAACCCTAATCTACGCTTCCCCAACCTCATGAAAGACCACCCTCTCCCACCCCATCCCGAACAAGGTTTCGACGCCGAACACCCGGACCGTCGCCCAGAGCTATAACCCCAATTCCCACGGAAGTCCCACTAACTAAAGGAGCTACACCATGCGTAAAACCCTCGCCATTCTCGCCGCTATCCTCCTGGCCATTTCACTCTTCAGCGCATTGATCGGATTAGGCGGTGTCGCCGGTGCAGCGTCCGGGGCCGGGAAGGTTTCCGGTGACGTGGATGTCGCGTTCATGGCGGCCAAAGTGTTGTTTTTCTTGAGCCTGGCCGGTGGCGTTATTGCGATTTGCTGGCCTAAAGACAATGCCGAGTAAGCCCTTCAAGGCTCAATAAAATACCGCCCCGGCGTCACCCCAAACGTGCGCCGGAACATCGCAATAAACGCACTAACGTTTTCATACCCAAGTTCCAGCGCAATCGTCGTCACCGCCGCCCCTGCCGCCAACAACTCCAGCGCCCGCAACAATCGCGCGCGCTGGCGCCATTGGCTGAAGGTGAAGCCGGTTTCGCTGACGAAGCGCCGGGCCAGGGTGCGGGCCGACACGCCGCCCCACTGCGCCCATTGTTCCAGCGAGCGGTTGTCGGCCAGGTCATCGGCCAACGCTTGAGTGATCCGGCGCAACCGCGGATCGCGGGGCAGCGGCAGGCCGAAAGGCTCGCTGGGCAGTGCGGCAATTTCATCGAGAATCAGTTGGGCGACGCGTTGCTGTCGTGGGTCTCGTGCGCCGTCGCCCCAGGTCGCGGCGCGGTCCACTGCTTCCCGGAGCAGGCCCGAGGTGGCGATGATGCTCGGCTGATCCGGTAACCCGACACAATCCGCCTTCGCCACATAGACGCTCCAGCCATGGAACGGGCTATGCGAGCGCAAACCATGCAGGCAGTCCGGCGGAATCCACACCGCGTGGGTGGCCGGCACCACCCAATGATGGTCTGCCGCCTCCACCGACAACAACCCGCGCCGCGCGCCCAGCAATTGGCCGCGAGCATGCTGGTGCAAGGCGCTTTGGCGCTCGACGGGGCTATCCAGTGTGACAGCAATCACCGGCGCCGCTGTGGAGGATTGCGCCAGCTCTGTGGATATCAGCGGTTTAGTCATTGGCAGTTTCACGTTATCGAATGACCCGGATAAGGCAGTTTAGCCATGATCGACGCTTTAGGCTGAGCACTCATTCAACAGGAGTCACCGTTATGCGCGCCGAAGACTTGCTTTCCGACCACCTCGACCAAGGCCAATTCAATGGCATCACCGTGCGCAAAGGCACGGTCGGGGCTTTTCTGATCAATGCGCGAGTGTTGGCCGATCCACACAGCAACGACGACCAACAACGGTCGGCCGAGCAGGACATTATCGAGGCGTTGCCGGCGCTGCGGGCGCTGGGTCTGTTCGAGATTCTGCAAGTGCGCGGCGAACGTCTGCGCGAATTGTGCGAACGCCACTGAGCACCCACGCTCGCGATTAGGGGGCGTGCTGTGCAAGGATGTCGGCCTGCCTCACCGCGAACCGCTGCGGACGCTGATCGAACCTGACCGGTAAGTCACTGTCCCTTGGGTACGCGACGTTTTTTGCCAAGGATCGATATGACCAACCTCAACACCTCCGCCACTTTTGTTCCCGGCCGCCTGGAACAGATGTCCACTCGCATCGCCTTTTTTATCGCCGGCCTCGGTATCGCTGCTTGGGCGCCGCTGGTGCCGTACGCCAAGGCGCGAGCCGGGCTGGATGAAGGGACCCTCGGTTTGCTGCTGTTGTGCCTGGGGGTCGGCTCGATTCTGGCGATGCCGATTGCGGGGCTCCTGGCCACGCGTTTTGGCTGTCGTCGCGTGGTGAGCGCCGGGGTGTTGTTGATCTGCGCGGCGCTGCCGTTGTTGGCGACGGTCTCGTCGATTCCAGCGTTGATCGCGACGCTGTTCATGTTTGGCGCGGGGCTGGGCACGGTGGACTCGACGGTGAACTTGCAAGCGGTGATCGTCGAACGGGCCAGCGGCAAGACCATGATGTCGGGCTTCCATGGCTTGTTCAGCCTGGGCGGGATCGTCGGTGCGGCGGGTGTCAGCGCCCTGCTCGGCCTGGGGGTTTCTCCGCTCGGCGCGATGCTGGTGGTCGTGGTGGTGCTGGTCGCTGCGTTGCTGAAAGCCGTGCCGCATCTGTTGCCTTACGGCAGTGAAAAGTCCGGGCCAGCGTTTGCCGTGCCCCATGGCATCGTGCTGTTTATCGGCATGATGTGCTTCATCGTGTTCCTCACCGAAGGCGCGGCGCTCGACTGGAGCGCGGTGTTCCTGGTGTCCGAGCGTGGGATCGACACGGCCTATGCGGGGATGGGTTATGCGGCGTTTGCGCTGACCATGACCGCCGGGCGTTTGACCGGGGATGCCATTGTGCGGCGCCTGGGCGCGACGAAAGTGATGGTGTTTGGTGGGCTGACGGGCGCAGTCGGCCTGACGCTGGCGACCTTCGCCCCTAGCTGGGAATTGGCGCTGGTGGGTTATGCGCTGGTCGGGGCCGGTTGCTCGAACATCGTGCCGGTGCTGTACACCGCCGTGGGCAAACAGACTGTCATGCCGGAAAGTATCGCCGTGCCGGCCATCACCACCCTCGGTTACGCAGGGATCCTCGCCGGGCCTGCACTGATCGGGTTCGTCGCCCATGCCAGCAGCTTGAGTTTTGCATTCGGGTTGATGGCGGTGTTGCTGGTGGCCGTGGCCATTGGCGGGAAAGTGTTGAAAGTCTGAACAGCTTCGCGAGCAGGCTTGCTCCCACAAGGGGATCTCCAGTGAACACAGAGTTTGTGTATGACTGAGATCCAATGTGGGAGCGGGCTTGCTCGCGAAAGCGGTGGGTCAGGCAACAGCTTTATCGGCTGTGAAGCCCTCTTCGCGAGCAAGCTCGCTCCCACAAGGGGATCTCCAGTGAACACAGGATTTGTGTACGGCAGAGATCCGAATGTGGGAGCGAGCCTGCTCGCGAATGATGTCACCCCGGTCTATCAGAACCCGACGCTGGCCTGCACAAAGAATGTGCGCGGTGCGCCGACGTAGATGCCGGAGTTGTTGTCGCTGGAGCGGGTGAAATATTGGTGGTCGAACACGTTTTTCACCCCGGCGCCGAGTTTCAGGTTCGACAGTTGTGAACCGAAGTCATAACCGCCGCGCACGTTCCAGGTCACGTAGCCCGGCATGTTGCCGTACTGCCCGTCAGCGCTGCCTTCGGTGATGTAGTTGCCGGTGAAGCTGCCGTCAGCGTTCACCCCGGTGCCCGGCGAGCGCTGCTTGGACTGGGCGAAACCGTCGATGTTGTAGGTCCAGCGATTGACGTCATAACGCAGGCCAACAGTCGCCACCTGACGAGAATAGAACGGCAGGTCACGGCCCTTGAAGCCCGGGATCTCGCCCTCATAGGTGGCGCGGGTATAGGTGAAACCGGCGTTGGCGGTCAGGCCGTCGAGCCGTGGATCGAGCGCCGACATGTCGTAATGCACCGACGCTTCCAGGCCCTGGTGCTTGGTCGCGCCAAGGTTAGTCCAGCCCACGTCGTTGCTGATGTATTGCAGTTCGTCATCGAAGTCGATGTAGAACAGCGTCACTTCCCCGCCCCACACGTCATCGTTGTAGCGCGTGCCGACCTCGTAGGTCTTGGCCTTTTCCGGGCTCAAACCGTTGGCGGTGCTGTCACCCGAACCGCCCTGGCCGAGCTGGAAATATTGCAAGCTGCCGAACGAAGTTTCGTAGTTGGCAAACAGCTTCCAGGCGTCGGACAAGTGATACATCACGCTCAGCGCCGGCAACGGCTCGTTGCTTTCGATGCTGCGGTTTTTCTCTGGAACGCGTTTGCCAGCGGTGTCGAGAACGGCGCGGTCGTGCCAGTCAGTGCTGATGTGCTCGAAGCGAATCCCCGGGGTAATGGTCCAGTTGCCGACGTCGATTTTGTTATCGAGGTACACCGAGTTCGCCTCGGTGCCACCGGTGCGATCCTGGAACACATGACCATCGGATGTCGGGGTGATCACCGGTTGGTTGTTCACCAATGCCACGCGGCTCGACTGCTCGTGCATCGCTTCCTTGAGGTAGCGATAACCGACGCTGACTTCCTGGGTGGTCGGGCCGACATCAAACACATGGGACACCCGCGGCTCGACGCCCAGGGTGTAATAGGAACGCGGATAAGAGCTGAGGGTTTTCTGGTCGCGGGCGGCGATGTTGCTGCCACGGAAACTGTCGGTGTAATAAGTCAGCACTTCGGCCTGGGTGCGATCGTCGATCTGCCGCGCCCACTTGAAAGACACGTCTTTACGGCGGCCAGTGAAGTTGTCGTAGTCGCGCACGGACTGAAATGGACTGGCGTCATACTGCTTCTGGGTCAGGCCGCCGGGCATGTCGGCACTGGCGTCGTAGTAGTGGAAATTCAGACTGAAGTCGTCAACATCGGTGGGCGCCCAGTGAGTCTTGAGGATCACGTCGTCGATGTCATTGCCGTTGTTGCTTTCGCGGTAACCGTTGCCGTTCACCCCGGTGTACAACAGCGCGACGCCCATGCCGTTGTCCGCCGTGCCGCCGACAAACGCGGTGTCGATATGCTTCCAGCCACCGTGCTGGGAAGTTTCCAGGGTGGTGCCGATTTCACCGGTGGCTTTTTCCGGAATGGCGCGGGTGACGAAGTTGATCACCCCGCCGACGTTCTGTGGCCCATAACGCACGGAGCCGGCGCCACGCACCACGTCGATGCTGTCGAGGTTGCCCGAGGAAATCGGTGCCATCGACAGTTGCGGTTGGCCGTAAGGGGCGAACGCAGCCGGTACGCCGTCGATCAACACCGTGGAGCGCGGCGACAGGCGCGAGGTCAAGCCACGGACACCGACGTTCAGGGCGATGTCGCTGCCGCCGGTGCCGTTGGCATCCTGCACTTGCACGCCGGGGACACGACGCAGCACGTCGCCGACGTTCATCGCGCCTTGCTCGATCATCGCTTCGCGGCGGATCACCGTGCGCGCGCCAGGGTGGTTCTGCACCACGGCGGCATCGGCGTCACCGAGCCAGTCGCCAACCACCTTGATATCGGTCACGCCCAGTTCCAGCGGGCCGTTGGACGCGGCGGTCGGCGCCGGTGTCAGGGTCACCGAGCCTTCATCGATCTGATATTCCAGGCCACTGCCTTGCAACAATTGGCGCAAGGCCTGCTCCGGGGACAGGTTGCCGTCCACCGCCGGGGCTTGTTTGCCGGCGACCAGATCCGGACTGAAAAAAACCTGCAACGAGGTTTGCTGACCGAGCTGGCTCAAGGCCTGGCCCAGCGGCTGCGCCTGGATGTGAATGGTATCGGCGGCGAACGCCTGAGGCAGCGCTGCGCTGACAGCCAATGCCAGCGCGAGCGGCAGCCAAGGTGATTTGTTGTTTTTAGCGGTGGTTTTTTTCACGTCGAACGTTGTCCTGTGGATCGCAAGAATACGCGGCTGTTAATGCAAACCAGTTGCAGTTGGACAAGAAGACGAAGAACTCGAAAAAAACCTGAATCTATCGCGCAATTATTTCCTGACTGCCATCAGGAAGCGTGCGCACGGCCACCGGAAGAATGCTCGGCAAGGCCTTGAGCAGCGCATCGGTGTTGTCGGATTTGAACACGCTGGTCAGGCGCAGATTGCCCACTTTGTCATTGCCGACCGTGAGCGGCTTCTCGCGATAGCGCGACACTTCGGCGGCGACTTCGGCGAGGCTGGCGTTGTTGAACACCAGTTTGCCGCTGCGCCACGCGGTCAGTTCCTGCGGGTTGACCGCGTAGGCGGCGGCCACTTTGCCTTGGGCATCGATCTGCGTACCGAGGCCAGCGGTGAGGTTGATGAAATCGGTGCCGTAGCCCTGAACCTTGACCGTGCCCTGCTCCACCGCGACCCTGGTTTGGGCCGGGTCCCGGCGCACATCGAAGCGGGTACCGGTGACCGTGACCTGGCCGTTGCCGGTCTCGACCACGAATGGCCGGCTGGTGTCGTGCTCGACGCTGAACATCGCCTCGCCTTCCGTCAGCTCGATGCCGCGACGATTCTTTTCAAAGCGCACCTGCACCCGGCTGCGACTGTTGAGGTCGATCACCGAACCGTCCGGCAACGCCACATGCTGGCGCTCGCCCAGGGCCGTGGAAAATTCTGCAGTGTAGGTCGACGGGTGATTCAAACCGCTGAACAAGCCAAGGCCCAGCGCCACCGCCAACACACTGGCGGCCACGGCATAACGCACCAGCGGACGTCGCTTGCGGCGCTCCACCGGGGCTTCGCACAAGGCTTGCAGACGCTTGGCGGGCAGCAGATCCGCCGCCGTCCACAAGCCCTGGAGCAATTGAAATTCGTCGCGGTGCTGCGGATGTTCATGCAGCCAGACTTCGAAACGCCGATGTTCTTCGACGTCCACGGCCGGCTCCTGCAAACGCACAAACCACCGTGCCGCCTCGTCGCGAACCGCTGTTTGCCCGCACGCGCAATCACGAGTATCCATCATGGAAATTCCTGTTTGGCCGGGGATGAAAAGGCGCGGCCGATCATGGCTGCAATCCGTCGAGACGATCACGCAAGTGCCGCAGGGTGCGGATCATATACTTTTCCACCATGTTCTTGGACAGCCCCAACCGCTCGGCAATTTCTGCCTGGGTCAGGCCTTCGATCTTCTGCCAGACAAACACCTTGCGGCAGTTGATCGGCAGCTCGGTGAGCGCCCGTTCAATGGAGTCGGCCAACTGGATCGCATGCATGAAATGCTCCGGGTCGCCGGACGACGACACACTGTGATCAATCGCCTCGGACTCCATGGCGCCCCGCCGATCCTCACGCCGATAGCCATCCACCGCAATGTTGCGCGCGGTCTGGTGCAAATACGCCCGAGGCTGCTCCACCGCCGCCGAATCCGACTCAAGCACCCGCACGAAAGTGTCATGGGCCAAGTCCTCGGCCTGCTGACGATTTCTCAGGCGACGGGTCCAGGTGCCGATCAACTCTTCGTAATGCTCGAAAAAGCCGTGGGTGCGGGGCAGCTTGGGGGTCATTGCGGTGTGCTGTGGGGAGGAGGCGTGAATAGTAATGCTTCCTATTAAGCCCGGCAAATCATTCCTCAGTAGCCTGATGAACGTAGGTTTTCAAAGAGGATTTCAGTGCCCGCCCCTCATCTGAGGTCATCATTTTTTCGAAATCACACCACTCATGTATTGATGTAGATCGCGCAGGTCATCAACGCTCCAAGCGTGCGGCGGTATCTTTACCCCATTCTCTCGCAATGTTTTTGGAATCAGGTTTCCATTTGGGCGGAGTATTACCGATGACACAATGACGCCCGGATAGTCAGTTAGCCGTTTCTTGAATGCGGGGGTCGTAAGATCAGGTGTTGGTGGATTGCTTTTATCAGCCAACGGCCCGGTTCCTTTGATATCGGCTCCGTGGCACACGGAACATCTCTGCAAATAGAGATTTTTCCCGTTGAGGGTGTCAGCAAAGGACAGTGATGTTTGAGCTAATAATAAAAATCCTGGTAAAGCGACGAACAATATCTTCATTTCCATATGACCTTGTTGGATAGATTAAATCTGAATCAAGGGTGAATCTGGGAAGTGCCGCTGCAACACGCCATTCTGGCGATTTTGCGCCACGCTCCGCGAGTTACTTAATGTGCCATTATGGGTTTCAGTCGACTTTCTTGAAGGGGCGACGCTTTGTTCCTCATCGCGGCGCACCGTTCCTCCACCCTTGATCATTCCCCCACCCAACTCGTCGCAATCCATCAATCCCCACCCTGCCCCGCGCCCTAGATTAACTCCCAGAACAAGCAGCCGTGCCGTACGGCCAGTCCCTGTGGAGATCACCCCATGCAAAATTTCCAGACCCGCAAACAGCAAAGCCCCGTCGAGGGTTGGGATCATCAGGAACCGGAAGAAGCCTTCACCCTGCCCTCTCGTTATTTCTTCGACGAGACGTTGTTCAAGGCTGAGCGCGACAATATTTTCATGCACGCCTGGCACGTGGCCGGGCATGTCAGTGAGTTCGCCGAGCCAGGTCAGTATGTGGTGACGGATCTGTTTGATCAGAGTGTGGTGGTGGCGAGAAATCGGCAGGGCCAGATTCATGGGTTCCACAACGTTTGCCAGCATCGCGGCAATCGGCTGCTGGAAGAACGGCGCGGCACAACGGGCGGCGTGGTGCGTTGTGCTTATCACTCGTGGTGCTACGAAATGGACGGCACCCTGCGCGGTGCGCCGCGTTGCGAGAAGATGAAGAACTTCGAGTTGCAGCAGTTCAATATTCCGCAGGTGCGCACCGAAGAGTTGGGCGGGTTTATCTACTTCAATCTGGATCCGGCAGCGCCGTCGTTGCGCGATTTGTTTCCCGGTGCCGATGAGGAAATGCGTCGGGTATTTCCGAACCTGGCGAACATGCGCCTGATCGAGGAACAGGACGTGATCGTGCCGGCCAACTGGAAGGTGATCATGGACAACTCCATTGAGGGTTATCACTTCAAGTTGTCCGGGCCGTGCCATATCGACCTGGCCAAGTTGATCGACTTCAAGGGCTACCAGTTGACCAAACGCGACAACTGGTGGACCTACATCGCCCCGGCCAACCTCTCGGTGACCGAAGCTTACGGCGTGCCGTTGAAGCCCGAAGTGAACCCGGATGAATGCTTCTTCAACATCGGCATGTGGCCGAACAACACGTTCTACACCTTTCCGTTTTCGGAGTTTCTGGGCTCTTTCATCATGATCCCGCTGGACGCCGAGCGGTCTTTGCTGCGCTTTGGTTACTACTCCAACAATGGCGAAACGGCGGCGGTCAGCGCGTCGTGCATGAAGTGGATGAATGAGGACCTGGGGCCGGAGGACATTGCGCTGAACATCTCGGTGCAGAAAGGCCTGCACTCGCTGGGTTACGACCAGGGTCGCTACATGATCGACGCCCAGCGCAGTAATGAGAGTGAGCATTTGGTGCATCACTTTCACAAGCTGGTGTTTAGCGGGATTCATGGGTCCGGTGCAATCTGAACCAAACACAGTCCATGTGGGAGCGGGCTTGCTCGCGAAGGCGGTGTGTCAGGCAACACAACTGTCGGCTGACACACCGCTTTCGCGAGCAAGCCCGCTCCCACAGGGCTTAGTGTCGAGAATTTTCGTTAATGGAGCACAACAAACCATGGCCAATCATGAGTTTGATTACCTGATCGTGGGCGCAGGCTCGGCGGGTTGCGTGTTGGCCAATCGCTTGAGCGAGGATTCCAACGTGCGGATTCTGGTGCTGGAAGCCGGGCCGGCGGACAAGAGCTGGACCATCGACATGCCCTCCGCCGTCGGCATCGTGGTCGGCGGCACGCGCTACAACTGGAGCTACAGCTCCGAGCCGGAACCGTATCTGGACGGTCGCCGGATCGGCACACCGCGAGGCCGGACCCTGGGCGGTTCGTCGTCGATCAACGGCATGGTCTACGTCCGTGGCCATGCCCGGGATTACGACGGCTGGGCCGAACAAGGTTGCGACGGCTGGAGTTACCAGGAAGTGCTGCCGTACTTCAAACGGGCGCAAACCCATGCCGACGGCGCCGATGATTACCGGGGAGCGAGCGGGCATTTGCACGTCACCCCTGGCGATACACAAACAACATTGTGCGCGGCGTTTCTGGCGGCGGGCGCCGAAGCCGGGTACGGCTTGAGCAGCGATTTGAATGGCTATCGCCAGGAAGCGTTCGGGCCGGTGGATCGCACCACTCGCAACGGACGGCGCTGGAGCACTTCGCGGGGTTATCTGAGCGAAGCCTTGGCGCGCGGAAACGTTCAAGTATCTACGGACGCCTTGGCGCTGCGCATTCTGTTCGATGGCCAACGCGCTATCGGGATCGAGTACGAGCAGAACGGCGAGACCCATCAAGCGTTCGCCCGCCGCGAGGTGTTGCTCACCGCCGGAGCGATCAATTCGCCGCAGCTGTTGTTGCTGTCGGGTATTGGTCCGGCGGCGGAATTGCGCGACCTCGGCATTCGCGTGGTCCACGACCTGCCCGGCGTCGGCAAACGGCTCAACGATCACCCGGACACGGTCGTGCAATACCTGTGCAAAAAACCGGTGTCGCTGTATCCGTGGACCACCGCGCCGGGCAAGTGGTGGATCGGCGCTCGCTGGTTCGTCACCCATGACGGACTCGCGGCGAGCAATCATTTCGAGGCCGGCGCGTTCATCCGCTCGCGCGCCGGGGTCGAACATCCCGACCTGCAACTGACCTTCATGCCGCTGGCGGTGCAACCGGGTAGTGTCGATCTGGTGCCGGGCCACGCGTTCCAGATCCACATTGACCTGATGCGTCCCACCAGCCTGGGCAGCGTCACCCTCAACAGCGCCGACCCTCGACAACCGCCGCGCATCCTGTTCAATTACCTCAAAACCGAGCAGGATCGAGCCGACATGCGCGCCGGCGCACGCCTGGTGCGCGAAATCATCGAGCAACCGGCCATGGCCGCGTTCAAAGGTGAAGAGTTGGTGCCCGGCCCGCAGGCCCAGAGCGACGAAGCGCTGGACGCCTGGGCCAGGCAGGTCACGGAAACCGGCTACCATGCCAGCGGCACGTGCAAGATGGGCCCGGTGGGCGATCCGCAAGCGGTGGTCGATCCGCAATTGCGCGTACACGGCCTCGAAGGATTGCGAGTGGTAGATGCCTCGATCATGCCGGTGATCGTCAGCGGCAACACCAACGCGCCGACGGTGATGATCGCGGAAAAGGCCAGCGACCTGATCCGTGGCCTACCAGCGCTGGCAACGGTTGATGTACCGGTCTGGATTCATCCGCAGTGGCAGACTCGACAACGATAGAGATCGCTCATGACTGATCAGTCGTCCAATAGCACTGAAAGCCGCTTCACCTGGCGGCGCGGCGATGTCGCGCCGTTGCGGGTCGCGGTGTTGTTGCTGCCGTCGTTTTCCAACTTTGGCCTGGCGGCGGTGCTGGAGCCGTTGGCGATTGCCAATTGGCTGACCCAGCGCCAGATATTCGAATGGTCACTGTTGTCCCTGGACGGCGAACCGGTGCAGGCCAGCAATGGCCTGACCAGCGTGGCCAGCGACGGTCTGCGCGCTGATCAGGGTTTTGATGTGTGCCTGGTGATCGCCAGTTTCGATGTGCACAAACACAGCCGCAACCTGGCGCTCAAGAGTTGGCTGCGCAAACAGGCATTGTTCGGCGCGGTGCTGATGGGCGTGGAAACCGGCACCGAATTGCTCGCCGCTGCCGGCGTGCTGGACGGCTATGAGGCGGCGGTGCACTGGGACAATCTGCAAGGGTTTCAGGAAAGTTATCCGCGGGTCCACGCCAAGCCGCAGCTCTACACCCTGGAACGCCAGCGCATGACGTGCGCCGGCGCCACCACGACTCTGGACATGTTGCTCGGCTGGATCGCTCAAAGCGTCGACAGCGACCTGTCCCGGGAAATCGCCATGCATTTGTTGATGGGGCATGTGCGCGCGCCGGCCGACAATCAACTCGACGGCGGCCTGACCAACACCGGGATGTACGGCAGCAAGATTCGCCGGGCGGTGCAGTTGATGGAAAAAGCCTTGGAAGAACCGCTGGATTGCGAAGCGATTGCCAGTCAGGTCGGGCTGTCGCGGCGGCAGCTGGAGCGGCAGTTCAAGCATCAAACCGGCCTGTCGCCGCTCAAGTACTACATCACCTTGCGCCTGGCCAAGGCCCACAGTTTGCTGCAACAAACACGACTGAGCGTGGCCCAGGTGGCGGCGTGCTCAGGCTTCGGTTCGCTGGAGCATTTCTCCCGCACCTACCGCGCCCGCTTCGGCTGCCCGCCCAGCGAAGATCGCAGCCAGCTCTTTACCGCCCCGGTGATGCGCCAGCCCTTGAGCAAGGAACGGCGCCCCGCCGAGGCGGACTGATTCACAGCCGATCCCCCCACTGTCATAGCAGCTCGTTCGGTTTTGTAGCAGCTGCCGAGGTACGAGGCTGCGTCCGGTTTTGTAGCAGCTGCCGAGGTACGAGGCTGCGTCCGGTTTTGTAGCAGCTGCCGAGGTACGAGGCTGCGTTCGGCTGCGAAGCAGTCGTGAAGTCGAGCGATGCGGTGTATCAGTAAAACCGCGTGCCCTGGTTTTACGACTGCTTCGCAGCCGAACGCAGCCTCGTACCTCGGCAGCTGCTACAAGCCGAACGTAAGCATCGGCAGCTGCTACAGATCGTGTCACGGCCTGATTAACCGATAGTCAGGCTCTTCCTCATCCAGAATCTCCATCAATGCGTTGAAATGCTTGTCGGCAAAACCTGGGTAATCCAGCCATTGCCGGCAGGTCTTGCGTGCGATTTCGTCGCTGGCGATGCGCAACTCGCGGCCGGTGGAGAGCGCGGTGATGTAGATCTCGCAGGCGCGTTCGAAGTAGTACAAATCATCGAAGGCCTGGGCGATGCTCGGCGCCGCTACCAGCAAGCCGTGGTTGCCCATCAACATGATCGGTTTGTCGCCGAGCAAGTGACTGACCCGCTCCGCCTCCTCGCCCAAGCCCATGCCGTCGAAACCTTCGTCTATCGCTACACGCTCGAAAAACCGCATCGAGTTTTGCTCAATTGGTGGCAGCCGCGAATCCGTCAGGCACGCCAGCGCCGTCGCGTATTTGGAGTGGGTGTGCAGGATGCAACGGGCGTGGGGCTGGTTGCGGTGGATCGCACTGTGCAAGGCCCACGCAGTGATGTCCGGCGCGTCCGGGCGGTCGAGGCTGGCCGGGTCGTCGGCGTTGACCAGCAGCAAGTCACAGGCCTTGATCCGCGAGAAATGCTTGCCGTACGGGTTGATCAAAAACTCCCGGCCGTCCCCCGACACCGCGACGCTGAAGTGATTGGCGATGGACTCGTGCAGGTTCAGCCGCGCCGCCCAGCGAAAGGCGCAGGCCAGGCGGATTCTCAGTTGCTCGACAGGTGGATTCATCGTGTGCCCTCAGCGTGATCGGTCGGCTTTCCGGCAGTGTAGATAGACGCCGCTGCGGCACTTGATGGGAAACGACATGGGCTGCCGTTATTTCGCGGCGTGGCCACCGTGGGAAAACGGCATGGTTATGCCGTGTTTGATCAAGAGCACCGTTGCTGCCCCCGCCATAGTGAGCGTCACGACCCACTTGGCTGGAGACATCGATGGTGCAGATTCCGTTGTTCATTGCAGGTGTTTGGCAGGCGCCGCAGCAGGCGCGATATCGCGATGTGATCAACCCCGCGAACGAGGACGTGCTGGCGCAGGTGGCCGTGGCCGGAGCGGTCGATGCGCGGTTGGCGATCAGCGCTGCACGCCAGGCTTTTGATGAGGGACCTTGGCCGACGATGCCGGTCACCGAGCGCGCGGAACTGATGCAGCGGATCGCCGGGCTAATCGAAAAGGATGCCGAGCATCTGGCGCGTCTGGAGACTTTGAACGCCGGCAAAACCCTGGGCGAAAGCCTCGGTGACGTCGGCAATGTGGTCGCCACGTTTCGCTTCTACGCCGCCCTGCTGGAAACCGAAAGCGCCAGCGTCAACAGCCACGCGCCGACGCATGTCATCAGCTTCAACCAGCGTGAACCGGTGGGTGTTTGCGCGTTGATCGCGCCGTGGAATTATCCGCTGCTGCAAGCGGTGTGGAAGATCGCCCCGGCCCTTGCCGCCGGCAACACCGTGGTGTTCAAACCCAGCAGCCTGACGCCAATGACCGCTCACCGCTTGACCGAATTGCTCGCTGAAGCAGGGTTGCCGAGCGGCGTGTTTAACCTTCTTTGCGGTCCCGGCGAAGTCGGTGAATTGCTTGCCGCCAGTGATGACGTGGACCTTGTGTCGCTGACTGGTGGTGCCGGGGCCGGCGGCAAGGTGATGCGCGCAGCCAGTGGCAACTTCAAGCGTGTGGCGCTGGAGTTGGGCGGCAAGAATCCCAACATCGTGTTCGCCGATGCGGACTTCGAAGTGGCGCTGGATCAGGCGTTGAACGCGGTGTTCTTCAACGCCGGGCAGATTTGCTCCGCCGGGTCTCGCTTGCTGGTGGAGGACGGGATTCATGATCGATTTGTCGAGGCGTTGCAGCAGCGGATTCTGAAGATTCGACTCGGTGACGGTCTCGATCCGTTGACGCAAATGGGCCCGCTGATTTCCGCCAATCAGCGCGATCTGATCCTGACGATGATTGCCGGCGCGGTCGAACAAGGCGCGACTTTGTTGGCGGGCGGCACAGTTCCCGAACAGTTCAACAGCGGTTTCTGGCTGCGCCCGACCTTGCTCGGCAACGTGCACGCTGGCATGCGCATCGCTCGGGAGGAAATCTTCGGCCCGGTGATTACCGTCGAGCGTTTCAGCGGCGAAGCCCAGGCGCTGCGACTGGCCAACGACACGCCCTATGGCCTGGCCGCCGGGGTCTGGACCAAGGATTTGGGCAAAGCCTATCGCATGGCCAAGCGGCTGCGAGTCGGCACCTTGTGGATCAACGACTACAACGCCGCATTTCCCCAGGCGCCGTGGGGTGGCTTCAAGTCCAGCGGGATCGGGCGCGAACTGTCCCGCGCCGGGCTCGATGAGTTTACTGAGCTCAAGCACATCTACCTCAACACCGAGCCGGCACCGTTGAACTGGTTTGGGGTTGATCAGCCGGGCTGAGATCACAAGGCCAGTCAGCTAAGGATTGAACACTGCAGCACCTGTGGGAGCGAGCCTGCTCGCGATAGCGGCGTGTCAGGCAACATTTTTGTAGGCTGAATGACCGCTTTCGCGAGCAGGCTCGCTCCCACAGGGTTCACTTCTGATGGAATTTTCCGGGACTTACATTGCTTAAACAGACCACCTGACGACCGGCAGTAAAAATCAATTGCCACCAAATATTACATACGTCATATTACGGTCGTAATAACGACTCGCTCTTCACAGGTATTTCCCCATGACCAGCATGCCCACCGCTGAACCCGACCTGGCAGTCCCGGTGACCACCACCAAGCCGCCCGTGCTCAAACGTCTGCTTTTGCTGGCCGTGGCCATCGCGGCCCTGATCGGCCTCGGGTTGTACGGCGCCCATTGGTGGACTGCCGGGCGATTCCTCGAAGAAACCGACGATGCCTACATTGGCGGCGACGTCACGGTGATCGGGCCGAAAGTCGCGGGTTATATCGAAGAGGTGCTGGTCACCGACAACCAGAAAGTGAAGGCCGGCGATGTGCTGGTACGCCTGGATTCGCGCGACTACCGCGCCAACCTGGCCAAGGCTGAAGGCGCGGTCGCCGCCGAAGAGGCCCTGCTCGCCAACCTCAACGCCACTGAACAATTGCAACACGCGGTGATCGGCCAGGCCCGCGCCGGGATCGATGCGGCGGGCGCCGAAACCGCCCGTTCGCGGGATGACGATGCGCGTTACAAGAAACTGGTCGGCAGCAACGCGGTCTCGGTGGAAAGTGCGCAGCGCGCCAACGCCACCTTCAAGACCGCCCAGGCGATCAGCGCCCGGGCCCAGGCAGAATTGCTCGCTTCCCAGCGTCAGCTGGACGTGATCGAAACCCAGAAACAACAGGCCCGCGCCGCGCTGATGCAAGCCAAGGCCGAACGGGATCTGGCGCAACTGAACGTCGGCTACACCGAACTCAAGGCGCCGGTGGACGGCGTGGTCGGCAATCGTCGCGCGCGGGTTGGCGCTTATGCCCAGGCCGGTTCGCAACTGTTGTCGGTGGTGCCATCGAGCGGTCTGTGGGTCGATGCCAACTTCAAGGAAGACCAACTGGCGCGGATGACCTCCGGCCAGCGCGTGATCATCCGTGCCGACGTGCTCTCGGGCCAGGTTTTCCACGGTCATCTTGATAGCCTTGCCCCGGCCAGTGGCGCGCAGTTCAGCGTGTTGCCACCGGAAAATGCCACGGGTAACTTCACCAAAATCGTCCAGCGCGTGCCGGTGCGCATCGTGCTTGATCCAGCGGATGGTGTGCTCGGGCATCTGCGTCCGGGGCTGTCGGTGACCGCTGAAGTCGACACCCGCGACGAGGATAAAACTCCAGCCGTGGCCAGCGCACCATGAGCACCGTCGCCGCCCCCGCGCAACCGTTCAATGCCGCCACGATGGCGACGGCAACCAAAGTCTTCGCCTTCGCCAGCATGTGCATCGGCATGTTCATTGCGCTGCTGGATATCCAGATTGTCTCTGCTTCGTTGCGCGACATCGGCGGCGGGCTCTCCGCCGGCACCGACGAAACCGCGTGGGTGCAGACCAGTTACCTGATCGCTGAAATCATCGTAATTCCGTTGTCTGGCTGGTTGTCCCGAGTGTTCTCGACCCGTTGGCTGTTCTGCGCCTCGGCGGTCGGTTTCACCCTGGCCAGCCTGCTCTGCGGCGTGGCCTGGAACATCCAGAGCATGATCGCTTTTCGCGCCCTGCAAGGGTTTCTCGGCGGCTCGATGATCCCGCTGGTGTTCACCACCGCGTTCTTTTTCTTCACCGGCAAACAACGGGTGATCGCCGCCGCGACCATTGGTGCGGTGGCGTCATTGGCGCCGACGTTGGGCCCGGTGATCGGTGGTTTCATCACTGACGTGTCGTCCTGGCACTGGCTGTTCTACATCAACCTGGTGCCGGGGATTTTTGTCGCCGTGGCGGTGCCGATGCTGGTGAAGATCGACCAGCCGGAACTCTCGCTGCTCAAGGGCGCCGACTACCTCAGCATGGTGTTTATGGCGCTGTTTCTCGGCTGCCTGGAATACACCCTCGAAGAAGGCCCGCGCTGGAACTGGTTCAGCGACAGCACAATCCTGACCACCGCGTGGATCAGCGGCCTCGCCGGGCTGGCCTTCATCGGACGAACGCTGCACGTGGCCAATCCAATCGTTGATTTGCGCGCCTTGAAAGACCGCAACTTCGCCCTCGGTTGCTTCTTTTCATTCGTCACCGGGATCGGCCTGTTCGCCACGATTTACCTGACGCCGCTGTTTCTCGGCCGGGTGCGTGGCTACAGCGCGCTGGACATTGGCCTGGCGGTTTTTTCCACCGGGGTGTTCCAGATCATGGCGATTCCGCTGTACGCCTTTCTGGCCAACCGCGTCGATCTGCGCTGGATCATGATGACCGGCCTCGGCTTGTTCGCGTTATCGATGTGGGATTTCAGCCCGATCACCCATGACTGGGGCGCCCGGGAATTGATGCTGCCGCAAGCCTTGCGCGGGATTGCCCAGCAACTGGCAGTGCCGCCTGCGGTAACCCTGACCTTGGGTGGCCTGGCGCCGTCGCGGCTCAAACATGCGTCGGGGTTGTTCAACCTGATGCGTAACCTCGGCGGTGCGATTGGCATTGCGGCGTGCGCCACCATCCTCAACGACCGCACCAACCTGCACTTCACGCGGCTGGCGGAGCACTTGAACAGCACCAACGAAGCGCTCAACCAGTGGCTGTCCCAAGTCGGCAATAACTTCGCCGCCCTCGGCCAAAGCGGTGACGCGGGGGTCACCGCCAGCCTGCATCAGCTGTGGTTGCTGACGTACCGCGAAGCCCAGACACAAACCTACGGCGACGCGTTTTTGATGATCATGGTCTGCTTCATCATCGCCACGGCGATGGTGCCCTTGATGCGCAAGGTGCAACCACCGGCCGCGCCGTCAGCAGACGCTCACTGATCAGGCTTGAGGCATTTTGCGGAAACCAATCGCCAGGCGGTTCCAGGCGTTGATGGTGGTGATGGCGACGGTCAGGTCGACCATTTCCTTCGGGCTGAACTCGGAAACAGCCAACTCATAGTCTTCGTCCGAAGCATGAGTCTTGCTGATCAGGGTCAGGGATTCGGTCCAGGCCATCGCCGCACGTTCCCGCGGAGTGAAGAACGGCGTTTCGCGCCACGCCGACAAGGTGGCCAGGCGACGCTCGTCTTCACCGCCCTTGCGGGCATCGGCACTGTGCATGTCGAGGCAGAACGCGCAGCCGTTGATTTGCGAAGTGCGCAGCTTGACCAGTTCGATCAGGTTCTTTTCCAGCGGCAGTTTCGAGACGGCGGTTTCCAGGGCGATCATGGCTTTGAGCGCGTCTGGGGAAGCAGTGTAGAAATCGATACGAGGTTTCATGGTGGGCTCCATCACAAGTGGGTGTGGAGCTACGTTAAGCCCGCCCTCGCCTGCGACAAATAGCCAATATTCGGGAAGTCGAGGAGGCCATTGGAGGGCCACCTGAAAAAGCCAATTGCCAGAGCTCGGTCCGCGCCACTAGAATGCGATCAATTCTTAATTGCACTCAGGCCAGGACGCCCGAATCGAGTATCTGTCCGCCATGTCATCCGCCGACCAGCCCTTGAATCAGCAAGTCCATCACCTCTACAGCGAACACCACGACTGGCTTCAGGGATGGTTGCATCGAAAACTGGGCAACCGTTGCGATGCGGCCGACCTGGCCCACGATACTTTTCTACGCCTGCTGACCCGCCAGGTCGTGCGGCCGCTGGGCAGCGAACCTCGCGCGTTGTTGACGCACATCGCCAAGGGCCTGGTGATTGATCGTTGGCGCCGCCAAGACCTCGAACGGGCTTATCTGGAGACCATCGCGCATTTGCCGGCCGCTGAAGTGCCCTCGCCCGAAACCCGATTCCTGATTCTCGAAACCCTGACGCGCATTGAAGCGTTGTTGCGTGAGCTGCCGGCCGTCACCCGCGATACGTTCCTTCTGTCACAGATCGAAGGGCTGACCTACAGCCAGATTGCGACTCGTTTGAATGTGTCGCTGATCACCGTCAAACGGCACATGCGCGCGGCGTTTATTGCTTGCCTGAGTGTCGCTTGATGAACTCATCAGTGATCAATCCGCAGATTCTCGGTGAAGCCGCCGACTGGCTGGTGCAGTTGCATTCGGGCACGGCAACGCCGTCCGATCACCAGGCCATCGCCCAATGGCGCACGCGCAGCGCCGAGCACGCCCAGGCCTGGTTGCGGGCCGAGGCGATACTCGGGGACTTTCGCAACGTCCCGGCCAACCTCGCGATCCAGACCCTGCAACGGGCCGCGCGCAAGGACGGCCTCACCCGGCGCCAGACCCTCACGCGCCTGGGCTTGTTGCTGATGGCCGGGCCGTTGGGCCTCGCCGCGCAACAGGCGCCGTGGCAAAAATGGACCGCCGACCAGCGCACCGCCGTGGGCGAACAAAAGAACCTGCAACTGCCCGATGGCAGCCAGATTGTGCTCAACACTGAAAGCGCGGTGGACATCGCCTTCAACCTGCAAGAACGTCGACTCCTGCTGTTGCAAGGCGAAGTGCTGATCAGCACCGTCAAGGACCCTGCCGCCCGCCCCTTTATTGTCGAAACCCCGCAAGGCACCGCCCGTGCCTTGGGAACGCGGTTTTGCGTGCGGATCAACGGCTCGCGCAGCCAGGTGTCGGTGCTCGAAGGGCTGGTAGAAGTCACGCCGCAGTTGCTGCGACAGAGCACGACCCTCAAGGCCGGTGAACGCCAGAGTTTCAAGCTCAACCGTTTCGACTCGATGGAAAGTTTCGACACCAGCGCCCTGGCCTGGGACAAGGGCATGTTGCTGGCGAACAATATGCGCCTGGACGAATTGCTCGGTGAGTTGAGCCGCTATCGACCGGGTGTGTTGCGCTGTCATGCGGATGTCGCGGCGTTGCGCGTGTCCGGGGCGTTTTCATTGCGCGACACCGACGCTAGCCTGCGCCTGCTCAGCGATACCTTGCCGCTGAAAATCAGCAGCCTGACCCGCTATTGGCTATCCGTCGAACCAAGAGCCTGACACCAGACCTGTAGCAGCTGTCGAGCCCCGGCGAGGCTGCGTTCGACTGCAAAGCAGTCGTGATATCAGTCGGCGCGGTGCCTCAGGAAGACCGTGAGCTCAGGTTTGACGACTGCTTCGCAGCCGAACGCAGCCTCGCAGGCTCGACAGCTGCTACAACCGACCCCAGATTATTTTCAATGTCCCCTGATACCTTTCTGCGTTTCGTTCGGTGTGTGGATAGACCTCTTCAATTCCACGCGCTCGACAGGAACGCCGAATGACTTCAACACCCCTGCACGATTTCCCGCTCAAGGCGTTAAGCCTGGGCATCGCCCTCGCCTTCAGTGCATTGCCGCCGCTCACCAGTCAGGCCGCCGACGCGGTCAACGAAAGTGCCAGCCGCAACGTCAATATCGGCCCGGGGTTGCTCAGCCACACGTTGGCGCAATTCGCCGTGAGTGTCGGGGTGCCGCTGTCGTTCGATCCGGCGCAACTGGGTGATCGCCAGAGTCCCGGTTTGCAAGGTGCCTACAGCGTGCAATCGGGTTTCGCGCAGTTGCTTGATGGCAGTGGTTTCGAGCTGATCGCCACGGGCGGCAATGGCTACACGATCGCACCTCGCGTCGCGACTGGCGGTGCTCTGGAACTGGGCGCCACGAGTGTCAGCGCCTTGCGCGACGAGAATGCCGAGACCTACGGCGGCCAGGTCGCCAAAGCTGCGCAGGTCGGCATGCTGGGTAATCAGGCACTAAAGGACCTGCCCTTCAGCGTCACCAGTTACACCGCCAAGACCATTGCCGACCAGCAAGCGCAAACCGTCGGCGATGTGCTGCTCAATGATGCGTCGGTGCGTCAGTCCGCCGGGTTCGGCAACTTCTCCCAGGTGTTCATGATTCGTGGCTTGCCCCTGGCCTCGGATGACATTTCTTATAACGGCCTGTACGGCGTGTTGCCCCGACAGATCATCGCCACCGAAGCGCTGGAACGGGTCGAGTTGTTCAAAGGCCCGAACGCTTTCGTCAACGGCGTGACCCCGAGCGGCAGCGGGATCGGCGGTGGCGTCAACCTGCAACCCAAGCGCGCCAACGATACCCCGGCCCGCAGCGTCACCCTCGATTACAGCGCCGATGGCCGGGTGGGTGGGCATCTGGATTTGGGCCAGCGTTTTGGCGAAGACAACCGCTTCGGTGCGCGGGTCAACCTGCTGCAACGGGAAGGCGACACCGCCGTCGATGATGAAGACCAGCGCTCTTCGTTGATCAGCCTGGGCCTGGACTATCGCGGTGATCGGCTGCGCATCTCCACCGATCTGGGCTATCAGAAACAAGTGATCAACCAGGGCCGCTCGGTGGTGTACGTCGATTCCAGCCTGAAGAAAGTGCCCAAGGTGCCGGACGCCAACGCCGGTTATGCGCAGAGCTGGAGCTACTCGCAGCTGGAAGACACCTTCGGCATGGCCCGCGCCGAATATGACCTGAGCGACAACTGGACTGCGTACGTCGCTGGCGGCGCCAAGCACACCCGGGAAAACGGCGTGTATTCGTCCCTGACCCTCACCGACCTTAACGGCAATGCGCGTGGCGGCATGCTGTATCCACCCCACGACGAGGACAATCAAAGCCTGATGGCCGGCCTTAATGGGCGCATGAACACCGGTCCGGTCAGCCATCAATTGAACGTCGGCCTGGCAGGCATCTGGGGCGAACAGCGCTCGGCTTTCGAAACCATCGGCACCGCCGGGCGCTACAGCACCAACATCTACAACGTCACCGACAAACCGCGACCACCGGCGACCTCGTTCGGCAGCGACATCCACGATCCGCGCATCGTCGGCAAAAACACCCTGCGCAGCGCGGCGGTGTCGGACACCTTGGGCTTTATCGATGATCGTGTGTTGCTGACCCTCGGCGTACGGCGCCAGGATCTGAAAGTCGACGGCTGGAGCACCACCACTGGCGCGCGCACTTCAAGTTATGAAGAGTCGATCACCACGCCGGTCTACGGTCTGGTCATCAAGCCTTGGGAACATGTGTCGTTCTACGCCAACCGCATCGAAGGCCTGGCGAAAGGCCCGACGCCGCCGACCAGCGCGATCAACCGTGACGAAACCTTCGCTCCGGTGCGCAGCAAGCAAATCGAGGCCGGTGTGCGCCTGGACATGGACAGCTACGGCGCGAGCCTCGGTGTGTATCGCATCGAGCAGCCGTCGAGCTACACCCAGGACGGGATTTTCCGGGTCGACGGCCAGCAGCAAAACAAGGGACTGGAGCTTAACGTCTACGGCGAACCGCTCGATGGCCTGCGCCTGCTCAGCGGCGCTACCCTGATGAAGACCGAGATCGAAGGCAGCGCCAACGGTGTGAATGACGGCAACCGTGCCGTGGGCGTGCCACGCTTTCAGCTGAACCTGGGGGCTGATTGGGACGTGCCGGGGATTGAAGGTGCAGCGTTGAGTGCGCGGATGTTGCGCACCGGTGGGCAGTATTTGAATGCCGCCAACACCCAAAGCATTCCAGCATGGAATCGTTTTGATGTGGGTTCGCGGTATGCCTTCAAGGTTGATGAAAAGGAAATCACCTTGCGGGCCAATCTGGAGAACGTTGCGAACAAGGCCTACTGGGCGTCGGCGAATGGCGGGTACCTGACCCAAGGGACGCCGCGCACGTTAAAGGTTTCGGCGACTGTGGATTTCTGATCAGTCAATGTGGGAGCCATCACCCGGGTTTCTTCGACTTTGAAGATCAATCTATAGGCCGGGCTTCCACGCTATCAAGACTGTTCAACCCTTGACCGGACGTCGCAATGACCCGGTCGAATTGAGACTAATCAATACGAATCCCCTCCTTCGGATCCAAACTTTCATTCACTAACAAACCAGCCGTTGTCTTTAGCCCCATTTACTTTTTAAATACACACCACTTACGCACCGCCGCCATTTTTTATTCGCATAAAACTCTAAAAAGAGACTCGCCCAATGAGTAATTATATAACCGGCCCTATTGACCTCACACTTAGTCACAACGCCACTGACATTGCCACACAACTGCTTCAGATCGTTTATCGACAACGCCGCCTGATACACGGCAACGATAACTGCCTGCACACACCCTGCACACTATGCCTGAATATGCAAACGGATAAAATCAACGCGATGATCGCGCGCGGGGGGCCGATCACCTTTATCCTGCCGGCATTTCCCGCCAAGTCGCCGAACCTGTCGAAAGTGTTGGGGACCTCTCCTGACCTGGGTGAAAAGCTCAGCCTGCGTCAACTCAATGACTTGTGCGTGAAAATTAGCGAACTGCATCCGCCTGGAGCCCGCATCATTATCTGTTCCGACGGCCGTGCATTTTCCGATTGTGTCGGAGTATCCGATGATGAAGTTTCGAACTATGGACGCGAAATAAAGAACCTTCTGGTTTCGCTCAAACTCAATAACATTGAAATCTTCAACCTCGAGGATTATTTCAAGCAGGGTAATTTCGACAGCATAAGACAACAACTTGTCGAGCAATACGGCCGCAGCATCGACGCACTTAAATTGGCGATAAAAACTGAAGAACACACCTTGAACATGTTCAACGGCATTCATCGCTTTATGTACACCGACCTCAAACACCGCAAACCGGAATACTCCAGTAACAAACTAAAGGAAGAGGCCAAAGACGTCGCTTACCAAGTCATTATTCGAAGTAACGCCTGGAGTGCGTTGGTTCAGGAAGTGTTTCCCGAGGCGCTCAGGCTTTCCATTCACCCGCAACATCCGCACAGCGAAAAAATCGGTATCAAGCTGATGGACTGCGACGACGTCTGGCGCACTCCCTGGCACGGGGCTGTACTGGACGACGGAGAAAACTACCGGCTGATGGCGCGCAGTGACATTGAGAAAATGCCGGTTAACCTGGTCTATGAAAACGGGCGTCCGTCCTATTACGTGTTGCGACGATATGAAAGCGGACAGGCCTCGTAACCTCCCTGGCCAGGCATCGTATTACGCTCGGCTGCGCAACCACTGCAAAAACCCCTTCTTCGGCACCACCACCGGTTCGTCCTGAGTCAACGTCCGTGCCTTGTGCAGACGGAAATCCAGCAAGGCTTTCATCGCATCGTTGATGTCGTGTCGCGCATCCAGGCACGGCTTGAGGTAGGCCTTTTCGATGCGGTACAGGGCGCAGAAAGTCTTGGCGGTAAACGCGGCGGGCACCGAGGTGTCGGACAGGATGCCGGCCTCGCCGATCACTTCGCCCGGCCCCATGCGCCCGGATTCGAACGGCGTGCCGTGGCGCATCAGGGTCACCGAGATCACCCCGGATTCAATGATGAACAAGTGATCGCTGACCTCCCCCGCCGCCAGGATCGTCTCGCCGGCACGGAAGGTTTGCAGGGTCATGTTCTGGCTGAAGGTTTCTTTTTCTTCCTGGCGCAGGGTCGAGAAAATCGCCGAGCTTTCCAGCAGCGCCCTCGGCCGGGACACGTTGCTCGGCGGGTTGGGCTCGACGCTCGACAGCAGATTGATGCCGGACGCCTGCAAGTGCCGGTACGCCAGGTCGAACAGCAAATTGCGCACCGTGCGTTTCTGGTCCATCGAGGCGACAAACCCGCTGATCTCGTATTCGACCCCAGCGCTGCTGGAGCTTTTCAGGGCGACATTCGGTGCCGGGTGATCGAGCAGCAGACGGCAGCCCTGCATCGCCCGCTCCAGGGCTTCGACCACCGTGTTTGGCCGTGCATGTGGGCTCAGTTGCAGGCAGATGGACACGCCGAACATGTCGCTCGGCCGACTGAAGTTGATGATCTTGGCCTTGGCCGCGAGGGAGTTGGGAATCACCGCCAGGCTGCCTTGGGCGGTTTGCATGCGCGTGGCGCGCCAGTCGATGTCGGTGACCCGGCCTTCGGTGCCGTCGATGGAGATCCAGTCATCGATTTGATAAGGCTTGGTGGTGTTGAGGACGATGCCGGAGAACACGTCGCTGAGGGTACTTTGCAGCGCCAGGCCGACGATGATCGCCACCGCGCCGGAGGTGGCGAGAACGCCTTTGACCGGCAGGTCGAGCACGTAGGCCATGGCCGCGATGATCGCGATCAGGAAAATCACCGCGCCGAGCAGATCCTGGAGCAAACGTCCGGTGTGCCCGACCCGTTGCATCATCACGGCGCCGATCAGCACCGTCAGGGTCCGCGCACCGAACAGCCACCAGCCGATCTGCAAACCGGTGGCGGCCAGGTGCAGCGGCACATTGTCGGCCCAGGGCGCGGGCTCCAGCGGGTTCAGGCCTTCGTTGAACAGCAGGACGCTGAACAACGCAAAAATCACCAGCCGTACCACCAGTTTCCAGTTGCTGCCGTTGGTGCTGATCAAACGCCACAGCCCCAGATCGATCAGGATCAGGGCCAATGCGACGAGCAGCGGGTGATCGGTGAGCAGTGACAGCATCAAGCAACTCCAGCAAGGGCCAATGGCGCGAAGATCGCACGGATTGGGCACAGTGTAGGAGGATTTGCGGTCCTGAGAACACCGCAAACAACTGTGGGAGCGGGCTTGCTCGCGAAGGCGGCGTGCCAGTCGACATTGATAGTGACTGACACGGCCTCTTCCCGAGCAAGCCCGCTCCCACAGGGTTATTGCGGTGCGGCGGGATTTAACTATTCATCCGCCCAAACCGCCCCGACTGGTAATCGGCAAACGCCTGGTGGATTTCCTGTTCGCTGTTCATCACAAACGGGCCATGGCCGACGATAGGCTCGTCAATCGGCTCGCCGCTGAGCAGCAACACCACCGCGTCGTTATTGGCTTCCAGGCTGAGTTGCTGGCCATCGCGTTCAAACAACGCCAACTGCCCTTCCCTTACCAACTCCACGCCATTGACCTGCACCGTACCGCGCAGCACCACCAGCGCGGTGTTGCGACCTTCGTGCAAGTCCAGCGTCAGCAACTTGCCGGCGTTGAGGCGCAGGTCCCAGACATCAATCGGCGTGAAGGTGCGCGATGGCCCGGTGTGGCCGTCGAACTCCCCGGCGATCAGGCGCAGGCTGCCCGCATCGTCCTTGAGCGGAATGTTCGGGATGTCGCGGTCGAGGATCGTCTGGTAACCGGCGTCGGCCATTTTGTCCTTGGCGGGCAGGTTGACCCACAGCTGCACCATTTCCAGGGTGCCGCCGGTTTTGGCGAAAGCGTCGGAATGGAATTCCTCGTGGATGATCCCCGAGGCAGCGGTCATCCATTGCACATCGCCCGGCCCGATCGTGCCGCCACCACCGCTGGAGTCGCGGTGTTGCACTTCGCCGTCGTAGACGATGGTCACGGTTTCAAAACCGCGATGTGGATGCTGGCCGACGCCACGCTGCTCGGTGGTCGGGGTGAATTCAGCGGGCCCGGCGTGATCCAGCAGCAAAAACGGGCTGATGTGTTTGCCCATCGTGTCGTAGGAAAACAGCGTGCGAACCGGAAAACCGTCGCCGACCCAATGCGCCCGTGGACTGGTGTAGATACCGATGATGTTTTTCATCGTGCCTCCGAAATAGGTGGGTAAAGCATGAACCCAGCTTAAATCTGATATCAATTCTGTACTAGACGGCAACAACCAGCCTCAGCGTCCCATCAGTAGAACGATCCTGGCAAACGAGGACTGGCGAGGTTTTTATTTCGGACATAATATTGATGAAGATTACAGCCGTAATATCTGCCCGAGGAATTGATCATGCAAAGCCCCACCCGTGAAGCCACTCTCGCCCAATGGATCGCTCAGGAACAGGCGATTCGTGCCCGCCTCGCCGGGCCCGGCAGCCTGTCGATGGCCGAGGTCAGCGCGCTATCGCCCGCAGAATTTTTCGAGGGTGTCGGCAACGGTGAACTGCCCTCGCCGCCGATTGGTGCGTTGATGGATTTCATCCCGATCGAATGGTCGGCCGGGCTGTTCATCTTCCAGGGCACCCCGGATTCGCGGCACTACAACCCGCTGGGAAGCGTGCATGGCGGCTATGCGGCGACCTTGCTGGATTCGTGCATGGGCTGTGCGATTCACACGCAATTGAAGAAAGGCCAGGGCTACACGACGCTGGATCTGCGCATCAGTTATGTCCGGGCGTTGACCGGCGCCAGCGGCCCGGTGCGCGCCGAGGGCAAGATTGTGCACCTGGGGCGTTCGACCGCGTTGGCCGAGGGGCGGATTTATGATGTGGATGGGCGGTTGTATGCGACCGGATCGACGACTTGCATGATTCTTGAGGCGCGGGGGTAAAGCATAAAATCAAAAGATCGCAGCCTTCGGCAGCTCCTACAGGGTGTACGCCATCCCAATGTAGGAGCTGCCGAAGGCTGCGATCTTTTGATCTACCGATTCATGACTTTCGGTAAACATTGCTTTGCCCCACCAGCGGTTTTTCTCAAGGATGCCGGCGCGGATACTCGTGCCCATTCCCACTGCAACCCTGGAGTCATCAATGTCTATTCCCGCATTCGGTCTTGGTACGTTTCGTCTGCAAGGCCAAGTGGTCATCGATTCGGTGAGCACCGGCCTTGAACTCGGCTACCGGGTCGTCGACACCGCGCAGATTTACGAAAACGAAGCCGACGTCGGCCAGGCCATCGCCGCCAGCGGCATTCCGCGCGAAGAGCTGTTCATCACCAGCAAAATCTGGGTCGCCAATTTCGCCAAGGATCGCCTGATCGACAGCCTCAAGCAGAGCCTGCGCAACTTGCAGACCGACTACCTGGACCTGACGCTGATCCACTGGCCGTCCCCGGAAAACCAGGTGCCGGTGGAAGAATTCATGGGCGCCCTGCTCGAAGCCAAGAACATGGGCCTGACCCGCCAGATCGGCGTGTCCAACTTCACCGTCGACCTGATGAAACAGGTGATTGCCGCCGTCGGTGCCGAGAACATCGCCACCAACCAGATCGAGCTGCACCCGTACCTGCAAAACCGCAAAGTCGCCGAGTTCGCCCAGAGCCAGGGCATCCAGATCACCTCCTACATGACCTTGGCCTACGGCGAAGTGTTGAAGGACCCGGTGATCCAGCAGATCGCCGAACGCCTGCACGCAACACCGGCCCAAGTCACCCTGGCCTGGGCCATGCAACTGGGTTACGCGGTGATTCCTTCATCGACCAAACGCGCCAACCTGCAAAGCAACCTGCACGCCGTTGCGCTGACCTTGAGCGACGCCGACATGGCGTTGATCGCCGGCCTGGATCGCGGCCAACGCTTGACCAGCCCTAAAGGCATCGCCCCGCATTGGGATTGATCGTCAGCGCGGCCCGAGGCTCTGGTCCAGGCGCGTCATGGTCTGCTGCAAATGCTCGACGGCGATGTCGATCTGCGACCCGCGACCTTCGGCACACGCCTGCTCCAGTTGCTCGCAGCACTCGATCAGCCGCACCGCCCGAACCATGCGCGCACCGCCCTTGATGCGGTGCGCCAGGTCTCGGAGGTCCTGGCGATTATCCGCCGCGTGCGCCAGCAACAATCGTTGGCGATCCTCACGGTTGGTCAGCGCCAGCTCGTGCACCAGACGATCAATCAAGCGGCGATCGCTGCCGACGTAGGATTCCAGTCCACTCAAATCGATGTCGGCCTGCGGTGGCTCTTCCTCGGGTGATTCGTCAGCAAACCTTGTCGCCAGCCAGGCACTCAGGTCTCCCAGGCGTATCGGTTTGAACAGGCAATCGTCCATCCCGGCTTCGAGGCAGCGCAGCTTTTCCTCGGGTTGAGCATTGGCGGTGAACCCCAGGATCAACGTCGCCGGCAACCCTTGAGTTCGCTCCTCATCACGAATCGCCATCGCCAGTTCATAACCACTGAGCACCGGCATGTTGCAGTCCGTGATCAGCACATCGGGCGTCTGTTCTCGCCACTGCTCCAATCCCTGCCCGCCATCCTTGGCCGCCAAGACCCGATGCCCCAGATAACTCAGCTGACGTGACAGCAACAGGCGATTGGCCGGGTAGTCGTCGACCACCAGAATCGTCAACGCGCGGATCGGCAACGGCATTTCACCCGGCGGCGCTGCGCTGGGCTGCAACGCTTGCAAGGCGGGCACCTCCAGACTGACCTCGACCCGCGTGCCCCGACCGAGCTCACTGTGAAGCTGCAACCGCCCGCCCATCATTTCGCATAACGAGCGGCTGATCACCAACCCCAGCCCCGAACCGTGACGGCCCGATTGCGGGTTGTTGCCCGCCTGGACGAATGGACTGAACAGGCGTTGCTGGTCGGCGACGCTGATGCCGATGCCACTGTCCTCGATCATCACGCTCACCCGCAGATGCCCGGCCAGCCCAGGTTCCAGGCGCAAGCTCAGGCTGACCTCGCCGGCTTCGGTGAACTTGATCGCGTTGCTCAACAGATTCGACAGGACTTGTTTGAAACGCAGCGGATCGATCAGCACATCTCGGTCGCTTTGCCCATCCAATGAAACCCGCCAATCGAGTGCCTTCTGGCGCGCCAGACCTTCAAAAACCCGACACACCGATTCCGTCAGCTCACGCAAATTGGCGCGCTCCGGCGCCAATGATAAATGCCCGGACTCGATGCGGGCGATGTCGAGAATATCGCCGATCAACACCAATAATTGCTGTGCGGAACTGGACGCCACTTCAATCGCAAACCGATCAGTCACGCCCTCTTCCGAGCGTTTCAGGGCCAGTTCGAGCATGCCGATCAAGGCGTTCATTGGCGTGCGGATTTCGTGGCTCATGGTCGCCAGAAACGTGGTTTTCGCCCGGTTGGCGTCATCGGCGGCGTCCTTGGCGTCCTGCAATTGCTGGAGCCAGCGCTGACGCTGGGAAATCTGTCGGCGCTGCCAGGCGATCCAGCCCAGCGCCAGCAACAGCAAGGCACCAGCAGCGGCAAAGCCTTGCAGGATGCCTTGCCGATGACGCTGCCAATAGCTGTCATCGACCATCACGTCATTGCTCCAGCGCGCCACCAATTCGTCCATCTCCTGGGGTGAAATGCTCAGCAACGCCTTGTTCAGGATCGACTGCAATTCCACTGCGCCACGGTCGGTGGCCAGGGTGATGAGCGCCGGTTCATTGCCCACGGTGCTGTTGATCTGCAGGCGATCACGGTAGTGCCGGACAATCAGGTGTCGGGTCAGGATCAATGAACTGAGTGCCGCATCAGCCTGCCCTTTGACCACGGCCTCCAGACCTTGCGCCGGACTTTGCACATCCACCAGCCGGATACCCGCTGCCCGCGCCAGAATAAACTCGCGCAAAGGATGACTGTGACTGATCGCCAGACGCTTGCCCACCAGGTCGTCGAGGGTTTTCGGGCTGCCCGCCGTGGTGGCACTGACCAGCACGAACGGATTGCTCAAGTAGGCGCGGGTGAAACGCAACTCGGCCTCGCGCTCGGCGCTGGGAATAATCGCGGGCAGCAGGTCAATTTCACCGGCCTTGAGTTGCTGGATCTGTTGATCCAGTGAACGGCTGCGCTGCGCCCTGAAATTGAGGCCGCTGCGCTGGCTGATCAGGTTCAGCAACTGCGCGGTCAGCCCGCTGAAGCGTCCCTGGGCATCGAAAAACGTCAGCGGCGCGAAGTCCTCGACGACGCCCACGGTGAGCGTCGGATGCCGCGCCAGCCAACGCTGTTCAGCGGCGCTCAAGCGCACGCTCTGCTGACCGGAAAGGTTGGCCCGGCCGGCACTCCAGCGCTGCTCGATGGCCGCGCGCTGATCCATGGGAATCGCCGCCAGTGCGCGGTCCACGATGCCCGACAGACGCGTATTGCTGCGGGCCAGGGCAAAGCCGAACGGATTGGCGTCCAGCCCTGATGGCCCGGTCAGGTGAACGTTGTTGAGGTAGTTATTGTTGATCAGGTAGTTGGCGCTGATGAAGTCGCCCAGGTACACATCGTCCTGGCCGAACGCTACGGCGCCGAGGGCTTCGAGTGTCGAGGCATACTGGTGCAGGCGCGCCTCGGGATAGAACGCCTCGACACTGGAGGCCCGCAGATAATCGTCAACCATGGCAATGCGCTTGCCCGCCAGATCGTCGGGCAGGCGCTCGTCCAGTCGAGTAACCAGCATCGGCTGGTCTTCGGCATAGGCGCGGGACCTGATCAGGTCGGGATCGGCCACCTCGAAATTGTTCGACGTCCCGAGCAGGTCCAGCCCATCACGTTTAAGCGCCTGCATGGCCGCTTCGCGCGTGGCGTAACGCAAGACCTCGACCTTGACGTGCAGCAGTTGCGCCAGCAGATCGGCGTAGTCGGCGGTGATGCCCTCCAGTTCAGCGTGATTGCGCGTCACCTCGAAGGGCGGGTAGTCCGGTCCCGACACACCGAGGCGCAACACGCGCTTGTTGCGCAGCCATTGCCAATCCGTTTCGTCGAGTTGGACGCCGTATCCGTCCACGGTCGAGCGTCCGAGCAGGTGCAGGGCTTGCGGTTCATCCGCCATCACCGCAGGGGTTTGCAGCGCAGTGAACAACATCAGCACGATCAGGCAGGCGCGCACGGTCTGGTCCATTCAGATCAGCTGGTTGCGTTTGCAGAAATCACGCAAGTGCACCGCCGAATGCACCCCGAGCTTTTCGATCAGGCGTGTCTTGTAGGTGCTGACGGTCTTGTGGCTCAGGTTCATGAGCTCGGCGATTGCCTTGTTGCTCATACCGTTCGCCAAGTGTCGGCAAATAGCCAGTTCGCGATTGGAGAGTGAGTCGATCAGCTGCTTTTCACTGCTTTGCAGCATGTCCAGGGACGACGAGGGCAATCGAGTGAAATAGGTATAGCCGGCCATGAGCGCATGAATCGCTTTGTGCAATTGGCTCAGATCGTTGGTTTTCGAGACATAGGCCAAGGCGCCGGCCCGCATGCAACGCTCTTGAAAAAACAGCGGCTCCAGGGACGTAAAGATCAGCACCCGACTGGAGAACTCACTGAGCCTGATGCGCTCCAGCACTTCCAGCCCATCGAGACCGGGCATGACCAGGTCGAGCACCAGCAGATCGGGGGCATGTTCGCGAAGCATGGCCATCACCTCGCTGCCGCTGGACGCCTCGTCAATCTGTTTGAAGCCCTCCTTTTCAAGAACAATTTTGACTGCGGCCCGTACCACCGGATGATCGTCCACAATCAGCGCTGACTTCATGGCAACTCCCTGTGCAAAAGACATGATTGCCCAACGTCTACCCCGGGGCTGGCCCGGGGTAGACGCAACGGCTGCGCAATGACTTTTGCATGGGTCGACAGGCAAAACTACCTGTCAGATCTGACAGTTCAGACGAGTGGTCGCCATCCTCTGTGGGAGCGAGGCTTGCCCGCGATGGAGGCACCTCGGTCCTGTACGGGACCGCGTCATCGTTCTTCGCGAGCAAGCTTTGCTCCTACAGTTGGTAGCTTTATTGCCAGCCAAATCGGCGGATATAGAACCCTTTCACCGCCTGCGTCAGCCCCATGTACGCCAGCAGAATCAGCGGCAGGAACACGAAGTACAGCGACGGCAGCGCCTGCAGCTTGAAGTAGTGCGCCAGCGGTCCCATTGGCAGGAAGATCCCGACCGCCATGATGATCCCGGTCATGACCATCAACGGCATGGCCGCGCGGCTTTGCAGGAACGGAATCTTTGGTGTGCGGATCATGTGCACGATCAGCGTCTGGGTCAGCAACCCCACCACGAACCAGCCGGACTGGAACAGGGTCTGGTGGTCCGGGGTGTTGGCGTCGAACACGTACCACATCAAGGCAAACGTGGTGATGTCGAAGATCGAGCTGATCGGGCCGAAGAACAACATGAAGCGCCCGACATCCGCCGGTTGCCAGCGTTGGGGTTTCTTCAGCATCTCGGCATCGACGTTATCGAACGGGATGGCAATCTGCGAAATGTCATACAGCAGGTTCTGTACCAGCAGGTGCATCGGCAGCATCGGCAGGAACGGGATAAACGCGCTGGCCACCAGCACCGAGAACACGTTGCCGAAGTTCGAGCTGGCGGTCATCTTGATGTACTTGAGCATGTTGGCGAAGGTCCGGCGCCCTTCCAGCACGCCCTCCTCCAGCACCATCAGGCTCTTTTCCAGCAGGATGATATCGGCCGCTTCCTTGGCGATGTCCACCGCGCTGTCCACCGAAATACCGATGTCGGCCGCGCGCAGTGCCGGGGCGTCGTTGATGCCGTCGCCCATGAACCCGACCACATGCCCGTTGCCCTTGAGCAAACGCACGATGCGTTCCTTGTGCGACGGCGTCAGTTTGGCGAAGACGTTGGTGGTTTCCACCGCCACGGCCAGTTCGGCATCACTCATGCGCTCGACGTCGTTGCCCATCAGCAGGCCTTGTTGTTCCAGGCCGACCTCGCGGCAAATCTTCGCGGTCACCAATTCGTTATCGCCGGTCAGCACCTTCACCGCGATGCCGTGAGCGGCCAATGCACGCAAGGCCGGCGCGGTGCTTTCCTTGGGCGGATCGAGGAATGCCACGTAGCCGATCAGGGTCATCTGCTGTTCATCGGCGATGCTGTAGACCGCCTGATCTTTCGGTGTGTGCCGCGCGGCCACCGCCACCACACGCAAGCCTTCCTCGTTGAAGGACGCGGTCACTTCGCGAATCCGCGCCAGCAGTTCATCGGTCAGCGGCTCGTCGTTATCGCCGTGGCGAACATGGGTGCATCCGGCGAGAATTTCTTCCACCGCACCTTTGCACACCAGCACGTGGTAAGGCCGGTCATGCTCGGCCACCACCACCGACATGCGGCGCCGGGTGAAATCGAACGGCACTTCATCGACCTTGGCAAATGCCGTGGCCACTTCGAGTTCACGGTGCACCTCGACGTGTTGCAACACCGCCACGTCCAGCAGGTTTTTCAGGCCGGTCTGGTAGTAGCTGTTGAGGTAGGCCATTTCCAGCACGTCGTCAGACTCTTTGCCCCAGACGTCCACATGCCGGGCGAGGAAGATCTTGTCCTGAGTCAGGGTGCCGGTCTTGTCGGTGCACAGCACGTCCATCGCGCCGAAGTTCTGGATCGCGTCCAGGCGTTTGACGATGACTTTCTTGCGCGACAGGAACACCGCGCCCTTGGCCAACGTCGAGGTGACGATCATCGGCAGCATTTCCGGAGTCAGGCCGACGGCGATGGACAGCGCGAACAGCAGCGCCTGCATCCAGTCTCCCTTGGTGAAACCGTTGATGAACAACACCAGTGGCGCCATCACGAACATGAAGCGGATCAACAACCAGCTGACTTTGTTGACGCCGTTCTGGAACGAGGTTGGCGCCCGGTCGGTGGCGCTGACCCGCTGCGCCAATGCGCCGAAATAGGTGCTGTTGCCGGTGGTCAGGATTACCGCGATGGCCGAACCCGAGACCACGTTGGTGCCCATGAACAGAATGTTGTCGAGGTCCAGCGGGTTGCTGGTGTCGCTGTCCTGCTGGCGCGGGAATTTTTCCACTGGCATCGATTCGCCGGTCATCGCCGCCTGGCTGACGAACAGGTCCTTGGCGCTGAGCACCCGGCAATCGGCGGGAATCATGTCGCCGGCCGAGAGCACGATCAGGTCGCCGGGCACCAATTGCTTGATCGGCAACTCGATGCGCTGCGCGCCCTGGCGCATGACGGTCGCGGTGTTGCTCACCATCGCCTTCAGCGCATCCGCCGCCTGGTTCGACTTGGCTTCCTGCCAGAACCGCAGCAGGGTCGAGAGCACCACCATGGAGAAAATCACCACGGCAGCCTTGATGTCTTCCGTGAACCAGGAGACCACCGCCAACAAGGTCAGCAGCAGGTTGAATGGGTTTTTGTAGCAGTGCCACAGGTGCACCCACCACGGCAACGGCTGCTCATGCTCGACTTCGTTGAGGCCGAATTGTTCGCGCAGGGTGTCGGCTTCGGCCTCGCTCAAACCATCGCTGTGACTGCCGAGGTTATCCAGCAACAGGCCAGTGTCGCTGTTGGCCGCCGACACCAGGGTCTGCGCCAGCGTCGGCGGTACTTCACGGCTGACCGTGGTGTCGTTGATGCTTTCCAGCAACGCCAGGCGACGAAAGTGCCGGGCGATGTGGCGGGTGCGCAGGAATCCGGCGAAGAATTCTTTGAGCAAGGTCAGGTTCATGGCAGTTGCCCCCCAGGGTCAGCCGGGAAACCGTCGAGCAGGCGCGTCGAGTCGCCGCGATGTCGACAGGCAGGTCGAACATCACGCACGGTTCAGCGTCGATGAGAGGGACGTCGGGAGTCGCGCCGCCACTGGCCGCGATCGGGATGCCGCTACTCGCTTTTCAGCAAGGTAACGGCACAAAAAAGCTGCGCGTTAGCTTGCCGAGAAGGTGCCGGTTACTGAAACCGGCCGACTACTGTCACTCGAACAAGTACCCACTGTGGGTCTCCGCTATTGATGAAAACGCGCGAAGCTTACGCCCCGATTTCTGGAGAGTAAACGATGCTGGGGAGTGTGCCGGGGGAATCGGCGGGTTCTTCAGGAAGGGTTCAGGATCGAGGATTTTCGGTGTTCTTTTTGGCCCCTTCGCGAGCAAGCCCGCTCCCACAATGGACCTGTGTTCACAGATCAAATGTGGGAGCGGGCTTGCTCGCGAAGGCTGACTATCAGGCGCAGAAAATCTTAGCTGGCTGTCGCCAACAACAAATCCATCACCGACCGCCCATGCCCGCGCGACTTGCCATGTTCATACAGCGAACCGGCAATTTCATCGGCGCGGATCGGCAGGATCGACAGCAAGGTGTCGCTCAAGCCGTGGCTGGCCTGGCAGAAGCCCTGCATGTAGATGCCGGCCTTGCAGCGCTCGTCGGTGATCAGTTTGTAATTGCGATCGACCTCGAAGTCGCCCAGGTACTGTTCCAGCGGCGCCAGCAGTTTGCGGTGCATCTGACGCTCGTAACCGGTGGCCAGGACCACGGCATCGTAATGCCGAACCGTGACTTCGCCGGTGGCGTTGTTGCGCACCGCCAGTTCGATGCCGCGCTCGGTGGCGGTGGCTTTTGAGAGGGTGGTCAGGGTGCGGAATGCATGGCGCGCAATCCCGGAGACTTTCTGGCGATAGAAGATGCCGTAGATGCGCTCGATCAGGTCGATGTCCACCACCGAATAGTTGGTGTTGTGGTACTCGTTGACCAGACGCTCGCGCTCGCTGCTGGCCTGCTGGAACACCAGATCAGTGAATTCCGGCGAGAACACTTCGTTGACGAACGGGCTGTCGTCTGCCGGCTTCAGGGCCGAGCCACGCAGGATCATGTCCACTTGCACCGACGGGAAGCTGTCGTTCAAGTCGATGAAAGCTTCCGCCGCGCTCTGCCCGCCGCCGATGATCGCAATGCTCATCGGCTGGTTGTTCACGCACGGTTGCTTGGCCATTTGCGCCAGGTACTGGGAGTGGTGGAACACGCGGCTGTCATCCTTGAGCGCCTTGAACGCTTCGGGAATGCGCGGTGTACCGCCGGCACTGACCACCACCGAACGGGTGGTGCGCACGTGTTGCTGGCCCTGGGTATCGCGGGAGATCACGCGCAGCGCTTCGACCTGCTGGTTGTGCAGCACCGGCTCGATGGTCAGCACTTCTTCGCCGTAGCGGCTCTGCTCGGTGAACTGCCCGGCGACCCAGCGCAGGTAGTCGTTGTACTCCATGCGGCACGGGTAGAAGGTGCCGAGGTTGATGAAGTCCACCAGGCGCCCGTGATGCTTGAGGTAGTTGACGAACGAGTACGGGCTGGTCGGGTTGCGCAGGGTCACCAGGTCCTTGAGGAAGGAAATCTGCAACTCGCTCTGGGTCACCAGGGTGTTACCGTGCCAGCGGTAGTCGGCCTGCTTGTCGAGAAACAGAACATCCAGCTCACCCTGGTTCGGTGCGCGCTCTTGCAGAGCGATGGCCAGCGCCAGGTTCGATGGGCCGAAACCGATGCCGATCAGGTCGTGAACGATGGGCGATGCAATTGCCTGTGTCATTTCCAGTGTCCTCTGGATGAACCCCTCAGCAGCGGGGATAAAACCTGGGTGACCTGACCGGCCTGTGGCAGGACAGCAGATCGTCTGTTGAGTAGGGACGAGGACAATGAAAAAAAATTTAAGCGGAAGGGATCAGTGGGCGTCCCACTGCTTGATGCGCACCCGGCAATGTTTCATCGCGTTGACGATGTGTTTCTCCACCAGCGCCCGGGAAATCCCAAGGTGTTCGGCTATCTCCGGGTGCGACAGGCCGTCGATCTTGCGCAGCAGGAAACTCTCGCGGCACAGCCTCGGCAATTCCGCCAACGCGCGCTGGAGCATGGCCAGGCGTTGGCCGTGGTCGAGGCTGGTGTGCGGCGAAGGGGTGAAATAGCGCTCTTCGTTGTCGAGCACTTCCAGGGATTCGACCTGACGCAGGGCATTGCGCCGATGGTCGTCGATCACCAGATTCAGCGCGGTGCGATACAGGAATGCCCGGGGCTGCTCGATCGGCGTGTCGCTGGATCGCTCCAGTACCCGCAGATAAGCGTCATGCACCACATCTTCGGCCACCTGACGGTTGCCCAGCTTGGCGTTCAGGAAACACACCAGCTCGCGATAGTAGTTTTCCAACATGACTCCCGGCCGCACGAGGTGCGGGACCTGTCCTTGAGCCAGCTCCGCGACCGCCGAATGGGCAGTGGCAGGATGGTGGCAATTTAAGTCGCGTAATTTATAGTAATTCTCATATAGATTTAAAGTGCTGTTTCAATTTGCCCGATAAATAGTCCTGATCTACACCTGTAACTCCGTGTGTCCGCGCTTAAATTCCTCCCCGCATTCCTCGTTTACAGGACAGCTCCCCGTGTCTGTCGGCCCTCCGACAGCGCTCGACTGTCGCCTCTTTTTGCGCGCCAGTTGCGCGACGGGCCGATTTTCTCTGGCCGGAACCCTGCATGAAACGTCCCCGACACACCCGACGCGCCCTGCTTGTAGCCCTTTGTCTGATCCCCGTCATGGCCGTCGCGGCCTGGAAGATCCTTCCGCCCGGCCGCGATCAATTCGCCACGGTGCAAGTCACGCGCAGCGACATCGAAAGCAGCGTCACGGCGCTGGGCACCTTGCAACCGCGGCGTTATGTCGATGTCGGCGCCCAGGCGTCGGGGCAGATCCACAAGATCCATGTGGAAGTCGGCGATGTGGTCAAGGAAGGCGACCTGCTGGTGGAAATCGATCCATCGACGCAACAGGCCAAACTCGACGCCGGGCGTTTTTCCATTGACAACCTCAAGGCGCAGCTTGAGGAACAAAAGGCCCAGCACGAACTGGCCCGGCAGAAATTCCAGCGCCAGCAAAACCTCGCGGCCGGTGGCGCCACCCGCGCCGAAGACGTGCAAACCGCCCAGGCCGAACTGCGCGCCACCCAGGCCCGCGTGGACATGTTCCAGGCGCAGATTCGCCAGGCCCAGGCCAGTCTGCGCAGTGATCAGGCCGAGCTCGGCTACACGCGCATTTATGCGCCGATGAACGGAACCGTGGTCGCCCTCGATGCCCGTGAAGGCCAGACCCTCAACGCCCAGCAGCAGACGCCGCTGATTCTGCGCATCGCCAAGTTGTCGCCGATGACGGTGTGGGCCGAGGTCTCGGAAGCCGATATCGGCCACGTCAAACCCGGCATGACCGCGTGGTTCACCACCCTTAGCGGCGGCAACCGGCGCTGGAACAGCACCGTGCGGCAGATCTTGCCGATCCCGCCCAAACCGCTGGATCAGACCAGTCAGGGCGGCGGCAGTCCTGCCAGTTCGAGCAAAAGCGGCACTGGACGCGTGGTGCTGTACACCGTGTTGCTCGATGTGGATAACGCCGACAACGCCTTGATGGCGGAAATGACCACTCAGGTGTTCTTCGTCTCCGACCAGGCGAAAAACGTCCTCACCGCGCCGATTGCTGCGCTGCAGGGCGGCCCCCAGGCCGACAGCCAGACTGCGCAAGTCGTCGCGAAAAACGGCGCGATCCAGCAACGGGAGGTGCGCACCGGCATCAGTGACCGGCTGAAAGTGCAGATCCTCGATGGCCTCGAAGAAGGCGATCACCTGTTGATCGGCCCGGCTGACGGGAGTGGCGGCTGAATGCAGACGCCCCTGATCGACCTGCAGGACATCCGCAAAGCCTACGGTGGCGGCGATGCCCCGGAAGTCCACGTATTGCGCGGCATCGACCTGGCGATCCATGCCGGCGAGTTCGTGGCGATTGTCGGCGCTTCCGGGTCGGGCAAATCGACGCTGATGAACATCCTCGGCTGCCTCGACCGGCCGACCTCGGGCGAATACCGCTTCGCCGGGGAAAACGTCGCACAGCTCGACAGCGATGAACTGGCCTGGCTGCGTCGCGAAGCGTTTGGTTTTGTGTTCCAGGGCTATCACCTGATCCCGTCCGGCTCGGCCCAGGAAAACGTCGAGATGCCGGCCATCTACGCAGGCACCCCGGCCGCCGAACGCCATGCCCGCGCCGCCGCCCTGCTCGACCGCCTCGGCCTGGCCACGCGCACTGGCAACCGCCCGCATCAACTCTCCGGTGGCCAGCAACAACGGGTGTCGATTGCCCGCGCCCTGATGAACGGCGGCCACATTATCCTCGCCGACGAACCCACCGGCGCCCTCGACAGCCACAGCGGCGCCGAGGTCATGATCTTGCTCGACGAACTGGCAAGCCAGGGCCACGTGGTGATCCTGATCACCCACGACCGCGAAGTGGCGGCGCGGGCCAAGCGCATCATTGAAATCCGTGACGGCCTGATCATCAGCGACAGCGCCCGTGACAACCCCGCAGCGCAAACCTCGGCCAACCCCGGCGCGTTGCAAGCGGTGGACCTGCGCAAGCGCCTCAGCCAAGGCGCCGAGGCCACCGGTGCCTGGAAAGGCGAGCTGGTGGATGCGGTGCACGCGGCCTGGCGGGTGATGTGGATCAACAAGTTCCGCACCGCCCTGACCTTGCTCGGAATCATCATCGGCGTGGCGTCGGTGGTGGTGATGCTCGCGGTCGGCGAAGGCAGCAAGCGTCAGGTCATGGCGCAGATGGGCGCATTCGGTTCGAACATTATTTACCTCAGCGGCTCGGCGCCGAACCCGCGCACACCGCCCGGGGTCATCACTCTGGACGACGTCGCCGCGCTGGCCAGCCTGCCGCAAGTGCGGCGGATCATGCCGGTGAATGGCTCCGAGGCCGGGGTGCGTTTCGGCAACGTCGATCACCTGAGTTATGTCGGCGGCAACGACACCAATTTCCCGGCGATTTTCAACTGGCCGGTGGTCCAGGGCAGCTACTTCACCGACGCCGATGAAAAATCCGGCGCGGCGGTGGCGGTGATCGGCCACAAGGTGCGCACGAAATTGCTCAAGGACGTGGCCAACCCCATCGGCCAATACATCCTGATCGAGAACGTGCCGTTCCAGGTGGTCGGCGTGCTCGCGGAAAAAGGCGCCAGCTCCGGCGACTCCGACAGCGATAACCGCATCGCCATTCCGTATTCGGCGGCCAGCGTGCGGCTGTTTGGCACGCACAATCCCGAATACGTGGCCATCGCCACGACCGACGCGCGCAAGGTCAAGGAAGCGGAAACCGCGATCAAGCAATTGATGCTACGCCTGCACGGCGGCAAGCAGGATTTCGAATTGACCAACAACGCGGCGATGATCCAGGCCGAGGCCCGGACCCAGAACACCCTGTCGCTGATGCTCGGCTCGATTGCCGCGATCTCGCTGCTGGTCGGTGGGATCGGCGTGATGAACATCATGCTCATGACCGTGCGCGAACGTACCCGCGAGATCGGTATCCGCATGGCCACCGGCGCCCGTCAGCGCGACATCCTGCGTCAGTTCCTCACCGAAGCGGTGATGCTCTCAGTGGTCGGCGGCCTCGCCGGGATTGCCCTGGCGTTGATCGTCGGTGGCGTGTTGGTGCTCAGCGAAGTTGCCGTCGCGTTTTCCTTGATGGCGGTGCTCGGCGCCTTCGGCTGCGCCCTTGTTACCGGTGTTGTCTTCGGCTTCATGCCGGCCCGCAAAGCTGCCCGGCTCGACCCGGTCACGGCCCTTACCAGTGAATGATCGATCTATGAAGCCGCCATTGAGCCTGTTGACTATCTGCCTGTTGCTCAGCGCCTGCAGCAGCCCTGCCCCGCGCCCGGACAGCGGCCTCGCACCGCCCGCCACGTGGCAATCGCCGCACAACGAAAACGCCGCGCGCAGCAATGCGCAATGGTGGACGCAATTCGGCAGCCCACCATTGGATCGCCTGATCGAGCAGGCGCGGGTCGGCAGTTTCGACCTCGCGGCGGCGGTCGCACGGGTACGTCAGGCCCAGGCCGGAACGGTGATTGCCGGTGGTTCGCAGTTGCCGGAGATAAAGGCCGGGGCGAATGCCAACCGCCAGAAACTGCTGCGCGGCAATGGCTACAGTCAGCTTGATGCAGACAGCAGCAACGAGGCGGTGGATTACTTTGATGCCAACCTGAATGCCAGTTATGAGATCGATTTCTGGGGCGGCAAGCGTGCGTCCCGCGACAGTGCGCAGTTCGGATTAAAGGCCAGCGAGTTTGATCAAGCCACGGTGGAGCTGACGGTGCTCAGCGGTGTAGCCAACAGCTACACGAAAACCCTGTCGTTGCGCGAGCAGCGGCGGATTGCCGAACTCAATCTGGCGAATGCCCAGAGCGTGTTGAAACTGGTGCAGACCCGCTACGACTCAGGCTCGGCCACCGCCCTCGAACTGGCCCAGCAGAAAAGCCTGGTCGCGGCGCAGCAACGGCAATTGCCGACGGTGCAGCAACAGGCCGACGAATCGCTGATCACCCTTGCCGCCCTGCTCGGCCGACCGGTGCAGCAACTGGCACCGATCGACGAATCCTTCGATCACCTGCAATGGCCCGTGATCGGTGCGGGCGTGCCCAGCGAGTTGCTGAGCCGCCGCCCGGACATCGCCCGCGCCGAAGCACAACTCTCCGCCGCCCGCGCCGACGTCACCGTCGCCCGCGCCGCCATGCTGCCCTCCATCACCCTCAGCGCCAGCTTCGGCTCCGGGGCGAACAGCGCCAGCGATATTCTGCGCAGCCCGTTCTACAACCTCACTGCCGGTTTGGTGGCGCCGATCTTCAACAACGGCCGCCTCGGTGCCGAACGCGACAAAGCCACGGCACGCCAGCAAGAACTGTTGGAGGTCTATCGCGGCGCGATCATCAACGGTTTCGCCGACGTCGAAAAAGCCCTCAACAGCATTCGCTGGCTCGACGAACAACGCCAATGGCAAAGCGAAGAACTGAGCCAGGCCCAAACCGCCTTCAACATCGCCCAAAGCCGCTACCAGGCTGGCGCCGAGGATTTACTCACGGTGCTGGAGACACAACGCACGCTGTACGCGGCGCAGGATTTGAACGTGCAACTGAAGCTGTCGCGGTTGCAGGCGAGTATTGCGTTGTACAAAGCGCTGGGTGGAGGGTGGCAGACGTTGTGATGGCGGTGAATGTCAGATCGCCTTCGCGAGCAGGCTCGCTCCCACAGGGGATCTGAGGCGTACGCAAATGTTGCGTCCACTGAAGATCAAAATGTGGGAGCGGGCTTGCTCGCGAAGGCGGAGTGTCAGTCGAGATTAATGTTGGATGTGCCGACGCTTTCGCGAGCAAGCCCGCTCCCACAGGGGATCTCAAGTGTTCACAAATACTGTGTTCACCAAAGATTCCCTGTGGGAGCGAGCCTGCTCGCGAAGGCGGAGTGTCAGGCGAGATTAATGTTGGATGTGCCGATGCTTTCGCGAGCAAGCCCGCTCCCACAGGGGATCTCAGGTGTTCACAAATACTGTGTTCACCATAGATCTTGTGTGGGAGCGAGCCTGCTCGCGAATGAACGATAACGCCGTCGTCAGGCCTGCCGCTGCTTGACCTTCAAATTCCGTGCATACCACGGCCGTTGCGGCACGCGGCGGAACAGGTCGGCGAGTTTCTTTTCGTCGGTGCCGAAGGTGATGCGCAGCGCGAGTTTCATGGTTTCCGGGTCCATTTCCACCGACTTGCCCGCCTGCAATCCCGGCGTGGTGCTGCACCCGTGAGTGCTCGGGCCGAGCCAGGGGTCGTCGACTTCGACGAAGCGGCCCGGGGCGAACCACGGCACGCCATTGACCTCCAGCCGCGTGACCTCCCCCGGATGGAAGCGCTCATGCGCGCGGAACCAGTCTTCAAGCCGATCATCGATCCAGCCGTGGAAATGCCAGAACACCGGGTTCACATGGGAGGAAAACGGGTCACCGAGAAAATCGTTTTCCGGCCCGAACCAACGCGCGGCAAAGTCCGAGGGATCCCGGGCAAACGGCACCGGCTGACCATTCGACGGATCACGCGGCACCGACGCCCAACGCATGTGCAGCCAGTCATGCAAACCCAATTCGACTTCCGAACCGAACTGCCCCAACGTCAACTTCGACAAATAACGCGGGTCGCGGTACTGCGATTCCCAGACCTGGAAATTGCTGTGATACGTCTCGGCAGTCTTGATGTCGCTGACCCACTGGGTGTACTCCGGATCCTCACCCGCCAGCCAAGTCGGCGGCAGTGAAGCGCCGTCGTGGTTGTCGAAGTAGCGGGCAAAACCCTGGCGATCCCGCTCCAGTTCCGGTTGCGGCATCGGGAAGCTTGGCCAGGACGGCAAGTCTTGCATCGAGCGCGCGGTGGCGAGCATGTGCCGGTGCATAAAGAAAAAGTCCACGCCCGAACCATTGCGATCCTTCTTCGGCCCCCGGGCATCGCGCTCCTTGTCTCGCGGGCCCGGCTGCCAGCCAATCCCGCGCAAGGCCCCGCGCTTGTCTTCGGAGAGCGTGTGCCATTTGTCCCGCGAGGCATGCCAGAGCTGATGGAACAAACGATGCTCCGGAGAAATCAGCCACGCCAACAGCGTCGGATTCAGGCCGGTACGCTCCCGTGCTTCAGGAAACAGGCGTTTGTGCGCGACAAAGCGATTGTCCAGCGCCGGTAAACCGAGTGGACGGTCCAGTCGCAGGATGCGCCCGCTGAGCGTGCCACTGCCGGCATTGCCGAAATCAGCCCAGACCTCATCGAGAATCACCGACAACTCATACGTCGCTGCGCCGTTGGCCGATTGCGTATCGATCAGGCGCCAATACATCTCGCCAGGCTTGGGTGACACCAGATCGCCCATGACCCGATAACGCGGCTCAGCGTCGCCACGCAACTGCTGCGCGGTGTCCAGATAGCCGCGCAAACCGCGCCCACGCTGGGCGACGTCGAGCAACAACTCCAGGCCTTGCAACGGCAAACCGTCGAGGCCTGCCTGCGCGCCCTCGAAGCGAACATCCCAGACGCCACGCAGCGAATTCGCCAGGTGCTGGCCCGCAGTGTCCGCCAGATCGACCGTCGCCTCACCGGGGGTGATCGTCGGGTCCGGCTTCGTCCATTCGCGATGCCCATAAAAAGCCGCAGGCACGGCGGCGCCGGTCAGCGCCAGGCCCGCCATGAACCATCGTCGAGAAATCGTCATTGCCCTACCTGTGTCAGCCATGAAGCAGGCTTTATCCAAGCTAGAACGTTTGTTACGACGGGAAATTTATGGGGGCCTTTAAAAGATCGCAGCCTTCGGCAGCTCCTACGGGGTACGCGTTCCAATGTAGGAGCTGCCGAAGGCTGCGATCTTTTAAACAGACCACCTAAATTCCTATGCCGATCACTCGTTCTTCCCAGATAGCAAAGGCCCCTGCGCCTGCACCTCGACGGCGAACCTGACTGAGATGGCAATGACAAAACCACGTTCGAAAAAGGCTCTTTACATCGGCCTGCCGCTGGCTCTGGCGATCAGCGCCGGTGCAGGCTATGCAGCCTGGGATTACTGGTTCAAGGACAACCCCGGCTACCCGGTCAAAGTGATGAAGCAGGCCGACGAACTCCACGAACGCATGCTGTCTTTCGACAGCCACGTCAGCCTGATGCAGAACTTCGGCACCCAGGGCAACGAGGCGGACAAGGATGGCAAGGGCCAGTTCGACCTGGTCAAAGCCAATCGCGGTCACCTCTCCGGCGCGGCGTTGACGATCTTCGGCTGGCCGGAAATCTGGAACGGCGCCAACGCACCGCACAAGCCCACCGCCGGGTTCCTCGAAGAAGCGCGCAACCAGCAGGAGATCCGCTACAAGATCATCACCGGGATGGTCCGCGACTTCCCCAATCAGGTCGCCATCGCCTACACCCCCGACGACTTCCGTCGCCTGCACGGTGAAGGCAAGTTCGCCATTTTCATCAGCATGCTCAACGCCTACCCGTTGGGCCACGACCTGAGCCTGCTGGACCTGTGGACGGCGCGCGGCATGCGCATGTTCGCGTTCAGCTACATCGGCAACAACGACTGGGCCGATTCTTCGCGGCCGCTGCCGTTCTTCAACGATTCGCCGGACGCCCTCGACGGCCTCTCCGACCTCGGCAAACAAGCGGTGCATCGCCTGAATGACCTGGGGGTAATCATCGACGTCTCGCAAATGTCGACCAAGGCCCTGGAGCAAGTCGCGCAACTGAGCCGCACACCGCTGGTGGCCTCGCACTCAGCGCCACGGGCCATGGTGGATATCCCGCGCAACCTCAGTGACAAAGAACTGCAACTGATCAAAAACAGCGGCGGCGTGGTGCAGATCGTCGGCTTCTCGCAGTACCTCAAGCCACTGTCGCAGCCGACCCAGGACAAGCTCAACGCACTGCGCCAGCGTTTCGACCTGCCGCCCCTGCCGAACCTCGCGATGGCGCTGATGCCGGGTGACCCGATCATCTCCGCCTGGTCCGAGCAGAAGTTCGGCCAGTACGCCAGCGGCCTCTACGCGATCCTCGAAGAAGAACCCAAGGCCAGCCTTAAGGATCTGGGCGACGCCATCGAATACACCGTGCGCAAAATCGGTATCGACCACGTCGGCATCAGCTCCGACTTCAACGAAGGCGGCGGCGTCAAAGGCTGGGAGAACGTCAGCGAAATCCGCAACGTGACCGCCGAACTGCTGTCGCGCGGCTACTCCGAGGCGGACATCGCCAAGCTCTGGGGTGGCAATTTCCTGCGGGTCTGGGATCAGGTGCAGAAAGCCGCCAAGCCCGCATTGATTTCGCAGCAGGACAAAAGCAAACCATGAGTGATCGTCGAACCTTCCTGAAACAGGCCGGCATCCTCGCCGCCGGCCTGCCGCTGACTGCCGGCCTGCCCTCCGCCGCCAGTGCCGCAGCAAAAGCGCCGCTGTCCGGGGACAAATGGGCGCAGTTGCGCCAACTGTTCGATCAGGACCCGGCCTACCTGCACTTCTCCAATTTCCTGATCACCTCGCACCCCAAACCCGTGCGCGACGCCATCGAGATGCACCGCGCCGCCCTCGATAAAAACCCCGGGCTGGCCATGGATTGGGACTTGGGTGTGATCGAACAGCGCGAAGAAGACGTTCGCGTGTGGGCCGGTCGTTACCTGCAAGCGGATGCCAAGCAGATCGCGCTGACTGGCAGTACCACCGAAGGCCTGGCGATGATTTACGGCGGCGTCCATGTGCGCCCGGACCAGGAAATCCTCACCACCGTCCACGAACACTACGCCACCCACACCATTCTCGATTTGCGCACCCAGCGCGACGGCACCAAGGTGCGCAAGCTCCGGTTGTTCAAGGATCCGCAGACGGTCACCAAGGAAGAAATCCTGACCGCCATCGACCAAGGCATCAAACCCGAAACCCGCGTGCTCGGCATGACCTGGGTGCAGTCCGGCAGTGGCGTGAAAACCCCGATCGCAGAAATCGGCGCCCTGGTGGACAAACACAACCGCAACCGCGCCGATAAGGACCGGATCATTTACCTGGTCGACGGTGTGCACGGTTTTGGCGTCGAGGACTTGAGTTTCCCGGCGATGAACTGCGACTTCTTTATCGCCGGCACCCACAAATGGATGTTCGGCCCGCGCGGCACCGGCATCGTTTGCAGCCGCAGCCCAGAGGTCAAATACGTCACGCCGATCATTCCGACCTTCTCCGAAGCCACCGCGTTTTCCACCACCATGACCCCCGGTGGTTACCACTCGTTCGAACACCGCTGGGCGCTGAACGAAGCCTTCAAATTGCATTTGCAACTGGGCAAGGCCGACGTCCAGGCGCGCATCCATGCGCTCAACAGCTACATGAAGAAACGCCTGCAAGCCCACCCGCAGATCGAACTCGTCACGCCCCTGAGCCCCGAGCTGTCATCGGGTTTCAGCTTCTTCCGGGTCAAGGGCAAGAACAGCGACAAGATCGCCGCGTACCTGATGCAAAACAAAGTGGTCGCCGATGCGGTGGAACGCGACGTCGGCCCGGTGGTGCGCACCGCGCCGGGGCTGCTCAACACCGAGGCTGAAATCGACCGCTTCATGGCGTTGCTCAGCACGCAGCTCAGCTAAACAACGCCATTCCCCTGTGGGAGCGGGCTTGCTCGCGAAGGCGGTGGGTCAGTCAACACTTAGGCTGAATGACCCACCGCTTTCGCGAGCAAGCCCGCTCCCACAGGGATGCGCATTGAACAGATACGACTCCTTTTACCTTTGTATCGAGAGAGATGATGAACAGTGAGCCGCGTAGTTTTTCCTTGAAGACGCTCCCCGCACTGGCTTTCGCCACCGTGGCCGCCTGCCTGTTGCCGGGCCTCGCGCAAGCCGCCGAGCCTGCCCAGCCGGGCAAGGTGTTCAAGGACTGCAAGGATTGTCCGGAAATGGTCGTGCTGCCCACCGGCACGTTCACCATGGGCACCCCGGAAAATGAAGTCGGTCGCGAGCCGGATGAAGGCCCGTTGCACCCGGTGACGTTCGCCAAACCGCTGGCCATCAGTCGCTTCCAGGTGCTGGTGGGTGAATGGGACGCCTACCTGCGTGACACCGGTTACGTGATGCCCGACGGCGATACCCGTCCGGGCCGCGAATGCAAGGCCGGCGTGCCGCGCTACGAGCGTACCGCCAAGCATCCGGCGGTGTGCATGGACTTCGAAGAAGCCAACGCCTACGTGGCATGGCTGTCGAAAAAATCCGGCAAGGCTTATCGATTGGTCAGCGAATCCCTGCGCGAATACGCCTCCCGCGCCGGCAGCACCGGGCCGTTCCCCTTCCCGTTCGACGAAGGCAAGGAATACAGCATCGCCAAGCACGCCAATACGTACGGCGCGGCCGATGGCTACAACTTCACCGCACCGGCAGGCAGTTTCCCGGCCAACGCTTTCGGCGTGTACGACATGCACGGCAACGTCTACGAGTGGACCGCCGATTGCTTCAACGAGAACTACGTCGGCGCGCCGAGCGACGGCAGTGCCTGGCTGAGCGGCGACTGCAAGGTGCGGCGCATTCGCGGCAACGACTGGGGCGAAGCACCGGTGTTCTCCCGTTCGGGCAATCGCAACGCCACCTACCCCGATACCCGTGGCGACTGGCTGGGCTTTCGCGTCGCCCGGGATCTGTGAGGCGCCCACCTCCCGTCGCATGACCTGCAACAAACCCGTGAGCGGCTAAATCGTCGCCCACGGGTTTCGTCTTTTAAGCAGCCAAACTCTTGAACCTTTGCCCTTAGCGGCACTTGAAGCGGAAACTTCCATGACCTCAAAATCCCGCGGAGCCTTCAGTGAAGTCCTCGGCCTGCTCAGGCCTTTCCGGGTCATCGTTGTGGTGTCGATCATGCTCGGCATGCTCGGCGGCCTCAGCATCACCGCGTTGCTGGCGACCATCAACGACGCGCTGAACGCCGCCGCCACCCCGTCCACCCGTGTGGTGCTCACCTTTATCGGCCTGTGCGCGGTGGCACTGGTGACGTCGATCCTGTCGGACATCGGCACCAACCATGTCGGCCAGCACATCATCGCCGGGCTGCGTAAATCCCTCGGGGAAAAAGTCCTGCTGGCACCGATCGAACAGATCGAGCGCTTCCGCAGTTATCGACTGATCCCGGTGCTGACCCACGACGTCGACACCGTCAGCGATTTCGCGTTTTCCTTCGCGCCGCTGGCCATCGCATTCACCGTCACCCTCGGTTGCCTGAGCTACCTGGCCTACCTGTCGTTGCCGATGTTTGCCTTGCTGATGGTCGCCCTGGTGATCGGCACCGCGCTGCAATACGTGGCCCGCTCCAAAGGCATCAAGGGTTTCCAGGCCGCGCGCGAAGCCGAGGACGAACTGCAAAAACACTACAGCGCGATTGCTGCCGGCGCCAAGGAACTGCGCATCCATCGCCCGCGCCGCCAACGCATGTTCAGCCAGCGCATCGAAGGCACCGCCGATTTCATCTGCAACACGCACATCCGCGCGGTCAACACCTTCGTGGTGGCCAAGACCCTCGGTTCGATGCTGTTTTTCGTGGTGATCGGCCTGGCGCTGATCCTGCAATCGATGTGGCTGGGCTCGGATAAAGCGGTGCTCAGCGGTTTCGTGTTGGTGCTGCTGTACATGAAAGGCCCGATGGAATACCTGATCACCACCCTGCCGGTGGTCAGCCGCGCGAACATTGCGTTCAAGCGCATCGCCGACCTGGCGGAGCAGTTTTCCTCGCCGGAACCGCACCTGCTGCTCAGCGACAAAGACGCGCCGAAACCGGTGGTCGAACACTTGGAATTGCGCGACGTGCACTTCGCCTTCCCGGCGGTGGACGGCAGCAAACCCTTCGCTCTCGGCCCGGTCAACCTGTCCATCGCCCAGGGCGAGATCGTGTTTATCGTCGGCGAGAACGGTGGCGGCAAGACCACGCTGATCAAGCTGCTGCTGGGGCTGTACGCGCCACAAGGCGGGGAAATCATCCTCAACGGCAAACCGGTTCTGGCGCATAACCGCGACGATTATCGCCAGTTGTTCACCACGATTTTCGCCGACTACTACCTGTTCGATGAACTGGTGCAAGGTGAGCAGAACGTTCCCGAAGACGCCAATCGTTACCTGGAACGCCTGGAAATCTCGCACAAGGTCAGCATCCGCGATGGCGCCTTCAGCACCACCGACCTGTCCACCGGCCAGCGCAAACGCCTGGCCCTGCTGAACGCCTGGCTGGAGGAACGCCCGGTGCTGGTGTTCGACGAATGGGCGGCGGATCAGGACCCGGCCTTCCGCCGGATTTTCTACACCGAGCTGTTACCGGAACTCAAATACCTGGGCAAGACCATCATCGTGATTTCCCACGACGACCGTTACTTCGATGTCGCCGACCAATTGGTGCGGATGGAGGGCGGCCGGGTTGTCGCGCAGAAGCAATCGTTGACGGCGGTCTGATCACGTTCTCAGCCAACGCTTGTCAATCCGCCGGAGCGCCTGCGTTCCGGCCGTTACCCACTGAATGTTTACCCGTGTGGGCGCGATGTCCGGCCAAGCCGTCAGCGCCCAGGCGGTCGCCGACGACGAGAGACCGATGAACGACATGATCGATGATGATTTACTGGCGCTGCTGCTGGCCGATGCCGGTGATCAACCCCAAGGCATCGCCGCCCGCACGCAAAACAGCCCGGCACCACTCTCTTTCGCCCAGCAACGCTTGTGGTTTGTGCAGCAACTGACACCGGACAGCGCCGCTTACAACCTGCCACGCGTAATGCGCATCAGCGGCGCGTTGCAGGCCCGGCGTCTGGAAGTTGCGCTGAACCGGGTGCTGGATCGCCACGACATCCTGCGCACGGCGTTCCGCGAGATCGACGGTGTGGCGATGCAAGTGGTCGATCATCAGGCGCGGCTGGTACTCGGTGCGGAAGACCTGTCGGAACTCGCCGATGAAGACCGCGCCCGGCAGATTGCGCAGCGCATCGAGGCCCAGGCAGGCGCGCCGTTCGACCTGCGCCAGGCGCCGCTGATGCGCGCGACCCTGCTCAAGGTCGGCGCCGCAGAACACCTGTTGTTGATGAACATGCACCACATCGTTTCCGATGCCTGGTCCAACGCGATCCTGATGCAGGACCTCAACCGTGCCTTCGCCCAGGCCAGCGACGCAGACGCCCCGCCGCTGCCGCGTCCGGCGATTCAATACGCCGACTACGCTGCCTGGCAACGCGATGACTACCTGCACAGCGCGACCTGCGCCAACAGCGCCGACTATTGGCAAGACTACCTGGGCACGCCGTTGCCGACCCTGGATTTGCCGGTGGATTTCCCGCGCAGCGCGCAACAGCGCCATCCCGCGGGCAAGCATGAATTCGAACTGCCGGGCTCACTGTCGACGGCCCTGAACCGCTTCTGCCAGCAACAGGGCCTGACGCCGTTCGTGGTCGCGCTCGGCGCTTGGCAACTGTTGTTGAGCCGCTACAGCGGTCAACGAGACTTTACCGTCGGCGTGCCAAACGCCACGCGCAATCGCAGCGAAACCCAAGGGCTGGTCGGCTTCTTTGTCAGCAGTCAGGTGTACCGCGTACGCCTCGATCCGATGCTGTCCTGCGGCGATTTCCTGCAACGCCTGCGCCGTGAATCCCTGGCGGCGCTGGACCATGCGGATTACCCGCTGGAGCTGAGTTTCGACGCCCTGAAATTGCAGGCCAGCGCGCAAGCCAATCCGTTGTTTCAGGTGCTGTTCAACTGGCGCACCGACAGCGGCGAGCCGGCGCATATGGATCTGCACGGACTGGCGCTGGAGTTCCTTGATGCGGGGGCGGGTCAGGCCAAGTTTGATTTGTCGCTGGACGTCGCGTACTCGCAACACGGCGTTGTCGCGAGCCTGGAATACAGTCACGATCTCTACACTTCGGCGACCATCGAGCGTCTGGCGCGGCATTGGCAAAATCTGCTGCAAGGCATTGTCGACGGTTGCTGTCAGCGGATTGGCGAATTGCCGCTGCTGGATAGCGATGAGCAAAACGTGATGCTGCAGGATTGGCACCGTGTGGTTGAGCACGCTGCGCAGGCGCCGTGCGTGCAGCAGCGCATTGCCGCTAAGGCGGAACAGACGCCGGATGCGGTGGCGTTGATTGTCGGCGGCGATTGTTTGAACTACGCGCAACTGGACGCCCGCGCCAACCAGCTCGCGCATAAGCTGATCGAGGCCGGCGTTGGCCCGGATCGGCTGGTGGGCATCGCCGTTGAGCGCAGTGTGGAAATGATTGTCGGCTTGCTGGCGATCCTTAAGGCTGGCGGCGCGTATGTGCCGCTGGACCCGGCGTATCCCGAGGATCGGCTGGCCTACATGATCGAAGACAGCGGCCTCGAATTGCTGCTGACTCAGTCTCATCTGCAAGCACAGTTGCCGATTCCGGCGGGGCTCAACACCTTGTTGCTCGATCAGCCGGCCGAATGGCTGGCGGCTTATCCACAGACCTGCCCAACGGTGGCGCTGAGCGGCGAACACTTGGCCTACGTGATCTACACCTCGGGCTCCACTGGCAAGCCGAAAGGCGTGATGGTGCGCCACGCGGCCCTGTGCAATTTCGTCGAAAGCATGGTTCATCAACCGGGCCTCGCGGCTCAGGACCGCATGCTGTCGTTGACCACCTTCTCGTTCGATATTTTCGGTCTGGAGATCTACGGCCCATTGCTGGCCGGCGCCCGCGTGGTGCTGACCGGCAAGGACGTGCACCAAGACCCGCAAGCTGTGCTCGAACTGATCGAGCGTCATGGCGTGAGCGTGTTGCAAGCCACGCCATCAACCTGGCGCATGCTGCTTGACCATGAACAAGCGTCGATTTTGGCTGGCCGCGTGTTCCTGTGTGGCGGTGAAGCGCTGCCGCAGGAGTTGGCCGAGCGCATGCTCGCGCTGTCGCCGAAGGTCTGGAATTTGTACGGCCCGACCGAGACCACAATCTGGTCCGCACTGCATCCGTTAACGCGCGAGAACGCCAAGCCGTACCTCGGCAAACCAATCGACAACACCGCGCTGTACATCCTCGGCAGTGATCTGGAACTCAACCCGATCGGTGCGCCGGGTGAACTGCTGATCGGTGGCGACGGCCTCGCTCGCGGTTATTTCGAGCGTCCAGCGTTGACCGCCGAACGCTTTGTGCCGGACCCGTTTTCGTTCAGCGGTGAGCGTTTGTATCGCACCGGCGACCTGACCCGATATCGCGCCGAGGGCGTGATCGAATACATCGGCCGCATCGACCATCAAGTGAAAATCCGTGGCTTCCGCATCGAACTCGGCGAGATCGAAGCGCGCCTGCTGGCGCTCGATAGCGTGCGTGAAACCGTGGTGGTGGCGCAGGACGGCCCGACCGGTCCACAACTGGTGGGTTATGTGGTTACGGCGACGGCTGTCGAGGATGAAGCCGCGTTGCGCGCCGAACTCAAGGCCAGCCTCAAGGCAGAATTGCCGGACTACATGGTGCCTGCGCACCTGTTGTTCCTCGCGCAATTGCCGCTCACGCCCAACGGCAAGGTTGACCGCAAAGCCCTGCCAATGCCGGACCTGAGCCAGTCGCAGCGCCCGTTCATTGCCCCGGTGACCCCACTGGAAAAAGCCCTGGCTGAACTCTGGCAGGAAGCCTTGCAGGTCAAACGGGTCAGCCTCGACGACAACTTTTTCGAACTGGGGGGCCACTCGATCCTGGCGATCCAGTTCATCTCGCAGTTGCATGCCCGCCTCGGGATCAAACTGGCATTGCAACAGATGTTGGCTTACCCGACGGTCGAAGTCCTGGCCAGGTTCATCGCCCTGGAGCATCAGCAAAACGCGCAATGCGTGGTCGCGCTGAATGCCTCGACGGCCTCGGCCCCCGGACTTTTCTGCCTGCACCCGAGCGGCGGCATCGTGTTTTGCTACCAGCCACTGGCGAAGAAACTCGCCCCCCACGCCAAAACCTTCGGCGTGATGCACAAGGGCTTCGCCGACAAGGCATCAGGCGCGCAGACCTGGGCCGAGATGATCGACGATTACAGCGCGCAAATTGTCGAGCAGCAGCCACACGGGCCTTATCGGCTGATGGGCTGGTCGTTGGGCGGTGCCATCGCCATGGACATCGCCGCACGCCTTGAACAGCAAGGCCGCGAGGTCAGTTTCCTGGGCCTGGTCGACACTAACGTGCCGGAACGAGACCTGCCCGCCGACCTGCCGCGCAAGCCGCTGGAACAAGACAACCCGAACCACCTCAGCGCGGAAAACGAACTGAAGGCAGCGCTCGAAGTGTTCACCCTGATGTTCGCGCACCTGGAAACGGCAGCGGCAAGTTTCATCGCCGAAAACCCGACGGCCGACCTCAAGGCCTTCTATCGCTGGGCCAGCGAACAGACGGCGACCGGGGAACAGGAAATGATCGCGACCCTGGACGCTATCAAGCAGGAGATCATGAACGCGCAAGCCTTTGCGATCCACGAACGGCTGGTGGCAGCATTCGAAGAATTCTCGCTGCCAAGGCTCAAGGTCCAGGTCAGTTGCTGGTGGTCGCTGTCGCACAAAACCCTGGAGCAAGTGCTGTTTTCGGAACAACTGCTCAGGGCCCACAACGCGACAGGCCAATTGCACACCTCAATCCACACCCCGCTGCCGCACCGCAGCATGATCTACGCCGAGTCGCTGCTGGAATCGTTTACCGACGTGTTCCTTGGCGGCCAGGGCGAGTCACGCAACTGACCGGGCGACGGCAAAAAAAGAGGGGTTCTGTGTCGGCCACAAATTTTGCGAACAACACCAAACAATTGTGGGAGCGAGCCTGCTCGCGAAAGCGGTGTATCAGGCGACATTGTTATTGAATGTGCCACCGCCTTCGCGAGCAGGCTCGCTCCCACAGAGGACTGGTGTTGGCTGCAAATTTTGTGAACAACACCAAACAAATGTAGGAGCGAGGCTTGCCCGCGAAGACGGTGTGTCAGCCAACATCAATGCAGCTGACACACCGCCTTCGCGAGCAGGCTCGCTCCCACAGAGGACTGGTGTTGGCTGCAAATTTTGTGAACAACACCCAGCAAATGTAGGAGCGAGGCTTGCCCGCGAAGAGGCCGTGTCAGCCGACATTCATGCAGCTGACACACCGCCTTCGCGAGCAAGCCCGCTCCCACAGGGGATGTGCCTGGCTGCTACACAGGCGTGTGGTTATCCAGCATGCGATTCGCCGCCATTTCACCCATCACAAGCGACCGATGCAACACCAGCATCGTTTGGCGTCGCGGGCCTTCCGACAGCTCGACGAGATCGCTGACCATCGCACAGGCCGATGTCAGCGATTCGTAGACCTCGACCATCAACGTTTCTTGATCCACCGCTGCGTCGATGGAGTACAAGGTGCCGGATCTGCGGGGCGGTATCTGCGTTTTCGTCGCCCCCGGGTCGAGGTAGAACTTGAGCGCACGGTCGGCTGCCGCTTTCATTTTTTCAGGGTCAAGATTGAAAGAAGCGTCGAACGGTACTGGACCGGTATTCGGAGGGTTGGGCGTTACTTTGAACATAGATAAAACTCCATCGCGAATTTTGAGGAGCCATCACCTTCGCTACCAAACGACTGGGTGGCGGCCATACGTGGGTTGGTAGACCGGTCGCGATAGAAAACCCGGCGCTCACAAAGGAGCCCCACGCATGACCACCATATAAAGCGAGTCCCAAAAACAGGGCTGCATCAGGTGTTGCCATACGACTATCACGACGGGCTACCAAACCCGATCACTGTTTTGCAGTGACCCGGAAACGATATAGCTCACCCCAAAGCCGCACAAGCCGGCGGATTCTGGCGTACGCGTAGGTAACGGCGCAAGGCGTTGTAGCCGTTTATGACGTAACACCGAGTGTCTTTAAACGCTCGCGCAAAAACTTGTTTAACACGCAAATGCCGAACAACATCCGAGCCAGTATTTTTGCCGCCACTTCGGTTACATATTGCGAATTGCTTCGTTGGCATCAAGAACGAATTCCATCCCAATGCCCACGCCCTTCAGCACCTCGGTCACACGATCAATGAAAAACTTGCCCTGCTCAGGGAGTTCGTACAGGCCATTGATACAAATCTTCGGATTTTTACCGTTGGCCGGTGGGTAGCTTTCCAGCAATTCACCGCTTTCAATGAAGGCGATGTAGGTATTGATTTTCTCCTGAAGCAACAGCAGATGCTCGCCCTGTTGGGCTTTGTTGCCCCATTCAAGGTGGTCGCTGATGATCAGCAGGACGCTTTCGGGCTGCCAGTCTGGAACAGCAATAATATCGATGACGTTCGTTTCTACGATGGACATGTCTGCGCCTTCAAAGGGGCGGTCAGCTTGCAAATGACTTCGCCCTCATCACTCGTTGCTTGTTTCTTTGTCTGCTTCAAGCACGAACTCGAAACCAATACCCACTCTCTTCAGCGTCTCGGCAACGCGATCAATGAATAGCTCGCCTTGCGCAGGAAGTTCGTATTTGCCGTGAACACGGATGACAGGCGATTTGCCCAGCGCGCCGGGAATCTCGGCGTAGATTTCACCGCTTTCGATGAAGGCGATGTAGGTGTTGATCTTCTCTTGAAGCACCAGCAGGTGCTCGCCTTGTTCGGCCTTGTCACGCCATTCAAGATGATCAGCGATACCAAGAATCACCTTGCTGTTGTCCCATTTTGGGATGCCCCACATATCAATGATTCTGGCGTCGGTCACTGACATGACAGTACGAACCCGGATGGGTGGGTGTGATTGATTTCGCCGTCTGGCGGGTTGCAGCTTTTGGCGAAGATACAGCCAGGCGGGTTGGATATGTGGCCACTCAATCCTTGATTCCTTGTCCTGATCCTTTGAACTGACCGCAGGGTGACAGGTGGGGTTTGGGGTGGCAATGGGATGGGGCTTTGAGTCTGCTTAGGCGCGGTCCATAACGTTGGGGGTTTGGTGGTTTTGGGGACGTTAAAGTCAAGAGATCGCAGGCTTCGCCAGCTCCTACAGGGATTGGGTTTTGGCCTGGATGGTTGAGGTGGCGGGTAGGCCGCTTTCGCGAGCAGGCTCGCTCCCACAGGGGACTGTGGTGGGATAGTTGGTTTGGTGGTAGCGGTTCGGATTTGGATGGGAGTTGGCCCATGCCCCTTCAAAGGGACATGGGCCAGTTTCAGCGGGGGATGGATCAGAACTGCGGGGTGTATTTCACGCTGAACATTACGTTGCGTGGATCACCGTAGTTGTTGTTGCCGTTGATCTGGTTGTAGGCCGCCGCGAAGTAGGTCTTGTCGAACAGGTTGTTGGCGTTCATTGCCAGCTCGATTTCCGAGGTGAGCTGGTAACCGACACGGGCGTTCCACACGGTGTAACCCGGTACGTTGACGGAGTGGTCGAAACCGACGGTGTGGGTCTGTGCGGTGAAGCCCAGGCCAGTACTCACACGACTCCAGTCGCCAGGCATCTGATAGTTGCCCCACACGCGCAGCATGTGTTTAGGCGTCCACCAGCTGAAGATTTTGCCTTCGTTGTCCGGGTCATCCAGGTACTTGGTGGTGTTGTAGGTGTAGCCGGCAAACAGTTGCAGGTTGTCGGTCACTTCGCCGCTGATTTCAGCGTCCAGACCCTGGCTGCGCACTTTGCCCGAGGCTGTCGAGCAGTACCAACCGTCGCAGCTTTGCTCACCCGCCGTATTGAGAACGGCGCGGTTTTCCTGGTCGTAACGGAACAGGGCCACAGAGGTGTTGATCCGGCCATCCATCAACTCGCCCTTGAGACCGATCTCGTAGTTAGTACCGATGATTGGTTTCAGTACCGAGCCGGCGGTGTCGCGTTCGGTCTGCGGGGTGAAGACGTCGGCGTAACTGGCGTAGACCGACCATTCACGGCTCAGGTCATAAATGATACCGGCGTACGGCGTGACTTCACCGGTTTCGGTGGAGGCGCTGTTCGTGTCGTCGGTGATGCTGGTCGGGGTCTCGATCTGAGACTTGTAGCTGTAGTCGTACCAACTGACCCGCGAGCCGAGCACCAGGGTCAGGTCGTCAACAGGCTTGACCCTCCAGTTGCCGTAAAGGCCTTTCTGGCGGATGTCGTATTTGCTCGGGAAGCCACGGCCACCGGGGGTGTTGACCAGACCGTCGTAGCTGATCTCCGGACGGTCGTGATTGATGTCGAAGATGTTGTCGGTGCTGGCGTTGAAGGTCCGGGCGTATTTGTCGTCCGAGGTGTATTTGGAGTAGTTGCCGCCCAGCATGACTTCTTGCTGCATGGAGAAGGCTTCGAACTTGCCGGTGACGTTCATGTCCAGCGCGACTTTGGTGGAATCCATGTCCGTCACGAAGTCAGCGTACTGGATACCGGTGCCATCAGGGCGGATGCCGGAGCCGGTGGTTTGCGTGCGCTGGTTCTTCGCCTTGTTGGTTTCGGTCATGTGCACGGCGCCGACCTTGAAGGCCCAGTCGTCGTTGAAACGGTGTTCCAGATCGGTGTAGATCGTGGTGACGTCGATGTCCGAGTGGTTCCACTTCGCGCCGGTGTACGTGCTGCGCGGCAGGTCAATCGGTTTACCGTCGGAATAACGCGGGAAGCCGCGCACGTTCGCGCGCGATTCGCCGTCGGACTGGCTGACCGCCACGCCCACGGTGGTGGCTTCGCTCAGGTCGAAGTCCAGCGCGCCGTACAGCGAGGTGGTTTTGTACCATTCCGAGTCGACGAAGGTGTGGGTGTCGTCCTGGTCGGCCACGAAGCGGCCACGGATGGTGCCGTTCTGGTTCAGCGGGCCGCCGGCGTCGAGTTGCAGACCGTAGTGATCCCACGAGCCAGCCTTGCCGGTCAGGGTCACGGTCGGTACAGCCTGACCGCGTTTGCGCACCAGGTTGACCGCGCCACCCGGGCTGCCGGTGCCTTGCAGCAAGCCCGACGCACCGCGCAGCACTTCCATGCGGTCGAAGAAAATCATGTCCTGCGTGGCCCAGTTGCCCAGCGCGTAAGTGTTCCGCGGGATCGGCACGCCGTCGTACTGCCAGTCATCGATCTGGAAACCGCGCGAAGACAGGATCAAACCCCGGCCAACGCCTTGGGCGCCGACCAGACCGGTGGTCTTGTTGGCCGCGTCCTTGAGGTCGACGATGTCCTGATCGTCCATTTGCTTGCGGGTCATCACCGTGACCGACTGCGGAATTTCCTTGAGGGTGTGGGTGCCCTTGCCGATGGTCACGGCGTTCGAGGTGTAGGACTTCGAGCCTTCGGTGGTCGCGCTGACCTGTTGCGCATTGATGGTGGTGGCGCCCAGTTCCAGACCTTCGGTCGAGCTGCCGCGCACCAGCATCAGCGTGTTGCCTTCAAAGCTGTAGTGCACGCCGGTGCCTTTGAGCAACTGGGCAATCGCCGCTTCGCTGCTCAACTTGCCGCTGACGCGCGTACTGCGCAGGCCGGCCATGTCATCGGCGTTGTAGATCACCTGTTGATTGGTCTGCGTGCCAAACGCCTGCAGCGCCTGAGGCAACGGCTGGGCCGGAATGTTGAGGGTGAAGTCTTCGGCGACGACCTGCGCGCTGAGCGGCAGCAGACACGCCATGCCCAGACCGGCCAGCGAACGACGCGAGCGCAGGGTTCGGGCGATGACCAAAGCCTTGAACAGAGGTTTCAACTCATGAATTGCTGACATCGTGCTCTCTATTATTAGTCGAAATGGATAGGACCCATGGACAACCGAGTGCCCTGCCGCTGCCTGGACCTGTGAACCGCTTGCGACACCGCAAGTCGATGACCGGCCCCTCCCCGGGCTCGATCGTGTGTCCGGGCAGCGGAAAATGAGGTGTACAGCCGAGAAAAACTGAACCCTGTGGCTACCCTGCCCGGCTCGATTTGTCTGCTTACGTTAGTAAGACGTAACACCGCACAAAAACCGGAATGAGTTTATTTATCATTCGCGCGAAAAATGAAAAAAAAGGCCGATGCGTTGGGCATCGGCCATTTTTGTGAACCTTGTCTCATCCTTGCAGACACTGAAAATCCCCCTGTGGGAGCGGGCTTGCTCGCGAAAGCGGTGTGTCAGTCAACATCATTGCTGAATGACCCACCGCATTCGCGAGCAAGCCCGCTCCCACATTGGGTCTCTGGTGAACACTGGATTTGTGCCCGACAAATCTCCCCTGTGGGAGCGAGCTTGCTCGCGAAGGCGGACTCACAGGCACCATTAAAGGCGACTGACTCACCGCAATCGTGAGCAACCCACAGGGTTACGCAGGGCTTAACCGTTTTGCGCAGCCTTGGCGTTTTGCAGTTGCCGGGCTTTTTCGGTGAGCGCGGCTTTTTCTTCGGGGCTCATGTTGTCCAGTCGCAACCGCGCCTGGGCGATTTTCTCCAGTTGGCCTGGGCTGCTTTCCCGAGCCCGCAATGCCGCCGCAAGACCCGCCGCTGTCGGATGGTCAAACACCACGCCCGGCTGGATTTCGCACTGCAACAGCTTGCGAATGCCGGCCACCAGTTTGATCACCAGCAAGGAGTGGCCCCCAACTGCGAAAAAGTCCCGGTCGATGCCCAGACGATCAACCCCCAGCAATTGCGCCATGCGCGTCACCAGCAATTGCTCAAGCGCATCGCGAGGTTGCAGGCCTGCATCGTCCGCCGAGGTGGACGCCAGTTGTTGCAACGCCTTGCGATCAACCTTGCCGTTGGCCAGGCGCGGGAAGCTCTCGATCAACTGCAAGTGCTGCGGCAGCATCACGCTCGGCAAACGCAGCGCCAGTTCATCGCGAACGGTATCCAGCAACGTCGCCGAAGGGGACTCATGCGGGACGATGAAAGCGAGCATACCGTCCTGCGCGGATTGCCCCGGCAACACCAACGCCTGCGCGACCTGCGGCAGACGCAGCAACTCGGCTTCGATCTCGGCCAGTTCGATACGGAAACCCCGCACCTTGATCTGCTGATCACGCCGACCGTGCAACGCAATCGCCAGATCCGGGCGATAACGCGCCAAGTCACCGGTGCGGTAAAGGCGTTGCTGCGGATTGAACGGGCTCTGAATGAACACGTCCGAATCGGCCTCGACATTCACATAGCCGCGGCACAACTGCGCACCACCCAAATACAACTCACCCAGCACACCAACCGGCGCCAGTTGCAGATTGTCGTCGAGGACAAACACCTGATTGTTGCCCAACACCTGGGACAGCACGCCGGCGTCCGGCAGATCCAGCCGCAGCGGATGCACCAGCACACCGACCGTGGCTTCGGTCGGGCCGTAGTGATTGAACACCCGGCAGTCGCTGCGCAAACCGGCGATCCGTTGCACCAGTGCCGGCGCAATCGGCTCGCCACCGAGAACCAGCGTGCGCGGCAATTGCGCACGTTCGCTGTCGAGCAGCGCGGCCAGGTGCGACGGCACAATCTTCAGGCAATCGATGGCTTGCTGTTGCAGGAAACCGGCAAACAAATTGCCATCCTGCATCTGTTCATCGCTGGCCACATGCAGCGCCGCACCGTTGAACAACGCACCGAACAGCGCCGTGTTGCCCAAATCCGCCGCCACCGTGGAGGTGAAGCCGAACTGACGGCACTGCTCCAACCCCAGGGCCTGGCTGGCGTGAGCGGTGTAGTTGAGCAATTGTTGATGCTCGATCACCACGCCTTTCGGCACGCCCGTGGAGCCGGAGGTGAACAGCACGTAAGCCGCCTGATCAGCCTGAGTGTCAAACGTAATCGCCGACGTCGCCGCCGGAGCCGATTGCAACACGCGATCCAAGGTCGCCAAGGGCAACGGATGATCGTGCCATTGCGCAATGTGCGCGGCGTCGACCAACAGCAATGCAGCGCCGGCCTGTTCCAGCATCAAGGCCTGACGGGCCTGCGGCCATTGCGGGTCCAGCGGCAGGTACGCCGCGCCGATGCGCCACGCCGCGAGCATCGCAACCACCAACTCCGCCGAGCGCGGCAACGCCAGCGCGACAATCGCCCCCGGCGCCAGACCCTGGGCTTTCAGTGCCTGGGCCAGCGCCTCGACCTTCACCTGCAATTGCCCATAGCTCAGGCGTTGATCGCCGTCAGTCAGGGCGATAGCGTCCGGTGTGGTCCGGGCAAAATCGGCAATCCGCTGCGGCAGGAATCGAGCATCGGCTAACGCCTGCACGGGCGGGTTGACCGACAGCAAACGCTGTTGTTCGGCAGCGCCCAACACGCTCAGTTGACCGAGTTCGGCGTGAACATTGGCAATGATGTTTTCCAGCAATACGCGCAACTGCGCCAGCAATCCTTCAATCGCCTGAGCCGAGTAGCGCGACGCGTCGTAATGCAGATGCAAGGCGTGGGCACTGCCCGCCTCGTCCGTTTCCAGTCCAAGCATCAATTCAAACAGCGCTTCGCGTACGGTCGAACGCGGCGCCCATTGCAAACCACCAGATGTCGCGGCCTGCGTGGCTCGGCAAACGGCAAAACCATACGCCGGACGCGCTGCCGTCGGTGCCAGTTCAGGCGACCAATATTCTTGCCAGGTGCGATGCTCATCCAGACGCGCCGCCAACTCGGTCACCCATGCGCTGAACGTGGTATTCGCGGTCAGCGACAGGTTCAGCGGCAAGGTTTTCGCGAACACGCCCACGGCATCGCTGAAGTATTCGTAATCTTCGCGGCTGTCGTGCCGCACACCGACCAGCACCTGTTCATGCCCGCTGAGCCGACCCAGCAACAACCACCACGCCGCTTGCAGCACCACGCTTGGCGATTGCTCCAACGTCGCTGCCACCTGCTGCAAACCGCTGCGCAGTGCAGGTTCGAAGGTCAGCGATTCAGTCGCCGATGAAGCAGCAGAACCCGGATTGCGATAGGCCAACCACGGCGTACTCAGATCAGGGTCCGCACCTTGCAAATGGTCCTGCCAGTAAACACGCGCGCCGGCCGCGTCTTCGTCCGACACCACTTCACTGCGCCAATCCAGGTACTGAGTGAATTCCCCAGTCTCTTCATCGTCCGCCGCCGCGTCTTGCGCATAGGCCTGCACCAATTGCTGATACAGCAAGCGCACGCCACTTTCATCTAGACTGTGCCGGGCCAGACCCAACACCAGTTTCCATTGCTCATCGGCCAAGCGATACAGCACCGCTTGCGCGCCCTCGGATTCACCGACGACAAAAGAGCGTTCCGCCCATTCGGCAAGCTGAGCCTGAATCCCGGCCGGGGTTTCGACTCGCGCCTGCACGGTCAGCGGGAAGCGCTCGGCGGCCCCGACAAACTGCCGCAAGCCATGGAAACCCGGCGCCTTGCCCAGCCGCGCGACCAGCATCGGCTGTTGCGCGAGCACGCTGTCCAGTGCGCTTTGCAGCCGCTGCGGATCGAGAACGCCGTTGATCTCGACCTCCAGGAAACGCAGCGCATCGCCGCAGGCCGGGGCCTTGGGCAACTGCTCCAGCAAGCGTTGCTGTTCAGGCGTCAAGGCGAAACCCAGGTCCTGCTGGTCCATCGATACCTCGTTCATGCTCCGGTTTCCTCGGTGTTCATTACACGCTCAAGGGCGCTGCGGTCGAACATGTCGCCCATGGCCACGACTATCTTGCGCGGGCCTTCGAACGGATCACGGGCGTGGGCCACCAGCATGTTGTCGAGCAGGATGGCGTCGCCTTTTTGCCAGTCGAAACGCACCGCGCATTCTTCGTACAAGTCGCCGATGCGTTGCATCACTTCGTCTTCGATCGGTGTGCCGTCGCCGTAGAACACGTGGCGCGGCATGCGATCTAGACCGAACATCGACAGCAGGTCTTCACGCACATCCGGCTCCAGCCAGTAGATGTGGTGCAGTTGCACCTGGTTGAAGAACGATTTGGCGCCGGTCACCGGGTGCGTGATGATCGCCGGGCCCGGGGTGCGGGTTTGCAGTTCATTGTTGTCGAGCCAGCGCCATTCGATGCCACCGGCCCGGCAGCGGGCCTCGACTTCGGCGCGGTCTTCAGTCTTGAAGAAGTGCTGCCAGGACACGTCGAGGTTGTCGGTGAAAGTGCGCACGTAAAGCAGGCCTTTTTCCTCGAACTTGTCGCGCAGGTCCGCCGGCAGTTTTTCGTACATCAAGCGGCAATCCACCACTGGCGTCGCTCCGCCGATGGGCGCGGCTTGCTCGCAATAGAACATCTGCTTGCGCGGCCAGCGGTCCTGATGCGAGCTCTCGTTGTGGAACAGGATCATCTTGCGTTCCGGGTACGGCGTGGAGCGGTAGGTGTTCTTGCCGCCCTCTTTCTTCGGCAGATCGCCGTACTGGCCGTAAAGCCCCGGCTGGATCGCTTCGGCAAACGCCTCGAAACCCTGGATGCCGTCGAGCTCGAAACCACGGAACAGAATCCCGGCGTGCTTGGCGAGTTTTTCTTCGATCAGCGGGCGGTTGTTGTTGATCCACTCGATCAAGTCCAGCTGCGGCTCGTTCGGTTCCAGCAGCAGCGGGAACGGCTGCGGCGCGGCGATCAGCGATTCGCGGATCGGCGCAGGCCGGGCCTTGGCCGCCGGGGCGGCACCGCGCTTGAGGAACTTGCCGAGTTTGTCGGCCTTGGGTCCGGGGACGGCAGGCTTGGCGGCCACCGCTAAATTGTCGACTGGCATGCTGATAGCTCCCAATTGAATGTCCTGATCAGCGACGATCTGTTCCAACAGGGCTATCCAGGCCTTGACCAGGTGCTGAATGCGCTCGTGTCCGAACAAGGTTGTGGCGAATTGCCAATTACCCAGCAATTGCCCTTCTTCATCGTCAACGAACAACGCCATGTCGAATTTAGAATGGGTCTCCAGCGCCGGCAGCGATTCCACGCTCAAACCACCCATGGACTGGGTGCGTCCCGGCAGGTTATTCATCACGAACAACACCTGCACCAGCGGGTTCATGCCCTTGTGGCGCGGCACGTCCGCGGCGTCGACGATCATGTCGAACGGCAGGTCCTGATGCTCCATCGCACTCAGCAGGTTTTCCTGGGTCTGGGCCAGGAATCCGGCGAACGGTGTGGCGCCATCGAACTGCGAACGCAGCGGCAGGACGTTGACGAAGAAGCCGATCAAGCGCTCCAGTTCCGGCTGTTCACGCCCGGCCACGTCGGCACCGACCAGCACATCCGCCGCACCGCTGACCTGGTGCAACAACACCTGGAACGACGCCAGCAACGTGCTGTACAGCGTGACGCCTGCGTCCATCGACACCTTGCGCAACGCCGCGCTGAGCGACGGGGTGAGCTGGAACTGCACCGCGTCGCCCTCATAGGACGGCGTCAAGCCACGCGGGTTATCCGCTGGCAACTTAAGCTGCCCGTTGTAGCCGGCCAGCCGGGTTTTCCAGTACTCGGCCTGACGCGCCAGCACACCTTGCTGCTCCAGTTCCTGCTGCCACAGCGCGAAGTCGGAATACTGCACATCCAGCGGCGGCAGCGGGTTCAGGTCACCGGCCTTGGTACGCTCGTAAATCTGCACCAATTCGTTGACCAGCAAGCCCATCGACCAACCGTCGGAAATGATGTGGTGCATCGCATACAGCATCACGTGCTCGGTCGGCCCGAGGTGCAGGATCCGCCCGCGCAACAGCGGCGCGTGCTCCATATCAATCGGCGTGCACGCGTTTTCCAGGGCTGCTTGCGCGACCAGTTCTTCCTGGGCACTGCGCGACAGACCGGACAAATCGATCACCGGAAAATCCACGTCGACCTGTTCGGCGATCACCGCAATCGGGTCACCTTCATCGTCCTGGGTGTACGCGGTGCGCAGCACTTCGTGACGACGCACTACCTCGGCGAAGCTGCCGATCAGCCGCTCCACCGACAACTCGCCGCGCAAGCGCAGGGCCATCGGCATGCCATAGGCCGCCGTGCCACCAGACAGTTGCTCGGCGATCCACAACCGGCGTTGCACCAGCGACAACGGTGCGCTGTGCCGGGTGCCGTGGGCCTTGAGCACCACACTGTGGCCGCTCGGCTCAGGTGTGCCCTGCTGCTGCGCGATCCACGCCGCCAGGTCCTTGAGGCGCGGATGGCTGAACAGATCACGCAGGCTCAGCGTACAAGCCGTGAGTTTGCGCAGGCGCGAGACGGCTTGCGTCGCGAGCAGGGAATGCCCGCCCAGTTCGAAGAAGTGATCGTCGCGGCCGACCTGATCCAGTTCCAGCACGTCCTGCCAGACCGTGGCGATCTGCTGTTCGAGTGCGCCTTGCGGTGCGACAAAGTCCAGCGCCACCAGACTCGCATCGATGCCCGGCAAGGCCTTGCGATCGATCTTGCCATTCGGGCTCAGTGGCAGGCTTTCGAGGAACAGCACGTGGGCCGGCACCATGTAATCCGGCAGGCTCGCTTTCAAGCGTGCCTTGATGTCATCGCGCAACGCCGCCAGCGCCGACGCATCGCCGCTGATGCGCGTCGGATCGTCGAACACCACGTACGCCACCAATTGCTGGCCGATGGCGCCCGGTTGCGCGACCACCAGGGCCTGACGCACCGCTGGCACCTGCAACAGATGGCTTTCGATTTCACCGAGTTCGATGCGGAAACCGCGAATCTTCACTTGATGATCCAGACGTCCGACGTACTCGATCACCCCATCGGCGCGATAACGCGCGAGGTCACCGGTGCGGTACACGCGGCCACCGCCGACTGGATCGAACGGATCGGGAATGAAGCGCTCGGCGGTCAGTTCCGGGCGCCGGAAATAGCCGCGTGCCAGCAGCTCACCGCCAATCACCAGTTCACCGACTACGCCGACCGGCGCCGGTTGGCCCTGGGTGTCGAGCACATGAATCCCCCGACCACCCAACGCCCGGCCAATCGGCATGCTCACCGGCAACGGGAGGCGGCCGGACACGTAGTCGCTGCAATCGAGCACCGTGGCGCTGACCGTGGCTTCGGTCGGACCATAGGTGTTCAGCAGGCGTACATGGCCGAGGCCAGCCTGGCCCCACGTGGCAACGCCTTCCGGTGGCATGGCTTCGCCACCGACAATCATCTGACGCAGCACGCCATAGTCGCGGTGACCCGCCGCCGCGAGGTCCTTGGCCAACATGTTCCAGTAGGCGGTGGTCAGGTCGCTGACGCTGAACTGCTTGTCGAGCAATTCGCGGTACCAGGTTTCGCTGTCCCAGATGTCCTGACCGCGCAGCACCACCGAGGCGCCGCAAATCAGCGCCGGGTAAAGCTGCTCGACAAAGGCGTCGAAGTTGAACGTGGCGAATTGCAGGGATCGGTCCTGCGGCGTGAGGCCGAGGACGTCCAGAGCGACCTGGGTGTGACGGGTCAGCGCCGACTGGGTGATGCCGACGCCTTTCGGGCGCCCGGTGGAGCCCGAGGTGAACATCACATACGCGAGGTTTTGCGGGCCGCTGCGCTCGGGCAGGTTGTCGGTCTGAGTCGGATAATCCAGTTGATCCAGACTCAGGACGCTCACGCCCGCCGAGGTTGGCAACGTCGCCGCGAGGTGGCTTTGGGTCAACAGCACGCTCAAACCGCTGTCCTCGATCATCGCGCCCAGACGCTCGGCCGGGTATTCAGGGTCCAGCGGCACATACGCGCCACCGGCCTTGAGCACCGCCAACAGGCTGATGATCATCTGCGTAGAACGCTCGACCGCAATCCCCACCAGCACTTCCGGGCCGACGCCGTGTTGCAGCAGCACGCGGGCCAATTGGTTGGCCTGGGCATTTAGTTGCGTATAGCTCAGGCGTTGCTCGTCGAAAATCAGCGCCAAGGCGTCCGGCGTGCGTTCGGCTTGCAGCTCAAACAAGCGCTGCACGCCCACACCATCGGCCGGCAGCGCCAGCGGCTCGCGCACCGCGTTCGGGACCAGGGCCAGATCGCCCACGGCACTGGCGGCAGGTGCCTCGACCATCTGCAACAGCAGGTGCGCGAGGTGCCCGGCGAGTTGCTCGATCGCCGCCTCATCGAACTGTTGACGGTCGAAACTCAGCTGGAACGACAGTTCAGCGCCGAGGTTGACCGCCAGGGTCAGCGGGTAGTTGGTTTGCTCGAAGTTGCCCACTTCACCGAAGCGCAGGTCTTGCGGCGCGCCCTGTTGCAGGGCTTCGGAGATCGGGTAGTTCTCGAACACCAGGATGTTGTCGAACAGGGCTTCGCCGCCCTGCCCGGCCCAACGCTGGATGTCGAACAGCGCGGTGTGTTCCTGCTCGCGCAACGCCAGGTTCTGCGCCTGCACCTGCTGCAACCACTGCGCCAGAGGCTGTTCGGCACGCGGGCTGGCGACCACCGGCAAGGTGTTGATGAACAGACCGATCTGTTGCTCGACCCCGACCAGTTGCGCCGGACGCCCGGACACCGTGGCGCCGAAACTGACCGTGTCCAGCCCGGTGTAGCGTTGCAACAGCAGCAGCCAGGCGGCTTGCACCATGGTGTTGAGGGTGACTTTCTGTTCCCGGGCAAAGGCATTCAGCCCGGCAGTCTGCGTCAGGTCCAGGGTCAGGAAGTGTTCACCCTGTGCGCTGTTGGCGGCTTCGCTGCCGGTCCACACCAGCGTCTTGGCCAAGCGGGTTGGCTCATCGAACCCGGCCAACTGGTCTTTCCAGAAACCTTCGGTGACCTGCGCGTCCTGCTGGGTCAGCCATTCGATGTAATCGCGATAACGCCCCGCCGTGTTCGCCGGCACCTGGCCGCTGTAGCGTTGCAGCACTTCGCCGAGCAGCTGCGAATTACTCCAGCCATCCATCAGGATGTGATGGCTGGTGTAAATCAGGTGATAACGCGCGGTGTCGAGACGCACCACGGTCAGGTTCAGCAACGGTGCGCTCGCAAGGTCGAAACCCTGCTGGCGCTGTGCGGCCGCCAGTTCGCTGAGCGCCAGCGCCACATCGCTGTGGGCGCGCCAGTCGTGGAAGGTGAACGGCACGGCCAGTTGTTTGTGAATCACCTGCAATGGACGCTTGAACTCACCGTCCCAGACAAAACTGCTGCGCAGCACATCGTGGGCGTCCACCGCCGCTTGCCAGGCCTCGCGGAAACGTTCGACATCCAGGCCTTCGACATCCACGCACATCTGGTTGATGTAGTCGCCGGCCTGTTGCTCGTAGAGGGTGTGGAACAGCATGCCCTGCTGCATCGGCGACAACGGGTAGATGTCGGCAATTTGCTGCGGCGCGACCGGCACGCTGTCGAGTTGCGTCTGGGTCAGGCCGGCCAACGGGAAGTCCGAAGGCGTCAGGCCCTGCACGCCCGGGGTCACGCAGTGGGCGATCAGTGCGGCCAGTTCTTCGGCGTAGTCCTCGGCCAGGCGTTCAATGGTGGCCGTGTCGAAACGTTCACTGCTGAAACTCCAGCCGACGCTCAGTTCGCCGCCATACACCTGACCATTCAGGGTCAGCCAGTTGCCCATCGGCGCTTCAAGGCTTTGATCGAGCCCGGCGTTGTCTTTGGCCGGGGTGAACAGCGCCGCGTCATCGCCCTCGAAACTGCCGTCGAACTGGCCGAGGTAGTTGAAGGTGATGCGTGGGCTCGGCAATGCACGCAGGGATTGCTGCGCCTGCTCGTCACCGAGGTGACGCAGTGCGCCGAAGCCGATGCCTTTGTTCGGGATCGAGCGCAGTTGTTCCTTGATTTGCTTGATCGCTGCACCGGGCTCACTGGCCGGGGTCAGGCGCACCGGGAACAGGCTGGTGAACCAACCCACGGTGCGGGTCAGGTCAACCCCGTCGAACAGCTCTTCGCGACCATGGCCTTCGAGCTGGATCAGCGTCGATGGCTGGCCGGTCCAGCGCCCGATCACCCGCGCCAGTGCGGTCAGCAACAGGTCGTTGACCTGGGTCCGATAGGCCGCCGGGGCTTCTTGCAGCAATTGCCGGGTCAGGCTCTGATTCAGACGCGTCTGAACATTCACGCGCAGATGATTTTGTTGGCCGGCATCGTCGCGCAGGCACGGCAAATCGGTGTTCACGTCACTCAGGCAGGCTTGCCAGTAAGCCAGTTCCTGCTGCAACGCCGGGCTTTTGGCGTAACGCTGCAAATGCTCGCTCCAGTCCTTGAAGGCACTGGTCTTGGCCGGCAACTTCAGAGCCTGGCCGTCGAGCAATTGCTGATAGCCGTTTTGCAGGTCTTCGAGCAGGATCCGCCACGACACACCGTCCACCGCCAGGTGATGGATCACCAGCAACAGGCGCTGAGTGCCATCGGCCAGGGTCGCCAGTACCGCACGCAGCAACGGACCTTGTTGCAGGTCGAGACTGCGCTGGGCGCGGTTGCCCAAGGCTTCGAGCGCGGCGGCATCGGCCACCGATTCCTGCCATAGCAATGGCTGTTGCAGTTGTTCAATCGACTGATGTTCTGCCGCCCAGCCTTCGTTGTGCGGGGTGAAGCTCAGGCGCAATGCATCGTGATGCGCCACCAGTCCACGCAGGACCTGCTCGATCTTTTCAGCGTCGAGCGCCACTCGCGGCTTGAGCAACACCGACTGGTTCCAGTGATGACGCTCGGGGATTTGATCGTCGAAGAACTGCTGCTGGATCGGCAACAGCAACGCCGCGCCGCTCACCGCTTGTTGATCGATGCCGGACTCGCTGTCACCGACCTGCGCCACCAGCGCCAGACGTTGCACGGTCTGGTGCTGGAACAGGTCTTTGGGGCTCAGGCGAATCCCCAGTTGACGGGCGCGGCTGACCACCTGGATCGAGATGATCGAATCGCCACCGAGCTCGAAGAAGTTGTCGTTGAGTCCGACTTGCGGCAGTTTCAGCACGTCTTGCCAGATCGCCGCGATGCGCTGTTCCAACTCGCTTTGCGGGGCTTGATAAGCCTGCTGCGCCTGGCTCGCGTCCGGCGACGGCAAGGCATTGCGGTTGAGTTTGCCGTTGCCGGTCAGCGGCAGTTGCGCCAACAGCAACAGGGGCGCCGGGATCATGTGATCCGGCAGGTTTTCCTTGAGCGCGGCACGCACGCTGTCGCGCCATTGGCCTTGTTCGGTCGAGTCGGCGTCGTGCAACGCAGCGTCGGCCGGCACCAGCCAGGCAACCAGTTGCTGACCACTGAGGCCCGGTTGCGCCAGCACCACCGCTTGGCTGATGGCAGGCTGTTCCAGCAGTTGCGCTTCGATTTCGCCGAGTTCGATGCGGAAGCCGCGAATCTTCACTTGATGGTCGATGCGCCCGATGTACTCGATCACGCCGTCAGCGCGATACCGCGCCAGGTCGCCGGTGCGGTACAAGCGACCGCCGTCGGCAGCGAACGGGTCCGGGATAAAGCGCAGGCAGGTCAGGTCGGCGCGGTTCAGATAACCACGGGCCAGACCGGCGCGGCCGACGTACAACTCGCCGATGCAACCCTTGGCGACCGGGTTCAGATCGCCGTCGAGCAAGTACCAGGACAAGTCCGGAATCGGCTCGCCAATCGGACTGCTCGCGTCACGTTGCAGGTCGGCAATGCTCAATGGGCGGTAGGTCACGTGAACCGTTGTTTCGGTGATGCCGTACATGTTGATCAGTTGCGGGGCCTGGTCGCCAAAACGCTCGAACCACGGGCGCAGGCTCTTGACCTCCAGCGCCTCGCCGCCGAACACCACGTAGCGCAGGGACGGTTGCAGCGCCGCTTGTTCCGGCGCGCAGGCGACTTGCATCAACTGCTTGAACGCCGAAGGCGTCTGGTTGAGCACCGTGATGCGCTCGCGGCACAGCAACCCGTAGAAATCTTCCGGCGAACGGCTGACCTCGTACGGCACCACCACCAGTTTGCCGCCATACAGCAGCGCGCCGAAAATTTCCCAGACCGAGAAATCGAACGCGTAGGAGTGGAACAGGCTCCACACATCCTGCGGGCCGAAACTGAACCAATCCTGGGTCGCTTCGAACAGGCGCAACACGTTGTGATGGGCGAGCAAGGTGCCCTTCGGCTGACCGGTAGAACCGGAGGTGTAGATCACGTAAGCCAGGTTGTCCGGGCTCATGACCACCTGCGGATTGGCGTCACTGTAGCCTTCGAGGCCGTCGCGATCCTGATCCAGCATCAGGCTGCGCACCGAGTCCGGCACCGGCAGGCGACCAAGCAGATGGCTTTGGGTCAACAGCAGGCGAATGCCGCTGTCGTTGATCATGTAGGCCAGGCGCTCCTCTGGATACGTCGGGTCCAGCGGCACATAAGCGCCGCCAGCCTTGAGGATCGCCAGCAGGCCGACCAGCATGTCCAGGCTGCGCTCGACCGCGAGGCCGACGCGCACGTCCGGGCCGACACCGCTTTCAATCAGCTTGTGCGCCAGCGGGTTGGCCCGCGCATTCAGTTCGGCGTAGCTCAGGCTTTGCTCGCCAAAGGTCACGGCCATCGCTTCCGGTGCACGCAGCGCCTGGGCTTCGATCAGTTCATGCAGGCAACCCTGGCTCGGGTAAGCCGCCACGGCCGGGTTCCACTGCAACAGCGTGGCCTCGCGTTCGGCACGGTCCTGCAACGGCAACTCGGCGATGCGCTGGCCGCAATCGGCGACGATGGCGTTCAGCAGATTCGTCCAATGTTGCGCCATGCGCTCCATGGTCGCGGCGTCGAACAGGTCAGTGGCGTAAGTCAGTTCAGCCCAGACATTGTCGACGGATTCAAAGGTGTCGAGGGTCAGGTCGAACTTCGCCGTATGCGAAGCCCAGGTCAGCCCTTCGATCTCGATCTGCGGCAGACGCGCCGCGCCCCGCGCTTCACGGGCCTGGCTCTGGTGGTTGTGCATCACCTGGAACAACGGACTGTGGCTGAGGCTGCGTTCCGGTTGCAGCGCATCCACCAGTTGTTCGAACGGCAGGTCCTGATGCGCCTGGGCGCCGAGCACGGTGTTTTTGACCTGTTGCAGCAAACCACGGAACGTCTGCTGGCTGTCGATCTCGGCCTTCAGCACTTGGGTGTTGACGAAGAAACCGATCAAGCCTTCGGTTTCGAGGCGGTTGCGGTTAGCCACCGGCACGCCGACGCGGATGTCGGACTGGCCGCTGTAGCGGTGCAGCAAGGTCTGGAACGAGGCCAGCAACAGCGCAAACAGGGTGACGTTTTCCTGCTGTGCCACGCGCTTCAGAGCAGTGGCCAGTTCCGCGTTCAGCGGGATGTCCTGACGCGCGCCGCGATAGCTTTGCTCGGCCGGACGCGGACGGTCCGCCGGCAACTCCAGCAACGGCTGATCGCCGCCCAGTTGCGCGGTCCAGTAACCCAATTGGCGCTCGCGTTCACCGGCCTCCATCCACTGCCGTTGCCACACGGCATAGTCGGCGTATTGCACCGCCAGCGCTGGCAGTTGGCGCGGCTGGCCGATGCTGTAACCGGCGTAGAGTTCGATCAATTCATCGACCATGACCTGCATCGACCAGCCATCGGAGACGATGTGGTGCAGGGTCAGCACCAGGACGTGATCGTCGGCGGCCAGCTTCAGCAACTTGACCCGCAGTAGCGGACCTTGTTGCAGGTCGAACAGCGCCAGGGTTTCCTCGGCCACCAGCGCCTTGAGGCGTGCGTCGTCGAGTTCGCCATCAAGGGTTTGCACCGTGAGGGCCAGGGGCGACGGTGCATCGATCTGCTGCCAGGTCTGCTCGTTTTGTTGAATGAAACGAGTGCGCAGGGATTCGTGGCGGGTGATCAGCGTATCGAAACTGTTCTGCAACGCCGTCAGGTCCAGAGTGCCGCGCAGGCGCAACGCCGCTGGCACGTGGTAAGCGCTGCTGGTCGGCTCCAATTGCCAGAGGAACCATTGACGTTCCTGGGCATACGACAGCGCCATCGGTTGCTGACGTGGCAGCGCGACAATGGCGGGCTCGACGTGTGCCGGCTCGACGCCGAGTGCCGCGACGAAGTCCTGCAAGGTGCTGTGCTCGAACAACGTGCGCAGCGGCACCTGAACATTCAGCGCTTGGCGCACGCGAGAAATCACCTGGGTGACCAGCAACGAGTGGCCGCCCAGTTCGAAGAAGTTGTCGCTTAAACCTACCTGTTCCAGCTTGAGCACCGCTTGCCAGATTTCGGCCACTTTGTGCTGAGTCGCGGTTTGCGGCGCGATGTAAGTGGATTGCAGCAGGCTGGCATCCGGCGACGGCAATGCCTTGCGGTCAACCTTGCCGTTCGGTGTGAGCGGCAATTGCGCGAGGAACAACAGGTGCGCGGGCACCATATAGTCTGGCAATTCGGCCTTGAGGCTGGCCTTGAGTTCGGCGCGCAACGCGGCTTCATCCTCGACAGCCGTCGCCGTAACCACATAACCCACCAGTTGTGGACCGGTCGGGCCGTCCTGCGCCACCACCACGGTTTCACGCACGCTATCGAGCGCCAGCAGGCGCGCTTCGATCTCGCCAAGTTCGATGCGGAAGCCACGGATTTTCACTTGATGGTCGATGCGACCGATGTACTCGATCACGCCTTCAGCGCGATAACGGGTCAGGTCGCCAGTGCGGTACAGACGCTCGCCGCTGGTCGAAAACGGGTCCGGCACGAAGCGTTCGGCGGTCAACGATGGACGCTCGAAGTAACCGCGCGCGAGGCCGTCACCACCGATCAGCAGTTCACCCGGTGCGCCGATCGGGTTGAGTTCCAGGTCACTGCCGAGGATGTACAGCGCGGTGTTGTCGATCGGTTTGCCGAGGTACGGACGCGGGTTCTCGCGCGTCAACGGATGCAGCGCCGACCAGATGGTGGTTTCGGTCGGGCCGTAGAGGTTCCAGACTTTTGGTGATAGCGCGAGCATGCGTTCGGCCAGTTCCTGTGGCAGTGCTTCACCGCCACACAGGAAGGTACGGCCAGCCAGAATCGAGGCTTGTTCGTGGTCGAGCAACATGCGCCAGGTCGAAGGCGTGGCTTGCAACACGCTCACGCCGTGACGTTCGATCAGTTCGAGCACGGCTTGCGGATCTTGATGCACGTCCTTGCCGGTCAACACCACACGGGCGCCGGCCAGCAGCGGACCGTAGATTTCCAGGCCGAAAATATCGAACGAGAAGGTCGTCAGCGACAGCATGCGGTCTTGGGCCGTGAGGCCCGGCTGATGAACCATGCTTTCGACGAAGTTGCACAGGGCGGCGTGGCGCACCATCACGCCCTTCGGTTTTCCGGTCGAACCGGAGGTGTAGATCACGTAAGCCAGGTGTTCGCCATTCAGCGCCACCGTTGGGCAAGTCTGTGGATACGCCGCCAGCCACGTTTGCGGCTGATCGAGCAGCAAGGTGTTGAGCCCGGCCGGAATCGGCAACTGCGCTTGCAGATGCGACTGAGTCAGCAGCAGTTCAAGACCGCTGTCTTCAATCATGTAGGCCAGCCGATCCTCGGGATACGCCGGGTCCAGCGGCACATACGCGCCGCCAGCCTTGAGGATCGCCAGCAAGCCGACAATCATTTCCACACTGCGCTCAACGGAGATGCCCACCAGCCGATCCGGGCCAACCCCCGCTTCGATCAGTTTGTGCGCGAGCTGATTGGCGCGGGCGTCCAGTTGCGCGTAGGTCAAACAATCTTCGCCGACAATCAACGCCACCGCATCCGGCGTCTGTTCCGCCTGAGCAGCAATGCGCTGCTGCACGCACGGTGCTTGCGCGGAGTGCTCGACCACACGATGCCAATCCTGCAACAGAACGCTTTGCTCACCGCTATCCAGCAGCGGTAATTCGCCAATGCGTTGGCTGGATCGGTCGACGATGCCTTGCAGCAAATTTTGCCAATGCCGCGCCAGACGTTCGATGGTCGCTGGCTCGAACAGATCCGTGGCGTAGGTCAGCTCGGCCGACACGCCGTCGCTCGATTCGTAAGTCCCCAAAGTCAGGTCGAACTGCGCGGTGCGCCCTTCCCAGACAATGCTTTCGACGCTCAACTGCGGCAGTTGCACCCGGCTCTGTTGCTGGGTCTGGTCATTCAGCGCCTGGTGGTTGTACATCACCTGGAACACCGGGCTGTGGCTCAAGCTGCGTTCCGGTTGCAGCGCTTCGATCAGTTGTTCGAACGGCAAGTCCTGGTGCGCCTGGGCCGCCATCGCCGATTGCTTGACCTGGGCCAGCAATTGATTGAACGGCAACTGCCCGTGGACCTGGGCATTCAGCACCTGAGTGTTAACGAAGAAGCCGATCAGGCCCTCGGTTTCCACGCGGTTGCGGTTGGCCACCGGCACGCCGACGCGGATGTCGGGCTGGCCGCTGTAGCGATGCAGCAAGGCCTGGAACGAGGCCAGCAACACCATAAACAGGCTGGCGCCTTCGCGCTGCGCCAGTTGCTTGAGCGAGGTGGCCAAGGCCGGTGGCAAATTCAGGTCCAGCCGCGCGCCGCGAAAGCTTTGCAGCGCCGGGCGCGGATGATCGATCGGCAACTCCAGCACGGTTTGCTCACCGCCCAGCGTCGCGGTCCAGTACGCCAGTTGCCGCTCGCGCTCCCCGGCTTCGAGCCAGTGGCGCTGCCAGATCGCGTAGTCGGCGTATTGCACGGTCAACTCAGGCAGGGTCAATGGCTGACCCGAGGTCTGGGCGACATAGTGCTGGATCAATTCCTTGACCATCACTTGCATCGACCAGCCATCGGAGATGATGTGGTGCTGGATCAACGCCAGGACGTGATCGTCGTCGGCGACTTTGAGCAGCGACACCCGCAGCAGCGGCCCTTGCTGCAAATCGAAAGGACGGGGAGTTTCCTGCTCGACAAACGCCTTGATCCGCTCGTCCAGCACTGCCGGGGCGAGGTCAGCGTCGAGGGTTTGAATGTCGATGCTGATCGGCATCTGCGCATGGATCACCTGGACGGTTTTTTCGTCCTGCTCGATGAACGTCGTGCGCAGGCTGTCATGGCGCTGCACCAGCGCATTGAAGCTGCGTTCCAGCGCCGGCACATCCAGTTCGCCCTTGAGGCGCAAGGCGTTGGGGATGTGATACGCGGTGCTGTGGGGGTCCATCTGCCAGAGGAACCACTGGCGTTCCTGGGCGTAGGACAACGGGATCGATTCAAACCCGGACTTGACCTCGGGAATCGGCAAGTTCGCCGGGGACACGCCCTCTTCGAGCATCTTCTCCAGGTACAACTTACGCTTGTCCAGCGGCAGAGTGATAAAGCGCTTGGCAATCCTCAAAGCAACACTCTTGTCCATTAGACTTCCTCCATTTCGTCAAGCAGGCTTTCCAGCTTGTTCAGTTTCTGTTCGTTGATAGCCCCGCCGTCGGTGTCGAGTTGCGCGACGAAATCCCTGAGAACGGGGTACTGGAATAGCAATTGCGGGGTCAGGGTGAGACCCAGTTCGAGGGCGACCCGCGAGACCACGTTGACGGCCAGCAGCGAGTGGCCGCCGAGCTCGAAGAAGTGGTCGTTCAAACCGATGCGCTCGACGGTCAACACGTGCTGCCAAATGGCGGCGACCTGCTGCTCAAGTTCGCTGTGTGGCGCCACATAGCTGGCCTGCAGCTGGCTCGCGTCCACGCTCGGCAACGCCTTGCGGTCGAGCTTGCCGTTGGGGGTCAGCGGCAGTTGTTCGATGAACAGCAGATGCGCCGGGACCATGTAGTCCGGCAGGCTGGCCTTGAGCCCGGCCTTGAGTTCATCGCGCAGTTGACGCTGGGCGTCAGAGGCATTCAGGTCGAGTTGCGGCACGACCACGTAGGCCACCAATTGCTGACCGCCCTGGGCTTCCTGGGCGAGTACCGCCGCCTCTTGAACCCCCGGTTGTTGCAGCAAGCGCGCTTCGATTTCACTCAGCTCGATGCGGAAACCGCGGATCTTCACTTGATGGTCGATGCGACCGCGATATTCGAGTAAGCCGTCGGCCTGATAGCGGCACAGGTCACCGGTGCGGTACAGGCGTTCGCCCGTGCTGGAGAACGGGTTCGGCACGTACTTCTCGGCGGTCATGCCCGGACGTGCCAGGTAACCGCGAGTGATGCCGGCGCCGGCCAGGTACAGCTCGGCCGACACACCGACCGGCACCGGTTGCAGATCGGCATCCAGCAAGTAGCTGGCGGTGTGTTTCAGCGCACGACCGATGTTCGCCTTACCGCCCGCCTCGCGCCGGGTCCAAGTGGAGTAAGTGGTGTCTTCCGACGGGCCATACAGGTCGAAAACGTGCTCGACCGTCGCCTGCCCGTAGAGCGAATCCACCAGGCTTTGCTTGAGGGGTTCACCGGCGAGATTGATGATGCGCACGCTCGGCGGAATCTGATCGGCGCCCAGCAGTGCATTGATCGCCGACGGCACGGTGTTGATCAGACGCACCTGATCCCGCGCCGGCAGTTGCGCCAGTTCCAGCGCGTTACGCGCGATGATCAGCGAGCCGCCGTTGGCCAGGGTGACAAACAGCTCCCACACCGACAGGTCGAAACACACCGAGGTCGAGGCCAACACGCCTTGAATATCGTCGCGGCTGTAGACCGACTGTGACCAGTCGATCAGCGCCAGCACGTTGCGATGCGCGATGGACACGCCTTTCGGTTTGCCGGTGGAACCGGAGGTGTAGATCACGTAGGCCAGGTTGTCCGGCGTGACGCGGGTGAGCGGTGTGGTGTGCGGATAAGCCGCCAGTTGCGCTTCGACCTGATCGATCCACAGCACTTGGGTATTGGCGTTCACAGACAGGGTGGCGGCGATGGCTTGTTCAGTCAGCAGCACCAAAGCACGGCTGTCTTCGAGCATGTAGGCGACCCGCTCGGCCGGGTAATCCGGGTCCAGCGGCACGTAGGCGCCACCGGCCTTGAGCACCGCGAGCAATGCGACCAACAGGCTGTCGGAACGCTGCATCGCCACGCCGACCCGCACTTCCGGGCCAACGCCCAGTTCGATCAACTTGTGCGCCAGACGATTGGCCCGGGCATCGAGTTCGGCATAGGTCAGTTGTTGGGTCGCGAAGGTCACCGCCAATGCGTTCGGTTGCGCGGCCACTTGTTGATCGATCAACTGGTGGATGCACAGGTCCTGGGCGAACGCTTCGTCAACCGGATTCCAGTCCAGCAACACTTGGCGTTGTTCAGCCTCGTCCAGCAATGCCAACTCACCGAGGCAACGTTCTGGCGCGGTCATCTGACTCAGCAGATGCTGCAAATGCGCCGCCAGTTGCTCGATGGTCGCCTGGGCAAAACTGCCGCGCTGATAGCTCATGTGCACCGACAATTGACGGTCCAGGCTCACCAGCAATGTCAGCGGGTAGTTGGTTTGTTCGTGATTCGCCACCGGACCAAAGCGCAGGCCTTGCGGTGCGCCCTGTTCCAGCGCTTGGGAAATCGGGTAGTTCTCGAACACCATGATGCTGTCGAACAGGGCTTCGCCGCCCTGCCCGGCCCAGCGCTGGATATCGAACAGTGCGGTGTGTTCGAACTCGCGCAGCGCCAGGTTTTGCGCCTGAACCGCTTGCAACCAACTGCCCAGCGACTGCTGCGCCTGTGGGCTGGCGATGACCGGCAAGGTGTTGATGAACAGACCGATCTGTTGCTCGACCCCCGGCAGGTCCGCAGGACGTCCGGCCACAGTCGCGCCGAAGGCCACGGTGGATTTGCCGGTATAGCGTTGCAGCAACAGCAGCCATGCGGCTTGCACCAAAGTGTTGACCGTGACTTTCGAGGCGCGGGCGAACTCGCTCAGACGCAAGGTCTGCTCGGCATCCAGCACTTGGAAGTGATCGGCATAACCCTGCTCGTCGGCGTCCGCTGGCCGGGCCACGGCTTGGGCCAGGCGCGTTGGTTCGTCGAGGTTGCGCAGCGCTGGCAGCCAGAAAGCTTCGCTGGCGGCGGCGTCCTGGCGTTGCAGCCAGTTGATGTAGTCGCGATAACGTCCGCCATGGGTCGCCTGGAACTGGCCGCTGTAGCGTTGCAGCACTTCGCCGAGCAACTGCGAGTTGCTCCAGCCGTCCATCAAAATGTGATGGTTGGTGTAGATCAGGTGATGACGGTTGTCGTCGACCCGCGCAATCACCAGGCGCAATAAGGTCGATGCGTTCAGGTCCAGACGTTGACGCTCGATGTCGGCGAGGGTCTGCAACGCCTGCTCCAGCTGCGGCTCGGCGCGCAGGTCATGCAGGCTGTAAGGCATCTGCACGTGTTTGCTGACCACTTGCACCGGCGCGTCCAGTTCGCCCTGCCAAACGAAGCGGGTGCGCAGGATGTCGTGGGCCTCCACCGCCGCTTGCCAGGCCTGATGGAAACGCTCGGGGTCGAGCCCTTCGACGTCGAGGCGCATCTGGTTGATGTAGTCGCCGGTGGCTTCTTCGTACACCGCGTGGAACAGCATGCCCTGCTGCATCGGCGACAGCGGATAAAGGTCTTCGATCAACTGTGGTGCCAACGGCAAGCCGTCGAGTTGCGCCTGATTCAAACGCGCCAGCGGGAAGTCCGACGGCGTGACGCCGTGTTGCCCGGCCTGGCAGCAATGGGCGATCAGCGCTTGCAGTTCCAGCGCGTAATCGTCGGCCAGTTGTTGGATGGTCGCCTCGTTGAACATTTCGCGGCTGAAAGTCCAGCCCAGGTTCAATTCACCGCCGTACACCTGACCGTTGAGGGCCAGGTGGTTGGCCAGTGGCGCGCCGTCGTCGAGTTCATCGCCGGCCGCTTCACTGGACGGCACGAACAGCGCGCCGTCGGCTTCGGTGAAGCTACCGTCGAACTGCCCCAGGTAGTTGAACGTCAGGCGCGGCACCGGCAATTGGCCCAGCGCCTCACGCGCAGCGTCGTCGCCAAAATGCGCCAGCGCACCAAAACCGATGCCTTTGTTCGGGATGCCGCGCAGCTGTTCCTTGATCTGTTTCAACGAGCCGCCGAGATCGGCGGTCGGCGTCAGTTTGGCCGGGTACAGGCTGGTGAACCAACCCACGGTGCGGGTCAGGTCCACGCCGTCGAACAGCTCTTCGCGGCCATGGCCTTCGAGCTGGATCAACGTGCTGTCGGCGCCGGTCCAGCGCACCATGACCCGAGCCAGTGCGGTCAGCAGCAGGTCGTTAACCTGCGTGCGATAAGCCGCCGGGGCGTCTTGCAGCAGTTGCCGGGTCAGGGCTTTGTTCAGTTGCGTGCGCACGGTCAGTGCATGGCGGTTCTGTTGCCCGCCCTCTGGGTTGTCACACGGCAGGGCCACGTCGGCGCCTTGCAACTGCTGTTGCCAATAAGCCAATTCCTGTTGCAACGGCGCACTGCGTGCATAGGTTTGCAGCTGTTCGGCCCAAGCTTTGGCGGCACTGGTCTTGGCGGGTAATTGCAACGGTTCGCCCGCTGCCAATTGACGATAAGCAGTTTGCAGATCGTCAAACAGAATCCGCCACGACACGCCGTCCACCACCAGGTGATGGATCGCCAGCAGCAAGCGCTGGCTGCCGTCGTCGAGGTTGGCCAGCACGGCACGCACCAACGGCCCGTCTTGCAGGTTCAGGCTGCGTTGCGCTTCATTGGCCACGGCTTCCAGCCCTGCGGCATCAGCAACATCGACCGCCCAGACGATGCCGTCTGCCGGTTGATTGATCGCGCGGTAATGCGCCTGCCAGCCATCGGCCTGTTCGACGAAGCTCAAGCGCAAGCCGTCGTGATGGTTAATCAGTGCGCCCAACGCCTGCTCAAGCACAGCGGCATCGAGGGTTTGCGTTGGTTTGAGCATCACTGCCTGGTTCCAGTGCTGACGCTCAGGAATGGCCTGGGCGAAGAACACTTGCTGCACCGGCAACAACGCCAGTTCGCCGGTGACCGGGTCTTGATCGATAAGCTGGGCCTGTTCACCCACTCGCGCCACCGTGGCCAAGGCCTGGATGGTCTGGTGTTGGAACAGGTTTTTCGGCGTGAAGCGAATCCCGGCCTGGCGGGCGCGGCTGACCACCTGGATCGAGATGATCGAATCGCCACCGAGTTCGAAGAAGTTGTCGCTCAGGCCAACCTGATCAAGCTTCAACACGTCCTGCCAGATCGTCGCCAGTTGCTGCTCCAGTGCGCTTTGCGGCGCCACATAGGCTTGCTGCAATTGGCTGACATCAGGCTTCGGCAGGCTCTTGCGGTCGAGTTTGCCGTTAGGGGTCAGCGGCAGACGTTCGAGCAGCAGCAAATAGGCCGGGACCATGTGCGCCGGCAAGGCGACTTTCAGTTGCTCGCGCAGGCTCTCGGCAAAATCGCCACGAGCTGCGTTCAACGCATCGGCCACCACGTAGGCCACCAGACGCTTGCCGCTGCCGGCGGTGCCTTCCTGAGCGACTACCACCGCTTCGCGCACGCCATCAAGGGCTTGCAGGCGCGCTTCGATTTCGCCGAGTTCGATACGGAAACCACGGATCTTCACTTGGTTATCGATGCGATCCAGGTAGTCGAACGTACCGTCGGCACGCTGGCGTACCAGGTCGCCGGTGCGGTACAGCAAGCCGCCGACGTTGCTGAACGGGTCCGCGACAAAGCGCTCGGCGGTCAGGCCCGGACGGTTCAGGTAACCCCGGGCCAGACCGGTGCCACCCAGGTACAACTCACCGGCCATGCCTTGTGGCAGCAGGTTCAGGTCGGCGTCGAGCACGTAGGCGCTGCGGTCGCCGATGCGGCTGCCGATTGGCGCGTACGCGGCACCGCACGGCACCTCGCGCCCGGCCTTCCAGATCAGCGGCGTGACCACGGTTTCGGTGGGTCCGTAGCCGTTGATGATGTAGTCCGGATCGAGGGCGCGCTTGACCCGCTCGAAACTCGCGGCCGGCACCGCATCGCCGCCAAAGCAGTAGATGCGCACCTTCGGCGGATGCCCTTCACGCTCGGCGTGTTCGGCCAGTTGTTGCAGGTACACCGGCGGGAATGCCACGACGGTGACGCCGTGGTCGCGCATGGCGTTGTAGGTCTGTTCCGGGGTCCACAGGCTGTCATCGCGGATCAGCAGCGACGCACCGTGGGTCAGGCTGGTCAGCCAGCGTTCATGGGCACCGTCGAAGGCGAACGACATGAAGTGGAATTCGCAGTCGCTGTCGCGCATTTCATAGCGCTCGCCGATGGCCTGGCAATGCATCGCCAACGGACCGTGGGCCACGCTCACGCCTTTCGGGTTGCCGGTGGAGCCGGAGGTGTAGATCACGTAGGCGAGGTTCTGTGGATCGAGCTGTACCTGCGGCGCATCGAGTGGCTGGCCACTGAGGTCGAGGTGGTCGAGTTCCAGTACTTGGGTGGCCTCGTCGATAGGCAGTTGTGCCGAAACGCGGGAGTCGGTCAGCAGCAACGCCAGCCCGGAATCCTCGATCAGGTACGCCAGGCGTTCCCGTGGATAACTGGTGTCCAGCGGCACATACGCGCCACCGGCCTTGAGCACTGCGAGCAACGCAACGATCACCCCTTCACTGCGCGGCAACGCCACGCCGACCCGAGTTTCCGCACCGACACCACGAGCGATCAGCGCGTGGGCGAGTTGATTGGCGCGGCGGTCGATCTCGCCGTAGCTGAAGCGCTGGCCGGCAAAAATCACCGCCGTGCGCTCCGGGCCCTGGGCCGCCCATTGGGCTATGCGCTGATGTACGGCGACGTCCACCGGGTATGGCTGCGGATGGTTGTTGGCCAGTTGCAGCGCCAGTTCCTGCGGACAGGCCAGGGCGATTTCGCCGAGGTTGCGTTCGGCGGACTCGGCAAACAGCTCCAGCAGTTGCAGCAACTGCGCACTGATGCGCTCGATGGCATCGCTGGCGAAATGCGCGCGGTCGAAGCTGTAATGCAGCGCCAGCGTTTCGCCGAGGGTCACGGCGACGCTCAACGCATAGTGGGTTTGCTCAAGGCTGGTAACCTCGCCGAACACCACGCCTTGTTCCGCGCCCTGTTGCAGCGCCTGGGCAATCGGGTAGTTCTCGAACACCAGAATGTTGTCGAACAACGCCTCGCCGCCCTGCCCGGCCCAGCGCTGAATATCCGCCAGTGGCGTGTGTTCGAACTCGCGCAGGCTGAGGTTTTGCGCCTGCACGGTTTGCAGCCAGGCCCCGACGCTCTGGTCCGGACGTGGCGTGCCGATGACCGGCAAGGTGTTGATGAACAGGCCGACCTGTTGCTCGATGCCCGGCAAGTCCGCCGGACGTCCGGCGACGGTAGCGCCGAAGGCCACGGTTTCGTGACCGGTGTAGCGTTGCAGCAACAGCAGCCACGCCGCTTGCACCAGGGTGTTGAGAGTGACTTTTTGCTGGCGGGCAAACGCTTCCAGCGCTTGAGTGCCAGTGGCTTGAACAGTCTGGAAGTGATCGCCGTGACCGCTCAAGGCTTCGTTGCCTGACACCACCCGCGCCAACCGGGTCGGCTCTTGCAGCGACGCCAGTTGCTCGCCCCAGAAGTTTTCGCTCAGTTGCCCGTCCTGACGTTGCAGCCAGCCGATGTAATCGCGATAACGCCCGGCAGCCGCCAGTGGCGCGCGACCACGATAACGCTGCAAGACTTCGCCCAGCAGCTGCGAGTTGCTCCAGCCATCCATCAGAATGTGGTGATGGGTATAAATCAGGTGCCATTGATCGGCGGCGGTTTGCACCAGCACCAAGCGCAGCAACGGTGCCTGGGTCAGGTCGAAACCTTGTTGGCGCTCAGCGTCGGCCAAGCCGTCGAGGGCGGCGGCGTCATCGCCACGGGCGCGCCAATCGAGCACGCTGAACGGCAACTGCACGTGTTTATGGACGATTTGCAGCGGCTGTTCCAGCTCACCCTGCCAGACAAAACCACTGCGCAGGATGTCCTGGGCATCGACGGTGGCTTGCCACGCGGCGCGGAAACGCTCGGGATCAATCCCTTGAACATCGACCCGCAACTGATTGATGTACTCGCCCGCCGCTTGTTCGTAGAGGGTGTGGAACAGCAAGCCCTGCTGCATCGGTGACAGCGGATACAGGTCGTCGAGTTGCCCGACGGACACCGGCAGCGCGTCCAGTTGCGCCTGGGTGATGCGCGCCAGCGGGAAGTCCGACGGTGTGGCTTGCGGCGTTTCCAGCGCAGCGCAATGCTCGATCAACGCATGAAGTTCGGCGCCATAGCTGTCGACCAATTGCTGGATGGTTGCCGCGTCGAACATCTCGTGGCTGAAGCCCCAGCTCATGGACAATTCGCCGCCGTAGACCTGCCCTTCGACGGTCAGCCAGTTGGCCAACGGCGCCGAAGGATCCTGGACCACGCCACTGCCGTCGGTGGACGGCACAAACAGCGCGGTTTCGTCGAACTGGCGATCGAACTGCCCCAGGTAGTTGAAAGTGATGCGTGGCGGCGTCAGGGCCGCCAGTTGTGCGCGCTGCGCCGGTTCGCCGAGGTAGCGCAACACGCCATAACCCAGGCCTTTGCCCGGTACGGCGCGCAGTTGTTCCTTGACCGTTTTGATCGAGTCCGCCAGCGTCGCCGCCGGTTGCAGGCTGACCGGGAACAGGCTGGTGAACCAACCCACGCTGCGGGTCAGGTCTAGCTCATCGAACAGATCTTCACGACCATGGCCTTCGAGCTGAATCAACGCTGCTTGCTGGCCGCTCCAGCGGCAGATGACCCGCGCCAGAGCGGTCAGGAGCAAATCGTTGACTTGGGTGCGGTAAGCCGCCGGCGCGCTTTGCAGCAACTGGCGGGTCAGTTCGCTGTCGAGGCGCCATTCGATTTTTTGCCCGAAACGATTGTCCAGGCGACCGTCGGGACGATCACACGGCAAGGTTTGGGCGCTGGTTTGTTGCTGCCAGTACGCCAGTTCTTCGCTCAGCGCTGGGGCGTGCAGTTGCAAGCGCTCGGCCCAGGCCTGATAAGCGCTGGTCTTGCTCGGCAGGACAATCGCGCCGCCGCTTTCCAGTTGCGTGTAAGCCTGCTGCAAATCTTCCAGCAATACCCGCCACGACACGCCATCCACCGCCAGGTGATGGATCACCAGCAACAAACGCTGGGCGCCATCTGCCAAGGTCACCAGCATCGCCCGCAGCAGCGGACCGTTTTGCAGGTCAAGGCTGCGCTGGGCTTCATCGCACAGGGCGGCCAACGCTTCGGCGCTGTCGGCCTGACGTTGCCACAGCCCGGACTCGGTCACTTCGCCAGCGTAGCTTTGCTGCCAGCCCTGAGCGTCTTCGACAAAGCGCATACGCAAGGCATCGTGATGATTGATCAAGCGTGTCAGTGAGCTTTCCAGCCACTGGGCTTTTAGCGTTTCACGCGGTGCCAACAGCAACGACTGGTTCCAGTGCCCGCGTGCGGCCATCGGCTGTTCGAAGAAATAATGCTGCACCGGCGTCAGCAGCACCGCACCCGTGGCCGGGCCTTGATCGACAGTGCTCAGGTGATCGACCGTCGCCACCAGCGCCAGGCTGCGCACGGTCTGGTACTGGAACAGGTCACGCGGGCTCAGGCGAATGCCGGCCTGACGGGCACGACTGACCACTTGGATCGAGATGATCGAATCACCGCCCAGTTCGAAGAAGTTGTCTTCCAAGCCAATGCGCTCGACACCGAGCACGTCCTGCCAGATCGCCGCGAGGGCTTTTTGCAGTTGGTCCTGGGGTTCGACGAAGGCTTGCTGCACGGCCGCTTCCGGCTCGGGCAAAGCTTTGCGGTCCAGTTTGCCGTTGGCGGTCACCGGCAGTTTGGCCAGTGGCATCAGGTACGTCGGCACCATGTATTCCGGCAAGCTGCCGAGCAACCAGGCCTTCAGGGTTTGTTGCCATTGCGCGTCAGGTTCAGCGCTTTCCAGCACCAGATAGCCGACCAGATGCTTGCCGCCCTGCACCAGCACCACCGCTTCACGCACCAGCGGGTGTTGCATCAAGCGGGTTTCGATCTCGCCCAGTTCGATGCGCAAGCCGCGCAGTTTGACTTGATGATCGAGACGCCCGAGGTATTCGATCACCCCGTCCGCGCGTTGGCGCACACGGTCGCCGGTGCGGTACAGGCGCGCGCCGTCATGGAACGGGCACGGCACGAAACGCTCGGCGGTCAGCCCCGGACGACGGTGGTAACTGCGCGCCAGACCGGCGCCACCCAGGTACAACTCACCCGCCACGCCTGCTGGCACTGGCAGCAACTGTGCGTCGAGGACATGCGTGCGCAGGTTGGCAATCGGCTGGCCAATCGGCACGCTGTCGGCGCCCTCATCAACACAGGTCCAGTGGGTGACGTCGATGGCCGCTTCGGTCGGGCCGTACAAGTTGTACAACCCGGCGTTCGGCAGTTTGCTGAACACTTGCAACTGCGCATCCAGCGGCAACGCTTCACCGCTGCACACGATGCGCTTGAGGCTGCTGCAGACTTCGACGCCCGGCTCATGAATGAATGCCTGGAGCATCGACGGTACAAAGTGCAGCGTGCTGATCTGGTGACGACCGATGGTGTCGATCAGGCGCGCAGGCTCGCGGTGTTCACCCGGTGCGGCGACCACCAGACGGGCACCGGTCATCAGCGGCCAGAAAAATTCCCAGACCGAGACGTCAAAGCTGAACGGGGTTTTCTGCAATACCGCGTCGCTGCCGTCGAGGCCGTACGCCTGTTGCATCCAGCACAAACGGTTGACCAGCGCCGCGTGGCTGTTGCCGGCACCCTTGGGTTTGCCAGTGGAACCGGAGGTGTAGATCACGTAGGCCAGGTTCAGGCTGTGCATCGCCACCGGTACGCGGGCAGCGCTGTAGCGATCCAGCCAATCGGCCGGTTGGTCGAGGGTGATCACGTTCACGCCTTCAGTCGGCAGGCGTGGCAGCAGAGAAGTTTGGGTCAGCAACAACGCAATCGCGCTGTCTTCGATCATGTAGGCCAGGCGTTCCTGAGGGTATTCCGGGTCCAGCGGCACATAGGCGCCACCGGCCTTGAGAATCGCCAGCAGCCCGACGACCATTTCAATCGAGCGCTCAACGGCGATCCCCACCAGCACGTCCGGGCCAACGCCCTGTTCGCGCAGCAGTTGCGCCAATTGGTTAGCTCGGGCGTCCAGTTGCGCGTAGCTCAAGGTCACATCGCCGAACACCAGCGCGACGTTATCCGGCGTGCGCGACGCCTGGGCTTCGATCAACTGATGGATGCACTGCTCGGTCGGATAGCTTTGCGCGGTGTGGTTCCAGTCGTGGACCAGGGTCTGGTGTTCACTGGCGTCCAGCAGCGGCAGTTCACCGATGCGCTGGGTGACATCGCCGACCATGGCCTGCAACAAACGCGTCCAGTGCCGGGCCATGCGCGCGATGGTGTCGGGGTCGAACAGGTCGTTAGCGTAGGTCAGCGCGGCGTGCAGCTTGCCGGCCTTTTCGTAGGTGTCCAGGGTCAGGTCAAACTGGGTGGTACGCCCTTCCCAATCGATCATGCCCAGTTCCAGGCCCGAGGCCGTGGTCACTGTGGTGATGTCGGCAACTTGCGGCTGGTGGTTGTACATCACCTGGAACAACGGCGTGTGGCTCAGGCTGCGTTCCAGCTTCAAGGATTCCACCAAACGCTCGAACGGCAGGTCCTGATGGGCCTGGGCGCCGAGGGCGGTTTCCTTGATGCGGGCGAGCAGATCGACCACGCGGGTCTGGCCATCGAGTTGGGTGCGCAGCACTTGGGTGTTGACGAAGAAACCGATCAGGCCTTCGATTTCGCCACGGTTACGGTTGGCGATCGGCACGCCGACGCGGATGTCGGTCTGCCCGGTGTAGCGATGCAACAGCGCATTGAACGCGCCGAGCAGCAGCATAAACAGGGTGATGTTGTGCTTCTGTGCGGTCGCACGCAGTTGCTCGGCCAGTTGCGCGTCCACCGCGAATTCATGGCGTGTGCCGCGATAGCTCGGCATCGCCGGACGCGGGTGATCGATGGGCAACTCCAGCACCGGATGCTCGTCGCCCAATTGCGCTTGCCAGTATTCGAGTTGACGCGCCTGCTCTCCCGCTTCCAGCCAGCGGCGCTGCCACAAGGCGTAGTCGCTGTACTGGATCGGCAACGGCGCGAGTTGCGGTTGCGCGCCCGCATCATGGGCGTCGTAGCAACGGATGAACTCGTCGATCAACACGTTCATCGACCAGCCATCGGAAACGATGTGGTGCAGGGTCAGCAACAACACGTGTTCCTGCTCGGCGAGCTTGAGCAACTTGACCCGCAGCAACGGGCCGACGGCCAGGTCGAACGGCAGCAACGATTGTTGCTGGGCTGCCTGGGCGACCGCGTGTTCACGCTCGGCAACCGGCAATTGACTGAAGTCGACCTGTTCGATCACCAGCGGCGCACTGGCCGGCACTTGTTGCAGGCTGTCGTCCGGCTGGCGCTGGAACACCGTGCGCAGGGTTTCATGACGCGCCACCAGGCTGGCAAACGCCTGATCCAGCGCTGCCAGGTTCAACCGGCCTTTAAGGCGTACCGCGCCGGGCAAGTTGTAGGCGCCGCTTTGTGGGTCCAGTTGCCACAGGAACCACATGCGTTGCTGGGCGTAGGACAGCGCTTGCCGGTCTTCGGCTTCAACCCCTTGAGGGATCGGGAAACGGGCGAAATCCACGCCCTCCTTGTGCAAGGCCGCAAGGAACATCTGGCGCTTTTCCAGGGGCAACCCGATAAACCGGCGAGCAAGTTTCAAGGAGTCTTCAGCATTCATTTCTTAGCATCCGGATCAGTAGGCAGGAAGCACAAAGGCACGTCGTCCCTATAAAACGAATGCAGACCGGAAAAATTAGCGATTGAGAACAAGTATCAGGAAGGAGGTGAAGCGAGGGAAATGTAGTCACTGTAGGAGCTGCCGAAGGCTGCGATCTTTTGATCTTGATTTTAAAAAGCAAAATCAAAAGATCGCAGCCTTCGGCAGCTCCTACGGAATGCGGAGTTCACGCGATGGCTGGCGCATGCCGCCGATGGTGCACTTCAAGCTGATCCTTGATCACCCGCAGCACTTTGGCCTCATGCTCATGAATGAAGAAGTGCCCGCCCGCCAGCATGTCCACCGAGAAGCTGCCTTGGGTTTCCTTGCTCCAGCCGATCAATTGCTCGGTGGTGGCCTTGTCGGCCTTGCCGCCGAGCACGTGCACCGGGCATTTGAGCAGCGGGCGCTGCACTGGCTGGAAACGCCCGCACAACAGGAAGTCGGCGCGCAGGATCGGCAGGGTCAGGCTCATCAGCTCTTCGTTGGCCAGCACTTCTTCGCTGGTGCCATTGAGGGTGCGCAACTGGTCGATCAGCTCGGCATCGGTCTTGGGCTCGGCGAAACCGCGATCGTAATCGGCGCGCATGGTTGGCGCGGCGGTGCCAGAGGCAAACAGCGCAACCGGTTCCGGGCAACCGAGCGCACGAAAGGCGTGGGCCAGCTCACAGGCCATCAACGCACCGAGGCTGTGGCCGAACAAGGCATAGGGCGCTTTCAACGTCGGGCGCAGTTCCTTGGCCAGTTGCATCGCCAGCGCACGCATATCGGTGTGCAGCGGCTCGTCGAAACGCGCGCCACGGCCCGGCAATTCCACCGGTTGCAGTTGCAGCCACTCCGGCAACTTGCGCCGCCAGCGGCTATAGACCATGGCACTGGCGCCGGAATACGGCAGGCACAGCAGAGTCAGCTTGGTCACCGCGGGTTCCTCAAAAAGATGTCTGTACTAAGGAACGCGCCAACGCCCGCGCAAATTAGTCGCGGCGGGTTAAATTTCCCGCGCAAGTGCTCGTTCTTTCTTCAGACCAAAACCAACAAGAGTGAACGTCGTGGACCTGCAGACCATCCTGGGCAAACTGTTCGCCAATGCCGGCGCCGTCGGCATCGAAGGGGTTTTTCAATTCGTCTTCGGCCCGCACCAGGCGTACTGGTCCGAGGTCAAGGCCAGCAGCCGCACCGAAGCCGGGCGCCACGCCAGCCCCGACGTGACCATTGAAGTGGCGGAGAAAGACTTCCTCGGGATCATGGGCGGCGTGGCCAACGTAGAGGAACTGTTCGCCAGCGGCCGCTTGAAGATCGGCGGCAACATGGGCCTGGCGACGATGCTGCCGCAGATCATCGACCACGCCCGGCATGGCGCGGCGGTGGTGGAAAAGGTCGACATGAACAAGCGCTACCCGACTCCGCCGCGCTTCAGTGAACGGCTCACCGCCAGCCTGCCGACCCAGCGCAGCGTGGAGCGCCGGCCGCGCAGCGAAGTGTCGAAGCATGAGTTCGATACCCGGTATTTGCCCAACGGCATCCCGCTGGTCATCAGCGATGCCTTGCAGGACTGGCCGCTGTTCAAGCTCAGCCGCGAAGAATCGCTGGTGCATTTCGCCGAACTGCAGGGCATCACCCGCCATGGCGATTACGTGAAGAAGACCTTCTCCACCGAGCGGGATTTTCGCTCTACGTCCATGGCCGAATTCATTGCCTCGCTGGACAGCCCGGCGGTCAAAGGCGCGAACGGCGAGCCGCCGGCGTACATGGGCAACAACATCCTGCCGGCGCAGTTGATGCAGCAGATCAAGTACCCGCCGTATTTCGATCAGTCGCTGTTTATCCCGCCACGGATCTGGATTGGCCCCAAAGGTACGCTGACGCCGCTGCACCGCGACGACACTGACAATCTGTTCGCCCAGGTCTGGGGCCAGAAAACCTTCACCCTCGCCGCGCCCCATCACCGCGAAGCGCTGGGCACTTGGTCCACCGCGCCGAAGGGTGGGCTGGACGGCTGCGACTTCAACCCGGATGCGCCGGATTATCAGCGTTTTCCGCAGGCCCGTGGCGTGACGTTTTTAAGGGTGACTTTAGAAGCTGGGGATTTGCTGTTTTTGCCGGAGGGCTGGTTCCATCAGGTGGAATCGGTGTCGACGTCGTTGTCGGTGAATTTCTGGGTTAACTCGGGAAGAGGCTGGTAACCACCAATCCCTGTGGGAGCGGGCTTGCTCGCGAATGCGGTGTATCAGTCAATACATGTGCCGACTGACACACCGTATTCGCGAGCAAGCCCGCTCCCACAATGGGTGCTTTATTTCAGATGACGGAAGCTTTGGATGGCTGAGCCCAGTACCACCGCCCCCGCCGCTATCGCCACCCAAAACCCGCTACGCGCGCCAAACGCATCCACCAGCCACCCGGAACTCGCTGCGCCAATCGCCACGCCGATGCTCAACCCGGTGATCAGCCAGGTCAGGCCTTCGGTCAGTTTGGCCGGCGTGACGATGCGCTCCACCAACGCCATCGCCACAATCAGCGTCGGCGCGAAGAACAACCCTGCAATAAACACCGCCAACGCCAACCCGAAAATGTTCGTCGCCAACAGCAACGGCAAGGTGGTCACCGCCGTCATCACACCGCCATACAGGAACAGTCGCGGCAACGGCAGTTTCGAGCGCAACGCACCAAACACCAACCCGGCCAGGCACGAGCCGATGGCGTATACCGACAGCACGATGCTCGCCGCCGCCGGTTGGCCCTGTTGCTGGGCGAAGGCGACGCTGACCACGTCCACCACGCCGACAATCACGCCCATGGCGGTCATCAACAGCATCAGCAGGCGGATTTCACCCGAGCGAATGATCGAGCCCTGATGCTGGACTTCATGCGGGTGCACCGGCGGTTCGGTGCTGCGCTGCAAGACAAACGCGGTGACACCGATTGCGAGCATCAGCAACGCCGCCAACGGCCCGGCCTCGGGGAACGCGACCACGCACAGCCCCACCGACAGCGGCGGCCCGACAATAAAGCAAACTTCATCCAGCACCGATTCCAGGGCATACGCGGTTTGCAGTTGCGGCTGGCCGCGATAGAGCTCGGTCCAGCGCGCCCGGACCATCGCCGACATGCTCGGCATGCACCCGGCCAGGGCGGCGAACGCGAACAGCGTCCAGTGCGGCGCCTGCAAGCGGGTGCACAGCAACAGCATCAACAGCGCTCCCCCGCCGAGCAGCGCCGACACCGGCAGGATCCGGCTCTGGCCGTAGCGATCCACCAGGCGCGAGACCTGTGGCGCACAAAATGCGGTGGCCAGGGCGAAGGTTGCCGCTACTGCGCCGGCCAAACCGTAGCCGCCCTTTAACTGCGAGAGCATGGTGATCAGGCCGATGCCGGTCATGGAAATCGGCATGCGCGCGATCATCCCGGCCAGCACGAAGGCCCCGGCGCCAGGGGCTTTGAACAGTTCGCGGTAGGGGTTTGCCATGGGGTGCGGGTCTCGATTCGGGCCTGCAAGTTGCCATAAGGCGGGTTGAGGGGAAAGCGGGGAATTGTTGGGGGAATGTGAAGGCCTCGGTGCGGTAAAGCCTTGAAGATCAAAAGATCGCAGCCTTCGGCAGCTCCTACAGGGGATCGCATTTCCATGTAGGAGCTGCCGAAGGCTGCGATCTTTTCATGTTCAACGCTGAACTCTCATAGCGGCCTATCAGTCAGCTAAATAAGCCCTCCCTTCAAGGCGCTAACCTGCATGCAGATTTCCCTCGAGCAACAAGTCGCGCTGGTCACCGGCGCCAGTTCCGGCATCGGTGCCGGCGCTGCCAAGGCCCTGGCCGCCGCCGGTGCTGCGGTCGTGATCAACTACAACTCCCAGGCTGAACCCGCCGAAGCACTGGCGCGGCAGATCAATGACGGCGGCGGTCGCGCCATCGCCATTGGCGCCGATGTCTCCAAGGAAGAAGACGTCGAACGCCTGTTCGCACAGACCATTGAGGCCTTCGGCTTCCTCGACATCCTGGTGGCCAATTCCGGGATGCAAAAAGACGCGAAAGCCGTGGACATGAGCCTCGCCGACTGGAACCAGGTGATTGGCGTCAACCTCACTGGCCAGTTCCTCTGTGCCCGCGCCGCCCTGCGGATTTTCACCCAGCAGGGCATTCGCGAAGGCGTTTCCAAGGCTGCCGGCAAGATCATCCACATGAGCTCGGTGCACCAGCGCATCCCCTGGGCCGGGCATGTCAATTACGCCGCGTCCAAGGGCGGTGTCGACATGCTGATGCAGACCCTGGCCCAGGAAGTCAGCCAGCAGAAAATCCGCATCAACGGCATCGCGCCGGGGGCAATTCGCACGGCGATCAACCGCGCCGAAACCGAGGGCGACGCCGCGCAGAAACTGCTTGAACTCATCCCTTACGGCCGCATCGGTGATGTCGACGATATCGCCAGCGCCGTGGTGTTTCTCGCCTCCGATGCGTCCGACTACATCGTCGGCACCACCCTGTTTATCGACGGCGGCATGAGCCTCTATCCGGAGTTCCGTGGCAATGGCTGATCATCATCCCGAACGACAAAGCGCCATCGACGCCCACGGCATCATTGGCGACATGCGCAGTGCCGCGTTGGTCAACGACAAGGGCAGCGTGGATTTCTTCTGCTGGCCGGAGTTCGACAGCCCGTCGATCTTCTGCTCGCTGCTGGACACCCCCGAAGCCGGGATCTTCCAGCTGTCCCCGGACCTGCCCGACGCCCGACGCGAGCAAATCTACCTGCCGGACACCAACGTGCTGCAAACCCGCTGGCTGAGCGATAGCGCCGTGGTCGAAGTCACCGATCTGCTGCCCATCGGTGACAGCGAAGATGACCTGCCGATGCTGATGCGCCGAGTGCGCGTGGTCAGCGGCACCGCGACGATGCGCATGCGCTGCGCGGTACGGCATGACTACGCCCGGGCCAAGACCCGCGCGCGCATGGATGAAAAAGAGGTGACCTTCGAGGCGGCGGATCAGCCGTCCCTGCGCCTGTCTTCGGATCAGGCACTGAGCCTCGATGGCAACGCCGCCATCGCCGAATTCACCCTCAAACAGGGTCAAAGCGCAGCATTTTTGCTGGGCGCCATCGACGACCCGCGCTTCAAGGAAGGCGCCGCCGAGATGTGCATGGAACGCACCCTGAAGTTCTGGCGCGACTGGATCGGCCAGTCCAACTATCGCGGGCGCTGGCGGGAAATGGTCAACCGCTCGGCCCTCGCACTGAAGCTGCTGACCTCGCGCAAACACGGCGCGATTCTCGCCGCCGCGACCTTCGGCCTGCCGGAAACCCCCGGCGGCGAGCGCAACTGGGATTACCGCTACACCTGGATCCGCGACGCCTCGTTCACCGTGTACGCGTTTATGCGCCTGGGTTTCGTCGAGGAAGCCAACGCCTACATGAAATGGATGCGCCATCGGGTTAGCGATTGCCACGGCCAGTCGATGAAAATCAACATCCTCTACGCCATCGACGGTCGCCAGGAATTGCCGGAAACCGAACTCACGCACCTGGCCGGCCACGGCGGCGCAAAACCGGTGCGCATCGGTAATGGTGCCTACAACCAGATCCAGCTCGACATCTTCGGCGAGCTGATGGACGCCGTTTATCTCGTCAACAAGTACGGCGAAGCCATCTCCCATGAAGGCTGGAAACATACCGTGGAAGTGGTCGATCAGGTCTGCGAAACCTGGCAGACCGAAGACGTCGGCATCTGGGAAATGCGCGGCGAGCAGCATCACTTTTTGCACTCGCGGCTGATGTGCTGGGTCGCCGTCGACCGGGCGATTCGCCTGGCCTCGAAACGCTCCCTGCCCGCGCCGTTCGCCCGCTGGGACCAGACGCGCCAGGCGATTTACGCCGACATCTGGGAAAACTTCTGGAACGAAGAGCGCGGGCACTTCGTGCAGCACATCGGCGGCACCGCCCTCGACGGCTCGATGCTGCTGATGCCGCTGGTGCGCTTCGTCAGCGCCAAGGACCCGCGCTGGCTCTCGACCCTGGAAGCGATCCAGAAAACCCTGGTGCGCGACGGCATGGTCTACCGCTATCGCAACGAAGACAGCCAGATCGACGGCCTGTCCGGCACCGAAGGTGCGTTCGCCGCGTGCTCGTTCTGGTATGTCGAATGCCTGGCCCGGGCGGGTCAGGTTGAGAAAGCGCATCTGGAGTTTGAACAGCTTCTGAGGTATGCCAATCCTTTGGGGTTATATGCCGAGGAGTTCGACAGTCATGCGCGACATCTGGGGAATACGCCGCAGGCACTGACTCACCTGGCGTTGATTAGTGCGGCGAGTTTTCTCGATCGTAAATTGAGTGGGGAGAAGAATTACTGGCAGCCTTGAGAGTCGTCACCAGGCATTGGTCGCCCCCCAATGCCTTGCACCCGAGCATCTAACATCCAACTAACTTTACTAACAACTCATGCACTTCGATTGAATCTTGCTGCCACACTTCCAAACTTTCAACCTTACCGCACCACAGACTATAAAGACCTCAAGCCCAAGCTTACGCAGTCCACCTGCGCCAAGGCCCATACACTTTTTATTACTCACTTACTAGAACCACTAACATGAATCACGCCAGCAATAAAACAACCCCTATCAACTATGCCAACTGGATGAGCACCACACCCCATATCGACAGTTTAAACATCGGTGATTTTATCTGGCCCGGCTGCCACAATGCCGGTATGGATTGGGACATCGGTCACTCATTTCCCGAGTCTACCTTGGCCAACTGGGCACTCTGCCAGAACCATGACTTACTCTGGCAAATGAGAAATGGTGCAAGGTCGTTTGATCTTCGCATGCTTTTTCAAAATAACGAATTCAAGACCTATCACTGGAAAATTCGGGGGCGACGCCTTAAAGAAATCATAGGTGCCGCTACCACCTTCCTTGATCAGAACCCCGACGAGTTCATCATCCTGGACTTCAATACGCTCCATGACGAAGAAGATAACCGGTTTGATCATCAGGCATTCAAAGCGGATATACTTCGTGGATTAGAAGATCGCCTGATCCCTGACAGCAATAAATACCTAAGTTTCGGACAACTGAAAAAAATCAGTCAAAAACAACGAATCATTCTGTCCATTGAATACTATGGAAAGTTTGATTCAGAACTATTCTGGCCGGCCTTTCAAAATTATTGGGAAGGAAACATATTCGTTTCTGTTGAACAGCTCGCGCACTACATCACTGACGTCATGCGACATCCGCCGACATCGACGTATCCTTGGAGACTGTCCATGACGCGATATACAGCCTTATCCGGCCCAACCAAGTTAACCAAGGAAATCAACGCCTGGTTCGATATAGAGAGTTACTTTATTTATCGTTCGAGCATTATCAGCGTCGACTTTTTTGAAGAAAGCAAACTCGTGGAGTATTGCATCGATGCCAATAGTCGCCTCGTTCTGGAACCTCATTTAAAGCGTCGTTTCAAATGAAGCGTCGAAAGCTTGAAGCGAGTTGTCATACATAACCAACAGATCACGTCAGAAATATCTCTTTTCCAGACTCGACAATAAACAAAAACGCGAGCCCTCTCATCACTACGCCCCCCTTGTGGCGAGGGAGCTTGCTCCCGCTGGGTCGCGCAGCGGCCCCTGTATCCGTAGGCACATTTCTTCAGAAGGACCGCATTTGCTGGTTTACGGCTGCTGCGCAGCCTAACGGGGGCAAGCCCCCTCGCCACAGAGGTCTGTACTTCACTCAGTACAACAGTTAAACGATTTCCTTGTGTTCGCTGTACGTAACGCAGGTCCTACACTCGGAAATACCTTGTTGCCAGCTGTTACATCCGCCCCTACCATCCACCGTCAACGGGTACAGCGGAGCTGTCCAACAAAACCCGAATTCAAGGACCAAGAATGACCCAGCGCATCCACCGCAGCATCGACGCCCCACTACGCTCCGGCCTGAACCGGGATGCACTGTGGGAAGCCCACGACAAGGGCCTGATCAAATGCTGGGAAATCGGCCGCCAACGCGCCACCCGATTCCCCGACCTCGCCCAACAGTGCCTCGCCGACGAACTACCGGTGCTGGGCTGGAAAGGTGGCGTGAGCCGCAGCCTGAAAAAACTCGAAAAGTACGGATCCCTCAAATACCTGGCGCAATGGCAGGGATTGCGCGGGGAAGATCTGGATATTGATTTGGCTGTGGAGCGGGCGCTTACCTGTTCGAGGACGAAGATGGTGGTGACGTTTACGCCGGATCGGTCGAAGTATTTTAATCAGGTGGCAGAAGTCGAGACCTCGGACTGACATAGATCCTGTGGCGAGGGAGCTTGCTCCCGCTGGAGCGCGAAGCGGTCCCTTCAGCCTACGCGACTGCTGCGCAGCCGAGCGGGAGCAAGCTCCCTCGCCACAGATTTAGCGCTCGGCTTCAATTTTCCAGTGTTCTCGAATGCCAATGATCAGGAGTTCTCTCGTGACCCAGCCAACTGTCATTCACGCTGTTGAAGCCCCAGCCCTGAAAATCGCCTACGAACAACACGGCCCCATCACCGGCAAACCCATCATCCTGCTCCACGGCTTCCCCTACTCGCCCCGCGCCTACGACGAAATCGCCCCGGCCCTCGCCGCACAAGGCTATCGCGTCATCGTCCCGTATCTGCGCGGCTATGGCCCGACGCGTTTCAACAGCCCCGACACCCTGCGCTCCGGCCAGCAAGCCGCGCTCGCCCAGGATCTGCTGGACCTGATGGATGCCCTCGCCATTCCACAAGCCACGCTCTGTGGTTATGACTGGGGCGGTCGGGCGGCGTGCATTGTGGCGGCGTTGTGGCCGGAGCGGGTTCGCGGCCTGGTCACTGGTGATGGCTACAACTTGCAGAACATTCCGGGCTCGATCCAGCCGTTGGATCCGGAGACCGAGCATCGCCTCTGGTATCAGTACTACTTCCACACTGCGCGCGGTGTTGAAGGCTTGACGCAAAATCGCCGAGCCTTTTGCGAATTGCTCTGGCGCCTGTGGTCGCCGACCTGGGCCAGGAACGCCGAGCGTTATCCGTTGAGCGCTCCGGCCTTCGATAACCCGGATTTTGTCGAGGTAGTGATTCACTCGTATCGGCATCGGTTCATGTATGTGGCGGGCGATCCTGCGCTGGAATGGATGGAAGAAGCCCTGGCTAAACAACCACCGATCAGCGTGCCGACGATTTCCCTGTGCGGCGCTGACGATGGTGTCGGGCCGGCGCCGGAAGCCGACGAAGACGTCGAGCATTTCACCGGCCGTTACGAGCGCCGAGTGCTGACAGGCGTTGGGCATAACATTCCAGAAGAGGCGCCGGAAGCGACGATTAAGGCACTGCTGGATCTACTGAAAGCGGATCTACTGAAAGGCTGACGCTGAAGCGTTCGCGATAGGCTTGCGGCGTCACTCCAATGGCCCGCAGAAAGCTGCGGCGCAGGGTTTCTTCGCTGCCGAAACCGCATTGCACCGCGACCCGCTTGATCGGCACGCCGGTGTCGCTGAGCAGCCGCCGCGCGGTTTCGACGCGGATCAGTTCGATGGCCCGGGCCGGAGTCTGGCCGGTGTCGGTGCGGTAGTGGCGGATGAAGCTGCGTTCGCTCATGCCAGCTTGCAGCGCCAAAGTCGGGACGCCGAGGTCCTTGGTGAGGTTTTCACTGATCCAGGCATGAAGTTCGTCGAAACGGTTGCCTTCCTGTTGCAGGGACAAGGTCACGCTAAACTGAGATTGGCCGCCCGGACGTTTGAGAAACACCACCAATTGCCGGGCTACGTCTAATGCCATGGCACGACCGAGGTCTTCTTCGACCATGGCCAGCGCCAGGTCGATGCCAGCGGTGACGCCCGCCGAGGTCCACACCGGGCCGTCATTGATGAAGATCGGGTTGGGCTCGACGTGCAGGCGCGGATGCTTTTGCGCCAACTCCTCACAACGGGTCCAGTGGGTTACTACGCGCCGACCGTCGAGCCAGCCACTGGCCGCCAGCAGAAATGCGCCGGTGCAGACTGAAGAAACGCGGCGACAACCGGTTGCGTGTTCGCCCACCCACTCCACCAGCTGCGCGTCTTCGGCCGCCGAGTAAACGCCCCAACCGCCAGCGATGATCAACGTGTCGCTGCTGCCGGAGGGCAACGGCTCGGCCAACAGTGCAAGACCCGCCGATGACATCACCGCCCCGCCACCGCTGGCAATCACCGACGGCGCATAGGGCGCGGGCAAACCCTGTTGCCGGGCAATGTCGTTGGCCGAGGCAAACACCTGCAACGGCCCGGTGACGTCGAGCACCTGGACATTGGCAAACGCGAGCACATGAATGGATTTCGGCATGATTGGCGTAATTCGTGGGGTGATTGGCGGATACGCCAGATCCTACGAGCCTACAGTGAAGCCGTCCACCCCCCTCCAGGAGAATAAACGCCATGACCTTGCAGATCGGTTTTCTGTTGTTTCCACAGGTTCAACAACTGGACCTGACCGGCCCTTATGACGTGTTGGCCTCGCTGCCGGACGTGCAGGTGCATCTGATCTGGAAGGACTTGGTACCGGTCACGGCCAGTACCGGCCTGGTCCTGAAACCGACCACCACCTTCGAAGACTGTCCGGCGTTGGATGTGATTTGCATCCCGGGCGGCGCGGGTGTCGGGCCCTTGATGGAAGATGAGCAAACCCTGGCCTTCATCAAGGCTCAAGCGGTCAATGCGCGCTACGTTACGTCGGTGTGCACAGGGTCGCTGGTGCTCGGCGCGGCGGGCCTGCTCAACGGCAAACGCGCTACCACTCACTGGGCTTATCACGATTTGCTCGGCACATTGGGCGCGATCCCGGTGAAAGATCGGGTGGTGCGCGACGGCAATCTGTTTACCGGTGGCGGGATCACGGCGGGCATCGACTTCGCCCTGACTCTGGCTGCCGAGCTGTTCGGCAATGACACCGCGCAAGTGGTGCAGCTGCAACTCGAATATGCGCCAGCGCCACCATTCCAGGCCGGCAGCCCTGAAACCGCGCCGCAGAGCATCGTGGAAGAGGCGCAACGGCGGGCGGCGCCGTCGTATGTACAGCGCAAGCTGATCACTGAGCGGGCGGCGGCCAGGTTGAACCTTCAGTAAATGATCGTGGCGGCGAGGACCAATGCCCTTGCCGCCACAGGCTTTCGGAAAGACTTTTTCATCGCCCATAAAAAAACCCGCCGAAGCGGGTTTCTCAAGACCATTGCGACATCCTGTCGGCAGCCATCCTGGCTAATGGTCGATCATCCGTGATCCTGAGCACTCCCTGTGCTTCAGTTGATGGATCCAGAATATGCGCATCGCCGAAGCTTAAACAGACGACATACCCGCGAGCGCGTGTAAGCGATTGACCATTAGAAGCGAAAATCTCCCTGTGGGAGCGAGCCTGCTCGCGATGGCGGCGGGTCAGCCAACATCTATTTTGAATGTGATGGCCTCATCGCGAGCAGGCTCGCTCCCACAGGGGTTCTGGGTTGGGCGAGGTATTTGTGAATGGCTGGGATCAAATTGTGGGAGCGAGCCTGCTCGCGAAGACGGCGGCACATCTAGCATCGATGTCACTGACAGACCGCATTCGCGAGCAAGCCCGCTCCCACAAGGGATCTGAGTTCGGCGAGGTATTTTTGAATGGCTGGGATCAAATTGTGGGAGCGAGCCTGCTCGCGAAGACGGCGGCACATCCTGCATCCATGTCACTGGCAGACCGCATTCGCGAGCAAGCCCGCTCCCACAGGGGGATTTCGGTTCGGCGCGGTATCTGGGTATGGCTCACTTCCACAAATCCAGCCCACTTTCCGACAGGCGAAAAAAAACCCGCCGAAGCGGGTTTTTCCAAGACCATGTCGACTCCCTGTCGGCAGCGAATCCTTGCTTATGGTCGATCATCCGTGATCCTGAGCACTTCCTGTGCTTCAGTTGATGAGGCTAGATTACGCTTCGGATCCAATGTGCAATAGACGACATAGCTACCACCGCGTGTAAGACATTCGCTATACCACCCCTTCCGAAAACCCTTAGATACCTCAGGTATCCAGCATGGAGGCCGCGAGTTTAGCGACTTGCAGCTGACCTTCGGCCGCCAGGGTGGCGTCATCCTCCAGAAACCAGGCCGCCGACAATCCGGCAAATGCCAGCACCCATTGCAGCAAACGCCGACGCTCAAGCGCTGCAGCTTTGGCCACGATCTTGATTTGTCGCGCAAAGCGCAGCGGGTCGGTCGCCGTAGGCAGTTCAGGGTTGCAAATCAGGTTGGCGTAATCGAAACCGCGCTCGCCGATCACCCGCTTGGGGTCGATGGCCAGCCAGCCTCGCGGGCCGAAATCGAGGATATTGTCGTGGTGGATGTCGCCATGCAGCACGACCACGTCTTGTGGCGTCACCAGCAACGCTTCGGCAGTCGCCAGACTGAGGGAATAGAGGCCGCCGTATTGCGCGGCTGCCAGATGCAACGAACTGAACCATTGCGCCAAAGGCACCAGCGGCGGCAAGGGTGAAAGGCGCGGTGCATGTAACCGCGCCACCGCAGCACACATAATCTGGCTGGCTTCGTCGTCCTGGCCATTGAGCGCCATGTTCATCAGTGAACGCCGGCCCATGGCACGCTCCATCAACAAGCCGTCGCCGTGATGGGCAAACACCTGGGCGGCGCCCTCGCCGTCCCACCAGGTCATCAGCAGATTGCCGAACTTCTCCTCGGCGTCCACCGCCACCTTCAACATCGCCGGCACTTCACCCATCCGTACCGGCAGCAAACGACTGCCGGGCGTGATGATCGGCTTGCCGTCGGGCACCAGCGCCCAGCGCTTCAACCAGAGTTCAAACATTCACTCGCCCTGATGTTCGCGGGCCTTTTCGCTGACTTTCAGAAACTCTTCGATATTGCTCATCTGCTCATCCCAGCCACGACTGTCCATGCGGAACGCCTTGAGCCGGCGGGATTGGGGAATGTGATCGAAACCGGACTCGACAACCGTCAACAACGTGCCTTCGTCCATGTCCTGGAGTTCGAATTTCACCAGGGTGGTCGGCTCCTGGGAATAATCGACGTCCGGCTCCACGGCATACGGGTGCCAGCGAAACGAAAACACCCGCTCCGGCTCTACCCGCTCCACCAGCACATTCCACAGCAAGTGCTCATAGCCGGGGTAAGTAATCTGCCCCTGAGTCCACTCACCCGCAACAAAGCGCTTGCCCTCAAGCGCCACGCCAAACCACTGGCCGAACGCCTCGGCATTGGCCAACACGCGCCACACATGCGAACGCGGCGCCTTGAGCAAAATCTTTCTTTCGATGCGATCTGATGCTGGATTCATAAGTCACCTCCTGTACTGAACAGTAGGCCTGTAAGACCACAAGACCAACCCTAAAGTTGTATCAAGCCAGTGCGACTATCAACATAGTCTGAAATATCAGGCTGTATTTTGGACCTTCGGTTCTGGATTAAGGACGAGAGTTGGCCGATCGAAACTGCTAACGTTTGCGGCGAAGTTGAACCAGACAAGGACGATTCATGCAGCCATCACTCTCGGAGCGTTATCGCGGGGCCCTGCTGGGACTGGCATGCGGCGATGCCATTGGAACCAGCGTCGAATTCCAGCCGCGCGGCTCGTTCGCCAGCCTGACCGACATGGTGGGCGGCGGCCCTTTCAACTTGAAGCCGGGGCAATGGACTGATGACACCTCAATGGCGCTTTGCCTCGCGGAAAGCCTGTTGACCAAAACCGGATTCAACGCGGCCGATCAAATGGGCCGTTACCTCAACTGGTGGCATTGGGGTTACCTCAGTTCAACCGGCGAATGCTTCGACATTGGCATGACCGTGCGTGACGCCCTTACCCGCTACCAGGAAACCGGCGACCCTTTTGCTGGCTCAACCGATCCGGCTAGTGCCGGCAACGGCTCGTTGATGAGATTGGTGCCGGTGGTGCTGTATTACTTTCCCGACATAGAACGGATCAGAACCTTTGCCGCCGACAGTTCCCGGACCACCCACGCCGCGCCGGAAGCGATCGAATGCTGCCAGTTGTTCGCCGAATTAATTGGCAAGACACTGCAATGTGCTTTCAAGGAAGATTTGCGCAGTCTGCCGGAAACGACCTTCCTTGAACCCAAGGTCGCGGAGATCGCACGAGGAGATTACCTGGGCAAACCGAAAAGTGAGATCCGCGGCAGTGGGTATTGCGTTGCATCGCTGGAAGCGGCCTTGTGGTGTTTTCATCACACCGACAGTTTTGAAGCCGCCATCCTGGAAGCCGCGAACCTGGGGGACGATGCGGATACGACCGCCGCAATCGTCGGTCAGTTGGCCGGCGCCTATTACGGTGTACAGGCGATTCCCGAGGGTTGGCTGACAAAGTTGCATCAGCGAGATGACATTGAAGCCACAGCTGAAGCTCTGTATCAGACGGCAAAAGATCACGCCCCACTCACTCAGCCAGAGCATGGTAATGAATAGCCTGCGCGGAAGCTGCCTGTGCAAAACCATCGAGTACCAGCTCGACAGCCTCGACATGCCGATCAGCCATTGTCATTGCCAGACCTGCCGCAAGGCCCACGCTGCGGCCTTCGCCTCGACCGCCGGGGTGATGCGCGAGCATTTTCGCTGGACCAAGGGGCAGGATCGGCTGAGCAGTTATGAATCGTCGCCGGGCAAATTGCGGCATTTTTGTTCGGTGTGTGGTTCGCAATTGATGGCGGAGCGCTTGGCGCAGCCGCATGTGATTGTGCGGGTGGCGACGCTGGATGATGATCCGGAGATGAGGCCGCAGGCGCATATCTGGACGGCGCATGATGTGCCTTGGCTTGAATATGAATCGAATGAAAAATGTTTGGAGTGGCAGACATAGATTTATCAGGCCACAAAAATCCCTGTGGGAGCGAGCCTGCTCGCGAAGAGGGAGTGTCAGTCGACATTGATGTTGCCTGACACTCCCTCTTCGCGAGCAGGCTCGCTCCCACAGGGGTAGTGGTGAGTTGTGGATTCGCTACACTGCCCCTACTTTCCAATGTCATCGTGAGAATCCCTTATGCCCCCTCGCTTTCTCCTGGCGCTGATCCCGCTGCTCTTCACCACCGTCGCGCATGCCGTGGATTGTGACAATGCCACTAACCAGGGCGATATGAACCAGTGCGCCGCCCAGCAATTCAAAGCGGCGGATAAAGAGCTGAATGCGCTTTATCAGCAGATCACCCAGCGGTTGAAGGACAGTCCCGATACCAAGAAACTGCTGGTCAGCGCGCAGCGGAGTTGGGTGGCGTTTCGGGATGCGGAGTGCAAATTCTCGGCCTCCGGGGTGGACGGTGGCAGTGTGTATCCGCTGATCTACAGCAACTGCACCACCGGGCTGACCAAGGCGCGGGTCGAGGCGTTCAAGACTTACTTGAAGTGCGAGGAAGGGGATTTGAGCTGCCCGGTGCCTGGGGCTTGATGCTGCGGTGTCAGTGAGGGCCTCTTCGCGGGCGAGCCTCGCTCCTACAGGGTTTTGCGTCGATCACAAATCCCCTGTAGGAGCGAGGCTTGCCCGCGAAGGCGTCCGTTCAGGCGCTGCCGTTACCGAACAAATATCTGCGCCGTGGTAATCGCCATATCCCCACCCGGCAACTTGATATTCCCAATCTGCTTCATGCTCTCCGGATCAAAGATCGCCACGTCATTGAACGTCCCGGCCAGATAGATCTTGCTGCCGTCCTTATTGAAGGAAATGCAGTAGTAAGAGTGATCCAGCGTTGCCGCCTGGAGCATTTTTTTCTGCTTGATGTCGTACTTGGCCAAACGGTTGAGCACGCCGAACATCAGGTTCGGGTCCTTGGGTGAGCGCATGCCGCTGAAGTAGATTTCCGTCAACGGGCCGAAGTCGGTGGTTTCGGTCTTGCCGGTTTTCAGGTCGATGCTGAACAGCCCATAGAGGTATTCGGCGGTCAGTGGGTCCTGCTTCTTGTCCTTGAATTTCGCCGCCGTGTAGAGCAACGAGAAGTCATGGCGATAGGTCTGCTGGTTCCACACATAGAGCACGTCCGGCGCGCTGTAGTTTTCGCGTTTCCAGTGACGGCTGGGGATCAGCACGTCGAACTTGCCGGTCTTCACATCGACCTTGTAGACGTCCGCCCCAGCCACATACAGCGTGCCGTCGTCGCCGCTCTGCATGATGGTCAACTGCCGTGGCGCCGGGAAACTGCGCACCGGTTTGGCACTCATGCCGGCGTCGGTCGAGTAGACATCGAGCCGAGGCTGTTGCACTTCATAGCGGTCATTGAGCATCAACGTCGGGTTGGCGATGGCGAACAATTCCTTGCCGTCGTGGCTCAAGGTGAAGGCGAACATCGACTTGGCTTTCTCCCCCGGTTTCTGGGTGATGCTGGCGTGGAACACCTGCTTGCAGCTGTCGAGTTCGACGCCGTAGATGTCCGCGTAATGATTGTTCAGCACATACGCGGTCTTGCGATCCGGCGACAGTTGCACGGTGCCTGGGCCGAAGGCATCCGGCATCTTGCAGGTCTTGAACAAGGTGTCGCTGGCCAGGTCGATCACGTGCAGGTTGTTCGGGTAATTGGTGGTCAACATGTACTCGTGACCGTCTTGCAACGCGGTGTTTTCATCGGCCAGAACGTTGAGCGAACAAGCACCCAGGACGGCGAATGCGGCCAGGCCGCAGGCTTTGATACGAAGCATGCTGGAATCCTTCTCTCTGTCCGATTATTTGTCTTTGGGGAAGACAGTGCCGAGGTTGCGCCAGTTGTCGTTGGAGGCCTGCGCGTCCTTGTTCCAGTCCGGGTAGGTGCTCATCATGTCGGGCACCTGGGCCGGCCACCAGCAAGGGTCGGAGCAGCCGTACAGGTCCGCTTCCATCGGTTGGCACAGCGACGACACACCGCCAAATGCATCGATCTCCCAGCCCGGATCCGTGGTCGAGGCGCAGCCGGCGACGGAGCTCATCGCCACCACTTCTTCGATGCGGTTTTCCTCCGCGGCCTTGTCCATTTTCAGCGCTTTGTTATTGATTGCCTTGAGATGTTTCATATCAGTGAGCCTTGCGCGGAGTGATGTAGCTGCTGATAAACGCAGGGTTGTGGGCCATGATCCGGGTGTAGACCTCGATGCCGAAGTCGACCCAGTCACGCATCAGTTCGCAGTAGTGATAGGTCGGGTGGGTCGGGTCGCCGTAACGGGCATAGCTTTCGTGATAGCAGCCGCCGGAGCACAGGTTGCGGATCTGGCAGTCCTCGCACCCGGTGTTGGTGCGGTCCAGGCGTTGGGACAGGAAGTCGTTCAATTCGACTTGCTTCACGCCGCTGTGGACGTTGCCGAAGGTCGGCAGTGACGAACCGGTGAATCGGTGGCACAGGTTCAGCTCACCCTTGTGATCCACCGCCAACATCTTCAGGCCCGCGCCGCACGGCAGGGCTTTTTTGTGACCTTCGTGGATGTCGGTGATCAACTGGTGCAGGTTGGAGAAACCGATATTGCGGTGTTCCAGCGCGGCTTCCAGATAGCGTCGGCCGAGCTTCTTCATGTTGGCGAAGACTTCAATCAACTCGTCGCTGGACAGATTGAAAGTGCTGATATCGCCCGACGTCACCGGGGCAAAACCGACCTCGGCAAACCCCAGCTCGTTGAACAGGTGATCCCAAATGGTTTCCACGTCGGTGACGCCCGTGGTCAGGGTCACCCGCGCGCCGACCGGACGACTGTTGTAGCGCGACAGCAGCATCTCGGCCTTGCGCCGCACCACGTCATACGTGCCCTGCCCGCCGACGGTGATGCGGTTGCGATCGTGCACGGTTTTCGGCCCGTCGATACTCACCGAGAGCCCGAAACGGTGGGCGTTGAGGTAATCCACGGTGTCTTCGGTGAGCAGCGTCGCGTTAGTGGTCATGACGAACTCGACGAACTTGCCCGCCTCGGCAAACCGTTTTTCACAATAGTCGACCATGTACTCGATCAGCTTGCGATTGCTCAGCGGCTCGCCACCGAAAAACACCACGGTGAAACGCTCTTCGTCCGGGGATTCGCGCAGCAGCATCTCCACCGAGGCGACTGCGGTTTCGATGTCCATTTTCTTGCCCGCCGACGGCTTGTCGAGGTCTTCCTTGTAGCAGTAGGTGCAACTCAGGTTGCAACCAGTGTTGACGTTGAGCACCACGGTGTTGATCGCGGTGCGCTCGACCCGTTTGGTGCCGATGTCCGGGGTCAGGGGCGAGCCGTCGCTGACCAGTTCCAGGGCCATCAGCTCGCGCAGGGTTTCGGTGATTTCTTCACCATTGAAACGCGCGGCCAGGCGCTGGATCAGGTCGTCCGAAGAACAACCGGGACCGCGCAAGGTGTCGATGATGGTGCCCGTCAGTTCATCGCTTGCGAACAGCGAACTGCTGGGAATGTGAAACAGCATGCGGTCGGCATCGACGTGCACTTCGTGCAGATTCCGTTCGACCAGATTCAAAATAGCGCCCATTGCAACCTCCTGTGCAAACCCCGCTTGGCGGGGCCTGCGATCATTCCGAAAAGTGTCTGAAACCGTGAGAGATCAGCCAACTCATGGAATGGGTGGATTGTTCCAGCGTTGCACGGTGACGATCATGTGGCCTTCGCCGGTCAGGGATTTCCCTGCGTCGTCGACGGCGGCAATCACCTTGAGGTTGCCGGCATTGTTGGTAGACATTTTGCGTTGTGGGTTCGGCCCAGCATCGCCTGGGGTGAACACGCCGCTGTCGGCCTGCATGGTGCCGGCGAACTTGACGTCTTCGTCCTCCTTGGCGCGGTCGTCGAAGGCTTCGACCTTCCACTGCGCCGGGAACACGCCGATGCGATACGGCTTGCCATCGGCGCCCTTGCCCCAGGCTTCGGCGTCGAAACGGCCCTGGACTTTCGGCGTCGAACCACCGCCCTCGCCGATCCGCGCCACGGAGAATTCCGGCACGACTTTGACCGACGCGATTTTGCTGTAGACCGACAGGGTCGGGCCTTTCAGCGTGCCGACGGTGACGTTGCGCAGACCTGGTTGGGCATTCGCTGCAGCCTTGAGTTTGACCCTGATCCGCTCAGGACTTTGCTCAATAACGGCGACCACTTCCACGCCTTTGCCGAAGTTCGGTTTGCCGGTGAGACCGCTGCCGATCAACGTCACTTCGGTTTCAACACCCGCCTTCAGGTAACCCGGCTGCACCGCCAGCAAGCGACTGCTGCCCTGCTTCGCCGCCACGAAATCCAGACCGCGTTCATCGTGCTCAGCCTCGAACATCCGGCCTTGCATTGCATTGCCCTGAGCGGCGAACACTTGGCGCATGGTCACGCCATCAACCGTCACGTTGCCGCGCCATTCGTAGCCGCTGTAGAGAATCGCGCTGCCGTCGCCATTGAATGCGCTGCCATCGGCGTATTGGCCTTTGACGCTGACCTTGAAGGTGTCGCTGCCATCGGCGGTGACGCTCATCACGCCAGCCAATTCACCTTTACCCGGCAAGTGACCGCTGAAGCTCCAGTCGCCGACCAGCGCATCGCTTTTCGGCGCAGTGCCCAGCCATTTTTTCCAGGCCGGGTTGTCCAGCGGATAACGCTTGGCCAACAGCGGCACCATGTCTTTGCGGGCGATATCGAACCAGTCGCGATCCCGGGACAGGGCCTGGTATTCGAGGGACGGCCACTGGCCGAGGTGGAAATTCACCAGACGCTCCCATTCCTGGGCCGGACGGCGTTGCAGGGCGACCCGCGCGCCGGAGTGGCAGCGGCCGCACATCTGGCTGGTCTGGTCGTCGAATTTTTCGACGGTATTCAGGCGACGTTCCAGCGCATAACGCACGCCATCGGTTTCGCTCGGCGCCAGGCCTTGGGTGTCGGCCAGGTATTTGACCAGGGTGCGGCGGTCGTCATCGCTGATCTGCAAACCGTGCATGGTCTGCATCCGCGCGATGCTCATCAGCCAGCCTTCCGGGGTCTTGCGCTGGTGGCTGATGCGGCTCAGGGCATTATCGGCCTCGGGGGTGTGACAGCCCTGGCAGGTTTCCTTGAGGATGGTCTGGGCGTCGCGGGCTGCCAGGCTGTAAGGCGAATGCAGCGCCACACAAGCGGCCACGGCCAGCAGACTGGCGCTCAGGCCTGATCGGAGTCTTCTCTTCATCAACGTCGAACCTCGCACGGTGCTTTCTTATTGTTGTGGCTTATCGTTTTTATGGTTTCTGCCGCCGGCGGCGCACCGCTGACGGAGGCAAGAGAAACGTCTGCGATGAGCAATACACGGAGCGTGCCAGCTTACCGATATCCTTTTTTATCAAGTAGTTGCGTGAAGAAGAAGGCCCGAAGCCCGGTCTGGGCACGATCACCTGCGTCTAATATCGCGACAGCTGTTGCAGTCTGAGACAAGCGTAGCCGCCTCAATGCAATCGCTGGGGTCGTGCGGAAATTCGCAGCCTGAATGTTCGGCGTCATGCCGCCCCGGCACCCAGGGGCGGCATGTCGTCTGTTCAGATGTAAAAGGTGGGGTGAACGCCTTTGTGAACCTCGATTTCCTGCCGCATGTCCGCCACCAGCGAGGCGATGGCGTGGGGACTGTCCAGCGTCCAGAGGGGAACGTGGGTCGCCACCATGTCGACTTTGCCGGTCATGCAGTCACAGACCCGAATCGTCAGGGACTGGTCGGCCTCCATGTTGCAGGTGCAAACCGACGGCAAAAAGCTGCGTTCAATGATGTTTTGAATTTCCAGGGTTGAAAGGAACATCGTGACCTCCCTTATGCCAGGTGAGTGGCCGGGCGAAGGCTCCCTCGTTTCGCCCCTCGAGCCTGAAAATTCTAGTCCTCAAAAGTCAGTGTCTCAAGGGCGCAACACGGCTGCTCGTCGTCTCAGCGCCTGTCGCAATTTGCGAAAAAATCCCGGGCTTCATCTTCGTCCACAACCTGCGAAACCTCGCCGATACAGGCCCATCCGGCCCTCCCCGATACTTGGCACAGCCATTGCGAAAGCCCTGATCTCACGAACAACAAGAGATCTCGCCATGTCCCTTCCTTATCTGCTTCCCGCCACTTCGGCGTTTATCCAGCGCGCGCCGCGCATGTTGATCGGCGGTGACTGGGTCGAGGCCGCCGACGGCCAGACCATGCCCCTGCACAACCCGGCCACCGGTGAAGTGCTGTGCGTGGTGCCGCGCGCCACTCCCGAGGACATGGACCGCGCCGTGCTCGCGGCGCGCCGGGCCTTCGATGATTCGCCCTGGACCCGAACCCGCCCGCGTGAGCGGCAAAACCTGCTGTGGAAACTCGCCGACCTGATGGAGCGCGACGCCGAGCTGCTGGCGCAACTGGAATGCCTGAACAACGGTAAAAGCGCGGCGGTGGCCCAAGTGATGGATGTGCAACTGTCCATCGATTTCCTGCGCTACATGGCGGGTTGGGCGACCAAGATTGAGGGCTCCAGCGTCGAGGTGTCGTTGCCGCTGATGCCCAACGATCAATTCCACAGCTTTATCCGTCGTGAAGCGGTGGGCGTGGTCGGCGCCATCGTCGCCTGGAACTTCCCGCTGCTGCTGGCCTGCTGGAAACTCGGCCCGGCCCTGGCCACCGGCTGCACCGTGGTGCTCAAACCCGCCGACGAAACCCCGCTAAGCGCGTTGAAACTGGCGGAACTGGTGCTGGAAGCCGGGTATCCCGAAGGCGTGTTCAACGTGGTCACCGGCACCGGCATCACCGCTGGTTCGGCGCTGACCCACAACCCGTTGGTCGACAAGCTGACCTTCACCGGTTCGACCGCCGTGGGCAAGCAGATCGGCAAGATCGCCATGGAATCCATGACCCGGGTGACCCTGGAACTGGGCGGCAAATCGCCGACCATCGTCATGGGCGATGCTGATTTGAAGTCCGCCGCAGCCGGTGCCGCCAGCGCGATTTTCTTCAACCAGGGCCAGGTCTGCTGTGCCGGTTCGCGGCTGTATGTGCAGCGCAAGCATTTCGACAATGTGGTGGCGGACATCGCCGATATCGCCAACGCCATGAAACTCGGCAACGGCATGGACCCGACGGTCGAGATGGGGCCGTTGATCTCCAAGCGTCAGCAGGAGCGGGTTTACGGCTACATCGAACAGGGCCGGGAAAGCGGCGCGACCATTGCCTGTGGTGGCGAGCAGTTCGGGCCGGGGTTCTTCGTCAAGCCGACGGTGATAGTCGATGTCGATCAGAAGCATTCATTGGTGCAGGAAGAAATCTTCGGCCCGGTGCTGGTGGCGATTCCGTTTGATGACGAGGCCGATGCGTTGCGCATGGCGAATGACAGTCCTTATGGGCTGGGGGCGAGCATTTGGTCGAATGATCTGGCGGCGGTGCACCGGATGATTCCGCGGATCAAGTCGGGGTCGGTGTGGGTCAATTGCCACAGCGCGCTGGACCCGGCGTTGCCGTTTGGCGGGTACAAAATGTCCGGGGTTGGGCGGGAGATGGGGTATGCGGCGATTGAGCATTACACCGAGTTGAAGTCGGTGTTGATCAAGTTGTAATTAGCGGCGTTCTTTAGGCCGCCTTCGCGGGCAAGCCTCGCTCCTACAGGGAATCGCGTTCCCCTGTGGGAGCGGGCTTGCTCGCGAAGGGGCCGGCGAGGTCACGGCTTATATCCCTGACTCAACAACCAACTGCGAACCATCCTGCCCTGCTCCGCCGTCAACCCCGCCAACGCCTGTTCCGCCGGTTCACTCCACAACCGCCGCAGCAACGGCGCCAACTCAACCCCCTGCACATGCCAGATCCCCAGCGGCTGATCCGCCGTGATCACCACCTCCGCCTCATCGACAAACCCGTCCCGCAACACCGGCGCCGGCTCAATGCGCAACGACGCGAAATCCGCCTCGGCATGCGCCACTTCAGCATCCGGCCATTGCCGCCGCGCCTGCCAGAACGGTTGCTCCAGCCAGCGCTGCTCATCCGCATAAAAATCCCGACCGATCCGCGCGAAACGCAAAAACAACTGTTCCACCCGCTGCTGATGAAAGCGCTGGGCCAACGCTGCACGCTCAGGTTTACGCAACAGGGTGTTGATCACCGTCGGCGCCTGTAACGCCGAGGACAGGGATTGGAAAATCCCGTTGCCCGACAACGGGTCTACAGCCATCGCCGCGTCGCCCACCCGAATCCAGTTATCGCCGCACACTTGCGGGCTCAAGATCGCGGTGCTGCTGCGGGCGTGCAGTTGTAGTTCAGTTTCCGGCCCATCGCCAAAAAACGCCCGTGCCACTTCCGAAGCGTGGCGCCGTTGACGGCAGTAATCGAGCAACTGCGCCTTGCCCGGCAACGCAGCGCTGGCCACGTCTACCGTCCATTGCCAATAACACTGACCGTCGGCCCGGCGCGCCATCCACGCCCAACCGTCCTCAAGGCTTTCCACGGCGCTGGCGGTGTCGCCCGGCGCTGCCTGCCAGCGATTGAGCAGGCTGACCGTCTCCGGCCCGCGCAGACCTTTGCCGAGGGCAGGCGCCGAACGTCCGCGCGCTTCCACCAGGAAATCCGCGACCAACGTTTCGCACCCTTCGATCTCGACCCGATGCCCCTCAGTCGAGGACTGCACCGTCAGCACCCGCCCTTCGATCAACTCGACCCCAGCCGCACGCAAATCCTCGCGCAGGCCGCGATCAAAACTCGGCCGGTCCAACAGATATTCGATGTTCTGCGCATGCTGCTGGCCGTTCCACGACACCTGCCGCTGGGAAGGCAGCGCCGCATCCGCCAACGCGTGGTTCAACCCCGCGCCACGCAACGCGTCCAGCACCCGCACGGAAACCCCTTCCAGCGCGGCAAAGCGGCGCCATTCGCTGACCAGCGTCACCGGGTAACCGAGCCGAGGCAGCCCCAAAGCCACTGCCGCCCCCGCCGGGCCAGCGCCAAGGATCAGAATCACGGTGCGAAACGCCGTTCAGGGCCGCGATACCGGGCGTGATCCCGCAGCCATTCGATGACATGTTGATTGCTCGCCTCCGGATGCGCGACGAGGAAACCGGCGATGTGCCCGCTCAACGCCGCACAGCCCAGGCTGGCACCGGACTGACCCGGATAGGTGCCATGCACACACGCCGCGAAATCCGCCTGGGCGCTGTTGAGCCACGACCATTCGTTTTCTGCACAACGGGCATCGCCAGTCACCCGCAGCACCTGTGGATAATTCGCCGGATACACGCCCTCGCCCTGAGCCGGACTCGATGCGCAGAGCAACAGGCCCCGTGCAACCGCCGCCGCACAGGCTTCGCGCAACAGGCTGCGGTCCTGGCGCAAGCCGAGGCTCAAATTGATCAGCCGCACGTCCTGCGTCACCAGCCAGTCAATCGCCGTGGCGATCTGCAAAGCACTGGTCACGCCACGCTGGTCGAACACTTGGGCCACGCAAAACACCGCTGCCGGTGCACGCCGGCCGATGGCCTCGATCACTGCGCTGCCATGGCCAAGTGGGTCGTCGCGCAAATCGCTTTCCGCCAGACCATCCTCCAGCAGCGAAAACCTGCGCCCCGCGACCACCTGCACCCGTTGCGCCGCCGAGTGACCGCTGTCAACCACGCCAACTCGCAGTTCAGGCCTCATGCAACACCGTTTTCGAAATGAGCACGCCGTCGAGCAATTCGAAGCGCAGATCGGCGTCCGCCAGGGTCGAGGGACGATGGCTGATCAGGATGCGCGTGCGCCCGGCGAACAATCGGTCAATGGCTTCGATCACTTCCCGTTCGGTGGCTTCATCCACCGCTGAAGTGGCTTCGTCGAGCACCAAAATCAACGGGTCCTGCAACAAGGCCCGGGCAATGGCGATCCGCTGTTTCTGCCCCCCGGACAGCTGCTGGCCGCGTTCGCCCAACGGACTGTCGAGGCCTTCGGGCAAGGACGCGATCAGACTGTCGAGTTGCGCCAGCCGCGCGACTTCGGCAATCGCCTCGCGACTGGCGTCCGGCACCGCGTAGGCCAGGTTGTCCGCGAGGCTGCCGCGAAACAGCACAATGTCCTGACTGACAATGGCGATCCGTCTGCGCAGCTCGAACAGGTCTAGCTCCCGTAGATCAACCTCCCCCAACAACACGCCGCCAGACTGCGGATCGTGGTGCCGTTGCAACAGGTCGATCAGGGTCGATTTGCCGACACCGGAGCCGCCGCTCAGGGCGACTTTCAAGCCGTAAGGAATGCGCGCGTCGATGCCGCTCAACGTGCTCGGACGCCCCGGATGACTGAAATGCACGTTGTCGAAACGCAGCTCTCCAGAGCCCGGTATCGGCTGCGGCGTAACCGGTGTGAGCACGGTGGGCTCTTCGCCGCGCAACTCCATGACGCGCCCGAGACTCACGGTCATTCGCTGGATCGCCACATACAGCCCGAGCAAACTCTGAACCGGCCCCACCGCCATCCCGAGGTAGGTGGAAAACGCGATCAGCGCACCGAGTTGCCACGTGCCCTGCACCACCCAATAACCGCCGATCAAAAACGCACAGGCCCGGGACAACGACGTCAGCGTGCCCGGCACGGCCTGGGTGAAAAACTCGGTGACTTGCAGGCGCAGCAACTGGCTCATATAGCCTTGGCCCAGGCTCTCCAGACGTCGCGCCTCACGCTGTTGCTGACCGGCGGACTGGATGAATTTCATCACCGGCAAGGTCTCGACCATGAACGACGACATGTCCGCCGAGCGCTCACGCAACTGCCGCACATCGCGCTCGACCTTGCACCGCATCCAGCGCAGCCACAGCACGTCGAGAGGGATCAGCACCAACGCCAGCAGCGAGAGTTTCCAGGACAAGGTCAACAGCATCGCGATGGAGAAGACCAGGCCGATCACGCTCGACACCGCCGAGAACAGCGAGTCCACGGCAAAGCGCTGGATCTCCGCGACATCACCGTCGAGGCGCGACATCAAATCGCCGATGCGCCGCTGGCCGTAGAAGCTCGGCGACAAGGTTTGCAAGTGCCGATACAGGTCATCGCGCAGGGCAAACAGAATCCGCCCGGACAACCGCGTGTGCAGGTAACGATTGATCCCCGACAGCGCCGTGCCGAGCAAACCGGCCACGATCATCAACACGGCGATCAGCACCAGCACCGGGAAATTGCGCCCGAGCAGGCCGTCGTCGATCAGCAGTTTGGTCAGCCACGGTTGCACCAGCACCAACAACGACGCGCAGACCGACAACCCGAGCAACCCGGCAATCGCCAGTCGATGCGGGCGCACGAAGCTATACAGCCAGCGCAACGCCGCTTGCAGGGCTTGCGGGTTCGGACTGTCGATCAGCCGCACGATCAGGCGCTGCATCACAGGCGCAGCTGTTTGAGTTTGCGGTACAGGGTCGCGCGGCTGATGCCGAGGGCGTCGGCGGCGGCGGAGACGTTGCCCTGGTGCGCGTCCAGGGATTGGCGGATCAGCTCCAGTTCGTTTTCACGAATGCTACCGGCCTGGGGGCGCTCGGTGGCGGTCAGGTCGTCAAGCATGCTGTCGGGCAAGTGGTCGAGGGTGAGCACGCTGTCGCCCGCCTCGCGCATGGCCAACGCGGTGCGCAGGACCATTTCCAATTGGCGAATGTTACCCGGCCAGTGATAGCCGCCGAGCAGTTTGCTCAGGTCGTCATGCAAGGTCACCGTCGGCGCGTCGAGCTTGGCCAGCAAGCGACCAACCAGACCGCTGAAATCCTCGCGTTCGCGCAGGGCCGGGAGCATCACGCTGATGCCGTTGACCCGGTAGAACAGGTCTTCGCGAAAGTGTTTGTCCTCCACCAGACGCTTGAGGTCGCGGTGGGTGGCGCAGATCAGCGCGACATCGATGTCCTGCTCTTCGCCGGCGCCCAGTGGCGCGACTTTGCGGTCCTGCAATACGCGCAAGAGACGCGCCTGCAAGGCCAATGGCATGTCGCCGATTTCATCGAGGAACAAGGTGCCGCCGTGGGCCTGTTGCAGGCGTCCGACCATGCCGCCACGCCGGGAACCGGTGAACGCGCCTTCGCGGTAGCCGAACAGTTCCGACTCGATCAGGCCTTCAGGAATCGCCGCGCAATTCACCGCGACGAAGGGTTTGTCGCAGCGGGTGCCGGCCATGTGCAGGGCGCGGGCGATCACTTCTTTTCCGGTGCCTGTTTCGCCGAGCAGCAACACCGGCAATTCATTGGCCAGGCCTTGGCGGGCCATGCGCAAGGCGCGGGCATAACGCACATTACTGCCGGCCAAGGATTCGAGATCCGGTTGCGGTTTGGCCGGTTTGGCCGTCGGGCGTGGCGTGGTGCCGACGTTGATCGAACGCTGGGGCGCACGCAGGGTTTTGTAGAAAAATTCACCCTTGGCGGTTTGCAGGATTCCGACGCCGCCCTGTTGCAACCGCGCCAGCAGTTGCAGGCCATCGACGCCGAGAAACTCTTCGCAGCGATGCCCGACCAATGCTGAACGCTCGGCGCGCAGCAACTGGCAGGCCTGGGCGCTGACCGCCAGAATTTGTCCGCCGAGGCTCACCGCCAACAGGCCTTGCCACGGCGATTCGAGGTACTGCCGACGGCTGTGGAAGGCGAGGACGATCTGATCGGGATAGCTGGCGTTGAACACCCGGCTTTCAATCTGGCTGACCGCCATGGCCAGCAGCGCGGAGCTGTCGTGGACGCGGCCGAGCGGGCCTTCGCGGGTCAGGTCGAGGACGCCGAGGATATCGCCTTGGGGGCAGTGAATCGGCACCGAGGTGCAGGAGAAATCGCTCAGGCGATCCAGGTAATGTTCGCCGCAATCGATCAGGGTCGGCCGGGCTTCAACCAGTGCGGTGCCGAGGGCATTGGTGCCGCGCGCGGCTTCGCTCCAGCAGGCGCCGAGGGTGATGTCTTGCAGGCCCGAGCCTTTGAGACGATCGGCGCGGCCTTCGACAGCGAGGATGGTCGCGTCGGAGTTGGCGAGGATGATCAGGCCTTCTTTGCCTTGGCGTTCGGCCAGGTAATCGATCGCCGGCATCGCGGCGTCGATCAGCAAGCGGTTGCTGGCCAGCAGCACCTCAAGGCTTGCGCTCGATTCCAGGGTCAGCTCGTGCTTGCCGTTGAAATGCACGCCATGGCTGAGGCTGCGCCGCCACGAGGCATCGATTTCCGCACGCAATACGCCATCGGGGACTTCGCCTTCGAGGTGAAGCTTTTCCCGGGCCAGCCGGGCTTCCTGATGCGGTTTGGGGTGTGTTGTTTTTATGAGTGTCATCAAGCGCTCCGCAGCGGTCCGCTTTGCGCTTTATGAAATCAGCGCCGTGGCGTCAATCTTTACGTTAACGTCAGGGCGATGGCAAGAGCCGTAGGGCGCTTGTGTTGTATCTGGGGGACCGCGTTATCGTTCTTCGCGGGCAAGCCTCGCTCCTACAGGGATCGAGCGAGCCGGGGATTCGCGCTTCGCCGGTAGTCCGCGTTATCGTTCTTCGCGAGCAGGCTCGCTCCCAGATTGGACCGCATCCCCTTGGGAGAACTCGGTCACTTGTGGGAGCGGGCTTGCTCGCGAAAGCTATTTACCAGACACCTTCAATCTCAGAGCTGCCAAACTTCGGCATTCACAAAAAATGCCCGGGCATTATCTTCAAGGCTCTCGAGGTGATACCCGCCCTCCTGCACAATCAGGCACGGCAACCCGAGGCTGCGAATCCGCTCGCCCAGCATTGCAAAGCCTTCCCGGGTCACTGCGACTTTGCTCTGCGGGTCCAGTTCGAAAATATCGAAGCCCAACGACAGCACCAGCACCTCGGCGCCGAAGTCCTTCACCGCCGCCAACGCTATTTCAAGTTGCCCAAGGAAATCCGCCTCGCTGGCGCCATGGGCCATCGGCAGATTCAGGTTGAAACCCTCCCCCGCGCCGACGCCGCGCTCATCGGCAAACCCGGCGACACCGGGATAGAAATTGGTCGGATCGCCATGCACCGAGACATACAGCACGTCATCGCGGTCGTAGAAAATCTCTTGAATGCCCTGACCGTGATGCATGTCGGTATCCAGCACCGCCACTCGCGCAAACCCGGCGCGTAATACCTGAGCCGCCACCGCCGCGTTGTTCACATAACAGAAACCACCCGCCGCTTCGGCTCGCGCATGGTGACCCGGTGGACGGCACAAGGCATACGCCGCCGGTTCGCCATCGAGCAACGCCTGGGCGCCGGCAATCGCGCTTTGCGCCGACCAATAGGCCGAACGCCAGGTCTGTTCGCCTACCGGGCAACTGCCGTCCGCCAGATAACGCGCGGCCTGGGCGAGAATCCCGCGCAGGGCATTGGGCTCGCGGACGAAGATGTTCGACATGACTTCATCGCCCCAGTCCTCGGGGATTTCCTTCCAGCGTTGATGGGCTTCCTGCAGGAACGTCAGGTACGGCGCGCCGTGGACGGCGAGCAACGGCGCGAGTCCGGCGTCGGTCGGTTGCTCGACACTGAAGCCCAGGGAATGTGAGGCCTGCACCAGACGCTGGGCGCGCTCGGGGACTTCCTGCGGCGTGCGCATCTGCCCGCGGGAGTAATAGCTGCGGGGATGGTGGAGCAATTGTTCGGGGTGGAAAAAACTGCGCATGGGATAAATTCCTGTCAGTTAGTCATAGATCTTGAAACCAGGTGCGCCCTCCTGTGGGAGCGGGCTTGCTCGCGAATGCGGTGTGTCATTCAGCATTGATGTCAGTTGATCCACCGCTTTCGCGAGCAAGCCCGCTCCCACATTAGGGATTGGGTTTATTCAGTGATTTCGGCGCGGGCCAGGACGGCGTTGAGCAACACGTCTGTGCCTTGGCGCACATCTTCCGGCAACACGTCTTCCGCTTCGTTATGACTCAACCCGCCCACGCACGGGATAAACACCATCGCCGTCGGGCAGTACCGCGCCAGGTGGATCGCGTCGTGCCCGGCGCCGCTGACAATCGATTGCTGAGCGTAGCCCAGCGCATCCACCGCGTGCTGCACCGCGGCCACGCACTCGGCGTCGAACGGTGTGGACGGGCTGATCCAGTGCGGGGTGATAGTCAGGTTCAAGCCGCGACCGTCGGCAATCGCCTGAAGTCGTGCGCGGACTTGCTGTTCCATCGCCTCGATCGCTTCGTCACGGTGATGACGCAGGTCGACGGTAAAATTCACCAGCCCCGGAATGGTGTTGCGCGAAGACTTGTTGATGCTCAATTCACCGACCGTAGTCAGCCCTTCCGGAGCGAAATCCGTGGCCAACACTTCAATCGCCTGGATCATCCGCGCTACGCCGTAGAGGGCGTCCTTGCGCAGCGGCATCGGCGTGGTGCCGGCGTGGGCGGCCATGCCTTCGACCCGCACGTCGAGCCAGCGAATCGCCTGGCCGCCGGTGACCACGCCGATGCTCTTGGCGTTATCTTCGAGGATCGGGCCCTGCTCGATGTGCGCTTCAAAGTACGCATCCACCGCACCGCCCAGCGCCCGCTCGCCGGCATAACCGCTGCGTTGCAGGGCCTCGGCGACGCTGATGCCGTCGATGTCACGCACCGCCAACGCGGCGTCCAGCGACATGATCCCGGTGAACACCGCCGAGCCGAACATCGCCGGGGTGAAGCGTGCGCCTTCTTCGTTGGTCCACACCGCCACTTCCAGCGGTTTGCGGGTCTGGATGCCGAGGTCGTTGAGGCAACGCACCACTTCCAGACCGGCGAGCACCCCGTAGACGCCATCGAAGCGACCGCCTTCAGGTTGGGTGTCGAGGTGGCTGCCCATCATCACCGGCGCAGCGTCCGGGTCGGTACCTTCGCGACGGGCGAACAGGTTGCCGATGGCGTCCACGCTCAGGCTCATGCCGGCCTCGCGGCACCAGTGGGAAAACAGTTCTCGACCGGCCTTGTCTTCTTCGCTCAAGGCCAGACGGCAGCTACCGCCCCGGGCTGTGGCGCCGATTTCGGCCATCGCCATCAGGCTTGCCCACAGGCGTTCACCATTGATTTTCAACATACGTTACTCCTGGAGATCGGGGGTTAAGCGTTGGCCAATTCGACGCGCTCAGCGCTGGCATGACGACGCGCAAGGGACAAGACGCAGATCAGCGAAGTCGCGGCGATCAGGCTGTAGAACACCGCCAGTGGCCACCACTGACCGGCGAATTTGTGCGCCAGCATCGTGCCGATCAGCGGCGTCAGACCACCGGCCACGGCACCGCAAATCTGATAAGCGAGGGAGATCGCGGTGTAGCGCACCCGCGTCTCGAACATGCCGCTGACGTAACCGGCGATCACCGCGTAGAACGACGCCATGCACACCACCGCCAGGGCGATGCCGAGGATGATCAGCGGCGCCTGGGCCGAGCTGACCAGCACGAACATCGGGTACGGCGAGGCCATTGCCAGCAGCGCCATCAGGCACAGGAAACGCGTCGCACCGATCTTCTCCGCGACCCACGCCGCCAATGGCTGGACGCAGAATTGAATGATCGCCACCACAAACAGACACTCGAGGATCAGCGAGCGCGGCAACTCCAGTTGCTGGGTGGTGTAGGCGATCATGAAGGTGTTAGTGAAATACACCCCGGCGATTCCGAGCGTGTTGGCGCCGATACACAGCAACAGCGGACGCCACGCGGTGCGCAGCACTTCCATCACCGGCGCCTGTTCTTTGCGCGCACTTTTGCTGGCGAGTTCGCGGCTGGCGAGAAATTCCGGGGATTCATTCACACCGAGGCGAATCGCCAGGCCCACGATCAGCAACAGCGAACTGGCGAGGAACGGCAGACGCCAGCCCCAGCTCATCAAGTCAGCTTCCGGCAAACGGGTGACGGCGCTGAAGGCCAGCAGCGACAGGATCAAACCGGCCGGGCTGCCCAACTGTGCAAACGAGGCAAAGAAATTGCGCCGACCTTTCGGCGCATGCTCACCCGCCATCAACACCGCCCCGCCCCACTCGCCACCAACGGCGATGCCCTGGACGATGCGCAACAGGATCAACAGCACCGGCGCGGCAACACCGATTTGCGCGTAGGTCGGCAGCAAACCGATGCATACGGTCACCACGCCCATCATCAGCAAGGTGATGATCAACGACTTCTTGCGCCCGATACGGTCGCCGATATGGCCGAAGATAATCCCGCCCAGTGGTCGTGCAAAAAAGCCCACGGCGAAGGTGCCGAACGCGGCCATGGTGCTGAACAGTTTGTCGTCGGAGGGGAAGAACAGCGCGCCGAACACCAACGCGGCGGCGGTGGCGTAGATGTAAAAGTCGTACCACTCGATCATGGTGCCGATAAAGGCTGCGGCTGCCGCACGGCGCGGTTGGGACGAAGCTTGGGGCTTCATAGGTCGGGCTCCTTTGATTGTTTTTTTGGCAGGAGGAAATCGGATGCATCAAGGCACTCTGGCGGCGCCTGTCTTGGAGGTGATTTATCGTCCCGGGGCTATGATTAGTCAATTTTCTATTTATTATGCGGACTATTACGCCAGCTTATAATCGAGAGTCCCCATGGCCGAACGCGAAGTGCAACGCCTGCTCAATGACCGCCTCGACTGGAATTTGCTGCGCACCTTTCGGGTGATCGGCCAGGAGCTGAGCATCAGCCGCGCCGCCGCGCGCCTGCACCTGACGCAACCGGCGGTGAGCCAGGCGTTGAAACGGCTGGAAGAACAACTGGGTCGGCAACTGATCGCCCGGCGCGGTCCACGCTTTGCCCTGACCGAAGTCGGCGAGCAGATTTTCGAACTGGCCGGGGAAATCTACGGGCAGATGTCGCAAGTCAGCAGCGTGCTGGAGCAACCGGCCGACGAAGTGATTGGAAAGGTGCGGCTGTTGATCATCAGTCGGATTTTCTCCGAGCGGTTCGATGACTTCCTCGCCGACTTTCATCGCCAGCATCCGCGGGTGGATCTGGAGGTCGATGTGATGCGCAGTTCCGACATCGTCAGCGCCTTGCAGGAGAAAACCGCGACCCTCGGCTTGAGCCTCAATCGCCGGCCGCAACCGCGCCTGGAACAACGATTGTTCCTGCGTCAGCGTTATGCGTTTTTCTGTGGCAAGCATCATGCGTTGTTCGGCCAGCAGAACGTCGCCGAAGGGGATTTGCAGCGGGAGAACTTCGTCAGTTTCACCAGCGACCAGATTGGCGGCATGCTCTCGCCGCTGACGATTTTTCGCGATCAGCAGGGGTTCAGCGGACGTATCGTGGCGTCGTCGCCGAGCCTGGAAGAAGTCCGGCGACTGGTGATCGCCGGATTTGGCATCGGTTGTCTGCCCGAGCACGTGGTGGCGGCCGATGTCGACGCCGGATTGCTCTGGCGCCTGCCGCCCCACGAAGGGATTGCCGATGTCGACATTCATTTGCTGTGGAACCGCGAACAGCGCATGAGCCGCGCCGAAACGCTGTTTATCGAGAGTTTGCAGGCGTGCCTGACGGCCTAAACCTTCAGCACCTGCGCAACCGGCTCGCCTGAACGCAATCGCTCAAGCAGGCGGGGTTCGGCTTGATCGGAAGCCAAGGCTTGATCAATCACAGCGGCGGCCGTTGACCAGTCGAGAAACAGCACGCCGTTGTCGTCCGCCAGCACCAGATCTCCAGGGTTTACCGTGACGCCAGCGCAGTGGATCGGCTGATTGATCTGGCTGTCACCGCGACCATGCAGCTTGGTGGTCAGCAAACTAGTGCCGCGAGCGAACACCGGCAGCCCGGCTTCGCGCAGTTCCAGCAGATCGGTGACCGCGCCGTCCACCACAATGCCCACGGCACCGGCGCAACTCGCCGCGCAACTGGTCACCGCGCCGACCGGGGCGTGTCGCCAGTCGCCATCGGTGTCGATCACCAACACATCGCCAGGCTTGATCAGCGCCAAAACCTGGTTGACCGCGATGGCGTCGGCGCCGACCAGTTTCAGGGTCAATGCGCGGCCGACCACTTTCACATTCGGCACCATGGCCCGCAGTTGCGAATCGGCAAAGCCCTCCTCCAGGAAATGCCCGAGGGTTGGAAAGCTCACCGCTTTTAGCTGCTCGATCAGTGTCGACTCATCCATGCTGCTGCTCCTTCGCGATCAACTCGGCGACACAATCAATTTCCAGCGACACGCCCCACAACGCCACGCAGACCGTGGTGCGTGCTGGCGGCGCATGACCGAGGCATTCGCGATACACGGCATTGAAGGGTTCGAGCTGCGCCGGATCGGTGAGGTAGGCGTTGACCTTGATCACATGGCTGAAATCGGACCCGGCTTCAATCAGGATCGCCTCCAGATTGCGCAAGGTTTGTCGCACTTGTTCGGAGAAATCAGCGGGTTGGTCATTAAGGTCGCTTTGGGCCGGAATCTGCCCGGCGGTGAACACCAGATGACCGCTGACCACCGCTTGAGAGTAAGGCCCGACCGGGCCGATAAAGCCTGGGGCGGATTGAATTCTGCGCATGCTGTTGAGCTCCTTTCAGGCTGCAGCGGATTTGAAGGATTTGTTCCGCGTGTCAGCGGCTTTTTCAACCGGGATTTCGCTGATGTCGCGCTTGAACGTCTCGGTCAGCAGCAACAGCGCCAGCAACGAAATCAACGCCGCGCCGATCATGTACCAGGCCACCGACGAACCTTTGCCGGTCGCCGCCAGCAATGCCGTGGTGACAATCGGTGTCGCTGCGCTGCCGAGTAAACCGGACAACATGTAGCTGATCGACAGCCCCGAATAGCGCACTCGCGTGCCGAACAACTCGGCGAGGAAGGTCGCGATCGGCCCGTAGTTGGCGGCGAACGCGGTCATCAACAACAGGTAGCCGAAGATCACCAACGGCAGCTCTTTGGTGTCCATCAGCCAGAACATCGGGAACGCCACCAAGGCTTCCGCGACGATGCCGGCGACGATGATCGGCTTGCGTCCGTAGCGGTCCGACAGCGCGCCGAACACCGGCAACATGACGATGCACCACGCGCAGGACAGCAGCACCACACCGAGCATCGTGCTGCGGCTGAAGCCCAGATTCTGCGTGCCGTAGGTCAGGCCGAACGCGACGATGATGTTGAACGAAGCCCCGGTCGACATCGTGGCAATACCGCCCAACACCACTTGCTTCCAGTACTTGCGAAAGACTTCCGCCAAGGGCATTTTCACCTGCACTTCGGCTTCCTTGACCTTGTTGAAGGCCGGGGTCTCGGCGATGTTCAAGCGGATGTACAAACCCACGGCGATCAGCAGCACGCTGGCCAGGAACGGGATACGCCAGCCCCAGGCCAACAGGTCTTCCGGGGACAGGTACGCGGCGATCAACAGGAAGGCCAGGTTGGCGATCATAGTCCCGGCCGGCACGCCGATTTGCACCCACGAGCCGTACAAGCCGCGCTTGTTGGCCGGCGCATGCTCCACCGCCATCAACACCGCCCCGCCCCACTCGCCGCCCAGCGCCAACCCTTGAATCACCCGCAGCAACAGCAACAGGATCGGCGCCCAGATACCGATGGCGGCGTAGTTGGGCAACAGGCCGATGGCGAACGTCGCGGCGCCCATGGTCAGCAGCGAAATCAGCAACATCGACTTGCGTCCCAGCTTGTCGCCGAAATGCCCGAACAATGCGGCGCCGACGATTCGCGCCAGATACGCCGAGGCGAAGGTGCCGAACGCCAGCAACGTGCCGATCAACGGCACGAAATCCGGGAAGAACACTTTGTTGAACACCAGCGCGGAAGCCGTGGCGAAAACAAACAAGTCGTACCATTCCACGGTGGTGCCGATGACACTGGCCACGGCGACTTTTTTCATGCTGATTGCCACTTCCGGCGGTGCGCCGGACTTTTCTGCGGACGATAGATCGCTCATCACTGACTCCAGGAATTTGTTTAATTGTTTTTTACTGGCAGTAAATCGTTTGAGAGTGAGGAATTGTTGTTATGCCTCGCCCAACTGAGTGGGCGAGTTTGTTGTTAGTAACCGAGTGTTCGGTCGGCGCAATTCAATAGCGGTTCATCGGTGTTTAGGCGGCGGAAGTTCTCCGCGACTTGTTCGGCGATACAGTCGTGGGAAGCGGCCGAAGCCATATGTGGCGTGATGGTGACGCCGGGCATTGCCCAGAGACGATGATCGGTTGGCAGCGGTTCTTGTTCGAACACATCCAGCAAGGCACCGCGCAGTTTTCCTGTTTGTAGGGCCTGTTCGAGATCGTCGATATTCAGGTGACCGCCGCGCCCGCAGTTGACCAGCGCGGCGCCATTCGCCAGATGTTCAAAAGTGCTATTACCGAGAATACCGCGAGTCTCGCTGGTCAGCGGCAGCAGGTTGATCAGCAACTCCACGCCGTCGAGAAACGGGTTCAGTTGTTCGGCACCGGCGAAGGTCTGGACACCGTTCAAATCCTTGCGACGGCGAGCCCAACCACGAACGTCGTAACCGGCGGCTGCCAGGTCCTGGGCAATTGCGCTGCCCAACGAACCCAGCCCCATCACCCCAACCTTGAACTGCCCCGCCGCGCGTTGCAGCGGTCGTTCCCAGTGCTGTTGGCGTTGGTGCTGCAGCACCTGATCAAAGCTACGGTGATAGTGAATCACCGCCCAGCGCACGTACTCGGTCATGCCCTGGCGGTGGCCCGGATCGACCACCCGACACACCGGCAAGTCCGGGCACGACGGGTCGTGTTCCAGATGATCGATACCGGCGGCCACCGAGTGAATCACTTGCAGGTTCGGCAACGCACCGAGACTGCCCGGCAATGGAAACCAGCACGCGGCGATTTGCGCATTTCTGGCCCGAGGATCATCGGCTAGCACGGTTGTGAGTTGCGGCGCACTTCGGGCGAACGCGGCTTGCAGTTGTTTGAGCAACAGAGTGTCGCGGGATAACAGGACCACGGTGTTCATGACAGATAGGACTCGCGCTGGGATTCGATCAGGGTCAGAGCGGCCTCCCAGGCCAGGTCGATGATGTTGTCCTGTTCATCACGGTCAAACTGTTCGGCGGTGTGCGCGCAGACTTCCGGGGACGGGTAATGCAACGCCGAACCACCGGCCAGCGCCGCCACTTGCGCCTGACAGGCACGCTCCAGAAAGTGGATTTCCTGGAACGCCTGGGCCACGCCGGAGCCGCCGACCAGCAGGCCGTGATTGCGCAGGATCATCGCCCGGTGCGGTCCCAGGTCGGCGATCAAACGTTCGCGCTCATCCAGCGACAGAGCGATGCCTTCGTAGGTGTGATAGGCCAATTTGCCGTAGAACTTCAGCGCGTGTTGGCTGATCGGCAGCAAGCCCTGCTTCTGCGCTGCCACCGCCATACCCGCTGCGGTGTGGGTGTGGATCACACAGTTCAGATCGGGACGCGCCATGTGGATCGCCGAGTGAATAACGAAGCCTGCTGCGTTGACCCGATGCCCCGCATATTCGGGATCGACGTTGCGCCCGTCCTGATCGATGCGCACCAGGTCCGAGGCGCGCATGCGGTCGAAAATCACCCCGTAACGGTTGATCAGGAAGTGATGCTCAGGCCCTGGAATGCGCAGGGTGATGTGGGTGTCGATCAGGTCGGTCATGCGAAAGTGCGCGACCAGCCGATACAACGCCGCCAGTTCGCAACGGGCTTGCCATTCAACCGGGTCGATGTGTGCAGGTTTACTCACGAATACACCTCTTTAGCAGCGTGGGTGACGACCGGGTTGGCGCGCAGGCGGGCCAGGCCGCAAACACCGATCAGGGACAGGGCCGAGAGCAAGGTGAAGAACACCGCCAGCGGCCACCATTGTCCGGAAAACTTGCTCGCCAGCAGCGTGCCGATCAGCGGCGTGGTGCCGCCGGCCAGGGCGCAACTCAACTGGTAAGCGATGGAAATGCCCGAGTAACGCAGGTGCACCGGGAACGCCTGGGTCATGTACCCGGCAATCACCGCGTACAGCGCCGAGAGGATCACCACCGCCAACGCAATGCCGACGGTCATCAGCACAATGTTTTGCGTGCCGACCAGCAGGAACATCGGGTACGGCGTGACCATGCACAGCAGCGCGACGAGTTTGAGGAAGCGGCCTTCGCCTATGCGCTCGGCAAGCAGTGCGGAGAGCGGTTGCGAGAGCAGCTGAATGACGGTCACCAGGAACAGGCAATCGAGGATCGTCGAGCGCGCGATTCCCTGGTATTGGGTGACGTAGGTGATCATGAAGGTGTTGGTGAAAAAGAATCCGGCCGAACCGATGGTCACGGCGGCTGCGGCGAACAGGATCTGCCGCCAGCAGGTGCGGATCACGTCCTTCACCGGGTATTTGGCGGTTTCGTTGTTGTCCCGGGCCTTGGCGAATTCCGGTGATTCGTGGACCCCGGAACGGATCATCAGGCCGACCATCATCAGCACGCCGCTGGCAAGGAACGGCAGGCGCCAGCCCCAGGCGAGGAAGTCTTCCGGCTCAAGGGAGGTCACCAGACGAAAAGCAATCAACGCCAACAGCAAACCCGCCGGGCTGCCGAGTTGAGCGAAGGACGCGTAGAAGGTTTTGCGCTTGGCCGGTGCGTGCTCGCTGGCCATCAGCACCGCCCCGCCCCACTCGCCGCCGACGGAAATCCCCTGGATCAGTCGCAACACAATCAAACCGATCGGCGCCCAGATACCGACACTGGCGTAGCTCGGCAACAAACCGATGCCGGCGGTGGCCAGGCCCATCAGCGCCATGGTCACCAGCAACATCTTCTTGCGGCCCAGGCGATCACCCAGGTGACCGAAAACCATGCCGGCCATGGGGCGGGCGATGAAGCCGACGGCAAAACTACCGAACGCGGCCAGGGTGCTCATCACCGGGTCACTGCTGGGAAAGAACACTTGCCCGAGCACCAGCGCCGCCGCAGTGGCGTAGATGTAGAAGTCGTAGAACTCGATGGTCGTGCCAATGAAGGCAGCGGCCGCGGCGCGTCGCGGTTGAGGGGTGGTGTGCATGCAAGGACCCTGTGTATTTATAGTTTTGGGCAGGTACTGAAGGCTGTTTACGGTTGCACTCTGTGGCGCTTGTGGGCTTTATCGCTTCCGTGCCAGGATTAGTCAATTTTCAAATTCTTATCTTTACTATTAGCTGTGCTACTACACGGATGCTTATGCCCTCCACTTCGAATCCTTGGGTCGGACGACGTTTTCTCAATGACCGTCTCGACTGGAACCTGTTGCGCACCTACCTGGTCATCGGCCAGGAAGGCAGCATGAGCCGCGCCGCTGCGCGCTTGCACATCACTCAGTCGGCGGTGAGCCAGGCGCTGAAACGTCTGGAAGAACAATTGGAATGCGTGTTGATTGCCCGCAGCGGGCGACGCTTTGATCTGACGGAAACCGGGGAAGAAGTCCTGCGTATCGCGGCGGATATCTATGGCGATATTTCGCGTTTGGGCACGGTGGTAGAAAGTCGTCACGACGATGTGGTGGGAAAGATCCGCATCCTCACGGTTAGCGGCGTGCAGGCGCGGCACTACGATGAATTCCTCGCCGACTTCCATGAAACCCACCCGAAAATCGAACTGGAAGTCGAGGTGATGGGCAGCTCGAACATCATCAGTTCGTTGCTGCAAAAGACTGCGACCATTGGTGTTGGGCTGTGCCGTTTACCCCAGCCACGGCTGGAGCAGCGGGTGCTGTTTCGCGAGCGTTATGCGTATTTTTGTGGCCAGCGTCATCGGCTGTTCGGACAGGAGAATCTGACCCTGGAACAGTTGGCGGCGGAGAACTTCGTGAGCTTCACCAGCGATCAATTGGGCGGCAATCTTTCGCCCCTGACGCTGTTTCGCGACGAGCAAGGCTTTACCGGCAAGATCGTCGCCTCCTCCACCAGTTTCGAAGAGATTTACCGCTTGATCTGCGCAGGGTTCGGGATCGGTTGTTTGCCGGTGCACTTGGTGCGGCGGGATGTCGAGCAGGGTTTGCTCTGGCGTTTGCCGCCGGAAGACGGCGTGGTGGATTTCGATATCCAGCTGCTGTGGAATCGCGAACAGAAGATGACGCAGGCCGAAACCGTGTTCCTGGAAAGCTTCCAGCACATGCTCAGCATCCGTGAGCCTGTGCTGTGAAGCCTCTCAGGTTTAGACGTGGGGATCGCCCGGCGGTTTGGCTGGCGTGGCGTATTGCGGCTTGAGATGGCCGTCCTGATCGAGTAGCCAGGCGTCCATGATCTGCCGCACCACAGGCCCGGCAACGCGACCACCGGCCTCGCCGTTTTCGATCATCACCGAGATGACAATCTTCGGATGTTCGGCCGGGGCGAAACCGACGAACAAGGCGTTGTCGCGGTTACGCTCCAGGGTTTTCGCCCGGTTGTAACGCTCGCCCTGCTTGATCGCGACCACCTGCGCGGTACCGCTCTTGCCGGCGATGCGGTATTGGGCACCCACCGCCGCTGCCCGGGCAATCCCGCGCGCGTCGTGCATTACCATCTGCATGCCGTGGTTGACCTGTTCCCAATCACGCGGATCCTTGAGCAGGATGTTCGGCATCGGGTTCTCGTCCACCGGTGCTACGCCGTCGACGGTCTTGGCCAAATGCGGGCGATTCCACACCCCCTTGTTGGCAATCAACGCGGTGGCCTGGGCCAGTTGCAATGGCGTGACCTGCATGTAGCCCTGACCGATGCCGAGGATCACGGTTTCACCCGGGAACCATGGCTGACGGCGCGTGGCGCGTTTCCAGGCCTGGGACGGCATCAGGCCGGCAGACTCTTCGAACATGTCCAGGGAGACTTTCTCACCGAGCCCGAACATGGCCATGTAGTCGTGCAGACGGTCGATGCCCAGCTTGTGCGCCAGATCGTAAAAGTAAGTGTCGTTGGAACGCATGATCGCCGCGTCCATATCTACCCAGCCATCGCCGCTGTGGTTCCAGTTGCGGTATTTGTGATCGAAGTCTGGCAGTTGGTAGTAACCGGGGTCGAAGACGCGGGTCTGTGGGGTGACCACGCCGGAATCGAGGCCAGCGATGGCCACTTCCGGCTTGATGGTCGAGCCCGGCGCATAGAGGCCGCGCAGGACGCGGTTGAACAGCGGCCGGTCGATGGAATCGTGCAGCGCCGCATATTCCTTGAAGCTGATACCGGTCACGAACATGTTCGGGTCGAAGCTTGGCTTGCTGACCATGGCCAGCACTTCGCCGGTCGATGGATCGAGGGCGACCACCGAACCACGGCGATCCCCCAGGGCATCTTCGGCGGCTTCCTGAAGGTGGACATCCAGGCTCAGGACGATGTTTTTACCGGGTGTCGGATCAGTGTGTTTGAGTACGCGCAGCACGCGGCCCTGGGCGTTGGTCTCGACTTCTTCGTAACCGACGTGGCCGTGCAGCTCGGACTCGTAGAATTTTTCGATACCGGTCTTGCCGATGGATTGGGTCCCGCGATACTCCACCCCATCCAGCGTCTTGGATTCTTTCTCGTTGATACGACCGACGTAACCGATCGAGTGAGCGAAGTGCGCGCCCATCGGGTAATGACGGACGAACTGCGGCTCGACATCCAGCCCCGGCAGGCGGAACTCGTTGACCGCGAGAACGGCGATCTGCTGTTCGGTGAGTTCGTAGAACAAGGTCACCGGGACAAACGGATGCCGTGCCTGTTTCATGGCCTTGTCGAACAACGTGCGATCTTCGGCCGGCAAGTGCAGGAGATTGACCACCTCATCCAGCTCTTCCTTGACGTCGGAGGCGCGTTCGCGGGTGATGGTCAGGTTGAAGCTGGGCCGGTTGTCCGCCAGAACCACGCCATTGCGGTCATAGATCAGCCCGCGAGTCGGGGTGATCGGCAAAACGTGGACGCGGTTGTTTTCGGAGATGGTCGAGTGGTAATCGAATTCGACCACTTGCAGCACGTACATGCGCACCACCAGCGCGCAAGTGATGGCGACCACAAACAAGGCGCAGGCCATCAATCTTTTATTGACCAGGCGCGTCTCTTTTTCGTGATCCTTGATCGGTATCGGTTCGGGCATTTCTGCAGCAGCTCTTTGACGATGAAGGGGGTGCCGATCCTCAGGCTTGAAATCAGTCCGTTAAAAAACGAGCTGCACCATACCAAAAATGACGCCGGCACTTTAGCGCGTTTTCCTCGAACGGTTGTCCTTGAGGGCCAAAACGACGGTCGGAAGTGTTGGGTGATGTGATTTACTCGTGCGTTTTACTCAAGATTGATATTCCCATTCATGCATTTTTCTTGCAGATAGGCCTGTGGATACTGGGTGCATGTCCTTCCCTTTTTGGAGTTTTTCATGCACTCGCGATTTCAACGATTACTGGGCCCGAACGGGTTTTCCATCGGGCTCGAATTGCCGCTGGATAACGACTGGTCCAGCGATGGCCAACGACTGCGCACGGCTGAGAACAGGCCTTTTGGCGTTCCTGACCTGAAGCAACACGCGGCTATGGCACGTTTGGCCGACACGTCCGGGTTTCGTGCGCTTTGGGTGCGTGACGTACCGGTGTATGACCCCAATTTTGGCGATGCAGCCCAAGTATTTGAAGCGTTTTCCTACTTGGGATATCTGGCAGGGATCACTGACAACATCATGTTGGGTACGGCGGCAGTTGTACTGCCATTGCGTCAGCCATGGCTGACACTCAAGGCTGCTAATAGCGTCGATGAACTGAGTGACGGACGCTTGCTCCTTGGCGTGGCCAGCGGTGACCGTCCGATGGAATATCCATTGTTTGGCGTGGATTACGCTCAGCGCAGCGAGATCTTTCGCGATACGGTTGAGTTGTTGCGTAGCCAAGGTGAAGGTCGTTTGCCTGAGGGTGCGCGGTTGCTGCCGGAGCGTGATCAGGCGGTGCCGCTGCTGGTGGCGGGGCTTGGTCAGCAGTCTCCGGCCTGGATTGGCGAGCATATGGACGGCTGGCTTGCCTACCCTGGTACGCCGGATGAGCATCGTCGTCGAGTGGGTTTATGGAGAGAAGTCGGTGGCGATAAGCCTTACATCAGCTTTATCCATCTGGATCTGGAAGCCAATCCATACGCGCCGATGCGGCGTGTGCGCTTCGGCGGCAGTTGCGGGCGGCTTGCATTGATTGATGAGCTGCAGGCTTTGCGTGATGCCGGTGTGCAGCATGTGGGCCTGCATATGCGACGTAGCGAACGGCCGGTGGCGGAAGTGATTGAGGAGATCGCGGAACACGTTCTGCCGATGTTTCACTGACATTGGGGTGGGTGGTAACCAGGGACAGCCATTGGGTTGTCCTTTTCTTTGCGTCACTTTCCTGCGGGCAAAACAAAACCCCTACCTGCATACGCAGATAGGGGTTTCGGAATTTAATCTTGACGATGACCTACTCTCACATGGGGAAACCCCACACTACCATCGGCGATGCATCGTTTCACTGCTGAGTTCGGGATGGGATCAGGTGGTTCCAATGCTCTATGGTCGTCAAGAAATTCGGGAGCCGGCTCGTTTGCCCTTGCGGGTTTACGCTCCAGCGAATGGGTATGTGATAGATCTCGGTGTTTTGTGAGCAGCTTCGAACTTTCGGTTCGTTTCGTCTTCACACACCGCAATCTGATGCTCTTTCGAGTAGTCAAATTGCTTGGGTGTTATATGGTCAAGCCTCACGGGCAATTAGTATTGGTTAGCTCAACGCCTCACAGCGCTTACACACCCAACCTATCAACGTCGTAGTCTTCGACGGCCCTTCAGGGGACTCAAGGTCCCAGTGAGATCTCATCTTGAGGCTAGTTTCCCGCTTAGATGCTTTCAGCGGTTATCTATTCCGAACATAGCTACCCGGCAATGCCACTGGCGTGACAACCGGAACACCAGAGGTTCGTCCACTCCGGTCCTCTCGTACTAGGAGCAGCCCCTCTCAAATCTCAAACGTCCACGGCAGATAGGGACCGAACTGTCTCACGACGTTCTAAACCCAGCTCGCGTACCACTTTAAATGGCGAACAGCCATACCCTTGGGACCGGCTTCAGCCCCAGGATGTGATGAGCCGACATCGAGGTGCCAAACACCGCCGTCGATATGAACTCTTGGGCGGTATCAGCCTGTTATCCCCGGAGTACCTTTTATCCGTTGAGCGATGGCCCTTCCATACAGAACCACCGGATCACTAAGACCTACTTTCGTACCTGCTCGACGTGTCTGTCTCGCAGTCAAGCGCGCTTTTGCCTTTATACTCTACGACCGATTTCCGACCGGTCTGAGCGCACCTTCGTACTCCTCCGTTACTCTTTAGGAGGAGACCGCCCCAGTCAAACTACCCACCATACACTGTCCTCGATCCGGATAACGGACCTGAGTTAGAACCTCAAAGTTGCCAGGGTGGTATTTCAAGGTTGGCTCCACGCGAACTGGCGTCCACGCTTCAAAGCCTCCCACCTATCCTACACAAGCAAATTCAAAGTCCAGTGCAAAGCTATAGTAAAGGTTCACGGGGTCTTTCCGTCTAGCCGCGGATACACTGCATCTTCACAGCGATTTCAATTTCACTGAGTCTCGGGTGGAGACAGCGCCGCCATCGTTACGCCATTCGTGCAGGTCGGAACTTACCCGACAAGGAATTTCGCTACCTTAGGACCGTTATAGTTACGGCCGCCGTTTACCGGGGCTTCGATCAAGAGCTTCGCGTTAGCTAACCCCATCAATTAACCTTCCGGCACCGGGCAGGCGTCACACCCTATACGTCCACTTTCGTGTTTGCAGAGTGCTGTGTTTTTAATAAACAGTCGCAGCGGCCTGGTATCTTCGACCGGCATGGGCTTACGCAGTAAATGCTTCACCCTCACCGGCGCACCTTCTCCCGAAGTTACGGTGCCATTTTGCCTAGTTCCTTCACCCGAGTTCTCTCAAGCGCCTTGGTATTCTCTACCCAACCACCTGTGTCGGTTTGGGGTACGGTTCCTGGTTACCTGAAGCTTAGAAGCTTTTCTTGGAAGCATGGCATCAACCACTTCATGTACTAAAAGTACACTCGTCATCAGCTCTCGGCCTTAGAATCCCGGATTTACCTAAGATTCCAGCCTACCACCTTAAACTTGGACAACCAACGCCAAGCTGGCCTAGCCTTCTCCGTCCCTCCATCGCAATAACCAGAAGTACAGGAATATTAACCTGTTTTCCATCGACTACGCTTTTCAGCCTCGCCTTAGGGACCGACTAACCCTGCGTCGATTAACGTTGCGCAGGAAACCTTGGTCTTTCGGCGTGGGTGTTTTTCACACCCATTGTCGTTACTCATGTCAGCATTCGCACTTCTGATACCTCCAGCAAGCTTCTCAACTCACCTTCACAGGCTTACAGAACGCTCCTCTACCGCATCACCTAAGTGATACCCGTAGCTTCGGTGTATGGTTTGAGCCCCGTTACATCTTCCGCGCAGGCCGACTCGACTAGTGAGCTATTACGCTTTCTTTAAAGGGTGGCTGCTTCTAAGCCAACCTCCTAGCTGTCTAAGCCTTCCCACATCGTTTCCCACTTAACCATAACTTTGGGACCTTAGCTGACGGTCTGGGTTGTTTCCCTTTTCACGACGGACGTTAGCACCCGCCGTGTGTCTCCCATGCTCGGCACTTGTAGGTATTCGGAGTTTGCATCGGTTTGGTAAGTCGGGATGACCCCCTAGCCGAAACAGTGCTCTACCCCCTACAGTGATACATGAGGCGCTACCTAAATAGCTTTCGAGGAGAACCAGCTATCTCCGAGCTTGATTAGCCTTTCACTCCGATCCACAGGTCATCCGCTAACTTTTCAACGGTAGTCGGTTCGGTCCTCCAGTTAGTGTTACCCAACCTTCAACCTGCCCATGGATAGATCGCCCGGTTTCGGGTCTATTCCCAGCGACTAGACGCCCTATTAAGACTCGCTTTCGCTACGCCTCCCCTATTCGGTTAAGCTCGCCACTGAAAATAAGTCGCTGACCCATTATACAAAAGGTACGCAGTCACCCAACAAAGTGGGCTCCCACTGCTTGTACGCATACGGTTTCAGGATCTATTTCACTCCCCTCTCCGGGGTTCTTTTCGCCTTTCCCTCACGGTACTAGTTCACTATCGGTCAGTCAGTAGTATTTAGCCTTGGAGGATGGTCCCCCCATATTCAGACAAAGTTTCTCGTGCTCCGTCCTACTCGATTTCATGACTAAGAGATTTTCGCGTACAGGGCTATCACCCACTATGGCCGCACTTTCCAGAGCGTTCCGCTAATCTCAAAGCCACTTAAGGGCTAGTCCCCGTTCGCTCGCCACTACTAAGGGAATCTCGGTTGATTTCTTTTCCTCAGGGTACTTAGATGTTTCAGTTCCCCTGGTTCGCTTCTTAAGCCTATGTATTCAGCTTAAGATACCTAACTTATGTTAGGTGGGTTCCCCCATTCAGACATCTCCGGATCAAAGTCTGTTTGCCGACTCCCCGAAGCTTTTCGCAGGCTACCACGTCTTTCATCGCCTCTGACTGCCAAGGCATCCACCGTATGCGCTTCTTCACTTGACCATATAACCCCAAGCAATCTGGTTATACTGTGAAGACGACATTCGCCGAAAATTCGAATTTCTCAACTAAGAGAACTCACAAATTTTACCTTAGCCTGATCCGTTACCAGTGAAAGTAACGTTCAGTCTATCTTTCTATCACATACCCAAATTTTTAAAGAACGATCTAATCAAAGACTAGAAATCAACATTCATCACCGTTTTGGTGGAATGCTCATTTCTAAGCTTTCAACAAACAGAAGCAGTAGTGGTGGAGCCAAACGGGATCGAACCGTTGACCTCCTGCGTGCAAGGCAGGCGCTCTCCCAGCTGAGCTATGGCCCCGTATTTCTACAGGCGTTCCCACACAAGCAAAATTGGTGGGTCTGGGCAGATTCGAACTGCCGACCTCACCCTTATCAGGGGTGCGCTCTAACCAACTGAGCTACAGACCCAATTTCGAGCTATTCAGGCCGACCTCACCCTGCTCTTTACCGCAAAGCATGGGGTGCGCTCTAACCAACTGAGCTACAGACCCAATTTCGGGCTGCTTCTTTATCGTCTTCTTCAATGAATCAAGCAATTCGTGTGGGAACTTATGGAGCAGCTGATGTCGTCGATTAAGGAGGTGATCCAGCCGCAGGTTCCCCTACGGCTACCTTGTTACGACTTCACCCCAGTCATGAATCACACCGTGGTAACCGTCCTCCCGAAGGTTAGACTAGCTACTTCTGGTGCAACCCACTCCCATGGTGTGACGGGCGGTGTGTACAAGGCCCGGGAACGTATTCACCGCGACATTCTGATTCGCGATTACTAGCGATTCCGACTTCACGCAGTCGAGTTGCAGACTGCGATCCGGACTACGATCGGTTTTCTGGGATTAGCTCCACCTCGCGGCTTGGCAACCCTCTGTACCGACCATTGTAGCACGTGTGTAGCCCAGGCCGTAAGGGCCATGATGACTTGACGTCATCCCCACCTTCCTCCGGTTTGTCACCGGCAGTCTCCTTAGAGTGCCCACCTTAACGTGCTGGTAACTAAGGACAAGGGTTGCGCTCGTTACGGGACTTAACCCAACATCTCACGACACGAGCTGACGACAGCCATGCAGCACCTGTCTCAATGCTCCCGAAGGCACCAATCCATCTCTGGAAAGTTCATTGGATGTCAAGGCCTGGTAAGGTTCTTCGCGTTGCTTCGAATTAAACCACATGCTCCACCGCTTGTGCGGGCCCCCGTCAATTCATTTGAGTTTTAACCTTGCGGCCGTACTCCCCAGGCGGTCAACTTAATGCGTTAGCTGCGCCACTAAGAGCTCAAGGCTCCCAACGGCTAGTTGACATCGTTTACGGCGTGGACTACCAGGGTATCTAATCCTGTTTGCTCCCCACGCTTTCGCACCTCAGTGTCAGTATCAGTCCAGGTGGTCGCCTTCGCCACTGGTGTTCCTTCCTATATCTACGCATTTCACCGCTACACAGGAAATTCCACCACCCTCTACCATACTCTAGCTTGTCAGTTTTGAATGCAGTTCCCAGGTTGAGCCCGGGGATTTCACATCCAACTTAACAAACCACCTACGCGCGCTTTACGCCCAGTAATTCCGATTAACGCTTGCACCCTCTGTATTACCGCGGCTGCTGGCACAGAGTTAGCCGGTGCTTATTCTGTCGGTAACGTCAAAACACTTACGTATTAGGTAAATGCCCTTCCTCCCAACTTAAAGTGCTTTACAATCCGAAGACCTTCTTCACACACGCGGCATGGCTGGATCAGGCTTTCGCCCATTGTCCAATATTCCCCACTGCTGCCTCCCGTAGGAGTCTGGACCGTGTCTCAGTTCCAGTGTGACTGATCATCCTCTCAGACCAGTTACGGATCGTCGCCTTGGTGAGCCATTACCTCACCAACTAGCTAATCCGACCTAGGCTCATCTGATAGCGCAAGGCCCGAAGGTCCCCTGCTTTCTCCCGTAGGACGTATGCGGTATTAGCGTCCGTTTCCGAGCGTTATCCCCCACTACCAGGCAGATTCCTAGGCATTACTCACCCGTCCGCCGCTCGCCACCAGGTACAAGTACCCGTGCTGCCGCTCGACTTGCATGTGTTAGGCCTGCCGCCAGCGTTCAATCTGAGCCATGATCAAACTCTTCAGTTCAAACATCTTTGGGTTTTTAAGAAACCCTAAACTTGGCTCAGCAATCGTTGGTTACATCTTTGATTTCTCGCGGAGTAACTTGTGATGCTGATAATCTTGTTGACTATCAGTCTGACTCCACAAGCACCCACACGAATTGCTTGATTCAGTTGTTAAAGAGCGGTGGGTTGATTCTTTCGTCTCAACCGAGGCGCGCATTCTACAGCAGCGCCAGTTACTGTCAAGCGGTTATTTTAAGAAGTTTTCAAAGTTTCCTTTGTAACTTCAACCACTTGCGCTTTCGATCTCTCGTTAGCGGGAGGCGAATTCTACAGCGTTACTCGCTGCTGTCAACACCTCTTTTTCAACTCCTTTCGTGCTTCGATGAACTGAAGCAACTCACTGCCGAAACCTGCGTAACTCTTTGTTTACCAAGGAGTTTTCCGTTTCGACTGCGCCGGAAGTGGGGCGAATTATAGACTTCCAGAATCTGCCGTCAACCCCTGATTCATCTTTTCTATCAACACACGCAAAATCCCTGCTTATATATAGACGCGCCCTCAACGAATGCGCAGTATATTGCCCAATACACAAAACAACACTTTCGCTTCCTGCCTTGGACGATGCCTAGCAATGAATGACCAACCCCGCAGCCTTGCCTCGACCCTCTTCTCGGTTGGCCTGCTAATAATAGCCATGGCATCCATCCAGTCTGGCGCCTCCTTGGCCAAAAGCATGTTCCCCATTGTCGGCGCTCAAGGGACCACCACCCTGCGGCTGATCTTTGCCAGCGTGATCATGCTACTGATATTACGTCCATGGCGAGCCAAGCTCACCGCAAAATCCCTGCGCACCGTCATCATCTACGGGATGGCGCTGGGTGGCATGAACTTCCTCTTCTATATGTCCTTACGTACGGTCCCGCTCGGGATCGCGGTAGCGCTGGAGTTCACCGGACCACTGGCTGTCGCCATCTATGCCTCACGTCGTGCCATCGACTTTTTGTGGATCGCGCTCGCCGCCGTCGGCTTGCTGCTGTTGATACCTACGGGAGCCGCAACAACCGGTATCGATCTGGTGGGCGCAGGCTATGCACTGGGCGCCGGTGTCTGCTGGGCGCTGTACATTTTGTTTGGCCAGAAGGCCGGCGCCGACAATGGTGTAACGACCGCCGCCCTGGGCGTGATGATCGCCGCACTGTTTGTCGCACCTATCGGCATCATCCACGCTGGTGCGGCCTTGCTGACCCCGTCGCTGATCCCTGTCGCCATCGGTGTCGCGCTTCTGTCTACCGCCCTGCCCTACACCTTGGAAATGATCGCATTGACCCGGATGCCCGCACGTACCTTCGGCACGCTGATGAGCATCGAGCCCGCCATCGGCGCGCTATCGGGTTTGTTGTTCCTCCATGAGTATCTTTCCTTGTCACAATGGATGGCCATCCTGTGCATTATTCTGGCTTCTGTCGGCGCAACCATGACCATGGGGAGTGCCGCCAAGCCTGCGGTCGCGGCAGATTGATACCGGATTTGACGAAGCTCTGGTATTTGCCGCGCAATTAGGCCATGTTTAGGCCCGCAACCCAGTGCCACACATGGACTTTTTCAGATAAGGACATCGGAGCGCGTCAAGCGATAGCAAAAGCGAACGCAGACCCGGGCGCCAGATCCGGGCCGCAATAAGGAACGTAATGAAACGAATTTTGATACTGATCGCCATACTTGCAGTTGCAGGCTGCGCGGCGACCTCGAGAACCCAGGTCAAACACGGCAAGAAGGGGCTGCACATCAACTGTTCCGGGCTTTCGTCGTCCTGGGACAAGTGCTACACCAGCGCCGCCAACTCGTGCGCGCCCAAAGGTTACAAGGTCATCGCCAAGTCGGGAGACTCAGTGGAAGAGCCTGGCGACTATCCGTTCGGTCTCAACCCCGCCGGCTACACCAGTCGCAGCATGATCGTCATCTGCAAATAGCTGGGTCCCGCCCGGCAATCTGGCGACCAATCTCGTCTTGGCTGGACTGCAGCACGGTTCGCTGGAGATCAGGAGTGGCCAACATTCGCGCCACCACCAGCGCGCCGATGCATTGCGACAGAATCGCCCAGGCCAGGCTGTCGCTGTCCAGAATCCGCGCCCAGCTCTCCTGAAGCCGACAAATCCAGTTCTCTGCCTGCTGGCGTACCACCAGATCTGAACGAGCAATCTCCGCCCCCAATGCAGGCAGCGCACATCCAGCCGCCGGCTGCTCGACGTGAGACATGCTCAGGTAATGCTTGAGGCAGCGCTCGAGCCTGGCGCGATCTTGCTCACCATGCCCGCCCAATCGGTCCAGGCTCTGGCACAGCTCTCGCTCGACGATGGCAGCGAACAGTTCATCCTTCGACGCAAAGTGACTGTAGAACGCCCCGCCACTCAAGCCGATCGCCTTCATCAAACCGTCGACACCGACCGTGGCAAAACCAGACTTCTTGGCCGACACCGCACTGCTTTCCAGCAATTTCTCTTTGGTTTCCAGCTTGTGATTGGGCGAGTAACGCATTGCCTTGTCCTCAGATTGATCACCTTGACGCTGGCCGGATCGTAGCATAACGTTCGTTTAGTTAACGATCGTTTACCAAAGGGATCTACCCATGAATAACAAGAAGGTCGTACTGGTTGTCGGCGCGGGGGATGCTACTGGCGGCGCCATCGCCAAGCGTTTCGCACAGGAAGGTTTCATCGCCTGCGTCACTCGCCGCAGCGCCGATAAACTCCAGCCGCTGGTGGACGCGATCAAGGCCAGCGGCGGCGAAGCCCATGGTTTTGCCTGTGATGCGCGCAAGGAAGAGGACGTGATTGCGCTGGTCGAGCAGATTGAAACCCAGATCGGTCCCATCGAAGCGTTCGTCTTTAATATCGGCGCCAATGTGCCGTGCAGCATTCTCGAAGAAACCGCACGCAAATATTTCAAGATCTGGGAAATGGCCTGCTTCTCCGGCTTCCTCAATGCCCGCGAAGTGGCCAAGCGCATGGCCACTCGCCAACGGGGCACGATCCTGTTTACCGGCGCCACCGCCGGCCTACGCGGTGCCTCGGGGTTTGCCGCATTCGCCGGTGCCAAGCACGGCATTCGCGCCCTCGCCCAAAGCATGGCCCGGGAACTGGGGCCGATGAACATCCATGTCGCGCACGTCGTAGTCGATGGCGCTATCGACACCGACTTCATCCGCGATAGTTTCCCGGAGAAGTACGCGACCAAAGATCAGGATGGCATTCTCAACCCCGAGCACATTGCCGAAAACTACTGGTACCTGCACAGTCAGCCAAGGGATGCCTGGACCTTCGAGCTCGACCTGCGCCCATGGAACGAACGCTGGTAAGCCCTCCCCCTAAAACAATAAGCAGAGTGCATCGACCATGAGCAAAACCGTGGAGTTTTACTTCGACCTTGGCAGCCCTGCCACCTACCTGGCGTACACCCAACTACCAAAGATCTGTGCGCAGACCGGCAGCCAGTTGATCTACATTCCGATGCTGTTGGGCGGCGTCTTTAAAGCCACCGGCAATGCCTCACCGGCGATGATTCCGGCCAAGGGTCGCTACATGTTTCAGGACCTGGACCGCTACGCCAAACGCTACGACGTGCCGCTGAAATACAACCCGCACTTTCCGATCAATACGCTGCTGTTGATGCGCGCCGTGACTGGCGTGCAATTGCGCCAACCGGAGCGTTTCCAGGACTTCATCGATTGTTTGTTCAAAGCACTGTGGGTGGAAGGCCGCGGCCTTGATGACCCGGCGACCGTCGCGGCCGTACTGAAGGAAAACGATTTTGACCCGAACGAAGTGCTGGCCCTGACCGCCGATGAGGAGGTCAAAGCCGCACTCAAGGACAACACAGAGAAAGCCGTGCAACGCGGCGTGTTCGGTGCGCCGAGTATGTTTATCGATAATCAGCTGTTCTTCGGCCAAGACCGACTGGACTTCGTCCTTGAAGCCTTGAGCTGAATGGCCTGAGCCAGGCGCTCGATCGAGCGTCTGAACTCAAACCGCTTAGATAGCCGCGGTCCGGGTGTTCAACCACTCAAGCGCGGCACCATTGAGCAGCGGGCTCAAACGCTCACGCACTTCAGCGTGATAGCCGTTGAACCACTGTTTCTCGTCGTCAGTCAGCAACGATGGCTCCAGGCAGCGAGTGTCGATCGGGCACAGGGTCAGGGTTTCGAATTTCAGGAATTCGCCGAATTCGCTCTTGCCTGCTTCACGGTTCAACACCAGGTTCTCGATCCGCACACCCCAGCGACCCGGACGATAAGTCCCTGGCTCAATGGACGTGATCATCCCCGGCTGCATCGCGGTTTGCGGTGCTGCGGCGGCTTGATAGGCAATCACTTGCGGGCCTTCGTGAACATTCAGGAAGTAACCGACGCCATGCCCGGTGCCGTGACCGTAATCAACACTCTCCGCCCAGATCGGCGCGCGGGCAATCGAGTCCAGCAACGGCGACAAAATGCCCCGAGGGAATTGCGCGCGGGACAATGCAATCACGCCCTTGAGCACCCGCGTGCAATCGCGTTTCTGTTCGTCGGTTGGCGTGCCGACCGGCACCATGCGGGTGATGTCGGTGGTACCACCCAGGTACTGGCCGCCGGAATCGATCAGCAACAGGCCGTCACCCTCGATCACCGCGTGTTCTTCTTCGGTGGCGTGGTAGTGCGGCATCGCGCCATTGGCGTTGAACGCGGCAATGGTGTTGAAACTCAGCGACACATAATCCGGGCGCCGGGTACGGGCCGCGGTCAGGTGTTCGTCGATGGTCAGTTCGGTGATGCGCTCACGACCCCAGGCCGATTCCAGCCAGGCGAAGAATTCGCACAGTGCCGCGCCGTCCTGTTCCATGGCCCGACGAATGTGTTCCGCGTCGTCCAGGCTTTTGCGGGATTTGGCCAACGTGGTCGGGTTCAGTCCTTCCAGCAGTTTGACGCCGCTGTCCAGGTTATCCAGCAACCCGGCAGTGACGCGGGCAGGGTCGACCTGCAGGCTCGCGCCGCTCGGCACACCGCGCAAGGCATCGGCCACTTCGCTGTAATCGCGCAGCGTCACGCCGTCCTGCTCAAGGATGGCGCGCAACTCGCTGCTGACTTTGCTCAGGGCTACAAACAAAGTCGCCTGTTCCTGACTGATCAGAGCGAAGGACACAAACACCGGGTTGAACGACACATCGCCGCCGCGCAGGTTGAACAACCAGGCGATGTCGTCGAGGGTGGCGATGAAATGCCAGTCGGCACCGCGCTCTTTCAACACTTCGCGCAGATTGGCCAGCTTCTCGCCACGACTGACCGTCGCTTGTGGCGGCAAGTGTTGATAAATCGGTTCGTTCGGCAGGTTTGGGCGATCGCTCCAGACTTCGCTCAACAGATCGATGTCGGTGCGCAGACGAGCACCGCGCTCTTCGAGTTTGCCGCCCAGCGTGCGTGCCGAGGCCACGGCCATCACCGCGCCATCGACGGCGACCACGCCACCTTCAGGGGTTTGTTCGGCCAGCCAGTCCAGCGGCCCCGGTTGACCCGGTTGCAGCTTGACCAGTTCGATGCCGCTGCCCTTGAGCTCCTTGCTCGCTTGCTCCCAGTAACGACTGTCGGCCCAGACGCCGGCGAAATCCGGCGTAACAATCAGGGTGCCGACCGAGCCGTGGAAGCCCGACAACCATTGCCGACCTTGCCAGTAACCCGGCAGGTATTCCGACAAGTGCGGGTCGGCCGACGGCACCAACAGGGCGTGAATGCCCTCGCGGTTCATCAGCTCACGGGTTTGCGCCAGGCGCTGGGGTACCAATCCATTGGTCAAAGGCTGCGTACTCATCATGTCTCCTGCTAACCACTTCATCATTATTGTTGAGTGCCGATCTGAGTCGGTGCTTTAACGGCTTATTGCCAGAACGCCGGGGCGCTGGCATTCGCCGCTTTAATCAGTTCGATCGCTTGGTCGATGTCCTGCTCGGTAGTGAATCGCCCGAGGCTCAAGCGGATAGTGCGACCGGCCGAGCGGGCGTCGTGCCCCAGGGCCAGCAACACATGGGATGGCGCATTGCTTGCGGAATTGCAGGCCGAGGTCGCGGAAAACGCGATCGAATGGCCCAGCGCCGCGGCGTTGAACTCGCCTTCATTGAAGGTCAGGCTCAAGGTGTGGGGAATTCGTTGGGTCGCGCTGCCGTTGAGGCGCACGCCGGGGAGGCCCAGCAGCTGTTCGAGCAAGCGCTCGCGCAGATGCACGATGGTGGCTTTCTCGTCATCGAACAAGGCTGCCGCCAACGCAAACGCTTCGCCCATGGCGACGATCTGGTGCGTGGCGAGAGTGCCGGAGCGCAAGCCGCCCTCGTGACCGCCGCCGTGAATCTGCGCCTGCAACCGCTGTTGCGCACGCGGGCCGACGTACAGCGCGCCGATGCCTTTGGGGCCGTAGATCTTGTGCGCCGAGAACGACATCAGGTCCACCGGCCATTCGGCCAGATCGATCACGACTTTGCCCGCGCCCTGGGCCGCGTCAACGTGAAACAACGCGTCACGATTACGCACCACTTGGCCGATGGCCGGGATGTCATTAACCGTACCCAGTTCGTTATTCACCAGCATCAACGATACCAGGAAGGTGTCATAGCGCATGGCTTCGCTGACCGCTTGCGGTGTGATCAGGCCTTCAGCATCCGGCACCAGATAGGTCACCGCCACACCGGCGTCCTGCAATTGTTTCGCGGTGTCGAGAATCGCCTTGTGTTCAATCTGGCTGGTGATGATGTGGCCGCCGGACACACCGCGGGCCTGGGCGACGCCCTTGAGCGCCAGATTATTCGATTCGGTGGCGCCGGAGGTCCAGACGATTTGATCCGCCTGGGCACCGACCAGTTCGGCCACCTGCTGGCGCGCCTGCTCGACCGATTGCCGGGCCTGCTGGCCAAACGCATGGGAGCTGGACGCCGGGTTGCCAAAATTGCCGTTGAAACCCAGACACTCGACCATAACCTTGATGACTCGCTCATCCACCGGCGTGGTGGCGGCGTAGTCGAAATACAACGGACGTTTATTCATAAAAAGACTCGCAGAGCGTGTTCCGGGATCAGGAGGCTCGTGACTGAACAGTTCAAAGCGTCACCTTGTGGGCGACGCCGAATTATCCGCACCTCAGCAATACCTGATCGGAGGCCGTTAAAGAAGAACAACTTCATTTAAAAGTGCGTAGGAACGCTCCTGAAGTCGAGCTTAACAGGCATCGGCCAACCGGTTGAAGCAATGCGTCAGCTAAAGCTTTCGATCAACAACGGATACAGCGAAGCCACCAGCAGCAGGGCCATGCCCCAGTTGAAGATCCGCAACCAGCGGCGATCCTTCAACACATTGCGCAACAACGTTCCACAACCCGCCCACACGCCGACGCTCGGCAGGTTGATCAGGGCGAACACTGCGGCAATCACGATCACATTGGTGAAGTAACCCTGCATTGGCGTGTAAGTGCTGATGGCGCCGATGGCCATGATCCAGGCTTTGGGATTGACCCACTGGAACGCAGCGGCGCTGAGGTAAGTGATCGGTTTGCTTTCGCCCTGTTCGTTGTCGGACACCGGGCCGGAGTGAGCAATTTTCCACGCCAGATACAGCAAATACGCCGCGCCGACGTAGCGCAGGACGGTGTAGAGCAACGGATAGGTTTGAAACACTGCGCCCAAACCAAAACCCACCGCGACCACCAGGACGAAGAAGCCGCAGGTGATGCCGAGCATATGGGGGATGGTGCGGTTAAAGCCGAAGTTCACGCCCGATGCCAGCAACATGGTGTTGTTCGGGCCGGGTGTGATCGAGGTCACGAGGGCAAACAGGGCGAAGCCCAGCAGCAGATCAAGCGAAAGCATGGGTGGCAGTCCGTCAGGGTCAGTCAGGTATTGACCCTATCGCACGCCTTGCGGGAAACCCACGGACAGTTGGGTAAAAGTTCGAGCAGTACAGTCGCGGATCAGCTTGGACGACCGTGAAGGTGTACGGCCCGTTCAGCGTTCATTTCGCCCTGGCTATCAAAGCCGAAGGACTTGGTTGGCTGGCCGAGCAATGCGGCTTTTTTCGCGTGGTATTCCTCAAACGACAGACCTTGGCGGTTCAACGTTTCCATCGCCAGTTCCTTGGTTTCCTCGGCGGTGTAGGGCCGCAGTTCAGGCGAAACATGGCTCGCACATCCAGCGAGAACGGAGACGGCGAGGAGCAAGGAAACAGTGAGTAAGCGGTTCATGGTGAGCGTCCTGACAAGGTTGTGTTTGGCGATGTGTGAAGGCTACGCCCGGCCTGCGTTCGGCAGAAATCAACGCTCTCGATAGTGGGTATCAGGGGCCACGGGACCGCAGCGCCGCATATTCAATAAAGATCTATAAATATCTTTTAATGATCTTTTACGGAATAACAGCAAGCCTTTATAACAACTGCATTGCTTCACCCGCTGTTGCCCACGCAACTGTTTGCCAGGCAACAGCCATTCAACAAATGGCCCTGCCAGTCACACAGTCTGCGTCGACCATAACGCTGAAAGCCCCGGAATACGGGGCTTCGAAGGATTGGTACAGGTCTTGCTCAAGCCCAGTGACTATTCACTGCTCCCTGAGCAACTGTTTAAAAAGGAACTGATCATGTCGCGTCCATTGAAAGTCGTTGCCCTCTCCGGCGGTACCTGGCGTCCGTCCCGCACCTTGGTGCTGACTCAAGCGCTGCTGGCCGAACTCGGCGAGCAATTGACGATCGAGAGCAAGTTGATCGAACTGGGCGACATCGCCCGTCCGCTGGGCGCCGCCCTCTCCCGTCAGGAATTGAGTGCCGAGATCGAAGCCGAGCTGCAAGCCATCGAAAGCGCCGACCTGCTGATCGTCGCCGCGCCGGTTTATCGCGGCTCCTACCCTGGCCTGCTCAAGCACCTGTTCGACCTGATCGACCTCAATGCGCTGATTAACACCCCGGTGTTGCTGGCCGCCACCGGTGGCAGCGAACGGCATGCGCTGGTGCTCGATCATCAACTGCGGCCGCTGTTCAGTTTCTTCCAGGCTCTGACCCTGCCGATTGGCGTGTACGCCACCGAAGCCGATTTCTCGAATTATCAAATAACCAGTGAGCCCTTGAAGGCCCGCATTCGTCTTGCTGCAGAACGCGCCGCGCCGCTGTTTGGCGTGCACCCCCAAAATCTGCTGAAAATCGCTTAAGGATCTCTTCATGGATGTTTTCTGGTTCCTGCCCACCCACGGCGACGGCCACTACCTGGGCACCACCCAGGGCGCCCGCCCGGTGACGCTCAACTATCTGAAACAAGTGGCGCAAGCCGCCGACAGCCTTGGCTACTACGGCGTGCTGATTCCCACCGGGCGCTCCTGCGAAGACTCGTGGGTGATCGCTTCGGCGCTGGTGCCGTTGACCGAACGCCTGAAATATCTGGTGGCGATTCGTCCGGGGATCATCTCGCCGACCGTTTCCGCGCGCATGGCTGCCACCCTGGACCGTTTGTCCAACGGCCGCTTGCTGATCAACGTGGTGACCGGTGGTGACCCGGATGAAAACCGCGGCGACGGGATCTTCCTCGATCACAGCGAGCGCTACGAAGTCACCGACGAATTCCTGCACATCTGGCGTCGGGTGCTGCAAGGCGAATCCGTCGACTTCGAAGGCAAACACCTGCAAGTGCAGAACGCCAAGGCGTTGTATCCGCCGGTGCAGAAACCCTATCCGCCGCTGTACTTCGGCGGCTCTTCCGAAGCGGCCCATGAACTCGCCGCCGAGCAAGTGGATGTGTACCTGACCTGGGGCGAGCCACCGGCCGCCGTCGCGGAAAAACTCGCCGATGTGCGTGAGCGTGCTGCACGCAACGGGCGCACGGTGAAGTTCGGGATTCGTCTGCACGTGATCGTGCGCGAAACTGCCGAAGAGGCGTGGAAAGCCGCGGACAAACTGATCGAGCACATCAGCGACGAAACCATCGCTGCGGCGCAGAAGTCGTTCTCGCGTTTTGACTCCGAAGGCCAGCGGCGCATGGCGGCGTTGCATGACGGTCGGCGCGACAACCTGGAAATCGCCCCTAACCTGTGGGCCGGCGTCGGCCTGGTGCGCGGCGGTGCCGGGACAGCGCTGGTGGGTGATCCACAGCAAGTGGCGGCGCGGATCAAGGAATACGCGGACCTGGGGATCGAGAGTTTTATCTTTTCCGGTTATCCGCACCTTGAAGAAGCCTATCGCTTTGCCGAACTGGTGTTCCCGCTGCTGCCGGAGCCGTATGCCAGCCTTGCGGGACGTGGCGTGACCAACCTCACCGGGCCGTTTGGCGAAATGATTGCCAATGATGTGCTGCCGGCAAAAGCGTCGGCCTGACACTGCTCCTGTAGGAGCGAGGCTTGCCCGCGAAGAACGATCACGCGGTGCATCAGATCCACCGCGGCGCCTGCTTCGCGGGCAAGCCTCGCTCCTACAGAAAGCGTCGTCCATATAAGGAATTCCCCGCGTGACGGCCAAACCACAAAGCGCCCTGCTCTCTCCCTTGCACACCGCCCGCCAACTGGCGGCCGAGTTTGCCCTGACTGCCGTCGAGCGCGACGAACGCGGCGGTACGCCCAAGGCTGAGCGTGACGCCCTGCGCAACAGCGGTCTGCTCGCGCTGAGCATTCCCACCCAGTACGGCGGCCTCGGCGCGAGCTGGAGTGAAACCCTGACCATCGTGCGCGAGTTCGCCAAGGTCGACAGTTCGATTGCCCATGTCTTCGGTTTCCATCACCTGATGCTCGCCACCGTGCGCCTGTTCGCCAAACCCGAGCAGTGGCAGCCGTGGTTCGAGCAAACCGCACGCAAGAACTGGTTCTGGGGCAACGCCCTGAATCCGCTGGACACCCGCACCGTGGTGAAAAACCTCGGCGGCTGGCGCGAGTTTTCCGGCAAGAAAAGCTTCTGCTCCGGCGCCAGCGATTCACAAATGCTGATCGCCTCGGCGGTGGATGAAACTGCTGGCGGCAAACTGTTGATCGCCGCGATCCCCAGCGGTCGCAGCGGCATCACCCTGCACAACGACTGGAACAACATGGGCCAGCGCCAGACCGACAGCGGCAGCGCAACCTTCGAACGGGTGCGGGTCGAAGAGTCGGAATTGCTGCTCGATCCCGGTCCATTGAGCACACCGTTCGCCTGCCTGCGGCCGTTGATCGCGCAACTGACCTTCACCCACATGTTCCTCGGCATTGCCGAAGGCGCGTTTGAAGAAGCGCGGCAATACACCCTCACCGAAACCCGGCCCTGGCATAAATCCAGCACCCAGGATGTGCGCGAGGATCCGTATGTGCTCGCCCATTACGGCGAATTCTGGGTGGCCCTCGAAGGTGTTCGCTTGCTGGTGGAACGCGCCGCCGATCTGCTCGACAAGGCCTGGGCCAAAGGCCCGAATCTCAGCGCCGAAGAGCGTGGACATCTGGCGACGGCGATTGCCACGGCCAAGGTCGCCGCCACTCGCAATGGCCTGGAACTCTGTAGCCGCTTGTTTGAAGTGACCGGCGCGCGTTCGACCCACGCCTCGCTGCGACTGGACCGGCACTGGCGCAACCTGCGCACGCAAACCCTGCACGACCCGGTGGATTACAAACTCCATGAACTGGGTGATTGGGCGCTGAACCAGTCCCTGCCGATTCCGACTTTCTATTCCTGACCTTCTCTTCATGGAGCCTGCCATGCAACTGCTGACCCTACCGCCCTCGCCCGCCCTGGCCACATCGATCCGCGCCACCGCGCAGGTGTTCGAAGACCCGAAATCCCAGGCCTTGCTCGCGCATTTGCAACAGGTCGCACCGAGTGAAGCCAGCGTGCTGATCATCGGTGAAACCGGCACCGGCAAGGAGTTGGTGGCGCGGCATATCCACAACCTCAGCGCACGGCGCAACCGGCCATTCGTGGCGGTGAACTGCGGCGCGTTCTCCGAATCCCTGGTGGAAGCCGAGCTGTTCGGCCACGAGAAAGGCGCGTTCACCGGCGCCCTGAGCGCCAAGGCCGGGTGGTTCGAAGAGGCCGATGGCGGCACCTTGTTCCTCGATGAAATCGGCGATTTGCCGATGGCGATTCAGGTCAAGTTGCTGCGGGTGTTGCAGGAGCGGGAAGTGGTGCGCCTGGGTTCGCGCAAAAGCATTCCGATCAATGTGCGGGTGCTGGCCGCGACCAACGTGCAACTGGAGAAAGCCATCAACGCCGGGCACTTCCGCGAGGATTTGTACTACCGCCTCGACGTGGTCAGCCTGGAACTCAGCCCGTTGCGCGACCGTCCCGGCGATATCCTGCCGCTGACCCGCCACTTCGTCGAAGCCTACAGCCAGCGCCTCGGCTACGGGACCATCACCATCAGCAAAGAAGCCGAGCTGAAACTGCGCAGCTACAGTTGGCCGGGCAATATCCGCGAACTGGAAAACGTGATTCACCACACCCTGCTGATCTGCCGTAACGGCGTAATCGAACGCGACGACCTGCGCTTGTCGAACATGCGCATCGAGCGTCAGGACGATCACCACGGCACGGTTGACGATTCACCGGAAGCGCTGCTCGACCGAGCCTTTCAAAAGCTCTTCGAGGAACAGGCCGGGGCGCTGCACGAGAAGGTCGAAGACGCGTTGTTGCGCGCGGCGTATCGCTTCAGCCATTACAACCAGGTGCACACCGCTGCGTTGCTCGGCCTGAGCCGTAACGTGACCCGCACGCGGTTGATCAAGATCGGCGAACTGGCGGTGAACAAGCGCCGGCCCACAGAAAATGTGCAGGGCGAGCGTTTGATGCAGTTGTCGATCTAGCTCACTAGATTGCAGTGCAGCGCATCATCGTGACTGCGCTCCAGGCTGTGCAGCACCTGGAATGAACCGAAGGTCACGGTTTTCGCCTGATGGGCGCGGATCAGTTGCCAGAAATCCTGCTCGCCGCTTTCAAAGCGCTGGAACGCGGCTTCCCCGGCCTCGCGGGATTGCCATTGCAGATAATTGAGCACCCGTCGGCCATCGTCGCTGGCCTGGATGCTCGCGCTCAGGAACCCACTGAATTCCTGGGCCAGGCGCTCGGTCTGGGCGGACAATGCCGAGACTAGCGCGGGTTGTTGATGAGGCTCGATCTCGAATTCGATCAATTGGGTGAAACTGCGGTTTTTCTCTGACGTTGGCATGAATAGTCCCCACTCACCTTAAAACCGGATTTGCGATCCGAAGGCCTGCAGGGTAAAACCTCAAGTTAACTAGAGGTCAAGAGGCTTTTTCAGATGATCACCCCGGAGAACCTGCACAAGGAACTCACCGTCGGCCAGGTCGCCGCCCGCAGCGGCGTGGCCGTCACCGCCCTGCACTTCTATGAAACCAAGGGTTTGATCAAAAGCCATCGCAACCAGGGCAACCAACGGCGTTATCCGCGTGAAGTGTTGCGACGGGTGGCGCTGATCAAGGTTGCGCAGCGTTTGGGGATTCCGTTGGCGGAGATTGCCGAGGCGTTGAAGTCGTTGCCGGACAATCGTGCACCGACGGCGGCAGACTGGCAGGTGTTGTCGGCACAGTGGAGCCGGGATCTGGATCAGCGGATTCATCAGCTGACCTTGTTACGCGACCGGCTGAATGGCTGCATCGGCTGTGGGTGTTTGTCGATGGAAGCGTGTCCGTTGCGTAATTTTGGCGATGTGCTGGGTGAGCGCGGGACGGGGGCGCGGCTGTTGGAATCGGAGTCTGACCCGGAATAGTGGTGCGGCCTTCGCGGGCAAGCCTCGCTCCTACAGAAGAACGCGTCCCCCCTGTAGGAGCGAGGCTTGCCCGCGAAGGCGTCCTCGTGGTCAACCGATCATTAAAACCCCGGTGCAATCTGCCCTTTATAACGGGTCAAGATGAACTGCCGAACCTCATCGGAATTCAACGCCTTGGCCAGTTTCTGGATGCGCGGATCGTTGATGTTGTCCGGGCGCGCGACCAGGAATTCGATGTACAGGCTCTTGCCCTTCTCGACGATCAACGCGCTGTTGGTGTCGATCCCGGCTTCCAGCGCGTAGTTGGCAAACACAAACGCCAGATCCACCTGACTCACCGAACGCGCGAGCAACGCCCCTTCCAGTTCACGAATCTTCAGGTGTTTCGGGTTGTCGATAATGTCCCGTTGCGTGGCCAGGGTGTTGCTCGGATCCTTGAGTTTGATCAGCCCCGCTTCGTGCAGCAGCACCAGCGCACGACCCGTGTTCACCGGGTCATTGGGGATAGACACGCTGGCGCCGTCCTTCAATTCGCTGATGTTCTTGATCTTGGTCGAGTAGGCGCCAAACGGTTCGATGTGCACACCGACCACCGGCACCAGGTCGGTGTGACGGGTCTTGTTGAAGTCATCGAGGAACGGCCGGTACTGGTAATAGTTGGCGTCGAGATTTTTCAGCGCCAGTTGCTGGTTGGGCTGGATAAAGTCGGTGAAGACCTTGATGTCCAGGTCCACGCCTTCCTTGGCCAGGGTCGGTTTGACGAATTCGAGGATTTCCGCGTGCGGTACCGGGGTGGCGCCGACGATGAGTTTTTCGTTGGCGTGAACGCTGAACGACAGGACGGCAGCCAGAATGGCCAGGGTCTTTTTCATGCTGTGCTCCAAGGCAGATTGAGTGGCCGTCGTGGGGTGGACGTGGGGCCTGATTGTTTTGTCGAAACGAATAATTAGCGTCGGCTGTAGCGTGCCACCAGGCGGTCGCCGGTCATTTGCAGGGCCTGCACCAGGATCAGCAGCAACACCACGGTGACCACCATCACGTCGGTCTGAAAGCGCTGATAGCCGTAGCGGATCGCCAGGTCGCCGAGCCCGCCGCCACCGATCACCCCGGCCATCGCCGTGTAATCCACCAGTACAATCGCGGTGACCGTCACCGCCGCCAGCAACCCGCCCCGGGCTTCCGGCAGCAAGGTATGGCGGATGATTTGCCACGTGGTGCCGCCCATGGCCTGGGTCGCTTCCACCACGCCGCGATCAACCTCGCGCAACGCGGTTTCCACCAGCCGCGCAAAGAACGGCGTGCAACCCACTACCAGAGGCGGAATCGTCCCGGGTACGCCGAGCGAAGTGCCGACCAATAACGTGGTCAGGGGAATCAGCACGATCAGCAAAATGATGAACGGCAGCGAACGCAGCATGTTCACGATCACCGACAACACCCGGTAAACCCCGACGGCTTCGTGCAACTGGCGCTTGCCGGTGAGGAACAGCACCACCCCCAGCGGCAACCCGAGCAACACGGTAAAACCGAGGGCGGCGCCGAGCATGGTCAGGGTGTCGAGGCAGGCTTGGGCGATGTCGGCCCAATAGATGTTTTTAAACCACTCGGCCATGGTCAGGACCAATCGTGACGTGGCGGTTTGACGCCGTTGAGCAGCCAGTTGCCGACCACGTGGTACTTCCAGCGCACCGGATCATGCAGGGTGTGGACCCGCGCATTGCGCCAGTGGCGGTCGAAGTTGTGTTTCTTCAGGGTCGAGCGGGTGCCGCCGAGTTCGAAGAGTTTGTTGCTGGCTTCGATGGCGATTTCGGTGGTCAGCACTTTGGCTTTGGCCACCGCCAGCGACGCCCGGGCGACGTTGTCTTCATCGGGTGCCGGGCGTGCTGCATCCAGCGCACGACCGGCGCGTTCAAGCAAGGCTTCGGCGGCTTCCAGGCGAATCTCCAGCCCACCGATTTGAATGATGGTCAGCGGATCTTCGCTGGCCTTTTCCACCCCCGCGTCGATCCACGGGCGGGCGAATTGCTGGACGAAAGCGATGGTGTCGCGCAGGGCCGCGCGGGCGATGCCGGCGTCGATGGCAGCGGTGGTCAATTGCGCGAACGGTCCGGCCAGGGTCGGGCTTTCATACGAACGATAAGTCGGGAACACATTGAACGGCGAGACGTGCAGGTCCTCGGCCAACACCGTGCCGCTGGACGTGGTGCGTTGGCCGATGCTGTCCCAATCGTCGACGATCACCAGCCCCTTGGTGCCGCGCTCGACGAACGACAACTGGCCCTTCTCCTCTTCATCCACGGCCAGCACCGCCAGCCAATGGGCGTAGAGCGAACCGGTGCAATAACCCTTGCGCCCGTTGATCACATGGCCGTCGCCGTAACGACGGATCGTCGCCTGAATGTCCTGCACATTCTTGCCGCCGGTTTCCGACAGCGCATTGGCGAAGCGATGCCCTTGCAGCGCGAGTTCGAAGAAGTGCGCTTGCTGCGCAGGCGTGCCTTGCAGGCGAATGTCTTCGAGCAGGCAATAGTGGTTTTGCGGGATCTGCCCCAGGGACGGATCCGCCGCCGAGATGATCGCGATCACCTGCGCCAGCACCGCGTAGGACACCTGCGCGCCGCCGAATTCCTTGGGCACGCTGATGCCCCACAAACCGCTGTTGGAATACAGATCGACGATCTCGGCCGGCACCTGGCGAGTGCGGTCGCGTTCGGCGTCCTGCTCCAGCAACACAGCGGCTACGCGTTCAGCGACGCGCAGGGCTTCGGCTTCGTCGGCGACCCGATGGGCGGCCGGCGGGTTGATCGGATAAACGGCAGATTCAGGCATACATGACTCTCGACAACAGGGTTTTGAGAGGGTCATTGCAGCTTCTATGCCGAGTGCTTTGACCAATGTTTTCGGGGGTTTTGCCGGGTTTAACGGTGATGAACCCGAGCAATCTGCTGCTTCACTGTTGATGGCTGAACAGTGGCGTTGCTGCTCGTCGGGCACTCGGTGACGCCAATGGCGCTGACCTATAGTTATCCGACCGGAAATCGGCGAAGGAACACCTTCAACTCACAACAAAAAGGGAGAACCGTTATGAGCGTCAAACCCATTCCAGAGGGCTATCACAGCATCACCCCCTACCTCGGCATCCAGAAAGCCGCCGAAGCCATCGACTTCTACAAGAAAGCCTTTAACGCCATCGAGGTGATGCGCCTGAGCATGCCCGACGGCGGCATCGGCCACGCCGAACTGCGCATTGGCGACTGCCCGATCATGCTCGGCACGCCGTGCGATCAAGGACCGTTGAGCAACCCGGACCGGTCACCGTCCGTGGGGCTGCACTTGTATGTGACCGATGTCGACAGGTCCTATAAACAGGCGATTGCGGCGGGCGGCACGGTGGTGTCCGAGGTCAAGGATCAGTTTTATGGCGACCGCTCCGGGACCTTGAAGGATCCCTATGGGCATTTGTGGTTTCTGGCGACGCGCAAGGAGGATTTGACTCAGGAACAGATTGAGCAGCGGGCGAAGGAGATGTTTAGTCAGGCTTGAGATATTTGGTGCCTCAAGCGGCCTCATCGCGAGCAAGCTCGCTCCCACAGGGGATTTGTGTACACAGCCCATGTGGGAGCGAGCTTGCTCGCGATGGCGCCAGATCAGGCACCGCCGATCTGCTTCAACACACTTCATGAACAACCACCCCACGCTTTGCGCCTTGCCGTGAACACCGAACAATTTCAGGATGCAGGCAACTACAACAAGGAGTCATTCCCCATGTTCGCCGGATTCCTGAAAGACCAGCGCCACGTCAACGGCGTGGACATTGCCTACCGCATCGGTGGCAGCGGGCCGGGCCTGCTGTTGTTGCACGGTCATCCGCAGACCCACGTCATCTGGCACAAGATCGCCGAGCAACTGGCCGAGCATTTCACCGTGGTCGCCGCCGACCTGCGCGGTTATGGCGACAGCGGCAAACCGCCGGCCAACGATCACCACACCAATTATTCCAAACGCGAAATGGCCAAGGACGGCGTCGAGCTGATGCAGTCCCTGGGCTTCGAACAGTTCTCGGTGCTGGCCCACGACCGTGGCGCCCGGGTCGCGCATCGCCTGGCGCTGGACCATCCCGAATCCGTGCAACGCATGGTGTTGCTGGACATCGCCCCGACCCTGTCGATGTACGCGCAAACCAACGAAGCGTTCGCCCGCGCCTATTGGCACTGGTTCTTCCTGATCCGCCCGGCGCCGTTGCCGGAAACCCTGATCGAAGCCGACCCCGAATCCTACCTGCGCAGCGTGATGGGCAGCCGCAGCGCCGGGCTCAAGCCGTTCACCGCCGAAGCGTTCGGCGAATACCTGCGCTGCCTGAAACTGCCCGGCACCGCGCGGGGAATCTGCGAGGACTACCGCGCCAGCGCCAGCATCGATCTGGAACACGACCGCGCCGATATCGACGCTGGCCGCGATTTGAACCTGCCACTGCTGGTGTTGTGGGGCGCCGAAGGCACCGTCGGCCGGTGCTTCGAGCCACTCAAGGAATGGCAACGGGTGGCCACCGACGTGCGTGGCAAAGCGCTGCCCGCCGGCCATTACATCGCCGAAGAAGCCCCCGAGCTATTGCTCGCCGAGGTCCTGCCTTTCCTCCACTGACACCCGCAACAGCCTGACCTGAATCCACCTTCCGTCGCGGGTCGTCATTGGCCCGCGCGGGATCGTCATGCCCAAAAACCGTCTCGAGATAATAAAAATGACAATCAGAAAACTGCTGGGAACCCTCTATGTGCAGGTGCTTATCGCCATCGCCCTGGGCATCGCGATCGGGCATTACTGGCCGCAGGTCGGCATCGATCTCAAGCCGTTGGGCGACGGTTTTATCAAGCTGATCAAGATGATCATCGGCCCGATCATCTTCTGCACCGTCGTCTCCGGGATCACCAGCATGCACGACGTGAAACAGGTGGGCCGGGTCGGTGGCAAGGCCTTGCTGTATTTCGAAATCGTCTCGACCATCGCGCTGCTGATCGGGTTGCTGGCGGCGCATGCGTTGCATCCGGGCGCTGGTTTCAACATCGACGTGAAGACGCTGGACTCAACGGCCATCGCTGGTTTCGTCGGCCAGGCGCAACACGGCGAAGGCGTAACCGGGTTTCTGCTGCATGTGATTCCGACCACGTTTTTCGAGGCGTTCTCCCAAGGCGAAATCCTCCCGGTACTGTTCGTTTCAGTGCTGTTCGGGATTGCGCTGGTGATGGTCGGCGAAAAAGGTCGGCCGCTGGTGGGCATCATCAATCAGGCCAGCGAAGTGTTTTTCCGCATCGTCGGCATCATCAGCCGCGTGGCGCCAATCGGGGCGTTTGGTGCGATTGCGTTCACCATCGGCAAGTACGGCCTCGGCTCGTTGCTGCCGCTGCTGAAACTGATCGGCACCTTCTACCTGACCGCGTTTATTTTCGTCGCTTGTGTGCTCGGCAGCATCGCCCGCTATGCCGGGTTCAGCATTTTCAAACTGCTGGCGTATATCAAGGCTGAATTGTTGATCGTGCTCGGCACCAGCTCTTCGGAATCGGCGCTGCCGCAGTTGATCCAGAAACTGGAAAGCCTCGGCGCGTCGAAAGGCGTGGTGGGGATCGTGGTGCCGACCGGCTACACGTTTAACCTGGACGGCACCAACATCTATATGACCCTCGCCGTTCTGTTCCTGGCCCAGGCGACCAATATCGACCTGACGCTGGAACAGCAACTGACCTTGCTGGCGGTGGCGATGCTCACGTCCAAAGGTGCGGGTGCGGTGGTCGGTGCCGGTTTTGTCGCACTGGCGGCGAGTCTGGCGGTGGTGCCGACCGTGCCGGTGGCGGCGATGGTGTTGATCCTCGGCGTTGACCGATTCATGGCCGAGTGCCGATCCCTGACCAACATCATCGGCAACGCGGTAGCAGCGCTGGTGGTGGCCGCTTGGGAAGGTGAACTCGACCGCAGCAAAATGGCGCCGATTGCCCTCAAGCGTGGGCGACATGCGCGGGCCGCCGCCAAGCTTTCCGCTGAATAGAAAGCCCACACACCGATGCTATGCTGGCGGCTCATGCCGCCAGTGCTCGTTCTGCCATGACCACCAAGAAAGACACCGTGCCCCTACCCGAAGACCTGCGTGTATTGCTCACCGTCATCCGCAAAAGCGGTTTCGCCGCAGCGGCCGATGAGTTGGGCCTGTCCCCCGCTTACGTCAGCAAACGAATCCAGATTCTCGAAACCACCCTCGGCACCCGCCTGCTGCATCGCACCAGCCGCCGCATCGCCCTGACCGAAGACGGCGAGCGGGTGCAGCGCTGGGCCTTGCGCATCCTCGATGACTTCCAGCAACTGCACGACGAACTCTCCGACGCCCACGACAGCCCTCGCGGGCGTTTGCACGTGTGCTGCACTTTTGGTTTCGGCCGTAACCATGTAGCGCCGGCGGTTTCGTTGCTGGCCGAGCGTTACCCGGAACTGGAGATTCGCCTGGACCTGTTCGACCGGGTGGTGGACATCGTCAGCGAAGGTTTCGACCTGGAGATCCGCGTCGGCGATGACATTCCCGGGCAGCACATCGGCCGGCGTCTGGTGAGCAATCGGCGGGTGCTGTGCGCGGCACCGGCGTATCTGCAACGCCACGGTACGCCGCAAACGCTCAATGATCTGGAGCAGCATCATTGCCTGGTGATCAAGGAGCGCGACAACGCGTTCGGCATCTGGAACCTGGAGCGCGACGGGGTTCAGGAGAGCGTGCGGGTCAGTGGGCCGTTGTCGTCGAATAACGGCGAGATTGTCTTGCAGTGGGCACTCGATGGGCGCGGGGTGTTGCTGCGCTCATTGTGGGATGTGAAGCCGTTGCTGGAGCAAGGACGGTTGGTGCAGGTGCTGGCGGATTACACCCAAAGTGCGAATGTGTGGGCGGTGTATCCGACGCGGCTGGCGTATTCCGGGAAGCTGCGGGCGTGTGTGGAGTTTTTGCAGGAGCATTTCAAAGGGTTGTCGGTTTAGTGGCAACAATGCAATCCAAATTGTGGGAGCGAGCCTGCTCGCGAAAGCGGTGGTTCAGTCAACATCAATGTTGAATGAAAGGATGCCTTCGCGAGCAGGCTCGCTCCCACAGGGGTTATATGTTCAGGACAACCAGGGATTGGCCGCCAGATGCACACGCTCGAAGGCTTTGATCTGCTCGGCACGCTGCAACGTGCTGCCAATGGCATCAAGCCCCAGCAGCAACGCGGTCTTGCGCAAGGTGTCGATCTCGAACGGGATGACTTCCCCTTGAACACGAATCTCTTGGGCCTCAAGGTCGACGCTGATCTGTGCGCTGTCAGGCTGACTAACGACCCGACCCAGCCGCTGCAACACCGGCTCATCGAGGGTAATCAACAACACCCCATTGCGCTGGCAGTTGTCATAGAAAATCCCGGCGAAGCTTGAGCCAATCAACGCCCGAATCCCCATCTGCTTCAATCCCCACACCGCATGTTCACGGCTCGATCCGCAACCGAAGTTCGGCCCGACCACCATGAAACTCGCGCCTTGCCTGGCCGGTTGATTGAGCACGAACTCAGGATTAAGCGAACCATCCGCCAAGAACCGCAAATCAAAAAACAACCCACGATCCAGCCCGGCGCGGTCGATACCCTTGAGGAATTGCTTGGGCATGATCACGTCGGTGTCGATATTGGCTGCGAGCATCGGCGCGGCTTTTCCGCTGACCTGGGTGAAGGGTTGCTGGCTCATGCGCGTTCTCCAAAGTGGCGGATATCGGTGAGGCGGCCGGTGATCGCGGCGGCGGCGACCATCGCCGGGCTCATCAAATGCGTGCGGGCGCCGGCGCCCTGGCGGCCTTCGAAATTGCGGTTGGTGCTGGAGGCGCAACGATCACCCGGCGCGAGCACATCGTCGTTCATCGCCAGGCACATCGAGCAGCCGGACTGGCGCCATTCGAACCCGGCATCGATAAAGATCGCCGCCAGGCCTTCGGCTTCAGCCTGATCCCGCACTTCGGTGGAACCGGGCACGATCATCGCCCGCACATGTTCGGCAACGTGTTTGCCGCGCACCACGCTGGCGGCATCGCGCAAGTCTTCGATGCGCGCGTTGGTGCAGGAACCGATAAAGGCGTGGCTGATCACGATATCGCTCAGCGGCATGCCGGCTTCCAGGCCCATGTAGTTCAGGGCGCGGCGCATGTCCTGACGCAGGATCAGGTCGCTGACGTCTTGCGGATCCGGAACTCGCGCGCCAATCGGCGAAGCCTGATCGGGGCTGGTGCCCCAGGTGACCATCGGTTCCAGCGCGCTGGCGTCCAGATACACCTCACGGTCGAATTGCGCATCCGCATCGCTGTGCAAGCTGCGCCACTGCTCGACGGCGCGGTCCCACAGCTCGCCTTTGGGTGCGCGGGGTTTGTCCTTGAGGTAGGCGAAGACTTTTTCGTCCGGCGCCATAAATGCGCCGCGAGCCCCCGCCTCCACCGCCATGTTGCAGATGGTCATGCGCGCTTCGACGCTCAGGGCATCGATGGTCGAGCCGCGAAACTCGATGGCGTAACCGGTGGCACCAGATGCGCCGATCTGGCCGATCAGCGCCATGATCACATCCTTGGAGGTCAGCCCGGTGGACAGTTCGCCGTCCACGCTCACGCGCATGCTTTTCAGGCGTTTGTAGACCAGCGTCTGGGACGCCAGCAGGTGTTCGATTTCCGAGGTGCCGATGCCGAAACCGAAAGCCCCGAGGGCGCCATAGGTGGTGGTGTGGCTGTCACCGGCGGCGATCACCATGCCCGGCAGAATGAAACCCTGCTCCGGGGCGATCACGTGTTCGATGCCCTGGCGTTTGTCGAGGATGTCCAGCAGTTCGATGCCGAAGTCCCGGCAGTTTTCCGCCAGGTACGACACCTGCCGCGCCCCGCCGGCATCCGGCATCGCGGCGATGCGCACCGGGGCGGTGGGGTTGACGTGATCGACCACGGCCAGCGCGGTTTCCGGGCGCCAGACCTCGCGCTTGGCCTCGCGCAAACCGCTGAAGGCTTGCGGGCTGGTGTATTCGTTGATGACCTGGCGATCGATGTACAACAGGACGTGGCCCTGGTCATCCAGGCGACACACCGTGTGGGCATCGATGTGTTTGTCGTAGAGGGTTCTGGCTGGGGTCATGGAAGTACTCGCTCAAAGGACGGTACGCCGCAGGCGTCTGGGTTCCATCATAGGGAGCGGGGGTTGGCCATCAATGGCTGGAGAGTGATCCCGTGAACCATGGTTCGTGTTGGATCAGAAGCAAGATCAAAAGATCGCAGCCTTCGGCAGCTCCTACCCAGTATTGCGGATCGACATCAATCCTGTAGGAGCTGCCGAAGGCTGCGATCTTTTCAAGAACTGGAACGCGAAACATTTACTTTCATATAAGCCTTCGGGATTTTCACTGCTCATCCGTCTTATCTAGATGCAGTCCGGCCGCGTAGGCAAAAGCCACGGCCGGGCTTTTCGAGGACCATCACGCTGCGAAGCCCGCAGTAGAGGTCCCTTCATCGAAACAAGACCTTTAATCATGTCGAAGAAATCCCGCTCAAAACTCTGGTTTCTCGTCCATAGCTGGCTGGCGTTGCCGATCTGGTTTTTTGTGTTGATCGTCTGCGTCACCGGGACCCTGGCCGTCGTCAGCCAGGAAATCGTCTGGCTGGCCAACCCGCAAATGCGCGCCAGCCCACCGTCGGACGATGCGCCACGGCTCAGTTACGACCAGGTCCTCGCGGCCCTCAAGCAAGCCGAACCCCTGACATTGGTGCAATCGATCAAGCGCCCCGACGAATCGCACTTCGCCCTCGACGTGAGCGTCAGCTATCCCGACGGGCGCTCGACGACGGTCTACGTCAACCCGTACACCGGGGTGATCCAGGGCGTTGCGCCCACGTTCAACTTCAAACAATTCACCCGCGCCTTGCATGGCTGGTGGCTGGTGCCGTTCACCAATGGCTACAGTTGGGGCTGGTACCTGGTGTCGTTCCTCGGCTTGCCGCTGCTGGTTTCACTGATTACCGGGCTGGTGGTCTACAAGAAATTCTGGAAAGGCTTCTTCAAGCCGACTTTGCGCTTTCGTCACGGCGCGCGGATTTTCTGGGGCGACTTTCACCGCCTCAGCGGCATCTGGTCGATCTGGTTCATCGCCGTGATTTCCGTCACCGGCCTGTGGTTCTTGATTGAAGCCCTGCTGTACGACAACCAGATCTCCATCTCCAGCGAGCCGGTCATTCCCGCCATGTCCCGCGAAGCGGTGCCGCTGTCCGCTGACGGCTCGCCGCCACCGCGCATCGATCTGGATCGCGCGATTGAGATCGCCATGCAGAAAATTCCCGGGCTCGAAGCCAGTTTTGTCAGCCTGCCGGGCAATGGCTACAGCCACCTGGACATTGGTGGCCGCGGTTGGTATCCGCTGATGTTCCAGACCGCGACGATCAACCCGTACAACGGTGAAATCGCCGCCTCGCGATTGCTCTCGGACCGTACGGCACTGGAGTTCGTCACCGAATCCATGCGACCGCTGCACACCGGGGATTTCGGTGGGCTGTGGATCAAGCTGATCTGGTTCTTCTTCGGTCTGGTGCTGAGCATGATGGTGCTGAGCGGGCTGCTGATCTGGACCAAACGCACCGCCCTGGCCACCGCCAATGCGCTCAAGCGCAGCGAAAAGAAACAACGCAGCGCCACGGCGCAATCAAGCATCAGCCGCAAAACCTCGGAGGCCAGCCTGTGAGCAAAGTCACCGCCGCCCCACAACCGTCGCGCCTGAGTGTGTTCTGGCACAAATGGCGTTTCCACTTAAATATCCTGTTGCTGCTGATCCCCTTGGGTTTCATGCCCAAATACTTCAGCGAAGCCTCGCTGCTTCGCGGTGACAGCGGCCTGGGCGAACGCGAAATCGGCGAGATCCGGGTCGGCCCATGGAGCATGCGTCTGGCCGAACTTCGCGACGAAGCACCGCGCCCGGACGGCCCCGCCAGTCACCTGAAAAACTTCAACGCCGCCCTGTGCAACGCCTGTGTCGAACAGGTCAAGGCCACCTACCTGCGCATCGGTAAACCGCGCAGCCTGCGCGCCGCCGGGGTGATTTTCTTCGGCACGCCGTACCGCATGGGTGCCTCGTTGCCGGTGCCGGTCAAGACCCCGGCCGACGCCGAACTGTGGATCACCATGGAAGGCTGGGACGGCAGCATGCATCAGGCCTCGATCCCCCTGAGCCAGGCATCCCCGGCCACCATCGCCTGGCTGAACAAACAAGGAGGCAAACCATGATCAACCTTTTCCGCCCGTTGCGCGTCGCGCTGCTGGTGCTCGGCGCCGGCTTCAGTGCGAGTGCCCTGGCCCATAACCCGATGTGCGAATGCAAGGCCATCGACGCTGAGCAAATCAAATGCACCGGCGGTTTCTCCGATGGCAGCGGCGCACCGGGGGTGACCCTGGACGTGATCGGCTACGACGAAACCATCCTCGTGCCGGGCAAGCTCGGCACCGACTCGACGCTGGTGTTCAAGAAACCCGCCGCCGAGTTCTATGTGCTGTTCGACGCCGGTCCCGGCCACGTAGTCGAGATCGACCAAGCCGACATTGAGGCGCCCTGAACATGAGTACGCCCACTACCCAAGTCGTGCGCCCCGCCGGTGCCGGCCATGAAACCCTGTATGTGTTGCTGTTGTGCCTGGTGATCCTCGCGGTGGCCGGTTCGGTGGTCGCCTGGCGCCACGAATCCCAGGACGTGAGCACTGTCAGCAGCCATCAACTGGATGCGCGCCGCGACCTGAGCGCTTCCGAGCAAGGCATCTATGCCGATCTGCGGGTGACCCTGGACGAGATTCACTTGCTGCGCCAGGAGCAAACGACGCTGCCGACGCCCGAAGCGCTGGCCGATGAAGGCTTCGCGCCGTTTGCCCAGGACGCCAGTTCGGTCAGTCGCGGTGGCCATGCGTGGCAGTTGCTCAGCACCAAGGCCTATTTCGGCCAGAGCCAGGCGCCGAGCGTGGCCGGTTCGTTCCTGATGCGTTTGACCGCTGACGACGATGCGCCGGACGTCTGGCTCAACCGCAGCAAAACCCTCGCGGCGCCGACTGACCTGACAGACGCCGCGCTGGAAAGCGCTGGCTGGCAGCAGATCGTCGCGCAATTCGATGCCGGCGTGACCCGCCAGCACCGGCACTGACCCCTCGCCTTCACCCGAGAGAAGACCGCTTTCCCATGCCTATTTCATCTCAACGCTCGTTTTTGCGCCTGCTGCTGGTCGGTCTGTGCGCCTTGCTGCTGGCTCCGTTGGTCAGCGCCGATCAGGCCAAGCGCCTGCGTATCGGCATCACCCTGCACCCTTATTACAGCTACGTGGCCAACATCGTCGGCGACAAGGCCGAAGTGGTGCCGCTGATCCCGGCCGGTTTCAACCCCCACGCCTACGAACCGCGCGGTGAAGACATCAAGCGCATCAGCGGGCTGGACGTGATCGTGCTGAATGGCGTCGGGCATGACGACTTCGCCGACCGCATGATCGCCGCCAGCGAAACCCCGAACATCCCAGTGATCGAAGCCAACGAAAACGTGCCGCTGCTGGCCGCCACCGGCACTGCCGCGCGCGGTGCCGGCAAGGTGGTCAATCCGCACACGTTTTTGTCGATCAGCGCCTCGATTGCCCAGGTCAACAACATTGCCCGGGAACTCGGCAAGCTCGACCCGGACAACGCCAAGACCTACACCCAGAACGCCCGCGCCTACGGCAAACGCCTGCGGCAGATGCGCGCCGACGCCCTGGCCAAACTGACCCAGGCGCCGAACGCCGAACTGCGGGTGGCCACGGTCCACGCGGCCTACGACTATCTGCTGCGCGAATTTGGCCTGGAAGTGACGGCGGTGGTCGAACCAGCCCACGGCATCGAACCGAGCCCGAGCCAGTTGAAGAAAACCATCGATCAACTGCGTGAGCTGGACGTGAAAGTGATCTTCTCGGAGATGGATTTCCCGTCCACCTACGTCGACACCATCCAGCGTGAATCCGGCGTGAAGCTGTACCCGCTGTCGCACATCTCGTACGGCGAATACACCGCCGACAAGTACGAAAAAGAAATGACCGGCAACCTCAACACCGTGGTGCGGGCGATTCAGGAGTCGGGGTCATGACCGCGAAAGAAAGCATTCACTCGAATACCCCCGAATCCCCTGTGGGAGCGGGCTTGCTCGCGAAGGCGTCGTGTCAGTCGACATTGGATTTGACTGATCCACCGCATTCGCGAGCAAGCCCGCTCCCACAAGTCTTCGGTCCGACTCTGGATTTTGCGGAGGTCAGCCTGACGCTGGGTCGCACGACGATCCTCGATAAGGTCACCTTCACTGTCCAGCCCGGCACCGTGCATGCGCTGGTCGGCCCGAACGGCGGCGGCAAGAGTTCGCTGATCAAGACCCTGCTCGGGCAAATGCCCCATCAAGGTCGCCTGAGCCTGCAATGGCCCGGCGAGCCCGGCACCATCGGCTACGTGCCGCAAGCGCTGGAGTTTGATCGTGGCCTGCCAATGACCGTCGACGATTTCATGGCCGCCATGTGTCAGCGGCGCCCGGCGTTTCTCGGCTTGAGCAAGCATTACGCGGCGGCGATTGGCGAAGCGCTGGAACGGGTCGGCATGCAGGACAAACGCAAGCGCCGCATGGGCGCGTTGTCCGGCGGTGAACGCCAGCGGGTGTTGCTGGCCCAAGGGCTGATCCCGGCGCCGCAACTGCTGGTGCTCGACGAGCCGATGTCGGCCCTCGATGAAGCTGGCATCCAGGTGTTCGAGCGGCTGCTCGGCGACTGGCGCCAGAGCGGCATCACCGTGCTCTGGATCGAGCACGACCTGGAAGCCGTCGGGCGTCTGGCGGACCGGGTCACCGGGCTCAATCGCCGGGTGCTGTTCGATGCCACGCCGCAACAGGCGCTAACCCCGGAACGCTTACTGACCCTGTTCTCGACCCATCCACGGAGCGCTGTCTGATGAGTTACGAAGCCTTTCGTTTGATGGTCCAGGGCTGGGCTTCTTCGGGTTATCTGCCGGAAGCGCTGGCCTATGGATTTGTGGTGAATGCGCTACTCGCCGGCCTGTTGATCGGCCCGGTGCTCGGCGGCCTGGGCACGCTGGTGGTGGTCAAGCGTTTCGCGTTTTTCTCCGAAGCGGTGGGTCACGCGGCGCTGACCGGGGTGGCCATCGGCATCCTGCTCGGCGAACCCTACACCGGACCGTATGGCAGCCTGTTCGGTTACTGCCTGTTGTTCGGCATCCTGCTCAACTACCTGCGCAACCGCACCGGCCTGGCGCCGGACACGCTGATCGGCGTGTTCCTTTCGGTGTCTTTGGCATTGGGCGCGAGCCTGCTGTTGATTCTGGCGGGCAAGATCAACGTGCACATTCTGGAAAACGTGCTGTTCGGTTCGGTGTTGACGGTCAACGGCAATGACTTGCTGGTGTTGGCCATCGTCGGTTCGTTGGTGATGGCTCTGGCCCTGCCGCTGTACAACCGCATCATGCTCGCCAGTTTCAACCCGCAACTGGCGGCGGTGCGCGGGGTGGCGGTGAAGACCCTGGATTACCTGTTCGTGATTCTGGTGACCCTGATCACCGTCGCGGCGGTGAAAGTCATCGGCGCAATTCTGGTCGGTGCCCTGCTGGTGATTCCGGCAGCGGCGGCGCGGTTGCTCAGCCAGTCGCTGAAGGGGTTTTTCTGGTGCTCGGTGGCGATTGCGACAGTCAGCACCCTGTGCGGGATTCTGGCGCCGATTGTTTTCGACCTGCCGATCCCGTCCGGTGCCGCGATCATTCTGGTGGCCGGTATCGCCTTCGCCCTCTCCGCCATCGCGCGCGGTGTCGTTCCAAGTCTGAAAGGGAATCTCGGATAAATGTCTTTTACTTTGCGTCAATTGAGCCTGGCCGTGGCCCTGTGCGGGACAGCTTCTTTCAATGCGTTGGCCGGCGACAACTTCGAACCGATGCGCCTGGTGGCCAATCATGGGGTCGGTAATACCGCCCTGTTCGCCTCGTCGTCAGCGCACAAAATGCTGGTGCTGGCGTCACTGCCGGTGACCTATGGCCTGGGCAGCGTGTTGCTGGAAGGCACCGATGTCGCCATCGAGCGCGCGGCACCGGCCAACCTGCCCGGTACGCGGCAGACCGCTTACTTCACCGGGCGTGGCGCAGCCGAGCTGAGCAAACTGGCGGCCGACGCTGATGCGGTGATTGGCATCCGCTCGTTGTGGCCGGACGATCCGCTGTACCCGAACGCACGCCGCAGCAATATCCGCATCATTGAAATCGACGCCGCCCGCCCGGTGGACGGCGCCCTGGCCGGCATCGCCGTGCAGCCGGGCAACAAGGTCGATGGCTTGAACAGCCAGCCATGGTTTTCCAGCAACAACATGGGGCGCATGGCCGACGTGATGGCGGCGGACCTGGTGCGCCTGGCCCCCGAAGCCAAGCCGAAGATCGAAGCCAACCTGGCGGCGCTCAAGCAGCGTTTGCTCAAGCTCAGCGCCGACAGCGAAGCGCGGCTGGCCAGCGTTGATAACCTGACGGTGCTGAGCCTGAGTGATCACTTCGGATACCTGGTCGGCGGCCTCAACCTGGAACTGGTCGGCCTCGATTCGCGGCCGGATGCCGAGTGGACCCCGCAAGCGCTCAAACAATTGGGCGCGACGCTCAAGGACAATGACGTGGCGGTAGTGTTGCACCATCGCCAGCCGTCGGAGGCGTTGAAAGCAGTGATCAGCGAGGCCGGCAGCCGCTTGGTGGTGTTGAGCACCGACGGTGCGGACCCGGTGGCCGAGCTGGAAGGGAACGTGGATTTGCTGATCAAGGGGTTGAGTGACGGGCCTTCGGCCTAAGATCAAAAGATCGCAGCCTTCGGCAGCTCCTACAGGGAAACGCGGTCGGCGTAGGAGCTGCCGAAGGCTGCGATCTTTTAGATCGTTCCCACGCAGAGCGTGGGAACGATCAATCGCATATCCCTGTAGGAGCGAGGCTTGCCCGCGAAGGCGACTTCACAGCCACCACAAATTCCAGACCAATAAAAAAACCGCTGACCGTTACCGGTTCAGCGGTTTTTTTATGGGCGAAGACTTCAGTGAGCCACTGCTGCCTGCTCTTCCATCTTCTGACGCAAGCTCAGCGGACGCATGTCGGTCCAGGTTTCTTCGATGTAGGCCAGGCATTCTTTCTTCAGGCCACTCTTGCCCACAGTGCGCCAGCCTTGTGGCACGGCTTTGTAGTCGGGCCAGATCGAGTATTGCTCTTCGTGGTTGACCACGACCTGAAAGAGGATGTCCTCGCGGTCGAATACTGACGTCATGCTATCTCTCCATCGTTGTAGGGGTGGGCTGCACGGCGCGTGCAGCCGGTATGTAGAAGGAACGTTCGAGGCCCCGGAAAATTTAGAGGCTGGCAGTGGCCGCCGCCAACGCACGGCCGAAAATCTCCGCGACCCGGTCGATTTCCGCTGCGGTGATCACCAGCGGCGGCAGGAAGCGCACCACTGCGCCATGTCGACCGCCGAGTTCGAGGATCAAGCCGCGCTTGAGGCATTCGCGCTGCACCAGCGGCGCCAGGCGACCGAATGCCGGTGGATGGCCTTGCACGTCCAGCGTGCCGCTCGGGTCGACCAGTTCGACGCCGAGCATCAGGCCGCGACCACGAATGTCACCCAGCTGCGGGAAGTCCCGTTGCAGGATGCGCAGGTGTTCGCTCAGGCGTTCGCCCATGGCAGCGGCGTGTTCGCAGACGTTGTTGTCTTTCAGGTAACGCATCACCGCCGAGCCGGCGGCCATGGCCATCTGATTGCCACGGAAGGTCCCGGCATGCGCGCCCGGCAGCCAGGTGTCGAGCCAGTCGCGATAAACCACCACCGCCAGCGGCAGACTGCCGCCGATTGCCTTGGACAGCACCACCACGTCCGGAATGATCCCGGCGTGTTCGAAGGCAAACATCTTGCCGGTGCGGGCGAAACCGCTCTGGATTTCATCGACGATCAGCGCCACGCCGGCCTGCTCGGTGATACGCCGCAAGCCGCGCAACCAGTCGAGATCCGCCGGGATCACCCCGCCCTCGCCCTGCACCACTTCGACGATCACCGCCGCCGGCAATTGCACGCCGGCCTCCGGGTCATTGAGCAGGTTTTCCAGGTAGTTGAGGTTGACCTGCACCCCTTGCGCGCCGCCGAGGCCGAACGGGCAGCGGTAATCGTACGGGTACGGCATAAACTGCACGCCGCTGCTGAGCAACGCGCCCAAGGGTTTTTTCGGCCCCAGGCTGCCCATCAGGCTCAACGCGCCCTGGCTCATGCCGTGATAACCGCCCTGGAACGACAACACGGTGCTGCGCCCGGTCGCGGTGCGTACCAGTTTCAGCGCGGCTTCCACCGCATCGGTGCCGGTCGGGCCGCAAAATTGAATCTTGGCTTCCGCCGCTAATGCCGGCGGCAGCAAACCAAACAAGTCTTGGACAAACTGATCCTTGACCGGCGTCGTCAGGTCGAGGGTGTGCAGCGGCAGTTCATCGGTCAGCACTTGCTGGATCGCTTCGATCACCACCGCATGGTTGTGCCCCAACGCCAACGTCCCGGCACCGGCCAGGCAATCGATGAAACGGCGGCCCTCGACGTCTTCGACATAGATGCCCTTGGCGCGCTTGAGTGCCAGGGGAATGCGTCGCGGGTAGCTGCGGGCATTCGATTCCTGCTGGCTCTGACGGGCCAGCAACGGCGATTCGTTGAACTGGTAAAGCGTCTCGGCAGGCGTCGGGGCAACCCGGGCCGGCTGATCTTCGATAAGGCTGGTAGCGACTGACATCTCTCGACCCCTCAATACGCTGTTGATAGTGACCAAAACTGCACACCGGGCAGGTGCGCGTTCCGGTCACGGGGCGCACTTGCAGGTTTTCCTGTTCTGGAAACGCATCAGGGGCGTGAGGATTTAGACCCGCGCTCAGCTTTCTATGAAGGTGGCGCCAGCATCCTGTGCATCGGAATGGCATACAGCCCCGCCACGCTGAAGGTTTCGGCGCAGGCGCGATAACCCAGGTGCCGATAAAAGGCTTCGCTGGTGCGGGTGCTGTTGAGTCGGGCCTGGGGCAAGTCCCGGGCGCGCAACCAGGCTTCCAGGTCACGGATCAAGGCCTGCCCGGCGCCACGGCGAAACCATTCCGGTTGCACGTAGCAGAAGGCGATCTTGCCGCTGCTCGCGGCCATGGCGACACCGATCGGCTTGTCGTGGAGCAACGCGATATTCAGGTATAGCCGTTGGTCGGTCAGCCAGGCGAGGATGTGGTCGGCGGTTTTGTTGTGGGTCCAGGCCGCGACGATTTTCGCGTCGTTGCGGTGGTCGAGGGCGCAACCGACCCGGATCGAACGCTCGACGATCCGGCTGATAATGCCGACGTCGGCAGCGGTTGCCTTGCAGATGTGCAGGGGTGCATCCATGGCGCTGATACCTCAATCCATTGAGTCAAAGCTGCCGGGAAGATAGCGCCGGTTAGGGCAGGAATGCCAACGGAGAGAGGTTACATTTGATGTGCAACCAAGATCCCCCGTAGGAGCCGCCGAAGGCTGCGATCTTTTGATCTTTGTTTTTAAGAGCAAGATCAAAAGATCGCAGCCTTCGGCGGCTCCTACACAGGGTTTTGTGGTGAGTGTCAGACCGTTTGCAATGGCATGGTCAACTCGACCCGCAACCCGTCCGGGCGACTGTCGAAGTGCAACGTGCACGCACAACGCTGAACAATCGCCTGGACAATCGCCAGCCCCAAGCCGCAACCGGTGCTCTGGCCGTTGCGCCAGAAACGTTGGGTCAGGTGTTGCAGGTCATCGGCGGCAATCCCCGGCCCATGGTCGCGGACCACGAAACGCACGCGGTTGCCGGTGGTTTCCAGGCTCAACTCCACGGCCCCGTCGCTTGGGGTATGGCGCAGGGCGTTGTCCAGCAAGTTGCGCAGCGCGGCAATCGACAGCACCGCGGGCATTTGCACCGGGGCAGCCGAACACTTGATCGGCGGCTGAAACTTGATGCGCTGGCGATCACCGCTGGCGGCATCCTGAATCGCCAGCTTCGCGACTTGCTCGGCGCTGCACTGCACGCCGTCATCGAACGACAAACTGCCCTCGACTCGCGCCAGCAATAACAATTGTTCAAGGGTGCGATGCAGGCGATCAGCGCCCTCTTCGGCCCGGGCCAGGGATTGATCCCGCGCCGCGCCGTCGGTCATGCGCGCCACTTGCAGGTGGGTCTTGATCGCGGTCAGCGGGCTGCGCAACTCATGGGCGGCGTCCCCGGTCAGGCGGCGTTCGCGTTCGATGGTCCGGCCGATGCGCTGGAACAGCTGATTCTGCGTGTCGAGCAACGGTTGCAACTCGCTGGGCAGCGGCTGGATCTGCAACGGTTCCAGCGAGTCGGCGCTACGGCGCATCAAGGCATCGCGCATGCGATTGAGCGGCGCCAGGCCCTGACCGATCCCCAGCCAAAGCAGGCACAGGCAACCGAGCAACGCCACGCCCACCGGCACCGAAGCGGCCAGCAGGATCGACATGTTCAAGGCTTCGCGTTCGATCTGCCGGTCCGCCGTGGTGATCCGCAGATCGCCGCGCGCCAGGGTAAAACTGCGCCACGGCGCACCATCGATCATCTGGTCATGGAAGCCCATTTTCTCGGCTTCGAGGGTTTGTTGCGGGTCGGTGTGACTGCGCGCGAGGATTTCGCCACGCAACGAACTGACCTGACAGGCCATGCCGCCGGGGACGTTCAACTGCTCCGCGCTGAAATGCGTGCCCTCGCCCTTGGTCGGCAGCGCCGGCAATTGCTCCATCAGGCCGGCGACCATGCGCGCCGAGGCGACCAGGCGCTGGTCGAGGGAAAACATCATCTGGTTACGCAGGTCGCTGAGCATCCAGGCCGCCGCCAGGGCCCAGATCAGCGCAAAAGCGGCGCCGAGGGTCAGGCTCAGGCGCAAACGCAGGCTCATCACTTCGATTGATCTCCACCATCCGCCGGCCCGAGGCGATAGCCCAGGCCACGCACCGTTTCGACGATGCCATTGCCGAGTTTACGCCGCAGGTGATGGATATGAACGTTGAGCGCGTTGCTTTCCAGCTCATCGTTGAAACCGTAGACGCTGTCCTTCAGTTGCTCGGTGGACAACACCCGACCACGGTTATGCAGCAAGGCCTGCAGCAGCGACTGCTCGCGACGCGACAGGTCCACCGGTTGGCCGGCGAGCATGGTTTCACGGCTGCTAGGGTCGTACGTCAGGGCGCCGTGCTCGATCAGGTTGACGCTGCGCCCGGCCACCCGGCGCAGCAACGTGTGCAGGCGCGCGGCGAGTTCTCGCAGGTCGAAAGGTTTGAGCAGGTAATCGTCCGCACCGGCCTGCAGGCCATCGACCCGGTCGGTGACCGAATCCCGCGCAGTCAGGATCAGCACCGGCGTCTCCAGACCGTTATGACGCAGCTGCTGCAACAGCTTGAGGCCGTCTTCGTCCGGTAGGCCGAGGTCGAGCACCATGACGTCGAACTCGGCGACCTTGAGCATCGCCCGCGCAGCGGAAGCCGTGGCCGCATGCTCCACGGTCAGGCCTTGGGCGGTGAGGCCGGCGACGATGCCGCTGGCGATCAACTCGTCGTCTTCGCAAACCAGTACGTGCATGGGAGCTCCATGAGCAAAAACGTGAGTCAAGCAGGTGAGTATTAAGGGGCAATTATGGCAAGCCCGATACAGGACGAGAAGCACAACGGTCCACCCGCTGCGCTCACGCGAAAAAATCCGTTGTGATGGATTCGGATAAAACCGCCGCCGCGAACAACTTTACGCGAATAACTTAGAATCATCCGGTTTAAAACAGACACAAAACCGCGTTACCACTCAAACAATAAACATCGTATAAAAGAGCCACTCCAAACATCAACTATACATAGAAAGGATTCAACTGATGCCAACGCTTAAAAACGTGGTCGCCGTCGACTGGCTCGCGGGCAAAGACAAAATTTTCTTCTTCTTTAAAGACAGCAATACTTACAGCCGATTCGACATTAGCGAGGATCGGGTACCCGAGGGGTATCCCGCCTTGATCAAACACAGTAACTGGCATAACTTCTACTTGCATGCCCAACAACTTCGATTTGGATTCAGCACCACAAATTTCAAAGAGGAACCGGGTGCTGGCTTCGACCAGGACGTTCTCTGGCTCTTCCATCACGACAGCAGCAGCGCTCAACCCATGGTTTGCAAGTATAACCAGGACACCGACAAAGTCATCAGAACCTACCCACTCAATGTTTCCCCCTGGTACAACCTGGCACCTTATTTTGATCGTATCGTCGCTGGTGCGTGGTGGCCGTCTAACAGCAACTTTTCACGATTTCGCTTTCTCATGAACGATGGAAATTCCTTGTTTCTTAATTTCGACCAAGGTGTTTATCCAACCTTTAATAAACAACCACCAAAAGTGACAGTAGAACCCATTACCAACATCACATGGCCAGGCCTGGAGCCCTATAAGAACAGAATAATTACCGCTGCCAAAAGAGACCGGACGTTTGACGATAATTACCTCTACATCTTCCTGACTGAAAACAAGTACATCGCCTATAACATGGGACAAAACAAAGTCGAATATGGCCCGCATTCAGTCGATGACTTGACGTGGCCCGGACTGTTACGCGATTGAGCGTCATCAAGCCCCCATGGCAGGGATGAGCGGCGGTTAATCATCGGTTAATCGCCGCCCACCATTGTGCAACTCACTTGCACCGGGACAAGGCTTACCCATGCGTCGACTGTTTTTCCTCTTTGCTCTCTTGATCTCGGGTCTGGCCCAGGCAGGGACCAATCCGTTCGAGACCAAACCGGATTTCCTCCCCGTCGAGCAGGCATTCGTTTTTACATCAGAACGTCTGGAATCCGGTGAAACCCAACTGTATTGGCAGATCGCCGACGGTTATTACCTGTATCAGAAACGCCTGAAATTCGACGGGTTGGCTGCGGACCAACAGCCCGTGTTGCCTGCGGGTGAATCCCATAGCGATGAGTTCTTCGGTGAACAGCAGGTCTATCGCCAAGGCCTGGAATTGAAGATCCCGGCCGGAGCCACGGGTCAGATCAAAGTCGGTTTCCAGGGCTGTGCGGATGCTGGCTTGTGTTATCCGCCACAGACCAAAATCGTCGACCTGGGTAATAGCAGCGCAACGAACGCGACAATCAATGAAGCACCGGACCAGGCTCTGGCCAGCAACCTGCAACAGCGGGCGCTGGGCTGGAGTTTGCTGGTGTTCTTCGGGCTCGGCCTGCTGCTGGCCTTTACGCCTTGCACCTTGCCGATGCTACCGATCCTCGCCGGTTTGATCGTCGGCAGCGGCGCCACGCCCAAGCGCGGCATTGCCTTGGCCAGCAGCTATGTGATCTGTATGGCGCTGGTGTATGCGGCGATGGGTGTTCTTGCATCGCTGCTGGGGGCAAACCTCCAGGCGCTGCTGCAAAATCCATGGCTGCTGGGCAGTTTCGCGGCGATCTTCGTGTTGCTGGCGCTGCCGATGTTCGGTTTCTTCGAACTGCAATTGCCGGTGGCGCTGCGGGATCGGCTGGAAAACGTTTCACGCAATCAACGCGGCGGCAGTTTGATCGGCGCTGGTGTGCTCGGGGCCTTGTCCGGTTTGTTGGTCGGCCCATGCATGACCGCGCCACTGGCCGGTGCCCTGCTGTACATCGCGCAAAGTGGCAATGCGCTGCATGGCGGTCTTATTCTGTTTGCCATGGGCATCGGCATCGGTGTGCCGCTGCTGTTGCTGGTCACCGTCGGCAACCGCTTCCTGCCCAAGCCCGGCGCCTGGATGAACCTGCTCAAAGGCGTATTCGGTTTCCTGTTCCTGGCTACGGCGTTGCTGATGCTGCGCCCGGTACTGGATCAATCCTTCTGGGTCGGCCTGTGCGGCGCCCTGCTGCTGATCGCCGCCTACAGCGCCTGGAAGCAATCCGAAGGTTTCGGCCGCGTCGCCCAGTTGTTCGGCGCCAGCGCGTTGTTGCTCGGGATCTGGGGCAGCCTGCTGATGGTCGGTGCGGCGGGGGGCAGCGATGACTTGTTCAAGCCGTTGCAGGTGTACACCGCATCCAATACAAACAATGCCGCAAATCCGGTAGGTCACGAGGCCTTCACCACGCTCAAGGACCCCGCCGCCCTGCAACGGGAACTCGACGCGGCCCAGGCTCAGGGCCAATGGGTGCTGCTGGATTACTACGCCGACTGGTGCGTGTCGTGCAAGGTCATGGAAAAACAGGTCTTCGCCAAACCGCAGGTCCTCGACGCCCTGAAAGACGTACGCTTGCTACGGCTGGACGTGACCACCGACAATGCCGCCAGTCGCGAGCTGCTCGGCCGTTACAAAGTGCCGGGGCCGCCCAGTCTGTTGTGGATCGGTGCCGATGGCAGCGAACGCCGCAGCCAGCGCATCACCGGTGAGGTCGATGCCGAGACTTTCCTGCAACGCTGGACCACCACCCGAGATGCCCGTTAATGCTGACCTTTACCCTCGGCACCTTTGCCATCGCGCTTAACCACCTGCTGCTGATCAGTGCCTTGGCGCTGGCGACTTTTGTTGGCTGGCGGGTGGCAAAGCGTGGCGGCGAGAACCCCGAGTCGGTGCTGTTCAGCCTGTTTCTACTAGGGCTGCTGGCGGCGCGGATCAGTTTCGTGATCGCCTACTGGGCGCACTATCGCAACGATCCGTGGCAAATCATCGACCTGCGCGATGGTGGTTTTCTCGCCTGGCCGGGGGTCATCGTGCTGGTGCTGGCGGCGTTGTATCGCAGCTGGCGTCGGCCGGGTCTGCGCCGACCTCTGGGTTTCGGGGTCGGCAGCGGCGTACTGTTCTGGTTGCTGGCGACGTTCTCCCTGAGTCTTTACGAACAAGGCACGCGCCTGCCGGAGATCACCTTGCGCAATGCCGCTGGCGAAACCGTGCAACTGGCGGACTATCAGGGCGGCCCACTGGTGATCAATCTTTGGGCGACCTGGTGCCCACCGTGTCGCCGGGAAATGCCGGTACTGGAAAACGCCCAGCAACATCGCCCGGACCTGACCTTCCTGTTCGTCAACCAGGCCGAGAGCATGCAAAGCGTCAGCACTTTCCTGGAAACCCAGGGCCTGAGCCTGTCCAACGTGCTGTTCGACGGCAGTGGTCGACTGGGCCAGGCCGTCGGCTCCATGGCCTTGCCGACTACGCTGTTCTATAGCCACGACGGTCGCCTGCTGGGCAGCCATCTGGGCGAATTGTCCGAAGCCAGCCTGGCCCGCGCCCTGGAAAACTTCGACACCCCCACTCCTGCCGCACCGGCCACCTCTGCAAGGAAATTGCCATGCCCCGCCTCCGCCACCTGCTGACGCTGACCCTGGGTGCAGCCCTGCTGCACTTGCCGTCGGCGCAGGCCGCTGAAGAATTGCCCGAGGCGATCAAGAAGATCGAAGCCAAGGGCGCGAAGATCGTCGGCCAGTTCGACGCACCGGACGGTTTGCGCGGTTACGCGGCGCAATACCAGAACCGCGGCATCGCGCTGTACCTGACCCCGGGCGGCAAGCACGTCCTGCTCGGCAACCTGTACGACGCCGACGGCAATGACCTCAGCAGCGCGCCGTTGCAGAAACTGGTCTACGCGCCAATGTCCAAGGAAGTCTGGGGCAAGATGGAAGCGAGCAACTGGATCGGCGACGGCAACAAGGATGCGCCGCGCGTGGTGTACCTGTTCAGCGACCCGAACTGCCCGTACTGCAACATGTTCTGGGAACAGGCGCGGCCATGGGTCAAGTCCGGCAAAGTGCAGTTGCGGCACATCATGGTCGGCATCATCCGCGAAGACAGCCCCGGCAAATCCGCCGCGCTGCTGGCGGCCAAGGACCCGAGCAAAGCCCTGGAAGACCACGAAAAATCCGGCAAGGAAAGCTCGCTTAAAGCGATGAAAGACGTGCCACCGGCGATCCAGGCGAAACTGGCGGCGAACATGCAGTTGATGGAAGACCTGGAGTTGCAGGCGACCCCGGCGATTTTCTACATGGATGACAAGGGTGAGCTGCAACAACAGCAAGGCGCGCCGTCGCCGGACAAGTTGGTGAAGATTCTCGGGCCTAAGTGAATTCATTGGCCTCTTCGCGGGCAAGCCTCGCTCCTACAGGTTCACGCTGTCTGTAGGAGCGAGGCTTGCCCGCGAAGGCGTCAGAACGATCGACTAATTTCTTTCAGCCAAAAACTTCAACAAAGCCTCCGTCACAAACCCGGCATTCTCCAGATTGGAGATATGCCCCGCCTCCGGCACCAGCACACACGGGCAACCAATCAACCCGGCCATTTCCCGTGCTTCCGACGGCGGTCGCGGTTTGTCCTGATCGCCGCACATCACCAGCGTGGTGTCAGGATTCAACTCGCCCAGACGCGGCAACAGATCATCCCGCCCAAAGGTAATCCGTCCCATCGGCACGATGCTTTCGCGCAGACGTTCCGCCGGCAGCGCCGCCAATGCTGCGCGGAAGTCCTGATACAGCGCTGACTGCGGATCGATGCCCGGGCGGAAGAAGATCGGCACCACGATGTCCAGCAGTTGCGGCGAGATCAAGCCGGTGTCTTCGATCTGTTTGAACAGCGAGAAATAATATTGGCGGGTCGGCTCGGGCTCGACGCCGACGTAGGTGTCCATCAGCACCAGGCCGTTGAGCCGTTGCGGTGCGGACAGCGCCAGACGCACGCCCCACATGCCTCCGACGGACAGACCGACCAGCGTGACGCGGTCGATGTCCAGGTGATCGAGCAGCGCCTGGGCCTGGCGAGCAATGTCATCCAGCGATGTGGTGCCTTCGGGTAGTTGACCGGATTGGCCGTGACCCCAGAGGTCCAGGGCAATCACCCGGTAGTGCTGCGACAGCGCGGCAATCTGCGGCGCCCACATGGCTTGGTCCCACAGGTAACTGCCGGCCAGCAGTACGGCCGGGCCAGTGCCTTGGTCGATGTAGTGCAGGGGTTGTCCGTCTATTGTTGCGAAGGGCATCGAGTGTCTCCTTTGTGAAGGGGTCTACCGAAAAAGCCTTGGCAGGCTGAACCGGTACAGCTCGACAGTCAACGCGCAAATTGTAGCGAAAGTGCTGACGCCTTCGCGGGCAAGCCTCGCTCCTACAGGAGATTCGCATATCCCTGTAGGAGCGAGGCTTGCCCGCGAAGAGGCCCTCACTGACACTGGAGAATCAAAGCCCCTCCAACTCCGCCATCAGGTCATTCAACCGATCGACCTTCTCCTCGGTCATGTCATTCGCCGCCAACCCGTCGATGTACTCGGCCAATTCCTCCACCGTGCTGCACTCGAACATCGCCCGCAACGGCACGTCCCGTTGCAACGATTTCTGCACCCGCGAAGCAATCTGTGTCGCCAGCAGCGAATGGCCGCCCAGTTCAAAGAAGTTGTCGCGAATACCGACCTTCTCGACCTTCAGCACCTCGGCCCAGATATCTGCCAGGGTCTGCTCCAGCTCATTGCGCGGCGCCTGGTAATCCTGGCTCTGCAACTGGCCGATCTCCAGCGCCGGCAGCGCCTTGCGATCGAGCTTGCCGTTGGCATTCAGCGGCAGCTTGTCGAGCCACAACCAGTGCAGCGGCACCATGTATTCCGGCAGTTCGGCGCGCAGGCGTTGCTTGATCCGCTCCAGGCGTTCGCTCGGGTTAAGCGCCGAATCCGCCGCCACCAGATAGCCGACCAGATGCTTGCCGTTCACACCTTCCTGCACACCTACCGCGCCGTCGCGGACTTCCGGTTGCTCGTGCAGACGCGCCTCGATTTCTCCCAACTCGATACGGTAACCGCGAATCTTCACCTGATGGTCGATGCGTCCGACGTATTCCAGCACGCCGTCATTGCGCCGACGAGCCAGGTCGCCCGTGCGATACAGACGATCACCCGGCTCGCCAATCGGGTTCGGCACAAACACCTGGGCGGTGCGCAGCGGATCGCTGACGTAACCGCGACCGACACCCGTACCCGCGACGCACAACTCGCCCACCGCGCCCAACGGCACCAGTTCCAGCGCGCCATCGAGCAGGTACAAGCGGTTGTTGTCGGTCGGCGTACCGATCGGCAAATAACTGCCGCGAGTCGAGGCCATGTCGACCCGGAAGAACGCCACGTCATCCGAGCATTCCGCCGGACCATAGGCGTTGACCAGCCCGATCTCCGGGTAGCGCAGCAGCCATTGGTGCGCCAGTTCCGGCGGCATTGCTTCGCCGGTCGGCAGCATCCAGCGCAAGCCGTCGAGGCTCATGCGCTCCTGCGCGAGCATGCCCTGGATCAGCGACGGCACGCTTTCGAGCACGGTAATGCCTTGGTTCTGTACGTGAGCGAGCAAGCCTTGCGGATCATGGGCGATGGTGTTCGGCACGATGTCCACCCGCGCGCCGAACAGCGGCGCGGCGAGGAACTGCCAGACCGAAATATCGAAGCTTTGCGAAGCGGTTTGCGCGATCACATCGCTAGCGCTGAGGTTCAGATACGGCACCTTGCTCAACTGGTTATTCAGCATGCCGCGCTGCTCGACCATCACGCCCTTCGGCAAACCGGTGGAGCCCGAGGTGTAGATCACGTAGGCCAAATTATCCGGGGCGCTGTAGATGCCCGGGTTTTGCACCGACGCATCGCTCGCTTGCACGTCTTCCCAGACCAGCAACTTCGGCCGATTGGCGCAGCCGAATTCGTCCAGCAACGCCAGCGCTTGCTCGCGGCAGGCCTGAGTGCAGACCAGCAACGGCGTGCGGCTCAGGTCAATGATACGGCTCAGGCGCTGACTCGGCAGGCCCGGATCCAGCGGCAGATAACCGGCACCGGCCTTCAAGCTGCCGATGATCATGCCGAGCAAATCGAGGTTACGTTCGGCGAGCAACGCCACCGGTTGGTCCAGCCACACTCCCGCCGCGATCAACGCGTGACCGAGACGGTTGCTGCGCTGGTTCAGCTCGACGTAACTGTGCAGCCGGTCGAGGCAACTCGCCGCGATGCGTTGCGGATGCTGCGCGACCTGGGCTTCGAACAGTTCGACGTAACTTTTTTCCAGCGGGTATTCATGTTCGCTCTGGTTGCAGCCATCGACCAGGAAGTCCTGTTCCTCGCTGCCCAGCAACGGCAAGTCGGCCATGTCGCCATGGAAACCTTGCACCAGCGCCAGCAGCAGACGCTTGAACTCGCCGAGCATGCGCTCGACCGTGGTTTCGTCGAAATAACGCTGGTCGTAGGAGATGTGCAAACCAAGGTCATCCCCCGGGTAGCAGACCGCCGTCAGCGGGAAGTTGGTGTGGGTGCGGCCCGAATCCGAGGTGGCGTTGAGGCTCTGCGCACGGTCCAGCACCGAGACTTCCACCGGGGCGTTTTCGAACACGAACAGGCTGTCGAACAACGGCTGGCCTTTCGGCAGTTCGCTGTTTTCCTGGATCGTCACCAGCGGCAGGTATTCGTACTCGCGCAGTTGCATGTTGCTGTCGAGCAAACCGCTCAGCCACTGGCGCACGCTGACTCGCTGATCGTCTTCCGGCATTTTCACCCGCAGCGCGATGCTGTTGATAAACAGCCCGACCGTGCGTTGCATCTCCGGCATTTCCACCGGACGCCCGGCCACCGTCACGCCGAACAGCACGTCGCGATCACCGCTCAAGCGCCGCAGTACCAACGCCCATGCCGCTTGGGCAAAAGTGTTGATGGTCAACTGATGGGCCTGGGCCAGTTCACGCAATTGCGCGCCGTCACGGGCATCAAGTCGGGTGTAGCGGTCGCCAACGATCATGCCGCCGCTGTCGCCGGCGTGTTCGCGCAGGAACGGGCGGTCACTCGGGATCGGCGTGGTCCGTTCGAAGCCTTGCAGGTTGGTTTTCCACCACTGCCGCGCTTCGGCCAGGCTCTGGCGTTGCAGCCAGCCGATGTAGTCGCGATAACGCGGCGGCACGACCAATTGCGCGTCGCGGCCTTCGCCGAGCGCCATGTAGATTTCGAAGAAATCGTTCATCAGCAGCGAGCGGCACCAGGCATCGATCAGGATGTGGTGGTTGCTCATCATGAACCAGTAGCGTGCCGCGCCGACCTTGATCAGGCGCAGGTGGAACGGTGCCTGGTTGAGCAAATCGAAACCGGCCTCACGCTCGCTTTTCAGCAGTGCTTGCAGCTTCGGTTCTTGCTCGATGTCGGCGACCGCAGTCCAGTCCAGATACTCGATCGGCGTGCTGCCCGGTTTGTGGATCACTTGCAGCATGTCTTCGCCGACGTTCCAGCAGAACGAGGCGCGCAAGGCTTCGTGACGGGCGATCACCGCTTGCCAGGCCTGGGCGAAACGCTCGGGGTCGAGCTCGCTGTTGATGCGATAACGGTCCTGCATGTAATAGAGGCCGGTGCCCGGTTCCAGCAAGGTGTGCAGCAGCATGCCTTCCTGCATCGGGGTCAGCGGGTAGACGTCTTCGATCACGGCGGCCGGAATCGGCAGCGCATCGAGTTGCGGTTGGGTCAACCGGGCCAGCGGGAAGTCCGACGGCGTCAGGCCACCGGCCTCGTCTTGCAGGCAATGTTCGATCAGGCTTTGCAACTCGCCCAGGTAGGCATTCGCCAGGTCGCTGATGGTGTGCGGATCGTGGCGCTCGGCGCTGAAGGTCCAGCGCAGCACCAGTTCACCACCGTAGACCTGACTGTCGACGCTCAGCTCGTTTGGCAGCGGCGCGTGAGAATCATGGGCTGCGCCGACCGGTTCATCGAGAGGCCGGAACAACGCGTCCGCGCCGAAGCTCTGGTCGAACTGGCCGAGGTAGTTGAAGGTGATCGGCGCCACCGGCAATGCGGCCATGGTCTGGCGGCACAGGTCATCGGCGAGGTAACGCAACACGCCATAACCCAGGCCCTTATGCGGCACAGCGCGCAGTTGTTCCTTGATCGCCTTGATCGAGTCGCCCTGCTCCAGCGCCGGGATCAGTCGCAGCGGATAAGCGCTGGTGAACCAACCCACGGTGCGGGTCAGGTCGATCTCGTCGAACAGGGTTTCGCGGCCGTGACCTTCGAGTTGAATCAATGCCGATTCGTGACCACTCCAGCGGCACATGCCCCTAGCCAACGCGGTCAGCAGCAGGTCGTTGACCTGAGTGCGATACGCGGCCGGCGCCTGTTGCAGCAATTGCCGGGTGCGCTCGGCATCGAGGCGCACGCTGACGGTTTGTGCATGACGATTTTGCTGGCCACCTTGCGGGCGATCACATGGCAGCTCAACGCTTGGTCCTGCCAGTTGTGATTGCCACCAGTCCAGTTCTTCGCGCAGGGATTCGCTGCCGGCATAGGCCTGCAAGCGTTCCGCCCAGTCCTTGAAGGCGCTGGTTTTCGCCGGCAGTTTCACCGACTGTTGCGCATCGAGTTGACGGTAGACCGTTTGCAGATCGTCCAGCAAAACCCGCCACGAAACACCGTCCACCACCAAGTGGTGAATGGCGATGAACAGGCGTTGTTGGCCTTCGGGACCATCGACCAGCAAGGCACGCAGCAGCGGGCCTTGTTCGAGGTCGAGACTGCGCTGGGCATCGGCAAACAGCGCGCTGCACTTGTCCATGGACGCAACGCGCACCTGCCACAGCACCGGGGTGTCATTCAGCGCTTGGTGCGCGGCATGCCATTGCGAGTCCACTTGAGTGAAGCGCAGGCGCAAGGCGTCGTGTTGCTCGATCACCGCCAGCAGCGCTTGCTCCAGACGATGCGGTTCCAGCGCCACGGTCGGTTCCAGCAGCAACGCCTGGTTCCAGTGTTGGCGCTCGGGGATATCCGTGTCGAAGAACCAGTGCTGGATCGGCGTCAAACCCGATTCGCCAACCAGCAAACCTTGCTCGGCGGTAACTTGCTCGGTGCGCGTCGCGACGGCGGCGAGGGTCTGCACGGTCTGGTGCTGGAACAGGTCTCGCGGGCTGAAGTGAATGCCCTGCTGCCGCGCGCGGCTGACCACCTGGATCGACAGGATCGAGTCGCCGCCCAGTTCGAAGAAGTTGTCGTTGAGGCCGACTTGCGCGACGTTCAGCACTTCGCACCAGATGCCAGCCAACGTCAGCTCAAGTTCATTGCTCGGCGCCACGTAGTGCTGGCGGTTCAGCTCCGGATCCGGCGCCGGCAGTGCGCGGCGGTCGAGTTTGCCGTTGGCGGTCAGCGGCATGCTCGCAAGCAGGATCAGGTGCGTCGGCACCATGTAGTCCGGCAGTTGCGATTTGAGGTGAACCTTGAGCGCTTCACGCAGTGCGACTTGTTGAGTTTCGTCCTGCTCGGAGACCTCAGTGACCAGATAGCCAACCAGTTGTTTGCCGCTCGGTGCATCCAGCGCCAGGACCACGGCTTCACGGATGGATTGGTGTTCCAGCAGACGGGTTTCGATCTCGCCCAGCTCGATGCGGAAACCACGTATTTTCACTTGATGGTCGATGCGCCCGAGGTATTCCACCAGGCCATCGGCACGCTGGCGCACCAAGTCGCCGGTGCGATAGATACGCCCGCCGTTACTGGCAAACGGATCCGCGACAAAGCGCTCCGCCGTCATGCTCGCCCGCTCGTGATAACCCTGGGCCAGGCCAGCGCCGCCGACGTACAACTCGCCGGTCGCGCCTTGCGGCACGAGGGCCAAATCGGCGTCGAGAATGTACGCCACGCGGGCGCCGATCACGCTGCCGATTGGCACACTGCCGAGGCCTTCTTCCAACACCTCCGGCGCCAGACTGGCCAGCGGCATGACCACGGTTTCGGTCGGGCCGTAAGCGTTGAAAAACATGCTTGGTTTGAACGCCGCACGAATCCGCGCCAAGTGTTCGCCGGTCAACGCTTCGCCGCCGGTGATGATCATGCGCACCGGCAGGGTTTCGCCCTGAGTCGCCAGCCACTGCGCCAACTGGCTGCCGTAGCTCGGGGTGAAACCGAGGATGTTGATCTGATGCTGGCGGATCAGACCACAGATTTCTTCCGCGTCCCATTGTCCTTGGGCACGCAACACCACTTGTGCGCCGCTCAACAACGGCACCAACAGACGCTCGGTGGCGGCGTCGAAGTTGATCGAATAGAAGTGCAGTTCGCAGTCGTCGGGACGCATGCCGAAACGCTCGATCACTGCTTGGCAATGCATGGCGATTTCGCCGTGGGACACCACCACGCCTTTCGGTTTACCGGTGGAGCCAGAGGTGTAAATCAGGTACGCCTGATGTTGCGGCAGGCTGATAAACGGCAGCTCGCTGGCCGGGTAATTGGCCAGTTCCGCCGCGTCGTCTTCCAGGCACCAGCGCGCCACGTTCGGTGGCAATTCAACGAGGGCGTTGAACATGGCGGTGTCACTGAGAAGCAGACCAATGCCGCTGTCTTCGATCATGTAATGCAGGCGATCCAGCGGGTATTCCGGGTCCAGCGGCACGTAGGCGCCGCCAGCCTTGAGGATCGCCAGCAGGCCGATGACCATTTCCAGTGAACGCTCCAGCGCCAGGCCGACACGAACCTGCGGGCCGACACCGCGCTCGCGCAGCATCCAGGCCAGGCGATTGGCGCGGCTGTCGAGTTCGGCGTAGCTCAGGGTTTCGCCAGCAAACGTCAGGGCCGGCGCATCTTTGCGCGCCAGCGCTTGCTCGCTGAACAGGTGATGAATGCATTGGTCCAGGCGATGTTCGCCCGGCTCGATGCCGAGGCTGTTCAGCAGGTTTTTCTGTTCCGTCCCTTCAAGCAACGGCAACTCGCTGAGGCGCTGCTGCGGATCGGCGAGCAAGGCTTCCAGCAGATTGCGCCAGTGCCCGGCCATGCGTGCGATGCGCGGTTCGTCGAACAGGTCGGTGCTATACGTCAGGCAGCAACCCAGCCGATGGTCGAGGTCGGTGACTTCCAGATTAAGGTCGAACTTGGTCGCCCGGGCATCGTTGGCCAGGTATTCGACGGTCATGCCGGCCAGGGTGCGGCTCTGCTGGAATTCCCAGCGCTGCACGTTGCACATCACCTGGAACAGCGGGTTGTAAGCGGCGCTGCGCGGTGGCTGCAAGGCTTCGACCAAATGATCGAACGGCAGGTCCTGATGGGACTGGCCTTCGATCACGGTGTGGCGAACTTGCTCGAACAACTCGCCGACGGACATTTGCCCGTCGAGCTGGCAACGCAACACTTGGGTGTTGAGGAACGCGCCGATCAGCCCTTCGCTTTCCGGGCGGATGCGGTTGGCCACCGGCGCGCCGATGCGCAAATCGGTCTGGCCGCTGTAGCGGTAAAGCAGCACGGCCAGGGCGGCGGTCATGGTCATGAACAGGGTCAGACCGTTTTGCGCGTTGAAGGCGCGCACCCGTGCCGCGAGGTCGTCGCTCAGGTCGAAACGGAACAGTTCGCCCTGGTGACTTTGCACCGGCGGACGCGGACGGTCGGCGGGCAATTCCAGCAGCGGATGTTCGCGGCCCAGTTGCGCGGTCCAGTAGTCGAGTTGGCGCTGGCGCTCGCCGGATTCAAGCCACTGACGCTGCCAGACGCTGTAATCCAAGTACTGCACCGGCAACGCTTCCAGCGGCGATTCGCGGTCATCGACGAAGGCTTCGTAGAGCGCGCTCAATTCACGGGCGAAGATGTCCATCGCCCAGCCTTCGGTGACGATGTGGTGCAGGGTCAGCACCAGGTAATGTTCCTGCTCGGCAGTCTTGACCAGGCAGGCGCGCAGCAGCGGGCCGGTTTCCAGATTGAACGGCGTGTGCGCTTCGCTATCCGCCAGCGCCTGGACCCGTTGCTCGCGCAGCTCGGCGTCGAGGGCCGAGAAATCCTTCCAGTCCATGCGCATGCCGGTATCCGCATGCACCTGTTGCCGGGCCACACCGTCGACACTCGGGAACGTGGTGCGCAGGGTTTCGTGGCGGATGATCAGCGCTTGCAGCGCCGCTTCGAAACGCCCGACATCCAGCACCCCGCGCAGCCGCGCCATGCCGCCGACGTTGTAGGCCGGGCTGTCCGGCTCCATCTGCCAGAGGAACCACATGCGCTGCTGGGAATAGGACAGCGGCACCGCTTGGCTGCGATCGACTTTCTCGATCGGCGGTTGTTTGTTGGTGTGGCCGCTGGCCTGGATCAGACGCACCTGTTCGGCGAACGCGCCCAGTTCACTGTTTTCGAACAGCGCACGCAGCGGCAATTCGACGTCGCAAGCCTGACGAGTGCGGGAGATGATTTGCGTGGCCAGCAGCGAATGGCCGCCGAGCGCGAAGAAATCATCGCGCAGGCCGATCTGCTTCTGGCCCAACACTTCGCGCCAGATGCCGGCGATTTGTTGCTCCAGTTCGGTAACTGGCTCGACGTGTTCGCGAACCTGCCACTGCGGTTCAGGCAAGGCGCGACGATCGAGCTTGCCGCTTGGGCTCAGGGGCATTTCATCCAGACGCATCAGTTGCGCAGGCACCATGTATTCCGGCAACTCGGCGGCCAGCGCGGTTTTCAGGCGTGCTGTTTGAAAATCAATGTCTTCGGAGGAATCCGTAGAGGTGTAGTAACCAATCAACTGACCGCCAGCCGCCGTTTCGCGCACCAGCACCACCGCTTGGGCAACGCCGTCCTGGGCCAGCAGACGCGCTTCGATTTCTTCCGGCTCAACCCGGAAGCCACGCAACTTGACCTGCTGATCGAGGCGTCCGAGGTATTCGATCACGCCATCGGCGGTCCAGCGCGCACGGTCGCCGGTGCGGTACAAACGCGCGCCCTGCTCGCCCAGCGGATCGACCACGAAGCGTTCAGCAGTCAGCGACGGACGACCGAGATAACCCCGGGCCAGGCCGATACCGCTGATGCACAGTTCACCCGGCACACCGGCCGGGACAGGATTGAGATCGCTGTCGAGTACGCGGCAGATCACATTGCCCAACGGCCGGCCAATCGGCGAACGTTCGCCATCCGCCGTGGTGCAATGCCAATGGGTGACGTTGATCGCGGTTTCAGTCGGGCCGTAGCGGTTGTGCAGCTGCACCGCTGGCAGTTGCTCCAGCACACGGTTGCGCAGCTCGACGGGCAAGGCTTCGCCACCGGAAAAAACCCGGCGCAGGCTGGTGCATTCGGTAGTCAGCGGCTCTTCGATGAATAGCGCCAGCAACGGCGGCACGAAGTGCAATGTGGTCACGCCGTATTGCTGGACCAGTTGCGCGATGCGGTGGGGATCGCGGTGTTCGCCGGGGCCGGCAATCAACAAACGTGCGCCGGTGATCAGCGGCCAGAAGCATTCCCACACCGACACGTCGAAACTGATCGGCGCTTTTTGCATCAGCACGTCGGTGTCGTTCAGACGATAGGTGTGCTGCATCCATTGCAGGCGTTCAGCGAGGGCCGCGTGGGTGTTGCCGACGCCTTTCGGCTGGCCGGTGGAGCCCGAGGTGTAAATCACGTAGGCCAGGTTGTCGCCGTGCAGGTGCAGACCCGGTGCCTGACTCGGCCAGTTTTCCAGGTGCAACGCGTCCATGGCGATCACGCTGACGCCGTCGGTAGCTGGCAAGCGGTCGAGCAATTCAGTCTGAGTCAGCATCAATTCGACGCCGCTGTCGCTGAGCATGTAGGCCAGGCGCTCCGCCGGGTAATCCGGGTCCAGCGGCACGTAGGCGCCACCGGCCTTGATGATCGCCAGCAGGCCGATCAGCAATTGCGGCGAACGCTCGGCGGCGATGGCCACGCACACATCCGGGCCGACGCCTTTGTCGCGCAGGTAATGCGCTAGGCGGTTGGCCTGGGCGTGCAGCTCAGCGAAGTCGAGTTGCCCACCGTCCCAGATCAGCGCGGTGCGTTCCGGGGTCTGGCGCAGTTGTTCGTTGAGCAATTCCGGGAGCCATTGGCTGGCCGGTGTGCAGGGTGCCGCGCTCCATGAGGCTTGCTGATCGTGCTCGTTTGAGGTCAGCAGTGGCAGGTCGCCGATGGCTTGCTGAGGTTGTTCGCAAACCTCGCGCAACAGGTTGGTGAAGTGTTCCGCCAGGCGCTCGATGGTCGCGGCGTCGAACAGTTCGCTGGCGTAGTCGAAGGACAGGCTCAGGCGCCCGTTGCGGTCTTCTTCGCTGTGCAGTTGCAAGTCGAACTTGGCTTCGCGGCTGTGCCACGGCAACTCTTCGGCAAGCAACCCCGGCAAGCGGCGCAGTGCGCTCAAGTCGCGCTGCTGGTGGTTGAACATGACCTGGAACAATCCAGACTCGCGAGCCTGCGGGAACGCTTCAAGCAGTTGCTCGAACGGCAGATCCTGATGAGCCTGGGCGCCGAGCGCGGCTTGGCGGGTTTGCGCCAGCAGCTCAACGAATGGCAGGCGTGAATCCACCTCGGCGCGCAGCACTTGGGTGTTGATAAAGAAGCCGATCAGGCCCTGGGTTTCCAGGCGCGGACGGTTGGCGTTCGGCACGCCGATGCGAATGTCACGCTGACCGCTATAGCGGTGCAACAGGCTCTGGAACGCGGTGAGCAAGAGCATGAACGGCGTGGCTTCATGCGCCTGGGCAGTCTGGCGAATCGCTTCGCTCAGGCTCACACCCAAACGCACGCTGTGACGCGCGGCGCTGTGGATGTGCTGCGCCGAACGCGGATGATCCGTGGCCAGGCTTAGCACCGGGTGCTCATCGCCCAACTGGTTTTTCCAGTAGGCCAGTTGCCGCTCGCCCTCGCCCTGCGCCAGCCATTGACGCTGCCAACTGCCGTAATCGGCGTACTGGGTCGGCAATGCCGCGAGCGTGGCTTTCTGTCCTTGGGAGGCGGCGGCGTACAGCCGCGAGAACTCGTCGATCAATACGTTCAGCGACCAGCCGTCAGCGATGATGTGGTGCATCGTCACCAGCAGTTGATGGTCCTCGTCGTCGAGGCGCACCAGCGTCACCCACAGCAGCGGGCCTTTCTCCAGATCGAACTGGGTGCGGGCTTCGTCCTCACGGATTTGTTGCGCGCGCAGTTCACGCTTGTCGACGGGCAAATCGCTGATGTCGATCAGTTGCAGGTTGAACTCACTGGCCGCATCGACCCGTTGCAGGGCCACGCCGTCACGTTCGAAGAAGCGTGTGCGCAGGGATTCGTGACGTTCGATCAGTTGCTGGAAACTCGCGCGCAATGCGTCTTCGTCCAGCTCGCCACGCAAACGCAGGGCGCCAGGAATGTTGTAGGCGCTGCTCTGCGGGTCGAGTTGCCAGGTGATCCACAAACGGTTTTGTGCCAGGGATTGCGGCATGGCTTCAGTGCGCGACAACGCTGTGATCGCGCCTTGGGCGAGGCCGCCATCCTGTTGCAGCCGGGCGACGGTCTCGGCGAAGGCGCCGAGGGTCGGGGCTTCGAACAGCAGGCGCAGGTTCAGCTCCAGGCCCAGCTCTTCACGCAAGCGCGCGACTACCTGAGTGGCGGCGATGGAGTTGCCGCCGAGCAGGAAGAAGTGATCGTCGGCATTGACCTGTTTGACGTTGAGTTGCTCGCACCAGATTGTGGCGATCAGGCTTTGCAGCTCGGAAGCGGATTGCGCCGTGGCTTCGTTTTCTACTTCTGCCGACGGGAACAGCGCGTAGCTGTCGAGGCTGCCGTCCGCCAGGCGATTGCGGCACGCCGAGCGTTGCAGTTTGCCGCTGGAGGTCTTCGGCAGCGCACCGGGATTGAGCAGCACCACCACGCTCGGCGCTTCCTGATACGCCTCGGCCACGGCTTGGCGGATGGCTTTGATCAGTGCGTCGGGCGGCAGGATTCTCTGCACGCTGCGGCTGATTTCCGCCGCGATGCCGATGCCTTCCTGACCGTCGATATTCACCGCGAACGCCGCGACACGCCCCTTGCGCACCACTTCCACTTCGCGCTCGACGGTTTGCTCGATGTCCTGTGGATAAAGATTGTGGCCGCGCACGATCAGCATGTCTTTCAGGCGCCCGGTGATGAAAAACTCACCTTCACGCTTGAAGCCCAGGTCGCCGGTGCGCAGCCAGGTACGGCCCGCGTGCTGGACGAAAGTCTTGGCGCTGGCCTCGGGGTTGCGCCAGTAACCGTGGGCGATGCTCGGCCCGGTGGCCCAGACTTCGCCGACGACATTGTCGGCAAGTTCGGTCAAAGCAACCGGATCGATAATCAGCACCGCGTGCTCCGGCTGGCTGATGCCGCAACTCATGATCTCCGTGCCCTCGCCCGCTTCGGCACGGTTTTGTGCCAATGCCTGATCGTCTACGCGCAGGTTGCCGATGCCCTGGCCGCGCGGGGTGCCGGCGACGAACAGCGTGGCTTCGGCCAGACCGTAAGAGGCCATGAAGCTGTCCGGGGTGAAGCCGCAAGTGGCGAATTTCTCGGCGAAGCGTTCCAGGGTGTCGAGACGAATCGGCTCGGAGCCGGAGTACGCCACGCGCCAACCGCTCAGGTCGAGGCGTTCCAGCGCCGATTCGCTGACCCGTTCGCTGCACAGTCGATAAGCGAAGTCCGGTCCGCCGCTGATGGTGCCACCGTATTCGCTGATCGCTTCGAGCCAGCGCAACGGCCGGCCGAGGAAGTACGCCGGCGACATCAATACGCACGGCACGCCGCTGAAAATCGGCTGCAACAAGCCGCCGATCAGGCCCATGTCGTGGTACAGCGGCAACCAACTGACGATCACGTCGTCCGGGTTCAGGTCAATGCCGAAGCCATGGCGGATCAGCAGTTCGTTGGCCACCAGGTTGCCGTGGCTGACTTGCACGCCTTTAGGCAACGCGGTGGAGCCGGAGGTGTATTGCAGGAAAGCGATGTGATCGTCTTCGAGATCCGGCGCGACCCAGCGTTCGGCCATATTGCTGTCGAGGGTGTCGACGCAAAGCAACGGCGGCGCACCTTCAATTTGCAGCAAGGCGTCGCGCAGGCCGGCGCTGGTCAATAGCAGACGAGGTTCGGCATCGCTGATGATCGACAGCAGGCGTTCCTGGTGATGACGCTTGGTCGATTCCGGCGGATAGGCCGGCACGGCGATGACACCGGCATACAGGCAACCAAAAAACGCCGCGACGTAATCCGGGCCACTGGGAAACAACAGCACCGCGCGATCGCCAAATCCGGCCTCGGCCTGCAACGCGCCGGCAATGGTGCGGGCGCGTTGATCCAGCTCTTGGTAACTGAGTACCACCGTCTGATCCGGGGTTTCGGCGAGAAAACGCAAAGCCACGCGATCCGGCGTCAGGGCCGCGCGGCGCTGGAGGGCTTGGACCAGTGTGCTGGGGAGTTCGAACGCGTCGGTCATGAGGTTTCCTGCCTGAATTCGGCTTACAAGTTGGAATCGGTTTTCCTACGTCACGCTCATACAAATGGCGTGCAGGGCGCGGTCTTCGCCGACCGCGCAGGGCTTGGGAATGCTGTTTTGGCCGGGACGTGTCCGGAACCATTCACCAATGAGAACGATTGATGTCTTGAAATAATTAGTCGGCAGCCTTGAACGGCAACCAGGCTGGGGCGCGACAGCGTGTCGCAGTTCGCACTCTGCACTTTTGTGGAGCATTAATTCTCTTTCTCAATTGACAATCATTATCATTCAACATAATTTGTCGCTCGATGTGTAGGACGGCTCCGAAACGCTTGTCGTCCCACAACCCTATTTGCAGCAAGGTGATTTCCATGACGGAACAAGTATCCACAAGCAGGTGCGATTCACCGCTACTTCAGGCCTTTGTCGACAACCGACTGATTCTGGTCAAAATTGCAGCCCGCATTACCGGCTGCCGGTCGCGGGCTGAGGACGTGGTGCAAGATGCGTTTTTCCGGCTGCAATCGGCGCCGCAGATCACGTCTTCATTCAAGGCTCAGCTCAGTTACCTGTTCCAGATCGTGCGCAACCTGGCGATCGATCACTACCGCAAACAGGCGCTGGAGCAGAAGTATTCGGGCCCTGAAGAGGAAGGTCTGAACGTGGTGATCCAGGGCGCTTCGCCAGAAACCTCGCACATCAATTTCTCGACCCTGGAACACATCGCCGATGCGCTGACCGAGCTGCCCAGCCGCACGCGTTATGCCTTCGAGATGTACCGCCTGCACGGCGTGCCGCAAAAGGACATCGCCAAGGAACTCGGCGTCTCGCCGACCCTGGTGAATTTCATGATTCGTGATGCGCTGGTGCACTGCCGCAAGGTATCGGGGAGTCGGGCGGATACGTTTGCCCGGCGTTAAGATCTGAAATCCAGTTGCCCCTCCAATTCGCGAGCAGGCTCGCTCCCACAGGGTTTGCGCTGAACCTGTGGGAGCGAGCCTGCTCGCGAAGGCTGACTCAAGACCGCAAAGAATCTTGAGCCCTACGCATTACGCCAACCTGCACCGATCAAAAAACCGCTCACGCCCCAACACCATCAGCGCCGCGCGCTTGTGCGGGAAGTCGAACTCTTTTTCGCAATGAAAACACTGGTTGTGCATATGCCCGATCATCTTCGCGTTGTCGGCGCGAGGCTCGGCGACCACGCGTTGGGTGCGCGGATCATCCAGAAACAGGTAATGCACCAGCGCCGATAACCAGCTCGCGACTTTGTGCGGGCCGCGATGCGCCTCTTCCCCCACCAACATGTGAATGCCACGGTCGTAATCGCCGGCGTCATAGAACGGCGCGATGCGATCTTCCTTGGCCCAATAGGCTTCAAAGTAGGCGAACGGCTGATCATCGAAACAACCGATCAGCGTCAGGGTGTGCGGGTCGGCGTCGAGCTTGCTCAAGTACTCGCGATGCTTCTCGAGGCTGCCCTGCTCCTCCCAGAAATTTGCAACCCGCGGGCTGTTCTGCCAGCGATTGAAGCGCGGCAGGTCCTGTTCGATTTCTACCGTGCGCAAGGAAATCCACGCACCGAGACGCGCGTCGAAACGTCGATAGACTTCACCGCGCGGTTTGGCCGGGCGCAACGGATGGCGCTTGCCGGCGCTGATGACCATTTGCTGTGGATAAATGCCCGTCAGCGACTCCCCCAGCCACGGCTGCGGCAACTGCCAGAACAGCGTGCGCTCGCAACGGTACTCACCGAGTTTTTCGGTCGGGATCAGCAAACCGCTGAGCAAGGCTTCGGTCGGCGCTTCGCCGAGGCGCCAGGTCAGGCGCTGGCAATCCGGATCACGCGCAAACAGCCAATAACACGCCGCCCAGAACGCCTGGCCGGCAGGCAGCCCGAAGCGTTCTTCCACTTCGATGTGCAACCCGGGTTCACGAGACAGACGCAAACGAATCAGCGGCTGCCCTTCCAGGCTGAGGCTCAGCCGGTTTTCGGTTTCATCGGCTACAAGACTGCGCCCTGACGGCAGGGCCAGGGCAGTCAGGTCATTCAGATTGGACATGGGTCGGGCTCACAGTAATCGTCGACAGTTCAACGATGTGACGTGAGCCGAAGCAGGAAATTTAAGCGAAGTCTTTAAATCCGCATTCTGGGGCAGGGTTTCAAGGCTTGGGCACCGGCACCACGGCGATCTTGTACGGCTCGAAAATCTTCAGCATCTGGCCGTTGTCGCGCAAGCCTTGCAGCAACTGGCTGAACGCCGGGCCACTGATCGGTGCGGCCGGGCTGAGCAGCGCGTAGTGGTGGTAAACCTGATCGATGCGTTGGGACACCAGCAATTCATCGGCGACTTTTTCGTTGCGCAGCAAGTAATCGCTCAGGTAAGAGCGCGTGACCAGGGCAATGTCCGCTCGATCACGCAGCACCATCAGCAGGTTGCTGTCATGGGAATAGGTCAGCGTGGCGTTGTAATTCTGCGCGAGGAATTTCGGGTCGGCGTTGAAGTTGGCGAATTCGTAGTGATAGCCACTGAACAGTGCGAGACGCTTGCCCGTGAGGTCGGCAAAGTAACTCTGCTGACGATCGGGTTTACGTTGCGCGACAAAAATCTCGGCGTCTTCCAGGCCCATGTCGACGGTGGTGTGAGGAATGTCCTTCCAGCCCCAGTCCGGGTTCTCGAAGATCGCCATGTCCACCCGGCCCTGCTTGAAATCTCCGAAACGCCGGGGAATAGAAGTGGGTACCAGCACGAAATGGTAGTCGGTCTGCAATTGATTCAGGGCTTCCACCAATTGCGGCAACAAACCGGTGTCGGCACCAGACTCCGGGCGCACGGTGTAAGGCGGAAAGTGCGCCGCGCCGACCCGCACCTGTTGCGCCGCCTGGGACGGTAATACCCATAGCACCGCGAATGCCGCCAGCAAAAGCCGCGAGACCGTCCAACTTGGCGAAGACATCAAAACAACCCACTCCCCGAAAAAATACGCATCAATCCATTCAAGCTAGGCGGTTTCGCCTACTTAGCCAGTTTATCGTCGAGATAGACGTCTTACTGCCGTTCTTCCAGCACCAGAATCAACGCCTCATCGGCCAATTGATCAAGGCTCATGCTGCCGCCGGCGCGAAACCAGGTGGTGGTCCAGGACAACGCGCCCGTCAGGAAACGCCGGGTGATGAACACGTCGCCACGGATAAACCCGGCGTCCTTGGCCTCGCCCAGCACTTGCAGCCAGATCTCTTCATAAATGTCGCGCAGGGCCAACACGTGGACCTGCCCTTCTGCGGACAACGAACGCCATTCATACACCAGCACCGCCATGGCTTCGCCGCTACCGCCCATGATCGACTGCAACTCGCAGCGGATTAGCGCCAGCACCCGCTCGCGCACGTTGGCGGCCTCGGCCAGGGCAGCCTGCATCAACGCGGTGTTGTAGCGAATGGTTTCTTCCATCACTGCGCGCAGGATCTCGTCCTTGCTTTTGAAGTGGTGAAAAATACTGCCCGACTGAATGCCCACCGCGCTGGCCAGATCCCGCACCGTGGTGCGTTCATAACCTTTATTGCGGAACAGATGAGCCGCCACTTGCAGCAGTTTGCCGCGAGCGCTGTCCGGGTCGGTCAATTGGCCGTTGTCGACCAATTCGCGCATCACCCTCAGGGCTTTTTGCTCGTCCACCCGTTCTCTCCTACAGTCGTTCAGTCAGATGCGCCGCTCGCCGCTAAATCAGCGGGGTTGCGCGGGCAATTTAAGCTGGCCGGGGCGACCAAGCAAGCGCTTGGGGAGAAGATATTTCAGGCGTTTACAAACCAAGCGCTTGCTTGGTAGTCTCGGAGCACTTCTGTCGGAGCTGAGCATGGAGTTGACTGTGCCAAAAACCATCCGCATCGGTTGCGCCAGTGCCTTCTGGGGCGACACCTCGACCGCCGCCGCGCAACTGGTGCAAGGCGGGCGCCTGGACTATCTGGTGTTCGATTACCTGGCCGAGATCACGATGTCGATCATGGCCGGCGCACGGATGAAAGATCCCCAGGCCGGCTATGCCAGCGACTTCATCGAAGTGCTCAGCCCCCTGCTGCCGCAACTCGCCGAGCAGAAGATCCGCGTCATCAGCAACGCCGGCGGGGTCAACCCGCAAGCCTGCGCCGCCGCCCTGCAAGCAGCGTGCGACAAGGCCGGCGTGGCGCTGAAGATCGCCGTGCTGCTGGGTGATGACCTGCAACCGCAGTTCAAACAGCTCAGCAGCCAGGGCATTCGCGAAATGTTCAGCGGTGCGCCATTGCCACCGATGTGCGTCTCCACCAATACGTACCTCGGCGCACCGGGGATCGTCGAAGCCCTGCGCCTGGGGGCCGACATCGTCATTACCGGGCGGGTGGTCGACAGCGCCGTGGTCAGCGCCGCGCTGGTGCATGAATTCGGCTGGTCGTGGCACGACTACGACAAACTGGCCCAGGCCGCGCTGGCCGGGCACATCATCGAATGCGGCGCGCAGTGCACCGGCGGCAACTTCACCGACTGGCGCGAGGTGCCCGACTACGAGCACATCGGTTTCCCCATCGTCGAAGTCAGCGCCGACAGCCAGTTCATCGTCAGCAAGCCCGAAGGCTCCGGTGGGCTGGTCACGCCGCTGACCGTCGGCGAGCAGATGCTCTATGAAATCGGCGACCCGCGAGCCTATCTGCTGCCGGACGTGGTCTGCGATTTCAGTCAGGTCAAACTCCAGCAACAGGGCAAAAACGCGGTGCAGGTACACGGCGCCAAAGGCCTGCCGCCGACGGATCAATACAAGGTCAGCGCGACTTACCCGGACGGTTTCCGTTGCACCGCCAGTTGCCTGATCGCCGGTATCGATGCGGTGGACAAGGCGCGGCGGGTCAGCGAGGCGATCATCAACAAGACGTCGGAGATTTTCAGCCAGCGCGGCTGGGCGCCCTATAGCGAAGTCAACATCGAACTGCTCGGCAGCGAGGCCACCTACGGCCCCCACGGCCAGCGCCAGGACAGCCGCGAAGTGGTGATCAAACTCGCCGTGCGCCACCCGAGCAAACAAGCATTGATCGTGTTCTCCCGGGAAATCGCCCAGGCCGCCACCGGCATGGCACCGGGATTGACCGGGATCGTTGGCGGCCGGCCGACGGTGTATCCGCTGATCCGGCTGTTCTCGTTCCTGATCGACAAAACGGCCTGCACGCTGGAGATTGATCTCAAGGATCAACGCTATCCCTGCGCCCTGCCCGCCCTCGATGCGCTCGACCCCGCTGATCTGCCCGTGCCGTTCGAGCCACCCAAACCCACCGAGCGGGCCGACGCCAGCGTGGCGCTGATCAAACTCGCGGTGGCCCGTTCCGGCGACAAGGGCAACCACAGCAACATCGGGGTCATGGCGCGGGATCCGCAGTTCCTGCCATGGATTGCCGAAGCGCTGACGCCGGAGGTGATCGTCGACTGGATGAGCCACGTGCTTGATCCGGTCCACGGGCGTGTCGAGCGCTGGTATTTGCCCGGCACCCACAGCTTGAATTTCCTGCTGGAAAACGCCCTCGGCGGTGGCGGCGTGGCGAGCCTGCGGATCGATCCGCAAGGCAAGGCCTTCGCCCAGCAACTGCTGGAGATGCAGATTCCGGTGCCCCAGCGCATCGCCGACCAGGTCAACTAGAGGACCGCTGCCATGGCTTACGACTCGATTTTCAAACCCGATCTGTTCGCTGGCCAAACCATTATTGTCACTGGCGGCGGCAGCGGCATCGGCCGGTGTACCGCCCACGAACTGGCGGCCCTCGGCGCCCATGTGCTGCTGGTGGGGCGCAATGCCGACAAATTGAGAAACGTCGCCACCGAGATTGCCGAGGACGGCGGCAAGGCTGACTGGAAAACCTGCGATATTCGCGAGGAAGAAGCGGTCAAGCATCTGGTCAGCGAGTTGATCCGCCTGTTCGGTCCGATCCACGGCCTGGTCAACAATGCCGGCGGACAATTCCCGTCGCCACTGGCCTCGATCAATCAGAAAGGTTTCGAAACCGTAATGCGCACCAACCTGGTGGGCGGTTTCCTGATGGCCCGGGAAGTGTTCAACCAATCCATGAGCAAACACGGCGGGGCCATCGTCAACATGCTCGCCGACATGTGGGGCGGCATGCCCGGCATGGGCCATTCGGGGGCATCGCGCTCGGGCATGGACAACCTGACCAAGACTGCCGCGTTCGAGTGGGGTTACGCCGGGGTGCGGGTCAACGCCGTCGCACCGGGCTGGATTGCGTCCAGCGGCATGGACACCTACGAAGGTGCATTCAAAGCGGTGATCCCGACCCTGCGCGAGCATGTGCCACTCAAACGAATCGGCACCGAATCGGAAGTCAGTGCGGCGATCGTGTTTTTGCTCAGTCCTGCGGCAGCGTTTGTCAGCGGCAGCACGTTGCGCATCGACGGCGCGGCGAGCCTGGGCGGTCGGGCGTGGCCGATTCACAAGGCGCAGAACAGTGAGTCGTACAACGGTTTCCACCGCGCCTATTTACCCGATGTACTGCGGCCCGAAGTGCTCAAGGACAAGGAATAAGCCATGCCGGTGATCGAGTCCCAGATCGACCCTTTCAGTGAACAGTTCGCGCAAAACCGCGCGGCGATGCTGGTGGGCATCGAGCACGTGCGCCAGCTCGAACAGAACCTGCTGAACAAGGCCGCCGAAGCCAAGGCCAAATTCGACAAGCGCGGCCAACTGCTGCCCCGTGAACGCCTCAACCTGCTGCTCGATCCCGGCGCGCCGTTCCTCGAACTGGCGAGCCTGGCCGGCTATAAATTGCACGACGACAAGGACGGCAGTTCGGCCGGCGGCGGCTTGATTGCCGGGATCGGTTACGTGTCCGGCGTGCGCGTGCTGGTGGTGGCGAACAACAGCGCGATCAAGGGCGGAACCATTTCCCCCAGTGGGTTGAAAAAATCCCTGCGCCTGCAGCAGATCGCCATGGAAAACAAACTGCCGGTGATCACCCTGGCCGAGAGCGGCGGCGCCAACCTCAATTATGCCGCCGAGATTTTCATCGAAGGTGCGCGCAGCTTTGCCAATCAGGCGCGCATGTCGGCCATGGGTTTGCCACAGATCACTGTGGTCCATGGCTCGGCCACCGCGGGCGGCGCGTATCAACCGGGCTTGTCGGATTACGTGGTGGTGGTGCGCGGCAAGGCCAAGCTGTTTCTCGCTGGTCCGCCGCTGTTGAAAGCTGCCACTGGCGAAGTCGCCACCGATGAAGAACTGGGCGGCGCGGAGATGCACGCGCAAACCGCTGGCACCGCCGAATACCTGGCCGAAAACGATGCTGATGGCGTGCGCCTGGTGCGCGAGATTGTCAGCCTGTTGTCATGGAACGAACAGTTGCCATGGCTGCCCGAACCGCAGTGGACGGAACCGCTCTACCCCATCGACGAATTGCTCGGCCTGATCCCGGACGATCCGAAAAAGCCTTACGACGTGCGCGAAATCATTGCGCGGATTGCCGACGCGTCGAACTTCCTCGAATTCAAGGGCGAGTTCGATCAGCAGACGATTTGCGGTCACCTGAAAATCCAGGGCCGGGCCTGCGGCTTCATCGGCAACAACGGCCCGATCACGCCCAAGGGCGCGAGCAAGGCTGCGCAGTTCATTCAGTTGTGCGACCAGAGCCAGACGCCGCTGCTGTTTTTCCACAACACCACCGGGTTCATGGTCGGCACCGAATCGGAACAGCAAGGCGTGATAAAGCACGGCGCGAAGATGATCCAGGCAGTGGCGAATGCCCGAGTGCCGAAACTGACCATCGTCGTCGGCGGTTCCTATGGCGCTGGCAATTACGCGATGTGCGGTCGCGGACTCGACCCGCGCTTCATCTTCGCCTGGCCCAACAGTCGCACCGCCGTCATGGGTGGCGCACAGGCCGGCAAGGTGTTGCGGATCGTCACCGAGGCCAAACAGCTCAAGGACGGTTTGGTGCCGGATCCGAAAATGCTCGACATGCTGGAGCAGGTTACCGCGCAGAAACTCGACAGCCAGTCCACCGCGCTTTATGGCAGCGCCAGTTTGTGGGACGACGGGTTGATCGATCCGCGAGACACCCGGACGTTGCTCGGGTATTTGCTGGATATCTGCCATGAGGCCGAGGTTCGGCCGCTGCAAGCCAACAGTTTTGGTGTCGCCCGCTTTTGATGACGCTGAGCGTCTAAGGCTGCATTCCCACGCAGAGCGTGGGAACGATCAGATCAGGAGAACAATAAAAATGATCTTCACCCAGGAACACGAAGCACTGCGCCGCACCGTTCGCCAGTTCGTCGATCACGAGATCAACCCGCACGTCGAGGAATGGGAAAAGGCCGGGCGCTTTCCGATCCATGAGATTTTCCGCAAGGCTGGCGACCTCGGATTGCTGGGGATTTCCAAACCGGAAAAATTCGGCGGTATGGGCCTCGACTACAGCTATTCGATCGTCGCCGCCGAAGAGTTCGGCACCATTCATTGCGGCGGGATCCCGATGTCCATCGGCGTGCAGACCGACATGTGCACCCCGGCCCTCGCCCGCTTCGGCTCCGATGAATTGCGTGAAGAGTTCCTGAGGCCCGCGATCACCGGCGAGCAGGTCGGCTGTATCGGCGTTTCGGAAGTCGGCGCCGGTTCCGATGTGGCCGGGCTGAAAACCACCGCCCGCAAGGACGGCGACGACTACGTGATCAACGGCAGCAAGATGTGGATCACCAACTCGCCGAGCGCCGATTTCATCTGCCTGCTAGCCAACACCTCGGACGACAAACCCCACGTCAACAAATCGCTGATCATGGTGCCGATGAACACGCCGGGCATCAGCCTGAGTTCGCATCTGGACAAGCTCGGCATGCGCAGCTCGGAAACCGCCCAGGTGTTTTTCGACAACGTGCGGGTCCCGCAGCGCAACCGCATCGGTCACGAAGGCGCGGGGTTCATGATGCAGATGTTGCAGTTCCAGGAGGAGCGTCTGTTCGGTGCGGCGAACATGATCAAGGGCCTGGAATACTGCATCGACAGCACCATCGAGTATTGCAAGGAGCGCAAGACGTTTGGCAATGCACTGATCGACAACCAGGTGATTCACTTTCGCCTCGCGGAACTGCAAACCGAAATCGAATGCCTGCGGGCGCTGGTCTATCAGGCCACCGAGCAGTACATCAAAGGCCAGGACGTCACGCGCCTGGCGTCGATGGCCAAACTCAAGGCCGGGCGACTCGGCCGGGAAGTCAGCGACAGTTGCCTGCAATATTGGGGCGGCATGGGTTTCATGTGGGACAACCCGGTGGCCCGCGCCTATCGCGATGTGCGGCTGGTGTCGATTGGCGGCGGCGCCGACGAAATCATGCTGGGGATCATCTGCAAACTCATGGGCATCTTGCCGGGGAAAAAGAAATGAGCAGCTTGCCGGATTGCCAGACGCTGTTGCTCGAACGGCACAACGGCGTGCTGCACATTACCCTCAACCGTCCAGAAAGCCGCAACGCCATGAGCTTGCAGATGGTCGCCGAACTGCGCGCAGTGCTGGCGGCAGTGCATGACGACCGGGCCGTGCGGGCCTTGGTGATCAGCGGAGCCGGCGGGCATTTCTGTGCCGGCGGCGACATCAAGGACATGGCCAATGCCCGCGCTCAAGGCCCGGAAGCCTATCGCGACCTGAACCGGGCGTTCGGTGCCTTGCTGCAAGAGGTGCAACACGCCCCGCAAGTGGTGATCACGGTGCTGCAAGGCGCGGTGCTCGGCGGCGGGTTTGGCCTGGCCTGTGTCAGCGATGTCGCGCTGGCGGATCATCAGGCGCAATTCGGTTTGCCGGAAACCAGCCTCGGTCTGTTGCCGGCGCAGATTGCGCCATTCGTGGTCCAGCGCATCGGCCTGACTCAGGCGCGAAGACTGGCCCTGACGGCGGCACGCTTCGATGGCACCCAGGCGCGGCGCATGGGCCTGGTGCATTTTGTCGAGCATGATGCGCAGGCCCTGGCCGAACGCCTCGAAGAAGTATTGGCGCATGTGTTGTGCTGCGCGCCAGGGGCGAATGCGTTGACCAAAAAATTGCTGTTGGCGAGTGCCGGGCAGCCGTCCGATGAATTGTTGGATCAAGCGGCCGAGTGGTTCAGCGAAGCGGTGACCGGGGCTGAAGGGGTCGAGGGGACCATGGCTTTTGTGCAAAAGCGAAAACCGGGGTGGGCCTCTTAAAACCTTCGCGGGCAAGCCTCGCTCCTACAGGTTTTCTGCCGTGCCCAACATTTGCGCCCCCCCCTGTAGGAGCGAGGCTTGCCCGCGAAGAGGCCATCACAACCACCGCAAAACCAAGGGAATAAACCATGCCCGGACTCCGCAAAATCCTGATCGCCAACCGCGGTGAAATCGCCTGCCGCATCCAGCGCACCGCCCAGGCCTTGGGTTACCGCACCGTCGCGGTGTTCAGCGACGCCGACGCCGATGCCCTACACGTGCAGATGGCCGACGAAGCCATCAACATCGGCCCGGCCCCGGTGCAGCAGTCCTACCTGAACATCCCGGCGATCATCGAGGCCGCCCGCCGCACCGGCGCCGATGCGATCCACCCCGGCTACGGCTTCCTCTCGGAAAACGCCGAATTCGCCCTCGCCTGCCAACAGGCCGGCATCACCTTCATCGGCCCTAGCCCCGAAGCCATCGAGCTGATGGGCAGCAAACGCCTGTCAAAACTCGCCATGATCCAGGCCGGCGTGCCCTGCATCAGCGGCTATCAAGGCGCCGCACAGGACGACGCGACCCTCAGCCGTGAAGCCGAGCGCATTGGCTACCCGCTGATGATCAAGGCCAGTGCCGGCGGTGGCGGGCGTGGCATGCGCCTGGTGCACGACGCCAGTGATTTGCTGGAACAACTGCGCACTGCACGTTCCGAAGCTCTGCACGGGTTTGGCAGCGATGAACTGATCCTCGAACAGGCGCTGATCGATCCGCGCCATGTCGAGGTGCAAGTGTTCGGCGACCAGCACGGCAACCTGATCTACCTCGGCGAGCGCGATTGCTCGATCCAGCGCCGGCACCAGAAGATCATCGAGGAAGCGCCCTGCCCGGTGATGACCGCCGAATTACGTCAGGCCATGGGCGAAGCAGCACTCAAGGCCGGGCGCGCGGTGAACTATGTCGGTGCCGGCACGGTGGAATTCCTGCTCGATGCGCGCGGCCAGTTTTACTTTCTGGAGATGAACACCCGACTGCAAGTGGAACACCCGGTGACCGAATTGATCACCGGCCTGGACCTCGTGGCCTGGCAACTACGCGTCGCCGAAGGCCTGCCGTTGCCGCTGCGTCAGGATCAGGTGCAACTCGACGGGCATGCCATCGAAGTGCGCCTGTACGCCGAAGACCCGGCCCAGGGTTTCCTGCCGCAGACCGGGCGTATCGGCGCTTGGGAGCCAGCGTTGCAAAGTGGCGTACGCATCGACCATGGCCTGCTTGAAGGTCAGCACGTCAGCCCCTTCTACGATCCGCTGCTCGGCAAACTCATCGCCCACGGCGCCACCCGCGAAGAAGCCCGACGCAAGCTTGTGCGCGCGGTGCAGGACAGCGTGCTGTTGGGCGTGCAAAGCAATCAGCGCCTGCTCGCCAGCCTGCTCGAACATCCACAATTTATCAGCGGCGAGTTCAGCACCGGGTTTATCCCGACGCACTTCGCCGAACATCCCTGCCTGCATGCCCACGTTCCGAGCGCCGAAGAACTGGCCATCGCGACGGCGCTGCTCTATCAGGCTTCAGCACAGCAACACGCCGCGCCTTTGGCCGGCTGGCGCAACAATGCCAGCGTGCCGCTGCACTATCGGATCGGCGTGGAAGATCAGAACTGGACCGTGGAACTGAATGCGGTGCCTGGCGAGCCGTACCAGCTAAAGGTCGGCGACCGGACGCTCGAACTGAAGATCATCCACTGCGACGGGCAGCACGCCATCCTGGAACTCGATGGCATCCGCCAGCGTCACGCCTATCGCCTCGACGCCGGGCAACTCTGGCTATTCACCCGCCCCGGCAGCCTGCGGCTGGTGGATCGCACACAAATTGCAGTGACCAGCCAGGCCAGCGTCAGCTCCGGCACGCTCAAGGCGCCGATGGACGGGGCGATCGTGGACGTACTGGTCAGCGAGGGCAGTACCGTCAGCAAGGGGCAACTGCTGGTAGTGCTGGAGGCCATGAAAATGGAGCATCCGCTGAAATCCGGCATCGACGGCGTGCTCAAGCGCTTGCAGGTCAGGGTCGGCGATCAGGTCAAAAATCGTCAGATTTTGTTGGAGGTCGAATAAGGCGCTAGGCGGATCCGCCGGGTTTGGCTACGCTCAAGCCCTATCAGGACGCGGATACCAGGAAACCTGCGATGCCTCACTGGTTGGTCATTGATCTGGAAGCCACCACCGATGAGGGCGGCTGGCCAGTCACAGAGATGGAAATCATCGAAATCGGTGCCACCCTGGTGGACCGAAAAGGTCGGGAACTGGATCAATTCCAGCGCTTCGTACGCCCGACGCGCCGGCCATTGCTGACGCCGTTTTGCCGCGAGTTGACCCACATCACCCAGGCTAATATCGATACCGCGCAGCCGTTGACCGAGGTCTGGCCGGCGTTCGAGCGCTGGCTCGGCCAACATCATTCGCGCCTGGACGGTTGGGCCAGTTGGGGCGATTACGACCGCAAGCAATTGGTTCAGGAATGGCAGCGCCTGCAACTCGACAGTTTCTTGAGCCAGGTGCCGCACATGAACCTCAAGCAGCGTTTCGCCAAGGCACGGCGACTGGAACGCCCGCTGGGACTCAACGGTGCGCTGCAACTGGCGGGCATGCAGTTCAACGGCCAGCAACACCGGGCGCTGGAGGACGCACGCAATACCGCGCGGTTGTTACCGCTGGTGCTGCCCATCTAGGAAGGTGACGGCGCAAGGGGCGTTGTGCATACTGGCCGGCCCTTTTAAGCCCTTTTTCGAGGAATCGCCCATGTTTAAAGTCAACGAGTACTTCGACGGCACCGTCAAGTCGATCGCCTTTGGCACTGCTGAAGGTCCGGCAACCATCGGCGTCATGGCCCCGGGCGAATACGAATTCGGCACCAGCCAGCGTGAAATCATGCACGTGGTAACCGGCGCCCTGACCGTCAAGTTGCCGGACAGCAGCGACTGGGAAACCTTCGCCGCCGGCAGCCAGTTCAACGTACCTGCCAACAGCAAGTTCCAGCTGAAAGTGGCCGTCGACACCGCTTACCTGTGCGAATACCGCGGCTAAAACCCTGGGTTTTCACAGTGACAAAAAAATGCCCGTGTCCAAGGACACGGGCATTTTTCATTCATGGCGCGGGTTATTCGAGGATCGTTACCGGCATGCCGACTTCAAGTCGACCGTTGCTGTCGTTGACCAGGTTCTGGCCGAACATCGCGCCATCCTCTTCAGCCCGATACTTTTGTAGCGTGGCCAGCGGCTCGCGATCATCGCTGCGGACTCCGGTCTGCGGATCGATGGTGGTCAGAATGCAGCGCGCGCACGACTTGACCACACGGAACTCGACATCGCCGATGCGGATGCGCTTCCAGCCATCTTCGGCGTAGGCCCCGCTGCCCTCGATCACCAGATTGGGCCGGAAGCGCAGCATTTCCAGCGGTCGCCCGACTTTGCTCGACAGGTCTTCCAGCGATGCCTGCCCGATCAGTAGCAGCGGGAAACCATCGGCGAACGCCACCTGATCATCGTCCTTGCCGTAACCGGCCTGAGTGCTGCGCGCGCGATCCAGCGGCACTTGCACCAGCCGCGTCGGCTTGCCGATGAATTGACTGACCCAAGCCGCCGCCGCGTCGCCGGCATCCGGCACACGCAAGGTGTCGCGCCAAATGGTCACGCCGCGCAGTTCTGCCTCGTTGTCGGGCAAGGCGATATCGATGGTTGAATGGCCAGGCGCACTGAGGGTCAAGCCGCCATCGGCATTCCACAGCGCCGACAACTGGCTCATCTGCGCCACCGCGCGTTGGGTCAGGAAACGCCCGCTGGCCTCATCTACCAGCATCCAGCGTCGATCACCGTCCAGGCCCAGTTTGTCGAGGCTGACCTGTTGCAGGGTCTCGCCCTTGGCGGATTTCAACGGATAACGATAAAGCGCGCTCAGACGCAGCATTGCCAGCTCCCTGGTGGGCAAAAAAAGCCACCCTATACGAGCTTGATCGCTGAATCAAAGGCTGAGTATTTGACACTGCATACATTGTGGGAGCGGGCTTGCTCGCGAAAGCGGCTTAACATTCAACATTGATGTCGACTGTCTTAGCGCTTTCGCGAGCAAGCCCGCTCCCACAGGTAGACCGTGTACAACCTCAGGCAGGCACTTCGTCCAGCATCAGGCGCTGGCGCACTACATCCACAAGCTTGTCCGGCTGGAACTTGGAGAGGAAGTTGTCGCAGCCGACCTTCTTCACCATCGAGTCGTTGAAACTGCCGGACAGCGAGGTGTGCAGGACCACGTAGAGGCCGCGCAGGCGCGGGTCGTTACGGATTTCAGTGGTCAGGCGATAGCCGTCCATTTCCGGCATTTCCGCGTCGGTGAAGATCATCAGCAGTTTGTCGGTCATGACCACGCCGGTATCGGCCCAGGCCTTGAGCATGTTCAGCGCTTTCAGGCCGTCGCTGGCGATGTGCATCTTCACGCCCAACTGACCAAGAGTGTCGCGCAATTGCGAGAGCGCCACGTTGGAGTCGTCCACCAACAGCACTTCGCGGCCACGGGCGCGTTCGAGCACCGGGTCATCGAGTTTCTCCTTGGACACCTTGGCGTTGTACGGGACGATTTCGGCGAGGACTTTTTCCACGTCGATGATTTCCACCAACTGGTCATCGACCTTGCTGATGGCGGTCAGGTAATGCTGGCGACCGGCGCTGGTCGGCGGCGGCAGAATGGCTTCCCAGTTCATGTTGACGATACGGTCTACGCCACCGACCAGGAACGCCTGCACCGAGCGGTTGTACTCGGTAACGATAATGGTGCTGGTCGGGCTTGGCACCAAAGGGCGCATACCGATCGCCTGGGACAGGTCGATCACTGGCAGCGTCTGGCCGCGCAGGTTGACCACACCGCAAACAAACGGATGACGCTGGGGCATCAAGGTCAGTTTCGGCAGTTGCAGGACTTCTTGAACTTTAAACACGTTGATCGCGAACAATTGTCGCCCGGCCAACCGGAACATGAGAATTTCCAGGCGATTCTCACCCACCAGTTGCGTGCGTTGGTCTACCGTGTCGAGAATGCCGGCCATCAATGACTCCTGGGCTTGTTCTGATGAATTCACTAAAGAGGGTTATCGGCTGTTATTGCAGGACCTTGACCCCCCGACAAAATGCCATCTTAGCCATTGATGTCACATTAACATCATGCTTTACTGGCCTCGTGATTTTCATCACGTTCCTTTCCCTGCCGCGCGACCTCGGTTTGCACGATAGGTTCCCCTGTGTAAGGGATTCCCCTAGTAACAATCAGGCCCAACCTGATATTCGCAATATCCAATAGCCATTAATGTGACGCCATTCTCATTGCATGAACGGAGTCAGGCTTTTGTGTGCGATCGCAGGTCAGTGGCCCTCCACCCTCTCGAGTTATCCAGCGTGCACAACAGTTCGCCGGGGTGCGCTCGCGCAAAAACTCGTGATTATCGACACACACGACATTCCCCCATCTGACATGACGTTGTGGAGATAAGCATGCCGAACGACCATAAAGAGGGGACTCAAGGGCTTCCCGAGTTTCTCGTCGAGGCTGAAACACTCCTGGCCAAAACCGAGGAATGCGTCAGTCATCTGCAACTGATCAGCCATGATACGGACGCAATCGATTGCATGCTCAGCACCCTGCTCAAGCTGGCGAACAAGGCCGATGCCTTGGGACTGGAAGCGGTGTCGGAGTTTTCGCTGCACATTCATGGATTGTTGAACCATGCCCAGCATCAGAGGGTGCTGAACGACCTAGCCCTGGAAGCGCTGAAAGATTGCCTGACGCTGCTGGCCTGGCAACTCGAACTCATCGACCAAAAAACCGGCCAGTTGAGCCTGGATGAAAGCGAGCAGACATCGTTGATCGAAGCGTTTGCCTTTCAGGTCGGGCAAAGCCGCTTTCAACCTCCTGTGCATGCCAAACCGCTCACCCTCGTGACCTTCTCGGAACGGCAAGCTTAAATTTACCGGACAACTATTCGTTGGCTGGTTTTATTATTGCCCACACCCAGCGCAGTCATTTGAATGCACATGTCGCAATTGCATATTTCATATCTGTCAACGACAACTCATTACAAATAAGTATTCCAGTCGAGCACCGACTTTCTGTCTCGGGCTCAGGTAATGCCTGACTTTAAAAATAAAATCCAGGCATCTTCACTATCTTCATGTGACAAAAACCCAAACTTTTTCCATTATGGAACCAACGTCCATGCACCCTAATTCCTGACTGTATAGACATATATACCAAACGCGACCAACGGTATCTTAAGTGGTATTATGCCGGCCATTAATTGGCGTCAATTAATGGCACCGTGATTCCAGACGAGAACAACCCGCTAAACTTCAACGCTGTATTTCGCCCTTTGGTTTGCCCCGTTGAAGTCGGTGATTTACCCAAAAGTTTTTCAGACAGAGACTCGTCAGTCACCATGACGGGTCTGCCCGCAGCGAACATCCATTGGCTCCATCTGCTATGTACGCCAGCCTCAAGTCAATCACCACGTGGCCACCTTCCCGAGTAAACGCGCGTCGGTTCACGCTGTTGCTGTGTACCTGCTCGGCGCTTGGCAGTCTGCTGGTCTATGGCCTCTCCACTCGCTTGCCGGCGAGCCTGCTGGTGCTCAACATCGCGGCACTGGCCTGTGTCTGGGTCGGGCATCGCCTGTCGCGCAAATCGATCAAGTTTCAACCTCAAGAGCTGGCCGACCGACTTCTGGAAGTCCAGGAAAACGAACGTCATCGGCTCAGCCGCGAGTTGCACGACGATATCGGCCAATTGCTGACTGCAGCAAAACTGCAAAGTGAATGGCTCAAGCGCCGACTGCCCGAAGACCTGCAGGGTCAATGCTCGGTGCTGTGCGACACCCTGGAAGAAACCCTGACCAAGGTGCGCGACGTCTCTGCCATCCTCAATCCCCGACAGCTGACCAGTCTTGGCCTGGAGGCCAGCCTGCGGGCACACTTGCTCAAGACCCTGGCCAATACCTCGGTGCACTGGAGCCTGGAATGCCATCAGCGCTTGACCGGCATTCCGGAAGAAATGGCCGTGGCCGCCTTCCGTATTACCCAGGAAGCGGTGACCAATATTTTGCGCCATGCCGAGGCCCGGAATTTACTGGTGCGCGTGCAACGCTTGCCCCAAGGCCTGACATTGCTGATCAGCGATGACGGCCTGGGTTTCGCGCCCGCGGCAAACCCCGGACGCGAGGGACAACGTGGAATGGCCGGGATGTCGGAACGGCTCGAGCAATTGGGCGGGACCTTGACCGTGACCAGCGAGCCAGGCAAAGGCACTCAAATCGAAGCACTTTTCCCCTGGGCGCCCCGCGCGCTCGAACGGGCCAGTACGAATAAGGTTATGCGTTGACTTGTAATTTACTTCTGGTGGATGACCACTCGCTTATCCGGGCAGGCGTGCGCGCTTTGGTGCTGGATATTCCCGGCTACGCGGTAGTCGGCGAGGCTAATGACGGCTCGCATCTGGTGGAGATGGTCGAGCAACTGTCCCCGGACATTGTCTTGCTGGATATCTCCATGAAGGAGACCGGCGGCCTCGAAGCCTTGCAGCGTCTCAAAAGGGTTCGCCCGCAAAGCAAGGTGCTGATCCTGTCGATGCACACCGACCCGACGCTGATCATGCAGGCGCTGGAATCCGGGGCTCATGGTTACTTGCTCAAGGACACCACGGCGACTGAACTCGAACACGCCCTGGATGCCTTGCGCAATAACGAGCGCTACCTGAGCCCGGCCATTGCGCACACGGTGATCAACCAGGCGCTGACCCGTACCCAGAAAAACCAGGCACCGCCCCAGGACTCCCACAACCTGACGGCACGCCAGCTTGAAATCCTGCGGCTGATCGTGCGCGGCAAATCCACCCGGGAAATCGCCAACGGCCTGGGTCTGAGCATCAAGACCGTTGAAACCCACCGCTCGCAGATCATGAAACGCTTGCAGATCTACGACGTGGCGGGCCTGGTGCTGTTCGCCGTGCGCGAGCAGATCATCAGCCTGGACGATTGACGGCTGGCGTTGAACTGAGCAGCGGCGAGTTCGGCGGTAAATGCACCCGCAATGCCGCCGGACGCGCTTCGAAACGCAAGTCATCGCCCTCCAGCGGTTCGCCATCCAGATTGATATGCAGGCCTTCCGACACCTTGATCTCGACCCAAGGCAAACGGGCTCGCACAAACATGTTGTCGATGCCGAAGCCCTCGGTCAGCAGGTTCTTCAACGTGCCGACCACTTCCTGAGGCGCCGGCAGAATGCTGATGTCCAGCAATCCGTCGTCCACCAGTGCCTCCGGGCACAACACACGTCCACCGCCGGCCTGTCGGCCATTGCCGATGCCCAATGCGAGTAATTCGCCTCGCCAGTGAAAGTCCGGCCCCTGCAGTTCGCCATAAGCGGCATGCAATTCGCTGAAACGCGATAACCCTGTGAACAGATACGCCGCGCCGCCCAGGATTTTTTTCAGGTCCTCCGAGGTGTTGGCCGTGACATTACTGCCAAATCCGCCGGTGGCCATGTTCAGGAACGCCTGTCCGCCAACCGTTCCCAGATCAATGGCGCTCGGAGCACTGTCCAGCAGTTCCAGTGCCTCAGAGGGCTCCAGGGAAATGCCGGCGGCGCGGGCAAAGTCATTGGCGGTACCCAACGGCAGCAGCACCAGGCTAGCCTCGTTCGAGTGTGCCGCCATGGCTTCAGCGATATCGCGCAAGGTGCCGTCACCACCCCCGGCAATCACTTGCGTGTATCCGGCAGTCAGCGCTTCGTCCACCAGGCGCGCGGCATCGCCGGCCTCCCAGGTCAGCCGGACCGCCAGCTCCCATCCCTGCTTGCGCTTGCCTTCAACGGCCGCGCGAACGTCCTCATTGAGTGCCTGCTTGCCATGCAGAATCAACAGCGCTTTGCGCTCATCCATTGCGATCACTCCCATGATTGGAATCCCTATGGGAGATGTTGACCTCACGGACACACAAAAAAGTCAGGAAAACTTGAATTAATTCAGAGTCCCGGTGCTCGGGGTCCTACAACGCGGTATTTTTTCTTACGAAACATACGGAATCGGCTCAATTGACCGAGCCAGGTGATTGGTCCAACGTTGGGCCTAATGGTTTCAACCATCAAAATACAAACACACAAGGATGTGCACGCAATGAATGCAAACGCCCTAAGGGCTCATCAGACTGAGTTCACACACAGCGCAAAACCTGCTGGAGAAGATATGGAACCTCGCGTCGTTGAGCTGGAAACCCACCTCAAGTACATCCGCCGAGACATGGACGAAGTGCGTGGTGACGTCAAATCCATCAAGCACCGACTGGCCTACCTGGCTGGCGCAAGCGCCGTGTTGCTGGGGCTTCTGGGGTGGATCGCCAACAGCCGGTTCGATCAGGTCGTGACGCTCCTGTCTCATTGAGCGGCAGCGTGACGCAAGGCACGGCTGGATCAGCCGGCCCTGCGTCGACAGGCATCAGCCCAAGACTTCGCTCAGGGGGATGAAGTTGACGTATTCACCCTCGATCAACGTGCGATCTTCCAGCACCTCCACCAGGCCCTCGGCCCAGGCGGCGCTGCGCAGAACGCCGGAGCTTTGATTCCTGTAGATGATTGCCCGACCATTCTCGAGACGCCCACGCAGGTACTCGCGTCGGTTGCCAGCCTTGGGCCAGACGAACCCTGCCGGCACCGGGAACTTCAACGGTTCGACCTCCTGGACACCCTGACGGCGCAGGAGATAAGGCCGCGCCAACAAAGCAAAGGTCACCAGCGTTGAAGCCGGGTTACCCGGCAAGCCAATCACAGGTACGCCACGGAAATGTCCAAACGTCAGCGGTTTGCCGGGTTTGATAGCGAGCTTCCACAATGTGAGCTCGCCCTCTTCGCGCAAGGCAATGCCGAGGAAGTCGGCCTCACCCACTGACACACCGCCGGTGGACAAAATCAGGTCGACATTGCTCAGTTCGCCCAGGCGAGCACGCGTTACCGCCAGATCATCCTCAAGAATGCCGGCATCAATCACCTCGCAGCCCAAACGCTGCAACCAGCTGCAAAGCAACACACGATTGCTGTTGTAGATCTGTCCCGGACCCAATGCCTGACCGGGCTCGATCAGTTCATCACCGGTGGACAACACTGCCACACGAACCTTGCGCACCACCGCCAGCTCGGCACATCCCAGCGATGCCGCCAGCCCCTGCTCGATAGGACCCAGGCGCGTGCCGGCGGACAAGACCAACTCACCGACAGTGGTTTCCTGGCCCTGTGGACGAATGTTCTGGCCCGGCGTCATGGTTTCGGTGAAACGCACGCGCTCATCCGCCTGGACCTCGGCGTTCTCTTGCATCTCGACGCAGTCGGCACCGGCAGGCACCGGCGCACCGGTGAAGATTCGTGCACAGGTGCCTGGCTGCAACGGTTGCGGGGCCTGGCCAGCGAAAATCTTCTGGCTGACCACCAACGGTTCACCGCTCCAGTCGGCCAGTCGCAGGGCGTACCCGTCCATGGCGCTGTTGGGCCAGGGCGGCAGGTCCAGCGTCGAGATCAGATCGTCTGCCAGCACACGGCCCTGAACCTGCGCCAACGGCAGGTGTTCACGCTCGCGGATCGGTGCCGCTTCGGCCATTTCCAACAAGCGCGCCAGTGCCACCTCGACAGGCATCAAGCTGCCAGTCTTGCCGGGCTTACCCGCGGGATTCACAGGGGGCCGCCTGTTTCAGATGAGGGACGAAATTGCATGGGCGGTGCCGCGAATCCAGTTGCTCGGCGAGAATGCCATCCCAACCGGTACGCACGGCATTGGTCGAGCCCGGCAAGCAGCAGACCAGCGTGCCGTTGGCCAAGCCGGCCAATGCTCGGGACTGCACAGTCGAGGTGCCAATATCAGCCACGGAAATCTGCCGGAACAACTCGCCGAAACCATCGACCTGTTTGTCCAGCAGGCAACTGACCGCTTCCGGCGTGCTGTCGCGCCCGGTGAATCCGGTGCCGCCCGTGATCAGCACGACCTGCACCACATCGTCGGCAATCCAGGTGGCGACTTGCGCGCGAATTTTGTAGAGGTCATCTTTAAGCAACACTCGCTCTGCGAGGTTGTGACCGGCCGCGCTCAGACGGTCGACAAAGACCTGTCCAGAGGTGTCGGTTTCCAGGGTTCGGGTATCGCTGACCGTCAACACCGCGATGTTGAGCGGCGCGAAAGGTACATCAGCCTTGGCTTTCATAGGCTCTTCCAGTTGTAGGGGAAACAGCCCGGTGTTATATCACAGCGCCTCAATTTTTCGCCGCCCCCATGGAGAGCTGCCATGACCTCGACTACACCGCTGCCGACCTGTTCAATTCTGCTCCTGGCGGGTGGACGTGGCCAGCGTATGGGCGGCCAGGACAAAGGGCTGATCGAGTGGCACGGCGAACCGCTGATTGCCCACCTGCACCGCAAGACCCGCGCGCTGAGCGACGACTTGATCATCTCCTGCAACAGAAACCAGGAAAAATACGCGCCCTACGCCGACCAACTGGTGGTTGATGATCACGCCGATTTCCCAGGGCCCCTGGCCGGTATCCGTGCCGGCCTGAAAGCCGCCCGCCACGCCTATTTGCTGGTGTTGCCCTGCGACGTGCCGCGCATTGACGCCGCCCTGCTTCAAGGCATGCGCGAAACCGCCGCACAGCATCCGGACAATCCCCTGATGCTGCGTCACGGCGACCATTGGGAGCCGTTGCTGTGCATTATTCCCGTCGCCCTTTCAAATGCGTTCGAAAATGCCTGGAACGAGGGTGAACGCAGCCCGGGGCGAATCATGCGGCAGCTGGGCGCCACCGCCCTGCAATGCCCGGACAATGACCCTCGGCTGGCCAACCTGAACACACCAGAACTGTTAAGTGCACACCACACTGTGTCAGACTGACACGAGAAGGAACTTGCGCTCGTTGCATACGTCTACAAGCTCAGTAACTAAAAGTATTCATATTCGGAGACACACTCATGACTCAACGGACCCTCGCCACTTTCATGCTCGCACTGGGCCTCGCTACCCTCGCCGGTTGTGCATCGCCAACAGTGATCACCTTGAATGATGGTCGTGAAATCCAGGCCGTCGACCAACCTAAATTCGATGAAGAGTCGGGTTTCTACGAGTTCGAACAGTTGGACGGCAAGCACACCCGCATCAACAAGGATCAGGTTCGTACCGTTAAGGACCTGTAATCCTTGCGGTGACAACCAGATACAGAAAAGCCCGCTAAATGCGGGCTTTTTCGTGGCTGAAGAAAAGTGCGCTGCCGATCACCACTGCAAGGTGATGGTGCTTTCGAAGGCGCGCTCCTCGCCGGTGACCGGATCCACAAAGCGCAGCCCTTGGGCCAGCAACTTCAAGGGATTGGCGTAATCATCCTCGACGTCCTTGAGTACCTGCGGATAGAACGGATCATTGCAGATGCTGGCGCCCAAGGCGGTCATGTGCACCCGCAACTGGTGCTTCTTGCCAGTGACCGGGTACAGCCCGTAACGCCAGAGCTCACCGTTTTTCTCCCTGACCTCGACCGCCGTCTCGGTATTGCTGACACCCGGACCTTCCTGCATGCGGAAGAACGGTTCGCCGTCCACGAGGCGACTTTTATGCACCAGCGGGAAGGACAGCTCAGGCAACGCCCGTGCAATCGCCTCGTAGCGCTTTTCGATCTGGCGCGTCGGAAACAACGACTGATACGCAGAACGCGTCTGCGGGTTGGCCGAAAACAACACCAGCCCCGCCGTATGCCGGTCAATGCGGTGCAACGGCACCAGATGCGGGTTATCCAGGCGGTGGGTCAGCCGTCGCAGCAGGGTTTGCTCCACGTATTCGCCAGCCGGCGTCACCGGCAGAAAGTGCGGCTTGTCCGCGACTACCAGGTGCTCGTCGGCGTACAGGATCGACTCGACCACCGGGATCGGCTTTTCGTCCGGCACTTCACGAAAATAATGAATCCGCAGGCCTTCCTTGTACTGCAGGTCCAGGGCGATCGGCTGTCCCTGGCCGTCGAGGACACGGCCACGAGCGATACGGTCCAGCCATTGCTCACGGCCGATAGCGCCAAAGTGCTCGCACAGGCAATCGAGCACGGTCTGCCACGGGCCCGGCGGCAAATAGAGGGTACTGGCCTGGCTGTGTGCAGCGGAAAACGATGAAGTGGACATACGAACGCTCTAACCCTCAATACAGGGCGGCATTATCCAACAGCGGCCGGAGCGAACCTAGCGGAGAATCCTCAGGCCGGTATCGACTGTGTCCGCGCCGCCGCCTCGGTGAATTCCTTGAGCCAGCGCAGCACATCCACCGCTTCCCAGCGACCGGGATCGTAAAGCGCATACATCAAGCCCTGATACCCCACGACATCCAGTTGCCGGTGATAACCCGCGCGCTGGAACAAGGCTTCGATCTCGGCGAAACAGGTGTTGAAATGCAGCTTGTTGAAGGGGGTTTTACCTTCCGTGACCAGGCCATCCAGACGCAGCTCGAGGACCGCCTCGCGCACCACGTCGACCGACATCCGGTTCACGCTGTTCTTCAATTGTTCGACATTGACCACGGTTCATCCCTCTGACTAGCGGGATCACCTGGCCAAATCCGCAAGAGGAAGACGCATGGCAGGCAATCCGAATAACTGTATGAACATACAGTAACCGAATAACCTGCTTTTCGCCAATGGCGGAACACAACACCGCGACGGATGGGAAAGACCTAGCGCAAGAACGTCACGACCTGCTCGGCATCGAAGGGCCAATCCAGTTCAGCGCCGGTATCCAGGCGCCGCAACACCGGGATACGCAGGCCGTAGTCTTCGACCCAATCCTCGTTTTCCGCGATATCCACCAACTCCACCATCAAACCGTGCTCGACCAAAGGCATCAGTTCGTCTTCGGCAAGTTCACAGAGATGGCAACCCAAGGTGCCGAACAGCTGACATTCAGGAGGCATGACAAACAGACCCGTTCAAATAGACTTTCATTCTAGGCCCCGCCGCCATCAACCGTCGAGCCAACGCCCCAAGGGCCCGCCAGCCAATTTCAAAAGGTTTCGGCAATTTCCTGATGCATATCATTTGCGCGCAATCCCGTTTGCGCGATGCTCTGGACTTTTTTTGCCTCTACGCTTGGGTAGCCCGAACCCTTCACCGGAGTTTTCAGTGTTTGCCAATCTGTTGATCATTCTCGCCTCCTCCCTGGTGGTCATTGCCCTGTTCCGGCGCCTGCGTTTGCCGCCGGTGCTGGGCTACCTCTGCGTGGGGCTGATGGTCGGGCCCACGGCATTGGATTGGGTGAATGAAAGCGAAGAGCTGCCAGACCTCGCCGAACTGGGCGTGGTGTTTTTGCTGTTTTCACTGGGACTGGAGTTTTCCCTGTCGAAAATGCTCGCGTTGCGCCAGGTGGTGTTCGGCCTCGGCAGCCTGCAAGTGTTGGTTTCCGGGCTGCTGCTGGGGGGCTTGCTGATGCTGTTCGGCATGTCGGTCACCCCGGCGCTGCTGCTCGGCGCCGGCCTGGCGTTGTCGTCCACGGCCATCGTCAGCAAGGAGCTGGGCAGCCTTGGGGAGATTTTCAGCAGTCACGGCCAGAATGCCATTGGCGTGCTGCTGTTCCAGGACGTGGTCGCGGTGTTGCTGCTGACCCTGGTGCCGGTGTTCGCCGGCAGTAGCGATCAAGCTTGGTATTGGGCGCTGCCCCTGACACTGGCCAAGACCGTGTTGCTATTTGTCGGCCTGCTGCTGGCCAGTCGCTGGTTGCTGCCTCGGTTGTTCCAGGAAGTCGCCGCGTCCCGTTCCGCAGAACTGTTCGTGCTGCTGGCGCTGGTGATTGTGCTGCTGACCGCCTGGCTGACGCATTTGCTTGGGCTCTCCCCCGCCCTCGGCGCATTCCTCGCCGGCATGCTGTTGGGGGAAAGCCATTACCGGCATCAGATCGAGGCGGACATCCGGCCGTTCCGCGACATCCTGCTGGGACTGTTTTTCGTCAGTATCGGCATGCTGATCGACCTGCAACTGTTTGCCAGCCACGGCTTGTTGATCCTCGGCCTCACGCTCGGATTGCTGCTGATCAAGGGCAGTGTGGTGGCTCTGCTGGTCAAATGGCGCGGCAGCGATGGCGAGACCGCCTGGCGCAGTGGCCTGGCGCTGGCCCAGGGCGGCGAGTTCTGCTTTGCCTTGATGGCGCAGATGCAACAGAACAAATTGATGCCCGCCGACCTTGGCGGCCTGCTGCTGGCGGCGACGTTCTGTTCGATGCTGGTCACGCCCTTGTTGCTGCGCGCCGCGCCACGTATCGCTGCGCGCCTGCATCGCAAACCCAACGAAGAAGCAAAACTCGAGGAAATCAGCGCGCTCAACGCCGGATTGCACGGCCATGTGGTGATTTGCGGATACGGTCGCGTGGGGCAATCCATCGGACGCTTTCTGCACAACGCGCAACAGCCTTATATCGCCCTGGATAACGATCCGGTGCGGGTGCAGGAAGCGGCCGCCGAGGAAAGCAGCGTGCACTACGGAGACTCACGACGCGGCGAGTTGCTCGCCGCCGTGGGGTTGGAGCGTGCGCGGTTGCTGGTGATTGCCGTGGACCAGACTGATATCGCCCTGTTGATCCTCAAGGAAGCACGTCGATACAACCCGAGCGTGCCTATCCTGGTACGCACCCGGGATGACAGTCAGTGGGCCGAATTGAAAGCCGCCGGCGCCAATGAAGTGGTGCCGGAGTTGCTGGAGTCGAGCCTGATGCTCGCCTCCCATGCGCTGATCATGCTGGGTCTGCCGGCGCATCAGGTGCAAGAGCGGGTCGATCAGGTCCGACACGACCGCTACAGCCTGCTGCACCGGTTTTATCCCGGTGCCGACGATGAGGAAAACTAGTCCTGGCTCACGGCGCCGATCTTGTGCACCGATAAGTCCGCGCCGTAATACTCTTCTTCCTGACTCAGGCGCAAACCATGGAATGCCTTGATCGTGCCGTACACCGCGAAGCCGCCGGCCAGTGCCACGATCACGCCCAGCGAGGTGCCGATCAACTGGCTGATCAGGCTCACGCCGCCGAGGCCGCCCAGTGCCGTCTGGCCGAAAATGCCACAAGCAATCCCGCCCCAGACACCGCACAAACCGTGCAACGGCCAGACACCCAGCACATCATCGATGTGCCATTTGCCTTGGGCTGCGGTAAAGCACCAGACGAACAAGGCCCCGGCAATCGCGCCGGTCACCAGCGCGCCGACCGGGTGCATCAGGTCGGAACCGGCGCAGATCGCCACCAGCCCGGCCAACGGGCCGTTATGCAGAAAGCCCGGGTCATTGCGTCCGACGATCAACGCCGCCACTGTGCCGCCGACCATGGCCATCAGCGAATTCACCGCCACCAGCCCACTGACGCCCTGCAATGTCTGCGCGCTCATGACGTTAAAGCCGAACCAGCCGACGATCAGAATCCACGAGCCCAAGGCCAGGAAGGGAATGCTCGACGGCGCGAACGCCACCAGCCGACCGTCGCGATAACGTCCTTGCCGTGGCCCCAGCAACAACACCGCCGCCAGCGCCAGCCAGCCGCCCATGGCGTGAACCACCACCGAGCCGGCGAAATCATGGAAGCTGGCGCCAAAGCGTTCCAGCAACCAGGCTTGCACGCCGAAGTTGCCGTTCCAGATCATGCCTTCGAAAAACGGGTAGATGAACGCCACGATCAGCGCCGTCGCACACAACTGCGGAACGAAGCGCGCACGCTCGGCAATGCCGCCGGAAATAATCGCCGGGATCGCCGCCGCAAAGGTCAGCAGGAAGAAGAACTTCACCAGACCGTAACCGTGATCGGCATTGATCACCGCCGCCGGTTGCATGAAAGTCACGCCGTAGGAAATCCAGTAGCCTATAAAGAAATACGCCAACGTCGAAATCGCGAAGTCGCTGAGGATTTTCGACAACGCGTTGACCTGGTTCTTTTGCCGAACCGTCCCGACTTCCAGAAACGCGAAACCGGCGTGCATGGCCAACACCATGACCGCACCGATCAAAATGAACAACGTATTGGAGCTATGGACCAGACTGTCCACAGCGCTTTGCAGATTTTCCATGGGGTTGGCAGACCTGAAGGCTAAAAAAGCACCAAAGCAGTTCGCGCAGACAATCCATGCACCAAGTTGCGGCCTGCCGGAACCAACGCATTGATTCCAATGAACCGCTTTGGCGCACAAGGTCATGACCTTTGCGCGGGTTTCGATTATTTGAGTTATGGTTTTGCTCAAATCACGCCCAGCAACAGCGCAACGGCGCAGGCTGACGCACCATGACATAGCAAAAGTTGTACCAGTCATTTGTACTGAACCTTCACCCAACGCTCATACTCGAACGCATCAGAAGCCACTTACGGAGATTCACCCATGGCCAGCATCAAGGCAAAGACTGCTCAAGAAATCCTGATGAACGATTTTCAGACCCTGGTCAGCGACACCGAACGGTTGCTGGAACACACCAAATCCATCGCCGGCGATCAGGCCGATGAATTGCGTGACCAGATCCACGACAGCCTGCTGCGTGCTCGCGAAACCCTGAAACTGACCGAAGACTCGCTGCGCGAGCGCGGCCAGGCCGCCGTCACCGCCACCGAAGATTACGTTCAGGCCAATCCATGGCAATCGGTCGGCATCGCTGCGGGCGTGGGCTTCCTGATTGGCCTGCTGGCCACGCGTCGCTGATATGTCTATCGGCGAATCCGGCCCGTCCGCGACGGGCACAAGCGCTTCCTCGCGGCGGCTGGGTGCGGCTTTCCTAGGGTTGCTGCACAGCCATGTCGAATTGTTCGGCATCGAATTGCAGGAACAGAAAGCCCGCACCGTCAGCCTGTTGTTATTTGCCGGCCTGGCGCTGGTGTTTGCCTTGCTGTTGCTGGTGGGGTTGTCGACACTGGTGATGATCCTGTTTTGGGACACCTATCGCCTGGCCGCCATCATCGGGCTGTGCGTGTTCTACACCCTGGCCGCGATTTTCTGCGGGATGCGCCTCAAGGCTGCGGTATTCGATGAATCCTCGCCCTTCCATGGCACCCTGGAAGAACTGGCCAATGATCGGGAGCGCCTGCTGCCATGAGCCTGCCTGAACTGCCGCACAACAGCTCGCGCGCGGAAATGCGCAAAGCGCTGATCCGTTTGCGCATGGAAATGCATCGCCAGGAAATCCGCCAGGAATCCCGGCAATTGTTGCAACCCCTGCAGCGCGTGCGCGGGATGACCCAAAACCTGCAAGGCGGTTTTGGCATCAAGCACGCTCCGCTCTGGGGCATGGCCGCCGTGACCCTGCTCGGTTTCCTGACCGGCAAGGGCGCCAAGAACGGCGGCGTCAGCAGCCTCACGCGCCTGGTTCAACTGGGCACCAGTCTGGGGCCGCTGATCAAACTGGTGTTGCAGGGCAACTCGAGCAAACACTGATCAGTCGCTAGCTGGCTGCATTCTTGCAATACCACCGGGATTGGACCTCTTTATCGAGAGGTTCAATCCTGCGTGCCTACCCGGCCTCGGGATCAATCCAAAAACAAAACCTCACTTAAGGAGGCCTCGTGATCGACGGGCAACCGCTCGCCTGCTTTCAGCCGTTCATCGATACCGCCACCGGGCGTATCGCAGGCGTCGAAGCATTGGGTCGACTGCGCCAGGCCGATGGTCAATTGACCTCCGTGGGACCGCTGTTCGCCGACCCGCGAACTCCTGCCATCGCCCTGCGTCGCCTCGACCGACAGATACGTGATAACGCGTTGAGCCGTCTGCACGAAGCACCTTCGGAATGGTTTCTGAGTCTCAACATGTCGCCGCGCTGGATCAGCCGCTTGCGCCCGGACCAGGCGTTGCCAAGTCTCAAGCAACTGGCCCGGCATGGCGTCGACCCGCAACGCATCGTCTTCGAGATCACCGAGCTGGGCGGCGACGGCCAACGCCTCGCCGAAGTGGTAGCGCGTTATCGCCAGGCGGGTGCACGGATTGCCATCGATGACTTCGGTGCCGGTTATTCGCAACTCGATCGCGTGCTTGCCCTGCAACCCGACATTCTCAAGCTCGACATGCGCCTGTTTCAGGCCGCAGCCCTGGGCGGACCGAGTAGCGAGGTGGTCAAGGCACTGGCGCTGATGGCCGAGAAAACCGGGTGCTGGATCATCGCCGAAGGCGTGGAAACCGAAGCCCAACTGAGTTTTGCCCTCGAATGCGGTTCACGTTATGTGCAGGGTTTTCTGTTCGCCCGGGCGCACACCGATTTCTTCGCCACCGATGCCTTCGTCGACCAGTTCGCCCAACTGCGCCAACGCTATGTCCAGCGCAAGCTGATTGAGCGTGGGCAACTGATGGTCATGCGCCGGCAACTCAGCGAGCTGATGGCGATCCTGCAGGATTGGGCTCAGGCACGCGCGCCCATCAGCGCCTTGCCGCAACTGAATGCTTTTCCCTGGCTGTTGCGTTTCTACCAATGCGATCGCCATGGCACGCAACTGACGCCCAATCTGGAATGGCGCAACAACCGCTGGGAAGCCGATAACCGCTACCTGGGCCACAACTGGTCTTGGCGCCCGTACTTTTATCACCTGCTCGCCGAGGGGTGGGATGAGCGGCGGCTGACGCTTTCCAACACCTACCGCGATGCCACCAGTAACCAGTACTGCCTGACGGCGGGGCAGTTTTTCGACAACGGCGAGCGCCTGCTGCTCATCGATATCGACGCCGCCGGGCTGTAGTTCTGCTTGCAGGCACGCAGGCGAGACAGGACACTGGGCCATCAGTCATTTGACGGAGAGAACCAGCCTTGGATTGGCAAACCCTGCTTACCCGCGAACGCCTCGGAAAGCCGCTGCACAGCCCGGAAGAACTTGGCCGCAGCCCTTTCCATAAAGACCACGACCGCATCATTTTCTCCGGAGCGTTCCGCCGCCTGGGACGCAAGACCCAAGTGCATCCGGTGTCCAGCAACGATCACATCCACACGCGCCTGACCCACTCGCTGGAAGTCAGTTGCGTCGGCCGGTCGCTGGGCATGCGCGTGGGCGAAACCATTCGCAGCGCCCTGCCCGAATGGTGCGAACCGAGTGATTTGGGCATGGTGGTGCAATCGGCTTGCCTGGCCCATGACATCGGCAATCCACCCTTCGGCCACTCCGGCGAAGACGCGATCCGTCATTGGTTCCAGCAGGCCGCCGGACGTGGCTGGCTGGACGCAATGAGCGAGGTCGAACGTAACGACTTCCTGAATTTCGAAGGCAATGCCCAAGGCTTTCGCGTGCTAACCCAACTGGAGTATCACCAGTTCGACGGCGGCACGCGCCTGACCTACGCCACCCTCGGCACCTACTTGAAGTACCCGTGGACCGCCAAGCACGCCGACTCTTTGGGCTACAAAAAGCACAAGTTCGGCTGCTATCAGAGCGAACTGCCGCTGCTGGAACAAATCGCGCACAAACTCGGCCTGCCGCAACTGGAAGAACAGCGCTGGGCCCGTCATCCGCTGGTGTACCTGATGGAAGCCGCCGATGACATCTGCTACGCGCTGATCGACCTCGAAGATGGCCTGGAAATGGACTTGCTGGAATACGCCGAAGTCGAATCCCTGCTGCTCGACCTGGTGGGCGACGATATTCCGGAAACCTATCGCCTGCTCGGCCCGCAAGATTCCCGTCGGCGCAAACTGGCAATCCTGCGCGGCAAGGCCATCGAGCACCTGACCAACGCCGCCGCCCGCGCCTTTGTCGAGCAGCAGGATGCGCTGCTGGCCGGCACGCTGCCTGGCGATCTGGTCGAACACATGCACGGCCCGGCTAAGCGCTGCGTGCTGAATGCCAAGGACATGGCGCGCAAAAAAATCTTCCAGGACAAGCGCAAGACGCTGCATGAAATCGGCGCCTACACCACGCTGGAAATCCTGCTCAACGCCTTTTGCGGCGCGGCGCTGGAACAGCACAACGGCCGCACGCCGTCCTTCAAGAGCCGTCGGGTACTCGACCTGCTGGGTAACAACGCGCCCGATCCAAATGGCCCGTTGCATACGTCGTTCCTGCGCATGATTGATTTCATCGCCGGCATGACCGACAGCTATGCCAGTGAAATGGCCCAGGAAATGACTGGCCGCTCCATCCACGGATAAAAACTCGGGATCAGCCGTGTCAGATAATTCTGACCGGCTGATCAAGTCGCTCGTCCGTCAACTGCGTTTCAACGAATCCCCCCTACGTGTCGCGCTGAGCCAACTGATCGATTGTCTAGTCGGACCGCGGAATAATCGTCCCTCCCCGCTGGCGACGTATTCCGTTTAATGCCAATTCCCATGTTGAAAAACGACTGGCGCATCTTGTTGGTGGAAGATCATCCCTTCCAGCTCTTTGCGACCCAATGCCTGCTGGAGAGTTTCGGCTTCACTCAGCTGACCGTCACCGACAGCGCCGAAGGTGCCTTGCAAAAGATGCACGAAGCGCGGCAACCATTCGACATTCTGCTCTGCGATCAATGCCTGCCCGACCTCCCAGGACTGGAGTTGATCCAGCTGGCCAGTCACCGTGGAATGATCAGGCAGGCGATCCTGCTGAGCAGCCTGACGTCCCTTGAACTGGAGGGGCTCAGGAAACAGGCCAGTGAACACCGATTGCCCTTGCTGGGATACTTGACCAAGCCGCTGAAACAAACTGAATTTAGAAACTTGTTGACCTTGGCCTTAATATAAAAGTGCGCAAAATAGTCGCACTTGAAAAGCCCAATAAAAACGCGCGTGTAATGTGCACTATAAACATCGTCACTTTCTGATTACACAATCAGAACTTTCACATTTCCCCACTCAAAACCCAATTGATCCGTAGTCCTATTCTTTTTCATTTGTAGGAATTGTCCTATATCGCCGCTATAGACCTGTCCGCTCATGCGCCCTCTCAATTAACTGAGCTAATGTGCGCGCTTTATTCGCGCACGTATGGGACTTGATTATGAACTCCGTTTTTATTGTCGACGATCACCCCGTCATCCGTCTTGCTGTCCGGATGCTGCTGGAGCATGAGGGTTATAAAGTCGTGGGCGAAACTGATAATGGGGTCGATGCCATGCAGATGGTTCGTGAATGCATGCCCGACTTGATCATTCTCGACATCAGCATCCCCAAACTCGACGGGCTGGAAGTTCTCTCTCGCTTCAATGCAATGAGCACCCCGTTGAAAACCCTGGTGCTGACGGCGCAATGCCCAACGCTGTTCGGGATTCGCTGCATGCAATCCGGCGCTTCGGGGTATGTGTGCAAACAGGAAGATCTGAGTGAACTGATGAGTGCCATCAAGGCCGTACTGTCGGGCTACAACTACTTCCCGAGCCAGGCCTTGAACCCGGTGCGCCCGGATGATGTGCGCTACGCCGAACTTGAATTGTTCAAGTCCGTGAATGACCGGGAACTGATGGTGTTGCAACTTTTCGCTCAAGGGCGCACTAACAAGGAAATCGCCAAAGGCATGTTCCTGAGCAACAAGACGGTCAGCACTTATAAAAAACGACTCATGCAAAAACTCAAGGCCAAATCCCTGGTAGCGCTCATCGAGATGGCAAAACGTAACGCCTTAGTGTGAGAGACAGGATGCCCAGCAGCATAAAGGACTATCTAATAATATTGAGCGCGGGTTTATGCCTGAGCACTTCAGTGTCCGCGACGCATACCGCCGTCGAGAACTACACCCTGCTCAGCCGCGCCACAGTCGGGCATCTGGAAGTCCAACTGGATAAATCACAACGGCAATGGGCTAACAATAAACGCGAACTGATCGTGGGCACATCTGCCCCGGATTACCCGCCTTTTGACCTGACTGTCAGCGGCCGTGACTATGAAGGCTTCACCGCTGATTATGCCGGGATCCTCGGGCAGGCCATGGGCTTGCCGGTCAAGGTCCTGCGCTATGCGAACCGCAATGCCGCCATCGAAGCATTGGAAAACGGTGAGGTCGACCTCCTCGGCACGGCCAACGGATTCGAAGCACACAATGCCGACATTGAACTGTCCGTGCCCTATGCCGTGGATCAACCGGTACTGGTGACCCGGGAGGGAGAAACCCGCTCACTGACCGACGGACTCGCCGGCCTGCGACTGAGCATGGTGTATCACTATTTACCGCGAGAGGAAGTTCAGGCGCTGTACCCGAAGGCGATCATCACCGACTACCCCTCTTATCAGAATGCAATCAATGCGGTGGCCTTCGACCAGGCTGACGTTTTTCTCGGCGACACCATTTCTGCCCACTACATGATCAACAAGGGTTACCTGAACAACATCCGCATGGCCAATTTCGGTAAACACGAAGCTCACGGTTTCAGTTTTGCCGTACACAAAAACAACACGGACCTGCTGCTGATCGTCAACGCGATACTCAACGCCGTTCCCACCAGCGAACGGGAAAACATCGCCAAGCGCTGGAGCGCCGGCAGCGACATTCTCCTCACCGATCACAAGCTGCAACTGACGGACCGCGAACAGCGCTGGCTGACGCAGCACCCCGTCGTCCGTGTGCTGGTCAACGAGGCGTTTGCGCCGTTAACGTTTTTTGACAGCGACGGCAACTTTCGCGGCGTCACCGCCGACCTTCTCGAACTGATCCGCTTGCGTACCGGTTTGCGCTTCGACATCCAGCGCAGCCGCGGCGACGATCAAATGATCGCGCTGGTCAAAAGCAATCAGGCTGACCTGATCGCGGCGCTGCTGCCGACTCCCCAACGTGAAGCGCAATTGAACTTCAGCCGCCCGTACCTGGAAAACTCCTTTGTGCTGCTGACGCGCAAGTCCCCCGACAGCGCGACCAACCTTTCGCAGCTACAGGAAAAGCGACTGGCCATCGCCCAGGGCAACCCACTGGTGGACTATCTGCGCAGCGAGTTTCCGCGGATCCACCTGATTGAAACGCCGGACACCTTTCACGCCGTGGAATTGCTCGCCGAGGGCCAGGTGGAAGGTGCCGTCAACTCACTGGTCATCGCCAATTACTTTATTTCGTCGCGCATCTTTGAACACAAACTGCAGATCAGCACCACCATCGGCACCCAGCAGGCGGCGTTCTCGCTGGCCACGGCGCGGGGCGCCACCGAACTCAGTTCGATCATCGATAAAGCGCTGCTGAGCATTGCTCCGGAAGAACTGGGCGTGATCAACAGTCGCTGGCGTGGCTACTCGGCGGCTTCGGAAAAGACCTGGAACAACTTTCACCGGGTGTTCTATCAGCTCGTGATCGGCGCTAGCGTGCTGTTGCTGATTTCCATGGTCTGGAACGCCTGGATGCGCCGTCAGATCAATCAGCGCAAGGCGGCCGAGCGCGCGCTGAACGATCAATTCGAATTCATGCGCTCGCTGGTCAACGGCACGCCTCACCCGATTTATGTACGTGACCGCCAGGGGCTGCTGCAAAGCTGCAACGACAGTTACCTGGAAGTTTTCCAGGCGAAACGCGAGGACGTGATCGGCAAATGCGTGATGCCGGGCAACATGAACAATGCCTTCGAAGCCCGGGAGTTTCAGGCTGACTATCAACGGGTCGTGGCCGAAGGGTTGCCGTTGATTGTCGACCGTCCGTTGCACATCGGCGGCCGCCGGCTGACGATCTATCACTGGATCCTGCCCTACCGCGACTCCAGCGGCGAAGTGCAAGGCATCATCGGTGGCTGGATCGACATCAGCGAACGGCGGCAATTGTTCGACAAGCTGCGAGCCGCCAAAGAGCAGGCCGATGAGGCCAACCGGGCCAAAAGCACGTTCCTGGCCACCATGAGCCACGAAATCCGCACCCCGATGAACGCGGTGATCGGCATGCTGGAGCTGACCCTCAAACGTATGGATCAAGGGCATCAGCATCATTCGTCCATCGAAACCGCCTACAGCTCGGCAAAAGACTTGCTGGAGTTGATCGGCGACATTCTCGACATCGCCCGGATCGAATCCGGTCACCTGAGCCTGAGCCCGGAGCGGGTCAATCCGGGGGAAATCGTGGCCTCGGTGGTGAGAATTTTCGACGGACTGGCCCGGCAAAAAAATCTTAACTTGCTGCTGGAGTTCAACCCGCCCCAGCCGCCCGTGGATGTGCTGCTCGACCCGCTGCGCTTTAAACAGGTGCTGTCGAATCTGGTCAGCAATGCCATCAAGTTTACGCAACAGGGCGAGGTCAGGATTACGGTCGAGTTGTTGCCTGCTGACGAGCCCGAGCATACGCGGATGCAGGTACAGGTTCGGGACAGCGGGGTCGGCATCAGCGAACAGGATCAGCAGCGTCTGTTCGAACCGTTTGCCCAGGCTGACAATTCCGGGCAACTGGCCAGGTGCGGTGCCGGGCTCGGTTTGGTGATCAGTCGCCAACTGTGCGAAATGATGGGCGGCAGCCTGCAACTGAGCAGTCAGTTGGGGATGGGCACTCAGGTCAGCCTTTCATTGCACTTGGCAACATTGACGCCGGAGCAAACGCCGGACCGGGTTGAAACACCCATCCACACCACCCGCACGCCCTTGAATGTTCTGGTGGTCGACGATCATCCCGCCAACCGCTTGCTCATGTGCCAACAGCTGGAATACCTGGGACATCGGTTTACCGGGGCCAACGATGGCCAGGCCGGTCTGGATGCCTGGAAGATCGAGCCCTTCGATCTGGTGGTGGTCGATTGCAATATGCCCATCATGAATGGCTACGACCTGGCCCGCGCCATCCGCGAGCATGAACGGCAGCAACAACGCACGCCTTGCACCGTGCTGGGGTTTACCGCCAATGCGCAACCGGAAGAAATACACCGCTGCAAGCAAGCAGGGATGAATGATTGCCTGTTCAAACCCCTGAGCCTGATGGCATTGAGTCAGTGGGTCGAAGGCATCAAGCCATCGGTTCGTGAGCAGCCGTTCAATCTGCAGGGGCTGGATTTGTTGACGGGGGGTAATCCGCAAATGACCCAGCGGTTGCTGGACGAACTGTTGAGCAGCAACCACCTGGATCGCCAGGAGTTGCAGGCCTTGTCCACTCTCGATGACCATCAGGCCCTGATCGACATTGCGCATAAAATCAAAGGCGCGGCCCGCATTATCCAGGCCTCCCGATTGATCGATTGTTGCCAGGCGCTCGAAAAAGCCTGCCAGGCACCAGCGGCTGAAAATGGACTGGGCCACGCCATCAAAAACATGGATCTGGCCATGCTTGAACTGGAGCGCGCGCTGCTGCAACAGATTGACCTGAACGCCCACAGCAAAATGACGGAGCCTTAACTATGCTTGGACGCTGAGCAGTGCGTTAACCACTATGGAGAGACCGTGATGCCCAGCCCACTGCGCCCGGATCAACGCCGGTTTCCCCTGCACGTCCATATCAGCGTCATGTTCACTTTCCTGCTGTTGCTGACCGGCGTGGTGCTGGGCATTTTCAATTACCAGCAGACCACGCAGATCATCCTGTCCAGCAGCGAAAAGCTGTTCAATCGCATCGAGCAGGATGTACGCCTGGACCTGCAATCGACCTATGAGCCGATTCGTCACCTGCTGAGCCTGTTGGCCGATACACCGGACGCCCAGGCCCCGACGCTTGAGTCGCGCCTGGCGCTGCTCAGGCCGTTCAGCCAATCACTCAAGGACAATCCCAACCTGGCCTCGCTGTACCTGGGCTACGGCAATGGCGATTTCTTCATGGTCCGGCCGTTGCGTACCGAAGCCTTGAAGACGCAGCTCAAGGCGCCGGCCACGGCGGTGTATCAGGTGTGGAGCATCGAGCATCAGGGCGGCGGAGCTCAGGTTGTCTCCCAATTCCTGTTCTACGACGCGGCCCTGAACCTGATCAGCCGCCAACAGATTGCCGACGAAAGCTACGATCCGCGAACCCGCGACTGGTTTACCAATGCTCGACAGGACACGGACCAGATCACCACCGAACCCTACATTTTTTTCTCTACCCATAACGTCGGCACCACACTGGCCCGGCGCAGTGGCGACGGTGCGGTGATGGGTGCCGACCTGACCCTGGCCGAGCTTTCCGCGACCCTGGCCAAACACGTCGTCACCCCCAGCACCGAGATTGCGTTGTTCGATGCCGAGGGCAATGCGATTGCCTATCCCGACAGCCGCAAATTGATCATCGACGACCAGACCGCCCGCCTTAGCAAAGCCGCCGACCTGAGCCCCGTTCTCGGCGCCCTGCTCGCCAATCCACAGACGGGCAAGCGCCTGGACGTCGCTGGCCGGCAATGGATCGTCGCCCGCAGCCACATGCAGGAGGGTGGCCCCGAGGGTTTGCAGATGGCATTGCTGGTGCCCGAGGATGAATTGCTGGTCGATGCCTACCGCATGCGCTGGCAAGGGGCGCTGATTACCCTGACCACTTTATTGTTATGCCTGCCGGTGGGTTGGCTGACGTCGCGGATCCTGGTCAAGCCCTTGCGTGCACTGGTGAAGGAAGCCGATGCGATTCGCAGTTTCGATTTCAACTTTCCAGCCAGTCGTCGTTCACCGGTGCTGGAAGTCGATCAGTTACATGTTTCGATGGTGCGGATGAAGGACACCTTGGGGAGTTTTTTCCAGATCACCGACAGCCTGTGTGCCGAGACCCGGTTCGCGCCTTTGCTGCAACGGGTGCTGTTTGAAACGGTGAAAATCGCCCAGGCCCAGGCCGGCCTGATCTACCTGCGCGAAAGTGACGGCGATCGCATCGAGCCCCATGGCCTGGTGATCAACGGCGCGTCCCAACCCTTGCCGTCGTTCGGGGTCCAGGGACACGAACTGCAGAACCCGCAGAGCCCATCGTGGCTGCAACAGTTGGCGGCTGCCGACAATGTGGTCGCCAGTCTCGGTTTCGAACAGGCCGGGGATTTGCAGAAAGTCTTGCTGGCCATGGAGAGTCCGCGGGTGCATTTGATCGGCATTCGGCTGCGCAATCGGCATAACGAAACTGTAGGTTTGCTGATTTTGCTGCTGGCCGACAGTGGCAGCCCAGGCGACCTGGAAAAACTTCGCCCGGATCGCATCGCGTTTCTGCAAGCGGTGTCCGGCGCGGCGGCGGTGAGTATCGAAAGCCAGCGTCTGCAGGCCAAGCAAAAGCAATTGCTGGATTCGTTCATTCAACTGCTGGCCGGCGCGATCGATGCCAAGAGCCCGTACACCGGCGGTCATTGCCAGCGTGTGCCGGCGCTGACCCTGATGCTCGCCCAAGCGGCCGCAGCCAGCCAAGAGCCCGCGTTCAGCGGCTATCAGCCCACCGAAGATGAGTGGGAAGCCCTGCACATTGCCGCCTGGCTCCACGATTGCGGCAAGGTCACCACGCCTGAATATGTGGTCGATAAGGCGACCAAACTGGAAACCCTGAACGATCGCATCCACGAAATCCGCACCCGTTTCGAAGTGCTCAAGCGTGACGCCTGGATCAACTATTGGCAGGCCATCGCTTTGGGTGGCGACGAACACCACCTGGCTGAACTGCGCAATGCCAACCTTGCAGGCCTGGACGATGACTTCGCCTTTATCGCCCGTTGCAACCTGGGCGGCGAGGCGATGGCCGAGGCCGACCTCAAGCGCCTGAACCTGATCGCCCAACGCACCTGGACGCGAACCCTGGATGATCGCCTGGGGGTTTCCTGGGAGGAGAACCGCCGCCAGGCGCGCACTCCGGCGCCGACACTACCGGTCAGTGAACCGTTGCTGGCGGACAAACCCGAGCACCTGCTGGAACGCGCCGAAAGCGAACTGATCCCCGCCGACAATCCCTGGGGTTTCAAGCTCGATGTGCCGCACCACAAATACAATCGCGGCGAGCTCTACAACCTGAGCATTGCCCGGGGCACCCTGACCCGCGAAGAGCGTTACATCATCAATCACCACATGGTGCAGACGATCCTGATGCTCAGCCACCTGCCCTTCCCCGGCCACCTCAACAACGTCGCGGAAATCGCCGGCGGCCACCACGAAAAAATGGACGGCACCGGTTACCCCAAACAGTTGAAGCGCGACGACATGAGCCTGCCGGCGCGGATGATGGCGATTGCCGATATTTTCGAAGCGCTGACCGCAGCCGATCGCCCCTACAAGAAAGCCAAGTCGTTGAGCGAAGCGCTGGGCATCATGGCCACGATGTGCCGCGATGCCCATATCGATCCCGAGCTGTTCGGGCTGTTTATCAACGAGCAGATTTACCGGCAGTACGCCGAGCAATTCCTCGACCCGAAACAGATCGATGTCGTGGACGCGGAAAGCCTGCTGGCAAAAGCAGGCTTACGCTAGCGCCATAACCCCCCTGTGGGAGCGGGCTTGCTCGCGAAGGCGGTGTATCAGTTAACACACTCGGCGACTGACAGACCGAATTCGCGAGCAAGCCCGCTCCCACAGGAGGTGCGCTTCAACCGGTGGTCAGCAATCCGTCAGGCGCAGGAAAATCGCCGCCAGTTGCTCGATACCCGCCTGATCGTCAGCGGTAAACCGCGCGAGTTTCGGGCTGTCCAGGTCCAGCACGCCGATCAGTCGGCCGTCCTTGACCAGTGGCACCACCAGTTCGCTGTTCGAGGCGCTGTCGCAGGCGATGTGCCCGGGAAATGCATGCACATCCTCGACCAGCTGCGTCTGCAAAGTGGCGGCTGCCGCCCCGCATACACCACGACCGAACGGAATCCGCACACAGGCGATCTGTCCCTGGAACGGGCCCAGCACCAGCTCTTCGTTGCGATTGAGGTAGAAACCGGCCCAGTTCAGGTCATCGAGCTGGTTGAACAGAAACGCAGAAAACTGCGCCGCGTTGGCGATGAAATCCCGCTCGTCCGCCAGCAAGGATTCCAGCTGTGCGTGCAGCATGCCGTAGCCTTCGAGGCCCTGGCCGCTTTGTTGTAAATCGATCATGCCTTGTTCTCCAACAGCTTCAGTCCAACCCAATAACGTGCAAATTGATAAGCGCAACGGCCATTGCGATTACCCCGGCCAGTGGCCCAGCGGACCGCGAGGATATCCAGCTCTTCGGTGCGCTGCCAGGCGAGGCCGGCCTTGTCGGCCAGTTGCCCGATCCAGTGCTCGACCACATTGAGGAAGTGCTCCTGGGTGAACGGGTAGAACGACAGCCACAGACCAAAACGGTCCGACAGCGCGATCTTGTCTTCCACCGCTTCGCTGGGATGCAGTTCGCCATCGACGCGTTTCCAGTTTTCGTTATCGCTTTCCTTTTCCGGCACCAGGTGGCGGCGGTTGGAGGTGGCGTACAGCAGAACGTTATCCGGCGCTTGCTCCAGGGAGCCGTCGAGCACGCTCTTGAGCACGCGGTAATCGCCTTCGCCCGATTCAAACGACAGGTCATCGCAGAACAGCACGAAACGCTGGGGCAATTTGGCAATCTGTTCGACGATACGCGGCAGGTCCGCCAAGTGATCGCGCTCGATCTCGATCAGGCGCAAACCGGCGGCAGCGTGTTCGGCCAGCAACGCGCGGACCAGCGACGATTTGCCGGTGCCACGCGAGCCCCAGAGCAGTGCATGGTTGGCCGGCATGCCGTCGATAAATTGCTGGGTGTTGCGGCCCAGTTGTTCCACTTGGCGATCGACACCGATCAGGTCGGTCAAACGGGTGTCGAGGCTGACTTGCAGCGGCAACAGGAAACCGCTGCGACCCTCACGCTGCCAGCGCGCGGCCAGGCAATGCGCCCAGTCGATGGTTTGCCGAGGGGCCGGCAGCAGGGGTTCGATACGGGCCAGAACGGCATCGGCGCGTTCAAGAAAAGCATTCAATCGGGAATCCACGTCTTCTCCTCGGGCACGTTTCACAGTAATGATGGCGATACAGCAACTTACAACAACCAGCACCCTCGAAAGAGGATGACGTGGGAACATCGGTATCCATTCATGATCGACTATGCTTGAGCAGCGAAGGGAAACGGAAGTGGTTCAACACCCCATGGATATCAAGTTCACCCACCGGCTGTCTTACAAGCAAGCCCGGCTCACTGTGCTGGTCGGTTTCATACTGGGCACCTTGCTCAGTCTGGTGCAAATAGGCATCGATTATGCCAGCGAAGACGCCTCCATCAACCGCGAAATCCTGTCGTTGCTGGAAATCAGCCATAACCCGGCCTCACGTATCGCCTACAACATCGACGCCGAACTCGCCCAGGAACTGACCATGGGCCTGTTGCGTTCGCCGGCGATCATCAGCGCGCAATTGACCGATAACAACAATACCGTGCTGGCCAGCGTCAAGCGCAAGGGCCTGCAAAGCGGTTACCGGGTGATCAGCGACTTCCTGTTCGGCGCCAACCGGCAGTTCGAAGACCGGCTCTACCTCGACCATTTGCCCGACGAATCCCTCGGCACCTTGAAGCTTGAGGTCGACACCTACTCCTTCGGCAACCGCTTCCTGCGCCGGGCCGAAGTGACCTTGCTCAACGGTTTCGCCCGTAGCCTGATCCTGACCGGCATCCTCCTGGCGCTGTTTTACGTCATGCTGACCAAGCCGCTGGTGCGGGTCATCCGCGAACTCAGCGGCCGCGATCCGCGCAGCGCGGAACCGACCTGGCTGGAATACCCGGCGGGGCATGAAAACGATGAAATCGGTGTGCTGGTCAAAGTAGCCAATCAACAGTTTGAGAACATCGCGACCGAAATCCAGCAACGGCGCAACGCGGAAAACCGTCTGACCGACTACCTCGCGCAACTGGAAAACATCGTCTCGGCGCGTACTGCCGAACTCAAGGCCATCAACACCCGGCTCAGCCAATCGAATGAAGAGCTGGAAGTCGCCCGCAGCACCGCACTCGACATGGCTGAAGCGCGCTCGGCGTTCCTGGCCAACATGAGTCACGAGATCCGCACGCCGCTCAACGGCTTGCTGGGGATGATCGCGCTCTCGCTCGACGGCCCGTTGAATGCCGAACAACAGCAGCAACTGTCGATCGCGCATGACTCGGGCAAAGTGTTGGTGGAACTGCTCAACGATATTCTCGACCTGTCGAAATTCGACGCCGGGCAACTGGAGCTCGAACATATACCGTTCGACCTCGGCTCGTTGATTGAGGACACCGCCAACCTGCTGTCGCAGAACGCCGCACCCAGCGTCGAACTGGCCTGCCTGATCGATCCGCAGTTTCCGGCCCTGGTGTTGGGCGACCCGACCCGGGTGCGGCAGATTGTCAGCAACCTGCTGTCCAACGCCCTCAAGTTCACCCGTTTCGGGCGGGTGGATGTGCGGCTTTCGACGTTTGAGGATGGCGTGCGCATCGAGGTGTGCGACACCGGTATCGGCATCGCTCAGGATGCGCAGGTCAAAATCTTCCAGCCCTTCACCCAGGCCGGCGCCGGCATTACCCGGCAATTCGGCGGCACCGGGTTGGGCCTGGCCCTGACTTATAACCTCTGCGAAGCGATGCAAGGCCGGCTGACGATCAGTTCCGAAGCCGGGTTCGGCAGCCAGTTCTGCGCCGACCTGCCACTGCCTTGCCACACCCGCGCGATTGCGCCCCCGCCGCTGCAAGGCAAAGTCATCGCGATTACGACGGCCAGCAGTGGCCTGGCGGAACTCTTGAAAAGCCTGCTGCCGTTATGGGGCCTGGTCTATCAGCAGCGCTCCATTGAAGACTCGTTGCTTGGGCTGGATCCCGATGTCCTGATCACCGACTGCCCGGAATGCCTGTTCGGCCTGCGCCCCACGCTGACGGCGCCGATTCTGCTGGTGACGGCTTATGGCAGTTTCATGCCCAGCGAAGAAGCTGCGGCCCTGGCGCCCTTGCAACAACAGGCGCGGCCATTGGCCCGCAACGCACTGTACCAGACACTGCGCCGGGTGTTGCAGCCGGACACAGCGACGATCAACGACGCGCAACTCGACGCCCTCACGCCCCAAAGGCGCGGTCGCGTGCTGCTGGTGGAGGACAACCCGGTCAATCAATTGGTGGCCAAGGGCATGCTCGGCAAACTCGGTTGCGAAGTGATTGTCGCCGCCCACGGCGCCGAAGCCCTGGATCAACTTGAGCTGAGTGAATTCGATCTGGTGCTGATGGACTGCAACATGCCGGTGATGGACGGCTACGAGGCCAGTCGGCACATTCGTCGCAGCGGGCGGTGGCCGCAGTTGCCGATCGTCGCCCTGACCGCCAACGCCATGTCCGAAGAACGCGAACGCTGCCGCGCGGCGGGCATGAGCGACTACCTGGCCAAGCCCTTCCGCCGAGAAGAGCTGGCTGCCCTGCTCGACTTGTGGATCCCGACTACGACAGTGCTTTGATCTGCCCCAACAACTGATCGAGGCCGTCACGCAGCTCATTCAGGCGATTCAGGTCCACGCCGCTGTCGCACAGCAGGCGCGCCTTGAGCGGCCCGACCTGCTCGCGCAAGGCCTGGCCGGCGGGCGACAGGCTCAGGTGCACCTCACGCTCGTCCCGCGCCGAACGCTGGCGCTGCACCAGTTGCAGTTGCTCAAGCCGCTTGAGCAACGGCGTGAGCGTGCCGGAATCCAGCGCCAGACGTTCGCCCAAGGCTTTGACGGTCGGCTGCTCCGGCGCCTCTTCCTGCCATTCCCACAGCACCAGCATCACCAGGTATTGCGGATACGTCAGGCCGAGCTGATCGAGCATCGGCTTGTAGCCACGAATCACCGCCCGGGAAGCGGCATACAGCTTGAAACAGATCTGTCTGTCGAGTTTCAGGGAATCGGCGGAAACGCTGTTCATTTCAGCAGCGCTTCGATCTCGGCGGTCAAGTCCTGCGGCTTGGTGGCCGGGGCGAAACGCTTGACCAACTGGCCGTCCTTGCCGATCAGGAACTTGGTGAAGTTCCACTTGATGCCTTGAGAACCCAAGAGGCCCGGTGCGCGCTTTTTCAATTGCACGAACAGCGGATGGGCGTCGGAACCATTGACGTCGATCTTTTTGAACAGCGGGAAGCTGACACCGTAGTTCAGCTCGCAGAACTCGGTAATCGCACCTTCGTTGCCCGGCTCTTGCTTGCCGAACTGGTTGCAGGGGAAACCCAGCACCACCAAGCCTTGATCCTTGTAGGTCTGCCACAACTCTTCCAGACCTTTGTACTGCGGGGTGAAACCGCATTTGCTGGCGGTATTGACCACTAACACGGCTTTGCCGGCAAAGTCGGACAGGGTTTTCTGTTCACCCTTGATGGTAGTGACCGGGATGTTCAGCAGGTTGTCGCTCATGGGTTCGGGCTCCAGATGAAGGAAGAAGCGTCAAACATAGTAAGCAATTGAATTGTGTGCAATCTAATTATTCAATATCGATGACTTGTAGGAGCGAAGCTTGCTCGCGAAAGCGTCTTAACATTCAACACAGAAGTTGACTGACACGACGCCTTCGCGAGCAAGCTTCGCTCCTACAAGGGGCTACATCATTCGCGTGGCACCAGGTCCAGGCACACCGAGTTGATGCAATAACGCAAACCGGTCGGTGGCGGGCCATCCGGGAACACGTGCCCAAGGTGCGCGTCGCATTTGGCGCAGACCACTTCGGTGCGGATCATGCCGTGGCTGACGTCGCGGATCTCGACCATCGCACTCTCACCGATCGGCGCGTAGAAGCTCGGCCAGCCGCAGCCGGAATCGAATTTGGTCTTGGAATCGAACAACGGCTCATTGCAGCAGATGCAGTGGTAGACGCCGTCAGTCTTGGTGTCGTTGTACTTGCCGGAGAACGGCCGTTCGGTGCCCTTGAGGCGGCAAACGTTGTACTGCTCCGGGTCGAGCATCGCCTTCCATTCTTCCAGGGTTTTATCCAACTTTTCCATCGTCACACCTCAGCAGCTGAAAAAGCCCGATCTGTACCTTTTCCACGGATCGGGCGGCACGTATGATTGCGCCTCGTCAAACGCCAGTCTGGCAGCCAGACACCGCGCATTCAAACGGATTATGAGTGTCGCCACTGAAGGCGTCAGGCCTGTGTGATTACGCAGGATTCCCAGTACGGTTGTCCATCCGCCGCCTGGATCGTTCATTTTCGGGAACACATCGCCATGCAGGTCAGCAAATCGAACAAGCTCGCCAACGTCTGCTACGACATTCGCGGCCCAGTGCTCAAGCACGCCAAACGCCTGGAAGAGGAAGGCCATCGCATCCTCAAGCTGAACATCGGCAACCCGGCGCCTTTTGGTTTCGAAGCGCCGGATGAAATTCTCCAGGACGTGATCCGCAACCTGCCGACCGCCCAGGGCTATAGCGATTCCAAGGGCCTGTTCAGCGCCCGCAAAGCCGTGATGCAGTATTACCAGCAGAAGCAGGTCGAAGGCGTCGGCATCGAAGACATCTACCTGGGCAACGGCGTGTCCGAGCTGATCGTGATGTCGATGCAAGCCCTGCTCAACAACGGCGACGAAGTGCTGGTGCCGGCTCCGGATTACCCGCTGTGGACCGCCGCCGTGAGCCTGGCGGGCGGCAACCCGGTGCACTACCTGTGCGACGAGGGCGCCGACTGGTTCCCGGACCTGGCCGACATCAAGGCCAAGATCACCCCGAACACCAAGGCCCTGGTGATCATCAACCCGAACAACCCGACTGGCGCGGTGTATTCGAAGGAAGTGTTGCTGGGCATGCTCGAACTGGCCCGCTCGCACAACCTGGTGGTGTTCTCCGACGAGATCTACGACAAGATCCTGTACGACGATGCCGTGCACATCTGTACCGCTTCGCTGGCGCCGGACTTGCTGTGCCTGACCTTCAACGGTCTGTCCAAGTCCTACCGCGTGGCCGGTTTCCGTTCTGGCTGGATCGCCATTTCCGGGCCGAAACACCACGCCCAGAGCTACATCGAAGGTATCGACATGCTGGCCAACATGCGCCTGTGTGCCAACGTGCCGAGCCAGCACGCAATCCAGACCGCACTCGGCGGCTACCAGAGCATCAATGACCTGGTCTTGCCGCAAGGTCGCTTGCTGGAACAACGCAACCGCACCTGGGAATTGCTCAATGACATTCCAGGCGTGAGCTGCGTCAAGCCGATGGGCGCGCTGTATGCGTTCCCGCGGATCGATCCGAAAGTCTGCCCGATTCACAACGACGAGAAGTTCGTGCTCGACCTGCTGCTCTCCGAGAAGCTGCTGGTGGTGCAAGGCACGGCATTCAACTGGCCATGGCCGGATCACTTCCGCGTCGTTACCTTGCCCCGGGTCGACGAACTGGATCAGGCCATCGGCCGGATCGGCAACTTCCTCAAGACTTACCGCCAGTAAGCCGACGGTCACCGTGCGACGCAGGTCCGGGTCGCACGGTGATTGATTCAGCAACACATCTCTATATCTTGCCGCACACCCTTGTTGCCGCCGCTGCCTGATGACGGTATCTGCGCTCGCGTCTAACAAAGACGGGGGCTACGCGGTCAATCGTCTGTCAAACCCTTCCTGCGTCCGCGTCGGAAATGCCCTGCACGCAGCTAAACTATTGCTGTAGGACACAGTTTGAAATAGTCACCCGGTTGAATAGCACGGTGCAGCACCTTATATACCCCGCAGTACGCTACATCTTTAGTATGAGGAGATTTCTACAACCATGATGCGCATCCTGCTGTTTTTGGCCACTAACCTGGCGGTCGTGCTGATTGCCAGCATCACCCTGAGCCTTTTCGGCTTCAACGGGTTCATGGCGGCCAACGGGGTTGATCTCAACCTCAATCAGCTGCTGATTTTCTGTGCGGTCTTCGGTTTCGCCGGTTCCCTGTTTTCGCTGTTCATCTCCAAGTGGATGGCGAAGATGAGCACCAGCACCCAAATCATCAGCCAGCCGCGCACTCGTCACGAGCAATGGCTGCTACAAACGGTAGAGCAACTGTCCCGGGAAGCCGGGATCAAGATGCCAGAAGTCGGGATTTTCCCCGCCTACGAGGCCAACGCCTTCGCCACCGGCTGGAACAAGAACGACGCACTGGTCGCGGTCAGCCAGGGCTTGCTCGAGCGGTTCTCGCCGGATGAAGTCAAGGCCGTGCTGGCCCACGAGATCGGTCACGTGGCCAATGGCGACATGGTCACTCTGGCCCTGATCCAGGGCGTGGTGAACACCTTCGTGATGTTCTTCGCGCGGATCATCGGCAACTTTGTCGACAAGGTGATTTTCAAGAACGAAGAAGGCCAGGGCATCGCCTATTACATCGCGACCATCTTCGCCGAACTGGTGCTGGGTATCCTGGCCAGCTCGATCGTCATGTGGTTCTCGCGCAAACGCGAATTCCGCGCTGACGAAGCCGGCGCACGCCTGGCCGGTACCAGCGCAATGATCGGCGCCCTGCAACGCCTGCGGGCCGAACAAGGTCTGCCGGTGCACATGCCGGACACCTTGAACGCCTTTGGCATCAACGGTGGCATCAAACAGGGCTTCGCCCGCATGTTCATGAGCCACCCGCCGCTGGAAGAGCGTATTGACGCGTTGCGTCGTCGGGGCTGATTGGCTTCGCACTAAAAGAAAAGGCCCGCATTGAATGCGGGCCTTTTTTTGTCTGCTGGTTTTGCAGTGTTCTTCCGGACCTCTTCGCGAGCAAGCCCGCTCCCACAGGAGGAATGCATTCCAATGTGGGAGCGAGCCTGCTCGCGAAGGGGCCAGCACAAACAACCCGGATCTATCAGCTGGAAACCCGATACACCCGCTCTTCAAGCCGCGTCACGCCGCTCTCGACAAACTTCCAGCTCTCACCCAGAACATCCTGGTCCTCCAGAATCTTCAGCTCCCACGATGCGCCAAACAGCTTCTGCACTTCGTCATCCAGCACGGCAAACGGCGGGCCATCCTTTTGCGCCTGGTCGTAATCCAGGGTAATCAAAATCCCCAGGGAATCCTTCGGCAGAATCCGCTTCAGGTGCTCGGCGTATTGCTCACGCATCTTCGGCGGCAAAGCGATCAACGCCGCGCGGTCGTACAACGCGCTGCAATCAGCCACATCGCCGGCGGTCAGTGCGAAGAAATCGCCGCACCAGATTTCAATCGAGCCCGCGCGATATACGGTGAAAGGGCCCTGGTCGCTGACGTCCGGGTCGAATTGATGTTCATGGAAAAAGTCTTCCACGGCCTTTTCCGACAACTCGATGCCCAGCACCTCGTGACCGCACTTGGCCAGCCACAGCAGATCCAGGCTTTTCCCGCATAGCGGCACGAGCACCCGCGCGCCCTCTTCCAGGCTCAGTTGCGGCCAGTACCGTTGCAGATATGGATTCACTTCCGGCAGGTGGAAGCCGATCTGATTCGTCGTCCACCGCTTGTGCCAAAACTCCGGCTGCATAATTAATCCCGAAAATTCGATCAAAAGACCCTAAAACTTATATTAGATTTAGATCGATGATCTGACTGAAGATGACGCCATCTTACCCCTCAGGAGCTCATTCATGTTCCCCAGCCTGTACATATCCCATGGTTCGCCCATGTTGGCACTGGAACCGGGCGCCAGCGGCCCGGCCCTGGCGCGCCTGGCTGCAGAAATGCCGAAACCGAAAGCCATCGTGATCGTGTCTGCGCACTGGGAAAGCAACGAGCTGCTGGTCAGCGGCAATCCGCAACCTGACACCTGGCATGACTTCGGTGGCTTCCCCAAAGCCCTGTTCGACGTGCAATACCCGGCGCCCGGCGATCCACAACTGGCGGGCGAGGTGGTCGAGTTGCTGAAAGCCGATGGTCTGCCGGCGCGCATCGACGCCAAGCGGCCGTTTGATCACGGGGTCTGGGTGCCGTTGTCATTGATGTACCCACAGGCCGATATTCCAGTGGTGCAAGTCTCACTGCCGACCCGTGGCGGCCCGGCCCTGCAAACCCGTGTCGGTCATGCCCTGGCCAGCCTGCGTGAACACGGCGTGCTGTTGATCGGCTCCGGCAGCATCACCCACAACCTGCGCGAACTGGACTGGCATGCCGGCCCGGAGAGCGTTGAGCCATGGGCCAAGGCGTTCCGCGACTGGATGATTGAGAAACTCGCTGCCAATGACGAGGCCGCGCTGCATGATTATCGTCAGCAGGCGCCGAATGCTGTGCGCAACCATCCGAGTGATGAGCATTTGCTGCCGCTGTACTTTGCTCGCGGGGCCGGGGGTGAGTTCGGGATTGCGCACCAGGGGTTCACCATGGGGGCGCTGGGGATGGATATTTACCGGTTTGGCTGATCGGTAGACCGAGTTGCCCTCATTCGCGAGCAAGCCCGCTCCCACAGGGATCTCCAGTGAACACAACATCTGTGTATTACAGAGATCCCCTGTGGGAGCGGGCTTGCTCGCGAAGGGCGCGACTCGATCTCCAGCCAAACACAAACAGCAGGCAAAAAAATCCCCGAACCAGTCGGGGATTTTTTATGTGCGATCAATCAGCCCGAGAGCGGATTAATCTTCGCGGTAGCGACGCAGCTTCAACTGCTTGCCAGCAACGCGAGTGTCCTTCAGTTTGGTCAGGAGTTTTTCCAGACCATCTTCCGGCAGCTCGACGAGGCTGAAGCTGTCACGCACCTGGATGCGACCGATTGCTTCGCGAGCCAGGCCACCTTCGTTCAGGATAGCGCCCAGCAGGTTCTTGGCAGCAATACCATCACGCGCACCCAGCGCGGTACGGCAACGAGCACGGCCTTCAGCCAATGGAACCGGAGCACGACGCTCACGATCACCACGGTCCGGACGATCACCGGTACGCTCTGGACGATCGCCACGTGGTGCGTTGTTCGGCACCAGTGGACGTTCTTTCTCGATTGCAGCCAGGGTCAACGCCTGAGCGTTGGTGGCTTTGCGCAACAGAGCAGCGGCCAGGGCACGCGGGGTGCAACCGATGTCGGCGGTCAGGCGATCAAGCAGATCACCGTGAGTCGATTCGGCATCAGCTACCAGCGGCGACAGGCTGTTGGTCAACTTCTTGATGCGGGCATCAAGAACAGCTTGAGCGTCCGGCAGGCGAACTTCGGCAACCTTTTGACCGGTTACACGCTCGATCACTTGCAGCATGCGGCGCTCACGTGGAGTCACCAGCAGCAGTGCACGACCTTCGCGACCAGCACGGCCAGTACGGCCGATACGGTGAACGTAGGATTCCGGGTCGTACGGCATATCAACGTTGAACACGTGAGTGATGCGCGGAACGTCCAGGCCACGAGCAGCTACGTCGGTCGCAACAACGATGTCCAGACGGCCATCCTTGAGGGATTCGATGACGCGCTCACGTTGGTTCTGGGCGATGTCACCGTTCAGCGCAGCGGCTTTGTAGCCTTTGGCTTCCAGGGCACTGGCCAGGTCCAGGGTCGCTTGCTTGGTGCGCACGAACATGATCAGGGCGTCGAAGTCTTCAACTTCCAGCAGGCTCAATACAGCCGAGGTCTTCTGGTCAGCATGAACCAACAGGTGAGCCTGTTCGATCGCGGTAACGGTCTGAGTCTTGGTCTGGATCTTCACGTGCTGCGGATCACGCAGGTGACGCTCGGCAATGGCACGGATCGACTGCGGCAGGGTCGCCGAGAACAATACGGTCTGACGGGTTGGTGGCAGAGCCTTGAAGATAACTTCGAGGTCGTCCATGAAACCCAGTTTGAGCATTTCGTCCGCTTCGTCGAGAACCAGGTGGTTCACGGTCGACAGGACTTTTTCGTCACGACGCAGGTGGTCGCACAGACGACCCGGAGTGGCGACAACGATCTGTGCGCCATTACGGATTGCTTTCAGTTGTGGGCCCATAGGGGCGCCGCCGTAAACGGCCACAACGGTAACGCCCGGCATTTGCTTGGCGTAGGTTTCGAAAGCGGTTGCTACTTGCAGCGCCAACTCACGGGTTGGCGCCAGGATCAGGGCTTGCGGCTCGCGCTTGGCAGGATCGATGCGATGCAGGATAGGCAGTGCGAACGCGGCGGTTTTACCGGTACCGGTTTGCGCCTGGCCAATCATGTCGTGGCCGGCCATGATGATCGGGATCGATTGCTGCTGAATAGCCGAAGGTTCTTCGTAGCCGGTCGCAATGACGGCTGCAAGAATATTCGGATTAAGATTAAAAGCGGCGAAGCCGCCGGTTTCCTGGGTCATGGGTCTGCCTCTAAGTGCATCCGCAAAGACCCATGCTCCAAAGCTGCGCATGCCGTGTAAGACTCAAGAGTCGCCCTGGCTGCTTTGTCGGCGGGGATTTGCGAAAACGAATGAATGAAAAAGATTCGTCAAGGGAGAGTCCGCTGTGCGGACGTGCAGCCGAAGCTGACTTCGGGGAATTGCGCTACCTAAACGCGGCCCGGTTAAAGGCCGGCGCGCACTATACCGGAATTCGGCCAAAAAGGGAGCATTATTTGTCGGAAAACTGACGTATATACCGTTGTGTCACAGGCTTTGCGGATAATCGTGCAACGGTCTATTTTTCAAAGGCCCGGCCCTGCTGGTGATGGCGCTAAAACGGTTCACCCCTGTGACGCAGACCTTCGGTCTGACCTCCCCTTCCCGCCCGAGGAAATGCCCCATGAATCAGACCGTTTCCAGCCGTGTCAGCCGTGAACGACGTGGTCATGTCTTGTTACTTGGCCTGGACCGGGTCGCCAAGCGCAACGCCTTCGACCTGGATCTGCTCAACGAGCTGAGCCTGGCCTACGGCGAGTTCGAGGCCGACAGCGAGGCTCGGGTCGCGGTGGTGTTCGGCCATGGCGAGCATTTCACCGCCGGGCTCGACCTGATCGATGCCAGCGCCGCCCTCGCCGAAGGCTGGCAGGCACCGCCCGGCGGCTGTGATCCATGGGGCGTGTTCGCCGGGCCACGGGTGAGCAAACCGGTGATCGTCGCCGCGCAAGGCTACTGCCTGACCATCGGCATCGAGTTGATGCTGGCCGCCGACATCAACCTCTGCGCCAGCAACACCCGTTTCGCCCAGATGGAAGTGCAGCGCGGGATCTTCCCGTTCGGCGGTGCCACGTTGCGCCTGCATCAGGTCGCCGGTTGGGGCAACGCCATGCGCTGGCTGCTGACCGGCGATGAATTCGATGCCCATGACGCGTTGCGCCTGGGATTGGTCCAGGAAGTCATGGCCAGCGAGGATCTGTTGCCGAGGGCGATTGAACTGGCGGAGCGCATCGCCCGGCAGGCGCCACTGGGGGTTCAGGCGACGTTGATGTCGGCCAGACAGGCGCGTTATGAAGGAGAGACTGCGGCGGCGCAGGCGTTGCCGCCGATGGTGAAGAAGTTGCTGGCCAGCGAGGACGCCAAGGAAGGTGTGCGATCGATGATCGAGAAGCGACCGGGCGTATTCAAAGGGGTTTGAGGTTTGCGGATATTGCCTTCGCGGGCAAGCCTCGCTCCTACAGGTCATGCGCAACCATTGTAGGAGCGAGGCTTGCCCGCGAAGAGGCCCTCACAGGCACCACATCAAGTCGCTGGTCGAATCGCCTTGATCAACGACAGCAACGAATACCCCAACCGCGGCGCCAGACCTTCGGCCCGGGCAATCAGGCTGTCCATGTCCAGTTCCTGATCCAGCTCCGACGGCACGATCAGGATCACGTTGCCCTCCTTCACCGGCAGTTCCCAGTAATGCCGATGGTAGAGCCCGCGAAACAATGCCGCCCCCAGCGGTTTACCGTCGTCGGTGGCCCACTGATTGATCACCAGCCAGCCACCCGGATTCAGGCGTTTCTGACAGTTTTCCAGAAAGCTCCAGGCCAGATGCCCGACGCCCGGCCCGACATCGGTATAGAGGTCGACGAAAATCAGGTCCGCCGGCTCAGCCGTTTCCAGCAACTCCAGCGCATCGCCAACGCGGATATACAGTCGCGGATCGTCATCCAGCCCGAGGTATTCGATGGCCAGGCGCGGCACGTCGGGACGCAGCTCAATGGCTTCGACGTCTTCCAGCGGCAGGAACTTGAGGCAGGCCTGGGTCAGCGTACCGGCGCCGAGACCAAGGAACAGCGCGCTTTCCGGCTGCTCGTGGCACAACGCACCGATCAGCATGGCGCGGGTGTAGTCGTACTCCAACCAGCTCGGGTCAGCAGTGAACACGCAGCTTTGCTCGATGGCGTCGCCGAATTCGAGAAAACGGTAATCGGCCACTTCCAGCACGCGAATCACGCCGAACTCATCCTGTACCTCGGCGAGCAGATGCTCGACGCGCTCCTCAGTCATTTCGTCTCCAGATCGTCACCGGGCCCGGCAACCAATACACCGCAACATGAAGCGGCAAAGGCGCGATTGTCCGCGAAGCGACGGGAACAGGTCACGCACTAATTGCTGATAACATAAGGACCCGTGCGTAAACACTAGAGACCGTGATGAGCCAACCCTGGAGCCCTGACAGCTGGCGTGCCCTGCCGATCCAGCAACAACCCCGCTACCCCGACGCCGCGCATTTGCTGCACGTCGAGCAAACCCTGGCCAGCTATCCGCCGCTGGTGTTTGCCGGTGAAGCCCGGGAGTTGCGCCGTCAGTTTGCCGAAGTGACCCAGGGCCGCGCGTTTCTGTTGCAGGGCGGCGACTGCGCCGAAAGCTTCGCCGAGTTCTCCGCCGCGAAGATCCGCGACACCTTTAAAGTGCTGCTGCAAATGGCGATCGTCATGACCTTCGCCGCCGGTTGTCCGGTGGTCAAGGTCGGGCGCATGGCCGGCCAGTTCGCCAAACCGCGTTCGGCGAATGACGAAACCATCGACGGCGTAACCTTGCCGGCCTACCGTGGCGACATCGTCAACGGCATCGGTTTCGACGAAAAAAGCCGCGTGCCGGATCCGGAACGCCTGCTGCAGTCCTATCACCAGTCCACCGCGACCCTGAACCTGCTGCGCGCCTTTGCCCAGGGCGGTTTTGCCGACCTTCATCAAGTGCACAAATGGAATCTGGATTTCATCGCCAACTCGGCCCTGGCCGAGAAGTACAGCCACTTGGCCGACCGCATCGATGAAACCCTGGCCTTCATGCGCGCCTGCGGCATGGACAGTTCGCCGCAACTGCGCGAAACCAGCTTCTTCACCGCCCACGAAGCGCTGCTGCTGAACTACGAACAAGCCTTCGTGCGTCGCGACAGCCTGACCAATGATTACTACGATTGCTCGGCCCACATGCTGTGGATCGGCGACCGCACCCGCCAGCTTGACGGCGCACACGTGGAATTCCTGCGTGGGGTGAACAACCCTATCGGGGTGAAAGTCGGCCCGAGCATGAACCCGGAAGACTTGATTCGACTGATCGACGTGCTCAACCCGGACAACGACCCAGGCCGCTTGAACCTGATCGCGCGGATGGGCGCAAACAAGGTCGGCGATCACTTGCCACAACTGATCCGTGCCGTGGAACGTGAAGGCAAGAAAGTGCTGTGGAGTTCCGACCCGATGCACGGCAATACCATCAAGGCCAGCAGCGGCTACAAGACCCGCGACTTTGCGCAGATCCTCGGCGAAGTGAAGCAGTTCTTCCAGGTGCACGAAGCGGAAGGCACCTATGCCGGCGGTATCCACATCGAAATGACCGGGCAGAACGTCACCGAGTGCATTGGCGGCGCGCGGCCGATTACTGAAGACGGGTTGTCGGATCGGTATCACACCCATTGCGATCCGCGGATGAATGCCGATCAGTCGCTGGAATTGGCGTTTTTGATTGCCGAGACGTTGAAGCAGGTTCGGCGCTAAACCGCGTCGCGTCCTTCGCGAGCAAGCCCGCTCCCACATTTGGAATGCGATCCATGTGGGAGCGGGCTTGCTCGCGAAGGCGCCCGCTCAATCACCGACAATTTGTGCCAATGCCACCCTCAACCGATCCGCACTCACCCGCTGACAATTCAACTGCACCCGCTCCAACCCCAGCCAATCCGCCATCTGCCGCAAATTGACCGCCAACGCCAGCATCCCCGCCTCATCCAGCCCTGGCTCCTCCTCATGCACGGCATGCACTGCCAATCGGCCAAGCGCCCGCTCCGCCCGCAGATCAACTCGCGCGGCAATCCGCTCATTGTGCAAAAACGGCAGCACGTAATAGCCGAAGACCCGCTTGTCCTGCGGCGTGTAAATCTCCAGCCGATAGCGAAAATCGAACAAGCGCTCAGTGCGGCTGCGTTCCCAGATCAGCGAATCAAACGGCGACAGCAAAGCGCTGGCGTCGACCTTGCGCGGCACTTTGGGCTCGGGCAGGCAGTAGGCCGGTTGGCGCCAGCCTTGCACTTCGCAGGCCAGCAACTCTCCGTGCTCGACCAGTTCCGCCAATCGCAACCGACTGTCGGCCGGATTCAATCGAAAATAGTCGCGCAAATCCTTTTCCGTGCCGACTCCCAACGCCGTCGCCGCATGCAATAACAACCCGCGCTGAGCCTCGGCTTCGGTGAGCAAAGGCTGCTGGAGAATCGCCGAAGGAATCACCCGCTCCGGCAAATCATAGAGTCGCTCGAAGCCACGCCGCCCGGCGACGGTTACTTCACCGGCGGCAAACAACCATTCCAGCGCATGCTTTTCGGCGCTCCAGTCCCACCACGGTCCGGCCCGTTCCTGACGGGTCGACAGGCTTCCCGCACCCAACGCGCCCAGTTCTTCAACGGATGCCAGCACCCGACGAATCGTGTCCTGTTGCTCACGACCGAAACGCGCCAATTGCTGATAAATGTCTTCGCCACGGGTCGCGCGCTGCATGCGCCAGCGCATCAATGGATACATGGACAACGGCAACAGCGAAGCTTCATGGCCCCAATATTCGAACAACGTGCGTCGCCGGCCCTGACTCCAGGCAGCCTGGTCGAGCAAATCGGATGAGTAGTTACCAAGACGGGAAAACAACGGAAGGTAGTGCGAACGCACTAACGCATTGACGGAGTCGATCTGCAAGATGCCCAGGCGTTCGATCAGCCGGTTGAGCTGCACCGGTTTGATCGCCGCTGGCGGCTGGCGCCCGTTGAACCCTTGGGCAGCCAGTGCCAGACGTCGAGCCTGTTTGATGGAAAAGGACAGCGTTGCGGGCATGAGCATCTCCTTGTCTGCTCGCAACCTACCTCACCAGAGAGGGGTTTGTGTAGCAATGGCCTCATCATTTATGCATCGGATCGTCCCAGAACGGCCGGATCGACTCGTGCTCGACATCCGCACGACTCACACCAATGTCCTTCAGCGCTTCATCGCTCAGGCTCGCCAACAGCTCGCGTTCGCGGTGAAGTTCGTACCAGCGGCTAAACTTGTGCAGCAGATCCGAAACAGCGTGGATTGAGAATTTTTCTGACGTTACATGCTCGTGTTGACCTTTCATCATGTTGCCCTCCTTTAGGGATGGCTCAAGTCTCGCGCCAGAGCTAAGATCAATCCAACGAATGTTTCTGATGGTATGCATCTCGGAGATTGATGAATGTCAGCTTTCCCCACTATTGATACCGATGTGCTGCGTACCTTTGTCGCGATTGCCGATCAGGGCGGTTTTACCCGCGCCGGCGAATTGGTCAACCGCACGCAATCTGCGGTGAGCATGCAGATGAAACGCCTGGAAGAAGACGTGTTGCAGCGCCAGCTGTTTGAACGTGACGGGCGCCAGGTCAAGCTGACCGCCGAAGGCCAGGTGCTGCTCGGCTATGCCCGGCGCATCCTCAAACTGCACAGTGAAGTGTTCAATACCCTGCGTGAACCGCACATGGTCGGCACGGTGCGCATCGGCACGCCGGATGATTACGTGATGCGGTTTCTGCCGGGGATCCTGTCGCGCTTCGCCAAGTTCTATCCGCTGATCCAGATCGAAGTTCACTGCGAATCGACCAAGCAATTGTTGCAGCGCCAAGATCTGGACTTGTCGATCGTGACCCGCGAGCCTGGCACCGAGATCGGCCAGTTGCTGCGCAAGGAGCGTTTTGTCTGGGCCGAGGCGCAATGTTTCAGCGCCCACGAGCAGACGCCGCTGCCGCTGGCAATGTTCAACAGTGATTGTTTCTGCCGGTTGTGGGCGTGCAATGCCCTCGACGCGATGGGCCGTGATTACCGCATCGCCTACAACAGTTCGAGCCTGTCGGCACTGATGGCCGTGGTCAGCGCCGGCCTGGCGGTGACTGCGCAACTGGAAAGCCTGATCACCCCGGACATGCGCATCCTCGGCGCCGCCGAAGACCTGCCGCTGTTGCCCGAGGCCAGCATCATGCTGGTGCGCAACCTGCACAACCCGTCGCCGATCACCGAATGCCTGGCCGAGCACATCGTCGAAGGCTTCAAACTTTAAGGGCGAGCATCACCGCGCAGAACACCAGGAAACCGCAAAACAGCCCGCGCAACAGCCTCTCCGGCAAGGCGTGGGCGATTTTCACACCCCAACTGATGCTCATCAGACCGCCAATCGCCAATGGCAAACCGATCATCCAGTTCACCTCATGGTGTACCGCGTAAGTCACCAGGGTCACCCCGGTGCTCGGCAATGCCAGCGCCAGCGACAAACCCTGGGCAACCACTTGAGTAGTGCCGAACAGACTGGTCAGCACCGGCGTTGCCACCACCGCGCCACCGACGCCAAACAACCCGCCCATGGTTCCGGATGCTGCGCCCAGCACACCCAGCCACGGCCATGAATAATTCATCTGCGAAGTCGCCGGTGCGTTGGCGGTGAACATGCGCACCAGGTTGTAGGTGGACAAGGCCACGAGGAACGCGACGAAGCCGATGCGCATGGTTTGCGCATCGATGCCCACGGCCCAGATCGAACCGATCCACGCGAAACAGAACCCCATCGAGGCCAATGGCAATGCATGGCGCAATTCGATGCGATTGCGCTGGTGATAGCGCCACAGCGCCAGCATCACGTTCGGCACCACCATCACCAGCGCCGTGCCTTGGGCCAACTGCTGGTCCAGACCGCAGAGCACGCCAAGCAGCGGAATAGCCACCAGGCCACCGCCGATTCCGAACAAACCACCCAGGGTGCCAAGGGCCACGCCAAAGATCAGATACATCAAAAACTCAATCACAGGCCAATTCCCTCTTGTCAGGCGTTTCATCCTACGCAGTCGGACCTAGCGGGGAAACGCACAGCAACGCACAATGGCTGTGCCGATTTCGCACAAGCGCTGGTAAAACTATGAATCCCAATCAATTGACCGATCAACTTGGGCTGTTCCTCGACGTGCTCGAAACCGGGAGCTTTTCCGCCGCGTCCCGGCGTCATCCTCTGACGCCTTCAGCGGTGGCCCGGCGTATCGACAGTCTGGAAAGTGCAGTCGGCAGCCAGCTATTCCTGCGCAGCACCCACGCGGTGCGGGCGACGCCGGCGGGTTTGGCGTTTGCCGAACGGGCGCGGCGGATCGTGGCTGAACTGCGTCTGGCCCGGGCGGAAGCGGTGTCCCTCAGCAGTGCACCGGAAGGCTTGATTCGGGTGGATGCGCCCGCCGCATTCGGCCGCCGGCATCTGGCACCGGTCATCGCTGACTTTCTGATGTTGTACCCCGGTCTTGACGTGCAATTGCACCTGATCGACAGTTTTGTCGACATGCAGGGCTTGAACCTGGGCAAGGTCGACCTGGTGCTGCGTGCCGGGCAAATGGCCGACACCCGGCTGGTGGCCACGCCGCTGGCGAACATGGTGCGCATCGCTTGCGCCAGCCCCGATTATTTGAAACGCCGAGGCGTGCCGACCGATCCGTCGCAGTTAGTGGAACACGACGGCCTGGACTGGGATGGCCTCGCCCCGCCCTTCGCCTGGCGCTTCGAACAGGACGGGCGCATGCAACTGCACCGCCCGGCGCGGATTCGCATGAGCGCCAACAATGCCGAGGCACTGGTTTGCGGCGCACTGGCCGGACTCGGTATTGCGCATTTGCCGACGTGGCTGGCCAGTGAATACCTGCTGCGCGGCGAACTGCTGCCGCTGTTCTGCGAAAACGGCCTGCCGAAACCGGAAACCGCTGGCATTTACGCATTGCGTCTGGAGCAACAGGCCAGTTCCCGCAGTCGCCTGTTGCTGGAATACCTGAAGACCCGCTTCAGCCCGATTGCACCGTGGGATCTGGCCTTGCAAGGCAATCTGACCGGCTACTAGGCCAGAATTATCTGGCGCATTAAAGATTCGCCCGCTAGATTCATGACGATCACTGATCAAGGCTTTGACATGACCACCGAACGCAACACCCCGGACAACTGCGACGACCTGCTGCTGGACAATCAGGTCTGCTTCGCCCTGCATTCCACTTCGCTGCTGATGACCAAGGTCTACAAACCGTTGCTGCAAGCACTGGGCCTGACCTATCCGCAGTATCTGGCGATGATGGTGTTGTGGGAAAAGGATGGTTTGACCGTCGGTGAAATCAGCAACCGTCTGCTGACCGATCCGGGCTCGTTGACGCCGCTGCTCAAGCGCCTGGAAGTCGAAGGACTGCTCAGCCGCACCCGCAGCCGTGAAGATGAACGGGTGGTGATTGTCGAGCTGACCGAACAAGGCCGGGCGTTGCGCGACAAGGCGCGAGATATTCCGCAGTGCATTCTCGGCGCCAGTGGGCAGACGCTGGAGCAGTTGAAGAAACTGCAAAATGACCTGCAAGAACTGCGTAGCCACCTGCAAGACAGTCTCTAATACCCCCAAACACAGTAGATCCCTGTGGGAGCGGGCTTGCTCGCGAAGGCGGTGTGTCATTCAGCAATAATGTTGACTGATACAGCGCCTTCGCGAGCAAGCCCGCTCCCACACTAGTTTTGTGTTCGCCTTCAAAAAAATATTTCGCCCCTAAAATCCTGATCAAACCCTTCTAACTCAATAGTTTTCACACCCCTCGCCCGCCCACTCACCTCTCCTCACAAAACTTTTTCAAAAATTTATCTTGCGCGCTAAATATTCGCGAGCTACATTTATCTCGCAGTTACTTAGCGCACAAACATTTAGCGCAAATCACCCAAATCCGAATGAGGCTCACACCATGCAAACTCTCTACACCGCAATCGCAACTTCCACCGGTGGCCGTGATGGTCGTGCGGTTTCCAGCGACAACATCCTCGACGTCAAACTCGCTACCCCGAAAGAACTTGGCGGTGCGGGCGGCGCGGCGACCAACCCTGAGCAACTGTTCGCAGCCGGCTACTCCGCCTGCTTCATCGGCGCGCTGAAATTCGTGGCCAGTCAGACCAAACGCAGCATCCCGAACGACGCTTCGATCACTGCCCATGTCGGCATCGGCCAGATCCCTGGCGGTTTCGGTCTGGACATCGACTTGCACATCAGCCTGCCGGGCCTGGATCAAGCTGACGCGCAATCCCTGGTCGATGCGGCTCACCAGGTCTGCCCGTACTCCAACGCCACCCGTGGCAACGTCGAAGTGCGCCTGCACGTCACCGTCTAACCGCTGATTCCCAGGCCCGAACAGGAAACGACCATGAACACGTTCAGCAAAGTCTTGACCGGTACCCTTCTCGCCCTCTCCGTCCACAGCGCATTCGCGGGCGATGGGGTTGAACACAACACCCAGGCGTTCCTCGATGTACTGAATGCCGGCACCGATAAGCCGATGGAGCAACTCACGCCCAAAGAAGCCCGCGCGGTGCTGGTGGGTGCGCAAGCCGGGGTGAAGCTGACGCTGCCAAAAGCCGATGTCAGCCAGAAGACCATTCAAGTCGATGGCCAACTGATCAGCCTGACCATCGTCCGGCCGGCCGGGGTCAAGGGTGAGCTGCCGGTGTTCATGTTCTTCCACGGCGGTGGTTGGGTGCTGGGGGATTTCCCGACCCACGAACGCCTGGTTCGGGATCTGGTGGTGGGTTCGGGTGCGGCGGCGGTGTTCGTCAATTACACGCCGTCGCCGGAAGCGCATTACCCGGTGGCGATCAATCAGGCCTACGCCGCGACCAAGTGGGTGGCCGAGCACGGTAAAGAGATCAACGTCGACGGCAAACGCCTGGCGGTGGCCGGCAACAGCGTCGGTGGCAACATGGCCGCGGTGGTTGCGTTGATGGCCAAAGACAAAGGCACGCCGGCGATCAAGTTCCAGGTGCTGTTGTGGCCGGTGACGGATGCCAGCTTCGAAACCGCGTCTTACAACCAGTTTGCCGAGGGGCACTTCCTCACCAAAAACATGATGAAGTGGTTCTGGGACAACTACACCACCGACGCCAATCAGCGGAACGAGATCTACGCGTCACCGTTGCGGGCAACCACGGCGCAACTCAAAGGCCTCCCGCCAGCGCTGGTGCAGACCGCGGGTGCTGATGTGCTGCGCGATGAAGGCGAGGCCTATGCACGCAAACTCGACGAGGCTGGCGTGCCGGTCACGGCGGTTCGCTACAACGGCATGATCCACGATTATGGTTTGTTGAACGTGGTGAGCCAGGTGCCAGCGGTGCGTTCGGCGATGCTGCAAGCGTCTGAAGAACTCAAGCAACACCTGAAATAAAGCAAAAGATCGCAGCCTCGTTTCACTCGACAGCTCCTACAAGGGTTTTGCATTCCCCTGTAGGAGCTGTCGAGTGAAACGAGGCTGCGATCATTTGATCTTGGCACAAAAAAGCCCGACTCAATGGTCGGGCTTTTTCATTCCTGAAGCTGTGCTTATTTAGCACGGCCTTTGTAGGAACCGCCTTCGCGGGTATCGATCTCGATCATGTCGCCGATTTCGATGAAGTCAGCAACCGACAGTTCGGTACCGTTCTTCAGTTTGGCAGGCTTCATCACCTTGCCGGAAGTGTCGCCGCGAGCGGAACCTTCGGTGTAGTCAACCTGACGCACGATAGTGGTCGGCAGTTCTACGGAAACCAGACGCTCTTCGAAGAAGATCGCTTCGCAAACATCGGTCATGCCTTCTTCAACGAAAGGCAGAACGGCTTCGATGTCTTCAGCGTTCAGCTCGTACATGGTGTAGTCAGTGGTGTCCATGAACGTGTAGGTGTCGCCGCTGATGAAGGACAGGGTCGCTTCTTTGCGGTCGAGGATTACGTCGTCCAGTTTGTCGTCAGCGCTGTAAACGATCTCGGTCTTGTAACCGGTCAGCAGGTTCTTCAGCTTGGTCTTCATGATCGCGCTGTTACGACCGGACTTGGTGAATTCAGCTTTCTGAACCAGCCAAGGATCGTTTTCGAGACGGATCACGGTACCGGGTTTCAGTTCTTTACCAGTTTTCATTGCGAATATCCGAATTTGGATGGGATTTACAAAAATCTAGGCCGCGTATCATATCCAATTTACATAAAACTGTACCAGCGCTGCGGCAAGATCCGCCTGCAAGGCTTGTTCCAGACACCACGCCTCGGCGTGTTTTTGCAGCTCTGGCCAGTGTTTGCGGGTCGCCAGCCATTGGTCGGCGATGTCTTGGCCGGCATTCCATGCGCGCCAAAGACCGCTGATTGCCTCTGCGGCAGGCGCCGACAAGCCTTTTGTATAGAGCGCGAGGAACGCTTCAAGCTTGTCGAGGTGGATATCTTCGTCTTGCTGATAGATGTGCCAGAGCAGCGGCCGACCGGCCCATTGGGCACGCACGAAGGAATCTTCGCCGCGCACGGCATTGAAATCGCAGCTCCAGAGCAAGTGATCATATTGATCCTGTCGGACGAACGGCAGCACCTGCACGGTCAAGGCATTGCGCACATGCAGCGCTCCCGCCACCAGGCCGTTCACGCCGAGCCAGCGTTCAACGTCACCGAGAATCCGCCCTTCTGGTACCAGCAGATGCGTGGGCGCAGAGTCGGCGGCGAGTGTGTCGAGCCAGCTCGCCAGCCCGGTGTTCTCGTAGGCAAACAGCGAGATCAATTGTGCAGCGGGCGCTGGATCAATCCCCAAGCCTTGCAGGAATTCGCGCCGGGCTTCGGGGTTTTGCTGAAATTGCCGACGCCGCTCCAGCAATCCGGTTTCCCGCAGCAAGCCGCCGGTGCCCTTCTGGAACCCCGGAAAGAAGAAGAACTTCTGCACGCTCTTGTACTTCACCGACGGCAAGCCGTGGCAGCCGACGACCCAGTCTTCGGCGCTCAGATAATCCAGGTTCATCCACAACGGCGGTGTTTCCCGCGCGGCCATGGCGTCCATGTACGGGCTCGGCAATTGGCAGGCGAACGCAGCGATCACCACGTCAGCGGCCTCCACCGGTTGCCATTCGGCCGGCCATTGCCGCACCTCGACACCCTGCTGCCATTGCTGCGGCGCGTGGATGTCGATCTCGGGGCACAGGCGTTCGAAGGCCCGCAGGTCGTCGACCCACAGGCGAACGTCTACTGCATGTTCGGCCACCAGTTGACGGGCCAGGCGCCAGGTCACACCGATGTCGCCAAAGTTGTCGACCACGGTGCAAAAAATGTCCCAGCGCCCGCGGTTTTTCATTTGAGGCAGTTCAGGCATTAAAGGCTCCCGTTGGCAAAGGCGCCGATTGTCCGCATAAATTACCCCGTGCAGAAGGGCCGACGACGATTAATCTTCGTGCGACAATCGGCATCCGCCCGCGAACACCCGCCAGGAGGCAGCCATGCCCTATCGTCCCAACCCGCGCCGTCCGTTGCCGATCCGCCTCAATGCCCTGCAATTGACCGGCAGCATTGCCCTGGGTCTTTGGCTGGGCTTCCTGGCCATCGCGCTGACGTGCTGGCTCGCCTCGCGTTTTATCTTCCCCGAGCAATTGGCACCGGTGGCTCAGGCCGTACAGCAACTGGCCCAACCGCCGGTGGTGGTTCAGCCCGCGCCGGACATCCCGCCGCAGAGCCCGCTGTTCGAGCAATACAAAGAAAACCTGCGCAAGAACGAACAACAGCAATTCCTCGATCAGGCCCGCACCAATAACCGCAACCTGTCGAACCCCAAATGTCAGTTCTGGCTGCAACAGGACCAAACCGCGCCGAGCGAAAAAAGCCGCGCCAACGTCCAGCAATTCTGCGATTGATCATGAACAAGCAAATCGTCCACCAACTGATTCTCGACAAGCTGCGCATCGATCTCGACATCGCCGAACGCGCTGCGCAAACCGCGTACGAAACCGCGACCCACGAAGAAAATATCGCCGAAAACAAATACGACACACTGGGTCTGGAGGCGTCGTACCTGGCGGCCGGGCAGGCGAAACGGGTCGAGGAAATTCGTCATTCACTGACGGTGTGCCAGAACCTGACATTGCGTGCGTATGACGATCAGCGCGGTATCGAAGTCGGCGCCCTGCTCGGTCTGGAAGACGAAAAGGGACGTGAACAGTGGCTGTTCCTGGCCCCCGATGCGGCGGGTTTGAAGGTTGATGTGGTGGGGCAGATGATTACCGTCATCACCCCTCGCTCGCCGCTGGGCAAAAGCCTGCTGGGCAAGTTCGAAGGGGACGAGGTAGAGATTCTGGTGGCGGGCGCTCGGCAACAGTTTGCTGTTACCGAGGTGATTTGACGCAGATTAATGAACCGGCAGTTCGACACCGTCGAACAGTTCTTCCAGTTCCTGTTTGTTGTGGCACTGGATCGCCTTGGCCATGACTTCGCGGGTCAGGTGCGGGGCAAACTTCTCGATGAAGTCGCACATGAAGCCACGCAGGAAGGTGCCGCGACGGAAGCCGATCTTGGTGATGCTGGATTCGAACAGATCGCTGGCATCGAGCATCACCAGGTCGCTGTCGAGTTTGGCATCGACCGCCATTTTCGCCACGATGCCCACGCCCAGGCCCAGGCGCACGTAAGTCTTGATCACGTCGGCGTCGGCAGCGGTGAACACCACTTTCGGTGTCAGGCCACGATGGCTGAAAGCTTCGTCGAGTTTCGAACGGCCGGTGAAACCGAACACGTACGTCACGATCGGGTATTCGGCGAGGGCTTCGAGGGTCAGCTTCGGCAGCTTGGTCAACGGGTGACCCTGGGGCACGACCACGCAACGGTTCCAGCGGTAGCACGGCATCATCACCAGGTCACCGAACAGCTCCAGGGCTTCGGTGGCGATGGCGAAATCCACGGTGCCGTCAGCGGCCATTTCGGCGATCTGCATCGGCGAACCCTGGTGCATGTGCAACGCAACGTCCGGGTACTGCTTGATGAAATTGCTGATCACCGGCGGCAACGCATAACGCGCTTGGGTGTGGGTGGTCGCGATCGACAGGGTGCCTTTCTTCTCGTTGGAGAATTCCTGGGCAATCTGCTTGATGCTTTCAACCTTGCGCAGGATTTCGCCGGCGGTGGTGATGATGCGTTCGCCGGCCGGGGTGACTCGGGTCAGGTGCTTGCCACTGCGGGCGAAGACCTCGACGCCCAATTCGTCTTCCAGCAAACGGATCTGTTTACTGATGCCCGGCTGCGAGGTGTAGAGACTTTGGGCGGTAGCGGAAACGTTGAGGTCGTGGTGCGCCACTTCCCAGATGTAGCGCAGTTGTTGAAGCTTCATATGAATCCCTCAAAGCAGGTAGACGCCACGGGCATCAGCGACGGTATATAACTATATTAATGGTTTGAAGAATAAATCTAGAACTTTTTTATCAAAACGCCATTATTCGTGTTCTACCGGTCCCCCTGACGCCGACGCTCCACCAGAGGTACCAGATAGACCGGCACCCGGGCCAACTGCAAGACCCGCGCTGCCGTGCGGCCCAGAGGGGTTTCCGCGCTGGCGCGATGGCTATGACTTCCTACGATCAGCAAATCCACCGAGAGTTTCTGCGCCTGGTCGAGAATCACCTGCGACGGGTCGCCCTGAAGCACCCGCACCGCTTGAATCCGTTCCAGATCCTGCTCCCCCTCATCCCCCAGTTCTTCACGAAAGCTTTCCAGCACCCGCCGTTCGATATTGGCGATCACCGTGTTCAGGCCCTGGCTGTGAAATTCGTTCAACGCCTGTTCATCGAGATAACTTTGAAGCACCGACTCGGCGAACAACCCCATGGGTTCCACCGCGTGCACCACATACAAGTCGGCATTGAATGTTCGCGCCAGCGCCAGGGCGTGCTGCATCACCAACGGTGCGTACAGGCCGAGGTCGGTGGCATACAACATGGAACGAATCATATGACCTCCTTGCGTGCCGACATGGCGGAGATTGATTCAGCTTAGCAGTGCCTTGCCGAGTACGACGGGCCGCGTAACACCTTGACGCAAGGGCTTAAACTTTCTGCTCGTTGCTTATGCCATGCGGCACATGGCCGGTGGCGACGACTTCGCGCGCCAGTTCGCAATGACCGGCCTGATCATCGAAAAATACGTCGGCGGCAAACGCTTCCAGAAACGCCGCTTTGGTCAGGCCGCCGAGAAACAGCGATTCATCCAGACGAATGTCCCACTCGCGCAACGTGCGAATCACCCGCTCGTGGGCCGGTGCCGAGCGCGCGGTGACCAGGGCGGTGCGGATCGGGCAGGCGTTATCGGGGAACTCGCGCTGCAACAAATTCAATGCCGCGAGGAAGCCTTTGAACGGGCCGCCACGCAAGGGCTCCCGGGCTGATTCACGCTCACTGGCCTGGAAAGCTTCCAGCCCACCGGACTGATAAACCCGCTCCGATTCATCGGAAAACAGCACCGCGTCACCGTCGAAGGCAATGCGCAATTCATCACTGGCAGCACGGCTCGCACCGCCCGACAGAATGGTCGCGGCAGCAAAACCGGCATCCAGCGCACTGCGCACATCTTCCGCATGAGTCGAAAGAAACAGGTCGCAACCAAAGGCCTTGAGGTACGGATAAGGACTGCGTCCGCCGACAAACGCCGCACGGGAAATCGCCAGGCCGTAATGGTGAATCGAGTTGAACACCCGCAAACCGGTGTCGGCACTGTTGCGCGACACCAGCACCACTTCGACCCGGGCACGACCTAGACTGGCATTAAGGTTCAGGAGTTTTTCCACCAACGGAAATGCATCACCGGGCGCGAGAACTTCGTCTTCGTGCTCGATCTGGTATTGCCGATAGGCCTCGACCCCGTCCGACAGATAGACCTTGTGGCTTTCGCTCAGGTCGAACAGCGCTCGCGAAGAAATCGCCAGCACCAGCTTGTCATCTATGTCTTTGGCCATGCCTTTCCCCTCTGGTGGATCGACTCAAACGTTACGTCGATCGATAAAACCGAGCGCCCGGTACAAGGCCTCGATGCGTGGCAACTCACATCCCGCCGCTTTCGCCGCCGCCAGTGGCCGGGCATAAATCGCCTCCAGTTCCAGTGGTCGTTTGTGCAGGAAATCGTGGTACATGCTCGGCCAATAGTCGGGCATTTTTTCGGTCACCATAAACAGGTGATCGGCATACCCGGCCGGAATCTCATGACCGCAAGCGATTGCGCCCCGAACCACTTCGGCCATCAACGCCTTGATCAGTTCCCGACTGTCGGCATCGGCCATCAACGGTGTAGTGCTCGCCCCAAGCAGCACCGAGAGACCGTTGTAAGGAACATTCCACACCAGTTTTTGCCAGCGCGCCTGGTGCAGGTTCGGCATGCCCTGAGAATCGATGCCAGCCGCGCGGAACAACCCGACGCCCTCCTCGACAATCGCCATGCGGGCCGACTCATCAGCGGCCGGGCCACTGTGATAACCGACATTCACCGCACCCAGCGCTTGATGCGTGATGACGCCAGGCTCGGTGCGATGAACGCAGATAAAGCAGAGTCCGCCAAGCACATGCAGCGAATCGGGCAGTAATTCGCGCAGGCTATCCTCGACGTCCAGGCCGTTTTGCAGCACCAGCACTTTGGCGTTCGGTGCGGCGGCTTGAAGGATGGCGGGCGCCAGATCGGCGTTGCTGGTGGTCTTGGCGCCGATCAGCAACCAGTCACAGGGCGGCATGTCCTCGGCGCTCGAATAGGCCTGGACCGGGTTTAACGTCAGCGCCCCATGCGGCGCACTGTCAACCTGAAGCCCGCGTTCGGCCACCGCGGAAAATTCACTGCGCAACAGAAAATGCACATCGAAACCGGCCCGCGCCAACATCACTCCGTAGAAACCACCGATTGCGCCGGTCCCGATAATGCCGATTGTCGGCTTGGCAACTGCTCCCATCATGGCAACTCCTCAGCAATTCGACTGAGCGCCTGGCCCACCGCCTGATTCAGTTCGGTGTCGGTCAGGCGCGACTGTACCGCCCCAAAGAACTCACCGTCGCGCACCACAAACAGCGCCGGCAAATGAAAGACCTCATAACGTTCCACCAACCCGCCATTGTCGGCGGCGTCGATCCAGCACAGCCGGTCAATCGCCAGATCGAGTCTTGGCAACTGCTCGCGGGCGAAACGGCAACTGGCGCAACCGACGCTGGTGAAAATCACCAGGGAAATGCCGCTCATCGCCAGCAGCCGTTGGTCGGCGTCGAAATCGGTCAGTTCCGATTCGACCACTATACTGGGGGAAACAATGTCAAATGGGCGACACAGGGAGTCCGTGTTCATGGGACGTTTTCTTCCTCATCCTGACGATGTGCCCGTGGAACTTACGCTGCTCAAACATGAGTGCATTTCACGGCAACGGCTGCACACTATCAGCCTCGGCGGCATGGCTTGCAATTACCACCGCGCCTGGCGCCACGGCACGGCGCTGGAAGTACGCATGCCGACCCTGAACCCCGATTTGCGTTTTTTGGGCTACGTAGCCTGGTGCCTGCGCCGAAAGCGCGGCTATCTGGTGGGCATTGCCTTCGTCGATGAGCAGATGCTGTTCAGTGCGCGGATGGGCGAGCAGGTGTGCCAGATCGAGCGCTATTGCCGCCTGCACGATGCCCATGATGATCTGCAGGAAGCTCAAGCCCTGGCCCTCGAATGGGTGCAGCAGCATGCCGATGAGTTCTCCCACGACACGGTTCGCAAGGCTTTTGCGCAGCCAGTGCTGGATTAAACCGGTGTTTGCCCATTGTCGAGCCACGGTGTAACGCGCTAAGGTTCGGGTCCCCCGACGCGCTTAATTTGCTGTGCTCCGCCGCGCGGGTTCGCTGGCGGCCGGCACCCGTGACCTGACGAGTAAACGATGGCTGATTTACCGATCAACGACCTAAACGTCGCTTCCAACGAAACCCTGATCACTCCCGATCAGCTCAAGCGTGATATCCCTTTGAGCGATGCCGCCCTGCGCACCGTGACCAAGGGCCGCGAAGTCATTCGCAACATTCTTGATGGCACCGATCACCGCTTGTTCGTGGTCATCGGGCCGTGCTCGATCCACGACATCAAGGCGGCCCACGAATACGCCGAGCGCCTGAAAACCCTCGCCGCCGAAGTGTCCGATACCTTGTATCTGGTCATGCGTGTGTATTTCGAGAAGCCACGTACCACCGTCGGCTGGAAAGGTCTGATCAACGATCCGTACCTGGACGACTCGTTCAAGATTCAGGATGGCTTGCACATCGGTCGCCAGTTGCTGCTGGACCTGGCCGAGATGGGCCTGCCGACCGCCACCGAAGCCCTCGACCCGATCTCCCCGCAATATTTGCAGGACCTGATCAGTTGGTCGGCCATCGGCGCGCGCACCACCGAATCCCAGACTCACCGTGAAATGGCTTCCGGCCTGTCCTCGGCCGTCGGCTTCAAGAACGGCACCGACGGCGGCCTGACCGTGGCGATCAACGCGCTGCAGTCGGTTTCCAGTCCGCACCGTTTCCTGGGTATCAACCAGGAAGGTGGCGTGTCGATCGTCACCACTAAGGGCAACGCCTACGGTCACGTGGTATTGCGCGGTGGCAACGGCAAGCCGAACTACGATTCGGTCAGCGTCGCGCTCTGCGAGCAAGCGCTGAACAAGGCCAAGATCAAGCCGAACATCATGGTCGATTGCAGCCACGCCAACTCCAACAAGGACCCGGCCCTGCAACCGCTGGTGATGGAGAACGTCGCCAACCAGATCCTCGAAGGCAACCAGTCGATCATCGGCCTGATGGTCGAGAGTCATCTGAACTGGGGCTGCCAGGCGATCCCGAAAGACCTCGCCGACCTGCAATACGGCGTGTCGATCACCGATGCCTGCATCGATTGGTCCGCCACCGAGAACACCTTGCGCAGCATGCACGCCAAGCTCAAGGACGTGCTGCCGAAACGCGATCGCAGCTGAATACTGTTTTTCAGGCACAAAAAAACGCCGGGCTTAAACCCGGCGTTTTTTTATGTGTTGCGTTTACTGGCTCAGCTTGGCCGCGTGCCGCTGATGACGTTCCATGTAGCGCTCCACGTAGGAGCACGATGGAATCACCGTGTAGCCCATTTCTTCGGCGTACTGCAGCGCCTGCTCGGTCAATGCCGCCGCAATGCCACGGCCACGCAATGCGTTGGGCACGAAGGTGCGATAGATATCCAGGGTCTGTTTCCCCAGATCCATATAGGTCAGGTAGGCACGATGACCGTCCACATTGGTCTCGAACTGATGACCAGCCTGGTCATGGTGGATGGACAACGCCTCGCTCATCACTACTCCTCGCGGGTCTTGGATTCTGACCCCTACCTTACCGATGTTTTTCCGGCGAAGGAACATCTACGCCACCCTGTGCCTGAATGGACACCGAGAAGAGCGACACCGATCTCGCGCAACCTGGGCACGTATCAAATAGTAGGCACCATTGGCGAAAATGCTCAAGGTGCGCTCGTCATCATGCCGAGGGGGACTGCGGATGCTGCTCCGGGGTTACGCAGGGACGGCTCGACCGAAGATCTTCCCGGGTCGAAAGCCTGAACATTGCCGGATGTTGAGACTTAAGACGAGCGCCCTTCGTTAAAGTCACCTCAACATGCAGAAAGATATGAGAGGCGCTGCGCAAAATCCGAACAAAAGTGTAGACGAAAGCATGTAGACAGACTTTAACAAAGACTGGAAATACTGCCTTCGGAATAGGGAACTTTTCGCATGCGGCTCGCTCATCTCGGGCCTTGCAGCTGGGTATTTTTTATACAGAGCAGTTAAAAGTTGCTCGAAAAAGAATCAACGCCTACAATTTTTTTTGCTTCTTGCTTTACGTCAGTTTACTTACGACAAGTAATGGGTAGTATGTACGCCGGCTATTTCCTCACTCTGAGGAGACAGCTACTTAATAGAAAGTCCTTGAAGGGGAACACGATGAACAACGTTCTGAAATTCTCTGCTCTGGCTCTGGCCGCAGTTCTGGCTACCGGTTGCAGCAGCGTATCGAAAGAAACCGAAGCACGTCTGACCGCTACTGAAGACGCAGCTGCTCGCTCCCAGGCTCGTGCAGACGAAGCTTACCGTAAAGCTGATGAAGCTCTGGCTGCTGCTCAAAAAGCACAACAGACTGCTGACGAAGCTAACGAGCGTGCTCTGCGCATGCTGGACAAAGCTAGCCGCAAGTAATAGTCCTTCGGGATTGTTATCAAGCCGATCCATTTATGGGTCGGCTTTTTTTATGCCCGGCGTTTAGTACCGGCCATAAAAAAACCCGCCGACGGCCAACGTCGGCGGGTTCCTTTTCTTCGAGCTTACTGCTGCAGATCGACCGGCACGCTCGACACCATCGGCGCGGAGGTATTCGGCACGGCGATTTCCACCGGCAGGCCATCTTCGGCAGCCACGACGTCACGCACCACATCCCAGTTCATGCGCAGGTTGTTGGTGATGTCTTCACGCTTGAGCATCGCGTTGATCACGGCGGTGTGCTTGTCGACCACCGACGGATTGCCGTTGTCGTCCAGCGGCGTATGCGCTTCAAGATAAACCTTGCCGCCGCTCAGGCCGAATTTGTACGGGTCGTTGATGATCCGCACCGACGTGCCGACCGGCACCATGCTCGCCATTTCCAGCACGTTGTTGTTGAACATGCGGAAGCAGCCGTGGCTGGTACGCATGCCGATACCGAATTTCTTGTTCGAGCCGTGGATCAGGTAGCCCGGAGTGCCCAGGTTAAACTTGAACGGCCCCAGCGGGTTGTCCGGGCCGGCCGGCACCACATTCGGCAACGGGTCACCGTCAGCAGCGTGCTCGGCCTTGATCGACGCTGGAGGGGTCCAGGTCGGGTTCGGCGTCTTGGCGGTGATGGTGGTGTGGGCAATCGGCGAACCCCAGCCTTCACGACCGATACCCAGCGGGAAGGTGTACACCACGTTCCGGCCTTTCGGGTAGTAGTAAAGGCGGTATTCGGCCAGGTTGATGACGATGCCTTCACGCGGGCCCGGCGGCAGGATGAAGCGGGTCGGCAGAATGATTTCGGTGCCGGCGCCCGGCAGCCAGGCGTCGACGCCCGGGTTAGCCGCGACCATTTCCGAATAGCCCAGATCGTAAGTGGTCCCAAGGTCGGCGAAGGTATCTTCGTACTTGGCCTTGATCACTTGCACCTGACCGATGATGTCTTCACCAGGGGGCGGTAGAGGCAGCTCTAGTGCTGAAACTGGACCCGCCACACAGAGAGCGGCAAGGGTCAGGCAGCGGGTGACGGCAGGAAAGCGCGGCAACATCCGGAAAATCCTTCGCATGATCGACAAGGGTATAAGAAGGCGATTGTACACCGACGCCCGTAAATTCGGGGAGGCCGAGAACGTTGCAGGCGATACATGACGTTTTTTTCATGTGGGAGTCGCGGCGAGATCAAATGTGGAGGCCTAAAGCTCGAACCGCAGTTCCGGCCAGATCGGCGAGGTGCCGCGCTTCTGCGATTCGAGGATGGCCCGGCACAGCGAGCACAAACGCTGGTCCTGGAACACCGTGCGATTCACGCTCGACCAGCGCGGCTGCGCCGGCAACAAGCTGCCACACAGGGTTCGGTCCGCCGAACCGCCGAGCTCCAGCTGACGCGCCACCAGATGCACCCGCACTTCCTGGCAGGCGAACAGATCCAGCTGCTCGTCAGGCTCGATCAGTTGGTAGGCAAAAAGGGACCAGGCAGGACGCGGCATCGGGGGCTCCAAATCGGGGGCGCCACCTTAGCCGAAACACCGCCACTAGAAAAGCGTCAAAGCAGCGGTTTCAGTGTCGGCCAGACATTTTCCAGCAACTTGTCCTGAGCCGCCACGGCCGGGTGCAGGCCGTCCGCTTGCATCAGGTCTGGATGGCCGCCGACTCCTTCGAGAAAAAATGGTACCAGCGGGATTTTTTTCTCCTCTGCCAGGGCGCCGTAGACCTTCGCAAAAGCCTCGGTGTAACGGGCACCGTAGTTCGGTGGCAGTTGCATGCCCAGCAGCAAGACTTTGGCACCGCTGGCTTTGGAGCTGTCGATCATCGCCGCAAGGTTTTGTTGCAATTGCGTTGGCAGCATTCCGCGCAAGCCGTCGTTGCCTCCCAATTCGAGGATCACCAGCTCCGGTTTATGCTCTGCAAGCAGCGCCGGCAGGCGTGCCTGGCCTCCGGCACTGGTGTCGCCGCTAATGGAGGCATTGATCACTTTATCGTCGAAACCTTCGCGCTTGAGCCGTTGCTCAAGCAGCGACACCCACCCCAAGCGGGTATCCAGTCCGAAACCGGCGCTGATACTATCGCCAACGATCAGGACTGTACCCGCCGCTGCGTTCTGGGCCATGCACATCAAGGCCAGGCCAGCACTCAAAAACCACACACGCATCGGATTCTCCATGGGCGCAAGCATTCTCACCGCGAAGAACCTCAGCAAAGTGGTTCCCAGCGCGGAAGGTGAACTGACTATCCTGCACGAACTCAGCCTGGAACTGAACAAGGGCGACAGTTTGGCCATTGTCGGCGCCTCCGGTTCCGGCAAATCCACCCTCCTCGGCCTGCTGGCCGGCCTCGATCTGCCGAGCAGTGGCGAAGTCACCCTCGCCGGGCAAGCCCTGAGCAATCTCGATGAAGATCAACGGGCACGCATCCGCGCCGAGCATGTGGGGTTTGTCTTCCAGTCCTTTCAGTTGCTCGACAGCCTCAACGCCTTGGAAAACGTCATGCTGCCGCTGGAACTCGACGGTCGCAAAGACGCACGACAGCGCGCCACCGAGTTGCTGCAGCGGGTTGGCCTGGGCCAGCGCCTGACCCACTCGCCTCGCCAGCTCTCCGGCGGCGAACAGCAGCGTGTGGCGATTGCGCGTGCGTTTGCCGCTGAACCGGACGTGCTGTTCGCCGATGAACCCACCGGCAACCTCGACAGCCACACCGGCGAGCGCATCAGCGATCTGCTGTTCGAACTGAACAAGGAACGCGGCACGACCCTGGTGCTGGTGACCCACGACGAACGCCTGGCACATCGTTGCCGGCGCCTGATCCGCCTTGAAGCCGGCCTGCTGGTCGCCCCTCTGGAGCCTTGATGGCACGCTTGCCGCTATTGCGCCTGTTCAGCCTCGCCATCCGCCAACTGTTGCGCGACGCTCGCGCCGGTGAACTGCGGGTGTTGTTCTTCGCCTTGCTGGTGGCCGTGGCGGCGAGTACCGCCATCGGTTATTTCGGCGCCCGCCTCAACGGCGCCATGATGTTGCGCGCCACCGAGTTCCTTGGCGCCGACCTGCTGCTAGAAGGCAGTTCGCCGGCGCGACCGGAACAGATCAAGAGCGGCACCGAGCTGGGTCTGGAACACGCCCAGGTGGTGGAGTTCTCCAGTGTCATCGCCACCGACAACGGCATCCAGTTGTCCAGCATCAAGGCAGCCGACGATGTCTATCCGCTGCGCGGAGAACTGAAAAGTGCCCCCGCGCCGTTCGCCCCGGAAGAAACCGGTGGCGGGCCGAAATCCGGCGAGGCCTGGGTCGAGGCACGGTTGCTGACGGCGCTGGACCTGAAGGTCGGCGACAGCATCGACGTCGGCATGAAAACCCTGAAGCTGACGCGGGTGCTGACTTATGAGCCCGACCGCGCCGGCAATTTCTACAGCCTGACACCTCGAGTGCTGATCAACCTCAGCGACCTCACCGCCACCGGCGTGGTGCAACCCGGCAGCCGGGTCAGTTACCGCGAACTCTGGCGCGGTAAGGCCGAGGCGCTGGAAACTTATCGCCAGTTGATCAAACCGGGACTGGCGGCCAACCAACGTATCCAGGATGCCCGAGACGGCAACCGGCAAATTGGCGGCGCGTTGGGTAAGGCAGAACGTTATCTGAACATGGCCAGTCTGGTGGCGGTTTTGCTGTCCGGGGTTGCAGTGGCATTGTCGGCGACACGCTTCGCCACGCGCCGATTCGACGCCAGTGCCTTGCTGCGTTGCCTGGGTTTGTCGCGCCGGGAAACCATGGTGCTGTTCAGTTTGCAGCTGACGGTGCTCGGCTTGCTCGCCAGTCTTAGCGGTGCCCTGCTCGGCTGGCTCGCGCAGCTCGGATTGTTTGCGCTGCTGCATGACTTGTTGCCTACCGATGTTCCACCGGGTGGTTTGCTGCCGGCGATTGCCGGGATCGGCACCGGGCTGGTGGCGCTGGCCGGTTTCGCCCTGCCGCCACTGGCCGCACTCGGCCGGGTCCCGCCATTGCGGGTGTTGCGTCGGGACATGCTGCCAATTCCGTCCAGCACTTGGATGGTCTACGGCGCGGCGCTGGGTGCGCTGGGACTGATCATGTGGCGCTTGAGCCTGGACCTGGTCCTGACCTTCGCCCTGCTCGGAGGCGGTGTGATCGCCGCCGTGGTGCTCGGCGGCTTGCTGCTGTTGCTGCTCAAAAGCCTGCGGCGGATGTTGGCCCGTGCTTCGTTGCCCTGGCGTTTGGGTCTGGGTCAATTACTGCGTCATCCACTGGCAGCGGCCGGCCAATCCCTGGCCTTCGGTTTGATTCTGCTGTCCATGGCGCTGATCGCTTTGCTGCGCGGCGAGCTGCTCGACACCTGGCAAAACCAACTGCCGAAAAACGCGCCGAATTATTTCGCGCTGAATATTCTGCCAGCGGACAAACAAGCCTTCACCGATCGACTGATCGAACTGTCGGCGCAATCGGCGCCGCTGTATCCGGTGGTGCCGGGCAGGTTGATCAGCATCAATGGCGAAGCGGTGCAGGACATCGTCAGCAAGGATTCGGCCGGTGACAGGGCGATCCAGCGTGACCTGAGCCTGACCTGGGCGGCAGACCTGCCGGCGGGCAACAAGCTCACCTCGGGTAACTGGTGGACCGAACAGACACCGGATGAGATTCCTGGCGTGTCGGTCGAAGGCAAGGTCGCCGAAAGCCTGAAACTCAAGCTGGGTGATCATCTGGTATTCACTGTTGGCGGGGTCAATCGCGAAGCGAAAGTCACCAGCCTGCGGGAGATCAACTGGGACAACTTCCAGCCGAACTTCTTCATGATCTTCCAGCCGGGCACCTTGAAAGATCTGCCGGCGACTTACCTCACCAGTTTCTACCTGGCGGCGGGTCACGATCAGCAGATTGTCGATCTGTCCCGGGCGTTCCCGGCCGTGACCATTCTGCAAGTCGAGGCCTTGCTGGAACAGCTGCGCAGCATCCTCGCCCAAGTCACTCTGGCGGTGGAGTACGTGTTGTTGTTTGTATTGGCGGCGGGGATGGCGGTGCTGTTCTCCGGTCTGCAGGCCACGCTGGATGAACGGATTCGCCAAGGCGCGCTGTTGCGAGCACTTGGGGCGGAGCGCCAGTTGCTGGTCAAGGCCCGGCGGATCGAGTTCGGCTTGCTCGGCGCGGTCAGCGGTTTGCTGGCGGCACTGGGTTCAGAGTTGGTCAGCCTGGTGCTTTACCGCTACGCCTTCGACCTGCCTTGGCATCCGCATCCGTGGTTGCTGGTGTTGCCATTGATTGGCGCCGTGCTGATCGGCGGCGCTGGTGTGTTCGGCACACGTCGCGCCTTGAATGCCAGCCCCCTGACAGTCTTGCGCGAGGGTTGATAGACTCAAGCACTCTCTACTACAAGAAGTCACCATGAGCCGTTATCGCCCTCCCCGCACCGCTGGCACCGCGCTGATCACCCCCGAAGGTGAAGCGCGGATGCGTGCCGAGTTTCACGAACTCTGGCACGTACGTCGACCGCAGGTGACGCAATCGGTCAGCGAGGCGGCGGCCCAGGGTGATCGCTCGGAAAACGCCGAGTACACCTATGGCAAAAAAATGCTGCGCGAGATCGACAGCCGCGTACGCTTTCTCACCAAGCGCCTGGAAGCCCTCAAAGTCGTCAGCGAAAAGCCCAGCGATCCGAACAAGGTTTACTTTGGTGCCTGGGTCACCATTGAAGATGAAGACGGCAAAGAGTCGCGCTACCGCATCGTCGGCCCGGATGAACTGGATTTGAAACTGGGCTTGATCAGTATCGATTCACCATTGGCGCGGGCACTGATCGGCAAGGCGCTGGACGCTGAAGTGCGGGTCCAGACACCGACTGGCGAGCAGTGCGTGTACATCGTGGCGATCGAGTATCCATGAGCCGCAGCGCTGTAATTCTCAGCGCCGGGTAATCAACCCCTGACGGGCAACGCGAGTCAGCTGCCGGATCACTTCCGGTGCATCTTCAAGCGTGGGCGACTGAATCACTGCCAGATCGAAACTGTCGTTGGCAAAACGCGCCAGCGACTCGCCGTCTTCGACAAACTGGATCAGGAACGCGGCAGGACCGCCGGTGCGACGTGGCCAGCCATCGAGATAACGCAGAAGCGTCGGCTGATGTTTACCGCCAAGCAGGATTTTTGGATTGCGCTGGGTGAGGTGTGCCGTGATCGGCGCGGGGCGTACAACGGGGCTTAGTGCATTCATTGGGTCGTGTCTCTGCCTCGAAAGTCTGCATGGCAGGTGAGAGGCAACACCGAACCAGCGCTTTAGCGGTATTTCGAAGCCTGACTCAAGCTTCTATCGGCAACTGAATGAGTCACCTGGCGCCCCGCAAGTAGCTGTTTAAATCGGCGCATGAGCAGCATCCTAGAGAACCTGACCGGACAGTGTCAAGAATGACGCGCAACAAAAAAGGCCCGCACAATGCGGGCCTTTTCGTTGAGCCAGAGCGGTCAGCCGGCGATGGCGCGGTCCGCCGAGAGCTTGCCGGCACCTTCGATCAGTACCGCGATGCTGCCACCGAGCAAGGCCAGGGCGAACTCATAACCGTTGTTGGCCATGAACAAACCGTTGCTGATGTGCACCGTGAAGATAGCGACCAGCGACAGGAAGATCAGACCCAGTGCCGCCGGACGAACCAGCAGGCCGATGATCAAGGCCAGGCCAGCGAAGAACTCGGTGCCACCGGCCAGGATAGCCATCAGGTGACCCGGCGCCAGGCCCAGGCTTTCCATGTACTGCGCGGTGCCGGCAATGCCGTAGCCACCGAACATCCCGAAGAGTTTCTGCGAGCCGTGGGCAGCGAAGATGATGCCGACAACGATCCGCAGAACAGTCAGGCCGTAGCCAGCGCGGGTAAACAGTACTTTGTTGATCAGTGAGCTCATGCTGTGTCATCCATTGAATGTGTGTGTTGGTTGGCCGCTATATTAATCGTTAAATCGAATGATAAAAGCGCAAATATTTCGCCATAATCATCAGTTTAGTCGATCATTTACGTGAGGCGACTTTTTGCCCCTGAGGCTCCAACGACTCCCGCTCCCGATCGAACGCCAAGTAATACTTGTTCACGCTATTAACATAGCTGACGGCGCCCATCCCCACCTGCTCCATGGCGATGCGCTCGACCTGGAAGAACCACTGATTCGGATTCAAGCCCCGGCGCCGGGCCTCGGCGCGCATCCCCTGAACCCGTTCCGGTCCCATGTTGTAGGCCGCCAGCACAAACGCCATGCGCTCGCGCTCGTTGAGTTTGGGGCTGGAGAAGAATTTGCGACGGATCATTGCCAGGTACTTGGCCCCGGCCTGCACATTGGCGTCGAGGTTCTGAATATTGTTGACCCCGACGCGCTGGGCGGCGGACGGGGTGATCTGCATCAGGCCGGTCGGGCCGCCGCCACCGCGAGCCTCGGGTTGTAGCGCCGACTCCTTGAACGCCAGCGCCGCCAGGTTCAGCCAGTCCATGCCTTGGGCATCCGCGTGCTTCTGCAATACCGGGCGGAGTTTTTCCAGACGCTGTCGGTCAGCCTTGGCCAGCGGATAGTGGACTTGATACAGCCGTCGGTAGATACGCAGGAATGCCACGTCCTCATCCGACGGCTTTTTATAGGTGGTCAGGAAGCGATCGATACTGGCCCGCAGCATCGACGCATCGCGGCGCACGAACCAGTATTCCTCACCCGGCTCGCTGATCAGCAACTGCCGATCGAAGCGCAGCTTGGGCAGGATCTTGCCCCAGCGCTCGGCGATCGGTTGCTCGACGATGGTCAGGTGGAAGATGCCACCCTGGACCATCTCCAACACGTCCTCGACCGCCAGACTCGGATCGACCCACTCGACCGTTATCGGCGCCAGTTTGTGCAGGGCAAGTTTCTGGTTGATCTGACTGACCGCATCCCCGGCGGCACTGCCCGTGGGCAACGCCAGGGTCTTGCCGGAGAGTTGTTCGAGTTTTGTATAACGGCGTTCGCCCTTGATCCCGACCAGGATCAGCGGCACGTTGCTCGCAATCGGTTCGCTGGTACTGACCGCGTGGCCGGATTGCGGATCGAGCAGTTCTCCCGGCGCCACCAGATCGCCCTCGCCGCGCTGCAACGCGCCGAGTAATTGATCCTTGGCTTTGGGGATGATCTTGAGGGTGATTTCCTGGCCGTCGCGGGCATGCCCGTTGAGGTATTGCTCGAAGGCGCGCAGGCGATGGTATTCGACGCCGATGGCCTGGCCCTGGACTTCGCCGGAGCTGTTACGACTCTGGTTGACCAGGACTTTCAGCACACGGCTGCTGCGGATTTCCGCCAGATCGCGCACCTTGGTGGCCGGCACGGCTTGCAGCGGTCCGGCCAGACGCGCAACCGCCGGCAACGGCAGCAGCAACGAACAACACAGCAGTAGCAAAACCGAGGGACGTGTCATCCACTCTCCGGAAAGAATACTGGCCGACCTCACGAAAATTCATGACATCGAACGACAGAAACAGAGCGCCTGGAGCGCTGGCAACGTGCGCAAGACTGGCACAGTGATGGCAGTTTCACCAACCCGACCTGTCTCGCGGCATCAAGAGACAGCTTCAACTCGTTGTAGTTCTTGGCTTTTCTTATAAATCTACAGCTCTGATATGCTTTCCGGCCTTTGGTCCGAGGTAGCACCATGCAACTCATCGATATCGGCGTCAACCTGACCAACCCCAGTTTCGACGATAAACACCAGGCAGTACTTGATCGCGCCTACGCGGCCGGGGTCTGCCAATTGGTGCTGACCGGGACCAGCGTCGACGGCAGCGAGCAAGCGCTGGAGCTGTGTCGGCAACTGGATGAAAGCGCACAACGGCTGTTCGCCACCGCCGGCATTCACCCCCACTCTGCCAGCGACTGGAACGCCGACAGCGAACAGCGCCTGCGCAGTTTGCTCAAGGAGCCGAACATGGTCGCCGTGGGCGAATGCGGGCTGGACTTCAACCGCGACTTCTCGCCGCGCCCGCAGCAGGAAAAGGTCCTTGAGCAGCATCTGGCCATGGCAGTCGAGCTGCAATTGCCGGTGTTCCTGCATGAGCGCGATGCCAGCCAGCGCCTGCTGGAAATCCTGCGGGACTACCGCGATCAGTTGCCGGCCGCCGTGGTGCATTGCTTCACCGGTGAAAAGAAAGCGCTGTTCAGCTACCTCGACCTGGATCTGCACATCGGCATTACCGGCTGGATCTGCGATGAACGTCGGGGCACGCACCTGCATCCGCTGGTGAAAGAGATCAAGCGTGGCCGACTGATGCTGGAGAGCGATGCGCCGTACCTGCTGCCGCGCAGTTTGCGACCGAAGCCGAAGAACGGGCGTAACGAGCCGGCGTATCTGACTGAAGTGCTGCGTGAAGTGGCGTTGCATCGTGAAGAGAGCGAAGAGGACCTGGCGGCGCATACGACGGCTTGTGCGCGGGCATTCTTCCGTCTCCCCTCAATTCCCCAGTAACCCCAACTCCCCTGTGGGAGCGAGCCTGCTCGCGAAAGCGGTCTTTCATGTGCTGACGCTTTCGCGAGCAAGCCCGCTCCCACAGGGGATTAGTGTTGGCCCACAATATCTGTGTGCTGGTTGTTGACCTGCGTCAAATCCAACTCCCTGCATAGCGGCACAATACTGGCACCTTGCCAATGCTGTTTCCGCTATCAGAGAAGACCTTCCTATGGGTGCCTGGCTTAGCAACATCTCGCTGAAATACAAATTCTGGGCGGTCAATGCGGTCGCCTTCGTCACTACCCTGCTGTTGGTGTTGTACGCCGTACAACTCGAACAGCAGGCCCGCAGCCACGCGTCCCAGGCGTCGGCCCAGGCCCAGGCGCGTTTGCTTAGCGCCTGGCCCGTCGGGCAGCCGCTGCCCAAGGCGGACAACGTGCTGATGTTCAGTCACGGCCAGGCTCCACGGCTGAACGAACAACCCGTGCTCGAGCTGACCGACACCAACAACGGTTGGGTCGAGATCAATGCGATGCCGCTGTTCGGCGACAACCCGTTGATGGGCGCCGAGGTGTTCAGTCGCGCTGACGGCCAACAAGTCGCGGTGATCGCCTACGGTCCCAGCCTGAGCCAGGTGTTCAGCGAGCGCTTCTTCAACTATGCGATGGCGGTGGCGATTCTGATGCTGGCGATGCTCGGGGCTTCGCAGTTGTTGATCCGCTTCCTGCTCAGCCAGCTCAACACCTTGAAAGATGTGATGCTGCACGTCGAGAAAACCGGCGACCTGTCCGCCCGCGTGCCTCTGGCCTGCAAGGATGAAGTCGGGCAGATGGCAAACGCGTTCAATGCGATGCAGGCCGGTTATCAGCGGGTGGTCAACACCGTCGCCAATACCGCCAAGCAGCTGGACGTCGGTGCGGCGCGATTGGCGGCGAGCATGAACGATGTGCGCCACGGCATGCTCGGTCAGCAAAGCGAAACCGATCAGGCCGCCACCGCAATCAATGAAATGACCGCCACGGTCTACCATATCGCCCAACACGCCGGCGCCACCCGCGACCTCTCGCAAAGCGCCGACACCCTGGCTGGCAGTGGCCAGGAAGTGGTCAGTCGGGTGCAGAAGTCGATTGCCGGGTTATCCAGCGGTGTGCAACAGACCGCCGAGATGATCCAGCGACTGGCCGAAGACAGCCAGAAGATCAATGGCGTGGTCAGCGTGATTCACAGCATCGCCGAGCAAACCAACCTGCTGGCGCTCAACGCCGCCATCGAGGCTGCGCGGGCCGGTGAAATGGGCCGTGGTTTTGCGGTGGTGGCCGATGAAGTGCGCAACCTGGCCAAGCGTGTGCAAACCTCCACCGACGAAATTACCTTGATGGTGTCCGCCTTGCAGGCCGGGACGCGGGATGCCGTGGATTTCATGCAGGAAAGTTCGTTCAAGGCTGACGACTGCGTGCAGCAGGCTCAGGAGGCCGGCACTGCACTGGCGCAAATCACCAGCGCGGTGGCGCAGATGCGTGAGAGCAACACGCAGATCGCCGTGGCCGCCGAGCAGCAGAGTCATGTGGCGGAGGAGATGAACCGGTCGGTGGTGAGCATTCGTGACGTGACCGAGAACACCGTGCAGCAGACCGTGGATTCGGCGAATACCAGTAATGAATTGGCGACGTTGGCTGGGGAGTTGAGTAAGGCGATAGGGCAGCTCAAGCTTTGAGGGCATCTTCGCGGGCAAGCCTCGCTCCTACATTGTAATGCGCGAACCTGTAGGAGCAAGGCTTGCCCGCGAAGGCGTCCGCCCCGTCAACATCAATTTTTGCCATGAGCCCCTATCACTTCGATAGCCAACCTTGATTCGCCGCCCTCCAGCACCGCGCCTATTCTTCAAGCATGTGTTCAACATGGATTTGAGGAGTTTCATCATGGGCAAACGTCACCCCAACCTTCCGGCCTGGCAATGGAAGTCCTACCCGCACAATCATCAGCACCCCACCAACCTGGCGTTGCACCTGATTGCGGTGCCGCTGTTCATTATCGGGTTTCTGTTAATAGTGTCCGGGGTGTTCAGCCTGAGTTTGCTGAATGTCGTGATCGGCGTGATCGGCATCATCGCCGGCCTGGGCTTGCAGCGTCACGGTCACAGCCTGGAGGCGCAAGCCTCCGAGCCGTTCACTGATCGCAAAGATGCGATGTCACGCTTGCTGGTCGAGCAGTTCCTGACCTTCCCACGGTTTTTCCTCAGCGGCGGCTGGTGGCGCGCCTGGCGTAAGCGCCACCACCGTTGAGTCAGGCGAAGATCGTCACAGTCTGCCGGCTCATGGCGATCAACTGACCGTCAGCGCTCCATAGCTTCGCCGCCGCGTGACCGTAGCCGTCACGGGCGAGTTCGATGTCTACCAGGTACTTGCACCAGTCCAGCGTGTTCAACGCCAGCAGCGGCTGGACGAATTCGATGGTCCAGGTCAGCGTGCTGCCCGCCGCCGGTTTGTTCAGGTGCGGCAACAGGGCCGGCGGCCAGGCATCGACCAGCGCGAGAATGTACGCTTCGCTCAGCGCCTCTTCCTTCACATCGCCGCGCAAGCGCACCCAACCGCCCATATCCCGGGATTTGTTCCCGGTGAACGGCAACCCGCCGACGCTCCAGCGCATCGCCAGATGTTTCATGAATTCCGGGGTCACGCCTTTGATGTAAGGCAGTTCCTGGCAGTCGTCCCAGTGCTTCATCTCGGGTGCAGGCTGGGCCGCCACGGCCACTTCGGACGGTCGCGAGGCGCCGAAGCTGCCTTGGACCAACGTCACCACCTGACCTTTCTGCATCACCCGGCCCAGCACCTGGCTGACGGCTTTGCCTTCGCGCAAGACATCGACTTCAAAACTGACTGGCACATCCGGCTCGACCGGGCCGACAAAAGTGATCGCCAGCGAACGCACCGGACGACCCGCCGGGACTTTCGTGCGCATGGCTTCGTACTGCAACGCGGCGATCAGGCCACCAAAACTGGCGCGGCCCTGGCCCCATTCGGCAGGTATGGACAACGCCTGCGGTTGGCTGCGCACAGCGTCAAGCAGATCGGAAAAGCGCATGGGAACCTCAAGAATGCGGGAAAAGAATGAAGGGATCTTAACCAGCCTGCGGAGGGGATACAGCGCTTATTCCGGACAAAGAGACTGACAGATAGGACGCAATTCCAAATCCAACATAGATCCCTTGTGGGAGCGGGCTTGCTCGCGAATGCGGTGTGTCAGTCAATACAGGTGGTGACTGACACACCGCATTCGCGAGCAAGCCCGCTCCCACAGGGGATTAGTGGGGTTCTCAGGATTTGAAGCAGGCCTTGCTGAGTTTATCGAGCACCCGGTCGGCGCGGCCTTCAGCCTTGGCCATGGTGGTTTTCCAGACTGCAACACAAGGCAGCAAATCCGCCTCCTGCTCGGCCCGCAGCAACCACTGCCAGCAATCGTGCCAATCGCCCAACGCAGCCTGGGCCGATTTGAGCCGTGGCATCGCCGCTTTCGGCAGGCGATCCAGTTCGGGATAGGCCTCGATGCCATAGCGCACGCGCTTGATCAACAAACGCAGCAGATGACGATCGTGAGCCGGATCGTGCAGGGTGTGATCGAGTTTTTTCCACTGCTTGGCCAGACGCTTTTCGATGCGCTGGCGCAAGCCCTTGAGCAACCCCTGACGCTGGGACGCCCGCAGGAATCGCGGAAAAGCATCGAGGATCATCAGCAGTTGAATAACCTGCGGGCTGGTCGCAACGGTCGGATAAGCCACATCCATTTGCGCCATGCGCCGCTGCGCCGCCTCGGGTTGACCGTGCTGGAGCAAGTACGCCGCCAGCACTTCGCGATCGCGCAGCGGCGTGGTCAGTTTACCGACCCCGGACGCTGCGCTTTCCAGTTGCTCGACCCCAGGCAAACCGCGCAACGGTCGCAACAGACTGCGCAAGCGCCGAACCGTGGTGCGCAAATCGTGCAGCGCCTCAGGATCGGTGCGAGCACTCAAGCGTGCCTGGCAGGCCAACAGACGAACTTCAATGCTCAAGACCTGAGCCACCAACCGGTCAACCAAGGCAGACATCACTTGCTCCCTGAATCGAGTTTCCGTTATCGCGCTCAATCTCATCCTGCCTGCGGCGCATGCCGCAGGCATTGAGCTACATCATGCGCTTATCGACCCGCGCGCGACTCACGAATGTAGAAGCGCGCCTTTTCAGCCTTGCTGGTGCAGCCTTCGTAGGCTTCGAATTGCTGCTGGGTCTTGGCGCCGGTCAACAGCGACAGGGCCTTGGAGTAACTGACGGTGCCGGCGAAACCTTCGGCCTTAGCCAGGTCCAGCTCATGCCAGGCCGCATCGATCTGGGTGCCGCAGCTGTCGCGGTACGCAGTTTTGCCGGCACAACCGGCCAGAGCCAAGGCAATCAAAGGCACACAGATCCAGGCTTTCATCGATAACACCTCAAAGATAGATAAACAGTCGTGCAAGTAAGACGATGCGCCGCGCAAAAAGTGCCTTGCCCCGCCCGTACAAACTATAGCGCTCGCGAGCATACCCATCTGGCGCCATGCAGTGTCGAAAAAACGACGCCCCCGCCCCGGCAAACGACCTTACCGATTGAAGCGCGCCCCTCGATGGGTGCATTGTTGAACCTTGTCAGACGAGGGCGATTAATGAAAAAGCGTGTCGCACTGGTGCTGGGCTCGGGTGGAGCCCGGGGCTACGCGCATATCGGTGTCATTGAAGAGATCGAACGGCGTGGCTACGACATCGCCTGCATCGCCGGTTGCTCCATGGGCGCCGTGGTCGGCGGGATTTATGCCGCCGGCAAACTCAACGAGTATCGCGACTGGATCGAAAGCCTGGATTACCTCGATGTGTTGCGTCTGGTGGACGTCAGTTTTCGCCTGGGCGCCATTCGTGGCGAGAAAGTCTTCGGCCAGATTCGCAAGATCGTCGGCGAGATCAATATTGAAGACCTGCGCATTCCCTACACGGCGGTGGCCACCGACCTGACCAACCAGCAGGAAATCTGGTTCCAGGCCGGCTGTCTGCACCAGGCCATTCGCGCCTCGGCGGCAATTCCCAGTTTGTTCACGCCCGTGATGCAGGGCAATCGCATGCTGGTGGATGGCGGTTTGCTCAACCCGTTGCCGATCGTGCCGGTGGTGTCGAGCCATTGTGATCTGATCATCGCGGTCAACCTCAACTCGACCAACCAGCGCCATTACCAATTGCCGGTGATCCAGCGTCCGGCGGCGTTCAAGTCGCGGTTCAATAGTTTGATTAATTCGCTCGGTTCGAAGATGCCGTTCCGGCGCAAACAGGCCGAACAATTGCTGTTGCTGGAACAGGAAGCACTGAAGGCCGAAGCGGCGGAGATCAATCCCTGGATCGAGTCCGCCGAACCCGAAGCCCAGCAACCGGCGGCCGCCCCGCAAGGTGAAGGCGCGCCGAAATCCGCTACCGGTTCGTTCATCATCGATAACGTCGGGCCGGCGTCTTTGCTGGACTTGATCAACCAGAGTTTCGAGGTGATGCAGACCTCGCTGGCGCAGTACAAGATTGCCGGGTATCCACCGGACGTCCTGATCAACGTGCCGAAGCGGGTGTGCCGGTTTTTCGAGTTCTACAAGGCGCCGGAGTTGATCGCGTTGGGTCGGGAGATTGCGCGGGATACGATGGATCGGTATGAGAAAGAGCAGAGCTGAAGATCAATAAAGATCAAAAGATCGCAGTCTTCGGCAGCTCCTACATTGGAATGGCGTACACCCTGTAGGAGCTGCCGCAGGCTGCGATCTTTTCGGCTACCCCTGAGACTCAATCAACCGATAACCCACCCCCGCCTCGGTCACGATAAACCGCGGCTGTGTCGGATCGTCCGCCAGTTTCTGGCGCAGATGCCCCACCACAATCCGCAGATAATGACTGTCCTCGGTATGGGTCGGCCCCCAGATATCCTTGAGCAATTGCTGCTGGGTAATCACCCGCCCCGGATGCCGCGCCAGTTGCGCCAGCACCGCGTATTCCTTGCGGGTCAGCGCGACTTCGGCGCCGTCGAGCAACACCCGACGATACGCCAGGTCCACCGTCAGCGGCCCGAACGTCAACGCCGCTTGCTGGGCTTCACCCGCCGGCGCCTGGCGCAACAAGGCGCGCACCCGGGCAAGGAATTCCTGAATGCCGAACGGCTTGGTCACGTAGTCGTTGGCGCCGCCATCCAGCGCTTCGACTTTCTGCCCTTCGCTGGCCCGCACCGACAACACCAACACCGGCACCGTCGACCATTCGCGAAATTCGCGCAGCACTTGCTGGCCGTCCATGTCCGGCAAGCCGAGGTCGAGCACCAGCAGATCGGGTTTGTTCAGCGCCGCTTGCGCCAGTCCTTCGTTGCCAGTGCCGGCCTCCAGTACTTTGTAGCCCTGGGAGGCGAGGCTGATGCGCAGGAATTTTCGGATCTGCGGTTCGTCGTCGATGACCAAGATGGTCGCAGTCTGGCTCATGAATTCACATCAACACAAAGAAGTGGCAAGAGAGTAGCGCAAGCGTGATCAGGCTTCACTTTAGGCGCTTAATTTTCAAAGACCGGCTGCGCCTGCAACGGCAAGTGCAAGGTGATGCAGGTGCCGCGACCTTCGATGCCGTCGGCGACGCTGATCCGCCCGCCATGGGCGCCGACCATGCCCTGACAGATCGCCAGCCCCAGCCCAGTGCCCTGCCCGCCCCGATCACCGCGAGCGGCGGTGTAGAACATGTCAAAAATCTTCGAGCGTTCTTCTTCGGGAATCCCCGGACCTTCATCGCTCACCGAGAAAAACAGCTCGCTGTCATCGGCCCCGGCGCGCACTTGCAGGCGCCCGTGAGCGGGGGAAAACCGTGCAGCGTTTTCCATTACGTTGACCAGCGCCTGCTCGATCAGCGCCGCATGCACATAGAGCAGCGGCAACTCGGCCGGCACTTCGGTGCTGACCTGCAACGGCGCCAGCACCGCGCGCAGGCGATTGAGCGAACTGCCGACGATATCGGCCGGCGACACCCAGTCCCGCGCCAGTTTCAGCGCGCCGTGACCGAGGCGGGTCATGTCCAGCAGGTTCTGGATGTAGCGATCGAGGCGTTCGGCTTCATCGCGAGTGCCTTCGAGCAACTCGCGGCGATCCTCCAGCGGGATCGCTTCGCCGAGGGCCAGCAGGCTGTCGATGCTGCCGCGCATGGAGGTCAGCGGCGTGCGCAAATCGTGGGACACCGAAGCCAGCAACGCGCTGCGCAGTTGCTCGGTTTCGCCGTGCAGCCGCGCGGCTTCCAGGTCCTCGGCCAATTGCGCACGGGCCAACGCCTGGGCCAGCGGTTGGCTCAGGGCAGTCAACAAACGTCGGCGCTGACCGCTCAAGGTCTGGCCTTCTTTGGCGCACACGCCGAGTAATCCCAGCGGTCCGTCCTCGACCGACAATGGCCACCACCACCAACGACCGAACGGCAGCGTGCCGGTGCCGGCGCCCGCCGGTTGATCGTGTTGCCAAGCCCAATCGGCGGCGGCGCGTTCGGCTTCGGAGAATTCCAGTGGGCCACCGGTCTCGACTTTCCAGCCGCCCTGCCCGTCGCGATTGAGCAGGCACAGTTGCAGATCGCTCCAGCCGTTCAAATGTTGCGCGGCGGCGCTGACCACAGCCTGGCGATCGGTGGCGGCAGTGAGTTTGCGCGACAGGTCGAGCAGTTCGGTGGTTTCTTCCTGGGTGTCGCGCAGGGCCTGCAACTGCCGACGCTGCCGCGCGGCGAGGTTACCGGTGAGCGCGGCCATCAACAGGAAAAACAGCAGGGTCAGCACGTCTTCTTCGCGCTGGATGCTGAAAGAAAAATTCGGCGGAATGAACAGAAAGTCGTAGGTCAGAAACGACAGTGCCGCACAGGCCAGCGCCGGGCCGAGGCTGCTGCGCACCGCCACCAGCAACACAGCAGCGAGGAATACCAGGGAGATATTCGGTAGCGGCAAGACACTCGCCACGGCCCAGGCCAACGCACTCGCCAACAGTGTCGCCACCACGGCCAACGCGTAGTCGAACCAGACCAGTGAGTGCGTCGAACGCTGGCGTGGCTGATGCTCTTCGTGATCGCTGTCGAGGACGTTGATTTCCAGCCCTCGGGCATCGCGCAGCAAGCGTGACGCCAGACCACCGCCGAACAAACGCCGCCGCAAGCGCTGGCGGGACTGTCCGACCAACACCAGGCTGGCGCGACGTTCGGCGGCGTGCTGGATCAGGGTTTTCGCCACCTCACCGGCGCGCAGCAGAACGACTTCGCCACCGAGGCGTTCGGCCAGTTGCTGGGCACTTTGCAGACGCAAGCGTGATTGCTCGTCGCGCACGCTGCCGTTGTCCACATGCACCAGGCTCCACGGCAAATGCCGGCGCTGGGCGACGCGACTGGCGTGACGTACGAGGCGTTCGGCCTGGGCATCGCCGTCGACCCCGACCAACAAGCGACCGCGCACGGCTGGCGCTGCCTGACCGAGCTGGCGATAACCTTGGGCCAAGTCATCATCGACCTGGGCCGCCGCCGTCTGCATGGCCATTTCGCGCAGGGCGGTGAGGTTGGTCTGGGTGAAAAACGCATCGATTGCCGCCCTCGCCTGTTCCGGCACGTAGACTTTGCCGTCACGCAAACGCTCCAGCAATTCCCGGGGCGGCAGGTCGATTAGCAGCAGTTCATACGCTTCTTGCAGGACCCAATCCGGCAGGGTTTCGCGGACCTGCACGCCGGTGATGCCGCGCACTTGATCGTTGAGGCTTTCCAGGTGTTGGACGTTGACCGTGGTGTACACGTCGATGCCGGCGGCGAGCAATTCCTGAATATCTTGCCAGCGTTTCGCGTGACGACTGCCGGGGGCGTTGCTGTGGGCCAGTTCGTCGACCAGCACCAGTTTCGGCTTGGCTGCGAGCAGGCCGTCGAGGTCCATTTCTTCGAGCATCACGCCGCGGTATTCCGAGCGCACCAGCGGTTGTTGCGGCAAGCCACCGAGCAGCGCTTCGGTTTCGGCGCGACCGTGGGTTTCGACCACGCCGGCAATGACTTTCACGCCTTGGCGCAGTTGGGTGTGGGCGGCTTGCAGCATGGCGTAGGTCTTGCCGACACCGGGCGCGGCGCCAAGGAACACCTTGAGCCGGCCACGACCATCGCGGGGCAGGTCTGCTAACAATGCGTCGGCGCGGCCGGAGTCACTCATGCTTGGGAATCTCTTTTTCCAGTTATTGTGGTGGTGATTGTGCGGCCGCCATCGCGAGCAAGCTCGCTCCCACATGGGATTTGGGGGCGCTGAAGATCCCCTGTGGGAGCGAGCTTGCTCGCGATTAGCGGCGCCACCGATCTATAGCTTTTCCAGCGCGATATTCAACGCCAACACATTAACCACCGGCGGCCCCACCAACGGCTGCTCGATATTCGCGTTCAGCAGTTGCTGAAGCGTCGACACCGGCACATTACGCGCCGCCGCAACACGCGCCAGTTGATAGGCAATCGCCGCCGGAGGCAAGTGTGGATCGAGGCCGCTGCCGGAGGTGGTCAACATCGCCAACGGCACCGGACCTTGCCCTGGCACCAGCAATTTGTTGGCATCGTCGATCACTCGCGTAGCCAGCGCCGGGTTGCTCGGCGAGAGGTTGCTGGCGCTGCTCGACACCGTGGCAAATGCACCGGCCGATGGCCGTGGATGGAACCAGGCGTCACCGACGAAATCCTGGGCAATCAGTGACGAACCACGGACCTTGCCGTCGGCGTCACGCACCAGGCTGCCGTTGGCCTGGTCCGGGAACGCGACTTGCGCGACGCCGGTGACCACCAAGGGGTAGGCGACGCCGGTGATCAGGGTCATCAGCACCAGCAGGCTCAGGGCCGGACGTATCATTGTGGACATTTCAAAATCCTCGAATTCAGAGAACAAATACAGCGTTTAGTCAGGTGGACCGTGTTGGCTTCTTCGCGAGCAAGCCCGCTCCCACAGGGGAATGCATTTCAAATTGTGGAAGCGAGCCTGCTCGCGAAGGCGGTGTGGTGGGCACACCACTCAGGGTCAAACCAAATGCAACGCCGTCAACAGCATGTCGATCGCCTTGATGCCCACGAACGGCACCAGAATCCCACCCAACCCATAGATCAGCAGGTTGCGTCGCAACAACGCCGCCGCACTCGCCGCCTGTACGCGAACACCGCGCAACGCCAGTGGAATCAGCACCACGATGATCAAGGCGTTGAACACAATCGCCGAGAGGATCGCGCTCTGCGGACTGCTCAGGTGCATGACGTTGAGCACGCCAAGTTGCGGGTAGATCGAGGCGAACAGCGCCGGCAGGATCGCGAAGTACTTGGCCACGTCGTTGGCGATGGAAAAGGTCGTCAGCGCGCCGCGAGTCACCAGCAATTCCTTGCCGATTTGCACCACGTCCAGCAGCTTGGTCGGATCGCTGTCGAGGTCGACCATGTTCGCCGCCTCGCGTGCCGCTTGCGTACCGTCGTTCATCGCCATGCCCACGTCTGCCTGGGCCAGGGCCGGGGCATCGTTGGCGCCGTCGCCGCACATCGCGACCAGGCGACCATCGTTCTGCTCGTGGCGAATGCGCGCCAGTTTTTTCTCCGGGGTGGCTTCGGCCAAGACGTCATCCACACCGGCTTCAGCTGCAATCGCCGCCGCAGTCAGCGGGTTGTCGCCGGTCACCATGACGGTGCGGATGCCCAACTTGCGCAGCTCGGCGAAACGTTCGCGAATGCCAGGCTTGACCACGTCCTTGAGGTGGATCGCGCCGAGCAATTTGCCGTCGGCACACACCAGCAACGGCGTGCCGCCGCTCTGGGCAATCTTGTCGATTTCCCGGGACAGGGACGCTGCCAGGTCGGCACGTTTCAGGCCGACGAAGGCCAGCAGCGAATCCACCGCGCCTTTGCGGTACACGCGGCCCTGATAGTCGACACCGGACAGGCGAGTCTCGGCGCTGAACGGCACGGCGGTCAGCAACTCGGCGGACGGCTCGGGCTGCGGATGAGTCCCCCGCAGGTACTCGACGATGGATTTACCTTCAGCGGTATCGTCGGCCAGCGAAGCAAACAACGCCCCCTCGGCCAGTTCTTTCGCGTTGACGCCTGGCGCTGCATAGACGGCGGTGCAACGACGGTTACCGAAAGTGATGGTGCCGGTCTTGTCCAGCAGCAGGACGTGCACGTCCCCCGCCGCTTCCACGGCGCGCCCGGATTTGGCGATTACGTTCAGCCGCACCAGACGGTCCATCCCGGCGATACCGATAGCCGACAACAAACCACCAATCGTGGTCGGAATCAGCGTGACCAATAATGCCACCAGGAACACCAGCGGCAAGCTGCCATTGGCGAAGTGGGCGAACGGTTGCAGGGTCACGACCACCAGCAGGAAGATCAGGGTCAAGCCGATCAGCAGGATGTCGAGCGCTACTTCGTTCGGGGTTTTCTGGCGTTTGGCGCCTTCGACCAGCGCGATCATCCGATCCAGCGTCGATTCGCCCGGGTTGGCGGTGATGCGCACCAGCAGCCAGTCGGACACCAGCCGGGTGTTGCCGGTGACGGCCGAACGGTCGCCGCCGGATTCGCGAATCACCGGCGCGGATTCACCGGTAATCGCCGCTTCGTTAACCGCCGCGATACCTTCAATCACCTCGCCGTCACCGGGAATCATTTCCCCGGCTTCGACGCGCACCACATCATCCTTGCGCAGGCTGGTGGCGGGCACCACCTGGAAGGTGCCATTGGAAGTCCGGCGCCGGGCGCTCAAACCTTCGCTGCCAGCCTTGAGGCTGTCGGCGCGGGCCTTGCCGCGACCTTCGGCCAGGGCTTCGGCGAAGTTGGCGAACAGCACGGTGAACCACAGCCACAACGCGATTTGCGCGGCGACGAAGGTCGGCACGGCGCTGTCGGGAATAAAGCAGAGCACGGTGGTCAGCACGGCGGTCAGTTCGACCACCAGCATCACCGGCGCGCGCTGCAATTGCCGAGGGTCGAGTTTGACGAAGGCTTGCACCAGCGCCGGACGCCACAGGGCCGAGATCGCGGTTTTCGGTTGTTCCGGGGCTTTGACAGGCGCCGGTTTAGTTGCGGGCATATTCATCATTCAATCCTCAGAAGCCCATGCTCAAGTGTTCGGCAATCGGACCCAGTGCCAACGTCGGCAAGAAGGTCAGGCCACCCACGAGCAAAATGGTCACGGTCAGCAACGTCACAAATAGCGGGCCATGAGTCGGGAAGCTGTTCTGGCCGATCGGTGCGGTTTTCTTCATCGCCAGGCTGCCGGCCAACGCCAGAACCGGGAGGATGTAACCAAAGCGACCGATCAACATGCCCAGCCCCAGCATCAGGTTGTGGAACGCGGTGTTGGCGCCGAAGCCACCGAACGCCGAGCCGTTGTTGGCACTGGCCGAGGTGTAGGCGTAGAGCAACTGACTGAAACCGTGGGCGCCGGGGTTACTCACCGCGGCGACCGGGCCCGGCAGGCTGGCGGCAATCGCGCCGAGCACCAGCACGCCAACCGGCATCACCAGCAGGGTCACCACCAGCAGTTGCACTTCCCTGGCCTGCAGTTTCTTGCCGAGGTATTCCGGGGTGCGGCCGATCATCAGGCCGGCGAGGAACACCGCGATCAACACGTTGAGCAACATGCCGTAAAGCCCGGCGCCGACGCCGCCGAAGATCACTTCGCCGACCATCATGTTGACCAGCGCGACCATGCCGGTCAGCGGGTTGAGGCTGTCGTGCATGGCGTTGACCGAACCGTTGGACGCCGCCGTCGTGGTCACTGACCACAGCACTGTCGCCGTCGTACCGAAGCGCGCTTCCTTGCCTTCCAGCGGTGCGGTCTGTTCGACGGCAGCGTTGGCCAGGGTCGGGTTCGGTTGGTACTCGGCCCACAGCGACGTCGCGCCGCCGATCAGGAACAGCGCAAACATGCAGGCCACAATCGCGCGGCTCTGACGCAGGTCCTTCACGTAGTGGCCGAAGGTGAACACCAGCGCCACCGGGATCAGGATGATCGAGGCCATCTCAAACAGGTTGCTCCACGCCGTCGGGTTCTCGAACGGATGCGCCGAGTTGACGCCGAAGAAGCCACCGCCGTTGGTGCCAAGTTGCTTGATCGCAATCTGGCTGGCAGCCGGGCCGAGCGGAATGACCTGATCGACACCCTGCATGGTCACGGCATTCACGTACTGCGCAAAAGTTTGCGGCACGCCCTGCCAGACCAGGTACAGCGCCAGCAGCAGGCACAGCGGCAGCAGGCCGTAGAGGGTGGCGCGGGTCATGTCGACCCAGAAGTTGCCCAGGCTCTTGGTCGACTTGCGACCGATACCACGGCACAAGGCAACCAGCACGGCGAGGCCGGTGGCGGCGCTGACGAAGTTCTGCACGGTGAGGCCGACCATCTGACTCAGGTAGCTCAGGGACGCTTCACCGCTGTAGGCCTGCCAGTTGGTGTTGGTCATGAAGCTGACGGCGGTGTTGAACGCCAGCGTCCACTCTTGGCCCGGCAGGTTTTGCGGGTTGAGCGGCAAGTGATCCTGGAACAACAGGATCGCGAACAACAGCAAGAAACCCGCGAGGTTGAAGGCGAGCAAGGCCAGGGTGTATTTCTGCCAGCTCTGTTCGGCCTGCGGATCCACGCCGGCCACTCGGTAACAGCCACGCTCGACCGGGCCGAGGATCGGCGACAGCCACGTGCGCTGGCCTTCCATGACCTTGTAGTAGAAACGCCCAAGGAACGGTGCCGGGATCAACACCACGGCGAAGAAGGCCAGGATCAGCCAATAGTCATAACTGTGCATAGCCGCTCCTAGTTCCGGTCCGCGCGCAACAGCGCAACCAACAGATAAATGAACAGCCCCACTGCCAATAGCAGTGACACCCCGTCCAGAACGCTCATGGAAGTTCTCCGTGTTACGGCGTATTGCCGCGTGTGGAGTCATTGTCGGAAACAAGGCTGTAAAGGAACGAGAGCGAGGGGTGTGGCGGGGCATAAAGAAAGCGTAAAGAGTGGGTTTATGCGGGCGTTACAGGTTGGTTTTGTGGTGACTGGGTGGGCCTCTTCGCGAGCAGGCTCGCTCCCACATTGGTTTTGCGTCGTTCACAAATCCCCTGTGGGAGCGAGCCTGCTCGCGAAGGCGGCATATCGGGCGACCCTGCTCCCAACTGGCGCACAAAAAGCCGACATCCAGCGCCGATCATCCCCGATACGACAGCTTTAACCGCTTTACGACGCCCAAATACAAAATGGCACGCCCACTGCAACGCCCTCCCCCGAGCTTTCCAAACCGTTCAGGGAGCAACGCATGAACACACAACTCAAACCCACGCTGGGCACGCTGCACCTGTGGGGCATTGCGGTCGGGCTGGTGATTTCCGGTGAGTACTTCGGCTGGAGTTATGGCTGGGGCGTGGCGGGGACATTGGGCTTTCTGGTGACTTCTTTTATGGTCGCCACCATGTACACCTGCTTTATCTTCAGTTTCACCGAGCTGACTACCGCGATTCCCCATGCCGGCGGGCCGTTTGCCTACAGCCGCCGCGCCTTTGGCGAAAAAGGCGGATTGATCGCCGGGCTGGCGACGCTGATCGAATTCGTCTTCGCCCCGCCGGCTATCGCGCTGGCGATTGGCGCCTATCTGAATGTGCAGTTTCCAGCGCTTGATCCGAAGCACGCAGCGGTCGGCGCCTACATCGTGTTCATGGGCCTGAACATCCTCGGGGTGAAACTCGCGGCCACCTTCGAGTTGATCGTCTGCGTATTGGCCGTGGCGGAACTGCTGGTGTTTATGGGCGTGGTCGCCCCGGCGTTCAGTTTCAGCAACTTCGCCCTGAATGGCTGGGCCGGTTCCGATGTGTTCGGCGCACCGGCGATTGCCGGGATGTTCGCGGCGATCCCGTTCGCGATCTGGTTTTTCCTCGCTATCGAAGGCGCCGCCATGGCCGCCGAGGAAGCCAAGGACCCGAAACGCACGATTCCGAAGGCTTACATCAGCGGCATCCTGACCCTGGTGCTGCTGGCCATGGACGTGATGTTCTTTGCCGGCGGCGTTGGTGACTGGCGCACCCTGTCGAACATCAACGACCCGCTGCCGCAAGCGATGAAAACCGTTGTGGGCGAAAGCTCCGGCTGGTTGCACATGCTGGTGTGGATCGGCCTGTTCGGCCTGGTGGCGAGTTTCCACGGGATCATCCTTGGCTATTCGCGGCAGTTCTTCGCCCTCGCCCGTGCGGGTTACCTGCCTAAATCCCTGGCCAAACTGTCGCGTTTCCAGACCCCGCACCGGGCGATCATCGCTGGAGGCCTGATCGGTATCGCCGCTATCTATAGCGACGGTTTGATCAACCTCGGCGGCATGACGCTGACGGCGGCGATGATCACCATGGCGGTGTTCGGCGCGATCGTGATGTACATCATGAGCATGCTCAGCCTGTTCAAACTGCGTAAAACCGAGCCGAATCTGGAACGCACCTTCCGCGCGCCATGCTATCCACTGGTGCCGATGATTGCGCTGGTGCTGGCGGTGGTGTGCCTGGTGGCGATGGCGTGGTTCAACGCGTTGATCGGGTTGATCTTCCTCGGCTTCATGGCGGTGGGTTTCGTGTACTTCATGCTGACCGCGCAACTGCGGGCCGATGCGCCGGCGGATGCGATGTTGACCGGCTTGTAAGACGCGAACCGCGTAGGAGCTGCCGAAGGCTGCGATCTTTTGATCTTTAGCGCCCGTAATGACGCCAAGATCAAAAGATCGCAGCCTTCGGCAGCTCCTACAGGGGTATGTGCATGGCGTAACAGGCATAGAATGGAACCACTGCGAAAATTAATCGCTCAAAGTGGTATGCACGATCGGTTGGCGAACTCCGCCAACCGGCCTGCCCTCAAGGAGAGCCCTATGCCCTGGTATGCCTGGTTGATTCTGGTCGTTGCAATCGGCTCGATCGTTGGCGGTTTGATGATGTTGCGCGACACCGCCACCAAGGTCGATCTGACCGAAGAGCAACGTAAACGCGTCGCCGAACGCAATGCGGAAATGGATGCCAAGGAAGCCCAGGACCGCTGACAAAAAACCCCGCCACCAAGGCGGGGTTTATTTTTTGTGGTTCGACGCATCTGCATGCTTTTTAGGAGTAGAAGTACAGTCACCATCCAACATTCATTGGTTAAGATGGCGCATTGTCGCGGAGATTAGAGATGCGTTACTCGCAGGACCATAAAGCCCAGACCCACCAACGCATTATCAAGGAAGCGTCAGCACGCTTTCGCCGCGACGGAATCGGTGCGACTGGCTTGCAACCGTTGATGAAAGCGCTGGGGCTGACCCACGGCGGCTTTTATTCGCACTTCAAATCCAAGGATGAACTGGTGGAAAAGGCCTTGGTGGCCGCTGGCGAGCAAGTCGAAGGCGTTTGCGCCGAGCTGTTCGCTTCCGAGCGTCCACTGGATGCGTTCATCGACACGTATTTGTCCGAATGGCATCGGACCTCTCCCCATGAAGGCTGCCCGCTGCCGACCATGTCGTCGGAACTCGGGTTGCGCGGGCAAGCAAGCCCCACCAGCGACGCGGTGCTTAACGCGCGACTGGAACAGGTGCAAGGCACCCTTGAAGGGGAAAACGCCACCGAACGCAGCATCGTCATCATGTCGACGCTGGTCGGGGCGCTTTTACTATCCCGCAGTGTCGAGAACGCTGAGCTGGCCCAGCGGATTCTCGACGTCACTCGCAATCACCTCAAGCAATCCAGCGACTAACCCTGCCAACGCTTGAACAGCACGCTGGCATTTACCCCGCCGAAGCCGAAGCCATTGGACAGCGCATATTCGATAGGCATCGACCGCGCTTCGCCGTGGACGATATCCACGCCTTGGGCTGCCGGGTCCGGCGTTTCGAAATTGAGGGTCGCGGGCACGATCTGATCGCGGATGGCCAACAGCGTGAAGATCGCTTCGATGCCGCCAGCGGCGCCGAGCAGATGCCCGGTGGCAGACTTGGTCGAGGTCACGGCAATCTTGTTGTCCGTCCCGAACAATGACTTGATCGCCGCCAACTCACCCAGATCCCCAACCGGGGTCGAGGTCGCGTGAGCATTCAGATGCTGGACCTGCGCCGGCGAAATTCCCGCCTGCGCCAATGCCAACGACATCGCCCGTCGGGCACCGCTGCCGTCCTCGGGACCGGCGGTCAGGTGATAGGCATCGGCGCTGGTGCCGTAGCCAACCAGTTCCGCGATGGGCTGGGCACCACGGGCCAGCGCATGCTCAAGGGATTCGATCACCAGCAGACCGGAACCCTCCCCCATCACAAAGCCGTCGCGATCACTGTCGAACGGTCGCGAGGCGCGCTCCGGCGTGTCGTTGAAACCACTGGACAAGGCACGGGCAGCGGCAAAACCGGCCAGGCTGACGCGATCGATTGACGCCTCTGCCCCGCCGCACACGGCAATATCGGCCTCGCCACAACGGATCAGCCGCGCCGCATCACCGATCGCCTGAACGCCGGCCGCACAGGCTGTGACCGGCGCGCCCAATGGACCTTTGAAACCATGCTGGATCGACACGTGGCCAGCGGCGAGATTGACCAGGAACGATGGAATGGTGAACGGCGACAGACGCCGCGGACCACGAGTGTCGGTGGTGCGCACGGCATCGGCGATGGCGCCGAAACCACCCACGCCAGATCCGATGATGGTGGCCGTCCTTTCCTGGGCATTGGCGTCCAGTGCTTTCCAACCGGACTGCTCCAGCGCCTGACGTGCAGCCTCCATGGCAAACATAATGAAGCGGTCCATCTTCTTCTGTTCTTTGGGCGCGATGGCCCGGTCGGGGTCGAAGCCGGCTTCCGCATCTTCAGCCAGGCTCGGCACAGGGCCGCCGACCTTGGCCGGCAAATCGGCCACCACCTCATCTGGCAGCGCCCGCAGTCCGGAGCGCCCGGCCAGCAGCCGCGCCCAAACGGCTTCGACGCCAGTGCCCAGCGGCGACACAATGCCCATGCCCGTTACAACTACTCGACGATCACTCATACCGCTATTACCTCAAGCCGATTCATGGCGCCTCACTTGTAACGCGTGGCGGCCTTACTTTTGGAAAGATTCGGTGCCAACACCAGACGCGCCGCTACAAAGGCATCCCAATCGGCAGCGTCGGGCAACGAAGGAATCGTGATCAACTCACCCTGGTCCAGACCGGACAACGCCGCGTCGACCATTTCCCCAGCCTCCATGATCATTTCAGCCGGGATGCCGCTGGCGTCGATACCGGAACGCTCCCAGATTTCGGTGCGTGTCACCCCTGGCAACACCGCTTGAACCTGGACGCCAGTGCCGTTGAGTTCAGCATTCAACGATTGGGTCAGACTCAGAACATACGCCTTGCTGGCGCTATAAGTCGCGTTGAACCGCTCAGGGAACAAGGCGACGACCGACGCAATATTGATAATCGTGCCCCGCCCGGCCTTGGCAAAACTGGCCGCTGCCGCCGACGCCAGGCGTGTAACGCTGGTGACGTTGAGCTGAATCAAGCGCTCCAGTTGTTCCGTGTCGGCGTTGGCCAGCAAGCCATCTGCAGCGACCCCGGCGTTGTTGAGCAACAGGCTGATGCTGGAATCGCTGCGCAGGCGCTGTTCAAGTTTCAACACATCATCCTTTTGCGTCAGGTCTGCCTTGAGCACTTCAACTTGAATGCCGTGCTCGGCGCGCAGCTTGCTCGCCGCCGCTTCCAGCCGCTGCTCGTCGCGAGCCACCAACAACAAATCAAAACCACGTGCCGCCAATCGCTCGGCGTAAATTGCGCCGATACCGGATGAAGCGCCGGTGACAAGAGCTGTACCTTGGGACTTGGCAGAATTCATGACAGTGCTCCTGAAAATGCTTGAGGGAAAGCGAGCGCCAGAGCGCTTCAGCTTTTTATTATAGGCATAATTCAACCGCTATATGATAGCCGTAATTTTTTATTTGCTGACGGAAGGTCGAGCGTAGGCGCTGGCGCCAGAACGTAAAAAGGCCGGTCAATGACCGGCCTCTTGGCGTTGCTCTACAAGCTTAGTTCACTTCGAGCTTATCGCGATTCCTGTCCAGAATCGCCTTGCCGATCCCTTTCACTTCCAGCAATTCATCCACCGATGCAAACGGCCCATTAGTGTCACGATATGCAACAATCGCCTTGGCCTTGGCTTCGCCGACACCTGCCAGCTCACGCTGCAGCGTCGGGGCATCGGCACCGTTCAGGTCGATTTTTTCGCCTTGTGCCTTGGCAGTAGCGTCCATTACCAGCGGCGCATTGACAGCCTCAGGCTTTGTCGCAGGCGCAGCAATGGCGGCAATAGAGGCGCTGGTGAGCAGGGCAAAAACCAGGGAGGAGAAATAACCTGTACGCATAAGTGAAGCTCCATGACATCGATTGAGAAAGCAGCTTTTCCGAAGCTGCTCTACAAACTTAGGCGATGTGACGGAGCTGTCAAAAGTGTGTACGTTTCAAAATATGAAACAATCAGGGTTCGAGACGGCGCTGCTGGTAGATCCAGTCGACGATTTCGCCGTCGGGAGTGTAGCCACTGACGGTTTCACGCAAGAGTAGACGGACACGGGAGTAGTCATCCTGCTCGACAGCGTTGAGCAGCTCCGTCAACCGGACCTTGAGCACATCCCAAGGCAGATGATCTTCGTGAGCGCTCATGATCATTGGATGGGGCGTCGCCACCACGTTGTCGCCGATCAGTAATTCTTCGTAGAGTTTCTCGCCCGGACGCAGGCCGGTGAATTCGATGGAAATATCGCCTTGAGGGTTCTTCTCCGAACGAATACTCAAGCCGGATAGGTGAATCATCTTCTCCGCCAGCTCGACGATTTTTACCGGTTCGCCCATGTCGAGCACGAACACATCACCGCCCAACCCCATGGAGCCGGCCTGGATCACCAATTGTGCCGCTTCCGGGATGGTCATGAAGTAACGAGTAATTTTCGGATGGGTGACGGTCAGCGGGCCGCCTGATTTGATCTGACTGTGGAACAGCGGAATCACCGAACCTGAAGACCCCAGTACATTACCGAAGCGCACCATGGTGAAGCGGGTTTTGTTGACGCGGGATACGTTGCCTTTGTCGCCGAACAACACCGGGGCAATTTCGCGGCTAAGGGCTTGAAGCGTCAATTCGGCCAGGCGCTTGGTGCTGCCCATGACATTGGTCGGACGAACCGCCTTGTCAGTTGAGATCAACACAAAGTTGGAAACACCGGACTGCAAGGCCGCTTGAGCAGTGTTCAACGTGCCAATGACGTTGTTGAGCACCCCTTCGGCAATATTATGTTCGACCATGGGCACATGCTTGTAAGCGGCCGCGTGGTAGACAGTATCGACGCGCCAGGTCCTCATCACATCAAGGAGTTTGTCCTGATGGCGAATAGAGCCGAGGATCGGCAACAACTTCACCGACACCGACTCGCGACAGCCGCGCTGCTCCAACTCGGACAGAATGCTGTAGAGGTTGAATTCGCTGTGTTCGAACAACAAGAGCGTGGTCGGCCCCAGCGAGAATATCTGGCGGCAAAGCTCCGCACCGATCGAACCACCGGCGCCGGTGACCATCACGGTCTTGCCTTTGATACAACGCGAGAGCAAATCCGGCTGCGCAGGAACCGCGTCGCGGCCCAGCAAGTCCGCGATATCCACTTCCTGAATGTCTTCGACCTTTACCCGACCACTGGCCAGGTCGGTGACATTGGGGACGCTGCGTATGTGGAGAGGGTAACCCTCAAGCATATTGAGGATTTCCCGGCGCCGTGCACGGGTCGATGACGGCAAGGCCAGGAGGATTTCCTGGGCACCGGTGACATCGATCATCTGCTGGATATGTTTGGGTTTATAGACCTGAAGACCTGATATCGAACGATCCGAGATACCGGGATCATCATCAATGAACGCCACCGGCCGCATCACCCGCCCCATGCGTAGCGCCGCGACAAGCTGGTTGCCAGCCACGCCGGCGCCATAGATCGCAACCTTGGTCAGGCCGTCGTCGCGATTGGTGAAGGGGACGTGTTTGGCAGCCGTAAACCAGTCGCCCATGAAGTACTGGCGCATGCACAGACGCAGGCCGCCAATGATCACCAGGCTCAACCACCAATAGTTGAATATGATCGACCGCGGGACAACCGCCTCATGGTTGCTGTACCAGTAGACCACCACGGCCAATATCAACGCAGAAAGGCTCACAGCCTTGATAATCGCAATCAGCGCATCGTTGCCAAAGTAGCGCATGACCGCGCGGTACATGCCAAAGCGGATAAAAAGAGGGATGGCGACCAGCGGAGCAGCAGCGAAAAGCCACAAGTGGACCCGCAGCGGGTTGTACATATCATCGATGCCCAGACGGACGATGAAGGCCAACCAAAGGGCAAGCCACACCAACACTGTGTCAGTGGCAACCTGAATCAACCTCTTGCGCCGCCGGGGGAGTCCCAGCAAATACGCTCTGACTTTATCCATAAATCCGTCCACCACCTCAGTGCTCTCCCTTAAACTGGCTAGATCGTAAGGCAAAGCTTTCCAGTACAGGAATAGCACTGTAATCCCAAACGACAAGACTGCTCGTCAGTTCTTTGACGATTCACCCTCAAGTTGGCCCGCCTTGTACCGCATTGCCAAAAAAACCAGCGGTACATAAGCAATAACCAGGGCCCCTGCACCATCAAAACGGTAATAAACAACGCAAAACGCTATGGGTAACAGCCAAAACACGTTGATCAGGCCCACCGACAAAGTCACAGGCAGATGCCTGCCAAATTGACGCGACGCAAACTGATAAGCATGGCTGCGATGGGCTTCGTAGATTTTATCGCCCCGTACCAGACGACGCAGCAGGGTGAACGTTGCATCAACGATGAAAACGCCAAGCAGAATCAGCCAACCCCAGAACAGTTCCGGGGACACCCAAGCGGCCTGGAGCGATAACACACCGATTATCACCCCCAGAAAACCGCTCCCGGCATCACCCATGAAGATCCTTGCAGGGGGAAAATTCCAGCACAGGAAACCCGCGACACAGGCAACAAGCAAAATCGGAGACGCTATCGAATCCAGCGCATTGTTTGCCCAATAAAGTAGACAACCTCCAAGGCAGACTGTTACCGCCTCAATCGCGGCAATGCCATCGATGCCGTCCATGAAGTTGTAAAGATTCAGCATCCAGACCAGATAGACCACCGCCAGCAGGTGCCCGAACAAGCCCAGGTCCATGCTTACGCCGAACATGCTGATCGCAGGCAAACCTCCCAACCAGTAAGCCCCCCAGCTCGCAGCTGCAAAATGCGTCAGCAATCGCCAGCGCGCGGCAACATGCCCATGATCATCCAGAAAACCAACGATCGCGGTCAGCGCACCGGCCCCCGACAACGCAAAAAAAATCGGTTGGGCTATCAGGTCTTCGGCAAACAGAGCCACCAACGCCGCGAGAAAGGTCAGAACGATCGCGACGCCACCACCCCGCGGGGTCGGTACCGAATGAGAACTTCGGCCATTAGGGATATCCAAAAGGCTTCGAGACAAGGCGTAACGCCGCAAAATGGCCGTCAGCGCATAGGAAATGCCGGCCAGAGTCGGTATGAGCCACCAGTAATTCATGATTTTCGGGATTCCAAAAATGGCTGCACGGCAGCACTTAATCCCCGGTCGAGGGTAACGGGGGGGGTCCATCCCAAGAGACGTTTGTTCTTGCTGATATCCACCTGGAGAGAGCCAAAGAGCCTATTCGCAATGGCGGCCTTGCCCAGCAGTCTTGCCGCGAGCGTCATCAAACCGACTGGCAACGGAAGCAAGACGACACGTTTGTTCAGAACAGCGGCGATTTTACGCAGCAACTCAGTGGTGGATACATCTTCACCATCGCTAGCCAAAAACGTCTGGTTGGCCGCTAGCGGATGGCTGAAGCAAGTGATAATGAGATCAATAAGGTTATCCAGACTCACCAGACTACGTTTGTTGTTAACCGCACCAAAAGGCAAAGGAACACCTTTGTCCAGCCAGCGAATCATATTCAGAAAGTTGGCTCTCACTCCCGGGCCGTAAACAAGCACCGGACGAATGATCACAATTTCCATTGGCGTGTTCGCAGCCAAACTACGCAATCCCAACTCGGCTTCAAGTTTCGAAATTCCGTAAGGGTCTACTGGAGCCGGTATGTCATCAGCGGTGAGTGCTGCCCCGGGTTCGGAGAACTCTCCATTAACCTTTATTGAGCTGATGTAAATGAACCGCTTTACCCCCGCCTCTATGGCTTGTCGAGCGAGGTTCAAAGTGGCGTCCACATTGACGAAACGAAATGCGGCCAGAGGATCAGCCGATGCCTCATTCATGACGTGCACTCGCGCGGCAGCATGAACAACGACGTCGACATCGGTTAATGCTTCTCGCCAATTATTGGAGGGCGTCAAATCTCCGAGTGTAACTTTTCGAATTGATTGCGGGAGATCGGTACGCCCATCTCGCAGCGAAGCGATCAAGGAATACTCATCTGAGGATGCCAGGTGGCGCAACAAAGCGCCGCCCAAAAAACCTGAACCGCCAGTCACCAGTATGGATCTCGGGCTCATTTAGCGTGCTCTGAAAACGCAACATGAATACTTATCGCAATGAAGCCACTCTTCACCATTGAAACGATCCATAAGGCCTGATATCTCCGCACAAAAAACCCTTATTTGTAAAATCATGAAAAAACAAATAAACGTGTTTTTAACGTGACTTAACAAATCATATGCGGTCCTGATGCAAATTAAACGCGTCCAGATCCACCTGAATCTGCCCGTCCTAAAGTCTATCAGGAGAACACACCATGGTCTTCAGCCAGAATGCGCCTCGCGCGGCATCGTTCAAGGCCGGCGAAAAGGAGGAGCGTCGCATTGCTTGGCTGCGCCTGCGCCAGGAGTGGCGACTGCACACCCGCTGTCATTGGAAACCGGGGCTTTCACGCCCCAGGGTTCCCGTGCGGAGAGAGCGGCTAGTTCGAGGTATCCCAAGCGCCTTGGGGACGGCCCGAACGTAAATAGTCGGCAAATGGATCGACTTCGGTGTTGGCGGTACCGTGTAAATCCAGATAGGTAGCCGGATCAAAATCCAAACGTGGCTTGCGAGTATTAATTCCACACGCCCACTCACGAACGTAACGAACAACGTCCCGCGTCTTCGCTACGCTGAAAGAATTTTCGCTGTTCGCATTATTGAAACAATACAAATCGGACTCGATGATCGTTTTTACATCAGACGCTTGCTGGCGAATTCTTTGGGAGGAAAGGCAGCCTAATGCCTCAAGCTTCTCAACATATTTCTTCATGTCAAAATATGACGCAGCCGCTTCGTGGGATTTGCAGGAAACCTGTTTGTACAGTGACTCAGATGTACCCAGTGCAATTATTTTACGGCAGGCATCATCAACATCCAGGTAGTCCGCTACGCAAAACTCGCGCAAGTCATTAGCGATAAGGAAATCAGCAATACCGGTGGCTTTATCAAAGCAAATCACGGGAACCTGTTTGGACAAGGCATCAATTGCGACATTCGGCAATGGGTCCAGGCGCGACGAAACAAACAGTAAATCCGTCTCCTGATAAACTGTCTCGATGGCAGCTGTCTCGTCTAACAGAACAACATAATCATGCAGACCTGAGCGCTTGATCTGATCCGCAATATAGACAGAGTACCCATCTTCGGAATTGGGGTTGTAACCACCACCAATCCAGACGAACCGGAAATTATCGCCGGCAGGTGACTGCTTTACTTTCGCAGCACATTGAATAAAAAGATCAACACCTTTGCGATAATTTGAATAACCCGCCCCCACAACCAAAAACTTCTTGTCTACTGCCCCTTCAGGCCGGAGTTTTTTACGCAACTGTTCCGACTCAATATTCAATTGATTGCGGCTGAGCTCCAAATCAGGCAGCACACATTGTCCTTGAGGAATAATATGCGCAGTAATACTGGAGAGTTCCGGGCACAGTTCGATCGCATTGTCCCATGTCAGGTTGGCAGAAAAAACCAGCTCACTTGACCAAAGACCGATATTTGAGAATAACTTACGCGAATCGGCGTAAGCCGACGCAAATTCATGAATTAGGCTGACGGTGGGCACAAAGTTGTTGGCCAGCAACTCCAAAACCACATGCGACTCAACGCTGTTCACCAACGAAAATTTGAAACTGAACTCTTTACACAAATACTGTATCGTAGAGTCGGCATACTCCATATTGTAATTGAACGTAGGGTTTAGCATTATAGCAATGGCCGCATCCTGAAATGCCTCAACAAGAGCGCCATCACCCAGTAGAAGTACGACAACATTATAACGAGTGGCCAAAACCTCAACCAAATTAAGCGCCAGTATAGGGGCTCCGGACCTTGACGCCGCATGGCTGACAATCAGGATGGTCTCGAACTCAGGATTGGCACTACGAGTCTTAGAAAACTGAATCTCCGGGTATGCAAAGATACGCCAAGTGTCCCGATACCCATGATTCAAGTAATGATCTACTGGATCAGTACCCGGCCCGAGATCGGCGTTGTATTTCAAATACAACTCAGCATCAAAGTTCTTGGGAAGCGATGACAAATCCGCACTCTCCGAGCTCACTACAGGGATAGGCACAAGCACGGGAACAGCAGCAGCCGGAAGCTCTTCTGTTACTTTTTCAACATTGGAATCCGGAACACTTACCCTTGTTGGCTTTACAGAAAGAAACTTGAGAAGTTTAAATAAAAAATTGTTGTTAGGCAAAGCCAAACCCTCCTATATGACTCATTTATAAGCATACAGAGTCCACATTACCGATTAGCGCAGAAAAATGATGGCTGTATTAATACGAGAAGTTAGCATCAATACGCCTTGGAGGCAAACACATCCACCAACAACTCGATCTTGAAACCCAGCCGCATCTAGTGGATTTCAACGACGGTCACTAGAGGTATTGGGTTCAGAGTATTTAATCGGGCCCGGATCGAATGATCGTGTTCCGGGCAAAGTACTGGATGGGCAATATCAGATCGCGACTTCGGATGTTGATTCGATACCACCATTACGTGTGCCTGATGCCGCTATACGGGATTTCGCAAGCTATCGAATACTCATACCAGCCCTGCAAAAGACATTGCAAGGCCGGTGAGTAGCAACAAAACGGAGGAAGAATGGGCAGCCTATCCCAGACTGGCCGCAATCCGGACAGCCAGTGTCTTCGCATAAACCCTCAATTCGGGCACAGCCGTGGCTTCCCAAAACTGAGCCTTGAGCATTGGTCCGACATAGCTTAGCCAGGTGGAAGGAACACCATTGCTATCTCGCACTGCGAGAGACTTGTCCACACAGATGCCAAGCCCAAAAGGATCCAACTGTATAAGCCCGGCCTTGCGAAGCTGAACGATCAACTGATCGTCCACCAGGGCTAGATTTGAGTTCGGCCCCGTGCAATTGATGATATGCGAAACCTCAATAGACTCAACGGCGTCTGATCCACGTAACCCTACCTGAACGCGTAAACCATCGGGTTGCACATCGATACCGCGGATTCTACCGGCCATTGGTAGCAACTTTCGCTCTTTGATCCGGGCAGCAAACGTCGCAAATGAAGCCGGTGCAACTCGGTGGCGATGGGCGTCCCAATAAATTTGCGCGTGTCGCAGAAACCGTTGTCGCTCCTTATCAGGCAGCCGCCCCCACAACTCGGTCGTTACAGGTCTCAATGCACCGATAATATCCCGCCAATCAATATCATCCTGCTGTGCTGCGGCTGCCAGCAAACGCATTTTTCGGAGATAGCTCACCACTGTCGGTCTGGACGACAGGAGCTGCTCGACGATGTCACTGGCAACAATGCTTGAATGCCGACTAGCACGATGCGGCAATGGCTGCACGCCTCGCCGCGACAGCATGTAAACAGGTCCACTATGCCCTTGCTGATCCAGGGTCAAGGCCACATCGAGTGCAGTCAGGCCAGCCCCCAACAGCAGGACAGGCGCCTGTGGATCGATTGGCACCTCCGGCGCCCCTGACCATGGGTCAGCTATATAGCGCCCTTCCGCTCGAGCGACTGCGGTAACGGGAGGATTGGAAGGTGAGAAGTTGCCAAAGGCTAAAATCACATGATCCGCCTCCAGCTGTCGACCGTCTGCCAGATGAACCAAGGCCTTTCCATCCTTCGGCTCAAGAATATGAGCTTCGACGGTCATGCGCTCAAAACTTACGCCCGGGCCACAGCGCAATTCAGCATCGGCCAGCAGACCAGAAAGGTACTCGCCATAAAGTTTGCGCGGGACAAAGGAAGACGCCAGCGTGCCAGGTAACCGGTCTTCACAAAAACGAAGAAAATGATCAGGCTGGTCAGCCAGTGCGGACATGTTGCCGGCAGGTACGTTCAGCAAATGCCTGGAACTGCTCGTACCATAGGCGAGCCCCCTGGCCATTTCCCCCGAACGATTAAGCAGGATCACTCGGGTATTCGGCGCGCACACTTGCAAAAACTGAATGGCCGTCACGGCGCCACTAAAGCCAGCCCCAATGATAATCAACGTTTTCAAAGTTCAAACCGCCCAACCAGAAAGTTCATGATTTTGGCGACTGCGGCGGGTACATCATCTTCAAGAGTATTGATGCAAATATCCGGATTAACCGGTGGCTCATACAGAGAATCAATGCCGGTAAAATTCTTTATCAGCCCGGAGCGTGCTTTCCCGTACAACCCTTTTGGGTCGCGGCGCTCGCACTCATCCAACGATGTATTGATATAAACTTCGACAAAATAAGCGTCACCGATAACGTCTCGTGCCATTGCCCGATCACGTCGAAACGGTGAAATAAACGCACTAACGACAATCAAACCTGCGTCGACAAACAATTTGGCAACTTCAGCGATGCGTCGGATATTTTCGGCCCGATCATCATCATTAAATCCCAGGTCGCGACATAGACCTAGACGCAAGTTATCACCGTCCAACAAATAGGTGTGGCGATGGTGTTCGAGCAATGCTTGCTCGAGAGCATTGGCAATCGTCGACTTTCCGGCACCACTGAGTCCGGTAAACCAAAGTACCGCAGGCCGTTGATTTTTGATCGCGCTGCGCTGTGCCTGGTCAACGGATGTTGTATGAACGACAAGATTCTCAGTCATCAATTCCTACACCGCAGCTGTACACACATTGATATGAATTCAAAATACCAGCTCCAAAAAGTCAATTTGATCTCTAATCACGAAGCCAAATCCATTCGATAATTCTGAAGAATAGACCCGGAGATCACATACGCCAAGGAAACCCGACTCCAAAAACCGCATTGCCTTTTCAGCCTACAGCCGATTGCCATGCTTCTAATAGCTCATCTACATACGCAGAAACAGACTTGGGTGACTTTGAATTCATCGCAAGATTCTCGAGCAACCCAGGAGAATCAAGCAAACGATGCAGGACGCCCTCCAACGCTGTCGCGCTCCCAGGCTCGAACAAAAGTCCATTAACGCCATCAGTTATAGCTTCAGCGATGCCCGGCACATTGGACGCCACCACGGGGCATCCAGCCGCCTGAGCCGAGTATACGACAAGCGGTGTGTTTTCATTCCAGACAGAGGGCACCACCAAGGCGTCTAGCTGACCGAAAACGTTGAAAATCTCATCGTTCGGAAATGTACCGCAAAATTTTACGGCAGCATTGCCGCGCGTCAACTCTTGCAACTTAGCGGCATATTCCGGGAAGTCCGTTTGCTTACCGTAAATATTCAGACTGATGTCGCCGGATGAAAAATTTTGCAGGGCCTGTAAAAGGACGTGACATCCTTTGTGCGACGCCAGCGTCCCTATAAACCCCAGGCGTAGTGGGCGGGCACTGCCTTTCCTATCCCGCGCGACCACCGCAAAATCCAGATTAATTCCATATGGCGATCTGACAAGAATGTCTTTTCTGACACCGTGGCGCAGCAATAGCTCTTCGATCATCTTGTTCGGCGCGAAAATGCCGTGCAATAGATTGAGCCTGTTGACGTTGCGCTCAAGCCGACCGTCAAGGGCACGCAGCTCTTTTACGAAGGAGACGCCTGGAACCCATGGAGAACGAGTGATACGCACCAGATAATCGCTGAAAAAATCCGGGACCGTCGTGATCAGCTTACCCACCTGATCGCCGAGCATATTGGCTGCGAAATGGATAGCACAATTACCCGCATCGGGACTGGGACCCGTGCAAGCACGGCCACCACAACGGAGCAATTGAGCTGTCGGGCAAACGCTCCAAAAGTCGGTAGGTGTGTAAAAAGCGGGCACGCCCATAGCCACGGCCTTATCAATCAGCCCTGAACCCAGACGATTAAGGTGAAAAAAATGAACAACGTCTGGCTTGAACTCGCCAAGCAAACGGCCAAAAAAATCGGCAGCGAGGTGATTATCAAAACCGATTTCGATCTTTGACGTCTGCCCCCCCATCGGCACATAGGCGTGCATGAAGCGGTAAACGCGAATCCCCTCATACACATAGTCATCGAAGCGATCAGCATCAGTGAGCGTCTCGCTTGCGGGATAACCCGTGAAGATTACTACTTCATGCCCGCAAGCGATCAAAGCATTGGCCACGGACAGAGTCAGGACTTCTGTACCCGCGGAAAAATCTGGAAAAAATTGATGTACCGTGAGCAGTACCTTCATTCCAGACTGCAACCAACGCTTCTGCAGAGGAGGCCGCAGATCATATGGCCAGACTCACTTTGCAACTTCCTTCTTTGCCCATTCGAACGTTCTGGCGATCCCCTCTTTCATGGAGACCTGAGGCGACCAACCCAACTCATCCCGCGCAAGGTCGTTGCTCAACACACTGACAGGCACATCAAACGAACGCCCCGGCTTGTAAACCCGGGGTACTTCCCCGCCGCTGACTTCGCCGATCAACTCCAACAGACTATTGAGGCTAGTCCCGACACCTGAGCTGATATTGAAGACGCCTGCGGTGCCGGAATAGCTGATGGCTTTTGCGAAAGCTTCTGCTACGTCGCTTACATGCAGGAAATCACGCTGGACACTGCCATCGCCCCAGATTTCGATAGGAAGTTGCTTCAATACATTGTGGATGAATACGCCGACTGCGCCTTGCGCCGTCTCCACACGTTGACGCTCGCCATAAGGATTAGCGACCCTGAGAATAACCGGTTTGATGCCATGAAGATGGCCATACATCAAGATATACTTCTCAATAGCTAACTTGGTTATGCCATAGGAAACTTCTGGATCTGTAGGGTGTTTTTCATCGATCGGAAGATACTTTGGAGAGCCATATACAGTGCCCCCGGAAGAAATAAATACAATCCGGCCTACTTTGTGCGCGACCATCGCATTGAGCAACTGCAAACTTGCAACAAGGTTGCTCTGCACATCATAAACCGGATCTTCGTTCGAGCTCTTTGGCAGCGTGGTAGAAACGAGATGAAGCACGGCATCAACGCCTTCTACGGCTTTGTTGATGTCACTCGTTGCTGAGAGGTCGCCGGTCATCCACTCGACGTTTTCATGGGGAAGAAACTTACGATATTCGCCAACTCGTGGACGCTCGAATACTCGAATCGAATGCCCATCCAGCAACAACCGATCAACGATAGTTGAACCGATAAAGCCGCCGCCACCAAACACTGTTATCTTCATAAAAACTCTCGACTGACATCGAACGCATGACTATAAATTATATGTTATGCAAACAATGCAAAAACAAAAAAAACTAACACGAGAACAGCAACAAGTCAAGAAAGCAAAATTCTCATCTTTCTTACAACCTTCTTCGTCAAGGGTTTGTCGAGAACATATTTCGCCAAACGATAATGACGAACTCGCGCAATCAAAAGATAAATAAAGCCACGTTTGAATGGCACCTCTGTCTGCGCTTCGTTAGTCAGGCAATGCGTTGCATAAATCTGATCGAGGTAAGTCGTAACTCTCCGGCTCTCCAGAGCCGATGTAGCCAGTTCCTTGGCAAGCCCGAGAGGCAGAAGCTGGCGCGTCGAAGCACTTCTGTTGCGGTGCGCTTCATCCAGAATCTCAAGCCATTGGCGGTTGGTTGCTGCCGCAGTGTAATGGGCCGCAATCAACTGGCGACAGGCTTGCGACTTGCGCTCGCGCATGGATGCATCGACCGCGATGGACTGCAATACCGCAACATAGTGACTGACTTCATTCTCGCCATGAGGGATCAGATAGCCCATCTCCTCGCTAACCAGTTCGTCCTGCCCGCCGACATCCGCCACTACCGGAACCACACCAGCAGCCATGGCCTCAAGCAGCGCGACAGATATACCTTCGTATTCCGAGGGCATCAACAGAACGTCAGAGACCGCTAGCAAGGAAAGCCAATCCGCGTGCGGCTTGGCCCCCAGCACGCGGACATTGGCCCCCAGATCATAGTCCTTGATCAGAGCCTCGAATGCCGGCCTCAGCTCACCATCACCGATAACGAGCGCATTGAAGCGTACGCCGGCGAGTTTCAAGGTGTTAAGTATCTCGGCAAGTTTCAATGGCCGTTTCTGATCGCACATTCGTCCGGCGAATATGATCGTCAGCGCGCTCTCGTCCAGATCGAAACGGCGCAACATTTCGCCCCGCTCGGTAGCCGTCATGGAAACCGGGTTCGATTTGATACCCGTGTACATGATCCGGATTTTCTCCTGGTCAGAGCCGCGCTCGACCATCCACTCCGCCAAATGGCGAGTGCTCACGACATTCATGTCGAGTGCATCCTGATAGCCCACCGAAAACCGCGGGTGGCCGCCATTCAGCCAATGCATTTCCTCGGTGTGGCTAAGATCCAGAAATGCCGTTTCAGGCGCCGCACTTTTGAGATACGGAAGAAGCTGATAACCCAGGGTGCTTCCAGTAATGAGCACCGTATCAATCCCCCGAGAGGCGATCAGGTACAAAAGAAACCGTGGGAAATCGGACAGCGAAAGAAAGCCGGGAAGGACGAAAATATCCGGGGTCAATTCCGCAAACTTGTGCTCCCAGCGATGGTCAGCCTCAAGCGTGGCGCAAACCGTAACATCAGCCCCACCTGCAACAAGCCCCTCGATCAGGTCTATGTTGACACGGTCCGCCCCGCCTTCAACCATCCAGGGCAGAACGAACATCACCCTGCGGCCACGTAGATTGGGCTTGAGTGGATTCTGAACGGCAAATTCAACCGGCAGTGTTTCATACGCTGACGGGTAACGTCGTTGCGGATGCGGGACGGCTTTGTTGAAGCCAGCCAGGGCGTTCGCACCGTCTTGTGACGACGCGGTCAGCTTGCACCACTGCAAGTGCTCGGGAATCGTAAATCCCCAATGACCCGCACCAGCCAACCGGGTAAGCGTCGAAATGGGATCTCGACCATCCGGCAATACCGCGATGTCATCGAATGCATCAAGCAGGGCTGACTTTCGAACAACCATTCCCCTGACTTTGATCTGAGGGTTGCCGAGATAATACTTACCCTCGCTGCAACGTTGTTCGACCAGAAAATCTTCAGCCCCATGAACGACACCGAAAGAGTTGCAAAAGGCGAATTCAGGATTCGAGGCCAGACACCAGATTCCCTTCTCAATGAAGGTCGCGCCCAGGCGTGTTGCGGTATCTACAAGCACAACGTATTCAGGTTGCGACCAAATGGCGCTTGAAAGTGCGCATTCCGTGTGCTCGCGAATAGATACGCGTGCGTCTCCGGCCACCTCGGCAACAAGCGCATCATGAACTTGCGCATCGAGATTTACGTCGTGACAAACAAGCCACTTCCAGTTTTGGAAGGTCTGGCGTCGTAACGACTGATAGACATCGGAAAAATCCAGGCTACGCCCATTAAAATAGCTTACAACAAGAACTTGAGAGCCATGCGTGTCACCCGCAAGTTCAGGTTCGTAGCGGCCCGCTATCGTAGCCATGCCGGAGTAACTGGAAAAATCGGAGGGGGCGGAGTTTAACATTGTAAGAACTATTTCCCTGCGCCAAGACGCTGAAGGCTTTTCAGTAGTTTGAAAAGCGAAAACCCATCGATATCACGAAGTTTGAGAAATGGCTTCTCTACAAGCGTGTACGTCGCATAGGCAAGTCCATAAATACAAGCGGAGAAAATCGGATACACCAACCACGGGTTGTTATAAACGCTGTCATACAGCCCCAGACGATTCAGGACCGAAATAACCAGTATGAAAGCAAATATATGACCGAGGTAAATGGAGTATGAAATCAGACTGGTGAATTTCACAAAACGATTAACCAAGGTCCAACGGGAAGGACGCAAGCTAAAGAAAAGCGGTACCAGAGCCGCAAAAAATACGGCTGAACATGTGAAAAACACGCTGAGCGCGACGTTGTTATTCAGTGTCCAAGGCCACCCTTGCTTGGTCAATGCAATAATTGCAATCACCAACGCCAGTGGTATGTACCAATACTTCACAAACCGATCAAATATCGACCGATGCCAAGTATAAAGATACGCCATGGCTACCCCACCACCAATGGCATCCAGGCGGAAAAGTACAATATAGCGAGCATCATCATATCTGTCCGTATGGACGGGCATCCCCAAACGGGCCATGAAAGGAACAACGATGAACAACCCGACAGTGACCGCCGCGGCGCGCCTTACACCCGCACCCAGCCCGATCATAAGCAACAGCGCCAAAGGAAAAGCATAATAGAACCATTCCTCCACCGCCAGACTCCACGACAGTCGATAAAAATCGGTCATCGGCCAAGCGAAGTTCTGTGCAAAAACCAGGTACTGGAACTGTTCGGCAAATGTGGTCGCGCCTTTCCAGTCAAACCGCAGTGAAATGAAGAAAAAGAAAACATAAAGCGGAAGCGTCCTCATCCACCGACGGTACCAGAAACCTGTCAGGCCTTTGGTCCTCTGCTCTCCCCAGCTGGCAGCTTCCTTCAACAGAATCCTGCCAATCAAGAAGCCGCTCAGGCAGAAAAACAGGTCCACACCAAAAATGGCGAGGAACGCAAAAGATTTCAGAATAGGGTTAGGTAGCGAATGCCCGAGCATGTGCCCGAATACCACGAGCAGGCAAGCCAGCGTTCGACAGACATCCAGCCCGAAAGAACGATTGGAAGCTGTAACTGATGGGTTCATAGGGATCGACACTCGGCTGCTATTTATTGACATTTATTTGCTTGGTCCACAGCACGTCACAGCAAGCGCCGGTCGTGAATTTGAACTGTCCCAAGGCAACCCGATCCACAGCAACGGCCCCAAAATCTACTCGGTACTTACAGTAAGAAACGCCCGCCCGCGTGCTTGTGCTCTTCGGCTTGAGAGATTTCAAGCTGAAATCCATGTTGATAAAGCCTTCGGGACCTGCCTTGGAAGAATCTACCGGGTACGCATGAAGGAAAAATGGATCCTCATAACGCCCGACATCACAATCCTTCAACTCGAAGTCGACCCCAGAAGTGGCGACCTCAACCTGCAACCCTTCCGAGACGGCAACCGTGGAAACACTCTCAGTGCCTTCCCAACGAGTGAAATATAAAGTGCCAATAGCCAGCACGACAAAAAAAGAAACTGCACCTAGAATCCTGAAATCAATTTTCACTCTGTTTCCCATAACTGTAGAAATACACTGTCCATAATAAAACCAACGCTTCCTCCAAGGGCATGCCTGGAAGAGTTGCTGGCTCCGGCGAAGCGACAGCGGCTACTTGGGTAGCCGCAGAAGATCACGTGAGATTACGCAGATTTCAATTTTCGAAGCACCTTGCTTGCAAAACTGCGCAGACCACCTGGTACAGCAGGTTGAGCGGGCGCAAGCGCAGCATCGGGAGCGGTCACTACCGCAGCAGAGTGGAAAAAGTCTTCCTTGCCGGTGAGCGCGATGAAATCCAGATAGTTGAAGCCGTGGATCGACTCGATCTGCTCCTGATCTTTCGCAGAAGTCATTAGCTGATAGAGCAACTCAATACCGAACAGTCGAGTGCCAGGGCAAGTGCCAGCATTGATGGCAACCATCGCTAGCAAATACTTGGGATTGGCACCTTCGGGCGTCATCCATTGCTTGGCTTCCGGAAACGCTTCAAGGATGTCCGCAAGCGGCAAGTCGATATAATGCTGCTTCTGCAGGTGCCACTCCAGCTTCAATCGCGCCCTTCTGTCCGGCCGATCGCCACTGGCATTGGATTGATCCGAGAAAATCCGATGCAAGGTCAGTTTTTCCTGAATCACATGGATGTCACTGACCTTAAGCAGTCGAGTCCACAGCTCGGCGTCATCAATCTGTGCATGGGCACACTTATACAACCCGCTCTGCTCATAAGCGCTTCTTCTGACCAGTGCGCTGGGATGGCACAGCTGGTTCATGTTGAAGAAGAGACCGCGTAGCCAGGCAGCGCGGGATTTGCTCGGCTGATTAAACCAGTCGAGATCCAGCGAGCGATTGTTTTCATCAATGCACTGGACGTGAGAAAACACCGCGCCTATTTGCGGGTTGGCCTCGAGTACAGCAACTTGCTTTTCCAGCTTATCGAGCGCCCAGGCATCGTCCGAATGATGAATCGCAATGTAGTCCCCAGTAGACTGGGTTTCGATAGCACGGTTGATGTTATAAATATAACGACGCGTCCGATCATTTCGAACCTTGATAATTCTCGGGTCGTCGTAGGCTTGGATCACCTCCCAAGAAGCATCTGTCGACACATCATCAACGATGATCAACTCCCAATCACTGAAGGTCTGATTGACAACAGTGTCGATCGCCTGCTTGATAAATTTATCGTGATTGAACGACGTAAGTACAACCGACACTTTTGCCACTTTAATCTCCTTTGCGCTTCTTTGTAGGCCGCACAATCCTGCGCAATCGAGCAACAATCGCGGTTTCAAAAAATCCATACACAGAGAGGTATCGCTTATGTTTCCGGCGAAGCTCATCAAGCTGGCTACTGAGTAACGCAGAGCTCGCAGTCAATTCTTCAAGTTCAGAACTGACCTGACCAAAACGTACCTTCCATTCTTCCAGTTCAGCACTGGTTAACGCATAGCTTTCCTTTAACCCTTCCAGTTCGGAATGGGTCAAATCGTAATTAACCTTTAGCTGCTCCAACGCCGTACTGGTCGTCGCAAAGCTTGTCTTCACTTCCTCGAACTGGGAAGTGGTCAAGCCGGAACTCAGTACCAACTCCGTCAACGCTGTACTGGTCAGCGCAAAGTTCGCCTTCAATTCGTCCAGTTCGGAGTTGGTCAAACCCGAACTGACCCTCAATTCTTCCAGTTCTGCGCACGTTCGCGCAAAGCTCGCTCTCAACGCCTCGAGTTCGGAATTGGCTGCTCCGCTGGTCACCTTCAACGCTTCCAGTTCTGCGTTGGTTAGCGCATAGCTTGCCTTCAACTCCTCCAGCTCGGAACTGGCTAAACGCGAACGCGCCCGCTCCTCCTCCAACTCTGCGCTAGTCGATGCGAAGTTTGTCCTCAACTCTTCCAGCTCGGAATGGGTCGCCTGAGAGCTTACCCGCAACGTTTCCAACTCATTGGTGGTGAGCGAGCAGTGCGCCCTCAACTCCTCCAAATCGGAATTGGCGGCCCCAGAACTGGCCTTCAGGCTTTCCAATTCTGCGCTAGTCGCCGCAAACAGGGTTCTTAACTCCGCCAGCTCCTCCCGAACGGATTGATTAGACTGAGCATCACCGGCAATGTTGGCTTGTAGCGCTAATAGCTGGCTTTCCTTTTCCTGGCATGCGGTCATCCAGGCGGCACGCTGCTCCAGCAGCCACTCCTTGTCTTTAGTCAATACATTGAGCTGGTCAGTGTAATGCTGACGCATTTCGGCAATGCGCTGATGCCGTCCACGCAGGAGTTCGATCCCCTTGAGCGCCGAGGACAATTGTTCTTCGGAAAACACTTCCTTGGCCGGAGGAAGTTCAGTCGAATAGCCAAATAGCTCGAAATCGCGAGCATATAGCTGATCAATAATATCTTTGGAGCGTGGGCTAATAAACTCAGGCAAGTAAGGGATAAGGCTCTCGTTTGCACGCGCCGCCGTAAACGGGTTTATGTAGGCATCCCCAAGATGCTCACTCAAAGCAGCATTGAGCGCTTTCGTGTCTTCTATCTTCGACACTACCGTATATGGAAACAGGTCTGGCCTTAGCAATTCGTGCTGGGGTGTCCAATGGCTGTCCTGGTACTGCGGCGCTTCGTGCGCATACAGATACTCGACAAACTGCTCAAAAGAGGCGGCCACATCACTCAATGACGAAATGTCACAGTCGACAAACGCTTGCCCCTTGTAACGCTCCATTTGCAATGGTTCACACAGCAGGACTTTCGACTGCCAGGCAGAGAAAATCCTCTTGTAGGGGTTTCTGACGACGGCAAAGGAAAAATACCCATCAGACTTTATCTGATCCAATCGCTCCTGTGCGGTAACAAACAGTTGAGGCGCCACGTACCACAATGAATCGTGAACGACCAACTCGGGGTCCGATTCAGTACTGACCTTTAGCTCCCGAACGGCGTCAGCAACACCCTCAAGCTCAGAAAACCACCACTTCAAGGACGTGCACGCGACCTTGGGCGTTGCAACATAAAACAGCTTATTTTTTTCAGACGCGTAACTATTCCACAAAAAATAGGCCAACAAGCGCTGGTCATCAATGCTCGTCATTGGCGTCCTCTCAGGATTTCTTTTTAATAACGGAGACTTTTCCAACGCTCAAGCACTCTTCGTATTCCTGCGTTGCGAGCAACTCGTTGATCAGGATGCGAGGCCCGAGCACGGGATCGGTCGAGTCATCAAAAGCAATGCAAGCACCTTCAGCAACATGTGGAAGCCAGCATTCGAAATCCCGCTTCACACCCGCGTAGCTGTGATCGCCATCGATCCATAGCAACGCGACCGGCTCGCTCCACTTGGGAACTACCATTTCACTGCTCAAATTGATCAGCGAAACGATTTCGCTGCAGCCGGTGATCAACATGGTCTTGTAGAACGCTGTCCGGTCTATTGGCCCGAAGATGCCACCAAGTACCCCGACAAAAGGCTTGTGCGGGTCGATCGCGTACACAGGCGCGCCATGGCCAGCCAGAGAGCCTTGCCCCAGAAAAACGGTCGAACGACCACGATAGGAACCAACCTCGACAATGCAGCCGGACTGCACCTGGCTAGCCAGCGAATAGAGGACCAAGCCCTCTTCAATGCTGATCATTCCGTCAGTCAACTGAAAAAAGGTATGAATATCCCGCAGGCGGTCTGTGGAAATATTATCAGAGTAGTTCAAGTACTGGCTCATTATTAGAAGCATCCATATAACCGAAAGACCTGACCCCTTGATCCGAAACGAGTCGGAACATAAGGGCGTCCAAAATTCTGTGGGAACAGGAGGGTTCGGTTTCCGACCACACTCCGCCACCTACAAAGTATACGCCTGGCAGCATCACCATCTTGAACCCGAACGTAATTCTGAATGACTGCTCGCCACGTTCAAGCTCGAAGTACTTCCCTTCTTCAGGAAACCGCTGCCCAGTGATGACCACCCCAGAAACGGAGCGAATATGGGTAGCGAGGAAAACCTTTGAAACGGATTCCGTGAGGATGCCGGACACGACGATATCGTAATCACCGCCCGCCTGCAGGACGTTACAAAGCCGCCCTTGCTTGTCGAAAATCTCGAAGCTGTCGATTCTCGCCCCTTGCTCCGGGTAGACCGTGGTCGAATCGGGCACCATTGCCGCATCGAAATAGTACTCATCGGCAATTGAAACCGGCTCGGCACTGACCTCGCTGGCTTCCTTGACCTCTACAACGGCACTGGAATCCCCGAGACTCCGAAATTCCTCGATCAACCGGGGCTGCTCTTCGGCCGGTGCATAGATCAGCTTTTGATACGCGCGAATCACTTCCATCGGCGTAGCGGTGCAGATGTGTTCACCGCGCTCCATCAAAATCGCGCGATCGCAGAACTCAACGACTTGTGGACCGGAGTGGGACACGAAAAGAATCGAAGTACCCTTGGCCTTCAATTCATCGAGACGGGCGAAGCATTTGCGCTGAAATCGCTCATCACCTACAGCCAGCGCCTCGTCGACGATGAGGATATCCGGATCAATCATGGCCTGTACGGCAAACGCCAGACGAACAATCATCCCGCTCGAATACGTCTTTGTCGGCTGGTGAATGAATTCCCCAATATCGGCAAAGGCTACAATATCGTCGTAGCGCTCATCGACTTCAGCACGGCTCAACCCCAGGATAGCGGCGTTCATATAGACGTTTTCATGCCCTGTGAACTCGGGATTGAAACCCGAACCCAACTCAAGCAACGCGCCAATACGCCCCGCGGTTGCAACATCGCCAGAGCTCTGGCTCAACGTACCGCAGATGACCTGAAGCAAAGTCGACTTGCCACTACCGTTACGGCCAACGATACCGACCGTCTCCCCCTTCTTGATCTCGAACGAGATATTTCGGAGGGCCCAAAACTCTTGGTAATATTTTTTCCGCTGCCCTGCAAACATTTGTGCAAGGCGGTCACGAGGCTTGCCATAAATGTGGTAGCACTTGCTGACATCTTGAAGCTTGATTGCGATCTCAGAGGACATCAGCAAACCCCTTTCTTGTCTTCTGAAACCAGGCAAAGCCTATGTAAGCCACAAAAACCCCTACGCCCGCATAAATACCGAGCACTTGCCAGTCAGGCTGCACGCCCCAGAAAAGAACATTTCTGACGCCTTCTACCGCTGTCGTCAGCGGATTGAACTGCAGGTACGAACGATACTCTTCGGGTACTGCAGTAGCCGGGTAAAAAATCGGCGCAAGGAACATCAGGCCCGTGGTCACCAGCCCAATGAAGTGAGCGACATCGCGCATGTAGACGCCTATCGATGCCAACCCCCAGGACAACCCGAGGATTATCAACAGCAGCGGCGCAATTACCAATGGCAGATAAAAGAGCGTCACGGGTGGCAGACCAAAAGCGAACGAATACGCTATCAACCAGACAATCAGGCTGACCAAGGCGTGAAACAGCGACGCCCCCACGATGACGCAAGGCAATATTTCCAGGGGAAACACCACCTTCTTCACGTAGTTGGCATTTGAAATAATCAATGAGGGTGCTCGAGTCACGCACTCAGAGAACAAGTTGAATACCATCAAACCAGCAAACAGGATGAGCGCAAACTCCGCTTTTGAATCACTCGCCGCCGTCCATCTGGAGTTAAAGATAAAGCTGAACACAAAGGTGTAAATGGCGAGCATCACAATCGGGTTAAAAAACGACCAGAGGATCCCCATGAAGGATCCCCGATAGCGGCCGATGACCTCTCGCTTGATCAACGCAACGATGAGTGCGCGATTCTGAACGACGCTCGAAAACATGACGCCGGGTGAAGCTGAAAATTTCTGCATCAGCCGGCAACCTCTAAAACACTCATTAACAAACCCCTCTGAAAATATTCATTGTCAAACCCCTTTGAAAATGGCGGCAACCAAAAGACCGACATTCCCCATGAAAGTCTGACGGTATATACCCGAACGCCAGATACCGATCACACGACCAGGCAGGTTTCGGGCTCGGGCCGACTTGAACCGTTGAAGTACTTCTCGATTAGTTTCCGTCAGGCGATGTTCGATGGCGTCCAGACCCGCAATGTTCTGATCGATCCAACGACTTAAGCGCCCTTGAAAAAGTTTGTGGATCCGCACCAGGGCAGACTTGAGACCAATAGCAGCACCAATGGAGTTCATCGCGTGCTGGCGATAAAAAATATGCGGCGTCGTATCGTAATAAAAACTGCCCCCCACACCTGTCACCAGCAGGTACGCCCACCAATCATGAGCAACGACATTACCGTGCTGGCTTGCAGACTTCAGAAGCTCCCGGGCGGCACGGTTAAATACCATGGTATTTCCGGCTGCAACGTTTTCTACCAAAGCATTGGAGAAGCCAAAGGAACCGGAATAGCGGGACGTCAGCCCGGTATGATTTCCAGACTCATCAACCAATGTGGTTCGCGAGGAATAGAGCGCGGGTGTATTTTTCGGTATTTGATTGAGCCAGGCGAGCGCCGCACTGAGCTTGTCGGCAGCCCAGATATCGTCCTGATCTGACCACGCATAAAAATCAGCGTTTACGTCCTGATCACACGTAAGCGACATGAAATTTCTGGCGAAACCACGGCCAGGCCCCGACAAAAGCACTACTCTCTCTTTTCCCGATCGAGCCTGAAAAGCTTTGATTATTTCCAGCGTCGAATCAGTCGAGCCGTCATCAGAAATATACAAATCCCAATCAGAGTAGTCCTGCTGCTGAATAGACTCTAACTGCTCGGTGAGAAAACGGCCCCCGTTGTAGGTGCACATCAAGATCGCGACACGCCCCCTCAGGCCCGGTCTTTCGACTGAATCCGGATTCAGCCCAGCGCTCGCGGACTCTGTGGATAAAGGGCCTACCACTGCATTCTCCATTTCAATTAGGGGCTGGCCGCGAAGCTCAGGAAATTATCTCTGAGGCTTCTGTCAGCCTCCAACTCGGCACCTTCGCGAAGTCGGTGATTATAAAGAATTTTCATCGAAGGTTGATAGGTTTAACGCGCCCCCACCCTTCCAGTCGGACCTAAAAAAAACAAAGAAAAGCCATGAGAAAACCGAGTAAAAGTTGCTGAAAGTGCCTGAAAGCGACGAACACAGGCCAAGCACTTCTGGCATCACCCACCGCGGGCCTGCGCAATGGGCACTTCAATGTAGCCAAGCGCTACCATAGGTCGCGGAAAGGGAGCCAAGCGCACCGCCAGATCAGTACCTGATCAATCAGATTTTTTCCCCACGACAGCAGTCAAGCAACACACAAAGAAAAACAAAAATTTATCGCGCAGTCGCCGACGACACTGCCCACCTTTTAATGAAAGCATGAACAGATCCCTACGTCTGAACCGCAACCACCTTCTTACAAATGGATCATTACGTTTACCGACAAGGACTGCTATTTCTCTAACTTGATTAAACCACCAGCCTTCATGAATAGTTAGATAGCGCTGAAATAGCGATGCGAACCCTGTATTGGCGCCCACCTGATTATGCGCATGCTGGCGATAAAGCATGGTCGACTGCGAATCAATGAACCAACTAAATTGGTGGCTTCGCGCAAACGCGTAACAGTACCAATCATGCAGGCTTACTTTCTGCAGTTGGTCCCAATCACGGATGACAGAGCTTTTTAAAGCCCGGGCAAGCTCTTTATTGAATACATAGGTGCAGCCCGGCCCAGCGGCTTCGAACAGGAAATCCCAAGCGACCTGGGGTTGGCTTTTATCAAGCAAGATCTTTTTGCCGTCAGGCCAAAAGGCCGTGACGTTACTAGAGTACGCATCAGCCTGACGCAAAGACATCATTTGCGTAGCGCGAAGCAGCTTATCGGAGTACCAGATATCATCTTGATCGGCGAACGCAACAAGGTCGTATTCCTCGAAATCCACGTCGCGAATCAGTCGGAAAAAGTTGCGTGCCGCACCACCGAATCGTCCTGAATCAGGCAGCAGAAAAACGCGCTCGTGCGTGGCACAAAATGCAGCACACCACGCTTCTGTCCCATCGGTCGATGGATCGACGCTGATAAAGATTGTGATATCTACGGCCGACTGAGTGATGATCGAAGCCAACTGCTCTTCGATCCACTGCATACCATTGTAGGCCGCCAGCAAAACCGCAACCTTGGGATGTTTTACTGGCATGCCATTTCTGCTTACACCGATAAAAGCACTGTCACACGAAAGCGTTCAGCTCTCGAATTAACGGGAAGGCGAGTCCAGCAGCTTCTGCAGGTATTGACCGTAACCGGTTTTCTTCAGAGCCTCGGCCTGAGCAGCGAGCCGCTCTGCGGTGATCCAGCCGTTGTGATAAGCGATTTCTTCCAGGCAAGCCACTTTCAGCCCTTGGCGCTGCTCGATGGTATGCACGAAGTGACTAGCCTCGAGCAGGGAATCATGTGTACCAGTATCCAGCCAGGCGAAACCGCGACCGAGCATTTCGACGTTGAGCGTCTTCCTCTCAAGGTAGGCGCGGTTAACATCAGTGATTTCCAACTCGCCACGCTCGGATGGCTTGATGTTCTTGGCAATCTCGACAACATCGTTGTCGTAGAAATACAAACCGGTTACCGCATAGTTGGATTTTGGCTTCAGCGGTTTCTCTTCAATGCTCAGAGCTCGACCGGTCTTGTCGAATTCAACAACACCAAAGCGCTCAGGATCCGAGACGTGGTAGCCAAATACGGTAGCGCCGTTCTGCTGAGAACTGGCGGAACGCAAGTTATCCGAGAAGTGCTGACCATAGAAGATGTTGTCACCCAGAATCAGGCAGCAAGGATCCTTGCCAATAAACTCTTCACCAATAACAAAAGCCTGCGCCAGACCGTCTGGGCTTGGCTGCTCGGCGTAAGTCAATTTGATCCCGTACACACTACCGTCACCCAACAACTTACGGAAACACGGCAGGTCTTCCGGAGTGGAGATGATCAGGATTTCACGCATACCCGCAAGCATCAGTACCGACAGCGGGTAAAAGATCATTGGTTTGTCGTAGATTGGCAGCATCTGCTTGGATACGCCAAGCGTCAGAGGATGCAGGCGCGTGCCCGAGCCGCCAGCGAGAATGATGCCTTTACGATTTGTCGTGGTCATTTGTTCAGAACTTCCCTAAGCATTCGGGTTACACCACTTTGCCAATCCGGCAAGTGTAGAGAAAAATTGTCACGCAGCTTCTGAGTATTCAAACGCGAATTCAAAGGCCGGCGCGCAGGTGTTGGATAAGCGGTCGTCTCGATCGGGTTGATCGCCTTTACGGCGAACTCTTCACCCAGTTCCTTAGCGAAACCGATCACGAGGCTGGCATATTCGTGCCAGGATACTTCGCCACTCGCCACCAAGTGATACAGGCCCGCCAGCTCTGGCTTCAGCAAGACCTGCCGAATAGCCAAAGCCGTAACATCGGCGATCAACTCGGCGCCGGTGGGAGCACCGATCTGGTCGGCGATGACATTCAGCGTTTCACGATCCTTGGCCAGGCGCAGCATTGTCTTGGCAAAGTTGCTCCCGCGAGAACTGTAAACCCAGCTAGTACGGAAAATCAGATGCTTGCAGCCGGAGGCAATAATTGCCTGCTCACCGGCCAGCTTACTGACGCCATAGCGATTTACAGGCCCAACGACATCATCTTCCAACCAAGGAGCCTGGCCCTGACCACTAAACACGTAATCGGTAGAGTAGTGAATCAGCCAGGCATCAATAGCCTTGGCTTCTTCAGCCAGGATCCGGCTTGCCTGACCATTCACTCGATCGGCCGACTCAGACTCAGACTCGGCTTTATCGACAGCATTGTAGGCGGCCGCATTGACGATAATATCAGGAGCTACCTGACGAATCGCCGAACGCAATCCTTCTGGATCAGACAGATCACCACATAGACCATCAACAGTATGGCGATCCAGGGAAATCAACTCGCCAAGGGGCGCCAGGGAGCGCTGAAGCTCCCAACCCACCTGGCCGTTTTTTCCCAATAAAAGGATCTTCATGCCTTGCTCGAACGATCCGCGTAGTTCTGGTCAATCCACTGCTGGTAGCTGCCGCTCTTCACGTGATCAACCCACTCAGTATTGGTGAGGTACCACTCGACCGTCTTGCGGATACCGGTCTCAAACGTTTCTTCCGGAGTCCAGCCCAGCTCACGCTGGATTTTGCTGGCATCAATCGCATAACGCTGATCGTGGCCCGGGCGATCCTGAACATAAGTGATCAGGCTGGCGTGCGGACGATGTGCGGAATCAGGGCGTAGCTCATCAAGCAGCGCGCACAGGGTCTGCACAACTTCGATGTTCTGCTTTTCGTTATGACCGCCGATGTTGTAAGTCTCGCCGATGACACCTTCGGTCACGACCTTGTAAAGGGCACGAGCGTGGTCTTCGACGTAGAGCCAGTCACGGACCTGGTTACCTTTGCCATAGACCGGCAGCGGCTTGCCTTCCAGCGCATTGAGGATGATCAGCGGGATCAGCTTCTCAGGGAAGTGGCAAGGGCCGTAGTTGTTCGAGCAGTTGGTGACCAGGGTCGGCAAGCCATAGGTACGGCTCCAGGCGCGAACCAGGTGATCAGAGCTGGCCTTGCTGGCCGAATACGGCGAGCTTGGCTGGTATGGCGTGGTTTCCGTGAACAGGTCTTCAGGACCTTCGAGGTCTCCGTAGACTTCGTCGGTGGAAATATGATGGAAGCGGAAGTTGGCTTTACGCGCATCATCCAATGCCGCCCAATAGTGGCGTGCAGCTTCCAGCAGGGTGTAAGTGCCGATAATGTTGGTCTGGATGAACTCGGACGGACCAGAGATCGAGCGATCGACATGCGACTCTGCGGCCAGATGCATGATGGCATCGGGTTGATGCTCACGCAGGACACGGTCGATCTGATCGCGGTCGCAGATATCGACGCGCTCGAATGCATAACGCGAATTCTCGCTAACTTCGGCCAACGACTCAAGATTGCCGGCGTAAGTCAGCTTATCGACGTTAATCACCGAATCGGCGGTATTGGAAATGATATGACGGATAACTGCCGAACCGATAAACCCGGCGCCGCCGGTAACTAGAATTTTCACGCGAAACCATACCCTTGAGCTGCTGACAGAGCTACCAACCGAGCGCTGTCTGATCCATGAATGCAAAAGCCAACAACCAAGCGCAGCTTTTGACAGTGTCAGTCTGAACGGAACGGCAGGCGCCACTCTCCGGACAAGCGGGGCATTTTACAGCTTAATGAAGGTTTTACTAATGGATATAGACAAGCTGTGTAGCAAATTCACCCTGCGCTCACATTATCGGAATCAGACAAGGCGCTTGCGTGAAGCCCGGGACGCACGCCCCAGGAACCAGCTCAGAATCGGCCCGATCAACATGCCGATCAGTAGCGCAAGAACCATTACCAGCGACACCGGTAGTTGCGGCCCAGCCCATCCAAGGAATAACAGTGAAACCGATTGCTGATTTTCGAGAACGAACGCCAGAACAACCAGAATCAGCAAGAGGAGTACCACGCCAAGGAGTACACGCTTGAGGCTACGCATGCGCCAAACCTTTAGTTATGGAGGTCAAAACCTTCCTCCTCTTCTTCATTGACCCGATCACGCAGTTCTTTGCCCGGCTTGAAATGCGGAACGAACTTGCCATCGAGGCTAACCGACTGACCCGTTTTCGGGTTACGACCCACGCGCGGCGCGCGGTAGTGCAGGGAGAAGCTGCCGAAACCACGGATCTCGATACGATCTCCGGTGGCCAGACATTGGGACATTTGCTCAAGCATGGTCTTGATGGCCAGCTCCACATCCTTGGATGAGAGCAGCCCTTGATGGGTGACAATTCGTTCGATCAACTCCGACTTCGTCATATTTTTCCCTTCTTTTTCAAGCAGCTAGATCAGCGCTTCAAAGGTTTTAGCATGCCCGGAGGAATTTGAACAGCCCAGGGTTTGACATATATTTACAAGCCTCGAAATGCCCATTTCCAGGACACCGAAACCCCCTCGGCACCACGCTATCACCTGCAAATAACCAACATGGTGCGCGTCAGGTAGCCTGCGGGATTAAAACCAAATGGGAACTCATCCTCTTCTTTGGCATCGTCGGATCGTGCAACCACCTTGTACCCGGCAGCCTTGCACTCCTTGGCGGCTCGCTTGCGGCATTTCTCCCACCCGGAACCCAATCCCGAGCAATCGATCTCGATACCACTGACCCCGCGTACAACATGCGTCTTGGCGTTAGTAGTACACCCCGTCAATGTCAGCACAGCAATTGCGACAATGAGCTTGTTCATTCACTTCCTTATGCCGGACGCTACGCCCGACTCTCGTTCGCCCCAAGCGTAAGCCTAGCTGCAAATAAACGATTGATCCGACTAAAGAAAGAGACAGCACGTGGAAGTGATTGGTTCATACCCCAAATCCCGGGCACAAAAAAGGGCGACCGAAGTCGCCCTTTTTCTATGGTCTTACAGAACTTAGTTCTGCTTGGCCATTGCTTCACGCAGCAGTGCAGCCATGGTGGTATCACCAGTAGCAGCGGCTTCCGTAGCTGGCTTATCGCGCAGGCTCTGGATAGCTTCTTTCTCGTCTTCAACGTCTTTCGACTTGATCGAGAGCTGGATTACGCGGCTCTTGCGGTCAACGCTGATGATCTTGGCTTCTACTTCTTCGCCTTCTTTCAGAACGTTGCGCGCGTCTTCAACGCGGTCACGGCTGATTTCGGAGGCTTTCAGAGTCGCTTCGATATCGTCGGCCAGAGTGATGATGGCGCCTTTAGCGTCAACTTCCTTCACGATGCCCTTAACGATTGCGCCTTTGTCGTTCTCTTGAACGTACTCGGAGAACGGATCGCTTTCCAGCTGCTTGATACCCAGGGAGATGCGCTCGCGCTCTGGGTCAACCGACAGGATAACGGTGTCCAGCTCGTCGCCCTTCTTGAAGCGGCGAACGGCTTCTTCGCCCACTTCGTTCCAGGAGATGTCGGACAGGTGAACCAGACCGTCGATGCCGCCGTCCAGACCAATGAAGATACCGAAATCGGTGATCGACTTGATGGTGCCGGAGATTTTATCGCCCTTGTTGAACTGGCCAGAGAAATCTTCCCACGGGTTAGATTTGCACTGTTTGATGCCGAGGGAGATACGACGACGCTCTTCGTCGATGTCCAGAACCATAACTTCCACTTCGTCGCCGACTTGTACGACTTTCGAAGGGTGGATGTTCTTGTTGGTCCAGTCCATTTCGGAAACGTGCACCAGACCTTCAACGCCTTCTTCCAGCTCAGCGAAGCAGCCGTAGTCGGTCAGGTTGGTTACACGAGCGGTAACGCGAGTGCTTTCTGGGTAACGGGCTTTGATAGCAACCCATGGATCTTCGCCCAGTTGCTTCAGGCCCAGGGAAACACGATTGCGTTCGCGATCGTACTTCAGAACCTTGACATCGATCTCGTCGCCAACGTTGACGATTTCGGAAGGATGCTTGATACGTTTCCAAGCCATGTCGGTAATGTGCAGCAGGCCATCGACGCCACCCAGATCGACGAATGCGCCGTAATCGGTGAGGTTCTTGACGATACCTTTGACTTGTTGGCCTTCCTGCAGGGATTCCAGCAGAGCTTCACGCTCAGCGGAGTTCTCGGCCTCGAGGACGCTACGACGGGAAACGACAACGTTGTTGCGTTTCTGGTCGAGCTTGATGACCTTGAATTCCAGCTCTTTGCCTTCCAGGTGCGTGGTGTCGCGCACTGGACGGACGTCAACCAGAGAACCTGGCAGGAACGCACGGATGCCGTTAACGTCGACAGTGAAGCCGCCTTTAACCTTACCGTTGATAACGCCCTTGACCACTTCTTCGGCTGCGAAGGCTGCTTCCAGAACAATCCAGCATTCAGCGCGCTTGGCTTTTTCACGGGACAGCTTGGTTTCACCAAAGCCGTCTTCAACCGAGTCCAGAGCAACGTGAACTTCGTCACCGACGTTGATAGTCAGTTCGCCAGCATCGTTGTAGAACTGCTCAAGCGGGATGAGTGCTTCAGACTTCAGGCCAGCGTGAACGGTTACCCAGCGAGCTTGGTAATCGATATCAACGATAACACCGGTGATGATGGAGCCTGCCTGAAGGTTCAGGGTTTTTAGGCTTTCTTCAAAGAGTTCCGCAAAGCTTTCGCTCATTTTAATTCCTGTTGAATAAGGGCGAAGGATACGCCCATCTCCACATCCCAGACGACGTGGGTTACGTTCATTTAAAGAAGCAGCGCAAGACTATGACTGGTCCCCTGCGCAGCTTCTTGGTCACCCGGCGATATCGCGAATGGCGATCTCGCTCATGATGCGTTCCAGCACCTGGTCGATGGATAATTCCGTGGAATCCAGCTGTATGGCGTCAGCCGCCGGTTTGAGCGGGGCTACCGCTCGCTGGGTGTCACGCTCGTCGCGGACACGTATCTCATCTAGCAGACTCGACAGACTAACACCATCGACTTTGCCCTTCAACTGCAAGTATCGACGGCGCGCACGCTCCTCGGCACTGGCAGTGAGGAATATCTTCAGCGGCGCGTCGGGAAATACCACCGTGCCCATGTCGCGGCCATCGGCCACCAGGCCCGGCGGTTCCTGGAACGCCCGCTGGCGCTGCAGCAGCGCATCGCGCACCGCCGGCAGCGCCGCGACCTGGGAAGCCCAGGCACCAACCTGCTCATTGCGCAGGTCATCGGTGACATCGTCACCTTCAAGGATGATCCGCTGCGGATGACCTTCGGTCGCGCCGACGAACTGCACGTCCAGATGAGCGGCCAGCAGTTTCAGCGACTCTTCATTGGTCAGATCGACGCCATGATTGCGCGCAGCGAACGCCAACAGTCGATACAGCGCACCGGAATCCAGCAGGCACCACCCCAGACGCTTGGCCAGAATCCCGGCAATAGTGCCCTTGCCCGAACCGCTGGGTCCGTCGATGGTGATGACCGGTGGCTTGATAATCACGACTGAGCCTCTTGTGCAACACGGATACCGACCTGTGCGCACAGCGCCAGGAAATTCGGGAACGAGGTCGCGACGTTGGCACAGTCGTGGATGCGGATCGGTGCCGTGGCGCGCAACGAAGCCACGCTGAAGGCCATCGCGATCCGGTGATCGCCGTGACCGTGCACTTCGCCGCCGCCGATCAGGCCGCCGTCGATGATGATGCCATCCGGGGTCGGCTCGCACTTGACGCCCAGTGCCAGCAAACCATCAGCCATGACCTGGATCCGGTCCGACTCCTTGACTCGCAGCTCTTCAGCGCCGCGCAGTACGGTGCGCCCTTCGGCACACGCCGCCGCCACGAACAGCACCGGGAACTCGTCGATGGCCAACGGAACCAGCGCCTCGGGAATCTCGATACCTTTGAGTTTAGCTGCCCGTACGCGCAGGTCAGCAACAGGTTCGCCGCCCACTTCACGCTGGTTTTCCAGCGTGATGTCAGCGCCCATCAGGCGCAGGATGTCGATCACGCCGGTACGGGTCGGGTTGATACCGACGTGCTCGAGCACCAGCTCCGAACCTTCGGCAATCGACGCAGCCACCAGGAAGAACGCCGACGACGAAATATCGCCCGGGACTTCAATGTGGGTGGCGGTCAGCTTATGGCCGGACTCGACCGACGCCGTTGCACCGTTGACGGTGACCGGGTAGCCAAAGCCGCGCAGCATGCGCTCGGTGTGGTCACGGGTCGGTGCCGGCTCGGTGACGATGGTCTTGCCTTCGGCATACAGACCCGCCAGCAGCAGGCAGGACTTAACCTGGGCACTGGCCATCGGCATGGTGTAGGTCAGGCCTTTGAGCTTATTGCCACCACGAATGGTCATCGGCGGACGACCTTCTGCAGCAGTCTCGATCACGGCACCCATTTCACGCAGCGGATTGGCCACGCGATTCATCGGACGCTTGGACAGCGAGGCATCACCGGTCAGGGTGCTGTCGAAGTTCTGCGCCGCCAACAGGCCGGACAGCAGACGCATCGACGTGCCGGAGTTGCCCAGATAGATCGGACCTGGCGCAGGCTTCAGGCCATGCAGGCCGACGCCGTGGATGGTCACGCGACCGTGGTGCGGACCTTCGATCACGACACCCATGTCGCGAAAGGCTTGCAAGGTCGCCAGGGCATCTTCGCCCTCGAGGAAACCTTCCACTTCGGTGGTGCCTTCAGCCAGGGAGCCGAGCATGATCGAACGGTGGGAAATCGATTTGTCGCCCGGTACACGAATCCGCCCAGTCAGGCGGCCACCAGGTTGTGCCAGGAAAATCAGGTCGTTGGAGTTCATAGCGTCCACATAAGCCCGGCGGGCCAGGATTTTACTGAAATGTTCGCGGGCAACCCGGGCGCGAGTGAATACGCCCAACAATTGGTGCCCATCCCCTGCATCGACCGCGTCGCGCAAGGCGTCGAGGTCGCTGCGAAATGTATCGAGTGTGCGCAGGACAGCTTCGCGGTTAGCGAGGAAGATGTCGTGCCACATGACCGGGTCGCTACCCGCGATTCTTGTGAAATCGCGAAAACCGCCCGCAGCGTAACGGAAGATCTCAAGATTTTCATTGCGCTTGGCCAACGAGTCGACCAAACCGAACGCCAGCAAGTGCGGCAAATGGCTGGTTGCCGCCAACACTTCATCATGGCGCTCGACCTGCATGTGCTCGACATCGGCGCCCAAAGCGCGCCACAAACGGTCGACCACGGCCAGCGCTGCCGGATCGGTTTGATCCAGCGGCGTCAAAATCACTTTATGGCGACGGAACAGCTCGGCATTCGAGGCTTCCACCCCGCTTTGCTCGGAACCGGCAATCGGATGCCCCGGCACGAAGCGCGCCGGCATGCCGCCGAATGCTTCGGTGGCCGCACGCACCACATTGCCTTTGGCGCTACCGACGTCGGTCAGGATCGCCTGACCCAGATCCATGCCGGCCAGACGGGCAAGCATTTTTTCCATGGCCAGGATCGGCACGGCCAGCTGGATCACATCAGCGCCCTGGCATGCAGCGGCCAAGTCGTCTTCGCAGCGATCCACCACCCCCAGCTCTACCGCCAGTTTGCGCGACTGCGGATCGAGATCGACCCCGACCACTTCGCGGCACAGGCCACTTTCGCGCAAACCCTTGGCAAACGAACCACCGATCAACCCCAGACCGACCACCACCAGGCGCCCGATCATAGGTTCAGCAGATTGCAGTGCAGTGACATCAACCACGAGCCAGAACCTTGGTCAGCGCCTCAAGGAAGCGACTGTTCTCAGCCGGCAGGCCGATGGTGATGCGCAAGTGGTTTGGCATGCCGTAATTGGCCACCGGACGCACGATCACGCCTTCGCGCAGCAAACCCTGGAAGACCGGCGCAGCGACCTGCCCCAGATCGACGCAGATAAAGTTGCCCTTGGACGGAATCCAGCCCAGCCCCAACTCACGGAAACCCGCTTGCAGTTGCAGCATGCCAGCTTCGTTCAGGCGACGGCTTTCAGCCAGGTATTCAGCATCCTGCAACGCCGCGCACGCCGCGGCCAGGGCCAGGCTGTTGACGTTGAAAGGTTGGCGCACGCGGTTCAGCACATCGGCGACCACAGCGGTCGACAAGCCATAACCGACTCGCAATGCCGCCAGACCGTAGGCCTTGGAGAACGTGCGCGACACCAGCAGGTTCGGATAAGCGGCGAGGAAATCCAGGCCATCCGGCAAGTCGCTGCCTTCGGCGTATTCGATGTAGGCCTCGTCCAGCACCACCAGCACATGGGCCGGCACGTCCTGCAGGAATTCGTCCAGCGCTTCGGCGCCGAACCAGGTCCCGGTCGGGTTGTTCGGGTTGGCGATGAACACAACGCGGGTATCGGCATCAATCGCAGCCAGCATCGCCGGCAGGTCATGACCCCAGTCTTTGGCAGGAATAACCCGAGCCTCAGCACCTACGGCCTGGGTCACGATCGGATAGACCGCAAACGCATGCTCGCTGAACACCGCATTCAGGCCCGGCGCCAGATAGGCGCGCGCAACCAGTTCCAGAATGTCGTTGGAACCGTTGCCCAGCGTCACTTGATTGAGCTCGCCGCGGCACTGCTCGGCCAGCAAGGTCTTGAGCGCAAAACCGTTGCCGTCAGGATAACGAGTCAGCTCGGCCAATTCTTCGCGAATCGCGGCCAATGCCTTCGGACTTGCGCCCAGCGGGTTTTCATTGCTGGCCAGTTTGACGATTTTGGCCGGATCGATGTCCAGCTCGCGCGCCAGTTCGTCCACAGGCTTGCCCGGAACGTACGGCGAAAGTTGTTGCACGCCCGGCTGTGCCAGAGCGAGGAAGTCACCACTCATTTGCTACCCCTTAGAGAACTGCTTTCGGGTAGGAACCCAGCACTTTGAGTGCTACTGCTTCCTGACTGATCTTTTCCAGCACACCTTTGATCAATGGATCACGGTGATGGCCGACGAAGTCGATGAAGAACACGTAGGTCCATTTACCGCTGCGCGACGGACGGGTCTCGATCCGTGTCAGATCGATGCCGTTGTCGTGGAACGGCACCAGCAGCTCATGCAGCGCACCGGGTTTGTTGCTCATGGAGACGATGATCGACGTCTTGTCGTCGCCGGTCGGCGGCACTTCCTGGCTACCGATCATCAGGAAGCGCGTGGAGTTATCCGGGCGATCCTCGATTTTCTCGGCCAGACGGGTCAATCCGTACAGGCCTGCGGCCATGTCGCCGGCAATCGCAGCCGAGTTCCACTCGCCTTTTACCCGCTTGGCCGCTTCGGCGTTGCTGGACACCGCCACGCGCTCGACATTCGGGTAATGGGCGTCCAGCCACTTGCGGCACTGGGCCAGGGACTGGGCGTGGGAATAGATGCGGCTGATGCTGTCGGTCTTGGTGTTTTCACCGACCAACAGGTGATGGTGAATGCGCAGCTCGACTTCGCCACAGATCACCATGTCGTGTTCCAGGAAGCTGTCGAGGGTGTGGTTGACCGCGCCCTCGGTGGAGTTTTCCACCGGGACCACGCCAAAATTCACCGCACCGGCCGCCACTTCACGGAACACTTCGTCGATCGCCGCCATGGGCTTGCTGATCACTGCGTGGCCGAAATGCTTCATGGCCGCGGCCTGGGTGAAAGTACCCTCAGGGCCGAGGTAAGCCACTTTCAGCGGCTGCTCGAGCGCCAGGCACGAGGACATGATTTCGCGGAACAGACGCGCCATCTCTTCGTTGCCCAGCGGCCCCTGGTTACGCTCCATCACGCGCTTGAGCACCTGGGCTTCACGCTCAGGACGATAGAACACCGGCACTTCGCCTTCGGCCAGCGAGGCCATCTTTACTCGCGCAACTTCCTGGGCGCAGCGTGCACGCTCGCTGATCAGCTCCAGGACTTTGGTGTCCAGGGCATCAATGCGAACGCGCAGTGCCTTGAGTTCTTGCTCAGACATTAGCCGTGTTCCTTCTCGAACTCTGCCATGTACGAAATCAGTGCGTTGACCGCAACGATGTCGACGGCGTTATAGATGGAGGCGCGCATGCCGCCCACGGAACGGTGACCCTTGAGGTTCAGCAGACCGCGTTCGTCGGCGCCAGCCAGGAATGGCTTGTCCAGACGATCGTCAGCCAGGCGGAACGGCACGTTCATCCACGAGCGATCCGACTTGTTGATCGGGTTGCTGTAGAGGCCGCTGGCGTCGATGAAATCGTACAGCGTGCGCTGCTTGACTTCATTGAGCTTGCCGATGGCCTCGACACCACCCTGCTCTTTCAGCCACTCGAACACCAGACCCGACAAGTACCAGGCAAGGGTCGGCGGCGTGTTGTACATCGAGCCGTTATCGGCCGCGACCTTGTAGTTGAGCATGGTCGGGCACAGCGAACGGGCGTGACCGAGCAGGTCTTCGCGCACGATGTTGACCAGGATGCCGCTCGGGCCGATGTTTTTCTGGGCGCCGGCGTAGATCATGCCGAAACGCGAGATATCCACCGGACGCGAGAGAATGTCCGAAGACATGTCGGCCACCAGTGGAACGTCGCCGGTTTCCGGGATCCAGTTGAATTCCAGGCCGCCGATAGTTTCGTTTGGCGCGTAGTGAACGTAGGCCGCGTCTTTCGACAGGCTCCATTCGTTCTGGCCGGGAATAGCGAAATAGTCGTATGGCTTGGCGGTCGCGGCAACGTTGACGTGGCCGTAGCGCGAAGCTTCTTCGATGGCTTTCTGCGACCAGATACCGGTGTCGATGTAGTCGGCCGAGCCACCTTCAGGCAGCAGGTTCAGCGGAATCTGGGCAAATTGCTGGCTGGCGCCGCCTTGCAGGAACAGCACTTTGTAGTTTGAAGGGATATTCAGCAGATCACGCAGATCCTGCTCGGCCTTGGTGGCAATGGACACGAACTCATCGCTGCGATGACTCATTTCCATGACCGACAGGCCCTTGCCGTGCCAATCGAGGAGTTCACCCTGAGCGCGCTTCAGGACAGCTTCAGGCAGCGCCGCAGGACCGGCACAGAAGTTATAGGCTCTCTTGCTCACATCCAATCTCGCTCTGATTTGGTGGTATCACGCAGTAAATCTGAAAATTCAAAATCCTGTAGGGTCGTAGGAGCCGTAGGAGCTGTCGAGTGAAACGAGGCTGCGATCTTTTCCCGGCATCTGCGAAGCAAGATCAAAAGATCGCAGCCTCGTTTCACTCGACAGCTCCTACAAGTCCTACATTCAAACAGGAGAAACAAGAAGGGGCGAATCTTCATCCGCCCCCTGCTTGTCCGCTTATTCCTGCGGTTCTTCGTCGGCTGCAGCGTCGAGTTGCTGGTCGTCGGCAACGTCGTCGATCACGACTTCACCGTCGAACACTGCACCTGCTTCGCCCTCTTCACCTTCGAGCTCTTCGCCCTCGACTTCCGACGGCTCCTGGACCCGCTCCAGACCGACCAGCGTTTCGTCGCTGGCGAGTTTGATCAGGGTCACGCCCTGGGTGTTACGACCCAGGCTGGAGACTTCGTCGACGCGAGTACGAACCAGGGTGCCCTGGTCGGAAATCAGCATGATCTCCTCGCCGTCGAGCACCTGGACTGCACCGACCAGGCGGCCGTTACGGTCGTTGCTGACCATGGCGATAACGCCCTGACCGCCACGCTTGTACTCAGGGAACTCGGTGATCGCCGTACGCTTGCCGTAACCACGCGCCGAAGCGGTGAGGATCTGGCTGCCTTCTTCCGGGATCAGCATGGAAATCAGCTTCTGGCCTTCCGGCAGACGCATGCCGCGCACACCACGAGCGGTACGGCCCATGGCGCGAACGTCGGTTTCCTTGAAGCGAGTGACCTTGCCACCGTCGGAGAACAGCATGACTTCGCGGCTGCCATCGGTAATGGAAGCAGAAATCAGCACATCGCCTTCATCCAGCTCCAGCGCGATCAGGCCAACACTGCGTTGGCGGCTGAAGGATTCCAGCGGGGTCTTCTTCACGGTGCCTTTGGCAGTCGCCATGAAGATGAAGTGACCTTCGGTGTATTCGTCGACCGGCAGCATGGTGGTGATGTATTCATCACTGTCCAGCGGCAGCAGGTTGACCAGCGGACGACCACGAGCAGCACGGGACGCTTCCGGGATTTCATAGGTTTTCAGCCAGTACACTTTGCCCTTGCTGGAGAACAGCAGCAGCGTGGTGTGACTGTTGGCGACCAGCAGGTGAGCGATGTAGTCCTCATCCTTGACGCCGGTGGCCGATTTGCCTTTACCGCCACGACGCTGAGCCTGGTACGCAGCCAATGGCTGGGTCTTGGCGTAGCCACCGTGGGAGATGGTCACGACGCGCTCTTCTTCCGGGATCATGTCACCCAGGGTCAGGTCGAGACGGGCATCGAGAATTTCGGTGCGGCGCACGTCGCCGTATTCGGCGCGGATCACTTCCAGCTCTTCGCGGATCACTTCCATCAGGCGCGTGGCGCTGCTGAGGATGCGGATCAATTCGCCGATCTGGTTGAGGATCTCTTGATACTCGGCCAGCAGCTTCTCGTGTTCCAGACCGGTCAGGCGGTGCAGACGCAGTTCCAGAATGGCTTGCGCCTGTTCCGGCGACAGGAAGTACTTGCCTTCGCGCAGGCCGTATTGCGGGTCCAGGGTCTCTGGACGGCACGAGTCGGCACCGGCGCGCTCAACCATCGCGACCACGGCGGAAGATTCCCACGCAGTCTTGATCAGCGCTTCCTTCGCTTCCGACGGCGTCGGCGAAGCCTTGATCAGGGCGATGACCGGGTCGATGTTCGACAGGGCAACCGCTTGACCTTCCAGGATGTGGCCACGTTCGCGGGCTTTGCGCAGCTCGAACACGGTACGGCGGGTCACCACTTCGCGACGGTGACGAACGAACGCCTCCAGCAGGTCCTTGAGGTTCAAGATCCGTGGGCGGCCGTCGATCAGCGCAACGATGTTGATACCGAACACCGCTTGCAACTGGGTCTGGGCGTAAAGGTTGTTGAGGATCACCTCAGGCACTTCGCCGCGACGCAGTTCGATCACGACGCGCATACCATCCTTGTCGGACTCGTCGCGCAGTTCGGTGATGCCTTCCAGCTTCTTCTCTTTGACCAGCTCGGCGATCTTCTCGATCAGACGGGCCTTGTTCAGCTGGTACGGGAGTTCGGTGATGACGATCTGCTGGCGGCCACCGACCTTGTCGATGTCCTCGATCATCGAGCGGGCACGCATGTAAATGCGGCCGCGACCGGTACGGTAGGCTTCGATGATGCCGGCGCGACCGTTGATGATCGCGGCGGTCGGGAAGTCCGGACCGGGGATGTATTGCATCAGCTCATCGATGGTCAACTCGGGGTTGTCGATGAGTGCCAGGCAACCGTCGATGACTTCACCGAGGTTGTGCGGCGGGATGTTGGTCGCCATGCCCACGGCGATACCGCTGGAGCCGTTGACCAGCAGGTTGGGAATACGGGTCGGCATGACCGCCGGGATCATTTCGGTGCCGTCGTAGTTCGGCACCCAGTCCACGGTTTCTTTGTGCAGGTCAGCCAGCAGCTCGTGCGCCAGCTTGGTCATGCGCACTTCGGTGTATCGCATGGCCGCGGCGTTGTCGCCGTCCACCGAACCGAAGTTACCCTGACCGTCTACCAGCAGGTAGCGCAAGGAGAATGGCTGCGCCATCCGAACGATGGTGTCGTACACCGCGGTATCACCGTGAGGGTGATACTTACCGATCACGTCACCGACAACACGGGCAGATTTCTTGTACGGCTTGTTGAAGTCGTTGCCCAGCTCGCTCATCGCGAACAGCACACGCCGGTGCACGGGCTTCAAGCCATCGCGCGCATCCGGCAGTGCCCGCCCGACAATTACGCTCATCGCGTAGTCGAGGTAGGACTGCTTCAGCTCGTCTTCGATATTGACCGGGAGGATTTCTTTGGCCAGTTCGCCCATGAGAAGCCTGATTCCTTTTTCTGGTGAAACTTCGTCACATCCATTTGGGACGAACGAAGCTCGCCGATGCCAGCTGATTGCCATGCACCGACTTACGACAAATCAACGAGTTATGCCATGGATCTGCGCAGTAAAGACAACCCCGTGGGACTGCCTCGGAAAACGCCGGATGTTATCACAAGAGCCGCCACGCACCTATCCCCCTGATGCGCATGGAGCATAGTTAGTTGACCGGTGACAGGCTTAACGGGGACGAGAGAGGCTTAGAGCCGTGGTGAATGCAGATTTCGGGGCAGGATGCGGGCTGTTTGTTGGCTGTAGGGCGCCTTCGCGAGCAGGCTCGCTCCCACAGTTGATCGAGGTGCGACCGAAATATTCGGCATAACCGAGATCCAATGTGGGAGCGAGCCTGCTCGCGAAAGCGATTTATCCGACAACACAAATCGTCAATGCAGACGCTTGCGGCACATCAACTGCGCCATCTTCGCCGTATCCGGCCGCTCGACGATGCCCTTCTCGGTGACGATCGCATCGATCAGGTCCGCCGGTGTCACGTCGAATACCGGGTTGAAGGCATCGACATCCGCCCCGACCCGCTTGCCGCCGACTTCCAACAACTCGCTGCCGTCGCGTTCTTCGATCGGAATGTCGTCGCCACTGGCCAGGTTCATGTCGATGGTCGAACTCGGCGCCACCACCATAAAACGTACGCCGTGGTGCATGGCACTCACCGCCAGTTGATAAGTGCCGATCTTGTTCGCCACGTCGCCATTGGCGGTGATCCGGTCAGCGCCGACGATCACCCAGGTAATGCCTTTGGTCTTCATGATGTGCGCAGCGGCGGAATCGGCGTTGAGGGTCACGGGAATGCCTTCGTTGGCCAGTTCCCACGCGGTCAACCGCGAACCTTGCAGCCAGGGACGGGTTTCGTCGGCGTAGACACGCTCGACCATGCCTTCAATAAAGGCGCCGCGAATCACCCCCAGCGCCGTGCCGAAACCGCCGGTGGCGAGGGCGCCGGTGTTGCAGTGAGTCAGGATTGCCTGGGCGTTGCCTTGATGTTTGCGGATCAGGTCCACACCCAGTTGGGCCATGGTCAGGTTGGCTTCGCGGTCGCTTTCGTGGATCGCGATGGCCTCGGCCTCTAGCGCTGCCAGAGGATCGGCATCGCCCTTGAGACGGTCCAGGCGGTCGCGCATGCGGCTCAGGGCCCAGAACAGATTGACCGCCGTTGGACGGGAATCCGCCAACAACGCGTAATCCTCTTCCCACGATGCCTGCCAGTCATCGCCTTCGGCAATCCGGGCGCGGGCTGACAGCACCATGGCATAAGCGGCACTGATGCCTATCGCCGGTGCACCGCGCACCACCATCGAGCGAATGGCCTCGGCCACGCCAGCAGCGCTGGTGTAGGCGATCCAGGTTTCCTCGAACGGCAAAATACGCTGATCCAGCAGGTACAGGGCACCATCACGCCAATCGATGGCCTTAACTTTCTCTGCAGCCAATAGTCGATCGCGCATCCTTCACCCCGCACTCATGAACAAAAGCCGCCGATTATAGCGATCCCCCCGCGAAGACGCTCGGGTATACTTCGCCATCCTTTACAAAAGCACTGGAACCGATCTTCGATGCCGAAACCTGCCGTTGCGCTCGACTTATTATTGCTGCCGACCTGGCTGGTACCCGTCGAACCCGCTGGCGTGGTTCTCAAAGAGCACGGCCTGGGCATCCGCGACGGTCGCATCGTGTTTATCGGCCCGCGTGCCGAAGCGCTGAAGTGTAACGCGACCGAAGTCCGCGAGCTCCCGGATGTTCTGCTCAGCCCCGGCCTGGTCAACGCCCATGGCCACGCGGCGATGACGCTGTTCCGCGGCCTGGCTGATGACCTCCCGTTGATGACCTGGCTGGAGAACCACATCTGGCCGGCCGAGGCCAAGTGGGTCGATGAAGAGTTTGTGCGCGATGGCACGGACCTGGCGATTGCCGAACAGCTGAAAGGCGGCATCACCTGCTTCTCTGACATGTATTTCTTCCCGAAGGTTGCCAGCGAACGCGTGCATAACAGCGGCATTCGCGCGCAAATCGCAATTCCGATCCTCGATTTCCCGATTCCCGGTGCCGCCACGGCGGATGACGCCATTCGTCAGGGCGTCGAATTGTTCGGCGATCTCAAGCACCACGAACGTATCAAAATCACCTTCGGCCCTCACGCACCCTATACCGTAGGCGACGAAAACCTGGAGAAAATCCGGGTGATTGCCGAAGAGCTGGACGCAGCGATTCACATGCACGTCCATGAAACCGCTTTCGAAGTGCAGCAAGCTGTGGAACAGCGCGGCGAACGCCCGTTGGCCCGCCTTGGTCGCCTGGGCCTGCTCGGGCCGCGCTTCCAGGCGGTTCACATGACCCAGATCAGCGATGAAGACCTGGCCTTGCTGGTAGAAAGCAACACCAATGTGATTCATTGCCCGGAATCGAACCTGAAACTGGCCAGCGGTTTCTGCCCGGTGGAACGCCTGTGGCAGGCCGGGGTTAACGTCGCCGTCGGCACCGATGGCGCGGCCAGCAACAATGACCTGGACCTGCTCGGCGAAACCCGCACCGCCGCATTGCTGGCCAAGGCTGTCGCCGGCTCGGCCACCGCGCTGGACGCCCACCGCGCCTTGCGCATGGCCACCCTCAACGGCGCCCGTGCACTGGGCATCGAGGCTGAAACCGGCTCGCTGGAGATTGGCAAAGCTGCAGACATCGTTGCGTTCGACCTGTCCGGCCTGGCCCAGCAACCGATCTATGACCCGGTTTCGCAACTGATCTACGCCACTGGCCGCGACTGTGTGAAACACGTTTGGGTCGCCGGCAAGCAACTGCTCGACGACAAACGCCTGACGCGCCTGGATGAAGCACAACTCTGCGCCACGGCCAAGGCCTGGGGCCAGCGCATCAGCGGCCACACCGAATCGTAAGCACCTCGGGCGCACACCCGGGGCAACAGGATTTTTCAAGTTTTAGAGGACTTAAACCATGAGCAACGTCGACTACGCCGAAATCGCCAAATTCGAAGCCCTGGCCCATCGCTGGTGGGACCGCGAAAGCGAGTTCAAACCGCTGCACGACATCAACCCGCTGCGGGTCAACTGGATTGACGAACGGGTCAACCTGGCTGGCAAGAAAGTCCTCGACGTCGGTTGCGGCGGCGGCATCCTCAGCGAGGCCATGGCCCAGCGCGGCGCCACCGTCATGGGCATCGACATGGGCGAAGCGCCGCTGGCGGTCGCGCAGTTGCATCAACTGGAATCCGGCGTGAGCGTCGAATACCGCCAGATCACCGCCGAAGCCCTGGCCGAAGAGATGCCCGAGCAGTTCGACGTGGTCACCTGCCTGGAAATGCTCGAACACGTGCCGGATCCGTCTTCGGTCATCCGTGCCTGCTTCAAGATGGTCAAGCCGGGCGGCCAGGTGTTCTTCTCCACGATCAACCGCAATCCGAAGGCTTACCTGTTCGCCATCATCGGCGCCGAATACATCATGAAGTTGCTGCCCCGTGGCACTCACGACTTCAAGAAATTCATCCGCCCGTCCGAGCTGGGTGCCTGGAGCCGCATGGCCGGCCTGACCGTCAAGGACATCATCGGGTTGACCTACAACCCGCTGACCAAGCACTACAAACTGGCGGCCGACGTGGACGTCAACTACATGATCCAGACCCTGCGCGAGGAGTAAGCCGATGCGAATCAGAGCAGTCCTTTTCGACATGGACGGCACCCTGCTCGACACTGCGCCGGACTTTATTGCCATCTGCCAGGCGATGCGCGCCGATCGCGGTTTGCCGCCGATGAACGACAAGCACATTCGCGACGAGATTTCCGGCGGCGCCAAGGCGATGGTCGCGGTGACGTTCTCCATGGACCCGGAGTCGCCAGGCTTCGAGGAGCTGCGCCTGGAGTTCCTGGAGCGTTACCTCAAGGATTGCGCGGTTCACAGCAAACTCTTTGACGGTATGGGTGAACTGCTGGCCGACATTGAAAAAGCCAACCTGATCTGGGGCGTGGTGACCAACAAACCATTGCGGTTTGCCGAACCGATCATGCAACAGCTGGGATTGGCCGAGCGCTCGGCGCTGCTGATCTGCCCGGATCATGTGAAGAACAGCAAACCGGACCCGGAGCCGTTGATCCTGGCCTGCAAGATGCTCGACCTGGACCCTGCCAGCGTGTTGTTTGTCGGCGATGACCTGCGCGATATCGAGTCTGGGCGCGACGCCGGGACCAAAACCGCTGCGGTGACCTACGGGTATATCCATCCGGACGACAACCCGCGGCATTGGGGCGCGGATGTGGTGGTGGATCATCCGCTGGAGTTGCGCAAGGTGCTGGATAGCGCGCTCTGTAGTTGCTGATCAAGGTCAAAAGATCGCAGCCTGCGGCAGCTCCTACAGGAGACCGCGATCGGCGTAGGAGCTGCCGAAGGCTGCGATCTTTTCCCAGCTTGTTAATGGATTGTGTTGAGGTTTTTTATGTTTGATTATTCCGCCCGCCCTGAATTGCTCAAGGACCGGGTCATCCTGGTCACTGGCGCTGGCCGTGGCATCGGCGCTGCGGCGGCGAAAACCTACGCCGCCCATGGCGCTACCGTACTGTTGCTGGGCAAGACTGAAGCCAACCTGACTCAGGTCTACGACGAGATCGAAGCGGCCGGGCATCCACAACCGGCGGTGATCCCGTTCAACCTGGAAACCGCCCTGCCCCATCAATACGATGAGTTGGCGGCGATGATCGAGACCGAGTTCGGCCATCTCGACGGCTTGCTGCACAACGCCTCGATCATTGGTCCGCGTACGCCGATCGAGCAGTTGTCCGGCGAAAACTTCATGCGCGTCATGCACGTCAACGTCAACGCCATGTTCATGCTCACCAGCACCCTGCTGCCGCTGCTGAAGCTGTCGCAGGACGCCTCGGTGGTGTTCACCTCCAGCAGCGTCGGGCGCAAGGGCCGGGCGTACTGGGGCGCTTACGGCGTTTCCAAGTTTGCCACCGAAGGGTTGATGCAAACCCTGGCCGATGAAGTCGATACAGTGGCACCGGTACGTTCCAACAGCATCAACCCCGGCGCCACTCGCACCAGCATGCGCGCCCAGGCCTATCCCGGTGAAAACCCGCTGAACAACCCGACGCCCGAGGAGATCATGCCGGTCTACCTGTACCTGATGGGCCCGGACAGCACGGGCATCAATGGCCAGGCGTTCAACGCTCAGTAACGCCCGCACGTCGCTTTTGTGCCGCGACATTTAACCGTCGCGGCACATGACAACTGCTGCAACTTCTGCCCTTTCCAGTCAAACAAATGCCGCCGATCTCGACGACATTTCTCGAAGAACGCTCTAATTCAATGATTTAGAACGGCTTTTATCCGAATGAACCGAATGGCACGACTTTCGCTCTAATTCTGTTCAGACATGCAGTGTGACAGCAGCTGGCGTTAACGCCTGAGTCGATAGGTTACTTATAGTCGGCAAAGCGGACTAAACTCGTACCAGATGTCCTACGGGACTGATGGACCAGTATGACGCGCAGCCCAAAGCCGCTCTCACCCAGCCTGTAAGACAGCCTTACTGCTTAGGGGCTCACGCCATATGAAATCACCTTCCCAGACCAACGCAATTGACTTCGATAGCGCCAAATTGCAACGCCTGGGCTTTGGTCAGCAGCCTCCTATCCTGGAGCGGCCGGTCAGCCTCGCGCAATTGCGCCAGCAACTGGGCCTGCAGCTGCAAACCAGTCTTGAGCCGCAACGCATTCTCGGGCTCTTTTTCCGCGAAATTCAGCGCCTTGTCCCTCTGGATGCCTTGAGCTACGAGCACAAGACCAGTGACTTGCGTCTGGAATTCGGTCAGCGCGGTCATCATACGGTCAGCTACAGCCTGAGCCATGAAGGTGAACATCTGGGTGAGCTGGTGTTCCGCCGCAATCAGCGTTTCAACGAACAGGAACAAGGCAATCTGGAGTCGCTGCTGTCGGCGCTGCTGTATCCGATGCGCAACGCCCTGCTCTACCGCGCCGCGACCCAAAGCGCCCTGCGTGACCCGCTGACCGGCACCGGCAACCGCGTTGCCATGGATCAGACGCTGCAGCGGGAAATAGAAATGTCGCGCCGGCATTTGCAGCCTTTGTCGTTGCTGATGCTCGACATCGACCACTTCAAACGGGTCAATGACAGCCATGGGCACAGCGCCGGCGATGAAGTACTCAAAGCGGTGGCCGCCTCGATCAAAGGCCAGTTGCGCAACGTGGACATGGTGTTCCGGTTTGGCGGCGAGGAGTTTTTGATTCTGCTGTCCAACACCACGCGGGAAGCGGCGGCGATGGTCGGCGAACGCCTGCGGTTTGCTGCCCAGGCCCAGGAATATTGCGCCGATGGCCAGGTGATCGAGCTGACGGTCAGCCTCGGTTGCTCGACCTTGCTGCCCGGCGAGTCCGCCGAAAGCCTGTTGCGCCGAGCCGACAGCGCGTTGTACGTGGCCAAGCGCGAAGGTCGTAATCGCCTGGCGATGGCGGGCTAAGATTTCACCGTTAGCACAAAACAATGTGGGAGCGAGCCTGCTCGCGAAAGCGGTAGATCAGTCGACTAAATAGTCACTGTCAGTCCGTCTTCGCGAGCAGGCTCGCTCCCACAGTTGTTTCTAGTGAGTCCTAATCAACTCTCGACCAACGCCATCCGCTCCCGCGCTACCGGTGCCCGTTCCGCGTGTTCCTGCTGCATGCAGCGTTCCAGGAACAGGAACATGTAGTCGTAGCTCTTGCACACCGCTTGGCGCAGTTCCACTTGCAGCGCTTTGCTCGGGTTCGTACCCGCGAGGGTGCAGATGATTTCCAGTGCTTCCCACGGATGGGCATCATCGTACTGGGCATGCATCTTCAGCCACTTCATGGCGCGTTTGCGATCTTCCTCGGGGAAGGCTGCCGCATAGACACCACTGGAACACACCAGCGCCGACCACTCCCCGGTCGCGCCTTCGATGGCGTAGTTAGTGGCGGCAATGGCCACGATCAGCGAATCCGCCGAACTGGTGTGCCAGCACCAATGGCTCAACGCATGCAGTTCAGGGGCAACCTGCTGCGCTTGCAGATCTTCCAGGCTGACACCGTGCGCGCGGCTCCAGTGCACCCAGTAATCGGCATGATTGAGTTCGACACGAATGTTACGCATCAGCCAGCGACGCGCCATGTCTTCGCCGGGATGGCGAGCGAAGCGGGTCTTGGTGAGGTTTTGTGCCATATATAACGCGAACTGCTCGACCACCGGCCAGCCCCCTATCAGGTACTGACGCATGGTCTTTGCGCTGAGTTTGTTATCTCGCATGCGCTGATACAGTTCGTGTTCGACAACCCGGCGCTTACTCTCGCTGCAATCCTGGATCAGTTGCTGAGCCCAGGCGGGATAACTTGCAGCTTCCATGAGTGGTCCGGTTCGGTTGAATGTGTCGATCACTGTTCGGCTCCTTTTGATTTGTGATTGTAAGATCAGCAAGAGATTTCAACGGAACGTGCCAGGCGCCTTGAATAACAGAGGCTGTGGTCTGGCGGGACGACTTTGCAAGCTGTCACAGGTAAACAATTGCGGGCGTTCTATAACATACCCTTGAGCGTAATCGACACCGATTTCGAGCAACGCCTGCTCGATCTGGGGTGTCTCGACAAACTCGGCAATGGTGCGTTTACCCATGACATGGCCGATGTGGTTAATCACCTCGACCATAGCGCGGTTAATCGGGTCGTCCAGCATGTCCTTTACGAAACTCCCGTCGATCTTCAAGAAGTCTACAGGTAAATGTTTCAAGTAAGCGAACGAGGACATTCCGGCGCAAAAGTCATCAAGTGAGAAGTGACAACCTAAACCTTTGAGTTCATTAATAAATCTGATTGCACTTCCTAAATTCGATATAGCGCTGGTTTCTGTAATTTCAAAACAAATCATTTCAGGAGGAATAGAGTAAGTAACAAACTGTTCACGCAGGAAGTCCAGGAACGCCTCATCTCCTATAGTAATACCTGACAGATTAATCGCACACATAGCCAACGGACCTTTACGCTGTTCGGCAATACATTGAGCGATGATCTTAAATACATTCTCCACAACCCAGCGATCCAGCGACGTCATCAAGCCATAACGCTCGGCGGCCGGAATGAAACTGTCGGGCAAGATCATCCGCCCGGCCTCGTCATGCAGGCGCAGCAGTATTTCAATGTGCCCGCCGCCGTGCTCGACATGGCCCAACGGTGCAATTTCCTGGGCGTACAGGCAGAAGCGGTTTTCTTCCAGGGCCATGTGCAAACGTTGCACCCAGGCCATTTCGCCGAAACGCAGGGACAGTTCCGAATCGTCGGCATGGTAGACCTGCACCCGGTTGCGGCCCTTTTCCTTGGCCATGTAACAGGCCATATCGGCGGCACGTAGCGAGGATTCGAGGGTGGTCGGGGTTTGTGCGACATGCACCAGACCGATGCTGACGGTGGTCAGGAATGGCCGGCCCTTCCAGACAAAGTGCAGATTCTGCACAGTCTGGCGCAGCACCTCGGCGATTTTTTCCGCATGCTCCGGTGGACAGTTCTCCAACAGGATGCCAAATTCGTCGCCACCCAGCCTGGCCAGTGTGTCCCCTTCGCGCAGACCGGATTGCAGCAGCGCGCAGATGTGTCGCAGCAGCTCATCCCCCGCCGCATGGCCGCAGGTATCGTTGACCAGTTTGAATTGGTCCAGATCGAGGAACATCAAGGCATGGCGCCCAGGCTGGCGCGTGAGGTTGTGCAGCGCCTGCTCCAGGCGATATTCGAATTCGCGGCGGTTGGCCAGCCCCGTCAAGGCGTCGTGGGTGGCCTGCCAGGACAGATTGGCGATGTACTGGCGTTCCTGGGTCATGTCGTGCAGCACCAGCACCGTGCCGCTGACCTTGCCGGCATTGCGGATCGGCGCGCCGACCAGAGTCACCGACACCGTGCTGCCATCCAGGCGCTGGATCAGCTTGGAATGCTCGCTGCCGCCGCTGAGCTGGCCACTCAAAATGTGCTCGATCAGGGTGAAGCCATCGGCCTGGGCGTTTTCATCCAGCAGATTGAACAGCGCCGCCAGCGGCAACCCGGTGGCCTGCTCGGCTTTCCAGTGGGTCATGGCTTCGGCGGCGGGGTTCATGTAGGCAATCGCCCCTTCGACATCTGTGGTGATCACGCCATCGCCAATCGACTGCAAGGTAATCTGCGCCCGGTCCTTCTCCAGTTGCAACGCCTCGGCAAAGGCATGCCGCTGCTTGAGCAGTTTGTGGGTGCGCAGCAATGCGAGGACGATCAGCCCCAGCGCCGTGGCCAGGTTGGTCACCAGCAACAGCCGCAGAATCACTCGCGAACCCTCTCCCAATGCGTCGCTGAACGCCTTGGCGGCCGGGGTTACGCTGTCGTTGATGGCAAAGATCTGATCCTTCCAGCGCTTGATATCGGCAGCGGAAACCTGATTCTCGACGACGCTCTGGTGCATTTCCCGGGCAACGTCATCGAGTTGCACCAGGTAAGCGTCGCCCACGGTCCAGCGGTCGATGGCTTTTTCCAGGTAACTGAAGTGCCGGAAGTTGAGGTACAGCCAGATCAGGCTGGCGACGTCGTCCGGATGGTTGCCGCCCTTGAGGATCCCCACCCGTGCGGCTTCGAGATCCGGCGGCTGCTTGTCCAGCGCCACGCGCAATTCATGCCCGCCCTGGGGCACGGCGATAGCGTTCTGGTATTTGCGGAAGATCGCCTCGTCGCGGTTGTCGGCGTAGAGGTTGAGGTAATAGATGGCGTCTTTCTGGCCTTTGGACCACAGGCTTTCGCCGGCCACATAGCCGCGTACCGCCGACAGCACATAGAGGCTGACGCCACCGAGCAACGCTTGAAACAGCACGACGGCGATAAACGGCCAGACGATGCCCAACAATCGTGGCGTTCCGAGAGTCCGTTTTGGCTTCATGAGGTCCCTTGCATTGGCACTGCCCTGATCATCATCCAGATCCCGCCACTCCCGCAAGACTAGGAGGCGATCCCTTTTCCCGCAAGGAGGCTTCTGCTCGCAACATGGACAAGTTGCCATAAATAACGGCTTTTCAGTGCAGATCGGCCAAAAAGGACGGTCAACAGCCCCCAAGGACATCCGCCGCCATAACTATGTACCACCTCGGACTTCACTTGATCGCTTGTAATCGAGCCAGAACGCCCTCGCGCAAAGCGATGCGAAGCTCAACAACCATCAAGAGATGCTCCTTCATGCAAACAATCACTCCCGGCGGCCTTTTCCCGCCGACACACCCTACCGAAGCCCAACTGCATACAGGCCAACTGGAAGATTACCAACTCATGCTGTCTGCCATGAATGAACCACCCAACGTGGTTCATCTCTTTAATCTAATACCGATAGGGCCTTTTTCACCGCTGCACCGGGTGAGCGAGGACGGCCTGAATGCGCTATGGCACTTATTGCGCGACCGGGACTACATCGATATGTGCACAAAGGATCAAATAAAGCACGGCGACCTGAACGTCACCCTTGAAGAGGGTCAGTATGTTTATCGAGGCTGGAGTAACGAGGGTTTCAAAGTCACCCTGGATCTGATGGAACAGGCCAGTTGGCAAGCGTTCAAGCCCCGGATCGAACGGGCCGCCTCTTTATTAGGCGGTCAGATCAACTCCAACCGTACGATCAGCCTGGGCAGGATGTGCGGGTTTTACGGCCTCGTCCCGTGGACGCCGCGACACCCGCAAGAACATCCCGCCGCGATAAAGGCCCTGCAAGAAAAAATCGCCAGCCATCAACTAAGGCTGGAGGACGACTTCGATATTCTGATGCTGAGACGACGCCCCACTGATAAAGATCGCGCCGTATTCCGAGCCCATCGACGTGACTCGCCCGAGCCTTCGCAGATCGATACCCAGAAGATTCACGCGGGGATCATCCGCGCGGAAATCATCGACACCCTCAACCAGTTCCGGCCTGATCAAAACACATCACCACTGACCCACCTCGCCAACACCATCCTGGCTGATACCACCCTCGAGCAAGTTCGGGCGACACCGACTGTTTATCTGCAAAAAATCCTGCAAAGCACCGAAGCCGAGCAACTGGGAGTGCTGCTGCTATCGACCCTGGATTGGTATGGCGGGGAAATCGGTGAAGACACTTCACCCTTTATCAAAACCCGGCTGATCGCCCAGGCACTGCAACTCTGGCTGACCGGGCCTACCGATGATCCTACTGAGGAGATTGCCGGTTACGCCTGGCAGGCGCGTGCTAACTGGGGCAAAAGTTATCAGGCCATTCAGGCTGATTTTGAAACCCATCTACTTAAGTCAAAGCGTGCTTCATCGGAAAAAGAGGCGATAGTTATTGCCCGGTTGTTTTTGCCGCGATTTCCGAGCGAATTCTGTGTAACAGGGATTCCGGCCGAACTTGCCTACAAAAGCTCAATCGTCTGGGTCAACTTTGTCACGGGTGTGAACTTGATCAAGGCCAGTGATCCCCGGTCGCTGGAGCGGCTCAATTTCCAACAGCTTGCCAACCTGCCCCTCTTGCTGAGCGAAAACGCAACGACTGAAACTCTGAAATATATTGGCCTGGCGCGGCTGATGCCAACATTGGACTGGGCGCAAACTTACGGCGTCATTGCCCAGAAACCGTACGACCAGTACACGCAAAAAGAAGTTGAGCGGGCGCTGGCGGAACTGGACAAGTACACCGAGCAACTCAATAACGCCGTTATCCAACTCAATGAAGAGCCCCCGAACGTCTGTCCATCGGTAAAAAGGAGATGGCAAAGCTCTTCGGTAAAGACGCCTTCATCTCGGACGGTCGGAAACTGGCGAGGAAACTGGGCCCGCCTGTTTCTGTTTCCCGTGACGTCCCCTACCTCCCGGGCAAGGATTACGACTACTACTCGTTCCTCGACGTACTGGCTTCCGGCAAGTTTGATAATCAGGAAATATGGCACGTTACAGAAGCCGATGGCACCACGCTCAGCAAACAATGGATTCGGATCGATGAGCATCGAACGATAGAAACCGAAGGGGCATGGCCCGCTCCAGAGAGCGAGTTCGTGGGTTTGCCAATAGTCATGTCGCCGTTCACCAAGCTGCCTGACGTAAAGGCATTGTTCGAGACGGAATTCGAACACTATGTACAGAAAACCACGACCGCCTATGAAACGCTGATCAGAAACCTGATTGCATCGCTGCCTTACGCTGACCGTCTGGCCGTGGAGTTCGGAGAGGTCAAGATCCATAGCCTGAGAAAGGAAAGCCAGGGCATTGAGGCGCAAAACGAGACACCTGAGCTGATCTTGCCGCTCAGAGCCCGCAATGGCCTGATCCTCCAGGCGACCCATGCCGGTAACACCACGCATTACGAACTGTTGCCCAAGGCAGGCGTGATACGCCGCCTCGAAAAACTGGAATCGGGGTTGTTCAGTGGCGCTCTCCAGACTGAACGCTGGCGCGTTTCCAACTCCGGCACCGTGGCCGTTTCGGTACGGCGGCATAAGGATCTGCCGTTTGACTGGGACGCTCATTCAAACGGCAGCGCACCGCGAAAGGAAAGCCGTTGCCAGGCCATCATCGAACAGTTGGGTGACACCCTTGATGCAACCCCCCATAGCGCGGAAAACGCCGCCCTCCCCCCACAAACGTTGTCCTCGTATCGCACGGTGAAAGTCAGTCATGCCATTGCGAGCGGGCTGCTATTCATCGACCCGAAAGCACTGCGCAACGCCGCTTATGGCCAGACCCAGTTTGATCTCAACACGATCTGGTACGAAAAAGTCGTCGCCTTTGCAAAGATGTTGGTGCCGTTCTGGAGCAGCATCGAAGACCTGGACTCGGGCGACAAGACACGCTTGATCCACGGCGCGTTCGGCCTGTTCGTCGATGTCATTTCATTTGCGTTGCCGATCGGCAAATTTGCCTCGGGCTCCATGCAATTGGTCGCCCGTTCCAGCCAGCTGACCTTGCGTGCCACGTTGCCGTCGTTCAGATCACTGACGTTGGAACTGGTGATTTCGATTGCCGGCGCTCTGAACCCGCTCGATGGCCCCCTCTCTCTGCTGAACGGACTGCGTGTGGTCATGATGAAGTTAGGTCGTGCCGGACGTTTCAGGCTGATGGAACTGCTGGGACGAGCAGGTCGCTATAACTTCGTGCGCAGCCACCCCCAGATTGGCGATGTGGGTCACTGGAAGCCCTTGGTGGACGGTGAGGAACTGGCCCGGGTAAACGGCGTCGACGACGTATCGGTCCGTAATCTGGCAAGCGCTGGCAAGTCCGACTATCGCCTGGTCGATCCGCTATCGTCCAAATTGTTTGGCCCGACCCTGGCGACCAAATCCGGCGAACTGTCGCCAGGACGATCCCGCTACAATTCCCTGGGCAAGATCGACAACCATGCGCTCATCGAGGTCCCTGAACACACTCGTGTGCGCGAAGTGCTTGAAGTCGATGGCCGTACCACGATGTTTCTCGACGACGTGCCTTACAGACTGGACGGCGACACGCTGCGTCGCGCCGACCTGATCGATGACGATGCACTCAAGGCCATCCCCTGCCGGATAAGTCGAGCCCCGGGCACCGATGTCTGTAAGACCCGCTACGTGACCCGTGACCCGGCCCCAGTCCCGAGCATCGGCAGTTACGATGAAACCAAAGGCTGGGCACACTGGTTTGGCGATGTCATCTACACCCCCGCCACTGACCGTGCACCGATGCGGGCCGCAGACGTCGCCAGGCATGCAAGCCTCGACGCCACCTTGGAGTTCCAGAAAGGTATCTACGGACGGGTCATGCTTAGCGTGCCCCAACCGCGCCAACAACTCGTGGACAACTTGAGGGTGGGCGCCATCATCGTCGAATCCATGGATGAATCCAGGCACTACATTTATGTTCGTATTAATGCTGGCGATTTTTATGTCGCCGAGCGCCTCAAGGGGCAAAAGGCCCATGAGCTCCTGACCTTCAGAAAAGCCGAAACACTGCCCAAGGAGCTGAATGCCGAACTGAAAACGGTCTACACCGGCTCCCTGAATGCCAACAACGTGGTGCGAATCCATGGGACCGACGCCGTTGAGCGCGCCTTGAAAACCATGGAAGAAATCGCCATACCGATCGGTGGCCACGCCAGGCCCCCCGAGACGCTCCAATGGTTGAAAGTCGATACCAGTCCTGGTGAGGCGCTGCTGTTCGATCATTCGACACGCATGATCGTCAGCCATCTGCCGGAGGGCGCGACGTCGTGGTCACGCAGCATGGAGGCCTCGGAGCCCTTTCGACAAAGAACCGCGGAAATCTTCGATACGCTGTTCGTCGAGAAAACCATTTCGACCCCGATGAACAGCAACCTGAAAATCCATTCAACAATGAACAAGCTCCAGAAATTGCTTCCTAAAAGACTTCGTACACAGAACGCGAGGAATATTGCCTATGCCGAAGTCATCACGGCGGCCGGGGCACGGGAGGTTTATGTCAGCGTTTCAGGTGCGCAGGGGCTGACCGGTTATTTGCCGCTGTTTCAGCCACCGTTCCCGCATGGTCAGGTGATCATCAACGGCACGACTTATTTCAACATCGATTTGAATCGGGCATTTACCAGGAGCTCACTTAACGTCTCACCGGATGGCAAGTTGTTGGCCGTACCGCATACGATAAAAGACATCGACACCTACCAGCCTGCGCTGACCAGTCGCCCGACGTCCCTGGACAGCGAGGCCAAACTGATCAGCGTGATACGCGAGAAATACCCGAATCGCGAAATGATCCAGTCCGTCAACATCGCCACCACCATGCCTCCGTGCAACAGCTGCTCGGTGGTCGTCAAGGAGTTTGGATACGACGGCGGGGAAAACGCCCTGCAAGTCCTGTGGAACTGACCTACAACTGCTGCAAATGCCCATAAAGCTTGGCGTACAAACCACCATCGGCAATCAGTTGCTGATGGTCGCCATCCTCGGCGATGCGCCCGCCATCGAACACCAGCACGCGGTCGGCCTGCTTCACCGCTGACAGTCGATGGGCAATGATCAGGGTGGTGCGTTCGCTGAGGAACCGCGCCAGCGCTTCATGCAGGTTGTATTCGGTCGCGGCATCCAGCGCCGAGGTGGCCTCGTCGAGGATCACAACCTTAGGCTGGGCCAGGACCATCCGCGCAATGGCCAGCCGTTGGCGCTGGCCACCGGACAAACGCACGCCGGAACGCCCGACCACACTGTCCAGGCCCTGGGGCAAGCCGCGCACCGTGCCATCGAGCTGGGCGATTTCCAGGGCCTGCCAACACGCTTCGTCGCTGCGTTCGCGGCCCATGGTCAGGTTGGCCCGGATGGTGTCGTTGAACAGCGCCGGATGCTGCAGCACCACGGCGACATTTTCCCGCACGGTTTCCAGGCCGATCTCTTCTTGCGTCGCACCACCGAAACGAATGGTTCCGGCCAGCGGCGTGTACAAGCCCAGCAGCAACTGCACCAGGGTGCTTTTACCGCCACCGCTGGCGCCGACAATCGCGACTTTTTCACCGGGCGCGATGCTCAGGTTCATCTGGTCCAGCACCAGCTCATCGCCATAACTGAAACTCAGGCCCTGAACGTCGATGCCTACGGTGGTGCGACCCAGGAATGGATCGACGCCACCGGGGTATTGCGGCTCATCGGCACGCGCCAGCAACTCGTTGATCCGCGACAGCGCACCGCCAGCAGCGTAGTAGGCGTATTGCAGATTCAACAGCTGTTCGACCGGGCCGATCATGAACCACAGGTAGCTGAACACCGCGAGCATCTGGCCGATGGACAAATCCGAGAACAGCACGGTGAGCATTGCTGCTGCGCGGAAAATATCGATACCGAACTGGAACAGCAAGCCGCTGGCCCGGTTAGACGCGTCGGTTTTCCACTGCGAGTTCACCGCGTAATCGCGCACTTCCCGGGCGCGGTGGCCGAGCCGCCCAAGGAAAAAGCCCTGGCGGTTGCCGGCGCGCACTTCCTGGATCGAATCCAGGGTTTCGGTTAGCGCCTGAGTGAAACGCGAGGTGCTGTCGTTCTCGAGCTTCTTCAGGTGCTTGACCCGTTTGCCTAGCTGCACCGTGGCGTAGATCACCAGCGGGTTGAACAACATGATCAGCAGCGCCAGTTTCCAGTGCATCCACACCAGAATGCTCGCGGTGCCGACCAGGGTCAGCATCGCCACGAGGAAACGACTGAGGGTTTCGCCGACAAACTTGTCGAGGGTATCGAGGTCGGTGACCAGGTGCGTGGTCACCGTGCCGCTGCCCAGGCTTTCGTATTCGCCGAGGGAAATGCGCTTGAGCCGTTCGATCAGTCGCACGCGGATGCGGTAAACGATGTCCTTGGCCAGCGCTGCAAACAACTTCGCTTGCACCACGTTGAACAGCAACGCGCCACAGCGCAGAACGAAGGTCACCAGCAGCATCAGGCCGATGTAGCCGGCGGCTTTCTGCCAGGCATCGGGCAGTGCGTGGTTCATGATCTTCAGCGCGGAATCGCCGTGGCCCAGCAGCACTTCGTCCACCAGCAACGGCAACAGCAACGGGATCGGCACACTGCACAGGGTCGCCAGCACGGCCACGCCGTTGGCGATCCACAGGGATTTTTTATGATGCAGGGCCAGTCGGCGAATTTCCGCCCAGCTCAATCGATCGACACGCGGGGAAGCGGGTGCATCGTCGGGCAGATCATGCACAGGCGGCGCGCTCCAGCCAGCGGCCGAGCAGCGGTGACAGGACACTCAGGGGTTGATAGCCGTTGGTCAACAACGCCAATTGCCCATCGCGCTCAGCCAGCAAGGTCGGGAACCCGGCGATACCGAGGTCCTGAACCCAGGTGAAATCGGCGGCGGTGGCGGCGTGCTGGTCGGCACGGTCGAATGCGGCGGCGAACTCGATGCGCGGCAAACCGGCCTTTTCCGCCAACTCCACCAGCACGCTGGCGTGGGTGACGTCGCGGCCTTCGGCGTAGAACGCGTGCTGGATCAGCCCGAGCAGTTTCCACGCGCAATCCGGCGCCAGGCTGCGCGCCGTCACCAGCGCCCGGCACGCCGGCTCGGTGTCGTAGACGAAGCCATCGGGCAATGCGCCTTCGCGCTTGAACGGCTGGCCGGTGGCCTCGGTGACCGCTTGCCAGTGCTCAAGAATGTAGCGCCGGGTGGTCGGCTCCAGCGCCGAACCACTGCCGGTGCGCAAACCGCCCACCACCAGATGCAATTCCACGCCCGCCGCCTGCGCCTGCTCGACCAGCGCTTCAGCCACCGGCGCGAAGCCCCAGCACCAGGAACACATCGGGTCCATCACATAGAGCAGGCGGCGAGCAGACATGGGTTCAAGCCTCGGAAGGGGTTTGCTTGTAGTTGTAACCGATCGGGTGCGGCAAGTTGCGCGCCTTGGCCAGTTCGATCTGCTTCTGCCGGTCGATGGCGCTGCGACGGGTTTTCTCGCTCAGCTTATCCCAGCAATGCGGGCAACTGATGCCGGCCACATAGTGCTCGGATGCGCGGTCTTCGACGCTGATCGGTGTACGACAGGCATGACATTGATCGTAGTCGCCTTCGCTCAAGTCGTGACGCACGGTCACGCGGTTGTCGAACACGAAGCAGTCGCCCTGCCACTTGGTTTCTTCCTGCGGCACCTCTTCGAGGTACTTCAGAATGCCGCCCTTGAGGTGATAGACCTCATCGAAGCCTTGGCTGAGCATGTAGCTCGAAGCCTTTTCGCAACGAATGCCGCCGGTGCAGAACATCGCGACTTTCTTGTGCACGGCCGGGTCGAAGTGTTCTTTGATGTAGTCGGGGAATTCGCGAAAACTGGTGGTTTTCGGATCGATGGCGCCTTCGAAGGTGCCAATCGCGACTTCGTAGTCGTTACGGGTGTCGATCAGCAGCACTTCCGGGTCGCTGATCAGCGCGTTCCAGTTCTGCGGATCGACGTAGGTGCCGACGGCTTTGTTCGGGTCTACGCCGTCAACGCCGAGGGTCACGATTTCTTTCTTCAGCTTGACCTTAGTGCGGTAGAACGGCTGGTCGTCGCAGTACGATTCTTTGTGATCGATATCGTCCATGCGCGGGTCGTTCTTGAGCCAGGCCATCAGCCCGTCGATGCCTTCGCGGCTGCCGGACACGGTGCCGTTGATGCCTTCTTCAGCGATCAGCAGCGTGCCTTTGATGCCGTTGTCGACCATCGCTTGCAGCAATGGCTCACGCATCTCGACGTAGTTTTCCAGGGTGACGAACTTATACAGTGCCGCCACGACAATCTGTTGTGTCATGGGTGATTCTCCAGGTGGCTACCCTCGTAAGGGGTGAACCGGATGCGAAAAAAAACGCGCCGGGTTAGCGGCGCGTTGCGGATTCTAGCAAAAAAGATCGTAGCCTGCGGCAGCTCCTACAGGAGAACGCATTCCCATGTAGGAGCTGCCGAAGGCTGCGATCCTTTGATCTTAATGCTTGCTGCCGCCAGCACAGGTCGGTGAGGCCGGGGCCGCATCCATCTGTGCCCATTCTTCAGGCGTGTAGGTATGCAGCGCCAACGCATGAAACTCACCCATCAGCTCGCCGAGCGTGCCGTAGACTTTCTGGTGACGCTTGACGCGATTGAGCCCTTCGAACTGCTGGCTGACCACCACGGCCTTGAAGTGGGTTTGCAACCCACGACTGTGCATATGGCTTTCATCCAGCACTTGCAGGTGCTCGGGCTGTAACAACCCCAGCGTCGATTCGATGCGTTGTTGCATGGTCATACCCGGCTCCGCTTAAGGCTTTTTCTTGGCTGCAGGAGCAGCGGCGCCGGCTTTCGGATCCAGCTCGTTGGTCATGTCAGCCAACAGCTTGTTGACCACTGGCACGGCGCTTTCGAGCTTGGCCTGGGTCATCTGGGCCGATTGCTGGGTCAGCTGCGGCATTTTTTCCAGGACTTTCTTGCCCAGTGGCGACTGGTAGAACGCAACCAGGTCTTTGAGCTCGGACTCGCTGAAGTTGGTGGTGTACAGCTTAACCATGTCAGGTTTCAGCTTGTTCCAGCCAATGGCTTGGTCCAGAGCGGCGTTGGCCTTGGCCTGGTAGGTTTCCAGCAGGGCCTTTTTCGATTCAGGGGCTTTGGTCTGTTCAAAGCGCTGAGCGAACATTTGCTGCACTTGCATGTACACCGGAGTGCCCAATTTGTCAGCGTGCGCCAGGGTCAGGAAAGCTTCGGCACTGGCGTTGTGGCTGGCGGTATCGGCAAAAACCTGGCCGCTGGCGCAAACCAGTGCAACCGCGGTACAGATGGCACGAAGACGAGTCATCGAGTTTCCTTTTCTAGCAGGCGAGGTAAAACCCCAAGGGCGACCATTCTGCGCCTAAAAAACGTCATGGCTCAACCCCTGCCCCTTACAGGGCCTGATTTGCAGGGCTGAGCGGTCAAAAAACAGACTGATGGAACCACATCGGCCGAACACGGCCTAAACTGCGCAATCAGACATTCAGGAGTGTGACCGATGAGCCGTATCGAAACCGACAGCCTTGGTGAAGTGGACGTCCCGGATGATGCCTACTGGGGCGCGCAGACCCAACGTTCGCTGATCAACTTCGCCATCGGTCAGGAACGCATGCCCCTGGCGGTGCTGCACGCGCTGGCGCTGATCAAGAAAGCCGCGGCCCGGGTCAACGACCGTAATGGTGACGTGCCGGCGGACATCGCCCGGTTGATCGAGCAAGCCGCCGATGAAGTGCTCGACGGCAGCCATGACGACCAGTTCCCGCTGGTGGTGTGGCAGACCGGCAGCGGCACCCAGAGCAATATGAACGTCAACGAAGTGATCGCCGGTCGCGCCAACGAGTTGGCCGGCAACCCTCGCGGCGGCAAGTCGCCGGTGCACCCCAACGATCACGTGAATCGCTCCCAGAGTTCCAACGATTGCTTCCCCACCGCCATGCACATCGCCACCGTTCAAGCGGTGCAGCAACAATTGCTGCCGGCGATCAGTGAATTGTCGGGCGGCCTGGCCGAGTTGTCGGCGCGGCACATGAAACTGGTCAAGACCGGCCGCACGCACATGATGGATGCGACGCCGATCACCTTCGGCCAGGAACTGTCGGCGTTTATCGCACAACTGGATTACGCCGAACGGGCGATCCGCAGCGCATTGCCGCAAGTCTGTGAACTGGCCCAGGGCGGCACGGCGGTGGGTACCGGGTTGAACTCACCCCACGGTTTTGGTGAAGCGATTGCCGCTGAACTGGCCGCGCTGTCCGGTTTGCCGTTCGTCACCGCGCCGAACAAATTCGCCGCCCTCGCCGGCCATGAACCGCTGACCACGCTGTCCGGGGCGCTGAAAACCCTGGCCGTGACCCTGATGAAAATTGCCAACGATCTGCGTTTGCTCGGCTCCGGCCCGCGTGCCGGTTTCGCCGAAGTGAAACTGCCGGCCAACGAGCCCGGCAGTTCGATCATGCCCGGCAAGGTCAACCCGACCCAGTGCGAAGCGTTGTCGATGCTCGCCTGCCAGGTGATGGGCAACGACGTGGCAATCGGTTTTGCCGCGAGTCAGGGTCATCTGCAATTGAACGTGTTCAAACCGGTGATCATCCACAACCTGCTGCAATCGATTCGCCTGTTGGCCGATGGCTGCAGCAACTTCCAGCAGCATTGCATCGCCGGGCTGGAACCGGATGCCGAGAAAATGGCGGAACATCTGGAACGTGGCTTGATGCTGGTGACCGCGTTGAACCCGCACATTGGCTACGACAAGTCGGCGGAGATTGCCAAGAAGGCATATGCCGAAGGGCTGACCCTGCGTGAGGCGGCGTTGCAGTTGGGTTATCTGACCGATGAGCAGTTTGATGCGTGGGTGCGGCCGGAGAATATGCTCGAAGCGGGGGCCAAGGGCTGAAATTTGCGGTGACAGATAGATCGTCTTCGCGAGCAGGCTCGCTCCCACAGGTAATCGCATTCCTCCTGTGGGAGCGGGCTTGCTCGCGAAGAACGATAACGCGGTCTAACTGGCCGCCATCTTCACCCGCCGCGCCCGGAGCCCCGCCATCAACGACGGCCCCAACGCCACCAGCGCCGATCCCAGCACCACCAACACCGCGCCGCCATAACCCAGGCCATTGATGGTCTCTGCATGCACATACTCCGGCCATGCCCACGCCGCCACGGCCACCGCGACAAACGTCACCAACGGCGTAATCGCCAGGGTCGCGCTCACCCGCGAAGCCTCCCAATGCGCCAGCGCTTCAGCGAATGCGCCATAGGCGATCAACGTGTTCATGCAACACGCCAGCAGCAACCAGCCTTGTCGCGGACTCAGACTCAGCGCTTCCAGCGGATGCACCCACGGCGTCAGCAGCAGCGCGCAGAACAGATAAATCACCATCATCACTTGCAACGAATTCCACACCGTCAGCAGTTGTTTCTGGCCCAGCGCATAGAAGGTCCAGACCGTCGACGCCGCCAGCACCATCAATACGCCGGCGGTGTAATCAGTCAGGGACGTCAGTAATTCGGCCAGGCGCTGATTGAAAAACAGCCCGAATCCGATCAGCAGCACCAACAGGCCAATCCCCTGCCCCAGGCTGAAACGCTCCTTGAACACAAACAGGCTGGCGATCAGCAACATGATCGGCCCCATCTGCACAACCAGTTGCGCAGTGCCGGGGCTCAGCAGGTTCAGGCCCATCAGGTACAACACGTAGTTGCCCACCAGCCCGAGCACCGCCATCAGCACCAGCCAGCCGCCCTTTGGGCCGAGCACTTTGCGGCTTGGCAGGCGTTTGGTCGCTGCCAGGTACAGAAACAGGCAACCGCCGGACACAAGCAGGCGAAACCAGGTCACTGTCACAGGGTCCATGACGACCAGCACTTGCTTGAGTTTGATCGGCAGGATTCCCCACAACAGCGCGGTCAGCAAGGCCAGGAACAGACCGTACACCCAGCGACCCGATGAAATATGCATGCCGACCCCAAAGCCAAGTGACGAGAATCGTCATTCTAGGCTCAGCGCCCGATGGCACACAGGGACAGTTGAGGATTGGCCGCGAATGAAACTGTGCAGGTCGCAACGCTAAATTGACGAAGTGCCGTCGATCAGGTCGCCAGGCGCGGCAAGTACTTCAGGCATAAGCTCATTGGATCCGCAAACAGGACCTACCCTCAGGAGATGGCCATGTACGGCATGCGCGCCCAGGACAACGCCCCCGCCACGCACTTTCGCAGTGACCGGATGTGCCGTGTGAATGGGGAGTTGTATTTCAGCACTCGGGAAAACACCCTCGAAGGGCCATTCGACAACCCTGAGGCGGCGGCGCGGGAGATACAGGCGTATATCGAACGGATGCAGCTTCAGAGCAAAAACCGGTAGACCGAGTCGCTGCCTTCGCGGGCAAGCCTCGCTCCTACAGGGGAATGCGATCTCTTGTAGGAGCGAGGCTTGCCCGCGAAAGCAATTGAACAGGCGCTACAAATCTGCCGGTTTAACGCACCGCCTCAAACAACCCCGTAGCCCCCATCCCGCCACCCACGCACATGGTCACCACGCCATAACGCAAATTGCGCCGTTGCAGCTCCCGCACGATATGCCCGACCTGACGCGACCCGGTCATGCCGAACGGATGCCCGATGGAAATCGAACCGCCATTGACGTTGTACTTGGCGTTATCGATCTCCAGCCGATTGCGGCTGTACAGGCACTGCGACGCAAACGCTTCGTTGAGTTCCCACAGATCGATATCAGCAACCTGCAAGCCCTTGGCCTTGAGCAACTTCGGCACCGAGAACACCGGGCCGATGCCCATTTCGTCCGGCGCACACCCGGCCACAGTAAAGCCACGGAAGAACGCTTTCGGCTTCAAGCCCAACTCCAGGGCTTTTTCCAGGCTCATCACCAGAGTAATCGATGCACCGTCCGACAGCTGCGACGAGTTACCCGCCGTCACAGAACCGTCCTCGGCAAACACCGGTTTCAAACCGGCGAGGCTTTGCAGGGTGGTGTCCGGGCGGTTGCAGTCGTCGTGATCGACAATCCCGTCGAGGATTTGCACCTGGCCGGTGGCTTTGTCTTCAACCCGGTACTTGACCGCCATCGGCACGATTTCATCATTGAACAGACCCGCAGCCTGAGCCTGCGCGGTGCGTTGCTGGCTCTGCAACGCGTACAGGTCCTGCTCTTCGCGGCTGACGTTGTAACGGCGGGCGACGATTTCAGCGGTCTGGCCCATCGGGAAATAGATGCCCGGCACCTGTTCCTTGAGCAACGGGTTGATCAGGTTGTCGGTGTTGACGCTTTTCATGGTCAGGCTGATGGACTCGACGCCACCGGCCACGATGATGTCGCTGCAACCCGAGGCGATCTGGTTTGCAGCAATCGCAATGGCTTGCAGGCCCGATGAGCAAAAACGGTTGAGGGTCATGCCGGCGGTGCCGATGCCCAGGTGCGAGAGCACCGCGACGTTGCGCCCGATGTTGTAGCCCTGGGCGCCTTCGTTGGAGCCGGCGCCGACAATGCAATCCTCGACGCTGGCCGGGTCGATGTCGTTGCGCGTCAGCAGCGCATTGACGCAGTGGGCCGCCATGTCGTCCGGGCGGGTCTGATTGAACTTGCCGCGAAAGGATTTGGCCAGGCCGGTCCGTACGCTGTCGACGATCACCACTTCACGCATGGCATACCTCATTGTTGTTGTCGGTTGAGAGTGGACCGAGCATAAGTCCACCCCATTGCCGACCGCGACAATCATTCACCTCGCGTATGCGCAACCATCGTCCTACTTCTTGTGCTTCCTGGCCTTCTTGTCGGCCTTGTCGAACGCTTCCTCCAGCGCCCGGTTGATCGTGCGCAACACTTTGACCCGCGCCCAGCGCTTGTCATTGGCTTCCACCAGGGTCCAGGGCGAGATCTCGGTGCTGGTGCGATCGACCATATCGCCGACTGCCGAACGGTAGGCATCCCACTTGTCGCGGTTGCGCCAGTCGTCCTCGGTGATCTTGAAGCGCTTGAAGGGAATGTCCTCCCGAGCCTGGAAGCGTTCCAGTTGGGTCTGCTTGTCGATGGCCAGCCAGAACTTGACCACGATGACGTTGGAATCGGAGATCTGCTCTTCGAAATCGTTGATCTCGCTGTACGCCCGCAACCAATCCGCCGGCGGGCAGAAACCTTCAACGCGCTCCACCAGCACCCGGCCGTACCACGAACGGTCGAACACGGTGAACTTGCCCTTGGCCGGGAGGTGTCGCCAGAAGCGCCACAGATACGGTTGCGCCCGCTCCTCTTCGGTGGGCGCGGCAATCGGCACGATGCTGTACTGACGTGGATCGAGGGCTGCCGCGACCCGACGAATTGCTCCGCCCTTACCCGCCGCATCATTGCCTTCGAACACCGCCACTAAAGCGTGCTGACGCATGCGTTTGTCGCGCATCAGGCCGGAGAACCGCGCCTGCTCGGTAATCAGTTGTTCTTCGTAATCGTCCTTGTCCAGGCTTAGGGTCAAGTCCAGGCTGTCGAGCACGTTCAGTTGATCGACATGAATCGGCAATGGCGCGGCGTTGACCTTGTCCGGATGAACCTTGGGCCGCTTCAAGGCATTTTGCAGGCCTTCGAGCAGAATCTGGCCGACCACCAGACTGCGGTAATGCGGGTCGACGCCTTCGATCACATGCCACGGCGCGTAGTCGCGACTGGTGCGGCGTAGCACACGCTCGCCGTATTTGACGAACTTGTCGTAGGTCTGGGATTGCTGCCAGTCCAGCGGGCTGATGCGCCAACTGTGCAACGGGTCATCAGCGAGTGCCTTGAGCCGCGCCTTCATTTGTTTTTTCGAGAGGTGGAACCAGAACTTGAAGATCAGCGCGCCTTCGTCGCAGAGCATTTTTTCGAAGCGCTCGGACTGGTTGATCGCCTGATCCAGCACCGCGTTCTTGAAATCGCCATGGACGCGACCTTGCAGCATCTGGCTGTACCAGTTGCCGAAGAAAATCCCCATGCGCCCCTTGGCCGGAAGCATCCGCCAATAGCGCCAGGCCGGTGGCCGCGCCAGTTCTTCGTCGGTCTGCTGGTCGAAGGTGCGCACCTCGATCAGGCGCGGGTCCATCCATTCGTTGAGCAACTTGACCGTCTCGCCCTTGCCGGCGCCTTCAATGCCATTGATCAAAATGATCACCGGGAAGCGTTGTTGCTGCTGCAGTTCAAACTGCGCTTCGAGCAAGGCTTCACGCAGGGCCGGCACTTCGGCGTCGTAGGTTTCTTTGTCGATGGCGTGACCGATTTCGGCAGATTCGAACATGGGCGGCTCCCTTCCAAGATTGAGCAAGACTAGCGGATTGACCTCTCCAATGGGGGGAGAAGTTCAAGATCAAGAGCAAGATCAAAAGATCGCAGCCTCGTTGCACTCGACAGCTCCTACAGGGATACGCATTCCATGTAGGAGCTGCTGCGATCTTTTGATCTTCACCGCCTTACCTGCCTAAGGACATGCCATGGATCAAGCACACAAGCCCTGATCAGATAGAATGCCCGCCTAGCCGTTACCGAGCCTGCCATGAACCCCGAATTGCCCAACGCCCAGCTCGACTGGGATGACCAGGGACGCCCGTACTCGCGGGTGTTCGATGATGTGTATTTTTCCGACCTGTCCGGTCTGGATGAAACCCGTTACGTGTTCATCGAACAAAACCGCCTGAAGGAACGCTTTGCCGCGTTGCCCGCCGACGGCCGACTGGTGATTGGCGAGACCGGTTTCGGCACCGGGTTGAATTTTCTCTGCGCCTGGCAACTGTTTGAAGAGCAGGCCGTGGCCGGTGCGCGATTGCATTTTGTCAGCGTGGAAAAATACCCGCTGACCGCCCCGGACCTGAAACGGGCGCTGGCGCTGTGGCCGGAACTCAAGCCCTTCGCCGATCAGTTATTGGCCCAGTACGTGGCAATCCATCAAGGCTTTCAACGCTTGGTGCTGGACAACGGCCGGGTGACCCTGACGTTGTTGATCGGCGATGCGCTGGAACAGTTGCCGCAGCTGGACGCACAGATCGATGCGTGGTTTCTCGACGGTTTCGCCCCGGCGAAAAACCCCGACATGTGGACCGCCGAGCTATTCGCCGAACTGGCACGCCTGGCCGCGCCTGATTCAACCATCAGCACCTTTACCAGCACTGGTTGGGTGCGTCGGTTGCTCAATGCGGCGGGCTTCAAGATGAAGCGCACGCCGGGCATTGGCCATAAATGGGAAATCCTGCGGGGCGCTTTTCTTGGCTGGCCAGCCGAGGTCGCCGCACCTGTCGCCGCTAAACCCTGGTTCGCTCGCCCACCCGTGCATAAAGGCGAGCGCCGTGCCTTGGTGATCGGCGCCGGTCTGGCCGGTTGTGCGAGTGCGGCCAGCCTCGCGGCGCGGGGTTGGCAGGTCAGTTTGCTGGAACGACATGCCGATATCGCCCAAGAAGCCTCGGGCAATCCGCAAGGCGTGCTGTACCTCAAGCTGTCGGCCCATGGCACCGCGTTATCGCAATTGATTGTCAGCGGTTTCGGCCACACCCGGCGCGTGCTTGAACATTTGCATCGCGGCGTCGACTGGGACGGCTGCGGCGTATTGCAACTGGCGTTCAATGCCAAGGAAGCCGAGCGTCAGGCGCAATTGGCGGCGGCGTTCCCCGCCGACTTGCTGCATGTGCTGGATCAGCCACAGGCCGAAGCGCGGGCCGGCATTGCGCTGGCCCACGGCGGTTTGTTCTATCCCGAAGGTGGCTGGGTGCATCCGCCCGCGTTGTGTCAGTGGCAGGCAACCCAACCCAATATTCAATTGCTGACCCATCGTGATGTGCTGGAACTGCGCAAGGTCGATGACCAGTGGCAAGCCTGGGACGGCGACACCTTGCTCGCCAGCGCACCAGTGGTGGTGCTGGCCGGCGCCGCCGAGATCAAACGTTTTGCGCAAAGTGCCGACCTGCCGCTCAAACGTATTCGCGGTCAGATCACTCGACTGGCGCAAACCAGCGAGAGCCAGAGCCTGTCCACGGTGGTCTGCGCCGAAGGTTACGTGGCACCGGCGCGGCTGGGCGAACACACCTTGGGTGCCAGTTTCGATTTCAACAGCGATGACCTGACACCCACCACCGCCGAACACTTGGGCAACCTGCAATTGCTGGAAGAGATTTCCGGCGATCTGGTCACCCGCCTGCACGCCGATCAACTGGACGCCGAACAGCTGCAAGGTCGCGCCGCATTCCGCTGCACCAGCCCCGACTACCTGCCCATTGTCGGTCCGCTCGCCGACGGCCAAGCGTTCAATCAGGCCTATGCCGCCCTGAGCAAGGACGCCCGACAAGTGCCGGACATTCCCTGCCCCTGGCTCGATGGCTTGTACGTCAACAGCGGTCACGGTTCACGGGGCTTGATCACCGCGCCGCTGTCCGGCGAGTTGCTGGCTGCGTGGCTGGACAACGAACCGTTGCCCTTGCCGCGCAGCGTGGCCGAGGCCTGTCATCCGAACCGTTTTGCCTTGCGCCGGTTGATCCGCGGCAGTTGATTCAAACTTCCGCGAGGGCACACAAACCCAAGTCAACGCGTTTCATGGCCTCGTCCGTCAAGCGCTCCAGCAGCTTCGTCTCGGCCACATCGCGCTCCTTATTGATAACCTCGACCTGCCCCCGATAATCGCCATCCTTCAAGGTCGGGGCTTTGTCGAACACCGTGTTCAAGCGGGCCTGAAACGGTGCATTCATTGTCGAGAATGCCTTGGGCGAATGCTGTTTCAAGTAATCGGCCCAGAAGTATTGCTTCGCCAGGGACGCGCGCAACGCAGGGGAAAGCTCAGCGGCAAGGATTTGGGTTTTCGCCGCCGCGATGTCGGTGGCCGTGACATCGCCGAGGGAGGAAAAACGCATGTACTTGGGTTGACCCGGCAACTCCAGATCCTCCGCCAGCCCCGTTCGATAAGCCAGGTTGGCCTCCAGTGGGTCCACCGCCGGATGGGTGGCTTTATGTTCCAGGGCGATCGCATTCAACCGCTCGATGCGAAACAGGACTCTTCCCAATTTCAGCAATGGCTTGGCGGAATTGGCGGTGCTGCCCGACAGCCGCCGCACCTTATCGACCTCCACCGCCACTTCCAGGTTGCTGAAGTTTATCGCCGCCGTGTCCGTGCAATTGATTGGGTTGGCCGCTTGATTCAGCACCTGGTCGCGCAACGCCGCATCGTCATAGGCGGCCTCCAGCACCGACCAGACTCTGCGGGTCATGTCTTCACGAACATATTCACTGTCAGCGGTGTTCCCCAACTCGGCGAGCAACTGGAACAGGCTTTCGGACTGCGGATCATCCTTGAACGCGTTCCAGATTTCGCCACGCCGGGTAAAGGTGACTCTGGTTTCCTCTGGCAACCAGAGGACCTTGGCGCTCTGCTCGTTCATGCGCGCGATGTCATCGTCGAAATAACCCATGCCCACGCCGGTGCTATCGCGATAGGTTTCGAGCTTGATGCGACTGGCGTCGTCCAGGGTGTTGGTGCGCAGATTGATGCTTTTGCTGAAGCGAGTCGGAACATCGAACAGCCAGTCGGGCAACGTCTTGATGCTGTTCTCGCGCAGGTCGACGAAGTTCAGGTTGGGCAGGCGGACCAGGCCTTTGGGCAATTCCGTGGCCTTGGTGTCGCGCAACGACAGCAGACGCAAATCGAACATCTTGCTGACATCGGGGGTGGCGCCCAAAGCGTTTTTGCTCAGGTTCAGCGATTCCAGTGAACGCATGGCGGCCAGTTTCACCAGGGTGGTCTCGGACAAGCGCAAGCTGTTGTTCGCCAGGCTCAAGTGGATGAGCTTGGGCATCAACGCCAACTCTTCGGGCAACACGGTGATTTTGTTGCCATCCAGTTCCAGGGATTCAATGCCCTTGAAGGATTTCAGGAAATGCACCACATCGTCGCCCTGTTCCATGCCTTTGAGTGACAGACGCTGCACGTGACTGAAGTCGATGCCGGCCGGCAGAGTCGGCAGTTTGCCGATCCGCATACCATCCAGGCTCAGCCCCGGCACACTGTGCCCCTGCTCGTCGCGCAGTAAACCCAGTCGCCTCCAGCTGTTCTCAATGGCATCGGCCACTTGGCGACGACTTTGTTTGTACTCAGTCAAGGCGCCCGCCAGCTTGCGCATCTCGGCGTCATCGTTACGCCAGGTCTTGAGCACCCCGCGCAGGGTTTCGAACTGTGCCTTGCGTTGCTTGATTGCCGTGGCCCTGGTCAGGTGGTCGGTGCCCAGGCCATCGAGCAGCGTATTGATCTGTGAGTCTGTCAGTAGCGGATAGAGCTTTTTCACTTTACGCATCAAGGCACGGGCGTGGGTCGTCGAAGGCTGCGCGGGGTCTGCCTGGACACAAGCCTCTGGCGCAGCGATGTCCAAGGGTTTGCCCGCCAGCAAACGCGCCGATTGCGCACGCTCCTCGGTGGCCCGCGCCAGCAACTGGCCGCGAAGCAGCCTGGCTTGCGCCGGCAATTGATCACCCAGCCCCATGGCGGTCCGCTGTGTTTGAGGGAGGGCTTGCGCGATGGCTTCATACAAGGCGTCCGGACCTTTTGTTGCCGTGGCCAGGGGCTTTGCATCGCTGCCAAAGGCTTGGTAACCGGTCGCCGATTTGACGAGGGTGCGCTTGAGGACACTGCTCTGCTGACCGATGCTCTTCAGCACCTTGCCGGTGACAGAGCCTTCGCGCACTTCGAGTAACATTTTGCTGTCCCAGCCACGCAAGTGTTCGAGCAAGGCCAGCGCCAGTTTTTCGCTTTCGCCACTGGCGATTTCCGGCAGGTACAAGCCGCTGATGGCTTTGTCCAACTGCACATCCGCCAAGGCTTCGCGAGATTTTTGCGCCAGCGCCATGGGTACGCGTTTCGTCGCCCGCAGCCGCAAACGCTCGACGCTGCTGGCCTGATCGATCAGTTCCTGCGCCATGTCCACGGGCAACTGGACAAACTCCTTCCTGACGACTTCCACGTCACTCGCCGTGCTGACGTCGTGCAGCTCATACAACCGATTGAACACCGGCAGGCGATCCTGCTTCAGCGAAGCGGCAAGTTTTTTGGCCAGTGCATCGACTTCCTTTTCGGTGCTGACTTTGCCGCCGATCAAAGTGTCGACTTCAGCCTGGTACAAACCCGCCACCACTTTTTCGAACAACTTGCCTTGGGCCAGATCCGTTTCAGTGACATCAACAGACAAGTCTTCGTCAGCGACACGAGCGGTTTTTGGATACACCGCGCTGACCTTTTCTTCATGCCCCAGCACCCGAATGTAGCGTCCCGCCGGCCAGCCGCGCATCGACGGCAAGGCTTCCAAGTACTCGGGCGAATGCACGGCATTGCGTGGATCGCCTTTTTCCAGGGCAGCGATACAGTCATGGATGCGCTGGTCCAGGCGAAAACGCTCGATGCTGTCTTTCACCCGAGCGCTCAAGACCAGGCTTTCTTCGTTGAGGTGATGCAGGTCAGGGACCGAAGTGCCGGTGACGCGCCGAAGGTTTTCCACTCGGCTGTCTTCCAGCGCCGCCAGGCGTGAATCTGCACGTTTGAGCGCATAACTGCCTTCACGCCAGTGATGGGGTTGCTCGAATGCCAGCCGCCAGCCGCGCTCGCCGTTGTGCTCCAGGAGCGGTGAAAAGGCATCGTCTCGGAAGGAATGACGGACCCGCCATTTCTTCTGCGCCGGATCGTAGTAAATCCGATAGGCGCTGTCGTCGATGCGGATCAGCAGCTGGCCATCAACCTGGTAAATCCCTTGCGCATCGGCAACCCGGCCACTCAGCGTACTCAGGGGAAGCTTGTAAGGCTTGAGGTCAGATTTCCAGAGGCGCGGCTGGCCGCTGCCGCTAGTTAGCGATTCGAACTGACTGAAAAACTCCGGATGTTCGCGCACGGTTTTCTTGATCAGGGTACCGGCCACTTTGCCGCCGACAGCGAACGCCCCCAGCAAGGCAAGGTTTTCCGCAACGCTGAGCAGGTGGGAAAGGGCTTCCTGTTTGTCGCCGTGCTGCCAGTCCTGAACACCGTCATAGACTTCTGCCAGCACCATCCCGACGCTCACGCCAATCATCAACTGTCCCAGCACCGGGACAAAAAATGCCGCGATATTGGTGACGGTCAAACCCAGTTCAAGGAAATTCTCCAGGCGCTTCTTGCGCACTTCTTCATCCACATCCGCCGTCGGCACGGCCGTCTCCCGTGCATCGATCTGCATCTTGCCGAGGGCACTCTGGATCATGAATTGAAACAGCGGCACGCTGATCGGCAACGCCTTGAAAGTGTCCAGGTTGCTGGATTGTGCCGCCGACTTGAAGAACGCCAGTTTTTGGTCTGCTTCGATCCCGTCGGCGAAATAATCCTTGTAGCTTTTCACCTTCAACTTCAGGCCCAGATACAACTTGAACTCGGCAAAGGACTTGTATTCGTAGAGCGGCCGGCCCGGTTCGTTGGGCATGTAAACCACGCACCAATCATTCGGGTATGTTTCTACCGAACGCTTGGAGAACACCACCACGCCCCACACACAGGTGCCGAACAATTGCATGCCCTGGATCACCAGCGGTTCGCTGCCGTGAGTGATTTTCTGGATGCCCGACTCGCTGCCGGTTCCGCTGTGCGTGTTGAGCGTCAGCAGGGTTTTATAGGCAGCTTCGGTGATGTGTTCTTTCAGAAAGGCCAGGTGCGCATCCACCCTGAGCTTCTGGACCTTGAGCCATTTGAGGTCGTTGACCAGGCCGTCCGAAGTCGCCGGCAAGTTGAACACCTCACGGATATGTTCCTGATAGCGTTTGCCCAGGTCCAGCTCTCGACAGAGGGTGGCGAAGGTTTGTAGCGTCAGGCCCGCCAGACCTTTTGGGGTCGAGGCGATATCCAAGGTGCTTTCGGCAGGAAAACCATCCTTCCCGGTTTCGGCGCTGGTGAAGTTTTGCATCGCAGCCTGCAGCAGACTGCGCCGGATCGAGGGGATTTTCACCACACCTTCGGTCCCGGTCTTTTCGCCATCACAACCACAATCAAACCCCGGAAGCACCAACGCATCGTTATTCACATCAAACGTCACGGACCACTTTTTAGTCAGGGCGCTCGACAATTGCGACGCACAAAACGTGTCCAGTGGTTGCAGCTTCTGCATCAGTAATTCGAACTTTTGCTGGTAGGCCAACAGCGCTCGCGTATCCGTGTCCAGAGCTGCGAGGACCGTCGATGACGCCTTGAGTAACCAGGCGGGAAGGCCCTTGTGCAACGTCTCGGCGATATCCAGATCCCCGGTCGCTTCCAACAGCGCGGTGAGGGTTTCGGTGTGACTCAATGGCCGGCGAACTGGCGCCGGCGTTTGCGGGGTCAACATCAGCAATATCCTTATTGCAGGTCAGTAGCCCCTTAACCTATCGACTCTGCATCAGGAAAAAAAACACGAAAACCGGGACGTTCCAGCACTGTTTTGAGCAGTAATTAGCATGCTTTCTATAACTATCTACCACCTGTTGCCCCTGCAGTTGTGCATTCACGGCTACAAAGCGACGGTGTAGCAACTGACTGCCGAATAACCCTGTAGGAGCTGCCGAAGGCTGCGATCTTTTGATCTTGTTTTTAGGATCAAGATCAAAAGATCGCAGCCTTCGGCAGCTCCTACGGGGACAGTGTCTAGCTTTGTCCGCAACAGTCCCGCCCTGTTACTTATAACCGATCGATCTAAAACTCCCGCCAACCCGCCGGGTCAGTTTCAGAGTACCCGCCGTGTCGGCGCGGTATCGACTGACCCTCCCCAACGGAAAAACCGGTAAGGACTTTATGTGCGGATTAGCTGGCGAGTTACGCTTTGATCAACAACCTGCGGACCTCGCGGCCGTTGAACGAATCACCCATCACCTGGCCCCTCGCGGCCCGGATGCATGGGGATTTCACAGCCAAGGGCCGATTGCCCTGGGCCATCGTCGCCTGAAAATCATGGACCTGTCGGACGGCTCGGCGCAGCCGATGATCGACAACCAACTCGGCCTGTCCCTGGCCTTCAACGGCGCGATCTATAACTTCCCGGAACTGCGCACCGAGCTCGAAAGCCTCGGTTATGCCTTCTATTCCGGTGGCGACACCGAAGTGCTGCTCAAGGGCTATCACGCCTGGGGCGAAGCGCTTCTGCCCAAGCTCAATGGCATGTTCGCCTTCGCTATCTGGGAGCGCGACGCCAAACGGCTGTTTATTGCTCGTGACCGTCTCGGCGTGAAGCCGTTGTACCTGTCGCGCACCGGCCAGCGCCTGCGCTTCGCCTCGGCATTGCCGGCGTTGCTTAAAGGTGGCGACATCAGCCCGATGCTCGATCCGGTAGCACTCAATCACTATCTGAATTTCCACGCGGTGGTCCCGGCCCCGCGCACCTTGATCGCCGGCATTGAAAAACTGCCGCCAGCGACCTGGATGCGCATCGAGGCCGATGGCACCACCGAGCAGAAAGCCTGGTGGACGCTGCCCTACGGCCCCCACGCCGATGAGATGAACCTGACCCTGGAAGACTGGCGTGACCGCGTGCTCGACAGCACCCGCGACGCGGTAGCGATCCGTCAGCGCGCGGCAGTCGATGTCGGCGTGCTGCTGTCCGGTGGTGTCGATTCGAGCATGCTCGTGGGTCTGTTACGTGAAGTCGGCGTGGAGAACCTGTCGACCTTTTCCATCGGCTTTCAGGATGCCGGCGGCGAGCGTGGCGACGAGTTTCAGTATTCGGACCTGATCGCCAAGCATTACGGCACCCAGCATCATCAGTTGCGCATTCAGGAAAGCGAGATCATCGAGCAGTTGCCTGCGGCGTTCCGCGCCATGAGCGAGCCGATGGTCAGCCATGACTGCATCGCTTTCTATCTGTTGTCCCGCGAAGTGGCCAAGCACTGCAAAGTGGTGCAAAGCGGCCAGGGGGCGGACGAATTGTTCGCCGGTTATCACTGGTACCCGCAAGTGGACGGCGCGGCCGATCCGTATGCTGCGTATCGCGAGGCGTTTTTCGACCGCAGCTACGAAGACTACGCCGCCACCGTGCAGCCGAAATGGCTGACAGCGAATGACGCTGCTGGCGACTTCGTGAAAGAACATTTCGCACAACCCGGCGCGGATGCTGCGGTGGATAAAGCGTTGCGTCTGGACAGCACGATCATGTTGGTAGATGACCCGGTCAAACGCGTCGACAACATGACCATGGCCTGGGGCCTGGAAGCGCGTACGCCGTTCCTCGACTATCGCCTGGTGGAATTGTCGGCCCGGGTTCCGGGCAAATTCAAACTGCCGGACGGTGGCAAGCAAGTGCTGAAAGAAGCGGCACGGCTGGTCATTCCAAGCGAAGTGATCGACCGTAAAAAGGGCTACTTCCCGGTGCCCGGCCTCAAGCATTTGCAGGGCGATACGCTGAACTGGGTGCGCGAACTGCTGCTCGATCCAAGCCAGGATCGCGGCCTGTTCAACCCGGCCATGCTTGATCGCTTGCTGACCGACCCGCAAGGCCAGTTGACCCCGTTGCGCGGCTCCAAGCTGTGGCAATTGGCGGCGCTGAACCTGTGGCTCAGTGAACAAGGACTCTGATCGATGAAACCCCACGCTACGGCTTACAGCCAACGCTTGCTGCGCGGTCAGTCTCCCACTTACGAACGCTTGCAGGCGCGCCTGGCCGAGGACGGCAGCGAACTCGGCGCAGCACCGATTGCGGTGCATTGCGGTTGGGGCCGGTTGCTGATCGGGCATACCTTTCCGGATCCGGCGAGCATCGCCCAGGAATTGCTCAACGAACATCCTGGCGAGCGCGATATTGCCTTGTATGTGGCAGCGCCCCAACAAGTGTTGGGGCTGGAGCCGGCCCAGTTGTTTCTGGACCCGTCTGACACTTTGCGTCTGTGGTTCAGCGATTATCGCCAGTCGACCCGAGTGTTCCGTGGCTTCCGCATTCGTCGGGCGCAGAGCGAGGCGGACTGGCAGGCGATCAATCTGCTGTACCAGGCGCGCGGCATGTTGCCGATCGATCCGTCGTTGCTGACCCCGCGTCACATGGGCGGCCCGGTGTATTGGCTGGCAGAGGACGAAGACAGCGGCGCGATCATCGGCAGCGTTATGGGCCTCAATCATCACAAGGCCTACAACGATCCGGAAAACGGCAGTAGCCTCTGGTGCCTGGCGGTTGATCCGCATTGTTCGCGGCCGGGTGTCGGCGAAGTGTTGGTACGGCATCTGATCGAGCACTTCATGAGCCGTGGGCTGAGTTATCTGGACCTGTCGGTGTTGCACGACAATCGTCAGGCGAAAAGTCTCTATGCCAAGCTCGGTTTTCGTAACCTCTCGACGTTCGCCATCAAGCGCAAGAACGGCATCAATCAGCCGCTGTTCCTGGGGCCTGGGCCGGAAGCCGAGTTCAATCCGTATGCGCGGATCATCGTCGAGGAGGCTCACCGTCGCGGCATTGATGTTCAAGTCGATGACGCCGACGCCGGGATGTTCACCCTCAGCCATGGCGGGCGCCGGGTGCGTTGCCGCGAATCCTTGAGCGACCTGACCAGCGCCATCAGCATGAGCCTGTGCCAGGACAAGAGCCTGACGCATAAGGTGTTGAAAGCCGCTGGCCTGAACCTGCCCTCCCAGCAACTGGCGGGTAACGGCGACGACAACCTGGCGTTTCTCGACGAGCACGAACGGGTGGTGGTCAAGCCGCTGGACGGCGAACAAGGCCAAGGCGTGGCGGTGGATTTGCAGACCATTGAAGAGGTTCAGCAAGCCATCGAAGCGGCGCGCCAGTTCGACACCCGCGTGTTGCTGGAAAGCTTCCACGAAGGGCTGGACCTGCGGATTGTGGTGATCGGTTTTGAAGTGGTCGCTGCGGCGATTCGGCGACCGGCGGAAGTGGTCGGCGATGGTCAGCATTCCATCAGAGCGCTGATCGAAGCCCAGAGCCGACGCCGTCAAGCGGCCACCAGCGGCGAAAGCAAGATACCGCTGGACCACGAAACCGAGCGCACCTTGCAGGCGGCGGGTTACGACTACGAGAGCATTCTGCCGGCCGGTGAGCATCTGTTCGTACGGCGTACGGCGAATCTTCATACCGGCGGCGTGCTTGAAGACGTCACCGCGATCTTGCACCCGACGCTGGTGGATGCTGCCGTGCGTGCGGCGCGGGCGCTGGATATTCCGATGGTCGGGCTCGACTTGTTAGTGCCGGCCGCTGATCAGCCGGAGTATGTGTTTATCGAAGCCAATGAACGCGCCGGCCTGGCGAATCATGAACCGCAGCCGACGGCGGAGCGGTTTGTGGATTTGTTGTTTCCGCATAGTCAGCCGGCGGTTTCTTAATCGTGTAGTGCCTGGACTGCCGCCTTCGCGGGCACCACAAATCCTTTCCCCTCATCGAAACCATCGATGTTCGTTACTCATCAGGAGTTTCCATGACCAGCAAAATTCCAGAACCGGATCTCAACTACCTGCAAAAAGTCCTGCTGGAAATGCTCGCCATTCCCAGCCCGACCGGGTTCACCGACACCATCGTGCGTTACGTCGCCGAGCGGCTCGAAGAGCTGGGCATTCCGTTCGAAATGACCCGACGCGGCACTATCCGCGCCACCCTCAAGGGCAAGAAAAACAGCCCGGACCGGGCGGTCTCCGCGCATTTGGACACCATCGGTGCAGCAGTGCGTGCAGTGAAGGACAACGGGCGCCTGACCCTGGCCCCGGTCGGCTGCTGGTCCAGCCGTTTTGCTGAAGGCAGCCGGGTCAGCCTGTTTACCGACAACGGCGTGATCCGTGGCAGCGTGTTGCCGTTGATGGCGTCCGGGCATGCATTCAACACCGCCGTGGATGAAATGCCGATCAGTTGGGACCACGTCGAGTTGCGGCTGGACGCCTACTGCGCGACCCGCGCCGATTGCGATTCCCTGGGGATCAGCGTCGGCGATTTCGTCGCCTTCGATCCGCTGCCGGAATTCACCGAAAGCGGCCACATCAGCGCCCGTCACCTCGACGACAAGGCCGGTGTTGCCGCGCTGCTGGCGGCGATGAAAGCGATCATCGACAGCGGCGAAGAACTGATGATCGACTGTCACCCGCTGTTCACTATTACCGAGGAAACCGGCAGTGGCGCGGCGGCGGCATTGCCGTGGGATGTCAGTGAATTCGTCGGCATCGACATTGCGCCGGTCGCGCCGGGCCAGCACTCCAGCGAACACGCGGTGAGCGTGGCGATGCAGGATTCCGGCGGCCCGTATGACTATCACCTGTCGCGGCATTTGCTGCGCCTGGCCAGTGACAATGACTTGCCGGTACGCCGCGACCTGTTCCGCTATTACTTCAGCGATGCTCACTCGGCGGTGACCGCCGGGCATGACATTCGTACCGCGCTGCTGGCGTTTGGTTGCGATGCGACGCATGGCTACGAACGTACGCACATTGATAGCCTGGCGGCGTTGAGTCGTTTGCTCGGCGCGTACATTCTGAGTCCGCCGGTGTTTGCCAGCGATGCGCAACCGGCCAAGGGTTCGCTGGACCGGTTCAGTCATCAGATCGAACACGACACGCAGATGGAAAGCGATACGCGGGTGCCGTCGGTGGATAGCCTGGTTGGGCAGCGTAACGAGGGCTGATCCTGATATTTTCGCTGTCTGAAGGATTGCCTTCGCGGGCGAGCCTCGCTCCTACAGGGTATGTGTCGATCCCATATGTCGTGATCGGCGCGAAACCTGTAGGAGCGAGGCTTGCCCGCGAAGACGCCAGATCAAACACCACAGAACGTCAAGGCTAGCCGCAAAACCTCATTCGCCGTAGCATCGCGCCATTGTTTTAACCGAGGTGCCTATGCTGATCCCTTACGACCAACTTGAAGTCGACACCCTCACCCGCCTGATCGAAGACTTCGTGACCCGCGACGGCACGGACAATGGCGATGACACGCCGCTGGAAACCCGCGTACTGCGAGTTCGCCAGGCACTGACCAAGGGCCAGGCGCTGATCGTTTTCGACCCGGACAGCGAGCAATGCCAGTTGATGCTCAAGCACGATGTGCCCAAGCACCTGTTCGACTGAATCGCTCAGCGTTCTTTGTGTTTGGACTTTTTGACCTGGATGCGTTGGTAGACTTCGGCTCGGTGCACATTGACGTCTTGCGGGGCTTCGACGCCGAAGCGCACGCTGCCGCCGTTGACCGCCAGAATGCGCACGGAAATGTTGTCACCGATGGAAATCAATTCGCCTACGACACGACTGAGTACAAGCATGGCCTTCATCCTTCAAGGGTTACCGGTCCCTGAAGATGCCCGGCACACGCTGGGGCTTCAATGCGATACAGGCAAATCAGTCTTGCCCTACAACCCAGGATATTTTGCCTGACAGACACGTCCTGCAAACCGCCCTCATGAAGGACCGATCCTTCAGGATGCGCTGAAGCGCGGACCGAAAAGGATGACAGACGCGCCGATTACGCACAGCGCCACGCCGATCCAGTCCGAGCCCAGCGGGCGCACCCGCTCGACCACCGCCAGCCAGCCAATCGACGCAATGATGTAGATGCCACCGTAGGCGGCATAGGCGCGGCCGGCGTAGGTCGCTTCGATCCGCGTCAGCAACAGCGCAAACAAGGTCAGGCTCAACAGCGCCGGTATGACCCACCAGGCACTTTTGCCTTGGCGCAGCCACATCCAGAACGCGAAGCAGCCAGCGATTTCGAACAGCGCGGCGAGAAAAAACCACAGGTAGTTGAGCATGCAGACGTCTCGTGAGGATGGCCGAATGCGGCCACCCTAACGACGGTGTTGCTGGCGGGCAAGATCAGTTGGCGGATTGTTTGGCCTTGGCGCGCATTTTGTCGGCCATGACGGTCATCTCGTTGTAGAGCAGTTGCGGATTCTTCTGCTTCAGCGCCCAGGCCATGCGGCCCTGTTCGTGGGGCAGGATCATGAACTCGCCGGCGGCAACCTGGGTGTAGATGTAGTCGGCAATGTCAGTGGCAGTAATCGGCGAGCTTTCCAGCAACTTGCCGACCTGGGCTTTCATCGCCGGGGTCGGGCCACGGAAGGAATCCAGCAAATTGGTCTGGAAGAACGACGGGCACACCACGTGCACTCCGACTTCCTGCTGTGCCAGTTCGATCAGCAGGCTTTCGGACAGCGCCACCACGCCGGCCTTGGCCACGTTGTAGTTGCTCATGGCCGGACCTTGCATCAGCGCGGCCATCGAGGCGATGTTGATGATCTTGCCTTTGCTTTTTTCCAGCAGCGGCAGGAAGGCCTTGCAACCCTTGACCACGCCCATCAGGTTGATTGCGATCTGCCAGTCCCAGTCTTCCAGGGACAGTTCGCTGAAGAACCCGCCCGAAGCCACGCCGGCATTGTTGACGATGACATCGATGCCACCGAGTTTCTCTTCGCACGCCTGGGCGAACGCGGTCAGTTGGCTGTAGTCGCGCACGTCGCAGCGCTGGATAAAACCGTCACCGCCGGCTTCGCGCACCAGTTTCAGGGTTTCCTGCAAGCCGGGCTCGCTGACATCCGACAAGGCCAGTTGCCAGCCTTCGCGGGCCCAGCGCAGCGCGATTTCGCGACCCAGGCCCGAGCCTGCGCCAGTGATCATCATGCGATTTTGCATAGCAAACAGCCTTGTTGTTCTGGGGAAGATGCGCCGAGTGTAGCGAAGGATATTGCCCGACCCACGCTCCATCAGATTGCTGAATGGTCCGGGCAAACCGGCGCACGGCTTGGGACCGTGTTGCGGCCTTCGCGGGCAAGCCTCGCTCCTACATGAACACCGCGTATTTCTGTAGGAGCGAGGCTTGCCCGCGAAGAACGATGACGCGGTTCAACTAACCAACTATCAACTCGCCAAAACGAAATAAGCCTGGTTTCTAAAAAACATTAAAAAACTTTGAATTTTCTTTCAGGTGCGTGAGTCGGATTTTGTAAGCAGTTCGGATTAATTACATCCCGGCTGATGGTTAAAACATTCGGTCAATCCGGAACACTTCCAACAAGGAAATCGTCATGGGCACAATTCTTATCGTTATTCTGATCCTCTTGCTGATTGGCGGTCTGCCGGTCTTCCCGCACTCCAGAAGTTGGGGTTATGGCCCGTCGGGTATCCTCGGTGTGGTGTTGGTTGTGCTGTTGATTCTGCTCTTGCTCGGCAAGATATAAAGATTTAACCGACCAAAAAAAGAGGCCCTTGAAAAAGGGCCTCTTTTTTATTGCGTCAAACCTTAGTCCGGCTTGCCGTTGACCACGCCAGCGGTGTTATCCAGCAGGCTCTTGGTCGCGGTTTGCAGGAACGATTCAAGCTTCTGCTTGAGCGCCGCTTCGTCAGCCGACTCGGGAATCACCACACCTTTCGGATTGGCGCCCAGTTCGTATTGATACAGCTTCGGTGGCATTTCTTTCGGCAAGACCAGCACGCGGTCAGCCGTCAGCAGTGCCACGGTCTGATCGCTGCCCGAAGGCTTGATCACGCCAAAACCCTTGTCGCCTTCCGGCAGGTTCAGCAAGTCGCGGCCCCAGCATTGATGAATCACGTCGCCACCGACGCGGCCCATGATGGTCGGCACGATGTCGATCTGAGTGCCCACGGTGTGGTCACGCTCACCGAACTTTTGCTGGATGCCCGGTGCGATCATCAGCATCGGCACGTTGAAGCGGCCCAGGTCCATTTCAGTGATTTGCTGCTCGTCGCCGAAGCCATGGTCGCCCACGACCACGAACAGGGTTTCATTGAAGTAAGGCTCTTTGCGCGCCTTCTCGAAGAATTGACCCAGCGCCCAGTCGGAGTAGCGCATGGCGGTCAAGTGTTCGTTGAGGCTGCCACGGTCGGTCACAGGCGGGACCGGCAATGGTGTCGGCAAGGCGTATGGCGTGTGGTTGGACAGGGTTTGCAGCAAGGCATAGAACGGTTTTTTGTCCTTGCCATCGCGGGCCTTCAGTTCTTCCAGGCCACGGTTGAACATGTCCTGGTCAGACACGCCCCACGTCGGGTCGGAGAATACCGGGTTCACGAAATCGTTGCGCCCGATGAAGTTGGTCATGCCCTGGTTGCTGAAGAAGCCCGACTGGTTGTCCCAGGCGAAATCGCCGTTGTAGACGTACACGTCGTCATAGTCACGGGCGCTGAGCAACTGCGGCAAGCCGGACAGCTTGTGGCTGCCTTCCGGGGTCTGCATCAGGTATTCGAAACCCGGCAGGTTCGGGAAGCAGGCCATGGTGGCGAACATACCCTGGTGGGTGTGGGTGCCGTTGGAGAAGAAACGATCGAACAACAGGCCTTCTTTCGACAACTTGTCGAAGGCTGGCGTGATGTTGCCCGGACGACCCAGAGCGCCCACCGAGTGACCGGCGAAGCTTTCCATCAGGATCACGACCACGTTCTTGATCGGCAGGGTCTTGTTGGCATCCGGCGTGTAGTTACGGCGTACCGCAGCGATGTCGTCGTCGACCAGTTTGTCGCTCGGGGTCAGCAGCATGTCGCGCACGGTTTGCTGGGCCAGCGGCTGGGGCAGTGTGGCTTTCCAGATGTTGTCGCGCTCTTCGGACATCCGCGACTTGGCCGCCGCGATCAGCGACAGCGTGCCGTTGAGGCCCAACTGGTTGGCGAAGTTGGAGTCGGTGGTGTAGACGTCACCCCAACGCAACGGAGGGCCCTGGCGCAGGGTGCCACGAGCGGCGACTACGCAGATCAGCAGGCAAACCACGAACACACCGATGCGCGCATACCACGGGGCGATCTGGCGCGTGCCGATGCTGCCGCCGCTGAACGGACCACGCGGACGGGTGGCGCGGTCGGCGCCCTTGAACGCCAGGGTCAGGATCAACGTGCCCACGGCCCAGGCCAGCAGGTAGCGAACCACCGGGAAACCGTACCAGAGCATGCTCATCACGGTTTTCGGGTCTTCTTTCACATACTGGAAGACCAGGCCGTTGAGGCGCTGGTGGAATTCGCGGTAGAAGTCCATCTCCATCAGGCCGAGGAACAGCGCGATGCTCGAAGCGATGGTCAGCCAGAAACGGAAGAACCCGCGGGCTGCCATGGCCCGAGCGCTGAACAATGCCAGCAGCAACGGAATGATGAGGTAAACCACCAGGCGCAGGTCGAAACGCAGGCCGTTGGCGAACGCTTCGAGGAAGGTCGAAGCCGGTGTATCGAGGATCATCGAGCGGTTGTAGACCAGCAGCGCGACGCGCAGCAGGCTGAACATGACCATCATGACCAGGGCACACAGTAACGTGTAGGCCAGATGCGATTTGACGGTCGGTTGCAGCAGGCGATTAGAAGCTCGCTGCTGATTCAGGGCGTCCGGGTTTGCCATGTCGTTTTAGGACCCATTGGAAGTTGAAGTTTCAAAAATACAGCTGCGCCCTGCCCTCTGTTGGCCAGTACTCGGCCCCGGGGCTTGCGCGGGTGCGCAAATGTTGCCCGATCACTCGCGGCATTGCTATTGATTACTGTGCGGATGTTGGCGCGGGCGAATTGTCTTGGAGGCTTTGTGAAAATTTCGTGCAACGTATATCTGGAAACACAATAAAGCCCCGGATCTGATTAAGCGCTAAACCTGTGGGAGCGAGCCTGCTCGCGAAGGCGTCGTGTCAGTCTATGTCCATGTTGAATGATTAACCGCTTTCGCGAGCAGGCTCACTCCCACAGGGGAATGTGTTTAAGTCTCGCCCAAATAAAAACGCCCCGAACCAGTCGGGGCGTTTTCGAAAGCGCGGCGCAATTACTTCTCGGCGCGTTCTTTCAGGGCTTTCAAGGTATTGAACGGAGCATCGACCACGAACTTGTTGGCGATCATCGACGGTACGCTGCCGCCCGGCTCGGTGTGCACTTGATAGGTCACTTCAACCTGATCACCCTTGGGTACGAACTTCCAGAAGCCATCGACCTTGGCGACCCGGATAAAGCCTTTCTCTTCAGGAATGTATTTCGGCACGCCTTCGAGTTTGCGGGTCAGGCTGCCATCGGCGCCTTCGACGGTGGTGACGTGCAGCACCGAATCACGTGGGGTGACGGGCCACGGAGTATTGAATTGGGTGTAGGTCCAGCTGTCGGCGCCTTCGTGTTTGAGCAACTTCTGGGCTTTGCACTCGTGAATCCACGAGCAGGCTCCCGACACGTCTTCCTGCAGCGCGCGCAATTTGGCGATGGTGGTCTTCATCAGGGTCACGCCCTGATAGGCCTTGTAATCGGAACCGGCCACTTCACTTAGGGACACCTTGATGCCGTCTTCGTTTTTCGCGACTTTCCAGTCCTCAGCCTGGGCGGCCGAGGTGGCCAGCACAACCGTCAAACCACACAGCACAGCAATACGATGCAGCGAACCCATAGTGTTATTCCTTATTGTTGAGTTTCCGTTCGTTTGAACACATCACGCCGCCGTCATTCGCTCCCACCAGCCAATCAGCCTGATGGCTTCTTCACTGCTGTTGCCGCAAACCTCGGCATCGGCTTCGAAGGCCGAACAAACAGCCGGACGCTCTGCCTGGCCGAAAATGTTGCACAGGTTTTCGACAGAAAGTTGTACGCAACGTTCGCCAGCGGCTTTGCCCTGGGGCATGCCGGGAATCGGTGAACTGATGGAAGGGGCAATACAACAGGCGCCACAGCCTTCACGGCATTTCATGACGACGAGTTCCTCGCAACGGGTGATGTGTAAAAGGGACGTGGCACAGAGTAACCGCTAAAACGACTGTTTAAAATTACTTGAAGGGGAGTTTTTGCGCTCAGGCGAACGTGACCGACCAGTCTCCGACGAAGCGTCTGGTCCGGGGCTTACCGAGGGCAATGATTTACCGCTTGAACTCGAATTCCAACGCAGCGCCTTCGACTTCACGGCGCTCTTCGTTACGCAATTGCAGCTGCATTTCGTTGCTCAGCAGGCGGCCGTTGAGCTGGAAGTCGCTGGTCTTGTCGCCGAACATCTGTGGGAACGCCCCGTCGTGCTTGGGTAAAGGCACGGTGCCGATCGGCTTCAGCTCTTCGACCATGTGCTGGGGCAAGCTCAAGTCGAGATTGGCCGGAGGCAATTGGGTGGTCTTGACCACTTCACTGGCCGACTTGGACTTGGACGCAATGGGCGCGCGCTTCTTGATTGGCGCGGCTTTCTTTTTGGCTGGCGCGGCTTTTTTGGCCACAACCGGTTTCTTCGGCGTTGCCTTGGTGCTGCTGGCGGCGGGTTTTTCCGTGGCAGCAGCCGCCATCACACCTTGCGGTATGGCAGTCAGCATCAGGCAGATCGACAGCCAAGCGGCAGAAAAAATCGGTTTCATGGACCCAACGGGCGAAAGGCAGAGGGCCATATGCTCGCTTGTTGCAAGCAACATGACAAGCGCGGGCAGTGGATGACCTGCCCGCTTGATCAAAAACCGCTGGCGGTTTCCTGACAGAGTTGGGTCGCCAACAGTCCGAGGGTCATCAATGCACGCTCCGCTTCGCGGTTCCAGGGGGTGCCGCAGTTCAGCCGAATGCAGTGATTGAACTGCTCGGTGTTACTGAAAATCAGCCCCGGCGCGATGCTGATGCCCTGCTGCAAGGCCCGCACATGCAATTCCTGGGTGTTGACCCGACCCGGCAAGCTGACCCACAAAATGAAACCGCCGGTGGGCCGACTCATCTGCGTGCCTTCGGGGAAATATTGCTGCACCGCCAACTGGAAGGCGCTAAGGTTTTTGCGGTACTCCTGACGGATGTAGCGCAAATGCCGATCGTAGCCACCATTTTCCAGGTAAGCCGCGATGCCCATTTGCGTGACGCTGCAGGCCGAATGCGTACTGAACGTCTGCAAGCGCTGGATCTCCTGCTGGTACTTGCCGGCGATCATCCAGCCAATTCGCACGCCCGGCGACAGGGTTTTGGAGAAGCTCGAGCAATAGATCACCCGATCCAACCGGTCATAAGCCTTGAGTGCTTTGGTGCGGCCCTGCTCGAACATCAATTCGCCGTAGATATCGTCTTCGACAATCTGGATATCGAAATCCGAGGCCAGGCGCAACAGTTGTTTCTGCCGCTCTTCGGGCATGGTGCCGCCCAGTGGATTGCTCAGGCGGGTGGTCAGCACCAGCGCCTTGATCGACCATTGGTTAGCGGCCAGTTGCAAGGCTTCGAGGCTCATGCCGGTGGCGGGATCGCTGGGGATTTCGATGACTTTGAGGCCGAGCAAGTCGGCCAGTTGCAACAGACCGTAATAGGTCGGCGATTCTGCTGCGATCAGGTCGCCGGGCCGGGTCAAGACCCGCAGCGACATTTGCAAGGCATCGACGCAACCGTGGGTGATCACCACTTCGGACGGATCAACCACCACCCCGGCGTCGCGCATGCGAATCGCGACCTGACGGCGCAACGGTTCGAAACCCGGGCTGAACATGTAGCTGAACGCCCGTGGGCTATGGAATCGAGTGACCTTGGCCAATTGCTGATGCAGCGCCCGCACCGGCAAATAATCGACGCTTGGCACCGCCGCGCCCAAGGGGAAAACGCCCTCGCGACGGGATTCAACCAAGACTTGCTGGATGATGCTGCTGCGCGTAACCAGACCGGGACGTTCGACCCGGGCAATGTCCGGCGTCGGCGCGGTCAGGGCCGGAGTCTGGTGCACGTAGTAACCGGACTGCGGCCGTGCGCGGATCAGGCCCTGGTCTTCGAGGTTGGCGTAAGCCTGCAACACAGTGGCGTGGCTGACATTGAGCTGCGAGCTCATCTTGCGCACCGAAGGCACGCGCTCCCCCGGTTGATAGACACCGCGACGGATGTCCTCGGCCAGTTGTTGAGCAATACGTTGGTAGAGCAAGAGATTGGTCATGACGCAGCACTCGATTTCACGGGCATTTTATTCTTGTGTGAAACAATACCGGAACAGTTTAGAAGTGTACGGGGACAGTTGCCACAATAGTCGACCGTACAGTGCAGTGTCAGCAAAATCTGTACTGCTTTGTGAAGCAATCAGCAGGCGTAAAAAACCCGGCGCTGACAGGCAGGCCGGGTTGTATGAACCGGATGAATCGTATGAACCACACAAACCGTAGGAGCTGACGAGTGAAACGAGGCTGCGATCTTTTCAGGTCCACTTGAGTTTCAAGCGAAAGATCAAAAGATCGCAGCCTCGTTTCACTCGACAGCTCCTACAGGGGCACTGGCGTCGGCCTTAGCGGGCGGCGCCGAGCTGGCCTTTTTCGTCGGAGAACACAATTTCCACCCGACGGTTCTGTGCACGACCGCGCTCAGTCGCGTTCACGTCCACCGGGTATTCATCGCCATAGCCTTCGACCTGAATGCGTTTGTCGTCGATGCCAAGATCCATCAGCACGTCAGCCACCGATTGCGCACGGTCGCGGGACAGCTTGAGGTTGTCCTGCTTGCCGCCGGTGCTGTCGGTGTAACCCTCGATCCGCACCACGCGCTTGGGATTGAGTTGCAGGAACTGCACGATCTTCAGAACGACGCGGTTCGCCGAGTTCTTCAGCTCTGCTTCGCCGGTGTCGAACAGTACGTCGCCAAGGGTCATCACCAAACCACGATCCGTCTGGGTGGTGGCCAGCGCCACGATCTGTTCTTCGAGCCACTTGCCCTGTTGTTGCACACTCAGCAACTTGGACTCGCGCAGGGCCAGTTGCAGGCGCTGGCGTTCCAGTTCGAGTTTCGCCGCCTGCTCCTCGTTGAGCACCTGATTGGTGTGCTCCCGGGCGATTTCGCTGTAGCGCTGGCTCAAATAGGCGTAATGCACCACGTCCGAACCGCTGCCCCAATAGCTGGACAGGCGATCGGCGCGGGCCAGGGATTCACCGGCGCGGATCACGTCTTTCGGCGCGATACGCAGCACGTTGGAATCTTCCTTTACCTTCTGGAAGTCGGCACCGGCCTGCTGCAATGCAGACTCACTGTGCTGGCCGGCGCAGCCATACAGGCTGGCGCAACCTGCGAGGATCAGACCGCCGAGTGCTTTGGACTTGAGGCTCATTGGGCATCTCCCAGTTGCTTGCGCAGGCGAGTGATGCGGGTATTGAGTACGTTCAACTGCTCCTGGCTCTTGAGGGTCAGGACCCGGGCTTCGGCCAGGCGCGCATCCAGTTCAGCCTGTTCGGCGCGCATGCGGGCATGCTTGTAGGACTGGTCGGTCATGTCACCTTGGGCGCGGGAGAACTTGTCTTCGGCCAGTTTGAGCTCCGGCACATCGTCAGCGGTGGCGCCAACGGCTTTGGCTTGTTCCAGTGCCTGCTCGGTCAGGCGAATTTGTTCATTCGGCGCCGGATCGGCTGCACAACCCGCCAGAGCCAGAGCGGCCAGGGCAGCGAAAAGAGGTCGAATACTCACTAAAAATCCCTACTGTTTTGGGGTACTGGCGGGTTGTTGCTGTTGCTGCGCTTTCCAACGCTCGATATTGCGTTGCAGCACAGCTTCCGTCAGTCCGGACGCGGGCAATTCTGTCATCTTTTTGGCCAGCTGTCCGCGCAACCACGGATCGTTGCAAGCGGAGTTATGGGAAACCGCGAGGAACAGGCCGGGTTTGTCGACAGGTTGCGGGAATGCCAGCAAGTCATTGGCCATGCCCAATGCCTGCGCGGCCGCCATGCCCGAGTAGCGCCCGGCGAGTACATATTCCACCTCACCCAAGAGCAATTTCTGCAAGGCCTGGGTCAGGTTTGGCGTACGGGTGAGGGTCAATTGCTGCTCAGCGAAAGTGCCGAATTCTCGGGTCATTCGAGACTTTTCCGACACGGCACCAGAGTGCCCATGCAGGTCTTTGGCTTCGCTGTAGGTCAGTGTCGAGCCTTTGCGGGTCCAGACCAGGTAGTCGTTTTCCAGCAACGGCGGATGGATGTAGTCCAGGGTTTCCAGCTCGTTGAGGGTCAACGGTGCGTCCGCCAGCATGTCCATGCGGCCGCTGCGCACTTCGTCCAGGGCCTGGGCGCGTTTGCCGGCGTAGAGCATTTCAATCTTGATGCCCAACTCCCCCGCCACTTGCTGCAACAAGTCGGCACTGGCGCCAATCAGGTGCTTGGGGTTTTGCGGGTCTTGCCACAGGTACGGCGGTGCATCCGGGCTGCCGGTGACCACCAGGCGCTCGCATTTGCCCGCAGCGTTTGCGAGCCCTGGCAACAGCGTCAGGCCTAGCAAAAAAGACCAGCCATACAGGCGGCGCAGATCCATGGCAATACTCTCCACTTAAATCCAGTTAGATCGCTTGATTTGTGTAGGAGCTGTCGAGTGAAACGAGGCTGCGATCTTTTGACTTTGATTTTTTTAAAACAAGATCAAAAGATCGCAGCCTCGTTTCACTCGACAGCTCCTACACAGCTCCTACACAGCGCCTACAGAAGAACAAAAAAAAGCCCGGCCAAAAGGCCGGGCTCTTTATAGTTTAAGCCGCTGGATTAGACCAGCTTCTCGAACTCAGGGATTGCTTCGAACAGGTCAGCCACCAGGCCGTAATCGGCCACCTGGAAGATCGGCGCTTCTTCGTCCTTGTTGATCGCTACGATCACTTTGGAGTCTTTCATGCCGGCCAGATGCTGGATCGCGCCGGAGATACCGACCGCGATGTACAGCTGTGGAGCAACGATCTTGCCGGTCTGACCGACCTGCATGTCGTTGGGTACGAAACCTGCGTCGACCGCAGCGCGGGAAGCGCCAACAGCAGCGCCCAGCTTGTCGGCCAGGGCGTACAGGTGTTTGAAGTTGTCGCCGTTCTGCATGCCGCGACCGCCGGAAACGACGATCTTGGCAGCGGTCAGTTCCGGACGATCGGACTTGGCCAGTTCTTCACCAACGAAGCTCGAAGTGCCAGCGTCGTGGGCAGCAGCAACCGCTTCAACGGCAGCGGAACCACCTTCAGCAGCAACCGGGTCGAAACCGGTGGCACGCACGGTGATTACTTTGACCGCAGCGTTCGATTGAACGGTAGCGATGGCGTTACCGGCGTAGATCGGGCGCTTGAAGGTGTCAGCGCTTTCAACCGAGATGATCTCGGAGATCTGGTCAACGTCCAGGGTCGCAGCAACGCGCGGCAGGATGTTTTTGCCGTTGGAAGTCGCGGCAGCCAGGATGTGGCTGTAGCCCTTGCCCAACTCTGCGACCAGAGGAGCGACGTTTTCCGGCAATTGGTGAGCGTAGGCGGCGTTGTCGGCCACCAGCACTTTCGCCACGCCAGCGATTTTCGCAGCGGCTTCAGCCACGGCGCCAGCGCCTTGACCGGCGACCAGCACGTGGATGTCACCACCGATTTTGACAGCAGCAGCCACGGTGTTCAGCGTGGCCGGGGCCAGCACTTTGTTGTCGTGTTCAGCAATAACCAAGATAGTCATTTAGATTACCTTCGCTTCGTTTTTCAGTTTCTCGACCAGTTCAGCCACCGACTTGACCTTGATACCCGCGCTGCGTGCAGCCGGCGCTTCGACTTTCACGGTCTTGTTGGTGGAGGCGGTGGAAACGCCCAAAGCGTCCGGAGTCAGCACTTCGAGAGGCTTCTTCTTGGCTTTCATGATGTTTGGCAGGGACGCATAACGCGGCTCGTTCAAACGCAGGTCGGTGGTGACGATGGCCGGCAGTTTCAGGGAAACTGTCTGCGCGCCGCCGTCGATTTCGCGGGTCACGGCAACGCTGTCGCCGCTGACTTCGACTTTGGACGCGAACGTGCCCTGACCGTAGCCGCTCAATGCAGCGAGCATCTGGCCGGTCTGGTTGTTGTCGCTGTCGATGGCCTGTTTGCCGAGGATCACCAGCTGAGGCTGTTCCTTGTCGACAACGGCTTTCAACAGTTTGGCAACCGCCAGGGACGTCAGATCTTCAGCGGATTCGACGAGGATGGCGCGGTCGGCACCCAGAGCCAGCGCGGTGCGCAGTTGCTCTTGAGCGGTGGACGGGCCAACGGAAACGACGACGATTTCAGTCGCAACACCTTTCTCTTTCAGGCGTACGGCTTCTTCCACGGCGATTTCGCAGAATGGGTTCATCGACATCTTCACGTTAGCGAGGTCGACGCCGGAATTGTCCGCCTTGACGCGAACCTTGACGTTGTAATCCACAACGCGTTTGACAGCTACAAGAACCTTCATGGATTCCTCGTTACTCTCCGGTGAAAAGAAAGTCGCCTAGGCGAACCTGGCGGTTGATGCTCGTGGGCGCAAGGGCACCTCTAAAAACGCTGGCATCTGAACGGGGTGACACTGCCCACGTGAACAATGACCGTTCGTCAGTAGTGACCGACGAGTCATTCATTACCGCGGCGTGTAAACTGCGCGCCAAATCCTCGCTGCGCATCACCTTGTACTGCCATCGCCCTGTCTTTAGAGGTGCTCTTGAAACCAACAGTCAGCCTACGGCGAGCGCAAAACCGCCCGTATCTTGACCGGAACACCTATTCCGGTCAATACGGCAAAATGGCCAGTCATAAGCCGCGTTACTTTGATTTATCAGGCCTGGAGCCAATTCAAACAAACGTTTGTATTGGACGCTAGGAGTGGTGTAGATATAATGCGCCACCCAGAGAGAAAGGTGGTTCATCGATTGTCCTCTTCCGACCTTGCGCCGGAATTCATGGATGCGACACCAAACCTCCAATTAGAAAAAAAACTGTTGAGCCTTGAGTAGGAGATAACCTGTGGAACGCGAATACATGGAATTCGACGTGGTCATCGTCGGTGCCGGCCCCGCTGGTCTTTCCGCCGCCTGCCGCTTGAAGCAGAAGGCTGCTGAAGCCGGTAAGGAAATCAGCGTCTGCGTGGTCGAAAAAGGCTCCGAAGTCGGTGCTCACATCTTGTCCGGTGCCGTGTTCGAACCACGCGCCCTGAACGAATTGTTCCCGGACTGGAAAGAACTCGGCGCCCCGCTGAACACGCCGGTCACCCGCGATGACATCTTCGTTCTCAAGAACGCCGACAGCGCGCAGAAAATCCCTGACCTCTTTGTGCCCAAGACCATGCACAACGAAGGCAACTACATCATCTCCCTGGGCAACCTGTGCCGCTGGCTCGCCCAGCAGGCCGAGAATCTGGGTGTGGAAATCTACCCGGGCTTCGCCGCTCAGGAAGCGCTGTTCGACGAGAACGGCGTGGTTCGCGGGATCATCACCGGTGACCTGGGCGTTGACCGCGAAGGCCATCCGAAGGAAGGCCTGTACACCCCGGGCATGGAACTGCGTGGCAAGTACACGCTGTTCGCCGAAGGTTGCCGTGGCCACATCGGCAAGCAGCTGATCAAGCGCTTCAACCTCGACAGCGATGCCGACGCCCAGCACTACGGCATCGGCCTGAAAGAAATCTGGGAAATCGACCCGGCCAAGCATCAGCCAGGCCTGGTGGTCCACACCGCCGGTTGGCCGCTGGACATCATGGGCACCGAGAACACCGGTGGCTCGTTCCTCTATCACCTGGAAAACAACCAGGTGGTCGTCGGTCTGATCGTCGATCTGTCCTACAGCAACACCTACCTGTCGCCGTTCGACGAGTTCCAGCGCCTCAAGCATCACCCGGTGCTCAAGCAGTACCTGGAAGGCGGCAAGCGCATCAGCTACGGCGCTCGCGCCATCTGCAAGGGTGGCCTGAACTCGCTGCCGAAAATGGTCTTCAAGGGTGGCGCGCTGATCGGTTGCGATCTCGGCACCCTGAACTTCGCGAAGATCAAAGGCAGCCACACCGCGATGAAGTCCGGCATGCTCGCTGCTGAATCCGTCGCCGAAGCGCTGTTCGCCGAGAAAGACGGCACCGAAGAACTGACCACCTACGTCGACGCGTTCAAGAAGAGCTGGCTCTACGACGAACTGTTCGCCAGCCGCAACTTCGGCCCGGCGATCCACAAGTTCGGCGCCATCGTTGGCGGCGGTTTCAACTGGCTGGACCAGAACATCTTCGGCGGCAAACTGCCGTTCACCCTGCACGACACCAAGCCGGATTACGCGTGCCTGAAGCTGGCGGCCGACTGCAAGAAGATCGATTACCCGAAACCGGACGGCAAGATCAGCTTCGACAAACTCAGCTCGGTGTTCATCTCCGGTACCAACCACGAAGAAGAACAACCGTGCCACCTGAAGCTGACCGACCCGAGCATCCCGATCAGCAAGAACCTGCCGCTGTACGATGAGCCTGCCCAGCGCTACTGCCCGGCCGGCGTGTACGAAGTGGTCACCAAGGAAGACGGCGAGAAGCGCTTCCAGATCAACGCCCAGAACTGTGTTCACTGCAAGACCTGCGACATCAAGGACCCTGCACAGAACATCACCTGGGTGGCGCCGGAAGGCTCCGGCGGCCCGACTTACCCGAACATGTAAGTTGCACGCCTGAACATCAAGGCTCCCGACATGGGGGCCTTTTTGTTGCCCGGGATTTATGAGATCACCCAATATCAATGTGGGAGCGAGCCTGCTCGCGAATACGGTATCTCAATCAACATCAATGCTGAATTATCGACCGCATTCGCGAGCAGGCTCGCTCCCACAGGGGATCATCGTCAACTTATGCAGCGCGCTCATCCCCCGGACTACGCTCAAAGTAGCGCTTATATTCGCGACTGAACTGCGACGTGCTCTGATACCCCACCCGATGCGCCACCTGCGCCACGCCCAATCCTTCACCCAGCAACAACTGCTGCGCCTTGAGCAACCGCAAACGCTTCAGATACTGCACCGGCGACAACAACGTGCTGCGTTTGAAATGCTCATGAAAGGTCGACGCGCTCATGTTCGCGCAACTGGCCAGGGTCTCGACATTCAACGGCTCGGTGAAATGCCCGTGCAGATGGTTGAGCGAAGCGGCAATCCGCGCGAATTGCCCCTGCTGTTCCACCAATGCCCGCAACACATCGGCCTGGGGTCCACGCAACGCCACGAATAACAATTCACGCAAACGCGCCGGGCCCATGATCTGGCATTCCAGCGGATCGTGCAGGCAACGCAACAGCCGCTCAATACAACCACGCATCTCGTCATCGAGCACCGCCGAAGTCATCGACTCCAGCGTCTGCGCCGCAACACTGCGCCCCGACACCAACCCCATGGCCAACACCAACTCACCGAGCAACACCCGGTCGATGGCGATGGAAATCCCCAGCATCGGCCCTTCCGGCGCGGCAAAGGTTTCGCACTCGAATGGCACCGGCAGTGCCTGAATCAGGTAATGACCTGCACCATATTCCAGGGTTCGCGGCCCCAGGTACGCCAGTTTGCTGCCCTGAACGATGATCACCAGGCTCGGCTCATAGATCTGCGGCCCCCGAGCCACGTCGCAACTGGCGCGCAACACCTGCACGCCCGGCAGCGCCGTGGGGGCGAAACCGTCGCGGGTGGTCAGCGGTTGAATCAGTGAAACCAGCGTGGCGTTGGCATCCAGATGACGGGTCAACAACATGGGCAGCTCTTCACACAAAAGTGACGAAAAAAGGGATGAAAACATCATCGCAGGTCTGGCCGGCAATGCGACCCATCAACGGTACATCCCGGAGGATTAGGCATGACACCCGGAGGAATCGTCATGGATGACAGCGGTGACGCCCCCCAAAATGGCGCATCTCATCTGTCACTGCTTTTGCGAGGCTCCTCATGTACACCGCTATCGGATACGCCGCCCAGTCGGCCACCACTCCCCTCGCCCCCGTGAAATTCGAACGTCGCAGCCCTCGGGCCGACGACGTCGCGATCGATATTCTCTACTGCGGCGTCTGCCATTCCGACATCCACCAGGCCCGCAACGAGTGGGGCATTGCCGTTTACCCACTGATGCCCGGCCACGAGATCGTAGGCAAAGTTACCGCCGTCGGTGCGAACGTCACCAAACACAAAATCGGCGATCTGGTTGGTGTCGGTTGCATGGTCGATTCGTGCCGCAGCTGCGAAGCCTGCCAGGCCGACCTCGAGCAATATTGCCTCGAAGGTCCGACCATGACTTACGCCACCCCGGACCGGGTCGATGGCAGCAACACCATGGGCGGCTACTCCGACAGCATCGTGGTCAGCGAGCACTTCGTGGTGCGCATCCCGGAGAAACTCGACCTGGCCAGCGCCGCGCCGATCCTCTGCGCCGGCATCACCACTTACTCGCCGCTCAAGCATTACGGCGTGAAGGCTGGCGACAAGGTCGGGATTCTCGGCATGGGTGGCCTGGGTCACATGGGCATCAAGTTCGCCAAGGCCATGGGTGCGGAAGTGACGTTGTTCACCCGCTCGGCGAGCAAGGCTGAAGAAGGTCGTCGCCAGGGCGCGGACCACGTGATCGTGTCCACCGATGCCGAACAGATGAAGGCCGCCGCCGGGCACTTCGACTTCCTGCTGGACACCATTCCGGTGCAGCACGACCTCAATCCGTACCTCGATACCCTGCGTTTCGACGGCGTGCACATTCTGGTGGGTTTGATCGAGCCGATTGATCCGCCAGTCCACGCCGGCAAACTGGTGATGAACCGTCGCGTACTCGCCGGTTCGCTGATCGGTGGCGTCGCAGAAACCCAGGAAGTGCTGGATTTCTGCGCCGAGCACAACATCACTTGCGACATCGAAATGCTCAACATCCATCAGATCAACGAAGCGTTCACCCGCATGATTGCCGGTGATGTGAAGTACCGCTTTGTGATCGACATGGCGACGTTGAAGGTCTAAACCTTCGCGCCAAGCTCAGCCGAGAGCCGGGCCGTGACCCCTTTGATCAGGGGAATCAGCTCGGCCATTTTTTCCAGCGGCATATACGGCACGGTGCTGGCGATGCTGATGCCAGCGACAATGCGCTTGCTGGCATCGCGGATCGGCGCCGCCACACAACGGATTGACGGTTCGTTGTCTTCCAGATCGAACGCGTACCCCCCCGCCACATACTCAATCATGCGCTGCTGAAACTGCTCCCAGGACTGCTCCGGGTGCTGCGGCCAGAACTGATTTTTCCCACCGGCCGGAAGGCTGACTTCGTACAGACGTTTCCAGTCTTCCTGGGTGTCATCGAGCATCAGCGCCTTGCCGATCCCGGTGCGCGCCAACGGCATGCGATGGCCGACCCGCGAACGCATTTCCGGGCCATTGCGCCCCGGATTCTTGTGCAGGTACAGCACCTCGTCGCCTTCACGAATCGCCAGGTGAATGGTGTCGCCGGTCAACGCCGACAACTCATCCAGATACGGCCCGGCCAATGTCACCAGCGGCAGTTCTTCCCGCGCCTGGAAACCCAGCTCGATCAGCTTTGGCCCCAGCAGATAGCCGACTTGCGGCACGACACGCAGGTAACGCTCATCCACCAGGCAACTGGCCAGGCGATGGGTAGTGCTGCGCGTGGTGCCGATCAGCCGGGCAATTTCCTTGAGATCGCGGGCGCCACTGGCCACGGCCTGAACCACACCCAGACCACGAAGCAGTGTCTGGGTGCCGGTCGGTGCGGCGTCCTTGGCGATTTTTGGGGCGTCTTCCTGCATATCCAGCCTTTACCGTTGAGCGAGGGAACGGGCGGCATTATGGTCGCCCGACGGCTGCCACTACAACTTGATACGCTCGACCTTGCCCACCAGCAAGATGTAGGAAAGCGCGCCAATCAATGCCAGAACCGAGATGTAGGTGATCGCCGGGGCGAACGAATCACCGGTGGCGAGGAAACCGATCACGATCGGCGTGGTAATCGCCGACAGGTTGCCGATGAAGTTGAACACCCCACCGGTCAATCCGAGCAACCGCGCCGGGGCCAGCGTCGACACCAGTGACCAGGTGATCGAGGCGAGCCCGTTACCGAAGAACGCCAACGCGAGGAAGGCAATCACCAGCGGCGTCGACTCGACGAAGTTGGCGCCAATGATCGAAGTGGAAATCAGCAGACCACCAATGATCGGCAACTTGCGGGCAAACCCGACGGTGTAGCCACGACGGATCAAGAAGTCGGAGAAGAACCCGGAACACAGCACACCAACGAAGGCCGCGAGAAACGGCAGCGACGCCAACAGGCCGGACTTGATGAAGTCCATGCCGCGATATTTCACCAGGTAAGTCGGGAACCACGTCAGGAAAAACCACAACGTCGAGTTGAGGCAGAACTGGCCGAGGTAGATGCCCCAGAGCTTGCGTTTGCTCAGGACAATCCCGAGGTCGGTCCAGCTGAATTTGGCTTTGACTTTGGCTTGTTCAGCTTGGATGTCTACCAGTCCACCACCCTCGCGGATCAGGTCGATTTCCGCGTCGTTGGCGCCCTTGAAATCCCGTGGCTCGCGATACACCGCGTACCAGATTACCGCCCAGATAATGCCGACCACACCGGTGCTGACGAACACCATGTGCCAGCCAAATTCATGTTGCAGCCAGGCCAGTACCGGCGTCAGGAATGCGAGCCCGACAAACTGTCCGGAGGTGTAGAAACCGATGGCCGTGGCGCGTTCGCGTTCGGGAAACCAGGTGGTGACCACGCGGCTGTTGATCGGATAAGCAGGGGCTTCCAGCGCACCGACCGCCATGCGCAACACGAACAGCGCGATGAAGCTGCCGGCAAAACCGAGCATCACCGTGGCCAGCGACCACAAGAGCAGCGCGACGCTGTAGAGAATCCGTGGCGGCACGCGATCCACCAGCCAGCCGCCGGGGATTTGCATGGCGGCGTAGGTCCAGCCGAAGGCGGAGAAAATCAGCCCGACATGAATCGGATCGATCCCCAGATCACTGGTCAGCGCCGGAGCGGCAATCGACAGGTTGCTGCGGTCCAGGTAGTTGATCACGACGGTGATAAACAGCAGCACCATGATGAAAAAACGCTTGCGGCTGGGCGTCACCAACGACGCCTGCCCGGTAAGGGTTTGCGGTTGCATGAGGGATGCCTCTTCTTATGTTTATTGAGGGCGAATCTAAAGACTTGCGCAGTCCCCTTGTGGGAGCGGGCTTGCTCGCGAATGCGGTGTGTCAGTCGATATCAATGCTGAATGATCGACCGCTTTCGCGAGCAAGCCCGCTCCCACAGGGGATGGGTGTGGGGTCAGGAAGAACTCACCACTCCGCAAAACTGCCATCGGCATGACGCCAGATCGGGTTGCGCCAGCGGTGGCCGACCGCCGCGCGTTCGATCACGTATTCCTCGTTGATCTCGATCCCCAGGCCCGGGCCGTTCGGGATCTTCACGAAGCCTTTGTCGTAGTCGAACACCCGCGGATCCTTGACGTAATCCAGCAGGTCATTGCTCTCGTTGTAGTGGATGCCCAGGCTCTGTTCCTGAATGAACGCGTTGTAGCAAACCGCGTCGAGTTGCAGGCAGGCGGCCAAGGCAATCGGGCCCAGCGGGCAGTGCAGCGCCAGCGCCACGTCGTAGGCTTCGGCCATGTTGGCGATCTTGCGGGTTTCGGTAATGCCACCGGCGTGGGAAGCATCAGGCTGAATGATGTCGACGTAACCTTCGCTGAGCACACGCTTGAAATCCCAGCGCGAGAACAACCGCTCGCCCAAGGCAATCGGGGTGCTGGTCAGCGGCGCCAGTTCCTTCAGCGCTTCGTAGTTTTCGCTGAGCACCGGTTCTTCGATGAACATCAGTTTGTACGGGTCGAGTTCTTTCATCAGCACCTTGGCCATAGGCTTGTGCACCCGGCCATGGAAGTCGACGCCGATGCCGACGTTCGGGCCGACCGCGTCACGCACGGCGGCGACGTTGGCCAGGGCCAGGTCGACTTTTTCGAAGGAGTCGAGGAACTGCAGCTCTTCGGTGCCGTTCATTTTCACTGCAGTGAAACCACGCTCCACCGCTTCTTTGGCCGCACGCGCGGTGTCGGCCGGACGGTCGCCACCGATCCACGAATACACGCGAATCTTGTCCCGCACCTGACCGCCCAGCAAATCGCTGACCGACACACCCAGGGCCTTGCCTTTGATGTCCCACAACGCTTGGTCGATGCCGGCCAGTGCGCTCATGTGGATCGCGCCGCCGCGATAGAAGCCGCCGCGATAGAGCACGGTCCAGATGTCTTCGATGTTGCGTGGGTCTTTGCCGATCAGGTAGTCGGACAATTCTTCAACGGCTGCCGCGACGGTGTGCGCGCGGCCTTCGACCACGGGCTCACCCCAACCGGTCACGCCTTCGTCGGTTTCAATCTTGAGGAAGCACCAGCGCGGCGGAACGATGAAGGTAGTGAGTTTGGTGATTTTCATCTCATGCTCTCTTTTTATAAGTGCAGCTCTTATTAGATGTAGCGCGCTCGGCGCCCAAAAATTCTTAACGCAGAGCGTTCCATGCAGCGACGTAGGCCTTGGCATTGGCGGCCACTTGATCAGGCGTCATGCCCGGCTTGAACAACCCGGAACCCAGGCCGAAACCTTTGACGCCCGCGTCGATAAACACCTGCATGTTGTCCGGCGTGATCCCGCCAACTGGCGCGAGAATGGTCCCGGCCGGCAACACCGCGAGCCAGGCTTTTACAACGGCTGGCCCCATCTGTTCGGCGGGGAACATCTTCAGCACGTCCGCGCCTTCGGCCAATGCGGCAAAGGCTTCGGTCGGCGTCGCCACGCCCGGCGACAGGAACAGCCCCGCCGCTTTCGCTGCACGCAGAACCTTGGGATCGCTATGAGGCATGACGATCACTTGGCCGCCCGCCGCTTTCACTTGCTCGACCTGTTCCGGTGTCAGCACCGTGCCGGCGCCGATCAGGCAATCGGCCGGCAAGGTACTGCGCAGGATGCGGATACTTTCGTACGGCTCGGGGGAATTAAGCGGCACTTCGATGACGCGAAATCCGGCGGCATACAGGACGTTGCCGATGGCCGCCGCCTCTGTAGGGCGCAGGCCGCGCAGGATCGCGATCAGGCCGTTTTGCGCCAGGGCTTGCTTGAGCATGTCAGACCTCCAGTCAGGTTTAACGGGATGGATGTTGTGAGACCAATCCGGCGGCGACCGCCAGTTGCCACAACCCGCGCTCGGTGGCCTGTTCGGCCAACGTCACCTTGGCAAAACCGCAGGCGTCGAGGGCCCGGCTGTAGCGGGCGCAGAGTTGGGCGTTACCGATGAGGATGATCGAAGGCAAGTGCACGCTGTCGCGTCGGCGCCGCTGAACATTGGCCAGGGCCGACAGTTCATGACCGATCAACAGGCCGGACAAATAATCCGGTTGGGCGGTGGCGCTGAGTTCGCCGGTCAGCCCGAGGCTGCGCGCACTGAACAGCGTCGACAACGGCCCGATCTCGCCGTCCGCCGACAACGCCACTTGCACGCCCCGGTCAAACGCCTGGCCATCGAACGACGCACCTTGTTGCTGGGTGCGCCCGAGAATGCTGTGTTCACTGAGCACGGCGAAGATTTCGCCGGTCATGAAGGTGTCGAAATGCACGATGCAGCCGTCGGCCACTTCCACCCATTTCGAATGACTGCCCGGCAGGCCGATCAACAGATCGTCACCCTTGCCACTCGGCAGCGTCTGCAATACGCCAAGCACCTGGGTTTCTTCGCCGCGCATCACGTTCGGCAGGTGCGAACGCTGAATCACACCCGGCACGATGTGCACATCGACACCGCGAAGACTGCGTACGGTTTGTAGGGAAGTTCCGAGATTGGCGACGTTTGCCGGCGTATCCCGGTAGGCCGCTTCGCGCCAGCCCTGGGCGCTGCCGACCATGCCGCAAGCAATCACCGGCAGATCGGGCTGAGCGTCGAGCCAGTCACCACAGGCCTCGTCGAAGGCCAGTTCAAAACCGTCGGTGCATTCCTGGCCGTTGATGATTCGCGGCGTCCGGGGCAACTGCATGATCCCGGACGACAGCGAACGCTGTTCCAGCACCTGGCCACCCGCGGCGAGTTTGTAAGCACGTAATGAGGTTGTCCCCCAATCGAGCGCGATCAATTGCGCCAGCATCGCTTCACCTGTTTTGTTTATTGGCAGTGAGTGAGCTGGACTATAAACCCGGAGACGCACAAATCTCAATATATAAATATCACTCCCATATTATGGGATTTACAACTGTGACAAGATTTTTTCCGACAACGCTTTAAAATGCCGAGCCCTCACTAATGAGGCGCCCGCCTTAACCGGTATTCAAGGAAGAAAATGAAGTCTGCTCTGAAAGCACTGCTGCTCTGCGCCACCCTCTGGTCCACCTTTGCGTTCAGCGCATCGGACACATTGAAGATCGGCGATATCTGGGCGTACAAAACCCGGCCAGGTGAAGAGGCTTCGACCCTGACCATTTTGAAAATCGAAAACTATCCCAAACTGGGCAAGGTCGTTCACATCAGGGTCGACGGCATCCGGATGATCAACCCGGTGGCAGGCAATGAATTCAATGATTTGCCTCATCTGCCCTTCCAGGCCAAAGCCGTTGAACGCAGCATCACCCGTCGGGTTGGGCACACGACCGAGCTTCCAGACTTCAGCAAGGGTTATGAAGTCTGGAGAGCAGCGTTTGATGAAGGTAAGGCGGGCGTTTTCAAAATCACGGTCCGACAAACACTCGACGGTATGCTCAGCGGTAATTGGGAAGCCACTGATTAATTACCCTCGGCAAACCCCCGCAACACCGCTCCATCCATCCGATATCGCACCCACTCTTCCTGCGGCTGCGCGCCGAGGGATTTGTAGAATTCGATGGCCGGTTTGTTCCAGTCGAGCACGCTCCACTCAAAACGCCCGCAATCATTGGCGCAGGCGATTTTTGCCAGGTGGCGCAGCAAGGTTTTGCCGGCGCCGCCACCGCGTTGCTCGGGGGTGATGTAGAGGTCTTCGAGGTACAGGCAGTTGCTGCCCAGCCAGGTGGAATAGCTGAAGAAAAACACTGCGAAGCCGATCGGCAAGCCGTCCCGCAGGCAGATCAGGCCGTGGGCGGTGGCGCCTTCGCTGAACAGGCTGCGTTCGATGTCGGCAACGCTGGCGATGACTTCGTGGCGGGCACGTTCGTAGTCGGCCAGCTCAGTGATGAACGCGAGGATTTGCGGTGCATCGCTGGGGGTCGCCGGGCGGATGTCGATCGTCATGGACGTGCCTTGTCAAAAGTGGAAAACGCCATACTAAGGCGGCACGCGGCGTGTGGCGAGGGAGCTTGCTCCCGTTCGGCTGCGCAGCAGACGTAAAACTGGCGATGCCGTTGGAACTGAAATACCGTGGCGTCCGGGGTTGGGGCTGCTGCGCAACCCAGCGGGAGCAAGCTCCCTCGCCACAAAAAGTAACCTGTCTGTTGAAAAGATTTCGCAAAAAAGGATGTTTATGAGCGCCACCGCCTTCGCCCCACTGCAACCTCTCGCCGAAACCCTGCTGCCCCACGCCCTGGAACCCTCGGAAGACGGTGCCCATGACCTGTCGCACTTGCAGCGGGTGTGGCACAACGTGCGCACGCTTCAGGCGCAAGAAGGCGGAGATCTGGAGGTGCTGTTGGCGGCGGTGCTGTTACATGACTGCGTGGCGGTGGAAAAGAATTCGCCGCTGCGTTCCCAAGCCTCACGACTGGCGGCGGACAAAGCGGCAACACTGCTGACGTCCCTGAATTGGCCCGACGCAAAAATCGCCGCCGTCGCCCACGCCATCGAAGCCCACAGTTTTTCCGCCAACATCACCCCGACTACCCTCGAAGCCCGGATCATGCAGGACGCCGACCGTCTCGACTCCCTCGGCATGCTTGGCGTTGCGCGAACCTTCTACATCGCCGGGCGCATGGGCAGTGCGCTGTACGACCCACAGGACCCGGAAGCCAAGGCCCGCGACTATGACGACAAGCGCTTCTGTCTCGACCATTTCCAGACCAAGCTGCTGCACCTCGTGGACGGTTTCCAGACCACCACGGGTCAACACTTGGCACAGATTCGCCATCAACGGCTCAAGGGCTTCATGGAGTTGTTCAAGGAAGAAATCGGCGTTGGCTGAAAGCCCTTACTCCGGTCAGCACTAACCCTGGAATCGACAACCTCGGACCTAACGGCGACGCCTCCCATGGTAGATAGATAAACCGCACGTCTATCGGGTCAAGGAACCGCCTCATGTCTACCGCGCCGCCCCACGTCCCGAGCAAGTTGTTCGGCCTGTTTTGCCTCGCCAGTTATCTGCTGTCGCTGTCCTACGGCTCGACGTTCTTGCTCTCGCTGCTGATCGGTTCCCGGGGCGGTAACGAGCATGACGCAGGCAGCGTGATTTCGGCGGCGATGCTCAGCACCTTTGCGGCGGTAGTCGTCTCCGGGCACCTGTCTGACGTGCTCGGTGCGGCCCGTTCCATCGCGCTGTTCGGCATTTTGCTGGTGGCCGCGAGCCTGGGTTTCGCGCTGACACCAGGGTTCGGCAACCTGCTGCTGTTTTTCGGGCTGTTGCTGGGCCTCGGTTGGGGGGTGTTCTACACCCTGGGACCGATCATCGTGGCGAGCCTGGTGACGCCGGCCCAACGGGCCAAATACCTTGCGCTGCTGTCGGGCAGCATGATGACCGGGATTGGTAGCGGTCCATTGCTGGGACGCGCCGCCAGCGCCCTGGGCTATCCGGTGACGGCCGCGTTTTACCTGGCGGCATTGGCGAGTCTGATCGGCGTTTTACTGTTCTGGCGGCTGGATTCGCAACTCAAACAGGCACACACGAACTCGACGGCCATCTCGCGAATTTCCTGGCGCGCAACGGCCCAAGTGCTGTCGTCCAAAGCGCTGTTCCCGATCATCATGGTCGGCCTCGGCGGCTGCGTGTTCGGCGGGTTGTCGAGTTTCCAGACCAGCTACGCCGCATCCCGCTCACTGGATTACTCGCTGTTTTTCTTCGGCTTCATGGGCGCGGCCATTAGCAGCCGGATGCTGATCGCCAGCTTCGTAGTCAAGCGCGATCCGTTCCTCGCCTCCTGCCTGCTGTCAGGGCTGATGATGGGCTCGATCATAATGTTCAGCTTCGTGGTCGACAGCAGCTTCACCTATCTACTCGCGGCGATCATGCTCGGCGTCGGCTACGGCCTGACGTATTCGGTGATCAACGGCCTGGCGGCGAACGAAGCGCCGAGCGGTACCACGGCGCAAGCCTTGCTGCTGTTTAGCCTGTCTTACTTTATCGGTGTGTTCGGTTTCCCGCTGCTGGCCGGGAAGATCATCGTCGAATACGGGATGGCGACATTATTGTTTACAGTTTTGCTGATCGCCGCGTTGAACTGGTCTATCACCGTGGGCCGGCTGGTCTGGCGCAAAGCCATCGCCAAAAACCTGCAACAGGCCTGAACCGTTCGTCGTTAATCAGGCACCAATCCAAATCGGGGGCGGACCAATATCAGGTAAGGACTCTAATAATCTGGAGACGACACCATGATCATGTCCCGCCTGACGACTCTCGCTCTCGCTGCCCTGTTGTCCACCTCGGCCCTCGCCGCCACTACGGCGACCGGCACCGGCCCGACCGACCCGGTCGAAAAACCCAAGGCCCCTGCCATCCAGAGTGCCCCCGGCATGAACACCAACGGCTCGGGAATCGACAGCAGTCTGCCGCCTGCCACTGGCACCGATCCACGGTTGCAAGGCAGTGACACTGGCCGTCAGGGCGGGATGAATACGCCGGACAACCAGACACCCGATAACGCCGGCAGCGGCACGAGCTCGAAAACCACCACCGGTGGTTCGGGCTCTGAAGGTGCCGGTAAATAGTTCGCCCACGCGAGCGACGCAACACCCTATCCACATCCATGAAAGAGGTAACCATGAACGTCGATAAAAACCTGGAACATGAAGTCCTGACCCGCCTGTTGCACGCCCATCCAAGTGGTTTGGGCAAGGAGGTCCTGGACAATTACCGGGGGGAGAAAGTCGTGGCCAGTACCCTCGCCGCTTTGCAGGATCGCGGGTTGATCCAGCATGGCCATGTCAGTTGCAACGAGGCCGGCGAGCATTCGCTGAACCTGCCGATAAAACTCAGCGCAGCGGGGGTTGAAGCGGCGCGTAAGCTGGACGTTTAACCGCAGCAAGATCAAAGGATCGCAGTCTTCGGATGCACGCCATGCATCGCAGGCTGCGATCCTTTTTTATATTCGTGAAGCCAGGAGAAATCCCATGCCTCGTGGAAGCAAAGACCAATACACCGCCGAGCAAAAGCGCAAGGCCGAGCACATCGAAGCAGGCGTTGATTGAGGCGTTGGGCAAGGCGGGCTAGCGCTCGGGACTTGTGTTGAATTTGAGGGACCCTTCGCGGGCAAGCCTCGCTCCTACAGGGGGGTTGCGTGAACCTGTAGGAGCGAGGCTTGCCCGCGAAGGCGTCAGGTCAGACACCAGATGTCTTGAGACCTGCTCAGCACAGCGGGTGATTGAACCGGTCAATCACGTTCGAGTATTTGCTGTTGTAGCGGTTAGCCGAGTTAACGATGTTCGAGCTGCTCATGCGCGCCATGATGCCGGTTTCTTCACGCTTGAACACGCCGTCCTTGATGTCTTTGACCAGCGAGCGGGACAGACCCAGGAAATCATTGATCTCCAGCATGCCGCCGTTGCAGCTCTTGCCGGACTTGGCCGATTGTTCGGTGACTTTCTTGTCCCAACCCGCCGCGGCATCCGCGACCTGCGCCAGGGATTTTTCGAAAGCGTCGAGTGCTTTCGGGTCATTCGGTGCGGCGAACAATACGTTCGCATCGGCATTGTTGACTTTGCCGTAGTAGATCACCCCGGCGCGATAGTAAGCCGCGGTGTCTTTCGGCGCCTTGTCGAACGCCTCTTTGGTCAGCGCCTGATCGCGATCGCTCAGCCCTTTGTAGAACGCCTCTTCCTTCTGCGCGACCAGGGTCAGCGCAGCCACGTAATCCTTGCTCAACTGACGCGCCTTGTCGCCATTGTCGGCCAGGTAACCTTTGGAGTTGGCGTAGTTGTTCAGCTCGTGGCTCAACGGGGACAACACTTTGAGCGCAGCGGAAAAGTCCTTGGCGGCGGCATCGATTTCGACAATCGGGGTGTCGATGGCAGCAGCGGCATCCAGCTGCTTCGCCGAGCGATCCACGAGGATGTCATTCTCGATACGCATCGAGGTCGGCGCTTCCTTACCCTGCAACAGCGGCATCTGTTGCGTCACATAGTTTTCCCGGGCTTCCTGGAAAGACGTGGTCAGGCTATTGGCAACATCGACGTACTGGTTGTATTTCTCGATCTGCTGCTGTTCAGCGGCGCTTTGGCTCGGCTGGGCACTGGCGGTCGCGTCGGGCTTGTCGCCACAACCAGCGAGCATCGCAGAGGCGGCGACCAGGGTCGCGCCAATCATCATCCGGTAGTTCATTTTTGATCTTCCATAAAAAAACGCGGCGGGCCATGCATGGCGTGCCGGGGGGTGTTCAACGGGAGGTTTTGCAACGAGGGACTCTCTCCTTGAGCGTACGAAACTGGCCTGACAGGTTGTCAGACGCTTCCCCTTCCTGGGGCGCGCATTGTGCGAATTTTCACACCGGATAGCAAATAGCCTGCTGACATCACTACAGTTGATCAGCCTGTGTCACCGATCAACTGTAGGAGCGAGGCTTGCCCGCGAAAGCGTCGGATCAGCCGCCAAACGTCTCGCGAATCAACGAATCCACCTCAGCCGTCCCCGGCGAAGTCGCCGGCCCCCACCGAGTGACCGCCAATGCAGCCGCCGCATTCGCCCGCCGCGCCGCCTCAACCACCGGCAACCCTTGCGCCAACCCGGCCACGAACACTCCGGCGTGCGCATCCCCGGCGCCATTGCTGTCCACCGCAGCAACCTTGAAACCGGGCACATGCTGACGCTCGCCACGCTGGCTGATCCAGCAACCCTGCGGCCCATCGCGAACCACCATCAACACATCGGCCGGCAGATGCTCGACCAATCGATCCAGCGCCTCGGCAATGTCCGACGCCCCGGTAAACCGCAGCGCTTCGACACCGTTGCTGGTCCACACATCAATCCGCGCCAGCAGCGCTTTCATCAACGGCTCATCCGGCGAATCCACCAACGGACCCGGATCGAAAATTACGTTGATCCCTTTCGGCAACGCCAGCACCCAGTCCACCAGCGCTTGGGCTTTGCCGACATGCAACAGGCTGTAGCCGCTGACGTAGACATAATCGCCCGCCTCCGCCGGCACACTCGCCAGGTCTTCAGCGCTCACCTCACCTTCAGCGCCGATGTAGGAAATGAAACTGCGCTCGGCCGAAGCGTCGGTCACCGCGACGCACAAACCCGTATCGCGCTCGGCTTTGTGGGCGATGCCGATCTGGATGCCTTCAGACTTCATCGCTTCTCGGGCCAAATCCCCGAAACGGCCGGTGCCATGGCGGCCGAGATAGACCACCGACAAGCCATTACGCTGGGCGGCAGCCATCACATTGAAGCCACCGCCGGCCTCGAAACTGGCGGATTGCGCCAGTACGTCGCCGCCAGCCTGGGGCAGTTTATCCACGGCCATGACCAGGTCGATGATGACCTGGCCGGTATGCAACATCTTAGGCATGAGCATTCTCTATCATTGCAGCACGACGATCCTTGGCCCCGCCGAGTACAAAGTAAATCCCGCCGGCGACCAGGAAGGTCACGATCCAGCCGAGGCCGTTATGCCCCAAGTACGAGTCGGACAAGAAGCCGCGGAACCAGACGTTTTCGGCGGTGGTGCCGATGGTGGTGAAGCTGAAACCCAGCACGATCGCAAATGCCCACGCGCCGAAAGCACGCCATTCGACGCCGCCGCGATACCAATAGGCGCTGCTTGGGCTGACGTCCAGCAGGTCTTTGGGGCTGTAGTAATGACGATGAATCAAGTCGACCACGAAGATCCCGACCCATGCGGTAATCGGCACTGCCAAGAGGGAAATGAAGGTGATGAACGGGCCGTAGAAGCTGTCGGCAATCAGCATGAAGTAGATGGAACCGGCGAAGATCGCGACGATATCGACTACCACCGCGTAGACGCGAGGGACCTTCAAACCGAGGGTCAGCGTGGTCAAACCGGCGGAGTACACCGACAGGTTATTCGACAGCAGCAGCCCGCCGAATGCAGTGATCAGGTATGGCACGGCCATCCAGGTCGGCAGCATGTCGCGGATTGCGATGATCGGGTCTGTGGCCTGGGCCAGGTCGTTGTTGCCCACCGACAGCAGGCCGCCGAGGGTGATCAGCAGCACCAGCGGAATCCCCGCGCCGAATGCGGCCGACGCCACCAGGCGCACGGCTTTGACGCTCTTGTGCTGGTAGCGCGACATGTCGGCACCGGCGTTGGCCCAACCGATCCCGGTGCCGGCAGCCATGGTGCCGACGCCGATGATCATTGCGCTCAGCGGTGCCGGCGTGGCGTTGAACACCGCGCTCCAGTCGATGGTGGCGCACAGGAAGCCGCCGACCAGGATGTTCAGCGCGCCGAACACGTAGGTCGCCCACTTCTGGATCACCAGCAACGTGGCGTGGCCGAGGCCGGAGACCGACAGGGTCAGCAGGACGAAAATCGCGATGAAGATCAGCGTCAAGACGGGAGCGCTTTTCGCTTCCACCGGCGAGCCGAACAGGATCGAGCACAACGACAGCAACACGAAAGCTGCGGTGGTGGTGTTGACGGTTTCCCAACCCAGGCGCGACATCAGCGAGACCACGGTCGGGCCGATGTTGCCGCGAACACCGAAGATCGCCCGGGACAGGGTCAGGCTCGGTGCGCGACCACGACGGCCGGCGATGGAGATGATCCCGACCACCGCGAACGAACCGGCAGCACCGAGGATCGCGACGATGATTGCTTGCCAGATCGCCAGGCCGCGAAAGGCCACGAGGGTCGCGCCCAACGGCAGGCCGAGGATCGAGATGTTGGCGGCGAACCAGACCCAGAACAGTTGCAGCGGATGCCCGTTGCACTCGCTTTCCGGGACCGGTTCGATGCCACGGGTTTCCAGTTGCCCGGCGCTTGGCCCGGCGTTCGATGAACTCATGATGGATGCTCCTGTTGCCATTGTTTTGGTTGTGGGCAGACGGATTTCTAAGTGACCTGCGCAACTCCGCGTAGGAGCTGCCGAAGGCTGCGATCTTTTGATCTTGATTTACAGTCGCCTCAAGGCTGCCAAGATCAAAAGATCGCAGCCTTCGGCAGCTCCTACGGGGGTGTCGATCCTCAGCGAAGAGTGAGGAGTCCTTTCACAAGGGGTTCCAGCTCCAGACCATTCACGGTTTTGATCTTTCCGATCATCGCCGCCGGCCAACTCTCCAGCCCCAGGCAAGCCCCGAGCATCGCGCCGAGAATTGCCGCGATGGTGTCGGTGTCGCCGCCCAGGCTCGCGGCCATGCACACGGCGTCGAAAGCGTTCATCTCACCGATGGCCACTTGCTGGGCCAGGGCAAACGACACCACCACCGACTCCTGCGAGGCCACCGACGTGCCGATCACGTCGTAGAGCAAGTCGGCCAGCAAGGCCTTGTCGCTGTCGACGCTGATGGTCCGCGCCCAACTGATCCGCGAGGCGATGCGTCCACCCGCGACCCAGTGACCGTGACCTTCCGCTTGCTGGGCGATTTGCATGCCCAGGTTCAACGCCTCGCCGAGGTCCATGCCGTTGATCCCGGCTGAGACCACCGCCGCCACCGCCGCCGCGCTGGAAATCCCCAGCGTGGTGTTGTGGGTGACCTGGCAGGCCTGCACGACTGCCCTGATGAAGCGTTCCGGATCGGCGACATCCGCTGCGATCCCGACCGGCGTAATACGCATCGCCGCGCCATTGGTGGTGCCGTAGCGCCCCGCTTCTTCCGGCGAATGACCGGCGAGGATCATCTCGATCGCGCGTTTGGTCGATGGGCCGAGCAAATCCTGCGAGCCCTTGGCCTGCATCTCGGCTTCCCATTCGATCAGCCGTTGAGCGAGCATCGAAGGTTCGATCCAGCCTTCGCCTTCGATCAGCAACTGACCGACCAGGATCGCCTGTTCAGTGTCATCGGTGATCGAGCCCTTGGGCATGTTGGCGGCGATCGGTTGATCGGGGCCGGCATCTTCCAGGTCGGTGATTTCGCCGAAGCGCGCCTTGATCTCGGCACGGCTCAGGGATTGGGTCGGCATGCCCAGGGCGTCGCCCAGGGCCAAACCATAGAACGCGCCCAAGGCACGATTGAGCGCGGTCACTTTGACTCTCCAAATTGCAGGTGCAGACGAAAATGTACGGGGTCGAGCAAACTTTCGACCTGTTCCATGAACCGGCCCTGACGGTCGTACGTGGTGCGCAGGGCCTTGAGGAATACCGTGCCGAGCGGACGACCGAGCAATTCGGCATCTTCGGCGTTCAGCGGCTCGGCCCCGATCCATTGATCACCGCGTTCGCCGATGTAACCGTAGGCGGCCAGGGTGATGGTCAACGAGTTATCGATCAGCCCCACTCGCGGCAAGCTTTCCAGGCCTCCGGTGGCGGGCATCAATGAACGTTCAAGGGACACCAGCGTGCCGTCATTGGCCCGGCGGCGACGGTCGAGGGTGATGAATTTGTCGGTGCCAAAGCGCGACAGCAGGTCTGGCCGGCTGATCGCCTCCAACCGCAGCACTTCGGTGTTGACCAGCGCCCCGCTGTCCGCGAGAGCCTGGGCCCAGCCGCTGCGCTGATCGAGCACCACACCGTCGAAGGTGACGATTGAGCCGACTCCGCTTTGCGTGGCGATGTAGTTGCGCCTCTTCAGTTCGGCCAGGGCTTCACGCAGCGTGCCGCGGCTGACCTTGAATTCTTGAGCCAACTGATGCTCGCCCGGCAACAGAAAGCCGTCCTCCATGAGGCCGCTTTCGATGCGCCGGATGAGCTCGTCGACCACCCGTTGTTTCTTGTCAAATCGAACCTGTCTAATCATGTACAAAGTGATAACCGAAACAGGGTCGGGCGAGCAAGGGATATTTTTCGGGAGGTGACGGGAGGTGGCTAAGGCGATGCGCGGTATGGGGGGTGTCAGGTACAAAGCCTTCGCGGGCAAGCCTCGCTCCTACAGGTTAAATGTCAGCCGCAAAATGTGCGCACGACACACAACCCGTAGGAGCGAGGCTTGCCCGCGAAGGCGTCAGTCAGATCAACAAAAATCTCAGCGTTGTTTCAGTCGGTCAATCACAACGGCCAGCAACAGAATCGAACCGCGAATTACATACTGATAAAACGTATCAATGTTCTTCAGGTTCATCGCGTTCTCGATGATCGCCAGAATCAACACCCCGGCAATCACGTGCCGGATCATGCCGATCCCGCCGCTCAACGACACCCCGCCCAACACACACGCCGAGATCACGGTCAGTTCAAAACCCTGGCCGATCATCGGTTGGCCCGAGGTCATGCGCGACGCGAGGATCACCCCGGCCAACGCACCGATCAAACCGTGCACGGCGAAGATGATGATCTTGGTCCGGTCCACGTTGACCCCGGCCAGCAACGCCGCTTCCTGGTTACCGCCAATGGCCATGGTGTTGCGGCCGTAGGTGGTGTAGTTCAGCAACCAGCCGAAAAACAGGAAGCACACGATGGTGATCAGGATCGGCACCGGCACGCCGAACAACTGGCCGTTGCCGAACACAAAGAACTGTTCCTGGGACACGCCCACCGCTTTACCGTTGGCAAAAATGTACGCCAGGCCGCGCACGATCTGCATGGTCGCCAACGTGGTGATCAACGCATTGACGCGCAACTTGGCGATCACGATCCCGTTGATCAGGCCGACAATCAGCCCCATGAACAGCGCCGCCGCGACACCGAGGAACACGCTGTCGGTGTCACGCATCACCACCGCCGCGACCACGCCGGCACAGGCAATCACCGAACCCACCGACAAGTCGAAGTGCCCGGACGCCAGGCAATAAAGCATGGTGCACGCGGCGATCCCGGTGGTGGAAATCGCCAGGCCCAGGCCGCGCATGTTCAGTGGCGAGAGGAAGTTGTCGATCAGCAAGGTGCAGGCGACGAAGATGGCGATGGCCGCCAGCAGCATGACCCAGTCATCAAGAAAACGCCGCAGGTCCAGGGGTTTGCGCTGGGTAGGCAGAGCGTTGTTTTGGATAGTCATCATAATTACCTCTCAGTTCGCCACGCCGTCAGCGCGTTGGCGCGGCAAAGCCAGTTGCAGCAGGTTGGATTCATTGGCCTCGTCGCGGGACAGTTCGCCGCGCATCGCGCCTTCGCATAGCACCAGGATGCGGTCGGAAATGCCCATGACTTCCATCAAGTCGCTGGACACCACGATCACCGCAATGCCACTGGCCGCAAGGTTATGGATGATCTGGTAGATCTCGGCCTTGGCGCCGATATCGATGCCGCGAGTCGGCTCGTCGAGCAGCAGGACTTTCATCGGCATCGACAGCCAGCGACCGAGAATCGCCTTCTGCTGATTGCCGCCGGACAGGTACATGATTTTCTGCGACGCGCTCGGCGTCTTCACTTTCAGCGCGGCGATCTGCTTGTCGGCGTTGCCCTTTTCCCACAGGCCGCGCAACAGGCAACCGAAGGTGGAATGGGACTTGCGCGCGCTGATGTTGATGTTCTCGGCAACGCTGGAGAGCGGCATGATGCCCTCCTTCTTGCGGTCCTCTGGACACAGCAGAACCCCGGCGGCAATCGCATCGCGCGGTGAGCGCAGTTTCAGTTCATGGCCGCGCAGCTCCAGGCGTCCGGCGGTGTTGCGGGTCAGGCCGCTGAGCATGCGGAACAGCTCGGTGCGCCCTGCCCCGACCAAACCGAACAGCCCGAGGATTTCGCCTTTATGCACCTCGAAACTCACCGGCTCACGCAGGCCCGGCCCGAGCAGACCGTCGACCTTCAGCGCCACCGCGCCACGTTGACGCGGGCGGTAATCGTAGATGTCCTGGATATCGCGACCGACCATGCACGTCACCAATTGGTCGTGGGTCAGTTCGCTCATGTTCTCGAAGGTGCGCACGAAACGGCCGTCCTTGAACACCGTCACCGCGTTGCAGATGCGGAACACTTCTTCCATGCGATGGGAGACGTAGAGCACCACTTTGCCTTCGTCCCGCAGGCGACCGATGATCGCCATCAAGCGATCGATCTCCCGCGCCGAGAGGCTGCTGGTCGGTTCGTCGAACGCAATCACATGCGCGCCACGGGACAAAGCCTTGGCGATTTCCACCAGTTGACGCTGACCGAGGGACAGGCGCCCGACTTTTTCTTGCGGATCGATTTCATCCGCCAGGCCCTTGAGGCAGGCCAACGCTTGCTGGCGCAAGGTGCTGCGATTGATCAGGCCGAAACTGGCCGGCAGGTGCCCGAGGAACAGGTTCTCCGCGACGGTCATTTCCGGGACCAGATGCAGCTCCTGGTGGATCACCGCGACGCGGCTGGCGATGCTGTCGGCGGTGGACTTGAAGGCCATCGTCCGTTCGCCGATCTGCAGGTCGCCGCTGCTCGGGATGTACGCGCCGCCGAGGATTTTCAGCAACGTCGATTTGCCGGCGCCGTTCTCGCCCATCAAGGCATGTACCTGCCCCGGATGCGCGACGAAGCTGATGCCGTCCAGCGCCTTCACCCCGGGAAAGGTTTTGCCGATCCCGTTGAAGCGCAAGCTGCCGCCGACGTGTTCTTGTGTTTGTGTTTGCGCTTGCATAACCACCTCATCACACAGATCAGGCAGCCCCGTCGCCAGGGCCGCCGATGAAATCAACCGGCCTTCAGTTCCACAGGCCGATCTTTTCCAGTTCCTGCTTGAAGTTCTCGCGAGTGATCAGCGTCACGTCGTCCATGGCGGTGTATTTCGGCGGTTCTTTGCCGGTGGTGACCCACTCGTACATCATCGCGGCAGTGTTGTAGCCCTCGATGTGCGGGCTTGGCAGCATCGAGCCGAAGAAGCCGCTGTTAGGCTTTTTCAGTTCGCCGATGGCGTCGGTGCCGTTGATGCCGATGCCGATCACGTTGGCGGCGGTAAACCCGGCGCTTTCGGTGGCGCGCACGCCGCCCAGCACGGTGTTGTCGTTCATGCCGCCGATGATCAGGTTTTTCGCACCGCTCGGCAGTTTCACCAAGGCCGAGTTGGTGGCGTCCATGCTGCCCGGTACGTCTAGGGTTTTCTGCGCGGTAAAGAGGATGTGGTCTTTAGGGAAACCGGCATCTTCCAGGGCCTTGGCCGAACCGTCGGTGCGTTTCTTGCCAGTGTCGAGTTCGTTGAAGGTGTTGATCACGGCGTAGGTTTCTTTCCAGTCCCAGCCGCGTTTCTTCGCTTCGGTGGCCATGGCGGTGCCCTGTTTCTGGCCGACTTCAAACGCGGCCATGCCGAGGTACGGCACGTCTTCCATGAACTTGCCGTTGGCATCGACGAAACGGTCATCGACAGTCATCACTTTCAAGCCGTTGGCCTTGGCTTTGGCGACGATGGCTGGGCCGAGGCCGACATCTGGCGGGCAGATCACGAAGCCTTTGGCGCCGTTGGCCGCCAGGCTGTCGATAGCGGAAAGGGTTTTCTCGCCGTCAGGCACGGCGATCTTGATCACGGTGAAGCCTTTGTCCTTGCCGGCCTTTTCGGCGAAGGCCCATTCGGTCTGGAACCAGGGCTCTTCAGCCTGCTTGACCAGAAAACCGATTTTCACTTGCTCGGCCGCCAGCAGCGAACTGCTCAGGCTGACCGCCGTGACCGCCAAAGCGGCACAGCACAGGGAACGGATCCCAGGACGACGATTCATAAGCTGACTCCTTGTTATTTTTTTTGAGCGTTATTTTGAAAACCGATGCAGCGATCAAGCGTGTAGCCAAAAGTCATATCGTATGATGATTGGATTTCGGACGGAGTTCCGCGCCTGAAACCCGATGTGCTCAGTCGTGGTACATGACCGAGCGCCCACCATCGATGGTGATGCATGACGCATTGATGAACGGCGCTTCATCACTGGCCAGGAAAACAGCCGTCATCGCCACTTCCATCGGCTGCCCGATGCGGCGCGGCGGATGCAGATCAAAGGCCCGCTGACGTTCGGCCTGGGGGTCGGCAAAACCGTTCCAGTAATCGACGTTCAGTTGGGTTTCGATGTAGCCCGGCGCGATGGCGTTGACGCGAATGCCCTTCGGCGCGTACTCGATGCCGAGGGCACGGGTCAGGCCGAGTAAACCGTGCTTGGCCACCGGGTACGGAAAGCAGCCGGGAATAATGTGGGAAGAATGGGTCGAGGCGATGTTGATGATGCTGCCGATGCCCTGCTCGATCATCTGCGGCAACACGGCTTTGCAGCCGAACCAAGCGCCGTCGAGGTCAATAGCGAAGCAGCGGCGCCAGTCTTCCTCGGTCATTTCCAGAGGATCACGGAAAACATTGACCCCGGCGCAGTTGACCAGCACATCGATGCGGCCGTGGCGTTCGACGGCCAATCTGGCCATGGCGTGCAGGTCTTGCTGGTTCGATACATCAGCCTTGATCGCTTGCACGTCAAAACCTTTGTCGCGCCAGTGGGCCGCGACTTTCTCGACTTTTTCGCCCTGGATGTCGCTGATGATCAGCCTGGCTTGCTGGCAGGCAAACGTCGCAACGATGGCTTCGCCGATGCCTTGAGCCGCGCCGGTGAGCAGCACGACTTTGTTTTTCAGTCGTTCGCCCTTCGGCGGCTCGGGCACAGGCGGCAGGGAAAGAGGCTCAGCCATGAATCCCGGCTCCCTTTTTCAGGCACGACAAAAACCGGGCATCTGTCGATGTCCGGTCGAAAAACTGTTTAGAAAATCCCTGCATCACTTCACCTGTTTTGTTTTTTTAAGTGTGAGTGCGTGTAACTGATGGAGCCGACTATAAACCCGACCGCCAAATAATCTCAATATATAATTTTACATCCCATATTTTGGGATTTATCCGGCAAACCTCGTACAGGTTTTTCCGGGCACATCGACCCGAATCGACAGCACCGCGCCGTCCAGTGGATGGTTGAGCGGACTGGCGGCGCTGGTGATGTACAGGGTTTGCAGGTCTTCGCCGCCGAACACGCAGCTGGTGGGGCGACTGACCGGCAATTCGATTACCCGATCGACCTGACCTTCGGGGCTGATTCGAAGCAGACAACTGCCGTCCCACCGCGCGTTCCATAGATAGCCCTGTGCATCCATCGCCGAACCGTCGGGGCCGCCGCGTTCGTGCGGGCCGAACCAAACCTGCGCCGGGTCGAGGCTACCGTCGGTGCGGATGAAGTGTTGATAGAGCGTGCGGTCGAGGCTGTCGGCGAAGTACAGGCGAGTCGAGTCGTCGCTCCACAACAAGGTGTTGGGAATGCCCAGCCCTCGCAGCAGCGGCGTGACGCGGGCATCGCGATCAATGCGAAACAGGCCACCGGAGCGGCGCACGATCGGCAAGTCTTCGCCGTTCTCGCCGATGTTGTTCTGCATGGTGCCAAGCCAGAGCCGACCTTGCGCATCGCAACGGGCTTCATTGGGACGATTGCCGGGTTGCGGATCGGCGACGCAGAGCAAGGTCAGGCGCGGTTCCAGGCCGGGGGAATCCAGATCCAGTCGGTAGACGCCGCTGCTCATCGCCACCAACGCATCGCCGCTTTCGCAGGGGATGAAGGCGGACACGTGCTCGGGCATCTGCCAGATCTGCACGTTGCTGCCGATCAGCCGCAGCGCTTGCTTGCCGGCGATGTCGACCCAGTAGAGCGCTTGGGTAGGCGCATCCCAGAACGGGCCTTCACCGAGCTGGGCGCGGTGTTCGGTCACGGCAGTCCACGTCATGAAACCTCCTTCTTTATTGCTTTTCTATGTAGGAGCGAGGCTTGCCCGCGAAGGCGATGGGTCTGTGACATCAGTGTTGAATGTGACGACGCCTTCGCGGGCAAGCCTCGCTCCTACAAGGGATTGGTGTGGTTAGCTGGCTTTTTTGTCGGCCATGACTTGTGGGTAGAAACGCTTGATAGCCAAGTCGGCGTTGTCGATCAGGGTCATGCAGGCCCACACACCCCGCGCGGCATCCCGGGCGGCGATGGCGTCGGCCATGTCTTTGTGGATCGGTAGCGTGCGGCGGAGTTCATCCGGGTCGGCGGCAGACACTTCAAACGACACCGCCAGCAGTGCGCCGAGGGCCGGGACCATTTGTTCGATAAATTGATTGTGGCTGGCGGCGAGGATGCACTCGTGGAAAAACTGGTCGGCGAGGTTGTAGTCGATGCCGCTGTCCACGGCGCGCTCCAGTGCGTTGTAGGCCTGGAGGATCGCTTGCACCTGTTCGACGGTGGCGCGCTCGCAGGCCCAGCGCACGGCCATGGGTTCGATGGTGCGGCGCAGGTCGAGCAGGTCGTCGACGAAGTTTTCCGGCAGGCCGCTGCGGGACAGCCAACCAACGACTTGCGGATCAAACAGGTTCCAGCGCTTTATCGGCAGCACGCGTGTCCCGACCTTCGGCCCGACTTCAAGCATGCCCTTGGCGACCAGGGTCTTGATGGCTTCGCGAATCACCGTGCGACTGACTCCGAGCTGTTCGCCCAGGTCGGCTTCAACCTTGATGGTTTCGCCGGGCTTGACCTGGCCGGCGGCAATCCAGCCACCTAGCCAATCGACCGTCGAAGCATGAAAACTGCTGGACATGAAAACCTCGAAGCAGGGACGGCAAAAAACCGTTCGCGATGGAGGCCCACGCTAATCATCATACGATTTGGTGTCAATTTGAATTTTGTGAGAAACACACAAAAACAATGTGGGAGCGGGCTTGCTCGCGAAAGCGGTGTGTCAGTTTATTTATAGGCTGACTGACACGACGCCTTCGCGAGCAAGCCCGCTCCCACATTTGGATTTACTTAGGGTTCGAGACCGATTGGGAAGAACTCCCCGCCACTCCACACACCCAACCAGCGCTGCCCGTCGATCTCACGACTCACCGCCAGTTCCACCAATTGGTAGAACACATTGCGATGGATCAGCGCTTCTAGGTTGGTTCGCACGTGCACGTACGGCGCAGGTTCCTGGGTCACGGGATCAATCACCACGCGAATGGGATGTTCGGCGCCCGCCTCGGCCGTCTCATCGACGTTGGTGGTGAAGCGCAGCAGTTGAGCTTCGCCCTCGCCTTCGACATCCACGGCAATCGCCACGAACGGCGCGTCATCGACCTTGATCCCGACTTTCTCGACTGGGGTGATCAAGAAGTAATCATCGCCGTCGCGGCGGATGATGGTGGAGAACAACTTGACCATCGGCTTGCGCCCGATCGGCGTGCCCAGGTAGTACCAGGTGCCATCCCGGGCGATGCGCATGTCGATGTCGCCGCAGAAGTCGGGGTTCCACAAGTGGACCGGTGGCAAGCCTTTGGTCTTGGGGATTTGCCCCAGCAGGTCGTTGGCTTTTTGCGGGCCACTCATGGCGATCTCCTTTGAATTACTGGTCGCTGAGCCCCAACAGGCTACGAGCGTATTGCTCCAGCGGCGGGCCCAGCAGGTCTTCTGGCTTGGTGTCGTGGAACGTCAGTAAACCGCCACGACTCTTGATCCGTGCAGTATCGATCAAATACTGGGTGCTGGTCTCGATCAACATGATCTGAATGACGCCGCTGTCGATACCCAGGCGATCCACGGCTTCCTGATCGAGCCATTCGTCCGAGTTGCCGATGCGGTCATCAGCCTTGGCGAACCGTGTGTAGAGCAGGTAATGCGCACCGGCGGCGCGGGCTTCGCCCATGGCGGCATCGAGGCCTTCCGGCGCACGGGCGCGGCGGACCATCGGGAAGTATTCGATAAAGCCGTCGAAGGCTTCTTCCGCCACCACGTTTGGTCGCGGATAGGCGCTGCCCGGTGGGGCAAAGGCGCCCTGGGCGATGTAGATAAAGGAGTCCGGCTGAATGCGGAAGTTATTCACGCGCTGACTGTTGCTGTGATCCAGCAGCCCCGCGTCGCTCATGTGGTAGCGAACACCTTCGCCCATGTCGCTGACATTCATGCAGCCACCAAGCGCCAAAACGGCCAGCAGCAAAACCAGGCTACGCATCCTACCCTCCAGAAGCCGGTGACGGAAAACCGGCGAATGGGCGTTGAATGCAGCTTCCGCGCCAGCTCAGGAACATCAGTGTTTTATAGATCGCTTTCGCGAGCAGGCTCGCTCCCACAGGGGAATGCATTTCATCTGTGGGAGCGAGCCTACTCGCGAATGAGGGTGTATCAGCCGCCGATAATTTTCATGATGGTCGCCCCACCGGAGAACGCCACTTCCTGCTTGTCCCCCAGCGCTTTCACCAGCAATCGCTGCAACGCCGGCAGCGCTTGATGACGCGGTTTGTCCAGCAGATCGCCGACATAGTGGCGATTGCTCGACGACAGGCAACCATGCAGCCAACCCGTGGACGACAGCCGCAGACGCGAACAGGTCCGGCAGAACGGCACGCTTTCGTTGGCAATGACACCGAAGTAGCCCTGCCCCGGGATCTCATAGCGCACCGCCGTGGCATCCACCGGCGCGTTGGCTTGCAGGTATTCGTAACGATCGCCGATCAGGCTCAGCAACTGCTGAAGGCTGACGAACTGTTGCAGGAAGGCGTTATTGTCGCTGGCCAAGTGGCCCATGCGCATCAGCTCGATAAAACGCAGCTCATAGCCACGTTCCAGACAGTAATCGAGCAGCGGCATCACCTGATCGAGGTTCTGCCCGCGCAACGGCACCATATTGACCTTGATCTTGATCCCGGCCACCGACGCCTGGTCCATGCCGTCGAGCACCGTCGCCAGATCACCACCGCGAGCAATGCTGCGGAACGCGCTGGCGTCCAGGGTATCGAGGGAAACGTTGATGCGCCGGATACCGGCATCCACCAGCAGCGGCAGTTTTTTCGCCAGCAACTGGCCATTGGTGGTCAGGCTGATGTCTTCCAGGCCCATCTTGCCGACGGCCGCCATGAAAGCTTCGAGTTTGGGACTGACCAGCGGCTCGCCGCCGGTGATGCGCAACCGCTCGATGCCAGCGGCTTCGATCAGATACGCCACGCCACGCGCCATGGCCTCGGCCGACAGTTCATCCTGCGCAGCGACCAGCCGCTTACCGTTCGGCACGCAATAGGTACACGCGTAATTGCAGGCTGAGGTCAGGCTGATCCGCAAATTGCGAAAACGCCTGCCTTGACGGTCAACGATCATTGATCACTCCGGCAGAAGAAGTTTCGAGACCGCTAAAACTTGACTCACAAATCAAGTTTTAGCAATACCTAAGCCTGAGTATATTCCTGCGGTACTGCGCCATGTAGCGAAATAATGGCGCAATCAGCCAGCTGAATGGCTCAGCTGCTTGGGGTGTCGGTGTCGCGCTTGCGCTTGTTGCCCATGCGTACGCCGATGTCCATCAGGAACTGGAAGAAACCCTCCTGATCTTCCAGCACATTGCTCCAGAACGGCGAGTGATACAGCGCCACGGCGCCATGCACCAGCGCCCAGGACGCGCAGTAATGGAAGTACGGCGGCACGTCTTCAAGCTTGCCTTCGCTGATCCGGCCCTTGATCAGCAGGGTCAGGCGTTCGAAGTTCGAGGCACGGATCTTGTGCAGCTCCTCGACCATCTCCGGCACCTGGTTGCCCTTGACCACCTTTTCTTCCAGACGATCAAACAAACGATAGCGTTGCGGATCGCGCATGCGGAATTCGAAGTAGGCCCGGGACAGGGCTTCCTTGTCCTTGTCGACATCGGCGGAATGCAACAGCTCGTTCAAATCGCGCTCGTAATCGAGCATCAGGCGCAGATAGATCTCGGCCTTGGATTTGAAGTGCTTGTAGATCGTGCCTTTGCCGATACCGACGGCATCAGCAATCATCTCGACGGTGACGCTGTCTTCACCTTGGTCGAGGAACAGCTTGAGCGCGGTATCGAGAATTTCTTGCTCGCGGCGACGAAACTCACGGACCTTACGAGGTTCTTTATGCATAAGAAAAGGTCTGTAGGGGTCAAAATTCGAAGCCGCGTATTATGCCTAACTTGCGCCAAAATGCACGGATCATCCGAGCATATCTGTGTTTCTTGATGATTTCACGCAAGGTCGCCGGTTGATGAGAACTCTTCCGAAGCGGCCGTATTCCAAAATTGTTTAAAAACCGGGGCGGCTAAACTGGCGTCGACGCAATACTGATCAATACTTGAACTGTCGGCGAGGCATCTCCCCCAAGTGCCGCGTCGATATAGGTACCAACGGACCGCGTGCCTTTGTTTTACTCCTAATGGTCTTAACCCGGATTCACCCCCCAGAACCCGGGTTTTTTTTGCCTGCGATTCAACCCTGTGGGAGCGGGCTTGCTCGCGAAGGCGGCACTGAGTCCTAAGCTGATTTCACATGCGCCAACGGAAACAACCGCTTGAAATTCTCAGTGGTCTGCTCGGCAAATCGCTCGTAAGACTCACCCCGCAGCATCGCCAGAAACTCTGCCACTTCCCGCACATATTGCGGCAGGTTCGGTTTGCCGCGATAAGGGATCGGCGCGAGGTACGGCGAATCGGTTTCCACCAGCAAACGGTCGGCTGGCACTTTGCTCGCCACGTCGCGCAACGCATCGGCATTGCGGAAGGTGACAATCCCGGACAAGGAAATGTAATAACCCATGTCCAGCGCAGCCTTGGCCATGTCCCAGTCCTCGGTGAAGCAATGCAGTACACCGGCCTGGGGCAACGCGGCTTCGCGCAACAGGCTCAAGGTATCGGCGCGAGCGCCACGGGTGTGGATGATCACCGGTTTGCCGGTCTGCTGAGCGGCTTGCAGATGCAGGCGGAAAGATTCCTGCTGCAACTCCGCCGCTTCCGGTTCGTAGTGGTAATCGAGGCCGGTTTCACCAATCGCCACCACCCGCGGGTGATTCAGTTCCTGCAACAGCCAATCCAGCGCGGGCGCGGCACCGGGTTGCACATCCAGCGGATGCACGCCGACCGAACAATCGACGTCGTCATAACGCTCGGCCAGCGCTTTGACATCAGCGGCATTATCGACGCTGACGCCGATACACAGAAAGTGCCCGACTCCGCGCTGGCGGGCCGCATCGAGTGCGGCATCCAGGGAGCCGTCGTGGGCGGCAAGGTCGAGGCGGTCAAGGTGGCAATGGGAATCTACGAGCATAAAAGGGCTGCAACTTACATCGTATGAGTGGGACGGTCGGACTTCAGGGCTCCGGCCAGATGGGTTTCGATTCGACTGCGAGCGGTGTTGTCACCGTCGTTGAACTGCACGCCAACTCCGGCGGCGCGGTTGCCCTGGGCGCCTTTGGGCGTAATCCAGGTGACTTTGCCGGCGACCGGAATCTTTTCCGCCTCGTCCATCAGGTTCAGCAACATGAACACCTCGTCGCCCAACTTGTAGCTTTTGTTGGTCGGGATGAACAGGCCGCCGTTCTTGATGAACGGCATGTAGGCTGCATACAGCACGGACTTGTCCTTGATCGTCAGGGACAAAATGCCGTTGCGCGGCCCGGTGTTGACGGGTTCATTCATGCTGACCTCCACTGCGGATGCTCAGAGTCTAGTCACTTCTGGCCCGGCAAAGACACCCATTGCACCAGCAGCGCCTCAAGCAGCAGCGCCGGATTCAGGTTGGCCTTGCTCATGACCTTCTGACGCTGGGCGAGAATCCAGTCCTGAATATTCAGGACTTTGTCCTGCCCGGACTTCTGCGCCAGGTATTGAATGACCTTGCGCATGTCCATCAGGCCCAGGCCTTCTTCATCCTTGGTCAACTGATAGCGCAGGATCAGGCTCGACCAGTCACAGAACCAGTCAAACAGCAGCAATTGCGGAATACTTTTCCATTCCTCGGCCAGCTGGGTCGGCGACTTCTGCTGCTTGAGCAGTTGCTTTACGCCTTCGACCACCAACATCCGTTGCTCGCGTACACCCTGATTCTGCAACTTGACCGCGCCCAATGGTGAACCAGCAGCCAATGTCAGCAGCTCGACGCGTTCGTCCTGCGAGCAGTCCGGCAACGCCGTTGCCAACCACGCCAGGCTCATCGCCTCGCTGGGCAGCGGACAAGCCTGCTGCTGGCAGCGGCTCTTGATCGTTGGCAGCAAACGGCTGGTCTGGTGACTGACCAGCAGCAACACGGTATCGCCGGACGGCTCTTCAAGACTTTTGAGCAAGGCGTTGGCGGCGTTGACGTTCATCGACTCGACCGGCTCGATCAGCACCACTTTGCGCCCGCCCATCTGCGCGGTCTGCACCACGAAGCTGACCAGATCGCGCACTTGGTCGACCTTGATCGCCTTGTCCGCTTCTTCAGGTTCGAGGATGTAGTTGTCGGGGTGACTGCCGGCCTTGAGCAACAGGCAGGACTTGCACTCGCCGCAGGCATCCAGGGCCGTCGGACGCTGGCACAGCAAATGCGCCATCAACCGCTCGGCCAACGCACGTTTACCGATGCCGGCCGGGCCATGCAGCAAATAGGCGTGGGCGTGCTGTTTACGGCCCGCCAGTTGCTGCCAGAGCTCGTCCTGCCATGGATAGGCCTCAGCCACGGGTCAACTCCAGCAAACGCGGGAGCAACGCATCCAGGGACTGCTGGACTTGTGGCAGCGGCTGGGCGGCATCCACCAGCACATAACGCGCCGGATCCGCTTCAGCGCGCTTGAGAAAGGCACTGCGCACGGCATCGAAAAAGGCTCGACCTTCGAGCTCGAAGCGATCCAGCCGACCGCGAGCGCTGGCGCGGGCCAGGCCGACTTCCACCGGCAGATCGAAAATCAGTGTCAGGTCCGGACGCAAGTCGCCCTGGACGAAGGTTTCCAAGGTCGCGATGCGCTCCAGCGACAAACCGCGACCGCCGCCCTGATAGGCGTAGGTCGAATCGGTAAAGCGGTCGCACAACACCACCGCGCCACGGGCCAGCGCCGGACGAATCACCTCCGCCAGATGCTGGGCGCGGGCGGCGAACACCAGCAGCAACTCGGTATCGGGGTTCATGACTTCATCCACCGGGGCCAGCAACACTTCGCGAATGCGCTCGGCCAACGGCGTACCGCCCGGTTCGCGGGTCAGCAGCACTTCGATACCGGCGGCGCGCAGGCGCTCGGCCAGGTATTCGCGATTGGTGCTCTTGCCGGCGCCTTCCGGGCCTTCCAGGGTAATAAACAAGCCAGTCACAGGCAGTCCTTAATCAGTGTCATTGCGAGCTTTGCGGTGTCGGCGTCGACGCATCCGGTTCGGCTGCGGGTTCTTGCGCCGGCGTTGGCGGTACAGCTTCAGGCGCAGTCGTTGGCTCAGGCGCGGGAGGCGGCTCTTGCGCTGGCACTTGCGGCACCGCTTCCGGCGCGGTATCGGGTGACGCCGCAGGAATCGGCGTCTCGGCTTCCGGCGTCACTGGGGCGTTAGCCGGAGCCGGGCTGGAACGGTAATCCGCACGGCGCTTGAGCTGAAACTCGCGCACCGCCGAGTTATGGGCATCCAGGTCATCGGAGAACACATGGCTGCCGTCGCCGCGCGCTACAAAATACAAGCTGTTGCCGGCCACCGGGTTCAGCGCCGCATGGATCGCCTCACGACCGACCATCGCAATCGGCGTCGGCGGCAGGCCGGAGATCATGTAAGTGTTGTACGGCGTCGCTTCCTTGAGATGGGCGCGGGTCAACTTGCCGGTATAGCGATCACCCAGACCGTAGATCACCGTCGGATCGGTCTGCAGCATCATGCCCATCGCCATCCGCCGCACAAACACGCCAGCAATCTGCCCGCGCTCCTGCGGAACACCAGTTTCCTTCTCCACCAGCGAGGCCATGATCAGCGCCTGATAGGGTTCGGTGTACGGCACATCAGCGGCACGTTTTTCCCATTCCTTGGCCAACACCTCATCGAGGCGTTCATAGGCTTTTTTCAGCAACTCGGCATCGGTCATGCCACGCACGAAGCTGTAAGTGTCCGGGAAGAAGCGGCCCTCAGGGAAAATCCCGCTGTGACCCAGCTTGTCCATCACTTGGGTGTCGCTCAGGCCGGTGAGGGTTTGCTTGAGCTTGTCATCCTTGGCCAGTGCCGCACGAACCTGATGGAAATTCCAGCCTTCGACCAGCGTCACGCTGTACTGCACCACTTCGCCACGCTTCCACAGGTCGATCAGACCGTCGACGGTCATCCCCGGCAGCATGCGGTATTCACCGCTGTGGATCGGCGTGGCGGAAAGGTTGAAGCGCCAATAGACGCGCAACCAGAAGGCGTCCTTGATGACGCCATCGGTTTCGAGTCGATAGAAAGTGCGGGTCGGTGTCGTGCCCTTGGGCACTTCCAGCAGTTCTTCCTGGGTGATATTCAGCGGCTGTTCCAGCGCCGAATGGATTTTCCAGGCCGAAGCAGCGGACAGCAGCCCTGCCAGAACCAGACCGGTTTCCAGCAGCAGCAAGAGTTTACGTCTCACGTATCAAGCATCCAGTAGCGCGCGGGCAATGGTTTGGAGTTTACGGGTGAGCGGGCCAACCGACCAGCTCAGTGCTGCATAGGCGCGCACCGGCCAAATGCCATACACGCTGTTGCAGACGAAGACCTCATCGGCCCATTGCAGCTGATCGAGGCTGATGTCGGTGATTTGCGTGGGGATCCCCAATGACTCAGCCTGAAACAATAATTCCGCACGCATCACGCCGGCCACGCCGCAGCGCTTCAGATCGGCGGTGATCAGCACACCATCGCGCACCAGGAACACGTTACTGAAGACACCTTCGATGACGCGACCGACCTGATCGAGCATCAAGCCTTCAGCGTGTTCGGTGTCTTGCCATTCGGCACGCGCAAGCACTTGCTCAAGACGGTTCAAGTGTTTGAGCCCGGCGAGCAGTGGTTGTTTGGAAAGTCGTGTGGTGCAAGGAAACAAACGAACGCCCTGCTCCGCATGGACAACAGGATAAGCAGCGGGAGGATTGCCTTGCAGAATGCGTCGGGCCTGGGCCGAAGGATCGGGTGCATAACCGCGCAAGCTGTCGCCGCGAGTGAGGATGAGCTTGAGCACGCCCTCGCCCAATGCGGCGGCATAGGTCTGCAGCTCGCTGCGGACCAGCTCCTGATCGGCAGTGATCGCCAGGCGTGAGCAACCTTGCGCCAGACGCGACAAATGCCGGTCCAGCAACAACGGTTGCCCACCTCGCACAGCGATGGTCTCGAACAGACCATCACCGTAGGCCAGGCCGCGATCCTTCAGCGACAGAGCGTCAGCCGGCTGACCGTCGACCCAGCTGTCCATCAGTCAGCGAACCGGCGGAACACCAGCGAGCCGTTGGTCCCGCCAAACCCGAAGGAGTTGGACAGCACCACATCGATATCCATGTTGCGCGCGGTGTGCGGCACGAAGTCGAGGTCGCAGCCTTCGTCCGGCTCATCGAGGTTGATGGTCGGCGGCGCCACCTGGCTGTTGATCGCCAGCACACTGAAGATCGCCTCGACCGCGCCCGCCGCACCCAACAGGTGGCCGGTCATGGACTTGGTCGAACTGACCGCCAGTTTGTAGGCGTGATCGCCGAACACCGACTTGATCGCGCAGGCTTCGGCGAGGTCGCCAGCCGAGGTCGACGTGCCGTGGGCGTTGATGTACTGGACCTGATCGCTATTGATCTTGGCATCGCGCAGGGCGTTGGTAATGCAACGCGCAGCGCCTGCACCGTCAGCCGGTGGCGACGTCATGTGGAACGCATCGCCGCTGGTGCCAAAGCCGATCAGCTCGGCGTAAATGGTCGCGCCACGGGCCTTGGCGTGCTCCAGTTCTTCAAGCACCAGCGCACCGGCGCCATCGGACAGGACGAAGCCATCACGGCCCTTGTCCCATGGACGGCTGGCGCGGGTCGGCTCGTCGTTGCGGGTCGACAGTGCGCGGGAGGCACCAAAGCCACCCATGCCCAGGCCGCAAGCAGCCATCTCGGCGCCGCCGGCAATCATCACGTCGGCTTCGTCGTACATGATGTTGCGCGCCGCCATGCCAATGCAGTGCGTACCGGTGGTACACGCAGTGGCGATGGCGTAGTTAGGTCCCTGTGCACCCAGGTGGATGGACAGGAAACCGGAAATCATATTGATGATCGAGCCAGGCACGAAGAACGGTGAAATTCGACGAGGGCCGGAATCATGCAGCGTGCGGCTGGTTTCTTCGATATTGGTCAGACCGCCAATACCCGAACCCATGGCCACACCGATGCGCTCACGGTTGGCGTCAGTGACTTCCAGACCGGAGTTGCGCACAGCCTGAAACCCTGCGGCCAGACCGTATTGAATGAACAGGTCGAGCTTGCGAGCTTCCTTGACCGACAGGTATTCCTCGACATTGAAGCCCTTTACCGAGCCGCCAAAACGGGTGGAATAGGCAGAAAGGTCGGTGTGTTCGATCAGACCAATGCCACTGCGGCCAGCCAGAATGCCCTGCCAACTGCTTGGCACATCCGTGCCCAGTGGCGACAACATACCCATACCGGTGACTACGACGCGTCTACGCGACACAGCACTCTCCTTTTTCAAATGACGACTTTGCATCAGGCCTAAAGAAAAAACCGCACGCCGTGATGGCAGTGCGGTTTTTCCATGACAGCAAGCAACGATTACAAGCTATTAAGCCTGGTGGTTAGTAACGTAATCGATTGCAGCTTGTACAGTAGTGATCTTCTCAGCTTCTTCGTCAGGGATTTCGGTCTCGAATTCCTCTTCCAGAGCCATCACCAGCTCAACGGTGTCAAGGGAGTCGGCACCCAGGTCTTCAACGAAGGAAGCAGTGTTGACCACTTCTTCTTCTTTAACGCCCAGTTGCTCAGCAACGATTTTCTTGACGCGCTCTTCGATGGTGCTCATACCTTGTTTTCACTCCTAATGGACAAATTCAGGCAGCTGGCCAGTGGGTAAGTGTATAGAAAGACTTTTCAGTTTTTCAACTGAAAGCTTCACTCCTCAAACCCGGGGGCCCTCTGCCTATAAATAGATTGCAGCTTTATAACGGATTTTAGACAGCTCGTATGACATTTTTTTGAAGCAACCCGTCACATTTAACTCATGTACATCCCGCCGTTCACCGGGATTGTAGCCCCAGTAACGTAAGCCGCACCGTCGGACGCAAGAAAAGCGACCACAGACGCGATCTCTTGTGCTTGCCCCAGACGGCCCAGCGGAATCTGTGTCACCAAGGATTCACGCTGCGCTTCAGGCAGTTCGCGGGTCATATCGGTGTCGATGAACCCTGGGGCCACCGAGTTTACCGTAATCGAACGCGAACCGACTTCACGCGCCAGTGCGCGGCTGAAACCTTCCAGACCGGCCTTGGCGGCAGCGTAGTTTACTTGGCCTGCGTTGCCCATGGCACCCACAACCGAACCAATACTGATAATTCGTCCCCAACGCGCCTTGGTCATGCCACGCAAAACGCCCTTGGACAGGCGGAACAGACTGTTCAGGTTGGTATCGATGACGTCGTTCCATTCGTCGTCTTTCATGCGCATCATCAGATTATCGCGGGTGATGCCAGCATTGTTGACAAGGATTACCGGGACACCGAACTGCGCAGTGATGTTCGCCAGCACCGCTGCAACGGACTCGTCGCTGGTGACATTGAGTTCCAGGCCAGTGCCTTGAATACCGTTTTCTTTCAGGGTAGCGGCGATGCGCTCGGCACCCGAAGCGGTGGTCGCGGTGCCGATGACGATGGCGCCCTCACGACCCAGTTCCAGGGCGATAGCCTGGCCGATACCGCGGCTCGCACCGGTGACCAGTGCAACTTTACCTTGCAGACTCATGCAAGTTTCTCCTGATTCAGGCCAGCGCTGCGCGAGCGGCAGCGAAAGCGTCTGGGGTATTGAGGTTAGATGTCGATACGCCTTCGGCGCAGCGTTTGTTCAGGCCGGCAAGCACCTTGCCAGGGCCGCACTCGACCAGTTGGGTCGCGCCCTTGGCTGCCAGCGCCTGGACCGATTCGACCCAGCGCACAGGCTTGTAGAGCTGCTCAAGCAGATCACGCTTGAGGGTCTCCAGATCGGCCGGCACCGCAGCGCTGACGTTCTGGACAACCGGAATCTGCGGCGCCTGCCAGTCGATGGCAGCGATGGACTCGGCAAACCGCTCGGCCGCCGGACGCATCAGCTCGCAGTGAGACGGCACGCTGACCGGCAACGGCATGGCGCGCTTGGCACCACGCGCCTTGCAGCCTTCAATGGCACGCTCGACCGCAGCCTTGGCGCCAGCAATAACCACTTGGCCCGGGGAGTTGAAATTCACGGCGCTGACCACTTCGCCTTGCGCCGCTTCGGCACAGGCTGCCAGCACGTCGGCATCTTCCAGACCGAGAATAGCGGCCATGCCGCCCTGCCCGGCCGGAACGGCTTCTTGCATCAACTGGCCACGACGTTCGACCAGTTTCACCGCGTCGCCCAGGCTCAGGCTGCCCGCAGCTACCAGGGCGCTGTATTCGCCCAGGCTGTGACCGGCAACATAAGCCGGACGCGCGCCGCCTTCAGCCAGCCACAGGCGCCACAAGGCGATCGAGGCGGTCAGAATGGCCGGCTGGGTTTTATCGGTTTGATTGAGCTGCTCTTCCGGCCCTTGCTGGGTCAGTGCCCACAGGTCGTAACCCAGGGCATCGGAAGCTTCTTTGAATGTTTCGAGGACCACTGGATGTTGCGCGCCCAACTCGGCCAGCATGCCGAGGGACTGCGAACCCTGTCCTGGAAAGACGAATGCGAGGGAAGCAGACATGTAACAAGCCCCTAATGATCTTGTCGTCGGAGAATTGACGTCCCGCTGGGGGACTGCAAGAAACTGACAGTTGGATGGCCAATTGAACTGAGCGGTCACATTTAAGCATTGTCCGACGAAAACGCCTAAGGCAACAAATCCTCAAGACGACCGTGAAGCCGTTCCGGGAGGTTTTCCTGGATCTCGATCAGGGCCCGCTGAATCGCACTCTGAAAACCCTGCACGCCCGCCGAACCATGGCTTTTCACGACAATGCCCTGCAAACCGAGGAAGCTAGCGCCATTGTGTCGCGCAGGAGCCAGATCCGCCTGCAAGCGCTTCATCAGCGGCAATGCCAGTGCACCGACCACCCGCGAGGCCAGGCTTTGCTTGAACAAGGCCTCGATGCGCCCGGCAATCATGGTCGCCAGGCCTTCGCTGGACTTGAGCAGGATATTGCCGACAAAGCCGTCACACACCACCACATCCGCCTCGCCGCGATAAACACCGTCACCTTCGACAAAACCGATGTAGTTGATGCCCCGCGCGTTCTGCAACAAGGTCGCGGCCAGCTTGACCTGCTGATTGCCCTTGATGTCTTCCGTACCGATATTCAGCAACGCCACGCGAGGGCGAACCACACCCAGGGTTTCCGCCGCCACCGAGCCCATGATCGCGAACTGCAACAAGTGCTCGGCACTGCAATCGACGTTCGCACCAAGATCAAGCAACTGGCAATAACCTTTCTCGGTCGGGATCGCCGCGACCATCGCCGGCCGATCGATGCCCGGCAAGGTCTTGAGCACAAATCGCGACAGGGCCATCAACGCGCCGGTATTGCCCGCGCTGACACAGGCCTGGACCTTGCCATCACGCAACAACTCGAGGGCCACGCGCATCGATGAATCAGGCTTGCCACGTAAGGCCTGGGCAGGCTTTTCGTCCATGGTGATGACTTCGGACGCGGGTGTAATCGACAGGCGCGCGCGATCCACAGCCGAATGACTGGAGAGCAGTTCTTCTAAAAGGGTAGGTTGACCGACGAGGGTCAGGTGCAGCGAGGGCGTAGCAGACAGGCAAGCAAGGCTGGCCTGAACAATGCTGCGGGGACCGAAGTCCCCGCCCATTGCGTCAATCGCGATGACTTGAGCAGACAAGTGATTACTCGTCAGCGCCCTTGTCGATCACTTTACGGCCACGGTATACGCCTTCTGGCGATACGTGGTGACGCAGGTGAATTTCACCGGTGGTTTTTTCTACAGACAGAGTGCTTGCCGTCAGGGCGTCGTGCGAACGACGCATGTCACGGGCAGAGCGGGATTTTTTGTTCTGCTGAACAGCCATAATTGATTAACTCCTAAACGTTTGGGTCACGCTTTAACTGCGCCAATACACTGAACGGGTTGGACCGCGTTACCTCGTCCTCGCTCGGTTCGGGCTCATCGAGACCCGCCGGCTGCTGGCATTCTTCCGGATGATGAGCAGGCACAATGGGCAAGGCGAGCAGAAGCTCCTCCTCGATCAGTGACTGCAGATCCAATGGATCTTCGCCCAGTTCCAGCACGTCATAACCTTTCGGCAACGACTGGGTATTCGCACCCTCCTTCACCACAGCATAACTGCATTCGCTATGGATCGGCAGGGTGACCAGCTCAAGACAACGCTGGCAAACCATTTTGACTTCGGTGTCGATAAAACTGTGGATTACCACAGACTTACGTTCATCTCGTTCAAAAACGAATTTAGCCTGCACCGTACCGACAGTGTCGGAAAGCGGGTCGCAGAGTCTCTCCAAATCGGCCAGCAGCAATTCACCTTGAAGGGTGGTGCCACGATCAGCCAATTTGCGCGGGTCAACGTGAGGTGGAATCGGGTCATTCAACATAGGCGCAGCATTATAGGGATGCACCCAGCCATGTCAAAGGAAATTCAACCCTGTCCGTCACTTGGAAGCCTCGCTAGAATTCGGCCCTGCCTTTTGGAGATGCCCATGCTGCCTTTATTACTCGCTTCAAGTTCGGTTTATCGCCGGGAATTGCTGGCCCGCTTGCAGCTTGAGTTTACCTGCAGCTCGCCGGATATCGATGAAAGCCATCGCCCGGACGAGTCCGCGATTAATTTGGTAAAGCGCCTGGCCGAAGAGAAAGCGCGGGCGCTGGCGGGTAGCCACCCCGCTCATCTGATCATCGGCTCCGACCAGGTCGCGGTACTCGGCGAGCGGATTATCGGCAAACCCCACACCTTCGAAAAGGCCCGCGAACAACTGCTGGCTTCCAGCGGTGCCAGCGTGACCTTCCTGACCGGCCTCGCGCTGCTCAACAGCCAGACCGGCCACTGCCAGGTCGACTGCGTGCCGTTCACCGTGCACATGCGCACACTCGACCCGGCGCGCATCGAACGCTACTTGCGCGCAGAACAGCCCTACGACTGCGCTGGCAGCTTCAAGGCCGAAGGTTTGGGGGTGAGCCTGTTTCAAAGCACCGAAGGCACTGACGCCACCAGCCTGATCGGCCTGCCGCTGATTCGGCTGATTGATATGCTTTTGGTTGAAGGTGTGCAGATTCCTTGATGATTAAAAGATCGCAGCCTCGTTTCACTCGACAGCTCCTACAAGGAATACGCATTTCAACGTAGGAGCTGTCGAGTAAAACGAGGCTGCGATCTTTTGACGTAAAAAAACCGGCCGAAGCCGGTTTTTTATGCGCTCAAGCAATCAGCGCAACGATGGACCGTGAAACCCCATCCACATCGCAATCTGCTCAGCCACGCTGGCGCCGAGCTTCTTCGAGAAGCGATCAAGCGGCGATTCCTGGACGGTGAAGTCGACGATTTCTTTCTCGCCAATGATATCGCGAGCAACCGAACTGGTATTTCCCAGGCCATCGATCAAGCCCAGCGGCAGCGCCTGCTCACCCGACCAGACCAGGCCGGAGAACAGTTCAGGATGGTCCTTGTCCTTGAGACGGTCGCCACGACCCTTCTTCACACTGGCAATAAACTGCTGGTGAGTGGTGTCGAGCACGCCCTGCCAGAACTGGGTTTCCTCAGGCTTCTGCGGCTGGAACGGGTCAAGAAACGATTTGTGCTCGCCAGAGGTGTAAGTGCGGCGCTCAACGCCGAGCTTTTCCATGGTGCCGACAAAACCGTAGCCGGCCGCCGTCACACCAATGGAGCCCACCAGGCTCGCCTTGTCGGCGTAGATCTGATCCGCCGCGCTGGCAATGTAATAAGCGCCGGAAGCGCCCAGGTCCGAGATCACGGCATACACCTTGACGTTCGGATGCAAGGCACGCAGGCGACCAATTTCATCGTAGACGTAACCCGACTGCACAGGGCTGCCACCCGGACTGTTGATCCGAAGGATCACACCCTTGACCTTCTCGTCTTCGAAGGCTGCACGCAGGCTGGTCACGATGTTGTCGGCGCTGGCGGTCTCTTTGTCAGCGATAACGCCCGTGACATCGATCACTGCTGTGTAATTTGAGCCACGGGTAGCGCTTTTTTCCATGCTGATCAGCGGCGACAGCAACAGCAAGGCAACAAACAGATACGTAAAAGCCAGGAATTTGAAGAAAATCCCCCAGCGACGGGAGCGGCGCTGTTCCTGCACACCGGCCAGCAAGGTCTTTTCCAGCAGCTTCCAGCTCTTCTCGTCACCACCTTCAGCGCTCGATTTGTCGGGCGCTTTCCATTCGTCGGTCATTCCATCTACCTCAGCAAAAATGTTTTAGGTGCGCTGATTCAACCACGCATGCAATTCAGAAAAATGATCAATGGCCAGTCGCGGCTCAAACAGTTTCAGCGCCTCAATGGACTGGGCGCCATAACTGACCGCAACCGAATCCATGCCGGCGTTGCGCGCCATCTGCAAATCGAAGGACGAATCCCCGACCATCAGCGCTTGCTGCGCGGTCACACCACAATGGGCGAGGATCTCTTCCAACATCAGCGGATGCGGCTTGCTGGCGGTTTCATCGGCGGCACGGGTGATATCGAAATAATTATCCCAACCATGCGCCTTGAGCACCCGATCCAGCCCGCGACGCGCCTTGCCGGTGGCGACCGCCAAGTGATAACCCTCGTCACGAAACGCCGCCATCGACTCGACCACGCCTTCGAATAACGGCGAAGGCACTGCTTCCGCGGCGATGTAGTGATCCGCGTAGTGCTGACGGAACGCTATCAGCTCGTCATCACCGATCTGCGGGTACAACGTGCGAATCGCCTCGGGCAACCCCAGGCCGATAATGCCTTTGACGGCAAAGTCGTCGCACAATTGGAAACCGGAGCGCTCGGACGCGACATGCATCGCCTCGACAATCCGACCAATGGAATCGGCCAAGGTGCCGTCCCAATCAAAAATCAGCAGTTTGTAATCAGAGGGGTGCACTCAGGCGCTCCACGGTCTTGGCCCACATCTCATCGACCGGCGCCTGCAACTTCAGCTCGCCGCCATCAGGCAACGGCACGGTCAGCATGTAGGCGTGGAGGAACAGGCGCTTGCCACCCAGGTCGCGAATTTCCTTGCTGAAATCGTCATCGCCGTACTTGGTGTCACCGGCAATGCAATGCCCCGCGTGCAAGGTGTGGACGCGAATCTGGTGAGTGCGGCCGGTGATCGGCTTGGCTTCGATCAGGGTGGCAAAGTCGCCGAAACGACGCAGGACCTTGAACACGGTCACAGACTCCTTGCCCTCCTCCTCATCGACCTCGACCATGCGCTCACCGGAGCGCAGGTTGCTCTTGCCGAGCGATGCCCGGACTTGCTTGATCGAGGCCGCCCAGTTGCCGCGGACCAGCGCCATATAGCGCTTGTCGACGCCATCGCCACGCAACGCCGTGTGCAAGTGACGCAGCATGCTGCGCTTCTTGGCGATCATCAGCAGGCCGGAGGTGTCACGGTCGAGACGGTGAACCAGCTCAAGCTCCTTGCAATCGGGGCGCAACTGACGAAAGGCTTCGATCACCCCGTAAGTCAGCCCGCTGCCGCCATGGACCGCGATGCCACAAGGCTTGTTGATCACGATCAACGCCTTGTCCTCGAAGATAATCGAGGCTTCGAGGCGTTGCAGCAGGCCTTGTGCCAGCGGTACCGGCTCGTCGCGCTCAGGCACGCGAACCGGCGGCACGCGCACGATATCGCCCGCCTGCAGCTTGTATTCGGGCTTGATCCGGCCTTTGTTCACTCGCACTTCGCCTTTGCGCAAAATGCGGTAAATCAAGGTCTTGGGCACGCCTTTGAGCCGAGCGAGAAGGAAGTTATCAATACGTTGGCCGGCATATTCCGGCGAGACCTCCAGCAGTTGTACGGCTGGGGTCGAAGGGGCAGTAGTCGTCATGGCGCGGATGATAACAATTTTTTATGGAATTGAAGCACTTAATCATTGCTGCTATAGTCGCGAACGCCGCCAAAAGCGGCCTGGACAGCGGACTAACGGTCAAAAACCGGCCCTGACCAACGCAATTCACCAGGACGCGAGGCCGTCCTACGGGGCTTTCGCTACGTAACGGTGGAGTTTGCAGGTGTAACGAGCGCAGGTGACATGAGGCCTGAATCAAGCGGCAAAGCAGAGTTTTCACTCGCCTTGCGAGCCAATATTCATGGCCAGTTCACAAAGTGCAGTCAGCTGCGAATGACCCCGAGCGAACGCTTCGGAAACAACGCCTAAATTAGCCATGATGCGTGACCTCCCCTTTCGGAGCTCACGGTAAATGCCAACCCGCTGCGGATTCTGCGCGCGGCAGCACCCGAATTATCAGGGATACGTGTAGGGTGGAGATGCACAACCGCTGGACTGTGTAGCAATAGGCTTTATCAAGACGCTTCATCTCGTCCACAGCCGCTGGTTGATTCCTCCTCCTGACTGAGTGCTTAAGTAGCCACAGCAAGCAGGACGCGTACGTCGCGACGCCGGCCCCTATTGGTCGCCATCGCTAGACACTGGAGTGTCCAACCACTCCTGACGCACCTGACACCGACCGTGAGAAGTCGTGTGTGCCGAACGCCGTTTCCGGCAGCCCGGAAACCGACGGTACTACATGAAAAGAATGCTGATTAACGCAACTCAACCCGAAGAGTTGCGTGTTGCACTGGTAGATGGCCAACGCCTCTACGACCTGGACATCGAATCCGGTGCACGCGAGCAGAAGAAGGCCAACATCTATAAAGGCCGGATTACTCGCATCGAACCAAGCCTTGAGGCTGCCTTTGTCGATTTCGGCTCCGAGCGCCACGGCTTCCTGCCCCTCAAAGAAATCTCCCGCGAATACTTCAAGAAAGCCCCCGAAGGCCGCGTCAACATCAAGGACGTCCTGACCGAAGGCCAGGAAGTCATCGTCCAGGTCGAAAAAGAAGAACGTGGCAACAAGGGCGCAGCCCTGACCACCTTCATCAGCCTGGCCGGTCGTTACCTCGTGCTGATGCCGAACAACCCGCGTGCCGGCGGTATCTCCCGTCGCATCGAAGGTGAAGAGCGCAACGAACTGCGTGAAGCCCTGAACGGCCTGGTTGCACCTGCCGACATGGGTCTGATCGTGCGCACTGCCGGCCTTGGCCGCAGCAGCGAAGAAATGCAGTGGGACCTCGACTACCTGCTGCAACTGTGGACCGCTATCAAAGAAGCGTCGCTGGATCGCTCCGCGCCATTCCTGATCTATCAGGAAAGCAACGTGATCATCCGCGCCATCCGCGATTACCTGCGCCAGGACATCGGCGAAGTGCTGATCGACAGCGTTGAAGCCCAGGACGAAGCCCTGACCTTCATCCGCCAGGTGATGCCGCAGTACGCCAGCAAGATCAAGCTGTACGAAGACAGCGTTCCGCTGTTCAACCGTTTCCAGATCGAAAGCCAGATCGAGACCGCTTTCCAGCGCGTCGTTGAACTGCCTTCCGGCGGCTCCATCGTTATCGATCCGACCGAAGCCCTGGTGTCCATCGACATCAACTCGGCGCGCGCCACCAAAGGCAGCGACATCGAAGAAACCGCCCTGCAGACCAACCTTGAAGCCGCCGAAGAAATCGCCCGTCAGTTGCGCTTGCGCGACATCGGCGGCCTGATCGTCATCGACTTCATCGACATGACCCCTGCCAAGAACCAGCGCGCCGTGGAAGAGAAAGTCCGCGAATGCCTGGAAGCCGACCGCGCTCGCGTGCAAGTCGGTCGCATCTCGCGCTTCGGCCTGCTGGAAATGTCCCGTCAACGCCTGCGCCCATCGCTTGGCGAAAGCAGCGGCATCGTCTGCCCGCGTTGCAACGGCACCGGCATCATCCGCGACGTTGAATCGCTGTCGCTGGCGATCCTGCGCCTGATCGAAGAAGAAGCCCTGAAGGACCGCACCGCCGAAGTTCGCGCACAAGTGCCGATCCCGGTGGCCGCTTTCCTGCTCAACGAAAAACGCAACTCGATCACCAAGATCGAACTGCGCACCCGCGCTCGCATCGTCATTCTGCCGAACGATCACCTCGAAACGCCGCACTTCGAAGTTCAGCGCCTGCGTGATGACAGCCCGGAAGCCCACATCAACCAGTCCAGCTACGAAATCGCTGCTGCCGCTGCCGAAGTGGAAGAAGTCCAGCCAGCCGCTGCGACCCGCACCCTGGTTCGCCAGGAAGCCGCGGTCAAGACTGCACCGGCCCGTGCCAACGCACCGGTGCCGACCGAAGTCGTCGCTGCCGCTCCAGCACCTGCACCGGTTGCCGCGCCAGAGCCAAGCCTGTTCAAAGGCCTGGTGAAGTCGCTGGTCAGCCTGTTCGCTACCAAAGAAGAGCCAGCTGCTCCGGTTGTGGTTGAAAAACCTGCGACCACCGAGCGTCCGGCCCGTAACGAAGAGCGCCGCAACGGTCGTCAACAGAGCCGCAACCGTAACGGTCGCCGCGATGAAGAGCGCAAGCCTCGTGAGGAACGTGCACCGCGTGAAGAACGCGCACCACGTGAGCCACGTGAAGAGCGTCAACCACGCGAAGCCCGTGAAGAGACCACCACTACCCCGGTAGTCGCTCGCGAAGAACGCGCACCACGCGCCCCTCGTGAAGAACGTGCACCGCGCGCTCCTCGTGAAGACCGCAAACCACGTGGCGACCGCGAAGAGCGTCCGGTACGTGAACTGCGCGAGCCACTGGATGCCGCTCCTGCTGCGCCAGTCGCTGCCGCTGCCACTGCCGTTGCTGCTACCACTGAAGAGCGTCCAGCCCGTCAGCCACGTGAAGAACGCGCGCCACGCCCACCGCGTGAAGAGCGTCAGCCACGGGCCGAACAAGCGGCTGCCGCCTCCGAAGAAGAACTGCTGACCAGCGAAGAGCAGCAACAGGAAGACGGTCAGGAAGGCGCCGAAGGCGATCGTCCACGCCGCCGCTCCCGTGGCCAGCGTCGTCGCAGCAACCGTCGCGAGCGTCAACGTGATGCCAACGGCAACGTGATCGAAGGTTCGGAAGAATCCGAGTCCGCCGACGGTAGCGAAGCCAGCGAAACCAACGAAGCGCCAAGCGCTGCCGATCTGGCCGCCGGCCTGGCTGTTACTGCAGCCGTTGCCAGCACCGTGATCAGCGCGCCTGCCGAAGCCCAGGCTCACGAGCAAGCCGAACGCGCCACTGCTGCTGTTCAGGAAACTGCACCAGTAGAAGCGCCGGTGGTTGAAGCGACTACTCCGGTAGAAGCCACAGCCGCTCCGGAAGTTGAAGTAGCGCCGGTTCGTGAAGCACAGCCTGAAGTTAAGGCTGCTGCCGAGCCTGCTTTCGTCGCCGAGCCAGTGGTTGTCGCAGAATCGGTTGTCGAAACATCGACCGAAACCGTGACCGAAGCTGTGCGTGAAGTGCGCGAAGAGCAAACCGCGTTCAACTGGGTTGCCGAGCCGGTAGCCGCCGAGCCAGTCGTCGAAGCACCAGCGCCAGTCGCTGAAGCTCCGGCGGTTGAAGCGATGGTCTCCGAGCCAGTGGTTGCCGCTGCCGAGCCTGCTCCAGTGGTCGAAGCTCCAGTTGTCGCGCAAGTCGCTGCACCAGTGGTCGAAGCTGCCCCTGCCAGCGCCCTGACCGAAAATGGCCGCGCGCCGAACGACCCACGTGAAGTGCGTCGCCGCAAGCGTGAAGCCGAGCGTCTGCAGAAAGAAGCCGAACTGGCTGCCGCTGCTGCTCCGGCTGTTGCCGAGCCAGCACCGGTTGTAGCTGAAGTCGTCGAGGCAGCTCCTGCCCCGGCCGCTGAAGTCGCTGCCGACCCGGTTGAATCCGTGATCGACGAAGCACCTCGCTCCGTTCAGGAAGCGGTACAGCAACACGAAGAAGCCCAGGAAAAAGAACACGAGCCTAAACCCCTCGTCTGATTCCATCGGCTACTAAAAAGCCCCGCCTGGTGATCCAGGCGGGGCTTTTTTTATCTGTAAAAATCGACAGCCCGACGAAACCTGCCAGCGGGTTATGACCGAGCCCCTTGGCGCGCCTCGCTGAACACTGCCTTAAATATTTGTAAGCAAGTATTACGAAAGCATCGTGCAACGTGCAGAATAGAGCGGTTGCAGGGCTCAAGGCAGGTCCTGCCACGGCCCGAAAACCTTCGGCCCGTTATGGAGCAAGAGTGCATGACTATGGAAATTGCTGAACTGGATGCTTTTAAAGCGATTGTTGACTACGGCAGCGTCACGCAAGCAGCAATCAGGTTGAACCGCGCTCAATCCAGTATTTCCTTCCGGATCAAGACGCTTGAATCACGACTCGATACCAAGCTGTTCGAACGCTCCGGTCGCGGTATCACAATGACGGTGCAAGGCAAGGAGCTCTATGCCTACGCCTCACAAATCCTCGAACTGGTGGCACGTGCCCAGGCCAGTCTGAACCAGGCAAAAACCGAAACACGGGTTCGCCTTGGGGTCATCGAAAACCTCACCATTACTCGCCAGAACCTGCTGCAAAGCATCGTGGCCAACCCAGACGGCCTGGCCGTGGATGTCAGCATTGGTAACACGCAGTCGCTGCTCAAGGATTTAGAGGCCGGCAAGCTCGACGCGGTGATTGTCGGCGCTGGCTTTGCGCCTGCGCATTATCGCCGGGTGACGCTGTTCAACGATCCGCTGGCGCTGATCTACAGCGCAACCCAACCCGCCATTCAGGACTTGAAAGCGTTCAGCGGCCAAGTGTTCCTGGTCAATAGTCGGCGCAGCGCTTCGCAACGCAATCTCGACGAGCTGTTTCTGATGGGCAACATCACCCCGGAAAAAATCATCGAGTGCGGTTCTTATCCGCTGCTGTTTTCGAATGTAATCAACGGCGTCGGTGTTGCCTTGGTGCCGCTGTCACTGGTTGATTCGTGTTGTCGCAGTGAACAGGTGCAAACCTACTTCCTGAATGGCTCTTACGCCTCGCTAACCACCGAATTCGTGTTTTTCGATCACCCTGGCAAACCTGCCCCCAGGGCACTGGCGCAATGGGTGCTGGACTTCGAAAAACCGGCCCGCGCACCGCTGATGGCATCGACGGGATAACGGGCCGGGTTGCGTCAGCAGTTACACGATTGGCGCACCACCTCATCCTCGAACAGGTTGGACAATTGCAGCCCATCCTCCTGGCTGCTCGCGCGGATGACATCACCGTGCTGCAACTCGAACGCATCCTTGTCGGTGCTTAATGAAGCGCCGAGCAACACGTAGTGAACCGTACCGGGCTCGCAGAGTTCTTCATGCTGGAACAACAGGACTTCCAGTTCGCGCTTTGTAAACATCAATTGATCCAGCCCCAATAGCGACTGCTTGTCCCACACAGTTTCCCCGCGCCGGACAATCGAACTCCTCACCACCGTATGGCGCGGTGGTTCAGCGATCACCAATTCGTGGCACAACGCGGTGTTGCGCAACTTGGAAAGACCGGCCAGCCCGGGTTGGGTGTGACGCAACACCGGATCAGAGAAATCCACTGCCAGGGTGTAGCCGATATAGCGCGGGTTTCGGCAATCGTCGATCAGGTACACACAGGCATACTCGATCTCGATTCCCGCGCCACTGGCGTGACACGGCGACTTGATCGCCCGGGAGGCTGCGACCAGTCCTTTGCCATTGCCTTTGTAGTACCAGTCCGGCGAGGACCGTTCAGGCATGGGCAGACCATTGACCGAACGGTGCGTATAACCGAAACCGCTCACCATGCACTCGGCATCCAGCACCGGCCGCAGTGGCACGTTGAAGGTCATCGATGCCAGCGCCTCAACCGGTATCGCTGTCAGGGACAAACCGCTTTTGAACTGCTCCCAGGATTGCTTGCTGCGCATGAACCGCACAGCCAATGCCTGAGAACTCTCTGCGCCTTCGACCTGCCAGAGCGCAGTCGATGCGCCCTCGTCCTGCACAAGACCCACCCACCGCACACCGTGGCGGTCGACCGAATCGATGATTCTGTCCATCAAGCGGCCTCCGTGCGCAGCGCCACTGGTGCCCGCCGTTTAATCGAACAGAGGATCACCCCGAACACAATCAGCACCAGGCTGACCAAGTGATAGGCATGCAGTTGTACGTCGAGGAACACGATACTGAACAACCCGCCGGACAACGGCACCAGGTGAGTGAAGATCTCGCCACGGGTGGCACCGATTTCGCCGATGCCTTTGCTCCAGAACAGATACGACAACCAGGACGGGAAGATCACCAGATAGGCCAGGCCCAGCCACGGTGCCGCGCCCTGCCCGAGGTTAAATGTCAGGTCCGGGTGCAAGACCCAAACGCCCAGACTGAACGGAATCAGGCACAGCGCCCCCACTACCGCGCAATACGTCACGAACGCATTGCCGGCGATGGTCTTGGGTTTGGTCCGCAAGAAAGAGCAATAGACAGCCCAACTGGCAGCCGAGGCCATGGTCCAGAAATCGCCTTTATTGAAGCCTTCCAGAAAGCTCAAATCGGATAAGTGCCCCATCGTCACCAGCCAGAACACCCCGACGGTGCTGATGACCACCCCAAGCATGTTCGAGCGGGAGATAAAATCACCGAAAACGAAACGATTGAGGGCCAATACCAGGCATGGCGTGGCCGACAGGTAAATCGCCGCATTCAATGAACTGGTGTATTGCAAACCGATATACAACGTCAGCGGAAAGATAACTTGCCCGCAAACCGCCAGCATCACCAGGGTCAACCATGACTTGCGCGCAGCCGGCAAACTGGCGATCACGGCCTTATAGTTGATCAGCAGAAGCAAGGCACTGGTAATCAACCATCGAAGTTGCGACAGCAACACCGGATCAACATCCACCACCATCAACTTTCCGACAACATAGTTACCGCCCCAGAACACGGCGGCGAGTGAAAGTAATAAGTACGGCATTGACGCCTCCGTTAGAGCTTCTTCATTAGCATGAAAGAGGCGCCGTCAAACTCGACTTCCCCTTGCAGTTGGAATAAGTCCTGGTACACAGACAATTGCGCCTGCAACACATCAGTGACGGGCACTAACAACAGGCCCTGTGTCGCCAGCACCCTGGCCAGTTCATTGACGTAGATTCGGCAAGGCTCGGCTTCGACCGGCGAACTGTTGGCGACAATCAGTGAATAGCCCAATCGACGGCGATAGTGAAAGTCACCGGCCGAGGCGAATGGCAGCCTCGAAAAGTCCAGGTCTGCGCGCAGTCTGAGCTGTTTATGGCCGTAGTCCTGAGCCCACTGCAAATGGTGCGCAAAGGGCAGACGGGAAGTCGAGATCACATCCAGACTATGCCGGGCGAGCGCTTGCAGCTGCGCGTTATCGCTCGGCGCGATCAGCAACACGGATTTCTTGCCCGGGGTGTCGAGATAGTCCGTCAGCGCTGCCGGCAATGGCGGCGTCTCGCGCTTCGGTGTGTCACGGTAAATCATCAACCAGTCGGAATTGATCGCGGCCCAATCGCTGACTTGCAGCGTCTGCTCGATCGACGGCTGGTAGGTTTCCATGAGGTGAGCCTTGAACGGCAGGTATTGCAGGACTTTCCCCTGATCCCCCACGATGGAATAGTCGCCGACCCAGGTATTGAGGAAGGAACGGATCCCGACGATGCTGGCCTTGCCCAGGTAATCGGCGTTCCAGCCGACGATCGCCTCACGCCCGACCCACGCGTAATCGCACAGTCGCACCGGCGGCAGGCGCGTCATCGCGACGGTCCGCGAACCGATGGAGAGCCGGCCATACGGATCATGGTCCTGACGCAGCAATTGACTGCCCGGCGACAGCCAGACACCGTCGCCAATGTCCACATCGCCGCCAGCATTGACCGCGGCGTTGCGACCAAAACGCACATACTGACCAATCTTGATCGAAGGCAGCTCGTCCGCCGAGTGATCGAGTTGATGATCGGCATGGGGGTGGCTGAAATACGCACCGTTTTCAAAGTGAGTCGGTGAAATCAAGTGCTCCCCGACCTGCTCCTTGACGAGCAGCGGCGAACCACTGGTATTGACCGAAAAGTGCTGCGCAGACAAACCAAAGTCATCGCCCAGTTCTTTCAAGCGTTCGCCGAAAGTGACCCCGAACTTGATCTCGTCGCGATGGCAACTGATGGTTTGCGATACTTTTCTAAGTTGTCGAAGTGTTTTTACATACCGAGGAACAGGTTGAAAAACATCTGCAGAACTTAGTGCCCGCTCCAATGCCCCCAACTCCTGTATATCACTGTCTAGTTCCAAAGGACTGACACTGACCGACGCATCCATATAGTGCTTTATCATGTAGGCTCTTTTTTTCTAATGAGTGCTGACCGGATATTCACCCCAACTGTGAACACCGCACGCCACATGATCGTATGTCGGATAAAACCCGCTGAATAACGAGTTTTATATCTGGCACCCATCGATAAATACGAATGGGCGAAAAGAACAGTCGATTAATCCGTTATTGAAAAACCAGCGAGGCCGGCACATCCACATCCCACAACACGCCGGGATCATCCAGCGCTAGCTCGACCACCCTCGCCTGCGCAAACAACGACTTGGCCCCGCGATCACCGGACAACCCCATCAGCCCCGACCCGAAACGCCGACCAAAACCCACCGGATGCCCGAACTCGCCCTCATGCACCGGCACGCTGATGCAATCATCCGCAATCGCCGCGACGACTTGCTCGATGCTTGACGGCAAAATGAACGGCATATCACCCAACACAATCAACCACCCGCCAAGCTGCGAACAAGCCGCCACACCCGCCGCAATGCTGTCGCCCATGCCGGTGGACTCAATCAGCACAATCTCGTAACCATAAGCTTGGGCCATGCGAATCACCTGAGGGCGATCCTCGGTGGTCACCAGTACGCGCTTTTCAATAGATGCAGACAGATTCACCAACACCTGCTCGATCACCGAGCGTACGGCGCCGTCGCGACCGGTGCAGTCGGCCAGCAACTTGTCCTTTTCGGCGCCCGCGACCTGTCGAAAGCGGCTGCCCTGCCCTGCTGCCAACACGATGACACCGATGGGCTCGCTCATACGTCCTCCCGCAACGGCTTCTTCTGCTTCAGCTCGACGCCGTTCTTGATCGCCACGATTTCGGCCAGCAACGACAAGGCGATTTCCGCCGGGGTGTGGCTGCCGATGTGCAGGCCAATCGGGCCGTGCAGCCGCTCGATGGCCTGTTCTGACAAGCCTAGCTGAGCCAGGTTGTCCCGGCGCTTCAGGCTGTTGACCCGCGAACCCAGTGCGCCGACGTAGAACGCCCTGGAATCGAGGGCGGTCAGCAGCGCCATGTCATCCAGCCGTGGATCGTGGGTCAAGGCGACGATGGCAGTGCGTTCGTCAGTCTGGATGTTCAACACGGCTTCGTCAGGCATGCCCGGCACGAAGCGACCGTGCTGTTCTTCCCAACCGTAGACGAACTCGGTGCGCGGATCGCAGATCAGCACTTCGAAATCCAGCAGTCGCGCCATTTCCGCGACATAGCGCGACAGTTGCCCGGCGCCGATCAGCAACAAGCGCCAACGCGGGCCGTAGATCGCGCGCAAGGTGCTGCCGTCAAAACTCAGCACATCGGTCTTGTGCGCCGGTTGCAAAACCACTTCGCCGCTCGTCAGATCCAACGAACGGGCGACGATTTCGTGGGCCTCGCAGCGGGCCAGCAACTCAGCGACCCACGCCGGGTCACCGACTCGCTCTTCAGTCAGGCGCAAGGTGCCGCCGCACGGCAAGCCGAATCGTGCTGCCTCTTCGCGGGTGACGCCGTAGGTGATCAATTGCACGGGCGGCCCGTCGGCCGGGATGCGGCCATCGTGCAGCCGCGCAATCAGATCATCTTCGACACAACCGCCCGAGACCGAGCCGATCACTACGCCGTCCTCACGCAACGCCAACATGGCACCCGGCGCCCGGGGCGCGGTGCCCCAGGTCTGGACCACGCTGTACAACACCACCCGCTGACCGGCGCGGCGCCAGTCGAGCACGCTGCGCAGGACGTTCAGATCGACGCTGTCCATCAGGCCTGCGCCTTCTGCCAGTCCTGCAGTTGATAGCGAACCGGCAAACTGCGGATACGTTTGCCGGTGGCAGCGAAGATCGCGTTGCACAGCGCCGGCGCAATCGGCGGCACACCCGGCTCACCGACCCCGCCCAACGGCACCTCACCTGGCGGCGTGACCAGATGCACGGCGACTTCTTTCGGCGCGAGGGACATGCGCGCCACTTCGTACATGTGGAAGTTGTCCTGCTGGACCTTGCCGTCCTTGAAGCTGATTTCGCCGAGTACTGCGTTGCCCAGGCCCATCACGCAGGCACCTTCGAACTGCGAGCGAATGCGCTCGGGGTTGATCTGCGGACCGCAATCCACGGCGATGTCGGCCTTGTGCACGATCAAGGTGCCGTCGTCTTTGACTTCGACTTCGATCACCGCCGCCACATAGGTGACGAAGCTGTAATGCACCGCCAGCCCCAGGCCTCGGCCCTTGGGTAGCGTGCGCCCCCAACCAGCGGCTTTGGCGGCGGTTTCCAATACGGTGCGCATGCGGGCGGTATCGATCGGGTAACGCTCGGGAGACTCGCCGTAGTTCCACTCTTCACTCAAGGTGCGTGGATCGATCTGACGGTCCGGGCCGAGCAACTTGATCTGATACTTCAGCGGATCCTGCCCGGCCTTGTGGGCCAATTCATCGACGAAGGTCTGAATCGCGAAGCCGTGGGGAATGTTCGACACCGAGCGATACCAGCCGACCCGGGTGTGGACTGTCGCTTCCGGGTTTTCCAGGCGCACGTTGGGGATCGCATACGCCATGTTGGTGAAACCCATGCCCAACTCGAATGCCGCCTCGTGGTTCATCCCCGGAGCGAACAGCGCGGTGATGCTCGGCGCCACGGTGCGGTGCAACCAGCCGGACGGCAGGCCGTCTTTGTCGAGGCTGGCCTTCAGGTATTCGGCGGACACGGTGTGGAAGTAGGAACAGTGGATATCGTCTTCACGGGTCCACTGCACGCGCACGGCCTTACCGGGGAATTCCTTGGCGAGGATCGCGGCTTCGATGACGAAGTCCGGTTTGGACTTACGCCCGAAACCACCGCCGAGCAAAGTGACGTTGAAAGTGACGTTATCGAACGGCAGGCCGAGGCGCTCGCCGATCCGCTCACGGGTAACTTGCGGCGCCTGACTCGGTGCCCAGGCTTCGCACACGCCATCCTTGAAGCGAGCGATGGCGACCATCGGCTCCATCGGTGCCTGAGCCAGATGCGGCAGATAGTAGGACGCTTCGAGGGTGCTGCCGGCGCCGGCCAAGGCCTTGTCGATGTCGCCCGTGTTGCGCACCACTTTGCCGGGTTTGAGCGAGGCGGCTTCCAGTTCCTTGCGGTAGGCAATCGAGTCGTAACTGGCGTTAGGGCCGTCGTCCCACTCGATGTTCAGCGCCTCGCGGCCCTTGATCGCGGCCCAGGTGTTGCTCGCGACCACGGCCACGCCACCCAATGGCTGGAACTCTGATGGCAGCGGACGGCTTTCGATCTGCAAGACCTTGATCACACCCGGGACTTTCATTGCCGCATTGGCATCGAAGGATTTGACCTTGCCGCCATACACCGCAGGACGGGCGATGGTCGCGTAAAGCATGCCGTCGAAATGCACATCCGCGCCGTAGACCGCACGACCGTTGACGATGTCGGCACCGTCGATGGCGCGCACGCCTTCCTTGCCGATGTAGCGAAATTCCGACGGCTGCTTGAGCCGCAGGCTGTCACGGGCCGGCACCGCCAGCGCACCGGCAGCGACGGCGAGTTCGCCGTAACCGAGTTCACGCTTGGTCGGTTGGTGAATCACTTTATGCAGTTGCGCGCGGCACTCACCGACCGGCACTTTCCACTGCTCGGCCGCAGCCTGTTCGAGCATGGTCCGCGCGGCGGCACCGCAACGGCGCATCGGTTCGTACCAATGACGCATGCTGCGCGAACCGTCGGTGTCCTGGTTGCCGAAGCGCACTTCGTCACCCGGCGCCTGTTGCACCTTGACCAGCGCCCAGTCGGCGTCCAGTTCATCGGCCACCACCATGCTCAGGCTGGTGCGCACGCCCTGGCCCATTTCCGAACGGTTGCACACCACCGTTACCGTGCCGTCGGCGGCGATGCTGACGTAGACCTTCGGATCGTCGACCCAGCCATTGGGCATGCCATCGGCGCCGAATTTCTTCGGTTTGTCTTCGGCGAAAGCGTCTTGCCAGCCCCAACTGGCGGCGATTACCAGCGCACTGGTGGCGCCGACGCCTTTGAGAAAACCGCGACGGCTGAGGTTGCTCAGATTGCTCAGGGCGAAATCATTCGGGAGCTGGCTCATGCCTTGGCCTCCTTCAGATGAGTGGAGGCCTGGCGGATGGCGGTCTTGATGCGGTTGTAAGTACCGCAACGGCAAATGTTGCCGACCATCGCCTCTTCGATTTGCTCGTCGCTCGGGTTGGGATTGGTCTTGAGCAACGCGGTGGCGGACATGATTTGCCCGCCCTGACAGAAACCGCACTGGGCCACGGCGGTGTCGAGCCAGGCTTGCTGGACGATTTGCCCGACCGGGTCGGCGTGCAGGTTATCGATGGTGCGCACGTCCTGGCCGACCACCGAACCAATCGGCGTGATGCAACTGCGCGCCGGCAAACCGTCGATATGGATGGTGCACGCGCCGCACAGGCCCATGCCACAGCCGAATTTAGTACCGTTGTAACCGGCCACATCGCGGATCGCCCAGAGCAGCGGCATATCCTCGGTCACGTCGAGTTGATGGTCTTGGCCATTGAGTTTGAGGGTAATCATGGGCACGCCCGCATAGGTGTTTCGGTTATGGGGTCGAGCAATCTGCCGCCAGGGGGTAGCGGTGGGTTCACGCAGATCGGCTCAGGCTAATCGGCTCTCTTACGCGGACGGCAATGTCTGCGTCGGGCCTTTGGTGGAGCAAATGCTTGCATCGTTAGGTGGCTAAGTTAACCCAGCATTAACAAAAAAGCCCTGCACAATTGAAGTTGTGCAGGGCTTCGAAATTCGCCTGTTTAAAGCGTAGCTTCAATAGCGATTGGGTTCCATTTCCAGCTCGACGCTGAAGCGTTGCGCAATGTCTTTCTGGATCCTTTGCGCCAAATCCAGTAACTGCAAACCGGTCGCGCCGCCGTAGTTGACCAGCACCAGTGCCTGCAATTTATGCACGCCGGCATCAGCCTCACGGAAACCTTTCCAGCCAGCCTTCTCGATCAACCAGCCCGCCGCCAGTTTCATTTGCCCGTCGGCTTGCGCGTAGGCCACCAGATCCGGGTATTCAAGCTTGAGCCGAGTCACCAGCGCCGCTGGCACCAACGGATTCTTGAAGAAGCTGCCGGCATTGCCAAGCACGGCCGGGTCCGGGAGTTTTTCGCTGCGGATGCTGCAAATCGCCTGGCTGACATCGGTCGGTGTCGGGTGGTCGATGCCCTGCTCGGTCAGGCGCTGTCGCACCGGGCCGTATTCCAGATGCAGGTGCGCAGTGCGATTCAGGGTGAAGCGGACCCGCAGGATCAACCAACGCCCCGGCTGCTGTTTGAACAGGCTGTCGCGGTAGGCGAAGTTGCATTCTTCCAGGCTGAAATCCCGCAACTCGCCGGTCTGGCGATCCAGCGCGGTGAGGCCGGCGAACACGTCCTTGATCTCGACGCCATACGCGCCGATGTTCTGCATCGGTGCCGCGCCAACAGTGCCTGGAATCAAGCTGAGGTTTTCCAGCCCCGACAAGCCTTGGGCCAAGGTGTGTTGCACGAACGGGTGCCAAGGTTCGCCGGCCTCGGCTTCGATCACCACCTGACTGCCATCATCGCTCAACACACGAATGCCGCGTGTGGCCATGCGCAGCACCAACGCCTGGATATCCGCAGTCAGCAGCAAGTTGCTGCCACCACCGATCACCAACAGCGGCATCGCGCTCGAAGCGGCATAGGCCAGGGCTTCGCGGACTTCGGCGTCGTTATGGGCTTCGGCAAACAGCTGCGCTCGAACGTCCACGCCAAAACTGTTGAACGGTTTGAGGGAAACCCCGGGGTGGACCTGCAAACTCATAACCGTCCCTTCAACTCGATCACCAGCAAATCACTGGCGCGCTCAATCAAATCCAGCACTTGCTCAAAGCCTTGGTCGCCGTCGTAGTACGGGTCCGGCACTTCGTCGATTTCCGACTGATAGCGACGCAGGAACAGGTCCAGCTCAGCCTTGCCCTTGGCCGGTTGCAGGGCCTTGAGGTTGCGCAGGTTGCTGTTGTCCATGGCCAGGATCAGGTCATACGTGGCGAAATCCGCACGGCTGACTTGTTGGGCACGCTGGGCCGACAGGTCGTAACCGCGCAGTTTGGCCGCGGCCTGGCTGCGCTTGTCCGGGGCCTTGCCGACGTGCCAGTCACCGGTGCCGGCGGAGGCCACTTCGACTTGATCGGCCAGACCGGCCTCACGCAATTTATGCCGCAACACGCCTTCGGCCGTGGGCGAACGGCAGATGTTGCCCAGGCAGACGAACAGAACCCGCATCAGGCCTCCAGCAGGCGACGAACGCGCTCGAGGTCTTCGACGGTGTCGACGCCGGTCGGCGGTGCGATCAACGCATCGGCAACGTGAATCCGCACGCCGTGCCACAGGGCGCGCAGTTGTTCCAGGGATTCGGTGTTTTCCAGCCAGCACGGGCCCCAGCTGACGAAGTCATGCAGGAAACCGGCGCGGTAGGCATAGATGCCGATATGGCGACGATATGGCACGCCTTGCGGCATTTGCTCGCGAGTCTTGGCAAATGCGTCCCGGGCCCATGGCAGCGTGGCGCGGCTGAAGGTCAGCGCCAGGCCATTGAGGTCGCTGACGACCTTGACCACGTTGGGATTGAACAGGGTTTCCACATCCTCGATCGGCTCGGCCAACGTGGCCATGCGCGCTTCGGTGTGGGCGGCCAGGTTGGCGGCGACCTGATCGATCACGCTCGGCGGGATCAGCGGCTCATCACCCTGGACGTTGACCACGATGGCGTCGGGCGCCAGGCCCAATTTCGTCGCCACTTCGGCCAAACGATCGGTGCCGGAGTTGTGGTCTTCACGGGTCAGCACCACTTCGGCGCCAAAGCCTTTGCAGGCCTCGACGATGCGTGCGTCGTCCGTAGCAACCACCACGCGCTGGGCGCTGCTTTTGCTCGCCTGCTCCCAGACGTGCTGGATCATCGGCTTGCCGGCGATCAGCAGCAGCGGTTTGCCCGGCAGGCGGGTGGAGGCGTAACGCGATGGAATGACAACGGTAAAGGCTGTGGTCATTTATCCAGGCGCTCGTCGGTGGTCAGGGTACGCGCTTCGGTTTCGAGCATTACCGGGATGCCGTCGCGAATCGGGTACGCCAGGCCGGCGCCCTTGCTGATCAGCTCGGTCTTGTCGGCACTGAGCTTGAGCGGGCCTTTGCAGACCGGGCAAGCGAGGATATCGAGCAATTTGGTGTCCATGAGCATTCCCTGGATAAAAACGGTTTTAAGGCAAAAGACGATTCGGCAACAGGCGCATCAGCTGCGTATCGAACCAAGCCACGAAGGCCGGCGAAGGCACAGCATCGACTGCCAGGTACCACCAGTCGGCAGCGGCAAAGGCACGGCACTTCACCGCATCCTTTTCGGTCATCACCAGAGGCAATGACGGTGTGAAATTCAAGGCTTGCACGCTGTATTCGGCGTGGTCGGCGAACCCATGGGGGATTGGCTGCCAGTGTAGCGTTTCGAGGGTGTTGAAGAAACGCTGGGGATTGCCGATCCCGGCCACCGCGTGCAGCGCCTGGCCTGGGGGGAAATGCTCGAACGACTTGCGTTCGCCGCTTTTCAGATTGATCAGGGCGGTGGGTTGCAGCTGAAAGGCAAAACCGTCGTCGCGGTCATCGGTGGCGCCGTTGTAGAGCACTGCATCGACACTTTGCAGACGTTCGATCGGTTCACGCAACGGCCCGGCGGGCAGGCAACGTTTATTACCGAGGCCACGGGCCGCGTCGATGAGCACCAGCTCCAGGTCCCGGGCCAATCGATAATGCTGCATGCCGTCGTCGGACAGGATCAGGTCCAGCGGTTCACTGGCCAGCAGGGCTTTGACCGCACTGCTGCGGTCCGGGTCGATCATCAAGGGCACGCCGGTGCGCTGCACGATCAGCAACGGCTCGTCGCCAGCAATGTCGGCGCCTTGATCGGCCTCGACCCGCCACGGCAGGTGCGGCGGCTTGGCGCCATAACCCCGACTGACCACGCCGACCCGCAAACCACTGCGCTGGCAGTGCTCGATCATCCACAGGATCATCGGCGTCTTGCCGGTGCCGCCGACAGTGATATTGCCGACCACGATCAGCGGCACCGGTGGCTGATAGATCTCACCCTCACCCGCGAGAAAGCGATTGCGCTTGCCCGTGACCACCCGCCGATACAGCCATTCCAGCGGCTGCAACAGCTTCAGGGCCGGATGACCGGCATACCACGCGGCGAGCAATCGATCGGACATGGCCATCAGTGCGTCGGCGCTGCCTCGACGGTGGTCATGCGCAGATGGCTGAAACCGAGCTTGCCGGCGGCGTCCATGGCGGTGATGACGGATTGATGCTGGGTCTTGCCGTCGGCGGTGATGGACAGCGGCAGGTTGGTGTCGCCGTTGGATTCTTTCTGCAACGCGTCCATCAGGCTGGTCAGGTCATTCTTCGGCAACAACTGATTGTTGACCGAAAACACCCCTTCGGCGTTGATGGCGATGTCCAGTTGCTTGACCTGCTGGTCTTCAGCCGGCGAACCGCTGACCGCTTCCGGCAGCTCGACGCGCAGTTGGGTTTCGCGGGTGAAGGTAGTGGTCACAACGAAAAACAGCAGCAGGACAAACACCACGTCGATCAGCGACACGAGGTTGATGTCCACATTCTCCCGTTGCTTGCGGCGGAATTTCACGCTTTTTTGCCCTCGGACAGGTCCACGTCACGGTCGCCCTGCACCACTTCAACCAGCTTGATGGCTTCCTGCTCCATCCCCACCACCAGCTCATCGATGCGCCGTTGCAGGAACCGATGGAAGAATACCGACGGGATACCGACGATCAGCCCCGAAGCCGTAGTGATCAAGGCTTTGGAAATACCGCCGGCCAGCACCGCCGCATTGGTGGTCATGCCGGTGCCCATGAACGAGCTGAAGATATCGATCATGCCCAGCACCGTCCCCAGCAGCCCGAGCAACGGGGCCATGGCGGCGATGGTGCCCAAGGCGTTGATGTAACGCTCCAGTTCGTGGATGACCCGGGCGGCGGCCTCTTCGATACACTCTTTCATGATCTCGCGACCATGCTTGGAGTTGGCCAGGCCTGCCGCGAGGATTTCGCCCAACGGCGAGTTGGCGCGCAGTTCCTTGAGTTTTTCTTTATTGAGCTGTTTGTCTTTGATCCAGACCCAGACTTGCCCTAGCAAATGCTCCGGGGTCACTCGGCTGGCACGCAGGGTCCACAGACGCTCGGCGACGATCGCCATGGCCACGATGGAACTCAAAATGATCGGCAGCATCATCCAGCCGCCGGATTTGACCAATTCCCACACAGTGACAGTCCCCTCGAAAAAGTGCGCCACTCTAACATAGGGGGTCGGCGCACCGAAGACCGGGATGTCGCATCCCGTCCGGCCAGTTATTTATTCAGCGCAGGCACATCACGCCAGAAGCGCCGTTGTTGACGCATCGTTCGCGGTGCCTTGAAGCTGCCCAGTTGCAGACGGACGGCGCCGTGCTCGGCGCTGTCATAGATGTGCAAGCCCCGTTTGCGATACCGCGCCATGACCGTGGGATGGGGATGCCCGAAGGAGTTGCCGTGGCCGCGCGAGATCAGCACCGCTTTGGGTTGCAGCGTGCTGAGCAGTGCCATGGATGACGAACTGCGACTGCCGTGGTGTGGCGCCGCAAGCCAATCGGTGGGCACCGCCAACGGGCTGTCCAGGAGCGCGCGTTCGGCGTGGGTATCGATGTCGCCGGTCAGCAGCAGGCGCTCGCCATTGGCTTCGATTTGCAGGACGCAGGATTTCTGATTGCTTTCGCTGGCCGCCGACCATTGCCAGAGCTGGAAGGTCACGCCATCCCAGGCCCATTGCTGGCCACTTTCGCAGCCCTCGGCCTGTAACTCTGTTGGCAGCGCCAGCGGATCGCCACTGATCACCCGCGCTACTTTCAGCCCCTGATGGACGGCTCGCGCACCGCCGGCATGGTCGGCATCGGCGTGACTGAGCAGCATCAGATCGACTCCGTTCACGCCGAGTTTGCGCAATGCCGGCAGCACCACCCGCTCACCCAGGTCAAAATCACCAAAACGCGGGCCGGCGTCATACAGCAGCGTGTGCTGGCGAGTGCGCACCAGGATTGCCAAACCCTGGCCGACATCCAGTTGCCAGATCTCGGCCCGGCCTTCGGGCAGCTCTTCGCGCGGTGGAAATGCCAACAGCAGTAACATCGGCCAGCCCAACGGACGCAACGGAACGCCCCGTGGCATTAATAGAAGAAAGGCGCCCAATGCGCCGATAGCCCCGATCCATAGCGGTACTGCCACCGGCACCCACGCGGGCAACTGATTCGCCATGAGTGCCAGGCCCTTGAACAGTAAATCGATCAGCCCGCCGGCCAACCACAACAACCCTTCCCCCACGTAAGGCAGCGGCAACAGCACTGTCCCGAGCAAGGCTGGCGGCAGGACCACCAGACTGATCCACGGCACCGCGAGCAGATTGACCAGCGGTCCACTGATGCTGATGGGCAAACCCAGCATCAGCAGCAGCGGGCACAGGCCGATTGCAATCAGCCATTGGGCGCGGGTCCAGGTTTGCCACCAACGCCAAGGGCCCAGCCGACCGCCGAAAGTGAAGATCAACACCGCCACCGCCGCAAAGGACAGCCAGAATCCAGGTTGCAGACTCGCGAGCGGGTCCAGCAACAAGACGCCATCCAGCGCCAGCAACAACGGCCACCACGCGCCGAGATGACGAAAGCGCAGCCGCCACAACAGCACCAGGCCAATCATCACGCAGGCCCGGCGCACCGGCACTTCGAACCCGGCCAGCAGCCCATAACCGAGCGCCGCCGCGAATGCCAGCCCACACGCCCACGGCAACCAGGGCCAACGCACCGGCCACAGGCCATATCGGGCGAGCCCTGCGATCAGCAAATACACCAAACCCGCGAGCAAACCGATGTGCTGCCCGGAAATCACCAGCAGGTGCACGGTGCCGGTGTCTTGCAGCACCTGCCAGTCCTCGCGGCTCAACCCGGCGCCGTCGCCCAGCACCAACGCCGCCAGCGCTCCGGCTCGCCCTTGGGCGTCGACACTGAGTAAGCGTTGGCGGATGCCGTCGCGCCAGGCCCAGCGGGCGGATGACAGGCGCTGGCCATCCTTGACCGTGCCGGTCGCGCCGATGCCCTGTGCCAGCAGCCAGGCGTCGTAATCGAAAGCGTGGGGGTTGAGCAGCCCGGTCGGGCGCTTCAACTTCACCGCCATGCGCCAGCGTTCACCGCTATTGACCGGCGGCCCGCCGTACCAAGCCAGGCGCATCAGCGGCGGCACAGATCCGTGTCGCGAACGCGCGTCTGCCAATTCGAAACGCAGCACTTTCTCGCTGCTCTGCGGCAAGCCCACCACTCGACCTTCGACCCAGCGGGTTTCACCGTCCAGGTTTGCTGCCAGCCGATCGTCCAGCGCCGACTGCGCCTGTCCGCAGGCCCAACTGAAGCCAAACAAAAAAAATGCCAACGGATACGTGGGAAAGGGCAGCAACATCAAACCCACCACCGGCAGCAACAACCATAACCAGACCGGCGGTAACACCGGTAAAAAACGCAACGCCAATAACCCGAGCGCCAGCGCCACCATCCCTGTGCGCATAAGCCCGTCCTTGAGAGTTCCCTCGTTAGGCATAGACGACCCGGCGCACGGACGTCGTTATCAATTGTCACAAAGTCTGAATGGGTCGCTAATAGAATCCAGACATACTTGCCGCCTGAACCGACCGAGAAGCCTTATGCCCCGGCGCTTATTCAAACGCTACATGCCAGACCCGACCAGCATCAAGGAACACAAATCCTTACGCTTTCTCGGCACCCTGCTGCATGACCCGAACCTTTGGCACCTCAACCGCCACTCGGTAGCCCGGGCGATGGCCGTCGGCCTGTTCGCGGCGTTTCTGCCGATTCCGCTGCAAATGCTGGTGGCTGCGGTGCTCGCGATCATGGTGCGCGGCAACATGCCGATCGCGGTGAGCCTGGTCTGGCTGACCAACCCGATCACCATGCCCGCCGTGTTCTTCTGTACATACCAGACAGGCGCCTGGCTGATGGATGTGCCCGCCCGGCACTTGCCCGACGAACTGACTTGGGAGTGGATAAGCGGCGAACTCTCGACCTTGTGGCAGCCATTTTTGCTGGGGTCGGTGGTGGTGGGTTTGGTGTTGGGCGCCCTCGCCTATTGCTTGACCATGATGTATTGGCGTTGGTGGGTGGCGCGGCAATGGGCGCGGCGCAAGAAGAACCGGATGTGAGAATGCAAAACGGCCTCCAATTTTGGAGGCCGTTTTTTTATGCGGTGTGTGAACAGGCGCCTTCGCTGTAGGAGCGAGGCTTGCCCGCGAAGGGGTCGACGCGGTCCCGAATCAGGTACGCATCCCGCGCCCACTCACCAGCAACCGCGCACAACCGATGTACAACGCCACGGTCGCCACCAGCATGAAGGTAATCGCCACGCTGATCTTGATGTCCGAAACGCCAAGGATGCCGTAACGGAAGGCGTTGACCATGTGCAACACCGGGTTGGCCAGGGACACGGTCTGCCAGAACGGTGGCAGCAACGAGATCGAGTAGAACACCCCGCCCAGGTACGTCAGCGGTGTCAGCACGAAGGTCGGGATAATCGAGATGTCATCGAAGTTGCGCGCAAACACCGCGTTGATGAAGCCCAGCAGCGAGAAAATCGTCGCCGTCAGCACCACCACCAAAATGGTCACACCCAGGTGATGCACCTGCAAATCGGTGAAGAACAGCGACAGGATCGTCACGATGACCCCGACCATCAACCCGCGCAGCACGCCGCCCAGGGTGTAGCCGATCAGAATCGTATGCGGCGACACCGGCGAGACCATCAATTCCTCGATGGAGCGCTGGAACTTGCTGCCGAAGAAACTCGACACCACGTTGCCGTAGGAGTTGGTGATCACCGACATCATGATCAGCCCCGGCACGATGTACTCCATGTAGGTGAAGCCACCCATGCCGCCAATCTGCTTGCCGATCAGGTTGCCGAAGATCACGAAGTACAAAACCATGGTGATTGCCGGCGGCAGCAAGGTCTGCGGCCAGATCCGGGTAAAGCGCTTCACTTCGCGGTAAACGATGGTATTGAGGGCGACGAGGTTGGGTTGCAGCTCGGAACTCATACCGCCACCTTCGACAGATTTTTCTCCACCAGGGACACGAACAACTCCTCGAGGCGATTGGTTTTGTTACGCAGGCTCAGCACTTCAATGTTCTGCTGCGCCAACTGGGTAAACAGCGCGGTGATGCCCATGGCCTTGTCCACCTGGACTTCCAGGGTGTGGCCGTCGATCAGCCGGGTCGGGTAACCGAGTAACTGCGGCACTACGTTGAGCGTGTTCTTGGTGTCGAGCAGGAAGGTTTCCACATGCAGTTGGCTGAGCAACTGCTTCATGCTGGTGTTCTCGACGATGGTGCCGTGGTCGATGATCCCGATGTTGCGGCACAACTGTTCAGCCTCTTCCAGATAGTGCGTGGTGAGGATGATCGTGATGCCTTTCTGATTCAGCTCGGTGAGGAAGGTCCACATCGAGCGACGCAATTCGATGTCCACCCCCGCCGTCGGTTCGTCGAGGATCAGCAGGCGCGGTTCGTGAACCAGGGCCCGGGCGATCATCAGGCGACGCTTCATGCCGCCGGACAATGAACGGGACGGCACATCGCGTTTGTCCCACAGGCCCAGTTGCGTCAGGTATTGCTCGGCGCGCTCCTTGGCGATTTTTGGCGGGATGCCGTAATAACCAGCCTGGGTCACGACGATGTCGAAAGTCTTTTCAAACTGGTTGAAGTTGAATTCCTGCGGCACCACGCCGATGGAGCGCTTGAGCTGCGCAGGATTCTTGTCCAGGTCATGGCCGAAGATATTCACCGTGCCCGTGGTCTTGTTCACCAGGGTCGAGAGAATGCCGATGGTCGTGGATTTGCCGGCGCCGTTAGGGCCGAGCAAGGCGAAAAAGTCACCTTCAGCGACGTCCAGATCGATACCACTCAGGGCCTGGAAACCGTTGCCGTAGGTTTTGGTTAGCTGCCGGATGGACAGAGCGGAACTCATATCGGGATACGCACCAAGAAGGGAGGAAAGGAATAAATAAGGGCGGGCGGCGATCAATACAACCACGGCGCATGAGGGCAATGGTGCTTGTCGCCGCCACACAAGTACAGTCAAGTGTGTCGATAGTGAGTATTAAGTCAACGCGGTCATGACCGCTTTTTGATACGCCGGACGCTGTTTCAATCGCGCGTACCAGGCTTGCAGATGCGGTTGCGGCGCGCGCTCGATCGGCATCTCGAACCAGGCATAAATGAAGCTGCCCAGAGGTATGTCACCCATGCCGATTTCATCGCCGGACAGGTACGGTTTCAGCGCCAGCGCCTGATCGGCCATCGACAGCAGACCATCGCATTCTTTGATCGCCGCATTGATAGCGGTCCAGTCCTGCTGCTCTTTCGGGGTGCGCACCACGCCCCAGAACACCGTGCGGAACGGGCTGGCAAAACTTGAGGAGGTCCAGTCCATCCACTTATCGGCAGACGCCCGGGCCTGAAGATCTTGCGGATACCAGGCCGTGTCGCTGGCGTGACGAGCCATCAGGTAACGCACGATGGCGTTGGATTCCCACAATACGAAGCCGTCGTCCTGAATCACCGGCACGCGGCCATTCGGATTCATGGCGCGGTATTCAGGCGTGTCCACCACGCCGAACGCGCCACCGGCATCGATGGCTTCATAGGCCAGGCCCAGTTCCTCGGCGGCCCACAGTGGTTTCCTGACATTCGACGAGTTTTTCCGACCCCATATCTTCAGCATGACTGCCTCTTCTTGGATGAATGCGCAGGCAGCATACGCCGGATCAGGCGCGACTCAAATCACTCTGCATGTCCCCCAACAACACGGGCTGTTGCTCGCCGAACAGATGCGGATAGCATTTCTCCAGGTGTTCGAAAAAGAACGCTTCAGGCACATCAGGAAACTGACCGTGGTCCACCAGGTATTCCATCAGTTGCTCACCGTCGCGGTTGTAGGGATGGAAAACGCTGTCGTTCAGCCCATCGAATTCCAGCGGCGCGACATTGAACAATTCGCACAAACCTTGATTGAACGCCGGAGTGGCCTTGACCCAGCGTTCGTTCAGGTACAGCTCGGTATAACCGTGCATAGCAAAGACGTCACTCTTGAGCAGTTCCAGCAGGCGCGGGGTCGACAGGTGATTGCGCACGTCCGCCAGACCAATGCGCGCTGCAATCCCGCAATGCCGGGCGCATGCCGCCAGCAACGTGGCCTTGGGTACGCAATAACTTTCACCAGCCGCCAGCGCATAACTGCCGCGTAAGGTGTCTGGGTCGCGGCTGAAGGTGTAGGGGTTGTAGCGCACGGCCTCACGCACCGCGTAATACAGATTGATCGCCTGCTCGCGTGGATCGCGACTGACACCGCGATGTTTTTCGGCGAACTCCACCACCGCAGGGTGGTCACTATCGATGAAGCGGCCGGGATTCAGATACTCGTGCATGAGGGCGATCTCCTGGGGGATCCTCGAGTCTAACGACACCTTCAGCACAGAGATAACGACGATTCGGCCAAACATGGGCGCTTTGCCGCTCACCTTGCGAACGATTTCCGAGGCCTGATGCCAACAGGTCTTACAAAACCCATCCAAGGTTTCCCACGATTTCTATCCATTGCTCTGACCACCCGATTTTGCGGATGCCGTCTAAGCTCTGGAAGTTGGTTTTGCCCTGGCTTCACGGAGGATTAAATATGCTGTTGTTGTGGATACTGGTTCTGATCGTTGGAATAGCTTATCTGGCCCACCGCCGCATCGCCCCGCTGCCTGCCTTGGGCATCGTTGCGGTCTACGTGGTGGCGATGGGCGCGTTCAGCCATGCGCCGGGTTGGCTGTTGCTGCTTCTCTGGGTCTTGATCGCGGCGGTCGCAGCGCCATTGTTGCTGCCTGACCTGCGCCGCAAATTCTTCAGCGCGCCGCTGTTCAGCTGGTTCCAGAAAACCCTGCCGCCGATGTCGCAAACTGAACGCGATGCCATCGACGCCGGCACGGTCTGGTGGGACGGCGAACTGTTCAGCGGTCGTCCGGACTGGGACAAATTGCTGTCCTATCCAAAAGCGCAGTTGAGCGAAGAGGAACAGGCCTTTATCGATGGCCCGACCGAAGAACTCTGCGCGATGGTCAGTGACTGGCAGATCGGCCAGGACATGGACCTGCCACCGGAAGCCTGGGCCCACATCAAGGAAAACGGCTTCTTCGCCCTGATCATCCCCAAAGAGTTTGGTGGCAAGGGCTTCTCCGCCTACGCCCACTCCCAGGTTGCGATGAAACTGGCGACCCGCAGCGGCGACCTCGCCTCCACCGTGATGGTCCCCAACTCACTCGGTCCGGCCGAACTGCTGCTGCATTACGGCACCGACGAACAACGCAACCATTACCTGCCACGGCTGGCTCGCGGCGATGACATTCCGTGCTTCGCGTTGACCGGTCCGCTGGCCGGTTCCGATGCCGGCGCGATGCCCGACACCGGGGTCATCTGCAAAGGCGAATGGGAAGGCCAGGAAACCCTGGGCCTGCGCCTGAACTGGGAAAAACGCTACATCACCCTGGGCCCGGTGGCCACCCTGCTCGGCCTGGCCTTCAAGGCCTATGACCCGGATCATTTGCTGGGTGACAAGGAAGACCTGGGCATCAGCCTGGCACTGATTCCGACCGACACCGCCGGTGTTGAAATCGGCCGTCGTCACCTGCCGCTTGGCGCCGCGTTCATGAACGGCCCGAACTCCGGCAAGGATGTATTCATTCCGCTGGACTTCCTCATCGGCGGTCAGGAAATGCTCGGCAAGGGCTGGATGATGCTGATGAACTGCCTGTCGGTGGGGCGTTCGATTTCCCTGCCAGCGGTGGGCACCGGCGCGGCGAAGTTCACCAGTCTGGTGACCGGCCAGTACGCTCAGGTACGCGAGCAGTTCAACGTACCGCTGTCGGCCTTCGAAGGTATTCAGGAAGCCATGGCGCGTATCGGCGGCAATGCCTGGATGATGGACGCCGCACGGATGCTGACTGCCAACGCGGTAGACCTTGGCGAAAAACCGTCAGTGCTGTCGGCAATTCTCAAATACCACCTGACCGAACGCGGCCGCGAGTGCATCAGCCACGCCATGGATGTGCATGGCGGCAAGGCGATCATCATGGGACCCAACAACTACCTGGGTCGCAGCTGGAATGGCGCACCGATCTTCATCACCGTGGAAGGCGCGAACATTCTCTCGCGCAACCTGATGATCTTCGGCCAGGGCGCGATCCGTTGCCATCCGTTCGTGCTCAAGGAAATGGCCCTCGCCGGTCGTGAAGACAAGGATCAGGCACTCACCGAGTTCGATGGCCTGCTGCTCAAGCACATCGGTTTCGCCGTGAGCAACGCCGCCAGTACGCTGGTGTTGAACCTCGGTTTCGGGCACTTCGAACACGCGCCGGGCAACAAGCTCAGCCAGGGTTACTTCCGCGCCCTGAATCGTCAGGCCGCCGCGTTCGCCATGCTCGCCGACTTGAGCATGATGTTGCTGGGCGGCGAACTGAAACGCCGCGAACGCCTGTCGGCGCGTCTGGGGGATGTGCTCAGCAACATGTACCTCGCCTCCGCCGCGCTCAAGCGTTACCACGATCTCGATTCACCGGATCACATGGCACCGCTGTTTATCTGGGCCATGGAAGAAAGCCTGGGCCAATCCGAGCGCGCACTGGATGAACTGCTGAGCAACTTCCCGAACAAGGTGCTGGGTTGCCTGCTGCGGGTGATCGTGTTCCCGTTCGGTCGTCGCCACAAAGGGCCGTCGGACAAACTCGGTGCCGAAGTGGCAGCGGTGATTGGCCGGGCCAAGGGCGATCCGACCCTCGAAGAGTTGCTCGGCGGTTGCTACCGTCCGCAATCGGCCGACGACGCCGTCGGCGCCCTGCAACATGCCTGCAACCTGCTGAACGCAGCGCAACCGTTGCAGAAAAAGCTGCATGTGGCGCTCAAAAGCGGCCAGGTCAAACCGGCCGCCGGCGAACACGCCATCGATGCGGCGCTGGAAGCCGGAGTCTTGCAACCGGGTGAAGCGCAAACCCTGCGTGACGCCGAAGTGGCGCGACGCAAAGTGATCGATGTCGATGATTTCGACAAAGAGGAACTGGCGCTGGCGGCAGGAAAAGTCCGCTGATCCAGCCATCGATGTAAAAATGGGCGCGGGAGCTTTATACTCCCGCGCCCGTTTTGCTCTTGAGGACTTATCTCGTGTCCAATGTCGTTGCCGATCATCTCGTCTTGCTTGACCACTTGCGCAGCATCCTGGTCGCCGTGGGTGAGGCCGAACAGGTTCCCGAAGAAAGCCATGCCTTGTTCCTGGAGCGCTTCGATGAACTGCGTGCATTGCTGCCGGTCGATCCGATCGAAAGCCAATACCTGGGCCAAGACATCCTGTGCCAGGTAATCACCCGCTACCCACAAATCGCTCACTTGGTGCCTCGCGACCTGCTGTGGTACTTCGCCGGCGACTGCCTGCACTACATGCCCGATGATGAAATCGACTTGTATCAGGCGCTGGAAGAGCGCCGTTTTGAAGCCGAACAGAACGACGAACCGTTCGACTGGAACCAGGAAAAACAGCTGCTGGCAATGTCGCAAGACGACAGCAAGCACTGATCCACGGTTGGAAATGCAAAAGGCCCGCATGGTGATCATGCGGGCCTTTTTTTGTTTGGAAGATCAAAAGATCGCAGCCTTCGGCAGCTCCTACAGAGGGATCGCATTTCAACTGTAGGAGCTGCCGAAGGCTGCGATCTTTTGATCTTGATTTCAAAGCAACCCATCACTCTCCGGCAACTCATACTCCGCCGCGACCTTGCTCAACGCACTGGGCTTACCCGGTTTGCTCAGGGTCGGTTCCTTCTCCAGACACTCCACCAGATAGTCGATAAACACCCGCAGCTTGGGCGGCAGATAACGGGTCGGCGAATGCAGCAGCCAGGCGCCGCCATGGTAAGAAGCGAGGAAGGTCCAGTCCGGCAACACCTGCACAATCAGCCCCTGCTCCAGCGCATAACGGGCGGTGAAATACGGCAGGCTACCGATGCCGATGTGTTGCAACACTGCGCCCAATCGCACGCCGGTGTGATTGGCCGCATAACGTCCGCGCACGCCGACGGTCACGGCCTTGGTGCCTTTCTTGAATTTCCAGCGCGCATCGCTCGGGGTTTCGCCCAGGTAGATGCAGCTGTGATTGAGCAAGTCGTGGGGATGGGTCGGCGTGCCGTGTTCGGCCAGGTACTGCGGCGTCGCGCAGAGCAAATGGTCGATGGTCAGCAATTGCCGACCGACCAGTCCTGCGGGTGGGCGATCAGTAATGCGGATCGCCAGATCGACGTTGTCATCGATCAAATCCACCTGCCGATCTTCGAGCAACAACTCCACATCCACTTTGGGATAACGCCGCAGAAATTCCGGCATATGCGGGTGAATCACAAATCGCCCCACCGCTTTGGGCACGCTGACCCGCACCAGGCCTTCGGCTTCGTGGGTGAACTGACCGCTGATTTCCATCACCGATTTGGCTGCACTGACCATTTCCTGGCAACGCTTGAACACCTCTTCACCGCCATCGCTCAGCCGCAGCTTTCGCGTGGTGCGCTGCAGCAAGCGGGTGGCCAGGGCTTTTTCCAGGCGCGAAATGCTGCGACTGACCGCCGAGGGCGACGAGCCTAATTGACGTGCCGCTTCGGAGAAGCTGCCGGTCTCGACAACCTTGACGAAAATCGCCATTTCCCCGAGCAGCGGCAACGGTAGATTTATGCTCACAGCGCAACAGTCCTTTGATGTTTGAACGGATTATCACGCAATTCCACGCTTCATATAATAAAAATAGAAACTTTAATAAGGGCATGGAATATGACGCTTCGCCTCTTTTTCCATAGTGATGACCTCAAGGCCAATGTGGAAGTCCTGGATTGCACGCCCCACGAGAATGAATTCGCGGTTGTTTTGCGCGCCACACTGTTTCACCCCCAAGGCGGCGGCCAGCCTTTTGATACCGGCTGGATCGGTGAAAGCCGGGTGTTGCGGGTGGCTCAGGATCCAGACCGGATCGTCCATTACGTCGACCAACCGGTAGCACTCGGCATGACCCAGATCCGGGTCGATGAACCACGTCGCCAACTCAATACCCGCCTGCATTCGGCTGGTCACATGATCGGCCACTTCGTCCAGGCGATGGGCTGGATGCCGATCAAGGCCCATCACTGGCCAGGCGAGGCCCGCGTGCAGTTCAAACCGGCGGAGTCGGCTGCAGAGGTTGATATCCAGACCGTGCAGAACGGCATCGAGCAGTGGATCGCCCACGATCTGCCACGCCTGATTTCATTGCGCGAAGGCGCCCGGGAAATCGGCTTCGGTGAACTGCCCGCCTACGGCTGTGGCGGCACCCATGTACGTAGCCTGAAGGATTTGGGCACGGTCACGATCGACTCCCTTTCACAGAAAAAGGGCACGTTGTCCGTCCACTACCACGTGGATTGAGCTTTTTGGCGATGGCGACACCGTCATCGCCTGACGCCGGGGGAGCCTGCATTCGCGAGCTCCGTTGACTACTCGATAGATGGACCTAAACCATGATGCTTGACGTCGAGCGTCTCGATGAGACGTGCATAAAAAAACTGGCCAACGAAGAAGTCCTCGCTATCCGCGTCAAAGGCTTTTTGCCTCAGCCGCTGGCGGTGCAGATTGGCGACAAGATCCTTGCGCCGGGCTTCGAGGGTTACATTAATGCACCGAGTATCGGTCGGATTGGCATGGCGTTTTATGAAGCGGAAAACCAGCCGCTGCTGATCGAAGACTATTTCGAGCGCGCCACCAGCAATATCGAGGAACTGCGCAATCGCTGTGCGCCCTACTCATCCCCGGTCGACACCTTGCGCTGCATGCTCGACGAATCGTGGCCGGCAGGCGCGCATCTGGAGAACCTCTATGGCCGCAAGATGTACGTCGGGCTGTCCAGGGTGGTGAAGCCCGGCGTGTGCTTCCTCGCCCATCACGACATCTTCGCCAAGGATGCCCCGGACAGTTTTCAGGCCCGCAGCCTGGAAGCGCAATTCGCCTGCAATGTTTACCTGAACATGCCCACCGAAGGCGGCGCGTTGCAGATGTGGGACCACGACATTTCCCCTGACCAATTCGACGAAATGCGTGGCGACAGTTACGGCATCGACCCGGCCCTGCTTGGCCCTCCGACCCTGGAGGTACGCCCTGATCCGGGTGATTTCATCATGTTCAATTCGCGCTGCATGCACTCGGTGACCCCGGGCGTGGCGGACCCGCGGTTGAGCCTTTCGTTCTTTGTCGGCTATCGCGGCAATGCTTCACCCCTTACTTTTTGGAGTTGAGATGCTTTCGAATTACCTGGGCGAGTTTCTGGCGCTGGCGACCATTCACTTTCTGGCCGTAGTCGCCCCCGGACCGGACTTTGCCGTGACCATCCGCCAGAGCGTGCGCTTCGGTCGCCTGGTCGGGATTTGCACGGCGCTGGGGATTGGCGCGGGGATTTCCGTGCACGTGCTGTACACCCTGCTCGGCGTCGGCGCATTGATGCACACCGTGCCCTGGTTGCTGACCGTGGCCAAGGTCGTGGGCGGCGCCTACATCCTGTACCTCGGCGTCAGCCTGTTGCGCAGCAAACCCAGGACCGCGCTGGAAGGTGACAAGCCGGCTGACGAGCCCGTGGTCGAACAAACCTTGTTGAAGGCGTTTACCACCGGTTTCCTGACCAACGCGACCAACCCGAAAGCCACGCTGTTTTTCCTGGCGATCTTCACCACCATCATCAGCGCCACGACCCCGATGCAGATCCAGGCGCTGTATGGCCTGTGGATGTGCTTCGTCAACGCACTGTGGTTCGTGATCGTTGCGCTGTTCTTTTCCAGCACCCGGGTGCGCCTGCTGTTTATGCGCATGGGGCACTGGTTCGAACGCACCATGGGGGTGATTCTGATCCTGTTTGCCGGGCGCCTGATTTTGTCGATGTAAACCCGCGCCCACGCAAAAGGCCCGCTCAGTCAGACTGGCGGGCCTTTTTCGTTTGTGCGTCGCTTTTGCGTTTCTGTGCGACAGTTCCCACTTAAGGGGCTCCCCTACTGCTTCCCCGTGGTGTTAGTTTGGGAACCTTTCTGATTACTCGATCAGATATTTCCTACTCACTACCTGCGAAGGAATGCCCCCAGCAATGGATTTTTCTCTCAAGCAACTGGCCGCGACCACTCTTGTATTGGCGAGCCTTGCGTCGTTCACCCCATTGGCCCACGCCAACATCACTGCGCAACAAAGCGCGACCATTCTCAAGACCTTCAGTGATGCATCGGCCACGGATTTCCGGCAGTTCCTGGGCAGCGTGAACAAGAGCGACCTGGCCAAAACCGCCAACCTCGGCCCGGCCATCAGCGCTTTTCTCGACAACAAAGCCCTGTCTGCTGAACAGCAAAACGAAATCAATCGGCTGCTGGGTATTTATGCCCGGGTGAAATATGGCAGCGCTGCCACCGAAACCCTGCGTGAGCTGGTGGCCATTCCGACCTTCCAAGTGGAAGGCGTAGCCCAGCACGACAACCCTGAATTCATCAAAATCGCCGACAAGATCAAGAGCCTGGCCCAGGCGTTCAACCTGAACTTCCGCAACATCGACAACCGCGTCTACGAAATATCCCTCGAAGGCAGCGGCGATGAAGTCGTGGGCATCCACGCCCATGCCGATGTGGTGCCAGTGACACCGGAAAACTGGGTACTGAAGGACGGCACCAAACTCGACCCGTTCAAGGTCACCCTGATCGGCGACCGCATGTACGGCCGGGGCACCGAGGATGACAAGAACGGCATCGTCGTGGCGATGTACGCGATGAAGGTCATCAAGGAAGAGAAGCTGCCACTGGCCCGGAACTTCAAGCTATTGGTCGACACCACTGAAGAAACCAGCGGCGACGCCATTCCTTATTACTTCGAACACAACCCGACGCCGAACTACAACCTGGCGCTGGATGGCGGCTACCCGGTGGTGATTGCCGAGAAAGGCTACGGCACGGTGATGGGCAACTTCCCACGGCGTGATGGCGAGGGCAAAGGCGCCGAAATCATCTCGATGACTGGCGGCATGGCCACCAACCAGATTCCGTCGGCTTCGGTGGCCGTCCTTGTCACTGACAAACCCGCCGAACTGGCCGCCAGCCTGCAGAAGGCCGGGGCTGATTATGCCAAGCGCAATGGCGGTAACTTCGAAGTGAACGCCAAGGTCGACGGCAAGGACGTCAAGCTGACCGTCACCGGCGTGTCCGCGCACTCCTCCGAGCCCGAGTCCGGCGTGAACCCGGTGGCCAGGATGCTGGACTTCATCCACAGCATCGACGGCAAAGTCGCGCTCAAGCACAACCACATCACCGACGCCGCGCGTTACGCCGCCGATAACTGGGGCCTGGATTACCTGGGTGGCAAATTGGGCGTTGGTTTCTCCGATGCCTTCATGGGTCCGCTGACCACGTCCCTGACCTTCGTCGGCATGGATGACAAAACCTTCAAGCTCGCGGTCAACCTGCGCGTGCCGAAGGGCGAATCCCCGGAAGCGCTCAAAGCGAAAATTGCTGACAAGATTGGCGCCTGGAGCAAGAAGACCCACGTCCCGGCGACCTTCACCTACTCGATCGCCGAGCCGATGTACCGCAATCCCGAGGGCGAATGGGTCAAGGCCCTGCTGGCCGTGTCCACTGAAAACCTGGGCATGGAACACAAATTCGGCTCTTCCGCCGGCGCCACGTCGGTGCATGAACTGCCTAACGGCGTGCAATTCGGCCTGGCCCGACCTGAGGTCAAATACACCGGCCATACCGACAACGAGTTCAAGACGGTCGACCAGTTCCTGCTGGACCTGCAGATCGTGACCGAGATGATGGGACGCGTCGGGCAGTTGCCGAAGCTCTGATCGCTGTTGCGGGCCCGCTATCTTGGCGGGTCCGCTACGTTGATGCTGGCGTGAAATACAAAATAATGCACAAACAAAAACGCCGCTCATTGCTGAGCGGCGTTTTCGTTAAATATGGAGCGGGAAACGAGACTCGAACTCGCGACCCCGACCTTGGCAAGGTCGTGCTCTACCAACTGAGCTATTCCCGCAAATGGCGTCCCCTAGGGGACTCGAACCCCTGTTACCGCCGTGAAAGGGCGGTGTCCTAGGCCACTAGACGAAGGGGACACGCTAACTGAAACACATGGTGTGTATTTCAGTGCCCAAATACGTATCCGAAGATATCGTTTCTGGTTTCACTCAGCCCCGCCCGAAAGCAGTGCTGTTTAAAAATGGAGCGGGAAACGAGACTCGAACTCGCGACCCCGACCTTGGCAAGGTCGTGCTCTACCAACTGAGCTATTCCCGCAATGGCGTCCCCTAGGGGACTCGAACCCCTGTTACCGCCGTGAAAGGGCGGTGTCCTAGGCCACTAGACGAAGGGGACACACGTACAACATTCACTCCCTACCGCGTTTCGCTGTGTGCTTTACGCTGTAAGTGGCGCGCATTCTATGGATGGATTGAGGGGTCGTCAACCCCCTGATATAAATTTATTTAAATCAATGACTTCGCCGTGCTTTGACAGGCGAATCCGGGTTTTCCGTCGCCCGGTGTTTGACGCCTATATTCTGTCACCCGCCAAGGCGCTATAGTCCACCCACGCCACAAGTGATGGCAATGTGCACCTCGCACGTTGTTACTTATATAAGCGGGGTCTCGGCCGATACAAGTAGAGTCGTGGCCGATCCAACTCGTCGAGCGGCCCTATGCGCCCCCAGGCCAAGCCACTACACTCGCACGCGAACCCTATAAAGAGGTCTTACCGGTGACACCACTCATGATCACCCTGCTAGTTGTAGCCGGGATCGCACTATTGATCGCCATTGGCTACATGAACCATGTGGTGGAAAACAATAAGCTGGAAAAGGCCCGCACCAAGGTTGAACTCAACGACCGCCTGCGTCGCTGCGGCGAAATCACCGAGACCTTCCCCGGCCAGTTGATGACGCCAGCACTCAAACTGCTGCTGACTCGCCTGGAGCTGAACGTCTGCCAGCGCCTGCTGCACCTTGAAAAAACCAATGCCACTGTAAAGGCACGAATCGCCGAACTGACCACGCTGGTTGCCCAAGGCGAATCGATCCCGGTCAACAACCCGCCGGCACCGATCCAGACCGAAGCCAAAGCCAAGGACGTACGCTTCCTGCTCGAAGCCTTGCACGGCCAAATCACCCGCGCGGCCCAAGACGGCTTCCTGCCGACCAACGAAGCCAAACGCTGGATCCGCGAAGTTCGCCACATCCTGGTACTGCTGCACATCGAGTTCTTCAACAACCTCGGCCAGCACTCCCTGCAACAAAACCAACCCGGCCAGGCTCGCCTCGCGTTCGAACGCGGCGTGCAATACCTGCGCAAACAACAGGAACCCCAGGTCTACGCCGAACAACTCGAATACCTGGAAAAACTCCTGGCCCGCGCCAACGCCCAAGTCATGGACCAGACAGCCCCGGCTGAAGGCGAAGTCAACCAACTGACCGAAGGCCTGAAAGACGTCGAGGCAGATGCCGACTGGAAGAAAAAAGCGATTTACGACTGATCAAAACAGTCAGAAAAAGCCACCGAGAGGTGGCTTTTTTTTGCCTTGGATTTGAAGATCAAAAGATCGCAGCCTTCGGCAGCTCCTACAGGGAGCCAGTGCATCCGTGAGGGATTGGTCGGCTGTTGGGGCCCCTTCGCAGGCAAGCCAGCTCCCACAATTTTGACCGAGTACAAGCAGGAAGAAATGGGTCGTCTGTCAGGACGCCTTCGCGGGCAAGCCTTGCTCCTACAGTTTGACCGGGTACATTCGGGAGAGATTGGTCGTCTGGCAGGCCGCCTTCGCAGGCAAGCCAGCCCCCACAATTTTGATCGAGGGCATCTGGGAGAAATGGGTCGGCTGTCAAGACGCCTTCGCGGGCAAGCCATGCTCCTACAAAAGCAGCCCATCGCACACCGCCCCGCTCCTCACCACTCAAGGCCGAGCGTTAGCTCGCCTGCCCTTGATCTTGCTCTACCCGCCCCTTCGGGAGGCTGAGTGGAGGTGTTCATCTGGGGGTGGGCGCGTAGCGCCGTTCGACGAAGTCGAACACATCGAGAGGAGGTCGAAGCGAAGCCGACCGTAGGCGATGCCCCCAGATGAATACCGCAACGAAGGCACGCCGAGCCTAAGCGAGGGGCCGGACGCCGGGGCAAGACCTTTTGGTTCCTTTTGGGGCGTCTGCCAAAAGGGACTCGCCGTAAGGGCGAAACCTCAAGCAGCCGTTACCGCAGAAACGGATATACACCCAAACCACCAAGAACATGGTCGGCCCAAAGGCCGCCAAGTCAAAGCGTCAAAGCCGAAAATGCCCAACCATCCCCTTCAGCTCAACCCCCAACTGCGCCAACTCAATACTCGAAGCCGCATTCCCCTGCATCGCCAACGAAGACTGATCCGCACTCGCACGAATACTCGTCACACTGCGATTAATCTCCTCAGCCACCGAACTCTGCTCCTCAGCCGCCGCCGCAATCTGCTGATTCATCTGCTGAATCAACGACACCGCCGCCGCAATACTCCCCAACGCACTCTCCGTCTGCAGAGCATCACTCACCGCCAACTTCACCAACTCACCACTGTTCTGAATCTGCTGCACCGACGACTGCGCCGCCGAACGCAAAGCACTGACCAACCGCTCAATCTCCTCAGTCGACTGCTGAGTACGCTTGGCCAACGCCCGCACCTCATCAGCCACCACCGCAAATCCCCTGCCCTGCTCACCCGCCCGCGCCGCCTCGATGGCCGCGTTGAGCGCCAACAAGTTAGTCTGCTCAGCCACACTCTTAATCACACTCAGCACCGTGCCGATATTCTGAATCTCCGCACTCAAGCTCTCGATGCTGGAACTGGCCGAGGTCGCCGAATCCGCCAATTGCTCGATCCGCGCCATACTCTGACGCACCACCTGCTGACCACTCTCAACCTTGTCATCCGCTGTCTGCGCCGCCGTAGCCGCCTCTTCGGCATTGCGCGCCACATCGTGCACAGTGGCGGTCATCTGATTCATCGCCGTGGCGACCTGCTCGGTTTCTTCCTTCTGGCTACTGACCTCCAGGTTGGTCTGCTCAGTCACCGCCGACAGCGATTGCGCAGAACTGGCCAACTGCTCAATGCCCGCCTGCAACCCACTGACGATACTGCTCAGGCCCGCGCCCATCTGCTGCATCGCCAACATCAACTGGCCGATTTCATCACGGCGGGTCACTTCCACCGTCGCACTCAAATCACCCGCGGCAATCTGCTGCGCAACACGGATCACACTGCGCAGCGGCGCCACGATCAACCGGGTAATCACCCACGCCGCGATCAGGCCGACCAGCAGCGCCAGCGCCGAAGAGCCGACGATCAACAAAGAATTCTTTTTCAACTCGGCCTGCATCGCCCCGTCTTCGGCCACATAGGCTTGATCCACTCGCTCCACTACCTGGGCGGCGCGCTGATGCAATTGCTCGTAGACGGTTTTTTCCTGGGCCAGCAGCCCGGTGTACTCAGCCAGTTTTTCGCTGAAACTGGCGATGTGCCCGGCGACTTCATTAAGGACGGTCTGATAGCCCTCGTCCTTGACCGTGGTTTTCAGCTGTTCGGCCTGGGCCAACGCCTGATCGGCCTGTTCGATCTTGCCTTTGCCAGCGCTGTCGTCGTCGCCCTTGCGGCTCTGGTCGAGGCGCACGCGGGCTTCGTTCATGGCCTGCAACATCAGCCGTGACACCTGGCTGACCTGGTTGGCCTGTTCGATGAATTGCGCGCCGTCCTTGCCTTCAGAATCCTTCAAGGTATAAGCGCCATCGTCCGCCAGACCGGCCTGCAACACGTCGAGGTTATTCGCCACACTGGACACCGACCAACTGGCCATTTCCAGCGCCAGGTCCTTGGCCTGGGTCAGCGAGACAAATTCGTCGAAGGCCTTGCGATAGGCCGCCAGCGACTGCTCGACATCGTTCATCACCGGTACGTTGGCGGCCGATTGCGCCTTCAACTGGTCCGCCAACGCAACCAGCGCATCAACCCCCTGTCGCAGGGCGTCGGCGGTTTTCGGGTTGCCGTGCAAGGCGTATTCCTGTTCCAGCAAGCGCACCTTGAGCAAGCCGCTGTTAAGCGACGACATCTGTTTGAGCCCGTCGAAGCGCTGACTGATGGTTTGCAGGGACCATACGCCAATGGCTGCCACCAAGGCTGTCAACAACAGCACCAGGACAAACCCGATACCCAGTTTTTTCGCCATACCGAGGTTGGCAAAACGTCCTTGCACGGCCGAAATCATTGCTCGTAGTCCCCTGCCATAGTCTGTAGATGGAGATTCGCAACGGGCCTGTGTCAACACAAGTCTCTGGCGTCGGAATAATGGCAAAAAGCTACGCCCACGTCGTTTTCAGAACGTTTTAGGTCGATTCAAAGCAGTGGCCTGGAAAAACCGGCGGGCCCGCGGATCACAGGCATAAGCCACATTGATTCGCTGCCAATCGTTGGTTTCGCCAGTCGGGCTGAATGCCGTCGGGGAAGACAGCAGGACACCGAAACGTTGTGCCTGCGTGCGCAACTGAGCGTAGTCGGACATTGGCGATCGCGCCCAGATGAACAAGCCGCCGGCCGGCTTGCCGAACACCTCCCATTCGGCATCTTCAAGCACCTGCAATGCCGCGACCCGGTCCACGTTCAGGCGCTGGCGCTGGCGTTGCACCAATTTGCGATAGGCACCGTTGGCCAACAGGCTGGCCAGCACCGACTCGCAAAACCGTGACCCGCCCATGCTGCTGATCATCTTGACCTCGGCCAGCCGCGCAATCAGCTCGGCGCCGGCCACTACAAACCCGACGCGCAGTGAGCTGCTGAGGGTTTTCGAGAAACTGCCGACGTAGATCACGCGGGCGTCGTCATCCAGCGCCGCGAGACGTGTACCGGGAGCATTGTGAAAGTCCGCATAAACGTCGTCTTCGATCACCAGCACGCCATGCGTCTTGCTCAGCTCCAGAACCCGTTGCGCTACCACGGGGGTCATGCAACTGCCCGTGGGGTTGTGGTGGAAGCTATTGATGAATACCGCTCGCGGGCGGTGCGTGATCAGTACACGTTCGAGCGCTTGCGTGTCGGGGCCTTGCGGAGTGCGTGGCACCTCAAGCATATGAATGCCGTGCAGCCTGAGCAAATCGAACAGATGCGAAAAACCGGGATTTTCCACCACCACGCAGTCTCCCGGCTTGAACAGCGTGCGCACGATCAGGTCGAGCCCTTGGCTGGCGCCGGCGGTGGTCAGGACGCGGTTTTCGTCCGCCTCGATATTGAGCGGTTTCAAGCGTTTGAGGATCTGCTGGCGCAACGGCAGCAGGCCCAGCGGCGTACTGTAGTTGAACAGTCCGGCCATATCGGTGCGGGCCACCTGGCGGATGGCGTAGCTGAGGTCGTCCGTCTCGCGCCAGCTTTCAGGCAAACCGCCACACCCCAGCATCAGTTCACCCGACAAGCTGTCAGTGCATCCCCTTTGCATCAACTCGGCGTCTTCGAACCCGGGAAGCACCCATGAGTGCGGCGCAGCGGGTGCCGCCGCGGCGACACAGAATCCCGACCCGGGGCGCGGCGCCAGAATCCCTTGGGCGACGAGGCGCTCACAGGCTTCGACGACGCTGGATTGACTGAGCAAATTGAGCCGTGCCATTTGTCGCACGGAAGGCAAACGCGTCGCGGGCGGTACTTCGCTTTGACGGATCCAGCTCGCCAGTCCGTCGACGATTTGCTGTACGACGGGCACCATTGCCTGTCGATCAATTCTCAATTCCATGAGCAAGCAAACTCCTGTCCATTTTGCTGACAGCAGTAAATCACAGGCGCGCACATCAGGCTGTGCGACAACGCCGCCAAAAGCGGCGGTTCTAACCATTTGAAACACATTCCCCATGGCTAGCCACAAACCCATGTGGGAGCGGGCTTGCTCGCGAAGGCAGTGTGTCAGTCAACATTGATATCGACTGGCACTCCCTCTTCGCGAGCAAGCCCGCTCCCACAGGGGGGATTGCGCTATCGACTTTTAGAACGCGGTAACGCCACCGTCCACGGCCAGCGAATGCCCGGTGGTGAAGGCCGCGCCGTCGCTGCACAGGTACAACACCGCGCTGGCGATTTCCTCGACTTTGCCGATGCGGCCGACCGGGTGCATGGCGTTGGCGAACTCAGCCTTCTTCGGGTCGGCTTCATAGGCGCGACGGAACATGTCGGTGTCGATCACCGCCGGGCACACCGCGTTCACGCGGATTTTCTTCTTGGCGTATTCGATGGCCGCCGATTTGGTCAGGCCGATCACCGCGTGCTTGGAGGCCGCGTAGATGCTCATCTTCGGTGCCGCACCGAGGCCGGCCACCGACGCGGTGTTGACGATCGCGCCGCCGCCCTGGGCCAGCAGCAACGGCAACTGATACTTCATGCACAGCCAGACGCCTTTGACGTTGACGCCCATGATCGCGTCGAACTCATCGAGGGTGCCGTCGGCGAGTTTGCCTTTTTCGATCTCGATACCGGCGTTGTTGAAGGCATAGTCGAGACGGCCGTAGGTATTGATCACCTCGTCCATCAGATGTTTTACCTCGCTCTCCACGGTAACGTTGCAACGCACGAAGGACGCTTCGCCACCCGCCGTGCGAATAAGCGCTACGGTGCCCTCGCCTCCCGCCGTGTCCAGATCGGCGACCACTACCTTCAACCCTTCGGCCGCAAAAGCCTGGGCGGTGGCGCGGCCAATACCATTGGCGGCACCGGTCACAACGGCTACCTGGCCGGAAAACGTCATGCTCATTGTTCAGTCCTCGAAGAGAAGATGGCGGGGGATCGCGTGTTTGCAGTCTATCCACGGGGCGGTAAGCGCGGCAGCACTATCAGAAGGCCGGTTGAGTGCCCATGACTCACAGTGATAGAACCGCCCAACCGACTATCACTGCACTGGATCGGCCTGCATTCGCCGCATCAGCCAACCTTGCGGCATCGGCCCTGAAGGTCTATCAACAAGGCTTCATTCATCTTGAGTGCCTTTCATGACTACCCAGACCAATCGCCAATTCCTGCTTGCCAAACGCCCGGTCGGCGCGGCGACTCGCGAAACGTTTACCTTTCAAGAAGTACCGGTCGGCGAGCCGGCGGCGGGTCAGATCCTGGTCAAGAACGAATACCTGTCCCTGGACCCGGCCATGCGTGGCTGGATGAACGAGGGCAAGTCCTACATCCCGCCGGTTGGTATCGGCGAGGTCATGCGCGCATTGGGCGTAGGCAAAGTCGTTGCATCGAATAATCCAGGCTTTGCGGTCGGGGACTACGTCAACGGCGCCCTGGGCGTGCAGGATTATTTCCTCGGCGAGCCACGAGGTTTCTACAAAGTCGATCCGAAACTGGCGCCGCTGCCGCGCTACTTGTCCGCACTGGGCATGACCGGGATGACCGCTTACTTCGCCCTGCTCGACGTCGGCGCACCGAAGGCCGGCGACACCGTGGTGCTGTCGGGCGCAGCCGGCGCGGTGGGCAGCATTGCCGGGCAGATCGCCAAGATCAAAGGCTGCCGCGTGATCGGCATCGCCGGCGGCGCGGACAAGTGCAAGTTCCTGATCGACGAACTGGGTTTTGACGGGGTCATCGACTACAAAAACGAAGACGTCGCCGCCGGGCTCAAGCGCGAATGCCCGAAAGGCGTGGACGTGTATTTCGATAACGTCGGCGGCGATATCCTCGACGCGGTGCTGAGTCGCCTGGCCCAGAAAGCCCGGGTGGTGATTTGCGGCGCGATCAGCCAATACAACAATAAGGAAGCGGTCAAAGGCCCGGCCAACTACCTGTCGCTGCTGGTCAACCGCGCACGTATGGAAGGTTTTGTAGTGATGGACTACGCCGCGCAATTCGCCGCCGCCGGGCAGGAAATGGCCGGCTGGATGGCCAAGGGGCAATTGCAGAGCCGCGAAGATATTGTCGAAGGCCTGGAGACATTCCCGGAGACGCTGATGAAATTGTTCAGCGGCGAGAATTTCGGGAAGTTGGTGTTGAAGGTTTAACCCGGTTTTTCAACACACCCCAGAACCAATGTGGGAGCGAGCCTGCTCGCGAAAGCGGTGTATCAGTCAATGATGATGTCGACTGACACTCCTCTTCGCGAGCAGGCTCGCTCCCACATTTGGATCTTCAGTGTGTCTGGTTAAGCGATTTCGGCTACGACGTCGGCCAACGCCTTCGCAGGATCCGCCGCCTGGCTGATCGGACGGCCGATCACCAGATAATCGGAACCGGCATCCAGCGCCTGGCGCGGGGTCAGGATGCGGCGTTGATCGTCCTGGGCGCTGCCGGCCGGACGAATCCCCGGGGTCACCAGTTGCAGCGACGGGTGGGCCGTTTTCAGGGCCTGAGCTTCCAGGGCCGAGCACACCAGACCATCCATCCCGGCTTTTTCCGCCAGTGCGGCCAGGCGCAGTACTTGCTCCTGCGGCTCGATGTCCAGGCCTATGCCCGCCAGATCTTCACGCTCCATGCTGGTCAGCACGGTCACGCCGATCAGCAGCGGCTTGGGGCCGGTACGCTGGTCGAGCACTTCGCGACACGCCGCCATCATGCGCAGACCGCCGGAGCAGTGCACGTTGACCATCCACACGCCCATCTCCGCCGCTGCTTTCACTGCCATGGCGGTGGTGTTCGGGATGTCGTGGAACTTGAGGTCCAGGAACACTTCGAAACCCTTGTCGCGCAGGGTGCCGACGATTTCTGCGGCGCAACTGGTGAACAGTTCCTTGCCGACTTTGACCCGGCACAGTTTCGGGTCCAACTGGTCGGCCAGCTTCAGTGCGGCGTCACGGGTGGGGAAATCCAGGGCGACGATGATAGGAGTCTGGCAGACGGACATGTGCGGGCTCTCAGGCAGGACGAAATCGGCGCGCATTGTAGCGGAACCAGCGCCGCTGCGGGACCCGATGATCGGTAAATCGTCCCGCATACTCCGGCAAGCCTAGCTTGTGCGCCAATTGTGTCGAGCCCGATACACACAGGACACGCCTACAACAAAGGGCATCGCTACCCTCGGCAGCCGCAACACGTCCTTACAGCACTTCCCGCCTTCGGGCTGGACGCCTATGCTGAAGCCACAACCTCGCAGCCCATCTTTGTGGTTGGCAGCCTACCTGGCAGATGAACGCACGCATGCACAACACCCCTGCACCTGTGAACGACGATCAAAAAGCGCCCGGCGACGACAAACGCTGGAGCATTCGCGCCCTGATCGTCGACGATGACGTCCCGATCCGCGAATTGATGATCGACTACCTGGCCCGGTTCAATATCCACGCCAGCGGCGTCACCGATGGCGCGGCCATGCGTCTGGCCCTGCAAGCGGAACATTTCGACGTGGTGGTGCTCGACCTGATGCTGCCCGGCGAAGACGGCTTGTCGCTGTGCCGCTGGCTGCGCGCCGAGTCGGACATTCCAATCCTGATGCTCACCGCGCGCTGCGAACCCACCGACCGGATCATCGGCCTCGAACTGGGTGCCGACGACTACATGGCCAAGCCGTTCGAGCCACGGGAACTGGTGGCGCGGATTCAGACGATTCTGCGGCGGGTGCGCGACGATCGCACCGAACAGCGTGCGAATATTCGCTTCGACAACTGGCGCCTGAACAGCGTGCTGCGCCAGTTGATCGCCGCCGATGGCCTGGTGGTGCCGCTGTCCAACGCCGAATTCCGCCTGCTCTGGGTGTTTATCGAACGTCCGCGCCGGGTGCTCAGCCGCGAACAATTACTCGATGCCGCCCGGGGTCGCTCGATCGAAGCGTTTGATCGCAGCATCGACCTGCTGGTCTCGCGCCTGCGCCAGAAACTTGGGGATGACCCGAAAAACCCACAGCTGATCAAGACCGTTCGCGGTGAGGGTTATCTGTTCGACGCGAGAGACATCGGCTGATGCGTGCGCGCTTCGATACGCTGTTCGGCCGCCTGTTTGGCGTGCTGCTGATCGCGATCATCCTGGCGCACCTGTTGGCGTTTTTCTGGTTTCACCACTACGGCCCGCCGCCCCCTCCACCGCCGCCCGGATTTTCCGAGGACTTCGAGGGCCCGCGCCCACCGATGGACCCGCGCTTCGAAAAACGTCCGCCACGACCATGGTTTGGCGGGCCGTTGGTGCCGCTGACGTTTCAACTGGTCTCGCTGATCATTGCCGCGTGGTACGGCGCCAAACTGTTGAGCCGGCCGATCCAGCGGCTGAGCGATGCCGCCGAGCGCTTGAGCGAAAACCTCGACAGCCCGCCGCTGGACGAGTCCGGTCCACGGGAGGCGCGGCAAGCGGCCCACACCTTCAACAAGATGCAGCGCCGAATCATCGAACAAGTGCAGCAGCGCTCGCGGATGCTCGGTGCGGTGTCCCACGACCTGCGCACGCCGCTGTCGCGGCTCAAGTTGCGCCTGGAACAGATCGACGACGACAAGCTGCAAGGCCAGATGCGCCAGGATCTGGACGACATGATCGGCATGCTCGACGCCACCCTTACCTACCTGCACGAACAACGCACCAGCGAAGCGCTGCAATGGATGGACGTGCAGGCGCTGGTCGAATCCTTGAGCGAAAACGCCCAGGACCAAGGGGCTGACGTGCAAGCCACTGGGCATTGCTCGCCATTACAAGTGCAGCCTATGGCCTTGCGCTCGTGCATCAATAACCTGATGGACAACGCCCTGCGTTATGCCGGGGAAGCGCTGATCAGCCTCGAAGACAGCCGTGAAAACCTGGTGATTCGGGTGATCGACCATGGTCCTGGGATTGCGCCGGACAAACGCGAAGCGGTGTTCGAACCGTTCTTCCGGCTGGAGGGTTCGCGCAACCGCAACTCCGGCGGCGTCGGCCTCGGCATGACCATCGCCCGAGAAGCGGCGGAACGGTTGGGCGGGCAATTGAGCCTGGAAGAAACGCCGGGTGGTGGTTTGACTGCTGTCATCAAATTGCCTCGCACCTGAAGCCCCAAATAAATCCCCTGCGAAACACAGATCCCCCTGTGGGAGCGGGCTTGCTCGCGAAAGCGGTATATCAGTCAACAATGATGTCGACTGACACTCCCTCTTCGCGAGCAAGCCCGCTCCCACAGGGGATATCGGATTGGCCTGCTGACTCTGTGTACCAACCGGTACAAACGCCACATACCCACGACAACTTGCCCCTTGAGGCTGCATAAGCCGGTGCACTCACCGGTTTTCCGTCCAAAGGAGTGAGCCCAATGATCGGTAGCGTCAGCAGTAATTACACGAGCTATACCAGCACGAGCACCAGCAACACGGCGGCCAACGCCGCCCGCCGTGCAGAGTTCCAGAAACAACTGTTAACCAAGCTCGACAGCAATGGCGACGGCTCGGTAAGTCAGGACGAACTAAAAACCGCCCAGACCGAGAAGCCCGACAATCGTCTGTTGGCCGACCTGAGCAAGAACTTCACCGACCTCGACAGCGACGACAGTGGCAGCCTGAGCAGTGAAGAAATGGCCGCGATGGCGCCGCCCTCTCCTCCGCAGGATCAGGCGCCGAATACTGATCTGGCCGACGCACTCCTTGGCGCACTGGACGCCGACAGCGACGGCAACCTCAGCAGCGATGAGTTGAGCACTGGCCTGACCGCTGCCGGCAGCACTGCCGACAGCAAGGAAATCTTTTCGGCGCTGGACAAAAACCAGGACGGCACCGTCAGCAAGGATGAACTCGCCGCTGCGATGAGCCCACCGCCACCGCCGCCGCAACAAGCGTCCAGTGACCAGTTGTTCAGCCAACTCGACACGGACAGCGACGGCAGCGTCAGCGCCACCGAACTGAGCAGCGCGTTGCAGGCCAGCACCAGTAGCTCATCGACCTCGACCGACACCAGCGCAGCGTTGCTGAAGGTGCTCGACAGTGACAGCAGCGGTGGCGTCAGCAGTGATGAACTCAAAGCTGCGTTGCAGGCGGGTCGCGAGAAGAACAGCGACAGCTCTACCGATCAGTCGAATGTCAGCGAAGCGCTGCAGAAAATGATCGCCAATTTGAGCAAGCAGTATTCGCTGGATAACGTGGCGAGCGTGGGCAAGTACCTGAACGTTACGAGCTGAGGCAAAAGCTTCGCGGGCAAGCCTCGCTCCTACAGGGTTCGTGCCCGACACATATCCAATGTAGGAGCGAGGCTTGCCCGCGAAGAGGCCATACGCCCCAACAAAAAATCCCACTGACCGTCGCCGGTTCAGTGGGATTTATACAAGCAGGGGAATTTCAGCGGCGATCTTCAACCCGCGCCTGGCTCTTGCTCCAGTCAGTCAACAAGCTGTACGCCACCGCCAACAACGTCGGCCCGATGAACAACCCGATAAATCCGAACGCAATCAACCCGCCAAACACCCCCAGCAGCACAATCACCAACGGCAGATTCCCGCCGCGACTGATCAGGTACGGCTTCAGCACGTTGTCCACGCCGCTGATGATGAACGTGCCCCAGATCCCGAGGAATACCGCCATTCCGTATTCGCCTTTCCAGGCCAGCCAGGCCGTGGCCGGAATCCAGATCAGCGGCGGCCCCATCGGGATCAGGCTCAACAGGAACGTCACAATCCCCAGCACCAGCGCCCCGGGAACCCCGGCAATCAGGAAGCCGATCAGGGCCAGGATCGCCTGGGCTGCCGCCGTGCCGATGACCCCGTTCACCACCCGCTGCACCGTGCCGGCGACCAGTTCGATGTAGTACCCGGCGCGGTCACCGATCAGGCGTGAAAGCAAGCTATGGACAAACGCCGCCAGGCGCGGCCCGTCGCGATAGAAAAAAAACACGAAGACAATGCTCAGGGTCAGTTCGAGAATGCCGCCGCCGATCTGCGCACTGCGCGCCAGCAACCAGTTGCCGACCTGTCCCAGGTAAGGTTTGACCGCGAGCATCATTGCCGCGCCCTGCTCATCGATGCTGTTCCAGATCCCGACAAGCCGTTCGCCGACCAGAGGAACACTGCCCAGCCACACCGGCGCTTCCGGCAGGCCATCGACCTGCACGTCCTTGATGAACGCCGTGGCATCGCGCACGTGGTCCGCCAGGTTGAACCCCAGCCACACCAATGGCACCGCCACCAGCAACATCCAGCCCAGGGTCAGCAAGGCGGCGGCGAGAGATTCCCGGCCATTGAGCCAACGGGTCAGCAAACGCATCAGCGGCCAACTGGCAAACGCCAACACAGCCCCCCAGAACAATGCCGACCAGAACGGCGCCATCACCCAGAAGCTCGCGCCAAACAGCACCAGGAGCAGAATCTGCACCAACAGCCGATCGTTATTGATCATGCAAGTCTCGAAATAAGTCAGTCAGCCAAAGAGTAGGCGAACGCGCGGGACGCGTTCGCCGGATGCAGCTTACCGCAACAGTTCGATGTGCAGGCCAGAGCCCTCGGCGCTGCCGGTTTCCATGCGCGCCGCACGTACGCCTTGAGCGATCAGCGACTGGCGCCACGCTTCGGCTTTAACCCCGGAAACACTGACCCGCAGTGTGGTGTCCAGGTTCAGACCACGAGAGATCAAGCGCAGCCAGGTGTCATCAGGATCGGCATTCAGTTTCGGGAAATCCAGCTCGCCAGTACTTTTGAGCTGGCGCAGCAAGGTTGCCGAAGTCGGCAGCAAATCCCCCAACGGCGTAGCTGCTTCAAACTGCTCGACGTGCAGGTAGGCTTTGCGATTGCCGCGGGTGATGCTGTAAAGCGCCACCAGCGAGTTGTCCTTGGGCGCCGCCAGCCGTAACAGCAAATACGCCTGTTGATCGTCAGCGCCATAGAGCTTGGAATTGCCAAAGACTTCGTTGGCCCACAGGCTGCTTTCGCCGCAATCACGGGCCTGGCACCAGAACAGCAACCCGGCGCCCTGCTTCTGCAACGCTTCGCGGGCGGCGGTAAAGGCTTCGGTGGAGGAATGTTCCGGCGGCAGCTCGTAGGTCACCGAGGTGGTTTGCCCACGGGCGCTGACCTGACCATCGAAGCGCAACTGGCCGCTGATCTTGCGGATCGAGCCCAACGGATAGATCCGTTCAAGCTCCACCGGCGGGCGATAGTCGACAATCTGCGCATCGGCCAGACGCGGCACGATCGGCAGGTCCTGGCTGCCCGGAACATCGGCAGCAAACAACAAAGGACTGAAACAACACAACGCCAACAGGCTGAGTGAACGCTTAGGCAGGCTCATCGGATCAGCATGGCCTGGGCGACCGCGAGGCCATTCGGGGTCGCAGCGGTATAGAGATTTATCATGGTTGTCTCCCTTTTCAACCCGCCCAGCCTCGACAGTTGCCCGACGCAAGTCAAGGAACGGCGAAGAACCGATTGAAACAGTCTGCGACAAGGTCGGCGCCGGCTTCATCATTCAGGTGCAAATGATGGCCGCCAGGCAGCTGTTCACGGCTAAAGGGTAGACGCTCCAGCAACTCGGGATGTTTGGCGAGCATACCGTCAGCCGCCACCACCAGCAGCGCAGGACAAGTGATGCGCTGGACGAAGGCCATGGCTTGTTCTTGTGTCAGACGCAGCGGCGATGGCAGCGTCAGACGGCTGTCGGTGCGCCAGGTGTAACCGCCCGGCACCGGCATCAGGCCCCGTTGCGCCAACAGTTCGGCGGCTTCGCGACTGACCGCCACCAAGCCTTTCATCCGCGCCTCGACGGCCCGGTCCAGCGTGTTGTACACCGGTTTGCGTTTCTCCCGCAGATCCAGTTGCGCTTGCAGGGCCATGCCCATGCGCTCGGCCGCATTTTCGCCTTTGTCTGTAGGAGGAATGACACCATCGATCAAAGCCAGATGCGTGACGCGCTCCGGCATCGACCCGGCGATGATCAACGAAGCAATCGCGCCCATGGAGTGGCCCAGCAGCGCAAACTTTTTCAGCCCAAGCTGTTCGGCAACTTGCAGCACGTCGTGGGCGTAATCCCACATCGCGTAGCCGGCACCGATCGGCCGATGCCCGGAGTGACCGTGACCGGCCATGTCCAGGGCGATGATGCGCAAGCCTTTGAGCTTCGGCGCCAAGCGGGCAAAGCTGTTGGCGTTGTCGAGCCAGCCGTGCAATGCGATCACCGGCAAGCCGTCTTCTGGACCAAACAGGTGCGCCGCCAACTCGATGTGCGGCAGGCTCAGGCGGACTTCTTCGACGACGCTGCTCATGCGCAATCCTGCTGGCGACGACCTTCCCAGCGGCTGAACAGGTTCTTCAACAGCGTGGCGGTGTCTTGCGGACGTTCGAGGGGGAACATGTGGCCGCCGGGCATGGTCAGGGACTCGCCCAACGGCATGCGCCCGACGGAGCTGGCGTGATGACGCATGACCACGCGGCTGTTGTTCCCGCGCACCACCGCCAGCGGCACTTTCAACTGCCGCGCGCGACCAGGGCTGGTGTGGGGCACGCCGCGATAGATGCTGATTTCCGTGGCAGGGTCGAAGCGCAGGCGCAGCTTGTCGCCGACCTTGTGCAAACCGTGTTGCAAGTAGGCGTCGAAGCATTCAGGATCGAAACCGCGAAACAGGGTTTTGCCGGCGAAATAGCGGCGAGCGCTGTCCAGGTCGGCGAACTCTTCGCGCCGGCCCAAAGTGCGCCCGGCCGGCGTCAGACGATCTATGAAACCGAAGCGCTTGGCGGCGAGGATCACCCATTGATCGGCGCGGGTCAGCACTGGCGAATCGAGCATCACCACGCCGCGATACAACTCGGGGCAACGCAGGGCCGCGTGCAAGTGCAGCACACCACCGAAAGAATGGCCGACGCCCCAGACCGGTTCCGGTTGGCGCTGTAGGTGATGGATCAGTTCGTCCACCAGGTTGCGCCAGTTGTCATCGGCCGGAAAACGCGGGTCATGGGCGTGCTGCTCCAGATGCGTCACCTGATATTCAGGCGCCAACGCCGCGAACAACTTGCCGTAGGTCCCCGAAGGAAAGCCATTGGCGTGGGCGAAAAAGATCTGCTGCGACATACCGGTCAATCCATGGGCGGGAAACGTGCGTTGATTGTCCGTAAGACGGTGGACTACAGCAATGACCATAACGGTCAGGAATGGTGGCAGGAGATATCGCGAAGATCAAAAGATCGCAGCCTTCGGCAGCTCCTACGGGTGTAAACAATCCAATGTAGGAGCTGGCGAAGCCTGCGATCTTTTGACTTCAAAGACTCAACGCGCCGGAGGATTCTCACCCAGCGGCACCACCGCCATGGTCAGCCGCGAAATGCAACTGGCCTTGCCTTCGTCGCTGGTCAAGCGGATATCCCAGACATGCGTCGTACGCCCGATATGAATCGCCTTGGCCACCGCCGTCACCCGCCCGCTGCGCAAGCCGCGCAAGTGGTTGGCGTTGATTTCCAGGCCCACGCAGTAAAACTTGCTGGCATCGATGCACAGGTAACTGGCCATCGAACCGACGGTCTCGGCCAGCACCACCGAGGCGCCGCCGTGCAGCAGGCCGTAAGGCTGGTGCGTACGATGGTCGATGACCATGCTCGCGGTCAGGGACTCGTCGTCGAAGGCTTCGAAGCGGATATCCAGCACTTCGCCGATGGTGTTTTTCTGGATGGCATTCAATTGTTCAATGTTCGGAGCGGTACGCCACAGACTCATCGCTGACTTCCTTTATTGATGTTGTTCGTCACTCAATCCTGCCACAGCACCGCTTCGTTACGCTCGCTCCATTCTTCGAAACGCGCGCCATACGCGGCTTCGATCACGTTGCGCTTGATCTTCAGGGTCGGCGTGAGAAAGCCGTTTTCCACCGCCCAGCTGTCCTTGACCACCACCAGCCGGCGCAAGCGCTCGTGTTTGTCGAGGGCGCCGTTGACCTCTTCCAGAAGTTTTTCCAGGCTTGAATGCAAGGCGTTGCGGGCCGAACTGGCCGCGTCCTGCAAACCGACCGCCGACAACACGCAAAGCCCCAAAGGCGCACTCAAGCCATCGCCGACCACGCACACTTGTTCGATCCGCGAATGCACCGCCAGGCGATTCTCGATCGGCGCCGGGGCCACGTATTTGCCTTTACTGGTCTTGAAGATTTCCTTCAGGCGCCCGGTCAGGCGCAGGTTGCCTTCGGCGTCTTGCTCGCCCTTGTCGCCGGTGCGCAGGAAGCCGTCCTCGGTGAGGGTCTCGGCGGTTTTCTCCGGATCCTTGAAATAGCCGAGCATGGTCGCACCGCTGCGCACCATGACCTCGCCCGTCTCGGCGATCCGCACCTCGACTTCCGGACAGGGCTTGCCGATCCAGCCGGGTTTATCGTCCCCCGGACGGCCGATGTGCGAGTAGCCACAGCTTTCGGTCATGCCGTACACCTCCAGCACGTCCAGCCCCAGTTTGCGGTACCACAACAGCAAGGTCTGCGGCACCGGGGCGGCGCCGGACAAGGCAATGCGCAACGCATCCAGCCCCAGCCCGGCGAGGACTTTATGCCCGACCCGCTTGCCGATGATCGGCAGACCGAGCAGAAAGTCGAGGCGCTTCGCCGGGATCTTGCTGTACACGCCCATCTGAAATTTGGTCCAGATCCGCGGCACGCCGAACATCGCCGTCGGCCGGGCGCGTTGCAGATCGGTGAGGAAGGTGTCGAGGCTCTCGGCAAAGAACACGGTTTGCCCGGTATAGATCGAAGCGAGTTCGACGAACATCCGCTCGGCAACGTGGCACAGCGGCAGGTAGGACAGCAGTCGGTCCGACTCGTTAAGACCGAACAATTGCGTGCCACGGGTGGTGGCGAAACCAAGGTTGCCGAAACTGTGCATCACGCCTTTGGGCAGGCCGGTGGTGCCGGAGGTGTAGATGATGGTCGCCAACTGGTCGGCAGTCGGTTTCGGGTCATCCTGGATCGGCGAACTCTTGAGCAAGTCGTCCCAGCTGAAAGCGAAGGTGCCGGGCGGATGCAGGGGCAGGCTGATAGTCGGCAAGTCCGGGCTGACCCCGCGCGACATGCCGGGCCAGTCATCGAGTTTGCCGATGAACGCCAGTGCGGCTTCGGAGTGCCCGAGCACCTGAGCCACGGATTCAGCGGTGAGGTTGGGGTACAGCGGCACCGACACGTGGCCGGCCATCCAGATCGCCAGGTCGGCGATGATCCAGTGGGCACAGTTTTTCGAGATCAGCGCGATGTGGCTGCCTTGGGGCAGTTCCCGGGCGCGCAACCAGTGCGCGGCGCAACGGGCCTGATGACCGACGTCCGCCCAGGTCAGGGTTTCGACCTGACCACCGCCCAGCGGCTGGACCAGGAACCGTTGACGGGGATGGCGGGCTTCACGCTCGTAGAACACGTCCAGCGGCAAACGAAAGGCAGCAGACATGCGGCTTGCTCCTGTGTTTTTGGTCTGGAGCAAGCGTAGTCAACCAAGCAAGTGCTTGGTTAATTATTTCAAACAAAATCGATTCGACGCGGGAACCCTGTGGGAGCGGGCTTGCTCGCGAAAGCGGTGTGTCAGTCGACATCAATGTTGTCTGGCACACCGCTTTCGCGAGCAAGCCCGCTCCCACATTGATCCGGTTCCTTCAGGGCTATGGGTGCTTGATGCCGTTGAGCTTCATCGCTCCCGCCAATGGCAGGTCGCCTTCGAGTTCGGCCAGGCCGGCGGTTTTGACCGCTTCCGGTTGTTGCACATGACCGTGCTGCAAGTAGCCCAACAGGTTGCCCACCAGCGGGTTATGGCTGACCAGCAACGCGTAATCCACCGACACCAACTGCTCCGACACCGCTTGCGGGCTGAAACCGGGGGTCAGCCATTCGACGGTGCGAATGTCCGGCTGGAAACCCAGGGCTTCACGAACCAGTTGCGCAGTCTGCTGCGCTCGCAAATAGGGGCTGGCGTAGATGGCCGTGATCGGCTGGCCGATCAACTCGGCGGCGCTGCGCAGCACTTCCTCACACCCGCGCGGGGTCAGGGCCCGTTCGGAATCGGGACGCGAGCCATAAGGCTCGGCTTCACCATGACGCAATACCCAGAGTTTCATAGCTTGGGTTCCTCATCTCGAACCGGATGCGGAGCAGGCGCCACCGCGTGCGGTGCTTCACCTTCCGGTGTACGCGGCGCCGGCCAGTCGGCGAACGGCCAAGGCTTCTGGTCGCTGTGAAACGTGCCGAAACGACCGATCTGTGCCAGGAACTGGCTCAGGCTGTCGCCGAAGTTCATCAGGCTGGCGCTCGGGGCGCCATAGATCAAACGATAGATCAACTGCACCAGCACCACCGCGCCGAGGATGAATTGCGCCACTTGCCAGACCAGCAAGAACACGATCATCCACAGCACCCGCAGCAGGATGGATTCGTACTTGGCTTCCACTTTCGGATCGTTCATATCCCGTTCTCCCTGCCCTTGGATTAAATAATCAGTTGAAACCGCTGGTGGAGATAAAGTCGACGTCGGTCTTCGGCTCGGCACGCATTAGCAGTTCGATCACCTGCTCAAGCGTGCGCCCTTCAAACAGAATCGCGTGCAGCCCGGCGACCAGCGGCATGTACACCCCCGCTTCCTGAGACTTGGCCTTGAGCACTTTCAGCGTGTTCACGCCTTCGGCGACTTCGCCCAGGCGCGTCACCGCGTCTTCCAGGCTCAGGCCTTGGCCGAGAGCAAACCCGACCTGATAGTTGCGGCTTTTCGGCGACGAGCAAGTGACGATCAAATCGCCGACGCCCGCCAGGCCGAGGAAGGTCATCGGGTTGGCGCCCTGATTCACCGCGAAGCGGGTCATTTCGGCCAACGCCCGGGTGATCAACATGCTCTTGGTGTTTTCACCCATGCCCAGCGCCACCGCCATGCCGGCGATGATCGCGTAGACGTTTTTCAGCGCCCCGCCCAACTCCACGCCGTAACGGTCGGCGCTGGCATACACACGAAAGGTGCGGCCGTGCAGCGCTTCCTGGACCCGCGAGCACAACTCTTCGTCTTCGCTGGCAACCACCGTGGCAGTCAGCGCGTGCTCGGCGATTTCCCGGGCCAGGTTCGGCCCGGACAGCACGCCGATGCGGGCTTGCGGGGCGATCTCTTCAAGAATCTCGCTCATCAGCTTGAAGGTGTGGGCTTCGATGCCCTTGGTCAGGCTCACCAGCAATTTGCCGCTCAAGCGTTCGGCGTGCGGGGCCAATACCGAGCGCAACGCGCTGGACGGCAGCGCGACGAAGCACAGGTCGCAGGCTTCCAGTGTCGCTTGCAGGTCAGTGACGGCTTCCACGCCCGGCAAGATCTTGATGCCTTTGAGGTAACGCGGGTTCTCGCGATTGACCCGGATGGCCTCGGCCTGTTCAGGGTCACGCATCCACTGCCGGACCTGAAGCCCGTTCTCGGCCAGAAGATTTGCCACGGCGGTACCAAAACTTCCGCCTCCCAGGACCGCAATAGGGCGCTGTTCAGTCATATGCAATCCGTTAATCCATACCAGTGGCGATGCCGGCATTATACGGAGCGGCCCAGTCGCGGCCAGCCCCTGCATCAATTACCGGCACTTGTAGGAAGAAGACCAACAAATCCTAGGAAAATGCCCGCAACGTGACTGGAAAAGTCACTGAGCTCGGTTAACATGCGCGCCACTTAATCGCTACCAAGGCTGTGTCGTGTCTTTTGGCTCTCCCTCACCCCGCTCGTCGCTGGTCCTGGCGCTGATCTTCAGCCCGGCCTTGCTGGCTGACGATCTGTTCCTCGACAACGATCCGCTGCCCCAAGTGCTGACGGCCACGCGGCTGAAACAGTCGCCGGCCGCCGTGCCGGGGAGCATGACGGTGATCGACAGCGAACTGATCAACGCCAGCGGCGCCCGGGACATCAGCGAATTGCTGCGACTGGTGCCGGGGATGATGGTTGGCAACATCAATGGCAACCAGGCGGCGGTGAACTACCACGGCACCAACGCCAGCGAAGCCCGGCGCATGCAGGTGTTGATCGATGGTCGCTCGGTGTACCGCGCCGGCCTGGCCACGGTGGACTGGAGCGATATTCCGGTGGCCATGGAAGACATCGAGCGCATCGAAGTCTTTCGCGGCCCGAACACCGTCAGCTACGGCGCCAACGCGCTGATGGCGGTGGTCAACATCATCACGCGCAACCCGGCGGACAGCCACGGCACGCGGCTCAAAATCACCCGGGGCCAACGCGGCATCAATGATTTCTATGCCAGCCAAGGCACCGGTTGGGACGGTGGGGATCTGCGTTTATCGTTGTCAGGGCAGCAAGACGATGGCTTCGATTCCGACCGCAACGGCGCCGATTACCGTGACAGTCGGCGCCTCGACCGCTTCAACCTCGCCGTCAGCCAGACACTCAACGAAAGCCAAAGCATCGACTGGCAATTGAATGCCAAGGACGGCACCAACCAGCGGCCCTACACCTACCGTCCGGTGTTTTCGGGGATTACTGCCGCCGGGAACAATTCAGACGTTGTCGCCAAGGATTACGCCGGCTCCCTGCGTTGGAATCTGGACATCAATCCCGATCACAGCCTGTATATCCAGGGCTCGGCGCAACACTGGGATCGCCAGCAGACCTGGCGCGCCTGTGATGCCGAAGTGTCGTTCAGCCCGCAACTCACCGATTTGTGGCAACTCAACCCGAACTACGCCGAACGCCTGGCGCGCAATATGGAGCGCTACACCGGTCCCGGCGCACCGGCCGGGACCCCGGCGGAACAGGCGTTGGGCAATCAAGTGCTGGAGCAATGGAAAAACGGCGCCCGGCAAACCCTGTGCGGCGACATCGACCAGAGCGCCCGGGAATCGCGCTACGACCTCGAACTGCAGGACACCTTGAGCCTGTCCGATAGTCTGCGACTGGTCAGCGGCATGAACTATCGTTACGACCGGGCAGATTCCGAGACCTACTTCAATGGCACGCTCGACGACACCACGTGGCGCACGTTCGGCCAACTCGAGTGGCGCGCCAGCGAACACTGGCTGCTCCAGGGCGGCGCCATGTTCGAAGACACGCAATTGACCGGCAGCTCGTTGACCCCACGGGTGGCGGTCAATTACCTGATCAACCCGCGCCATGGCCTGCGCGCGGTGTATTCCGAAGCCATTCGCTCGCCGGACATGTTCGAAAACAATGTGAACTGGAGCTATCAGGTGACCAACCTGCGGCCCAGCGCCTATGGCCAGACCAGCGCCCGCTACTTCGTCAAGACCCGTGGCCCCGGCGACCTCGATAAAGAGCACATGCGTTCCCGGGAACTGGGCTACAACGGTTTCTTCGCCGAGCTTGGCCTGGCGGTGGATGTGAAGCTGTTCTACGACGAAATCACCGGCATGATCAGCGAGCCGTTGCGCAACAACCAATACATCGCCAGCAACGCCAACAATTCGCGGTTCACCGGGACAGAAACGCAACTGGACTGGCACGTCAGCAGCGTCGATCGGCTACGCCTGACCTATGCCTACGTCGATGCCAAGGCCAGCAATCCGCTGGATCAACAACAGACCGCCCGCAACAGCGGCTCTGCCGGTTGGCTGCGCAACTGGGGCCAGGGCTGGAACAGCGCGCTCTTCTACTATGGAGACAACGCGCTGAACGGCTACCGCTTCGAACGGATCGACACACGCATCGCCAAGCACATTGGCCTGGGCAAGGCCAACCTGGAACTGGCCGGCGTGCTGCAACAGCGTCTCGACAATCAGCCCACCACCTTCGTCGACAATAATTACGACGAGCGCCGGGTGCTTTACTTCAGCGCGGAGCTGGCGTTCTAGATGCAGCCTCAGTCACGGAAGACGCCAACCTTTGGCCGCCTGCTGGCCGGGGTGTGCCTAGTCATCGGCCTGCTGTGCAGTCTGTCGTCCAGTGCCGTGGAGATTCTGTTGACCGGCGCCGAAGACAGCCCCGGCGTGCAATCTTTCACCCAGGCCCTGAGCGAGTTGCGCCCCACTGACAGCGTGCGTTTCCAGCCGCTGGCCAGTCTGCCGGCGCCGGGCAAATTGCCCAGCGGCACGCGCCTGATCCTGCTTGACCTGCCGAGCCTCGACTGGCGCCTGCAAGACAGCCAAGGCCCGGCAACGCTGGTGCTGCGCATCAGCCGCCTGCAAGCACGGCAACGTTTGAACAATGAACTGCCAAACCACCTGAGCCTGCTGTGGAGCGATCCGCCATTGGAGCGGCAATTGCGCCTGACCCGGTTGATCCTGCCGCAGGTCCGCCGCGTCGGCGTGCTGTATGACCGGCACAGCGAGTTTCTACTGAAAGAATTGCGCCTGGCCGCCGTGCCTCTGGGCCTCGAAATCGTCACCGAGCCTTGGGACGACACCAATGACAGCCGCCCCTTGCAGACACTGCTGAAAAACAGCGACGTGCTGCTGGGCCTCGACGACCCCGACCTGTACAACCCGAAAACCGCGAAAAACCTGCTGCTCAGCAGCTATGCCCGGCAGATGGCGCTGATCGGCCCCAACGCCGCGTTCGTCAAGGCTGGCAGCCTGGCCAGCACCTACAGCGACCAAAGCGACTGGCTGGCGATTCTCGATGATCTGCTCGACCGGCCGCCGGCCAGTTGGCCACGTTCGCTCTACCCCAGACAATTCAAAGTCTTAAGCAATCCACAGGTGGCTCGTTCATTAGGTATTGAACAGATGAATGAAGCATCTGTCGCAACAGAGTTGGCCGAAGGAGAAAGCCGCCCATGACCTTCCGACGCCGTTGGGACATCAACACTCGAACCCAGATCATCAGCCTCGGCCCTGCCCTGTTGCTGACGTTGCTGTTGATCAGTTTCTTTACGTTCGTGCGAATCCAGGACTTGCGCCAGGAGCTCAACCACACCGGTCAACTGATCGCCAACCAACTGGCGCCGGCCACCGAGTACGGGGTGATTTCCGGCAACAACGACGTGCTCGAAAGTTTGCTCAAGGCCACGCTGGCCACGCCCAACGTGCGCTTCCTGGAAGTGCAGGACAACGCCAACCGGATTCTGGTGTACGTCGAACAACCGTCGGAATCCCACAACCGCTCGCAGCAGGTCGAGGTGTTCCAGGCCCCGGTGCGGCTGCAACGGATTGCGCTGAACAATGACTTTTTCCAGAACACCCGCACGTCGATCAGTGCGCCGAGCGAAGATTATCTGGGGCGGGTGATCGTCGGCCTGTCCAACGACGCCTTCAGCCAGCGCCAGCAAGAAATCCTGTTCAAGGCCGGGATCCTCGCGCTGTTCGCGCTGCTGTTCACTTTCCTGCTGGCCCGGCGCCTGGCGGGCAGCCTGTCGCAACCGATCCGCGACATCGGCAACGCGGTCAAGGCGATCCAGAAAGGCGACTACACCACGCCGCTGCCGATCGTCGATGACACCGAACTCGGGGCCTTGTCGCAGCACATCAACAACCTCGCCGACGGTCTCGAACAGGCCAGCCGCGAACAACATCAAGCGATGTCGCAGTTGATCCAGACTCGCGAGGAAGCGGAAAAGGCCAACAACGCCAAATCCGATTTCCTGGCGATGATGAGCCACGAACTGCGCACACCAATGAATGGTGTGCTGGGCATGCTGCAATTGCTCGAAACCACTGACATGACCGAGGAGCAGGTCGAATACGCGGCGCTGGCCTCGGAGTCCACCGAACACCTGTTGAAGGTGATCAACGACATCCTCGACTTCTCGCGCATCGAGCGATCGGAACTGGAGCTGGAGCATATTCCGTTCAACCTCGCGGACCTGATCAGCAGTTGCGCCCAGTCGTTCCAGCACAGTGCGGTGCAACGCAAACTCGACCTCCAGCTGTTGATTCCCGACGACATGCGCGCCTTGCAGGTTCAGGGCGATCCGACGCGGATCCGGCAGATTCTGGTCAACCTGATCGGCAACGCGCTGAAATTTACCGAACAGGGCCGCGTGACCATCGAACCGCAGTGGCAATCGCTGGATCACGAATTGCTGTGGTTCACCTGCAGCGTGCGCGACAGCGGCATCGGGATCTCGCCTGAAAGCCTGGAATTGATGTTCAACGCGTTCCAGCAGGCCGACAGTTCCATTTCAAGACGTTACGGCGGCACCGGGCTGGGTTTGCCGATTGCCCGCACCCTGGCCGAGCGCATGGGCGGCACGTTGCGCGCCCAGAGCGAAGAAGGTCGCGGCTCGGTGTTTACCCTCGAAATCCCCTTGGCTCTTTATAAGCAGGCGCTGCCGGAACTGGCGCCGCCACGGGCGCCGATGGGCAGTGGCCATGGCGAAGGACGCAATGTGCTGCTGGTGGAGGACAACCCGGTCAATCAGACGGTGATCGAAGCAATGTTGCGCAGCCTGGGCTTTACTGTCAGCGTCGCCACCGATGGGGCGCAGGCGGTACGCAGCGCCGAGAGCTTGATTTTCGAAGCGATTCTGATGGACTGCCGGTTGCCGATCATCGACGGCTACGAAGCCACCCGACAGATTCGCCAACTGCCCGGCTGCCTGGACCTGCCGATCATCGCCCTGACGGCCAATGCCTTGCAGGGCGACCGCGAAGCCTGTTTGTCGGCGGGCATGAACGATTACCTGGCCAAGCCCTTCAAACGGACTGATCTGCAGCAAATTCTGCAGCGTTGGGTGCAGTAGTGCTGTCCTTTCGGCTATCTGCGACTGGCGTGAAAGGCGAAAGTGCGGCAGTCTTAGGCACCCGAACAGGCCCGAAAAGGGGCTTGAATAATAATTTCAGTGCACAAGTGTACATTCATGTCCTTGGTGCTGTGACTTTCACCACAACGCAATAGTCTATGAGTAGGCTGTCGACTCGAGGCATGAACGCTTCGATCGGCCGGGAAGATTTGCCCCACCCTGCCGCACGGGACTATTGAGGAGCTCGCATGACCAAACAAAACGCCTTTACTCGGGAAGATCTGCTGCGCTGCAGTCGCGGTGAGCTGTTCGGCCCAGGTAACGCGCAACTGCCCGCCCCGAACATGCTGATGGTGGATCGCATCACCCATATCAGCGAAGAGGGTGGCAAGTACGGCAAAGGTGAATTGGTCGCAGAGCTGGATATCACTCCGGACCTGTGGTTTTTCGCCTGTCACTTCGAAGGTGATCCGGTGATGCCGGGCTGCCTGGGCCTCGATGCCATGTGGCAACTGGTCGGTTTCTTCCTCGGCTGGCAAGGTCTGCCGGGCCGTGGTCGCGCACTGGGTTCGGGTGAAGTGAAGTTCTTTGGTCAGGTCCTGCCGACCGCCAAGAAAGTTACGTATAACATTCAGATCAAGCGCGTCCTCAAAGGCAAGCTGAACCTCGCTATCGCCGATGGTTCAGTCAGTGTCGACGGCCGCGAAATCTACACCGCCGAAGGCCTCCGGGTCGGCGTGTTCACCTCCACTGAAAACTTCTAAGGGTTATCCGCATGCGCCGCGTCGTTATCACTGGTCTGGGCATCGTTTCGTGCCTGGGCAATGACAAAGAGACCGTCTCCGCTAACCTGCGTGCAAGCCGCCCTGGCATCCGGTTCAACCCGGAATATGCCGAAATGGGTCTGCGTAGCCAGGTTTCCGGCTCCATTGACCTTCCCCTCGAAGAGCTGATCGATCGCAAGATCTATCGCTTCGTCGGCCATGCGGCGGCTTACGCCTACCTGGCCATGAAAGACGCCATCACTGACTCCGGTCTGACCGATGAGCAAGTCTCCAACCCGCGTACCGGCCTGATCGCCGGTTCGGGTGGCGCCTCCACGCTGAACCAGATGGAAGCGCTGGACATCCTGCGCGAGAAAGGCGTGAAGCGCGTTGGCCCATACCGTGTAACACGGACCATGAGCAGCACCGTTTCCGCTTGTCTGGCCACGCCGTTCAAGATCAAGGGCCTGAACTATTCCATCGCCTCTGCCTGCGCCACCAGTGCTCACTGCATCGGTACCGCCATGGAACAGATCCAGATGGGCAAGCAGGACATCGTGTTCGCCGGCGGCGGTGAAGAAGAGCATTGGAGCCAATCGTTCCTGTTCGACGCCATGGGCGCACTGTCCAGCCAGTACAACGAAACCCCGGAAAAGGCTTCCCGTGCCTACGACGCCAAGCGTGACGGTTTCGTCATCGCCGGCGGTGGCGGCATGGTCGTGGTCGAAGAGCTGGAACACGCTCTGGCCCGCGGCGCGAAGATCTACGCGGAAATCGTTGGCTACGGCGCAACGTCCGACGGCTACGACATGGTCGCCCCAAGCGGCGAAGGCGCCATCCGCTGCATGCAGATGGCCATGTCCACCGTCGACACCCCGATCGACTACCTGAACACCCACGGCACCTCGACTCCGGTCGGCGACGTCGCGGAAATGAAAGGTGTGCGTGAAGTGTTCGGCGCCAACGCTCCGGCCATCAGCTCTACCAAGAGCCTGTCGGGTCACTCCCTGGGCGCCGCCGGCGTTCACGAAGCGATCTACTGCATGCTGATGATGGAAGGCAACTTCATGGCGGGTTCCGCCAACATCGACGAACTGGACCCGGAAGTGGCTGACATGCCGATCCTGACCAAGACTCGCGAAGACGCCACCATCAACACCGTGATGAGCAACAGCTTCGGCTTCGGCGGCACCAACGCCACGCTGGTACTGAAACGCTGGGCGGGTAAGTAATACCCCACCGCTAGCTGCACACAAAAACGCCCCGACTGGTTCGGGGCGTTTTTTTTGTGCCTGGAAAAAGTATCGGCAACTACACAAATCCTGTGGGAGCGGGCTTGCTCGCGAAGGCGGAGTGTCAGTCACATCATTTCTGTCTGACACACCGCTTTCGCGAGCAAGCCCGCTCCCACAAAGGAAATGTAGCTAGCTTCAAGCAGCGGTTTTCTTCAATGCGAACATGAAACTTTTGTCATAAAACTCAGCAGCCTGCGACCGAATGTCGCGTGTTTGGCGGGCTGCAGGACTTTTGCAGATTTCGCAAATATTCGTTACCGAACGAAAGCATTTACTTAGCAACCTAACCAAACATATAACAGAGTCCTGCACACGCCTTGCTGCAGATAACAGAGATTGGAGCTAGCAGATGACTGTAAAAGTAACTGAACGCGACGATTCACATAAATCCCACGAAGGCATCGCCGCCGGTATCCGCATCTGGGACGTACATCAACAAGACATGCTGGTGGGAATGTTTCATTCCGAGAATGACGCCCACAGCTACAAGGCCGAACTGGAAACACTGGAACAGAAACGCGAAGCGTCGGCCGGCTGAACCGGTATGACGGATGAGGCGCCTGCCCGGCCTCTTGCCGGGGCAGGCGACTTTTGATCAGTTCAGGTCCAGGGTCGCAAAGTGCAGGCTGTCCTCGACGATCACAGAAGGCACCAGATGCGTAATCCTGCCGGCCTTCACTTCAGCGAACTGACAACTGCCCGCGCCCATCCCGTCGTTCCTGACCGCAAAACGGACACTGTCCGGGTAACGCTTGCCATCTTCGAAAGACATTCCACAGGCAATCAGGAAATCAATTTTCGAATCGATTTTCTCCAACTCTTCATCCCGCTGACCATTTTCCAGAACTGCATAGTCCAGGCACACATTGATGCTGAACGGACATTGCGCAATTAACGTATTGGAAAAGACCGCACCGTAACCGTCTGCAGAGTTATGTTCAGCCACGGTAGAACTGACATCCTTGACCTTGATCGTCACGTTATCTGAAAGTTTGAAAAACCAATATCCGTCCGCACTATCAACGTATTTTCCAAAATCAATTCCAGACACATAACGTTTTGGCCACATCGACATTTCCGGCGAGCCGTCGTTAAGAACCTTGAAGTTGCTGGTGGTCATCACATAGTTGATCACATCAAAGTAAGCGTCAGCCCCCTCTCCTACTTTGATCAAAGTGGCACAAGTGCCTGCCAGCAATACCACTTTGCCGTATCGGTCTACAGGCAGCCCATTCATCAGTACTTCCATGCATTCAGGCATTCTGTCCATGCACGCCATGCCATGCTCCAGCAGATCATCTTCGTGCTGTGCGCTGCTCCACGGCACGTTCCAGAAGAACTCGGGCAAGGTGAAGAACAGGCACTCACTGTCCGGGCGCTGATCAATGGCAGCCTTGGCGGCCACTTCGAGTTTGCCGCTGACATACTGCATCCTTCTGTAGAGTTCCTGGCTCACATACTCCGTCATGTACTGGCCTGGCTTGCGCGGCAAGGAGAACTCGGAATGAAAGGTAGGTTGTTGCAAAGAAGCAATAGTAACCAACATCAAAAACCTCAAGTGTAATTAATTAAAGAACCTCCTCTTGATGAACCATTGAATACAGGATGAATAAAAGACACCGGAGTAAAAACCCGAAACCAAACATTTCCTTTAATATTTAATACGCCCACAAAGAAGAACCCGAAAGAGCGTATCCAACCACTCTTTCGGGCTCAAGTTGTTTCACAAGCTGAAGTACTAGCGAATGTGTAGTTACCAATAACTACACTTCTGCAACTACCACATCAAATCATCAGGAATCTGATAGGCCGCGTACGGATCGTCCTCAGCAGCAACTTCTTCTTTCTTGACGTTCAACTGCACGATGCGCTGTGGATCACGCTCCTGAATCTTCAGGGCGGCCTCGCGCGGGATCACTTCGTAACCGCCGGCATGGTGCACGATCGCCAGGAAGCCATTGCTGAGCTGGTTGCGCATCAAGGTGTTGACGGAGATGCGCTTGACCTTCTTGTCGTCCACGAAGTTGTAGTAGTCCTCGGTGGTCAACTTGGGCAAGCGCGATACTTCGATCAATTGCTTGATCTGGGCGGCGCGGGCCTTGGCCTCGACCTTCTCCTGCTGCTGGCGGTTCAGCTCCTGGTCACGCTTGACCTTCTCGGCCAGTGCTTCCTGGGCCAGGCGCTGCTGAGTGTCGTCCTGTTCGATCTGGCCTTTATGGACCAGGCGTTGCTGCTTCTGCTTCTCTTTGCCGACCTGTTTGGCCTGCTTTTGGTTGACCAGCCCTGCTTTGAGCAACTGGTCGCGAAGGGAAATGCTCATGGTGCTTATTTCTCACTTAGGCAACTGCTCAACCGCAGCTGGGCAAATTCTTTTCCTGACGTTTGGCTTCGCCCCACAGGGCGTCCAACTCTTCGAGGGTGCAATCTTCTATGGGACGGTGGGTGTCGCGCAATGCCTGTTCGATAAAACGGAAGCGTCTTTCGAATTTACTGTTAGCGCCGCGCAAGGCGGTTTCCGGATCGACCTTCAGGTGACGCGCCAGATTGACCACGGAAAACAGCAGGTCACCGACCTCGTCGGCAATCGCTGCCGCGTCGTTGTCGGCCATGGCTTCGAGCACTTCATCAAGTTCTTCGCGGACTTTGTCCAGCACTGGCAACGCATCCGGCCAGTCGAAACCGACCTGCCCGGCACGCTTCTGCAACTTTGCCGAACGGGACAATGCCGGCAGCGCGGCGGGTACGTCATCAAGCAAGGACAGTTGCTCAGGCGCGGAAGATTTCTCGGCGCGTTCTTCAGCCTTGATCTCTTCCCAACGCTGCTTGACCTGTTCTTCATTCAGACGCGGGACGTCCAGCGGCGCGTACAGATCGCCGGTGGGGAACACGTGAGGATGACGCCGAATCAGTTTGCGGGTGATGCTGTCGATGACCCCGGCGAATTCGAAACGCCCTTCTTCCTTGGCCAGTTGGCTGTAATAAACCACCTGGAACAGCAAGTCGCCCAACTCGCCCTGCAAATGATCGAAGTCACCGCGCTCGATAGCGTCGGCGACTTCGTAGGCTTCTTCCAGGGTGTGCGGGACGATCGTGGCGTAGGTTTGCCTGATGTCCCACGGGCAGCCGAACTGCGGATCGCGCAGGCGGTTCATCAGGTGCAATAAGTCTTCAAGGCTGTACATCAATTTCTCTCGTTAAACCGGTCTCTGTAGGAGCTGCCGAAGGCTGCGATCTTTTGATCTTGCTCTTTAAAATCAAAAGATCGCAGCCTTCGGCAGCTCCTACAGGGAGATCGACCACCGCTTATGGCGTACGGTTACGCCGGGTTTCGATGATGTTCGGCAATTGGGAAATCCGCCCCAGCAACCGACCCAACGCGTCCAGCCCCGGAATCTCGATGGTCAGGGACATCAACGCAGTGTTGTCCTCTTTGTTCGAGCGGGTGTTGACCGCCAGTACGTTGATCCGCTCGTTGAGCAGCACTTGCGAAACGTCACGCAGCAGACCGGAACGATCGTAGGCACGGATGATGATGTCCACCGGGTAGGTGAGCACCGGCACCGGGCCCCAGCTGACCTGGATGATCCGCTCCGGCTCGCGCCCGCCCAGTTGCAGCACCGAGGCGCAGTCCTGGCGGTGAATGCTCACACCGCGACCCTGGGTGATGTAACCGACGATAGCGTCCCCTGGCAGCGGCTGACAGCAGCCGGCCATCTGGGTCATCAGGTTGCCGACGCCCTGGATCTGGATATCGCCGCGCTTGCCTGGCTTGTAGCCGGTGGCTTTGCGCGGGATCAGTTCCAGCTGTTCGTTGCCGCGTTCCGGCTCGACCAGTTGCTGTGCCAGGTTGACCAATTGCGCCAGGCGCAAATCGCCGGCACCGAGGGCGGCAAACATGTCCTCGGCGGTTTTCATGTTGGCTTTTTCGGCCAACTTGTCGAAATCCACCGCTGGCAAACCGAGACGAGCCAGTTCGCGCTCGAGCAAGGTTTTACCGGCCGCGACGTTCTGGTCCCGGGCCTGCAATTTGAACCAGTGAACGATCTTCGCCCGCGCTCGCGAGGTAGTGACGTAACCCAGGTTCGAGTTCAGCCAGTCGCGGCTCGGAGTGCCGTGCTTGCTGGTGATGATCTCGACTTGCTCACCGGTTTGCAGGCTGTAGTTGAGCGGCACGATGCGCCCGTTGATCTTGGCGCCACGGCAGTTGTGACCGATCTCGGTGTGCACGCGGTAGGCAAAGTCCAGCGGCGTCGAGCCTTTCGGCAAGTCGATGGCGTGACCGTCGGGGGTGAAGATGTAGACCCGGTCCGGCTCGATATCGACCCGCAACTGATCCGCCAGGCCACCGATGTCGCCGAGTTCTTCGTGCCACTCGAGCACCTGACGCAGCCAGGAAATTTTCTCTTCGTACTGGTTGGACCCGGCCTTGACGTCGGTGCCCTTGTAGCGCCAGTGCGCGCACACCCCCAGTTCGGCTTCTTCGTGCATGGCGTGGGTGCGGATCTGCACTTCCAGCACTTTGCCTTCCGGGCCGATCACTGCGGTGTGCAGCGAGCGGTAGCCGTTCTCTTTCGGGTTGGCGATGTAGTCGTCGAATTCTTTCGGGATGTGTCGCCACAAGGTGTGGACGATGCCGAGCGCGGTGTAGCAGTCGCGCATTTCCGGCACCAGCACGCGAACGGCGCGCACGTCGTAGATCTGGCTGAACTCCAGCCCCTTGCGCTGCATTTTGCGCCAGATCGAATAGATGTGTTTGGCCCGACCGCTGATGTCGGCATCGACGCCGGTGGCGGTCAGTTCATTCTTCAGTTGGCTCATCACGTCGGCGATGAAGCGCTCGCGATCCAGGCGTCGCTCATGCAACAACTTGGCGATCTGTTTGTACTGGTCAGGCTCAAGGTAACGGAAGGACAAGTCCTCCAGTTCCCACTTGATATGACCGATACCGAGACGGTGAGCCAGCGGTGCGTAGATGTCGAAGACTTCACGGGCGACGCGGTTGCGCTTTTCGTCGTCGGCGGTTTTCACCGCACGGATCGCGCAGGTGCGTTCGGCCAGTTTGATCAGCGCGACGCGTACGTCGTCGACCATGGCCACCAGCATCTTGCGCAGGTTTTCCACCTGGCCCTGAGTGCCGAGCACCAGGGATTGACGGGGGCTCAGGCTGGCGCTGATCGCCGCCATGCGCAACACACCGTCGATGAGTTTGGCGACCACCGGACCGAAGCGCTGGCTGATCGACGGCAATTCGATCTGGCCTTCGCGCACGCCGCGATACAGGATCGCGGCTACCAACGAATCCTGATCGAGTTTGAGGTCGGCGAGAATCTCGGCGATCTCAAGGCCCGTGCGGAAACTCGAGGTCCCTTCGGACCACAGATTCTTCGCCGCATTGGCTTGTTGTTCGGCCTGTCGAGCGAACTCGCAGGCTTCCTTCAAGGCTTCGCGATCCAGTGCCTGATCGACAGTGACCGCGTGATCGAGCCAAGCCTCGAGATTGATACTGCCGTCGGTGTTGATCGGCTGGTGTGCTCTCACCTGTACCATCTTGCTTTACCTTCCCTACGACGCAGATTCAATGCGTCAAATCGCTGACCTTCAATGCCCGTGAGCCCGCGCTGGGCTGGTGCGCGGCGGCTGCACGGGCGGCCAGTCGGACCAGACGAGCCGTCCTAGCTCGCTTCAAATAACGCCATGGCCTCGACATGTGCCGTCTGAGGAAACATATCGAGAATCCCGGCACGTTTTAACCGGTAGCCCTGCTTGATCAATTCGACTGTATCGCGCGCCAGAGTTGCAGGGTTGCACGACACATACACCAACCGTTTGGCGCCTAGGGATGCCAGCTTGCGCACCACCTCGAAAGCACCGTCCCGTGGTGGGTCCAAGAGTACCGCACAAAAGCCTTCGCGCGCCCATTCGGCTTCGGTCAAAGGCTGGGATAAATCGGCCTGAAAAAACTTAGTGTTATGCAGATTGTTGCTAGCAGCATTCGCAGCCGCCCGTTCGACCATTGCCTGCACACCTTCCACCGCCACCACTTCGCGAACCGCTTTGGCCAGCGGCAAGGCAAAGTTGCCCAACCCGCAGAACAGATCCAGCACGCGTTCATCCGCTTGCGGTTTGAGCCAATCCAGCGCCTGGGCAACCATCGCTTCGTTGACCCCGGCATTGACCTGGATGAAATCCCCCGGCCGATACGCCAGGTCCAGGCCCCACTGTTCCAGGCGATAACCCAGTGTCTGATCGGCTTCGACCGGTTGCGGTTCGCCGTCGCCATGCAGCCACAATTGGGCTTCATGGAACGCACAGAAATCCTTGAGGATCGTCAGGTCAGCCTCGGACAACGGCGCCATATGCCGCAGCAGTACTGCGAGCGACGAGCCACTGAACAATTCCACATGCCCGAGTGCTTGAGGTTTGCTCAAACGACGGAGCATTTCCGGCAAGCGGGTCATGATCGGTTGCAAGGGCTGTACCAGCACCGTGCATTCAGTGATTGCGACGATGTCCTGACTGCCCGCCGCGCGGAAACCGACTTCGAGTTTTTTCGCTTTCATGTCCCAGCGCACCGCCACCCGGGCGCGACGGCGGTAACCGAATTCCGGACCGCTCAACGGCGCTGCCCACTCTTGCGGTTCGACACCGGCAACCTTGGACAATTGCTCGGCGAGCATGCGCTGTTTCAGGGCGAGTTGTTCGACATGAGGCAGATGCTGCACGCTGCAACCGCCACAGCGACCGGCGTGCGGGCACGGTGCCGGGCGACGCAGTTCGCTGGCCTGGAACACCCGCTCGGTGCGCGCCTCGACCACTTTGCCGTGGGCATTGAGCACGCGCGCCTCGATCTCTTCACCGGCCAATGCGCCGATGACGAACCAGGTGCGACCTTCGAAAAACGCGATGCCGCGACCGTCATTCGCCAGGCGCTCGATGCTCAAGCGCTGCTTTTTGCCGGTCGGAATTTGTGGGGCCTTGCTGCCGCCCGTGGGTTGGAAGCGCAGGCCTCTCTCTTGCTTGGCCATCAGTTGGGCGCGTCGAAAATGCCGGTCGACAAGTAACGGTCGCCACGGTCGCAGATGATCGCGACGATCACCGCGTTTTCAACTTCTTTGGACAGGCGCAGCATCGCTGCCACCGCTCCGCCCGAGGACACGCCACAGAAGATCCCTTCTTCGCGGGCCAGACGACGGGTCACGTCTTCGGCTTCGCTCTGGGCCATGTCGACGATGCGGTCGACACGATCGGCCTGGTAAATCTTCGGCAGGTACTCTTGCGGCCAGCGACGGATACCCGGAATCGCCGAGCCTTCCATCGGTTGCAGGCCGATGATCTGCACGTTGTCGCTCTGCTCTTTCAAGTAGCGCGACACGCCCATGATGGTCCCGGTGGTGCCCATCGAACTGACGAAGTGAGTGATGGTGCCCTCGGTCTGACGCCAGATTTCCGGGCCGGTGGTGGTGTAGTGCGCTTCGGGATTGTCCCCGTTGGCGAACTGATCCAGCACCTTGCCACGGCCTTCGGCTTCCATTCGCTGAGCGAGGTCGCGGGCGCCTTCCATGCCTTCTTCCTGGGTGACCAGGATCAGTTCGGCGCCATAAGCAGTCATGGCGGCCTTACGTTCGGCACTGGAGTTGTCCGGCATGATCAGGATCATCTTGTAACCCTTGATCGCGGCGGCCATGGCCAGCGCAATCCCGGTGTTACCCGACGTCGCTTCAATCAGCGTATCGCCGGCGTGAATCTGCCCACGCAACTCGGCGCGGGTAATCATCGACAGCGCCGGACGGTCCTTGACCGAACCCGCCGGGTTATTCCCTTCGAGCTTGAGCAAAAGGGTGTTGCTGGTGGCGCCAGGCAGGCGCTGCAAACGAACCAGCGGAGTGTTGCCGACGCAATCGGCGATGGTTGGGTACTGCAAGGTCATGGCGTATTCGCAATCCAGACTGCGGGGGCGCCTATCATACCGGCAAACGTTGACAGGCCATATCACGCAAAGTGTGGTGCTTATGGCTTATGGGAATAAGGGGCGGATTGATGGCATTGGAAGCGGCGCTCTAACAGCACAATAGGTTCAGAGCAATTGCGTCGGCAGTGCTGATACTTTTTTTTAGCGGATGGGAGGGCCTCTTCGCGAGCAGGCTCGCTCCCACAGGGTTCGGTGGTGATCACACAATTTGGGGGCGGCTCAGGTCCACTGTGGGAGCGGGCTTGCTCGCGAAGGCGTCGTCACTCGCGCCACACTCATCCGCCATCAACCGCATATTCAGTCGCAACCCCGTCACGGTGTTTTCCGCCCACAGCGCCCCGCCCTGACGCTGTACTGCATTGCGGGCAATGCTCAATCCCAATCCGAATCCGCCATTTCCCGGCCGTGAACCGTCGAGTCGAATGAACGGCGAGAAGATCCGTTCGAGGTCGGTTTCAGCCACCCCGCCGCCCTGGTCCTCCAGCCATAGATGCCAATATTCACCATCACGACGTCCGGCGAGGCTGACAATTCCACCGTCAGGTGAATGCCGAATGGCATTGCGCACAATGTTTTCCAGCGCCTGGGCCAAGGTATTCAGATGACCGCGCACCCAGCAGGAGGAATCCACGGCGCAGTGCAATTGACTCGCCGGCCAGCCACTTTCATAGCAGGCGTTTTCCGTAAGCATGTCCCACAGCGCCTGGACCTGGATCGATTCGTCGGGCAGTCGCGAGCGTTCGGTGTCGAGCCAGGCCAGTTGCAGGGTGTCTTCCACCAGACGCTGCATGCCATCGACTTCGCGACCAATGCGCTCGCGCAATTGCACCACGTCCTGCTCACTTTCGCTGGCCACCCGCAAACGGCTCAACGGCGTGCGCAGTTCGTGGGACAGGTCGCGCAGCAGTTGTTGCTGCAGCGCCACGGTGCTTTGCAGGCGCTCGGACATGTGATCGAAAGCCCGGCCGAGTTCGCCGAGTTCATCCGCACGATTGGTGGTGTGGCTCGACAGGCGCACATTCAATTGGTCGGCGCGCCAGGCATTGGCCTGTTCGCGCAGACTGTTCAACGGCACTACCAGCAAGCGGTATAAACCGACGCACAGCAGTAAAGTGAAGAGACCGGGAATCACGCCGTTGGTGATGACTCGCCAGAACACCCGGTATTGCCCGGGCATGAAACGTTGTGGCAGTTCGATCACCAGGCTGCCGGCGCCCGGATCCTTGGGAAATGGCACGCGTAGCCAAGGCAAGCCTTGAGTATGGCGACTGGTGGGCCAATCGAGGCCACGCAGAAAGGTCAGGCGCTGGATTTCCTTGTCCACCAGCGGATAGCTGCTCAAGGACTGCAAGTCGCCGCCAATCACACCGACCCAGGTGGTCTCGCGCCGGCCGACTCGCTGCAGCCAGGCATCGACGCCGGCATTCTTGCCCTCATTCCACGCCTGTTCCGCTTCGGCGGCGTAAAGCGTCAAGGTGCCCCGAGCTTCGTCGGACAGGAACAGGTTTTTCTGTTCCATGTAACGGCCCCAAGACCAGCTCAGCCAGATCATCAACAAACAGAACGCCACCAAAAGGCAGGCCAGTTTCCAGAACAGCGAGTGCCGGCCCGGCAGGTCAGACCATTTCATCGACGGCACTCAAGACGTAACCCTTGCCCCACACCGTGCGCACTTCCCGCTCGGTGTAGCCGATGGCCTTGAGCTTGCGGCGGATCTGACTGATGTGCATGTCGAGGCTGCGATCATGGGCCGCGTACCCGCGCTGCAACACCTGCTGATAAAGGAAAGCCTTGCTCAGCACTTCGTCGTTATTGCGATTGAGGGTTTCCAGCAAGCGATACTCGCTGCGGGTCAGGCCGGCGGCTTGCTCGCGATAGAAGACTTCGCACTGGTCATCGTCGAACAGCAGGCTATGCACCGGGCTCACCACCGCGAAGGGTTCTGGCCGCCGATCAAACGCTACCCGCCGAAGAATGGCTTCGATGCGCACCCGCAACTCGGCCATGCTGAACGGCTTGGGCAGGTAATCGTCGGCGCCCAGGCGAAAACCGCTGATGCGATCCGCCTCGGCACCCAGCGCCGACATCAGCACCACCGGGGTCGCATGGCTCTGGCGCAGTTGAGTCAGGACATTCAGCCCGTCCAGACCCGGCAGCAGAATATCCATCAGCACCACATCAAAGGTTTGCCCACGGGCAATGTCGAGGCCTTCCTGGCCGTTCTGGCACCAGGTCACCTGAAAGCCGCAGCGCCCCAGGTGTTCGTGAACATAAGCACCGAGCACGAGGTCGTCTTCTATAGACAGGATACGAGGATGGCCAGCAGTGATGGGAGTCATGACTATCTGCAAATAATTCTCAGTTGGCGATTATTCAAGATTGCCTCGCCAGGGGCAACCCAAGGTTTGCCCGTCAGGCAAAACCTGCCATCCAGCCGACGAATGACGACATCAATTTACGAAGATTGCCCGCAAGCAAATCGCTACACTGCGCAAGTGGTGCGTGCCGGATGCACGCGCGGGTCCAATAAATAGCGGGATGCAGGAGAAATGCGTGCTCAAGAAACTGGGAATTAAAGGCCGCGTGCTGTTGCTGACCTTGCTTCCGACCAGCCTGATGGCGTTGGTCCTGGGCGGCTATTTCACCTGGATGCAGCAATCGGACCTGCAAGCCCAACTCATGCAGCGCGGCGAAATGATCGCCGAACAGCTCGCACCGCTGGTGGCCCCGGCCATGGGCCACAAGAACACCGAACTGCTGGAGCGCATCGCCACCCAGTCGCTGGAACAGACCGACGTGCGCGCCGTGACCTTCCTCGCCCCCGACCGCACTCCCCTGGCGCACGCCGGCCCGACCATGCTCAATGCGGCGCCGATCGGCAACAGCTCGCAGATGCTGCGGCGCAGCGGCAATGACGCGACTCGCTACTTGCTGCCGGTATTCGGCAAGCATCGCAACATGGCCGGTGACCTGATTCCCGATGAAGCCGACCGCCTGCTCGGCTGGGTCGAAATCGAACTGTCCCACAACGGCATGCTGCTGCGCGGTTACCGCAGCCTGTTCGCCAGCCTGCTGCTGATTTTCGCGGGCCTCGCCGGCGCGGCGCTGCTGGCGTTGCGCATGGGCCGCACGATCAATCGGCCGATCAGCCAGATCAAACTGGCGGTGGCGCAACTCAAGGACGGTCATCTGGAAACCCGCCTGCCGCCCCTCGGCAGTCAGGAACTGGATGAGCTGGCGTCCGGCATCAACCGCATGGCCGGTACGTTGCAGAACGCCCAGGAAGAATTGCAACACAGCGTCGATCAAGCCACCGAAGACGTGCGCCAGAACCTCGAAACCATCGAGATCCAGAACATCGAGCTGGACCTGGCACGCAAGGAAGCCCTGGAAGCGAGCCGGATCAAGTCCGAATTCCTGGCCAACATGAGCCATGAAATCCGCACGCCGCTCAACGGCATCCTCGGCTTCACCCATCTGCTGCAAAAAAGCGAGCTGACCCCGCGCCAGCTCGACTACCTGGGCACCATCGAAAAATCCGCCGACAGCCTGTTGGGGATCATCAACGAGATCCTCGACTTCTCGAAAATCGAGGCCGGCAAACTGGTGCTCGACAACATTCCATTCAACCTGCGCGACTTGTTGCAGGACACCCTGACCATCCTCGCCCCGGCCGCCCACGCCAAACAGCTGGAACTGGTGAGTCTGGTCTATCGCGATACACCGCTGTCGCTGGTCGGCGATCCGCTGCGACTCAAGCAAATCCTCACTAACCTCGTGAGCAACGCGATCAAGTTCACCCGCGAGGGCACTATCGTCGCCCGGGCCATGCTCGAAGAAGAGCACGAAGACAGCGTGCAACTGCGCATCAGCATTCAGGACACCGGCATCGGTTTGTCGAGCCAGGACGTGCGCGCTCTGTTCCAGGCCTTCAGCCAGGCGGATAACTCGCTGTCGCGCCAACCCGGCGGCACCGGTCTGGGGCTGGTGATTTCCAAGCGTTTGATCGAGCAGATGGGCGGTGAGATTGGCGTCGACAGCACGCCGGGGGAAGGTTCGGAATTCTGGATCAGCCTGAGCCTGCCGAAAACCCGCGACGACGCCGAGGACCTGCCCGGCCCGCCGTTGCTGGGCCGTCGGGTGGCGGTGCTGGAGAATCACGAACTGGCGCGTCAGGCGTTGCAGCATCAACTGGAAGATTGCGGTCTGGAAGTCACGCCGTTCAACACCCTGGAAAGCCTGACCAATGGGGTCACGGGTGCTCACCAAACCGAGCAGGCAATCGATCTGGCGGTGCTTGGCATCACCAGCAACGACATGCCGCCGGAACGTCTCAACCAGCACATCTGGGACCTCGAACACCTGGGCTGCAAAGTCCTGGTGTTGTGCCCGACCACCGAGCAGACACTGTTCCATCTCTCGGTGCCTAATCCGCACAGTCAGCTGCAAGCCAAACCGGCCTGCACGCGCAAATTGCGCCGGGCCTTGTCCGATCTGGTCAACCCGCGCCAGCAGCGCAGCGAACCCGGCGAACCGGTGTCGAGCCGTGCGCCGAAAGTGCTTTGCGTCGACGACAACCCGGCCAATCTGTTGCTGGTGCAAACCCTGCTCGAAGACATGGGCGCCAAAGTCCTCGCGGTGGAAAGCGGTTACGCCGCCGTCAAAGCAGTGCAGAACGAAACCTTCGACCTGGTGCTGATGGACGTGCAAATGCCCGGCATGGACGGGCGTCAAAGCACCGAAGCGATTCGCCAGTGGGAAAGTGAGCGGCATTGCACGCCGCTGCCGATCGTGGCCCTGACCGCCCACGCGATGGCCAACGAAAAACGCGCGCTGCTGCAAAGCGGCATGGACGACTACCTGACCAAACCCATCAGCGAACGGCAACTGGCCCAAGTGGTGTTGAAGTGGACCGGCCTGGCCCTGCGCAATCAGGTGCCGGAGCGCTCCAGCGAAAGCCATGGCGGCAGCGATTTGCTGGTGCTCGATCACGAAGAAGGTTTGCGTCTGGCCGCGGGCAAAGCCGATCTGGCGGCGGACATGCTGGCGATGCTGTTGGCCTCGCTGGAAGCCGACCGCGAGGCGATTCGCGTTGCCCGGGAAGCCAACGACCAGAATGCCCTGATCGAACGGGTCCATCGCCTGCACGGGGCCACGCGTTATTGCGGTGTTCCGCAACTGCGCGCAGCCTGCCAGCGCAGTGAAACCCTGCTCAAGCAACAGGACCCGAAAGCCGCGGCGGCCCTCGAAGAACTGGAACGCTCGATCAATCGCCTGGCCGCTCAGGCACGTATCAGTGCCTGACCCAGAGCAATAACATCCGTCGCCCCAAGCGCCACAATACAAAGGCTCTTCAAGGAGAACAGGATGATGCGCACGATTCTTTTCAGCAGCCAGACCTACGACCGCGAGAGCTTTCTCGCCGCCGACTTGCCCGCCGACATCGAGTTGCAGTTTCAAGCGGCGCGCCTGAGCCTCGACACCGTGACACTGGCCGAGCATCACGAAGTGGTGTGCGCCTTCATCAATGACGACCTCAGCGCGCCGGTGCTCGAACACTTGGCCGCCGGCGGCACGCGCCTGATTGCCCTGCGCTCGGCCGGTTACAACCATGTCGACCAGATCGCGGCGAAACGCCTGGGCCTGTCCATCGTACGCGTGCCGGCCTACTCGCCCCACGCCGTGGCCGAACACGCAGTGGCGCTGATCCTCGCGTTGAACCGGCGCTTGCACCGCGCCTACAACCGCACCCGCGAAGGGGATTTCAGCCTGCATGGGCTGACCGGTTTCGATCTGGTGGGCAAGACCGTCGGCGTGGTCGGCACCGGGCAGATCGGCGCGACCTTCGCAAAAATCATGAACGGCTTTGGCTGCAAGCTATTGGCCTACGACCCCTACCCCAATCCCCAGGTCGAAGCCCTCGGTGCGCGCTATTTGAGTTTGCCGCAGCTGCTGGCCGAGTCGCAGATCATCAGCCTGCATTGCCCACTCAACGAGCAGAGCAAACACCTGATCAACCGTCAGTCACTGGCGCACATGCAACCGGGGGCGATGCTGATCAACACCGGGCGCGGTGGCCTGGTCGACACTCCGGCGCTGATCGACGCATTGAAGGACGGCCAATTGGGCTATCTGGGTCTGGATGTGTATGAAGAAGAGGCGCAGCTGTTTTTCGAGGATCGCTCGGACCTGCCGCTGCAAGACGATGTGCTGGCGCGGCTGCTGACTTTCCCCAACGTGATCATCACCGCGCACCAGGCCTTCCTGACCCGTGAAGCCCTCGGCGCGATTGCCGGGACTACGTTGCAGAACATCGCAGCGTGGGCGGCCGGTGCGCCGCAGAATCAGGTCGAAGGCTGATCAACCTCAGGGTTTAGGGCTGATCGAGGACGCCAGGATCAACAGCGCCAGCCAGCCGAAACCGATCAGGCGCTGTTGCAGGGAATGTCCGGGACGCAGCAGAAACCAGACGAAAAACGGTGGCAGTAAAAATGCCATGATTTTCAGCCAACCTTCCACTGGACGCGCCGTGTCTGCCCACGCATCGGTCGCCGGCACATTCACCGGCACACCCCGGCGTCGGTGCCGGGAAACGGGCGCAGCCGGAGTTTCGGGGATTGGCTCGACTTGCGGTTGTGGCTCGGGATCGACGGTCGAAACTTCAGGCACCTGTTCATCCCGCGGCCGGTGCCCGAAGGAGATCGGTGCAGCCTGGGAGGAAGTCGCTCGCCTTGCCGCGACCGGCGCGCCGCAGTGAATGCACGAAATCACTTCAGAGCTGATGCTCTGTTTGCATTCAAAACATTCGGTCAAGGCCATTTCCATTCCTTAGAGGTGTAAAAGCGGCAGTGTGCCATGAGTGGGTGGATGATTTGAACCTGATCGAAGGTCACAAGCCCGCGCCATGCTGCGTTGATGCCCGTGCTAGCATACCGCGCATATTTGGAGGACCCATGGTCGAACACGATTTCCGCTACAGCCTGATGAACCCGCAGCACACCCTGACTGAATGCCGCGCCCTGGTGCCGGGGCGTTATCAAGTCACCGGCAACGGCGGCTCGATTCGCAATAATGACGTTCTGGTGGTCACCCTCAAAGGCAGCAAGGACTTGTCCATGCGCCTGACCGTCGAAACCGTTCGCCACCTGATCAACCCGCCCGGCCAATGGGTCGCGGTGGCCAGTGGTCCGGTGTTCGGCGAACTGGCGATCCACACCTGGAAGGTCAACTGCGACAGCTGCGCCAAAGAACTGAGCTTCGAGTTCGCGGTCGACGCCAAGCTGGGCAACAAGGCCGAAAAGCCTGCCGCCACCGCGCGGATTGCCGAGCTGGGCTGGACCACCGCCGGCGAGAAACACCTGTGCCCGAAATGCCAGGAGCCTGCGTGATGAAACACCTTGCTCTGGCGGCCATGGTTGGCGCCAGTCTGATGGGCTGCGCCGCCGAACCGGTTCAACTGCAACAGAACCGCAGCTACATTCTGGAATGGATCGGCGAACGGCCATTGATGGATTACAGCCACCTGACCATCACCCTCGGTGACGACGGTCGGGCCTACGGCAATGGCGGCTGCAACCATTGGTTCGCGCCGTACACCCTGGACGGCGACAAGCTGACCTTCGGCAAAGTCGGCAGCACCCGCAAACTCTGCGCGCCGGCGTTGATGGAGCAGGAAAAGCGTTTCCTGCAAGCCCTGGAAAACGTCCAGCGCTGGGACATCTCCCCGATCGACCAGATGCGTTTCTGGCCGGCCGAAGGCAAGCCGTTGCGTTGGTGGCTTGAAGAGGGTTGATTGACGCGCCGCAGCCCTTGTAGCAGCTGCCGAGGTACGAGCCTGCGTTCGGCTGCGCAGCAGTCGTAATCCCTGAGCTCGCGGTCTTTCTGTAAGACCGCATGCGCTGACTTCACGACTGCTTCGCAGCCGAACGCAGGCTTCGCCAGTTGCTACAGATCGTGTATCTGCTCAATTCGTGGCTTTCAACTCTTCCAGCTTCGCCATCACCCCCGCCGCTGTCTGCTCGCCCATCAACTGCTCCCGCACTTTGCCCTTGTTATCGATGATGTAGGTCACCGGTAACGCTTCACTGCGCGGCAAATCAAACAACTCGGCAGGGTCCTGCGCCAGCACGGTGAACTTGATCCCCAGTTTCTCGCTGGCGCTCTTCAGCTCTTCACCCTGCACATTGTCGAAGTTGACCCCGAACACTCCGATCTTCTTGGCCTTGAGTTCTTCGGCCAGGGTATTCAACTGCGGGATCTCCGTTCGGCACGGGCCGCACCACTCAGCCCAGTAATTCAGCACGACCCACTGTTTATCGAGACGCCCGGCCGCCACTTTGTGGCCATCCTGATCGATGCCATAGTCGTTGCCGCAGCCCCCCAGCATCAGCGCCCCGATGATCGCCAATGCCGCCGCCAATCGCCTTGTCATGTCATGTTCCTTGTTCAAAATTGAATGCGCCTGCGACCCATCGCCTCCCGAGGTTCTGGATTGGGCGCTGCACAGTTAGAATAGCCGTCACCTTACGCAAGATGCGACCCGCACATGACCGATCTGACGCTTTATCACAACCCGCGCTGCTCGAAATCCCGCGGTGCGCTCGAACTGCTCGAAGCCCGTGGCCTGACCCCGACCGTGGTCCGCTACCTCGAAACGCCACTGGACGCCGCGCAACTCCAGGGCCTGCTGAAAAAGCTCGGCATCAATGCCCGGCAATTGCTGCGCACCGGTGAGGACGAATACAAAACCCTCAACCTGGCCGACGCCACTCTCAGCGAGGCGCAATTGATCGCGGCCATCGCGGCGCACCCGAAACTCATGGAGCGGCCTATCCTCGAAGTCGGCGATAAAGCCGTCATCGGCCGTCCGCCGGAGAAAGTGCTGGAGCTGTTGCCGTGAGCGCGCCGTACATTCTGGTTCTGTATTACAGCCGCAGCGGCTCAACCAATGAAATGGCCCGGCAGATTGCCCGGGGTGTCGAGCAGTCGGGAATGGAAGCGCGTTTGCGCACCGTGCCGGCGATCTCCACCGAGTGCGAAGCGGTGTCGCCGGACATCCCGGACGAAGGCGCGTTGTACGCCAGTCTCGACGACCTGAAGAACTGTTCAGGCCTGGCCCTCGGCAGCCCGACTCGCTTCGGCAACATGGCGGCGCCGCTCAAGTACTTCCTCGACGGCACCAGCAACCTGTGGCTGACCGGCGCCCTCGTCGGCAAACCGGCCGGCGTGTTTACCTCCACCGCTAGCCTGCACGGCGGTCAGGAAACCACCCTGCTGTCGATGATGTTGCCGTTGCTGCACCACGGCATGCTGATCACCGGCCTGCCTTACAGCGAGTCGGCATTGCTGGAAACCCGTGGCGGCGGCACGCCATACGGCGCCAGCCATCACGCCGGGGCGGATGGCAAACAGGGTTTGAATGAGCATGAAGTCGCGCTGTGCCGGGCCTTGGGTCTGCGCCTGGGCAAGACCGCGCAGAAGCTGGAGGGCTGATATGGCGAAGAAGCCGAAGATTCTGCCTTCGATCGAATGGCTCGAACCGCGCGTCAAGGCAATGCGAGCGGTCAGCCTGTTGTGCTATTTCGGCTTGGTGGGGTTGCTGTGCGCCTACTACCTGCTGGTCGCCGACCTGCATGGCGCACGACCGTGGGTGATTTTGCTGATCGAACTGGTGCCGCTGCTGTTGCTCGCGCCGGGGATGATTGTCGGCAGCGCGCGCGGGCATTCGTGGATGTGTTTTGTGGTGAATTTGTATTTCATCAAGGGCGCGCTGGCCGCGTATGACCCGAACCGGCAGCTGTTCGGGTTGCTGGAAATGGGCGCGAGCCTGGCGGTGTTCTGCTCGGCGCTGCTGTATGTGCGGTGGCGGTTTCAGTTGAATCGCAAGTTGGCGGGTGAAGGCGAGATTTCGGTCGCCTGATAAACCGCCTTCGCGAGCAGGCTCGCTCCTACATTGGGTCTTCAGTGGACACATTATTCGTGAACACCACAGATCCCCTGTGGGAGCGGGCTTGCTCGCGAAGGGCGCGGCTCGGTTTCAATGATTGACGGTATACGCGAGCATCATCGAAATCTGGCTCATCGCCCGCCCGCCACTCTGTTCATGCCACTGGTTGAACACATCCTGCACCAACGCCAGGTCTCGCTGGCTGGTCGGCACTTTGTCGACGATCTTCTGCGCATTCAACCCAGCCACCACGTCGTAGCTCGGCACGAATGTGTCCTTGCCGACCATGCGCAGGAAGCGCGGCGCCGACAGCCCGCCTAGTTGATGACCGCGCTTTTTCAGGAAGGTCCACAAACCGACGATGTCGGTCACCGGCCACTCGGCGATCAGTTCGCCAAAGCTGCCCTTTTCATGGGCCACATCCAGAATGAACTGCGCATTGCGCGGCACGCTCTTGAGCTTGCCCAGGTGGCGGATGATCCGTGCGTCCTGCATCAGGCGCTCGAGGTGTTCGGCGCTCATCAGCACAACTTTTTCCGGGTCGAATTTGAAGAACACTTCTTCGAAGGACGGCCACTTGGCGTCCACCAGGCTGTGCTTGAGCCCGGCGCGAAACACCCGCAGCGCCATGGTCGAGAGGTAACGGTCATCGCTGATCTTGCGCAATTGTGCCGGGGTCTTGGGAACCGGCAGATGGGCTTCCAGTTCAGCCGCCGAACCGAAACGGTTCAGACAGTACTCGTGTAGCCACTTGTAATCGCGCATGCCCTCTCCTGAGGATTGAAATACATAACCTGTGGGAGCGAGCCTGCTCGCGAAAGCGGTGTCTCAGTCACCAGAGATGGCGATTGACAGTCCGCTTTCGCGAGCAGGCTCGCTCCCACAGGGGGGTGTTCAGAGATTGACGACGTTGACGAAGCGCGAGGCCGCGGTTTCGTCGATCTTCAAACTGGCGAAGTCAAACAGGTTGCGGTCCGCCAGTTGCGATGGCTGCACATTTTGCAGACTGCGGAAAATGCTTTCGGTTCGGCCCGGGGTCTTGCGCTCCCACTCTTGCAGCATGTCCTTGACCACCTGGCGTTGCAGGTTTTCCTGGGAGCCGCAGAGGTTGCACGGGATGATCGGGAATTGCTTGAAGTCCGAGTAGGCCTGGATGTCTTTTTCGTTGCAGTAGGCCAACGGGCGGATCACCACGTTACGCCCGTCATCAGCGCGCAGTTTCGGCGGCATGGCCTTGAGCGTGCCATTGAAGAACATGTTGAGGAAAAACGTCTCGACGATGTCATCGCGGTGATGACCGAGGGCCATCTTGGTCGCGCCAATTTCATCGGCGAAGGTGTACAGCGTGCCACGCCGCAGGCGCGAGCACAGCGAGCAGGTGGTCTTGCCTTCCGGGATCAATTCCTTGACCACTGAGTAAGTGTCTTTCTCGACGATGTGGTACTCGACGCCCAGTGCTTTCAGGTACGCCGGCAGTACGTGCTCGGGGAAACCCGGCTGCTTCTGGTCCATGTTCACGGCCACGATATCGAACTTGATCGGGGCGACCTTCTGAAAGTGCATCAGCACGTCGAGCAGGGTGTAACTGTCCTTGCCACCGGACAGGCAGACCATGACCTTGTCGCCGTCTTCAATCATGTTGAAATCGGCAACAGCCTCACCGGCCTGGCGGCGAAGGCGCTTTTGCAGTTTGTTCTGGTTGACCGTGAGAGTGCCCATGACGCGAATCCGTGAGGTGTGACGAAAGGCCGGCATTTTACGCAAAAAAACTTCACCGGCGAAGGGGCCACAATTTCCCTGTGGGAGCGGGCTTGCTCGCGAATGCGGTGGATCAGTCGACACAACATTGCCTGAAACACCGCATTCGCGAGCAGGCTCGCTCCCACAGTGGATTGTGGTGACAGACCCGCACGCGATTAGCAGGGTTGTTTACAGCGCGATTTGCTCTAACGCCCTGCAACCTGCGCCGTTAAGACCTTTCTATACTGCGACATAAGGTCGCACACATATCCAGACCTTTACTTACTTGGCCACTTTGGCCCGTAGGCGCTCCGCTGGGGGGCGATGGTAATAACAAGAGGAGTGACTGGCATGATCCATCACGTAGTGGGGCTCTTCACCCACCCCGACCAGGAATGGAAAGAAATCCGTGGCGACCAGGAGGAAAGCATCAGCCACATGTACCTCACCCACACGCTGATCCTGGCGGCGATCCCGGCTGTGTCCGCGTTTATCGGCACCACCCAGGTCGGCTGGGTCATCGGCAGTCGGGCGCCGGTGATGCTGACCACAGAAAGCGCGCTATGGATGACGATCATGTCGTACGTGGCGATGCTTGGCGGCGTGGCCGTGATGGGCGCATTCATCCACTGGATGGCCCGTACTTATGACGCAAACCCGAGCCTGGCCCGTTGCGTCGCATTTGCCACTTACACCGCGACACCGCTGTTCGTGGGCGGCCTGGCGGCGTTGTATCCACATATGTGGCTGGGGATGATCGTTGGCACCGCCGCGATCTGCTACACGGTGTACCTGCTGTATGTGGGGTTACCGACCTTCATGAACATTCCATCTGACGAGGGATTCCTGTTTTCAAGTTCGGTGCTCGCCGTCGGGCTGGTGGTGCTGGTGGCGATCATGGCGTTTACCGTTATTGTCTGGGGACTCGGCGTGGGGCCGGTCTATACGAACTAGTTTTTTCACAGAACAAGATCTGCCAACACAGGCCGCCGCAAGGCGGCCTTCTAATGTGCGGCGACGACCATTCGGCGCCTCACTGATTCGCAAGTCCCAGGGGTTGCGGCATACTCGACATCTCTGGAGATCCATCAAGCATGCCCGAGCAACTCAATACCCGCGTCGAAGACTGTTTCCAACAAGCTGAATCCTTTTTCAAACGACCTTTCAAACGCCCCGTGGTGAGCCTCAAGCTGCGCGGGCAAAAAGCCGGTGTCGCGCATTTGCACGAGAACCTGCTGCGCTTCAACCCGCAGCTGTACCGGGAAAACACCGAAGACTTCCTCAAGCAGACCGTGGCCCACGAAGTCGCGCACCTGATCGCCCATCAACTGTTCGGCGACAGCATCCAGCCCCACGGCGAAGAGTGGCAGTTGATCATGCGCGGCGTGTACGAACTGCCGCCCAACCGTTGCCACACCTACGACGTCAAACGCCGCAGCGTGACCCGCTACATCTACAAATGCCCGTGCGCCGACAGCGATTTCCCGTTCTCGGCGCAGCGGCACAGTCTGGTGCGGCAGGGGCGGCGGTATTTGTGCCGGCGGTGCCGGAGCACGTTGGTGTTTAGTGGGGAGATGCGGGTCGAATAGTCAGTTCTTTGGTGTTCATGCCGGCCCCTTCGCGAGCAGGCTCGCTCCCACAGGGGGATTTTCGGTGTGACATAAATCCACTGTGGGAGCGAGCCTGCTCGCGAAGGCGTCCTGAAAGGCACTACACAACTACTTTGTTGCGCCGCAATTCTGCAATCCGCTCAACACTAAACCCCAACTCCCCCAACACCTGATCCGTATGCTCGCCCACCGCTGCCCCAATAAACCGCGGCTCGGGCAACCCCTCGGAAAATTTCAACGGACACGCCATCTGCGCTTGATTCGTCCCGTCACCACGAGGCACCTCGGTCACCACGCCCCGCGCCTTTAACTGCGGATGCCGCACCGCCTCGCCCAAACTCAACACCGGCTCGACACACGCATCGACCCCGGCAAACAACTCGCACAGTTCGGCAAAGTCGTGCTTTTCGAATTCCATCTTCAACTCATTCTTCAGCGCCTGTTGCTGCTCGGGTTTGGGCGACAGGCCTTGGGCCGCCAGTTCCGGACGCCCCAGCGCCGAACACAGTTGCTGCATGAACGCCGGTTCCAGGCTGCCGACCGATAACCAGCGGCCATCCCGCGAACGGTAATAGTCATAGAAACTGCCACCATTGAGCATCTGCTCTTCGCGTCCCGGCTCCACGCCGCAGGCCAGGTATCCGGCGCCGGCCATGGCGTTGAGGCTGAAGGCGCAGTCGGTCATGCTCACGTCGATGTGCTGCCCCTGCCCCGTTTGCTGCCGGGCGATCACCGCTGCCAGCAGGCCGATTACCCCATGCAGCGAACCACCGGCAATATCCGCCACCTGCATGCCCAACGGCACCGGACCGCTGTCAGCGCGCCCGGTGTAGCTCGACAGCCCCGCCAGCGCCAGGTAGTTGAGGTCGTGGCCGGCGCGGTCCTTGTAGGGTCCGGTCTGACCGTAGCCGGTGATCGAGACGTAGATCAGCTTCGGATTGATCGCCTTCAACGCTTCATAACCCAGGCCCAGGCGCTCCATCACGCCGGGGCGGAACTGCTCCAGCACGATGTCGTGGTCCTGCAGCAGTTGCTTGATCACCGCCAGCGCCTCGGGCTGCTTGAGGTCCAGGGCGAGGCTGCGCTTGTTGCGGTTGAGGTAAGCGTGGCTGGCGGAGACACCTTGATCGTGAGGCGGCAGCACCCGCAGCAGGTCCATGCGGGTCGGCGATTCGATGCGCAATACTTCGGCGCCCATGTCCGCCAGCAACAAGGAGGCGAACGGCCCCGGCAGCAGTGTCGAGAAATCCAGAACCTTGAGTGATGCCAGTGGACCAAGCATGGGAATACTCCGTGAGCGATGCCTCCAGACTAGGCAGCCGAGGGCATTGCCGCAATCACCTGATGGGTCAGCAAAAATGACCGTTTCGCTCAAACCGCAGGCATGAAAAAACCCGCCGAAGCGGGTTTTTCATTGCAGCGCGTCTTATTTGACGTTGCTTGGGGTTGGGCCTTCGGCCACGCCCAGGTCGTCTTCTACGCGCTCGTCGGAGATACCGCGACCGCCAGAAGCCAGCTCGGCTTGCATCACGTCGGTGTCCAGTTCCTTGACCCACTTGGCCACGACCAGGGTCGCAACAGCGTTACCGACCAGGTTGGTCAGTGCGCGGGCTTCGGACATGAAGCGGTCGATGCCGAGGATCAGCGCCAGACCGGCAACCGGCAAGTGGCCTACAGCCGACAGGGTGGCGGCCAGTACGATGAAGCCCGAACCGGTCACGCCGGCAGCGCCTTTGGAGGACAGCAGCAACACCACCAGCAGGGTGATCTGGTGCGTGATGTCCATGTGGGTGTCGGTCGCTTGGGCGATGAACACGGCCGCCATGGTCAGGTAGATCGCGGTACCGTCGAGGTTGAACGAGTAACCGGTTGGAATCACCAGGCCTACGACAGATTTCTGCGCACCCAGACGCTCCATTTTGATCAGCATGCGTGGCAGTACCGATTCCGAAGAAGAAGTACCCAGCACGATCAGCAGTTCTTCACGGATGTAGCGAATCACTTTCAGCACGCTGAAGCCGTGAGCGCGAGCGATACCGCCCAGCACGATCAGGATGAACAGCAGGCAAGTGATGTAGAAGCACGCCATCAGCTGACCGAGTTGCACCAGCGAACCGACACCGTAGGCACCGATGGTGAACGCCATGGCACCGAAGGCGCCAATAGGGGCGAGCTTCATGATCATGTTGATGATGTTGAACATCACGTGAGCGAAGCGATCGATGAAGTCCAGGATCGGCTTGCCGTAGGCACCCAGGCGATGCAGGGCGAAACCGAAGATCACCGAGAACATCAATACTTGCAGGATATCGCCAGTGGCGAACGCGCCGAAGATGGTGTTCGGGATCACGTTCAGCAGGAAGCCAACGACGCTTTGATCAGCACCGGCGGCAACGTATTGAGCGACTTTGGAGGCATCCAGCGTGGTCACGTCGATGTGCATGCCGGCACCCGGCTGGACGATGTTGACCACCACCAGGCCGACCAGCAGTGCGATGGTCGAAACGATTTCGAAGTACAGCAGCGCGTAACCGCCGGTCTTGCCAACCGATTTCATGCTCTGCATGCCCGCGATACCGCTGACGACGGTGCAGAAGATGATCGGGGCGATGATCATTTTGATCAGTTTGATGAACCCGTCACCCAGCGGCTTGAGGGCCACACCGGTCTGCGGATAGAAGTGACCGATCAGGATACCGATGATGATGGCAACGATTACCTGGAAATACAGGGATTTGTACAGTGGCTGACGAGTCGTCATTGCAAAGTTCCTCAAGAGTGCCCCATCACAACATTCATCTATTGCCCGTGACACTTCATTTGCGAACCCTCCTGCACTGGAGGGATTTGTTTTGTCGAGCTGCGCAACGGCAGGCATCTGCTCGTTGTATCGCAAAGCCCGTGCCACCTTCGCCGAATTCCCTGCAAGCCTTTTGACATCAAGGGCTGCAGGGTTTTCTTTGTCACTGATCGGTTACGCCAATGTGGCGGATTTCCGCCTATCGCCCCGACCTCGTCCTACAATATGGCGGATATCCGCCTTGTTCATCGCCAAGTCCTGCGGCTACCATCGGCCGCTTAATGGATGGACCTGCCTGTTATGCGCGAACGCACCATCGCCAGCCATTTCGCCCGTGCCGCCCTCGGTGGCGCGCGTCGGCGTGGCTATGATTATTCCGGCCTGTTGTTACAACTGGGGATCAGCCCCGAGTTGCTCGACGAGCCACGGGCACGTATCGCGCCGGAGCAGTTCACCCGCCTGATCCAGGGCCTGTGGCTGGCGCTGGACGACGAATACCTGGGCTTCGGCCGGGCATCGAGCAAACCCGGCAGTTTCGCCATGATGTGCCATGCCATCATCCATTGCCGCAGCCTGGAGAAAGCACTGCATCGCGGCTTATTGTTTTATAGCCTATTCCCCGAGGCTCCGCGCCTGACCCTGAGCCGCGAAGGCGAAATGATCCGCTTGAGCCTCGACGATTCGCAGTTGTGGGACCCGGATCACTTTCTCAGTGAATGCCTGCTGGTGATCTGGCACCGACTCGGCAGTTGGCTGATTGGTCAGCGCATCCGTTTGGAGGAGGCCACGTTCAGCTACCCGAAACCCGATCACGGCGCCGAATACGATCTGCTGTTTCCCTGCCCGCAGGTGTTTTCGACAGCCCAGAGCAGCCTGCTGTTTCACAGCCGCTACTTGAATATGCCGTTGTTGCAGGACGAGCGAACCCTCAAGCATTTCCTCGAACGCTCCCCTGCCGACCTGCTGTCGCGCCCGGATGACGGCGACAGTTTGAGCAGCCAGTTGCGCCGTTTGCTCAGCCGCGACAGCGCGCGCTGGCCAGACCTCGAGGCCGTGGCTGCGCACTTGCACATCAGCCCGCAGACCCTGCGCCGGCATTTGCGTGAAGAAGGGTCGAGTTTTCAGGAGTTGAAGGACCAGTTGCGTCGCGACATTGCGATTTATCACCTGGGGCGGGCGGATCTGTCGTTGCAGCAGATTGCCGAGCAGCTGGGGTTTTCCGAGCCTTCGGCGTTTCACCGGGCGTTCAAGAAGTGGACTGGATTGACGCCGGGGCTTATCGGGCGCAGGAGAGCTGAAGGCACCTTCAGACTTTGTGGTGGATATGCCGGCCTCTTCGCGAGCAAGCCCGCTCCCACAGGGGATCTGTTGTGAGCACATAATTTGTGTACACCCAAGATCCAATGTGGGAGCGGGCTTGCTCGCGAAGAGGCCCGCAATAACACCCTCACTCCACCGGTCAAACCGCCGGAAAATGAATCCGGAACGCCGCCCCGCCCAACGCCGAATCCCCCAAGGTCAATTTGGCGCTGTAGCTCTCGATGATGTCCTTGACCACCGCCAAACCAATCCCCTGCCCCGGATGCTGACGATCCAAGCGTTCGCCGCGTTGCAGAATCCGCGCACGCTGATCCGGCGGCACGCCCGGCCCGTCATCTTCCACGCACAGCTCAATCCCGCTCAGGGTTTCACGCACGCTGATGCGCACTTCGCTCAGGCACAGGCGATAGGCGTTTTCCAGCAGGTTTCCCATCATTTCCAGCAAGGCGCCCTGCTCGATCGGCACGTAACACTGCTCCGGCAAATCGAACGCCACCCGCACGCGCTTGTCGCGATAAACCTTGTCCAGCGTATCGCAAAGACTTTGCAGCACCGGGCGCAGGCGCACCTGATGGCGCACCAGACCGCTTTTGCGCAGGCTGGCGCGTTGCAATTGATAGCTGATCTGCTGGCTCATGCGTTCGATCTGCGATTGCAGCACCCACGCCTGATCTCGATCCTCGGGGCGCTGGGCCATGTCCTCGCTGACGCTTTGCAACACGGTCAACGGGGTTTTCAGGCTATGGGCCAGGTCGTCGAGGGAATCGCGGTAGCGGCTGCGCTGTTCACGTTCGCTGTGCAGCAAACGGTTGAGCGAGCCGGTCAGGCGCAGCAGTTCACGGGGGTGTTCTTCCGTGAGGCTTTCGCGAGTGCCGCTTTCGATCTCATCCAGTTCCTGGCTCAAGCGGCGTAATGCCTGCAAGCCCCAGGTCAGACCGATCCACAGCAACGCCAGCAGCACCAGCAACGCGGCGCCGAAGCCGAGGTAGAGATTTTCCCGCAGGCCTTCAACGGTGACTTCGTACTCGCGCACCGGTTGCAGGGCGACGATGCTGAACGCCGCGCTTTTGCCGCCGAGCAATTTGACCTCGACGTCGTAGACGAAGAATTCCTGGCCGTTGGCTTCGCGAATCCGCGCAAATTCGTTACCACGCCCGTCATAGCGCGGCTTGTAGTTGATGTTTTCTTCCTGAGTGGCTTTCGAACGCCAGACCAGATGCCCTTCGCGGTCGTAGATGTAGCCGAGCAAGCGGCTGTCAGTCAGGTTGAAACGCTCGTCGGGCAACTGCAAAGGCATCTGCAAGCGGTTGCCTTCCACCCGGGCGGCGGAGATCAACGTGGTGACGTCCGAGGCCAGGCGTTGCTCGATGGAATCCTGCAACGCCAGGCTGAACGCGCCCTGCATCGCCGGCAACAACGCCAGCATGAACAATACCGCCAACAGGGTGGCGGCGAGCATCAGCCGGACGCGAAGGGAACGAATCAAGTGCAGCGCTCATTGAACAGGTAACCAAGACCGCGCACGGTGTCGATCGGCTTGAACCCGGCAGGGCCTTCGAGTTTGCGGCGCAAGCGGCCGACCAGCACTTCGATCACATTCGGATCGCGCTCGTCGTCGTCCGGGTACAACTGTTCCATCAAGCGGTCCTTGGCCACCACTTGTTGGTGATGGCGCATCAGGTACTCGAGGATCCGGTATTCGTAGGCGGTCAGCGCCAGCGGCTGGTCGTCGAGGGACGCCTGCTTGCGATTGAGGTCGAGCAGCAGCGGTCCGGCGACAATCGTCGACTGGGTGAAACCGCTGGAGCGACGCAACAAGGCATTGAGCCGGGCGTCCAGCTCTTCGAACTGGAACGGCTTGACCACGTAATCGTCGGCACCGGCAGCCAGGCCTTCGACCTTGTCCTGCCAGTTGCCGCGCGCGGTGAGGATCAGGATCGGAAAGGTCTTGCCCCGGGAGCGCAGCTGACGAATCAGGTCGAGCCCCCCCATGCCCGGCAGGCCGAGGTCGATCACCGCCAGGTCATGGTTGAACTGCTCGGTCTGGTACAGCGCCTCTTCGGCGTTGGCCACGGACTCGACCACGTGGCCGCTATCCGTCAGGCGGGTTTGCAGGTGATGGCGCAGCAGCGCTTCATCTTCGACGACCAGCAGTTTCATAACGCTCTCCCGGGCAAAACAACATCTCCAGAGGCATGTGCAGATGCCTCGATGGTCAACATGGCAACGCCGGATCACCCGTTTTGGGTGACCCGGCGCAGGTCTGTCACGAACCGCTTATTAAAAAGCGTAGTTGGCAGACAGGTACGTCTGGGCGCTGCTGTTCAAGGCCAGCGACCCTTGTTTGCTACCACCGCGCTCGCTCATTTCGGTGCTGGCATTGCTGCGCAGGTAACGGTAACCCAGCTCGACCGAGGTGTTCTGGGAAACTTGCTGCAACACACCAACCTGGCCGCCGAGGGCGTAACCGATGTCGCTGTCGCGGCTGAAGCCTGGGGACTCTTGAGTCATCTTGGTAATACCGGCCGTGGCACCGCCGAACAATTTAGTGCTGCCGCCCACCGGGTAGAACAGATCGTAGCTGCCCAGCAGGTTTTCCTGACGCAGTTTAATGCCATTGTGCGAGCCCGACACGTTGTCGTAGGTGGCGTAGTAGCGGCCCTGGCTGTTTTGCTGGCCCAGACGCACACCCCAGGTGGTGTCCTTGCCGATCACGCCGTCGGCGTTCGGGCTGTTGAGGTTGTCGTTCAAGGCGTGGGATTTTTTGACCTTGTCGCTGGTTTGGCCGAGCGTCAGGCCGGCGAAGGTTTCGTCGGTGGCGTGGGCAGCGGCGCTGGCGCTCAAAACGGTGAAAGCCAGAAGCAGTTTTTTCAATCCTGTCATAGGAAGTTTCCTTATGCGCTATCGCTTTTTGGGTACGGGGCAAGGTTACTGACCCAGCCCTGAACTCCCCCTGAACGCACTCTGAACCTAAGCTGAATCAAATCGACTAGGCTGATTTGACGACTTTCTTTGCAGGAGATCCGACCATGCGCATGTTCCTCGCGCTCGTATTGCTGGCCTTAAGCGGGCTGACCCAGGCTGCGATCAAGACCCAGGAAATCCCTTACCAAAGCACCGACGGAACCAAAATGATCGGCTACTACGCCTACGACGACGCCATTAAAGGCCCGCGTCCGGGCGTGGTGGTGGTGCATGAATTCTGGGGCCTCAACGATTACGCCAAGCGCCGCGCCCGGGATCTGGCCGGGTTGGGTTACAGCGCTTTAGCCATCGACATGTATGGCGGTGGCAAGAACACCGAGCATCCCAAGGACGCCATGGCGTACATGCAAGAAGTGCTGAAGGACAGTGCGGTGGCCAGCGCACGCTTCCAGGCAGGGCTCGATCTGTTGAAGCAACAGCCGCAGACCGACCCGGACAAACTCGCGGCCATCGGTTATTGCTTCGGTGGTGGCGTGGTGCTGAATGCGGCGCGTCAGGGCTTGCCGCTGAAAGGCGTGGTGAGTTTCCACGGGGCGCTGGCGACCAATACGCCGGCAGCGCCGGGCAGTGTGAAAGCAAAAATCCTCGTCGAGCATGGCGCCAAGGACAGCATGATCACCCCGGACAACGTGGCGGCGTTCAAGTCGGAAATGGACAAGGCTGGCGCGGACTATAAATTTGTCAGCCTGAAGGACGCCAAGCATGGGTTCAGCAATCCGGATGCGGATCGGTTGGGCCATGGCGATCATGGCGGGCCGGATATTGGCTACAACAAAGCGGCAGATGAGAGTTCGTGGGCGGATATGAAGGCGTTCTTCAAGAAGATCTTTGCTTGAGCAGGTAGACCGAGTAACGGCCTTCGCGGGCAAGCCTCGCTCCTACAGGATTTGTGTCGTGCCCCGATCGCGCGATCAAACCAAAACCTGTAGGAGCGAGGCTTGCCCGCGAATGGCCGCGCCACCGATCTAACCTTTGCACTACCCAGCCCCCGGACAACCCGGCAAAATGCCTGACATGAATCCAGCCCTGCCCGCCTGTTGCACCCCACTCGAGCCTCACTGGCCGTTGCCTTTCGTGCTGCCCGATACCGTGCTGTTGAGCACTCACTTCGACACTTCGCAACTGGCCAGCGATGACTTCCAGCGCAGCGCCATCGCGCCGCCGGCGAGCATCCAGCGTTCGGTGGCCAAGCGTCAGGCCGAGTTTCTCGCCGGGCGGGTCTGCGCCCGGGCCGCGTTGCAGCAACTGGAAGGGTTGAGTTTTATCCCGGCCATTGGCGAAGACCGTGCTCCGGTCTGGCCGGCGCACATCACCGGTTCAATCACCCACAGCACCGGCCGCGCCGCAGCGATTGTCGCGAACAAGGCGCACTGGCGCGGGCTGGGCATGGACCTGGAAAACCTGCTCAACTTCGAACGGGCCGAACGCCTGGCCGGGGAAATCCTCACGCCGCCGGAGTTGCAGCGCATGGCGGCCGGGGCGAAAGATCAGTTGGCGTTGTTGGTGACTCTGACGTTCTCGGTGAAGGAAAGCCTGTTCAAGGCGCTGTACCCGATCGTTCAGCAGCGGTTTTATTTTGAACACGCAGAAGTGCTGGAGTGGACGGTGGGTGGTCAGGTGCGATTGCGCTTGCTGACGGATCTTTCCAGCGAATGGCGCAATGGCACGGAGCTGGAAGCGCAGTTTGGGGTGCAGGATGGGCAGTTGTTGAGTTTGGTCAGTATCAAGGCCTGAAGATTTGTCTCGCCTGAGAGGGCCTCTTCGCGAGCAAGCCCGCTCCCACATTAGAATGCATTTCAAAATGTGGGAGCGGGCTTGCTCGCGAAGGCGGTCTACCAGCCACCACAATATTCAACGCTTCTCCTGATTCCTCGGCCAACTCAAACTGAAGCACGCCCCGCCCAGGCTTTTGCTCTTGCTGATCAGCGCCCGCCCGCCGTGCCAATGCACAATCCGCCGCACGATGGACAAGCCCAATCCATGCCCGCCCGACGCGCGGGTGCGGCTGTCATCGAGGCGCAGGAACGGGGTGAAGATTTTCTCCCAGGCAATTTCCGGCACGCCCGGCCCGTCATCCTCGACGTCCACCCGACAGCGCAACTGCCCGACCTGATAACTCACGGTCACCCGCGACTGCGCATGGCGCATGGCGTTGCTGACCAGGTTCTGCAAGGCGCGGTGCAGGTAACGCGGTTCGGCTTCGACCCAGGCATCGTCGCAATCGGCGGCAGACAGGCACAAACCGCGCTGCACCGTGACTTCCGCGCGCAGCGGCGCCAGTTCCTCGATCACCTGATTGACCAGCGCATCCAGATCGACCCGCTGGAAATTCAGCGCCGGTGAGCCCTGCTCCAACCGCGCGTAGGTGAGCATCTCGTCGACCAGTTTATCGAGGTCCTCGATGTCGTGGTCCATGCCTTCGCGGTACTTTTCCAAGGCCTGGGGCGTGGTGGCCGAGCCGATCATTTCCAGACCAAAACGCAAGCGCGCCACGGGTGTACGCAGTTCGTGGGACACCGCACGCACCAGTTCGCGCTGAATCGCCAGCAACTGCTGCAAGTGCTCGGCCATGCCGTTGAACGCCGACGCGAGACGCCCGACCGAGTCCGCCCCGCGCGCCGGCACGCGGGTTTCCAGGCTGCCCTTGGCGATGCGCGTGGCGGCGGCTTCGAGGCCGCGCAAACGGCGCTCCAGTTGCCGCACCAACAGATAGACGATCAAGCCGATCAGCGTCAGGCCCAGGGCGGCGATCAGCACCAGCCACTCCGGCGGATACGGGTTCATCTGAAACAATGGGCCGATTTCCAGCACCCACGGCGTGCCGACCATGCCGGCAAACACGCGGATCGAATCGCCGCCCTTGCCCAGCGCCATCACCGTATCGCCTTCGGACACCCGGCGGCTCTGGTCTTCGTCCATGTCCGCCTGTTCGACCTTTACCAGTCGCAGATCGAAACCAAACCCTTTGTCTTCCTTCAATTGCGCCAGGCGCTTGGGTTGCTCGGCCACCGGGTAGCGCACCAGTTCGTCGGCCAGCAGGTAAATGGTCGCCCGGGCCAGTTGCTCGCTGATCTGCTGCACTTCGCCAGTGAGCACCAGTTGTTCCTTGTCACTGACCAAGCGGTAAACCTTCGCCGCATGCGGACCGGTCTGCTCCACCAGCGCCTGACCACGCAGCACACGAGTACGCTGGGTCAGGTCGAGGTCGGTCTGGGCGAAGGTCTGCAACGCCAGGGGAATCCCCAGCAGGCGCTCCCACACCAGCAAGGCGCGGTGGCGCTCGGTTTCGTTCATCGGTTGCAGGTTGTCGGCCATCAGCGAAAACGTGCCGTGGGCCAGGCGTTCGCGGTATTGCTCGCTGCGCACCTGATTGAGCAAGTGCAGCGCCAGCACGCCGAGCACGGCCACGAGGATCAGCGCCGCGCACATGCCGCCGTAGATGCGCAGGAAGATCGAATTCACAGGGGCAGGTCTACGCAGGCTTCCGGCACGAACAGGTAGCCTTTGCTGCGCACGGTCTTGATCAGCCGTGGATGGTCCGGGTCGTCGCCGATTTTCGGCCGGATGCGCGAGATGCGCACATCGATGGAACGGTCCTGGCCGTCGTAGCCGATGCCGCGCAACGCGGTGAAGATTTCTTCCCGGGACAAAATGCGCCCGGCGTTGGCCACCAGCAGCCACAGCAGATCGAACTCGGCGCTGGTCAGTTCGATACCTTGGTCATTGAGCCAGGCTTCGCGCAGCGCGTTGTCCACCACCAACGGGCCGAACTGCAAGCGCCGGAGTTTTTCCGGGGCCACTTCCGGGGTTTCGCTGCGGCGCAACAAGGCCTGGATCCGCGCCAGCAGCAAGCGTGGACGCACCGGTTTGCACACGTAGTCGTCGGCGCCCAGGTCCAGGCCGAGAATCTGGTCGGTGTCGTCGGTGCGCGCCGTGAGCATCAGGATCGGGCCGTCGTACTTGTCGCGCACCTTGCGGCAAATGCTCAAGCCATCCTCGCCGGGGAGCATCAGGTCGAGGATCACCAGGTCCGGCTGTTCCTTGATGATCCGCGCGGCGGCCAGTGCGCCGTTGCCTTCGATCGCCACGCGCAGGCCATTGGCTTCGAGGTAATCGCGAGTCAGTTCGGCCAGACGCTGGTCGTCTTCGACAATCAATACCTGCCAGGCTTCTTGCTGCTCCACGGTGACCTCTGCTTGCCAACAACACTAATAAGGAAGGATCCCCCCGTCTTTTTGTAATGATTGGGGAGGATAAGAATGCGTGTGTACGGCCGATTGTATAAACGTCGCCCGGTGAGAAAACAAGTCGGCAAATGCGTTCGGACAACCCGGTTTTTTGTGATAGGGTTCGCGCCCTTAAAAAACCGCCCGGACTGTTTTCAATTGTGAAAATACCATGACAAACGGTCTACTCCAGTAGGGTCGCGGCCTACACGCTGTTTCCACGTTTCACACACAATTTACGCACAGGTTTATCCACAGGTAGTACGTTGCAATCACCCCCCAAAACGCATTATCTTGTACCTCGGCGCTCAAAAAACCCTACATGTAGGGTTTTAGCCCAAAAACCAAACACAAACCAGACACCGATTTCAAGCGCTTTTATTGCCTTTGTCTGGTTGAACCAAACGTATTTCAAGAAGCCCAAACCGCTCGAGCGGATGGCTACTGTTTTTGAGCCAAAAACGGCAAGAACGGTACGGGTGTTGCAGTCCCCAACTGTCACCCGACACGAATTCGGTCTTCAGCCTCTGGCTTGAGACCAAAGACTTCGGCATGGAAGCGGCGCCCTATAGCCCCCTTCCTACTGTCCCGAAGTTGTTATGCCCGGCGCTCGCCGGTTGTAGTGCTTCAGGACGGAACGGTGGGCACCGTGATGGTGCCCAAACAAACATAGAGAACGTGGAGACACCCATGCAAACCGACACAACTCGCGAGAACCCGCAGGGCACCTTGCCGCAGGCTGCTGATTCGTCTTCGGATCTGTCCGCCACCGCGCCTGGCCAACTGCGCGTGATCAAGCGTAACGGGACTGTCGTTCCTTACACCGATGACAAAATCACCGTCGCCATCACCAAAGCGTTTCTCGCAGTTGAGGGTGGCACCGCTGCCGCCTCGTCGCGAATCCACGACACCGTTGCCCGCCTGACCGAACAAGTCACCGCGACCTTCAAGCGTCGCATGCCTTCGGGCGGCACTATCCACATCGAAGAAATCCAGGACCAGGTCGAACTGGCCCTGATGCGTGCCGGCGAGCAGAAAGTCGCTCGCGACTACGTGATCTACCGTGACGGTCGTTCGAAACAACGCGCCGCCCACGCCCCGGCCGAAGAAGCAGTCAACGCTCACCCGTCGATCCGCATCACCCGCGCCGATGGCACCTTTGCTCCTCTGGACATGGGTCGCCTGAACACCATCGTCACCGAAGCGTGCGAAGGCCTGGAAGAAGTCGACGGCGACCTGATCCAGCGCGAAACCCTGAAAAACCTGTACGACGGCGTGGCCCTGACCGACGTCAACACCGCTCTGGTGATGACTGCCCGTACGCTGGTCGAGCGTGAGCCGAACTACTCGTTCGTGACTGCCCGCCTGCTGATGGACACCCTGCGCGCCGAAGGCCTGAGCTTCCTGGAAGTTGCCGAGAGCGCGACTCACCACGAAATGGTCGACCTGTACGCCAAGGCCCTGCCGGCCTACATCGCCAAGGGTATCGAATTCGAATTGCTGAACCCGATCCTGGCCACTTTTGACCTGGAAAAACTCGGCAAGGCGATCAACCACGAGCGCGATCAGCAGTTCACGTACCTGGGTCTGCAAACCCTGTACGACCGTTACTTCATCCACAAGGACGGTATCCGCTTCGAACTGCCGCAGATCTTCTTCATGCGCGTGGCCATGGGCCTGGCGATCGAAGAGAAGCACAAAGAAGACCGTGCGATCGAGTTCTACAACCTGCTGTCGTCCTTCGACTACATGTCGTCGACTCCGACCCTGTTCAACGCCGGTACCCTGCGTCCACAGCTGTCCAGCTGCTACCTGACCACCGTGCCGGATGACCTGTCGGGCATCTACCACGCGATCCACGACAACGCCATGTTGTCGAAATTCGCTGGCGGCCTGGGCAACGACTGGACTCCGGTTCGTGCCTTGGGTTCGTACATCAAGGGCACCAACGGCAAATCCCAGGGCGTTGTTCCGTTCCTGAAAGTGGTGAACGACACCGCCGTTGCTGTTAACCAGGGTGGCAAGCGCAAAGGCGCAGTGTGTGCTTACCTGGAAACCTGGCACATGGACATCGAAGAGTTCATCGAGCTGCGCAAGAACACCGGTGATGATCGTCGTCGTACCCACGACATGAACACGGCCAACTGGATCCCTGACCTGTTCATGAAGCGCGTCTTCGATGACGGCAAGTGGACCCTGTTCTCGCCGTCCGAAGTGCCGGACCTGCACGACCTGACCGGCAAGGCCTTCGAAGAGCGCTACGAGTACTACGAAGCCCTGTCCGAGTACCCGGGCAAGATCAAGCTGTTCAAGACCATCCAGGCCAAAGACCTGTGGCGCAAAATGCTGTCCATGCTGTTTGAAACCGGCCACCCTTGGCTGACCTTCAAAGACCCGTGCAACCTGCGCAGCCCGCAGCAGCACGTGGGCGTGGTCCATAGCTCGAACCTGTGCACCGAGATCACCTTGAACACCAACAAGGACGAGATCGCTGTTTGCAACCTGGGCTCGATCAACCTGCCGAACCACATCACCAACGGCAAGCTGGACACCGCCAAGCTGGAGCGCACCGTGAACACCGCCGTTCGCATGCTCGATAACGTTATCGACATCAACTACTACTCGGTGCCACAAGCGAAGAATTCCAACTTCAAGCACCGTCCGGTCGGCCTGGGCATCATGGGCTTCCAGGATGCGCTGTACCTGCAGCACATTCCTTACGGTTCCGATGCAGCCGTCGAGTTCGCCGACAAGTCCATGGAAGCGGTCAGCTACTACGCGATCCAGGCTTCCTGCGACCTGGCCGACGAGCGCGGCGCCTACGAGACGTTCCAGGGTTCGCTGTGGTCCAAAGGCATCCTGCCGCTGGATTCGCAACAGATCCTGATCGAACAACGTGGCCAGAAGTACATCGACGTTGACCTGAACGAATCCCTGGACTGGGCACCGGTTCGTGCCCGTGTGCAGAAAGGCATTCGCAACTCCAACATCATGGCCATCGCACCGACCGCCACCATCGCCAACATCACTGGCGTATCGCAGTCGATCGAACCGACCTACCAGAACCTCTATGTGAAATCGAACCTGTCGGGCGAATTCACCGTGATCAACCCGTACCTGGTTCGCGACCTGAAGGCTCGCGGTCTGTGGGACTCGGTCATGATCAACGACCTGAAGTACTACGACGGTTCGGTTCAACAGATCGAGCGCATCCCGCAAGAACTCAAAGAGCTCTACGCGACTGCCTTCGAAGTGGACACCAAGTGGATCGTTGACGCGGCCAGCCGTCGTCAGAAGTGGATCGACCAGGCTCAGTCCCTGAACCTGTACATCGCCGGCGCATCGGGCAAGAAGCTGGACGTGACCTACCGCATGGCCTGGTACCGTGGTCTGAAAACCACTTACTACCTCCGTGCCCTGGCCGCGACCAGCACCGAGAAGTCGACCATCAACACCGGCAAGCTGAACGCTGTTTCCAGCGGCGGCAACCACGGTGAAGATTCGGTCCTGGCTGCTCCAGCTGGTCCTGCTCCAGTGCCGAAGGCTTGCGCCATCGACGAGCCGGATTGCGAAGCTTGCCAATAAGCTGAGCTGGTAAGCGCTGAAAGGCGCTTATCTGAAACCCCCGATGCGCCTCTGGCGGGTCGGGGGTTTTCTTTTGTCTGGGGGAAAAGGTTGGCCGGGACGACGCCTTCGCGGGCAAGCCTCGCTCCTACAGGGATTCTGGTGTCCGCAAATGTTGTGAGCGTCACAATCCCCCGTAGGAGCGAGGCTTGCCCGCGAAGAGGCCATTCCTGACAACACAACCTCTCAACCCCAGCACATAAATCCAGGGCATAAAAAAAGCCCCTCTTGCGAGGGGCTCTTGGTGAAGCGCTACAACCCAACCAGCATCAGGTCATCTGAATGATGGTCTGCATGATGGTGCTCTGGGTGGAGATGGTCTTGGCGTTCGCCTGGTAGTTGCTCTGTGCCTTGATCAGGTTGACCAGTTCGTTGGTCAGGTTGACGTTGGACTCTTCCAGGGAGTTGGACTGGATGGAACCCAGGGTGCCGGTTTCCGGCGCGTCGTAGCCCGGGATACCCGAGGCGAACGTCTCTTTCCAGCTGGTGCCGCCAATCGCTTGCAGGCCTTGTTCGTTGGTGAAGCTGGCCAGCGCAACCTGGCCGATGGCCTTGCTCTGGTTGTTGCTGAAGTTGGCGAACAGGGTGCCGGTGCCATCGATGGTCAGGTTGGTGATCTGGCCAGTGGCGTAGCCGTCCTGGGTCGGAATCGAACGGGCGGTGTCAGCGTTGTACTGGGTGGTCTTGGCCAGGGAAATGGTCACGCCAGCCGGGTTGGCGGCTGCGCCATTGGCTGTCCATACGCCATTGGTCACGGTGCCTGGCACCCAGCCGGTCAATTTCAGATCGCTGCTGATGATTGGAGCACCACCCGCCGGATTAGGCGTGCTGACCTGAGTCAACTTGCCGCTGGTGTCGAACGACAGGGTCGAAGCAACCGGGGCAGTGACTTTTGGGTCGCTGCCGGTGGCATCCGGGTTACGACCGTCGACCAGGGTGTAGACCTTCCAGGTGTTGCCAGCCGTTTTCACCATGTATTGATCCATGGTGTGCTGGTTGCCTTGGCTGTCATAGATCGGGGTGCTGAACGACTTGGTGTAGGTCGCCGTCAGGGTCGGGTCGAACTTGCCCGCCGGGACGGTATCGTCGATGACCGGCTCGGTCGAGTTCAGGTTGATCGTGGAGGCCACGGCCGAAGTGGATTTCGGCGCCAGGTTCGAGGTGTCGAGTTTAAGGTCGGTCAACACGCCGTTGATGATCTTGCCGTTGGCATCTACGCCATAGCCTTGCAGGCGGGACGTGTAATCGGTGTTGGTGATGTAACCGTCCTTGTCGACCTTGAACGTACCGTTACGGGTGTAGGACACCGAACCGTTATTGCTCAGGGCGAAGAAACCCGAACCGTTGATGCCCATGTCCAGCACGTTACCGGTGTTGTTGATGTCACCCTGGGTAAACTGCTGGGAAACGTTGGCCAGGCGCACACCGCTGCCGACCACCTGGCTGCCGCTGCCGAGTTTGGTCGCCGAGTAGACGTCTTCAAATTCGGTACGGGAGGATTTGAAACCGGTGGTCGCGACGTTGGCGATGTTGTTGCCGGTCACGTCCAGTTGTTTATTGGCTGCATAGAGACCGCTAAGGCCGATATTGAAAGACATATTCCACTCCTTTGTGCCGGGTTAGTCGGCTCTATATACCAATGGTTTGAACTTTGGACAGCGCCACCGGGCCCAGGCCCGCGAGGTTGAGCATCAGCTCGCCGCCGGTCTGGCTGAGGGTCACGCTGTTGACGGTGGCCGGCAGGTAAACCGCCAGGTCCGTCGCCGTGCCGTTGACCGGTGCGCTGGCCTTGATGGTGTAGGCGCCGACCGGAACGGGGTTGCCGCTCGAATCCTTGCCATCCCATGTGAAGCTGGAACTGCCGACCGCGCGGGTGCCCAGATCGATAGTGCGGACCGTCTTGCCGTCTTTGTCGGCAATGGTCACCGTGCCGCTGCTGATCGACGAAGTCAGGTTCACCGAGCCGGTAACAGCCTTGGTCGGATCATCGACCTGGATATTGTTGGTCTGCACGATCACGGAACGGCCAACCAGGGACGAAGCCTGCAACGCTTGCGAAGAGCTGTAGTTGCCGGCAATCGAGCTGACCGTGCTGTTAAGCGTGGTGATGCCTTCCAGGCTACTGAACTGAGCCAACTGGGCGACGAACGCACTGTTGTCCTGCGGGTCCAGCGGGTTCTGGTTTTTCAGCTGCGTCACCAGCAACTGCAGGAACGCATCCTTGCCCAACGTCTGGCCGCCCGTCGCGCTGTTGGTCGCGGAGGCAATGCCGCCGGACGTGGAGCTGCTGGATTTAACGGAAGAGTTCGCCAGGATGTCGTTGAGGCTGAGGCCGCTGGTGGAATCGGTAACACTCATCTGAGTCGCCCCTTATCACTGACCGAGGGTCAGGACCTTCTGCATCATGGTTTTGGCGGTGTTCATCATTTCGGCGTTGGTCTGGAACGAACGGCTCGCGGAAATCATGTCGGCCATTTCCTCGACGACGTTGACATTCGGGTAGTAGACGTAGCCCTTGGCGTCGGCAGCCGGATGGTTCGGCTCGTAGCGCGCTTCAAGGTTGCTCTGGTCTTCGACCACGCCGAGCACTTGCACGCCTTGACCGGCGGCGTCCTGGCTCTGGAACAGCGAATCGCTGCCGCCGTTCTGGCCGCCCTGGAACATGGTGGCGAATACCGGGTGACGGGCGCGATAAGTCTGGTCGATGCTCGACGAGACGGTTTCGGCGTTGGCGATGTTCGAGGCCACGGTGTTGAGGCGCGTGGTCTGGGCACTCATGCCGCTACCGGCAATGTTGAAAACACTGGCAAGGGACATGACTTACTCTCCGCGCAGGGCTGAAACCAGCCCTTTGAATTTGCTGTTGAGCAGGGTGAAGCTGGCCTGGAAGCCGACCGCGTTTTCCGCGTAGTTCGACTGTTCCAGTTGAGCGTCCACGGTGTTCTGGTCGATCGACGGTTGCATCGGCGTGCGATACAGCAGCGACTCGTCGCCATTGCCCAGGCCTTCAGCTTCGATATGACGGCTGTTGGTCATGTTCAAGGCGAAAGTACCGCCCTTGGTTTTCTCGTTCTGTGCGGCAAGCACTTTGGAGAAATCCAGATCCCGAGCCTTGTAGTTCGGGGTGTCGGCGTTGGCGATGTTGTTGGCCAGGACTTCGGCACGCTGGGCGCGGAAGCCCAGGGCTTGTTCGTGGATACCGAGCGCTTTATCGAAGCTGATGCTCATGTCGGGAAACCTTCGGGTGACCTGATTTTTCGTAACTTGAACATAGCAAGCGGCGTGCCAATTCAAAAAACGCCGTAAACCGGGGCTTTGCGGGCATCGGCAAGGCGGCAATGCCAGAAAAGCGGCAACCGGTTTCCGCCGTCTGCCGCTTTTCTGCCGCTTTCCTGAATTGCGCATCGTTCCCTGTAGGAGCTGCCGAAGGCTGCGATCTTTTGATCTCGCTCTTAAAAACCAGGATCAAAAGATCGCAGCCTTCGGCAGCTCCTACGTGATGCAAAAGCGGCAGGCATAAAAAAAGGAGCCCATGTGGGCTCCCGTTTTTTATGCCTGCCGCGTTGCATCACTTCGCCTGGTAAATAATCCCCGGGCTGCACTGGACCATCTGGTAATGATCCGGCAAGCCGTTCAGCGCTTCGGACGCGCCGAGGAACAGGTAACCACCTGGCTTCAACGTGCTGTGGATGCGCAACAGGATGTCCTTCTTCACCTCGGCGGAGAAGTAGATCAGCACGTTGCGGCAGAACACGATGTCGAACTTGCCCAGCGCCGCGTAGCTATCGAGCAGGTTGAACGAACGGAACTCGACCCGGCTTTTGATCGGCGCCTTGATCGCCCAACGTCCCGGCCCTTTCGGATCGAAGAAACGTTGCAAACGCTCTGGCGACAGGCCGCGACCGATTGCCAGGCTGTCGTACTCGCCGGTCTTGCAGTTGGTCAGCATGGTGCCGGACAGGTCAGTGGCAACAATCTGCACACCCATCTTCAACTGGCCCATGTTGGTCCGCTCGAACTCGTCGATCGACATCGACAGCGAATACGGTTCCTGACCCGACGAACACGCCGCCGACCAGATTCGCAAACGTTGACCGGGAGCAGCCTTGATCGCTTCGGGCAGTACCTTGTTCTTCAAGACTTCAAACGGATAGGTGTCACGAAACCACAGGGTTTCGTTGGTCGTCATGGCATCCACCACCATCTCGCGCAAACCACTGCGCGGCTGGGTCTGGATGCGCTGGACCAGCTCACCCAGGGATTTGATGCCCTGCTGTTCCATCAGTTTGTTGAGACGGCTCGAGACCAGGTATTGCTTGTTTTCACCGAGCAAAATGCCACAGGCTTTTTCCAGGAAGACCCGGAACTGTTCGAAATCCAAATTACCCGTAGACAAAGATACCGCCTCTTAAATCGTGTTGAACGCCAAGGACAAAAGGCCCTTAGCTGATATCTGCTGCTTTGATCCGGTCGACTACCCGGGATGCCAGGTCATCAGGGCGGAATTTGGCAAGGAAGTCATCGGCACCGACTTTCTTGACCATCGCCTGATTGAATACACCCGACAACGAAGTATGCAGGATGATATGAAGCTTTTGCATGCGTGGGTCAGCGCGGATCTCGGCCGTCAGGGTGTACCCGTCCATCTCCGGCATCTCGATGTCGGAGATCATCATCAGGAACTCTTCTTCCGGCTTCTTGCCTTCATCGACCAGTTTGCGCAGGTATTCCAGCGCTTGCCGACCGTCGTTCAGCGCCACCACTTCGACACCGATCGTTTGCAGGCAACGCGTGACCTGCTTGCGCGCCACCGACGAGTCATCGACCGTCAGCACACGCAAGGACAACGCCTTGTGCTGGGTTTCGACATCGACCACACCGACCGAAATCGCTTCCGGCGTCGGCGCCACCTCCGCGAGGATCTTCTCGACGTCGATGATTTCGACTAACTGATTGTCGACCCGAGTCACAGCCGTGAGGTAATGATCGCGCCCAGTGCCCTTGGGTGGCGGATGGATCTCCTCCCAGTTCATGTTGACGATGCGCTCTACCGACCGGACCAGGAAGCCTTGGGTCTTGGTGTTGTACTCCGTGATGATCACGAAGGGATTGCTTTGATCTTTAAGTGCACCGGCACCGGTGGCCATCGCCAGATCAAGGATCGGGATGGTCGCCCCACGAATATTTGCCACACCGCACACGACGGGACTGGACTTGGGCATCAGAGTCAGTTTGGGGCATTGCAGCACCTCACGAACCTTGAACACGTTGATCCCATACAGCTGCTGGCCGTCGAGACGGAACAACAACAGCTCAAGGCGATTCTGCCCTACCAGTTGCGTGCGCTGGTTTACCGAATCCATTACACCAGCCATGCCCAGACTCCTACACCAACAACGCTAAGTTGTGTTGCGACGCACATTCATCACTAAACGGCACGGCGCTTGCTTTTTAACCCGTATGAACAAACAAACGACATTTTTCCGACACCTGACATCAAACTACCGCAAATTGCTTTGCGTGGTGTCGGCTGTTTGCCTGTTGCCTCTTGGCAGCCCTGCCGTTGCTGACGCGGTTACCTTGCCTGACATGCTTATCGGCGTCACTCAGGGCTTTCTTGAATTCACCGTAGAAGACTATCTGGCCACCAGTCAAACGGAAGGCCGCTACGAAATCGAGGTCAAGCAGCTCGATCCGCGGCTGCGCATGCCCATGTGCGACAAGGAATTGACAGCCTCGCTGGAGAGCCCGGCCACCCCGATCGGTCGGGTAACGGTCAAGGTTCGCTGTGAGGGCAGTTCCCCGTGGACAGTGTTCGTGCCCGCTCAAGTGCGCCTGTTTCGAGACGTTGTGATCACCACTCGGCCACTCAAGCGCGCGGGCATTATCGAACCCGGCGATGTCGCTATGCGCGAGCGCGACATCAGCCTGATCAACCAGGGGTATTTCACCTCGGTTGACCAGGCGATCGGACAGAAACTTACCCGACCAACGGTAGGCGATCAGGTGATTACCCTGGTCCACCTGGAACAGGCGGAAGTCGTGCGCAAAGGCGATCAGGTGGTGATTACCGCACGCAGTGGTACGCTCAGTGTGCGCATGCCGGGCGAAGCCCTCTCCAATGGCGGTCTGGCCGAGCAAATACGGGTTAAAAACCTTAATTCGATGCGAGTCATCAAGGCGCAAGTCACCGCGCCCGGGCAAGTGGAAGTGTCCATGTAGAGCTCTGTGATGCGTAAGACTATGGCGCTCTGGCAGGCTGTTACCTAAACTGTGCCCATGCAGCGCTGGCGCATGCAGCTCATTGCTTAAATGAGCCTAAAGTTTTCGCAGGTATTGCCGAAAACATGGCAAGCGTCCAAATACCCAGAGGTTTTTTTATCATGGTCATCGATTTCAGCCGTTTAAACAGCTCCTCGTCACTTACGGGCAGTACACGTACCAGCATTGCCAAGGAAACCGCCGACGCCGGCAAATCCGCGCCGCTGAATACCCCGGCCGAACAGGCCAGTACCGTCGCAAGCGGGGAATCGGTACATCTCAGCAATGAGGCTCAACAGTTGCAGAAGGTCACTGACAAGCTGCGCGATCAGCCTGCCGTCGACAACGCCCGTGTGGCCGAGTTGAAAGCAGCGATTGCCGATGGCAGCTATAAAGTCGACAGCAGCCGTGTAGCCAGCAAACTGCTCAACTTCGAAGCCCAGCGCTAGGCCATCGCCTGCGCCAGGCTTTTGGACGCTTAAAACCCAAGGCCAGCCATGCACGACACTAATCTACTGCAACTGATCACCGACGACTTTGCTCCAGCTCAACGTTTGCTGGAGTTACTGCAAACCGAGTCCCTCGCCTTGCACGGTCGCGACATGCCACTGCTCGAAGAGATTCTGGCGCAGAAACAGGCACTGATCATTTTGCTCGAACAGCATGGCCGCAAGCGCAGCGAAATCCTCGCCAGCCTCAACCTGCCCATGACTCGCAGCGGCCTTGAGCAACTCGCCAGCCACTCGAGCATCGGCGATCAGTTGCTGCAACAAGGCGATGTGCTGACCGACCTCCTGGCTCAGTGCCAGGCGGCGAACGTCAAAAATGGCCAGTCGATCCTGATGCAGCAGGCCGCCACGGCCAATCAGCTGAAAATCCTCACCGGCGGCGAACCTCCAGCGCTCTATGATGCCCGCGGATCTACCGCGAAGATGGCCAAGCCACGTCCGCTCAGCCAGGCTTGATACCCCGCCAATGAGCACGCCCTATCAAGACGCGAAACATACTGGCAGAATGCCCGCTAGTAGTCATATTTTGTCTGGAGATTGATGAACCGTGTTCAATGCCTCAAGCGCGGAAGACGCTCCGCAACCACCCAAGGTGCTTACCACACCTCTGGAGATCTCCGGCAACCTTCGGCAGCTGCAAGACAGCCATGACCCGCTGATCATCACGTTCCATGAGCGCAGCCAGCGCTTCCAGAGTTATCTGGTGGACCTTGATCGTGAAAGCAACATGATTGCCCTGGATGAAATGATCCCCCGCGACGGTGAACGCTTCCTGCTCGCCGGCGAACCGTTCAAGGTCGAAGGCTTTCACGACGGCGTGCGCATTGCCTGGGAAAGTAACGGTCCGCTGACCATCGACGAATCCGGTGGCAGTCGTTGCTACCGTGGCGCGCTGCCTTCCGAAGTGGTTTATCACCAGCGCCGCAATGCCTTTCGCGCGGCATTGAAGCTGGCGCAACTGGTCAGTGTCGAGCTGGGCGGTGAAAAGCTAAAGTCGCCGATCAGCGGCAAGTTGCTGGACATCTCCGCCACCGGCTGCAAGCTGCGCTTCGAAGGTGACATCACCTCCAGCCTGCAACTGGGTCAGGTCTACGACCGTTTCATCGCTGCCCTGCCCTTCGGCAGCATGACCGCGCCGGTTGAATTGCGTTACCTGCACTTCGAAGAAAGAATCTCCACCACCTTCGCCGGTGTGCGCTTTCACAACATGAGCGGCCTGGTACAACGGCAGGTCGAGCGCTTCGTTTATCAATTGCAACGCGAAGCCCGACGTTTCGACAAAGACGACATGTAACCTCGGTGCTTCAATAAAAAACGGGCAGTCCCTTGCGGTGACTGCCCGTTTTTTTATGCGTCGATTTTAAGGCCTGGCCTCGGTGAAGCTTTGTTCGCGACCGGCGTCCGGGTCTTCCGGATCGTTCGGATCCTCCGGGGATGGATCGGGTTCAGGTTCTGGTTCGGGCTCGGGTACAGGCTCGATCGGATTCTGCATCTGATCCTGTACCACTTGTTCATCCACCCGTGGGTCGAGGGCCGCCACCAACGGTGAACTCGACATGCTGTCGGGCATGGCCACGTGATGCAGCGGCGCGTCGTCGACCACATGCAGATTGGTCACCGCTTTCGGGCGAATCCGCCACACCAGCACCAGCGCGAAGAAACTGAAGAAGGCATACAACATGTGGCTGCCGAACAGCTTCATCAGTACGCCGGTCACCAACGGCCCGATACTGGCGCCAACGCCGTAGGTCACCAGCAGCATGGCCGTCAGGGATACGCGGCGATCACCCTCGACGTGGTCGTTGGAGAACGCCACGGCCAACGGATACAGGCAGAACTGCACCAGTGAGCAGAGGAACCCGGCGATGAACAGCACCTCCAGCGGCACCTCGGTCATGATCGCCAATGGCAACGCGGCAACCGCCAGGCACAAGGCAAAGCAGCGGATCAGCAGCGCCCGGTCATAGCGATCGGACAACCAGCCCAGCGGCCACTGCACCACCAGCCCGGCAAAAATGCAGCTACCCATGAACAGACCGACCTGCTCCGTGGACAAGCCCTGCTGCGAGGCATACAGCGGCGCCAGACCGTAGAACGAGCCGACGATCAACCCGGCGCCCAACACCGTGCTTAATGACTGCGGCACGCGCTTGATGAAGAACCGTGGCTCCATCGGTGCCGGATGCAGAGGTGCCGGGTGAATGCGTCGGGTCAGGGCCACCGGCACCAGACACAACGCGAAGCACAGCGCGACCAGCATCAGCAGTTCCAGGCCCAAGGCCGGGTGCAGGACCAGAATCAACTGACCCAACACCAGTCCCAGGTACGAGGCGATCATATAGCCGCTGAACACCAACCCGCGCTGCTTGGCTTCAGCCTGCTCATTGAGCCAACTCTCGATGACCATGTATTGGCACATCATGCCAAGGCCGACAATGACCCGCAGAAACAGCCACGCAGGCAGCCAGTCAATCAATCCGTGGCCCAACACTGCGGCGCCGACAATCCCGGCGCACGCCGCATAGGCGCGGATGTGCCCGACCCGGGCAATCAGCCGGTGGCCGATCTTGCCACCCAGCACCAGGCCGAAATAGTTGGCCGCCATCAGCGCACCGACCCACAAACTGTCGACATTGTCGGCGGCCAGGCGCAAGCCCAGATAGGTACTTAACAGGCCCGAGCCGATCAACATCATCAGCGAGGCAAAATACAGCGCTCGAAAGGATTTCCAGATTTGGCGCATCGGCGTTCCGAGCGGCTCCTTGCAGTGGGATCGGGCTATCGAAAACGATAGCCCGGAGACGAAGAATCGTCAGGCCTGGGCTGCTAAAACACGCCGTTCCCAGGGAGTAATTTCATCAAAGAAGCTGGTCAACTCCATGGTCTTCGAAGCGATGTAACCTTCGATGAACTCCTTGCCAAACAGTTCCTTCGCCAATTGGCTACGTTTCAGACGTTCGAGGGCAGCGTGCAAGGTACATGGCAACGAAAGATTATCCGGCACCACGAATTCACCCTGGATCGCCTCGCTCGGTTCCAGCTCATTTTCGATGCCGTGCAGCCCGGCGGCGAGGCTTGCGGCGATCGCCAGGTACGGGTTGGCATCGGCGCCAGGCAAGCGGTTCTCCACCCGACGGGCCACCGGCGAACTGGCCGGAATGCGCAAACCCGCCGCCCGGTTGTCGTGGGACCAGCAGGCATTATTCGGTGACGCAAACGGATGGCACAAGCGCTGATAGGAGTTGACGTTCGGCGCAAACAACGCCGTGAAGTCGGCCATGCCAGCCTGTTGTCCACCGATAAAATGACGGAAGGTCGCCGTCGGTTCCCCAGCCTTGTCGCTGAACACGTTTCGGCCGCTGGCGATCTCGATGATGCTCTGGTGAATATGCATCGAACTGCCCGGCGTGTGCGCCAATGGCTTGGCCATGCACACCACCGTCAGGCCGTGTTTGAGCGCGACTTCCTTGAGCAGGTGCTTGAACAAAAAGGTCTGGTCAGCCAGCAGCAGTGGATCGCCGTGCAGCAGGTTGATTTCAAACTGGCTGACGCCCATCTCGTGCATGAAGGTATCGCGAGGCAAGCCCAGGGCTGCCATGCATTCATAGACTTCACTGAAGAACGGCCGTAAGCCGTTATTGGAGCTGACGCTGAACGCCGAATGACCGTCCTCACGACGACCGTCCAGGCCCAACGGCGGCTGGAAGGGTTGCGTCGGATCGGTGTTGGGCGCGAAGACAAAGAATTCCAACTCGGTCGCCACCACCGGCGCGAGGCCGCGTGCGGCGTAACGCGCGATGACGGCTTTGAGCTGGCCGCGAGTCGATAGAGAGGAGCTCTCCCCGGTCAGTTCGTCCGCATCGCAAATGGCGAATGCCCTTGGGTGCTTGCTCCAGGGCAAGCGATGAATCTGCGCCGGATCCGGCACCAGCGCCAGGTCGCCATCATCGCTGCCGTAAAAACGCGCTGGCGGATATCCGCCCATGATGCATTGCAGCAGCACACCCCGCGCCATCTGCAACCGTCGCCCTTCGAGGAAGCCCTCGGCAGTCATTACCTTGCCCCGTGGTACGCCGTTCAAATCCGGCGTGACACATTCAATCTCATCAATGCCCGTCAATCGCTGAGCGAGTGAACGCTGGCCATCGGTTGTCATGACGCAATCCTTGTTGTTGTGCGAGCCGCGAACGGCGACCCGTACAAAATAGGCTCCGGCCGTTCGGAATATCAAGCACTCCCGAACAAAAAACCAACCGATGTCGGGGGATCACGTCACGGCAGGTACAGGCTAAAGACTCCGCCGCCCAACGGGCCGCCATTGCTGATGCGGGTATAGCCGCCGACACCATTGCGCTGATGCAACGCCGCAATCCGCCCGGCGAAGTACAAGCCCAGGCCAGTGCTGCCAGAACTTTGGTTGATGCCTTGCACATAATCGGCCTGGCGCTCGATCATCTCGGGTGGATAACCCTCGCCGTCGTCGTTGATGGTGATCACCAACTGGCCGGCCTCATCGCTGACCGTGATCAACAGCGCGTCCCTGGCATAGCGAATCGCATTGTTGATGCAGTTGGCCAGCACCGAAGCAATCAGCTCGCGGTCGAAAAAACCCAACGGACTCAGGGGATCTACTTCATAGGTGGCCATGATGCCGCGACTGGCAAACACCTCTTGATGCGCCGCCAATTGAGCTTCGATGAAGTCGTCCAGCTCATGGTAAGCCGGCTGCAACGGCATCTGGTTGACGCCGAGTTTGTAGAGCCCCAGCAACTGCACGAGCATGCCGTTGAGATGGGCGAATTCGAAGTCGATGACGCCCTGCTCTTTGGATTGCTGCTGATCGGGCATGCGCGCCAGCCATTGGCTGTGGGCCTGCATCAGCGTCGCCAGAGAGTTCTTCATGTCGTGCACGGTGGAGGCAATTACCGTGGAGAAATCGAGTGCCTGTTCGCTGTCGTTCATTCGCCAAACGCCTTGCTTCGCAGCTTCTGATAACGGGAAAAACGCGCGTCGGTATCGGGCATCAGACCCACCGTTTTCAGGCAGGCCCGGCACTCCTCGAGTTCCGCCGACGGCACACTGGTGTCAGTGCCATGCAGTAGCGATTGCGCCATGTTCAGCGCAATACTGATGTTCTTCGGTTGCAGCGCCAGGGCTTTGCGGAACACGTCCCGCGCTTCCACCAGGTTGCCGGTCTTGTACACGCGCACGCCTTGACGGTTGAGGTCGGCGGCGGCATTACCGGCATTGAGAATAGTCGGGTCGTCGGTCAGCTTGGCGATGCCTTGCATCACGGCCGGGTCATCACCGTAGATCTCCGCACAGTTTTTCAGCATCGACGCACCGGCGCTGGCCTGACCGAGCATTTGCAGCTGCTTGGCCACCAACAGCGCCGCTTCGGCACTCATGAATTGCTCCATGCCATCGAGGCGCATCATCGCTTGCTCGGTGAGCTTCTCGGCGGTCTCGGCATCGTTGAGCAACAGGCTGGTCGCTTTCATCAGCCGCGCACGAATCTGCAAGCCGGGGTCGGAAGGGTTCTCCTTGGCCACCGCGCTGAGCGTCGTGTTGATTTCGAGTCGGGTCCGGGTATCCAGGCCCTTTTCACTGCCTTTGCTGATCAAGGCGTGGGCCAGCCCCAAGTTGCTTTCCGCATCCTTGAAACGTGACTGCGCACCTTGCGAAACCGCCTGACGATAGGCTTTGGAGGCGGTTTCAAAATCTTCGTTAGTCATCGCCAGCTTACCCAGCAACGCTTGCCGGCGAACCGCCAGTGGCGACAGGCGAATGGCTTCCTCCAACACGCGCTGGGCGCCCTTGGTATCGCCTCCGGCAACCAGCACATCGGCCATGCCGTCATAGAGCGCGGGCATCATCGGGAATACTTTCAGCGCCTTCTCGTAAACCTCTTTGGCCTGGGTGACCTGGCCGCGCTTGAACAGCAGCTTGCCCAGCCCGGCAAACGCCCAAGGCTGCGGACGATCCGCGATGATGCTGTCGTAGAGACGCTCCAGCGCCTCGTTCTGATTCAGATCGCGCAGGGCATCGGCGCGATAACGCAGACACAGCGGCGAATAGCGGATGTCCTGCTTGCACAGGGCGATACAGGCGTTGAGCACCTCTACCGGTTTACCGCGGTCGAGTGCCTGCAGGATCGGCTTGAGCAACGTCTTGCGCTGCACCAGTCGCTCCAGTCGCTGGGCCAGGCCCGAGCGATTGAACGGCTTGGTCAGGTAAGCATCGGGCTCGTGCTCCAGGGCACTGAGCACCATTGCCTGACTCGTCTCGGCCGTGACCATGACAAACACGCTTTCATGGCTGATCAGCTTCTCGATCATCAGGTCTTCGAGCACCTGTTGACCGTTCTTCTTGCCATCGCCCAGGTGAAAATCCTGCAGGATAAAATCGTAAGACTTCTGCGCGCACATGCGCAGCGCCTGCTCACCGGTATCAGCGGTGTCGACATCCTTGATGCCCAGCTCCCGCAGCATGGACCTGACGGAACTGCGGAAATCCGAGAAATCATCGACGATCAGAAAACTCTTTTGGTGATACGACAGCATCGAAGATTTCCAGGCAATTTAAGAAGAACAACCCAAAGGCAAATACGTGGCGTGACTGCCGTTTCGGCGCGCAGATGATAACTGGCGGCAAAAGGCTATCAAGCGATTTCTCATCAACCCGCAGGTTGCCGCAAGCAAAGAGAACCTCAACCGTTCGGGTTATCGGCCAGGAGTAGCGTTACCTTGAAGCGGCGGATGTATAAACGTGCATTTGGCTGCATCGGTGCCGACCTTGATGCACACTTGAACGCGTCGCGACGTACTTACCTATGAACTCAAGGTCTTATTACTGTGTACATCAAAGGACGCTGTATTTTGTCCGCTTGTGCGCTGCTATCTACTCAGCATGCACTGGCGACTGGAATGGACTGTACAAAAGCGGCAAGCGCCGTTGAGAAAACCATCTGCGCGAGTGCGGCGCTGTATGAACTGGATACTCAGATGGGAGGGGTTTACCGAGGTTTGGTCAAGGCCAGCCCGCAGGCGCAGCCTGAACTGAAGACAACTCAACGCGCCTGGCTGAAAACGCGTGATCAGTGTGCCGCCGATGTGGATTGTCTCGATCAACGTTACCGCGAGCGTCTTCAGTCACTGCAAAAGCAATTGAGTGAGACGGTCGCCTACAAACCTCTGGACGTCGACAAACTAGCTGCAGAGGATCTGCAACAAGCCATACGAACAGCAAGTAATGCCGATCCGGAATTTCCGATGGAGCGGGCGCTTGAATTACTGGCGATCAAAACGGGCACCTCGCGATTTTCCGATGTGGAGGATGAAGACGCCTCGGAAGACGAAGCTCATTTCCCAACAACGATTCCAAAGGGTGTGACGAAAGACGAGTGGAAGGCTCTCACCTCCTCCAAAATTGAGGGAGCCAGCGAGTCTGGAAAAAGTTCTTATACTTTGATGGATCTGGACGGTGATGGACGACGGGATCTTATTGTCGACACCTACGCCGGTGGCACAGGTTTGTTTTCTTACATAGAAACGTATCGCCGGACTGGAGATGTGTTTGTCAGGAGGACAAATTCGCTCGGCGCTGAATCGAGTTCCAGCAGTTCGCTGCTATCCCTCAATGATCGAGGGGCGAACCAATCCCTAGACTGGATAAACCTTCGTGGTCATGTGTATGCGGCCTACCGAAGCAGCTACTACGGTGTTGATCAGCTTTATCTCCTCAATCCTCTCGAAGTTACAGGCGCAGTGCCCATTGTCACGGTTCACTACCGTTATGAACTGTCTGTCCCCAAGATTCAAAAAGATGAAGCCAGTGGTAACAGCATTACTTTGGACAATGCCCTGCATGAAGCACTCATTCAGGCGCTGGGCAAAGTCAGCAAAACCGAAGCGAAAGATATAGGTGAACAGAAAGAACCTATCTGCCCGATTCCTCCGTCCGGGGAAGGCGACGGCGACTACTACGGTTATGGTCCTGGACACTACACCTTTGAAATTGTCGGTGATATGTCTTTCATTATTGGAGGGCAGTGCTACATCGGAAGGATGGTGGATTGGTTTGGGAATTACAGCGCCAAGGATGGGCTGGGAGCCCAACTAGTGATGCGCAAGCCCGATCTGGAGGACACAGAACGTAGTTACCAAGTGAATGGCAAGCGCCGCATGACCGATGTGGCCACATCGGTAGGTAAAGTCGAGGGGGACAATGGCGACTAGTGGGTTGCCGTGGTCTTTTCGATTTGCGAATACAAGAAGCCCCGTCAGTTGTTCTGACGGGGCTTTTTTATTTTGGCTGTTTACCGCGCCACTTTCCTGCGGGCAAAACAAAACCCCCACCTGCATACGCAGATAGGGGTTTCGGAATTTAATCTTGACGATGACCTACTCTCACATGGGGAAACCCCACACTACCATCGGCGATGCATCGTTTCACTGCTGAGTTCGGGATGGGATCAGGTGGTTCCAATGCTCTATGGTCGTCAAGAAATTCGGGAGCCGGCTCGTTTGCCCTTACGGGTTTACGCTCCAGCGAATGGGTATGTGATAGATCTCGGTGTTTTGTGAGCAGTTTCGAACTTTCGGTTCGTTTCGTCTTCACACACCGCAATCTGGTGCTCTTTCGCTTTTCAGCTCGAAGCAAGCAAATTGCTTGGGTGTTATATGGTCAAGCCTCACGGGCAATTAGTATTGGTTAGCTCAACGCCTCACAGCGCTTACACACCCAACCTATCAACGTCGTAGTCTTCGACGGCCCTTCAGGGGACTCAAGGTCCCAGTGAGATCTCATCTTGAGGCTAGTTTCCCGCTTAGATGCTTTCAGCGGTTATCTATTCCGAACATAGCTACCCGGCAATGCCACTGGCGTGACAACCGGAACACCAGAGGTTCGTCCACTCCGGTCCTCTCGTACTAGGAGCAGCCCCTCTCAAATCTCAAACGTCCACGGCAGATAGGGACCGAACTGTCTCACGACGTTCTAAACCCAGCTCGCGTACCACTTTAAATGGCGAACAGCCATACCCTTGGGACCGGCTTCAGCCCCAGGATGTGATGAGCCGACATCGAGGTGCCAAACACCGCCGTCGATATGAACTCTTGGGCGGTATCAGCCTGTTATCCCCGGAGTACCTTTTATCCGTTGAGCGATGGCCCTTCCATACAGAACCACCGGATCACTAAGACCTACTTTCGTACCTGCTCGACGTGTCTGTCTCGCAGTCAAGCGCGCTTTTGCCTTTATACTCTACGACCGATTTCCGACCGGTCTGAGCGCACCTTCGTACTCCTCCGTTACTCTTTAGGAGGAGACCGCCCCAGTCAAACTACCCACCATACACTGTCCTCGATCCGGATAACGGACCTGAGTTAGAACCTCAAAGTTGCCAGGGTGGTATTTCAAGGTTGGCTCCACGCGAACTGGCGTCCACGCTTCAAAGCCTCCCACCTATCCTACACAAGCAAATTCAAAGTCCAGTGCAAAGCTATAGTAAAGGTTCACGGGGTCTTTCCGTCTAGCCGCGGATACACTGCATCTTCACAGCGATTTCAATTTCACTGAGTCTCGGGTGGAGACAGCGCCGCCATCGTTACGCCATTCGTGCAGGTCGGAACTTACCCGACAAGGAATTTCGCTACCTTAGGACCGTTATAGTTACGGCCGCCGTTTACCGGGGCTTCGATCAAGAGCTTCGCGTTAGCTAACCCCATCAATTAACCTTCCGGCACCGGGCAGGCGTCACACCCTATACGTCCACTTTCGTGTTTGCAGAGTGCTGTGTTTTTAATAAACAGTCGCAGCGGCCTGGTATCTTCGACCGGCATGGGCTTACGCAGTAAATGCTTCACCCTCACCGGCGCACCTTCTCCCGAAGTTACGGTGCCATTTTGCCTAGTTCCTTCACCCGAGTTCTCTCAAGCGCCTTGGTATTCTCTACCCAACCACCTGTGTCGGTTTGGGGTACGGTTCCTGGTTACCTGAAGCTTAGAAGCTTTTCTTGGAAGCATGGCATCAACCACTTCGTGTTCTAAAAGAACACTCGTCATCAGCTCTCGGCCTTAGAATCCCGGATTTACCTAAGATTCCAGCCTACCACCTTAAACTTGGACAACCAACGCCAAGCTGGCCTAGCCTTCTCCGTCCCTCCATCGCAATAACCAGAAGTACAGGAATATTAACCTGTTTTCCATCGACTACGCTTTTCAGCCTCGCCTTAGGGACCGACTAACCCTGCGTCGATTAACGTTGCGCAGGAAACCTTGGTCTTTCGGCGTGGGTGTTTTTCACACCCATTGTCGTTACTCATGTCAGCATTCGCACTTCTGATACCTCCAGCAAGCTTCTCAACTCACCTTCACAGGCTTACAGAACGCTCCTCTACCGCATCACCTAAGTGATACCCGTAGCTTCGGTGTATGGTTTGAGCCCCGTTACATCTTCCGCGCAGGCCGACTCGACTAGTGAGCTATTACGCTTTCTTTAAAGGGTGGCTGCTTCTAAGCCAACCTCCTAGCTGTCTAAGCCTTCCCACATCGTTTCCCACTTAACCATAACTTTGGGACCTTAGCTGACGGTCTGGGTTGTTTCCCTTTTCACGACGGACGTTAGCACCCGCCGTGTGTCTCCCATGCTCGGCACTTGTAGGTATTCGGAGTTTGCATCGGTTTGGTAAGTCGGGATGACCCCCTAGCCGAAACAGTGCTCTACCCCCTACAGTGATACATGAGGCGCTACCTAAATAGCTTTCGAGGAGAACCAGCTATCTCCGAGCTTGATTAGCCTTTCACTCCGATCCACAGGTCATCCGCTAACTTTTCAACGGTAGTCGGTTCGGTCCTCCAGTTAGTGTTACCCAACCTTCAACCTGCCCATGGATAGATCGCCCGGTTTCGGGTCTATTCCCAGCGACTAGACGCCCTATTAAGACTCGCTTTCGCTACGCCTCCCCTATTCGGTTAAGCTCGCCACTGAAAATAAGTCGCTGACCCATTATACAAAAGGTACGCAGTCACCCAACAAAGTGGGCTCCCACTGCTTGTACGCATACGGTTTCAGGATCTATTTCACTCCCCTCTCCGGGGTTCTTTTCGCCTTTCCCTCACGGTACTAGTTCACTATCGGTCAGTCAGTAGTATTTAGCCTTGGAGGATGGTCCCCCCATATTCAGACAAAGTTTCTCGTGCTCCGTCCTACTCGATTTCATGACTAAGAGATTTTCGCGTACAGGGCTATCACCCACTATGGCCGTACTTTCCAGAACGTTCCGCTAATCTCAAAGCCACTTAAGGGCTAGTCCCCGTTCGCTCGCCACTACTAAGGGAATCTCGGTTGATTTCTTTTCCTCAGGGTACTTAGATGTTTCAGTTCCCCTGGTTCGCTTCTTAAGCCTATGTATTCAGCTTAAGATACCTAACTTATGTTAGGTGGGTTCCCCCATTCAGACATCTCCGGATCAAAGTCTGTTTGCCGACTCCCCGAAGCTTTTCGCAGGCTACCACGTCTTTCATCGCCTCTGACTGCCAAGGCATCCACCGTATGCGCTTCTTCACTTGACCATATAACCCCAAGCAATCTGGTTATACTGTGAAGACGACATTCGCCGAAAATTCGAATTTCTCAACTAAGAGAACTCACAAATTTTACCTTAGCCTGATCCGTTACCAGTGAAAGTAACGTTCAGTCTATCTTTCTATCACATACCCAAATTTTTAAAGAACGATCTAATCAAAGACTAGAAATCAACATTCATCACCGTTTTGGCGGAATGCTCATTTCTAAGCTTTCAACAAACAGAAGCAGTAGTGGTGGAGCCAAACGGGATCGAACCGTTGACCTCCTGCGTGCAAGGCAGGCGCTCTCCCAGCTGAGCTATGGCCCCGTATTTCTACAGGCGTTCCCACACAAGCAAAATTGGTGGGTCTGGGCAGATTCGAACTGCCGACCTCACCCTTATCAGGGGTGCGCTCTAACCAACTGAGCTACAGACCCAATTTCGGGCTGCTTCTTATCGTCTTCTTCAATGAATCAAGCAATTCGTGTGGGAGCTCATGGAGCAGCTGATGTCGTCGATTAAGGAGGTGATCCAGCCGCAGGTTCCCCTACGGCTACCTTGTTACGACTTCACCCCAGTCATGAATCACACCGTGGTAACCGTCCTCCCGAAGGTTAGACTAGCTACTTCTGGTGCAACCCACTCCCATGGTGTGACGGGCGGTGTGTACAAGGCCCGGGAACGTATTCACCGCGACATTCTGATTCGCGATTACTAGCGATTCCGACTTCACGCAGTCGAGTTGCAGACTGCGATCCGGACTACGATCGGTTTTCTGGGATTAGCTCCACCTCGCGGCTTGGCAACCCTCTGTACCGACCATTGTAGCACGTGTGTAGCCCAGGCCGTAAGGGCCATGATGACTTGACGTCATCCCCACCTTCCTCCGGTTTGTCACCGGCAGTCTCCTTAGAGTGCCCACCTTAACGTGCTGGTAACTAAGGACAAGGGTTGCGCTCGTTACGGGACTTAACCCAACATCTCACGACACGAGCTGACGACAGCCATGCAGCACCTGTCTCAATGTTCCCGAAGGCACCAATCCATCTCTGGAAAGTTCATTGGATGTCAAGGCCTGGTAAGGTTCTTCGCGTTGCTTCGAATTAAACCACATGCTCCACCGCTTGTGCGGGCCCCCGTCAATTCATTTGAGTTTTAACCTTGCGGCCGTACTCCCCAGGCGGTCAACTTAATGCGTTAGCTGCGCCACTAAGAGCTCAAGGCTCCCAACGGCTAGTTGACATCGTTTACGGCGTGGACTACCAGGGTATCTAATCCTGTTTGCTCCCCACGCTTTCGCACCTCAGTGTCAGTATCAGTCCAGGTGGTCGCCTTCGCCACTGGTGTTCCTTCCTATATCTACGCATTTCACCGCTACACAGGAAATTCCACCACCCTCTACCATACTCTAGCTTGTCAGTTTTGAATGCAGTTCCCAGGTTGAGCCCGGGGATTTCACATCCAACTTAACAAACCACCTACGCGCGCTTTACGCCCAGTAATTCCGATTAACGCTTGCACCCTCTGTATTACCGCGGCTGCTGGCACAGAGTTAGCCGGTGCTTATTCTGTCGGTAACGTCAAAACACTTACGTATTAGGTAAATGCCCTTCCTCCCAACTTAAAGTGCTTTACAATCCGAAGACCTTCTTCACACACGCGGCATGGCTGGATCAGGCTTTCGCCCATTGTCCAATATTCCCCACTGCTGCCTCCCGTAGGAGTCTGGACCGTGTCTCAGTTCCAGTGTGACTGATCATCCTCTCAGACCAGTTACGGATCGTCGCCTTGGTGAGCCATTACCTCACCAACTAGCTAATCCGACCTAGGCTCATCTGATAGCGCAAGGCCCGAAGGTCCCCTGCTTTCTCCCGTAGGACGTATGCGGTATTAGCGTCCGTTTCCGAGCGTTATCCCCCACTACCAGGCAGATTCCTAGGCATTACTCACCCGTCCGCCGCTCGCCACCAGGTACAAGTACCCGTGCTGCCGCTCGACTTGCATGTGTTAGGCCTGCCGCCAGCGTTCAATCTGAGCCATGATCAAACTCTTCAGTTCAAACATCTTTGGGTTTTTAAGAAACCCTAAACTTGGCTCAGCAATCGTTGGTTACATCTTTGATTTCTCGCGGAGTAACTTGTGATGCTGATAATCTTGTTGACTATCAGTCTGACTCCACAAGCACCCACACGAATTGCTTGATTCAGTTGTTAAAGAGCGGTGGGTTGATTCTTTCGTCTCAACCGAGGCGCGCATTCTACAGCAGCGCCAGTTACTGTCAAGCGGTTATTTTAAGAAGTTTTCAAAGTTTCCTTTGTAACTTCAACCACTTGCGCTTTCGATCTCTCGTTAGCGGGAGGCGAATTCTACAGCGTTACTCGCTGCTGTCAACACCTCTTTTTCAACTCCTTTCGTGCCTCGATGAACTGAAGCAACTCACTGCCGAAACCTGCGTAACTCTTTGTTTACCAAGGAGTTTTCCGTTTCGACTGCGCCGGAAGTGGGGCGAATTATAGACTTCCAGAATCTGCCGTCAACCCCTGATTCAGCTTTTCTATCAAGAACCTGCAAAGGCCCCTAAAAACAGCCCGATTCCCTCTATAAAGAAGCGCTTCTATATAGAAGGAATCCGCAACCTCTCGAAAGCAGCCACAGAAATGCATCCAGACCCAGTATCCACACAGGATGCGATTGGATTCCAGAAAGAGGATTCGGACTGAACGAAGTGGATTTGTAAGGAGGTGGTGTCCCAGGGCAGGTTCGAACTGCCAACCTTCCCCTTAGGAGGGTCAATTTAGAGGCAGCCAGGCTTGAGATAGGCCAGCAATTACGGGGCTTCTAGTCCGGTTGCGTCCGAGAAAACGGCCCCGTATAGTTCTTTTTGCTGCCACAGTGCTGTCACGGAGCTGGATTGCTTGAAAACAAAGATTACCCAAAAGCTCATCAATGGCCTGCCCACCGAGCCAAAGGCTTACCGCGTGCATGACACTGTGCAGCCAGGCCTGTTCATCCGCGTGCTGCCGAGCGGGCATAAATCGTACATGGTCACCTGGGGCCGCAACAAGAATGCCACCCTCGGCCGAGTTGGGGTTATGACTCTCGATCAAGCGCGCACCGAGGCCGCCCAGTACCTGGCCGATGCGCACGCCCACGGGGAACCGCTGGCTATCACCCAGGGGCGGAAAGGCGCCGCCCTCCCCTCTTTGCGTCAGTTCATCGACGATACCTATATGCCCTGGTTCGAGACACACCACAAAGGGCATGAGAAAACCCTGCACACGCTCGACAACAACTTCGAAGCGATCATGTCTCAACGTCTCGACGCGATCACCGGCCGAGACCTGGACCAGATCCGCACCGGTTGGATGCAATCAGGCAACAAGCCATCGACGGTAAACCGCAAAATGGGCTCGATCAGCGGCCTATTCAGTAGAGCCGTTGAATGGGAGTACATCGGCGCCCATCCGATGGACAAGCTCAAAGCCCTCAAGGTCGACGCGATGGGGCTGGTCCGCTATCTGGATGCCGACGAGACCAAGCACCTACGCGAAGCGCTGGACGCGCGCCAAGACGAAGCGCGGGCCGAGCGCGAGACTGCGAACAAGTGGCGGGCCGACCGCGGCAAAGAATTGATGCCGAGCCTGCTCGAGCTGCCCTTCACCGATCACCTGAAGCCCATGGTGCTGGTGTCGCTGAATACCGGAATGAGGCGCGGCGAGCTGTTCGACCTTAAATGGTCGGCGGTGAACTTTCAAACGAAGACGATCACCGCCGCCGGCGCCACCACCAAAACAAGCGACACGCGGCATATCCCGATGAACAAGGAAACCTTCGGCGTGCTAGAGGATTGGAAAAAGCAGGCCGGGAAATCTCGGTACGTTTTCCCGAGTCAGGCCGGCGGCCGCCTGGAGGACGTAAAAAGCGCCTGGCTCAATCTGCTGGAGCGCGCCAAGATTGAGGCCTTCCGATGGCACGATATGCGGCATGACTTCGCGTCACGCCTGGTGATGGCCGGCGTACCGCTCAACACGGTACGGGATCTGCTGGGGCACGCCGATATTAAAATGACTTTGCGCTACGCGCATTTGGCACCGGGTACTAAGGCTGCGGCGGTCGAGCTGATTTAGAATGGCGGCTCGAACGGAACGATGGTTCGACTATCCTTGTGTTCGTCTACGTGCTCGAGAAGATAAGACCACCAAATACGGACGTTAAAGCGGTCAATGCGACCAACCCCCTCTACCTCCCAAAAAGTTTCCATAATGGTTGCGTCTGTGGCCAAGAAAACTTTAGACGCCTTGATGGTTTCCCAGATTCGCTGCTCTTCGTAAGTGAGCAGCGTAGGCAGGTGATAGCACGTATTAATGAATCTTTCGCTTTCATCGGTCGACCAGACTTCGGTGATGACACTGGAAAGCGACCAAGTGCTTGTCTCTTTTCCATAGAAAAAAGGTACATCCAAATCGAACGCAATTTCTTCGATTGCCGCCTCAACCACTCCCGTAATGGATTGCCGACGAATACGCGAGATCATCTCGATCATCATCTTAACCTTAGGGTCAAGACGTAACGTCAAGGTCTCTGTCTTCCGTGCGCCCTGGCTGGGCTTGTTCTTCGCCATCTCGTCAACACCTGTCAATTTACGCCTAAATTGAATCCTACCTTTTGCGTCCGGCGAAGTCCATGCGTTCACATTCAGCTTGTGATTGCAGTTGACGTACAGCAAATACAGCAATAGGATTCTTTGGTCGCCCGATCACTCTCGATGGGCATTTGGAGATATCTATGGAACAAGCACACCAAATCGCCCCCCTTTCGGTGAGCGTCGAAGACGCAGCAAGAATCGTCGGTTACTCCCGATCGGGAGTTTATGAACTGATCGCATCGGGTGACTTGAAGGCGTTCAAGCTTGGCCGCCGCCGACTGATCCTGATGACGGAACTCAAAGCGTGGATTGAGCGCGCCGCGAAAGCTGGCACACGGTGAAGCGAAGAAAGAGTAAGGGGCGGGATTTGCGCAGGGCTGCGCGGGGGATTGCTAAGGCGGTGTTAGAGCACCGCCTTAGCGAAAACACACTGGATAGCACCAACGTGAGAGGCAAACTATGACACGCCATTCTTCGACTGAGCAAGACCGCAAGATGATGGAGGCCCTGCGAAATGGTCCGGTATCGACCGTCGAGGCCGCCAAGGATCTGGATATCGTCCAGCCACCCAGCACCATTCGCCGCCTGAGGAAAAAGGGGCACGAAATCCGCACCTACTGGACGCATCAGTCCACGGAACCAGGTCGTCCGCCTCACCGCGTTGCGAAGTACATCCTCATGCGCGAAGCGTCGTAACCATCGAATAGCGGGGGTCTCCTCAGTTTTGAGGAGACCCACTGCGCTTGTCTGCGAGCCGCTGAATGGCCAGAAAGAAATCCTACAAGGTCGACTTTGGCGGCGGTCGAGTGCTGGCCCTGCCCTACCGACTGCTGATCAGTGACGCCTTCGACAATCTGTCGACTAAGGCGGTAACCGTGCTGATCAAGCTGGCCAGGAACTACAACGGCCGCAACAACGGCGATCTGTCTTGCACGGCATCAATGATGGCCGAGGGCCGGCCAATGGACGCCAAGACGCTTGCATCTGCTCTCGCCGAGCTGATCGAAGCGGGCTTGATCATCCGCACCCGGGAAAGCCGCAAAGGTGGTCGAGAGCAAGGTATGGCCCGCTGCGCGCTGTACGCAATCACCTGGGCGAAGGTTGATGAATGCCCGGGTAAAGAGCTTGAGGTCAGTCCTGGCCCACCTCGATTCAAGTTCGTTTGATTTCGAATTTTTCGGTAGGAATTTTTCCGCCTAGTACTGGGAATTTTTCCTAGTGCTGGGTGTGTCGTTTGTCCCATTCCGTCCGGTTGCTCGGGTGATCGATCCGAGTACTGGGAATTTTTCCCAGTGGATTCCAATAAAACCGGGGCCTCCAGAGGTGGGGCTAATGGGAAAAAATCCCACCCTTATTAATTACACCACCACGGGGTATTTAAAATGGTTGCCCAGACGTACAAGCAAGGCCGCTGCACTCATCGTTATGCAGGCAGTTGCAGTCGTGCAAACGGGTACACCTTCATCATGGTCGCCTTCCTTCCTTGGACGATGATCGGAATGTGTCGCCCATGCGCTGAAGAGGTCCGGAAGGATTTGATCTACCAAGTTGAGAAGGGTCGCACCCGTTAAGCAGTTGCTAAGAGTCTTCCCCGCATCTGGCACCACCTGGAATTGAAATCCGCCTGGATTCCGTTCGAAGTTGCCTTGCTTTCAGCAAACAAAAAGGCACCACCCTGTTAAGGGGTAGTGCCACGTTTACTACGATGCTTTCGTAGTTTGTCAGTCAGCGTCTGTGGGAGCGAACGGCTCGGCGCCATCACGAATCGCACGGAGCCCAATCACCGCCGCCCGGGCCACGCGATCGATAAACCCAATCTCCAGGTTTGTGGTCCACCCGCCCATCCCGGCAAGTGCGAACTGAATGGCGTAGAACGCTTCGGTTTCATCGTGGGCCGCCAGGTCGCGCACTTCACTTTCGAAGAAGTCGACACCCTTCTGCCAGTCAGCCGCTACGCCGGGATTGTTCCGGGGCCAATTGATCAACCGCCCTTCGACGTCTCGCGCCGTGAAGCTCAGATCGTCCCGCGTTTGGATGGCAGCGCTCATTTGGCCACCTCCGCCGCGTCCAGCGCTTTCTGCATCTTCTCAACTTCACTGTCGACGTAGTTCGCCCAGTCGTATCCCAGGAAACTGCCGAGGTTGGCCAGATCTTCGATGTCGAGCGACTTGCCGTGCTTCAGGTCCTTGATGATGGCGTTGAACAGAACCCGCATATTGTTGATGCGTTCGTGTGTGGCGCGCAGTAGTTCAAGAGCCTCGTCGGCGATGCTGGCAGGAGTCTGGATCATTTCGCACCTCCAAGGCTCAGCAGGTTTTCAGTGAGCTGCTCGAACGCCTGCTCAGTGTCGGCCTGGTGTGTTTCGGAGAGGTACACCCCAAGATTGGAAAGCCCGGCCGAGTTGCGCCCTGCAGAGTGCTTGTGGTCGTCGCGGATCGCTGTCATGAGCGCGAACATCCAGTCGGCGAACTCCCGGCCACAGTCGACTTGGAAAACGGCCTCGTCTGCGACCTGCTTGTAGCTCTGTGCCTTCGTCTTGATGCTCATTGCGCACCCCCTACGCTGATTCCGCCAAAGGGAGCGGCGCAAGGCACCACCTTCACGCTAATGGCGCCCAGCATTTTCAGTAGGGCCAGATCCGCCAGCTTGATGCTGGCCGGCAGGTTCATGGTTCCGATGATATCCCCACGCACATCGAGGATTTGGATGATATTCTGTTTAAATTGCATGACGTGTGCCTCTAAGCTTCGTCGTGTGATCGCCTTCCCGGTGTTAGCGCACCGGGTTGGCACCTCTTCTTTGATGGCTCAGATTTGAGCCACCGCTTTATCCGTTATTGCTTACCCTTCTCGCTGATCCATCCCGCCGCCCAGCTCAGTGGGTCTTTCGTGCCGATCGGCTTGAGTGGTTTGCCGTCCCGCGCCGCCTGCCTGCCCTCCTCCTCTGTCCCTGTGTGAATCCAAAGCGCTGTAAGTTTGTATCCCGCCGCGCGCTGTCTCTCCTTGTAATCCCGCTGCCTAGCTGCTGCCGACCGTGGAGCCTTGTCCTGTTCTGTCATTGCCCTGATCCGTTACTAGTTACGATGGAGTGAAGATACTCTAGCGTTACTAGTTACGCAATGGCAGGGGTGCAAAAAAATTGCACCCCGGAGATGCGCGGACTTTGCTTACCGGGATTGGGGAACAGGAAGTAGGCAAACTGAGGGGTATCCCGCGATGGTGAATGCCAATGTCGCAGGCTGAGGCTAGTATCTGCTCGGGGGATCGACCCTCTTGGAGAAGGAATTCGAAATGACGAAGCTTTTTGAGAAACGGTTCGCTGAACTCGAGGCGCAGCTAGAAGCGATCGAGGGCACGAAAAAAATGGAGCAAAGCGCGATTACCGGAGCACCTTATCCGCACATTAAGGCCGACCTAATCCTTAATTGGGCTGTCAAAGCGAAGTCTCTCTTGTCTAACACGTGCGGCGAAAAATCCCATCATTTGATGGCTTTCATCGAAGCAGAGAAACCGCGCTCATACTCAAATAACTTTGAAACGCTCCAGCGCATTAAGGCCGTCTTCCTTGCTGCCAAAGAAGATTATGAAGGCGGATACCTCAACACCGTACGCAATCTAGTCCAAGCGGAAGTATTCGGAAGCGAGCTCGAACAAGCCAGCGAGCTGCTTCTCGCAGGGTATGCATCGGCAGCCGCGGTTATCGCCGGGGTTGTGCTTGAAACCACTGTGCGCAACCTCTGCACCGACCAAGGCCTTGATCACGGGAAGCTCGATAGAATGAATGCTGATCTGGCGAAAGCAGGCGTTTACAACACTCTCCAGCAGAAGCGCATCACTGCAATGGCAGGCATTCGGAACGCGGCGGCACATGGAGACGCAGACAAGTTTAACGCCGGGGACGTCAAAGGCATGATTGATGACGTAGAGCGCTTCCTCGCTTCGACCTTGCAATAAGAGCCTCCTGAAGAGATGTGCGGATTTTTGCTCACATCTGGATTTCAGATCAGCAGGTTTGCTCCATTGGTGGAAACCTACCCACCGGTGGTGGAATGCCTCGACTTCCACCCACGGCGGGAGTTACAGCCGCATCTGTCGGATGACCTGGCGCGGATCGGCGCCGGCGGATATCGCTGAGATGGCGTCCTTGGTAAGTTGGTCCAGGGCCTGCTGCTCGAACGCCTCAGCCATCGAGGCCGCCTTACGCACGATCAACAGCGCGAGCTCGGGCGGGAATGTTGTCTTGGATGAATCAGGCAGGTAATTGCAATCGATAACAGACATGGGTGCTCCGGGAGATGTACTCAGATTTGAGTGTATCTCTCTCCAGGCCAGGTAAACCCCCTGCAAAATCTCGCGCCCACAGCGAAGTAGCGCGATGTGTGACGTTTTGGTCTCTGTGTGTTTCGGTCACACTGATCGGCTTGCATTTACAAGCAAGCCTCTGTTGGCGTAATCCAAGGAAGTGTGTCCATGCTGATGAATCGAAGGTTGCCGTCACTATTCTCTAACCAGGTTGTATTGCGTCCCTCCACCGGCATCACCTCCTCTAATGAGTAGCCTAGAAAAAACATTAACATTTCAGCCATATCTTCGGCCTCCCAGGTTCCAAAAACAGGGGTCGACGATAGTCCCGCCATTGAAAGAACACTAAAGTTAACGCCTTGGGGCGATTCTCCAATTAAAACTTTAGGAGTACGATTAAAAACTCGAGCTTTCATAAAAAGGTTTGCCCCGAGCTCTCCAAATTGAACTGGATGTAGAGGGTGCCCTTGGTATCGTGAAAAGAAACTTGTTCCAGCAAACGTCTGCGCCCCCATATCAAATGCAGCGAGTATCCCCACCCCACCCAACCTGAGATACATAGTACGATTAGCGATATCATCCTTGTAATCAAACCGCAGGTCTGCATTTGCTGGTTCTTGAACCTCAAAAACAAATAATGATGCAGGAATATCACTTTCCATTATTGAAAATTGCATCGGTACGCGGCATGACTGAAGAATAAGATGAAGCAATTGAAATTGCTCCATATCTTCTGCACTGACAATGTTGCCCGCACCTGGCTCCCGACGATCTAGGGAAAGAAATAGCTCTCGATAAAGCAACCCGTAAAAAATCTTCAGGACCCACACAAGCAAACGCCCGCGATCCATAGACGCCACTTCAGCCGCCCCTGCAATAAAGCGCTCTTGAACTTCTTGTTCTATATTGGACAGGCACTCATTATTACAAGTCTGACAGCAAGGAATCACTAGCTGCCTGTACGCCAATCTGGTTCCATTCAGTAGCGTCATCGGTTTATCCCAAAGCCCGAAATGGTGCAGAAGCCATTTAGGAAACACGTGTTCCCGGCTTTTCATATTATTTTCAACGGCACTACCACATAAAAAGCACGTAGTTTCTGAGAAATCGTGATCACGTATAGCGTTATAAAGTGACGGCTTAGACATCTTCTGCTCCTTGAAATGTGGTTATGGTGCGTTTGGCACGGGCTTAGTCCTACCTTAATAATACCGCCTGACAGCAGGCTGGAGCAGGTGTGATCGCGGGTGTTCTCTCCCGTGGGGAATGACATCGCACCGCCCCACGCATTTTTGGAGATGCGCCGAAAGCTCGGCCGGGCTCACATTTGAGCCGGGGTGGTGAAACGCTACCCCGTCAAACGTCGCAAGCCGGCCCGAGATATCGCCAAACCCCGTGGCATCTCTTCCGCGACACGTTTTCATAATTCGCAAAACGTGTCACGACACCTGCCCTACCGAAACGGGAGGTCAGGTTTGATATCCGGGGATCGGACCTCAAGTCAATTCCCACCAACGGTGGATATTCCTCAGATTGAGGATAACCCCCACCATTCTCCGAAGCGCTCCAATAACCACCCGGCCTCAGATTGAGGGTGAATGGCTGAGCTGAAAACCCTTCTGTATCACTTTGCCTATCTCCGAATTACTGCAACAAAAATTCCCTCCTTGCTCCCCTCCAAACCAACTATTTCAGTCCCGTTTAATCCCGTTCTGTGTAGCACCTTAGGTGCACCTATAAAACACTGGATAAATGATCAGATCATGCCTAATGTGAGTTTTTGAGTCATTCAAAACCCCATTCGAGGCCACCCCATGAATACAACCAAACCCGCCCGAGGACGCCAGCACAGACCAACTCGCTCTGAAGTTGCAGCGGCCTGGGGCCGTCTTCGCAATGCCGCCGCCGACGGGAGTGTTCAAGCTTCCGCGCTGCTGATCGCGCTCGCAGAAAACAAACCCGTTATCGCCATGGAATCGACCGGCGCATGACTGATCGTGACAAAGCGGGGAAATGGAAGCCCGGCCAATCTGGCAACCCGGGCGGCCGCTCTGGCCAGACACAGGAGATTCGCGCACGACTGGCCGAGGGTGCCGATGCCGTCACAAAGAAGGTGCTGGCAGCGGCCAAGAAAGGCGATATGCAAGCCTGCCGTTTGATCCTTGAGCGCCTCGTGCCGCCGATCAAGCCTACTTCCGAGCCCGTGCAATTCGAACTCGACGACACGGACCTTCCCAGCGCAGCCCGATCAATCATGCGTGCCGTCGCCGGCGGCCAACTCGCTCCCGACCAGGGCAAGTCACTCATCGAAGGCCTGGGCGCCGTAGCTCGAGTAATCGAGGTTGCCGAACTGCAAAAGGCCGTTGAAGAACTTCGCGAACAGATGGAGGGAATGCAGCAATGAGCCTCAAAGCGTTGAAGGCAGAGATCAAGCGCATTGCCGACAAGATTGGCATCGACGAAGAGATGGTAGTGCTGATCGTGCTCGCGGTAGTGAACTGCAGCAAGACGCCAATCGACCTTCCTGAAACAGTCGGCCACCTCGTCAATTACCGCATTGCCGACTTGAACGTCCCGCTCTACTTCCCTTTCTGCGAGATGAGCAGTTCCGAAGCTGAGGATATGGCCAAGGCGATGATTCTTCACGTCCGAACGGTAGAGCGTCCGAAGGGCCCTGGCCAGGTGGGAATTATGGATATGTGCCCATTCCCGCCCCAAGGCGCCTGGAGAATGCGCCGGCCAGACGAAGGCGTCAGCGTGGCTGAGTACGTTGCAAAGCAGTACTTCCAGATTGTCGAGGCGCGCAATGAACATCCGTAACCAGATAGCACAGCTACAGCAACGAGCCTGCCACTCGCAATTCAGCAATGACGTCCGAGACATCAGCAACCTGATGGATGAATTAGGCGCCGCGGCTGCCGGCGGTGGCTGTATTCGAGGGGAAGTATCGCTACTCGAAATCTTGAGCGAAGCCCCGGCCCAACACCGGCCAAACCCAAGCCTACACAATCAAAAGGAAACTCAATGAAAATCGGCAAACGATCAGTTCTCAAAGTTGGCTTGGCCAACCTCCATTACTCCGAATACGAGCACTCCCGCATCGAGGCTCAAACCTTTTCCATCCAGCGTCCCGACGGGACAAAGGGCACCTGGCAAGCCGGCGGCCTGATGAAGTCGGCCCGCCACCTCCACACTCTCGCCCTGGAGACGTTTAAGGACGCGGGCGAGGACATTGCATCAATCCGCGAAAACAAAGACTTCAACGCATCCGCTATCGAGCGAATGAGCAAGGAGAAAATCGAGGGCGTTACTGCCTCCTTGCTCCCGGCAATGCAGGCCGTCGCAAAGGATATGCTCACCCTGGCCGAGACGGTCACGCAGGGCTTCTCCCCTGTCACGCCGCGCGCCAGCACCGACATCGTGGGCTTCCTGGCCGATCAAGAGTTGAGAACCCTCGTTCGCGGGCTCGGTGCGGATGAGCGCCGCAACCTGTTGGCCGATGCACGGCAAGGCGGCCACCCTGAAATTGTTGAGGCTGTTTTGCGGGCAAACCCCATGCTTTCTGGCCTCAGTGCCGAATCAGCGGCGAGCCTTTCCCGGGCGGGCATTGCCGCTTCACGGGCCGACGACCTGGAAGCCCTGAGTCAGATGCTGGCGGTCTATGACGATGTGCTCGCCACTACGTCCCAGGTCGGAGTGTCGCTCAGCGGAATGGTTGCGAACTCGGCGGGCTATGCCGGTCGATTTGAAAAATGGCGGTCCGGGTGTGACGGCTCGGAAGCGTTGCGCGCCTGGCTCGACAAGATCCCCACTCGAGGCAAACCAAAAGCAGCCCCGGAAGAATCCGAAGCCGCCTAATCAGATCAGCGAGCGGCCGCCATTATGCGGCCGTCCCCACGGGAGCCCAGCTTTGACCACCTACCAAGAACGCTTCGCCGAGGCGTGCAAGACAAACCGTTTTGCATCGTACCTACTGAAACAGGGGCCTGATTCTGGATACCTGGTGTGGGATGTCCAGCACGTCCGCGATGGCCAGAAGGTGACCATTGACGGTCCTTTCTTCACCGAGGACGAAGCGCGGGTATCGGCCGATCTGATGCGCGGAACGTTCCGCGGTGCCCGGGCCTACGAAGTGATCTACGACCGGATTTGGAATTACGACCCGCGGCGCGAGCAGGTGACATTCGATCAAGCGCGTATGTCGCGATCGCTTCTCGCCATCCGCCTGGGCGTGGAAGTCCCCACCAATAGCGCCACAGGCGCGCTGGAGTAACGCATGACAATGGCCACAAGTTATGGCGCCAAAACACGAATCTTGCTCAGTGGCTCGCTCGCGAAGCTGTTCGGGCGTGAGCACAATTACGAGCTTTCCACCGGCGATGTGCGCGAAGCGGTTAAGGCAATCGATGTGAACCGCCCGGGTTTTGCGAAGTATCTGGCTGACGCGCGAATGCTGGGCTTCGAGTTCGCTATTTTCCGGAATCGGAGGAATGTCGGAGAGGTGGAGCTCGACCTCGGAGGAGCCAGGGAAATACGCATTGTGCCGGTGATCTGCGGCAGCAAGCGCGCGGGGAGCCTGCAAACGATTATCGGTGTCGTGCTGATCATTGCGGCCACGATCGCGACCGGCGGAGTTGGTGGTTTTGCCGCTGGCGGAGCCTGGGGGGCTGTGGGAGCGGCAGGCGCCTCTATGGCAATTGGGGGCGTTATACAGATGCTTAGCCCTCAGGCGAGCGGACTTAAAAACAGTGCGGCACCGGAGAATACGCCAGGCTACGCCTTCGGCAGCGCCAAGAACACCACCGCCAGCGGCAACCCGGTGCCGCTGTGCATCGGTCACCGCCGGTGGGGCGGCGCGATCATCAGTGCAGGGATCTATGCAGAGGACCGGGTATGAGTGTCTTCCGTAACCCACCGCTCAGAACCGTAAAACTTTACGGTCAGTTGCGTCAATTCGGGAAGTCTTACCCGCTCGCCGTGCGCACGCCTGCCGAGGCAATCAAAGCGTTGTGCGTGCAGATCCCGGGCTTCGAGCGATTCCTATCGAACGCAAAATCCAGAGGACTAGTGTTCGCTGTTTTTCTTGGGAAGAAGAATATCAGCGAGGCTGAACTCGGCTATCAAGGCGATGGCGACATCATTATTGCGCCCGTGATTGAGGGCAGTAAGCGCGCCGGCATGATGCAGACAATCATCGGCGTCGCACTGATAATTGTTGCCACTATTGCAACCGGAGGAGTCGGTGGGTTTGCTGCTGGCGGCGCATGGGGTGCCGTTGGGGCGGCAGGAGCATCAATGGCCATTGGTGGTGTGATTCAGATGTTAAGCCCAGTTGCTAAAGGCCTATGTACCAGCGCAGCGCCCGAAAACACCCCCGGCTACGCCTTCGGCTCAGCGAAAAATACAACCGCTTCCGGCAATCCAGTGCCGCTCTGTTATGGCAAGCGCCGAGTCGGTGGCGCGATCATTAGTGCCGCCATTTACGCCGAAGACCAGATGTAGCCCAGCCGGTGATACATTCGCCCATTTCCAGGAGAAAAAAATGCAAAGGATTATCGCAGTCGGCGTGATTGTGTTGGCACTGGGCGGATGTACCACCTCGCCCCAGGAAATGAGGACAGAGGGGCCGCTGAAGTCCTTCACCACTTCTAAACCAGAACAGCAGGTAGCAGAGTGCATTCTGTACGCGTGGCAAAATGAATCACTGGCTGGAGCCCATTACAACGTAAGTCTTCAGCCGAGGCCGAGCGGCGGCAAGTCAGTGGTTAGCGCCAACAACAGAGAAATGGCAGACGTGATCGGCAGCAAGGAGTCAACAAGGGTTCAGTTCTTTTCCAGCAGCAGCATGAGCTGGATTTCAGACCGCCGCGCCGCCAGCATCAGACCTTGCTTGTGACGATCTGAAAGGGTCGCACATACCCCCCAATTGGGCGCTTTCACCTTCGCAATTCCGATGGCCCAAATCTGGACCATCGGAGATGTGCTCAGCTTTGAGCGCAGCTAATGCGAGCGAAGTTGCTCGCATCAACCGCGCAACCTTTAAGCACCGCCGGCCCTAGTTACATCATAGAAGCGACGAGTTGGCGGAGCGTTTCTCTTCGCGGCTATTCACTCTGAAGATCAAGTTTAATTAGCAGATCAAACAAATGACGGCCTACCTCATATCACTCTTCCCGAGACTTTGAAAAACCAAAAATCTTTTCTTGTTGATTGACAAAATAATCATGTGTGAATGAAATAATATCCACATAATCCTCATAAATTATATGCAATTGATTACTATAGTGCTCCGATCGCGGGAAAACTCGCCAATGGACTGGCTCCCCAGGAAACACTTCAACCTCACCATCGCTACGTAAAACTATAATACGATCATCCATTTCTAGGACGGTGCCAAATGGAGCAGTCCCTGTCGAAACAACATCACCATCAAACGGAAGACTCTGACCACCTAAATACTCAAACTTAGAATTAGATTTTTTTTCGGACTTATAAGATGAATTATAATTACTGACAGATATCGCTCCGCCAGATATTTTGTACATCTTCTCTCTGCTACCCCATACGAAATCAGGCTCAACACCACTCAACCCGAAGATTTCTCGCTGATCAATTATTCGATCAAATACACGAATTTTCTTCTTAGTTCCTGGATCCTTCTCTTCTCTGAAGCTAGCCATGAAAGCATCTTCAGAGGTCCATCCCATAACGCTTTGAAACGCCCAATCGCAAGCGCTGCAGGCTTGGGTGGCGAGTTGCCTGGCATTTCCAAGTGTGTCAAAACTGCTTCGTGGAACACTAAAATCGAACAGCCCATCAGTTCCGGCCGCTGTGGCCAGTGCACTAAAACGCTCGGATGCTTTAACTTGAAATATGCTTGCGTCGTGATGTTTATTTAACCTGCTTTCTCTTGAGCGAGTAGAGGCTGTTCGAGGAAAAGAATAGAGCCCTTCGTTGCCACCTGCAAAGAATTGATTGTAGTAAATTTCCGTATCGGTAGGGAGAAAATCAAACGGACTAGTCTGCGTCGACCAATACTCGCGAGATTGCATGTTTTCCGAATGCAAATTAACTTCAGACAATTTTGAAAGCTGTAGCTTTATGGGATGCTCAACGTGGGGATCGCGCAATATCCTACGAACCTTAGTATTATAGAACAGGTCACTATCGGAAAAGGCAACTCTAATTGCTGTTTGAATTTCTAGATGCTGGTTTGCGATGTCATCTACAAATTCCTCCCAGGCAACTTTATGGAGTTCTCCTCCGTCGCCCAAAAGAATAAGCTCGCCTGAATAGATTTGAGAATCCCAAAAGCTTCCGAGTATGCTAAGTTTCACAGAGCGCATTTTTTGCCCCTATGTATCTTGGCCATCTGCGCTTTCGAGATAAATCCGAACCCCTTCCAGCTCGTCAAAATCACTTCTGTAGGCCTATCCCATGGAGCTATCCAATGCGCAACCGGATAACCGTGCCAATTTTCATGAGAGTCGCCCACAAATTTAGCTACATGGAGAGGACATCCAATGGGCGGCGGCGCTATGCCAATAGGCTGTACAGAGCCACCACCGACATTTAGGCCCCAATAACAATCATTTCCGAACCAGTCGGCTGAAGCGGCAAGGTCAAAACACCCTTTTTCTTCAGGAAGAGAGATTGTCCATTGTGACTTCACTCCTGCAAAAGCTTTATTTCGATGCTGCGGATTTGGCGTGTAGATCAAAAGCCCTCTCCCTGAGCGAATACCGAGTTCCTAATAGTCTCGAAGACTCCTACGCGCCTTTCTTGATGTCAAGCTCTCTTAGGGTATGCCTATCCAGATACGGGCAGATTTCGCCTTTTTCAGCCTTTTCGCTTGATAAGTAACACCCAAAGTGAAACAGTATTAGGAGAACACCCTAACTGATACAGGCACCCATCATGTTCATCCGTGCATACCTCCGAGCATCGACCGAAGAGCAGGACGCTGGCCGCGCCCGCGAATCGCTCGAGCAATTCGCCGCCGATCACGACAAGGCTATTGCCAGCGTGTACCTGGAGAATGCCAGCGGTGCGACCGCAGACCGGCCTGAGCTACTGCGTCTGCTCAATGATGCACGCAAGGGTGATGTGTTGTTGGTGGAGTCGATTGACCGCCTCTCGCGCCTTCCTGTAGAGGACTGGCAAAAGCTTAAGGCCGCTATCGACTCCAAGGGCTTGCGCATCGTCGCGCTCGATCTGCCGACCAGTCACCAAGGAATGCAGGACACCAAAGGTGACGAGTTCACCGGCCGGATGCTGGGGGCGATCAACTCAATGCTGGTGGAAATGATGGCCGCGATCGCGCGCAAGGATTACGAGCAGCGCCGCGAACGTCAGGCCCAGGGCATCGAGAAAGCCAAAGCTGCTGGAAAGTATCAAGGCCGGCCGATTGACGCTGATCTACACAAGCGCGTGACCGAACTACTCGGCGCTGGCCTTGGAATCCGCGCAACTGCTCGACACGCCAGTTGCTCGACCACTACCGTTCTGAGGATCAGGGATCACATTGCCTTGGCTTAAAAAAGTAATTGGAAGTTCATAGCTGAGTGTTCGTGGATTTGCCTTGGCGTGCGATGGAAAGTACGCATATTCTCAAAGCGGCACTCGGCGCGTGCTGCCGAGCCAAATTTCCAACCTTGCGGACTAAAGAATGGAAGCTAATTGGGTTTTCGGAATCGGTACGATCATTGCCACACTGCTTGGGCCGATCCTAGCGGTTCAAGCGCAGAAGTATCTTGAGCGCGTGAATGAGTCCAGAAACCAAAAAGCCTGGATATTTAGTACATTGATGGCAACTCGAGCCGCAAGGCTATCCCCCGATCATGTTCGCGCCTTGAACATGATAGATCTAGCGTTTAATGGGGGCCGTTCGAACCGCAGAAAGGCCACAGAAACTGACGTTTTGGATACCTGGCGTGACTACCTGGAACACCTCACATTGACGGTAAATGAGGGCAATGTAGAAAGGTGGGCCGAGAAGCAGCAAGAGCTTTTGATTTTAATGTTGAGTGCGATGGCCACGGATCTAAATCTTCGCTATGACCGAGTACTCCTACGCAACGGGGCCTACATTCCAAAGGGCCATACTGATCTTGAGCTCGACCAACAAAAGCTGAGGCACCACGCGATAGAAGTTCTATCAGGGCGGCAACCAATCAGCATGAATGTGACTGGCTTTCCTTTTAGTGAGGAAATGACAAATTCCCAGCTGAAGTTACAAGAAGGCCTCTCTGAGGTTCTATCTGGGCAAGGTCACCTTAAAATTCGAATAGAGCCTGAAAGCTCGGCGGATACTCCTGAGAAGCCGCCGGCCTGAACTTCTGCCGGCGGTTCGACCTTCAGAGATCGATCAAGCGTCGAAAACAAAAAAAGCCCCGCCAGACTGACTCTGAACGGGGCTCTTTTTTACCTGCTGCTGCCACCCTGCTGTCACCGAGAAATTGAGCTGTCAGGAGAATGGCTTGAAAGGCTTGATTTATATGGTGTCCCAGGGCAGGTTCGAACTGCCAACCTTCCCCTTAGGAGGGGGATGCTCTATCCAATTGAGCTACTGAGACACAAGATCGCCCGCGAGGACTGCGGCACGATGACGGCGAGCATGTTAACGGGCAGGCCTGCTTTTGTCATGTCGTCCTTAGGCTTTTTAAGTGTAGGCAAACGCCTACCGCTTCCACGGCATTAATAACCGTGCAAATTGCATCACCTCAAAACGCCATCATTGCAAATTGCACTGTCGGCCCTCAGAGATTTAATGCTAATTCATTGTTTTTAAAGGACTTAATAGGCTTTAGACTCTTGGCATGCGGACTGCTTTAGCTGTTCTCCAAGAACAATGGAGGATAACCCCATGAACGGCGCCCTTTTACTCTCGAATGCGATCGCCCTGGCATTGTTGCTTGGCTTTCAATTCATTCCCGAGAAGGACTCCGAAGTGGTGGCCAAGCGCATGCCCCATTACCTCCAGCTGCAGAAAGCACCTCAATTGGCGGTCATGAGTGATCAGCAGGCTTGGGTGAATCAGGAAGTGAGCCAAGAGAGCACTCTGTTACAGGCGCCCTCTTCCGAACGATTGGTATTTTGAATCCCTCTACCAGGAGCAACGCATGTCCAAATCAGCCGCCGGATTTTTTATCCTGGCCTTGTTGAGCGGCATTCTTCATCTTTGTTTGGCTCAGGAAGTAACACTTACAGTGCCGTTGATTGCTTGCGGCGTGTTCGCTTCGCTGTTCGTGTTGGCGCTGATCGCCGGTCGACGGATCAAATTTGATCCGGTTTTACGCTGAGCTTCAGCAGATTCAAGAGATTGTTAACCGTGACGGCCAATTCGCCGGAATTATCGAGTCGATGGATATGCGTATCGCCAATCGAGTCGTCCGCTACAAATAGCCGGTTGCGCTGGATTCTGGCGTCGATCTCTTCCAGGTTCTCGCGCCCCCGCCGCAACAACCGCTCACGCAACACTTCATCCTTGACCGTCAACAATACCGGTAGCAACCCGGGATAATGCTTCAGTGCGACGGGCAGATGACCTCGAGATCCATTTACCAGCACATGTCGACCATCTCGAAGCCATTGATCAATTTCGACGGGGATACCATAAGCCAGCCCATTCGCACGCCATGAAAGCGAAAAGCCCCCCTCCTCCCTGCGCCGTTCGAACTCCGCCTGGGAAACTCCCACGGCATCTTCGCCCACAGACTCCGCCGAACGCGTGATCACACGCCGCACGACTTCGCACCCCAGCGCTTGCAAAGGTTCTCGAGCTGCCTGAATGAGGCTGTCTTTGCCCGACCCGGAAGCACCCATCAGATAAATCAATCTGCCATCCATCCCGAAATCATCCCGCACTGTGGTTCGCCTCTAGCAAATCGGCCATTTGCCACTATCCTATACAAGGTAAGGAATGATAATCGAATCCGCATAGCATGCACCTTCAGGCGTCTCTGGACATCACCTGCCGGGCAAGAGGACGCGGCCAGTGATGCGGACCAGGGCAAACTTTTCAAACCAGTCCGCATTTCTGATAATTGGTGCTGGCATAACGCCTTTATCCAGTTCAATATTTGTCACAGAATTGACGCCAATGAACTGGCAAATTTGAGGCATGATGCGAGCCTCTATCAATTCAGGTTGAACATTTGGCCAGAGTGCTTGTCCTATCAGACATCCTGCGGCCAATCCCGAGAACCGCTCCCCTGAACTAACCGGTTAAATATATGCGCCCATTGAAACAGGCAATTTATTCCAGCCGTACGGCTGACAAGTTCGTCGTACGTCTGCCAGACGGAATGCGTGAACGCATTGCCGAGGTGGCTCGCAATCATCATCGCAGCATGAACTCCGAGATCATTGCGCGCCTTGAGCAGAGTCTTATTCAGGAAGGTGCACTGGGCGAAGAGCTGAGCATGCGCCTGGACAGCCCGGAGCTGTCGTTGCACGAACGTGAACTGCTGCAACGCTTCCGCCAACTCTCCCACCGTCAGCAAAATGCCCTTGTTTCGCTGATTGCCCATGACGCTGAAATGGCCGCAGACGCGTCCTGATTTACCCCAAAAAATTCAAGCCAGCATAATCGCTGGCTTTTTTTTGCCTTGAATTTGAGGCATAAAAAAACCCGCCAATCTGGCGGGTCTTGTAATACGACTCAGAGCAGGAAGATTGTCGCCAACCCAAGGAAGATGAAGAACCCGCCACTGTCAGTCATGGCCGTGATCATCACACTGGCCCCCATTGCCGGGTCGCGCCCCATACGTGCAAGGGTCATGGGGATCAATACCCCGGCCAATGCCGCAAGCAACAGATTCAGCGTCATCGCCGCCGTCATCACCACACCCAGTGACCAACTGCCATACAGCAGATAGGCGACGACACCAATCACACCGCCCCACACCAAGCCATTGATCAAACCCACCGCGAGCTCTTTGCGCATCAGGCGCGACGTATTGCCGGTACTGACCTGGTCCAGCGCCATGGCCCGAACGATCATGGTGATCGTCTGGTTACCCGAGTTACCGCCAATGCCCGCCACGATCGGCATCAATGCCGCGAGCGCCACCAGCTTCTCGATGGAGCCTTCAAACAGGCCAATCACCCGGGAGGCTACAAACGCAGTCACCAGGTTGACCGCCAGCCAGGACCAGCGGTTACGCAAGGATTTCCAGACTGACGCAAAAATGTCTTCTTCTTCGCGCAGACCCGCCATGTTGAGAACTTCGTTCTCGCTCTCTTCACGAATCAGGTCGACCATTTCATCGATCGTCAGACGGCCGATCAGCTTGCCGTTCTTGTCGACCACAGGCGCAGAGATCAAGTCGTAACGCTCAAACGCCTGAGCAGCGTCATAGGCATCTTCGTCCGGGTGGAAACTCACCGGATCACTGGCCATGACATCAGCAACTTGTTTATCCGGATCGTTGACCAGCAACCGCTTGATCGGCAACACGCCCTTGAGCACGCCGTCGTAATCAACCACGAACAATTTGTCCGTATGCCCCGGCAACTCTTTAAGGCGACGCAGATAGCGCAGAACCACTTCAAGACTGACATCCTCACGGATAGTCACCATCTCGAAGTCCATCAGCGCACCGACTTGCTCCTCGTCGTAGGACAACGCAGAGCGAACGCGCTCACGCTGTTGACCATCAAGGGTTTCCATCAACTCATGGACAACGTCTCGCGGCAGCTCGGAGGCCAGGTCAGCGAGTTCGTCGGCGTCCATGTCCTTGGCCGCAGCCAGGAGCTCGTGATCGTCCATGTCGGCGATCAGCGTTTCACGAACCGAATCGGATACTTCGAGAAGGATGTCGCCGTCACGATCAGCCTTGACCAATTGCCAGAGCGTCAGACGGTCGTCCAGCGGCAAGGCTTCAAGGATGTAGGCAACGTCGGCGGAGTGCAGATCATCGAGCTTGCGTTGCAGCTCGACGAGATTTTGCCGGTGAACCAGGTTCTCGACCCGGTCGTGGTGCGGACCTTCCTGGCGATGCGTCAGGTCTTCGACCACACGCTGACGCTGCAACAGCTCAACGACTTGAGCGAGGCGGTCCTGCAAGCTTTCCTGCGTTTTCTTTACTTCAACTTCGGACATAGGCGAACTCCACTCCCAGCAGCGGGGCACGCCGGAAGGATCAATCAGTCAATTCATGATTGGAAAAACGGGGTACTGAGTAACTACTGGGTAAGTCCATGGAGGTTTTCCATAAGCCCCGGCGGGGCTGACGGGCGCAATGATACACCGCCTGACGCTTTAAAACGTTAAAAAATCGTGGCTGAAACAAGCGCTTGCAAGACAAACCTGAGCGCTGCCCTTATCCATCAAACTGCGACGACTCATCCTGAAAAGAAAACACACCGCAGCCTGAATATGTAGCGACTACCCTTCAGATGGAACGTCATGGAGGACGCCGAATGCTATCGAACACACACCTTCTTTTACTCACCACCCTGCTCTACCTGCCGCCAACAGCCCTTGCCGCAACCATTCACCGATGTGAGGGCGCCGATGGGCGCATTACCTTCACGACGATGAGCTGCAGGGCCGGAGAGAGCCTTTCACTTCAGGATGTGCGCCCATTCATGCCAGGCACCATCGTTGCGCTCATGCCCGAAGCCACGCCCCAGAAAACCCCAGCTACGCACGCGCGACGAGGGGAATTGACCGTTGTCGGCCAATCCGAGGATAAATGTGGAAACGAGATCGACGCCAAACAACGTCGCGAAGCGATCATCAATCAGCGCGTCGTGGCCGGGATGAGTCAGCAGGATGTTGAGAGCTCGCTTGGCAAGCCGGACAAGATCAGTATTCGCAATTCACTCACGAGCTACCGGTATGACCTCAAGCGAGGCCGAAGTGCTCACGTTGATTTTGATGAGAGAGGATGTATCAAAGGAAAAGCCAAATCCCAGACGGCAAAAAGCCCGCGTTAAACGCGGGCTTTTTGGTGTTTGGTGCACTCGACAGGATTCGAACCTGTGACCGCTCGGTTCGTAGCCGAGTACTCTATCCAGCTGAGCTACGAGTGCATTTTGTGTTTTTAAACCAGACCACAACTGGCTGAAGCAAAGTCGCTCGCATTACTGCAAACAACTCTTAAATGGTGCACTCGACAGGATTCGAACCTGTGACCGCTCGGTTCGTAGCCGAGTACTCTATCCAGCTGAGCTACGAGTGCATTTGTTGCCGCGCATTATAGGCCGTCTAATCTCTATGTCAAACACTTTTTCTAGTAATTTCAACAACTTACCGAAGAAGCCAGATTACAACGTACTACGCAAATAATGGCGGAGAACGGGGGATTCGAACCCCCGACACCCTTTTGAGGTGTACTCCCTTAGCAGGGGAGCGCCTTCGGCCACTCGGCCAGCTCTCCGCAACACGGGGCGTATCTTAACCAACCTTTTCCCCGTTTGCAAACATAAAAAACGATAAAAATTAATGGCTTGGTTCGTCGTCCTTCTCTTTCTTGATCCGCAAGTAGATTTCCTCACGGTGAACAGCAACCTCTTTAGGCGCGTTAACGCCAATACGCACTTGATTTCCTTTGACGCCGAGCACGGTCACGGTGATTTCGCCATCACCAATAATCAGGCTTTCTGCGCACCGACGAGTCAGAATCAGCATACCTTTCTCCTCACGCATTACAGTTCAGGGACAACAGTCTGCAAAAAAAAGGCACTCGACCTACAACCGTTACGATCGCAGCCCTACATGCCTGAGTATTGACCAGCGCGAGCAAAAGAACAGTTCCTGGGTCGCGCTATTCAAAAAAGACGAAGGGCGCGGTCAGACCGCGCCCTTCGGTAAACGTCACTCGCCCTGACGGGCAGGCGCGTCCAGTTCGAAAGCCGTGTGCAGAGCGCGCACAGCCAGTTCCAGATACTTCTCTTCGATCACGACGGAGACTTTGATTTCCGAGGTCGAGATCATCTGGATGTTGATGCTTTCCTTGGCCAGGGATTCGAACATGCGGCTGGCCACACCGGCGTGAGAACGCATGCCGACGCCGACGATCGAGACCTTGGCGATCTTGATGTCACCCACGACTTCACGGGCACCGATCTCGCGAGCGGTGTTTTCCAGCACGGTTTGTGCGGCCTGGAAGTCATTGCGGTGTACGGTGAAGGTGAAGTCGGTGGTGTTATCGTGCGCAACGTTCTGCACGATCATGTCGACTTCAATGTTCGCGCCACTGATTGGCCCAAGAATCTTGAACGCAACACCCGGGGTGTCTGGCACGCCACGGATGGTCAGCTTGGCTTCATCGCGGTTGAAAGCGATGCCGGAAATGATCGGCTGTTCCATGGTTTCCTCTTCATCAATAGTAATGAGGGTGCCCGGACCCTCCTTGAAGCTGTGCAGTACGCGCAGCGGAACGTTGTACTTGCCAGCGAATTCCACCGCTCGGATCTGCAATACCTTGGAACCGAGGCTGGCCATTTCCAGCATCTCTTCAAAGGTAATCTTGTCCAGGCGCTGGGCCACGGACACCACGCGTGGGTCGGTGGTATAGACGCCATCCACATCGGTGTAGATCTGGCATTCATCAGCTTTCAAGGCTGCTGCCAGTGCCACGCCGGTGGTGTCGGAACCGCCACGACCGAGGGTGGTGATGTTGCCGTGCTCGTCGACGCCCTGGAAACCGGCGACAACCACCACACGACCCGCCTTCAGATCACCACGAATCTTCTGGTCGTCAATCTGCAAGATACGCGCTTTATTGTGCGCGCTGTCCGTCAGAATCCGCACCTGGTTACCGGTGTAGGACACCGCTGGCACGCCGCGCTTGATCAGCGCCATGGCCAACAGGGCAATCGTCACCTGCTCACCAGTGGAAACAATCACATCCAGCTCACGCGGAACCGGTTGACCGTCGCCACTGATTTGCTTGGCCAGATCGATCAGACGGTTGGTCTCGCCGCTCATTGCAGACAGCACAACCACCAGGTCATCGCCGGCATCGCGGAATTTCTTAACCTTGTCGGCGACCTGCTCGATTCTCTCGACAGTGCCGACCGAGGTGCCTCCAAATTTCTGTACGATCAAAGCCATTTCAAAGCCGCCTCTGCCCATGAAGGGCGCCCAATAATCACTCAAACAGTTGCCGAACCCGTCACTAGACCACGGGTTCGGCAAACCGCCTTATAAACCCTGCTCTACAAATGGAACGGTCAGGGCCAATGCCGCGTCCAGCGCACCGGCGTCTACACCACCGCCCTGCGCCATGTCCGGACGACCACCGCCCTTCCCGCCCACTGCCGCAGCGGCTTGCTTCATCAAATCACCGGCTTTGAGTTGGCCAGTCAGGTCCTTGGTTACGCCTGCAACCAGAACGACCTTTTCCTCATGGACACTGCCGAGCAGGATCACTGCGCGGCCGAGTTTGTTCTTCAATTGATCGACCAGCGCCAGCAGCGCCTTGCCGTCCTGACCGTCCAGACGCACGGCCAGCACTTTCACGCCTTTGACATCCAGCGCAGAGGCCGACAGATCGTCGCCCGCCGCGCTGGCTGCCTTGGCTTGCAACTGCTCGAGTTGCTTCTCCAGCAGACGGTTGCGCTCCAGCACAGCCGACAGCTTGTCGATCAGGTTGTCGCGGCTGCCCTTGACCAGGTTAGCCGCTTCCTTGAGTTGTTCTTCCGCAGCGTTCAAGTATGCCAGCGCCGCGGCGCCGGTGACCGCTTCGATACGACGCACGCCGGAAGCCACACCGCCTTCGCTGATGATTTTCAGCAGGCCGATGTCGCCGGTACGGTTGGCGTGGATGCCACCGCACAGTTCGACGGAGAAGTCGCCGCCCATGCTCAGCACGCGCACGTTGTCGCCGTACTTCTCGCCAAACAGCGCCATGGCGCCTTTTTGCTTGGCGGTTTCGATGTCGGTTTCTTCGGTTTCCACCGCGGAGTTCTTGCGGATCTCAGCGTTGACGATGTCTTCCAGAGCCTTCAACTGCTCAGGCTTGATCGCTTCGAAGTGGCTGAAGTCAAAGCGCAGACGCTGACTGTCGACCAACGAACCTTTCTGCTGAACGTGTTCGCCCAGCACCTGACGCAATGCGGCGTGCAGCAAGTGCGTCGCCGAGTGGTTCAGCGAAGTGGCGTGACGCACTTCGGCATCAACGTGGGTTTCTACCGGCGCGCCGATGGTCAGGCTGCCCAACACCGCTACACCGTGGTGCAGGAAAGCACCGCCAGTCTTGGTGGTATCACGCACATCGAAACGGCTGCTGCCGAGTTGCAGATAACCGCAATCGCCGATCTGGCCGCCGGACTCAGCGTAGAAAGGCGTCTGATTGAGGACGATCACGCCCTCTTCGCCTTCACTTAATACGTCGACCGACTGGCCATCTTTATAGATAGCGACAATCTTCGCCGAACCGCTGGTGGCTTTATAGCCGGTGAACTCAGTCGCCACGTCAACCTTGACCAGCGTGTTGTAGTCCAGGCCGAACGAACTGGCCGAACGCGCACGTACGCGCTGGGCTTCCATCTCGCGTTCGAAGCCGACTTCGTCGACCGTCAGGTTGCGTTCACGAGCGATGTCAGCCGTCAGGTCCATCGGGAAACCGTAGGTGTCATACAGCTTGAACACCACGTCGCCCGGCACCACGGTGCCTTTGAGTTCCAGCAGATCCTGCTCGAGAATCTTCAGGCCGTGCTCCAGGGTCTTGGAGAACTGCTCTTCTTCAGCCTTGAGCACGCGCTCGATGTTGGCTTGTTGCTGCTTGAGTTCCGGGAAGGCTTCGCCCATCTCGGCCACCAGCGCAGCAACGATCTTGTAGAAGAAGCTGCCAGTGGCACCGAGCTTGTTACCGTGACGGCACGCGCGACGAATGATCCGGCGCAGTACATAGCCGCGACCTTCGTTGGACGGCAGCACGCCGTCGGCGATCAGGAAACCGCACGAACGGATGTGGTCGGAAACCACCTTGAGCGAAGACTGGTCGTCATTGCTGCAACCAATCGCCTGGGCCGAAGCGCTCAGCAAGTTCTTGAACAGGTCGATTTCATAGTTGGAATGAACGTGCTGCATCACCGCACTGATCCGCTCCAGGCCCATGCCGGTGTCTACCGATGGCGCTGGCAGCGGATGCAACACGCCGTCGGCGGTGCGGTTGAACTGCATGAACACGTTGTTCCAGATCTCGATGTAACGGTCGCCATCTTCTTCCGGCGAACCCGGTGGGCCGCCCCAGATGTGCTCGCCGTGATCGTAGAAAATCTCGGTGCAGGGACCGCACGGGCCGGTATCGCCCATGGTCCAGAAGTTGTCGGACGCGTACGGCGCGCCCTTGTTGTCGCCGATGCGAATCATGCGCTCGGCCGGTACACCGATCTGCTGGGTCCAGATGTCATAAGCCTCGTCGTCCGTGGCATAGACGGTTACCCAGAGTTTTTCCTTGGGCAGTTTCAGGACACCGGTCAGGAAGGTCCAGGCGTAGGTGATCGCGTCGTGCTTGAAATAATCACCGAAGCTGAAGTTACCCAGCATTTCAAAAAACGTGTGGTGACGAGCGGTATAACCGACGTTTTCCAGGTCACTGTTCTTGCCACCGGCGCGCACGCATTTCTGGCTGCTGGTCGCACGGGTGTACGCACGTTTTTCCTGGCCCAGGAAGCAGTCCTTGAACTGGTTCATCCCCGCGTTAGTGAACAGCAGGGTTGGGTCGTTGCCCGGAATCAAAGAGCTGGAGGCTACACGGGTGTGGCCTTGCTCTTCGAAGAAGCGAAGGAAGGCTTCACGGATTTCTGCGCTTTTCATTAGGTTCTTCCACGGAGGCTGCGGCCAAAGGCCTGTGCGAAACGTCAACAGACGAAGCGACGGCAAAGGGCCGCATTATATCGGCCCTGCGCGCGGGGTACAGCGTGTTTATACGATAGAAACGGTCAATTGGACGGCTAACGCTGTCAGTTGCGCGAAAACTCGACGAATGTCGCGATGACCTGCTCGATTTGTGCACGGCTGACGTCCATGTGCGTGACCATCCGCAGACGGCCGGCGGCGCTCAGCTTGATGCCGCGCTCGCCCGCGAACGCCTTGATCGCTTCGGCCTTGTCGCCCATCTGCACGTAAACCATGTTGGTCTGCACCGGTTCGACGTCGTAACCGGCCTTACGCAGGCCATCAGCCAGAAATTGCGCATTGGCGTGATCGTCGGCCAGTCGCTGAACGTTGTTGTCCAGAGCATACAACCCTGCCGCCGCCAGAATCCCGGCCTGACGCATGCCGCCGCCGACCATTTTACGCAGGCGACGCGCCTTCGCGATCAACTCGGTCGTGCCGCAAAGCACCGAACCAATCGGCGCACCCAGGCCTTTGGACAGGCAGACCGAAACAGAATCGAAGTGCTGAGTGATTTCCCGGGCATCGACACCCAGTTTGACCGCGGCGTTGTAGAGACGCGCGCCATCCAGGTGCAGGACCAGACCGTGTTCGCGGGTGAAACTGCGCGCCTTGGCCAGGTACTCCAATGGCAGGACCTTGCCCTGCATGGTGTTTTCCAGCGCAAGCAAGCGAGTGCGCGCGAAATGGAAGTCGTCGGGCTTGATCGAGGCAGCCACGTGGGCCAGGTCCAGCGAGCCATCGGCTTGCACTTCCAGCGGTTGCGGCTGGATCGAGCCGAGTACGGCCGCACCGCCACCTTCGTACTTATAGGTGTGAGCCTGCTGACCGACGATGTATTCGTCGCCACGCTCGCAATGCGCCATCAAACCCAACAGGTTGCTCATGGTGCCCGTCGGCACGAACAGCGCGGCGGCAAAACCCAGCCGTTTTGCCAGTTCCGCTTCCAGACGATTGACCGTCGGATCTTCACCGTAAACGTCGTCACCCGTGGCCGCGTTGGCCATCGCGTCGAGCATCCCTGCGGTCGGTTGGGTGACGGTGTCGCTGCGAAGATCGATAACGCTCATAAATCTGGCCTCGGTAATCAGGGGGAAATCATTTTCCAAGTGGAATTACTGCGGGCACGCCGGCGAATAATCAACCCTTAGGCGAGGAAAAGGCGCATTGCTGCTTCGAAAAACCCGATATCAATCATCAGAAAGCAGCAATGCGCAGGCGAGAAATATGTGGTAAAAACGCTTCGCCGCCAAACAATCTGGCGGCAAAACGTTCTCAGGGCGGGGTGCAACTCCCCACCGGCGGTAATTGCGCGCAATGCGCATAGCCCGCGAGCGCTTGGTGACAGTACGGCTTCGGCGGTGACTGGCGGCAAGGTCAGCAGACCCGGTGTGATCCCGGGGCCGACGGTCATAGTCCGGATGAAGAGAGAACGGGATTGGCGCCAAAGGGCCGTTTGCACGCATTTTTGCGAGCGCGCGTACCCTTAAATCCCATTCGATTCATAAGCCCTGTTTTTCACACAAACAGGAACCAGAACATGCAACCCACCGCAATCGACAGCAAAAGCAAAAACCATCAGGGCGAGCGCGTCGCGTTCATCCAGGCCTGCTGGCACAAGGAAATCGTCGACCAGAGCCGTAAAGGCTTCCTCGCCGAAATGATTGCCCAGGGCTATCAGGAATCGGATATCGATTTCTTCGAAGTCGGCGGCGCCTTTGAAATCCCGTTGCACGCCAAGCTGCTGGCCAAGTCCGGTCGTTATGCCGGCATCGTTGCCGCAGGTCTGGTGGTGGACGGCGGGATCTACCGTCACGAATTCGTCGCCCAATCGGTGATCAGCGGCCTGATGCAGGTGCAGCTGGAAACTGAAGTGCCGGTGTTCTCGGTGGTCCTGACCCCGCATCACTTCCATGCCGGTGAAGAACATCAGAAGTTCTTCTTCGAGCATTTCGTGCACAAGGGCCAGGAAGCGGCGAAGACCTGTGCGGATACGCTGCACAAGACGCGAGCGCTGCGTCGCAATGAGCCACGCGCGGTAGCGGTCTAAAACGACAATCCTGTGGTTTGGGTGGGATCTTTGAATTCACCCAAATCAAATGTGGGAGCGGGCTTGCTCGCGAAGGCGGACTGTCAGTCGACTACTTTGTTGACTGATCTACCGCTTTTGCGAGCAAGCCCGCTCCCACATTGGTTTTGCGTTGTGCTCAGGCCAGGTTTTCGTCTGTGGTCGGCACGATCAGGATGCCGGCGCGCAGGCCGTTCTTGACCTTGGGGTTCGGGAAAATGATCCGGGCGCCCTTCTCTTCGATGATCCAGCGGGTCTGGGCGATGTCTTCGGCCAGCACGTAACCCACTTCCAACTCCGAAAAGTTCTCGATGTCCGCTGGCAGGTTCAAGCGGAAGCTATCGCTGTGCTTGATGATTTCCCGTGCCACGCTGAACAACTGCAAACCGTCCAGCGACGCTTCGGCCAAGGGCGGTTCGTTACCTTCGATGATCTGTTTGAGGCGGGTTTCCAGCAGATCGACGTTGACCCCGGAGTTCTGTCCGAATGGCCGGGCCTTGCCCAATTCGAGAGTAAAGGACTCGGCACCGAGCTTGTCGTAGGTGTAGGAGCTGAACACGATGGACGGCTTGTTCTGCAGCAGCACCGCTTCCATGCCGGCGGCGCGCAGACGAGCCAGTTCCCGGCGTGAATGCAGGCGGTCTTCTTTCCACGGGTACAGCGCGAACTGCTCGATTTTCGAGCCACGAATCGCGGTGTGCAGGTCGTAGTGCAGACGGTCGCGGTCCGGCAGGCTGAAGAAACTCGCCGCCAGTCGTTCCAGTTCACAAGCACGCAGGGCTTCGGAACCGCTGCTTTGCTCGTGACGGCCGTTGAACAGCCGATTGACATCCTGCTCGATGAAACGCTCGCCGCGACGGATCGCCTCGGGGTTACCGAACAGGAACAGAATACGGGCGCGCGGCTTGAGGTCGCCGCGAGCGATGTCATGTAACAGGCGATCGAGCAACTCGATCGGCGCTGTTTCGTTGCCGTGGATCCCCGCTGACAGCAGCAAGTCCAGGCCATTGTCGCGAGCTTCAGGTGGCCGGACTTCCAGCGCACCTTCGCTCAACCAGCGCATCCGCACGCCTTCGACAGTCAGTTGAGTCTTCTCCGCCGGTTCGCGGCCGGCGAGGGTCAGTTCAAGCAGTTTGCCGAGGGCGAGCATAGAGCGGTTTCCTTAGTGGTCGTGTGCGCAATCCGGGCCGTGCACGTGGTCTTCGTCACCGACTTCGGCCGGTTCCATTTCCAGTTGCAGACTTACCAGATTAGTCGCCAATGGGCGCAGCAGCAGGTTTGCGTATTCAGCATCGCCTTCTTCGACGTCCACGCCGATCAGCAATTGGCCGCGGCCGTCTTGCTGGATCCACAGCTCTTTGCCTTGCCACAGGACCGCGACGCGGGTGCAGGAGGTTTCCAGTTGCGTGCCGTCGGTGTCTTCAAGGATCAGCTGCAGGGTATCGCTCATGTCTATTACGCTCTCGTCTGGAGATAAAAGCGGCGCTCGAAGCGCCAGCCTTTAATTGATCTGGAATGGATAAACCGCGCCCAGTTTAAGGATTTGCGTCAGTTCATCCAGTGCCGTCCGGCATTCAAGCAGCAATTGCGGGTCCGCGAGATCGTTTTCGGTCATGCGGTCGCGGTAGTGCTTGTCGACCCATTCGGTCAGCGTGCCGTACAACGGTGCCGTCATGATAACCCCTGGATTGACCGCCGCCAGTTCGGTTTCGTTGAGCGCCACGCGAAGTCTCAGGCAAGCCGGGCCACCGCCGTTCTGCATGCTCTGCTTCAGATCGAAGACTTTCACTTCGCGGATCAGCCCGCCAGAGCTGGTCAAACCTTGCAGGTATTGCCAGACGCGCTCGTTGCCACGGCATTCTTCCGGCACGATCAAGAGCATGGAGCCGTCAGGACGCGACAGCAGCTGGCTATTGAACAAGTAGGAACGAACCGCGTCCTCTACGCTGACCGCCGAACGCGGCACACAGACAGACTGAAATTTCCCACCGACTTTTGCGAGTTTTCCGGAAAGCTCGGCCAGCATCTGTTCGGTGTCGAGGAACGCATCCTCGTGATAGAACAAAACCTCGCCGTTGCCCACGGCGATCACGTCGTTATGGAACACGCCCTGATCGATCACCGAAGGATTCTGCTGGGCATAAACCACACCGTCATCACTCAAGCCGTGCAAACGCGCAACAGCCTGGGAGGCTTCGAGGGTCTGGCGTGCCGGGTATTTCTGCGGTGCCGGGTAACGGTTATCGAACGCGCTGCGACCGAACACGAAGAACTCGACACCAGCCTCGCCATATTCACGGCAGAAACGGGTGTGGTTGGCCGCGCCTTCGTCACCGAACTGCGCCACGGCCGGCAATGCGGCGTGGTGCGCGAAGTGTTTCTGGTCGGCGAACATGGCGCCGAGCACGCGGCTGGTGGTCGGGTGCTCGATGCTGCGGTGATATTTGCAGTTCAGGTTGGCGGCGGTGAAATGCACGCGACCATCGGCGGTGTCGGCGCTCGGGCTGACAGTGGCGGCGTTCGCCACCCACATGCTCGATGCCGAGCAACTGGCGACCAGCAGCGGCATCGCATCTTTAGCCGCCTGCTCAATGACCTGAGCGTCGGTGCCGCTGAAACCCAAGCGGCGCAAAGCGGCGACATCCGGGCGTTCTTGCGGTGCGAGCACGCCTTGTTGAAAGCCCATTTCCATCAGGGCCTTCATTTTTGCCAGGCCCTGCAACGCCGCTTCCTTCGGGTTCGAAGACTGCTGGCTGTTGCTCTGGGACGCGACGTTGCCGTAGGAAAGGCCGCCGTAGTTATGGGTCGGCCCCACTAGACCGTCAAAATTGACTTCATAGGATTTCATCAGCGAGGCTCCACGAGAATCTGTTGTTATAGGCATCAGGTAACAATTCAATAAGACCGAGGCGCGGCTTTCGCGGGCAAGCCTCGCTCCTACAGGTTTTGCGCAACCCTGTGGGAGCGAGCCTGCTCGCGAATGGCCGTTACGCCATCCGCACGCCAGGCGTCAGGGTCGCAGGCAACACCAGGCTCGGGGTTTCCAGCGAAGCCACCGGGTACGCGCAGTAATCTGCGGCGTAGTAGGCGCTGGCGCGGTGGTTGCCCGAGGCGCCGACGCCGCCGAATGGCGCGCTGCTCGCAGCGCCGGTCAGCTGTTTGTTCCAGTTGACGATACCGGCGCGGCTTTCCAGCCAGAACTGCTGGTAACGCGCTTCGGAATCAGAGAGCAAACCGGCCGCCAGGCCATAGTCGGTGTCGTTGGCTTCAGCAATCGCCGCTTCAAAATCAGCGTAGCGGATCACTTGCAGCAACGGACCGAACAGCTCTTCGTCAGGACGGTCGGCAACGGCGGTAACGTCCAGAATGCCCGGGGTCAGCAACGCGGCCTGAGCCTGAGGCTGAGTCATTTCCAGCAGCGCTACTGCGCCAGTGGCCAACAGATGTTCCTGGGCATCCATCAACGCTTTCGCAGCGCCGAGGGAAATCACCGAGCCCATGAACGGTGCCGGCGTCTGGTCGAACGCACCGACGTCAATTGTCGAGCTGACCGCCACCAGACGCTCCAGCAACGTGTCGCCCCAAGCGCCTTGCGGCACCAGCAAGCGGCGGGCACAGGTGCAACGCTGACCGGCGGAAATGAATGCCGACTGAATGATGGTGTAAACCGCGGCATCCAGATCGGCGACTTCGTCGACCACCAATGGATTGTTGCCGCCCATTTCCAGCGCGAGGATTTTGTCCGGACGCCCGGCAAATTGTTGATGCAGGTGATTACCGGTGCGGCTCGAACCGGTGAAGAACAAACCGTCGATCCCAGGGTTCGCCGCCAGGGCGATACCGGTTTCGCGAGCGCCTTGCAGCAGGTTCAACACACCCGCTGGCAGCCCGGCTTCGATCCAGCACTTGACCGTCAGCTCGGCGACTTTCGGCGTCAGTTCGCTGGGCTTGAACAGCACGCTGTTACCGGCCAGCAGCGCCGGGACGATGTGACCGTTCGGCAAGTGACCCGGGAAGTTGTAAGGACCGAACACCGCGACCACACCGTGTGGCTTGTGGCGCAGCACGGCAGTGGCGTCGCCCAACGGGCCGCTCTTCTCGCCAGTACGTTCACGGTAGCTCTGCACCGAGATCGCGATTTTGTTGATCATGCTGGTGACTTCAGTCGCCGATTCCCACAGGGGTTTACCGGTTTCTTCACCGATGCAGCGAGCCAGTTCGTCAGCGTGGTTTTTCAGGGCGGCGGCAAAGGCTTCCAATACGCTGATGCGCTCGTCGAGGGTGCGACGGGCCCAGCCCGGGAACGCCTGACGCGCGGCTTGCACGGCGGATTCAACCTGAGCGGTGGTGGCGCCTTCGCCGGTCCACAGTACTTGTTGGGTCACCGGGTTCAGCGATTGAAAGGCTTCACCCTGGCCGGCCAGCCATTCACCTGCGATGTATAGCGAATTCATTATTTCGACTCCCGAGCAGCGGACAACGGAACGGCGCGCACTTGATCGCCGGCGTTGAGATGAAGGCGTTTGGCGGTCAACTGATCAACCACCAACGTGCCGGCGGCGAAGCGAGCTGGCGCGGCAGTGACACGGCAGTCTTCGCGCTTGCGGTTGTGAATCAGGAAAGGCGTGGCGTCATCCCCCGGCGTGCCGATGGCCAGCACCAGCGCCTGGCTGTCGCGGACCGCGCGGATCTTGCCGGTTTCACATTCCACCGACGGGCCGGCGTCGAAAATATCGACGTAGCCCTGATAGCTGAAACCTTCGCTCTTGAGCATCGACAGGGCCGGCTCGGTGTCCGGGTGAACCTGGCCGATGACGTTGCGCGCGTCTGGCGACAGGAAGCAGGTGTACAGCGGAAACTTCGGCATCAGTTCGGCGATAAACGCCTTGTTGCCGACGCCGGTCAGGTAATCCGCCTGGCTGAATTCCATCTTGAAGAAGTGCCGGCCCAGGCTTTCCCAGAACGGCGAACGCCCGGCGTCGTCGGACACACCGCGCATCTCGGCAATGATCTTGTTACCGAACAGCTCCGGGAATTCGGCGATGAACAACATCCGCGCCTTGGCCAGCAGCCGGCCATTGAGGCCATTGCGGAAATCGGCGTGCAGGAACAGCGAGCACAGCTCGGAGTTGCCGGTCAGGTCGTTGGCCAGGAACAGCGTCGGAATTTCGCGATAGATGTTCAGTTCTTGCGAGGCGCTGACCGTCAGGCCGACCCGGAAGTTGTACCAGGGCTCACGCAGGCCGACCGCGCCAGCGATGGCGGAAATCCCCACCACCCGGCCGTTGTCGTCTTCGAGCACGAACAGGTAGTCCGCATCGCCCCGCCCGGCTTCGCCGCGAAAGGTTTTCTCGGCCCAGCCGACCCGATGGGCCAGACGTTCTTCGTTGGCCGGCAAGGTAGTCAGGCCGGTGCCAGTGCTGCGGGCCAGGTCGATCAGAGCGGGTAAATCGCTGCTGCGTACGGGACGAACGATCATGCTATCTCCTCAAACGGGCCGCTTGCGCCACCCGCGAAACACTCTGAAAGGCTTTAAACCGCGACCAGGCGCACGCTGGCACCTTCACCGACGCCCAAGGCTTCGGCCGCTTCTAGATCCAGGGTCACGGGTTTGCCCGGCGCGTAATCGAGCTCGAGCAATACCGCGCGGTAATCCTGCAACTGGGCGTTGGCCACCAGGTACTGACGACCGGCGCCTTTGACCGGCTCACCGATTTTCACCGGGACTACACGGCTCTGGGCGATCGAACGGATCCCCGAGACACGGGCGTGCAAGGTCGGGCCGCCGTCGAAAATGTCGATGTAGTGATCGGTCTCGAAGCCTTCGCGCATCAGGATGTCGAAGGTGATCTGCGCCCGTGGGTGCACTTGGCCCATCGCTTCTTGAGCGGTGTCCGGCAGCAACGGCACGTAGATCGGGTAATGCGGCATCAGTTCGGCGAGGAAGGTCCGGCTCTTCAGGCCGCACAGACGCTCGGCAGCGGCGTAGTTGAGGTCGAAGAAGTTGCGACCGATCGCGTCCCAGAACGGCGAGTCGCCATTTTCATCGCTGTAGCCGACGATCTCGGTCACCACGGAATCGGCAAAGCGCTCCGGGTGGCTGGCCACAAACAGCAGGCGGCCACGGGAGTTGAGTTCCGCCCACGGCGAACCCACCAACTCAGGCTTCACGTAGAAACTGGTCAGCAAGCTGTTGCCGGTCAGGTCGTGGCACTGGGAGAGCACGTGGATCTTGTTATGAATCTTCAGCTCGCGGGAGGCGTGCACGAAGGTTTCATTACGGAAACTGTAGAACGGCTCGGAATAACCGGCCGACGCGACGATCGCCGAGCAGCCCACCAGTTTGCCGGTGGCACTGTCTTCGAGGACGAAGAAATAGCTCTCTTCACCGTTGAAGCTGACTTCAGCGGAAAACGACGCTTCGCTCGCGGCGATCTTGTCGCTCAGGCGTTCAACGTCATCCGGCAAGGAAGTGACACCAATCGGGCTGTCCGCAGCCAGACGCTGTACCTCGCCCAGATCAGCCATTTGCGCGGGGCGCATCACCAGCATGGTGTCACTCCTTTCTCGTAAAACTCTTATAGGAAAATAGCCGGACCAGTCCTGAAACGACTCGGACTAATGTGGGAGCGGGCTTGCTCGCGAAAGCGGTGTATCAGTCGACATTGCTGGTGTCTGACCCACCGCTTTCGCGAGCAAGCCCGCTCCCACATTTGATCCGGTCCGGCATAAAAATTTGGATCGACGCCTGAAATGTCAGGCGTCGATGGGTCTATCAGGCTTGAGCCAGTTTCGCTGCAGCGCGTTCGAAACGGTCCAGGCCAGCATCGATGTCTGCGTCTTCAACCACCAGGCTCGGGGCGAAACGAATCACGTCCGGGCCGGCTTGCAGGATCATCAGGCCTTCACGCTCGGCGGCGTTGAAGATGTCCTTGGCCTTGCCTTTCCAGGCATCGTTCAGCACGCAACCGATCAACAGGCCCAGGCCACGAACCTGAGTAAACAGGCCGTACTTCTCGCCGATCTGCTCCAGGCGCGCCTTGAACTTGTCGTGCTTGGCGTTAACGCCGCTCAGCACTTCCGGGGTGTTGATCACGTCGATGACAGCTTCCGCAACGGCACACGCCAGCGGGTTACCGCCGTAGGTGGTGCCGTGGGTGCCGACGACCAGGTGTTTGGCCAGGTCTTCAGTGGTCAGCATCGCCGCGATCGGGAAACCGCCGCCCAGGCTCTTGGCGCTGGTCAGGATGTCCGGGGTCACGCCGTAATGCTGGTAGGCGAACAGCTTGCCGCTGCGGCCCATGCCGGTTTGCACTTCGTCGAACACCAACAGCGCGTTGTGCTCGGTGCACAATTCGCGGGCGCCTTGCAGGTAGGCCAACTCGGCCGGCATCACGCCGCCCTCGCCCTGGATCGGCTCCAGCACCACGGCGCAGGTCTTGTCGGAAATAGCCGCTTTCAGCGCCGCCAGATCGTTGTAAGGCACGTGGGTGATGCCGGTGATTTTAGGACCGAAGCCGTCGGAGTACTTCGACTGGCCACCGACGTTAACGGTGAACAGGGTACGGCCGTGGAAGCTGTTCAGCGCGGCGATGATTTCGTACTTCTCGGTACCGAAACGATCGAAGGCGACGCGACGGGCCAGCTTGAAAGCGGCCTCGTTGGCTTCGGCGCCGGAGTTGCAGAAGAACACGCGCTCGGCAAACGTGGCGTCGATCAGCTTATGTGCCAGGCGCAGGGCTGGCTCATTGGTGAACACGTTGGACACGTGCCACAGCTTGTTCGCCTGTTCGGTCAAGGCACCGACCAGCGCCGGGTGCGCGTGGCCCAATACGTTAACGGCAATCCCGCCGGCGAAGTCGATCAGCTCGCGGCCAGACTGGTCCCAAACGCGGGAACCGGCACCACGCACAGGGATGAAAGCGGCAGGCGCGTAGTTGGGAACCATTACCTGGTCGAAATCGGCGCGTTCTACCGCAGCGTGCTCAACGGACATCGGAGTCTCCTGAAGAGGAACGCTCGCCTGAAACTGGCGAGCGATGAGGGGATTGTAAGGACAGTTTTCAGCCCGGCCTTGCCGCCAAGCGACAACTTCTTATAGCGCAAACCCCGGTTTCAGCCGGGTTTACGGCAATGCGACATATACCGTCGCAAAGGCGCAGTTTAAACCGATGCACGGGATTAGCGGCAGCGCGGGCGACATTAGATTTCAAGCCGTTGGCGAATGTGCGGTGACTATGTACCGCACATGCGTTTGGCAAAACGGGTTTCCTTGAGCGCCGACCCACTCAAGGACGAAAGCCGTGGATCATTCCAACCCGTCGCCGACACCGGCGTGGCTAAACCACCCGGACAGTCATTTCGATCATCTGGCCAATAATCTGCCGCAGTGGCTGCTCAAGGCTTCCGCCAAAAGGCGAATCGCACTGGGCAAAACCGCCCCCCACTTGCCGGAAGAGTTTCGCGCCGCCTCAAACGGCCAGCACATCGTGCTGAAACGGCTGAATGCCGCCTACTGGATCGCCCAGAACCGCGTGGACGAACGCCTCGAACACCTGCAAGACGCCCGGACCTTTGGCGAGCCCTTGCTGCGCAGCTCCCTCCAACGACGCTTCGGCCTGGACCTGGACGTGAACGCCACGTTTTTGCGCCTCTATATTCCAGACTCGATTCCCTGGTTCCCGATCAGGTCCGGTGCGGCCAGGATCTGGACCGTGTCGTTGCTCGACGCTGCCTTGCACAACTTCGAAGTGTCGGAAACCAGCGCCGGCGCCTACGAATCCGACTCAACCTTCATCACCCAGCCGTCGTCCTCCGGGCAATTCGAAACCTTGAATCACCTCAGGGACACCCTGACGATTGCCGCTTTCGCCGCGCTGTGTCGCGAACTGGATATCGGCGGTAACTATCAGGCCTGGCTCGAAGACAACCTCGGCGTAAGTAACCCGATGGCCGCCGCCGTTCTCCGCCCGTCGATCCTGGAAAGCCATAAAGCCGCATTACGCATGGCCCTGGAACTGGCGCTGCTGCACAAAGACACGCTCAAGGACGACGCCTATCGCGCCATGCTCGGGATGGCGAGCGCTGTGCAAGGCATGATGCTCAATGGCAAAACCCTGCTTTGCCACGACCTGACGATGATGTCTGCGCGCCTGACCGGCATCGTCTTGTTCGCCCCGGACCTGGAGCAGTACCGAGGCACCGAGAGAGTCATCGTCTACATACCCGACGACCCGCAACACCCGATCAAGGAATACCCGTCCAGCGGACACTTCATGGCCGAGCTCAGTGAAAAATTGCGCTCGCATGATTATCAGCAGTTCTTTAGCCGCTTCGTCGATCACGCTGATCGCGGCTACTTCTTCGCCAACCTGAACAGCCGCCTGACGCAAATCACCTGGCATCCGCGCGCGCCCGGCGATCCGCTGCCCTCCTGGCGTGAATCACCGACCAAACATGCAAACCTGCAATTTTCCGCCACGCCGATCCCCGGTGATCTGTGGCAACACCTTTATCAGCGCAAGCTCGACAAGATTCTTAACGATGCGCGCACGCTGGCCGTGTCCACCGCGAGCGCCGACCGCAAGGCGCGATGGGAGCTATGGGATTCCTTCACCAGCATCGCGTCGACACTGTTGCAGGTTGCCGCCTTCGTAGTCCTGCCGTTTGTGCCGGTCCTGGGCGAAATGATGATGGCTTATATGGTGTATCAACTGCTGGACGAGGCTTTCGAATCCATCGTGGAATGGTCGCAAGACCTGACCCAACAAGCCCTCGAGCACACCCTGGCGTTCATTGAATCCATCGTCCAACTGGGCGCCTTCGCGGCCGGCGGCAGCATTGTGGCGGGGGAGTTTCGCAACGTCATGCCCAAGGAGTGCGTGGACTTCATTGACCGCTTTCTCCCCGTGAAATCAGTCTCCGGTAAAACCCGCTACTGGAACGGTGATTTCAAACCTTATGAACAGAACGTCACTTTGCCGGCCAGCAGCAGGCCCGATGCGCTCGGTCTGCATACCCATGCCGGAAAGAAAATCCTGCAGCTGGACAGCACGCACTATGAGGTCACGCAGGGTTCTACTCAGGGACGATTCCACATCGAACACCCGACCCGAGGCGACGCCTACAAACCATTGCTGCAGCACAACCACAACGGCGCCTGGCACACCGAACTTGAACAGCCGCTGAAGTGGGACGGCCGCAATCTTCTTCAACGTCTGGGTCATGCAGCCGATTCGCTGTCCGAGGCGGAACGCGAGCAAGTGCTCAAGATCAGCGGCCATCACGAAAATAGCGTAAGGCGGATGCATGTCGATCATGAAACCTTGCCGCCGCTGCTGGCTGACACTCTTGTACGCTTCAGGATCGACAAGGATATACAGACCTTTATCGAGCGGATCGGCAGCGAAGACCCCGAGACTTATGCGACTGCCGACCCGATAACCCAGCTACAACTGCTGACCGAAAACTTCCCATGGCCGGCGAACAAAGGACTTCGATTGATTGACGGCAACGGTGAGGTGTTGTGGCAATACGCCCAAGTCCAACCGCGTACGTATGACATTCGAGCCAGTAACGGCGATGCACTCGAGGCCACACTGAAATGCCTCACGGAAGACGAAATCAAGGCGTTGTTCGAAGAAACCTTCGGTGCGCCGACGCTGGCCCCTGCGATACGGGCCAGAAACTTGAGGACCAGAATTGCAGAGATTGCACAGTCACAACGTCACTCGTTGTTCGACGCCCGTTACCGCGCTCAGGCTCCCGCCGTGGACCCGCTGGCCCAGCGCCTGATGGATGCGGTCCCTGGCCTGCCCGGCCTTCTTGCCGAGGAACTGCTGAACTCGGCCAGCGGTATCGAATGGCAACAACTGGAACAAGGCACGCTCGCCCCTCGGCTCAAGGAACTGGCACGCTGGGCGCAACAGCAGGTGCGTGCCGTGCGCGCTCGCGAAAGCCTGGAGTTGGGTGCCCGCAACAACCCGGATGCCGAGCGGCTGGCACTGCATTCCATACCCCGTCTGCCGGGCTGGTCGGGGGAAGTGCGGATTGAGGTCAACCGATATTCATTTAACGGCGAAACCATCGACAGCATCGGCCGGCCCGACGCGCCCCAGCGCAAGGTGCTGGTGCAACTCGAAGACGGCGACTACCAAGCGTTTGACGAGTTCGGCCAGCAACTGTCCGGCGCCGAGGATTTCTATAACAGCCTGTTGCGGGCACTGCCCGATAGCGAGCGCAAAGGGTTGAACCTGCAAACCGGACAAGGCCCGCAGCTCAAACAGGTCATCACCGAAAACGCACTGAGCCACGCGGAACTGCAAGACATCCTGTCACAGCAACCGCTGCTCAAGCCCAACTACGATCCTAACGTCATGCGACTGCCCGGCGGCACCGATGGCTATCCACGTATCCATCCCGGCGCAACGTCACTGCAAGAGTACGTTCAGGCGCTTTATCCGTCCTTCAACGCGGGCGAGGTCGAGATCTTTATCCGTGAACTGCAGCGGCATCCCTCGGGAGCGCGGGTAGAAATCTCGCGCCTGTACAACGAATTTGAACGGCTGAGCCAGGATCTACGCACCTGGCTCGAGGCCACGCCACTCCATCACCCTGAAACCGGCGCCCTGCTCAGCCCCCGTCAACTGACCACCGCGCGCCGCAACCACCGACTGCTCGCGGACGAATTGCAACGCTGTTGGCGGCGCCAGACCGCGCTCAACGATGGCGACATGGATGCCGGCAATCGCGGCTACATGTTCCGGTTCACGCGCCCGATCATGGGCGACCTACCGACGTTTGCGGCGGACTTCAGCCACATTGCTTATCTGACCCTGGAAGGCAGCGAGACGATACGCGGCACCCATGCGTTTCTGCGCCGCTTCACCGGCCTGCGTCGCCTGGAAGTGCGCAACATTCCGTTGGCCACCCTGCCTGACGCCCTCCCATCATTGTCGAACCTCAATCAGTTAATCCTCAGCAATTGCGCGATCACATTGACCGCCGATGCCCAGGCAGTGCTGGCGTCCTTGAGCAAGATGCGTACGCTGGAACTTTACAAAAACCCCTTGGGGCGAGTGTTCAGTGTCGAGGCCATGACTGAACTGGATTACATCGACCTAGGGGATACCGGCATTTCCAGCCTTCCCCCCGGTCTGCTCGACCTGCCCAGCCTGGAGACAGCGATTTTCTCCGAGAACCAGTTCACCGAACTGCCCGCGCAACTGTTCCAGTTGCCTGCACGCAAGACCGAGGGTTTCGATTTTTCCAGCAACCCGCTGTCCGTCGACAGCAGAAACCGGGTGAAAAGCTACTTTCAGAAAGTTCGGGAAAATCTGGGCGTGCAGGCCGACCAGGCCGATATCGAGCGGGTGGCCGCGCTCTATCCCTTTATGGAACGCGAACAGGCCAGCGATTTTGTACAGAATCTCCCCGGCACACTGGAGACTGGCCGAACCGAACTCACTCGTCTGGAAACCGAGTACACCACCTTGTGCGACAGTCTGGCGGCATGGAGCGGCAACCTTCCTGCGCTGCATCCCGCCAGCGGTGCACCTTTCAGCCCACGACAACTGATGGTGGAGCACTACGCCCGGGATGAATTCAAAAATACTGTTGAACGAGCCTGGCGTCGGGAAACCATGCAGGATGACTTCAACCCAGGTCCCGAGCCCTCCTATGAACTCAGCCTGTCACTGGTGATCAGTGGTGAGCTACCCACACTGAGCGCTGACTTCAGTCACATATCCCACCTGTACCTGCACAGCTACGCCGGGCAGACGTCGGTCAGCGATGGATTCCTGAGGTGTTTTCCCAAGCTCAAGGGCCTGACCATTCGTGAATACCGTCTGGGTAATATTCCGCAGTCGGTATTCAACATGGGCGAACTGACCGCGCTGGTACTCTCCAACTGCCGCATCAGCCTCACGGAGAATACGGTTGCTGGACTGGCTAGTATGGAACGTATGGACTTCCTCGACCTGAGCAACAACCCATTGATGCGCACACCCGATATCAGTCAGATGCCGGACCTGTCCACGCTGGTTCTCAATGACACGCACATCACCGAGCTGCCACCGGGTTTGCTGAAGTTGAAATCGCTGGATACCGCCAACCTGAGCAATAACGCCATAAGAGAACTGCCCAGCGATCTCCTCGAACTTCCGATGGAAACCGGCGAAAGCATCAACCTGCGGGGCAATCCGTTTTCCGAAAGAAGCTTGCAGTTGCTGCACGCCTACTTCAAACAGAACAGCACCGATTTTGGCGTTGAACAAATCATTGAAACCGCCGAGATGGAGGTTTCGAACTCAGACAATTCAGAGACTGAACAATGAAACGAGGGCGTTGAGCGACAGATCAACCGCGCTCTGAAGGCACTGACGATAACTCGAATGGACTGCTGCTACGCCGCTGGTTGCGATCTTCCCGCGGCGTGGCGCCGAAGAAGTTGCGGTAGGCGCTGGAGAAGTGCGGCCCCGAAGAAAAGCCACAGGACAGGCCGATCTGGATGATCGACTTGCTGGTTTGCATCAACATCTGCCGGGCCTTGTTCAGGCGCAATTCCAGGTAGTACTGGCTCGGCACGCGGTTGAGGTATTGCTTGAAGATTCGCTCCAACTGCCGACGGGATACGCACACGTGCTGGGCGATTTCGTCGGTTGTCAGGGGTTCTTCGATGTTGGCTTCCATCAGCAACACCGCTTGGGTGAGCTTCGGATGGCTGGAGCCAAGGCGGTTTTGCAGTGGAATACGCTGGCGTTCGCCGCCCTCACGGATGCGTTCAACCACCAGTTCTTCCGATACCGCACCGGCCAGTTCGGCGCCGTGGTCGCGAGCCAATACCGCCAGCAGCAAGTCGAGTACCGACAGGCCACCGCACGCGGTCAGGCGATCACGATCCCAGTCGAACAGGTGACTGGTGGCGATGACTTTCGGGAAGCGCTCGGCAAAATCGTCCTGCCAGCGCCAATGCACGGCCGCACGATAACCGTCGAGCAAACCGAGCTGCGCCAATGGGTAAACCCCGGCGGATAAGCCACCGATCACGCAACCGGCACGCACCAGTTGTTTCAGCGAACTGCTGAGGGCTGGCGCGAGCGCGGTCGGCGGCTCGTCGGCGAGCAGAAACAACTTCTGGAAGTTTTCGAGCTTGCCGGCCCACGGTTCACCGGGCAATTGCCAGGCGCCTTCGGTCGGCGGTTCGGCCTGCAAGAACGACAGTTCGTAGACAACGTCCGGATGCACACGCTGGGCAACACGCAAGGCCTCCTCAGCCAGCGCAAGCGTCAGAGCTTTAGTGCTGGGCCAAATCAGGAAACCAATTCGATGGGCAGTCATGGTGGGCAATCCGAAACTCAAACAGTGATGAAGGCATGGGCCAATGCTAGCCCGTAAATGAACGTAAATCTCAAAAGCCAACCGAAATCTGAATGTGGGATCCGGCTTGTTGCCTCCCCTGTAGGAGCTGTCGAGTGAAACGAGGCTGCGATCTTTTGATTTGAAACAATCAAGATCAAAAGATCGCAGCCTCGTTTCACTCGACAGCTCCTACACGGTGCGCAGCGGGAGTTCGGTTTACTTCAGGCTGCCCGAGAGGAATTGTTGCAAGCGTTCGGACTGTGGATTGACCAGCACCTCACGCGGGTTGCCGCTTTCTTCGACGATGCCTTTATGCAGGAACACCAGTTGGTTCGACACTTCACGGGCGAAGCCCATTTCGTGGGTCACCACCACCATGGTCCGGCCTTCCAGCGCCAGGGCCTGCATGACTTTCAGCACGTCGCCCACCAGTTCCGGATCGAGGGCCGAAGTCGGTTCGTCGAACAGCATCACCTCAGGCTCCATCGCCAGCGCACGGGCAATCGCCACGCGCTGTTGTTCGCCGCCGGACATGTGGCCCGGGTAAGCGTCTTTACGATGCGCTACGCCGACCTTGTTCAGGTAGTGCTCAGCCTTTTCACGAGCCTCGGCCTTGGACATGCCGAGCACGTGGACCGGCGCTTCCATGATGTTTTCCAGCGCGGTCATGTGCGACCACAGGTTGAAATGCTGGAACACCATCGACAGGCGCGAACGCATGCGCTGCAACTGTTTCGGGTCAGCAGCCTTCAGCGCGCCGTCCTTGTTCGAAACCAGTTTCAGCTCTTCGTTGTTGAGCAGGATCTTGCCCGCGTGCGGCTGCTCGAGCAGGTTGATGCAGCGCAGGAAGGTACTTTTGCCGGAGCCACTGGAGCCGATGATGCTGATCACATCGCCAGCCGCCGCTTTCAGGGACACGCCCTTGAGCACTTCGTGACTGCCATAGCGTTTATGCAGGTCTTGGACTTCAAGTTTGTACATGCGGTCGGTTCTCACAAAAACAGTCAGTCAGTCGTTGAGCAAGCGCCCGTGACGCAGCGCTTCGCGCCCCGCCACCTTGGCCAGCCAGAAACCGGGTTGGGCATAACGTAGCCGTTCAATGGCAAACAGCACCCCGGACGTACCAGCACACACCGTGCTGACCCGATCCGCCAACGGATCGATCACTTCGAAAATCTCATCGCCGGCTTCAATCCACTCACCGGGTTTACGCAGGAAACTCACCACACCAGGGTGCGGCGCGAACAACAACTCGGTGCCTTCGAACGGCATGCCTTCACAGGCTTCGTGTGCCGGTTTCGGCCACTCGCCGCTGATCAGGCCTTGCTCGGCGAGGAACGCCAGAATGCCTTCGGCCTGGAATTCAGCTTGCGGGCGGTCGGTGTCAGCCTGACCACCCAATTCAATGGTGGTCGCCAGGCACGCCAATGGAACCTGCGCGTCCGGGAAGTGGCGCGACAAACGCAACCACGGCAGCGAGCAGGCTTCATCAAAAGAACTGCCGCCGGAATCTTCCGCCAGCAAACCCACTTTCACATTCAGGTGCGCGGCCAGCGAACGCCATTGCGGCCAGTGTTGCGGCAAGGCGTACATGTGCAGCGCGGCTTCGGCGTCGCAATGCAAATCCAGCACGACGTCGGCGGTACAGGCATGGCTGAGCAAGATACGCTGCATGCCTTGCAACTGGCTGCTCGCCGCTGGCAATGCCGCCAGATGATCGCTCATGGCCTGACGGATCAAGCGGATATTGGCGTGGGGATCATCCCCCAGGCGCCCTTCCAGCTCGGCGGCCACTGGCGCGCTGAGCTCGACGAAATCCCGGTTGAAGTTCTTGCCGCTGCCTGCCTCGAAACGCCCTTGATGATTGCCTTGCAGCAGTTGGCCGAGGCCCATCGGATTGGCCACCGGCACCAGTTCAATCACGCCGTTGAGCAAGCCTTGGGCTTCGAGCTCACCTAAACGCTTTTTCAGCTCCCAGGCGGTGCGCATGCCCGGCAGTTCATCGGCGTGCAGGCTGGCCTGGATGTAGGCCTTGCGCTCGCCGGTCCCGAAGCGGAACACCGAAATCTGGCGTTCGCTGCCCAGATGGCTCCACGGCAATACGTGATCGATGCGTTCCATATCAGTGCTTCCGCGGGGCCATATAGCCCAGCCAGCGGCGCTCGGCCAGTTTGAACAGCTTGACCAGGATGAAGGTCAGGCACAGGTAGAACACGCCAGCGGTGATGTAGGCTTCGAACGGCAGGTAGAACTGGGCGTTGACCGTGCGCGCGGCACCGGTGATGTCGATCAGGGTCACGATGGACGCCAGACTGGTGGTCTGCAGCATCATGATCACTTCGTTGCTGTACTGCGGCAGCGCCCGGCGCAGGGCCGACGGCAACAGGATGCGCTTGTACATTTTGTAGCGCGACATGCCCATGGCCTTGGCCGCTTCGATCTCGCCGTTAGGCGTAGCGCGCAGGCTACCGGCGATGATTTCGGCGGTGTAGGCGCTGGTGTTGATCGCAAAGGCCAGGCACGCACAGAACGTCGCGCTGGACAGCCATGGCCACAGGAAGCTTTCACGCACCGCTTCGAATTGCGCCAAACCGTAGTAGATCAAAAACAGTTGCACCAGCATCGGCGTGCCGCGAATGACGTAGGTGAACAGCCAGGCCGTCATGTTGACGACAGCGTTCTTGGAAACGCGCATCAGCCCCAGCGGCAGGGCCGCCAGCAGACCAAAAAACAGCGACAGCGCGAGCAATTTGAGGGTGGTCACCAGGCCGCCGAAGTACAGCGGCAGGGACTCCCAAATGACGTTGTAGTCGAAGATCATAGATCAGCCGCCCTTACGCCTACCGAGTAGCGCTTCTCAAGGTGACGCAGTGCCAGCAACGAGACACTGGTGATCACCAGGTACATCGCCGCCACTGCGAGGAAGAAGGTGAAAGGCTCGCGGGTGGCATCTGCCGCCTGCTTGGCCTTGAACATCATGTCTTGCAGACCCACCACCGAAATCAGCGCGGTAGCCTTGGTCAACACCAGCCAGTTGTTGGTGAAACCCGGAATCGCCAGACGAATCATCTGCGGCACCAACACCCGGAAGAACACCTGAAAACTGCTCATGCCGTAGGCCATGCCGGCTTCTGCCTGACCTTTCGGGATTGCCATGAAGGCGCCACGGAAGGTTTCCGACAGGTACGCACCAAAGATGAAACCGAGGGTGCCAATACCGGCAGCCAATGGATTCAAGTCGATGTAGTCGTTAAAGCCGAGCATCGGTGCGACGCGGTTGAGCAGGTCTTGGCCACCATAGAAAATCAGCAGGATCAGTACCAGGTCGGGAATGCCGCGGATCACCGTGGAATACAGGTCGCCCAGCCAGGCCAGCCAGCGGATCGGGGACAGACGCAGCGAAACGCCGATCAGACCCAGAACGATGGCCAAGACCATGGACGACAAGGCGAGCTGAAGCGTCAGCCATGCGCCATCGAGGATGACAGCCCCGTAGCCTTTCAACATGATTCAGGTCCTCGAAAGTTGGGATGAAAAAATGGCGCAAACCTCAGAGATCCTGTTGCTTGCGCCATTTCGGACTTGTCGCTGGAACGTGTTACTTGCCGTAGATATCGAAGGCGAAGTACTTGTCCTGGATTTGCTTGTATTTGCCGTTCTCGCGAATGGCGGTGATCGCACCGTTGATCTTGTCTTTCAGTGCATCGCCTTTACGAACCGCGATACCTACGCCGTCGCCGAAGTATTTGACGTCGGTGAAGGCCGGGCCAACGAAGGCGAAACCTTTGCCGGCGTCGGTTTTCAGGAAACCGTCATCCAGCAGCGTAGCGTCTGCCACGGTGCCGTCGAGGCGGCCAGCGGCCACGTCGAGGTAGATTTCGTTCTGCGAACCGTAAGGCTTGATCTCGGCACCCAGCGGGGCCAGGACTTCGCGGGCGAAACGCTCGTGGATCGAACCACGTTGCACGCCGATGTTCTTGCCCTTGAGCTCGGTCAAACCTTCGCTGACCTGAGTGCCGGCCTTCATGACCAGGCGAGCCGGGGTGTTGTAGTACTTGTTGGTGAAGTCCACGGACTTCTTGCGATCTTCAGTGATCGACATGGACGACAGGATCGCGTCGATCTTGCGCACTTTGAGTGCAGGGATCAGACCGTCGAACTCTTGCTCGACCCAGACGCACTTGACCTGCATCTGCTCGCACAGAGCGTTGCCGATGTCGTAGTCGAAACCAACGATGCTGCCGTCCGGTGCCTTGGAGGCAAACGGAGGGTAGGCCGCTTCGATACCGATCTTAAGAGGCTTTTCATCAGCGAACGTCGGCAGGGACAGCACGGACAGTGCCAGGGCGCCAAGCAGCACAAGTTTCTTCATCTTGGGACTCCATCGGTAAAGGGCGAAAACGGCAGAGTGAGCACAAGCCCAATATGCGAATGGGTTAAACCGCAAAGCGATGCTGCGTCCTGGGAAACCCGCGTTATTTTCAACGCGAGCAACGACGAGCGAGTGATCGGCATTCTAACGACAGGCCCGAAGCCGATATTTCTTCAATGCGACAACAAATTACAGATGCACTGAGAAAGCCGCTTGGGCACGTTGACAGCCTTGCAATTTCATGCAAGAGCAAAAGATTGTGAACCGATCTATGCTGCAAATTGCGGGCCTATTATTGGCAAACCCTTCTAATCCGGCAAGCATAGCGTGGTGTCTTATTTTTCATGGGCGGTTCAGAGGCCCTGAAACGGGGCTTTGCGTTTCCCAATGCCCCGTCGCTGGGCGTGAGGTTACACATTCAGTTACTTTCGCGAAGTCGGGTAACAGTGGGAAATCGCCTGCGGGGGATGCCGATAATTATTGGTTGAAGATCAAGATCAAAAGATCGCAGCCTTCGGCAGCTCCTACGCCGGACGCCTTCTACTGTAGGAGCTGCCGAAGGCTGCGATCTTTTGATTTTCAACAATAAAAACCCCCACCAGGCGCAACACCTGGCAGGGTTTCAATGATATCGAACGCTGCTTAAGCGACGTTCATCGTCTTGTGCGTATCAATCAAATGCTGCACCACACCCGGATCCGCCAGGGTGGAGATATCCCCCAACCCGTCGTATTCGGCGGTAGCAATCTTGCGCAGAATCCGGCGCATGATCTTGCCCGAACGGGTTTTCGGCAGCCCCGGCGCCCACTGGATAACATCCGGAGAAGCAATCGGGCCGATCTCTTTACGCACCCAGTTTTTCAGCTCCAGGCGCAATTGCTCGCTCGGCTCTTCGCCACCGATCAGGGTGACGTAGACATAAATGCCCTGCCCCTTGATGTCGTGCGGCACACCGACCACCGCCGCTTCCGCGACTTTCGGGTGGGCAACCATCGCGCTTTCGATCTCGGCGGTGCCCATGCGGTGGCCGGACACGTTGAGCACGTCATCCACGCGACCGGTGATCCAGTAGTAACCGTCTTCGTCACGACGCGCACCGTCACCGGTGAAGTACATGCCACGGAACGTCTTGAAGTAGGTATCGACGAAGCGGTCATGGTCGCCATACAGCGTGCGCGCCTGGCCTGGCCACGAATCGAGAATCACCAGGTTGCCCTCGGCAACGCCTTCGATGATGTTACCCAGGTTATCCACCAACGCTGGCACCACGCCGAAGAACGGACGTGCAGCAGAACCCGGCTTGAGCGCGTGCGCACCCGGTAGCGGGCTCATCATGTTGCCGCCCGTTTCGGTCTGCCACCAGGTATCGACGATCGGGCAACGGGACTGGCCGACGTTCTTGTAGTACCAATCCCACGCTTCCGGATTGATCGGTTCACCCACCGAACCGAGCAGGCGCAGGCTGCTGCCATCAGCGCCTTCAACGGCGGCCTTGCCCGACGCCATCATCGCGCGGATCGCCGTTGGTGCGGTGTAGAGGATGTTGACCTTATGCTTGTCGACGATTTTCGCCACCCGGGTGATGTCCGGGTAGTTCGGCACACCTTCGAACAGCAGCGTGGTCGCGCCATTGGCCAGCGGGCCGTAGACGATGTAACTGTGGCCGGTGACCCAACCAACGTCGGCGGTGCACCAGTAGACTTCGCCCGGACGGTAATCGAACACGCGCTCGTGAGTCATCGCCGCGTACAACAGGTAGCCGGCGGTGGTGTGCTGTACACCCTTCGGCTTACCGGTCGAACCGGAGGTATAAAGGATGAACAGTGCTTCTTCAGCGCCCATCTCTTTCGGCGCGCACACACTGCCCGCCACTTTCATCAGGTCTTCGTACCAGATGTCGCGATGCTGGTTCCACTTGATGTCGCCACCGGTGCGTTTGCACACGATGACTTTCTGGATGCTGCTGGTTTCTGGGTTGGTCAGCGCGTCGTCGACGTTGGACTTGAGCGGGATTTTCTTGCCAGCACGAATGCCTTCGTCAGCGGTGATCACCACTTTGGAACGGCAGTCGATGATGCGACCGGCCAGGGCTTCCGGCGAGAACCCGCCGAACACTACCGAGTGAATCGCGCCGATCCGGGTGCAAGCCAACATGGCGACCACGGCTTCGGGGATCATCGGCATATAGATAGTCACCACGTCGCCGCGGTGTACATCCTGGCCGCGCAAGGCGTTGGCGAACTTGCAGACTTGTTCGTGCAGCTCGCGGTAGGTGATGTTGCGACTCTCGGCAGGGTCATCCCCTTCCCAGATAATCGCGATTTGATCGCCGCGCTCGGCCAGATGACGGTCGAGGCAGTTGTAGGAAACGTTCAGCGTGCCGTCGGCGAACCACTTGATGTCGACATGGTGATCGTCGAAGGACGTCTGTTTCACCGTGGTGAAAGGCTTGATCCAGTCGAGGCGCCTGGCTTGTTCGCGCCAGAAGCCATCCGGGTTGACGACCGACTGCTGGTACATGGCCTTATAGGTGGCCTCGTCAGTCAGCGTATTGGCTGCTACCTCGGGACGAACGGGATACAGAGAAGCCGCACTCATCTTTCTTACCTCGGTGGAATAGTTGTTTTTGTATGACCCTGTTGTAGCCGGGCCGGGCCTATAGAACCATTCGACGATGGTAGTAACAAGCCCCTACAAAACGTCTTGGATCCCCCCGCTGGTTGCTCAAACCCTTGTAATTCGGGCACCTCCGCCCCCCGTAGGAGCTGGCGAAGCCTGCGATCTTTTGATCTCCCCAAGGATTGTTACCAAATCCGCGAAAGGTGTTTATCAAAACCATGGGTATATGAATGTAACCCCCACGCCTAAAATCAGCCTCGCCAACAAGGCAAACCTGATTAACCAAGTAGCAGCCCCCACGAAGGCAGTTAATCAAACAACCAAGTACTGAAGTTCCACACGCAATCTCAAAAGGATTGCGTGATCCCTCACGACTTTAGAAAGGTAAATTTGAAATGAAAGCTTTATTAGTTCTGGCCCTCAGCAGTCTGTGCGCAACCGCCATGGCAGACGAGGTTCCGACTGATGTCGCGCAGCAACAACCCGCAGTAGAGGAATACACGTACTCCACCCATCTGGACATCGCCAACATCGTGTCCATGAGCGAAGTCCCGAATGTGTGCGAAGTGGTTCCGATGAAAATGGAATACGACGACTCCAAAGGTCAACGCCACATCCTGCGTTATAGCGTCATGGGTAATGGCTGCACTAACGGTTAATCCCCCACGCACCTGGAGTCATTCATATGAAAACCAAACTGATTATCGCCCTGACCCTTTCCGTACTGGCCGGTAGCGCTTTCGCTGCTGATGGCTACGACCGCACCGGCTCGGCGGCTTTTACCAGCGGTGCGCCTGTCGCTTCTGCCGGTGCTGATCACGTTGGCGCCGCCAAGGTCGCCGCCGATGGTGCCGATCACGTCGGGGCTGCCCGCCTCAGCTGATCGCTGAACGCGACATTAGGGCCCGACTCCGGTCGGGCTTAGTTGTGTCTGGGGCCATCGAAAAGCCTCTTGAAACACTACATATAGTGAAAAACCCGTTTTTCTGGCTATTTTTTGAACAAAAATCCAGTCCACCAAAAATTATGAAAAAAAAACTGCGACTGCGATACCCAGCCAAAGCCCTGTAAACCCTCGCTCCGATCAAAAAACCGCCCTCGCCGTCCGTTCTCAGTGCCATTTCGTCGCACCACAGCCCTGTTTTTTTCCCTATAATGCGGCGTTAAACGGGCCTGCAATATTCCCTTACAGGGATAAGCAGCCAGTCTGAAGCCCCACGCAGAAGCGATTCATTCCTCTGCGCCCATCGGCGGCTCGACACCGTAAAAAATTTCTGTTTTTGCCTGCGGTAGCTGCAATTACATTTTCCTTAGATCCAACGCGGCCAGTACGACCGTGTGACAAACCATCACATGGGCAATCTGGCCCTCACGCAGGAGACGACACGTCATGCTGAGCTGGGACGAATTCGACAAAGAAGACACGGGCGAAGTGGCAGTAAAAGGCGCAAACGCCGGCCACGCGACTGAAGCCAACATGGACCGCCTCGACACCGCCGGCGGTGTTGCCGCCCAAGAAGCGCGTGCCGTGACCGCCACTGACTCCGCTGCAATCGCTCGTGCCAAGGCTGCCTTGGACAACCTCGACGTTGCCGAAGGCCTGGCCGAACTCGAAGGCGCCTCCGCCCGTGTCGCTGTCGATGAAAAGCGCATGATCAACTGCCGCGCCGACCTCAACCAACTCGTACCTTTCAAGTACGACTGGGCCTGGCAGAAGTACCTGGACGGTTGCGCAAACCACTGGATGCCGCAAGAAGTCAACATGACCGCCGACATCGCCCTCTGGAAAGACCCGGAAGGCCTGACCGACGACGAGCGCCGCATCGTCATGCGCAACCTCGGCTTCTTCTCCACCGCCGACTCCCTGGTTGCCAACAACCTCGTCCTGGCCGTGTACCGCCTGATCACCAACCCGGAATGCCGCCAGTACATCCTGCGCCAGGCTTTCGAAGAAGCGATCCACACCCACGCCTACCAGTACTGCATCGAATCGCTGGCCATGGATGAAGGCGAGATCTTCAACATGTACCACGAGATCCCATCGGTCGCGAAAAAAGCCACCTGGGGCCTGAAGTACACCCGTTCGATTTCCGATCCGAAGTTCGAAACCGGCACCGTCGAAACCGACAAAGAATTGCTGCGCAACCTGATCGCCTACTACTGCGTCCTGGAAGGCATCTTCTTCTACTGCGGCTTCACCCAAATCCTCTCCATGGGCCGTCGCAACAAAATGACCGGCGTCGCCGAGCAGTTCCAATACATCCTGCGCGACGAATCCATGCACCTGAACTTCGGCATCGACGTGATCAACCAGATCAAAATCGAAAACCCGCACTTGTGGGATGCTGAGATGAAGGAAGAGGCTTCGCAGATGATTCTGCAGGGGACTCAGCTGGAGATCGAATACGCACGGGATACCATGCCTCGTGGGGTGTTGGGGATGAATGCGGCGATGATGGAGGACTACCTCAAATTTATCGCTAACCGTCGTCTGTCGCAGATTGGTCTGAAGGAAGAGTATCCAGGGACTACGAATCCGTTCCCTTGGATGAGCGAGATTATGGACTTGAAGAAAGAGAAGAATTTCTTTGAGACTCGCGTGATCGAGTACCAAACCGGTGGTGCGCTTAGCTGGGACTGATTCCTGAGGCTAATCGAAAACCTGAAAGCCCCGATCTAGTCGGGGCTTTTTATTGCTTAGAAGAAACCCTTTTTCGTCCCTACATCACTTCGCTACAACTCCTACAGCACTTCCAGCCCTTTCCCGATTGATGCCAAGTCAATGCACCTCTAAGCTCAATCCAGGTGCCTAAGAAACGCCCAACGTAGAAGCTGACTTACTTACACAGACCCACGCGTTGTCTCAGAGACAATTGCGCGACCTTGTGTGAAAGAGTCTGCTGTTGGGATTTCTTACATCCTCTACGTCGGGTTTTGGCTCTGTCCAATTTCATTCGTAGAGGTAAAGGATATGCCCACTCAAAAACCATTCCGCGCTCCTGCATTTTCGGAGATCGGTCATGCTTGATCCTTTCATCCCCACAGTCTTCATCCGCCAAAACCTTAATCTTCACGCCCTCCTCCTAGAAAACCAGCCATGGTTCTGTGCCCGCGATCTGGGACGCTTAATGGGATTTCATCTGAATGATCGTGTCGTCAGCAAACTGGACGAGGATCAGCGGCATACATTGCTTATCGACTACCACGGCCAACCAGAGAAGCGGTTGATGCTCAGCGAGTCTGGCGTGTATGCATTGCTGGTCTATCACTACGCGCCCGGGAATCGGTTATTGCGTGAATGGCTGACGCATCAAGTGGTGCCAGCCTTGCGTGATGCGGGGCAGTCGAAGAACTCTGATCGGCCAATGCTGAGTTTGTTGGATTGGCCGGAGATGTCGTTGAGTCTGTTGCATTGGCAGGATGAAGGTTGGATTCGACTGCGGGACATGCCTTATCTGCTGCTCAATCGCACGCGGCGACGGATGCCGGTGGTTAAGCCTTGGTGGCGGAGGGTCGTGGAGGCTTTTCAGTCTTCGAAGCAATCTGTGGGTTAGTGCGGTGGCGTCTTTGTAGGACCGATTGAGCGAAGCGTCGGTCTTTTCTGTAGGAATTTTCGTAGACAGTCGTAATGGCCACTCAGTATCGTCCGAGGGTTTTCAACCCTCGGCGATTGTATGGACATTGGAAAGAAGAACGAAGATTGGAGCGAGGCGGAGATAAAGGCGTCAGTCGGTGCCTATCTGACGATGCTTGCTCTTGAGCAGAAAGGGCAAAAATTCAATAAAGCGCTAGAGAATCGCTTGCTTCGTCAGGGCGCATTGGGAGATCGCACCGAAGGTTCTGTTGAGTTCCGGATGCGCAACATATCCACCGTCTTGCAACGGATGGGGCGTAGTTGGATTGAGGGATACAAACCTGCGACGAATGTAGGCGCCAATGTCGAACGGGGCATTCGCGAAGCACTTGCCTCTGACGACTTTGAACCGTCTGCCGACGAAGACACTCTTGAGCGTCGCGCGATTGCTCTTGAGCAGAAGCCGTTTGAGAACACACCAAAAGGGATCTTGAAACCCAAGCAAGCTGTTTCCAGCAGAGTTGCTTACATTCGCGACCCGGAAGTCAGAGCCTGGGTTCGGCAGGAAGCTAAAGGTATCTGTGAGGGCTGCGGTCAGCCTGCACCGTTTGAGAAAGACGGGTCGCCGTTTCTTGAAGTCCATCACGTTAAACATTTGGCGCAGAAAGGTTCGGATCGGACGAGCAATGCCGTCGCACTTTGCCCGAATTGCCATCGACGTTGTCATCATTCGAACGACAGGGAAGCCTTTACCTTGGAGCTTTATACGAGGGTGAAGCGGCTGGAGCGTGAGTAATCGCGAACTGCTCCAGCAGTACTTCACTGGTCTCTCATCATCCAGATTTTATGGACAAAATTTACTGTGGCTCGATAGCACTCTCGAACACACTCATGGACGAACACCGCATGCAAAGACCAACCGTTGACTCGACCAATCCGGGACAATCCCGACTCCTGATCGCCTCTTGTCTCATCGTCTTTTTTGGCCTGCTCCTTATGGCCCTGCGTATTGCTCAAAAAAACGAAATCATGGCGATTGGCGCGGTTTGGGTGGCGAACGCACTAACGATGGTGCTACACGCCCTATATTGGAAGCGTTATGGCGTGTCCGGCGGTTTTAAAATTGCGATCGTGATTCAGTTGGTACTTACCATTCTGCCGTTTTGTTTTGGAAGCCTAGGAATCATGGCAGTGCTCTTGATGTTGGGTGGCGAGATCCATTACTGGTAACCCACCCCGCCTCCCGCTATTAATACCCTCCCCTACTCAAGGACCCGAGCCCATCATGAAATTCGACCTCGCCTACTGCCTCAGCCTCGACGATAAGCTGTCGATCTATGACGTGCGGGATTTGAATTTTGACGAGACGATGGAGTTCGATTCAGCCAAGGAACACTTCCAGTGTCCCAATGACGCATGCAGAGCGGCGTTCGATGCGGCGAATGTGTTGACGACGTTCAATGCCAAGAATGTGAATTACGTTCGCACCCCGCACTTCAAGAACACGCCCAGCACGCGGCATGTGGCGGATTGTCCTTATGTCAGCCTGAAGACGCCGACGTCGGGGCTTGAGGCCGACGGTGCGGAAACGGATGACAGTCGCGAGGAGCATTTCCCGTCGGAATTGTTACTGACTCGGCGTGAGTATGTGCGCAAGCCGTCGAGCCCGGCGGTGGCGGCGGATGTGGTGCGGGACGATCCGAAGCCAACCACTGCGGCGAGCAACACAGAACACCCAAGCCGCGAAACAGCGCCGGACAAGACCAGTGTCTTCGCCCATCCGGTGGAGTGTTTTGTGTCGAACTTCGAGGACAAGGAGTTGCTCAAGCGCATGCCGCTGAAGATTGGCGAGCACACGGCGCCTTATGGGTCGTTCTTCAAGAAGATCGAATATTTGCAGGACAACAAGGGGCTGATTTACTGGGGCAAGATCAAGGAAATCAAGGATTACACCCAGAGCTTTCGCATCGATTTCGAACAGAAGGTCTGGTTCAAGCAGGCGGACGAGGCGAAGAAGAAGCCGTACTCGGTGAATGTTTACTTGAGCAAGAAGCTGATCGACAACTACCGCAAGCGCAAGGCGTTCCTGGAAGAGATCAAGCACGCTATCGAGAGCGGGAAGGAGTTGTTCTGTTTCTTCTATGGCGTGACGCCGGAGTTGAAGCAGGTGCCAAGCAAGAAAAACCCCGAACAGACGTTCGGGGTTTTCAGTGCGAATATTGAGAACCTGGATCACTTTATTGTTCGGGAAGCGCTGGGGTTGGAGTAGGGATTAACCCTTGGGCAGTTCCATTTTTACCGCTCCAGGGTGCTGATTGATCAGCGAGTATGGCAGCACCGACCAGTCCGGCGAGTCGCATCCCCGTTGGTAACGAGCGAAGTAGGCCCCCAAGTACAAACCCTTCGCGGTGAAATGCCAATTTGAGTAACCCCAGACACTTTCGTCGGTGTAATCGCAATTGTCTTCATCACCCTCGGCAGGTTTTTTCATTTCGTCCGGGTATAGCGCGGTGAACTGCTTGACCAGCCAGGGGACCATTACCTCCCGTTGATAGGTGCTCCTCGCTCTGATCTCCGCCGCATCTAATTGCGTGTCACCTGCACCGTTGCGATTGGCGTGCAGCGGGGGCTTACCTTCGCCGATCCACAGCACATCTTCCAGCGATAGACTGTGACCGGTATGAACGTCGAAATTAAGCGGTGAATCGCCGAAATCAGGATGAGCCCCCCCGCAGTCGTAGCCGATGGAAATGCTCACGCTGACCACATCAGGCGACAAGAACGTGGGGGTGGCGCCTTGTTCGAACTCGGCATTCTCCCCGCCTCTCAACTGGCAGCCGTAATAGTCGATGGCCTCGCTCCAGAGTCGCCCCAGTAGTTGTTGATTGACGCGATCCAGATCGGCTTTGGCGTAGCCGGATTCGACGCTTTGGACTCGGGTTCGCTCCACCATTGCAGACCGTAACCCATGAACGTTTCTTTCTTGCCAGGCTTGAGCTTCAACCCTTGCAGGCGCAGATATTCGTAAGGATCGCTTTTCGGTAGCGCGGCGATGAAGGGCAAGGCGTCCGCCGCTGGGGCTGGGAGTTTGGCCTCGGTCAACTGCACTGGAAGGGTTTTACCCTTGGGGCTTTTCCATTCGCCCTGCCAGCCGTTTGCGGTTTGTTTCAGCTTCAGGGTTGGCAGGGGCGTGTCCTCGCCGTAGCGATTTTTGCCCTCGTTGAGCGTGAGGGTGTTGTCCTGCAACGTCCCGCTCAGCTCCAGATCCCGATGGAATTTTTCGTAGAAGTAGCGGCCGGATACTTCGCTCGCGTCGCGGGTATTCAGTTCCACGACAATCGGCATCTTGCCCAGAGTGCCGGTGAACACCTGCCCGCCGAATTCGGCATGGGCGGTTGAGACCAGCGTAAGAAACAAAGCGGCGCAGGATACGAGCCGCGACAGACCTTTAAACATCAAATCTTCCTTGGATAAGAGAGCGGGAAATGGCGGTGTGCAGTTCAAGGTAATAGCAGTGTTACGCCGCCAGGGTGTTGTTTGATCAGGTTGTACGGCAGGACGCTCCATTCCACGCTTCGACACATGGTTTCGTTGTGAGGAAAGTACGGCAGCAACTTGATGCCTTGGTCGGTGAAGTACCAGGACGGTGAACGCCACGGCTGTTCTTCGTCATAGGCGCAGCTGTCATTACGATCAGTCGTTGTGGTGACCTCATCGGGATAGAGCGCACTTAGTTGCGCCACTAGCCACGGCGCCAATGCTTGCGGCTCGCCCTGACCGATTCTTAGCACATCTTCCAGTGCCAAGGCCTTGCCGGTTTTGGCATCGAGATTGAACGGCATGTCGTTCTCATCTGAATAGTTACCACCGCAATTGGTCTCGGCATTGATGTTCACACTTAGCACCGAGGGCGATATCCACAGTGGATCTGCCTTTTGGCTGTAGTTGGTCATGCCGTACCCAGTGAGGCACTCGTGAAAATTGGCGACTTGCTGCCACAAGCGCCCCATCAATTGTTGATTGATGCGCCGACGTTGTTCCGCGGGGTAACCCGAAACCACTTCAAACAACTGCATTTTTGATTGCGGCTCGCTCCACCATTGCAGCGTGTAGCCCATGAACACTTCGGTTTTGCCTTGTTTGAGTTTCATGCCTTGCAGGCGCAGGAAGTCGTAAGGCGCCGTGTCATGAAGTGTGGCGAGGTAGGGCAAGGTGTCGGACGGAATTGGCGGGAGTTTGGCTTGCTCCAGCGCTATCTTCAGGACTTTACCTTCGGGGCTGGTCCACTCCCCGGACCAGCCGTGAGGTGTGGGCCGCAGATGGATACTGGGAAGCGGTGCACCGTGATTGTTGAGGTCGCGGCTCTCATGGAGGTTCAGTTCAGTGCCGTCCTTGGCGCCGCTGAGCAGCAAGTCTTTACGGAATTTTTGATAGAAATAGCGGCCACTCACCTCATTGGGATCGTCGGTGTTCAGCTCCAACACAATGGGCGAAGAGCCTAGTGTTCCGCTGTAAATCTGCTTGCCCACCTCTGCCCGCGCCGCAGTAGAAATCACCAGGCAGGCCGGCATGACAACGCCAGTCAAACGACTCAATCCTTTGAACATCAGCTAATCCTTGGATAAATGATCGCATACCGTCTTAAGGCAATTGCAGCGCTATGCCGCCGGGGTGTTGTTTGACGAGGTTGTAGGGCAGAACGCTCCAGCTAACATTCCCGCAAACGGCAGCGACGTGAGGAAAGGACGGCCCCAATTTGATCCCATTTTTGGCGAAGGACCAGGAAGGGAATTGCCAACGATCAGCCCCATCGTATCCGCAGTCATTCTCACCCTCAGGGGTAACTGTCATTTCATTGGGGTAGAGCTTAACCAGTTGAGCCACTAGCCACGGCGCCAGCTCTTTTTCGCGATACTCGGAATAAGCGTCGAATGACGACGAGGAAGGCTCGTCGTAGTCATACATATCCTCGAAATGCAGTGGCTTGCCCTGCCCTACCCACAGAACATCGTCCAGCGTAAGAGGTGTGCCAGTTTTGGTATCGAGGTTCAGCGAATCATTGACCTGATCCGGGTAAGCTCCGCCGCAGAAGTACTCTTTTGAAATACCGACACTCATCACAGAAGGCGCCATCCACAATGGCTGGCTCGTCTGGTCGTAGTAGGCGTTCGTGCCATTACCCAAACAACCGTAATAGCCCAGCACTTCTTGCCACAATCGCCCCATCAACTGCTCATTGATGCGCTGTCGTTGTTCGGTGCTGTAGCCGGATACCACTTCAAACAGCTGCACTTTTGTCTGTGGTTCGCTCCACCATTGCAAGGCGTAACCCATGAAGGTTTCGGTCTTGCCTGGTTTGAGTTTCATACCTTGCAGACGCAGGTATTCATACGGAGCTCGATCATGAAGCCTGACGAGATAGGGCAAGGTATCGGCGGTAACCGGTGGGAGCTTTGCTTGCTCCAACTCGATCTTCAAAACCTTTCCCTGAGGGCTAATCCATTCTCCCGACCAACCATCAGATTTGGGCAACAGGCGTATCGTCGGACGCGGCGTATCCTCACCGTAAGGTTCTTCACCCTCATTGAGAACCAACTCCTCGCCTTCCTTTGTGCCGCTGAGCACCAGATCCTGACGGTACTTCTGGTAGAAGTAGCGGCCGTCACCCGTGTTGCGGTTCACCTCCAGTACAATCGGCGTTTTACCCAAAGTACCGGTGTAAACGAATTTGCCGTTCTCTGCCCACAGCGCGGTCGAAAACGTTGAACACACCAAGACGACAACGCCAAATACACGACCCAATCCATTGAACATCAAAGCATCCTTAAATATTTGAAAGAGCACACAACCTCAAGGCAATTGCAGCGCTACACCACCAGGATGTTGCTTAACGAGGCTATAAGGCAAAACACTCCATTCCACATGCCCACACGGCGCTTCCGCATGAGAGAAGTAAGGCTCTAACCTGATTCCCTTTTCCGTGAAATACCAAGTAGGAAGCTGCCACCGGATGACTTCGCCGTAAGCGCAGTTCTCATCGCTGCCAGGTATCTGATCGGGATGAAGCTTATGCAACTGCTCAACTAGCCAAGGTCCAAGTTCATTGGTGCGGTACTCGGAATAGGCCGCTTGTGCCTCCTGGGTCTGGTCGTCATTCAGCTCTTCGTAATGCAGTGGTTTGCCCTGCCCGACCCAGAGCACGTCTTCCAATGTCAGGGGTTTACCGGTTTTGGCATCCAGGTTGATGGGAGACTCGCTGTAATCCGGGTGCTGGCCGCCACAGCGACCCTCGGTTTCGACGTTCACACTGATAACCGATGGGGTGATCATCAGCGGTTTGACTGTTTGGATAAGGGACGTATTGCTGCCGCCAGCGAGACACCCGTAGTACCCCACCACTTCCCGCCACAAACGTTCCATCAACCGCTGATTAATGCGATCGCGCGCTTCAGGGGTGTAGCCGGAAACGACTTCAAATATCGCCAACTTTGTTTGCGGCTCACTCCACCATTGCAACGAGTAGCTACTAAAGGTCTCTGTCTTACCTTGTTTGAGCTTCAGACCTTGAAGGCGCAGGTATTCATAAGGTTCCTGATCATGGAGCCGCGCTAGATAGGGCAAAGTATTGGCCGGTAGCGGTGGGAGTTTGGCTGGCGCCAACTCGATCTTCAGCACTTTCCCTTCAGGGCTGATCCATTCACCGGACCAGCCAGCAGGCGTGGGCTGCAAGCGAATTGTCGGGTGCGGCTGGTCATCACCGTCAGGCTCTTCACCCTCATTAAGAACAAGGGCTGCGCCTTCCTTTTTACCGTTAAGCACCAGATCCTTGCGGTACTTCTGGTAGAAGTAACGACCGGTCCCCGTGTCGGGGTACATCTCCAGCACAATCGGCGTTTTGCCCAAGGTCCCGGTGAACACCTGAGCGCTGTTTTGAGCCCACAGCGAGGACGAAAACGTTGAACACAGGAGTACGACAACGCCAGTCAGACGAAACAATCCTTTGAACATCAAATCATCCTTGAACGAGGCGAGCGTGTGCTCGCTGGTAATGGACGCGGATTATGGCGAATAGCTGTTGAACAATCGACACGATGATTCTCGATCAGTTGCGTTCCAGCTCCAGGGCCTGGCGCCTCACTTCTTTAAGTCGATCACACGCAGCCTGAACACCTTGCTCATCCTGGCCGGAGTAAGCACGTAACCAATGAGCGATCATTTCTTCATCTGGCGCACGATAGTCTTTATGGACTTTATTAAGTCGCAGGAATTTATTCATCTGCGCATCGAAACGGCCAGCGACGTATTCGTCCGACGGTAGCTCGCCCCACTCGGCGGCGTAATCCTGGAAGATCCAAGAGATTTCGTCGATGTGCTTTTGCGCACTGCGATGTCTGCGCTTATAGAAAACGTGTTCGCTGCAGGCCAGCTCGTAACGCTGTTGCATGAGTTCACCGTCGATCCATGGAAAGAGATCGTTCTGGGTTGCGTGACGCATCAGACCGTAGATCCAGCGCTCGGAGAAGCGCTGGATAAATCCGGCAACGTCAGCCTTTTTCGCGCCCGCGATAATCATGCAATAGCGAGTTTCTATGTGCATGACGATCAGCACATGTTTACGTTGAACCGTGATGGCGTGGACCAACCATTGTTCTACCAAATCACCCAGCTCATCTTCTTCGGGAGTAGATGATGGTGGGTTGAAATCCACTGGCGTAACTGCCTTGCCTTTTTGGACGCGGCTGAAAAACTGGCTGGCCGCTTCGGTGCAGTTGAAGATCAACATTAATGGCTCTCAATACTTAGGTGTACTTATTTAACCCATATACCAAGCATCACTAGAAGCAGCAAACCGATATAGACCCACGCATGAATACGATCCGGTATCCGCCCGATCCACGGCGTAGCCAGCCTCATACCGATGATCGACCCCACCGCCAATATCGCAAACGACAACACATCCACATACCCAATAAACCAAGCCCCCAAATCAAACTTGGCGAACCCGGCCATCGCCATGTAAGTCAGCGTCCCGGCCAGGGCTACGGGCAAGCTCAATGGATTGGCCATGGACGTTGCTTGCGACATGCTCAAGCCGCATCGTCTGAGCAACGGCACAGTCATGACGCTGCCACCCACACCGAGAAACGTTGCGATGGCGCCGATTCCTACACCAAAGACGTCCGCCCTCCCCAACCGCCGTGGGATTTGGTTATCAGGCTGTGTGAGAAAACCGCGTCTGAACAAGCAGTCCAGAATCGTAATGCCCAGGTAGGCGATAAACGCATACCGAATCAGTTCACCATCGGCACACGTCGCGGCGACGGCGCCGATGATCGCCCCCCCTCCGATGAACCCACCTAACGGCCAGAGGTAATCGCGAATGAGATTACCCGCCCGGTGATGCTTTCGGGTGGCGATCACGGCGTTGACGATCATCACGCAGGTCGACGTCGCCACGGCAATGTGCATCGCCGATTGGCCAATGGGATCATCGGCGCCGTGGCTGACCATGAGCATTCGATAGAGCAACGGCACCACGACGAAGCCGCCGCCGAACCCGAACAGCACGGCCGTGACGCCGGTCATGCAGCCGAAGAGTGTCAATAAGAGATAGAACATCGCGCATCGTCCGTCGTTGGAGAGTTGTCGACGATAGGGCGATGCGGCTTGGCCTGCTTCAGCAAGTCAGCCAATAATGTTCGTGCTTACGCCAATCACGAGTGCCGCTTAATGCGCAATATTTCGATCAATCTGCTGGACGACACGCCACGCCCGGTGGTCGCTATCGGTACGGATTATTCCCACGGCCATGTGTTGCCCCGTCATACACATCGACGGGCACAACTCCTATACGGCGCGACGGGGGTGATGCAGGTCAGCACCCACGACGGCAATTGGGTGGTGCCGCCGCAGCGGGCAGTCTGGATTCCGGCGGGGGTGGCCCATGAGGTGTTGATGCTCGGGGTGAGTACACGGAGTTTGTACATCGAGCCGACGGTAGTGGATCTGGGGAGTCGCTGCCAGGTGATCAGTGTCTCGCCGTTGATGCGGCATTTGCTGATGGAGGCTGTGGAGGCTCCGCTTACCTACGACGAGGCCGGGCGCGATGGTGCGCTGATCAGTTTGTTGCTGCACGAGTTGGCCCGCAGTGCTCATCTGCCGTTGCACATTCCGCTGCCGGTCGAAGGACGATTGCTCGGGTTGTGTCAGACGTTTCTGCAGCAACCCAACATCCATCAGGCGCCGCAGCACTGGGCCGATCAGTTGCACATTAGCCTGCGCACCTTTAATCGCCTGTTCCGCCAACAGACCGGCCTGAGTTTCAGCCAATGGCGACAACAAGCTTGCGTGGTGTTGGCCCTTGCGCGGCTGGCGGTGGGAACGCCGGTGACGCGGATTGCCCTGGATTTCGGTTATGACAGCCCGGCAGCGTTCTCGACGATGTTTCGCCGGGTGCTGGGGCAGGCACCGTCCGTCTGGATGACTGCGGCGAAATAGCAGAAATCAAAAAATGCGTTTGATCCGGGATCAAAACAACTGTACAAAAACACAGTACATTTTAAATCAGCACTCTCGAGCCCGGAGAACACCATGGCCTCTCTTGCGATGAAAATCACCCTGGAACGTATCGCCCTCTTCCAATTCACCCCGGCCCACAGCGCCCAGGCCCGAGCGATGCTGGGTTGGAGCGTAGAAGAGTTGTCTCGGGAATCCGGGGTTTCCGTGGACGCCATCGAGCGTTTCGAGGCCGAGCGCGATGTGCTGGACGTCACGCGGCTGGCGCTGGCGTATCGGTTTGAATCGGAGGGGCTGGTGTTCTTCCCCGGGTTCGCACCGGGTCGAGGGATGAATGTGAAAGGGTCGACGCCGAACCCGGTGGCGCGGGCGGATTATGCGATGGTTGAGTAACCCGGAGCGTTAAAGGGCATGTACCGGACCAGTGACACCGTATATTCAATGTCCGGATACAAGACTTATTGCTGTTTAAACGTCGGGTGCTGCAACTCTAACGACGCTTGCTCATAGCTGTAAGCCATTGCCAGCAGTTTAGGTTCACTCCAGCGCGTGCCGTAAAAGAACAGCGACGTTGGCAGGTCATCGCCATTGATGCCCGAAGGGAGCGTGATGGCCGGGTAGCCTGCCACCGCCACACTGAATTGGGCAAACCCGTCGGCTTCGGCAACCATGGCGTCCAGATTGTGCGCGGTGAGTTGCTCATCGATAGCCTGCTGGAAGCCTGCATTGAGTACGGCGAACAATTCGGCTGCCCGCTCCCGGCTCATGTCCAGTTCATTGATGTCCTTGAGCAACTGTTGGCCGTAACCTTCGGAGCCTGGATTGAGTTCATTGAAATCAATCAGCTCTTGAAGAGTTTGAATGGACAATCCGCTGCGATTGGCCAGGTACTCGGGCAACTCATGCTTCATGCCCGCCATGAGCACACTGAAGTAATCACCGATATCCGGCAGTTCGACGGTGAGCGGCACCAAGGTGGCGCCCTGTTCTTCCAATGTCGCCATTGCCGTAAGGAATTCGATGCCTGGACGAAGCGCTGGACCACCTGGGCCGACGTACTCGGTGGCATATCCAATCCGTTTACCCTGCAAGGCATCCGTAGAGAGCATTGCCGTGTAATCAACACCCACTGGCGCATCGCTGGTTGCGGAATCCGCAGCATCGATACCCTGCAGGGCGTTGAACATCAGCGCAGCGTCACGAACGGTGCGTGTCATGGCGCCAGCGGTGTCTTGCAGGCGTGTGATCGGAATGATCCCGGAGCGACTGAACAACCCAAGCGTCGGCTTGACACCGACCACGCCATTGGCAGACGCGGGGCAAGTGATCGAGCCATTGGTTTCGGTGCCAATGGCCAGTGGAGCGAACCCGGCGGCTACGCCTGCGGCCGACCCGGAACTGGAGCCACAGATTTCGGCGCCCAGTACGTGAGGATTTTTCCCTTGGCCGCCTCGACCACTCCAGCCATGAGGCAAACCCGTTTCCCGAACGTAGGCCCATTCGCTCATGTTGGTTTTGCCAAGAATCACTGCGCCGGCATCACGAAGCTGTTTGACGATGAATGCGTCATTGGCTGCCGGCTGGCCGACCATAGCCAGTGAACCCGCGCTCGTTTGCATGCGGTCTGCGGTATCGACGTTGTCTTTAAGCAGAACCGGAATCCCGTGCAGCGGACCGCGAACGTTGCCTTCCTCACGTTCCTTGTCCAGCGCCGTCGCAATCTCGATGGCCTCAGGATTAAGCTCCATGATCGCGCTGATCGCCGGCCCTTGCTTGTCCAGTGTCTCGATGCGCGTTTGCAAGTGCTTCACCAGCGCGACGGAGGTCAGTTCGTTGCGTTCCATCTGTGCCGAGAGTTCGCTGACGCTCGCGTATTCGAGCGCATTGCCCGTGGCGGAGGCTGCAATAGCGTTGTTCCCATAAGCGGAAGCCGCGACCGCAAGCAGGAAAGCTTGCGCAAGGCCAGTCATGCTGCCCTTGTAAATACTGTTCATCTATACGTCCTTATACGACCAATCACGAGCGAGTCATTTCGCTCGTGACCAGCCTACCGAGACGTCGTAAGAATTGACTGTCAGTAACAAGGCTTCAGGAACGTAGGAAAACTCATCCAGGTTTGTAGCCGCTACAAGCAGTAAGTCCTTTTTCCTTCGTCGTATTTTCCATTTCCAACCACCAAGTGCGACCACGCTGCGGGTACATCACGTTGAACGCCTCACCCATCTGCGGCGTACTGATCGAGACATTCCGCTCCCAGGCCAAGGCGAGGATGCGATCGAAGGGTTCGTACCAGGCGTGCATGGACAGGTCGAAGGTGCCGTTGTGGATCGGGAGCAGCCAGCGGCCCTTGAGGTCGATGTGGGCTTGCAGGGTTTGTTCGGGTTGCATGTGCACGTGTGGCCATTCGACGTTGTAGGCGCCGGTTTCCATCAGGGTCAGGTCGAACGGGCCGTATTGTTCGCCGATGCGTTTGAAGCCGTCGAAGTAGCCGGTGTCGCCGCTGAAGAAGATGCGGGTGTTGCCTTCGATCATCACCCACGAGGCCCACAGCGTGCTGTTGCTATCGAACAGGCCGCGGCCGGAAAAATGCTGCGACGGTGTGGCGATGAACTGGATGCCATCGACTTCGGTGCCCTGCCACCAGTCCAGTTGACGGACTTTGTTGGCATCGATGCCCCACTTGATCAAGGTGTCGCCGACGCCCAACGGGGTGAGGAAGTATTTGGTCTTTTCCGCCAGTTTGAGCACGGCCTGATGATCGAGGTGATCGTAGTGATCGTGGGACAGGATCACCGCTTCAATCGACGGCAATTCTTCCAGGCTGATCGGCGGCTGGTGGAAACGCTTGGGTCCGGCCCATTGCACGGGCGAGGCGCGCTCGGCGAAGACCGGGTCGGTGATCCAGAACTTGTCCCGCAGTTTGAGCAGGACGGTGGAATGACCAAGGCGGTAGACGCTGTGGTTGGGTGCGGCGATCAGCGCAGCCTGGGTCAGGGTTTGTACCGGGATCGCTGCGCTCGGCCGAGTGCTGCGCGGTTTGTGGAAGATCATGTTCCACATGATGCGCAGCATTTTGCGAAAACCTTCGCGCTGGACCGGCTGGTGGTTTCGGAAATGCCCTTCTACCTGACGGGAAGCTTCAGGTCGGATGGCGATTTCCACTGAGGAATTTGAATTGGCCATGAAGGAATGACTCCAGAAAAACCGCGCAATTCGCAGTTTTCTACGGTGGGACGATAAATGGCCAAAGCACGCACGCATCAGCCGGAGATTCTATTCTTCACTGGGCAGGATTAACTGAACATTACACTGCACAGTGTAGTTTCTAGGTTGCATCAAACGCGATCACAAGTAAACTGCCGAGTGTAACTCTCCACTTTTTCCTGCCGAAGCGTACTTATGACAGCTCCACAGCGCCTCACCGACCGAAAACGCGAAGCCATCATCCAGGCGGCGATTACCGAATTCCGTGCCAACGGTTTCGAGATCACCAGCATGGACAAGATCGCCGCCACTGCTGAGGTGTCGAAGCGCACGGTGTACAACCACTTCCCGAGCAAGGAAGAGTTGTTCGCTGAAATCCTTAATCAATTGTGGGCGCGGGTGACGGGCGAACAGGAAGCGTCCTACCGCCCTGACCTGCCACTGCGCGATCAGCTGCGTCAGATCCTGCTCGCGAAAGTGCAGATGATGGGCGACAACAACTTTCTCGATCTGGCGCGGGTGGCGATTGCCGCCACCATCCATTCCCCCGAACGCGCGCAGAACATGATCACCCGCATGGGTGAACGTGAAGAAGGCCTGACCCTGTGGATACGCGCGGCCCAGGCCGACGGCCGACTGAAACCGGTCGCCCCGGATTTTGCCGCGCAGCAGGTCCAGGGGCTGCTCAAGTCCTTCGCATTCTGGCCGCAGATTTCCATGGGCCAGACCGGTCTTTCCCCGGATGTACAAAGCACGGTCGTCGAGTCGGCACTGGACATGTTTTTGGCCTGCTATCAGCTCTAGATCGAGTCTCTGCCACGCCCTCGCCCCTCGTAATATGGCTCCCAAGGACACTGATTATTCCTGTTGGAATAAATGACAATGTCTGCCGCATTACCGATGAACGGTAGCTCTGAATAAAACACGGCAAAGTGTTTCAGAATGAAACTGGCGCAGGGAATTATGGAAAACCAACGCGGCAAGGGCCTTTCGTTTGCCCGACGCATCTACATGCCCAGAACCGTCGGACTGGGCATTGGCTGTATCTGTGTGACCGCTGCGCTGTATCCGCTGAACATGCCGGGCTGGGTCTGGATCCTGATGCTGCTCAATGGATTCGTCTGGCCGCATTTCGCCTATCAGGTGGCTTCCCGCTCGCCCTATCCCTATCAGGCTGAACGTCGCAATATCATCGGCGATTCGCTGTGCGGCGGTTTCTGGGCTGCGGCCGTTCAGTTCAACCCGATCGTGACCGTCACCATTCTTTCCATGATGACGATGAACAATGTCGCGGCGGGTGGCCCGAGGTTGTTTCTGCAGGGCGCCCTGGCGCAAATAGTCGGCGTCGGCATTGCCTGGCTGGTATTCGGCCCGGCGTTTACGCCGACGGCCACGCCGATCCAGGTCTGGGCCTGCATACCGTCGCTGACCATTTACCCGTTGGCGGTGGGGATGGTGTGTTATCGACTGGCGTTCAAACTCTCCGAGCACAAACGCGCCCTGAGCGCCTTGAGCCGTACCGACAGTTTGACCGGCCTGCTCAACCACGGCGCGTGGAAGGACCTGTTGCACGTCAAGTTCCAGCAGTGCCGGCAAAACCACGTGGCGTCGGTGATTGCGTTGATCGACATCGACCACTTCAAGGCAATCAACGACACCTACGGGCATATCGTCGGCGATACGGTGCTGCGTCAAATGAGCTTTGAACTCCGGCGCAACCTGAGTGAACTTGATCTGGCCGGCCGTTATGGTGGCGACGAATTTTGCGTGATCCTGCCCAACCTGTCGTTGCATCAAGCCTGGGAAGTCATGGAACGCTTGCGCGAAGTGCTCAATGAGTATCGCCACCCGCATGTGCCCGAGCTGCGCATCAAGCTGAGCATTGGACTGGCCACCTACCAAACCGTGTTTACCGATGCGATTGCCTGGCTCAACGACGCCGATAAAGCCCTCTACACTGCAAAAAACACCGGGCGCAACAAGATCAGCGTGGCGTCGGGCTCTTCAAGCGGCGGCTCAACCAAGCGTATGTCCGCCTGAAAACTTGTACAAGCAGTCATAAAATCGACTTCTTGTACAAGTTTATGAAGTTTTGTATAAGTATCGAGCTGTCAGCCAGGGACCGCTGACATTGAGCAGACAACGCCGAAGATAGCCTTGGTCTTCGGCCTGCAGGCGCAGGAATAGGGATGACTCCTTGGTTGTTCCCCCCTTCTTGTTGAGCGCTGCCACCATGCTATTCAATCGCCACAAATCCGCCCTTGAAGCACTCCAGCACACTGTTGCCAGTCAAACCGGCCTTTTGGACGCGATTGATCGCTCCATGGCGGTGATCGAGTTCGATCTTGATGGCGTCGTGTTGCGCGCCAATGACAACTTTCTAAAGACCCTGGGCTATGAACGCGATCAAGTGCTGGGCAAACATCATCGCCAGTTCTGCACCGCGGAATTCGCTCGCAGCAGCCAGTACGCCCAACTGTGGTCGCGCCTGAAAAGCGGCCAGTTCGAGTCGGGCACTTTCGAGCGGATCAACAGCAAGGGGCAGTCGATCTGGCTGGAGGCCAGTTACAACCCGGTCAAGGATGCCTCGGGCCAGGTGGTGTCAGTGGTGAAGTACGCCATGGACGTGACGGCCCGGGTGCAACATGAAAGCGAATGCAACGCCAAGTTGCAGGCCGTCGACCGCGCCATGGCGGTGATCGAGTTCAATCTGGACGGCAGCATCATCACGGCCAATCAGAATTTCCTGAGCCGCATGGGTTACAGCCTGGCCGAGCTCAAGGGCAAACATCATCGAATCTTCTGCACCCCGGAACTGGCGAACAGCGGCGCGTATCAGGACTTCTGGCGCCGGCTCAATCAGGGCGAGTTGTTTAATGGCCAGTTCGAGCGCGTCGATAAACGCGGGCAAACGGTCTGGCTTGAAGCCAACTACAACCCGGTGTATGACGCCGGTGGTCGTTTGTGCAAAGTGGTGAAATTCGCCTCGGACGTCACCGCCAGGGTCGAACAACATGCCCAGGATGCCCGCAGCGCCACCGAGGCTTATCACATTTCGGTAGAGACACGAAAAGTCGCGGAACAAGGCACGCAGGTGATCCAGCAGGCGGCCAGCGAGATGCGTGAAATCGCGGCCAATATCGAAGAGTCTTCGACCTTGATCGCCCAACTCGGCGAGCGCTCCGAGCAGATCACCGCCATCGTCAATACGATTAGGGCGATTGCTGACCAGACCAACCTGCTGGCGCTCAACGCGGCCATCGAAGCGGCCCGGGCGGGTGAACAAGGGCGCGGTTTTGCGGTGGTGGCGGATGAGGTTCGGCAACTGGCGGCGCGGACCAGTGGTTCCACGGCGGAGATTTCGACCATGATTGGTTTGATCCAGAGTGAAACCCGGCAGGCGATCAAGAGCATGGGCGGTACGCGGGATCGGGCGGCTGAGGGGGTTGAGCTGGCGAATCAGGCAGGGACGGTGATTCTGCAGATTCGTGATGGGGCGAGTAATGCGGTGCAGGCGGTGAGCATGTTTGCTAATGAGCGGGCGCCGGGTTGAGGTTGAGAGGGGGATTGGTTTTTTTTCCAGGCAAATGACCGTGTCGCCTCATTCGCGAGCAAGCTTCGCTCCTACAGGGGATTTGTGTTGTTCACAGATCCTCTGTAGGAGCGAAGCTTGCTCGCGAAGGCGGACTCTCATTCAACATCGATTCAGCTAACGAACGCCCGCGCAGGACTATAGTGACGCCAAGTCCCAAATCCTCGCCGAGCGCACCATGAATTCAACCAAGTCCGACACCAAACCTGCCGCCGCCCCAGTCGATCACCTGCGCTTCCACCGCCCGCACGCTCACCTCGCGCCGACCTTCGGCAACGACAAGTTCGCGCTGCGCGCCGAGGCGTTTGCGCGGTTCTTCGGCACGCCGACGTTTCTCGGCGCGCAAACCCTGATCGTGGTGTTGTGGGTCTGCCTGAACCTGTTCGGCGTGGCGCACTTCGACCTCTACCCGTTCATCCTGCTCAACCTGGCGTTCAGCCTGCAATCGGCCTACGCCGCGCCGTTGATCCTGCTGGCCCAGACCCGCCAGGCCGCGCGGGACAAGGCCCAGTCCGACGCCGATGCGCAACACCGTGAAGCCTTGGCCGTCGCCAACAGTGAGCGCCAGGCTCAGGCCGCGCATAACACTGCGCAGTTGCTGGAACTGCTGGAACAGAACACTCGCCTCACCGAAATGACCAAGGCGCTGACCGAGCGCATTGAAAACCTGACTTCGGAAATGCATCAACAATTTGTGCGCAAGGACGAAACCAAGACGCCGAATTAAGGCAAGCGCAGCGCCTGGCCCAACTCATCGAACAGCGTCACTACCGAGCGCAAGGCGCGACAGTCTGGGCGGGTCAGCAACCAAAGGGCCGTGTCGCAACCTTGCAGCGGCCCGGTCAACGCCTGCAAACCATCGCCGATCAGAAAGTCGGGCAACGCCGCGACACCGAGTCCCGCCCGCACCAATTCCGTCACCGACAACATGCTGTTGCAGCGATAACCCGGCACCACACCGGGCCATTGTTGGCGACGCCATGCAATGGTCGGATGATCGGGCAGGAAGTCGTCCGGGGCGATCCAGGTCAGCGACGCCAGATCCGTGGCATCAACGTTTTTCAGATAAGCCGCACTGCCGCAGACTCGATACGCAACCTGCGCCAGGCACCGCCCGACCAAATGCTCGGGCGGTGTGCGGGTCAGGCGCAGGGCAATGTCGGCATCCCGACGGCTGAGGTTGGCGAAGTCGTTGGAAGTGCTGAGTTCGATGGTCAGCGCCGGATACGACGGCATGAACTGCGCCAGCGCCGGCAGCAGCAACCCTTGCAGGACCGAATCGGTGCAGGTCAGGCGCACCGTGCCGCTGATGACTTCACCGCCCTGCTCCACGCCGATACGCGCCGCGTCCAGCGCCTGTTCGGCGCGCTCAGCCTGTTCGGCCAGGGATTGCGCCAAGGTTGTCGGCAAGTAACCGGCACGGCTCTTTTCGAACAATTGCTGGCCCAGCGCGGCTTCCAGTCGGCGCACCGCCCGAAACACCGTCGACACATCGACTTTCAACAGCTGAGAAGCCCGGGCCAGAGAGCCGCCACGGACCAAGGCCAGGATCAGCGCAAGGTCCGGGTAGTCCAGCCGATAGTGCGTTGGTGCATTGATCAATTGGGTTAACGCCAATATTGAGTGCGTGAACGCCAATCTATAGTGAGCACCAGGAATCAACAAGCACAGGGAACATTCATGCAAACCACTGTTCTGCGCATCGCCCTGATCGGTGACTACGACCCACAAGTCACCGCTCACCAAGCCATCCCCATCGCCCTCGGCATGGCCGCCGAGCACTCGGGCCTGGACGTGCAATTCCAATGGCTGGCCACTGACCAGATCAACGCTGCTACCCGATTCAACACCTTCGACGGATTCTGGTGCGTGCCCGCCAGCCCGTATCGCAACACCGACGGCGCTTTACAGGCGATCCGTTTTGCCCGCGAGCAACAGCGACCTTTCCTCGGCACCTGCGGCGGTTTTCAACACGCGGTGCTGGAATATGCCCGCAACGTTCTGGGCTGGGCCGATGCCGAGCATGGCGAGACTTCTCCCGATGCGGCACGGGCATTGCTCACGCCGCTGACCTGTTCGCTAGTGGAAGCCGTCGACAGCATTCATCTGGTTGAAGGCTCGTTGCTCGCCAAGGCGTATGAAAAGTCCGAGATTCACGAAGGTTATCGCTGCCGCTACGGGGTGAATCCCGAATTCGAGCAGGCCCTGCTGAGCCAGCAACTCAACGCCGTCGGTCACGATTCGAATGGCGATTTGCGCGCAGTGGAACTCAAAGGTCATCCGTTCTTCGTCGCCACACTATTCCAACCGGAGCGTGCCGCGCTCAAGGGCGTGTTGCCGCCGCTGGTTCGCGCATTGGTCGAAGCCTGCGCGAGGCAAAAATCATGATGGCCAACACGCCGTCACCTCACTACTACGCGGTGATCTTCACCTCCCTGCGCACCGACGGTGATCAGGGTTACGCCGAGGCGGCCGGGCGCATGTTGGAACTGGCGCGCGAGCAACCGGGTTTCCTCGGTGTGGAGTCGGCCCGGGGCGAGAATGGGTTGGGGATTACCGTGTCGTATTGGGTCAGTGAAGCGGCGATTCTGGCGTGGAAGCATCATCCTGAGCACAGTGCGATTCGTGAGCGTGGGCGGGCGACGTGGTATGCGCAGTGCCATACGCGGGTGTGTCGGGTTGAGCGGGCGTATGAGTTCAAGCGGTAAATGATGTGGTGTTTTTGAGACCGCTTTCGCGAGCAGGCTCGCTCCCACAGGGGATTTGTGAATGCCACAGATCCAATGTGGGAGCGGGCTTGCTCGCGAAGAGGCCAGAACAGCCACCACAAATCTCAACCCTGAACCAAACTCCGAACCGCCGAAATCTCCGGCACTTCCCGCCGATTCATATACACCCGCAACGGCTCGGTCACATTGATCCGGTCATCAATATTCTGATCCAGCAATAACTGGATCAACTCACGCTTGAGCGTCATCGCCTTATCAGGCCCCGGTGACCAGACGAATTCACTGGTGGGAATAATGCCGTCATCGGCCACGTCCATGCCGAACGAATCTTCGCTGAAACGCACGATGTAGTGACCGGTCTTGCGATTGAGGCCGACGAAGCCTTTGAGTTGGTCGGCGGCCTGGCAGATGAGCTGGGAAGTGATGCGCATGATAAACCTCACAAAAGGTCGCAAAGGGACCGGTGATCGATGGTTTACACGCAAGGTTTCGAAGGGATCTCCCTCTGCCGGGGAAACTGCCGGAGCCAAGAGTACTGCAAAGAACCGCACAAAAGCGCTGAAAAAAATCGCTTTAAACACGTTTATGTCGGTCTCGCGATAGCGCTCGCAGCGTTCAGTTGTTAAAAGGTACGTCTTTGAAAACCTCTGCGAAAGGACCTCGACCATGCCTGTTACCTTCACCAAGAGCGCCTTGCTGCTGAGTCTGCTGCTCGGCCTCGGCCAGGCACAGGCCGCCGGCCAGCCCAGCCCCACCGCACTGGCGACCACGTTAGGCATCCCGCATCCAGCGGTCATTGCCCATCGAGGCGCGTCGTTTGATGCCCCGGAATCCACCGCCGCCTCCTACAAACTGGCCCGCGATCTGGGTGCCGACTACTTGGAAATGGACTTGCAGCGCAGCAAGGACGGCGTGCTGTTCGCCCTGCACGACAACAATCTGCAGCGCACCACCGACGTCGCCACCAAGTTCCCTGATCGTAAAGACGCCCCGGCCAACCAGTTCACGATTGGCGAGCTGAAAACCCTCGATGCCGGTAGCTGGTTCAACGCCGCTTACCCGGATCGCGCGCGTCCGTCCTACGTTGGCTTGAAGATTCTGACCCTCGACGAAATCATCGACATCGCCGAAAGCAATCCGCTGCACAAGCCTGGCCTGTACATCGAAACCAAAGAACCGAAGCAATTCCCCGGCATCGAACATGACCTGAAGGAGAAACTCCAGGATCGCGGCTGGCTGAGCCCGGCCGGTTCGAAACTGGCGAAGAGCGAACTGGCGGTCGGCCAGGGCAAAGGCAAAGTCGTGCTGCAAACGTTCGAGAAGAGCAGCCTCGAACTGCTGCAAAAAGAAATGCCGAAGGTGCCGAAGATCCTGTTGTTGTGGGTCGGCGAAGGCAGCATCGAGCCGAAATCCAAAGTGACCTTCGCCGAATCCGGCGACAAGGACAAAGCCACTTACTACGCCAAGCAAGAGCCGAAAGACAAAGCCGAATTCCAGCAATGGGTCGAGTACGCCAAGTCCCAGGGCGCAATCGGCACCGGTCCCTCGGCGGCGCTGACCAAGGGCGGCGATCAAAGCTACTCGGACCTGGTCAAGCCATGGATGAACCAGTACACCCACGATCAGGGCATGCTGGTGCACGTCTACACCATCGATGATGCCGTGGATTACCAGAAAATGATGGACGCCGGCGTCGACGGCATCTTCACCAACCGCGCCAGCGAACTGCTGAAGTTCTACAAACGTCCGGCGGCGGGGACTGTTGCGCAATTGCTGCAGAACAACGGTTACTGATCTGTAGCCGATAGCGGCACCGCGTCGACTTCTTCGCGAGCAGGCTCGCTCCCACATTGGATTGCAGTTGTTCACAGAATCTGTGTACACAAGCGATCCAGTGTGGGAGCGGGCTTGCTCGCGAATGCTTTTAGCGATCACCGCTGAATTTAAGGGTGAATTAAGTTGCGCTGGATAACCTGAGCCCACTTAAACAGATCACCCAAGGAAAGAAGCTTATGAAAACCCTGACTGCCCTGTTCACCGCCGCTGCCCTGACCCTCTCGGCTGGCATCGCCCAGGCCGATGTACGCGTCGACCAGATCCCTGAGCTGGTCAAAAGCGGCAAGATCAAGCCTCTGGAAGAATTGAACCAGGCTGCCCTGAAACTGCATCCGGGTGCGACCATCACCGACACCGATCTGGACAACCACTTCAACGGCTACGAATACGAAGTCGAACTGCGCGACGCTCAAGGCGTTGAATGGGACGTGGATTTCGATGCCGCCACCGGCAAAGTCCTGAGCAACAAGCAAGACACCTGATCCCCGCAATCCCCTGTAGGACACCGCAATCCCTGTAGGAGCAAAGCTTGCTCGCGAAGACGGCGGCACATCCGACATCGATGCAAGCTGACCCACCGCTTTCGCGAGCAAGCTTTGCTCCTACAGGTTTGATACATAATCACCGCAATCCCCTGTGGGAGCGGGCTTGCCCGCTCCCACAGGGTTTTGCGATGATTCAAAGAACGCACGATTTTCGGATCGTGCGTTTTTTTATGTCCTCAGATTTTCAAGCCGTCGTACTCACCACCGACCCGGCCGTGCTGCCCCCCTCATCCTGCAACGCCTGCAACAACGCCGCCGTGGCGGTCTGCAACGAGCCGGACGTGGTCGAGATCTGCGACTGAACCGCCGCGACAGAGGCAGCTTTCGCATCAGCGCTTTCCTGCTTGGCCTGGGCCGCTTGCAGTTGCTGCTGTTCCTCCTGCAATTGCTTTTGCAGCTCGGCGATCTGCTTGCGCAACTCTTTCACCGTGTCGGATTCAGAACTGCTGCTTGAACTGCTACCGCCGCCAGCGGGCGCAGCACCGCCAGATGCCTTGGTGGTATCGCTGGAATCTGTGGTGCTGGCAGTGGCGGAGGTGGTGTCTTCGGTGCCGTCGCTGATCGAGGTTTTGCTCGTCGGCGTCGACAGGGTTTGATTGATCGTGACAGAGGTGATGCTGACCATGGGACTCATCCTATGTGGGTTCAGGTTAAGTCCATCATCGACATCGGTTGGCCGCACTTGAGATCGACTGTGTACCGGCTCGGTAAGCGAACCGATACAAAGCCTTTTCCGTTATGCGCTGAGGCGCGCCGTCACTTCATTCAACTGCCCCGACAAGCCATGCAGGTTGTGGCTCGCCGCTTCGGTGCGCTGCACGTTGTCCAGGTTGGTGCTGGCAATCGTGGTGATCTCGGTCAGGTTGCGTGAGATGTCTTCGGCCACCGAGGTCTGTTCTTCGGCGGCGGTGGCAATCTGGCGGTTCATGTCACGAATGGCTTCCACGGCATGGGTAATACGCTCCAGCATGGCGCCGGCCTCGGTCACTTGCGCGACGCTTTCTTCGCTGCGCGACTGACCGCTTTCGATGGCTTGAGCCGCGTCCACCGCACCGGTTTGCACGGTCTGGATGATCTGGTTGATCTCGATGATCGATGCCGCCGTGCGCTGGGCCAGGCTGCGTACTTCGTCGGCCACCACGGCAAAACCGCGCCCCGCTTCACCGGCACGGGCCGCTTCGATCGCCGCATTGAGCGCCAGCAAATTGGTCTGCTCGGCGATGCCGCGAATCACTTCCAGCACCTTGCCGATGCGGCCGCTGTCGGTTTCCAGACGACGGATGACGGTGGCGGTATTGGTGATTTCGCCGCGCATCTGGGTGATGGTGTGAATGGTGCCCTGCATGACCTTCTCGCCTTGCTGGGCCGACTGATCAGCATCATCGGCGGCACGTGCCGCGTCGGCGGCATGACGCGCCACTTCTTGGGCGGTGGCGGACATTTCGTTCATTGCCGTGGCCACCTGATCGGTGCGGCTGAACTGCTCGTTGGTGCCACTGGCCATCAGGCCGGCGATAGCGTTCAACTCGCCGCTGGCGCTGTCCAGATCCTTGGCGCTGCGCTGCAAGCGGGTGAAAGTTTCGGCGAGAAAATCGCGCAAGGTGTTGGCGGCCATGGCCAGTTTGCCCAGCTCATCTTGACGGGTGCTGGCGACGCGCTCGGAAAATTTGCCCTGGCTCAGTTGTGCCACGTAGTCGATCAGTTTGCGGATCGGGTCCACCAGGTTGCGGTTGATCAGCCACAGGCTCAACAAGCCGATCAACAGACCGGAAGCGAGCATCACGATAATCCCCAACATCACCGTGCGCTCGGCACTGGCGCTGATTAGCGCGGACTGTTCGGAACCCTGCTTGCGCAGTTCGCCGACCAGTTCGCTCATCTGATCGCTGGTGGCGCGGTCCACGCCTTTGACCGCGGTGTCGCCCGCAGTTGGATCGGCATCGGCGGCGACGTAGGCATCGCGACCTTTCTGGTAAGCGCCGCCCAACTGACGGTGTTCGTCACGCAGGCGTTCGATGCGGGTCTTGAGCTGACCATCCAGGCCTTTTTGGCTGGCCAGTTCACCGAGGATGCCTTGCACGTCGCGCTGGCGGTCTTCGAATTGCTTCCAGTATTTATCCAGGTCTGCTGGCTGCTTGCCGCGCAGCAATACATTTTTCCATTCCTGAACCTGCACCTTGAATTGCAGGTTGGCTTCATCGATCAATTGCGAAGTGTGCAGCGGGCCGTCGATCAGGTTGGCGTAGTTTTGCACGCCACCGGACAGGAAATGAAAGCAGGCCAAAGCGATCAGCAGCATCGCCAACAGGCTGCCGCTCAACAACGCGAGAATTTGGGCTCTCAGGGATTTTTGCAGCATCGGATGATACTCACGACAGGAAATAGGCACGCCTGATTGGGCGTGAAAGACGTCCAAACTTCCCTGTCTGCGGTCCCGGTTCGTGGCCGGGGCCGAGCAACCTAACACCTGCGTCATCGGCGTGCCAGAGCGGTTCTTGAGTCGATCCCGACCATCGGTAACGCACACGTTTGCGTCGCCACGCAACTGTCACAAAACCGTCAAGACACCTTGCGATGATGCCCGGTAGCAATCGCCGTACCTGCCGTAGCAGCTGTCGAGCAACGCGAGGCTGCGTTCGGCGGCGAAGCCGTCGTGAAATCATGCATCGCGGTGTTTCAGGTAAACCGCGTGCTCAAATCTGACGACGGCTTCGCCGCCGAACGCAGCCTCGCGCTGCTCGACAGCTGCTACAGCTGCTACAGGCGCTACGGCCGGACGCCCCTCTCAGCGAGACCTCATGAACCACGCCATCGATCACACCCATCGCGACACTGACTTGTTCGGCCTGCTTTACGGCTTCCGTTTTCGTCCCGGTGAACGTGGTCGGGAGATTGATTCGGCCGAGGCGCTGCGCTGTTTGCAGCAATCGGAGGACAGCGATGAATTCCTCTGGCTGCACCTGAATCTGGCCCACGCCGCGTGCGAGCGCTGGATGAAAAGCCATCTGGAATTGCCCGAGGAATTTTTCGAGGCGTTGCACGAAGGTTCGCGTTCGACGCGTATCGAGCACGTCGATTCGGCGTTGCTGGCGGTGGTCAACGATGTGGTGTTCAACCTCAGCAGCATGGTCTCGTCGGATGTGTCGACGTTGTGGGTGTGCGCCCGCAGCAAGTTGATCATCAGCGCGCGCCTGCAACCGCTGCACTCGGTGGACAAATTGCGTTCGTCGGTGAAGGCCGGTGAATGCTTTCGTTCGCCGCTGGAGTTGCTGGTGCACCTGCTGCGCGATCAGGGCGAAGTGCTGACGCAGATCGTGCGCAAGACCAGCCAGAGTGTCGATCAGATCGAAGATGAATTGCTCTCCTCGCGACTGTCGACCAACCGCGCCGAACTGGGCGCCAATCGCCGGGTGCTGGTGCGCTTGCAACGGTTGTTGGCGCTGGAGCCGGGCTCGTTGCTGCGCCTGCTCAACCGGCCGCCGCAATGGTTGCAGAAGGAGGACGTCAAGGAACTGCGCAAATCCACCGAGGAGTTTGCGCTGATCATCAACGACCTCACGGCCCTCGGTGAGCGGATCAAGCTGTTGCAGGAAGAGATCGCCGCCAACCTCAACGAGCAGAGCAACCGCACGCTGTTTACCTTGACCGTGGTCACGGTGCTGGCGTTGCCGATCAACATCATTGCCGGTTTTTTCGGGATGAACGTGGGTGGGATACCGCTGGCGGGCGATCCGGAAGGGTTCTGGATTCTGGTGGCGCTGGTGGCGACGTTTACCGTGCTGGCGGGGCGTTGGGCGTTTCGTAAGCGCCAGGATTATTAAGATCAAAAGATCGCAGCCTTCGGCAGCTCCTACAGGCGTACGCATTCCCATGTAGGAGCTGCCGAAGGCTGCGATCTTTTGATCTGATCGTTCCCACGCTCTGCGTGGGAACGATCATCATCGGGACGGGTGGTTCCACAAAATACTTAAACACTGACCCACCGCAGTCTCTCTGTCACATTTTGAAACGATCATGGGCAACACTCCTTCCCTCCTCAGGATTGTCCGGCATGGCTACTCCTTCCTATACGACTGCCCAGGCGCCCGCCAGCAGCGCCAGACCGCAGCTAAACAAAAAACCCGGCCTGTTTACCCTGGTGATTTTCTTCGGGGTGTTGGCCAGCGGCTTGTTGTTCACCGCTTACAGCCTGATGCACGACATGAACGAACTCGGCACGGTGGTCACCACCTGGACCCCGTTTCTGCTGCTCGGCGTAGCGCTGTTGATCGCCCTCGGCTTTGAATTCGTCAACGGTTTCCACGACACCGCCAACGCCGTGGCCACGGTGATTTACACCAACTCGCTGCCGCCGAACTTTGCGGTGGCCTGGTCCGGGTTCTTCAACTTCCTCGGCGTGTTGCTTTCCAGCGGCGCGGTGGCGTTCGGCATCATCGCGTTGCTGCCGGTGGAGCTGATTCTGCAAGTCGGCTCCTCCGCCGGTTTCGCCATGATCTTCGCCCTGTTGATCGCCGCGATCCTGTGGAACCTCGGTACCTGGTGGCTGGGCTTGCCGGCCTCGTCGTCGCACACCTTGATCGGTTCGATCATCGGCGTCGGTGTGGCGAACGCCTTGATGCACGGCCGCGATGGCACCAGCGGCGTGGATTGGGCGCAGGCGACCAAGATCGGTTATGCGTTGCTGCTGTCGCCGCTGGTAGGTTTTGGTTGTGCCGCGTTGTTGTTGCTGGCCTTGCGCGCCTTCGTCAAGAATCGCGCGTTGTACAAGGCACCGGAAGGCGATGCGCCGCCACCGTGGTGGATTCGTGGCCTGTTGATCCTGACCTGCACCGGCGTGTCCTTCGCCCACGGCTCCAACGACGGCCAGAAAGGTATGGGCCTGATCATGTTGATCCTGGTCGGCACCTTGCCGATGGCGTATGCGCTGAACCGCACCATGCCGGCCGATCAGGCGTTGCAGTTCGCTGCCGTGGCCGAAGTCACCCAGCAAGCCCTGGTGAAAGCGTCGCCGCTGCCGGCTCCGGCGGATCCGCGGCCGATCCTTTCCGACTATGTGCGCAGCAAGGAAGCCACGCCACAACTGGTCCCCGCCCTCGCCGCCCTGACCGGCAGCATTGGCGCCGAGGTCAAGGGTTACGGTTCGTTGTCGAAAGTCCCGGCCGAGGCCGTGGGCAACGTGCGGAACGACATGTACCTGACCAGCGAAACCATCCGTTTGATGGACAAGAACAAGGTCGGTAACTTCGACGCCGACACCAGCGGCAAGCTGCAACTGTTCAAGCAGCAGATCGACAACTCCACGCGCTTCATTCCGCTGTGGGTGAAGATCGCCGTGGCCATCGCGCTGGGGCTCGGCACCATGGTCGGCTGGAAGCGCATCGTGGTGACCGTCGGTGAAAAAATCGGCAAGACTCACCTGACGTATGCCCAAGGCGCGTCGGCCGAAACCGTGGCCATGCTGACCATCGGCGCCGCTGACATGTTCGGCTTGCCCGTGTCGACCACCCACGTGTTGTCCTCGGGCGTGGCTGGGTCGATGGTCGCCAATGGCGGCGGCTTGCAGATGAAGACCATCCGCAACCTGCTGATGGCTTGGGTCCTGACCTTGCCGGCGGCGATCCTGTTGTCGGGCAGCTTGTACTGGTTGTTCACCAAACTGTTCTGACCCACCCCGGACCAGTGTAGGAGCTGCCGCAGGCTGCGATCTTTTGATCTTGTTTTGTAAAAAGGCAAAGTCAAAAGATCGCAGCCTTCGGCAGCTCCTACAGAGGCCGAATATATCCCGGCCCGGTTCATCCCGAAGCCGGGATTTTTTTGCCCGGACAACGCATTTCGTCGCCATTTCTGCCAATTTCATCTTTATTGACCTGCGAGGCGATGGATCGCACTTCAGTTTGCTAACGTGGTGCCGATTCCTTAGAGACTCGATGCATTCAGGAGTGAGAACCGTGAACCTGTACATCAATCAGCTTCAGAAAAAAGCTGACTTCAAAGAAGCCATCTACGCCGGTGACATCTTCTTGAACACTGAGCTGCGTGCCGCCAAAGAGCTGTGCGCGTTTGCCCAGGAAAGCATCACTGCCGCCTTCAACGGCGAGACCAACCACCAGGCCCTGCACACCTTGATGCCGGTGGAAGAATTCGTGGTGCTGGTGACCCGCCTCAAGGGCCAGTTCACCAACAGCCTGCGCGCCAAGGAATTGATCCTGGCGTTCATCGATGAAATCGGTGTCGACCCGCGCGAATACATTTTCGACGTGCCGCGGATTCGCGTAGTGCCCAACTACGAGTACCTGCACGCGGGCGTCAGCTACGCCTACAAACCCCATCGCGATACCTGGTACGGCAGCGTCGATTGCCAGATCAACACCTGGATGCCGGTGCACACCATCAGCCCCGACCAGACCATGATGATCAACGGCGGCTACTTCGACGTGCCGGTGAAGAACACGTCCAGCGAATGGAGCCTCAACGACTGGATCAGCAACCAGCGGCACAAAGCCAAGGAAAACCTCAAAGAGGAAGCCCGCGTGCACCCGGTGCCGCTGGAAGCGATCAACACCGCCTCCGAAGTGCGCGTGGCTGGCAACACCGGTGACATGCTGATCTTCTCCGGTTCGCACCTGCACGGTACTGTGCCGAACCACACGCAACAGACCCGCTTCAGCGTGGACTTCCGCCTGATGCACCTCGACGACCTCAAGCACCAGCGCGGCGCGATCAACGTCGACAGCGCCTGCCCTGACGTCGGCGCCGGTTTCAAAGACTATTTCCACGCCCACGACTTTTCGAATTTCCAAGGAATCCAGCAATGACCAAGCGTCGCATCACGCCCGCCGAGGCCCAGTACAACGAAACCCGTGCCAACGTTCTGAAACGGGTCGATGCCGAGTACGTGGCCGACGCGCCGTTCGTCTTCGCTAACCGCATCGGCGTGACCGCTGCGCTGTCGCGCATGGAACTGTTCAAGAAAGTTGCTGAAGTACCGGGCGCGATCATCGAGTGCGGCGTGTACAAGGGCAACTCGCTGATGCTTTACATGCACTTGTCGATGATCCTGGAACCGTATGCGATCAACCGCTCGATCGTTGGCTTCGACACCTTCGAAGGCTTCCAGAGCATCGACAAGAAAGAAGACCCGGCGGACGTCAACGAGACCATGTTCTCCGACACCGACCAGTCGCTGATCCAGGACATGATCGACGCCAACGACCTGCTGCGCCCGGTCAACCGCATCCCGCGTTGCGAGCTGGTGAAAGGCGACATCGTCAAGACCGTGCCGGAGTGGGTGAAGACCCGTCCTGACCTGGTGGTGGCGATGCTGATCCTCGACACCGACCTGTACGAATCGACCAAAGTCGCGCTGGAAACCTTCCTGCCGTACATGCCAAAAGGCGCGGTCGTGGTGCTGGACGAAGTCGCCTACCGCAACTTCCCGGGCGAAACCAAAGCCCTGCGCGAAGTGCTGGACCTGAACAAAATCGAACTCAAGCGCCTGCCGTTCGATTCGTGCGTGGGCTACTTCCACGTCTAACGTCTAACCCTTGTGGGAGCGGGCTTGCTCGCGAAGAGGCCGTGTCAGTCAACTTCAATGCTGACTGACCCGCCGCCTTCGCGAGCAAGCCCGCTCCCACATTGGTTTTCGGTGAACACCAAATCTGTACCCCACAGCGATCCCTTTGTAGGAGCAAGGCTTGCCCGCGAAGACGGTTTCACAGTCAACGCAACGGTTGGCTGATACACCGCTTTCGCGAGCAAGCTTTGCTCCTACGGGATTTTCGGTGAACGCCAAATCTGCGCTCCACAGCGATGCCTTTGTAGGAGCGAGGCTTGCCCGCGAAGACGGTTTCACAGTCAACGCAACTGTTGCCTGACACACTGCCTTCGCGAGCAAGCTTTGCTCCTACGGGTCAATGGGTACTGCGGATAACGTGTTCCACCCAATCCATGAACGCCCGCACTCGCAAGGGCAGATGCCGTTGCCGTGCGTACAGCATGGAGACCTCCATCGATGGCGCGCGCAGTTGCGGCAGCACCGCCACCAGTTCACCGCTGAGCAAGTACGGCTGCATGCCCATCAATGGCGCCTGGACCAGGCCGAAACCGCCCAGGCACGCCGATTCATAGCCATCGGAATTGTTGACCGTAATGCTGCCAGCCATCGCCACGCGGTGCAGCTTGCCCTCCTCCTCGTACTCAAAACCTTCTGAACGCGCCCCCAGCACGTTGACGTAATGCACCAGCCGATGCTGTGCCAAATCTTCGAGATTCTGCGGCACGCCGTAGCGTTTCAGGTACGCCGGACTGGCGCAGTTGACCACGGCAATGTCGCACACCCGCCGCGCCACCACTGACTGATCCGGCTGCGCCCCGACCCGCACCACGCAATCAAACCCCTCACTGAGCAAATCAACCCGGCGGTCGGTGCTGCTGATTTCCAGTTCCAGGTGCGGATGCTTGTCCATGAATTCCGGCAGGCGCGGCATGACGAAACGTCGGGCCATGATGCTCGGCATGTCGATGCGAATTCGCCCTGCCAGTGACGCTTCGTCTTGCCTGAACAGCCCTTCGATTTCATCCATGTGCGACAGCAAATCCTTGCTGCGCTCGTACAACACCAGCCCGTCCTGAGTCGCCTGAACCTTGCGCGTAGTGCGTTGCAGCAGACGCGTGCCGAGCAATGTTTCCAGGGCCTGGACATGTTCGGACACGGTGGACCGAGGCAAGCCCAAGCTTTCACCGGCGAGGGTAAAACTCGACATTTCGCTGACGCGAACAAAGGTGCGCAGCAGTTCCAGCTTGTTCATGGGCGACCTTCTATTGTTCGACTGAACCGACCAGTGATTCCGATTTACCCCTGTTTATCACCATGAGCCGGATAAATAAACTTCCTCACATCGCTCACACACTGCTTGAGGAAATCCCATGACCCGTAAAATCGCATTGATCACTGGCGCCAGCCGCGGCTTGGGTAAAAGCGCCGCACTGCACCTGGTCGCCCAAGGCATCGATATCATCGGCACCTACAACAGCCGCGCCGATGAAGCCCAGGCACTGGTCGCCGAAATCGAAAGCCTGGGTGGCCGCGCCGCCATGCTGCAACTCGACGTTGGCCAAAGTGAAAGCTTTGCCGCGTTCAGCGGCGAAGTCGCGAACGTGCTGAAAAACCAGTTTGATCAACAGCACTTCGACTTCCTGATCAACAACGCCGGGGTCGGTGTGCACGCGAACTTCGTCGACACCACCGTGGCGCAGTTCGATTTGCTGATGAATATCCATTTGAAAGGGCCGTTTTTCCTGACTCAGCAATTGCTGCCGCTGATGAATGACGGCGGGCGCATCGTCAATGTGTCCAGCGGTCTGGCGCGTTTCAGCCTGCCGGGTTACGGCGCTTATGCGGCGATGAAAGGCGCGATGGAAGTGCTGACGCGCTACCAGGCCAAGGAACTTGGCGAACGCGGGATTGCGGTGAACGTCCTCGCGCCGGGCGCCATCGAGACTGATTTCGGCGGTGGTGCGGTGCGGGATATCGCGGCGGTGAATCAGATGGTGGCGAGCAACACGGCACTGGGTCGCGCCGGTCAGCCGGATGACATTGGCGCCGCGATTGCGCTGCTGCTGTCGCCGGGTGGCCAGTGGATCAACGGCCAGCGTATTGAAGCGTCGGGCGGGATGTTTTTGTAACCCACACCAAGATTGAGCAGACTTTTGTAGGAGCGAGGCTTGCCCGCGAAGGCGGTTTTACATTCAACGAAATGGTTGACTGACACACCGCCTTCGCGGGCAAGCCTTGCTCCTACAGATCTAATTCGTCAGCAGCTGCTTGAGAACGGTCAACAACTCGACCCGGCCCTTGCGCGGTTCGCCTTCAAACTCGATCCAGCCCTCGTTGAAGCCATCGATCATTTGCATCCGTGGCAGCGGATATTTCATCCCCTGACTTTCAAACAATCCCTGCCACGTCTCACGAGGCACAACCTGCATGCGCACCGGTTTGCCCAGCAGTTCGCTGAAACCGGCGCCCAGTTGCAGCGGTGTAATCCGTTGCGGGCCTTCCAGTTCGATGATGCGCTGACCGCTCCATTCCTCAAGTAACAGCTCTGCGGCAACGCGACCGACATCCGCAGTGGCAATCATCGGCACCGGTTTATCCAGAGGTTGCAGGAAGCTTGGGATCCTGCCCGAACCGACCGCATGCTCGACATCCCACAACGCGTTTTCCATGAACCAGGCGGGGCGCAGCAGCGTGACCGGCAGCGCCAGCGTCGCCAACGCCAACTCCAGCAAACGCAATTGATTGAGCAGGTTCGGTTGCGAGGCCTGGGCGCCAATGGTCGACAGCCCAACCACTTTGCCTGGCTGAGCGGCTTCCAGCGCCGAGCGAATGTTCTCCACCACTTGCCGGGTTTCCGGGAAGCCCGGCGACGGGTCGAAATTCGACGGCATCATCACAAACACTCCCGTCACACCGGTGAACGCCTTGGCCATGGCGTCGCGATCATCGACATCGGCCACCGTCAGTTCACACCCCTGTTGCGCCCACACCGCACCTTTATCGGCACTGCGCACCACCGCGCGGACCTTGTGCCCGGCGGCCAGCAATGTGCGGGCGACCGCGCCGCCGACTTTCCCGGTAGTCCCCATGACTGCGTACATCAGCTGTTCTCCTGCTGGATGGCGACGGTTGTCGCGATGGGCAGAATAGTGAGCCGAGCGTTGAGATTCTCCGATAGCATGAATGTCATTGCATAAATGATCGGGAGTCACCAATGAGCTTTGATGCCAGCCTCGCCAGTGGCATGGGAGTGTTCAGCGCGGTGGTCGATGGCGGCAGTTTTGTCCGGGCCGCCGAGGTACTGGAACTGACACCATCGGGGGTCAGCCGGGCCATCGCTCGACTGGAGAAACGCCTGGGCATCCGCCTGTTCGATCGCACCACCCGCACGGTCACGCTCACCGATGAAGGTCGGCGCTTCCATGGCGAAATCGCGCCGCTGCTGGCGAGTCTGGAAGAAGCCGCCAACTCGGCTTCGACCAGCGCTACGCAAGTGCGCGGCCGGTTGCGGGTCAACATGGACCCGTATTTCTCACGACTGATTCTGGGGCCGAAGCTCGGGCAGTTCATGGCGCGTTATCCGGAGTTGTACCTGGAACTGCAAACCCGCGATCAACTGGGTGACATGGTGGCGGACGGCTTCGATCTGGCGGTGCGTTTCGGCCATCCGCAGTCTTCGTCGCTGGTGGCACGCAAGTTGTTGGACGTGCGGGTTTTGACCCTCGCTTCGCCGGCGTATCTGAAGCGTCACGGCCGACCGTTGGCGCCGCTGGACATGGAAGATGAGCGGCATGTGTGCGTGCAGTTTCGCGACCCGCAGACGGCGCGGCCGTTTGGCTGGGAGTTTCATCGACCGGGGCGCGCGGTGCTGCATGTGCAGCCGCATTGCCGGTTGCTGGTTAATGATGTCGGTACGTTGCACAGCGTTTGCGAAAGTGGCGAGGCGATTGCCCAGGTTTTGGATTTGGGGATTGCCCCGGCGCTGGCAGCAGGACGGCTGGTGGAGTTGTTTCCGGACTGGCCGGACGAGCGATTTCCGTTGTATGCGTTGTACCCGTCGCGGCATTTGCCGGCGGCGAAGGTGCGGGCGTTTTTGGAGTTTGTGAGTGAGTTGTGTGGAGGCTGATTGAGGTCCCCTGTGGGAGCGGGCTTGCTCGCGAAAGCGGTGTGTCAGTCAATGTGGATGGTGACTGACGCGACGCCTTCGCGAGCAAGCCCGCTCCCACAGGGACTGTGGCTGGACTCAGCGCAGTGCCCGGCTCATCAACATCCGCTCCCGCACCACGTCATACCCCCAGTGGTAAACGTAGGTGTACGGCAGGAAAAACAGCAGCACGCCGATGTCCAGCAGGAATGCCTGCCACAGGCTGATGCTCAGCCACCAGGCAATCAGCGGCACGCCCATCACGATCAAACCGCCTTCGAACAACAGCGCGTGCACCACCCGCACCCAGGCGCTGCGCACGATGTCGAAGCGCTTGAGCAAGCGGTCGAAAAATCCGTTGAACACCACGTTCCAGGCCAGGGCCAACGCGGCGATGGCGATGGTGGCGACGCCCATTTCCAGCATCGGTTTGTCCATGACCCAGGCCAGCAGCGGGGTACAGATCAGTACGGCCAGCAGTTCGAAACCAATGGCCTGGAAAATACGTTCAGTGATGGATTTGTTGGCGTTCATGGCCAGACTCCCTGAGTGAGTGTGGTTGCCATGATCTGTCAGCACACCGATACTTCATAATCAATAACCATCGATCAAGGCGATAGTTCATGGCCTCTCACGAAGTGTTGCTGGCGTTTGTCCAGGCGGCGACCCAAGGCTCGTTTTCCGCGGCGGCGCGCAAACTCGAGCGCAGTCAGTCGACCATCAGTGCCGCCGTGGCGAGCCTGGAAATCGACCTCAACCTGACCCTGTTCGACCGCAGCAGCCGCAAGCCCACGCTGACCCCGGCCGGGCACGTGATGCTGCAACGGGCCGAGGACATCCTCGCCGCCACCAGTCGCCTGGAAATGACCGCCAGCCAATTGTCCCAAGGGGTCGAGGCGAAGCTGACGGTGGCGATTTCCGACACCTATCAGTCTGACCGTTTCGAAGCGGCCCTCAGCGCGTTTGAACAGCGCTACCCAGACCTGGAACTCGAATGCCTGATCGCCGAATGCGATGACCTGGTGGCGCTGGTGCAACGCGGTCGGGCAAATGTCGCCTTCGCCGAAATGCAGGACAGCTATCCGCCGGACCTGGTCAGTTCGACGGTTGACGAGCACACGGAAATCGCCCTGTTCGTCTCTCAATCGCACCCGTTAGCGACACAGAGCGGGATCGATCAGGACGTGCTGCAGCAGCATCGGGAATTGCGTTTGGCAACCATCGTCAATCCGTATGAAAGTCGGGCGAAGGGCCGGGTCTGGTCGGCGCCGAGCTACCTGATGCTGCTGGAAATGGCCCAGGGCGGATTCGGCTGGGCACCGCTGCCGCGCTGGCTGGTGGGCCGGTTTGGCGCGGGGGTGCTGGTAGAACTGGACGTGCGCGGCTGGCCGAAACCGCTGTTTGTCGATGCGCTGTGGTCGCGGCTGCATCCGCCGGGGCCAGCGGGGAGTTGGTTGTTGAGCAAAATGTTGGAATAGCGGCGCCCCCCGTAGCAGCTGTCGAGCACCGCGAGGCAGCGTTCGGCGGCGAAGCCGTCGTGAAATCAGGCGACGCGGTGTGTCAGGTAGACCGCATATTTAGGGTTTACGACGGCTTCGCCGCCGGACGCTGCCTCGCGGTGCTCGACAGCTGCTACGGGGGGATTTATGCCGCCTCTATCCCTAGCACAACGCCGGCAGAGCCACGCGTATCAGCAGCCGCAGAACGTGTGTGCGGGAGATTGTGTTGACGGCGACTCGGCAGCAGGCCCGGTTTTTTTGTTGATGCTGCTGGCCTCTTCGCGGGCAAGCCTCGCTCCTACAGGTTCGGGTCGAATCACAATGGTGTGATCGACCCGATACTGTAGGAGCGAGGCTTGCTCGCGAAGAGGCCGGCAGCCCCAGCACATCATTCCAGCTCCCTGAGCCGCCCCTCGATAAACCGCCGCTCCGGCTCTTGCTGCGTCAACTCAAGCGCCCGTTCATACGCCGACCGCGCCTCGGCCACCCTTCCCAACTGCCGACAAAACTGCGCCCGCGCCGAATGCGCCAGGTGGTAATCCAGCAATTCCCCTCGCGCCAAAATATCTTCAACCACCGTCAACCCCGCCAACGGCCCATCACGCATGGCCAACGCCACCGCGCGATTCAGTTCGATCACCGGCGACGGCACGGCCCGCAGCAGCAAGTCGTACAGACCCACAATCTGCGGCCAATCGGTCTCCCCCGCCGTCGGCGCTTCGGCATGCACCGCCGCGATCGCCGCTTGCAGGCAGTAAGGCCCGAAGCGCCGCAAGGTCAGCGCGCGCTCCACCAGCGCACAACCTTCGGCAATCATCCCGCCGTCCCACAGCGACCGATCCTGTTCATCCAGCAGGATCAACTCGCCAGTGTCCGAGGTCCGGGCCGGGCGTCGCGATTCGTGCAACAGCATCAACGCCAGCAACCCCATCACTTCGGGCTCGGGCAACAACTCCACCAACAACCGCCCGAGACGAATCGCTTCGCGGGTCAGTTCTTCCCGGGTCAGTTCGGCGCCGACAGAGGCCGAGTAACCTTCGTTGAACACCAGGTAAATCACCCGCAATACGCTGTCGAGACGCTCGGGCAACTCAGCCAGCGACGGCACTTGGTAAGGGATTTTCGCGTCACGAATCTTCGCTTTGGCGCGCACGATGCGCTGGGCGATCGTGGCCGGCGCCGAGAGGAAGGCCCGAGCAATTTCTTCCGTGGTCAGGTCGCAGACTTCGCGCAGGGTCAGCGGTACTTGGGCGTCCGCCGCGAGGGCCGGGTGACAGCAGGTGAAGATCAGCCGCAAGCGATCGTCTTCCACGTCTTCGCCACTCCAGTCGGCCTGCTCCAGTTCTTCAAGTTGCGCGATCAGCAACGGTCGCGACGCCTTGAAACGCGCACGCCGCCGCAACACATCAATCGCCTTGAAACGCCCGGTGGAGACCAGCCAGGTGCGCGGATTGTCCGGCACGCCGTCACGCTGCCAGCGCTCGACCGCGACGAAGAACGCCTCGTGCAAGGCCTCTTCGGCGAGATCGAAATCACCGAGCAAACGGATCAGCGTCGCAAGGATTCGCCGCGAGTCTTCGCGGTAGACCTGTTCGACCCGCGCCTTGACCGACTCGGCGGACATCAGTCCGGCATGCCTTCGGTCACCAGCGTCACCAACCGATCCAGGCTCTGCCCCCAACCGTCGTGAAACCCCATGGCCTCGTGGGCTTGCCGATCCTCCTCGCTCCAGTGCATGGCGCGGGCGGTGTAGAGGGTTTTGCCGTCCCGGTCTTCGAGGGTTACTTCGGCACTCATGAACGGTTTGCCCGACGGAATCCAGCCAGGAATAAACGCGTCGGTGAACACCAGCCGTTCTGGCGCGACGATCTCCAGGAACACGCCCATGGTCGGGTATTCCGTGCCGTCGGGCGCGCGCATCAGGGTGCGAAACTGGCCGCCGACCCACAGGTCCATTTCGCACTCCGGCGTGGTCATGCCATGCGGCCCCCACCACTGGGCGAGCAAAGCTGGCTCGGTCCAGGCGCGGAAGATTTTGCGCCGTGGCGCATCGATCAAACGGCTGATCGACAACTCGAATTCGGCAGGCTGTTTTTTAAAGGGTTGCGGGCTCATGCAGATCTCCTGTTTATTTTTGATTGTTCAGGGATTCAACTGGCGAACGGGACGCACCTCGACACAGCCGACCCGGGCCGCCGGGATGTCGCCGGCGACCTGGATAGCTTCGTTAAGGTCCTTGGCATCGATCAGGTAGAAGCCGGCCAACTGCTCCTTGGTTTCGGCGAACGGGCCGTCGGTGATCGACAACTTGCCGTTGCGCATCCGCACCGTGGTGGCGGTCTGCACCGACTCCAGCGCCTCGGCGGCGATCATCCGGCCACTGCCCTGGATTGACTCGGCATAGGCCATGCACTCGGCGTCTTCGGGGCTGTCGGGCAGTGAGTGCAACGCCTGTTCGTTGCTGTAAACCAGGCATAGGTACTTCATGGGACTCTCCGTGATCGGCTGATCAACTATGGCTGCTGTTTGATGCTTTGGCGCTTTTTCCGACGAGTAAGCTCCGACGAGTAAGCCCCGACGATCAGGGTTTCAGCTCGAACAGCGCGGCACCGCTGGTCATGTCGAACGGCGCCGACCAGTGTTCATGCACAATCTGCCAAAGCCCCGCTTCTTGCCGATAGCACTGGGTCACGCGCATCCAGCAGGACTGGGTTTCGCCCTTCTCATTGGTGCCGCCGCACTGGGCCAGCCAATGGGCAAAGGCGATCTCCTGCGACGGTGCGATATCGATCTCGTGGAACTCGAAAATGTGCGGGCCAGGGCACATCTCCATGCATGCCTGCCAATGCGCGCGGTAGGCAGCCTTGCCTTTGAATTGCAGGGCTTTGACCGCGTCGAAGGAGACGATGTCGTCGGCGTACAGGGCCATGACTTTTTCCACGTCTTTGGCGATGACGGCCTGGCGATAGTTTTCGATCAGGTTATGGATTTGGGTTTGCGAGTTCATGCGGGTTCTCCATGGTTTTTGTGGTGAAGACACCTCTAGTCGTTCGGCGTAACGTTGAATCGACAACACAAATAAAAATAATCCAACCACGCAAACTCGCTAGAATCCGAAGCCCGTTTGCAGTGGAAAAAGGACACTCCAGTGACAGCTCTACTTGTGCCTTACGAAAACCTGAACGCGCTACAGCGCCAGCAGGTCGAGGCCATCGAAGTACACAAAGAACAAATCAAATTCTCCGGCGACATCCACGGAGCGTTGCACTCCTTGCTGTCCAAACCCGGTCCCGGCGTCAAAGGCTTTGCCTTGCTGGTCGAAGAAATTCCCGTCGCCTTCCTGCTGCTCAAACGCCCACCGGCACTCCCGGCCTGGGCCAATGAACACAGTGCCACGTTGCACGCCTTGCAAGTCGATCAACGCGCCCAGGGCAAAGGCTATGGCAAGGCCTGCCTGCAAGCACTGCCCGAGGCGGCGCGTCTGGCGTTCCCGGAAATAAAGGGGATTGAGTTGTCGGTGGATGCTGACAATGAAGCGGCGATTGCGCTGTATGCCAGGTTTGGATTTGTGGATAGCGGCGAGGCGTATAAGGGGCGGATTGGGTATGAACGGCGGATGGGACTGGTTTTCTGATTCTGATTCGTTGAGGGAAAAACGATGGTGAATTCAATCGAAGCACTAGAAGCAATCTACGGCCAACCCCACGACCGTGCCGTGCGCAAGCAGATCCCGTTTTTGAACGAGGACTATCAGGCGATGGTCCGCACCTCGCCACTGATAATAATCAGCTCGGTGGGCCCGGATGGCATGGACGGCTCACCCCGGGGCGATGCGCCGGGTTTTGTGCGGATCCTTGACGAGCGCACCCTGGCGATCCCGGATCGTCCGGGCAACAACCGCATCGACACCCTGCACAATGTGGTGCTCGACTCCCGAGTGTCGCTGCTGTTCATCATTCCGGGGATTGGCGAAACATTGCGAGTCAACGGCACCGCGCAGATCAGCGCCGAACCTGCGTTGCTGGAAAGTTTCGCAGTCAACGGCAAACCGGCGCGCACGGTGATGCTGGTAACGGTGGAAGCGGCGTATTTCCACTGTTCCAAGGCGATTGTGCGTTCGGAGCTGTGGAATCCCGAACGCTACCTCGACCGTTCTGCCCTGCCGACGGCAGGGGCGTTTCACAAGCGGTTGAATGATGGGCAGTTTGATGCCGAGACGTATGATCGGGAAGCGCCGGCGCGGGTGCGCGATAGCCTTTACTGAACGCATATAAAAAGGGTTGCCTTCAGGCAACCCTTTGGAGATGTAGCAAGCTGTTAGAGCAGCATTCGAACTGTTATTTCTTTATACGCAGTGCTTGCGAACTCAAGCCTAGAGGCTTCCGGCGTCCTTATCGTCTTGCAGTAATTGACGCCGCTGCGCGAGTTTTGCCAGCAATATATCTCCAGAGATCAGCTTTCCTTGTTCCTTATCCCGCAACGAAAATGAAAGAAGTTTGACCAGCGCGGCGGCCTCATCTCGCCGCTTACACTCTTCGTATGACTCAATCACAACGCCAACACCATCTCATGCCACGCCATCCCGCCATGGTCCGACGCCGATGGCTTGATGTAGGCAAACCCGAACCCCGCATACAGCGGGATATGCCGTTCCTTGCACATCAGATGAATGCTGGCCTTGCCCAAGCCGCGCATCCGCTCAATGAATTCCCCCATCAAGCGCTTTGCCAAACCCTGCCCCTGATAATCCGGGTGCACCACCACTGACATGATCACCACATGCGGTCCGGCCGGGTCGTGGCCGATCAGTTCCTTGAACGCTTCGTCTGACATTTCCACCTCGAACGCCGCACCGGAGTTGATGAAACCGGCTACAACGCCATCGACTTCCGCCACGATGAATCCGTCGGGCCAGGTGGCGATGCGGGTGGCGATTTTTTCCCGGGTGGCGGCTTCGTCGCCTTCGTAGGCTTCGGTTTCGATGGCGAAGCAGCGGTCCAGGTCGGTGGAGATGACGTGGCGGATGACGGGGTTCGACGAGTTCATGGTTCGGCTGTGTGACCTGCGGCAAATGGGATGAAGATAGATCTCCCATGAGAACGCTTTAGGGCAACTCATGCAAGCGCCTGTTACTTCACGGCGTGTATCTAGCGAAAATAACAAACTCAACCCCTATAAAAAGCCAACGGTCAACTGTCAAGCCTGACAGTAGGCAGTGCATATAAAGAGGTATTCAATCGTTATTCGCCAAGTGCCCTGCGGCTGACAACTCAAAATCCAGACGCTTGACTATATAAACAGCAGAAAGGAAGCCCCCATGAACAGCTCAACAAACAAAGCAGGTGCACCTGATAACAGCTTCGGAGAATATGAAGACGGCGTTGTTATTGAACCCATCATTTACACCCGCCCGACTTATCAAAAGCACCTTGAAGAAGATGGAAATTTCATTACTCTGGGACGTTACTTAAATCCGGCGACCCTCTCGGAAGCCGTCATCTTCAAATACAGCAACACGGGGTTCTTCAACAACACCTATGGAATCAAACGCCCAACAATCGATGTTCAGAACTTTGAAGTGTGTTGCTTCCTTGTCCAGGACAAGAACAAGTTACTGATGCTGGGCAGTCGCACCGAAGGCCAGTCAAAAAAAGCACTCGTCGCACGCTTTCTTGCTCACGATGGCCAACTGGACACATCGTTTGGCGACGGGGGTGTCAGGCTACTTGACCAAGTTATCAAACCCGCCTATCTGGATGACAATTTCATTCAACCCCAGTATCGAGACCAAGGGTTGGTGGTGCATGGTGATCGTATCGTTGTTGCATTTCCCAGCGAAGGAAATGAAAGCAAGATCATATGCCTCAATAGCAGCGGTCATCTCATTGACAGTTTTGGCAACAGCGGCGTTGTCACATCACCCCATCGAATTAATGCCCTCGGGGTCCAGACCAGCGGAAACATCGTTGTAGCAGGACAAACAAATGAGCGAAAAGCATTTTTGAGCCGACATAACGCCATCGATGGTTCAGAGGATAAAACATTCGGTGTTCAAGGCTATGTGGAGTTTGAAATTGAAGGAACCAGCCCGGCCGTATTAGCCATTGCTATGAGGGACAACCACATTGTGGCCGTCGGTGATCCTGCCAACCAAGACCAAGGCCCCAGTCAAAATGCTTTTATAACTCGCGTAATGCCCGAGGGCAAAATAGACCCTTCCTTTAATAACGGAAGACCGGTCATCAGCATTGGACTAGGAACTTATGAGACGGTCATTCTCCAGCCCGACGGAAAACCGCTTACAGCAACTGCCATTGTACCTGACAGGAGCTTGTTGATTTATGCAATGCGATATCGGGTTGATGGAACACCTGATCCGGTTTTTGGTAACGACGGGGTGGCGCTGGCCTATCGCGACATACAAGGTCGCCCTGATGGACTTGTTCCATCTGTGAGAGCTCTGGAACTACAACCCGACAAAAAAATAGTCATATCGGGCTATCTTGGCGCAACGGTATTCTTGATAAGACTTCATGGTGAGTAACTAGCGAAACGCCAAGCAGCTTCAGCGCTATCCGAAGATTGTATGATAGAAAACATACCCGTCGCTGCGGACATATAAGGTGTTCATATCGATCACCGCCGACGCCGTAAAGCCTGCGTATAGGCGCTGTCATTGCTCGGTGAATCGGATTATTGGTGGTCCCTGTCTCTGATCATCCATAGGGGGAAACACCATGAGCAGCGTTCAGATCGGCCTTCTTATGCTGTTGGGCATCAGCGCGTTTGGATTCATTACGTTGTCCATCGACCTGTTGCGGGCGCGACGGTTGAAGCAGGGTAAATAACCCATCGAGAGGCGGACGTGGGGTCCGCCTCTCGCGGTTTTCAATCCTTGAGCGGCAACCAGATTTCCAGTACGCCGGTGTTGAGCTTCGGGTTGAAATCCTCGCTGTAGCGTTCGAACTCCGGGGCATCCGCCGCCTGACGACCGGACTGCGGCAGCCAGGTTTTCCAGATGTATTGAAAGGTCTCGGGCAGGGTGTCCAGCGAGCCTTTGTGCTCGAACACCGCGTAATGCTGGGGCTGCACCTCGACCCAACGGTATTTGTCCGGCAGGTCGTCGAGTTTGCTGATTTCGACGCCGGCGATGTATTCGAAGCCACCCATGCCGTCGGGATTGCAGCAGATGCCGTAGGTCACTTCGCTTTTTTGACCAGGAATCTTGCCAATCTCGGGGATGAACTTTTCCCAGAGCTCGGGGATTTTTTTGGAGGTTTCCTGGGTAAATCGACCGCCAAGCCCGGCAATGAGCAGGAAGTGCCCGCTCTCGAAGCGTGGCTCGGCCGGTTTGACGCGTGTTTGCTCATCCATGACTCAACTCCTGGTACAAAAAAGGTGGGTTCGGCTGGGAGTATAGAAGCCTTGCCCGATTCTCCCAGTCAGAGCCCGGGAACCTGCCCGACGGCAGCCTTGCCGATAAACTCGTTATAGCCAGATAGGATCACGTAGACCGCAAAGTAGCAGAAGATCGCCGCCGATGCCATGTAGGAGTAGCGCAGCAGCTTGTCGCCCAGCAACTTGCCGCCGTGACTCGCTGCGAAGCACAATGTGACGCACCACAGCACCCCGGCACAGAGAAATCCGCCGAGAAACAATGCCGAGCTGAGTGCGCCACCGCCGCCGGAACGGGCAATCAGTGTGCCGCCCACCGCGGCGAACCAGAGAATCGCGCTGGGCGAGGACATGGCGAGGAAGATGCCGCGAAAAAACTCACGCCGATGGGAGTTGTTTCCCACCTCCGCGCCCTCAGCCAGCACCGCTTCATGGTGGATCGCCGAGTAGATCATCTTCGCCGCGAAGTACAGCAACAACGCCGAACCACCAATCCACAGCACCCAGCGCACGGTTTCGTATTGCAGCAAAACCGTCATTCCGGCCAGCGCCAGCACGGCGTAGATCAGGTCACCGACACACGTCCCCAACCCCAGCGCAAAGCCTTGAAAATAGCCGCGCTGCATCGCCAAAGTGATCATCGCGATGTTGGCCACGCCGATATCCAGGCACAGCGAAAGGCTCAGCAAGAAGCCACTGCTAAATTCCATCAACCCGTTTCCTTCGGAAATTTTTGTTTGCACAGACGCTGGACAGTTTGCCACAACAGCCCTTACATTCCGCCACAGGCCACCGCAGTGGCCAGCGTCGCTCGGACGGTTCCGGGCGCTCACGTTATCCGAGGCACCAATGGCTAACCCAGGTTCGCCGCGCCGCTTTGCGCGCATAGATCGACTCCCCCCTTACGTATTCAACATCACTGCCGAGCTGAAGATGGCCGCCCGTCGTCGTGGCGAAGACATCATCGACTTCAGCATGGGCAACCCTGATGGCCCGACCCCGCCGCACATCGTCGAAAAACTGGTGACCGTCGCCCAGCGCGAAGACACCCACGGTTATTCGACGTCCAAAGGCATCCCACGTCTGCGCCGGGCGATTTCCAACTGGTACAAGGATCGCTACGCGGTCGACATCGACCCGGAAACCGAAGCCATTGTCACCATCGGTTCCAAGGAAGGCCTGGCGCATTTGATGCTGGCCACCCTCGACCAGGGCGACACCGTGCTGGTGCCGAACCCGAGCTACCCGATTCACATCTACGGTGCCGTGATTGCCGGCGCCCAGGTGCGTTCGGTGCCGCTGATCCCGGGCGTGGACTTCTTCGCCGAACTGGAGAGCGCGATTCGCGGCTCGATCCCGAAACCGAAGATGATGATCCTCGGCTTCCCGTCGAACCCGACCGCCCAGTGCGTGGAGCTGGATTTCTTCGAGCGCGTGATCGCCCTCGCCAAGCAGTACGACGTTTTGGTGGTGCACGACCTCGCCTACGCCGACATCGTCTACGACGGCTGGAAAGCCCCGTCAATCATGCAAGTGCCCGGCGCCAAGGACATTGCGGTGGAGTTTTTCACCCTGTCCAAGAGCTACAACATGGCCGGCTGGCGCATCGGGTTCATGGTCGGTAACGCCGAGCTGGTCAACGCCCTGGCGCGGATCAAGAGTTATCACGACTACGGCACGTTCACGCCGTTACAGGTGGCGGCGATTGCGGCGCTGGAAGGCGATCAGCAATGCGTCAAAGACATCGCCGAGCAGTATCGGCAGCGTCGCAACGTACTGGTCAAAGGCCTGCATGAACTGGGCTGGATGGTCGAAAACCCGAAAGCCTCGATGTACGTCTGGGCAAAGATTCCCGAGGCGTATGCGCACTTGGGCTCGCTGGAGTTCGCCAAGAAAATGCTCGCTGAAGCGAAGGTTTGCGTCTCGCCAGGCGTAGGATTCGGGGAATACGGAGATGATCATGTACGCTTCGCACTGATCGAAAACCAGGACCGGATTCGTCAGGCAGTACGCGGGATTCGCGGGATGTTTCGGGCGGATGGGTTGGTCATCAAAACCAGCGCCTGATACGTTCTAACTGATGCCTGACACCTGACACCTGATACCTGACACCGTAGGAACTGTAGGACTGTAGGAGCTGTCGAGTGAAACGAGGCTGCGATCTTTTGATCTTGTTTTTAGATCAAGGTCAAAAGATCGCAGCCTCGTTTCACTCGACAGCTCCTACAGGGAAAACGGGGAAAACGGGGAAAACGGGGAATACAGGGAATACAGGGATTGCAGGGGTTACAGGGGTTACAGGTAATTTTATTCACCCACAAAAAAACCGCATCGCTGCGGTTTTTTTGTGTTCGGCGATCGTGTCAGACGAACAGCGACAACAGCAGGATAAAGCCCAGCGCTACCACGGACAGGATGGTTTCCATCGCGGTCCAGGTTTTGAACGTCTCGGCCACGGTCATGTTGAAGTACTGCTTCACCAGCCAGAAACCGGCGTCGTTGACGTGGGACAGCACCAGCGAACCAGCACCGGTGGCCAGCACCAGCAGTTCACGGTTCACACCCGGAATCATCCCCACCACCGGCACCACAATGCCCGCGCCAGTAATGGTTGCCACGGTCGCAGAACCGGTAGCCACGCGAATCACCGCAGCCACCAGCCAGGCCAGCAGGATCGGCGAGATTTGTGCGTTCACCGCCATGTGGCCGATCACGTCACCCACACCGCTGGTTACCAGCATCTGCTTGAAGCCACCACCGGCACCGATGATCAGAATGATCGCGGCGGTCGGCGCAAGGCTCGCATCCAGCAGTTTCAGGATCTGTTTCGAACCGATGCCCTGACGATGGCCAAAGGTGTACAGCGACAGCAGCAACGCCAGCAGCAGCGCCGAGATCGGGTGGCCGATCAGGTCCATCCAGCTGCGGAAGAAGTGCCCGTCCGGCAGCGCTACGTCGGCAAACGTCTTGAGCAACATCAGGAACACCGGCAGCAACACGGTGATCAGCGTGATGCTGAAGCTCGGCAACGTGGTGGCCTGCGGCTCGCGCGCCAGTTGATCCACCAGTTCCTGGTTGGCATGGCCCGGAATGTACTTGGCAATGAACGTACCGAAAATCGGACCGGCAATGATGGCGGTCGGCAGTGCGACGATCAGGCCGTACAGAATGGTTTTACCGATGTCGGCACCGAACACGCCAATCGCCAGCAGCGGGCCCGGGTGCGGTGGCACCAGGCCGTGTACCGCCGACAGACCGGCCAGCAGCGGGATACCGATCTTGATGATCGACACACCGGTACGCCGGGCAACGATGAACACCAGCGGAATCAGCAGCACGAAGCCGATTTCGAAGAACAGCGGAATCCCGACCAGGAACGCCGCGAACATCATGGCCCACTGCACGCGCTCTTTGCCGAACGCGCGAATCAGGGTCTGGGCAATCTGATCCGCCCCGCCCGACTCGGCCATCATTTTGCCGAGCATGGTGCCCAGCGCGAGGATGATCCCGACAAACCCGAGTACACCACCGAAGCCGTCCTGGAACGCTTTGAGAATGGTGCCCACCGGCATGCCAGAGGTCAGGCCGAGGAAGCCAGCGGCGATGATCAGGGCAATGAACGGATGGAATTTGAACTTGGTGATCAAGACGATGAGTCCGATCACGGTAACCACTGCATCTAGCAGCAGGAACGACTCGTGGGACATGCCAAACATTAGGGGTGTCTCCTGATTGTTGTTGTTATTAAAGCGGGTAATTCGAAAACCATAAGGACAGCGCTATCTCTTCGAAGAAAACTCATACCGCGAGTTTCAAGCCGTGTTCCAGCCACCAGACATGCGCCTGCTTGGCCAGTTGCTCGACGCTGTGGTTCGAAGCGTCCAGCGCCAGGGTCAGCGGCTCGCCAACGGGGGATTCAAGGGTGGCGAACTGACTGTCGATCAAGGTCGACGGCATGAAGTGGCCCGGGCGGTGCGAAACACGCTCGGCGGCGACTTCAGGGGTCAATTCAAGGAACACGAAGCCCAGGCCCGGCAAGGCGCTGCGCAGTACTTCGCGGTAACTGTGTTTGAGGGCCGAACAGGTCAACACCGGGCGCTCGCCCTTGGCGTCAACGCGGCGCAATTCGTCGCACAGGCTGTCGAGCCAGCCGGCACGGTCGTCGTCGTTCAGGGGGATACCCGCGCTCATCTTTTCGATATTGGCGGCTGGGTGAAAAGTGTCGCCTTCAATGGCAGTCGCGCCGCTGAGCTGGCACAAGGCTTCGCTGACGCAAGTCTTGCCACAACCGGCAACGCCCATGATGACCAGGGCGGTGATGGGATGATTCATGAAACACCTCAGCGCGCAGACAGCGCTACCTTTGCCAGTTATGACACCAGATCAAAAGCAGAAGTTGCCGACGCCTTTTTGTCATTTTTGTGGGTTGCAGCATGTTCGTTCGCGACGCCAAAGAACGAGGATCAGGCAAACCCCGCTCACGCATTTGCAGCTGCATCGAGACAGCGCTACCTTAGTGCCTTGAATTTTGTTTGGCAAGCCGCCCCGATGACCACCCCTAAAAACGATAAAAATCCACGCACCACTGGCCGCCCTACCCTCAATGAAGTTGCACGCCTGGCTGGCGTCAGTCCGATCACCGCTTCCCGAGCCTTGCGCGGGGTCAGCAGCGTGGCCACCGAACTGGTGGAAAAAGTCCAGAAAGCCGCGCTTGAGCTGAATTACGTGGTCAACCCCGCCGCCCGCGCCCTGGCCTCGGCCCAGAGCCATTCGGTGGTTGTGTTGGTGCCGTCGCTGTCCAACCTGCTGTTCATTGACACCCTGGAAGCCATTCATCAGGTGCTGCGGCCCAAGGGCTTTGAAGTGCTGATCGGCAACTTCCACTACTCGCGCGATGAAGAAGAAAACCTGCTGCGCAACTACATGGCCTATCAACCGCGCGGCTTGTTGCTGACCGGTTTTGATCGCACTGAAAGTTCGCGGCGGATGATCGAGGCGAGCAACATTCCCTGCGTGTACATGATGGAACTGGACAGCGCGGCCGGGGTTAACTGCGTCGGATTCTCGCAATTGGCTGCCGGTGAAACCGCCGCCGAGCATTTAGTGTCGCGGGGTCGCAAGCGTCTGGCCTACATCGGCGCGCAACTGGATCAACGCACGTTGTTGCGTGGCGAAGGCTTCCGCAAGGCCCTGCAAAAGGCCGGCTTGTACGACCCGGATCTGGAAGTGCTGACGCCGCGCGCGTCTTCTGTCGGTTTGGGCGGCGAACTGTTCCTGCAACTGCTGGCCAGCCATCCCGATGTGGACGCGATCTTCTTTGGTAACGACGACCTGGCCCAAGGCGCACTGCTGGAAGCCATGCGTTGCGGAATCAAGATCCCCGAGCAAATCGCGGTCCTCGGCTTCAACGACCTGCCCGCCTCGGCCCACATGGTGCCGCGCCTGAGCAGCATCAGCACCCCGCGCGAGGCTATCGGCCGGCGCGCGGCGGAGCAGATGCTGACGTTGATGGCGGGTAACTCGGTGGCCAAACCGGTGCAGGACATGGGGTTTGAGTTGAAGATTCGCGAGAGCACCTGACGCTCTCAAATCTGGACCGCGCCCCCCGTAGGAGCTGCCGAAGACTGCGATCTTTTGATCTTGTTGTTAAAAAATCAAAGTCAAAAGATCGCAGCCTTCGGCAGCTCCTACGGGGAGGGTGTCAGTCTTGTGGATCAAGGTTATCCAACGCTCGATTCACCGCCATTTCCGCCGACAGGATGATCTGCGCAATGCCCAGCGCGGTGTTGCGATGAGGGCTTTCCAGGAGGGTCGCGAAGTCGTTGATCATGACAGTGGCTGAAGCCAGGGATTCGCAGGCGTGGGCCAACAGGGTTTCGTTGTTGATGTCCGCCGAGACGTTGAACATTGGGCTGATCTTGCGCGGCGGATTGGGGGTTGGTTTGAACATGGTGATGCTCCTAGAGTGATGGAGCTGCCACGATTCGCTGCTAGGCGAAAATAAGGTGACAGCCGTGCGTGGGCTAGCAGACCAGGACTCTAGAACCCGGTAGATCCGAAGACCTTCCCACGCACAGCCGCCATAACGTGAACGGACCACGAACGGTGAACGCGTGCGTCTAAAGTACCCAGGCTGCTAGACCCGATCGCTGAATTGGCAGCGACACGGGAACAATAAAATCCGGGCACCCAACGCACAAGCCGGCGGATTCTGGCGTAGTTGTAGGCAATGGAGCAAGAAGCTGTAGCCTTTGGAAACCTGCCGAAACTGCTTTCCTACAGCCATTTCCTACGCAGCACTCAAATCCCCCGTAGGAGCTGCCGAAGGCTGCGATCTTTTGATCTTGCTGTTAAAAAATAAAAGTCAAAAGATCGCAGCCTTCGGCAGCTCCTACAGGGGTTATGTGCCGGACATGAGGCTTTGATCGTTCCCACGCAGAGAGTGGGAACGATCATGCGCCGGACATAAGCCCTACGAAGGCCAACGCGCCCTTCTGCAACGGCTGGCTCTTGAGCCACACCGCATGCACCGGCAGCACCAAGCCATTTTCGATATTCCTGAACCTCAGGCGCTTGAGCCGCCCAGCGTCGAGCAGCGGCTGCACCACCGACAACGGAAAATTGCCCCAGCCCAGCCCGGCCTCGACCATTTCCAGTGCCGCCGCCAAGGTGTCGGTGCGCCAGTAAGACTCGGCCACCAATGGCCGGGTTTCGCTGATCGGCAAGTCGCGGCTGGCGACGATGATCTGGCGCACATGCACCAAATCTTCCAGAAACAAATCCTGCCCCTGAAACAGCGGATTGTCCGCCGCCAGCGTGGCGATCATCCGTTCGGTGCCGACGAACTGGAACCGTTCCAGCACGTTCATGCTCAACCCGGCGAACGCCAGGCACACGCTGACGCGACCGCTGTGCAACATCGCCAGCACATCATCTTGAGGTGCGGTCAGCACTTCGATGTCCAGCAGCGGATGACGCTCGGCAATCACCTTGAGCGCGGCCATCACCCGACGCTTGTCGATGTCCGCCACCACGCCGATCGACAGCTTGCTCTCCAGCCCCAATGACAACTCGACCGCATGCACCTGCAACTGCTTGAGCTGTTCAAAAATCAGCCGCGCGTGGGGCACCAGCGCACTGGCCATGGCGGTCGGCACCGGTTCGCGATGGCTGCGGTCGAACAGCGAATAACCGAGCTCAGCCTCCAGATTGCCGATGCCCATGCTCACCGCCGACGGCACTTTGCCCAGCGCCCGGGCCGCAGCGGAAAACGAGCCGCGCTCGATCACCGCAAGAAACAATTCGATGCTGTCGCTGTTGAAACTCATCCGCCGTCCTATCAATAAAACTGAAAGCTACTGACTTTTTCTGTCAGCCCTATTGAAGCTATCTTTCGCCGCCTTCGCCAGTGCTGCTGGCTCAAGTTCGCAAGAAAGAGGCAAAAACCCATGCAAGGCGTTAAACGCAAACTGGTCTACGTGTCGCTCTACGAAGTGATCGGCATGACCTTCTCGGCCCTGGGCCTGGCGCTGCTGTCCGGTACATCGCCGGGCAGCACCGGGCCATTGGCGGTGATCATTACCACCATCGCCGTGACCTGGAATTTCATCTACACCTCGCTGTTCGAACGCTGGGAAAGTCGCCAGCCCTCACGCACCCGCACGGTTATGCGGCGCATCGCCCATGCCGTGGGTTTTCAACTAACCTTGATAGTGTTTCTCATCCCGTTGATCGCCTGGTGGATGAACATCAGCCTGGTGCAAGCCTTCCTGCTGGATCTGGCGCTGATCCTGTTCATCCCGTGCTACACCTTCGCCTTCAACTGGCTGTTTGATCGCACGTTTGGTTTGCCAGCGTCGGCCCTGCCGGATCCTGCTTCTTGATGTTAGATTCCCGAGGCGTCGATTCGCTAAAGGAGTAGCTCCATGGAACATGCACTGAAGATTCTCGGTAAGGCTTCGTCCATCAACGTCAGAAAAGTCCTGTGGACCTGCGAAGAGCTGGGCGTTTCCTACGAACGTGAGGACTGGGGCAGCGGTTTTGCCTCGACCCACAGCCCCGAGTTCACCCGTCTCAATCCTAACGCCCAGGTGCCGGTGATCATCGATGACGCCGGGGTGTTGTGGGAATCCAATACGATTTGCCGTTACCTGGCCGGCAAGCATCACAACCACGAGTTGCTGCCCACTGAACCGGCCGCCCGCGCGCGGGTGGAGCAGTGGATGGATTGGCAGGCCACCGAGCTCAATCGGTCTTGGAGTTATGCGTTTACCGCGCTGGTGCGCAAGGACCCCGAGTTTCAGGACCCGCATCAGATTAGCGTCGGCATCAATGACTGGAACCACAAGATGAGCATCCTCGAGCATCAGCTCGCGGCGACCAAGGCTTATGTTGCCGGGCCACGGTTCAGCCTCGCGGACATCGTGATCGGTCTGTCGGTCAATCGCTGGCTGATGACGCCGATGGAGCGGCCGGACTTCCCTGCCGTTGATGAATATTTTCAGCGGCTGGCACAGCGTCCGGGTTTTCTGAAACACGGCTGCAACGGCTTGCCTTAACCCCGACACACGCCCTTAATGCCGATCCGTCAGCGAACCACACTCTTTGTAGCAGCTGGCGAAGCCTGCGTTCGGCTGCGAAGCAGACGTGAATCAGCCGACGCGGTTTCTCATTAAGACCGTGCACTCAGTTTTTACGACTGCTGCGCAGCCGAACGCAGGCTTCGCCAGCTGCTACAGATCGCTTTACGGCTTAACGGACTGGCATTAGCCCCCTATTTCCATAGAAAGAGAGATTCATGAACGGACTCAACGTACTGCTGACCGGCGCCTGCGGCAGAATCGGGAAAACCTTTTTCGAAGCATCGAAGGATCGCTACACCTTCGTGCTGACTGACCGCGTCGAGCCAGACTTCACAGTCGAGGCGCCGCACCGTTTCGTGCGCCTGGACATGGCCGATCCCAAGGCCATCGCCGAAGTACTGAACGGCATCGACGTCATCGTCCACCTCGCCGGCATCCCCCACGCCACGGCAACCTTCGACGAACTGCTGCCCAACAACATCCTGGCCACCACTTACCTGCTTGAAGCCGCCGTGGCAGCCGGTTGCAAACGCCTGGTGTTCGCCAGCAGCGCGCAAACCATTGAAGGTTATCCGGTGGACCGACAGATCACCCCAGGCATGCAAGTAATGCCGGCCAATCTGTATGGCGTGAGCAAATGTTATGGCGAGGCGTTGTGTGGGTTTTATGCCGCCAAGCGTGGGCTCTCGACCATCGCCATCCGTATCGGCGCCTTCGAGTTCCCGGACCGTCATGAGCTGACCAACGCCCGGGACCTGAGCGCCTGGCTCAGCCCCCGCGATGCGGTGCAATTGCTACAGCGTTCGGTGGAAGTCGAAGGCGTGCAGCACCTGATCGCCCACGGTATTTCCAACAACCGCTTCAAGCGCCTCGATCTCAGCGAAACCACGCGGGTGCTGGGTTATTTGCCGGTGGATGACGCGTTTCGGGAGTTTGATATCCCAATCGCGCCATAAACCCTTAAAAGGTCAGGCGTTATTGCGATAACCCGGCGTATCCAGGCGAAAAGCCGCAAAGATTCGCAACAATTTATTTCCGATAGCAGGCTAAGCTTCCCGTTCAACAAGAATCGGATCAGCCCATGTCTGCTCACACCCTCGCCGCTGTTCAATCAGACGGTATCGACCCTGTTCGTGCCGCTCAGATTTCCGCTCGCATCGACCGACTGCCTGCCGTTTCCACGATCTGGAAACTGGTGGCGTTGCTATCCATCGGCGGTTTTTTCGAGCTCTACGATCTATTTCAGACCGCCTACATCAGCCCCGGCCTGATCCGCGACGGCATCTTCGCTACCGGTAGCCAAGGCGTGTTCGGCTTCTCCGATCAGGCCGCGTTTGCCTCGGCGACGTTTCTCGGATTGTTCCTCGGCGCAAGCCTGCTTAGCCCCTTGGCAGACCGCTTTGGCCGGCGGGCGATCTTCACCTTTGCGCTGATCTGGTACACCGTCGCGACCGTAGCCATGGGCGTGCAAAGTTCAGCGCTGGGGATTATCTGCATGCGCTTTCTGGTGGGTATTGGCCTGGGAATCGAGCTGGTGACCATCGACGCGTACCTCTCGGAACTGGTGCCCAAACGTATGCGCAGTTCAGCGTTTGCCTTTGCGTTTTTCGTGCAGTTTTTGTCAGTGCCGGCGGTGGCGTTGATGTCGTGGTGGCTGGTGCCGCAAGCGCCGTTCGGGGTCTCGGGTTGGCGTTGGGTGGTGTTGGCCAGCGCGGTGTTTGCGCTGTTTATCTGGTGGCTGCGTTCACGGCTGCCGGAGTCGCCGCGCTGGTTGGCGCAACATGGTCGCTTTGATGAGGCCAGCCGGATTCTCGATAGCATCGAAGCTCGATGCGTGAAGGATCAGGGCAAACCGCTGGATGAGCCGGAACTGGCGGCGGTGGATATTCAGGGCACGGGTCGCTTCGCTGATATCTGGCAGCCACCCTATCGCCGCCGCGCCTTGATGCTGATCGTGTTCCACGTATTCCAGGCCATCGGCTTTTTCGGTTTCGGCAACTGGTTGCCGGCGCTGCTGTCCGGCCAAGGCGTAAGCGTCACGCACAGTTTGATGTACGCCTTCATCATCACCCTGGCCTACCCGCTCGGGCCACTGTTGTTCGTGAAGTTCGCCAACCGTTTCGAGAACAAATGGCAAATCGTCGGTTCCGCCCTCGGCGCCATGACCTTCGGCACACTGTTCGCGCTGCAGACCAGCGCAGTCGGGCTGATCGTCTGCGGGGTGATGATCACCTTCTGCAACGCCTGGCTGAGCTTCGCCTACCACTCCTACCAAAGCGAACTGTTCCCCACCAACATCCGCGCCCGGGCCGTGGGTTTCTGTTATTCGTTCAGTCGTTTGTCGACGGTGTTCAGCAGCTTGCTGATCGGGATCTTTCTCGAACACTTCGGCACACCGGGGGTGTTGGCGTTCATCGTCAGCAGCATGTTGATCGTGATGATCACCATCGGTTACTTCGGTCCGAGAACCCGCAATCTGGCGCTGGAGAACATCGCTCACCGTTGAAGCGGTTGCCGTCTGCCGCCCAACGGCAAAATCTGACCGCTGCCACTGCTGAATCGCCCCATAAACAGGGGCTTTCAGCGGCGGCACGCTAATTGCTCTTACAGACTCAACAGCAATTACCTACAGGTTTATCCATCATGTTGGTCAGTGCCCATCAAGCTTCCATCGTTCAAAAGACCCAGCGCACGGACATGGACCCGACCACGGCCGCCGCCAGTGCGCTGTACAGTGGTTTGATCCAGAACGCGCAAAACACCGTCGCGCAAATCAAGCAGGACAGCACCAATGTGCAGTCGTCCGGCCTGAACAACGCCACCCAGCAAGTCAGCGCGGCGAGCACCATCAGCGACAATGTTGACGAAGCGTTCGCGAAAACCCGCGTGGGTTTGCAAGCGACCACCCCGGACGATAACAAGACCAAGTCCACCGACAGTTCGGCCCTGGCCGACTTCAAGGACTACATGAGCAAATCGCCGGAACAGCGACTGCGCGACAGTATCCTGAAAGAAATGGGCATCACCGAAGATCAGCTGCAAGCCATGCCGCCGGCGCAACAACTGGCGATTGGCAAAGAGATCGCCGAGCGCATCCAGGACAAGATGAAACTGGCCCAGGCTGACAAGGAAAACGGCAGTACCGAGAAGGCTGATGGGCCTCAGGTGGTCGACAAGTTCCTGGCTTCGCTCTAAGGCCAACACCCTATTTGTAGGAGCCAGGCTTGCCGGCGAAGGCGTCCTTGAGAACGCTTTCGCCGGCAAGCCTGGCTCCTACAGGTAGCGGCGTACATTCAACATCTCTGTTGACTGACACTCCGCATTCGCGAGCAAGCCCGCTCCCACAGTGGGTTTGTGGTGTTCTTGGGATCAGTTCAATTGCAACGTCGAGTTGAACTGGCTGATCGCATCCACCACGTGCCGCGATCCTTGTTGAATCTCCAGGATCACCTCCCCCGCCTCGTTCGCCAGTTCCACGCCTAAACCGGTGCGGCTCAGGCTTGATTGCATGCTCGACACCGCGCTCAACGACAAGTCGTGGTTCTTGCGCACCACTTCGACAATCTCCAGCGTGGCCTGACTGGTACGTGCCGCGAGGCTTCGGACTTCATCGGCGACCACCGCAAACCCGCGCCCATGCTCTCCGGCCCGCGCGGCTTCGATGGCGGCGTTGAGCGCCAGCAAGTTGGTCTGGTCGGCAATCCCGCGAATGGTCTGGACGATGGTGCCGATGATGTCGGACTGTTTGCTCACCGCATCGATGCTCTCGGCGGCTTCGTTGAGGTCGCGGGAAATGTCCTGGATGATCTGCACCGTTTGCTGAACCACCTGGGAACCTTTCTGCGCACAGGCGTCGTTTTGTACCGAAGTGCTGTGGGCCGATTCCGCAGCGGTTTGCAGGGTGGTGACCTGATTGGTGATGTCGCTGGCGAACTTGACCACTTTGTACAAGCGGCCCTTGCTGTCGAACAACGGGTTGTAGGACGCCTCCAGAAAGACTGTATGACCGTGTTTGTCTCTGCGCTCGAAACGGTGCGAGTGATATTCGCCGCGATTGAGTGAAGCCCAGAACGCCTTGTAATGCGCTGACTCGGATTCGGCCCGATGACAGAACAGGCTGTGGTGCTGACCAACCACTTCGTTGAGCGAGTAATGCATGGTTTTCAGGAAGTTTTCGTTGGCTGCAATCACGCGCCCTTCGGGGGTGAATTCGATCACCGCCATGGAGCGCCCGATGGCCGCGAGCATGCTTTCGTTTTCGTGTTCTTTATTGATTCGGTCCGTGATGTCCGCGGCCACTTTCATCACACTTCTAACCTGCCGATCAGGCCCGAATACCGGCATGTAACTGGCTTCAAGCCAAATCTCCCGACCGGCCTTGTTCAACCGCAGGAACGTGCCACTGATCGGTTCACCTCTGGCCAGCTCACGCCACAACTTGGCGTAATCCTCGCTCCGATAGAACGCTTCCTCGCAAAAGATCCGGTGGTGTTTACCGCGCACTTCCTCGGCGCTGTAGCCCATGGTGGCGCAGAAGTTATCGTTGGCATCGAGCACGATGCCCTCAGGGCTGAATTCGATCATCGCCATCGAGCGACTGACCGCCGCCAACTTGGCATTGGCCTCGGTCAATGCGCAATTGGATCGCTCGATCTGCAACAGGTCAGCCTTGTGATGTAGGTTAAACATGGTTCTATCACCTTCAGCGCGTTCTTTTGATTGATGAAAGTTCTTGGTCTTTCAAGATCCACCACTACGTTCCACGGAACAGGCACACGCATCCCTCCAAGGGAAGGATTTGTCAGGTGATAAATGATGTTCAATCGGAGTGTCCATGCAGCAACGCTCTTATCAAGACATCCTTCTCTTGATAGCCCGGTCGGGCCAACAACCCTAACGATTGGGTAAGTAACTCCATTTACGGGACCGCTCCTTGTTGTTCAGTGTCGGTGCCTTGGGCTGCGCACTCTTGAGGCTTTTTCGGCTGTGCTCGACGGTCGCCAATCCTTGATATGGCGACCGACATTGCTAACTAAGAGTGAGCATAGACAGCGACATAGAGGGTGCAAGGCCATTAGTCGGCCAGTATTCAGGGCTTTCAGGACAAAAGCTGGACTGGGGTAACTGGGGGTGGGATTTGAGGCGCGAGGGGTTATTGGCCAGGCAAGAAAGCGGTGATGGCAGTGGAATGGGTGTGTGGCGGGAGGCCATTCGCGGGCAAGCCTCGCTCCTACAGGTTTGGCGTCGATGTGAGGAACGCTAACCCCTGTAGGAGCGAGGCTTGCCCGCGAAAGCAATGGATCAGGCACTACAAAAACATCAGAAAAAACCTACAAACTCCCACTCACCTTGCTCGCCACTTCCCCCGGCACCCAGCCCTTCCACACCTGCGGTTGATCACGCAAAAACGCTTCGGCGACCTGACGCGGTTGCTGACGTTTTTCGCTCATCTGCGCCAGCGTCTGGTTCAGCAGATCAATCGGCAGATCGACTTTTTCAAAGAACGCCACCAAATCCGGGTACTGCGCCTTGAACGGTGCGGACACGCCAATTGCCAGTTTCGCCGGCATCGAGCGAGTGCCTTTCGGGTGCGGGTTGTTGGCATCAGCCAGGGTTTTCCAGGCTTCGGCATCGAAGGCCGGCTCGTCGAGTTTCACCAGTTTGAAACGACCCAGCAACGGCGTCGGCGACCAGTAGTAGAACAGCACCGGTTTGCCACGGCGGATCGACGATGCGACCTCGGCATCCAGCGCGGCGCCGGAGCCGGTGCGGAAGTTGACGTAGTCGGCGGTCAGGTCATAGGCCTTGAGTTTCTGGCTGTTGACGATTTCCGAGGTCCAGCCGGTAGGACTGTTGAGGAAGCGCCCACGGCTCGGGTCTTCCGGGTCGCGGAATACGTCCTTGTAGCGCGGCAGGTCCGCAACGGATTTCAGCTCCGGTGCCAACGGTTTGATCCCGCGCTCCGCGTCGCCCTTGATCACGTATTCCGGCACCCACCAGCCTTCGGTGGCGCCTTTGACCGTATCACCGAGGCCGAACACTTTGCCCTCGTTCGACGCCTTGACCCACGCTGGACTGCGCCCGGCCCATTCTTCGCCGATCACCTGGATATCGTTTTTGGCCAGCGCCGCTTCGAGGCTGACGGTGCTGCCCGGCAAGGTGTCGGTCGGGTAGCCGTAGCCTTTCTCGACGATCAGGCGCAGCACTTCAGTGATAAAACTGCCGCTTTCCCAAGTGATGTCGCCAAAGTGGATCGGTGCGGTTTTTTCGGCGGCGGGCGCGTGGGTAGCCACGAGGCTCAGGGCCAGCAGCGAACTGCCGAGCAGGGTTTTGATCGATCTCATGCGGACCTCTGGGTCGTTCGGTTTAAGGGTTGATTGGCGCTGTGCTGGGTGCACAAGGCTTGGGTGCGCGTCATGTAGACGCTGACCGAACGCTGGGAAATGCCCAGTTCGGCGGCGATTTGCGGGTAGGTCAGGCCGTCGATGCGCGACAACAGGAACGTCGCCCGGACCTTGCCCGGCAAGCGTTCGAGGCTGCGCTCGAGGCGATGCAGGGCCTGGGTCAGTTGCAACAGTTGTTCGGGTGATTGCGCTTGATCGGCATCGGCGTTTTGCAGTTGCTCCAGATGCTGGCGCTCGAGATCGCGACGGCGCCAGAGTTGGTAGATCAGGCGCTGGGCGATGGTGGTCAGCAGAGCGCGAGGCTCGCGGATCGGCGTCAGCCCTGGGGATTCGAGCAGTTGCGTAAAGGTTTCAGAAGCGATGTCTTCGACGTCGGCACTGGCGCCCAGTTGCCCGCGCAACCGTGCGCATAACCACGGGTAATGTGCGCGGAACAATCCGCCCACGTGGTTGCGATGGGAAAGGTCGGCGCCGGACATAGGGGCTCCTGGGGTTAGGGGTCGCTGAATGTCCGGTGATCCGGTGGCGCGATTCTAGCCGGGGATCCTTATTCTTTAATAATACTTAAAAGGTATTTTTATATTCGATTATGGAATTTAAAGAAGCAAGATCAAAAGATCGCAGCCTTCGGCAGCTCCTACGGGGGATTGGTGTTCGACGAGGGATGGGCGTAGTCCCTGTAGGAGCTATCTTCATTACCTAACGTAACCGCCCGTAGCCCAATGCCTCGGCTTCCTGTTGGTAATCGAGCACGATCTGGTAGTCACTTTCCGTTGCAGGTAATACCTCCTGTAAACCGAGCACTTCGGCGACTTCGGGCAATTCCTCCAACGTCTGGTTCATCACCTGCCGAAGCTGTTCGATCTGCTCATCGCTGGCGCTCGCGACGGTGATGTAAGGCAAGGTCGGGCTGAACGCACTGCGGGCAACCACGCGTAGGCCGGCCACTTCTTTTTCGGCATGTCGCGCCAGGTAGGCGAAGGTCACGCTGTCGATGGCGGCCAGGTCGGCGAGGTCTTCGCGCAACCAACGCAGACTTTCGCGGTGGGCGCCGCTGATGCCGACACTGGCGAAGAACTGACCGTCGCGGTGCAACGGCGCCAGACGATGGCGCAGCAGGTTCATGCCGCTGTTGGAACCTTCGTCATTGATCACCCCGCGACTGTTGTAAAACGCCAGCAAGCTGCGGCGCGGATCGTCGGCGCGGCTGAGCAGCAGGCTGCAATGGTTGCCGCCGTTGCTGTCAGGTAATTCGTAACGCGGACGACCGACCACCCGGACCTGACCGCGCAACAAGGTCATCAGCGGGTAGCCGCAGGTTTGGGTCAGCAGCAGGTCCGGGGATAGCCATAAGTCCGGCAACGACAGACCTTCGGCGGTTTGGCGGGTGGTGTCCAGGCGCTCGAGAATCCGGGTCAACCAGCGTTCGTTGGCCTGGCGGATGGGCTCGGGGGCGGTGTACATCAGTAGCTCGACGATGTGTTGTGTCATCTCGTTATTCCCATGCAACAAAGAACCCCTGTGGGAGCGAGCTTGCTCGCGATAGCGGCGGGACAGGCGCCATCAATGTTGGATGTGCTGGCCTCATCGCGAGCAAGCTCGCTCCCACAAGGAGGTCACCTTTGATCAATGAAATGGATGCTGCGGGCTGTCGATCGCCCTCACCCCATGCCGGCGCCACAACTCTCCATAACCCTGCACCAAAAACCCGCCACTGCGCGTCAGCCATTGCTCACGCCGTGCGCGATAAGCCTTGGGCAAGTCATACCAGGGCAAGCTCGGCAAATCGTGATGCACCAGGTGCAGGTTGTTGTTCAGAAACAGCCAGCTCCACGGCCACGAGGCTTCATTGAGCACGGTGCGTTGCTCGGGTTGGGCGTTGGGGCGGTGTTCATAGTAGGAGCGAATCATTGCAATCGACAGCGCCGGCACACTGATCAGCAGCAGGTAATGCCAGACCGGCAGCGCGCTGTAGCGGGCGATGAAGGTCAGCATCAACACGGTGAGCGTGCCGTGGGTCAGCCACATCAGCCAGGCCTGGCGCTCGCCTGCGCGCAGGCGTCGCAGTTCCTTGCGGGCCAGGGCCTGCAACGCCATCGGCGCGCCAACCATCACACGCCCGAGCACGGTTTTGTTCAGCCGATGCAGGGCCTGTTTGAACACGGAGCTGCGCTGCCAGTGTTTGGCGGTGAGGTAACGGCTTTCCGGGTCGCGACCGGGAACGGTCAGGTCTTCGTCGTGGTGATGCAGCAAATGGCTGTTGCGATAGAGGGTGTAGGGAAACCACACCGCAAACGGGGCGTAACCGAGGAGTCTGTTCAGCGCCAGCCAGCGCGTGGGATGGCCGTGGAGCAATTCGTGCTGCACCGACAACCAGAGCACCACCAATGGAATCAGCAACAGCGTGCTCAAGCCAAGGCCCAGGCGCTCACTGGCCAGGACAATGCTGAACCAGGCGACGTACACACCAATCAGCAACAACCAGGTCGGCCACTCGGTACGAGCGGTCAGGCGTTGGCGCAGGGTTTCGATTTCTGCGCGATGGGCGGCGTCGAAGTAATGGGACATGGCTTTGCTCAGAACGGGACTTGTCCCTCTCTGTGCAACGACGCGGGGAAATCTTGCAGATTATTTTCTTGATTCAACACTGCCCCTGTAGGAGCTGCCGAAGGCTGCGATCTTTTGACGTTGGTTTTTTTAAATCAAAATCAAAAGATCGCAGCCTTCGGCAGCTCCTACAGGGAGTGCAGGGTGACTTGGCTATTAGTGCCCGAACACATCCACCTTCTTGGCCTTCTTGTCCGCGCGCTTTTCATCGGCGGTTTTTGCCGGTTTTTTCTTTGCCGCTTTTTTTGAATCCATGCCTTTGGCCATGATACGTACTCCACTCATACGGGATGTGAAGTCAGGTATACACCTATCGCGACGTCCGCGTTCTTTTATAATCGCCCGCCTGACCCATCGACAGCTTAAGCCCATGCCAGACACCCAATACGCTTTACTCGACGAGCCGCTGTGGCCGTTGATGAACAAGTTTTACCGCGCTCACCAATCGCCGATGAAAGCGGTACGCGATGCACAATTGTGGGTGGCCCGGCGCGGGGAAATTGTTGCGGCATTGTGTTTGCGACCGGTCGCGGGCGGGTTTTGGTTGACCGGGTTGTTTGTCGATCCCGCGTGCCGTGAACAAGGCCTCGCCGCGGCGTTGATCGCCGAAGCTGTCAAAGGCCTCGACAGCCCGGTCTGGCTGTACTGTCACCCGGATTTGCGCGGTTTTTACGAGCGCCGCGGCTTTACCTTCGACCCGCAAATGCCCTACGCCATGGTCGAGCGCCTGACCCGTTATGCGCGCAGCAAACCGATGATTGCGATGGGCTTAGAACCGTTGGTGAGGTCGACCAACGATAATGAGTGATCGGCCGCCAATGGCTGCGTGCTAGCCTCGGGGTCGACTTCGACTTCGCCAGGACGCTCCATGAAACCTGCCCTACTCGCCTTGACCCTTTCCGCCCTGCTCGCCCCTGCCTTGACCCATGCGGCCGACACCCAGCCCGTTTCCGCCGCGCAATACGCCGAGGTGCTCAAAGGCACCTGGCGCGCGCCGCAGAACGTAGTGCGCGACGTCTACCGGCATCCGCAACAGAGCCTGCAATTCTTCGGCTTGCGACCGAATCAGACCGTCATCGAAATCACTCCCGGCAGTGGTTGGTACAGCGAACTGCTGGCGCCGTTGCTCAAGGATCACGGTACTTACATTGCCGCCGTGCAGGCACCGACGGTCAGCGATTACGCACGCAAGAATGAAGAAACCCTCAAGGCCAAATTCGCTGCCACTCCGGCGCAATACGCCAAGGCCCAAGTGGTCGAGTTCGATCCCAAGGCACCGGTACTGGGTAAACCCGGTTCGGCGGACACGGTGCTGACCTTCCGCAACGTGCACAACTGGGTACTGGCGGAAACGGCGCCGCTGATGTTCGAGTCGTTCTTCAAGGTATTGAAACCGGGCGGCGTGCTCGGCGTGGTGGATCACCGGGCCAAGGACGGATCATCGCTGGACGAGATCAAGCACAGCGGTTACCTGACCACCGCGTACGTGGTGAAACTGGCGACGGATGCAGGGTTCAAGCTTGAGGAGAAAAGCGAGATCAATGCCAATCCGAAGGACACCAAGGATTACCCTGAAGGCGTCTGGACCTTGCCGCCGGCGTTGACGTTGGGGGAGAAGGATAAAGCCAAGTATGTGGCGATTGGCGAGTCGGACCGGATGACGTTGCGGTTCGTCAAACCTGCGAAATAACAGCAAGATCAAAAGATCGCAGCCTTCGGCAGCTCCTACAGGTGTACTCAAAACCCTGTAGGAGCTGCCGAAGGCTGCGATCTTTTAGCGGGTTAATCGTCCGCAGCAGGATCCAGATCCGGGAACATCACTTCGGTAAACCCGAACTTGGTGAAGTCGGTGATCCGCGACGGGTATAACCGGCCGATCAGGTGATCGCATTCGTGTTGCACCACCCGCGCATGGAACCCCGAGGCGATCCGCGTAATCGGCTGGCCCTTGGGATCAAAACCTTCATAACGAATGTGCTGGTAGCGATCCACCGCACCGCGCAACCCCGGCACCGACAGGCAACCTTCGAAACCTTCTTCCAGGGTCGGGCTCAGTGGCGTGATCAACGGGTTGATCAGGATCGTCTGCGGCACCGCTTCGGCGTCGGGATAACGTTCGCTGTGCTCGAAGCCGAAGATCACCAGTTGCAGGTCCACGCCAATTTGCGGCGCGGCCAGGCCAACGCCGCCGACGCTTTCCATGGTCTGGAACATGTCGTCGATCAGTTGCCACAATTCAGGGCTGTCGAACATTTCAGCAGGCACGGGCGGCGCGATACGCAGCAGGCGCTCGTCGCCCATTTTCAGGATTTCACGGATCATGTTCAGGCTTCGTCAGTGTTCGGCTTGAGCGAGTGATCCCGTCCCAGTCCCGATACGTGTTGTTTGGTTTCGTGGTCGTGCTCGCCGGGGACCTTTTCGCCAGGGTCCTTGCCTTCGGTCGACATGTGCTCGATCACCGCATTCATCTCCGCGCCGAGCAACAGCACTGCGGCGGAAATGTAGAAGTACAGCAACAGCACGATGATCGCGCCGATACTGCCATACATGGCGTTGTAGTTGGCGAAGGTCTTGACGTAAAACGCAAAACCCAACGAGGCGATGATCCACACCACCACCGCCAGCACCGAGCCCGGCGTGATGAAGCGAAACTCCTGGCGCACGTCGGGCATGACGTAATAGATCAATGCCACCGCGACCATCATCAGAATCACGATCACCGGCCAGCGCGCGATGGTCCAGACCGTGACGATGAAGTCTTCGAGGCCAACCTGCGCGGCAATCCAGCCCATCACCTGCGGCCCGAGCACCATCAGCGCGGCAGCGGCCAGCAGCATCCCGGCGATGCCGATGGTGTAGAAAATCGACAGCGGAAAACGCTTCCACACCGGGCGGCCTTCGACCACATCGTAGGCGGCGTTCATCGCGCTCATCATCAGCCGCACGCCCGCAGAAGCGGTGTACAAGGCGATGACGATACCGATCGAGAGCAAACCACCCTTGGATTGCTGCAACTGATCGATCACCGGGTTCACTTGCTCCAGGGCCTGGGGCGGCAATACCAGTTCCGATTGCAGGCGCAGCCAGGAGAAGAAGTCCGGCAGGTGCAGGAAACCGATCAGGGCAATCAGGAACAGAATGAAGGGGAACAGCGAGAACAGCATTTGATAGGCCAACGCCGAGGCATAGGTCGACATCTCGTCATCGATGAACTCGGTGACCGTGCGCACCATCACGCGATGGATGGGCAGACCTTTCATGTTCGGGAAAATCATTAGCGTCTCCTTTCGCCGCAAAAGGGTTGAAGTCGTGGCGACTCAGGGGCCGTTTTCTACATCAAAGTAGCCTACTTGGCGACCTTGAAACAATTTCGTTGTTTAACCGAGGCGGCTGACACAAAAACGGCCATCCGCGGATGGCCGTTTCAGTGTGCCTGAAGGGGCGGACACGTCAGGACTTATCGACCGCTTTCTTGACCGCGTCCTTGGCTTTGCCAACGGCTTGCTGGGCTTCGCCTTTCTTTTCCTGCACTTTGCCTTCTACTTCCAGTTTGGTGTTGTCAGTGGCCTTGCCGACGCCTTGCTTGACGTTGCCGACCGCTTCGTTTGCCATGCCTTTAACTTTATCGCCAGTGCTGCTCATGGTGTTTCTCCTGTGAACAATTCAACGGGGAAAGTCGTTACAGAAAGATTGACCGGCAGCGTTTGCACGGAGTTTCATTTATTTTCACTGCGACATTTCATCGCCGATTAAAGGTTGGGCTTTATGTTTGCCGTCCAACCCCCGAGAATGCGCAACGTATTCAGGCCATGGCGCTGAAGATCCAATCCCGTAGGAATGTTATGAAACTCGATAAAAAGCAGGCCATTGCCCGCAGAAACCAGGAACTCGGCGGTGCTGTGCTTGGCGTCAACAACTGCCATTTCACCGAATTGAACCGCAACCGCAACATCTGGTGGTTCGACATCCCGGTGGCACGCCTGGCCGTTGGTCAGTACGAGTGGGTGCACCTGTTGATGCACACGCCGGACACCGACGAACTGCTGCACCTGAAAGTACCGACGGTGTTCCTGCGGGAAAAACTCGAAGGCCTGGTGGTGCGCAACGAAGGCAAGCGCAAAGCGGCCCTGAGCCTGGAACTGAGCGCCGACAAGGACTCGTACCTGCAGGACATGCGCCCGGCGGGTACCAACGTCAACTTCGCGCCGTTCCGTTTGTAACAGCAAAAGATCGCAGCCTTCGGCAGCTCCTACATTGGAGGGTGTACACCCTGTAGGAGCTGCCGAAGGCTGCGATCTTTTGATCCTGCTTTCCAAGCCTCAACAAAAAGCCCCGCATCTGCGGGGCTTTTGTGTTTCAAGCGGGGCTTACTTCTTCACGCCCAGCTTCTTCAGCTCTTCGTCACGCAATTCGCGGCGCAGGATCTTACCGACGTTGGTGGTCGGCAGCGCATCGCGGAATTCCACGGAGCGCGGGACCTTGTAACCGGTGACGTTGGCGCGCATGTGCTCCATCACCTGTTCCTTGGTCAGGGTCACGCCCGGCTTGACGACGATGAAGATCTTGATCGCCTCGCCCGACTTCTCGTCCGGCACGCCGATGGCTGCGCATTGCAGCACGCCCGGCAGGGTCGCCAGCACGTCTTCGAGCTCATTCGGGTACACGTTGAAACCGGAGACCAGGATCATGTCTTTCTTGCGATCGACAATGCGCATGTAGCCGTCCGGCTGGATCAGCGCGATATCGCCGGTCTTCAACCAGCCTTCGCTGTCGAGCATTTCATCGGTGGCGTCCTGGCGCTGCCAGTAGCCCTTCATGACTTGCGGGCCTTTCACGCACAACTCACCGATTTCGCCCAGCGGCTGTTCAACGCCGGCATCGTCGATGACTTTGCACAGGGTTGAAGGCACCGGAATCCCGATGGTGCCGATCTGGATGTGCTGGATCGGGTTGACCGTGGCCACCGGGCTGGTTTCGGTCATGCCGTAACCTTCGCAGATGCCGCAACCAGTGACCGCTTTCCAGCGCTCGGCCGCGGCCAGTTGCAGGGCCATGCCGCCGGACAGGGTGACTTTCAGCGCCGAGAAGTCCAGCTTGCGGAACGCTTCGTTATTGCACAGCGCCACGAACAACGTGTTCAAACCAACGAAACCGCTGAACTTCCACTTCGACAGTTCCTTGACCATCGCCGTGAGGTCGCGCGGGTTGCTGATCAGGATGTTGTGGTTGCCGATCAGCATCATCGCCATGCAATGAAAGGTGAAGGCATAGATGTGATACAGCGGCAGCGGCGTGATCAGGATCTCGCAACCTTCATTGAGGTTGGAACCCATCAGCGCCTTGCACTGCAGCATGTTCGCCACCAGGTTGCGGTGGGTCAGCATCGCGCCCTTGGCCACGCCGGTGGTGCCGCCGGTGTATTGCAGCACCGCAACATCGCCGCTGTCCGGGTTGGCTTCAGCCACTGGCTGGCCATGGCCCTTGCTCAGCACGTCGTTGAACTTGACGGCCTTGGGCAAGTGATACGCCGGGACCATCTTCTTCACGTACTTGATGACGCTGTTGATCAGCAGGCGCTTGAGCGGTGGCAGCAGGTCGGCCACTTCGGTGACGATCACGTGCTTGACGCCGGTTTTCGGCACGACGGTCTGGGCCAGATGCGCCATGTTGGCGAGGCAAACCAGGGCTTTGGCACCGGAATCGTTGAATTGGTGTTCCATCTCCCGCGCGGTGTACAGCGGGTTAGTGTTGACCACGATCAGCCCGGCGCGGATCGCACCGAAAACGGCCACCGGGTACTGCAACACGTTGGGCAACTGCACGGCGATTCGATCACCGGGCTGCAAGTCGGTATGCTGCTGCAGGTAAGCGGCAAAGGCACCGGACAATTCGTACAGTTCACCGTAGGTGATTGTCTTGCCCAGGTTGCTGAATGCCGGTTTGTTAGCGAAGCGTTGGCAGGACTGCTTCAACACTGCCTGAATATTCGGATACTCGTCTGGATTGATGTCGGCAGCAATCCCGGCAGGGTACTTATCCTTCCAAAAGTCTTCGATCATGGAAGCCCACTCCTCAGCAACGCGAATTCATCACCGCATTTGATGCGATTATTATTGGTGTGTGTTTTTTATTGGTGAGTCTGGCTTTTAGATAGGCCGAGAAGTCACAAAAGCGCGCCGAGAGTAGCAGCTTTGCCAAGGGCCGACTAGAGCCAAAAGCAGCCTCTACAGTCACTTTGATGACTCAAGAACAGCAAGCGGTCATTTTAGAGCAAAAATTCTATACAACCCTGAAAGCCTCGTGAAATGGGCCTTAAAAGCAAAAGATCGCAGCCTTCGGCAGCTCCTACAGAGAACGCAATCCCCTGTAGGAGCTGCCGAAGGCTGCGATCTTTTGGCAGCCCTTCAATCTACCGGGTGTTACGCGATATCGCGCAACTCCCGCCGCAGAATCTTGCCCACCGGCGTCATCGGCAACGACTCGCGCAACACAATGTGCTTGGGCACTTTGTACGCGGTGAAGTTTTCCTTGCAGTAAGCCTTCAACTCTTCAAGGCTGACCCCGGATTCCCGGGCCACCACAAACAACTTCACCGCCTCCCCCGAACGCTCATCCGGCACGCCGATCACCGCGCAGTTGGCGACTTTCGGGTGGGCCATCACCACGTCTTCGATTTCGTTCGGGTACACGTTGAAGCCCGAGACGATGATCATGTCTTTCTTGCGATCGACGATGCGCACGAAACCATCCGGATCAATGACCCCGATGTCACCCGACTTGAACCAACCCTCGGCATCCAGCACTTCGGCGGTGGCCTCGGGTTTGTTCCAGTAGCCCTTCATGATCTGCGGGCCCTTGATGCACAACTCGCCGCGCTCGCCCAATGGCTGCTCGATGCCTTCGTCATTGATGACTTTCAGCGTGGTGCCCGGCACCGGCAGGCCGACCGTGCCGATCCGCGATTTGTCGCCATACGGGTTGGTGCAGGCCACCGGCGAGGTTTCGGTCAGGCCGTAGCCTTCGGTGATGCGGCAACCGGTGAGTTGTTCCCAGCGCTCGGCGGTGGCCTTGACCAGCGCGGTGCCGCCGGAGTTGGTGAGCTTGAGGCTGGAGAAATCCAGGGTCTTGAAGTCCGGGTGATCCATCAGCGCGACGAACAGCGTGTTGAGCCCCAGCAACGCCGAGAACCGCCAGTTCTTCAGCTCCTTGATAAAGCCCTTGATGTCGCGCGGATTGGTGATCAGCACGTTGTGGTTGCCGGTCACCATCATGCACATGCAGTTCGCTGTGAAGGCATAGATATGGTAAAGCGGCAGCGGCGCGACCATCACTTCCTGGCCTTCGCGCAGCAGCGGCTGACCGTCATTGCCGAACTGGCCCAGACAGGCGCGCGCCTGTTGCATGTTCGCCACCAGGTTGCCGTGAGTCAGCATTGCGCCCTTGGCCAGGCCGGTGGTGCCGCCGGTGTATTGCAGCACCGCGATGTCGTCGAGGCCGACTTTCAGCGGCTTGATGCCCAGGCCCCGACCGAGGCGCAGCGTGCTCTTGAAGGAAATGGCCTGGGGCAAGGCATAGTCCGGGACCATCTTCTTGACCTTGCTCACCATCGTATTGACCAGCCAGCCCTTGGCGGCGGGCATCAGATCGCCCATCTTCGCTTCGATCAGGTACTGGATGTCGGTGTCGGCCAGCACTTCCTGGACCTTGGCCCCGAACATATTCAGGTACACCAGCGCCCGGGCACCGGAATCCTTGAACTGATGACGCATCTCCCGCGGGGTGTACAGCGGGTTGGTGTTGACCACGATCAGCCCGGCGCGCAATGCGCCAAACACGGCAATCGGGTAATGCAGGACGTTGGGCATCTGCACCGCGATGCGATCCCCCGGCGCGAGGTCGGTGTGGGCTTGCAGGTAACCGGCGAATGCGGCGCTGTAGCGCTCGAGCTCGGCGTAGGTCAGGGTCACGCCCATGTTGCTGAAGGCCGGGCGATCCGCGAATTTCTTGCAGGAACGCTCGAACACCTCGATCACCGACTTATAGGCCCCAAGATCGATGTCCAGGGGCACGCCGGCCGGGCGTTTATCATTCCAGAAATCAGGTTGCATTGTTCTTGTCCTCTTTACCTGAATCACCTTGGCCGCTTTTCTGTCATTCCTGAGAAACAAAAAGCAAAAAGCGGAGCTTCACGGACACTAGCAGTTATGGCGAATCAGGCAAATACGGCCAACACCGTCATAGATCGTGTGAATCTTCCTAGGGTGGCGTGGGCTGATCAGACGGCAAGCGTGGGATGCGCTATACAATGCAACCACATCGTGCAAAGGAATCGCCATGATCCACGACACTTTCTGGCTGACCGCGAGTGATCACAGCCGCCTCTTCGTCAACCAATGGCTGCCGGCCCCGCCGTTGAAAGCCGTGATTTTGCTGGCGCATGGCATGGCCGAGCACAGCGGTCGTTACGCCCGACTCGCGGAAAAACTCTGCGAACAAGGCTACGGCGTGTACGCACCGGATTTGCGTGGACATGGCAAAACTGCCGATAACGGCACGCTCGGGCATTTTGCCGATGACGATGGCTGGTGCAAGGTCGTCGGCGATCTCGCCAGCCTTAACCAGTACATCGGCCAGCAACACCCCGGCATGCCGATCATATTGTTGGGCCACAGCATGGGCAGTTACATCGCCCAGGCCTATCTGCTGCACCACAGCGCCAGCCTGCACGGGGCGATTCTCAGCGGCTCGAACTTCCAGCCCGTGGCGCTTTATCGCGCCGCGCGGCAAATCGCCCGGCTCGAACGCCTGCGCCAGGGACCGAAGGGGCGCAGCGCGCTGATCGAGTTCCTGTCGTTCGGCTCGTTCAACAAAAAATTCAAACCGGCGCGTACCAAATTCGACTGGCTGAGCCGCGACCCGGCGCAAGTCGATTTGTACGCCAACGACCCGCTTTGCGGCTTTCGCTGCACCAATCAACTGTGGATCGACTTGCTCGGCGGCTTGCAGCAAATCAGCAAAGCGTCCAATCTCGCCCAGGTCGATCCGGGCCTGCCCTTGCTGGTGATGGGCGGTGAATGTGATCCGGTGAGTGAAGGCAAGCGTCTCAAAGATCTGGCCCATGCATTGCGCACGGCCGGCAGCCAGAACCTGCAATTGAATATTTACCCGCAGGCACGTCACGAACTGTTCAACGAGAGCAACCGCGATGAAGTGATCGCCGACGTATTGAACTGGATCGCCCAGGCGCTCAGCCACCGCCGCCCGGCCAGGACCGAGTAGTTTTTCGAATAGTTTTTTTGTGGATTTTTTAATTCGTCACAGGAATTGAGACAGATGACCCAGGTTACCAACACCCCTTACGAAGCCCTTGAAGTCGGTCAGACCGCCAGCTACAGCAAGACCGTAGAAGAGCGTGATATTCAGCTGTTCGCCGCGATGTCCGGCGACCACAACCCGGTGCACCTGGACGCAGAATTCGCCGCTGGCACCATGTTCAAGGAGCGTATCGCCCACGGCATGTTCAGCGGCGCGCTGATCAGTGCTGCGGTGGCCTGTGAGTTGCCTGGGCCGGGCACCATTTATATCGGTCAGCAGATGAGCTTCCAGAAACCGGTGAAAATCGGCGACACCTTGACTGTGCGTCTGGAAATTCTCGAGAAACTGCCGAAGTTTCGTGTGCGCATCGCCACTCGTGTGTTCAACCAGCGCGATGAGTTGGTGGTGGATGGCGAGGCGGAGATCCTGGCGCCGCGTAAGCAGCAGACCGTGACCTTGCCTGTGTTGCCGGCCATTAGCATCGGCTGATCCAATACCGCTAAAAGATCGCAGCCTTCGGCAGCTCCTACAGGGTTTTGTGTACACCCGTAGGAGCTGCCGAAGGCTGCGATCTTTTGATCTACAAAAAAAACGCCAGATTAGCTGGCGTTTTTTGTTACAGCGACGACTGCTTAAGAGCGAGCACGCGCCTGGTTACGCAGGGCTTTTACCTGATCGTGGTTGCGTTGCACGCCGTGGTACTGACGCTCAACCAGATCACGAATACCCACCAGGTTGTGCTTGGTGATTTTTTCCAGCGCTTCCTTGTAGGCTTTCAGCGCGTGGTCTTCACCGCGTTCGGCTTCGTTCAGTACGGCTTCTTCATCTTTGCCGGTGAACATCGCTTTCACGTCAACCCAGCGACGGTGCAGGTCACCGCTGACGCTGGTGGATGTTTCCGGATCGCCGCCCAGCGAACGTACAGCAGACTGCAGTTCAGCAGCGGCGGTGGCGCAATCGGCGGAACGAGTAATGAACAGCGTTTTCAGTTCTGGATGCTTGATGTCTTCAGCGCAAGTCTTGAACCCTTCCTGACCATCTTTGCTGGTTTCGATCAGGTCGTTGAGTACAGAGATGGCTTCTTTATTCACGTCGGTCATTTTCAATTCCTCGCGGGTTGATGAGAGATGCAATAACTATTGCAGCCTGCATGCCAGCTTTGAATTTAGAATTTATTCCTTATTTTTCAACAACTTAGTTTTATCGCTAATATCTGTATCCGCTTTATTTGCATGATCTGTCATTTGGCCTGCATGCAGAATGCCTGTATTTTCGAGGCTGTTTGAATCAAGACGACATATTGATGAATCCTGAAAAGCTCGAACTGCTGATTACTCGCGAAATGCCCTTTGGCAAATACAAGGGACGCATCATCGCCGACCTCCCCGGCCAGTACCTGAACTGGTTCGCCCGCGAAGGTTTCCCCCACGGTGAACTCGGCGGCCTGCTTGCACTGATGCAGGAAATCGACCACAACGGTTTATCCGAACTGCTCGAACCGCTACGCGCCAAACATGGCAAGCCTGCGCCCCGCCACTGAACTGACTGAGTAGCCCATGCCCGAGAACACCCGCCGCGCCCGTGATGAAGCTTTCTGGCAGACCTTTGCCGATCGTTACTCTGTCGAACCTGGCCCCATCAATCTGGAGAACGGTTACTTCGGGCGCATGTCGCGCACGGTGGTCGAGGAATACCAGCGCAATATTGAGTTGATCAACCGCAGCAACTCAGTACATGTGCGCCAACGCTTCGAACAGATCGAAAGCCTGGATATTCGAGCGCAACTCGCCGAGATGATTGGCGTGCGCGCGCACTCCGTCGCCCTCACCCGCAACGCCTCGGACGGCCTGCAATCGCTGATCCGCAACTACAACCGCTTGCAGCCCGGCGATCAGGTGCTGCTGTGCGATCTGGAATACGACACGGTCAAGGGCGCCATGCGTTGGCTGGCTCGCCATCGCGGCGTGGAAGTGATCGAAATAGATCACCAGCACCCTGCCACTTTCGACAGTTTGCTGGCCAGCTACCGCGAAGCCTTCGTGCGTTATCCACGCCTCAAGCTGATGGCCCTGACCCACGTCACCCACCGCTCCGGCCTGGTGATGCCGGTGCAGGCAATTGCCGCGCTCGCCAAGGAACATGGGGTCGATGTGATCCTCGATGGCGCCCATGCCCTGGGTCAGATCGATTTCAATCTGGACGCGCTCGGCATCGCCTTTGCCGGGTACAACCTGCACAAATGGATCGGCGCGCCACTGACTCTGGGGTTCATTTACATCGCGCCGCAACGCCTGGCCGATATCGACCCGGACATGGGCGAGATGCATTTCCCGATCAATGACATTCGATCCCGCACGCCCTACAGCACGCCGAACATTCCAGCGCTGATGACCCTGCCACTGGTGTTCGAGGAGCATCAGGCCATGGGCGGTTCCGCCGCCAAGGGCGCACGCCTCGATTACCTGCGTAACCGCTGGGTCAGCGCCGTGCGCGACTTGCCGGGTATCGAAGTCATGACCCCGGATGATCCCCGGCTGTATTGCGGCATCACCTCGATGCGCTTTACCCGCCACGCTGATCAGCAAGTGATGGTCGAGCGGTTGCTCAGCGACTACAACCTGTTCACCGTGGCCCGCAGCGGTGCGGCGTTCGGGCCGTGCATCCGCATTACACCGGGGCTGACCACCACCGCCGCCGACATGGACCTGCTGGCCCAGGCACTGACCGAGCTGCGCTGATAAGCGCGCTCACACCGTGTACTTGTCGAAGTCCTCGGGCCTGATCTGGGTCGACACCGCAAAGGTGTCGATGCCGATGGTCGTATGCGCGAAGAAGCCGTCCTCCGTGGTGTCTCGACCGATGCTGTGAACGGCCAGGGTCGATGCATCACCGCCCATGTTTTCATAGAAATGATCCTGTTCGTTGCTCAGCGGCGACACGCTCCGGCCCTTGTACTCCTTTGCGCTCAGCACCGACCTGGTGGCTACTTCGGGAAAGTACAGCTGACCGACCCAGGCGACATGCCGCTCTTCCAGATAATTGTTGCCGCCGGTGATGCGCACCGCCACGTGGATGTGCAATGCACGCCCGGCATAGAAGCCTGGATAGATCGTGGTAAACCGCACCATGCCCTTGTTGTCACTGAATTGCCCGCCGCGCAGGTAAGTGTCGTCATCGGTACGCGCAATCGCGCCTATGTGACCGGCATCGACTTCAAGGTCCGGATTGATCCGGCTCCAGCCCGAGTACGAACCCCGGGCGTTGCAATGCCAGATATCCACCAGCGCGCCGTTCACCGGCTCGCCGGTCATGGAATCGACAATCGCCAGGCGCATCACCAAGGGAATGCCGTCCTGGCCTTCGCTGATGTTTCTTCTGATGAGTTTCGGATTGCGAAAATAGGGACCGGCAATCTGCTCCGGTGAGAGCAGGTAGACGGTTTCGCGAGGAGTAGCAGAGGTGTAATTCATGAGGTTCTCTCTTCCATAAGATGCTTCTAGGATAGAGAGAGATGCCGGGCGGGATGCGGTAACTATGTATCGGGGAATGTTTTCTGTAGGAGCAAAGCTTGCTCGCGAAAGCGGTCTGACATTCAACCTTTGTGGTGGGTGTGATGACGCCTTCGCGGGCAAGCCTTGCTCCTACAGGGGCATGTGTTGCGCGGGAATTTTTTTGAGGCAAAAAAAAACGGTGCACCGACCAAGCGCACCGTAAAGCCGTAGAACACACAACGAAGTGTCAGGTAAAACTATCAATCCAACTGCATCAGTCCAGCAGCGCCAACGCCTCGGCGGTGCATTCCTGAATGCGGGCCCAGTCGCCGTTCTTGATCCACTCCGGATCAAGCATCCAGCTACCGCCCACGCACATCACGTTTTTCAACGCCATGTAGCTCTTGATATTGGCCGGGCTGACGCCGCCAGTCGGGCAGAATTTAACTTCGCCGAATGGACCGCCAAGTGCCTTGATAGCCGCGACGCCGCCGCTGACTTCCGCCGGGAACAGCTTGAAGCGGCGATAGCCCAGGCCATAACCTTCCATGATGCCGGAGGCGTTGCTGATGCCGGGCAACAGCGGGATCGGGCTGTCGACGCTGGCTTCGAGCAGGTCACGAGTAATGCCCGGGGTGACGATGAATTGCGAACCGGCCCTTTCAGCGGCGGCGAGCATGCTGCGATCGAGCACAGTGCCGGCACCGGTTACCAATTCCGGACGCTGCTCGCGCAGGATCTGGATGGCTTTGAGGCCGAACTGCGAACGCAGGGTCACTTCCAGGGCTGTCAGGCCACCGGCGGCCAAGGCGTCGGCCAGTGGCAGGACGTCCTGTTCGCGAGCGATGGTGATCACCGGCAAAATCCGCGCCTTGGCGCAGAGGCTGTCGATCAGGGCAACTTTGTCCGCCATGGAAACGGTCGGGGATGTGTTTGTCATAGCGGCTGATCCTTGGCTCATGGGCACCAGTAAATCTCTAACGTAGGTTGCAGAAACGCGCGAATCGGCATGGCGGCGACATCGTCACCGGCCAATGCGGCACTCAAGGTGGTCAGTTTGGACTGACCGGAAATCGATAGAACGGTGTTCGTGGCCGAAGCCAGCAGCGCGCGGCTCATGGTCAGGCGCTGATGCGGCACGGTCGGCGCCAGCATCGGGTAGCAACGGCGTGTGCCATCGACTTTCAAAGCGTCGGCCAGGTTCGGGCTGTTGGGGAACAGCGAGGCGGTGTGCCCGTCGTCGCCCATGCCCAGAATCAGCACGTCGATCGCCGGCAACTCTGCCAGCAAGCGATCAGCCTGCTCGGCCGCCAGCTCAAGGTTGGCGGTGGCGCTGTAAAGGCTCAAAAACTTGGCCTTGGCCGCCGGGCCTTGCAGCAGATAGCGCTTGAGCAAACCGGCATTGCTGTCGGCGTGCTCCACCGGCACCCAGCGCTCGTCGGCCAGGGTCACGACGACTTTGGACCAGTCCAGCGTCTGCTTGGCCAGGTGCTGGAAGAACGCCACCGGGCTGCGGCCACCGGAAACCACCAGGGTCGCCGTACCGCGTGCGTCGATAGCCTCGCTCAGTTGCTTGGCCACATTCAGCGCCAGGCCTTCGGCCAACAGCACCGGGCTCTTGAACTCATGGGCGCTGACGCCCTGAGGCAGTTTCAAATCAGATATCGCCATACCACGACCTCCCGTCCCGCGTGATCAGTGCAATGGAGCTCATCGGTCCCCAGGACCCGGCCGCGTACGGCTTGGGCGCATCACCGGATTTTTTCCACCCGGCGATCAACTGGTCACACCACTTCCACGCGGCTTCGATTTCATCTTTACGGACAAACAGGTTCTGATTGCCCCGCATTACTTCCAGCAACAACCGTTCGTAGGCATCGGGAATCCGCGCGCTACGCCAGGTGTCGGAAAAATTCAGCTGCAACGGACCGCTGCGCAGCTGCATGCCCTTGTCCAGGCCTTGTTCTTTGGTCATCACGCGCAAGGAGATGCCTTCGTCCGGTTGCAGGCGGATAATCAGCTTGTTGCTGATTTGCAGGCGCTGCTCGGGGGCGAAGATGTAGTGCGACGGCTCCTTGAAGTGGATGACGATCTGCGACAACTTCTGCGGCATGCGCTTGCCGGTGCGCAGGTAAAACGGCACGCCGGCCCAACGCCAGTTGCGGATATCGGCACGCAGCGCGACGAAGGTTTCGGTGTCGCTCTGGGTGTTGGAATTCGGTTCTTCCAGATAACCCGGCACCGGTTTGCCTTCGCTGTAACCGGCGATGTACTGGCCGCGAACGACCTGAGTGGTCAGGCCTTCCGGGCTGATCGGCGCCAGGGCCTTGAGCACTTTGACTTTCTCGTCACGGATGCTGTCGGCGGACAGGTCGGCCGGCGGGTCCATGGCAATCAGGCAGAGCAGTTGCAGCAGGTGATTCTGGATCATGTCCCGCAGCTGGCCGGCCTTGTCGAAGTAACCCCAGCGGCCTTCGATCCCGACCTTCTCGGCCACGGTGATTTCCACGTGGGAAATGTAATTCTGGTTCCACTGGGTTTCGAACAGGCTGTTGGCGAACCGCAGGGCGATCAGGTTCTGGACGGTTTCTTTGCCCAGGTAGTGGTCGATGCGGTAGGTGCGGTTCTCCGGGAAGAACGCCGCCACGGCGTCGTTGACCGTACGCGAGGATTCCAGGTCCGAACCGATGGGTTTTTCCAGCACCACGCGGGTGTTTTCGCTCAGGCCAACCTTCGACAGGTTCTCGCAGATCGCGCCGTAAACGGCTGCCGGCGTGGCGAAGTAGGCAATCACACGCTGCGCGCTGCCAGCCTGTTCGGCCAGGGCGACGTAGTCTTCAGATTTGAGGAAGTCGACGTGCAGGTAGCTCAAACGAGCGAGGAAGCGTTCGACTACAGCTTCGTCCAGCTCTTTGGCATCGACGTAGCGGCGCAGCTCCGAGGCGATGAACGCCAGGTGTTGCTGCTCGCTGCCGGGTTCACGGGCCAGCGCGATAATGCGCGTGTCCTCGTGCAACAAGCCGGCGCCGTCCAGTTGATAGAGGGCAGGAAACAGTTTGCGCAAGGCCAGGTCGCCAAGGGCGCCGAACAAGGCAAAGGTGCACGGTTCAACCGTAATCGAAGGCATGATGTTTGTTCTTTTATCAAGTTAAGCTACAAATACCTTTTTTCAAGGCATCACTCAAGGGAAAATGTAGTAATAACCACAACATTTTCGCAAAATACAGATTCCGAGTGGTGGTCGGTCGGAGCCATCAGTAGGATAGGCCACCGTTACGGGCCGCATCAAAGGCCCTTTTTGCATAGCAGACTGCTTGTTTGCGCTGCTGACTTAAGGAACATCTATGGACCGCGTGCGAAATTTACTGGAACAAATCCAGAATCGCCTTGAAGACCTGAACAAGGCCGAACGCAAAGTCGCCGAAGTGATCCTGCTCAATCCACAGCAGGCCACCCGGTTCAGCATCGCCGCCCTCGCCCAGGCCTCCAAGGTCAGCGAGCCGACGGTCAACCGTTTCTGCCGTTCATTCGGCGTCAGCGGCTACCCGGAACTCAAACTGCAACTGGCCCAGAGCCTGGCCAGTGGTGCGGCGTATGTCAGCCGTGCGGTCGAGGCCGATGACAATCCTGAAGCCTACACCCAGAAGATCTTCGGCAGCGCCATCGCCTCGCTGGACAGCGCGTGCCAGGCGCTGGACCCGAACCTGATCAGCCGCGCCGTCGACCTGTTGATCCAGGCGCGGCAGATTCACTTCTTCGGCCTCGGCGCTTCGGCCCCGGTGGCGCTGGATGCGCAGCACAAGTTCTTCCGCTTCAACCTTGCTGTCACCGCCCACGCCGATGTGCTGATGCAACGCATGATTGCTTCGGTGGCGCATACCGGCGAGTTGTTCGTGATCATTTCCTACACCGGCCGCACCCGTGAACTGGTGGAAGTGGCGCGCATCGCCCGGGAGAACGGTGCTTCGGTGCTGGGCTTGACCGCCGAGGGTTCGCCATTGGCCAAGGCCAGTACCTTGAGCCTGAACATTCCGTTGCCGGAAGACACTGACATCTATATGCCGATGACCTCGCGGATTATTCAGTTGACGGTGCTCGACGTGTTGGCAACGGGCATGACCTTGCGCCGCGGGGTGGATTTCCAGCCGCACCTGCGCAAGATCAAAGAGAGCTTGAATGCGAGCCGGTATCCGGTGGGTGACGAGTTTAATTAGGTCGCGTTGCGTAAAAGATCGCAGCCTCGTTTCACTCGACAGCTCCTACAGGATTACGCGATCCCATGTAGGAGCTGTCGAGTGAAACGAGGCTGCGATCTTTTGATCTTGCGTTAAGCCCCAACCCGCGCCTGCAAACTCAAATGCGCCCGCTCCCCCGGCGCCAGGCTCAGGCTGTCGGTGCCGCCGCTGGCCGCTTCCACGCAGACAAACTCCAACACCTCGTTCCAGCTCACCCCCAGCAACGGTCGTGAACCCGGGTGCCAGACCACCGTGTCCGCATCATCGCCGGTGTCGATGCACAATTCCCGCTGCCAGGCGTGATCCTTGAGCTGCAATTCGCCGTCATGCTGGAACACCCGCTGACAGCCGCCATCGACCCGCAACTCACCTTCCTGCTGACACACCTGGCGACTCAACTGATCGTAACCCTGCGCTCCGTCGAGCCCAGACAGCGCTATCTCACTCACGTCACCAATACGCCAATAGGCATGCAACGCCTGGCTCAATTGGCATGGCAGGCTGTCTTGATGCTCGGTACTCAGGCGCAAATCCATGCGTTCACCCAGGTGTGCGTGCAGGTCAACCGTCCAGTCACACAGCTGAAGTTGCCAGTGCAAGCGCACGCCATCGTCCTCAGTGCTGCTGTCGAGCAACTTCCAGTCGAGCAACCGCGCCCAGCCATGGGACGGCCAGGCATTTTCGCTCGGATGACGGCCAAACCACGGCCAGCACACCGGCACCCCGCCACGAATCGCCCCCACGTGCGGCCACTTCGCCGCGCACCACAACCAGGGTTTTTGCCCTGTAGGCTGAAAGTGCAACAACTGCGCGCCCTGACGGCTGAACACCGCCTGGCACAGCGGATGATCGATCACCAGCACGTCGCGCATCTGATAGCGCTCCCACGCAAACACCGGACGTTCGCGCAAGGATTTGAAGAAGCGTTGTAGCGGATGCTCATGCATGTGCCACGGTCCTGAAAATCATCTGTTACCCGGGGTGCGCCGCCCCCAAAAAAAAGCGGATAGCCTTGGCCATCCGCAAATATGCGCACATAGAGAGGAGCTTATCGCAACAGCGTTAGAACACCGACTGAATTTTCAGACCAGCGACCAGAGCGTTGTCGACTTCATCAACACCGCCCGGGTGAGTGATGTATTGCAGGTTAGGACGCACGGTCAGCCAGTTGGTAACGTGGATGCCGTAGTTGATTTCGTAGTTGTACTCGGTGCTGCGCAGTGGCGCGAACAGTGGATCTTCGTAGTCGCTGACACCATTGGAAGCGTTGATCAGCTCAGAGTTTTTCTTCACGTCATCGTTGACATGGATACGGGCGGCACCAATACCGATGTCATCTTTTGGACGTGCATCGAACGGGCCTTTGTACACAAACATCAGCGACTGGTAGTTGTCGACGAAGTTGGTGTCCTTGTCGTGGAACGTGGCGTTGGCGGCAACGTTCAGACCGCGGGACGCGTCACCGTTGTGAGTGGTGAGTTGTTGCTGTGCCACAAACCAATAGCCGTGTTTGCTGTCGTGGCTACGGTAGGCGTTACCGCTGGTGGCCGCATCATTGCCGTTGTCGTCTTTAAGAACGTCATCAGCATTGGCCGTGCTTTTGTAGTAACCGACACGGTATTCGCCCGGCAGGTTGTTCGGGTTAGGCAGCCAGACCAGTTCGACCGGAATGACGGTGCCCGCCGTGCCGCTGCCGCTGAGCTTGAAGCCGTTACCATGTTCCAGTTGCGACGGGTTCTGGTTGTACGCGCCGATCTGCGCATAGAACTCAGGCGAGATGTTGTACTTCACGCGGACAGCGGCCTGGCTGACTGGCCAGTTGTACCAGATACCGGTGGCCCAGTTACCCGCTTGTGAACCGCAGAACGCCAGGTTCTGGAATTCGCACGGGAAGGTGTTGAAGTCTTCGCCTTCGCCGAAGTAACCGGCCTTGACGTCCAGTTTGCCGTCGAGGAACTGGTGCTTGATCCACAACTGGGTCAAACGAACCATGTGGCCACGACCGTAGACTTCTTGCGAAGAACTCAAGGTGCCTGCACGCGGATCGCCGACGCGGTCATTGGAAATGTTCTGACCGTTACGATTGGTGAACTGGACCTTGGCCTGGGTGTTATCCCAGCCCAGCAGTTTTTGCAGGTCCAATGCCACGCCCAGGCCGAACTGGTCGGCGTAACGTGCAGTCTTGTCGTCGTTGTAGCCACCGTGAAGGTTGCCGCCAACTTCACCGACATAGTCCATCTTGATGTCGATACCCTGCTCGATCAGCTTGGTCCGCTCGCCGCCCCAATCACCGGTCATCCACTGGGAATCGGCGCTGAACGCGTCAGCCGCGTGAACGCTACCGACCAGGGTCATCGCCGCCGCAACAGCTGACAATTGGCAGATAAGCTGAGCGTTGTTCTTCTTCTTCATCCCTACATCCTCGTTTTATTGTTATTAACTGTTTTTATCTAACGCGGTTTACATCGATTGCGATGAGCGACAGGCCGCTCACCGCGTATCCCCTTGTAGGAGCCAGGCTTGCCGGCGAAGGCGTTCTTGAAATCGCTTTCGCCGGCAAGCCTGGCTCCTACAGTTTTGATCTTTACCGGCCTTTGAATTGCGCGATGTTGCCGACCGATGCTTCGGTCTTCGGCACACCCGCAACCCCCAGGCGTTCCCCGGTCTTGGCATCGAACAACAACACTTTCGACGGATCGAATTGCAGGGTCAGGGTTTCACCCACGCCCGGCGCAACGTCCGGCGCCAGACGGCAGCAGACCTTGGTGTCATTCAGGTTGACGAACACCAGGGTGTCGGGACCAGTCGGCTCGGTGACCTGAACTTCGGCGCGGATGGTCGGCAAACCGTTCGGCTCGCCGTTCGCCAGCACGATCTGTTCCGGGCGCAGGCCGAGGATCACTTCGCGATCTTCCAGGCCGGCGTCCTGCATGCCCATCGGCAATTCGCAACGGGCCTGGCCGCTGTCGAGCAGCGCCACCAGACGACCGTCCTTGCGCTGCAAACGCAGCGGGATGAAGTTCATTGGTGGCGAACCGATGAAGCTCGCCACGAACAGGTTGGCCGGGTTGTTGTAGATGTCTTTCGGCGTGCCGAACTGCTGAATGATCCCGTCCTTCATCACCGCCACCTTGTCGCCCAGAGTCATCGCTTCGATCTGGTCGTGGGTCACGTAGACCGTGGTGGTTTTCAGGCGCTGGTGCATCAGTTTCATTTCGGTGCGCATCTCGACGCGCAGTTTGGCGTCGAGGTTGGACAGCGGTTCGTCGAACAGGTAAATCTTCGGCCGCCGCGCCAGGGCACGGCCCATGGCCACACGCTGTTGCTGACCACCGGAGAGTTGGCCGGGTTTGCGATTGAGCAAATGTTCGATCTGCAGCAGCTTGGCCACCCGCGCCACTTCCGCTTCGATGTCGGCGGCGGGCATTTTGCGGATCTTCAAGCCGAAGGCGATGTTCTCGCGCACGCTCATGGTCGGGTACAGCGCGTAGGACTGGAACACCATGGCGATGTCACGGTCTTTCGGGCTCATGCCGCTGACGTCCTGGTCACCGATCATGATCGCGCCGCCGGTGATGGTTTCCAGGCCGGCGATGCAGTTCATCAAGGTCGATTTACCGCAACCCGAAGGGCCGACCAGGATCAGGAACTCACCGTCCTTGATCGACAGTTCGATGTTCTTCAGGGTGTCCGGCAGGCCGGGACCATAAGTCTTGTTTACATTGCGAAGTTCGAGCGTAGCCATGATTACCCCTTGACTGCGCCGGCCGTCAGCCCGCGCACGAAATACTTGCCTGCGACCACATAGACCAGCAGGGTCGGCAGCCCGGCGATCATCGCCGCCGCCATATCAACGTTGTATTCCTTGGCCCCGGTACTGGTGTTGACCAAGTTGTTCAGCGCCACGGTTATCGGTTGCGAATCACCGCTGGAGAACACCACACCGAACAGGAAGTCGTTCCAGATTTGAGTGAACTGCCAGATCAGGCAGACCATGATGATCGGGGTGGACATCGGCAGGATGATCAGCCGGAAGATGGTGAAGAAACCCGCGCCATCGAGCCGCGCGGCTTTCACCAGCGCATCGGGAACGCTGACGTAGTAGTTACGGAAGAACAGCGTGGTGAACGCCAGGCCGTAGACCACGTGGACGAACACCAGGCCGGTGGTGGTGCTGGCCAGGCCCATTTTGCCGAGGGTGAACGAGGCTGGCAGCAGGACGGTCTGGAACGGCAGGAAGCAACCGAACAGCAGCAGACCGAAGAACAGTTGCGAGCCACGGAAGCGCCACATCGACAGCACGTAGCCGTTCAACGCACCGATGGCGGTGGAGATCAGTACCGCCGGAACGGTGATCTTGATCGAGTTCCAGAAGTACCCGTCAACCGTGCCCCAGGCCTTGACCCAGCCAATGCCGCTGACCACGGTCGGCCAGCTCAGCAGGTTGCCGGAGTTGATGTCTTCCGGGGTCTTGAAGCTGGTCAACAGCATGACCACCAGCGGAATCAGGTACAGGAATACAGCGAGGATCAGCACGCCGTAGATGGCGATGCGACTCAGGCTGATGGCCGGTTTGGCAGCGAAACTAGTCATGACGCTTGGTCCTCAGCTCGGAGTACAGGTAAGGCACGATGATTGCGAGAATCGCACCGAGCATCAGAATCGCACTGGCCGAGCCCATGCCCATCTGGCCGCGACTGAAGGTGAAGGAATACATGAACATCGCAGGCAGGTCGGAGGAATAACCCGGGCCACCGGCCGTCATTGCCGCGACCAGGTCGAAACTCTTGATCGCGATGTGAGCGAGGATCATCACGGCGCTGAAGAACACCGGACGCAGGCTCGGCAACACCACTTTGAGGTAGATGCGCGGCATGCTCGCGCCGTCGATCTGGGCGGCACGGATGATCGATTGATCAACGCCACGCAGGCCGGCGAGGAACATCGCCATGATAAAGCCCGAGGCTTGCCAGACAGCGGCGATCACCAGGCAATACACCACGCGATCCGGGTCAATCAGCCAGTCCAGGCGAAAGCCTTCCCAGCCCCAGTCCCGCAACAATTTGTCCAGGCCCATGCCCGGGTTGAGCAGCCATTTCCACGCGGTACCGGTAACGATCATCGAGAGCGCCATCGGGTACAGGTAAATGGTGCGGATGAAGCCTTCGCGACGAATGCGCTGGTCGAGGAACACCGCCAGCAGCACACCGATCACCAGGGTGATGCCGATGAACATGCCGCCGAACACCGCCAGGTTCTTGCTCGCTACCCACCAACGGTCGTTGTCGAACAGCCGCTCGTATTGCGCCAGGCCCGCCCACTTGTAGGTTGGCAGGAAAGTCGATGTGGTGAACGACAGGACGAACGTCCACAGGATATAGCCATAGAAGCCCACCAGGACGATGAACATGCTGGGCGCCAGCACCAGTTTGGGGAGCCAGCGCTGCAGTGCATCGAACGGCGAGGCCTTGCTGAACACAGCAACAGAACTCATGGGAAGATCCCGTACGTAGAAAAAGGATTACAAGCGCATTCCCCTTGTGGGAGCGGGCTTGCTCGCGAAGGCGTCGTGTCAGTTCATAAAGTGTTGCCTGACACTCCGCTTTCGCGAGCAAGCCCGCTCCCACAGGGGGAGCTGCGGCTTTAACAGTTACTTGGCCGCTTTGATCGCTGTGCCGAGTTGTTTGGCCGCAGTGGCCGGGTCGGCTTTCGGATCGTTGATGAAGTTGGTCACCACATCAAAGAACGCGCCTTGTACCGCCAGCGTGGTCGCCATGTTGTGCGCCATGCTCGGCTGCAAGCCGCCGGACTTGGCGTCCGTCAGGAAGTCCTTGGCCGCGGTCTGGGCGCAGGAGTCGAAACCGTACTTGCCCATGTCGTTCAGCATGTCGATTCGAACCGGGATCGAACCTTTGTTGATGCTGAAGACTTTCTGGAAGTTCTCACCCAGAACGACCTTGGCAATGTCCTGCTGAGCAGCAGCCGTGCCTTTGTCTTTCTGCTTGAACACCGCCAGGGAGTCGATGTTGTAGGTGAAGGCCTTGTCGGTGCCCGGGAACGCTACGCACTCGTAGTCCTTGCCGGCGACTTTCTTGGCTGCGGTCCATTCACTCTTGGCCCAGTCACCCATGATCTGCATGCCGGCCTTGCCGTTGATGACTTTGGCCGCTTCCAGGTTCCAGTCCTGGCCTTTGCCGTCGGCGTCCATGTAGGTCGCGACTTTCTTCAGCTCGGTCAGCGCCTTGACCATCTCAGGACCGGTCAGTGCAGCGTTGTCCAGGTCGACCAGGGCTTTCTTGTAACCGTCGACGCCCATGACCGAAAGCACCACTGCTTCGAACACGGTGCTGTCCTGCCAAGGCTGGCCGCCGTGGGCAAGGGCGATGAAGCCCGCTGCCTTCAGCTTGTCGCCGGCTGCGTAGAATTCCTGCAGGGTAGTCGGGGCTTTTTCGATCCCGGCTTTCTTGAAGACTTCCGGGTTGATCCACAGCCAGTTGACGCGGTGAATGTTCACCGGCACGGCCACGTAATCACCTTCGTACTTCACGGTATCGGAGACTTTCTTGTCGAGCAGGCTGTCCCATTTCTCGGACTTGGCGGCTTCTTTCAAGACGTCGGTGTCGAGCAGACCGGTAGACGCCCATTCCTGGATGTCCGGACCTTTGATCTGCGCGACCCCTGGCGGGTTACCGGCAACGGCGCGGCTTTTCAGTACGGTCATGGCGGTCGCACCGCCACCACCGGCCACTGCGCCGTCCTTCCAGGTGAAACCGTCTTTTTCGACTTGGGCTTTGAGCACATCAACAGCAGCTTTTTCGCCACCGGACGTCCACCAGTGAACGACTTCTACCGAACCTTTGGAATCGGCGGCAAGTGCACTGACAGGGAATGCAGAGATAGGAAGCAATGAGGCAAGAGAAATGACAGTAGCGAGGCGAGAAATCGCATTCATCTAGAATTACCTTTCTTGTTGTTATGCATGCAAGTCTGGTGCTTGCGCTGCATGGGATTTTAAACAGGAGTTATCCCTTCGCAGGTAACGAAGGGACGCTTGAATGTCACCACATGGTTACACAGGAGCGCTCTGGGACAACTGCCCCAAGGCAGTCGCCATGCTCGGCGCCAACGGCAGACGCGGAATCAAAACCGCCTGCCAGGCGTGATACAGGTCCGGTTTGCCGCCCCAGATATCGGCGCTCGGGCGGTTTTGCGGATCGAGTTCATGGTGCCAACTGCCATCGCAGCGGTCGATGAAATGACTGTCACAGAATTCCCAGAACAGTCGGTACCAGGTCTCGTATTGTTCATCGCCGGTGCGTTTCAGCAGCGCACTGGCGGCGGCGCTGGCTTCGCAATGAGTCCAGTGCAGGCGATGGCGAACCACGGCGCGGTTGTCCCAGTCCAGCGTGTAGACAATTCCCGGTGCGCCATCGATATTCCAGCCGTGACGGCAATTGTTGTCGAAGAGTTTTTGCGCATCGGTTGCCAGCCAGCCCGGCGTGAGCATGCCAGCCTGCACCCGCGCGGCTTCGAGGTGCAGCAACAGCCGCGCCCATTCGAAACCGTGACCTGGGGTGGTGCCATAGGGACGGAAACCGTCGGCGGGATTGTCGTGGTTGTATTCGCGCAGTGGCTGCCAGTCGCGATCGAAATGCTCGACCACCAGATATTCGTTGGCGGCGGCGTGACCGTGAATCACCCGCTCGACGATGCGTTGCGCGCGGACCAGCCAGCGGTTGTCGCCGGTGACATCCGCCAGCGCGAGAAAAGCTTCGGTGGCGTGCATGTTGCTGTTGGCGCCGCGATAGGCCTCTTCCTCGCTCCAGTCGCGATTGAAGGATTCGCGCATGGCGCCCTCCTCCTCGCTCCAGAAATGCGTGTCAATGACGCGGATCGCTTCGTCGAGCAAGGCCTGTGCGCCGGGGCGCTGCGCGGCCACTGCGGAACTCGCGGCGAGGGCGACGAACGCGTGCAGGTAGGCGGCTTTGTCAGTGTTGTCATCGCGATGCTGGGCGACGGCGAACCAGCCAGCGTGCTCGGCATCCTTGAGCGGACCGCTGAGGGCCTGGATACCGTGATCCACCAACTCTGCAAACCCCGGCAGGCCTTGGATGTGAGCCATGGCGAAGCTGTGGGTCATGCGCGCGGTGTTCATGGTTTCGGCATGGGAGTTGGCCGGGAGGCGGCCCTTTTCATCGAGATTGCCGAAGCCTTCTGGAAGCTTCGAAGCCTTGGCGAACGCCAGCAGGCGCAGGCCTTCGGCGGCGAGCCATTGCTGGTGGGCAGGCGCGTTCAGCCAACTGCTGAAGGCCGGTTGGAAGGTGTCCATGGGGTACCTTTTTTGTTGTTATGACTGGGGGGCAGTCTAAACAACGGGTGCGGTGCGGCAGGTAACGAAGGGGGCGGGGTTTGTCACAGGGTTGTGACAAAGCAAAAACAGGATCAAAAGATCGCAGCCTTCGGCAGCTCCTACAGAGATCAGTGTAGGAGCTGCCGAAGGCTGCGATCTTTTGATCTTTTCAATCGAGCGACCGAGGAAGCTGCAACGTCACCCGCAACCCACCCTCACGCAAATTCTGCAGACTCACTTCACCGCCATGGCTATGGGCAATGTTGCGCGCGATGCCCAACCCCAACCCATAACCCTGCTGCTGCCCGGCCAGGCGGAAGTGCGGTTCGAACACTTGCTCCATCCGCTGCTCCGGCACGCCCGGGCCTTCATCGTCCACGTGCAGGATGAACGCGCTCTGGTCGTCATCGATGTGCAGATGGGCGTTCTGTCCGTACTTCAAGGCGTTGTCGATCAGGTTGCCGATGCAGCGCTTGAGCGCCAGGGGTTTGCCCGGATACACAGCAAACGCCCGACCCTGCTGGGTAACGCGACCATTACCATTGGGCGCCAGGTAAGGCTCCACCAGACAATCGAGCACATGGTTGAGGTCCACCGGCTCGATGTTTTCGTGGATGTCGGTGTCTTTCACGCATTGCAGCGCGCCTTTGACCAGCAGCTCCAGTTCATCCAGATCACGGCCGAACTTGGCTTGCAGTTTTTCGTCTTCAAGCAATTCGACGCGCAGGCGCAAACGGGTGATCGGCGTGCGCAAGTCGTGGGAGATGGCGCTGAACAACTGGCTGCGTTCGGTCAGGTAACGGCTGATGCGTTCGCGCATCGCATTGAAGGCGCGACCCACTTCGACCACTTCACTGCCGCCGCCCTCGGGCACCGGCTCGACTTCAGCACCGAGGGACATGTCCCGCGCCGCCCGGGCCAGACGCTTGAGTGGACGGCTTTGCCAGTGCACCAGCAAGCCGATGAACAGCAGCAGGAAACCGCTGGTGAGCACGATAAACCACACCTGCTGGGCCGGCAGGCCTTGCTCTTCAAGACTGGTGTACGGCTCGGGCAACAAGGACGCGATGTACAGCCATTCCCCCGGCGCCATCTGGATTTGCGTGACCAGCACCGGCGGGTTTACCGGCTCCAGGGTCAACGCGTAATGCGCCCAGGAGCGCGGCAATTCATCGAGTTTCAAGCCGCTGTTGAAAATCCGCAGGTCTTCGGGGCTGACGAAGGTCACCGAGATATCGGTGTCGTGACCCAGGGACTCGCGCAGCACTTCGTCCACCGCTTTGAGCACCGCCGCTTTGCGCGGGGTGATCGGCAGCACTTCCATGCCTAACGGTTTGTCATTGAGGGTCACCACAAATCGGGTGCCGCCCATGCTGCGCAACTGATCGAGCACCAATGGCCGGAACGCCACCGGCAACGAGCGGAAATAACTGACGCTGGCGGTCATCGAATGCGCCAGGCTGCGGGCGCTGGTGACCAGGCCTTCGAGTTGCGTGGCGCGCAGTTGCGAGACCCAGATCACGCTGGATAACGCCTGGGCGAACATCACCACCAACAGCGTCAGCAACAGCATTCGCCCGAGAAGCGAACGCGGCACCGGCACCTTGGCGGCGAGCCGGCGCAACCACTCAGTGGCCATTGCTGGCAACCACGTTGGCGGCCAATTGATAACCACTGCCGCGCACGGTACGAATCAGTCGAGGAGGTTTTTCGGTGTCGCGCAGGCGCTGGCGCAAACGGCTGACGGCCATGTCGACAATGCGATCCAGCGGCATCAGATCGCGGCCACGGGTGGCGTTGCCGATGGTGTCGCGGTCGAGGATTTCTTGGGGGTGATCGAGGAACAGTTTCAGCAGGGCGAAATCGGCACCGGAGAGAATCACTTCTTCGCCGTCGATGTGGAACAGCCGATGGCTGACCATGTCCAGGCGCCAGTCATCGAAGGCCAGCACTTCACTGCCGGAGCGTTCCTGACCGAACTGGGCACGGCGCAACAATGCCTTGATGCGGGCCTGCAATTCGCGAGGGCTGAAAGGTTTGCCGAGGTAATCGTCGGCGCCCAGTTCCAGGCCAATCACGCGGTCGGCCTCGTCGGAGCTGGCGGTGAGCATGATGATCGGCACCTGGGCCTGACGCGGGTGTTGGCGAATCCAGCGGCAAAGGCTGAAGCCGTCTTCGTCCGGCAGCATCACATCGAGGATCACCAGATCGCTCGGCGCTTCGTTCATCGCCTGGCGAAAGCCTGCGCCGTCCGGCGTCGTGCGCACCTGAAAACCTGCGCGGGTCAGGTAGGTGTCCAGCAACTCGCGTATCTCTTGATCGTCATCGACCAACAAAATCGACTTGTTGACTGAGCTCACAGGGGCGGCATCCTTGTTGTTTGAATTGGGCGGATTATGCCTTAAGCGTGGAACCAACAAACACCGCAAAACCCATGTGGGAGCGGGCTTGCTCGCGAAAGCGGTGTGTCAGGCGCCATTGATATCACTGACACGACGCCTTCGCGAGCAAGCCCGCTCCCACAGGTTGGATTGCGTTTCAGGCCTGGTCGAGCGCCACGCCTGCGCCAACCAGCCCGGAATACGGCGCCGTCACCAGCCACACCGGGATGCCTTTGAAATAATCGCTCATGCAACCCTTGTCGGCGAAGCACCGGGCGAAACCGCTTTCAACGAAGAAATCGGCAAACCGTGGAATCACCCCGCCCACGATAAACACCCCGCCGCGCCCACCCGTGGTCAGCACGTTATTTCCGGCCACGCGGCCGAGCCAGCAGCAGAACTGCTCCAGCACTTCCAAGGCAATCGGATCCCCCGCCAGACCAGCCGCAGTAATCGCTTCCGGGGTCTCGAGCACCGGTTCATGCCCGTCCACCGCACAAATCGCCCGATAGACTCGCGGCAAGCCACTACCGCTCAACGCAGTCTCGGCGCTGACATGCCCGATCTCGTTGAAGATGTGTTGCCACAACTGGGTTTCCCGTGGGCTGCTCAACGGCAAATCGACGTGACCGCCCTCCCCCGGCAACGCCGCATAACGGCCCTCGCCCAGATCAAGCAATGTGCCGACACCCAAACCGGTGCCGGGACCGATCACCACCGCCGGGCGCAACGGTTCCGGCGTGCCTTCGCAGACCACGCGGAATTCGCCCGGCTGCAAACGGGTCATGCCCAGGGCCATGGCCGAGAAGTCGTTGACCAGCAGCAGTCGGTCCACCTGCAAGGTCTGGCAGAACGCCTTGCGGCTCAGGCGCCAGTGATTGTTGGTGAACTTGAATTCATCGCCGCTCACCGGGCCGGCGACCGACAGGCACACCGAACCAATGTCGCCCGGCTTGAGCCCCAACCCGGTCAGGTAGACACCAATGGCCTCCTCCGGGCAGGTGTGTTCTGCCGTCGGCAATACCTGGATCGACTCCAGTTGCTGGTTTTTCCACAACGCGAAACGTGCGTTGGTCCCACCGATGTCACCGACCAAAGCCAGTTTCAATTAAGCGTCTCCAGGGCAGAAGTAAAGGCGCTGGCGCCCTGCTCTGCGGAGCTGAAGGCCATGCGCATGAAACCAAACAGTTCGCGCCCGCTGCCGATGTTGTTACCCAACAAACCCTTGGCCGGCGTGCGCGCTGCGAATTCTTCGGCGTCCACCTTAATCTCCAGGGTGCCTTTGACGCCATCGACGCGGATGATATCGCCCTCTTGCACTCGCGCAAGAGCGCCGCCGACGTAAGCTTCGGGGCTGACGTGAATCGCCGCCGGGATTTTCCCGGAAGCGCCGGACATCCGTCCGTCAGTCACCAGTGCCACTTTGAAGCCGCGATCCTGCAACACGCCGAGGAACGGCGTCATCTTGTGCAGTTCCGGCATGCCGTTGGAACGCGGGCCCTGGAAGCGCATCACCGCGACAAAATCCTTCTCCAGCAAACCGGCCTTGAACGCATCGGCCAGGTCCTGCTGATCCTGGAACACCATGGCCGGCGCTTCGACGATCTGGTTTTCCAGAGCGACAGCGGAAACCTTCATGACGCCACGACCGAGGTTGCCTTCCATCACGCGCAAGCCGCCTTCTGACGAGAACGCGCGCGAGACCGGGCGCAGGATGGTTTCGTCGAGGCTGTCGGTCACGCCTTCGCGCCAGACCAGTTCGCCGTTATCGAGGAACGGTTCTTGGGTGTAGCGGCTCAGGCCATGGCCGAGCACGGTGTTGACGTTTTCATGCAGCAAGCCCGCTTCCAGCAGTTCGCGGATCAGGAACGACATGCCGCCCGCCGCCTGGAAGTGGTTGATGTCGGCTTTGCCGTTCGGGTAGACGTGGCTCAGGGTCGGCACGACTTCGGAGAGGTCGGCCATGTCTTGCCAGGTCAATTGAATACCGGCAGCCATCGCGATGGCCGGCATGTGCAGGGTGTGGTTGGTCGAGCCGCCAGTCGCGTTCAGCGCCACGATGGAGTTGACCAGCGAACGCTCATCGACGATTTCACCGATCGGCATGAAGTTGCCATTTTGCTTGGTCAGGCGCGTGACTTGATGCGCCGCTTCGCGGGTCAGGGCATCGCGCAACGGCGTGTTCGGGTTGACGAAAGAAGAGCCCGGCAAGTGCAGGCCCATGACTTCCATCAGCAGCTGGTTGGTGTTGGCGGTGCCGTAAAAAGTACAGGTACCGGGGCTGTGGTAGGAATTCATTTCCGATTCCAGCAACTCCTCGCGCGAGGCTTTGCCTTCGGCATAGCGCTGGCGCACATCGGCTTTCTGCTTGTTGGAAATGCCGGAGACCATGGGTCCGCCCGGTACGAAGATCATCGGCAGATGACCGAAACGCAGCGCGCCCATCATCAGGCCCGGCACGATTTTGTCGCAGATGCCGAGCATCAGCGCGCCATCGAACATGTTGTGGGACAGCGCCACGGCAGTGGACAGCGCGATCACTTCGCGGCTCGGCAGGCTCAGTTCCATGCCGGGCTCGCCCTGGGTCACGCCATCGCACATCGCCGGGGTGCCGCCAGCGAACTGGCCGACCGAGCCGATTTCGCGCAGGGCTTTTTTGATCTGTTCAGGAAAGACTTCGTACGGCTGATGCGCCGAGAGCATGTCGTTATACGAAGAAACAATTGCGATGTTCGCGGAGTTCATCATCCGCAGACTGTTCTTGTCTTCGGTGCCGCAACCCGCCACGCCGTGGGCGAAGTTGGCGCATTGCAGCTTGCCGCGCATCGGACCGTCGCTGGCAGCGCCGCGAATCAGCGCAAGGTAAGCCTCACGAGTAGCTCGGCTACGGGCGATAAGCCGTTCGGTGACCTCAAGGACGCGGGGATGCATGTGTAGAACTCCAGGCTAACGGATGTGGCGACCTGATTGTCTATGCTGATCAAGTGCCGTTGTCGATGGGGTGACGGGCGGCTTTCTTGATCGATCGGACCAGTTGATTCAGGTCACTCGTTGTAGATTGAACAAAATATTGCCATTAAAAAGGCTTGTTTTCTATTTTTATGCGAATAATCTTGTAATTCCAACAACAAATCGACGGCGGCCCAGTTAAATGACTCTTCGAATCGCAATCAATGGTTTTGGCCGTATTGGCCGCAATGTCCTTCGCGCACTGTATACCCAAGGCTACCGCCAGGATTTGCAGATCGTTGCCATCAATGACTTGGGCGACAGCTCGATCAACGCTCATCTGCTGAAGTACGACACCGTTCACGGCACATTCGACGCCGATGTCCAGCACGATAACGAAAGCCTGACCGTCAATGGTGACCGTATTTCGGTCAGCGCCATCCGCAACCCGGCCGAACTGCCATGGGCTGCCGAGAAGATTGACGTGGTATTCGAATGCACCGGTCTGTTCACCGACCGTGCCAAAGCCGCCGCGCATATTACGGCCGGCGCCCGCAAAGTCATCATCTCGGCCCCGGCCAAAGGCGCCGACGCGACTGTGGTTTATGGTGTGAACCACGACATCCTGCGCCAGTCGCACCAGATTATTTCCAACGCCTCGTGCACCACCAACTGCCTGGCCCCGGTGGCCCAGGTGCTGCACCGCGAGCTGGGGATCGAAAGCGGTCTGATGACCACGATCCACGCCTACACCAACGACCAGAACCTGACCGACGTCTACCACACCGACCCGTACCGCGCCCGTTCGGCCACCCAGAACATGATCCCGAGCAAGACCGGCGCCGCTGAAGCGGTCGGCTTGGTACTGCCGGAACTGGCGGGCAAACTGACCGGCATGGCGGTGCGTGTCCCGGTGATTAACGTGTCGCTGGTGGACCTGACCGTACAGCTCAAGCGCGAAGCGTCAGCCGACGAAGTGAATGCGCTGCTGAAAGAAGCCTCCCAGCACTCGAAAATCCTCGGCTACAACACCCTGCCGCTGGTCTCCAGTGACTTCAACCACAACCCGCTGTCGTCGATCTTCGACGCCAACCACACCAAGTCCAGCGGCAAGCTGCTCAAGGTCCTGGCCTGGTACGACAACGAATGGGGCTTCTCCAACCGCATGCTCGATAACTGCCTGGCGCTCTGCAACGCCGAATAAGCGACGTCATGGTTTGACGCGAACCCATAATGGGCCGCGACGCTCATTATTTGTGACGCAGACCTGTAATGGGGGCACAACGCTCCATTACCTGTTGACGCAAACCTGTAATGGAACATGACGCTCCATTACCTGTTGACGCAAACCTGTAATGGAACACGACGCTCCATTGCCTGTTGACACGAACCTGTAATGGAACACGACGCTCCATTACCTGTTGACGCGAACCTGTAGGAGCTGCCGAAGGCTGCGATCTTTTGATCTTGTTTTTCAGCGATCCCGGAAAGATCAAGATCAAAAGATCGCAGCCTTCGGCAGCTCCTACGCGATATGTGCAAGCCCTCCCCGAGAGCAGTCATCGATGATCGGTATCAGCTTCACGCAAAAGACCTTGGCGGCGCGCAAGCGTATCGCCCTGGTCGCGCATGACCATTGCAAAGTGTTTTTGCTGGACTGGGCCGAGCGCCAGAAAGACAAGTTGGCGCAGCATGAACTGGTCGCCACCGGCACCACGGGGTTGTTGTTGCAACAACGCCTCGACCTGCCGGTGGAAAGCATGATCAGTGGCCCGTTGGGCGGCGACCAGCAACTCGGGGCGCGCATCGCCGAGCAGCGGGTCGACATGCTGGTGTTCTTCTGGGACCCGTTCGAACCGCAGCCCCACGACCCGGATATCAAGGCGTTGCTGCGGGTCGCGGCGGTCTGGAACATTCCGGTGGCCTGCAATGAATGCAGCGCCGATTACTTGCTCAGCAGCCCGATGATGGATCAGGCCCACGAGCACCGGATTCCGGATTACGCGACTTATCTGCTGGGTCGCGCCTAGCGCTTCGCAATCAGCTTCACAAATCAGCACTTGACCATTCGAGTGGATGATAAGCATTATCATTCGCTCGAAATGGATCAGGTCCTCCCGTGAGTCAATCGCGCTTCAATCACGTCTTCATCGCCCAGCGGGTTTCCTTGCTGCGCACGTTGGAGCGGATGGTCAACAATCACAGCACCGCCGAAGATCTGCTGCAGGAAACCTACCTGCGCGTGACCCGGGCGCTCAGTGAACGAGCCATCGATCACCTCGAACCCTTCGTGTTCCAGACCGCTCGCAACCTGGCGCTGGACCATTTGCGTGCGCGGCGAATCCAGTCGCGCACCATGCTCGATGACGTCCCGCTGGAGGTGGTCGAAAGCATCGCCGCCCCCGCCAGCAGCGCCGAGGACGCCGCCCATGCCGAACAATTGCTGGAGCGTTTGAACGTGAGCCTCAGTGAACTCAGCCAGCGCCAGCAGCAGATCTTTATCCTCAGTCGCCTGCACGGGCACAGTTATCTGGAGATTTCCGAGAAGCTCGGCGTGTCGTTGAGCACGGTACAAAAGGAATTGAAATTGATCATGGCGATCTGCATCGGCGTCGCGGAACGCTTGAACGGCGACTGAGTCTGCAGGTTTATTCGCTACCTGCCGTGATCGACTGCGCAGGCCGTCGGGCTTTGCTACCCTTGCCCCACTTTCAAGCTTCACTCAAAAAACAGCCGTGCACAGACACAGCCGAGGAAACACCGTGACGGACACCCACCGCTCCGCTGGAGACCCCGCCAGCGCGATGGACCAGGCTTTGGACTGGCTGATCGTGCTTGGCAGTCCGAGCGAAGAACAGACCCGACAGTTTCACGACTGGCTCGCTGCCGATCCCCTGCACGCTGAAGCCTTCGCCAAGGCCCAGGCGATCTGGGACGGTCCGCTGGTCACGCAGTGTGCGCAAAGCCTCGCCGCTCAACCGGCGAAAGTCAGCGTGCTGTCGCGCCTGCGTCCGCACTGGAAACCCTTGGCCACGGCGGCGGTGTTGATCCTCGGTTTGTTCAGTTTCAGTAATCTGCCGATGCGCCTGCAGGCCGATCACCTGACCGTGGTCGGTGAGCGCCAGCGTCTGCAACTGGAAGACGGCTCGAAAGTCCTGCTCAATACCAACTCGGCATTTTCCAGCACCATCAACGATCAACAGCGCGTGGCCCGGTTGTATCAGGGCGAGGCGTTTTTCGAGGTGCCGGCCAACCGTGGCCAGGCGCTGGAAATCGACGCCGGGCCGGTCAAGGCCAGCGTGCACGACACCGCGTTTGCCGTGCGTTACCTCGACGGCGTGGCGCAGGTTCGGGTACAGCGTGGCGACGTGGATTTGCGTGCGACCCGTGACGATGCGCGAGTGCGGCTCTCGGCCGGCGAAAGCATCCGCATCGGCCCCAACGGTTTCGACCGCCCGGCCAAGCTCGATGCCGCCACCGACCTGGCCTGGGTCCAGGGCCGACTGGTGTTCGAGAATTGCCCGCTGAGCCAAGTGCTGGCGGAGCTGCGTCGCTACTATCCGGGCTGGATCATCAACAACAACGAGCAGTTGGCCGACGTCGCCGTCACCGGCAATTACCGCCTCGACCAGCCGCTGGACGTGGTCCGCTCCCTCGCCCACATCACCTCTGCACGGCTTCAAGAATTCCCCGCGCTGGTGATCTTGAACTAAATGAGAATTATTTTTACTCGATAGCTGAAGCTCGTTCGTCTCGTTATAGCCAATGCAATTGATTCGCATCTAACCATGCCAATCTGCACCTATAAAGATTCGTGCGACACGGAGCGCTATCGATGTCCTCTCGCCATACCCGCCAGTCCTCTTCACCTTCCCGCGTGTTGTCGCTGCTGACCGCCGCCATCCTGATGGCCGGTGCCACGCCGCTGATGGCCGCCACTGCCGCCGAGCAGCCAAGCCGCAACATGGGCGATTATTCGTTCGCCATCCCGCAGCAGTCGCTGGTCTCGGCCCTCAATGCCTTTACCGCCGTGACCGGCTGGCAGGTAGGCTTGCCCGCCGAACTGGCAGAAGGCGTCGCCTCGCCGGGTGTGCGTGGTTCGCTGCCACCTGAAAAAGCCCTGGATCGCCTGTTGGTGGGGACCAACCTCGGCTATCGCAAACTGGGCAATAACAACATCGTGCTGGAAAAACGCAGCAGCAGCGGCGCGCTCAATCTGCAACAAGTGACGATCAGCGCCACTCGCCAGGAACAGAGCATCGACAGCGTGCCGGCCACCGTCACCGTGCAGACCCGCGAAGAGCTGGACCGTAACAACGTCAACAACATCAAGGATCTGGTGCGCTACGAGCCAGGTGTCTCGGTAGGCGGTGCCGGCCAGCGCGCCGGGCTGACCGGTTACAACATCCGTGGTATCGACGGCGACCGCGTGCTGACTCAAGTCGACGGCGTGCAAGTGCCGGACAGTTTCTTCAACGGCCCTTATGCCCAGACCAACCGTAATTACGTCGACCCGGAAATCGTCAAACGCGTCGAAATCCTTCGCGGCCCGGCCTCGGTTCTGTACGGCAGCAATGCAATCGGCGGCGCCGTCAGCTACTACACCCTCGACCCGGACGACATCATCAAGCCCGGCAAAGACGTCGGCGCGCGCCTGAAAACTGGCTACAGCTCGGCCGACGATAGCTGGTTGACGTCCGGCACCGTCGCTGGCCGCACCGGCGATTTCGACGGCTTGCTGCACTTGAGCCAACGCAATGGCCACGAAACCGAATCCTACGGCGAGACCGGTGGCACCGGCCTCAACCGCACCGAGGCCAACCCTGAAGACGTGCGCACCACCAACGTGCTGGCCAAACTCGGCTGGAACTACGCCGACGACGCACGCCTGGGCCTGACCTACGAGAAATACAAAGACGACCGCGACACCAATCAACTGAGCGCCGTCGGTGGCCCGTTCAACGCCGGACGCGGTTTCGGTTTCTACAAGTCGCGCACCGGCAACGACACCGTGAGCCGCGAACGTTTTGGTCTGGAGCACAGCTTCGGCCTGGACACGGCGTTGGCCGACCATATCAAGTGGTCACTGAACTATCAGATCGCCAAGACCGATCAGAGCACCGAAGAAATATACGCGCCGTCGCGTACCGTGCTGCGCGAACGCAACACCAACTACAAGGATCGCCAATGGGTGTTCGATGCCCAGGCCGACAAGTCCTTCGCGGTTGCTGACACCGATCACACCGTCACCTACGGCACCACCATCAAGCAGGACAAAGTCACCGGCCTGCGTACCGGCACCGGCACCTGCCTGACCGTGGCCGGCGCCTGCCGCGTCATTGGTGCGCCAAGCGCCGCCGATACCCTGACACCGGCCAGCGACTTCCCGGACCCGACCATCAACAGCTACAGCCTGTTCGCTCAAGATCAGATCAGTTGGGGCAACTGGACCTTCCTGCCGGGTGCGCGCTACGACTACACCCAGCTCAAGCCGCACATCACCGATGAGTTCCTGGCCACCGCCGACCAGAGCGGCAACGGCGTGGTCAGCGACAAGACCAAGACCTGGCATCGTCTGTCGCCGAAGTTCGGCACCACTTACAGCTTCAACGATAACTACACCTGGTACGGCCAGTACGCCGAAGGCTTCCGCACGCCGACCGCCAAGGCCTTGTACGGTCGCTTCGAAAACCTCGCCGGCGGTTATCAGGTAGCGCCGAACCCTGACCTGGAACCGGAAAAGAGCAAGAGCTATGAAACCGGCCTGCGCGGCCAGTTCGAGGCGGGCACCTTCGATGTGGCGGTGTTCTACAACAAGTATCGCGACTTCATCGACGAGAATGCGATCACGCCGGGTTACACCGAGACCACGTTCCAGAGTAACAACATCAAGCACGCCACCATCAAGGGCGTGGAGCTGAAAGGTCGCCTGAACCTCGACACCTTCGGCGCACCAACCGGCCTCTACACCCAAAGCTCGATGTCGTACCTGTATGGCCGTAACGATGACACTGGCCAGCCGCTGAACAGCATCAACCCGCTGACCGGCGTGTTCGGCCTCGGTTACGACCAGGATAACTACGGCGCGCTGTTGAGCTGGACTTTGGTCAAGCGCAAGGACCGCGTCGACAGCACCAGCTTCAAGACCCCGGACGGCACCAGCACCCAGTTCAAGACCCCGGGTTATGGCGTGCTCGACCTGGCCGGTTTCTACAAGGTCACCGACGACGTGACCATCAACGCCGGCCTGTACAACCTGACCGACAAGAAATACTGGCAGTGGGATGACGTACGCGGTTACGACAGCGTCGGCGAAGCCTCGGTGACCCAACCGGCCAACCTTGATCGCCTGACCCAGCCGGGTCGCAACTTCGCGGTCAATCTGGTCTGGGACATCTGATCCTGAATGACTCACTGCGACACATTTGTTAATGCGTTGCAGTGAGTTTTTTTTACGCTCGGGCGTCTTCTTGTTCGTCTCGTTACCAAGCGCCTCTTTTTTCACAAGGATTTCCCATGACCTCCACGGACACTGCTCAACGCGCCGCCCTGCGTTCGCAACGTTTGAACCAGATCACCAACGAGCCACACACCAAGCTGGATGCGCTGGTCAAAGCCCACGCGCCGTTTGAAACCCAGGCCAACTTCGCCCGTTTCGTGGTCGCGCAGTATTTGTTCCAGTCGGAGTTGGTAGCGCTGTACAACGACGCCGAACTGACCGCTATCGTCCCGGACCTGCCGGCGCGCTGCCGGGCCGACGCGGCCAAGGCTGACCTGGCGGATCTGGACACCGAGGTTCCGGCACCGGTGGCTGGCGCCGTGCAGAACCCAACCAAAGCCGCAGCCTTGGGCTTTTTGTTTGTTTCCGAAGGCTCGAAGTTGGGTGCTGCGTTTTTAATCAAACGTGCCGTGGGCCTGGGCTTGAGCGAAACCTTGGGTGCCCGTCACCTCGGTGAACCGGCCGGTGGTCGCGCTGAAGGCTGGAAGAGTTTCGTCAGAACCCTCGATTCGCTGGAGTTCAGCGCTCAGGAAGAGGCCGAAATCGAGCAAGCTGCGGTCGATGCGTTCAACCGCTTCACCGTGCTGCTGGAACAGGCCTACGCCCCAGAGCTCGCCTGACACCACACAATCCCTGTGGGAGCGGGCTTGCTCGCGAAAGCGGTGTGTCAGGCAACATTGTTGTCGACTGATCCGACGCATTCGCGAGCAAGCCCGCTCCCACAGGGTATAACTGTCGACCATATGACCCGCAAACACCTCGCCTCCTCCAAACTCGCCCGAATCCTCTTCGGCCTGCTGGCCTATGTCAGCCTGGGCATCGGCTTGATTGCGATTGTCGTGCCGGGCCTGCCGACCACCGAGTTCATCCTTCTCGCTGCCTGGGCCGCGACCAAGAGTTCGCCGCGCCTGAGTGCCTGGCTGGAAAACCATCGGTTGTTCGGGCCGATCCTGTGCAACTGGCGCAACGGCAAAATCATCGCGCGCCGGGCCAAGGTCAGCGCCACCGTCAGCATGTTGCTGTGCGCCGGTTTGATGCTGGTGATGCTCGATCACGGCTGGCCGATTTACCTGGCGATTGCCGGCATGAGCCTGGGCAATCTGTGGATCTGGTCGCGACCTGAATCCGCACCGCAACCTTCCTGACCCACCCAAATCCCGCTGGGCTACCAAGCAACTTCAACATCGCAAATCTCCTGAATTCCAGCGCGTTTCAGGGGATTCTCCTGCGCAAACGATCACCTGATACCGTTCGTCCGCTTGCCCCTCATGCAAGCTCTGCCCGCGCCGATGTGCATTAAATGGCGCTGAATGGACTTGGCGAGCGGGAGCACTCCCGTCTCTTGGCCAACACCTCATCCATTTGCGAGTTCGCCCTATGTTCGACTCCCTGTCCATCCGCCTGAAAATCGTGCTGTTGTCCGGTCTGTGCCTGCTCGGCGTCATCGCGCTGATCGTTGGCATGAACATCTACCAGACCAACCAGAACGACGAACTGGTCAACGCCTCCAGCAGCAAAATGCTCACCGCCAGTGTGCAAAACCTGCTGCAAGCCAAAGCCGCCGAGCAAGCCGTGCGGGTGCAGAAGACCTTCGGTGAAAGCCTGCTGGTGGTGACGGCCCTGGCCGATCAGATCAAGGACATGCGCAACATGGCGGCCAAGCGCTCGCTTGAGGCCGGCGCCTTGCGTGAAGAGTTGAACCAGAGCCTGAAAACCGCTTTCGAGCGCAACAGCAAAGTGCTGGGAATCTGGCTGGCGTTCGAACCCAACGGCCTCGACGGCAAGGACAGCGAGTTCGCCAATGATGCGGCCCGCCAATCCAACGAATCCGGACGTTTCGCCAGTTACTGGAGCCGCGCGGGCGGGGTCGGGCTGAACACGATCATGGTCGAAGACGACATGACCAAAACCACCTTGAGCCTCAGCGGTACGCCTTACAACAGTTGGTACACCTGCCCTCGCGACAACAAACGCTCCTGCTTGCTCGACCCGTATTCCGATACCGTGGGCGGCAAGGAAGTGCTGATGACCACCATTTCCGTTCCGCTGCTGGTGGACGGCAAGGCCATCGGCGTGGTCGGCGTGGACATTGCCCTCGACGCGTTGCAAGCGGCGACGGTGGACTCCCAGCGTGATTTGTTCAACAACGCCGGGCATATGCTGATCGTCTCCGGCAGCGGCGTGCTCGCCGGTTACAGCGCCGACGCCGGCAAGGTCGGTAAAAACATCGGCGAGACCCTCGGCGCAGACGGCAAGGAAGTCCTGCAATTGCTCGGCAATGGCTCGCCGAAGATTATCGAACAGGGCGACCTGATCCGCGCGGTGTTCCCGGTCAGCCCGATCCCCGATTCCAAAGCCTGGGGCGTGGTGATCGACCTGCCGAAACAAGTGCTACTGGCCGACTCGGTGAAGCTGCAAGCGGTCGTCGATGACGCGCAACAAAGTGGCACGATCAAGGCACTGATGGTGGCGATCGCGGCCGGTCTGGTTGGCCTGTTACTTATCTGGCTCACCGCTTCCGGCGTGACCCGGCCGATCAACAGCGTCGCCGAAATGCTCAAGGCGATTGCCAGCGGCGACGGCGACCTGACCCAGCGCTTGCACTACAGCAAGAAAGACGAACTCGGCGAACTGGTGAGCTGGTTCAACCGTTTCCTCGACAAGCTGCAACCGACTATCGCGCAGATCAAGCAAAGCATCACCGATGCCCGTGGCACCGCCGACCAGTCTTCGGAAATCGCCCGCCAGACCAGCGAAGGCATGCAGGTACAGTTCCGCGAAATCGACCAGGTCGCCACCGCGTCCAACGAAATGAGCGCCACCGCGCATGACGTCGCCAACAGCGCATCGAACGCCGCCAACGCAGCCAAAGGTGCTGACCAGTCAGCCCGCGACGGCATGCAGATCATCGAGCGCAGCACCCGGGACATTAACTTGCTGGCCGACGAAGTCAGCAAAGCCGTGACCGAAGTCGAAGCCCTGGCGGTCAACAGCGAGCAGATCGGTTCGGTGCTGGAAGTGATCCGCAGCATTGCCGAACAGACCAACCTGCTGGCACTCAACGCGGCGATTGAAGCGGCGCGTGCCGGGGAAAGCGGTCGCGGCTTTGCGGTGGTGGCCGATGAAGTGCGCAACCTGGCCAAACGCACCCAGGACTCGGTGGAAGAAATCCGCGTCGTGATCGAACGCATCCAGACCGGCACTCGCGGCGTGGTCGCCACCATGCATTCGAGCCAGACCCAGGCTCACAGCAACGCCGGGCAAATCCAGCAAGCGGTCCAGGCCCTGGGCAAGATCAGCGACGCGGTCACGGTGATCAGCGACATGAACCTGCAAATCGCCAGCGCCGCCGAACAGCAAAGCGCCGTGGCCGAAGAGGTCAACCGCAATGTCTCGGCGATCCGCACCGTCACCGAAACCCTGACTGGGCAGGCGACCGAATCAGCGCAGATCAGCAGCCAGCTGAATGCACTGGCCACGCACCAGATGAAATTGATGGATCAGTTCCGCGTTTAACCCTGTGGGAGCGAGCTTGCTCGCGATGACGGACTGACATTCACCATGGATGTCGACTGATGCACCGCTATCGCGAGCAAGCTCGCTCCCACAGGTTTCATCCTGTTGCTCGTCTATTTTGATCTATGATCGAACCCTCGTTCCGGAGGGCCTTCGATGACTGATTTACTCACGTCCATTCAAGCCGCACTCGGCTTGCCGCACACCCCAATCCCCTTCACGTCGGGCGGCGCCCTGCCCTCGGCGTTCGCCGTCACCGACCTCGCCTGCGCGAGCATCGGCGCTGCCGGTCAGGCCGTGAGCGAATTGCTGCAGCGGCAAACCGGTCGCTTGCCCAGCCTTGAAGTGGATCGCCGTTTGGCCTCGTTCTGGTTCGCCACCTCGATTCGCCCGGTGGGCTGGAGCGTGCCGCCGCTGTGGGACCCGGTCGCCGGTGACTATGCGACGAAGGACGGCTGGATCCGCCTGCACACCAACGCCCCGCATCACCGCGCTGCCGCTGAAAGCGTGCTCGGCGCCTGTGCCGACCGCGCCGCGATGGCGAGTCAGGTGGCGAAATGGGCCAAGACCGATCTGGAACTGGCCGTGGTCGAGGCCGGTGGTTGTGCCGCCGAAATGCGCACCTGGGCGCAGTGGCAGGCTCATCCTCAAGGCATCGCGGTGAACGCCGAGCCGTTGATTCAATTCGCCGCCAATGCCAGTCAAACCACCAAAGCGTGGCAAGGCTCCGTCGCGCGACCGCTGGCCGGGATCAAGGTACTGGACTTGACCCGTGTACTCGCCGGCCCTACCGCCAGCCGCTTCCTCGCCGGCCTCGGCGCCGACGTCTTGCGCATCGACCCGCCGACCTGGAACGAGCCCGGTGTCGTGCCGGAAGTCACCCTCGGCAAACGCTGTGCGCGCCTGGATTTGCACGACAAGGCTGATCGCGCGGTGTTCGAAAGCCTGCTCAAGGACGCCGACATTCTGCTCCACGGCTACCGCGCCGATGCGCTGGAACGCTTGGGTTACGGCGTGACTGAACGCCAGGCATTGGCACCCGGTTTGATTGATGTCTGCCTCAACGCCTACGGCTGGAGCGGCCCGTGGCAGAACCGTCGGGGTTTCGACAGCCTGGTGCAGATGAGCAGCGGGATCGCCGAGGCCGGCCAGCAATGGAAGAAGGCCGACAAGCCAACACCGTTGCCGGTGCAGGCGCTGGATCACGCGACCGGGTATTTGATGGCGGCAGCGGCGATCACGTTGTTAGGCAGTGGAGGATCGGCACGGTTGTCGTTAGCGCGGACGGCGAAGTTGTTGATCGAGCATGGCACCGGGATAGATGAGGCGTTGCGGGCGGAAGATGACAGCGATCAAGGGCTGCTGGTTGAACAGACACCTTGGGGGCCGGCGCATCGGTTGCATGTTCCGCTGAAGATCACCGGGACGCCGTTGCAATGGACACTGCCGGCCTCGGAACTGGGTTCCCATCGCGCGCAGTGGTGGTGACTGTTAGATAGTCATCGCGAGCAAGCTCGCTCCCACAGGGGACCGCGTTCCTCCAAGTGAACTCGGTCAACTGTGGGAGCGAGCTTGCTCGCGATGAGGCCAGAACATCCGATACAAGTCCCAGATCAGCTCAATCAGCCCGACTCAACGATGTCCACAAAAGCTGCGCCGCATATCCCCGAAACGGCCGCCACACCTCAGCCCGCAACAACAAATCCCGCGCCGTCACCGGCTCCCCCTCAAGCGCCGCCAACGCATTAATCAATCCCACATCCCCCGAAGGAAACGCATCCCTTTCCCGCAACTGCCGCAACGCAATGTACTGCGCCGTCCAGTCACCAATCCCGTGCAACGCCAACAACCGCGCCACGCCACCGTCCCGACCCGGTTCAAACAACAACGGATCCTCCAGCAGCGCCTGCGCCACGCCCGACAACGTCCGCCCACGGCTTTTCGGCATGCCCAATGCCGCCAGATCCGCCACCGCCAACACCGTCGCGCCAGGAAACACATGTGTCAGCCCCGGCAGCGCCGAACGCAACGGCTCGCCATACTGCTCCACCAATTTCCCCGCCAGCTTAATCGCCGCACTCACCGTAATCTGCTGCCCCAACACCGCGCGAATCGCCAGTTCCAGCCCATCCCACGCCCCCGGCACGCGCAATCCGGGACGCTCGGTGATCAACTGCGCCATCAGTGGATCTGCCGCCAAATGCTGCTGGATCGCCGGCAAGTCGGCATCCAGATCAAACATCCGCCGCACCCGCGCCACGATCTCGGGCACGGCGGCCGGGTCCGGAAAATCCAGCGTCAGCTCCAGCGCATCAATCCCCGTGGGTTTGATCGACAACGTACCGTGCACACCGTGTAAACCGATGCTGCGCGAATACACGCCATCGACCACCGTCTCCATCCCGGCAATCGCTCGCGCCGACAAAAAAACCAGCATTGCCGCCCAGTCATAAGGCGGCCGATACGCCAGCAGCAACCTCATCGCGACAGCCCCTCTAACCGTTAACTAAATAGATAAAGCGTAATAACGTTTAATAATTAACACCGACTAGCGCCTTTTATTTATAGCCGATCAATCTATGGCAATCCGCGTATAACCTTTTTTTATTTCAGTCCTGATAAATCAATTCTGTACTGAAAACAGACATCAATGTTTGCGAAAACGCAGAAACGAACTAGTTTAAAAAGCTCCATGCGCTACGCATTATCCCGCCTTATCTGCCGGAGGCCTCTGGACCGGGCTTTTCCAGCAATACAGTTATGAACGGTAAAAGTTCATAAGTCTTTCATTAACAATGGAATGTGCCCATGCACTGATCTATGTCAGCTGATTGAACAGTTAACAGATTTAATCTGTTGCCTCTCTTCTCCTGCACTGGAGTCATGCAATGTCTGAATCCCCCGCAAAACTGAAACTCGGTGCGCTCGTTGCATTGGTCGTTGGCTCAATGATTGGTGGCGGGATCTTCTCTTTGCCGCAGAACATGGCCGCCAGTGCGGACGTCGGCGCCGTGTTGATCGGTTGGGCGATCACGGCGGTCGGCATGCTGACCCTCGCCTTTGTCTTTCAGACCCTGGCCAACCGCAAACCGGATCTGGACGGCGGAGTTTATGCCTACGCCAAGGCCGGTTTCGGCGACTACATGGGTTTCTCATCGGCCTGGGGTTACTGGATCAGTGCCTGGCTGGGTAACGTCGGTTACTTCGTGCTGCTGTTCAGCACCCTCGGTTACTTCTTTCCGATTTTCGGCGAAGGCAACACTGTTGCCGCAGTGATCGGCGCCTCGGTGCTGCTCTGGGCCGTGCACTTCCTGGTGCTGCGCGGGATCAAGGAAGCGGCGTTCATCAACCTGGTGACTACCGTCGCCAAGGTCGTGCCATTGCTGCTGTTTGTGTTGATCGCCGTATTCGCCTTCAAACTGGACATCTTCACCGCCGACATCTGGGGCAAAAACAACACCACGCTGGGTAGCGTGATGAGCCAGGTGCGCAACATGATGCTGGTCACCGTCTGGGTGTTTATCGGCATCGAAGGCGCGAGCATCTTCTCGGCCCGGGCAGAAAAACGCAGCGATGTGGGTAAAGCCACGGTGATCGGTTTCATCACCGTGCTGCTGTTCCTGGTGCTGGTGAATGTGTTGTCCCTCGGGATCATGACCCAACCGGAACTCGCAAAGTTGCAGAACCCGTCGATGGCGGCGGTGTTGGAACATGTGGTCGGTCACTGGGGCGCGGTGCTGATCAGCATCGGCCTGATCATCTCGTTGCTCGGTGCGTTGCTGTCGTGGGTGCTGCTGTGTGCGGAGATCATGTTCGCCGCCGCCAAGGACCACACCATGCCGGCGTTCCTGCGCAAGGAAAACGCCAACCACGTGCCGGTCAATGCCTTGTGGCTGACCAACGCGATGGTGCAGGTGTTCCTGATCATCACGCTGTTTTCCGCCAGCACGTACCTGTCGCTGATCTACCTCGCCACCTCGATGATTCTGGTGCCGTACCTGTGGTCGGCAGCCTACGCGCTGCTGCTGGCGGTGCGTGGCGAAACCTATGAAAACGCCCTGGCCGAACGCAAGAAAGACCTGATCATCGGCGGCATCGCGGTGATTTATGCGGTCTGGCTGCTGTATGCCGGCGGCATCAAATACCTGCTGCTGTCCGCCCTGCTCTACGCCCCCGGCGCGATCCTGTTCGCCAAGGCCAAGATCGAAGTGGGCAAACCGGTTTTCACCAATGTCGAGAAACTGATTTTCGCCGCCGTCGTCGTCGGCGCCCTGGCGGCAGCTTACGGGCTGTATGCCGGTTTCCTGACTCTGTAACCGTTTCAATCTGGAGGATCACTGAATGACCACGGAAAAAGTGAAGTACGGCGTACATTCCGAAGCCGGCAAACTGCGCAAAGTGATGGTTTGCTCCCCAGGCCTGGCCCATCAGCGGCTGACCCCGAACAACTGCGACGAACTGCTGTTCGATGACGTGCTGTGGGTCGCCCAGGCCAAGCGTGACCATTTCGATTTCGTCACCAAGATGCGCGAACGCAACGTCGATGTGCTGGAAATGCATAACCTGCTGACTGACATCGTCGCGATTCCCGAAGCCCTGGACTGGATTCTGGACCGCAAGATCACCGCCAACACCGTGGGCCTGGGTCTGGTCAACGAAGTCGGTTCATGGCTGCGCAGCCTGGAGCCGCGCAAAATCGCCGAGTACCTGATTGGCGGCGTATCGGCCGATGACCTGCCGAACAGTTTCGGCGGCAAGACCATCGAGATGTTCCGCGATTTCCTCGGCCACTCCAGTTTCATTCTGCCGCCGCTGCCCAACACCCAGTTCACTCGCGACACTACTTGCTGGATCTACGGTGGCGTGACCCTGAACCCGATGCATTGGCCAGCGCGTCGCCAGGAAACCTTGCTGGCCAGCGCCATCTACAAATTCCATCCGGAGTTCACCAACGCCGACTTCCAGGTCTGGTACGGCGACCCGGATCAGGAACACGGTAACGCGACGCTCGAAGGCGGCGACGTGATGCCGATCGGCAACGGTGTGGTGTTGATCGGCATGGGCGAACGCTCGTCCCGCCAGGCCATCGGCCAATTGGCGCTGAACCTGTTCAAGCACAAAGCGGTTGAACGAGTGATTGTCGCCGGCCTGCCGAAGTCCCGCGCGGCGATGCACCTGGACACCGTGTTCAGCTTCTGCGACCGCGACCTGGTGACGATTTTCCCGGAAGTGGTCAGCCAGATCGTTGCCTTCACCCTGCGCCCTGACGAGAGCAAACCGGGCGGCATCGATATCCGCCGCGAAGAAACCAACTTCCTCGACACCGTGGCCGCCGCCCTCAATCTCAAAGCATTGCGCGTGGTGGAAACCGGCGGCAACAGCTTCGCCGCCGAGCGCGAGCAGTGGGACGACGGCAACAACGTGGTGGCCCTGGAACCGGGCGTGGTGATCGGCTACGACCGCAACACCTACACCAACACGTTGCTGCGCAAGGCTGGCGTGGAAGTCATCACCATCAGTGCCGGCGAACTCGGTCGCGGTCGCGGCGGCGGCCACTGCATGACCTGCCCGATCATTCGCGACCCTATCGACTATTAATTCATGAGCCGTGCTCCGCGCTTATAAAGCGCGGAGCCGGCGGATAACCGAAACCCAAGGAGATCCAAAATGGCTTTTAACATGCGTAACCGCAGCCTGCTGAGCTTGATGCACCACACCACCCGCGAGCTCAACTACCTGATCGACCTGTCCCGTGACCTCAAGCGCGCCAAGTACACCGGTACCGAGCGTGCGCACCTGCAAGGCAAAAACATCGCGCTGATCTTCGAAAAAACCTCGACCCGCACCCGTTGCGCGTTCGAAGTCGCGGCGCACGACCAGGGCGCCCACGTCACCTACATCGACCCGGTGTCGTCGCAGATCGGTCACAAGGAAAGCATGAAGGACACCGCCCGCGTCTTGGGCCGGATGTTCGACGCCATCGAGTACCGTGGCTTCGAACAGGAAATCGTCGAAGAGCTGGCCAAGTTTGCCGGCGTGCCGGTGTTCAACGGCCTGACCGCTGAATTCCACCCGACCCAAATGATTGCCGACGTGCTGACCATGCGTGAGCACAGCGACAAACCGCTGCATGAAATCAGCTACGCCTACCTCGGTGACGCGCGCTACAACATGGGCAACTCGCTGCTGATGATCGGCGCCAAACTCGGCATGGACGTGCGCATCGGCGCGCCGAAAGCCCTGTGGCCGCATCAGGATTTTATCGACCAGTGCCAAGCCTTCGCTGAAGAAAGTGGCGCGCGCATCACCATCACCGAAGACCCGAAACAAGCGGTCAAGGGCGTGGACTTCATCCACACCGACATCTGGGTGTCGATGGGTGAACCGGTTGAGGCGTGGGACGAACGCATCGAGCAATTGCTGCCGTACCAGGTCAACACCGCGATGATGAAAGCCTCGGGCAACCCGCGCGTAAAGTTCATGCACTGCCTGCCGGCGTTCCATAACAGCGAAACCAAGGTCGGCAAAGACATCGCCGCGCGCTATCCGCACCTGGCGAATGGCGTTGAAGTGACCGAAGAAGTCTTCGAATCGCCCGCCAACATCGCCTTCGAGCAAGCGGAAAACCGCATGCACACCATCAAGGCGATCCTGGTGTCGGCGTTGGCGGATATCTAAAAGACTCCCACTGACAAAACACAGTCAATGTGGGAGCGGGCTTGCTCGCGAATGCGGTGTGTCAGGCAACATTGATGGCGACTGATACACCGCTTTCGCGAGCAAGCCCGCTCCCACAGTAGACCGAGTCGTTTGCCAGCTCTCTGTAGAAGGACTGCACTATGCGTATCGTCGTCGCCCTGGGCGGTAACGCCCTGCTCCGTCGTGGTGAACCCATGACCGCGGACAATCAACGCGCCAACATCCGCGTCGCCACCGAACAGATCGCCCGGATCTACCCCGGCAACCAACTGGTCATCGCCCACGGCAATGGCCCGCAAGTCGGCCTGCTGTCGCTGCAAGCGGCGGCCTACACCTCGGTGTCGCCCTACCCGCTGGACGTGCTCGGTGCCGAAACCGAAGGCATGATCGGCTACATCATCGAACAGGAATTGGGCAACCTGCTGGACTTCGAAGTGCCGTTCGCCACGCTGCTGACGCAAGTCGAAGTCGATGCGAATGACCCGGCATTCCAGCACCCGAGCAAACCCATCGGCCCGGTGTATTCGAAAGCTGAAGCAGAAAAACTCGCCGCCGAAAAAGGCTGGGCGATTGCCCCGGACGGCGACAAATACCGTCGCGTGGTCGCCAGCCCACGGCCGAAACGCATCTTCGAAATTCGCCCGATCAAGTGGCTGCTGGACAAGGGCAGTATCGTGATCTGCGCTGGCGGTGGCGGGATCCCGACGATGTATGGCGCCAGCGGCAAACTCGAAGGCGTGGAAGCGGTAATCGACAAAGACCTGTGCTCGGCGCTGCTGGCCGAACAACTGGAAAGCGATCTGCTGGTGATCGCCACTGACGTCAACGCCGCATTCATCGACTTCGGCAAACCAACCCAGAAAGCCATCGCCCAGGCCCACCCCGACGCCATGGAAAAACTCGGCTTCGCTGCCGGTTCCATGGGGCCGAAGGTCCAGGCTGCGTGTGAGTTCGCCCGCAAGACTGGCAAAGTCGCGGTCATCGGTTCACTCTCGGACATCGAAGCCATCGTCCAGGGCAAGGCCGGCACGCGCATCAGCACGGCGACACCTGGCATTACTTATTTATAAGGAGAGACGCCAATGGCGACGTTTGAACCGGGTCACTTGCACTTCGAGCGCCACGCGCTGAACGACGACGATGTCAGCTACAACCTGTGCCTGGACTATGAAGTCACCCAGGATCCCGAAGGAGGCAAAGGCATGCAGTTCACGTTGCATGGCAGCATCCAGGGCAAGGACATGAACGAGCAGTTCTTCCTGCCCAAGGACCAGGCCTACAACTTCGCCAGCAACGTGACGCACATTGCCGAGAAATACGGCGTGCCCAAGACCCACAGCAGCATTGGCTCGGTGCACAAGCATTACGATGCGATGTTTGAAGATGTGCGGGTGCAGTTGGACATGAAATCGGGTGATCCGGTGAAGCCTGAACATCTGGAATAACCCACCATCCCTGTGGGAGCGGGCTTGCTCGCGAAAGCGGTTTATCAGTCGACATTATCAGTGACGGACACACCGCCTTCGCGAGCAAGCCCGCTCCCACAGGAGATCGTTTCAGACCCGAAGTCCTGTGCAGGATTTCACCATTACTCCGCTGCAAGGCATACTTGCCACCCTCCGCACTCCAGAACCAAAAACCGCCCCATGCGTATCCACGTCAGCTTCATCGACCGCGTCGGCATTACCCAGGAAGTCCTGGCCTTGCTCGGTGGGCGCAATCTCAATCTGGATGCGGTGGAAATGGTTCCGCCGAACGTCTACATCGACGCCCCGACCCTGAGCCCGGAAGTGCTCGAAGAACTGCGCGACGCCTTGCTTAGCGTGCGCGGCGTGCAGGCGATGACGGTGGTCGACATCTTGCCCGGCCAGCGCCGGCACTTGCAGTTGGATGCGTTACTCGCGGCCATGACCGACCCGGTCCTGGCCCTCGACAGCGCCGGCAAAGTGCTGCTGGCCAACCCCGCCCTGATTGCCCTGTACGGTCGCGAACCCGCCGGGGAAAGCATCGCCGAGCTGTTTGCCGATCCGGCACTGCTCGATACTTTGCTGGAAAACGGCTTCCGCCTGCCGCTGCGGGAAATCACCGTCAACGGCCAGACCTTGCTGCTGGACGCCACGCCGATCACCGATGCCGGCGCTCTGCTGACCCTGTATCAGCCGAACCGCATCGGCGAACGTCTTTCCGCCCTGCATCACGACCACGCCGAAGGATTCGACGCCTTGCTCGGTGAATCCCCGGCAATTCGTACATTGAAGGCTCGCGCCCAACGGGTCGCCGCCCTTGATGCGCCGCTGCTGATCCAGGGCGAAACCGGCACTGGCAAAGAACTGGTGGCCCGCGCCTGCCACGCCATCAGCGCGCGGCACAGTGCACCGTTCCTGGCGTTGAACTGCGCGGCATTGCCGGAGAACCTCGCCGAAAGCGAACTGTTCGGCTATGCGCCCGGCGCTTTTACCGGCGCGCAACGGGGCGGCAAACCGGGGCTGATGGAACTGGCGAACCAGGGCACGGTATTTCTCGATGAAATCGGTGAGATGTCACCGTACTTGCAGGCGAAATTACTGCGCTTTTTGAACGACGGCAGCTTCCGTCGGGTGGGCGGTGATCGTGAGGTCAAGGTCAACGTGCGCATCCTCAGCGCGACCCACCGCGACCTGGAAAAAATGGTCAGCGAAGGCACCTTCCGCGAAGACCTGTTCTATCGCCTCAACGTGCTCAACGTCGAAGTCCCGCCGCTGCGTGAACGCGGCCAGGATATTTTGCTGCTGGCCCGCTACTTCATGCAGCAGGCCTGCGCGCAGATCCAGCGCCCGGTCTGTCGCCTGGCGCCGGGCACTTACCCGGCACTGCTGGGCAACCGTTGGCCGGGTAATGTGCGGCAACTGCAAAACGTAATCTTCCGCGCGGCGGCGATTTGCGAAAGCAGCCTGGTGGATATTGGTGATCTCGACATCGCCGGCACCTCGGTGGCGCGCCAGAGTGACAGCGAAGTGGATAGCCTCGAACAGGCGATGGAAGAGTTCGAGAAGACCTTGCTGGAAAAACTCTACGTCAGCTACCCCTCGACCCGGCAACTGGCCAGTCGATTGCAGACTTCGCACACCGCCATTGCGCATCGATTGCGCAAATACGGCATCCCAAACAAACCCTGAGCCTGACTCGGTCAAAAATGTGGGAGCGGGCTTGCTCGCGAAGGCGGTGGGTCAGTTGGCATCGATTTGACTGACCCACCGTCTTCGCGAGCAAGCCCGCTCCCACAGGTTCTGTATACAGCCTGAAAACCTGTTTAAAAGCGACCTTCATCTGTACTGAAAGCGCTACAGCGGAACGATATCGCTACACCCTCTCCTGATCACCGCTGTGCAAGGCTTTGATCCCATTACGCTTTTTTCTTCGCACCAGGCTGTAGCGATTTCGCTACAGCTATTCAATTCGCTCACGCCTCACAAACAAACAAGCCATTGATTTATAAGGCTTTAATAACTTTGGCCGCGATCTTGCTTAGTAGCCACCTATAAAGAAGGGCTTTAGCCCAAGCATTTAATCGCGTCCACCAGACGATTCTGGCCCCCTTAGGAGTTTCCATGAGCGAGTTGCGTTTTACTGAAGATCACGAATGGCTGCGCACCGAAGCTGACGGCAGCGTTACAGTCGGCATCACCGCTTTCGCGCAGAACGCCTTGGGCGACGTGGTTTTCGTACAACTGCCTGAGCTGCAGTCCTACGACAAAGGCGCTGAAGCCGCCACCGTGGAATCGGTAAAAGCCGCCAGCGGCGTGTACATGCCACTCGACGGTGAAGTGCTGGAAGTCAACCCGGCGCTCGACAGCAGCCCTGAACTGGTCAACGAAGATCCGCTGGGCGAAGGCTGGTTCTTCCGCTTCCAGCCAACCGACGCCTCTGCTGTCGCCAAACTGCTGGATCAGGACGCTTACGACCGTCTGATCAAAGCCAACGCCGAAGCCTGAGGAGCGCTGACATGACCCAAGTACCTTCTGTTTCTGTAGATGTGACCACCGCCAACGAATTCATCGCCCGCCACATCGGCCCGCGTTCCGGCGACGAGCAAGCGATGCTCAACAGCCTCGGTTTCGACTCGCTGGAAGCCCTGAGCGCCAGCGTCATTCCTGAAAGCATCAAAGGCACCAGCGTGCTCGGCCTCGAAGATGGCCTGAGCGAAGCCGATGCCCTGGCCCTGATCAAATCCATCGCCGGCAAAAACCAGCTGTTCAAGACCTTCATCGGCCAGGGCTACTACGGCACCCACACGCCGTCGCCGATCCTGCGCAACCTGCTGGAAAATCCGGCCTGGTACACGGCTTACACGCCATACCAGCCAGAAATTTCCCAGGGTCGTCTCGAAGCGCTGTTGAACTTCCAGACTTTGATCAGCGACCTGACCGGCCTGCCGATCGCCAACGCCTCGCTGCTCGACGAAGCTACCGCCGCTGCCGAAGCCATGACTTTCTGCAAACGCCTGAGCAAGAACAAGGGTAGCCACGCGTTCTTCGCTTCCGTGCATTGCCACCCGCAAACCCTCGACGTACTGCGCACCCGTGCCGAGCCGCTGGGCATCGACGTGGTGGTTGGCGACGAACTCGAACTGACCGACGTGACGCCGTTCTTCGGCGCGCTGCTGCAATACCCGGCAAGCAACGGTGACGTGTTTGATTACCGCGAACTGACCGAACGCTTTCACGCCGCCAACGCACTGGTCGCCGTCGCGGCTGACCTGCTGGCCCTGACCGTGCTCACCCCGCCGGGCGAGTTCGGCGCCGACGTGGCCATCGGCAGCGCGCAACGCTTCGGCGTGCCGCTGGGCTTCGGTGGTCCGCACGCGGCTTATTTCTCGACGAAAGATGCGTTCAAGCGTGACATGCCGGGCCGTCTGGTCGGCGTTTCCGTGGACCGTTTCGGCAAGCCGGCCCTGCGCCTGGCGATGCAAACCCGCGAGCAACATATCCGCCGCGAGAAAGCCACGTCGAACATCTGCACCGCGCAAGTACTGCTGGCCAACATCGCCAGCATGTACGCCGTGTACCACGGCCCGAAAGGCCTGACGCAGATCGCCAACCGCGTGCATCACCTGACCGCGATTCTGGCCCAAGGCCTGAAAGCGATCGGTCTGAATGTCGAGCAAGCAAATTTCTTCGACACGCTGACGATCAAGACCGGCGCTAACACTGCCGCATTGCACGACAAGGCTCGCACCCAGCAGATCAACTTGCGCGTCGTCGATGCCGAACGTCTGGGCCTGTCCCTCGACGAAACCACTTCGCAAGCTGACGTGGAAACCCTGTGGACCCTGCTGGCTGACGGCAAAGCGCTGCCAGATTTCGCCACCCTCGCCGCTTCGGTTCAAGCGACTATTCCAGCCGCGCTGGTGCGTCAATCGCCGATCCTCAGCCACCCAGTGTTCAACCGTTACCACTCGGAAACCGAGCTGATGCGCTACCTGCGCAAGCTCGCCGACAAGGACCTGGCGCTGGATCGCACCATGATCCCGCTGGGTTCGTGCACCATGAAGCTCAACGCCGCCAGCGAAATGATCCCGGTGACCTGGGCTGAATTCGGTGCGCTGCACCCGTTCGCCCCGGCCGAGCAAAGCGCCGGTTACCAGCAACTGACCGACGAACTGGAAGCGATGCTCTGCGCCGCGACCGGTTACGACGCAATCTCGCTGCAACCGAACGCCGGTTCCCAAGGTGAATACGCTGGCCTGCTGGCGATCCGCGCCTATCACCAGAGCCGTGGCGAAGACCGTCGCGACATCTGCCTGATCCCATCGTCCGCTCACGGCACCAACCCGGCGACGGCCAACATGGCTGGCATGCGTGTGGTCGTGACCGCCTGCGATGCGCGTGGCAACGTTGATATCGAAGACCTGCGCGCCAAAGCCATCGAGCACCGCGAACACCTCGCCGCGCTGATGATCACTTACCCGTCGACCCACGGCGTGTTCGAAGAAGGCATCCGCGAAATCTGCGGCATCATTCACGACCACGGCGGCCAGGTGTACATCGACGGCGCCAACATGAACGCGATGGTCGGCCTCTGTGCGCCGGGCAAGTTCGGCGGCGACGTGTCGCACTTGAACCTGCACAAAACCTTCTGCATTCCGCACGGCGGTGGCGGCCCAGGCGTTGGCCCGATTGGCGTGAAGTCGCACCTGACCCCGTTCCTGCCGGGTCACGGCACCATGGAACGCAAGGAAGGCGCGGTCTGCGCGGCACCGTTCGGCAGCGCAAGCATTTTGCCGATCACCTGGATGTACATCCGCATGATGGGCGGCGCCGGTTTGAAGCGTGCTTCGCAACTGGCGATCCTGAATGCCAACTACATTTCCCGTCGCCTCGAAGAGCATTACCCAGTGCTCTACACCGGCAGCAACGGCCTGGTCGCGCACGAATGCATCCTCGACCTGCGTCCGCTAAAAGACAGCAGCGGCATCAGCGTTGATGACGTCGCCAAACGCCTGATCGACTTCGGTTTCCACGCCCCGACCATGTCCTTCCCGGTCGCCGGCACGCTGATGATCGAGCCGACCGAAAGCGAATCCAAGGAAGAACTGGACCGCTTCTGCGACGCCATGATCCGCATCCGCGAAGAAATCCGCGCGGTGGAAAACGGCACCCTGGACAAGGACGACAACCCGCTGAAAAACGCTCCGCACACTGCAGCGGAAATCGTTGGCGAGTGGACGCACCCGTATAGCCGTGAGCAAGCGGTGTACCCGGTTGCATCGCTGATCGAAGGCAAATACTGGCCACCGGTCGGTCGCGTCGACAACGTGTTTGGCGATCGCAACCTGGTGTGCGCCTGCCCGTCGATCGAAAGCTACGCTTAAAACTGTGTGGGGCGGTTAATCCGCCCCACCGCATTACCCCTTGTGGGAGCGGGCTTGCTCGCGAATGCGGTGGATCAGTCACCTCAATGTTGCCTGACCTACCGCATTCGCGAGCAAGCCCGCTCCCACAGGGGACCGTGCAAAGTCCCAGATTCCGCGAATTCCTATAACAAGAAACCGGAGAACAACTCATGTCGTTAAGCGTGTTCGACCTGTTCAAGATTGGTATCGGTCCCTCCAGTTCCCACACCGTCGGCCCGATGCGTGCTGCTGCGCGTTTCGCCGAAGGTCTGCGCCGTGAAGGGCTGCTGTCCGCCACCGCCAGCGTCAAAGTCGAGCTCTACGGCTCGCTCGGCGCCACCGGCAAGGGCCACGGCAGTGACAAGGCTGTGTTGCTCGGCCTGGAAGGCGAACACCCGGACACCGTGAACACCGAAACCGTCGCCACCCGCCTGCAGGACATTCGCGGCAACGGTCGCCTGAACCTGCTCGGTGAACACAGCATTGCGTTCAACGAAAAAGAACACCTGGCGATGATCCGCAAACCGTTGGCCTATCACCCCAACGGCATGATCTTTCGCGCCTTCGATGCTGCTGGCATTCAGATCCGCAGCCGCGAGTATTACTCGGTCGGCGGCGGTTTTGTCGTCGATGAAGATGCGGCCGGCGCCGACCGCATTGTCGAGGACGCAACGCCCCTGACCTTCCCGTTCAAAAGCGCCAAGGACCTGCTCACCCACTGCACCACCTATGGCTTGTCGATCAGCCAGGTGATGCTGACCAACGAAAGCGCCTGGCGCCCGGAAGCGGAAACCCGCGCCGGTCTGCTGAATATCTGGCAAGTAATGCAGGACTGCGTCGCCGCCGGTTGCCGCAACGAAGGCATCTTGCCCGGTGGTTTGAAGGTCAAGCGCCGTGCCGCCGCGCTGCATCGGCAATTGTGCAAGAACCCGGAATCGGCGCTGCGCGATCCGCTGTCGGTGCTGGACTGGGTCAATCTCTACGCGTTGGCGGTCAATGAAGAAAACGCCAATGGCGGACGCGTCGTCACTGCGCCCACAAACGGTGCAGCGGGGATCGTCCCGGCGGTGTTGCATTACTACATGCGCTTCATTCCCGGTGCCAGCGAGGACGGGGTCGTGCGCTTTCTGCTGACTGCGGCAGCCATCGGCATTCTCTATAAAGAAAACGCCTCGATCTCCGGCGCTGAAGTCGGCTGTCAGGGTGAAGTCGGCGTCGCCTGCTCAATGGCGGCCGGCGCTTTGTGCGAAGTCCTCGGTGGCAGCGTGCAGCAAGTGGAAAACGCCGCTGAAATCGGTATGGAACACAACCTCGGCCTGACCTGCGACCCGATTGGCGGCCTGGTGCAAGTGCCGTGCATCGAGCGCAACGCCATGGGCTCGGTGAAAGCCATCAATGCGGTGCGCATGGCCCTGCGCGGCGACGGTCAGCATTTCGTCTCCCTCGACAAGGTCATCCGCACCATGCGCCAGACCGGCGCCGACATGAAAAGCAAATACAAGGAAACCGCCCGTGGCGGTTTGGCGGTCAACATTATCGAGTGCTGATGCACGCATCCGCATTATTTTCAGGAGCTGAATATGTCCACCGAACAATTGCTGAAAACTCCACTGCACGCGCTGCACATCGAACTCGGCGCACGCATGGTGCCGTTCGCCGGCTATGACATGCCGGTGCAATATCCGTTGGGCGTGATGAAAGAACACCAGCACACCCGTGATCAGGCCGGGCTGTTCGATGTCTCGCACATGGGCCAGATCCGCCTGACCGGCGCGAATGCCGCCAAGGCCCTGGAAACTTTGGTGCCGGTGGACATCATCGACTTGCCGGTGGGCATGCAGCGTTACGCGATGTTCACCAACGAGACCGGCGGCATCCTTGACGACCTGATGGTCGCCAACCTGGGTAACGACGAACTGTTCCTGGTGGTCAACGCCGCCTGCAAGGATCAGGACCTGGCGCACTTGCGCAAGCACATCGGCGAGCAGTGCACCATCGAGCCGCTGTTCGAAGAACGCGCGTTGCTGGCACTGCAAGGCCCGGCCGCCGTGACCGTGCTCGCACGCCTGGCGCCTGAAGTGTCGAAAATGACCTTCATGCAATTCGCCCGCGTGAAGCTATTGGGCGTTGATTGTTTTGTCAGCCGTTCGGGCTACACCGGCGAAGACGGTTTCGAAATCTCCGTACCGGCCGCCAACGCTGAAGCTCTGGCTCGTGCGCTGCTGGCCGAGCCGGAAGTGGCCGCCATCGGCCTCGGCGCCCGTGACTCCCTGCGCCTGGAAGCCGGCCTGTGCCTCTACGGCCACGACATGAACGCCGAGACAACGCCGATTGAAGCGAGCTTGCTGTGGGCCATCTCCAAGCCACGTCGTACCGATGGTGCGCGGGCCGGCGGCTTCCCGGGTGCGGAAAGCGTGTTTGCCCAACAACAAGGTGGGGTCAGCCGCAAGCGCGTTGGCCTGCTGCCGCAAGAGCGCACGCCGGTGCGTGAAGGCGCAGAGATCGTCAACGAAGCCGGCGAGATTATCGGCAGCGTGTGCAGCGGTGGCTTCGGTCCGACCTTGGGCGGTCCTCTGGCCATGGGTTACGTCGACAATGCTTACATCGCTCTCGACACACCCGTTTGGGCGATTGTTCGTGGGAAAAAGGTGCCTTTGCTTGTAAGCAAAATGCCATTTGTTCCACAACGCTACTATCGCGGTTGATTGACTGTTTCTATAAGTAACGCGGTTGCGTTAACAGTGCACTAATCTGTAACGCAACCGCCATAAAACAGTGCAACCGTTCGATAATGAACTTGGCTTATAACGATCGAAAACATTTGAACACCGCCATCGAATAAGCCCGCACTAGTGACCGACTAACAGCCACCAACCTGAGCAAAACCGGGCCCCTCACAGGGGCTTGTTTTTTATTGGCTAGTTGGCGTAGAGTTTGTTCACTGTGTTTGCATGGGTCGCTTGGAATCGTGACCTGGGCAGTAGCCTACAAGTTAGCTACATCCCGTTCGACGTCTTCTTACTCTCCTGCAACCAGCCCCAGTACTCTTTCATGAGAAGGAGACTGTCATTAATTTTTTGCGTCAAAGGAATAAGAAATGTCCCAACGTCAGAGCGGTACCGTCAAGTGGTTTAACGACGAGAAAGGTTTTGGTTTTATCACTCCTGAAAGCGGTCCGGATCTGTTCGTGCATTTCCGCGCCATCCAGGGCAACGGCTTCAAGAGCCTGAAAGAAGGCCAGAAAGTGACTTTCGTCGCTGTGCAAGGCCAGAAAGGCATGCAGGCTGACGAAGTACAAGCAGAAGCCTAACCTTCTGTAACGAAAAAGCCCCTGATGCTGACATCAGGGGCTTTTTTGTGCGCGTAAATCCGTAAAATGGCTTCTTTTTCCGCCAGAGGCTGCCATGTCGAAACACCTGCTCAAACCCCAGGGCGACTTCCCTGCCGCCCACCTGGGTCGTCGCCTGGCAGCGATGTTCTATGACTTCCTGTTGTGTACCGCCCTGCTGATCGTTACCAGCGGCATCTACAAGATGATCCAGATGGCGATCATTGGCGAAGACAAGATGCGCACCCTGACTGAAGCCGGCGCCCTGGACGGTGATCCCTTGCTGTCGACGGTGCTGTTGTTTGTGCTGTTCGGTTTCTTCGCCAAGTTCTGGACTTGGTCCGGTCAGACCCTGGGCATGCAGGTGTGGGGTATCCGCGTGCAGAATGCCGATGGGTCGTCCATCAGCCTGTGGCAGGCGTTGTTGCGCTTTGTGGTGTCGATCGGGTCGTGGTTGTGCATCGGGCTGGGGTTTCTCTGGCCGCTGTTCGATAAGCAGAAGCGCAGCTGGCATGACATGTATTCGAATACGCAGCTCGTTCGTATTCCAAAGAAACAGAAGTAGCGCCTACAAAAAAAGATCGCAGCCTTCGGCAGCTCCTACAGGGTTTTGTGTACACCTGTGTAGGAGCTGCCGAAGGCTGCGATCTTTTGATCTTGCCTTTTGATCCCGCTCTTAAGCGTTACCCGCCAACTTCATCCGCGCCGCCTGGGTGAAATCCAGCATCCGCTTCAACGGCCGAATCGCCTGCGGAATCAACGCCGGATCAACAAAGATCTCGTTCGTCCCTTCCTTCAAGCTCTTCAGCGTCCGCTCAAGGGTATTCATCGCCATCCACGGGCAATGCGCGCAACTGCGGCACGCGGCACCGTTACCGGCCGTTGGGGCTTCGATGAAGACCTTGTCCGGGCACAACTGCTGCATCTTGTAGAAGATGCCGCGATCGGTGGCGACGATCAGCGTCTTGTTCGGCAGGCTTTGCGCCGCGGCGATCAACTGACTGGTGGAACCGACCGCATCCGCCAGTTCGATCACCGCAGTCGGCGACTCTGGGTGCACCAGAATGGCCGCATCCGGGTACAGCGCTTTCATGTCTTCGAGCTGCTTGGACTTGAACTCTTCGTGAACGATGCAGGCACCGTCCCACAGCAGCATGTCCGCGCCGGTCTTGCGCTGGATGTAGGTGCCCAAGTGTTTGTCCGGGCCCCAGATGATCGTCTCGCCGTTATCCATCAGGCTTTCGACAATCTCCAGCGCGCAGCTTGAAGTCACTACCCAGTCGGCCCGGGCTTTGACCGCTGCCGAGGTGTTGGCGTACACCACCACCGTGCGCTCCGGGTGCTGATCGCAGAACGCCGAGAACTCGTCCACCGGGCAACCCAGGTCCAGGGAGCAGGTCGCTTCCAGGGTCGGCATCAGCACGCGTTTTTCCGGGTTGAGAATCTTCGCGGTCTCGCCCATGAACTTCACGCCAGCGACCACTACGGTCTTGGCCGGATGAGCATTGCCGAAGCGGGCCATTTCCAGCGAATCGGAGACGCAGCCGCCGGTTTCTTCGGCCAGGGCCTGAATCACCGGATCGCAATAGAAGTGAGCAACCAGCACCGCGTCCTGAGCCTTGAGCTCGGCGGCAATGGCAGCGCGGTAATAAGCCTCTTCCTCGGTGGTCAGCGGCTTGGGCTGCTTGGCATCGAGGTGAGCTTGAACCAGAAGACGTTCAGAAATTTGCGTCATGATCGCAAGACCTGCGGGCGCTTTCGCGCGAAAGTCGAGTATACACCCGGCTCCGGACCCCTTGAGGGTACCGCCGGGAGCGTTAGTATTCATCAGGCACTACGTTGGAGCCGGGCAAGGCTACAGAATATCCCGTGGATGCAAAAGATGATTCTGACCTGCGTCACGCGGTGCAGCCCCGCGTTGAGCCGAACACAAATCGCGGGCAAAAAAAAATCCGGAAATCCTCACTTGCGTGGGCCTTCCAGACTTTTAAAACTGCTACAAAAATGGTGGGTCGTGTGGGATTCGAACCTACGACCAATTGGTTAAAAGCCAACTGCTCTACCAACTGAGCTAACGACCCGCTGTGTGGTGGCGCGTATAATACTGATTTTTAAGGACTATTCAACACCTAATTTGAAATAAATCAAAAATAAGGTGTTGGGTCACTGATTCCGGCGGCTGCGAAGCCTTCTGCACGCAGGCGGCAGCTATCGCACTTGCCGCACGCGTAGCCTTTATCGTCGGCCTGATAGCAGGAAACGGTCAGCCCGTAATCAACGCCCAGCTTCACTCCCGCCTCGACGATCTGCGCCTTGCTCAGGTTTTGCAGCGGCGCCTGGATACGGAAACCGTTGCCTTCCACACCAGCCTTGGTCGCCAGATTGGCCATGCGCTCGAAGGACTCGATGAACTCGGGACGGCAGTCCGGGTAACCGGAGTAGTCCACCGCGTTCACACCGATAAAGATGTCGCGGGCGCCGAGCACTTCGGCCCAACCCAGTGCCAGGGACAGAAACACCGTGTTGCGCGCCGGCACGTAAGTCACCGGAATACCTTCACCCGCCTCTTCCGGAATATCGATGCTGGTGTCGGTCAGTGCCGAGCCGCCCATACCGTTCAGGTTCAGGCCGATCACCTTGTGCTCGACCACACCCAGGTCGCGAGCGACGCGCGCGGCGGCGTGCAATTCAGCATGGGAACGCTGACCGTAGTCGAAGCTCATGGTGTAGCAGGCGTAGCCTTCAGCGCGGGCCATGGCCACGACGGTTGCCGAGTCCAGGCCGCCGGACAGCAGGATCACCGCACGTTTTTCGGTAGTGTTGAGTTGTTCGGTCATATCAGCGCCCCGGCTCGTCATTCCAAAGATATTTATGCAGCTGCAATTGCAGACGCACTGGCAGATTGTCCGCCACCACCCAGTCAGCCAGGTCCCGTGCATTCAGGTCATGGTGACTTGGCGAGAACAGGACTTCGCCGGCACGTCGATCAAGACCGTACTGGATCAGCTTGGACACAGCCCAGTCGTAGTCTTCCCGCGAGCAGATGACAAACTTCACCTGGTCGTTGGGCGTCAGCAGTTCGATGTTCTCGTAGCGGTTGCGATGCGCTTCTTTCGATCCTGGGGTTTTCAGGTCGACGACGCGACTGACCCGGGAATCTACCGCCGAGATGTCGAGAGCACCACTGGTTTCCAGTGACACTTCGTAACCGGCGTCGCACAACTGCCTGAGCAATGGGATGGCATTCGGTTGCGCCAACGGCTCGCCGCCGGTGACACAGACGTAGCGCGGACGAAAACCGGCCACTTGCTCGAGGATATCGTCGAGGGGGCGGATGGTACCGCCAGTGAACGCGTAAGCGCTGTCACAGTATTGGCAACGCAATGGACAACCGGTCAGGCGCACAAAAACAGTGGGCAGCCCGGCAGTCCGCGTTTCACCCTGTAACGAGTAGAAAACTTCGGTGATTCTCAATGTGTCTTGCATAGTCGCCACGGGCGTAACAGCTAAACAGGCTGTCCGCCTCCGTCAGGCTCTTCAAGGAACCCCGCCAACGCGCGAATCCCAAAAGCGTGTTTCAGAAAAAGGGCGTGAATTCTAACGAAAAAACCCGCGACAAGCGCGGGTTTCTTCTATATCGGGTCAAGCAGGCTTACATGCGCTGCAAATCGCGTTGAGCCAGCTGAGCGGCGGAAGTACCCGGATATTGGGCCACAACCTGCTGCAGAATGCCTTTGACCTTGTCGGTATGACCCAGGCGGCGCTCTACATCAGCCAGCTTGTACAGCGAATCAGGCACTTTGGCGTGCTTGGGGTACAGCTGCGAAACCTTGGCAAACGCCTGACCTGCACCTTGCAGATCGCCTTTGGCCAAGTTGACTTCGCCCAACCAGTACTGGGCATTGCCCGCGTATTGGCTGTTCGGGTATTTGCGCAGGAAAGCGGCGAAAGCCTGGCTGGCCTTGTCGAAATCCTTGGCTTTGATCAGGTCGAAGGCTGCGTCGTAATACAGTTTTTCCTTCGCCGGATCACCCGGTTCACTGCTGGCGGCCGGGGCTTGAGCGGCGACCGCTCCTGCACCTGCGCCTGCAGCGGCTGCTGCGCCGGGGGCATTCAACGTGCCACCGGTGGAAGAATTATCAGGAGTGGCGGCTGGTGCAACGCCGGTTCCTATGCGCCGATCAAGATCCTGGTATCGCTCCAGGCTTTCCTGCTTCATGCGCGCTACATCATTTTGCAGAACTTCGATCACACCTTGTTGGCGTGAGATCTGCTCCTGCATGGATTGCAGTTGGTTGAACAGCTCGCCCTGTGCCGAGACAGGGGCCGAAACCCCTCCCCCGGCATAGGCGCCGTTCGTACCGTAACCCGCAGGCGGATAACTGGTCCCGCTAGTGTTTCCGGAATTGTTATCGACCACAGGAACCGCAGCCCACACCGCAAGCGGTGCGAGACTGAGAGCCAGAACAGTTACAGCACGACGGCACGTTCGCATGACGAATTACTTACGCAGTTCGACGCGACGGTTTTGAGCCCAGGACTGCTCGTCGTTGCCGGTAGCAACTGGACGCTCTTCGCCGTAGGAAACCAGTTCCAGCTGAGCTGGGGAAACACCTTGCAGTACCAGGTAGCGCTGAACGGCTTTCGCACGACGCTCGCCCAGTGCCATGTTGTACTCACGAGTACCACGTTCGTCGGTGTTGCCTTCCAGAACAACGCGAGCGCCGTTTGCTTTCAGGTCTTTAGCGTGAACATCCAGAGCGCGCATGGCTTCTGGCTTCAGGTCCGAGCTATCGTATTCGAAGTAGAAAGTGGTGATTGCGCGCAGAGCAGCTTCTTCGCTCAGGGAGCCGTCAACTGCACCAGTGTTAGCGCCGTAACCAGCGTTTGGATCAACAGCGCCTTCACCGGCATTGTCGCCGCCTTTGGACGAGCAACCTACAGCTACAGCCATGGCCAGAGCCAGCGCAGCAAATTTACCAAACTTCAGCATTTCCATCGTGAAACTCCTAATGAACCCCAGTGTGTTAAGTAAAACGTGTAGCGCCGCGTCAGTTCAGGTAAGGGGACCAGGAAGGTTCTCTGACTTCGCCTTGTGCGGTAGGAAGCGGGAGCCTTACGCGTCCATTAATGGACACGAGCATCAAGACTCCCCGGCCCTGCTGGCGGGTGGCGTAGATTACCATGGTGCCGTTGGGCGCAACAGTAGGCGACTCGTCCAGAGTGCTATCAGTGAGGATTTTTACGCTTCCGCGCTGCAAATCCTGGGCCGCCACCTTGAAATTAGTGAAGCCATCCTGGCGGTGAATCATCACCAGGGTCTTTTCATCGGCCGAAAGTTTCGGGTTTGCGTTGTAGTTACCGATGAAAGTCACGCGTTCCGCACCGCCACCACCGACGCTGGTCTTGTAGATTTGTGGCTTGCCGCCACGGTCGGAGGTGAAGTAGATGGTCGAACCATCTTTACCCCAGAACGGTTCGGTGTTGATGCCAGGACCGTTGGTGACACGCGAGATCTGACGTGAACCCAGGTTCATCACATAGATGTCCGGGTTGCCGTCTTTCGACAGTACGAATGCCAGGCGATTGCCATCCGGCGACCAGGCTGGCGCGCCATTCAGGCCTTCGAAGTTGGTGATCTGCTCACGGCGACCGGTGTCGATGTTCTGCATGAAGATGCGCGGACGCTTCTGTTCGAACGAAACATAGGCGATGCGCTTGCCATCCGGTGCGAAACGCGGCGACAGGATCGGCTCGCGCGATTGCAGCAGAGTCACGGCGCGGGCACCGTCATAGTCCGAACGTTGCAGCGTGTAGCGCGTGTTCTTCTCGGAGAAACGCTCGGCTGTCACGTACAGCAGACGTGTCGAGAACGCACCTTTAATACCGGTGAGTTTTTCGAACGACTGGTCAGCGATGTAGTGCGCCATGTCGCGCAGTTGATCGACGCTGCCCGACACGCTGCCGGTCAGCACTTGCTGCTCGGTGGCGACGTTGAACAAAGCGTACTGGACCTGCAGGCGACCGCCCGCCGGAACAATGCTGCCGACCATGATGTACTGGGCGCTGATCGCCTTCCAGTCACGGAAAATGATTTCGCTGGCCTGGCTCGGCTGGCTGATCATTTGCTGCTTTGGAATCGGCGAGTAGTAGCCCGAGTTGCGCAAATCGTTACCAATAATTTCGGCCATGTCGTCCGGGAGGACGGTGCCGCCCTGGAAGCCGAACGGTACTACCGCAATCGGGGTGGCCCGATCACTGCCGCTGGTGACCAGAATGTTTTTTTCATCTGCTACCGCCATCCCTGCCAGGCAGCAGATAACGACAAGCATTCCTCGAAGAAGGTTTCTCACAAGGCTAGATCCTCAGGTGTGAATGTCATCTTGAATGAACGATACGGAGCGAAATCGCTCGGCTTCATTCCCTGCATTTCTGTCAAACGTCCAATATTCTTGACCGCAGCCACAGCAGACGAGTCGAACGGACCATCGCCACTGGACTTGGCAACGCTGACCGAAGTCACCGTACCGTCCGGCAACATGCCGATTTGCAACACGACCGTCATGCCTTTGCGTGCCGAAGGTGGACGAGCCCAGCCTTCCGCTGCACGAGCACGAATCAGGTCATCGAAACTGCCGGCGACTTCGTCACCCTGCTCATCGGCCAACGCCTGCTGACGCTGTGGCGTGTCGGAAAGCAAATCTGCCAAGGCCTGGGCCTTTTTGTCTTCGGTAGATTTACGTGCCGCATCCTGCGATTTCTTCTTCGCAGCATCGGCAGCAGCTTTCTTCTTCGCTTCGTCGGCGACTTTCTTCTTCGCCTCTTCAGCTTCAGCTTTTTTCTTGGCGTCGTCCGCGGCTTTCTTCTTCGCGTCTTCGACGATCTTTTTCTTCGCTTCTTCAGCGGCCGCTTTCTTGGCCTCTTCTTCAGCAGCTTTCTTGGCTTCTTCTTCAGATTTCTTCTTGGCTATATCAGCCAATTGTTTCTCTTCGGCCTTTTTGGCTTCGGCGGTCTTCTTGGCTTCGTCGGCTTTCTTGGCTTCATCAGCCTTTTTCGCTTCCTCAGACTTCTTGGACTCGTCGGCCTTCTTGGCTTCCTCGGCTTTTTGAGCCGCTTCTTCTTTCTTTTGTTCCGCAGCCTTCACCGCTTCCTGCTCGACCTTCTTCTGTTCCATCTGTTCGACTTCGGTTTGACGCGCGGCAGACTTCACCGCTTCACCCGCAATCTTCTGATTGGTCTGGGTGGTCGCCCGACTTTTCGATTTCAGCTGGTACAGGGTCGCCTGGACAATCGGCTTGGCCGGCGGCAACTCAGGCGTCATGGCGAAACTGACGAACAGCATGCCGAAAACCAGCACGTGCAAGCCAATCGCCCAGACACTAGGCCAGAAGTAGCTTTCCGAGGCTGTTGGCTCTCGTTGTTGCTGCATCAGGGCGCCTCGGTAATCAAGCCAACATTACCGACTCCGGCCTTCTGCAACCCGCCCATGGCGCCCATGACCGAACCGTAGTCGACGGTCTTGTCGCCACGGATGAAGACCTGGGTGCGCTTGCCGTTATCGTTGCCGGCGCTGATGATTTTGGTCACGGCGCTGGTCATCTGCGGCAAGGTCATGGCCTTGTCCTGCTGCTTCTCGGTGTCGACTTCGCTGCCAAGGTTCCAGTAGTAGGTCTTGTCAGACTTGATCGAAATGGTCAGGACCTGGGTGTTGTTGTCCTGCGGCAAGGCTTCGCTGGAAACCTTGGGCAGATCAACCTTCACGCCCTGATTGAGCATCGGCGCGGTCACCATGAAGATGACCAGCAGTACCAGCATCACGTCGATGTAAGGCACTACGTTCATCTCGGCGACCGGCTTGCGCTTTTTGCGAGCTCGAGCGATTAAAGCCATTGGAAATTACCTGCTTATTCTTCGCTGGTGTGCACTTTGCGGTGCAGGATCGCCTGGAATTCGTCGGCGAAGGTGTAGTAACGGCTCAGCAGGGTTTCGCTGCGAGCAGCAAAACGGTTGTAAGCGATAACGGCCGGGATGGCTGCGAACAGGCCGATGGCAGTAGCCACCAGTGCTTCGGCGATGCCCGGGGCCACGGTGGCCAGGGTCGCTTGCTGGGCAGTTGCCAGGCCACGGAAGGAGTTCATGATGCCCCAGACCGTACCGAACAGACCGATGTACGGGCTGACGGAACCAACGGTGGCGAGGAACGGCAAGCTCTGCTCGAGCTTTTCTTCTTCGCGGGAAATGGCGACGCGCATGGCACGGGCCACGCCTTCCATGACCGCTTCCGGGTCAACGCCTGGCTGCTGACGCAGACGGGAGAATTCCTTGAAACCGGCACGGAAGATCTGCTCGACGCCCGAATCCGGGTCAGGGTTGCTGCCGGCCTGACGGTAGAGTTTGGACAGGTCGATACCCGACCAGAAGCGCTCTTCAAAGCTCTCCAGGGCACGTCGACCGGCGCGCAGCAAATTGCTGCGCTGAAAGATCATGATCCATGAGGTCACCGATGCGGCTACCAGAATCAGCATTACCAACTGCACCACGACGCTGGCATTGCTGACCAGGCTCCACATGGAGGAATGGTCGACGACGTTAGCTTCCACGCTTTATCTCCTGCTTTGAGTGTGTACCCGCGCCGCTCACGTCGGCAAAGGCCGCACGTAGAGCTTCGGGAATGGCCCGGGGTTTCAAACTGTTAGTGCGCACACAGGCCACCAGAAACTGCCCTTCACAGAGCAGCGCATTATCCGTAGCCCGCCTGACTTGCTGTTTAAAGCGCAGGCTGACACGGTTCAATTCGATTACTTTAGCGCTTACCAGGAGTTCGTCGTCCAGTCGCGCCGGCGCGTGGTAACGCGCTTCGCTGGAATGCACGACGAACAACAGGTCCTCCCCTGCCAGCTGGGATTGGGCAAAGCCCAGTTCCCGGAGCCGCTCGGTTCGAGCCCGTTCCATAAACTTGAGGTAATTAACGTAATACACGATGCCGCCCGCATCGGTGTCCTCGTAATAAACGCGACAACGATGTGCGAAAGGCTCAAGCCCGTTTTGCGCGCGCATACTCTAGTGCTTACTCCTCAGGTTGCCAATCCGGCGAGGCAACTGTTTTTCATTGTTCTGCGGCTTTCTAGTGAAAGATTCGTCATGTGAGCCACTAGGACCACACAAACCCCCAATCGATCAGCCCGCAAACGTTAATTAATCGTCTACTGCATCGAGAAATTCGTCTACCACGGGCATCTCACCCAATCGTGACGGAATGTTTAAACCGAAATGCAGATACGCGTGCCGGGTCACTACCCGCCCCCGCGGGGTTCGCATGATATAGCCTTGCTGGATCAGGTACGGTTCCAGCACGTCTTCAATGGTGTGGCGCTCTTCACTGATGGCCGCCGCGAGGCTGTCTACGCCAACCGGGCCGCCGTCGAACTTCTCGATCATGGTCAACAGCAGACGCCGATCCTGGTGATCGAAGCCACGCTCGTCGACATCCAGCAGGTTCAGGGCCAGGTCGGCGATCGGTTTGGTGATGTGGCCCTTGGCGCGCACTTCGGCGAAATCCCGCACCCGGCGCAGCAAACGGTTGGCGATTCGCGGAGTGCCACGCGCACGGCGGGCGATTTCAAAGGCGCCCTCCGGGTCCAGCGGCAAGCCGAGAATGCTCGCCGAACGGCTGACAATCGTCGCCAGGTCAGCGGTGCTGTAGAACTCTAGGCGCTGGACAATCCCGAAACGGTCGCGCAACGGGTTGGTCAGCATGCCGGCGCGAGTGGTCGCGCCGACCAGGGTGAACGGCGGTAGATCGAGCTTGATCGAACGCGCGGCCGGCCCTTCGCCGATCATGATGTCGAGCTGAAAATCTTCCATGGCCGGGTACAGCACTTCCTCGACGATCGGCGACAGCCGATGGATTTCGTCGATGAACAGCACGTCGTGGGGCTCAAGGTTAGTCAGCAGCGCCGCCAGATCACCCGGACGTTCAAGAACCGGGCCCGAGGTGCTTTTGATCGACACGCCCATTTCCTGGGCGATGATATTGGCCAGCGTGGTTTTACCCAGGCCCGGCGGACCGAAGATCAGCGTGTGGTCCAGGGATTCGCTGCGACCACGAGCGGCCTGGATGAACAACTCCATTTGCTCGCGGACGGTCGGCTGGCCGATGTACTCGGCCAGGCTGAGGGGACGAATCGCCCGGTCCTGGACTTCCTCGCGGTCGCGAGGGCCAGGCGTGGCGGCAATCAGACGATCAGCTTCAATCACTTAAATCATTCCCTTCAGGGCACGGCGAATCAGGTCTTCACTGCTCAAGCCTTTCTCCTTGATCGAGGTAATCGCCTTGCTGGCTTCCTGCGGCTTGTAGCCCAGGGAGACCAGCGCGCTGATCGCATCACTCTCGGCGGTAACCGTCGGGGCTGGCGTATCCGGGCCACCCGGTTGGTTAGGCACCAGGGCGAACATCGCCGGCACGGTTTCCCAAGCCTTGAAGCGGTCCTTGAGCTCCACCAGCAAACGCTCGGCGGTCTTCTTGCCCACGCCCGGCACTTTGGTCAGTGCCGAGGTGTCCTGGGATTGCACGCAACGCACCAGTTCATCGACTTCCAGGCTCGACATCAAGGCCAGGGCCAATTTCGGTCCTACACCATTGAGACGGATCAACTCGCGAAAAAAGTCTCGCTCACGCTTGCCATAGAAGCCATAGAGTAACTGCGCGTCTTCGCGTACGACTAAATGGGTGTGCAAGGTCAGCGGTTCACCGACCGACGGCAAGCGATACAGCGTGGTCATGGGCACTTCCAGCTCATACCCCAGGCCGTTTACATCCAGAATCAGGTGCGGCGGCTGTTTCTCAGCCAGGGTGCCGCGCAAGCGTCCAATCACGTTTCGAATCCTTGAGCGTTGGCCAGCCCGAGGCCAGCGACTGACAGAGCAAGGGGTTTGCGCCGACAACCCAGGCGCAAAACCCTCATCCCTTAAAAATGATTGCTGATGCTATCAGAGACGCAGGCGCCCGCCACGACTGCGTGCTGTCCCCAGACCATGAGGCAGCAGGCTGGAACGGGTGTGCGCATGACAAATTGCAATGGCCAGGGCGTCCGAGGCATCGATTTGCGGTTTGCTGGTCAATTTGAGCATGTGCATGACCATCATTTGCACCTGCTCTTTATTAGCCGCGCCGGTACCGGTCACGGCTTGTTTGACCTGGGTCGCGGTGTATTCAGCAATTTCCAGGCTTTCTTCGGCGCCGGCAACGATGGCTGCACCACGGGCCTGGCCGAGTTTCAGCGCGGAGTCGGCATTGCGGGCCATGAAGACCTTTTCGATGCCCATGGTCGTCGGGCCGTAGGTCTGGATGACTTCCCGCACGCCGCGATAGACGATTTGCAGACGTTCGTGCAACTCGCCGGAGCCAGTGCGAATACAGCCCGAGGCCACGTAGACGCAGCCGCGCCCGGTATCGCGTACCACGCCATAACCGGTGATGCGCGAACCGGGGTCGATACCAAGGATTAAAGTCATAACGCCTGCGGAATATGGTGCGAAAACTGAGGGTAACTGTAGGAGCTGCCGAAGGCTGCGATCTTTTGGCTCTTAAAATCAAAAGATCGCAGCCTTCGGCAGCTCCTACAGTGTAGGGCGGGAGAAGGCTGCGACCTTATATAAATGCCTCAACCCAGTTGCGCGGCAACCGACTCCGGAATGTCTGCGTTGGAGTAGACGTTCTGCACGTCATCCAGGTCTTCAAGCATGTCGATCAGCTTGAGCACCTTCTCCGCGCCTTCCAGGTCCAGTTCGGCACTGGTGGTCGGCAGCATCACGATTTCTGCGTCATCACCTTTGAAACCGGCGGCTTCCAAGGCGTTACGCACCGAGTAGAACCCGGCGAACGAGGTGAACACGTCAATCGAACCGTCTTCGTGGGTGACCACGTCATCGGCGTCGGCTTCCATGGCCGCTTCCATCAGCGCGTCTTCATCGACGCCCGGCGCGAAGGAAATCTGCCCCTTGCGTTCGAACAGGTAGGCCACCGAACCATCAGTGCCCAGGTTGCCGCCGCACTTGCTGAACGCGTGGCGAACAGCCGCTGCGGTACGATTACGGTTGTCGGTCATGCACTCGACCATCACCGCCACGCCGCCCGGGCCGTAGCCTTCGTAAGTCAGTTCAACCATGTCGTCGGTGTCGGCTGCACCGGCACCGCGGGCTACCGCGCGATCAATGATGTCGCGACTCATGTTCGCACCAAGGGCCTTGTCCAGGGCCAGGCGCAGACGCGGATTGGAACCCGGATCACCGCCGCCCTGACGGGCCGCAACGGTCAGCTCACGAATCCACTTGGTGAAAATCTTGCCCTTCTTGGCATCCTGACGTTCTTTGCGGTGCTTGATGTTCGCCCACTTGGAATGACCCGCCATATCTCGCTCCGAATTCTCTTTGAAACATTGCCCGCTACGCGTTGAGCGCCAGCCAGCAACAAAAAATCTCGACCTGTAAAAAAGGCGCATCCCATAAGGATGCGCCTTCAGGGTCAGCCTTACTCAGCCTTTGGCGTTTCGCGCAGACGAATGTGCAATTCGCGCAATGCCTTGGCATCTACAGCGCCCGGTGCCTGAGTCATGACGTCAGCCGCGCTCTGGGTTTTCGGGAACGCAATCACTTCACGGATCGACTGGGCGCCGGTCATCAGCATTACCAGACGGTCCAGACCGAAGGCCAGGCCACCGTGTGGCGGCGCGCCGTATTTCAGGGCGTCGAGCAGGAAGCCGAATTTCTCTTCCTGTTCCGCTTCATTGATACCCAGCAGGCGGAACACGGTCTGCTGCATTTCCTTGCGGTGGATACGGATCGAACCGCCACCCAGCTCGGTGCCGTTCAGGACCATGTCGTAGGCACGGGACAGAGCGATTGCCGGGTTGGCTGCCAGCTCTTCCGGGGTGCACTTCGGCGCGGTGAACGGGTGGTGCAAGGCGGTGAAGCTGCCGTCGTCGTTCTCTTCGAACATCGGGAAGTCGACAACCCACATCGGTGCCCACTTGCAGGTCAGCAGGTCCAGGTCGTTGCCGACCTTGATCCGCAGCGCGCCCAGGGCTTCGCTGACGATCTTGGCTTTGTCGGCACCGAAGAACACGATGTCGCCGTCAACCGCGCCAACGCGATCGAGGATCACATTGAGGTTGGCTTCAGGGATGTTCTTGACGATAGGCGACTGCAGGCCTTCGACGCCTTTGGCGCGCTCGTTGACCTTGATGTACGCCAGGCCTTTGGCACCGTAGATGCCGACGAACTTGGTGTAGTCGTCGATCTGCTTGCGCGGCATGCTTGCCCCGCCTGGAACGCGCAGAGCGGCAATGCGGCATTTCGGGTCGTTGGCCGGGCCGCTGAACACCTTGAAGTCGACTTCTTTCAGTTGGTCGGCAACGTCTACCAATTCCAGCGGGTTACGCAGGTCAGGCTTGTCGGAACCGTAACGACGCATGGCCTCTTCGAAGGTCATGTGCGGGAAGTCGCCGAATTCCAGATCCAGCACTTCCTTGAACAGGTTGCGGATCATTTTTTCGGTGATGGCCATGATCTCTTTTTCATCGAGGAAGCTGGTCTCGATGTCGATCTGGGTGAATTCCGGCTGGCGGTCGGCGCGCAGGTCTTCGTCGCGGAAGCACTTGGCGATCTGGTAGTAACGGTCGAAGCCGGCGACCATCAGCAGTTGCTTGAACAGCTGTGGCGATTGCGGCAAGGCGAAGAAGGAACCGGCGTGAGTACGGCTCGGCACCAGGTAGTCACGCGCGCCTTCCGGAGTTGCACGGGTCAGGATCGGCGTTTCGACGTCGAGGAAGCCGTTCTCGTCCAGGAAGCGACGAATGCTGGTGGTCATGCGCGAACGCAGACGCAGCTTCTCGAGCATTTCCGGGCGACGCAGGTCGAGGAAGCGATAGCGCAGGCGGGTTTCTTCGCCAACGTCGGAGAACTCGTTGAGCGGGAACGGCGGGGTTTCCGACTCGTTCAGCACTTCAAGTTCGTAACCCAGCACTTCGATCATGCCCGACGCCATGTTGGCGTTGGTGGCACCGGCCGGGCGCAGGCGCACCTTGCCGGTGATCTTCACGACGTATTCGCTGCGCACGCGATCGGCGGCGGCGAAGCTCTCGGCGCGGTCCGGATCGAATACCACTTGGGCCAGACCATCACGATCACGGATATCGAGGAAAATCACCCCACCGTGGTCACGGCGACGGTGAACCCATCCGCAAAGGGTAATTTCCTGGCCTTCCAGGGCTTCGTTCAGTTGGCCGCAATAATGGCTGCGCATCATGGTAGTGGTTTCACTTCTCGTAATTCGAAATTCGGTTGGAGACCTTGCACAGAGGCAAGAGCTCGCACGTGTCGTTCAACTCAGGTTCCAGACCTTAGTCAGCTTTGTCGCCGCCGGCCAGATTCTTCTTGGAACCGGTCTTGAAGTCGGTTTCATACCAGCCGGTGCCGCTGAGGCGGAAGCCCGGCATGGACAGCATCTTCTTGAGCTCTGGCGCCTGGCACGCAGGGCAGTCGACCAGCGGTGCTGCGCTGATCTTTTGAATGGCTTCCAACTGATGACCACAGGAAGCACATTGATAGTCGTACATCGGCATGGGGGTTGTCTCGGCGATCAGGATTGCTACCGCTTACACAGGGTTTTGCGGCAAAGAGCGGGATTATATCCATTAAATGCAGCCTGTGCAGCCGTAAGACTGCACAGACTGACATACCACCCGTTACAGGCCGAAACAGGTGAGCCCAGTGTTACTTCAGGCTGTGCACGACGCAGACGACACGCACCAGCCCGGTGAAATTCTTCACCCCGCCGTGGCGCAACTGTACTTCGCGATCCACGTGGGACAACAGCGCACTGACCGAGCAGCCATTAAGCGTGGCCATTTTACCGAGGATTTCCCAATAGACCTGCTCAAGCCGCAGGCAGGTCGCGAAACCGTTCAGGCGCACCGATCGGGCCGAAGGCCTGGCCAGTCCCATATCGAATTCACTGACGAACGGATCAATCTTGATCGCCTGTTGCGCCCCGAAGCTCCTCTCATCCCGACTTTCTCCATAAACCATAGCGCTGACACTCCTTTGTCATCTCTGCTTTCTATAGGAGCTACCTCCTGTTCCCCTATAAAAACGCAGGCGCAAAGTTATATCCAGATGACTTTATGACCATCAACGTAGGATAAGCCAACAACAGAGTGAGGATCATGGACACGGTCCTACGCCGGACTGTTTCCTACGAAACCTGGGGTATTTTCTTCAGCTGAAAGGGCGTTTTTCTGCAAGAAGGAGCTGCGTGCGAACAACGCCCCCGGCGTCATTCGCACACCGGGACAGTTACTGATCCAGCAGCGAGCGCAACATCCACGCGGTTTTTTCATGAACCTGCATGCGCTGGGTCAGCAGATCCGCCGTCGGCTCGTCGCTGACCTTGTCCAGCAACGGGAAGATCCCGCGCGCCGTCCGGGTCACCGCTTCCTGCCCGTCGACCAGCTGCTTGATCATGTCTTCGGCACTGGGCACGCCCTCCTCTTCCTTAATAGAAGAAAGACGGGCATACACCGAATAGGCGCCGGGCGCCGGAAAACCCAAGGCGCGAATTCGCTCGGCAATCGAATCGACCGCCAGGGCCAACTCGTTGTATTGCTCCTCGAACATCAAGTGCAGGGTCCGAAACATGGGGCCCGTGACGTTCCAGTGGAAGTTATGGGTTTTCAAATACAGCACATAAGTGTCCGACAACAGACGCGACAGCCCGTCGACGATGGACTTGCGATCCTCTTCACTGATACCGATATCGATTGCCATGCTTACCCCCTAAAGGTGATGAAATTCATCCGACAAGTGCAGGACCACTGTAGCAAGGCAATCCGCACCCTGCTGACCTGGATGGCCAGCCGACCTGCGACAAATCGCCCCCGGGGACACCGCCCGACCGCCTGATTTGAGTAGGCGCAGGCTTTGCTGTTAAATAGGCAGTGTGTCGCTATGCCCCTATTTCTCCGGGGCGCAGCGCATAGGCTGGTAGCGGGTACGTGTCCACCGCCTCTTATTGTTTTGAAGCGGACCGTGCTCAATCAGCTCTTCCTTGTGATCCGTCTTAACGTGAGTCAATCAAAATGTTGAAAATCGTCCACCTGCTAATGGGCGCAGCAGCCTTGCTGCTGTCCTTCTTCCCTAGCTTGCAACCCGAAGCTGTTCCTTACCTGCAACAACCCGACGCGCTTTACCTGGCCTTTTTCGGCCTGCTCAACCTGACCCTCGCTCCGGTTATCCCCTACTGGAACAAAGGTCCTCGTCACCAACTGCAAAACCTGGTCAGCGCCCTGCTGGTCCTGGCTGTTGTCCTGCAAACCCTGACACTGATCGCGAAGATGCCTTTTATCGCCGGCCAACCTTCCGTTCTGTTCAGCCTGCTGACTGCCGTGGTCGCAGTCCTTCTGCACCTGGCCATCAGTTTCTACAAATCTTCACCGGCCGCCGCCTCGCCAAGCTATGACATGAGCAACCGCGATACCGGCACCGTCAAGTGGTTCAACACCTCCAAAGGCTTCGGCTTTATCTCCCGGGATTCCGGCGACGATATTTTCGTGCACTTCCGGGCCATTCGTGGCGAAGGTCACCGCGTCCTGGTCGAAGGCCAGCGTGTGGAGTTCTCCGTCATGAATCGTGACAAAGGCCTGCAAGCCGAAGATGTGATTGCCGCACTACCCCGTCGCTGATCCCGAGCGATAAAAAAACCGCGAGCAGCCTGGCTGTTCGCGGTTTTTTATTGCCCGGCGTTTAGCCGGTACACCTTTGAGTCAGTAGTGCGGCGGCGGGGCCTCTTCCTCGGAGGACTCGAACTGCCCGGCCATCTCTTCCTGGCGGCGCAGCAGCGCGGCCATTTGCAGTTGCAGGCGCTCGACCACGCGCTGTTGCGTCACCAGGATATCGTTCAATGACTGAATGGTGTCGTCCTGGAACGCCAGTTGGCTTTCCAGATCGTTGACGCGCTCTTCCAGGCTCATGGCTCAGCCCTCCAGAAACGTGAAGTGATCGGTCAAAACCAGGCGCAGCCGTTCGCGAATCACCGCGACCTGCTCGGCACTGTAGGGCTTGGCCGGATGTTTGCCCCAAACCGGGGCTGGCCAGGCGGCGTCCTCGCGTTTGCGCACAATCACATGCATATGCAGCTGGCTGACAACATTACCCAAAGCCGCGACGTTCAATTTGTCGGCGTCGAACGAGTCCTTGAGCATTTCCGCCAGGGCGGTGGTTTCCTGCCACAGCTGCTGCTGATCGGCGACATCTAACTGAAACAACTCGCTGATATCTTCGCGGCGCGGCACCAGGATGAACCAGGGATAGTTCGAATCGTTGGACAAGAGCAACCGGCAGAGGGGGAAGTCCCCGATCGGTAAGGTGTCTTGTTGAAGTCGTGGATCTAAAGCGAACACTGAGCGCACTCCCGCCGGTTTCATCATTTTCAGCTTAGCGCCCCTCAATAGAGGCTGCGTGCCAAGCGACAGGACGGCAGCATACCTGCGAATGCCCCAGGCTTCACGACGAACCTTGGCCGCCATCCACCCAATAAATTTTGCCGAGCGGGACGCACGCCCCGACATGAGACATTTTTCAGCGGAGCGCACCATTACAGAACCGATGCGGTGACAAAAAACGCCGAAGTGACCCATGAATACTCATTTGTTCGCAGGCTACCGATCGCCGCGCTGTATGAATTCAGTACAGCGATTAAAATTTTTTGCACCAAAACCGCACATCGCGTCTACGCTGAGAGCGTCGGGGATCCGCCGATTACTCACTTTTGGGGTGAACCGGTAACGTTTTTTGTGGTCGCGCGATTGTCATGATGGCGCAACACCATGCAATGGATGGCGTCAAGTGCAAACAAAACGCGCTTGAAACCCCCGGTTTTATGAGGTTTTTACAGCTGCAAGCGGGCCTTCAGAAAAAAACAGACACAGAATTCTGATTTGAGCACGCTTGTTGCATTCACACCTATATCGCCTACGAAGCGTCCGCTGGAAGTGGAAGCTGGAAGGCAAATAAAAACAGCGGCAGGGTTGCCCGATGGAGATTCAAACGTTTCACCAGGGACTCTTTTTACCGGTGCTCCAGGTTTGGAAAACAACGCTAAAGTTGTCAATCCGCTTGCGTCGGGGCAGTGAATTTGCGACATCTACCAAGCCATTTGCGACAGGGTCGTAAAGAAGCTGAAAGGTTAGATACGCAAGTATCGCCAACATTGTCGGCGTGATATAAGTTTGCGCCGACACAAAAAGAAAGAGCCGCCCAGATAATAAAACAGGTGGGACGGCAGTACTCTTCTAAAACCAAAGGAGCAAATCACGATGCGCGTGATGAAGTGGAGCACAATCGCACTGGCAGTTGCAGCAGCAGCCAGTACTCAAATGGCTACGGCCGCACCTTTTGTTAGTGACCAGGCTGAAGCCAAAGGTTTTGTTGAAGACAGCTCGTTGAACTTGCTGGTTCGCAACTACTACTTCAACCGTGACAACAAGGATGGCAGCCGCGACGTCAAAGACTGGACCCAGGGCATTTGGGGCAACTTCAGCTCCGGCTACACCCAAGGTACTGTAGGCGTTGGTGTTGATGCATTCGGTTACCTGGCCATCAAACTGGATGGCGGCGATGGCACTTCCGGCTCGGGTAACATGAGCCGTAGCGACACCGTTAATGCTAACGGCGGCCGCGACGTCAACGACAGCCAGGGTAAAGCCGGCGCAGCGATTAAATTCCGCATCTCCAAAACCGAGTTGAAAGTCGGCGACATGCAGCCGAGCACCGCTCCTGTGTTCGCAGTCGGTGGTTCCCGTATCCTTCCGCAAACTGCCAGCGGTTTCCAACTGCAGAGCAGCGAAGTCAAAGATCTTGACCTCGAAGCCGGTCACTTCTACTCGGGTACCAGCCAAGACAAGAACTCCCGTGACGGCGGCCTGTTCGCAACCTACGCAGGCGTTGAAGCCAACACCATCGACTACTTCGGTGGCAAATACGGCATCACTGAAAACCTGACCGCATCGTTGTATGGCGCCAAGCTGGAAGATATCTGGAACCAGTACTACGCGAACGTGAACCTCACCACTCCAATCAGTGGTGACACCTCGCTGAACACTGACTTCAACATCTATCGCACCACCGACACCGGTGACGCGAAAGCCGGTGACATCAGCAACACCGCGTTCTCGCTGGCAACTGCTCTCACCTTCCTGAAAGCACACACCATCACCCTGGCCTTCCAGAAAGTGAATGGCGATACCCCGTTCGACTACATCGGTATCGGCAAGAACAACCGTGGCGGCGACTCGATCTTCCTCGCCAACTCCATCCAGTACTCTGACTTCAACGCCCCTGGCGAGAAGTCGGCCCAGATCCGTTACGATCTGAAAATGGCTGAGTACGGCGTTCCTGGTCTGAGCTTCATGACCCGTTACGTGAAAGGTTGGGACATCGACGGCACCAACACTCCAGCAGGCAGCGCTTACACTGGCCTGTACGGTGCTGACGGCAAGCACAACGAAACCAACTTCGAGGCCAAGTACGTTGTTCAGTCTGGCCCGGCAAAAGACCTTTCCTTCCGTATTCGTCAAGCATGGCACTTCGCTAACGCTGACGAAGGTGAAGGCGACGTGAAAGAGTTCCGTTTCATCGTCGACTACCCGCTGTCGGTTCTGTAATTGCCGAAAGTTAGTTTGCGGTAATCAAAAAAAGGCCCATCTTCGGATGGGCCTTTTTTATTGACTGCGGCTCACGCTTAATTGATAGCTTGCTACTCAATTAGCCTGACTGTTAAGTCAGGCATTAGTCGCACTCACTTCAATTCACCGGTGCTTCCTGAACCACACGAATAACTCGTTGCGGGAACGGAATATCAATACCTGCGGTTTTCAAACGATCTCGGGATTGTTCATTGAACATGAACATCACATCCCAGTAATCCGCCGTCTTGACCCACACTCGCAGGGACACAGTAATCGAACTGTCGCCCAGGGTCGAAATAACGGCTTGTGGTGCAGGTTCCGCCAGGATGCGTTCATCTTTGGCCAGTTCCAGCAACACTTCACGGGCCTTTTGCAAGTCCGCTTCGTAGTCCACGCCTACATCAAACACGACTTTGCGGGTTGGCTGACGGTTAGTGTTGGTGATAATGCCGTTCGACAGGTTGCCGTTCGGGACAATGATGGTCTTGTTGTCGCCAGTGCGCAGCACAGTGTGGAAAATCTGAATGCTGTCGACTGTACCGGCAACGCCCTGGGCTTCGATCCAGTCACCAATGCGAAACGGACGGAACAACAGAATCAGCACGCCGCCGGCGAAATTCGCCAGGCTGCCCTGCAACGCCAGGCCAATGGCCAGGCCTGCCGCACCGATGGCTGCGACGAACGAGGTGGTTTCCACACCAATCATCGAGGCCACGCTGACAATCAGCAAAACCTTGAGAATGATGTTGGCCAGGCTGCTGATAAAACCTTGCAGCGCCAGGTCGGCGTTACGCAGAGCCAGCAAGCCACCGAGCTTTTGCGTGACCTTGTTGATCAGCCACCAGCCGATGGCCAGGGTGATCACTGCCAGCAGGACACGACTGCCATACTCCATGATCATCGGGATCCAGGCTTGAGACGCCTTGACCAGATTGTCCACTTCAGTATTCAAATCCATCTACTTTCTCCTGATTCCCGGCCATCCGGCACGCGAACAATAAGCGGCATAAAGGGCCTGCCGAGGTTAAGCACAATGCAGTGTGGGAGCGGGCTTGCTCGCGAAGAGGGCGTGTCAGTCGAAATCATTGCTGAATGACACACCGCTTTCGCGAGCAAGCCCGCTCCCACAGGGCCCGCGTTACATGTTTAGTCGCGGAAGTTGTTGAACTGCAGCGGCATGTCGAACGTCTTGGCGCGCAGGGCCGCGATGGCTTCCTGCAAATCGTCGCGCTTCTTGCCGGTGATGCGCACTTGCTCGCCCTGGATGGAGGCCTGGACCTTGAGCTTGGCGTCCTTGACGTGAGCGACGATTTTCTTCGCCAGCTCTTTGTCGATGCCTTCCTTGAGGACGGCTTCCTGCTTCATCAGCTTGCCCGAAGCGTAGGCGTCCTTGACTTCAAGGCACTGCACGTCGATCTTGCGCTTGACCAGGGAGAGCTTGAGGATCTCGATCATCGCTTCGAGCTGGAAGTCGGCTTCAGCGGTCAGGTTGACGGTCAGGTCCTTTTCCTTGAACTCGAAGGTGCCCTTGCCTTTCAGGTCATAACGACGATCGAGTTCCTTGACGGCGTTCTCGACCGCGTTGGTGACTTCGTGTTTGTCCAGTTCGGATACCACGTCGAACGACGGCATGTAGTTTCTCCAATAAAAAGGCGCGCTCGATCACGATGGAGCGCGCTTGGCTTGCGGTTAAAATCGGGCTCATTATAACGGGTCTTTCTCAACCGATACTGCGAGCCTCACATGCCTGCCTTAATCCGAGCAAAAAGCTGATGTCCATGACCTGGCATGTCCTGGGCGCCGGAAGCCTTGGCACCTTGTGGGCTACCCGCCTGGCGCGGGCCGGCGTTCCGGTTCGGTTGATTGTGCGCGACGAGCAACGCTTGCAGGCGTATCGGGCGGCCGGTGGCCTGACGCTGGTGGAACACGGCGAAGCAAAACTCTATGAGATCCCCGGCGAAACGTCCGACAGCGATGAGCCGATCAATCGCCTGCTGGTGGCCTGCAAAGCCTACGACGCCGTGCAAGCCGTGGCCCGCCTGGCGCCGCGCCTTGCCCCCGGTGCCGAACTGATTCTGTTGCAGAACGGCCTCGGCAGCCAGGATGCGGTCGCCGCGCAAGTGCCCCAGGCCCGCTGTATCAGCGCGTCGAGCACTGAAGGCGCGTTTCGCGATGGCGACTGGCGCGTGGTATTTGCTGGCCACGGTTACACCTGGCTGGGGGATGCCGGCCATCCGGTGGCGCCGATCTGGCTGGAGGACCTGACGGCTGCCGGAATTCCCCACGAATGGACTACGGACATCCTCACCCGCCTGTGGCGAAAACTCGCGCTCAACTGTGCGATTAATCCGCTGACCGTGCTGCACGATTGCCGTAATGGCGGTTTGCAGCAGCATCATTGCGAAGTGGCCACCCTCTGCGCCGAGCTGACCGAACTGCTGGAGCGTTGCGGGCAACCGGCCGCCGCCGAACATCTGCAACAGGAAGTCGAGCGGGTGATTCAGGCCACCGCCGCCAATTACTCGTCGATGTATCAGGATGTGGCCAATCAGCGCCGCACCGAAATCAGCTATCTATTGGGCCATGTCTGCAGAGTCGCGGCGCGGCACCAGTTGAATCTGCCGCATCTCAATCAGCTTGAGGCCCGGTTAACCGCGCATCTGCACAGCCTTGGATTGCCCAGCGACTGAGCAGCGGCTACGCTGGCCACTTGTTCCTTTGCAGCGATAAACCTGATGCCACTGCGCCAGCGCCTCGAAAACCTACCTGTCGGCCAGAAACTGCTGGCCGCCCTGCTGGTGCTGTTGATCACCGTCCTGCTGGTCGCCAACCTGACCTTTATCAGCGCCGCGTACTACATTTCCCAGGAAAGCATGGCCCCCCAGGCCCTGCAAACCATTGGCCGGCTGGTGTCGAACCCGAGCCTGGTGTCCGAGGCATTGAAGTCGCCGCAAAGCGCCGAGCGCCTGCTCAATGAACTCAACAGCTACTCGCCATTGCGCGCAGCGGCGCTGTATGACGGCGACGGCGTGCGTCTGGCGCAGTTGCAGCACGGCGAAAAACTCAAGCTGCCGGAGCGCTACCGGCATATCGAAGCGTGGCAAGCCACGGAGTTTCGCAGCAATCAAATCATCACCCTGCCCCGCCCCGGCACCGAACCGGGCCATTTGCTGCTGGTGGCGAGCAGCGAACTGCCGGTGGCGTTCTACACCGGCACCCTGACCGCGAGCCTGGGCATCCTGATCTTCAGCGTGTTGCTGTGGCTGGTAATCGCCCGGCAGATCAAACGCCTGATCACCCGGCCGATCCATCAGCTCGAAGAACTGTCCCGTCAGGTCACCCGGGAGGAGAACTACGCGTTGCGCGCCTCTCGCGGCAACCACGATGAAATCGGCAGCCTCGCCGAGGCGTTCAACACCATGCTTTCGCGTATTGAAGCCCGGGAGCAGCAACTCAAGCGCGCCCGGGACGACTCCCAGGCTGCTTATGATCAGGCCCAGGGTCTGGCGGAAGAAACCCGTCATACCAACCGCAAGCTGGAACTGGAAGTCCAGGTGCGGAGCAAGATCGAGAAGAAACTCACCGGTTTCCAGAATTACCTCAACAGCATCATCGACTCCATGCCTTCTGCGCTGATCGCCCTCGACGAACAGCTCTACGTCACCCAGTGGAATCAGGAGGCCAGCGCCCTGTCCGGCACGCGCCTGGACGAAGCGCTGAACCAGCCGATCTTCCTCGCGTTCGAACCGCTCAAACCGTTTCTGCCGCAACTCAAGCAAACCGTCGAGCAGCACACCGTGGCCAAGATCGAGCGGGTGACTTGGGTCAAGGACGATGAAGCCAAACACTACGCCCTGACCTTCTACCCGTTGATGGGCGGCGCCGGGCGTGGCGTGGTGATCCGGATCGACGACATCACCCAGCGCCTGTCCCTGGAAGAAATGATGGTGCAGTCGGAAAAAATGCTTTCGGTCGGCGGCCTCGCTGCCGGCATGGCCCACGAAATCAACAACCCGCTGGGGGCGATCCTGCACAACGTGCAAAACATTCGCCGTCGGCTGTCGCCAGACCTGCCGAAAAACCTCGAGCAAGCCGAACACGTTGGCGTCGAACTGGAAACGGTCAACCAGTACCTGAAAGCGCGGGAAGTGCCGCAATTGCTCGATGGCATCCAGCAGGCCGGGGCACGGGCGGCGAAGATCGTCACGCACATGCTCAGTTTCAGCCGACGCAGCACCCGCCAGATGGCGCCGTGCGACCTGCCGGCGTTGATCGATCAAGCGGTGGAAATCGCCGGTAACGACTTTGACCTGGCGATCGGTTTCGACTTCAAGGGCCAGGCGATCATTCGTCAGTTCGACCCGGCGCTGGGCCCGGTGCCGGGCACGGCCAACGAATTGGAGCAGGTGCTGCTCAATCTGTTGAAAAATGCGGCCCAGGCGATTCATCAGCGCGAAGACGACCGTGAACCGGGGCGGATCATCCTGCGCACCAAACTCAACCCACCGTGGGCGGAAATCCAGGTCGAGGACAACGGTATCGGCATGAGCGAGAACGTGCGCAAACGCACCTTCGAGCCGTTCTTCACCACCAAGGAAATAGGCCAGGGCACCGGCCTCGGGCTGTCCGTTTCGTATTTCATTATCACCAACAACCACAAGGGTCAGATGGAAGTGCAATCGACCCTCGGCCAGGGCACCTGCTTCACCTTGCGCCTGCCGTTGGCGGGCACCCCGCTCGTCTCCCAAGAACTCAATCAGTTATCGAGGTAACCATGGGCTTTCGCCTGTCGAAGATTTACACCCGCACCGGCGACAAAGGCGAAACCGGCCTGGGCGATGGCCGTCGCGTGCCCAAGGATCACCCGCGGATCGAGGCGATTGGCGAGGTCGATACGCTGAACAGTCAGGTGGGTGTGCTGTTGGCCGGGCTGGAAGCGCAAAGCGCTGTTTATCCGGGTTTGAACGAAGTGATTGAGGTGTTGGCGCCGTGTCAGCATCGGTTGTTTGACCTGGGCGGTGAACTGGCGATGCCGGTGTATCAGGCGTTGAATGCCGCAGAAATCGAACGGCTGGAAGCGGCGATTGATCTGTGGAATGAAGAACTGGGGCCGCTGGAGAATTTCATCTTGCCGGGCGGTTCGGCGTTGATTGCCCAGGCTCACGTCTGCCGTAGCCTGGCGCGCAGTGCGGAACGGCGGTGTCAGCATTTGAATGCGATTGAGCCGCTGGCCGGGGTTGGCCTGGCGTATATCAATCGGTTGTCGGATTTGCTGTTTGTGGTAGCGCGGTTGATTGCCAAGCGCCAGGGGATTGCCGAGATTCTTTGGCAGCCGGCGGCCAAACCTGAGGTTTAGTCGGCGCATGTAAGGACGCCTTCGCGAGCAAGCCCGCTCCCACATTGGAATGCGTTCCCCTGTAGGAGCGAGGCTTGCCCGCGAAGAGGCCAGCAGCATCAACGCAGAATCAGTCCTCAGGCCAAAACGCCCGAATCCCCGCCACACCCTGCGCCCCGATGTCCCAAGCCTTCTGCCGCTCCGCCGGGCCAACGCCACCCAACAGGAACACCGGCTTGCTGAAACCTGCGATCAGGTTTTCAGCCTGCTCCCAACCCAACGGCTGGCCATCAGGGTGAGTCTGGGTCAGTTGCACCGGCGACAGGGTCACGAAGTCCACGCCCATCTGCTCGGCCAACGCCAGTTCTTCCGCGTTATGACAGGACGCCGCCAACCAGCGCGACGCCGGCAACGGTCGACCGGCCGCTGCGTACTTGCGCAACTGCGCGGCGGTGATGTGCCAACCGGCGGACGGGAAGTCGCCCAGCCACTCGAACGGCCCCTTGATCATCAACTGCGCCTTGCCGGCACACAGCCCCGCCGCATCCACCGCCAGGTCGCGGTATTTAGGGTCGTAGCCGTTAGGCGCCCGCAGCACGATCAACTTGATGCCGCCGGCAATCGCTTTCTGGATACCGCGCAGCAAGGCCGGGGTTTCCATGTCTTCCGGGGTAATCAGGTACTCCGCCGGCAGCCGTGCAGCAGCAACGATCGGCTGGTTGGCCGCCGGGAACTCGTAGTTCAGCAGGTCACGCGGTGCGACCCACTCCAGCGGCTGGCCTTCGGCGCCGTGGGGTTCGCCGCTGAATGCGGAGACTTCCCAGACATCCAGCAACACTTGTTTGTCCGGGTAGTCGTGCTGAACCTTGATCAGCGGTCGCGCCGCTTCGACGACAATGCCCAACTCTTCCTGAAGTTCACGGGCCAGGGCGGTTTCAACGGACTCGTCCGCCTCGACCTTGCCACCGGGAAACTCCCACAAACCGCCCTGGTGCTGGGTGTCGGCACGGCGCGCGATAAGAATCTTGCCAGCGCTGTCACGGATAACAGCGGCGGCGACGTGTACTCGTTTCACTGTCCTACCTCCTCCAGTCCAGCCTTCTGCCAGGCCTTGAACGCTGGCCATTGGTAGATGGTTTCGACGTAGGCCTCGGCCACCGCCGGCAACTTCACCCGGTAGGTGCGCAGACGCACGGCTATCGGCGCGAAATACGCATCCGCCAGGCTGGCGCTGCCAAACAGGAATGGGCCGGTTTCGGTCGCAGTGGCGCGGCATTCAGCCCACAACGCCAGCATGCGCTCGATTTCCGCCTGAACCTCTGGCGGGATCGATGGCAGCGCTTCGTCGCGACTCAGGTCGAATGACATGTTGCTGCGCAGGGCAAAGAAACCGCTGTGCATCTGCGCGCAGGCCGAACGGGCCTGGGCGCGGGCGGCGGTATCTTTGGGCCAGAGGCCGGCGTCGGGGAATTGCTCGGCCAGGTACTCGGCAATCGCCAGGGAATCGGCGATGACACCGTGTTCGGACTTCAGCAGCGGGACTTTGCCGGTCGGCGAATGCTTGAGCACGCGCTCACGGGTGTCTGGCTGGCCGAGTTTGATCAGTTCTTCGGTGTAGGGAGCGCCAGTCAGTTCGAGGGCCAGGGCACTGCGCAGGGACCAGGAGGAAAGTAGCTTGTCGCCGATGATCAGGTGGAGGCTCATGTTCGGGACCTTTTGATGAGGGGTGCAGGCCAGAATCTCTAGCGTCTGGTAGACCCTTTTCGCGAGCAGGCTCGCTCCCACATTGGAATGCATTCCCCCTGTGGGAGCGAGCCTGCTCGCGAATAAGGCGACTCGGTCTTAAGTGCGGTACTCAGCGTTGATCTTCACGTATTCGTGGGACAGGTCGGTGGTCCAGATGGTTTCGCTGCAATCACCGCGACCCAGCTCGATACGGATGGTGATTTCTTCCTGCTGCATTACCGCCGAGCCCTGGGCTTCGGTGTACGTCGAGGCGCGGGCGCCGTGGCTGGCGATGCACACTTCGCCGAGGAACACGTCGATCTTGCTCACGTCCAGATCCGGCACGCCGGCACGGCCGACGGCGGCGAGGATGCGGCCCCAGTTCGGGTCGGAAGCGAACAGCGCGGTCTTGATCAGCGGCGAGTGGGCCACGGTGTAGCCGACGTCCAGGCATTCCTGGTGGTTGCCGCCACCGTTGACTTCGACGGTGACGAACTTGGTCGCACCTTCGCCGTCACGCACGATGGCCTGGGCCACGTCCATGCAGACTTCGAACACCGCTTGCTTCAACTTGGCGAACAATTCACCGCTGGCGGAAGTGATTTCCGGCAGTGCAGCCTGACCGGTGGCGATCAGCATGCAGCAGTCGTTGGTCGAGGTGTCGCCGTCGATGGTGATGCGGTTGAACGACTTGTTGGCGCCATCCAGCAGCAGGTTTTGCAGGACTTCACGGGAGACTTTGGCATCGGTTGCGATGTAACCGAGCATGGTCGCCATGTTCGGACGAATCATGCCCGCGCCTTTGCTGATGCCAGTGACGGTGATGGTCACGCCGTCATGTTCGAACTGGCGGCTGGCGCCTTTAGGCAACGTGTCGGTGGTCATGATGCCGGTGGCGGCAGCTTCCCAGTTGTTCACCGACAGATCATCAAGAGCGGCTTGCAACGCGCCTTCGATTTTCTCGACCGGCAACGGCTCGCCGATCACACCGGTGGAGTACGGCAGCACCAGACTGGCATCGACGCCGGTCAATTCAGCCAGTTTCGCGCAGGTGCGCTCCGCAGCGGCCAGGCCAGGTGCGCCGGTGCCGGCGTTGGCATTGCCGGTGTTGGTCAGCAAGTAACGCACCGGACCTTGCACGCGTTGCTTGGCCAGGATCACGGGCGCGGCGCAAAACGCGTTCAGAGTGAACACACCCGCGACGGTGGAGCCTTCGGCACAGCGCATGACCACGACATCCTTGCGCCCTGGGCGCTTGATGCCGGCCGAAGCGATACCGAGTTCAAAACCGGCAACCGGGTGCAACGTTGGCAAAGGACCAAGACCAACAGCCATGAATGCGCTCCTTAATAAATGATGTCTGCACCGTTTTCAGGAAGAACGGTGGGTTTAAATGGCAAAACGCCGCGACGGCTGATGCCGGTCGCGGCGCGGGTATTTCAGCGATTGAAACGGGTTTTACTGGATCTGCCCGTGGCAATGCTTGAATTTCTTGCCCGAACCGCAGTAGCACAGTTCGTTACGGCCCAGCTTCTGATCGTTGCGTACCGGTGCGGTGGCAAGGGCGACATCGACCTCTTCACCCAGCAGTTCCGGTTGCTCGAGACCCGGCGCTTCGTCGTGCTGGAACTGCATGCGGGCGGCCAGTGCTTCGGCTTCCTGACGCAGGCGTTGTTCTTCTTCGATCGGATCTTCGCGGCGAACCTGAACGTGGGACAGCACACGGATCGAATCGCGCTTGATCGAATCCAGCAGCTCGGAGAACAGCGTGTACGACTCGCGCTTGTACTCTTGCTTCGGGTTCTTCTGCGCATAACCACGCAAGTGGATGCCGTGACGCAGGTGATCCATGGTCGACAGGTGGTCTTTCCACAGGTCGTCGAGTACACGCAGAACGATTTGCTTCTCGAAGGTGCGCAGCGCTTCGGCGCTCGCCTGCTCTTCTTTCTCGTTGTACGCCGCCAGCAGCTCGGTCATGAGCTTCTCGCGCAGGGTTTCTTCATACAGGTGATCGTCTTCGTCGAGCCATTTCTGGATCGGCAGCGCTACACCGAAGTCGCTCTGCAACGCGGCCTCCAGACCGGCAACGTCCCACTGCTCAGGCAACGATTGCGGTGGAATGTGCGCGCTGACGGTAGCGTTGAGCACGTCCTGACGGAAGTCAGCAATGGTTTCGCCAATGTTGTCGGCGGCCAGCAACGTGTTACGCATGTGATAGATCACTTTACGCTGTTCGTTGTTGACGTCATCGAACTCGAGCAATTGCTTGCGAATGTCGAAGTTGCGGCCTTCAACCTTGCGCTGGGCCTTCTCGATGGCGTTGGTCACCATGCGGTGCTCGATCGCTTCACCGGACTGCATGCCCAGGGCTTTCATGAAGTTCTTCACCCGGTCAGAGGCGAAGATGCGCATCAGGCTGTCTTCCAGCGACAGGTAGAAACGGCTGGAACCGGCGTCACCCTGACGACCGGCACGACCACGCAACTGGTTGTCGATACGACGCGATTCGTGACGCTCGGAAGCAATTACCTGCAAGCCGCCGGACTCCAGCACTTGCTGGTGGCGTTTCTGCCAGTCGGCCTTGATCTGGGCAATTTGCTCAGGTGTCGGGTCTTCCAGCGAAGCCACTTCCACTTCCCAGTTACCGCCCAACAGGATGTCGGTACCACGACCGGCCATGTTGGTGGCGATGGTCAGTGCGCCTGGGCGACCGGCCTGGGCAATGATCTCGGCTTCTTTTTCGTGGAACTTGGCGTTCAGAACCTTGTGTTCGATGCCTTCTTTCACGAGCAGGCTGGACATGTGTTCCGACGTTTCAATCGTTGCAGTACCCACCAGCACCGGACGGCCCTGGGTCATGCATTCCTTGATGTCGGCCACGATCGCGGCGTATTTCTCGTCAGCGGTGAGGAACACCAGGTCGTTGTAGTCTTTACGCGCCAGCGGCTTGTTCGGCGGGATAACCATCACCGACAGACCGTAGATCTGGTGGAATTCGAACGCTTCGGTGTCAGCAGTACCGGTCATGCCGGACAGCTTGTTGTACAGACGGAAGTAGTTCTGGAACGTGGTCGAAGCCAGGGTCTGGCTTTCGGCCTGGATGCTCAGGTTTTCCTTGGCTTCGATGGCCTGGTGCAGGCCTTCGGACAGACGACGACCCGGCATGGTACGACCGGTGTGTTCGTCGACCAATACAACCTGACCGTCCTGCACGATGTATTCGATGTTGCGATGGAACAGCTTGTGCGCACGCAGACCGGCATAAACGTGGGTCAGCAGGCCCAGGTTATGCGCCGAGTACAGGCTTTCGCCTTCAGCCAGCAGGCCGATACGGGTCAGCATTTCTTCAACGTACTGGTGACCGGCTTCGTTGAGTTCGACCTGACGGGTCTTCTCGTCGACGGTGTAGTGGCCAGCCTTGGTGACTTCGCCTTCGACTTCTTCGACGTGCAGTTCCAGCTGCGGGATCAGTTTGTTGATCTCGACATACATCTTGGAGCTGTCTTCAGCCTGACCGGAAATGATCAGCGGGGTACGGGCTTCGTCGATGAGGATGGAGTCGACTTCGTCGATCACGGCAAAATTGAGTTCGCGCTGGAATTTTTCTTCCATGCTGAACGCCATGTTGTCGCGCAGGTAGTCGAAACCGAATTCGTTGTTGGTGCCGTAGGTGATATCGGCGGCGTAAGCCAGGCGTTTTTCTTCCGGCGGCTGGAATGGGGTAACCACGCCGACCGTCATGCCGAGGAATTCGTAGAGCGGACGCATCCAGTTGGCGTCACGACGGGCCAGGTAGTCGTTCACGGTAACAACGTGCACGCCTTTGCCGGACAGCGCGTTCAGGTAAACGCCCAGTGTTGCCACCAGGGTCTTGCCTTCACCGGTACGCATTTCCGCGATCATGCCTTCATGCAAGGTCATGCCGCCGATCAGCTGGACATCGAAGTGACGCATACCCATGACGCGCTTGCCGGCTTCGCGGGCGACCGCAAAGGCTTCTGGCAACAGCTTGTCGAGGGTTTCCCCTTTGGCGATGCGGGCCTTGAACTCATCAGTCTTGGCACGCAATTGATCGTCCGAAAGGGCCACCATTTGCTCTTCGAAGGCATTGACGAGTTGCACCGTCTTGAGCATGCGTTTGACTTCACGCTCGTTCTTGCTTCCAAAAAGTTTCTTTAACAAAGGCGCAAACATATCGGCAGGATCTTCCACACTAAAGGGATGGAGGGCGGCCCCGTGAGTCGCCCGTGCAGCCCTCATGGCCGCATGCGAACGAGCATTCTACCCGGAAACGATGGTGAGGAAAGTGGCGTTATTCCACGATGCATGCACTGCGCTGTTACGGGGCTCACTTAAAATAAGGGCTTTTTGCTGAACTTCAACCCATTCACGGTAGAAGTTACTTGTTGATTTAATGGGTAAAGCGCTCGCAAAGCAATGGGTCAGGCGCATCGGGTGCTTTCTGCTACCATGGCGGCTCTGTTACTTCAGGTGTCTGATCATGGCATTTCGCCCTCTCACGGCCAGAGCACCCGCTGTTCTGCTTCGCGAAGCCAAACCGCTGAAAGCCATTTTCGGCCAGGCTCAACGCCTGGGTCATTTACAACGCCTGGTGGAAAGCCAATTGCAGCCTGCCGCGCGTGAGCACTGTCATGTGGCTTCGTGGCGCGAAGGCAGTTTGTTGCTGATTGTCACCGATGGGCATTGGGCGACACGCCTGCGTTACCAGCAGAAGCGCCTGCAACGACAATTGCAGTTGTTCGATGAGTTTGCCAGCCTGACCCGGATTCTGTTCAAGGTGCAACCACCGACCGTCCAGCAAGGCGCAGCGGGGCATACCATCAGTCTGTCCAGCGATGCGGGTGCGACCATTCAGGCGACAGCCGACGGGATCAGTGATCCGAATTTGCGCGCGGCGCTGGAGCGTCTAGCGGCGCACGCCAAACCCAAGGACTGACCGAATCCCCTGTGGGAGCGGGCTTGCTCGCGAATACGGAGTGTCAGTCGACATTATTTTTGAATGACACACCGCTTTCGCGAGCAAGCCCGCTCCCACATTTGATCTGTGTCCGCTGGTTATCGGCGTTTACTTCCGCCTAATAAAGAACCCATCAACCCGCGTACCAACTGTCGGCCCAATTGATTGGCCGCCTGTCGCATCGCCGATTTCAGTGCCTGCCCCGCCGCCGTGCCGAGGAACTCCCCGGCCTTGTCGGTGAAGCTTGGCTCTTCAGCGGCCGGTTTACCCGGTGCCGCGTCAGCCTCCGGCGCCAGGCCCTTGCGCCCCATCAACACTTCATACGCGGACTCACGATCAACCGGCTTGTCATAACGCCCCTTGAACGGCGACCCGGCGATCAGCAGCGTGCGTTCGGTTTCGGTCAACGGCCCGATCCGCGATTGCGGCGGTGCGACCAACACCCGCTGGACCATTTCCGGCGTGCCCTTGTCCTGCAAGGTGCCGACCAGCGCCTCGCCGATTCCCAGTTCGGTCAACACCGACAAGGCATCAAACGCCGGGTTCGGCCGGAAGCCGTCAGCCACCGCGCGCAGGGATTTCTGTTCCTTGGCGGTAAATGCCCGCAAGCCATGCTGGACCCGCAGGCCGAGCTGGGCCAACACGTCGTCCGGCAAGTCACCTGGAGACTGGGTGACGAAATACACGCCGACACCTTTGGAGCGAATCAACCGCACCACTTGCTCCAGACGCTCTTGCAACGCCTTGGGCGTGTCAGCGAACAACAAGTGCGCTTCGTCGAAAAACAGCGCCAGCAGCGGTTTGTCCGCATCGCCACGCTCCGGCAGTTGCTCGAACAACTCTGCCAGCAGCCACAGCAGGAACGTCGCGTAGACCTTTGGTGCTTCGTGCACCAGACGGCTGGCATCGAGCAAGTGAATGCGCCCGCGGCCATCGGCGGTCGGTTGCAGGATGTCTTCGAGTTGCAGCGCCGGTTCGCCGAACAAGGCTTCAGCGCCTTGTTGCTCCAGGATCGCCAGACGCCGCAGCAGCGCCTGACTGGAGCCGGTGGTCATCAATGCTGCGTCGTCGCCCAGCAATTGCGGGTTGTCGCGCAGGTGATTGAGCAGCGCTTTCAAATCCTTGAGGTCCAGCAGCAACAGGCCTTCGCGGTCCGCGACCTTGAACGCGGCGTACAGCGCCGATTGCTGGCTGTCGCTCAACTCCAACAGGGCGCCGATCAGCAGCGGGCCCATTTCACTCAGGGTGGTGCGCAATGGATGACCGGACTCACCGTGAATGTCCCACAAGGTCACCGGATACGCCTGGGGTTTGTAGTTCAGCCACGGCATCCCGGCGATCCGCTCGGCGACCTTGCCTTGCGGGTTGCCGGCGGCGCCCAGGCCACACAGGTCACCCTTGATGTCAGCGGCAAACACCGCCACGCCGGCGTCGCTGAAAGCTTCGGCCAGGCGCTGCAACGTGACAGTCTTGCCGGTGCCGGTGGCGCCCGCGACCAGACCGTGACGGTTCGCCAGGCGCATGGCCTGGGCGATCGGCTGCCCCGCTTGGTCGGCACCGATAACGAGTTGCGATGAGTCAGGCATTTTGTCACCCATGGTTAATCTTTGATCCTTCACGGCCGATAAAAAGAAGTGAGAAACACGACTGAAAAGAGCCTCGGTAGTCCCTTAAGGAGAGACGGAATATCAGCTTGATTTCAACACTGTCCATTTTGCGCGTCTTTATAAAAGCACGCCTTGGACATATAAGACCTTAGCGGACACCCCAAGCCATGAATAAAAATCTGCGCTTCAGCCATAAGATACTGCTTGCCGCCGCCCTGATCGTTATTGCTGCCTTTGCCTCGTTCACGCTGTACAACGACTATCTGCAACGCAATGCGATTCGCGAAGACCTGGACAACTACCTCAACGAAATGGGCGAGGTCACCGCCAGCAACATTCAAACCTGGCTGACCGGTCGCATCCTGCTGATCGACAACCTTGCGCAAAACATCGCCATCAACCCTGAACAGTCCACCGTCGCCAGCCTGCTAGAGCAGAAAGCCCTGACGTCGACGTTCATGGCGTCCTACCTCGGCGACGCCACCGGCCACTTCAGCATCCGCCCGGATGTGAAGATGCCTGATGGCTTCGACCCACGGGTTCGTCCTTGGTACAAAGGCGCCGAAAGCAGCAGCACGGCGACCCTGACCGAACCGTATATCGACGCGGCCACCGGCCAGACCATCATTTCCATCGCCACCGCCTCGAAAAAGGCCGGACAAAGCGTCGGTGTAGTGGGCGGCGACCTGAGCCTGCAAACCTTGATCGACACCCTCAGCGCCCGGGATTTCGACGGCATGGGTTATGCCTTCCTGGTCAGCGCCGACGGCAAGATCCTGGTGCACCCGGATAAAGCCCTGGTGATGAAATCCCTCAGCGAGGCCTATCCGAAAAATACCCCGCGCATCAGCAGTGATTACAGTGAAGTCGAAGTCGACGGCAAAACCCGCATCGTGACCTTCACCGCGATCAAAGGCCTGCCGTCGGTCAATTGGTACATCGGCCTGTCCGTGGACAAGGACAAAGCCTTCGCCATGCTCAGCGAGTTCCGCACCTCGGCGGTGATTGCGACGGTGATTGCCGTGGCCATCATCATCGCCCTGCTCGGCATGCTGATCCGCATCCTGATCCAGCCGCTGCATGTCATGACCCGCGCGATGGAAGACATCGCTGACGGTGAAGGTGACCTGACCAAACGCCTGACCATCCAGAACCAGGATGAATTCGGCGTCCTTGGCACCGCTTTCAACCGTTTCGTGGAGCGGATTCATACGTCGATACGCGAAGTGTCCTCGGCCACCGGCCAGGTCAACGAAGTGGCCCTGCGTGTGGTCGCGGCCTCGAACTCGTCGATGTTCAATTCCGACCAGCAGGCTTCACGCACCAACAGCGTGGCTGCAGCGATCAACCAGCTCGGCGCCGCCGCCCAGGAAATTGCGCGCAACGCCGCGCAAGCGTCGAACCAGGCCAGCGATGCCCGCAGCCTGGCCGAAGATGGCCAGCAAGTGGTGGATCGCAGCATCAAGGCGATGAATCAGCTGTCGAGCATGCTCAGCGCGTCGAGCACCAATATCGAGTCGCTGAACAGCAAAACCGTGAACATCGGGCAGATTCTCGAAGTGATCACCAGCATCTCCCAGCAAACCAACCTGCTGGCGCTCAACGCCGCGATTGAAGCGGCGCGCGCTGGTGAGGCCGGGCGTGGTTTCGCGGTGGTGGCCGACGAGGTGCGCAACCTGGCGCACCGCACCCAGGAATCGGCGCAACAGGTGCAGACCATGATCGAGGAGCTGCAAGTTGGCGCCCGGGAATCCGTCAGCACCATGAGCGAAAGCCAGCGCCACAGCCAGGACAGCGTGGAAATCGCCAACCTGGCCGGCGAACGCCTGAACAGCGTGACCTTGCGCATCGGTGAGATCGACGGGATGAACCAGTCGGTGGCGACCGCAACCGAGGAACAGACGGCGGTGGTGGAATCGATCAACGTCGACATCACCGAGATCAACACGCTGAACCAGGAAGGCGTGGAAAACCTGCAATCGACATTGCGCGCGTGCTCGGACCTGGAGCAGCAGGCGGCGCGGTTGAAGCAGTTGGTGGGCAGTTTCCGTATTTAGGTTGTATTTGAGGGCCTCTTCGCGGGCAAGCCTCGCTCCTACAAGGGATCACACAACCCTGTAGGAGCGAGGCTTGCCCGCGAAGGCGGTCTGCAAAACCCCGAAACACCTCGCTGACACCCCACCGCAAAACCCCAAACGAACATCTATCCTTCATAAAGGTCAACCTAGGGAGAGGACCGGACCGGAGGGATGTTCATCGTGCATATCGCGGACATAACCATGTTCTACGCCCCTGCGAGCGGTGGCGTGCGCACTTATCTGGATGCCAAGCACCGTCGCCTCGGGGTAAAACCAGGCATTCGTCACAGCCTGCTGATACCGGGTAAACACTTCAGCGAACAAGACGGTGTGTATCAGGTTCCCGCCCCCGCCCTGCCCTTCGGCAAGGGTTATCGTTTTCCTCTCCGTTTGGCGCCATGGCGCAATGTCTTGCAGGATCTGCAACCCGACCTGATCGAAGTCGGCGACCCGTACCTCACCGCGTGGGCGGCGCTGGATGCGCGGCGGCAACTGGATGTGCCGGTGATCGGTTTTTATCACTCGGACTTGCCGCTGCTCGTCAGCAATCGCATGGGCAATTGGGTGACCAATAATGTCGAGGCCTACGTCAGCAAGCTCTATGGCAACTTCGACCGGGTGCTCGCGCCGAGCCAGGTCATGGCGAATAAGCTGATCGGCCTCGGCGTGCGCAATGTGTTCGTGCAGCCTCTGGGTGTCGATTTGCAAACCTTCAACCCCACTGCCCGCGACCCCGGTCTGCGGGCCGAACTAGGGATTGCTGAAGACACCCGGCTGCTGATCTTCGCTGGCCGTGGTTCCAAGGAGAAAAACCTGCCGGTGCTGCTCGACTGCATGCGACGCCTGGGGCCTCGCTATCATTTGTTGCTGGTGGGTTCCTCGATGCCGGCGCAGGTGCCGGACAACGTCACGGTGGTGGATGAGTTCTGCCCGGCGCCGCAAGTCGCACGGTTGATGGCCAGCGCCGATGCGCTGCTGCATGCGGGCGACCAGGAGACCTTCGGCCTGGTGATCCTCGAAGCCATGGCCAGCGGCATTCCGGTGGTGGCGGTGGCAGCCGGGGCTTTTCAGGAAATTGTCACCGAGCAATGCGGCCTGCTCTGCACACCGAACAATCCACTGGCCATGGCCAACGCCGTTCGCGAGTTGTTCAGCCGCGGCAGCGTCACGCTCGGCGAACAGGCCCGGCAGCATGTCGAACGGCATTACGCCTGGGACGCGGTGGTCAACAGCCTGCTCGGCCATTATCACGCCGTGCTCGGCACTCAATGGCCGCTGATCGCCAATGGCTGACTCCACCCCCCGCCAGCGTTGCTGTTGGTGCTGCACGATGTGGCGCCGCAGACCTGGGCCGATTACCAACCTTTTGTCGAAGCCGTCGATGCCCTGGGCGCAGTGCCGATAACCTGGCTGGTGGTGCCTGACTTTCACAAGCACAACGATCTGGAGGCACATCCAGGTTTTCGGCGGATGTTGAGCGGTCGTGTCGACCGGGGCGATGAACTGGCGCTGCACGGTTACTTTCATTGTGACGACAGTCCTCCGGCCACCACGCCTAAAGACTGGTTCATGCGGCGCATCTACACCCACGAAGGCGAGTTCTATAGCCTGTCCCAAGCTGCAGCCCTCGCCCGCCTGCGCGCCGGTATCGAGGTGTTTCAGCGTTACCGTTGGCCCTTGCAGGGCTTCGTCGCCCCGGCCTGGCTGATGAGCGAAGGCACGCGCCAGGCGTTGCGTCAGTTGCCATTGAGTTACACCAGCGATCCGCAACACCTGTATCGTTTGCCGGACTTCAGCCCGATTGATGCTCCGGGGCTGGTCTGGAGTGCACGCAGTGCGTGGCGCCGCGGGCTGTCGAAACTGCTCAGCGATCAACGCGAACAGCGCTGGCAGCAAGCGCCGGTGATTCGCCTGGGTTTGCACCCGGTGGACATGCGCCATGGATTTTCCCGCGATTACTGGCTACAAACCCTTAAACGCTTACTCGACGAGGGCCGTGTGCCAATGACCAAGGCCAACTGGCTGATGCTGCACCAAGACCGAATCGGCCGCGCCGCATGAGTCGCGGGATTCTGCTGTTCCTCGCCCTGCTCGCGGCGGTAATGATCCCGTTGGTGCTGGGCGGCAACGAAACCTGGTCGCGCCTGCAAAGCTTTCCGGTGAGCGGTTTGCTGATCATGTTCGGCATGATCTTGCTGTGCTGGGTGGTCAACACCATGCGCTTGCGCCTGTTGCTGGGCGATCAGCGCGACAAGGTCAGCCGCGTTAAAAGCCTCGGCGTGGTAATGGCCGCCGAATTTGCCTACTGCGCCACCCCCGGCGGCAGTGGCGGGCCGCTGACCATCATGGCCCTGCTGGCCCGCAACGGCGTGCGCCCGGCCAGGGGCAGCGCGGTGTTTGCCATGGATCAGTTGAGCGATCTGCTGTTTTTCCTCTGCGCCCTGAGCGGGATTCTGATTTACGCGCTGTTCCAGCACCTCAGCCAGCGCATGGAATGGCTGCTGACGGTCAGCGCAGTCTCGATGTTCGGCGGGTTGGTCAGTTGCGTGGTCGTGGCGCGTTATCACCGTTTGTTGATTCGCCTGAGCGGCCGGCTGCTGGCGCGTCTGAATGTCAAAGCCACCACACGCCTGCGCTGGGCGCGAAAACTCCTGCACTTCCTGGCGGCGTTCACTGACACGTTGAAGCTGCCTTATCAGACGTTGATCAAAGTATTTGCCTTGACCTGCGTGCATTGGGTTCTGCGCTACAGCGTGTTGTATTTGGCGTTGCGCGGGCTCGGGGCGGATTTGCAGTGGGCCTGGAGTTTTCTGATCCAGATGCTTTCGCTGAGTGCGGGACAGTTCAGCCTGTTGCCGGGCGGTGCCGGGGCGGCGGAATTGACGTCGGCGGCGCTGTTGGCACCGATGGTAGGGAAATCCACCGCAGCGGCGGCGATTCTGATCTGGCGGGCCGTGACGTATTACTTTTATCTGGTGGTCGGCGGGCCGGTGTTTTTAATAATGCTGGGGCGGCCGCTGCTCAAGAAGTTGATGAAGTTCAAGCAAGCCTGAAGCCCAATGTAGGAGCGAGGCTTGCCCGCGAAGACGGCGGGACATTCAATATTGATGTTGGCAGGCAGGACGCTTTCGCGGGCAAGCCTCGCTCCTACAGGTGGAATGCGTTTTCCTGTAGAAGCTCTTTTCAGGGTTTAACCCCTTCGTCGTCGGACTCAGGCTTCAACTCTTCCCACAACTCGGCAGCACCTGGAAACTCCGTGCCGTCCTCCGGGCTCATGTCGTCCGGGTCGTAACGACTCAAACAACCCTCGCCTAATGTGGCGGGTGCCTTGGAAGTGGCTTTGTCCAGTGGATCGGCCATGGTCAAAGTCCTCAGTGCAGAAACGGCGAAGGGCCTGAAGCGATTGAACGCTCAGGCCCTTCGAATTTCAACTGCGCGGTGGTTAGAACACGACAGTTTTATTGCCGTGCACCAGCACCCGGTCTTCCAGGTGATAACGCAAACCACGGGCCAGCACCATCTTCTCGACATCGCGGCCGAAGCGCACCATGTCTTCGATGCTGTCGCTGTGGCTGACGCGTACCACGTCTTGCTCGATGATCGGACCGGCGTCCAGTTCTTCGGTGACGTAGTGGCACGTGGCGCCAATCAACTTCACGCCACGCAGGGAAGCCTGGTGGTACGGCTTGGCCCCTACGAACGACGGCAGGAAGCTGTGGTGAATGTTAATGACCTTGTGGGCATATTCGCTGCACAACTCCGGCGGCAGAATCTGCATGTAACGGGCAAGTACTACCACTTCGGCATCGTGCTGTTTAACCAGCCGCGAAACTTCAGCAAAGGCAGGCTCTTTGTCCTGCGGATTGACCGGTACGTGGTAGTAAGGAATGCCGTGCCACTCGACCATGCTGCGCAAGTCATCATGGTTGGAAATCACGCAGGAAATTTCGCAGTCCAGTTCATCGCTGTGCCAGCGGTGCAACAAGTCCGCCAGGCAATGGGATTCACGGCTGGCCATCAACACCACGCGTTTTTTCTGCGCGGTATCGGTAATACGCCAGTTCATCGAGAACTCTTCGGCAATCGGCGCGAACGCTTCGCGAAAGGCTTCGAGGCCGAAAGGCAGCGAATCGGCACGAATTTCGTGACGCATGAAGAACCAGCCACTGAGATTATCCGAGTGATGGCTCGCTTCAGTGATCCAGCCGTTATGTGACGCCAGAAAGTTACTGACTTTAGCAACGATGCCGACGCGGTCCGGGCAAGCAATCACCAGCCGAAAAGTGCGCATGAGGGTCAAACTCCAGAACTTCGCAAAGGCCGCCATTCTAGCGACTGCGCAGCAAAACTGCAGTATTGATGACGCCTTGATCTACACGCCGTGCAGCACCGCAGTTTTTTGGCAGCGCCGCCAGCACGCGCGATGGTGTTCTTGCTGCCCATCTTCAAGAGATCAATTGTGAATATCTGTGTTGATTCCCCTGACAGTATTTAACAACACATCAAATTTGTGACGGACTCACCGCAACTAAATTAAATAAACTCCGGTTAAATGTTTACTTGATGAAACAGCCTGACTATTATTGCGGCACTGTCCCTGCCATCCCGCGACCTACATAAGGTAGTCCTCAATGTCCTTGATCAACGAATACCGCGCCACCGAAGAAGCTATCAAAGAGCTGCAAGCCCGTTTGAAGAATCTGTCCCAAGACGACAAACTGCAAACCGAGCTGGAATTCGAAGGCAAACTGCGCACCCTGATGGGTGAATACTCCAAATCCCTGCGTGACATCATCGCGCTGTTGGATCCAGAGTCCAAGACCAAAGCACCACGTGGCGGCGCAGTAAAAACTACCGGCACCAAGCGCGCTCGCAAAGTTAAACAATACAAAAACCCGCACAACGGCGAAGTCATCGAAACCAAAGGTGGCAACCACAAAACTCTGAAAGAGTGGAAAGCCAAGTGGGGCGGTGATGTGGTTGAAGGCTGGGCTACCCTGCTGGGCTAAGCCGCACGCCTGTCGCAGACCGGTTCTGTGACAAAAAAGAACGCCAGCTGATGCTGGCGTTTTTTTATGCCTGGCATTCAGGCGACTTCATTCGAATTCAAAGACTCAAACGTTTGCGTAATGCCTGGACATAATTCTGCCATTCATTGAGAACCTGTTGCTGAAACGGTGTAGCACTTATCGTCAATTGAGCCGTCGCCTGTGCAAAAGATTCGAGGGTATTAGGCGCCCCCCACTCAGGAGCAGACAAACGTTGCTGACAAAACATTCGCCAGCGTTCTTGCTCTTCGAAATTCAACGTATCGGGGAAGTTGCGTGCGCGATATCGAAACAATAATTCCGGTAGACGTTCATCATCGAACGGCCATTGTTGTTGCGCTAATTGCACAGGGTCAGAGGCCCGGACTTGCTCACATAGACGCCGGTCCCGATCACCGATAAATCCATCGTATAACTGTTGCTCCGGGTCCTGGCTCGCGGCGAAATCTTCGCTGGCATAAATCGCCATGACTTTATCTCGCCAAACTTGTTGTGCGTCACTTAGCCGCAGTGCCCGCGCCTGATATAGCACCATATCCAGCCCTAGCCGTTGCTGATCTTCAGGGCGAAGTACCGACAGCGGCGCCACCACCGGGCACTTATTGATATGAATGAGTTTGAGCGGCACCGGCAGCTCGCCTTCCGCCAGATCATCACGGCGGGTATACAAGCGCTGACGCAACGTCTCGGCATCCAGGTCGAGCAAGCCCTGGGGGTCCAGGTGCAGATCACAGACGATCAGTGCGTTCTTGTTTCGCGGGTGCCACGCCAGGGGCAACACCACGCCGACAAAACTGCGCGCCGCCGAGAATCGCCCGGAGATGTGCACCATCGGTTGCAACAGCCGAACCTGATCCATCACCTTTTGCTTACTGCGCAACTGGAACAGCCAGTCATATAGCTTCGGCTGCTTTTCCCGGACCAGACGGGCCAGGGCAATCGTCGCGCGTACGTCTGACAAGGCTTCGTGGGCATTGCCGTGATCGATGTTATTGGCGACCGTCAGGCGATCCAGCTTCAACGTCACCCGCCCTTCTTCGTCCGTGGGCCAGGCCAGGCCATCAGGGCGCAAGGCATAGGCGGCGCGCACCACATCGATCAGGTCCCAGCGACTGTTGCCGCCCTGCCACTCGCGGGCATACGGATCGAAAAAGTTTCGATACAGGCTGTAACGGGTCATCTCATCGTCAAAACGCAACGTGTTGTATCCGGCGCCACAGGTGCCGGGGGCCGCTAGTTGGGCATGCACCCGGGTCATGAAATCGGCTTCGCTCAAGCCTTGTTCGGCCAGACGACTCGGCGTGATACCGGTGATCGCGCACGCTGCCGGATGCGGCAGGATGTCGTCACTGGGCTGGCAATACAGATTGACCGGCTCGTCTATTTCATTGAGGTCGAAGTCGGTGCGAATCCCGGCGACTTGCAGCGGGCGGTCGCAACGGGGGTTGATGCCAGTGGTTTCATAGTCGTACCAGAAGATGGAGGTCACGGGCTATTCCTGAACTGAAGACCGGCGAAGTCTAGGCGCAGACCAGTCGCTGCGGCCAGTCATCTTGTCATTCAATCATTTGCGGCCTTGCATCGTGCAATACATAGTTATGTCGTTTTCACCCGAGAGGCTGCTAGCATCGGACAGACATTGAATCCCGATCCGGCCACATCACTCAGGTTGCCCATGCTCGAGACCACAGCACTGCCAAGGAAAGCGACGCTGTCTCCGCCTCTGGACACGCGGTATCAAGTCGAAACGCCCGAAGGTATCGACTTGCCGCTGCGTCCGGCCGGGTTGATGGTCCGTGCGCTGGCGTTCAGCATCGACCTTGGTTTGCGCGGGCTGATCCTTGGCCTGTTGTTTTTCGTCCTGGCGTTTCTCGGCAAGCTCGGTGCCGGGCTGGGCTCGATCCTGCTGTTCGGGATCAGTTGGTGGTACATGGTGCTGTTCGAAGTGTTCAACCAGGGCCGCTCGCCCGGCAAGCAGTGGATGGGCCTGCGGGTGGTGCAGGACGACGGCACGCCGGTTGGCTGGTCGGCCTCGCTGCTGCGCAACCTGCTGCGTTTTGTCGACCTGCTGCCGTTCGGCTACTTCCTAGGCGCCATCAGTTGCCTGCAACATCCCACCTTCAAACGCCTGGGCGACATTGCCGCCGGTACGCTGGTGATCTACAGCGAAAAATCGCTCACCCGCCCCGACCTGCCCGACGCCCAACCCCGGCGCCCGACTTTTGCCCTGACCCTCACCGAACAGCGCGCCGTCCTCGGTTTTGCCGAACGCCAGGGCGAGCTCTCCACGGCACGAGTGAATGAACTGGCGAGCATCCTCGCCCAACCGTTGCAGGTTCCGCCACCGCGAGCCGTGGCCGAACTCAATGGCATCGCGCGCGGCTTGTTGGGCCCCACATGAAGCAAAGCCTTTTCGAGAGTCGCCACAAGGCCGAATGGGAGCAATTCGCCCTCGTCCTCGACCGTCTGGAACGGGGCAAGGACGCCTCACGCATCGCCAGTTTCCCGAAAGACTATCGCCGCCTCTGTCACCATTTGGCCTTGGCCCGGGAGCGCGGTTACAGCAGTTTCCTGGTGGATTCGTTGCAGCATCAGGTGCTGCGCGGGCATCAACAGTTTTATCGGCATCGCAGCCGACTGGGGGCCAATGCGTTGGCGTTTATCCTGGCCGACTTCCCGCGCCTGGTGCGCCAACAGTGGCCCTTCGTGCTCGCCGCCGGGCTGATGTTTTTTGGCAGTCTGGTCGGCATGGGTTTGCTGGTGTATTTGTTCCCGGACCTGATCTACAACCTGATCCCGGCCGATCAGGTCAGCGAAATGCAAAGCATGTACGACCCGGTCGCCGGGCACCTTGGGCGTTCGGCCGAACGGGCGGCCAGCGAAGACTGGGTGATGTTCGGCTACTACATCATGCACAACATCGGTATTGCCTTTCAGACCTTCGCCAGCGGTTTGCTGTTTGGCCTGGGCAGCGCGTTTTTCCTGTTCTTCAACGGCTTGACCATCGGCGCAGTGGCTGGGCACCTGACTCACATCGGCTACGGCCAAACCTTCTGGTCATTCGTGATTGGCCACGGGGCTTTCGAGTTGAGCGCGATCGCCTTGTCCGGCGCCGCCGGTTTGCAATTGGGCTGGGCCTTGATTGCACCGGGGCGCCTGTCCCGGGCCGAAGCGTTGCGCTTCGCCGCGCGCAAAAGCGTGCTGCTGATTTGCGGGGTGATGCTGTTTCTGCTGATTGCGGCGTTTATCGAAGCCTACTGGTCGTCCATGACCGCGCCGACACCGCTGACCAAATACCTGGTCGGTGCCGGGCTCTGGATTCTGATGGCGCTGTATCTGCTGTTGGCCGGACGGACTCGCCATGCGCCTGAGTGACGCCACGGTAGTGATTCGCCCACGCAATAGCTGGGAAGCCATGGACCTGGGCGTGCTGCTGACGCAACGGCATCGTCGGCTGTTGATGACCAGTTGGGCCATCGTGACCTTGCCGGTATTCATCCTGCTCAGCCTGCTGCTGTGGGATTCGCCGTCCCTGGCGGTGTTCATTTTCTGGTGGCTCAAACCGGCGTTCGAACGGCTGCCGTTGTACATCCTGTCGAAAACCCTGTTCGGTGAAACGCCAACGCTCAAACAAGCGCTGCGCGAATGGCCACGACTGCTCAAGCCGCAACTGTTGGCCAGCCTGACCTGGCGCCGCCTTAGCCTGAGCCGCAGTTTCCTGATGCCGGTGGTGCAACTCGAAGGCCTGGATGGCGCGGCCCGCCAACAGCGCTTGCGCGTGCTGCTGCAACGCAACGCTGGCGCCGCGCAGTGGCTGACGATCATCGGCGTGCATCTGGAAAGCGCCTTGTGGATCGGCATGATGGTGCTGTTCTACCTGCTGCTGCCGCAACAGATCGAACTCGACTGGGATTGGCAGACCCTCATCGCCGCCACTACTCACGATTGGCGCTGGCTGGAACACCTGACCAACGCCTTCTACGCGTTGGTGCTGGTGGTGTGGGAACCGATCTACGTGGCCTGCGGCTTCAGCCTCTACCTGAACCGGCGCACAGTGCTGGAAGCCTGGGACATCGAACTGGTATTCCGCCGGATGCGCCAGCGTCTGGGCAGCGCGGCGGTCGCCTTGTTACTGGCGGTGCTGGTGATGATGCCAACGACGCAAAGCGTGTGGGCCGCCGAGCCGGTGATTTCGCCGGACACGCCACGCCTGCTGGACCAGCCCCTGACCAGTCAGGCGTCCCGGGACAGCATCAAGGCGATCCTTGAGCAGCCGCCGTTCAAGAACAAGGAATCCGTCACCCGTTATCGTTTTGGCGAAGACAAACCCGCCACTCAGGCCAAAGCGGACGATGGCACCACGCCCGAATGGTTGAAGGCGCTGCTGCGGCTGCTGGATAACCCTCGCTTCGGTGCCTTGGCGACGCTGATCGAAGTGTTGCTGTGGGGCGCCGTGATCGCGGCCATCGGATTATTGATCTGGCGCTACCGTGACTGGTTGCAAGCGTTTGTCAGCCGCCGACCAACCCGGCGCCACAAGATGGAACGCCCGGCGCCGAAGCAATTGTTCGGGCTGGACGTGCATCACGAAACCCTGCCCGCCGATGTCGCCGCCAGTGCCGAAGCGCTCTGGCAGACCAACCCTCGCGAAGCCCTCGGCCTGCTATATCGGGCGCTGCTGAGTCGTTTGCTGCATGACTTCAATCTGCCCTTGAAAGACGCCGACACCGAAGGCCAGGTGCTGGAACGCATCGGGCAACTGCAGCAACCGGCGTTGCTGGCCTTCAGTCAAACCCTGACCCGCCACTGGCAGAACCTGGCCTACGGGCATCGCCTGCCGCCAGCACAGTTGCAACAGGAACTCTGTGACGGCTGGCGTACGCTGTTCAATCCGGGAGCCGCCCGTTGAACCGGCGTGGGTGGCAGGTCCTCGGCGCGGTGTTCGCGGTGCTGTTCGGCGCGTTGTGCTTTTATCTGTACCTCAAGGCCACGCCTTATCAGGAGATCGTCGATCACGGCCCCTCCCCCGAAGCCCGGGCCAATCCCTATCTGGCGGCGGAGCAATTTCTGCGCAAACAGGGAGTCGCGGTCACGCACGCGAACAGCCTCGACGTGCTGCCCGGTATCGATCCGCGCCAGCACAGCCTGTTGCTGTTCGGCGACCGCTCGAACATGACCCCGCGCCAGATCGATCAGGTCCTGAACTGGACCCGCGCCGGCGGGCGCCTGGTATTCGTCGCCGAGTCGTTGTGGGATGAGAAAACCGCCCAGAGCAATGACCTGTTGCTCGACCGGGTGCAGTTGCATCAATCCCTGAGCAAAGACCTCAAGGACCTCCCCCCCGACCCAGAACCCGATCCTTATCCGAACCTGACCAAGCTCTACCTGGAAGACGAAGACGCGCCGGCCTACGTCAGTTTCGACACCGCGTTCCATCTCGAAGACCCGAAGAACCTCGCACAGGCCTGGGCCAACAGTGGCAAGGCCACGCACATGATGCAACTGAACCACGGGCTCGGTTCGATCACCGTGGTCACCGACGCCGACCTGTGGAAAACCCCGGCCATCGAGCAATACGATAATGCCTGGTTGCTCTGGTACTTGAACGCCGACACCAGCGTGACGCTGCTTTACAACACCGATCACGATTCGCTGCTGACCTTGCTGCTGCGGTATTTCCCCCAGGCGCTGGTCGCCCTCGCCGCGCTGATCGGCCTCGCTTGCTGGCACGTCGGCGTGCGCCATGGCCCGTTGCTGCAACCGGCCCCGCGAGCCCGTCGCCAACTTCAGGAACACCTGCGCGCCAGCGCCGATTTCATGCTGCGCCACCATGGGCAGGACAGCCTGTTGCACGGTTTGCAGCAAGACATCTTGCGCCGTGCCCGCCGCCGTCATCCCGGTTTCGAACACTTGGCGGTTGCCGAACAATGGCTGGTGCTCGCGCGCCTGACCCGGCAACCCACCCGCGCCATCAGCCAGGCCCTGAGCCCGCGCCCGAAACAGCGGCTGTCCAGCGCTGAGTTCAGCCGTCAGGTCGCCCACCTGCAAACCTTGAGGAATGCCTTATGAGTGACATCGAGCCCGGCACACCTAACCACGCCGCCCAGCAACGCCAGCGCGCCAGTCAATTGGCCCAGGCGGTGCGCAGCGAATTGCAGAAAGCCGTGATCGGCCAGGACATCGTGATCGATAACGTGCTCACCGCGCTGATTGCCGGCGGTCATGTGTTGCTCGAAGGCGTGCCGGGATTGGGCAAGACCTTGCTGGTGCGGGCACTGGCGCGCTGCTTCGGGGGCGAGTTCGCGCGCATCCAGTTCACCCCGGACCTGATGCCCAGCGACGTCACCGGGCATGCGGTGTACGACCTGCAGACCGAGCAGTTCAAACTGCGCAAAGGTCCGCTGTTCACCAACCTGTTGCTGGCCGACGAGATCAACCGCGCACCGGCGAAAACTCAAGCCGCGCTACTTGAAGCGATGCAGGAACGCCAGGTCACCCTCGAAGGCCGGGCGCTGCCGATCGCGCAACCGTTCATGGTGCTCGCCACGCAAAACCCGATCGAACAGGAAGGCACTTACCCCCTGCCGGAAGCCGAGCTGGATCGCTTCATGCTAAAGGTGCGTATGGACTACCCCGACGCCGAGCAGGAGCTGGACATGGTGCGCCAGGTCACCCGCTCGACCCGCGCCGACATGCTTGATGTGCAACCGCTGCGCACCGTGCTGCAAGCCAAGGACGTGATGGCGTTGCAACGGATCGCCAGTGACTTGCCCCTCGACGAACAGGTGCTCGACTACGCCATCCGCCTGGCCCGCGCCACGCGCACCTGGCCCGGCCTGACCCTCGGCGCCGGGCCACGGGCCTCGATTGCGCTGGTGCGTTGCGCCCGGGCGCGAGCGTTATTGCGCGGTGGCGAGTTCGTGATTCCGGATGACATCAAGGGCTGTGCGCTGGCGGTGTTGCGCCATCGCGTACGGATTGCGCCGGAGCTGGACATCGAAGGGCTGGACGTCGATCAGGTGCTCGGCCAGATGCTGGACCAAGTCATGGCGCCGAGGGTGTGAATGTCTTGATCAATATTCGCGCGTTGGGAAGAAAAGATCGCAGCCTTCGGCAGCTCCTACAGGTGTTGCGCCTTTACTCAATCGGTGTAGGAGCTGCCGCAGGCTGCGATCTTTTAAACAGACAGCGCGGTGCCAAATAATGAAACCCTCACGCCTGCTGCTGATCTGGCTCACAGTGCTGCTCGCCCTTGGCATCGCACTGGGAACATTGCGGGCGCTCGACATTACGATGCCGAAAAACCTGCAATCTATCAGTTGGGCGTTGTTGCTGGCGCTGCTGGTACTGGCGGTCTACGACGCCATCCGTCTCAAGCGCCTGCCTTCGCCGCGCCTCAAACGGTTAATGCCCGGCAGTCTGGCGCTTGGTCGCTGGGGCGAAGTGCAGTTAGAGCTTGAGCATGATTTTGCCCAGCCGCTGAACGTGAACATCTTCGATCACGCCCCCGACGGCCTGAGCGTCGAACACCTGCCACAAGCCGTCGAACTGCAACCCGGCCAACGCAGCCTGCTCCGCTATCGCCTGCGGCCCCTGCGCCGTGGGCACTTCGCCTTCGAGCATTGCGAAATCAACCTGCCGAGCCCACTGGGCCTGTGGTCCGACAAACGCTCGCTGACCGCGACCGACACCACCCGCGTCTACCCGGACTTCGCCCGCCTCTATGGCGGCCAGTTGCTAGCGGTGGACAACTGGCTGAGCCAGCTCGGCGTGCGCCAACGCCAGCGCCGTGGCCTGGGGCTGGAGTTTCATCAGTTGCGCGAATTCCGCGAAGGCGACAGCCTGCGCCAGATCGACTGGAAAGCCACCGCCCGCCAGCGCACGCCGATTGCCCGGGAGTACCAGGACGAACGCGACCAGCAGATCATTTTCATGCTCGATTGCGGCCGACGGATGCGCAGCCAGGATGGCGAACTCAGCCATTTCGACCATGCGCTGAATGCCTGCCTGCTGCTCAGTTACGTCGCCTTGCGCCAGGGCGATGCAGTGGGCCTGAGTACTTTTGCCTGTGATCAACCGCGCTACCTCGCCCCGGTCAAAGGCCCAGGCCAGCTCAAGGTCTTGCTCAACGGTGTTTACGACCTCGACAACACCCAGCGCCCCGCCGACTATCAGGCCGCCGTCAGCCAGTTGCTCGCCCGGCAGAAGCGCCGGTCGCTGGTGGTGCTGGTCACCAACCTGCGCGATGAAGATGACGATGAACTGCTCAACGCCGTGCAAGGCCTGGGTCAACAGCACCGGGTGATGGTAGCCAGCCTGCGCGAAGACACCCTCGACGAACTGCGCCAAGCGCCGGTGCAGACCTTGCCCGAGGCGTTGATGTATTGCGGCACGGTGGATTACTTGAATGCACGGGCCGAACTGCATGAGCGCCTGAAGACTCAAGGGGTTCCCGTGGTCGATGCCACCACCGACGAATTAGGTCCTGCACTGGTGACTCGCTACCTGGAGTGGAAAAAGGCCGGGATGTTTTAGTGTCGGGTGAAAGCGCCCTTCGGATGGGCAAGAACGCTTTCACCGCTGTGACTCACCCGGCGGGATACCGATTATGTAGCGTGAACCCGGCAGACTCGTCTTCTGCGTGATAGACGTAACACCAACCATTGCTGTCAGTTGAGGCGGTATACGGTTCCTTGCCAGTAATGTGCACCGTCACCGGCACGCTCACGACATTGCCCGTGAATTCAGAGGCCACGCAAATCCCCGTCCTCCAACGCCCACCGGCACCGCCAATTTCTCGAGGACCATCGCGGTCGATAACTTTGACTTTGTAATCTCCCAACGACAGGTTGTAGTCCGAGGAGACGAGCGCGTTGAAAACCAGTCGCAAGGAAAAACTGCCATCTCGTGTGCTGTTGACGCAATTAAACTCCCACGTAAGGCCTTGCTCCCCAAGGAATCGAGGAGCTTCAACGCTCGGTGTAGTAACAATACCCAGTCCGTAGCCCGAGTCCCCCTGCCAGGTCATGCTTATATTTCTGTTCAACATCGGGCTACCAAGCTTGGCTTTTAACGTAAGGGTATGCTTCGCGCCATGACATAGATAAGCCGCCCCCTTCCCGAACCCCGTGACAACGCCATCGAAAAAAACCTCCACTTCATTGGCGAGGTCCTTGGAGATGACGCGTATCGGCAACTGCCTGTCAGGCAGCTTGGGACTGCTGAGCTTCAATCCATAAAAACCGCTGAACTCCGTGTCTGGCTCAATCCACCAAACCATACCGGCGTGATCCACAGGAACAAGCGTTCCCAAGGGCGGCCTGGCCGTAAAGTCAGAATTTTCGGTACCAGGTAAGGTCTGCAGAGTAACGGTGGTCGTACCGATGAGAGGGCTGCCGGGTTTTGTTAGAACGTAGATGAGCAGCATTGAGCCATACGAAACAACAATATCTTCTCTCAGATCCAGCCGTTTGCCATCAATGAGCAGATCAAACTCCCGCGCCCACACATCGTTCTCAACCGCCGTCAGCATGAAGGGTTGCACCACCGCCACGCCGGCATTCTCGGCGCTCATATCCGCCCAGACGGTATGTTCACCCGCAGTAGCCGGACGATAACGATAGCGGGTCCAGCCGTCCGCTTCCGTGAGGGTGGTTGCCAGAACGTCCTGTTCATCCAGATACCAGCGCACTTCAAGTCCACCGACACCCAACCCGGTATCCGCAGACACTGCCCGCACCCGCAGCCATACACCTTCCTCGTTACTCACCACCGGCTGCCCGATCACAGGGCCTGCCTCCGCGAACTCGAAAGTAGATGCACTGACCTTGAAAGGCACTGCCGGCACCGTCCACCCTGATTCCTCTGCCCCATATTGTTGCTGGACTTCCAGGGTGTAAGTGATGCCCGGCGGCAAACGGAATGAGGGGCGAGACGTCCAGTTCCTGCTCCCGTTGACGGGCACTCTGTCGGACCCCTTCTCCACCCCGTCCTGTTTCACCCTGATATTTACCTGCGCGTTCACAACCCCACTTCCCGAAAACCAGAGCACGGGATTGACGGTGCTGTCCCTTTGTGGCCGCACGATGGTTGGCACCGAGACCGGGGTTCTGATAACAGTGAAGGGATGTTCCTCGCCCCAAACGGATGACTGGCCTCGGAGCGTCTGCATCGCCTGGAGTGAGTTCGGCCCAAGCGACAGGTGTGCCTTGACCACGAATGCCCAGTACCCATCAGCGTCGGCCGGGCCGTGAAACAGCTGCTCCTGGCTACCCACATGACGCACCGTTACATCGGCAAAAGGTTCGCTTGCGCCGCTGATCTGCGGGCTGGATGAGCTGTTCGAACCCGCCACGGGAACCTCGAAAAAGGGCGGCTTCAGACTCACTTCGACACTGAAGGAGCACAGATCGCTCGGGGCAGAGGTTATGTTTTGAAGGGTCTGTACAACCTTGACCTGATGCTCCCCCTCCGCCCAGGATGGATCGGGGGTAAAGTCGCGCTGCGCCCCACTCCCGGTAAAACTACCCGTCACCTCATTGTTGTCATCATCGAGCATCTTCAGCGTGACAGCGTCCGAATAAATGCCCATCACCGTGAGCGGCTGACTCGCCTCTATCGGGGCACCCGGCGGCTCAATTCCAGGCTTGGGCGGCCTTACTTTCAACGTCACCACATCGCTGGGGTCGGAGGGCACGCCGCCGACCGTTTGCACGACCTTCACCGTCTGCTCGCCCGGTGGTGTCCAGGCTGCGGCCGGTGTGAAGATGCGAGTGGCACCCGTTCCCGTAAAGTCGCCGAGCACCGTCCCGCCGGCCCCCGTCTGCATGGTCAAAGTGACGGTGCCCGCGGCTACACCTGTGATCGTCAGCACTTGGCGCCCTTCGATGGGCTGAGGAACCGGGGTGATGGCGGGTTTGGACGGTTTTACTTTCAACGTCACCAGATCGCTGGGGTCCGACGACACGCCGCCGACCGTTTGCACGACCTTGACCGTCTGCTCGCCCGGTGGTGTCCAGGCTGCGGCCGGTGTGAAGGTGCGAGTGGCACCCGTTCCCGTAAAGTCGCCGAGCACCGTCCCACCGGCATCTGTCAGCATCGTCAAAGTGACGGTGCCCGCGGCTACGCCTGTGATCGTCAGCACTTGGCGCCCTTCGATGGGCTGAGGAATCGGGGTGATGACGGGTTTGGACGGTTTTACTTTCAACGTCACCAGATCGCTGGGGTCCGACGACACGCCGCCCACCGTTTGCACGACCTTGACCGTCTGCTCGCCCGGTGGCGTCCAGGCTGCGGCCGGTGTGAAGGTGCGAGTGGCACCCGTTCCCGTAAAGTCGCCGAGCACCGTCCCACCGGCATCTGTCAGCATCGTCAAAGTGACGGTGCCCGCGGCTACGCCTGTGATCGTCAGCACTTGGCGCCCTTCGATGGGCTGAGGAATCGGGGTGATGACGGGTTTGGACGGTTTTACTTTCAACGTCACCAGATCGCTGGGGTCCGACGACACGCCGCCCACCGTTTGCACGACCTTGACCGTCTGCTCGCCCGGTGGCGTCCAGGCTGCGGCCGGTGTGAAGGTGCGAGTGGCACCCGTTCCCGTAAAGTCGCCGAGCACCGTCCCACCGGCCCCCGTCTGCATGGTCAAAGTGACGGTGCCCGCGGCTACGCCTGTGATCGTCAGCACTTGGCGCCCTTCGATGGGCTGAGGAACCGGGGTGATGGCGGGTTTGGACGGTTTTACTTTCAACGTCACCAGATCGCTGGGGTCCGACGACACGCCGCCCACCGTTTGCACGACCTTGACCGTCTGCTCGCCCGGTGGCGTCCAGGCTGCGGCCGGTGTGAAGGTGCGAGTGGCACCCGTTCCCGTAAAGTCGCCGAGCACCGTCCCACCGGCCCCCGTCTGCATGGTCAAAGTGACGGTGCCCGCGGCTAGGCCTGTGATCGTCAGCACTTGGCGCCCTTCGATGGGCTGAGGAACCGGGGTGATGACGGGTTTGGACGGTTTTACTCTCAACGTCACCAAATCACTGGGGTCCGAAGACACTCCGTCAGTCGTTTGCACGACCTTGACCGTCTGCTCGCCCGGAGGCCAAGCCTCAGTGGGCGTAAAGGTGTAATTGCCACCCGATGCCAAGCTAAAGGTCCCATCTATTCTTACCCCCGCGCCTGTCAACATCGTCAAGTTGGCGACCCCCATCTGCGCCCCGGTAATCGTCAGTGCATGACGTCCCTCTACCGGCTGGGTAACCGGAATGATGGCTGGTTTGGGCGGCTTTACTTTCAACGTCACCACATCGCCGGGGTCCGAAGGTACACCGCCAACCGTTTGCACGACCTTGACCCTCTTCTCTCCCGGTGGCGTCCAGACCGCGCTCGGTGTGAAAGTGCGCGACGTTCCATTTCCCGTCTAGGTGCCGGCTACTGTCCCGCCTGCGTCTGTCAGCATCGTCAAGGTGACGGTGCCCGCGGCTACGCCTGTGATGGTCAGCGCATGACGCCCTTCGATGGACTGAGAAATCGGGGTGATGGTTGGCTTGGGTGGTTTCACTTTCAGCGTGACAAGTTCGCTGGAATCCGAGGGCACCCCGCCCACCGTTTGCACCACTTTGAACGTCTGCTCGCCCGGTGGAGCCCAGGCTGCGGCCGGTGTGAAGGTGCGAGTGGCACCCGTTCCCGTAAAGTCGCCGAGCACCGTCCCGCCGGCCCCCGTAAGCATCGTCAAGGTGACAGGGCCTTGCTCCACTGCCCTTATCGTCAGCGTTTGACGCCCTTCTATTGGCTGAGTAATCGGGGTGATGACTGGCCTCATCGGTCTCACTTTCAGCGTGACCAACGCGCTAGGGGGTGAAGCTATCCCATTGACCAACTGCACCACCTTGAACTTCTGCTGACCTGGTGGCGTCCAGCCGGCCGTCGGTGTGAAGATGCGCGTCGCGCCGCTGGCACTGAATACACCGGCGATGGCCTCACCGACTTCGCTCTGCATCGTCAGTGTGACCGTGCCCGTCGCCACGCCTGTGATTGTCAGGGCTTGACGCCATTCGAGTGGCTCGGCTATCGGAGTGATAGCGGGTGGATTGACTATCCGGACTAAGATGCTTTGCCAAGGGTCGGGACCATTGTCTACATCAAATATGAACTTGAAATAGAGTTCCCCCAAGCGCAGCGGCGAACCTACCGATCCCCCGCCATCTATGTCATGCCATTTGCCGTCCTGCACCGCACTATCAGTTAATAACCTCTCCCAGCTCTGCCCTGACGTACCCCGCACAGCGAATGTAATGTCACCGCCACTTCTTCCGTTATTCGCCGCCCTGTATTGCCTTGCGTACCCATAGAGAACCGTACCGTCCCCCGCCCACCAATACTCAACTTTTAATGAAGCCGAAAAATAATGCGGGTCATCGAACGTGAGTATTCTCGAATACACAGTGCCCGACAAAATGGCCCGCTCGTATTCAGCAGTAGCGAGGGTATTGGTTGAAGAAACATCCTCCAAAACCTCGCGACTGTCCTCAGTGCCGGTATCGGTTTCATTTTCCATAATTATCACCTGTGAACTATAAGCACCAAATTCCCCGCCACAGGGGTAATTGATTTATTTACTGGGTGGCTTAGGCCCACAGTTAAGGCCACTCATCTCGCCTTGCCTACCTGTAATAACTGACAGTTCCGACGATCGGTCCTACGGACTTTTCCTACGCTTTTTGAGGCCTACGAAGTCTTGCGCCATTGCCTACAAGTCCGCCAGAATCGGCCGGCTTGTGCACTTTTGGCCTGCCCCGTAACTTGATCCGTGTCGCTGATTGGCAGCGATCGGGTTTAGTCGCCCGGGAGGTGATGTGAAAGTGCACTTGCTCCAGACGGTCGGGATGTTCCTATCCCCCATCCTGAACGTTATGGTGGCTGTGCACAGGGCGCCCTCGGGCGCGCCGGTTTTTTCACATTCCTCCCGGTCGACTAACCTGTGTACAGCCGCCACCCTAATTCGTTTAGTCGCGAGTCAGTTGGCAGCTCCTTTTTCAGGAATGTTGACGATGTTCAAAGCCACACCCAATCCGCCGAAAACGGACTCGTTTTCGGCCACCCTCGATGCAAAGAAATTCCGCGAGGCTGCCGACCGCGCCCTCGACCACTACCTCAAACCCAATTCTCACCACTTGTACGCGCCAAAGGATCGAGCCATGCAGATGTTCACCGTCTCCCCAAAAGCCAATCCCCAGGCCATTACCATCCAGACCTACGAAACCTTTTCTTCGGTCAACATCCTGCTGCTCGACCTGGCCGAAAGCCTGGAAGACAAGCCACGGCACCTGGCGATGGCGATTTATCAGCTGAGTGAGATGGGGTTGTTGCTGGTGGAGAAGACGCTTGCGAGTGAGCCGGCGGTGAGCGTGACTTAAAGCAAGATCAAAAGATCACAGCCTTCGGCAGCTCCTACACAGACCGTGTTCACCACAATAGGGTGGAAAACACCGATCCTGTAGGAGCTGCCGCAGGCTGCGATCTTTTGCTGTTCAGGCCGAAGCTGGCAACGGCTGAAAACTGAAGTACTGCCTTAACGCACTCACCAGTTGCCCATACTCCGGCGGTGCCCGTTGCAGGCTGAACCCGGCGTCATAGTGGTGAGGGGTCGCGTCTTCATGGCACCACAAACAACGAGCCCGCAAGTCGATGACCTGCATGCAGCCATCACCGGCGGGAATTTTCAGGCGCAAGTCGAAGTCAGCGCCAATCATCATCGGCAACTGGCTGATGAGCATCATCCCGTCTTCTGAAACATTGCCCAGAAAACCAATGGGTTTGTCGGTGACGCTGTTGAACACTTTCAGAAAATACGGCAGTTGATGCCGCTCAATCCGGCGGTCGGTAAACATGCTGAATTCGCTACGCAAGGCTCTTAAGCAGAGCCGCACTAATGCTTCGGAACGGGCCTTCTGCTCTTTCATACAGGCAGGATGGGCACGCTCTCCCCGCTTCCGGTGTGACAGTCCATGCAAATCGCTGCCACTTCTACCGCTGCCAGTCGCAGGTGTTGCGTCGGTCTGGAGCAAGGCTCCAACACCGATTTATTCGACTATAGCTGAACCTATACAGCCAGGCAGACTTTGTATGAGATCTATCATCAGAAGCGAGTCGGCCGCACCACCGCTGCTGCGCTACGAGTCGGATAGTGGCCCAGCGACTCCAAAGTCTCCAGCCGCGCACGGGCACGGTAGGCGTATTCACTTTGCGGGTACGACGCGATGATGTACTGGTAGGTCTGGGCCGCGTCGATAAACAGCTTCTGCCGTTCCAGGCACTGGCCGCGCATCATCGACACTTCCGGTCGCACATAAGGCCGGGCACGGCTGGCGCGATCGACCTTGGACAGTTCGAGCATCACCTGCTCGCAATTGCCTCGGTCATAGGCGCTGTAGGCGTTATTCAAATGATGGTTCATCGACCAACGGGTGCAGCCCGTGACACTGAGGGCACCAAGGGCAAGGACGGCAATGAGCACGAATCGCATGGGGGTTCTCCTGTCTTGAGCTCTGTATCGACCCGTTGGCGGAAATCTTCAGGAATGTTCGTTTAAAGAAAGAAACGAATAAGTAGTGCACATGAACAATGACTACAACCAGAGAGCATAGTAGCCTCACTCAGCGCTTGAACTCAGGAGTCTATGCATGTCCGTCCGTCGCACCAAAATCGTCGCTACCCTTGGCCCGGCCAGTAACTCGCCGGAAGTTCTCGAACAGCTGATTCTGGCTGGCCTGGACGTCGCCCGCCTGAACTTCTCCCACGGCACCCCCGACGAGCACAAGGCTCGCGCGAAGCTGGTGCGTGACCTCGCCGCCAAGCACGGCCGCTTCGTTGCCCTGCTGGGCGACCTGCAAGGCCCGAAAATCCGTATCGCCAAATTCGCCGGCAAGAAGATCGAGCTGAAGATCGGTGATCAGTTCACCTTCTCCACCAGCCATCCGCTGACCGAAGGCAACCAGCAAGTGGTCGGCATCGACTACCCGGACCTGGTCAAGGACTGCGGCGTAGGCGACGAGCTGCTGCTCGACGACGGCCGCGTGGTGATGCGCGTCGATACCGCCACCGCCACCGAACTGAATTGCACCGTGCTGATCGGCGGTCCGCTGTCGGACCACAAAGGCATCAACCGTCGCGGCGGTGGCCTGACCGCTCCAGCCCTGACTGAAAAAGACAAAGCCGACATCAAGCTCGCCGCCGAGATGGAAGTCGACTACCTCGCCGTGTCCTTCCCGCGTGACGCCGCCGACATGGAATACGCCCGTCAACTGCGCGACGAGGCCGGCGGTACTGCCTGGCTGGTGGCGAAGATCGAACGCGCCGAAGCCGTGGCCGACGACGACACCCTCGATGCGCTGATCAAGGCCTCCGACGCGGTGATGGTTGCCCGTGGTGACCTGGGCGTGGAAATCGGCGATGCCGAGCTGGTGGGCATCCAGAAGAAAATCATTCTGCACGCACGCCGCCACAACAAGGCTGTGATCGTCGCGACCCAGATGATGGAGTCGATGATCCAGAACCCGATGCCGACCCGCGCCGAAGTGTCCGACGTGGCCAACGCCGTGCTCGACTACACCGACGCCGTGATGCTCTCGGCCGAAAGTGCTGCCGGCCTGTACCCGTTGGAAGCCGTGCAAGCGATGGCGCGTATCTGCGTCGGCGCTGAAAAGCACCCGACCAGCAAGACCTCCAGCCACCGCATCGGCAAGGTCTTCGAAAGCTGCGACCAGTCCATCGCCCTCGCGGCCATGTACACCGCCAACCACTTCCCGGGCGTGAAGGCGATCATCGCCTTGACCGAAAGTGGCTACACGCCGCTGATCATGTCGCGCATCCGTTCCTCGGTGCCGATCTATGCGTTCTCCCCGCACCGCGAAACCCAGGCCCGCGCGGCCATGTTCCGTGGCGTCTACACCGTACCGTTCGACCCGGCATCGCTGCCGCCTGAGCAAGTCAGCCAGGCCGCAGTGGACGAGTTGCTCAAGCGCGGCGTAGTCGAGCAAGGCGACTGGGTCATCCTGACCAAGGGCGACAGCTACCACACCATCGGCGGCACCAACGGGATGAAAATCCTGCACGTTGGCGATCCGATGGTCTGAGTGACCGGTTGCTGAAAGTCAAAAGCCCCGCCATGTGAATGGCGGGGCTTTTGTATTTTCAAGATCAAAAGATCGCAGCCTTCGGCAGCTCCTACACGGATCGCGTTGGGCACAGCATTGCCTTTGTAGGAGCTGCCGAAGGCTGCGATCTTTTCTGGCTCACCGCACAATCAATGCCGGTTGATAAACCCCGACAACGCCGCCATCGCTTCCGGCGAGCGCAGCCGTTGGGTGAACAGCGCGCCCTCCTCCTCGATCACCTTGCGGATCAATGCCCGATCCGGGGCTTTCATCAATTGCTTGCTGATGCGCACCGCTTCGGTCGGCAACGCTTCAAACTTCAACGCCATCTCCCGCGCCTTGGCCAGTGCCGCTTCGCCACTGCCCAACGCTTCGGTGGCAATCCCCCACGCCGCTGCTTGTTCCCCCGTGAACCCTTCGCCGAGTAACAGCAATTCCGCGGCTTTGGCTTGGCCGAGCAATCGCGGCAGGATCAGGCTGGAGCCAAACTCCGGGCATAACCCGAGGTTGACGAATGGCATGCGCAACCGTGCATCGCGGCTGACGTAGACCAGATCGCAATGCAGCAACAACGTTGTGCCAATGCCCACCGCCGCGCCGGCCACGGCCGCGATCACCGGTTTGCTGAATTCGAGCAGGTTGAGCATGAAGTGAAACACCGGGCTGTCGAGGCTGCTCGGTGGTTGCTGGATGAAGTCGGCGATGTCGTTGCCGGCGGTGAAGCATTCGCTGCTGCCAGTGATCAGCACGGCATTGATTTCCGGGTCGCTGTCCGCCTGTTTCAGCGCTTCGGCCAAGCGGCTGTACATCGCGCGGGTCAGGGCGTTTTTCTTGTCCGGGCGATTGAGGCGCAACGTCAGCAGACCGCGCTCGCGTTCAAGTTGGATGGCTTCGGTCATGGGCACTCTCGCGTGGTTAAACGATCAGCGCTCAACCACGCGGCAGGAAGACGTCGGCCAGCAGTTGATTGCGCGGCAGCCCCGCCAGGTACAGGCGCCTGGCAAAGGCGTCGACACTGTCGGGGGCACCGCAGAGTAAGGCCAGGGTTTGCCGGGAGACAAGCCGCAGTTGCGCCAACGCCTGCGGCAACTCGGCCGGAGTCCAGAGTTCGACCGTGAGGTTTTCCCGGCCCACGGCCATGGCTTGCAGGGGTTTGGCCAGGTAATGCTCGCTGGCGTCATGGGCCAGGTGAATGACGCGGATAACGCCCTGGTGATCCTGGCGCAAGGCTTCGCGCAAGATACCGAACAACGGGCCCAGACCGGTGCCGGCCGCCATCAGCCACAGCGGTCGGGTGTGCCAGTCGGCGTCGTAATGCAGCGCACCGCCGCGCAGTTCGCCGAGGCGGATTGCATCGCCGATTTGCAACTGGCGCGCTGCGTCGCTGAACTCGCCGGGCTGGCGGCAATCGAGGTGAAACTCCAGGAAGCGGTCTTCGTCCGGCAGGCTGGCCAGCGAATACGGCCGCGCCACATTGCCGGCCCATAAAACCAGATGCTGACCGGCGCCGTAGCGCAACGGACGTTGGGTGGTCAGGCGCAGCCGCAATACGTTGGCGCTGAGCCAGTCGACAGCGGCGACCTCGGCCGGGCTTCCGTCCCGTTGCGGATCGAAGGTATGCACCTGCAAGTCCTCGACCACCGAACACTGACAGGCCAGACGCCAGCCTTGCTGACGCTGTTCAGCGCTCAAGGCATCGGGGCGACTATCGTTGGGCAAGCCTTGAACGCATTGCACCAGGCACGCATGGCAACTGCCGGCGCGGCAACTGTAAGGCACCGCCACGCCGTTCTGATTCAAGGCATCCAGCAGGTTGCTGCCCGCCGCCACGGACCATTGGCGTTCGCCGACCCGCAACTCAGGCATCGACGTTCTCCCAAGCCGCCGCGCAACGATTGCGCCCGTCGCGCTTGGCGCGGTACAGCGCTTGGTCGGCCCGTTGCAAGGCGTCGTCGAGGTCGTCGCCGAGTTCCAGCAAAGTCATGCCGGCGGACAGGCTGAGGTTGCTCACGTCCAGGCCGAACAACTCGACATCGGTAAAGGCAATCCGCAGCCGCTCGCAACAGGACGTCAGGCGTTCGGCGTCACAGTAAGGCAGCAACACCACGAATTCTTCGCCGCCGTAACGGGCCAACACATCGCCCTCGCGCAGGCAGGCCGTGGCCACTCCGGCGAAGGCTTGCAACACCTGATCGCCGGCGGCATGCCCGTGCACATCGTTGATGCGTTTGAAGTGATCGAGGTCGATCAGCGCCAGGCCGTGCACCACACCAGGTTCCATGGCGTTGAGCTCGCGCGAGGCCAGGCGCAGGAAATGGCGGCGGTTGAACAGCCCGGTGAGTTCGTCGGTGGCGACCAGGTCTTCGAGCTGGCGCATCATCCCGCGCAAGGTGTCCTGATGCGCCTGCAAGGCAAACCGCCGCTGGCGCATCAGTTGGCGCGAGGCCTGGACGTAACGGGCGTAGAGCACCAGCCACACCAGCACGATAAACAGCACACACACCTGTAACAACGACAGGGCCGGGTCGGACAACTGGAAGTGGTAGCCCTCCCACAGCGTGATGGCGCTGAAACTGAAGAACACCAGCAACGCACACCGCACAAAGGCACGGCGTGACAGATGGAACAGGCCGAACAGCAGAATCAATATGTAGAAGACCAGAAACGCGCCACGGGCCTCGTCCAAATGCGCAATCAGCCACGTTTGCCAACCGAGGCCCAACAATACCTGCACTTCGGTCAGGCTAGGGTCGGCAAAACGCAGGTTGCAACCGCTGTAGAACACCGCAAACAGCGCCGCCTGACTGATGACCACCAACGCACTGCCGACGGCAACGCCGGCCAGGGGCACATCGTAGTGACCGGTGAAAAACGCCAGCCACAGCAGCAGCAATGCCAGGGCATAGGTGCCGGCCGCGAGGGCAAAACGTTTGAGCAACAGGCGCTGGATGGCGTTATGGGTCAATCGATGACTCACCGAAGGAAAAGAGGCTGAAAGAGAATCCTACTCTACAGGCCGATTGCCACTTTAGTGGCGCGACCGATAAATGACCATTCAATTTTGGAGCGGAAAAATGGCGTCAGAACGCTGACAAAATCCCCCCATAGAACCTGCGTAGGAGCTGTCGAGAGCAACGAGGCTGCGATCTTTTGATTTTGATTTGATTTGATTTTTTAAGATCAAAAGATCGCAGCCTCGTTTCACTCGACAGCTCCTACAGGGAACCGTGCGTACCGTATACGACCAACGATTGACTGTCGGCGGGTGTGCCCGGAACCGAGGCGCGTTATACTGCCGCGCCTTTTTAGCGTCGCGCCAGCAGCCCCGGCGTGCCTTGTAAAGGTGCTTGCAACCGACCGATGCACCCAAGCTGCAAGCACCTTATTGAATGTTCCCGTCTTTTAGAGGAGCGCGACTCATGACCGTGATCAAGCAAGACGACCTGATTCAGAGCGTTGCCGACGCCCTGCAGTTCATTTCTTATTACCACCCCGTGGATTTCATCCAGGCGATGCACGAAGCCTACCTGCGCGAAGAATCGCCAGCGGCCCGTGACTCGATGGCGCAGATCCTGATCAACTCGCGCATGTGCGCCACCGGCCACCGCCCGATCTGCCAGGACACCGGCATCGTTACCGTGTTTGTCCGTGTGGGCATGGACGTGCGTTGGGATGGCGCCACCATGAGCCTGGACGACATGATCAACCAAGGCGTGCGCCAGGCTTACAACCTGCCGGAAAACGTCCTGCGTGCCTCGATCCTCGCCGACCCGGCGGGCGCTCGTAAAAACACCAAGGACAACACCCCGGCCGTTATCCACTACTCCATCGTTCCGGGTAACACCGTGGAAGTGGACGTGGCGGCGAAGGGCGGCGGTTCCGAGAACAAGTCGAAAATGGCCATGCTCAACCCGTCCGACTCGATCGTCGACTGGGTTTTGAAAACCGTTCCGACCATGGGTGCCGGCTGGTGCCCACCGGGCATGCTCGGCATCGGCATCGGCGGCACCGCCGAGAAAGCCGCGGTGATGGCCAAGGAAGTGTTGATGGAATCCATCGACATCCACGAGCTGAAAAAGCGCGGCCCGTCCAACCGTATCGAAGAGATGCGCCTGGAGCTGTTCGAGAAGGTCAACCAACTGGGCATCGGCGCCCAGGGCCTGGGTGGCCTGACCACCGTGCTCGACGTGAAGATCATGGATTACCCGACCCACGCCGCGTCGTTGCCGGTGTGCATGATCCCTAACTGCGCCGCCACCCGTCACGCGCACTTCGTGCTCGACGGTTCCGGCCCGGCCTCGCTGGAAGCGCCACCGCTGGACGCCTACCCGGAAATCGTCTGGGAAGCCGGCCCGTCGGCCCGTCGCGTCAACCTCGACACCCTGACCCCGGAAGACGTGCAGAGCTGGAAGCCGGGCGAAACCGTCCTGCTCAACGGCAAGATGCTCACCGGTCGCGACGCTGCGCACAAACGCATGGTCGAGATGCTGAACAAAGGTGAAACCCTGCCGGTGGACCTGAAAGGTCGCTTCATCTACTACGTCGGCCCGGTTGATCCGGTGCGCGAAGAAGTGGTTGGCCCTGCTGGTCCGACCACCGCGACGCGGATGGACAAGTTCACCCGTCAGATCCTCGAACAAACCGGCCTGCTGGGCATGATCGGCAAATCCGAGCGCGGCCCGACCGCAATCGAAGCGATCAAAGACCACAAAGCCGTGTACCTGATGGCTGTCGGCGGCGCGGCTTACCTGGTGGCGCAAGCGATCAAGAAATCCCGCGTCGTGGCATTCGCCGAACTGGGGATGGAAGCCATCTACGAGTTCGACGTGAAAGACATGCCGGTGACCGTTGCGGTTGATAGCAAGGGCGAGTCGGTACACATCACCGGTCCTGCCATCTGGCAGCAAAAGATCAGTGAAAGCCTGGCGGTAGAAGTGCAGTAAACGCTTCGCTAACCGGCAATAACAAAAGGCGACCCGATGTTCGGGTCGCCTTTTTTATTTCAAGCGTTATTGCAAACGGTCATAAACGCCCGTTTTCGGCAGCACTTTAAATCTAAAAAAACCCACTGACCTGTCATATCTGACAGGTTACGTCAGCTTATTTAATCGCTAGTTTAATCCTGCCGGGCAAACCCCTTTCGCCCTCTCCCCAGGCAGGAGTCCTCTTTAAATGGACGAGCACACTCAGCCTTCACTGGCTTCGCTTATCGACATCAACGCTACCGCCAAAAAGGGTCGCGTGACGTTCAAGACTGCCATGCAGCAGATGGGTTTGACGTCGCTCTTCGACATCATCCGTTTGCCCAAAGCGGTGTTCGCCCGTCAACTCGAGGCCTTGAGCGACGCTGATGGCCGACTGGCCTATGACAACGCCCTGTCTTATGCCGTGCAAATCGGGCGCTTGTATCGGGAGTACCAGACGTCGTCAGGACTAATGGGCACCTATAATCGAACCGGCGTGCGCTCGCTGGTCAGCCTTGGGGCTACCTATCAGAACCTGTTCAAGGAAAACTGGGATGACTTCTGTTCGGTGGGCGCGATTGCCGCCATTGATTCGCCGGTGGCGTATGCCAGCCGGTTGTACAACTTCATCGGGGAAATCGAACAGCTGACGAATCCGGAGAGCGCGGCGACGGATACCCGGGCGTTATTGGAAAAACGTCGTCCCGACCTCAAGAACCTGGTGATCGACGAACAGAGCACGTTCACGCCCAGACCGATGCTGGATATCGTGATCGAGGTCCTGACCAAAAGCGTTCGCGCTTATCTGGACACCCTCCCGGCGGACAAAACGAAACCGCTCTACGAAGTCATGGCTGAGCGGCGTTATCCGTTCGAGTTTCCGTACAACTTTTATCACCAGCAATGCCTGCTGGGCCTGGCGCCGCCCAAGCCAGGGCTGGGGGAGTTGAACTACCGCATCAGCCGGTTATTGCCGTTGTTTCAAAGCCCGGACAATCGCTATGGCAAGGTTTCGGAGAACAGTGCACAGGCACAGCGTCTGTTGTCGGGGTTGAGTCCGCAGCAGCAACAACTGCTAATCGAGCCGGCGTTGTTTACGACGTTCTACCTGAACACAAATGAGATTAGCGAGATACGCTGGAAAAGTATTAGCACTACAACAGTGCGTGCAGACAAAGCCTTTCGGGCGGCTTATGTTATTCCGACGCAACCCTCCGTCGCTGAAGTGACCCCATCCGCCGTTAATCTCGGGTCAGGTACAGTGGGCTCGAACAACGTCATATTGAAATTTAATAATATCGATGCCGCGGACATCGCGGTAAAACTGAATTTCATCAGCACTACTCTTACATCAGACTCTTACTGGACACTGAATAGCCTGCATGCTGCTACTGGTGCCAACCTGTCTGCTGCTGGTGGGTATTACACAGCGCATAATAGTAACCAGCCTTTACCCACGACCGAAGGCTACAGCACCCGTTTCTACTTGCTTGTCGCGACCAATCTGGATGCGGACAACGTCATCCCCTTAGGCCTTTCCAAACTCAGCTATACGCTCACGCTGGACGAGCACTACACCTTCACACCTGAGCAGCAAACCTTCTTTCAGCAGCATTACGGTCGCTCGGTAACCTCCCCTGAAAAAATGGCCCTGGCCGAGGTCACGACGTTCATGCAGTACACCGGCCTGAATGCGCTACAGGTGGAAACGCTGCTGTCCCAGCGCAGCCAATTTCCGCGCCTGTCGGCCAATGTGCCCAGCACCAACCCGCACAGGGAAGGCATCACCATTGATAGCAAAAAGGTCCTGCCCTTCCCGCACTCTTCCCACTACGGTGCCTGCTACGTCAACGGCAATGGCTCGGGGAACTACGACAGCCTCGATGTACCCACCGTAGCGTCGATTCAAAAAGACCAGTTCGACAACTCCATGACCCTGGAACCCTACAAGTCCGGTGAACTGGATGTCTGGCACATCACCAAGACCTCGCCGGACCGCTTCGACCGTCTGCAACGAATGGTCCGCTTGCAACGCTGGACGAACATTCCGTTCGCCGAACTGGACACGTTGATCACCGCCGCCATCCGCGCCGAAGGTGAAGCCAATCTCGGCATGGAGTTGAACCTCAACACCTTGCGTACCCTTGGTGTGTATCAATACCTCAACCGCCAATACACCCTCGGCGCTGAAGAGTTCGCGGCATTCCTGTACTACCTGAGCCCCTATGCCACGGGCAAGCGCCTGCCGTTGTTCGATCAAGTGTTCAACCAGGTGCAGTTGTTCGACACACCGTTGATCCTCGATCAAACCGCCTTCACGGTGGACAACCCCAACCCCGCGGCACAACGCACCCTGTTGCAACTGTGCGCCGGCCTGGGGCTGCAACCCAGCGAGGATTCGCTATTGTTGCTGGCACGCCAAACCCTCAAACACCTGGGTGCGTTGTCTCGTGACTTGACCACCGTGTCATCGATTTACCGCCAGGCACGGATCGCCCGGATGTTCGGATTGTCCGTCAGCGACACCCTGGATCTGGCCGGCCTGCTGGGCGGCGAGACGTATCAGCAGCACCTGTGCACCGGCAAACTGACGGCCCACGGCGACACGACGGACGATGCACCTGACCTCCTTGACGTGTTGATGCAAATGGATTGGGCCGTGGCGTGGCTCAAGGACAGTGAGTTGACCGTCGGGCAATTGCAGCGCTTGCTCGGGGTGACCGTCGACAAATCACCGATGCCGCCGCTTGTGCTTGAGCGACTGCTTCGCTTGATGAAGGAAAGCGCTGCCAGTGTCGTGACCGCGCAACAACTCAGTGCGCTTGGCCTGCCAGCCAAGGACGATGATCAGGCCGTCATCGATTGGTTCAAGGTGTTGCTGGACGAAAAAGGAGCGGCCCCCAAGCAACCGCTGATTGATGCAGCAGGCCTGGTATTACCCTTGTCACTGGACGAAACCAGCGACGCGACATCGGCCTTTGAGAGTCGGCTGACAGTCGTCGTCGGGCGTTTGAAATTGCAGGAGTCCGGCCTCAAGCAACACGTGGTGGAAACACTCCAGGGCCTGATGCTGAGCGCACAGGATCGTCAAGCGTTGCTCATCAGTGGTTTGCTTCACGACACCGTCAAACTGCAAAAGGAACGGGTGGCGGCGGTGCTCGCATGGGCCGGTACATCGGTTTACGCCTTCCTGAGTGAAGCCCTCAAGGTCGCCGATTCACCTTCGCCAGCCCTGATCACGCTTTACCAAAAGGTGGCCCGTTACGCCGAGGCTGTGCAGACACTGCGTATCAATAACACGGCGCTGACGCTGTTCCTGCTCAACCCTGCGTGGCTGAGTGCTGACGATTACGTGCCCCCATCGCCCGTTCTTGCCGGTTTCTACCTGCTGGAGCGTTTCAGTCACTGGCACCGAAGCCAGAGCCAGCCCGAAGAAAACCTGTTGGGTTACTTCAACCTCGCCAACCCCGCCGCTGCGCAGTTGAAGAACAAAGCGCTGCGCCTGATCGCCAGCGACAGCGCCAATGCCGCGCTCGCTCAAGTGCTGGATTGGGATGAACAACAAGTGGCTTCGCTGACAGCGACATTACCGGACAACCGCGCCACGACCCTGGCGCAGGTGGATTGGGTGCGGCGCTGTCAGGCCGCTTGCCTGGCCAGCGGACTGTCCGCCAATAGCCTGTTGCAGGTCACTGAGCTAAATACGACCAGCACCTTCGCCAACTGGAAAACAGCCGGGGAATCTGTCGTGGCAGCGAGCCGGTCTTCCGAATCAGCGCCTGTATAAACGAGGAGCGATCATGTCCACTTCCATCGAAAAACAACTCAATGAATCCCGGCGTGACGCCCTGTTGGCGATGTACCTGCACGAGGTCGTGCCCCAGGACCCAACGTTGATCGACCTGCAACTCAGCCACCGGATCGAAACCGCCAATGATGTCTACGAGTACCTGCTGCTGGATGTGTTGGTCAGTCAGGACGTGCCGACCAGCCCTGTCGCGTGCGCCATTGCCAGCATGCAGCAGTACATCCACGGCATTTTGCTGGGCATGGAGCCGGGGCAAACGGTTTATGACCTCTCCGATGAGCAACTGGAACATTGGCGCCTGGAAATGAACCAGTACCCGCTGTGGGCGGCCGTGCAGCAATTGCATTACTTCCCATCGATCTACATGGACCCGACATTACGCCTGACCAAGACCGACCACTTCGAGCAGTTCGAAAACGATATCAATCAGAACCAGATCCAGCCCGGCACTGTGCAAAGCGCCGTGCTGGCCTATCTGGCACGCTTCGAAGAAATCGCCAACCTGAGGTGTGTGAACGGTTACATCGATGGTGAAGATTTTGCCAACAGCACTTACTACTTTGTTGGCAAATCGCCGGCGGAGAATGCCTATTACTGGCGAACACTGGACATGTCCCGGCGTCCAGCCATCGACCCCGCCAACAACGGCCCCAAGTACGATCAGCCACTACCTGACGCCTGGACAGACTGGAAAAAAGCTAATGTGCCGATCTCCAACATAGCCATCGAACACACGATTCGACCGGTGTGGTTCAACAAACGGTTGTTTGTGTTCTGGGCTGAAGTGACCACTAACGATGCCGACGCGATGCCATCTTTCACGCCCCCCGACGGTAGCACGGGGCCCGTACCCGATATCCAGAACAACCCTAAGTTCCGGCTGTATGGCTCCTATAAAAAATACGACGACACCTGGAGCACACCGCAGGTTTACATCGAGCACTACAGCACCCGCAAAGAACTATACGAGATGGACTCGCACCTGCTCGCACAGGGCACCGACACTATCGCGGTCTACGATCACTCGACCACACCGGAGTCATTGTTTCTGGCGATCTATGCCAATCACCACCACGGCGGTGCCAACAACGGCACACGCGATAGCTATAGCTTTTTAAGAACCCTGCGCATGGACAAAAACTTCAACATGGCGCCTCTGTTTCCGGCGGCAGGTTACGTTGAAGACCCCGGACCGGCGAAGGAAGCGAATCTGGCTGATATCGATGAAGACCGGGTTCGGTTGGTCGGCCATCTGTTTACTGATAAATCCGCGGGTAAAGGACGGTTTCAGTATTGGCTGCCAACCAGCACGCCTGAGTTTGGCAATCCGACCCCATCGACACCTATTACGACCCCAGAGGTCTGGAACTATCAGGGCACACAGGTCCGCATCGATAATTCAGTGGACCAAGTGAATTACGACCGCAGCAAATCAGTCATCAACATTCGTACGCAGATAAATGCCCGCTTCGAAGATAGAACCACCTTCCAGATCAAGGTAAAGGATGGCGCAACCGTTCTATTTGAACTGACCCTGGTAATTAATGCGTACCAACAGGGCACATGGATAGATTTGCTCGAAGGTTCAACCCTCAAGGCGACTGGCACTGATTTTTTCAACACCAAGGCTAATGATTACAAGTTTGAGCTCGACCCGAGCCCGATGAAGAAAATGATCGTCAATTGGGGCGAAGACCACAAATTCAAACTACCTCAAATTGCCCGAGGAGCGACTGAAAACCTGGTGAGCAAAAGTATTCACCGAGATGCATTGAACCTGATGTTGTTCGGCGGCATGACTGTCAGAGGGAAACTTGTTTCCCTTATTGGCGGCAATAAAAACCTGGCCATAAGTGCAATGGAAATCACCGGCGACGGCCCTCATGAATTCCGTCAAGTCATCTTGTATCCCCTCTCTGTAACGGGGACGAAGTTCCCCCCCGAATCCTTTACGGACATGCGCCTGCTCCATGTCTCAGCGCTCAGCAGTAGCGTAGAGACTTGGGATACGCTTTCTGTGCAAATTCCGATCAATCAGGAAACCAAGCTTCCGGAGGGATGGCTGGCTGACTGGCCTGCGGGCCATAACTCAATTCCCCTGATCCATGGCGTCGCGGTTTACAAACGTGAGGGCCTCATAAACCCGCAGTACGTTTACCAGGGCAGCGCTCTAAAAATGCTCTCGGTGGGCTGGCAAGCCAGTACAACCCTAAAGCCTCAGGTAGCACCGTGGATCGATCATATGGAAAGTCCGACCTTGGGGAACGCCGAGTTTATCGATTTCTACGGTTCATCTATTCAATTTAGCGACAAGCCTTCTCCACAGGTTAAACGTGCGCCCATCCGCATGAACACCACATTCGCGCGCAACTTGATTCAACGCGCCGAAGCAGGGATGGATGAGCTGCTCACTTGGGAAACCCAGCATTTGGCCGAACCCCCCATGGACCCGGATCTGCCGTATGAGCCCATGGACTTCAAGGGTGCTTATTACCTGTACTTCCTGGAGCTGTTCCTCTACATGCCATGGCTGGTGGCTTATCGCTTGAATCAGGAACAGCAGTATGACGAGGCAGAGCGTTGGTTGGCTTACCTCTTCGATCCGATGCGGCAGAGAGGCGACAGTGGCCATCCGCCGTATTGGAATGCAGTACCCATTGCGCCCGAGCACGCCACTAACGAAACGCCGGAAATGAGCCATGCCACCCTGTGGCCAAACGATCCACACCAGATAGGCCTGAGCCATCCCGTGCATATCCGCAAAGCGTTGTACTTACTCTTGCTGGATATCAAGCTCAACCGGGCCGACCATGCCTACCTGCAACTGACGCCCGACAGTCTGACCGAGGCCAAGCTGCATTACGTGCAAGTGCTGGATTACCTGGGGCCGCGCCCGGATGTGCGGCAGGTTGATTCCTGGGACCCGATTACCCTGCAAGCCCTCAGTACAGCGACCAATACCGGGCTGCGTGAGTTTGAAGTGCGCTTGCTGGAACAGCGCCAGCAACTGATCGACAACCCCCTGCCGGATTTCGCTGGCCCTCATCCCGAGGCAGTGCCTTTGCTGTGCCTGCGGCCTTACTCCGAAGACCCGACACTGCCGACGGTCGACAACCCCCACCTGCGCCTGCCCTTCAACCCTGAATTGATCATGCGCTGGGACCATGCCGAAGGCCGCTTGTATAACCTGCGGCACAATCTCGACCCCGCCGGCAAACCGTTACACCTGCCGTTATTCGCCAACCCGCTGGACCCACGCGCCCTGCTGGCGGCTTATGGCCAGGGTTTGTCCGGCGCCAGCCAGAACCAATTCCTGAACCCTGACATTCCGCCATACCGTTTCAGCGTGATCTGCGCCCACGCCCTCACTGCAGTCGAACAGGTAATTCAGTTTGGCAACACACTGCTATCACTGACGGAACGCAAGGAACAGGCGCAGTACCTGGAGTTGCAACAGCAGCACGCCTGGTCCCTGGCGCAAGATGCGCTCAACGTGCAGCGTCAGGCGTTGCAAGTGGATGAGAAGAGTCGGGCGGCGCTGATGGCCAGCCGGAAAGTGGTGACGGAACGGTTCAATTACTACGCCGAGCGGGCCGATGAATACATGAGTGCCGTAGAGGGGATTGCCGTTGCGCTGCCAATGGCAGGCCGCATCCTGACCGCCAGCGCAGGCTCGATAAAAGCCAGTGGCGAGGTCGCCAAAATAGCGCCTAACACCTACGGTGCCGGGGTTTTCGCAGGGCCGGGTGGCGCCGGGGCTTCGTTCATGGCGGGCGGCCAACGTCTCGAGGCACCGGCTGAAGCCGCGAGCACGGCCAACTTCACCGCAGCGGAAATGTCGTTTCTGGCGAGCCAGGCGTTGTTTCAAGTGGAAAGCTTCCGGCGTCGTCACCAGGAATGGGAACAGGCGCGCAATCAAGCCGAACTGGAACTGGCGCAAATCAACGCGCAGCTCGATATTTATACCGAGCAACACAAGGCCACGCTGCTGCAGGTCACCATGGCCCAGACCTCGCTGAACCAGGCCCGGAAAACCTACGAATTTCTCACCAGCAGCGAGCGCTTCACTAAGGCCCAGACCTACGACTGGCTCAACGGTCAGTTCGCGACGTTCTACTTCAACGCGTATTCCTCTGCCCTGTCGTTGTGCCAGGCCGCCGAAGCGTGCTGGCGTTACGAAGAGGCGGATTACCATCGGCCACCGGCGTTTACCGGCGGCACCTGGAATGCCACCTATCGAGGGTTGGGTGCCGGAGAATCGCTCAAGCAAGGGTTGCTCAAATTGCAGGCCGACCACCTGTTGCAGGACGTGCGCGGACTGGAGATCCGCAAAACCGTTTCGCTCAGCCAAATCAAAGGCAAGGACCCGAGTCAGAACCTCAACAAGGACTGGGCAGGTATTCAAAAGGACCTGAAGGACAAGGGCACCTGCGAGTTCGAACTGACGCAAAAAATGTTCGATGACGATTACCCCGGACACTACCGGCGTCGCATCAAGAGCATCAGTTTGACCCTGCCGGTGACCGTCGGCCCCTATGAGGACATCCGGGCGATCCTCAGCCAGACCTATAGCCGGGTAGAAATGACGCCCACCCTCGGTCAGGCGCCCAAGGACAATTTGCGGTCCAGCCAGCAGATCGCCCTGTCCACCGGTGTCGATGATTCAGGCATGTTCACCCTCAACTTCCAGGATGACCGTTACCTGCCGTTCGAGTACACCGGCGCCGTGTCGAAGTGGCAGTTGCGGTTTCCCAATCACAACAACCAGGCGCACATCATTGAATCCGCCACGGACATCATCTTGCATGTGTCGTACACCGCGGTGGACGGAGGGTCGCTATGAACGAGCAAGCCTCCGGCACCCTCGACATCGCCGCCCCCTCCCTGCCCAAGGGTGGTGGCGCCATTCAGAGCATCGGCAAGGGCTCGGCCGGCGTCGGGTTCACGGGTTCCTTATCGGAAGGTTTGGCCCTGCCAATCAGCAAGGCCCCCAACCGTGGATGGGTCCCGCCGCTGGGCTTGAGCTACAACAGCGACGTGGGCAACAGTCCCTTTGGCATCGGCTGGAAACTGACCACCAATGCCATCACCCTGCGTACCAGCAAGGGCGTGCCGACCTATGACGGCAGCGACCAGATCGTAGGCCCCGGCGGTGATGTGTGGATGCCCGAAAAAAGTGACGATGGCCAGATCATCTCCAGAGAGGTTGCCAGGTACAGAACCGTCGATATCGCCCGGCATCGTGTGGTGCGTTACTGGCCGCGGGTCGAAGGCGCCTTTGATTTGATCGAGCACTGGACCCTGGTCGAGCAGCCGCAGAACCCGCAAGACCCGACCTACAACCCGGCCGGTTTCTGGTTGATCCACGGCGCCGACGGCAGCTTGCACCTGTACGGTAAATCACCGAACGCGCGCCGGGCTGATCCAAACGACAAGACCCGCGTCGGTGTGTGGATGATCGATGAAAGCCTCAACCTTCGCGGCGAACACATCGTGTACGAATACATCGCGGAAACCGACGCGCCCGCCGCGCCGCAATTTCGTGATTACCGCGCCCAGCGCTACCTGTCGCGGGTGCTTTACGGCAACCAGAGGCCCGAGGCGAATCTCTATGCCTGGAGCGCCACAGGCTGGACACCCGAGCACTTCTTCTTCCATTTGCTGTTCGACTACGGCGAGCGCAGCACCGACCTGACACAAACGCCAACTTATGGCGGGGAAGACGACTGGACGGTACGCTCGGACCCGTTCTGGAACTACGCCTACGGTTTCGAACTGGGCACCCGGCGCCTGTGCAAACAAGTGCTGATGTTCCACCACTTCCCCGCCGAGTTGGGGCCCAACCCGGTGCTGGTCCAGCGCCTGTTGCTGGAACACCGCCAAAGCCCGTTGGGTTTCAACCACCTGACGGCAGCGCACATTCAGGCCTGCGACAATCAGGGCCAGGTCGAACACCGTCCCCCCGTGGAATTTGCCTACAACCCGTTCGAGCTGGATCCCGGCCATCCGGGGTATAGCGAATTCCCGGACATGCCCGGTCTCAACGATGGCCAGCAGTATCAATTGACCGACCTGTACGGCGAAGGCATGCCCGGCGTGCTGTTTCGCAGTGACAAGGCCTGGTACTACCGCGAACCCGAGCGGGGCGAAAACGGCGCTGATCATGTGCGCTATGGCGACTGGCACCTATTGCCGCACATTCCCGTGGCGGACAGCCGCATGCCCTTGCGCCAGTCCCTCAGCGACCTGACCGGCGACGGCAAGCTCGATTGGGTGCTCGCCCAGCCCGGGCTCAGTGGGTTCTTCACGCTGAACCCGGATCGCAGTTGGTCCAACTTCGTGCCGTACAGCGCGTTTCCCAACGAGTTTTTCCACCCTTCGGCGCAATTGGCCAACCAGGTGGGTGACGGCCTGAGCGACCTGGCGCTGATCGGCCCGCGTAGCGTGCGGTTGTACGCCAACCTTCGCGAAAGCGGATTTACCGCTGGCGAGAATGTGCCCCACGATGACGATGCGCTGCCGTTATTGAGCAACAGCAAAACCGAACTGGTGGCCTTCAGCGACGTGCTGGGCAGTGGTCAGCAGCACTTGATCCGCATCCGTCACAACGAAGTCAAATGCTGGCCGAACCTGGGACGCGGACGATTCGGCAAAGGTTTTGTGCTGTGTGCCCTGCCTTTCGACTACGCCACGTTCAACGCCTCGCAAGTCCTGATGGCGGATCTCGATGGGTCCGGCGCCACGGACCTGATCTATCTGGAGTCCGACCGTCTGCGGGTCTTCATGAATCGCGCCGGCAACGGCTATGCCGCCGAGTCGCAAGACTTGCCGTGGCCCCAGGGGGTGCGCTATGACCGGCTCTGCCAGGTGAGCACCGCCGACTTGCAAGGGCTGGGTTGCTCCAGCCTGATCCTGACCGTGCCACACATGTCGCCGCGCCACTGGCGCTACGATTTTGTGCAGGCCAAGCCTTATCTGTTGAACGCCAGCAGCAACAACATGGGCGCCGTCAGCGGGGTGACCTATCGCAGTTCGGCCCAGGAATGGCTGGACGAAAAAGTCGAGTTGCTCGCGGCCGGCAAAGCCCCGGTGTCCAGCCTTCCGCTCACCCTGCACCTGGTCAGGCAAAAGACCAGCCTCGATGAAATCACCGGCACTCGCCTGACCGAAGGTTACCGCTACCGCCAGGGCTTCTACGATGGCGTCGAGCGCGAGTTCCGTGGCTTTGGCCTGCTATTGCGCACTGACACCGAAGCAACGGCCATCGAGCGCGCCAGCCTTGGGTTCACGGCGCCGGTCCTCAGCAAAACCTGGTTCCACACCGGCAAAGCCGTGGACATGCGTGACGAGGGTTATTACAACCGTGACCCTGTAGCCATACCGTTGGGCACTACCTTGCTGCACGAATACCACCTCAATGACGGGGTGGGTCGTGCGGTGGTTCCCGACGAGGATCTGGCCCGGGAGATGGCCCGCGCCCTCAGTGGCTCGGTGTTGCGCACGGAGGTGTTTGCCGCCGATGACGACCCGGAGACTGCCGTGCCTTACTCGGTGCAGGAAAACCGCCTCCTGGTGCGAGAACTCAAGCCCAAGGGCAACCACCAGCCCTATGCGGTCCTGCAACCGCTGGCCCTGGAAAGCATCGCCTACCAGTACGAACCGCAAGTCCCCGACGACCCGCTGTGCCAGCACACCCTCAACTTGGAGTGGAACAACTATGGCGTGCTGACCCATGGGTTCACCGTTCACTATGCCAGACGCCGCGAGCCCGGTGTCGGTGACCCGCCGTTCATAGTCTGCGAAGCCGGGGACGACCGTGATGAATGCCATGAAAACACGTGGTGGGCGGACGCCCACGATCCGGCCCAGCAGAAGTGGTACCTGAACCAGGCCAAAGCGCAGGTCTATGATCTCGAAGCGCCGCAAGAATGGCGTCTGGGCTTGCCTTATCGTCAACGCAGTAATGCGCTGGTCCTGGAAAAAGCTGAACTCAAGCCCCAGGACATCAACTACGAACACTTCCTTGAACGAAGCGATGACAAGGGCCCATGGGCGGAGAAAGCAGTGCTGACCGCACTGGCCGTGCAGCGTTATCAGAATCCCGCCAACGGCGAGCTGTTGGACCCGGCCCCCGAGAAGAATGCCATCGTCTTCGAAGCGCTCCCCGACTACCTGGAAGCCGCCGAACTGGACACCACCGCCCTGAGCGCCTATGACAAGCTCAAGAACGCCGAGGGCAACATGCCGTTCAATCTGAAGGAAAAACTCGAATCCCCCGAGGTGAGTTACCACATCATGGACAGGTTCCTGCCGGACGCTGAACCCGTCGAACCGGCCGACCCCACGGACGCGAAAAACTACCTGTGGTCGCTGCGCAAAGGGTTCCCCACCTACCACACGCTGGCAGGCTTCTATAACGTCAAGGCATTGCGCCAGACCCGAAGTCACGGCATCACCGAGGTCACTTACGACGAACCTTACTGGTGCCTGCCCACGGCGGTGAAATTGCCGGACGGCTGCATCACCCGCACCCTGAACACCGACTATCGTTCGTTCCTGCCGGCGGCCATCGAAGACCCCAACCAGAACATTCAGGAAGGTCGCTACAACGCCTTTGGCGAAGTCTTGGTCACCAGTTTTCACGGAACGGAGCTGGGCGAAAAAGTCGGTTTCAAGGCGCTGACCGGTTACCGGCCGCCCGCTGACCGCAGCCCTGACGCCGCGATCGCCGGCCCCAATGCGGCCATCGGCGACTACGCCACGGCCACCTTCAGCGCGCCTTTCAGCTGGATGGGCCGGGTTTCACAGACGACGCCCCCCGGCGCGCCCTGGCTGGCCTGGGCGCGCGACAACGGTTATGTGCTGCCCGGCGGTCACCTGTGTACCCGCGCCCGGTGGCACCTCAAAGACCTGGAAACACCATCAGCGGACGAGCAACTGCTGAAAAAGTATGTCGATGAAGCCCATCGCGAACCGGTGCATGTCGCCACGTTGCAGGCGGATCGCTACCCCGGCGACCCGGACCTGCAAATCCGGATCGCCATCGCCTGTTGGGACGGATTCGGCCGATCCCTGCAAGCCAAGCAATTGGTCGAGCCGGGGAAAGCCTGGGTGGCCGGGGAGCACGGCGAGTTGCAGCTCAATCCCGACGGCACCCCGAAAGAAGAGCATGCCGAGCAGCGCTGGCGAGTCAGTGAGCCGGTCATGTACAACAACAAGGGCGAGACGGTATTGATCTGCCGGCCGTACTTTTGCAATTCATACCGCCGCATCAACGACCGGGCAATGTTCAAGTTCGGCTATTGCGACCAGCAGTTTTATGACCCGCCCGGCCGGCCAACCCGCACCCTGCTGGCGAAAAAGCCCCTGCGCCGGGAAGTGTGGTATCGCACTTGGTACACCATCGCCTTCGATGAAAATGACACCTATGAACAAGCCATGGCCGAGATGCTGGCGTCGCAGCAGGAGGCGCAATGAACACAACCATTGATCGACGCACTCCGACGCTGACGGTCACTGACAGTCGTGGGCTGGCGGTGAGGCTCGTGGCTTATTGCCGAAGCAATGTCGGCGGCGGTGCGCAGCCGCGCATGAATACTCAGACCTACGACGCGGCCGGGCGCCTGGTGGCCACTCGCGATCCTCGGCTGCAGCAAACGCCGGCCGCGCGGGCCAACCTGCTGACGATCTACAGCCTGTCAGGGGCGGCCTTGAGCAGTGACAGTGTGGACGCCGGATGGCGCCTGGGTTTACCCGGTGAGGCGCAACAGGCGCTGGAAAACTGGGACGGTCGCGGCAGTCACCAGCGCAGTGAGTACGACGCGCAACTGCGTCCGGTCGCACGGTACGAATCGCTGTCCGGGGAACCGGCACGTACCGTTGAACGCTTGAGCTACGCCAATAATACCGCCGAGTTCGCGGCGCGTAACCAGTGTGGTCAATTGCTGCGCCATGACGACCCGGCCGGCACGTTGCTGTTCAATCAACAGGCCTTGACCGGTGAAGTCATCAGCCAGACCCGGCGCTTCCTGCCCGATGAGCAAGCTGCCGACTGGCCGCTGGACATCGCCGCACGCGATACCCTGCTCGAACCCGACAAACGCTACACCACCCTTCAGCGCTACAGCCCCGTGGGCGAATGGATTGTCCAGACGGATGCCGGTGAGCACCAACAACGTCGGTTCGTTGATTGCGCCGGTCAGCTCAAGGGCATTGCGTTGACCCTCAAGGGCAAGCCGTCCCAGCCACTGCTGACCGCCACGCAGTACAACGCCGAAGGCCAGCTGCTCAGCCAGACCGCCGGCAATGGTGTGGTGACCACGGCGACGTTCGAAGCCAGCACCGGTCGGTTGACGCGCCTGAGCGCTGCGGCCCCCGGCAAAGGCGTACTGCAAGACCTGAGTTACGAATACGACCCGGTGGGCAATATTTCCCGGTTGCAGGATCACACGCAAGCGGTGCGTTTTTTCGCCAATCAACGGGTCGTGCCGGAAAACACCTACACCTACGACAGCCTTTACCAACTGATCAGCGCCACCGGCCAGGAAGCCGTCGGGGCGAGCATCCGCCCCGGCCTGCCGGACCTGATCAGCCCCATCGACCCCAGCCTGCTGCTCAACTACACCGAGGAATACGAGTACGACGCGGGCGGCAATTTCACCGAGTTGCGCCATCGCCGCGAAGGCAACAATTACACCCGCACGATGCGCGTGGCCCAGGGCAGTAACCGCGCCTTGCCCGGAGAAACCGACGGCCCGGCACCGGAATTCGAGCGCCAGTTCGACGCCAATGGCAACTTGCAAACCCTGGTACCCGGCGCACAACCGATGGTGTGGGACGGGCGCAACCAGTTGCAAAAACTGACGACCGTCAACCGCGCCGACACGGCCAGTGATGGTGAGTACTACCGCTATGACAGTGGCGGTGCACGGGTGCGCAAGGTCAGTTCGGCCCAGGCCAGAGCCGTGTCCCACCAGCGGCAAGTACGTTACCTGTCGGGCCTGGAAATCCGCACGCTGGATGCCAGCGAAGAACTGCAAGTCATCAGCGTGGCGCTGGGGCGCGGCAGTGTCCGCTGCCTGCACTGGGTGACCGGAAAACCTGCCGACATCGAAGCGGATCAAACCCGCTACAGCCTCGACGATCACTTGGGTTCGTGCAGCCTGGAACTGGATAAAACCGCTGCCGTGATCAGCCACGAGGGCTATTACCCCTATGGTGGTACCGCATGGTGGGCGGCGCGTTCGAAGGTGGAGGCCGACTATAAAACCATTCGTTATTCGGGCAAGGAACAGGATGACAGCGGGTTGGTGTATTACGGATTGCGGTATCTGGCGCCATGGTTGGGACGGTGGATAAATCCGGACCCGTTGGGGGCGGTGGACGGGTTGAATTTTTATCGGATGGTGCGCAATAACCCGATAGGGTTTGTGGATGACACCGGGGGAATGCCGACAGAAACCGCCATAAATATCGGAGTTCCACCGCCATCACCTACAACACCAGCATCAGCATCAGCATCAGCAAGCTCATTTCGCAGAGAGGAAACAACATTCTCAGTCATCGAGTCCCCCCAGTTCCGCAGAGACCACAGGTTTCCCCCGCCAATGCCTGACAGCTGGGAGGTCTGGCGTAGCGACTGGGCGAATACCGAAGTCAGTTGGAAAAGCTTCAAGCCAGGAATGAAGAACATCCTCTTGCCAATAGTTGATTCCCGTATCGGGTTAATCGCATTCCCTACCGGGGGCGCGAGTCCAGCCACATCGGCAATGGCAACGTTGATTGGAGCGATTTTAGGCCCGCTCCTTACAAACGAACTTCATCCTAACCCCGCCGCGACGCCTTACATGCATATTCCTGGCATGCCAACAGACTCAAACGGCATATACCAACGCACCCAAGAAATCCATCAAATACATAACAGGTACTCCATTGCCGCAATTGCGGCGGGAGCATCACTTGGGCCATTGAGCATGCTCATCAACAGCTATGTTGACGAACTCAGAGACACGAAGGCAAAAGCAGAGAAAAAAGCCGAGGCGGCAGATATGATGACTAACTTGAACAAAGTAATCCTCGACCTGAAAATGCGACCTGCCGGCACAGTATCAGCGCATGAGCAGGACACACTGATCCAGGGGATACTCCGAATGGAGGGTTTGAGTTCGATCTCGTCAAGGTCAGTGGGAATGCTTGAGGACACGCGAGCGCTAGGACCTCTCTACGGGTATTCGCAAGATGAAACCGATCCCGACGTGACGGTCTCGCACTCTGAATGGACTACCCCACCCCCACCTGAACAAGCACCAGTAGCCCGCAGGAGAATCACTCACCGTTAGAGAGCTATGACAGTCTCCCCCGGCGGGCCCACCATGCTATGGTGCCCGCCCGAATTCTGACCTGTTTGCGCCAGCATGCTGCCGACTTCCCGTACCCTGCGCTTGTCGTTGTATACCCTGTTGATCCTTGCCGGCGCAGCCCTTGCGGCCGGGCTGGCGATGCGTCACACCGAACGCCAGGCCCTGGAAGACGACGCGGCCCGCGCCAACCAGCAACTGGCGCTTTACGCCAATTCCCTGCACACCCTGATCGACCGCTATCGCGCCCTGCCCGCCGTGCTGGCGCTGGACCCGGAATTGCGTTCGGCCCTCGATGGCGCGGTGAGTCCTGAACAGCAGGACCTGCTGAACCGCAAACTGGAAAAGATCAACGGCGCCGCGCAGTCCTCGACCCTGGAATTGCTCGACCACACCGGCCTGGCCGTGGCCGCCAGCAACTGGCGTTTGCCCAGCAGTTACGTGGGGCACAATTACGGCTTCCGCCCCTACTTCAGCCAGACCCGCACTCAGGGCACCGGGCGTTTTTATGCGGTCGGGGTCACCAGTGGGATTCCCGGTTATTTCCTGTCCAGCGCGGTGACCCGGGACAACGGCGAGTTCCTCGGCGCCATGGTGGTGAAACTCGAATTCCCCGAGCTTGAGCGCGAGTGGAGCCAGGGCAGCGACACCCTGCTGGTCAGCGATGCACGCGGGATTATCTTCATCGCCAATCAGCCGGGCTGGCGTTATCGGCAGTTGAAGCCCCTGAGCGATAGCGATCACGCCGAGCTCAAAGCCACCCGCCAATACGACAAGCAACCGCTGACGCCGCTGAAGTACCAATCGGTGCGCCGTTTCGACGACAACAGCGATCTGGCCCGGGTCGATGGCCCCGACGGCACCGCGGATTACCTGTGGGAATCCCTGCCGCTGCCCGCCGAAGGCTGGACCTTGCACCTGTTGCGCCGTCCACAAATCGCCTTCGAAGACAGCCGCAATGCCGGCCTCGCCGCCGCCGGATCGTGGCTGGCGCTGGTGTTTCTGTTGCTGTTCCTCAACCAACGCTGGCGCCTGGCGAAAATGCGCCAGCGCAGCCGTGAAGAACTCGAACAATTGGTCGAAGAACGCACCCGTGACCTGCGCACTGCCCAGGACGGTCTGGTGCAATCGGCCAAACTCGCGGCACTCGGGCAAATGTCGGCGGCGCTGGCGCATGAAATCAACCAGCCGCTGACTGCCCAGCGCATGCAGCTTGCAACGCTTAGGCTGCTGCTCGATCACGGCCGCATCGATGACGCCTACAAAGCACTGAAACCGGTGGACGACATGCTCACGCGCATGGCGGCGCTGACCGGTCACCTGAAAACCTTCGCCCGCAAAAGCCCCAGCGGCCTGCGCGAACGGCTGGATCTGGCGGCGGTGGTCGATCAATCCTTGCAGTTGCTCGACGCACGCCTGCGGGATGAAAACGTCAGCACCGTGCTGCATCTGACGCGCCCGGCGTGGGTGCGTGGCGATGCGATTCGCCTGGAGCAAGTGCTGATCAACCTGCTGCGCAACGCCCTCGACGCAGTGCACGATAAACCCTGCAAACGCCTGGAAATCCGCCTCGAAGCCGATGAGCAATTGTGGCGCCTGAGCGTTTCCGACAACGGCGGCGGGATTGCCGAAGAACACTTGCCGAACGTGTTCGATCCGTTCTTCACCACCAAACCGGTGGGCGATGGCCTGGGCCTTGGGCTGGCGGTATCGTTTGCCATCGCCCACGAATCCGGCGGACGCCTGTCGGCCGACAACCACGACAATGGCGCGGTGTTTACCCTGACCTTGCCGATTGATCTGGAGGAGCCTGTCTCATGCTGAATTCGGTGATCGTGGTCGACGACGAAAGCAGCATCCGCAGCGCCGTCGAACAGTGGCTGAGCCTGTCGGGTTTCGACGTGCAGTTGTTCAGTCGCGCCGATGAATGCCTGGCGCAACTGCCGGCGCATTTCCCCGGAGTGATCCTCAGCGACGTGCGCATGCCCGGCATGACCGGCCTGGAACTGTTGGCCGAAGTGCAGCGCCGGGACGCCGACTTGCCGGTGATTCTGCTCACCGGCCACGGCGATGTGCCGATGGCCGTCGAAGCCATGCGCGACGGCGCCTACGACTTTCTGGAAAAACCCTTCAGCCCGGAAACCCTGCTCGGCAGTTTGCGCCGGGCGTTGGAAAAGCGTCGATTGGTCCTGGAAAACCGGGCGCTGCATGTGCAAGCCGACAACCGCGCCAAACTCGACGCCACCCTGCTCGGCGTGTCCCGTGGCTTGCAGACACTGCGTCGGCAGGTGCTGGATTTGGCGACGTTGCCGGTCAACGTGTTGATCCGTGGCGAAACCGGCAGCGGCAAGGAGTTGGTCGCTCGCTGCCTGCATGACTTCGGCCCGCGTGCGGACAAGCCGTTCGTGGCGCTGAACTGTGCGGCGATCCCCGAGCAATTGTTTGAGGCCGAATTGTTCGGGCATGAAAGCGGCGCGTTCACCGGGGCCTCGGGCAAGCGCATCGGCAAGCTTGAGTACGCCGACGGCGGCACGCTGTTTCTCGATGAAATCGAAAGCATGCCCCTGGCCCAGCAAGTGAAGTTGTTGCGGGTGTTGCAGGAGCAGAAGCTGGAACGGCTGGGGTCGAACCAGAGCATTCGCGTGGACTTGCGGATCATTGCTGCGACCAAACCCGACTTGCTCGACGAAGCCCGGGCCGGACGCTTTCGCGAGGATTTGGCCTATCGCTTGAACGTCGCCGAATTGCGCCTGCCGCCGTTGCGCGAGCGCCGGGAAGACATTCCGTTGTTGTTCGAAACCTTTGCGCAGAACGCCGCCGAACGCCTGGGCCGGACCTTCCCGCCGTTGAGCGGCCCGCAACTGAGCCATCTGCTGAGCCACGACTGGCCGGGCAATGTGCGAGAACTGGCGAACGTGGCCGAGCGTCAGGTGTTGGGGTTGGGTGAGCCGGAACCGGCGGCGATTGATCCTGGCCAGTCGCTGGCGGCGCAGCAGGAAGCGTTTGAAGCCCATTGCTTGCGCGCAGCGTTGAACCGGCATAAGGGCGATGTGAAAGCGGTGCTTGAAGAGCTGCAACTGCCGCGGCGCACCTTTAATGAAAAGCTGCAGCGGCATGGGCTGACTCGGGAGATGTTTATCGGCGAATGACCGTAAAGATCAAAAGATCGCAGCCTTCGGCAGCTCCTACATTGGGTTGGCGTACACCTGTAGGAGCTGCCGAAGGCTGCGATCTTTTCGGCGGTTATCCGCTCTCTTCTGACCGGCAATAAGCGGATTTCCGCTCATTAAAATCCGCCACCCCCTCTAAACCGGCCCTCCTCCCCTTGGCACACCTCCTGCTATAGCCCCTGCAGGCTGCGTTAACTCGCGCTCCACAAAAACAATTAAACGAAGGATCCTTCAATGGATAACTCCAACGCCCTGCCTCTCGGGTCGGCCGTCGCGCCTGCCAAAGAAAGAACCACCGCCAGCCGGATCAAATCGATCTTCAGCGGCTCGGTCGGCAACATGGTCGAGTGGTACGACTGGTACGTCTACGCCGCGTTCTCCCTGTACTTCGCCAAATCGTTTTTCCCTGCTGGCTCCTCCACCGCGCAACTGATGAACACCGCCGCGATCTTCGCCGTGGGCTTCCTGATGCGTCCGATCGGTGGCTGGCTGATGGGCCTCTACGCCGACCGTGCCGGTCGCAAACGTGCGTTGATGGCCTCGGTGTACCTGATGTGCTTCGGCTCGCTGCTGATCGCCCTGAGCCCCAACTATGAAACCATCGGCATCGGCGCGCCGATCCTGCTGGTGTTCGCCCGCTTGCTGCAAGGCCTGTCGGTCGGTGGCGAATACGGCACCTCGGCAACCTACCTCAGCGAGATGGCAACCAAGGAGCGTCGCGGCTTCTACTCCAGCTTCCAGTACGTCACTTTGATCTCCGGCCAGCTCATCGCCTTGGCCGTGCTGATCGTGCTGCAACAGACCCTGACCACCGAACAGCTGTACGCCTGGGGCTGGCGCATCCCGTTCGCCATCGGTGCGTTGTGTGCGGTTGTCGCGCTCTACCTGCGTCGTGGCATGGAAGAGACCGAGTCGTTCAACAAGGTCAAGAAAGAGAAGAAAGAAAGCGCCATGCGCACGCTGATGCGCCATCCCAAAGAGCTGATGACCGTGGTCGGCCTGACCATGGGCGGCACCCTGGCGTTCTACACCTACACCACCTACATGCAGAAATACCTGGTGAACACCGTCGGCATGAGCATCACCGACTCCACCAGCATTTCGGCGGCCACGCTGTTCCTGTTCATGTGCCTGCAACCGATCATCGGCGGCTTGTCGGATAAGGTCGGTCGCCGGCCGATCCTGATCGCCTTCGGCGTGCTGGGTACGCTGTTCACCGTGCCGATCCTGACCACCCTGCACACGATCCAGACCTGGTGGGGCGCGTTCTTCCTGATCATGGCGGCGCTGATCATTGTCAGCGGCTACACCTCGATCAACGCCGTAGTCAAAGCCGAACTGTTCCCGACCGAGATCCGTGCCCTGGGCGTCGGCCTGCCGTATGCGCTGACCGTGTCGATCTTCGGCGGCACCGCTGAATACATCGCGCTGTGGTTCAAGAGCATCGGCATGGAAACCGGTTACTACTGGTATGTCACCGCGTGCATCGCCGTGTCGTTGCTGGTGTACGTGACCATGAAAGACACCCGCAAGCATTCGCGGATCGAGACGGACTGACAGCAAGGTTTGTATTGGCTGTACTGGCCTCTTCGCGGGCAAGCCTCGCTCCTACAGGGTTGAGTCGCTCACAAAATGTGTGAACGACATAAACTTGTAGGAGCGAGGCTTGCCCGCGAAGGCCACACCTCGATCTAAAGCCAAGCTCCCTCCAGCAAAAATCTTTCGCCCCCACGCATCCATCCCCCAATGCCCCACGTATATCCATTGCAGCCCCCCAAAACCACCAAGGCCTGGGGATATGAAAAAACTGTTATCCGGGATTAATCATCGGTTAATGCTCGAAACACATCCTGTCCCTGTCTGATCGATTAACTGCGATACGCCCGCTCAAGCCCTGAAAGCGCGAACATCTAGCGGCCTTAACATCGACTTAATCGATACCTTTTAGCCTGAATCTGGAGTTTTAAATCAACTTTAACGAAGCTGGAGTTATTATCATGAAAACCAAACTGTTCCTCGCCCTGGCCCTGACCGTACTGGCGGCCAACACCTACGCGGCCGATGGTTCCGACAAAACCGGCACGGCGGACTTCATCTCTGGCGCCACTGCTGCCATCGAGCAAACCCACTCGTCTGCTGTCGCCTCGGATGGTTTCGATCACATCGGCACCGCTGGCGCGATCGCCGCTGACGGCTTTGATAAAACCGGCACCGCGGGTGCTATCGGTTAACACCTGGAGGAATTGAACAGCCCGGCTTCGGCCGGGCTTAGTCGTTTTTGGGGTAAGCAAATTGCCAAAACCACCACACAACCTGTGGGAGCGGGCTTGCTCGCGAATGCGGTGTGTCAGGCAACATCAATGCTGACTGACAGGGCCTCTTCGCGAGCAAGCCCGCTCCCACAGGGATCTCTGTTCGACTGGAAATAAACCGTTCATCCCAGCACTATGGCCGCATCCCGAACACCGCCCCAGGAATCCCGAACATGCCCGACGACATCCACTACTACGAACCCGCCAACGGCCACGGCTTGCCCCATGACCCGTTCAACGCCATCGTCGGCCCGCGCCCCATCGGCTGGATTTCTTCGCAAGATGCCAACGGCCACCTGAACCTGGCGCCCTACAGCTTTTTCAATGCGTTCAACTACATTCCGCCGATCATTGGGTTTTCCAGCGTCGGACGCAAAGACAGCCTGAACAACATAGAGCAGACCGGTGAATTCGCCTGGAACCTCGCCACCCGGCCACTGGCCGAGCAGATGAACCAGAGCTGCGCCATGGTTTCACCCGAAACCAACGAATTCGAACTGGCCGGGTTGACGCCAGTCGCCTCGACCATCATTCAGGTGCCACGGGTCGCCGAAAGCCCGGTGTCCTTCGAATGCAAGGTCACGCAGATCATTCAGTTGCAGCGCGCGGATGGGGATGTGGTGCCAAGCTGGCTGATTCTCGGCGAAGTGGTCGCCGTGCATATCGCCAAGTGGCTGTTGAAGGATGGGGTGTACAACACCGCCGCGGCAGAACCGATTCTGCGCGGCGGCGGGCCGGCGGATTACTTTCAGCTGGGGCCAGAGGCATTGTTCAAGATGTACCGCCCAGGGGCGAAAAAATAACTACCAGATCAAATCGCCGTCTTCGCTGACGCCTTTGAGCTTAGTCAACGCCAACGCCGCCGCTTCATCGGCATCGCGAGCAGTCGTGAAGGTTTGCTCTTCAAGCACTTTATTAAAACGTGGTGCCCCGGTGCCACCGATGGCCTTGGTGGCGATTGCGGCGTTATAGCCGCCTTCACGGGGTACTACGGCAGATACGGCTTCAAATGTTTCAAAGGCTTTGCGTGCCATGTCGCGCATCCTGGCTAATTGAGAATGCAGCCATTAAACCCTCAACCGACCAGTTTGTGCACCTGTGCTTTGGTCTGACCAAGGGCCTGGGCCGCAGAAACATCCTTGAAGGTATGGAAATCCAGGCTGTTGACCACCAGGTCCTGCACCAGATCGGCGAAAACCTGCATGGCGGGGGTGCTGAAATATGCGGTCATGGCCTGTTGATGGGTCCAGAAGCCGGACACCAGCCACAGGTCGGGATCACATTGCGAGTGTTGCAGGGCAAAGCTCAGGCAACCGCTGGCTGAGCGCGATGGCTCGATCAACGCGCTCAGGCGTGCACCGAGTTCCGCCGAACGCCCGGCGCGAGCACGCACAAAGGCCATATGGCTGACGGGAATTTGCGTAGACATGTTCAACCCTCCCAAGGAGTTGCGTGGCAGCCAGGGACGGGCTGCGACAGGATCCAAGGTTAGGCGGCGCGAAGGGTAAGCCGTTAGTCGATTCCTGCCAGCTTGTTGCACAATCCTGCGAGGATGGCTAAACCGGCCTGAAACGCCGCCCCAGACATGTCCCACCGATGACACAGCGGTTTCAAGCAAGTTTCAGCCCGTCGGCACTGCCAGGGCAACGCCTCGATACAACCCAGTGCAGAATCAGGCAAGCATCAGGCAGGATGTGTCTACCGCTGTCGATTGCACAAACTTAAGCTCTGCCCCATCAACAACGCCTCAACGAGGAGTCCCTGCATGTCGTCGTTCGATCACTTTGAAGCCCCGCTGGACGCCGACATGGAGAAACAGCGCGAGGAACTGGCCGCGATCATCCGCCGCAACACGACGGAGGATGGCAATTATGCGACTGCCGTCGGCTCACTGTTCATGTCGCGCTACAGCCAGACCCACCAGTTTTCTCCGGGGCTGGCGCAACCGGCGCTGTGCATCATGGCCCAGGGACGCAAGGAAGTTCGGCTGGTCGACGAGGTTTTCACTTACGACCCACTTAATTACCTGGTGGTTTCGGTGTCGATGCCGGTGAGCGGACGCGTGGTGACGATCACCTCCGAAGAGCCGATCCTCGCCGTGCGTCTGGACATCGACCCGGCGGAAATCACCGCGCTGATCGCCGACGCCGGCCCCATGGGCGTACCGACCCGCCCCACCGGGCGCGGCTTGTACGTGGAACGGCTGGACGCGGCGATGCTCGACGCGGTGCTGCGCCTGGCGCGTTTGCTCGACACACCGAAAGACATCGCCATGCTCGCGCCGTTGATTCGCCGCGAGATCCTGTATCGCCTGTTGCGCAGCCAGCAGGGCCATCGCCTGTATGAAATCGCCATCGCCAACAGCCAGAGCCATCGCATCAGCCAGGCGATCAAATGGCTCAACGGCCACTATGAACAGCCCCTGCGCATCGATGATCTGGCGAAGGAAGTGAACCTCAGCGTGTCGACCCTGCATCACCGCTTCAAGGCGATGACGGCGATGAGTCCGTTGCAGTATCAGAAGCAACTGCGCTTGCAGGAGGCGCGGCGGTTGATGCTGGCCGAAGGGCTGGAAGCGTCGGCGGCGGGGTATCGGGTGGGGTATGAAAGTCCGTCGCAATTCAGCCGGGAGTACAGCCGGTTGTTCGGCGCGCCGCCGTTGCGGGATTTGGCGCGGTTGCGGTTGACGGTTTGATCCGGATTATTTGGTGTGGCGACTGACGCCTTCGCGAGCAAGCCCGCTCCCACATTGGATTTGTGAACGCCACAGATTCAATGTGGGAGCGGGCTTGCTCGCGAAGAGGCCAGCAAAGACAACCCAGTGCTAAAGGTCAGGCGCTGAGTACGCGGCAAGCCTCCGCCGGCAAAGTCACCGAAACCGGATTGCCAATACTCAACCCAAACCCCTGACACGGCGTGCTCAACGCGGTAAACGACACCCCGGAACACTCCACCGTCGTCTCGATCGTCGCGCCGATGTCCCGCACAAACGTCACCTTGCCCAGCAAGCGATTCCCCGCCGTGGCCTGTGGATGCGACAGTTGCAGGTCCTCAGGGCGAATCAGCATCTTGATCTTCTCCCCGACCACAATGCTGCTGCAGATCGGCACTTCCAGCGCATCGCCACCCGGCAATCCAACCTTGCCATTGCCCAGCGCGGTGGCCGGGAAGATGTTGCCGGAGCCGATAAAGTCCGCGACAAATTCATTGGCCGGGTGCCGGTAGATTTCAATCGGCGTGCCCACTTGCTGCACCTTGTGCTCACCCAACACGACGACGATATCCGCCATGGTCATGGCTTCACGCTGATCGTGGGTCACCATGATCGTGGTGATGTTCAGCCGTTGTTGCAGTTGACGAATTTCCACCTGCATCGATTCGCGCAACTTCGCATCCAGCGCCGACAGCGGCTCATCGAGCAGAAGGATTTTCGGCCGCGAGGCGATCGCCCGGGCAATCGCCACGCGCTGGCGCTGGCCACCGGAGAGTTTTGCCACCGGGCGATCAATCATTTCCTTCAGCTGAATCAGTTCCAGCAATTCTACTACCCGCGCCTGCTGATCAGCCTTGCTCACACCGCGCAGTTTCAGCGGGTAAGCGATGTTCTCCCCCACCGTCATGTGCGGGAACAGCGCCAGTGACTGGAACACCATGCCGAAGTTGCGCAAGTGCGCCGGGGTGTGGCCGATGTCCTCACCGTCCAGGCGAATCTCGCCGCCGGACAGGGTTTCGAGCCCGGCGATCATCCGCAGCAAGGTGGTTTTGCCGCAACCCGACGGACCGAGAAAACACACCAGTTTGCCTTCGGGCAAATGCAGGTTTACATCCTTTACCGCGCAGGCCGAGCCGTAATGTTTCTCGACGTTTTCCAGAATCAGACCAGTCATGTTGCACCTCAAGAATCAGAACGAAACGCCACCTTCACCGACTAACTTTTCGAGCGCCCAAATCAGGACGAAGTCGATCAGCACGATCAGCACGGCAAACGAGAAAACGGTTGGGTCGAGGGATGACACGGTGCGGCTGTACATCCAGATCGGCACGGTCATGACGTCGATGGTGTAGAGGAAGTAGGTCACGGTGAATTCGTTGAACGAGACGATGAACGCCAGCAGCATCCCCGCCAGGATCCCCGATTTCATCAGCGGCACCACCACATCGACAATCGCCCGGGTCGGTGAGGCGCCGAGCATTTGCGCGGCCTCTTCGACTTCGCTGCCAATCGACAACATCGCCGCCGTGCAGTTTTTCACCACGAATGGTAAAGCCAGGATCACGTGGGCAATCACCAGCCGCGAGGTGGTGATCTGGAACGGCAGGCTGTCGAACACCAGCAGCAACGCCAGGCCCAACACCACCATCGGGAACACCAGTGGCAGCGACATCAATTGCAGGGCCACGGCTTTGCCACGAAACTCGCAACGGGTCAGGGCATAAGCCGCCGGCACTGCGATGATCGTGGCGAAGACCATGGTCAGGCACGCGACCATCAGGCTGGTGGTCATGGCTTTGCCGAGGCTCAGCACATCGCTGGCGTCCGGCGAGACAAAGGTGTGCCAGGCCGCGCGATACCATTGCAGGCTATAGCTGCTGGGCGGGAAGTCGAGGTTCGAGGCGCCGCTGAACGACATCACGATCATCGTCAGGATCGGCAACACCGCCAACAGCAGGATGAAGCCCGACAGGATGCCGGCGAACTTGCCGGTTTCGCCCGGCAGCAGGCCATAACGTTTCTTGGTCAATGTACTCATTGCGAAGCCTCCAGCATGCGCCGACGACGGCCCGTGATGTATTCGGACAAGGTCATGATCGCCAGCGTCGTGACAATCAGCACCACACCGGCAGCGGACGCGGCGGGCCAGTTCATCAGCGGGGCGATCTGGTCATGCACCATCACCGCCAGCATCGGCACGCGACGGCCACCGAGCAGCAACGGCACCACGAAGCTGCTGGCGTTGTAGGCGAACACCAACGTCGCGCCGGTGATGATCCCCGGCAAACTCATCGGCAACACCACCTGACGGAACACCTGGAAGCGACTGGCGCCGAGGGTCGCGGCGGCTTCTTCATAAGTGCGAGCGACGCCGCGCATGGCGCTGGCAATCGGCAACACGGCCAATGGGAACGCGGTTTGCACCAGGCCCATCAGCACGCCGTTCTGGTTGTACAAAAGCATGATCGGTCGCTTGATCAGGCCCAGGCCCAACAACGCCTGATTGAGCATCCCGGCCGGGCCGAGAATCACCAGCCAGCCGTAGCTTTGCAGCAGCAAGTTGACCAGCAACGGCAGCAACACCGCCGCGAGGAAAATCCGTCGCACGAACGGCGAGGTCAGCCGCGACATGGTGTAGGCCACCGGGATCGCCAACAGTACCGCGATCACTGCGCTGAACAACGCCAGGCGCAGGGTCAGCATCAGGGATTTGAGGTAGTAGGGTTCCAGCAACTGCGCGTAACTGGCCAGGCTGAACCCGGTCCACTCCGCGCCCTTGGTGCCGACGCTCATGCGCAGCACCAGCAGGCTCGCGGCAATCAGCACGCCGAGAAACAGCATCGACGGCGACAGGAAAAGCCAGGCGCGGGTAGTCGGCGACACACCCCGGCGCGAAGGCGCTGGCGCGGTGGCGACCGGGTGAGTCAGATGGGGTTGGTGTTCCATAGCAAGGGTCTCGTCAATGGAAGATCAATTGCGCAGCGATGCCGAAGTGCTAACCCGATCCCTGTAGGAGCTGCCGAAGGCTGCGATCTTTTGATCCTGGTCTTTTCCAAGCCATATCAAGATCAAAAGATCGCAGCCTTCGGCAGCTCCTACAGGGGGATTCGGTGCCGCTTCAGACCTTGCGCAGATCAGGAAGAAAAGATTTCCGTGTAGCGACGAATCCATTGGTCATGCACGCTGGCCAGGAAGGCGTTGTCGTGCATGATCGCCTTGTCGGCAATCTGCTCTGGCGTAAGGATGAACGGGCTCTTGCGCGCTTCGGCGGAGATGATTGCCTTGGCGTTGACCGGTCCGTTGTAGATGTCTTCGGCCATCTTCCCTTGCACCAGCGGGTCCAGGGAGTGGTTGATGAAGGCGTAGGCCAGGTCGGTGTCGCCCGGGCGATTCTTCGGCATTACCGAGAGCATCAGGTCGGTGTAGAAGCCTTCCTTCATGCCGAACGTGGCGCCGAGGCCGTAGTTCGGGTCGCGGATCTGTTTCGGGAAAAACGCCGGGGCGTAGAGGCCGCCCATGTCCAGGGAACCGGTGCGGAACAGCTCGGCAATCTGGTTCGGGTTTTCGCCCAACGTGACGACGCGATCCTTCAGCTCCGCGAGTTTCTTGAAGCCCGGCTCGATGTTGTGTTCGTCACCCCCGGCCAGTTTGGCGGCGATGATGATCAGGTCCATCGCTTCGGTCCAGTTCGGCGGCGGCAGGAAGATGTTCGGCGCCAGTTCGGCATCCCACAACGCGGCGTAGCTGGTTGGCGCTTCGGTCTGGGTACGAGTGCTGTAGACCAGGCTGTTGCACCACAACAGATAACCGATGCCATGACCGTTAGCACCCGTGCGGTATTTCTCCGGCACGTCTACCAGGTTGGGGATGCGGTTGAGGTCGGGTTTTTCCAGCAAGTCGGCGGCGGCCAAACCTTCGGCGCCGACGCCGGCCAACGTGATGATGTCGTACTGCGGACGATCACCGCCGGCCTTGAGTTTGGCGACCATTTCCGAGGTGCTGCCGGTGCGGTCAGCGATGACCTTGCAGCCGTACTTGGCTTCGAAAGTCGCCGCGATGTTGCGCAGTGCCGCCAGCCCGGTGTCATCGGACCAGGTCAGCAAACGCAGGGTCTTGCCCTGGAAGCGTGTGTCGCTGGCGTTGGCCTTGACGAAGGGCAAGCTCATGGCCGCCGCTGCCACCGAGGCCACACCCACGGTTTTGATGAATTGACGTCTGTTCAGATCATGCTCGCCCATTACGGACTCCCTTTGTTTTTGTAGGTATAAGGCAGGTCGAAACTGTTGCATCCGCGCGGCCGGATCAGCGCTATCCCTCGTATTTTCGGGGGCTTGGCAGAACCAGTGAGTTCATCCTGAGGTCGTGTAAAACAGCTGACTATCGATAAAAACTCATCGAAGCCATGACACCAGTGCATGCCTCATGTAGGAGCGAGCCTGCTCGCGAAAGGCGCACGGGCGCCGCGTTTATTCAGGCGCCTTGCGTCATCGTTGGCGTCCTTCGCGAGCAGGCTCGCTCCTACAGTGAAAGGCGTCAGACGGCGCGAATCACGTGTTTGATTTCCTGGAAAGCCTGCAAGCCCCACGGCCCCAATTCGCGGCCGATGCTGCTCTGCTTGTAACCACCCCACGCGGTCTGCGGGAAGATCACTTGCGGCGCGTTGATCCACACAAGGCCCGCTTGCAGGGCATTGGCGACCCGATCCGCGGCTTCGGCGTCACCGCTGACCACGCTGGCCACCAGGCCGAACTGGCTGTCGTTGGCCAGGGCAATCGCCTCGGCTTCGGAGGCAAAACTGCGCACGCAAATCACTGGCCCGAAAATCTCTTCACACCACAGCGCACTGTCGAGGGGCACTTCGGTGAAGATTGTCGGCTGCAAAAAATATCCGCGTGGCAGATCGGCGGGACGATTGCCGCCGCAAATCAGCTTGGCGCCGATGCTCAAACCACGATCGATGTGCCCCAGCACGCGCTGGTATTGCGCCTGATTGACCAGCGCGCCCATTTCCACGTTCGGGTCGAACGGGTCGGCGACGCGAATCGCTTCGGCACGGGCCTGCAAACGAATCAGGAAATCATCCGCCAGTTCATCGGCGACCAGCACGCGGCTGGTGGCGGAACACATCTGCCCGGCGTTGAAGAAACCGCCGCCACAGGCGACTTCAACGGCCAGTTCGATATCAGCGTCCTTGAGCACCAGCAGCGAGGATTTGCCGCCCAGTTCCAGGCTTACGCCTTTCACGCTTTCAGCGGCGCGCTGCATCACTTGGACGCCCACCGCATTGCTGCCGGTGAAGGAAATCTTGGCGATACGCGGGTCAGCCGACAGCGGCGCACCAACCGCCAAACCGGTGCCGCACACCAGGTTGAACACGCCTTTGGGCAAACCGGCCTCGGCAATGATTGCCGCTAGTTCCAGCTCCGGCAGCGGCGTGACTTCCGACGGTTTGAGCACCACGCAGCAGCCGGCAGCCAGGGCCGGAGCGAGTTTCCAGGCGGTGGTGACCATCGGGAAATTCCACGGCACGATCAGGCCGACGACGCCACACGGCTCACGGCGCAGGCGTGCGCTGAAGTCGTCGGTTGGCAATTCGACGCTGCTGTCCTGCTTGGCATCCAGACCTTCGGCCAGACCGGCGTAGTACTCGAACGTGGCGATCACGTCATCGACGTCGATGGCTGCTTCGAACAGTGGCTTGCCGTTGTTGCTCGACTGCAAATGCATCAGTTGTTCGCGACCCGCCGCCACGCCAGCAGCGATGCGGCGCAGGATCGCACCGCGCTCGGTGCCGGTGGTTTTCGACCAATCGCTGAACGCATTAGTCGCCGCGCGAACCGCTTGATCGACAGCTTTTTCATCGCCGCCATTCACAGTGGTCAACAGGGCTTCGGTGGCCGGGTTGATCACGCGCAAGTGTTCTTGGCCGGCGGACCAATGGCCGTCGATGTACAGGCCGTCCAGAGTGGTGGGGAAACTCATTTCGACACCGCCTTCATCCACTGGGTCTGATCGATTTCAATCAGGGTCGGGCCTTGACGATCCGTGGCGGCACGCAGGGCACTGCGCAGTTGCTCGACACCGTTGACCGCTTCTGCCGCACAGCCCAAAGCCTTGGCCACACCGATGAAGTCCGGGGTGTAGATGTCCACGCCGACCGGCTCGATGGCGCGGTTGACCATGTATTTCTTGATCTCTTCGTAGCCCTGGTTATTCCACAGCAGCACGATTACCGGTGTGCGCGCTTCGACGGCGCTGGCCAGTTCCGGCAGGGTGAATTGCAGGCCGCCGTCGCCGATCAGGCACACAACAGGAGGACGCGAACCGCCCTCGACGCTGCCGCCGAGCCAGGCGCCAATCGCTGCCGGCAAGGCGTAACCCAAGGTGCCGTAACCGGTGGACGAGTTGAACCAGCGGCGCGGACGCTCGGGGTTGAAGGTCAGGTTGCCGGTGTACACCGGTTGGGTCGAATCGCCGACGAACACCGCGTCCGGCAGTTCGTGCAGAACGGTTTCGAGGAAACGGGTCTGGGCCAAAGTCGGCGCATCCCAGGACGCGGCGAGTTCTTCACGCAAACGCGCGGCACGCACCTGGCCCCAATCGTTGCGGCGCTCGGCCAGGGATTTGTGGGACAAGGCGCTGAGCAAGGCTTGGGCGGCATTGCGCGAGTCGGACACCAGCGCCACGTGCGGCGGGTAATTGCGCACGGTCTGGTCCGGGTCGATGTCGACGCGCAGCAGTTTGCCGGGGATTTCGAAACCGCCAGCGAAGGTTACGTCGTAATCGGTCTCGGCCAGTTCGGTGCCGATGGCCAGCACCACGTCGGCCTCAGCCACCAGGGCGCGGGTGGCGACCAGGCTTTGGGTCGAACCGATCAGCAGCGGATGGTTGGATTCCAGCATGCCTTTGGCGTTGATGGTCAGCGCGACCGGCGCGTCGAGCAATTCAGCCAGCTCCGTCAGCTCGGCGGCGGCATCGATGGCGCCGCCACCGGCGAGGATCAGCGGGCGTTTGGCGCCGGCCAGCAATTCGGTCATGCGCGACACGGCGCTCGGCGCAGCACCGGCGCGGTCGATGTTGACCGGGACGCTGGCGAGCAGGTCATCGGCCTCTTCGACCAGCACGTCCAACGGGATTTCGATGTGCACCGGGCGCGGACGCCCGGCCTGGAACAGCGCGAACGCACGGGCCAACACGCCCGGCAATTCCGACGCCGACATCAGGGTGTGGGAGAACGCGGCCACGCCGCCGACCAATGCACTTTGGTTCGGCAACTCATGCAGCTTGCCGCGACCGCCGCCCAACTGGTTGCGGGTCTGCACGCTGGAGATCACCAGCATCGGGATCGAATCGGCATAGGCCTGGCCCATCGCGGTGGTGATGTTGGTCATGCCAGGCCCGGTGATGATGAAGCACACGCCCGGTTTGCCGCTGGTGCGCGCATAGCCGTCGGCCATGAAACCGGCGCCCTGTTCGTGACGCGGGGTGACGTGGTTGATACTCGAACGGGCCAGCCCGCGATACAGCTCAACGGTATGCACCCCGGGAATGCCGAACACCTGCTCGACCCCGTAGCCTTCGAGTAACTTGACCAATACTTCGCCGCACGTCGCCATGTCTTTGCCCTTCTTGTTCGTTTGAGACGCCGGGCCTGCGCAGTGTTTATGATGCGAAGGCAAGCCCAGGGATGGCCTCATTGGAACGGGCGACACGTAGCCGCAACAATGGATAAAAAGTCATACTAGCCATGTCCTCACGTCATACCTTGGGTCCTCATGAAACGACTGCCTCCCCTGCCCGCCCTGCACACTTTTCTGATCACGGCACAGTGCTGCAACTTCACCCGGGCCGCCGAGCAGTTGCACATCACCCAAGGCGCGGTGAGCCGGCAGATCGCCGGGCTGGAAGATCATCTGGGTTATGAGTTGTTTATCCGCCAGGCTCGCGGCCTCGATTTAACCGCTGAAGGACGTGAGTGGCTGCCACGGGTGCAGCAGATTTTCGGCCTGATCGGCGAGGCGGTGGAGCAGATCGGCGCCAAGCGCGAAACCCTGCAACTCAAGGCCCCGACCTGCGTCATGCGCTGGTTGTTGCCGCGCCTGATGCAATGGCAAAAGGAACGCCCGGACGTGCCGGTTGAACTGACGACGACGGTGCGCCATGGCGTGGATTTTCATCGCGAGCAGTTCGATGCAGCGGTGATCTATGGCGTGCCACCGGAGACGTCACTGGCGTCCCATCGGCTGTTCGATGAGCAACTGACGCCGGTGTGTTCCAAGCCGTATCTCGAAGGACCGGTGCCGTTGCAGGCGCCGGAAGATCTGGAACAACACATGCTGCTGCACCCGACCCGCGATGAACGGGACTGGAAGGCATGGCTGGCCAGCGCCGATGTGCACTTGAACAATGTCAGCAAGGGTCAGCACTTCGAAACGCTGGATCTGGCGATGTCGATGGCGTCCCAGGGGACGGGGGTGGCGATTGGCGATTGGTCGTTGATCGGCGATGACTTGAGCGCCGGGCGGCTGGTCATGCCGTTTGAATTGAAGGTAAAAACCGGGTTGGGGTATTACCTGGTATTGCCTCAGAAGCCGGCACCTTCACCGAAGTTGCAGGAATTGTTGGGGTGGTTGGTGGAGCAGGCTCAAGCCCGCTGAACGAAGCCCCGTAGGAGCTGCCGAAGGCTGCGATCTTTTGACTTTGATCTTTTACAAGCAACATCAAAATCAAAAGATCGCAGCCTTCGGCAGCTCCTACAAGGGTTGTGTGCTTGACTTAGTAGCCGACCGCAAACCGCTGCCGCGAATGCTTCGGCGCTTCTACTTCATCCAGCAGCGCAATCGCATAATCGGCGAAGGTGATCCAGCTGCGCCCTTGCGCACTCACCAGCAAATCATCTTTGCCGATGCGGAATTTACCGGTGCGTTCACCCTCAACAAACTCAGCCGACGGCGATACAAACGTCCAGTCCAGTTCCTGCTCTTTGCGCAGGTTTTCCAGGAACAACGCGCCAGCACTGGCCTCTGCCTTGTACTCCTCCGGGAAGCCTTCACTGTCGATCACGCGACCGCCATTCGGTAGCAGCAACGAACCGGCACCACCCACCACCAACAGACGCTTAACCCCGGCCTTCTTCACCGGCCCGATCACGGCGCTGGCTGGCAGGGTCGAGAAGTGTGCAGCGCTGATCACCACGTCATGCCCGGCGACCGCAGATTGCAGCGCTTCGGCATCCAGGGCATCGACACTCTTGCTGACCACACCGGCACGCTGGCCGATTTTCGAGGTGTCGCGAGCGATGGCGGTAACGCTGTGACCGCGACGCAGGGCTTCTTCCAACAGTTGGCTACCGGCACGACCGGTGGCACCGATGATTGCGATTTTGCTCATGACGTTCTCCAGTTGGGTAGGTGTGTCAGTTTCGATTAACTTGCTCACGAACACGGTCCTGTAGGAGCTGCCGCAGGCTGCGATCTTTTGATCTTGATGTTGCTTGGAAAGATCAGGATCAAAAGATCGCAGCCTGCGGCAGCTCCTACGGGATCAAGTGCGTTCCATGAAGCTGTGGGTTACCACTTCATCTCGCCCTTCGCGACTTTGGCGCTCAGCTCCAGCGAGCTTTCTTCGCCCAGGGTCGGGTAACGTTTTTTCATTGCCGCAATCAGTGCAGCAGAATCCTTGGCCTTGGCCGTTTCTTCGTCGAAGGCCTTGATGTAGTCAGCAGTGAACTGCACAGCCGCCAGGGACCGAGCGCTCTCACCCAGGTAGTGACCCGGCACGATGGTTGTCGGTTTCAGGGTTTCGATCGCATGCAGCGTCGTCAGCCAATCGGCGTGGGACTGCGCGGTTTGGGTGTCAGCCATCCACACATGGATGTTCTCCGCGACAACCACACCACCGACCACTGCCTTGATCGACGGAATCCACACGAAGCTGCGATCCGGTTGCTTCCCGTCCAGACCGATCACCTGCAATTTCTGCCCTTCGAGCATCAGGCTGTCGCCCTTGAGCACGCTCGGCACGATGGTTTTGGCCGGCACGTCAGCGCCCATTTTCGGGCCCCAGAACGCCAGTTTGCCGTCGACTGTTTGCTTGATGTGGTCCACGGTCGGCTGCGAGGCCAGCACTTTGGCGTTCGGGAATGCAGCGGTCAGGGTGTCGAGGCCGAAGTAGTAATCCGGGTCGCCGTGGCTGATGTAGATGGTGGTCAGTTGCTTGCCGCTGGCGCGGATCTTCTGCACCACTTGCTCGGCCTGGGATTTGCCGAACTGCGCGTCCACCAGGATCGCGTCTTTCTCGCCGCTGACCAGCACCGAGGTCACCGGGAAGATCGCCTTGTCGCCCGGGTTGTAGACATCCAGCGTCAGGGTCGAGGCCGCTGCGGCGTGGGCCGCGAAACCGAGGGTGGCGGTTGCCAGGAGAATGCGCTTGAGTGCGGTGAAACCGATCATCTATTGCTCCGTTATCGATGGCCAGGGCGGCCGTTGGCTTCGTAGGAGCTGTCGAGAGAAACGAGGCTGCGATCTTTTGATCTTTCGCTTGAGACTCAAGTGAATGTGGAAAGATCGCAGCCTCGTTTCACTCGACAGCTCCTACACAGCTCCTACAAGGTCCTACGAGTTCCTACAGGTCACAGAGCTTAGTTGCCAAACTCGGTACAAAAAATGCGATGCTGGAACATAGTTTGTTTCTAAAAGTGGGCAAATCATGGATCGGCTTCAAGCAATGCAAGTGTTTGTCGCGGTGGTGGACCTGGGCAGCCAGTCGGCGGCGGCTGATCACCTGGACCTGTCACGGCCCGTGGTGTCGCGCTATCTGGCGGAACTGGAAGATTGGGTCGGCGCCCGGCTGATGCACCGCACCACGCGCAAATTGAGCCTTACGGCGGCGGGCAGCGAAATCCTGCCGCGTTGTCGGCAGATGCTCGACCTGTCCACCGACATGCAAGCCGCCATCAGCGAACCGGACGAAGCGCCCCGTGGCCTGCTGCGCATCAGCGTCAGCACCTCGTTCGGCCAGGCACAACTGGCGGACGCCATGGCCGATTACGTCAAGCGCTACCCCGGCGTCAGCATCGATATGCAGATGATCGACCGCACGGTGAACTTGGTGGACGAGCGCATCGATCTGGCGATCCGCACCAGCAACGACCTCGACCCGAACCTGATTGCCCGCCGATTGACGGTGTGCCGCTCGGTGATCTGCGCTTCACCGGCTTACCTGGAAGAACACCCGACGCCGCAACGGGTCGAGGACTTGAGCCAGCACAACTGCCTGACCCACTCCTACTTCGGCAAAAGCCTCTGGCATTTCGAGCAGGACGGCGAGCAAGTGTCGGTGCCGGTGCAGGGCAACATCAGCGCCAACGAGGCCAGCACCCTGCTGCGCGCGACCATGGCCGGCGCCGGCGTGGCGATGCTGCCCAGCTACCAGGCCGGCGTGCACATCCACAGCGGCGAACTGATACGCCTGCTGCCCCACGCCGAACCCCGGCAGATGAACATGTACGCGGTCTACGCCTCCCGCAAACACATGCCGGCGACAATGCGCAGCATGCTCGACTTCCTGGTGCTCAGATTCCCCGAAGAACCGGTGTGGGATATCGGACTTTAAGATCAAAAGATCGCAGGCTTCTACAGGGTGTACGCCGAGCCAATGTAGGAGCTGCCGAAGGCTGCGATCTTTTGACCTTGATTTTGATCTTCAGTGGTGCAGAGAAGATCAAGATCAAAAGATCGCAGCCTTCGGCAGCTCCTACACAACTCACCACCTCTGACCTATGCTGAATGTAAGTACCCAAGGGTATTCGTTCAGAGGTCAACGCCATGAACATCAGAACAAGAAGATACCTCGCCATTTTCATCACCTGCGCGGCGACGCTGGCGCTGTATGGCACTGCAGCCTGGCGGGTCGAGCAGTTGCGAAACCTGCCCCGTGAGTTTGCGAGCTGCAACTACGAGCGCTGCATTCCCCACAACGCGACCCTCAACGCCCTGCGCTAACGCAGCCCGTCAGGCCTCGTTGTCCTGATCGGCCTTCAAGCGGTCGCGGAAGGCCTTGGGCGAGATCCCCACCCGGCGTCGAAACAGACGCGTGAAGTTGGTCGGATCGGAAAACCCCAACACGTCGGACATTTCATAAATGGTCATGCTGGTATAGGTCAGCAGGCGCTTGGCTTCCAGCAACTGCCGCTCGTGCATGATCTGCAACGCCGGTTGCCCCGCCAGCTCTCGGCACGTGCCGTTGAGGTGGGACACGGAAATCCCCAGCCGATGGGCCAGGTCCTCGACCTTGACGTGCTGGCGGTAGGTCTCTTCCACCAGTTGAATAAAGCCGTTGAGGTATTCCCGCGCCCGCTGCGGACGCTGAGTGGCGCTGCGGCGCTGGAGCACCTGACGGCTGACCCAGACCATGATCACGCTGACCAGGGAATGCATGAGCATTTCCCGGGCCGGTTGATGGCCGGTGTATTCGCTTTGCAGCGCGGCAAACAGGCTGTTCAGGTACTCGCTGTCCTTGCCCGCCGGATAGCTTTCGGCCTGCGCCAGGGCATTCACCGAGTTACCCAGTTGTGACTGCAAGTGCGCCACCAACGGCGCGGCGAGGGTTACGACAAATCCTTCGACGTCCTCGGAAAAACGATAACCGTGCACCGACAGCGGCGGCAGGATCAGCATTGCCGGCTCGGTCAGTTGTGTGCGTTTCCCTTCGATTTCAAGCTCTGCCTGACCTTTGAAGACGAAGAGTAATTGGCACAGATCAGCGTGGCGGTGGGGTTTGATTTCCCATTGATGTTCGCGGCTGCGTTTGGAAATGGTTTCACAGTGCAACAAGTCGGGGGTCGGCCAGTCCAGGCTTTCACCGTAGAGCTTGAACACCGGAATCGAAGGCAGGTCAGGCTTGTTCATCACTTCAATCCAGGCCTCGAGGTAGACGGGGCGATAATCGCACCGATTGGCAGAATGTACAGGTATCGGCTCAGTTTTCACCTTCAATTGACAGACTCGCGAGGGAAAAATGCAAGCACTCGATCCATAAAAATTATTCACCGGCCCTGGTCGCGTGAAGCTTGCGAGTCATAAAAACAATGAAAATGCTGAAAACCCAAATCGCCATCATTGGCGCCGGTCCGTCCGGTTTATTGCTCGGCCAATTGCTGCACAACGCCGGCATCGACACCGTGATTCTCGAACGCCAGACACCCGATTATGTGCTCGGCCGAATCCGCGCCGGCGTCCTCGAACAAGGCATGGTAGAGCTGCTGCGCCAGGCTGGCGTGGGTCAGCGCATGGACGCCGAAGGGTTGGTGCATGGCGGCTTCGACCTGGCCCTCGATGGTCGTCAGGTGCACATCGATCTGCAGGCCCTGACCGGCGGCAAAACCGTGATGATCTACGGCCAGACCGAAGTCACCCGCGACCTGATGGCCGCCCGTCGGGACGCTGGCGCGCAGACAATTTATCAAGCGAGCAACGTCGTTCCCCACGGCATGAAAACCGATGAAACCTTTGTCACCTTCGACAAGGACGGCGAGACCTATCGCCTCGATTGCGACTACATCGCCGGGTGCGACGGTTTCCATGGCGTGGCGCGCCAGTCGATTCCCGCCGAGAGCCTGAAGGTGTTCGAACGGGTGTATCCGTTCGGTTGGCTGGGGATTCTGGCCGACACACCGCCGGTCCATGAAGAACTGGTCTACGCCCGCCACGAACGGGGCTTTGCCCTGTGCAGCATGCGTTCCGCGACCCGCACCCGCTATTACCTGCAGGTGCCGGCCGAGGAGCAGGTCGAGGATTGGTCCGATCAGCGTTTCTGGAATGAACTCAAATCCCGCCTGCCCCAGGCCTTGGCGGACAAACTGGTCACCGGGCCGTCCATTGAAAAAAGCATCGCGCCGCTGCGCAGCTTTGTGGTGGAACCGATGCAATACGGACGCATGTTCCTGGTCGGCGATGCCGCGCACATCGTCCCGCCCACCGGCGCCAAAGGCTTGAACCTGGCCGCCAGCGACGTCAGCACACTGTTCAATATTCTGCTGAAGGCTTACCACGACGGGCGCGTGGACTTGTTGGAAAAATACTCCGACATCTGCCTGCGCCGAGTCTGGAAAGCCGAGCGTTTTTCCTGGTGGATGACGTCGATGCTGCACCGCTTCGACGAGCACGATGCCTTCACCCAGCGCATCAGCGCCTCGGAGCTGGACTACTTCGTCAACTCCGAAGCCGGCCGAAAAACCATTGCAGAAAATTACGTCGGACTTCCATACGAGGCTATCGAATAGCCTGCTACCGACTTACACTGGCGAGCACTATCCCGCTCGCCTTGCCTCGTGCGGGACAATCACTGCCCGCAGGTTTTACCGTGACCAATCTGAACCAGCCTGACACGCCCAAACCGGCCATTCGCAGCGTGCTGATCGCCCTGATGCTGGCGATCTTTCTCGGTGCGCTGGACCAAACCATCGTCGCCGTGTCGATGCCGGCGATTTCCGCGCAGTTCAAGGATGTCAGCCTGCTGGCCTGGGTGATTTCCGGCTACATGGTGGCGATGACCGTGGCAGTGCCGATCTACGGCAAGCTCGGCGACCTGTACGGTCGGCGCAAGTTGATGCTGTTCGGCATGGGGCTGTTCACCATCGCTTCGTTCTTTTGCGGCATGGCCCAGAGCATGGAGCAACTGGTGCTGGCGCGGATCATTCAGGGCATCGGCGCTGGCGGGATGATTTCGGTTAGCCAGGCGATCATCGGCGACATCGTCCCGCCCCGGGAGCGCGGTCGTTATCAGGGCTACTTCAGCAGCATGTACGCGGTGGCCAGCGTCGCCGGGCCGGTGCTCGGCGGTTACATGACCGAGTACCTGTCGTGGCGCTGGGTGTTTTTGATCAACCTGCCGTTGGGTCTGGGCGCGTGGTTGGTGGCCAATCGCACATTGGTCGGGCTGCCGGTACCACAGCGCAAACCAATCATCGATTACCTCGGCACAGTGCTGATGATCATCGGCTTGACCGCGTTGTTGCTCGGCATCACCCAAGTTGGCCAAGGCCATTCGTGGCGCAGCGCCGAAGTGCTCGGGTTGCTCGCTTGCGCGGTGCTGGTGTTGGCGGTGTTCGTCTGGCATGAGCGGCGAGCGCGGGAGCCGTTGCTGCCGATGCATCTGTTCGCCAACCGCAACGCGATCTTTTGCTGGTGCACGATTTTCTTCACCAGTTTCCAGGCGATTTCCCTGATCGTGCTGATGCCGTTGCGCTTCCAGAGCGTCACCGGCGCCGGGGCCGACAGCGCCGCGTTGCACCTGTTGCCACTGGCGATTGGGTTGCCGATCGGCGCTTATTTCGCCGGCCGCCGTACCTCGGTGACCGGGCGCTACAAGCCGATGATCCTGACCGGCGCGTTGTTGATGCCGCTCTCGATTCTCGGCATGGCCTTCAGTGCGCCCCAGGCGTTTGTGCTCAGCAGCCTGTTTATGTTGCTCAGCGGGATCGCCAGCGGCATGCAGTTCCCGACCTCATTGGTGGGGACGCAGAATTCGGTGGAACAACGGGACATCGGCGTCGCCACCAGCACCACCAACCTGTTCCGCTCGCTGGGCGGCGCGGTGGGGGTGGCATTGATGTCGGCGCTGTTGCTCGCGCTGTTGCAGGATTCGAGCTTCGCCCACCTGAGCGGCTCGACACTGATTGGCGAGGGGCATTCGGGGAATGTGTTGCTGGATGGTTTGAACGCCGCGCCGGGGGATGCGCAGAATGCCTTGCGTGCGGAACTGCTGCTGACGTTCCGGCATTTGCTGATGGTCAGCGCGGCGGTGTCGTTGCTGGGGTTGGCGGCGGCGATTGCGATGCCGAACAAGGTGTTGCGCGGGCGCGAGGATAAGGCCCGCTAAAAGCAAAGATCGCAGCCTTCGGCAGCTCCTACAGGGTGTACGCGTTCCCATGTAGGAGCTGCCGAAGGCTGCGATCTTTTGATCTTCAAGGGCTGTAATACCCGACAGCCACCAGGAAATGCCCAACCTTCTTCAGGTAAGCATGCTTGTCCTCAACCTTCCCGGTCACCGGATTCTTCCAGCGATAGGCGTACTCACCCTGATCCTGCTTGGCGATCAACGCCAAAATCGGCTCGCCCACCGGTTTGCCTTCCGGGTCGTTGACCTTGCTGAAGTCGGTATTGATCAGTCGCAGATTAGTGCCATGGGCGACATAGCGCTGGTTATCCAGGTCCACGACGAACACATATAAATCGTCCTGCAAGTACCCGCCCTTGAGGGAATTGATCGCCGTCAGTGTGCCCTTCTCGTCCTTGCCCAAATCAATGGCCGCTTTATTCAGCAAAGCCATTGCCTGCTCCGCCGAGGCGCGGGGCACGTAGTAACCGACCGCCAGAATCCGCTGGCCGATGCGCTGATAGAACACGTGCTTGCGTTCGACCTTGCCGTCGGCCCAGTTCTGCCAGCGGTATTCGGCCTGTTGGATGCCGTTGCCTTCCGGCACTTTCAAGGCGTTCTTGAAGGCTTTCTGCATATCCGGCGGCAGCATCTCGGACACATCCCGCCCGATCAACGCCGAGGACGGCCCACCGCTGGCGAGCATTACGCCTTTGGTGTCGACCACGAATACGTAACGGTCCTTGTCGACGAACTCGCCCTGACGGCTGAACGCCGCGAAGGCCTTGTCGCCGTTGTCGTGGTAGTACGCCAGGGCTTTCTCCAGCAAGGCCCGGGCGGCCTGACTGTCATCCTTCGGCGCCGTGGCCGCCGAAACCTGGCCCAGGCTCAGCAACAGCATCCCCACCAGCCAGGCCACCTTGTGCACAAACCCCATAGCGCATCCCTCGTTCTTGTTGATGTTTCAAGAGCGTAGACGGGTTGGGGATATGTATGGGTATTCAGGAACCTCGTAGCAGCTGGCGAAGCCTGTGTTCGGCGGCGAAGCCGTCGTGAGATCAGACGACGCGGTGTGTCACGCAAACCGCGTTGTATGGATTTACGACGGCTTCGCCGCCGAACGCAGGCTTCGCCAGCTGCTACACAAGGTATGCCGGGCTATTTCGCCCGGGCGTTGATCTGTTGTTGCAGGTTCTGGATCTGCGCTTGCAGGGTGTTGAGGTTGCGCGTGGTCTGGGCGCGGAAGGCGTCGAACTCGGCGGTGTTGGCGCCGCTTGGCGGGGCGGCCGGGCGGTTGTCCTGCTCGCTTTTGAGCACAACGATTTCCTGTTCCAGGCGATCAATCGCCGCTGTCGGATTGCCCTGTTTCTTCAGCGCAGCGATATCAGCGTTGAGGGTTTTCAGCTCGGCGTCGACTTTGCTGGTGTCAGCCGGCGCGCTTTTCAGGGCCGTCAGTTCATCGCTCAGGGTTTTGACCTGAGTCTGCAACTGCGTGTTGGCAGCGGTTTGTGCGGTGGTTTGCGCGGTCATCTGTGCCAGGCGCTTGTCCAGCTCGCTGGTCTGACCGACCACGCCCAGCTGGGCCTGGCTCTGATCCTGAAGTTTGCTTTCCAGTTGCTTGATCTGCAGTTTCAACGCTTCGCTGTCGCTGTTGACGTTGGACTGACTGGCGACAACCTTGCCGGAAATGTCCTGCAAGCGCCCCGCCGCTTCCTCGCTGATCCGCGCGAAACTTTCCTGGGTCGCCACCAGTTGCTGCTCCATCAGCGAAATCTGCTGGAAGCTCCACCAGGCCAGGCCCGCGAACGCGAAGAACAAGGCGCCGACCAATGCCCACAACGGGCCGGTGCTGGCGCTTTTGACTTTAACCACGGGTGCTGGCCGCGAATGCACGGTGGTGCGAACGGTCGGCGGGAAATCGTCGTCATCGAGGGGGTCGGCACGCAGGCTCGGTACATCATCGAAGTCGTCGTTGGCATCGTTACGCATGGACATTGAGGCAACCTTTGTGAAACTCGGTAATGGCTTGATGCGGCGAAGTATACCCCCCACAGCCGCATGGGTTGACCCTCAACCCTGCACTCGGTTCAGTGTCGGGACAGGTCCGGCGCTACTTAACGAATGTCCTGCGCCTTCCACCAGCCGCAGAACTCATCAAGGGCGGTCCACAGACTGACTTTCGGATCGTAGTCCAGATAATGCCGGGCGCGGCTGATGTCCAACGTGAAATTTTTGTTCATCACTTGCATGCCCAGGCGCGACAGCGTCGGCTCGGGACGCCCCGGCCAGAGTTTGCACACACCTTCATTGAGCGCCGCAACGCTGTAGGCCAAGCCGTAGGAACGGTAGCGCGTGACCTGTGGGACGTCCATTTTGCGCATCACGTAATTGACCACATCCCACAACGGCACCGGCGCGCCGTTGCTGATGTTGTAGGCCTTGCCCAGCGCCGAACCGCTGGCCAGCAAACTGCTGAGCAACGCTTCGTTGAGGTTTTGCATGCTGGTGAAATCGACCTTGTTCAGGCCGTTGCCGACAATCGCCAGACGTCCCTTGCGCTGCATCTTCAACAGGCGCGGGAAGATGCTCATATCGCCGGCGCCAGTGACGAAACGCGGACGCAGGGCAATTGTTTCGAGGCCGAATTCCTGGGCGCCGAAGACCTTTTGCTCGGCGAGGTACTTGGTCGCCGCGTAGTGATGCTTGAAGCGCTTGGGCACCTGCTCTTCGGTCAGGCCCAGATGGTCGCGACCATCGAAGTAGATCGACGGCGACGACAAATGCACCAGACGCCGGACCCGCTGCTTTAAACAGGCCTCGACCACGTTTTCGGTGACCTGGACGTTGCCCAGGTGAAAGTCCTGATAACGCCCCCACAACCCGACCGCCCCGGCGCAATGCACCACCGCGTCGACGTCCGAGCACAGGCCGCGCACCAGTTCCGGGTCGCTCAAGTCACCCTGGATGAATTCGGCGCCTCGGCGCACCAGGTGCTCGACACTTTCGGCCCGGCGACCGTTGACCCGTACGTCCAGGCCCTGCTCCAAGGCGAAACGCGCAAAGCGCCCGCCAATGAAGCCGCTTGCGCCGGTGACCAGAATTTTCATTTAGAGCTCCGATGTCTTTCGTTTTGCGTAATGCGTGAGTCTTGACGCTGCCCGTCAGTCCAACGGCACCAGCCATTGCTTCGACGAACGTACCAATTGGTCAGTGAGTAAACCCAAAAGCTGACCGCCATTGCGCCAATGATGCCAGTACAGCGGCACATCGATTGGCTTATCTGGCAAAAGCTCCACCAAAACACCACGTTGCAGTTGCTCGCGCACCTGCAACTCCGGCACCAGTCCCCAACCGAGCCCCGCTTCCGTGAGGCGGATAAAGCCTTCGGACGATGGGCACAAATGGTGCTCGAAACCGCCGTCAACGCCCAAGGACGCGAGGTAGCGATGCTGCAGGAAATCGTCCGGGCCAAACACCAGCGCCGGGGTGCGTGGCAATAATTCGGCACGCACGCCTTGGGGAAAATGCCGGGCAATGAATGCAGGGCTGGCCAGCGCCCGGTAACGCATGGCGCCCAACAACACGCTGCGGGCACCGGCCACCGGGCGTTCGCTGGCACACAGACACGCCGCCACTTCCCCGGCGCGCATGCGTTTGAGGCCCACGGTCTGGTCCTCCACGACCAAGTCCATCAGCAAATGCTGCTCGGCGCAAAAATCCCCCACCGCATCGGCCCACCAAGTGGCGAGGCTGTCGGCGTTGAGGGCAATGCGCAGGCGTTCCGGCAGGCCTTCTTCATCCAGCGCCGGCACCAGGGTCAGCAAATCCCGCTCAAGCAGGCGCACCTGCTGCACATGGTTGAGCAAACGCCGACCGATTTCAGTCGGCGCTGGCGGCGTCGCCCGCACCAACACCGGTTGGCCAATCCGCGCCTCCAGCAACTTGATGCGCTGGGAGATCGCCGATTGCGACAAACCCAGCACCTGGGCGGCACGTTCGAATCCGGCCTGCTCGACCACGGCGGCCAAGGCAGAAAGCAATTTATAGTCGAACATCAGTTTTCCTAATGAGCGATCAGCACTATTGGTTTTTCTTATACAGCTTCGCGCCGGAGAATGGCCAGCAAGAACTCTTGAACAAGGAATACCGACATGGCTGGCGAAACTTCATTGGCGACCCTGCTGCGCAGCATGAGCCCGCAACTCAACGCCGGCGAATTCGTGTTTTGCACCCTGCCCGACGGCAAGTTGCCTACAGAGCTTGAGATCATCGGCAGCTTTCGCGAGCAGGAAGGCCTGACGGTCATTCTGGAAAAATCCCACGCCGAACAGGCCGGTTTCAGCTTCGACTACGTCGCCGCGTGGATCACCTTGAACGTGCACTCCGCCCTCGAAGCCGTGGGCCTGACCGCCGCGTTCGCCTCGGCGCTCGGAAAAGCCGGGATCAGCTGCAACGTGATTGCCGGCTACTACCACGACCATTTGTTCGTCGGTCAGGCCGATGCCGAACGCGCCATGCAAGTGCTGCGGGACCTGGCAGCCAACGCGGAGTAGAAATCTATGTGGCAAAGCTATGTAAACGGCCTGTTGGTCGCGGCGGGGCTGATCATGGCGATCGGCACCCAGAACGCATTTGTGCTGGCGCAAAGTCTGCGCCGCGAACATCACCTGCCGGTGGCGGCGCTGTGCGTCGTTTGCGATGCGTTGCTGGTGGCCGCCGGCGTGTTCGGTCTGGCGACAGTGCTGGCGCATAACCCGACGCTGCTGGCGGTGGCGCGTTGGGGTGGCGCGGTATTCCTGATTTGGTACGGCAGCCAGGCGCTGCGTCGGGCCTGCTCGAAACAAAGCCTTGAACAGGGCGAAAACCAGACCGTGCGTTCGCTGCGGGCGGTGCTGCTCAGTGCCTTGGCGGTAACGCTGCTGAACCCGCATGTTTATCTGGATACGGTGTTGCTGATCGGCTCCCTCGGTGCACAACAGACCGAACCGGGCGCCTATGTGGTCGGCGCGGCGAGTGCTTCATTATTATGGTTTTTCACCCTGGCACTGGGCGCCGCGTGGCTGGCCCCGTGGCTCGCACGGCCCAGCACCTGGCGGATCCTCGACCTGTTGGTGGCCGTGATGATGTTCACCGTAGCAGCCCAACTGATCACCAGTGCGTGATTTATTCCAAAAGGCTCTGGAACCTCTATTCCACACAGTTGTTGCGTGGTTATGCCGCACCCCCGGTGCTATGATCCGGTTCGATGCGCCGCAAAGAGTACAAACTCCCCGGCGCTTGTCTGGCCGCCCGTGATCGGCCTTGCGCTCACCGCAACTGACCTGATTAGGAGAATCATCATGGCTTTCGAATTGCCGCCGCTGCCCTACGCACACGATGCCCTGCAGCCGCACATTTCCAAGGAAACACTGGAATATCACCACGACAAGCACCACAACACCTACGTCGTGAACCTGAACAACCTGGTGCCAGGCACCGAGTTCGAAGGCAAGACCCTGGAAGAGATCGTCAAATCTTCTTCGGGCGGTATCTTCAACAACGCCGCTCAGGTCTGGAACCACACCTTCTACTGGAACTGCCTGGCGCCAAACGCCGGCGGTCAACCTACCGGCGCGCTGGCTGAAGCCATCAACGCTTCGTTCGGTTCGTTCGACAAGTTCAAAGAAGAATTCAGCAAAACCTCGATCGGCACCTTCGGTTCCGGCTGGGGCTGGCTGGTGAAAAAGGCTGACGGTTCCCTGGCCCTGGCCAGCACCATCGGCGCCGGCAACCCGCTGACCAACGGCGACACCCCGCTGCTGACCTGCGACGTCTGGGAACACGCTTACTACATCGACTACCGCAACGTTCGTCCGAAGTATGTCGAAGCGTTCTGGAACCTGGTCAACTGGAAATTCGTGGCTGAGCAGTTCGAAGGCAAAACCTTCACCGCTTAAGATCGATGTCCAAAAAAACCCGGCTTAGGTCGGGTTTTTTTATGGGCGTTGGAAAAGTTTCTCCTGTCAGATCGCCGTCGCAATCAACGACACCGCTGTACCTGTGGGAGCGAGCTTGCTCGCGATAGCGGTTTGTCAGTTGCAGAGATGTTGAATGTGAGGCCGCCATCGCGAGCAAGCTCGCTCCCACAGGGGGAACACCTAATCCTGCGGATCGACAATATCCAACGCCCGGTTGACTGCCAGCTGCGCCAGCATGACCACCTGCGCAATACCCAGCGCCGTGCTGCGCTGGGAACCGCTAAGGAAGGAGGCGAAATCATTGGCCATGACATTCGCCGAGGCTAACGACTCACAGGCGTGAGCCAAGAGGGATTCGATGTTCTTGTCCAGGGAGACATTGAACATGGAGTCGGGTTTGTAGGGTGGGTCTGGGATTAATTTATCCATAAAAATTCTCACGCGTTAAGGGCCACCACTTACCGTTCTCACGCGGTGGAGAGGTGGCAGCTATGTGCGGGGTGAGAAACCGGTTATGGACACCCGGACCAGACCGAAGTCTGCCCGCACACAGCCGCCATAACGCATTTACGACAGGATAAGCTGGCGGCAATTATGCGTGTACGGGTGCTGTATGACCATAAGTTGCCGGGTTCTCACGCCCGATCGCTGAGTTTTCAGCGACACCCAAAAGGTTATTCATCCCGCTTCCTACGGGCAACCTGAAAACCTCGTGGGAAAGGTCCGGTTTTTTCAGCCATGTTTAAACAGACTTATTCGTTGCCTGTGCGGACGCCTTCGCGAGCAGGCTCGCTCCCACAATTTTGACCGAGTACAGCCGGAGAGATTGATCCGCTGACAGGCCGCCTTCGCGGGCAAGCCTTGCTCCTACAAATTGACCGAGTACAGCCGGAAGAAATGGGTCGTCTGTCAGGACGCCTTCGCAGGCAAGCCAGCTCCCACAGTTTTGACCGAGTACAGCCGGGAGAGATTGATCCGCTGACAGGCCGCCTTCGCGGGCAAGCCTCGCTCCTACAGTTTGACCGGGGACATTCGGGAGAGATTGGTCGTCTGGCAGGACGCTTTCGCAGGCAAGCCTTGCTCCTACAAATTGATCCAAGTACATCCGGGATGGGATTGGTCGTCTGTCAGGACGCCTTCGCGGGCAAGCCTCGCTCCTACAGAAGCAAAAGCAGAACGGCATGCACCGCACCGCTCCTCACCACTCAAGGCCGAGCGTTAGCTCGCCTGCCATTGATCTTGCTCCACCCGCCCCTTTCGGGAGGCTGAGTGGAGGTGTTCATCTGGGGGGCAGGCGCGCAGCGCCGTTCGACGAAGTCGAACACATCGAGAGGAGGTCGAAGCGAAGCCGACCGTAGGCGATGCGCCCAGATGAATGCCGGAACGAAGGCACGCCGAGCCTAAGCGAGGGGCCGGACGCCAGGGGCGAGACCTTTTGGTTCCTTTTGGGGCGTTTGCCAAAAGGGACTCGCCGTAAGGGCGAAACCGCCAGCCGCCACAACCGCAGCAACGGATATACACCCCAACCACCCAAAACCTGGTCGGCCCAGAGGCCGCCAAGCCCCAAGCGACCAATCGCAATTTCCTACAATGAAACCAGACAGGAGCGCCTTGCCCCCAAGCCACAGCGGACTAACATCAACCCAAAGGAAAAATACTCCCGAACCTCCTCAAGTTGAAGGCCAAAACTACCGACACAGTACAAATAGGACAAACACTCAAAATCCCAGCATATTGGCCAAGCTACAGGCAAAATCCCCTGAGCTGAATTGTCCCTTTGACTGCCATCACGGGATTGCCAATACTCATGGCAACTTGATGCTACCCGCACGGAACAAGGAATAACCCTTTGAAGCTGGAACTCAAGAACAGCTTGTCGGTGAAGTTGCTCCGGGTCGTGCTCCTGTCGGCATTGATCGTCGGCGTGGTCTTGAGCTGCGCGCAGATCGTTTTCGATGCCTATAAAACACGCCAGGCCGTGGCCGGTGATGCCCAGCGCATCCTCGACATGTTTCGTGACCCCTCGACCCAGGCCGTCTACAGCCTGGACCGGGAGATGGGCATGCAGGTGATCGAAGGCCTGTTCCAGGACGATGCCGTGCGCCAGGCCTCCATTGGCCACCCCAATGAAGCCATGCTCGCGCAGAAATCCCGCGAGCTGCAGCATTCCAACAGCCGCTGGCTGACCGACCTGATCCTCGGACAGGAACGCACCTTCACCACCCAACTGGTGGGTCGCGGGCCCTACAGCGAGTACTACGGCGACCTGAGCATCACCCTCGACACCGCCACTTACGGCCAGGGTTTCATCGTCAGCTCGGTGATCATCTTCATTTCCGGGGTACTGCGCGCCCTCGCCATGGGCCTGGTGCTGTACCTGGTTTACCACTGGCTGCTGACCAAGCCGCTGTCGCGGATCATCGAGCACCTGACCGAGATCAACCCCGACCGCCCCAGCGAACACAAGATTCCGCAGCTCAAGGGCCACGAGAAGAACGAGCTGGGGATCTGGATCAACACCGCCAACCAGTTGCTCGAGTCCATCGAGCGCAACACGCATCTGCGCCACGAAGCGGAAAACAGCCTGCTGCGCATGGCCCAGTACGATTTCCTCACTGGCCTGCCGAACCGCCAGCAATTGCAGCAGCAACTGGACAAGATCCTGGTGGACGCCGGCAAATTGCAGCGCCGGGTCGCGGTGCTGGTCGTCGGCCTCGACGACTTCAAGGGCATCAACGAACAATTCAGCTACCAGACCGGCGACCAATTGCTGCTGGCCCTGGCCGATCGCCTGCGGGCCCATAGTGGTCGCCTCGGCGCCCTCGCCCGCCTCGGTGGCGACCAGTTCGCGCTGGTCCAGGCCGACATCGAACAACCCTACGAAGCGGCTGAACTGGCCCAAAGCATTCTCGATGACCTGGAAGCGGCGTTTGCCCTCGATCATCAGGAAATCCGCCTGCGCGCGACCATCGGCATCACCCTGTTCCCCGAGGACGGTGACAGCACCGAGAAGTTGCTACAAAAAGCCGAGCAGACCATGACCCTGGCCAAGACTCGCTCGCGCAACCGTTATCAGTTCTATATCGCCAGCGTCGACAGCGAGATGCGTCGTCGCCGCGAACTGGAAAAAGACCTGCGCGATGCCCTGATCCGCGACCAGTTCTACCTCGTCTACCAACCGCAGATCAGCTACCGCGATCACCGGGTGGTGGGCGTCGAGGCGTTGATTCGCTGGCAACACCCCGAACACGGGTTGGTGCCGCCGGACCTGTTCATCCCGCTGGCCGAGCAGAACGGCACCATCATTGCCATCGGCGAGTGGGTACTGGATCAGGCCTGCAAGCAATTGCGCGACTGGCATGACCAGGGTTTTGCCGACCTGCGCATGGCGGTGAACCTATCGACCGTGCAGTTGCACCACGCCGAGCTGCCACGGGTGGTCAACAACCTGCTGCAAATCTATCGCCTGCCGCCGCGCAGCCTGGAGCTGGAAGTCACCGAAACCGGCCTGATGGAAGACATCAGCACCGCCGCCCAGCATTTGCTGAGCCTGCGTCGTTCCGGCGCGCTGATCGCCATCGACGACTTCGGCACCGGTTATTCGTCGCTGAGTTACCTGAAAAGTCTGCCCCTGGACAAGATCAAGATCGACAAGAGCTTCGTCCAGGACCTGCTGGATGACGACGACGATGCGACCATCGTTCGCGCGATCATTCAACTGGGCAAGAGCCTGGGCATGCAGGTGATTGCCGAAGGCGTGGAAACCGCCGAGCAAGAGGCCTACATCATTTCCGAAGGCTGCCACGAAGGTCAGGGTTACCACTACAGCAAACCGCTGCCGGCGCGGGAGTTGAGCGCTTATCTAAAGCAGGCCCAGCGCAGTAACGCAGCCATTTTGTAAAATCAAAGATCGCAGCCTCGTTTCACTCTGTAGGAGCTGTCGAGTGAAACGAGGCTGCGATCTTTTGATCCACAACACCCCAACTCGCTAAATACGAAATATTTCCAAGCACAACCCTTTACACATAATGCGAAAGATTTGCATTATGTGGCAGTTTTGCGCGCCCCCGGCGCCATTCCACCCCCTATCGAAGCAGGATGTTCGCCATGATTCGTATGCCTCTGGCTACCGCCAGTCTGTTGGCCATCGCTATTTCCCTCGCCGGTTGCGGTGAAGGCAAAGACAAGACCGCTGCTGCGCCAACGCCTGCGCCGGCCGCCAGCACCACCGCTGCGGCCCCGGTTGCTGCGCCAGCCGCCGCCGGTAAAGTCGACGAAGCCGCCGCCAAAGCCGTGGTCGCGCATTACGCCGACATGGTCTTCGCCGTTTACAGCGATGCCGAATCTACCGCGAAAACCCTGCAAACCGCCGTCGACGCCTTCCTCGCCAAGCCGAACGCCGACACCCTGAAAGCCGCCAAGGCTGCCTGGGTCGCTGCTCGCGTTCCTTACCTGCAGAGCGAAGTGTTCCGCTTCGGCAACACCATCATCGACGACTGGGAAGGTCAGGTGAACGCCTGGCCACTGGACGAAGGCCTGATCGACTACGTCGACAAATCCTACGAACACGCACTGGGTAACCCGGGTGCCACCGCAAACATCATCGCCAACACCGAAGTCCAGGTCGGCGAAGACAAGGTCGATGTCAAAGAAATCACCCCGGAAAAACTTGCCAGCCTGAACGAGCTGGGCGGTGCTGAAGCCAACGTCGCTACCGGCTACCACGCCATCGAATTCCTGCTGTGGGGCCAGGACCTGAACGGCACCGGCCCAGGCGCCGGCAACCGTCCTGCTTCCGACTACCTGGAAGGCAAAGGCGCAACGGGCGGCCACAACGATCGTCGCCGTGCCTACCTGAAGTCCGTGACCCAACTGCTGGTCAGCGACCTGGAAGAAATGGTCGGTAACTGGAAGCCGAACGTGGCCGACAACTACCGCGCCACCCTGGAAGCCGAGCCTGCCGAAACCGGCCTGCGCAAAATGCTGTTCGGCATGGGCAGCCTGTCCCTGGGCGAACTGGCGGGCGAGCGCATGAAGGTTTCCCTGGAAGCCAACTCCCCGGAAGACGAACAGGATTGCTTCAGCGACAACACCCACAACTCGCACTTCTACGATGCCAAAGGCGTGCGTAACGTGTACCTGGGCGAATACACCCGCGTCGACGGCACCAAAATGACCGGCGCGAGCCTGTCGTCCCTGGTGGCCAAGGCCGACCCGGCTGCCGACACCGCCCTGAAAGCTGATCTGGCCGCGACCGAAGCCAAGATCCAGGTCATGGTCGATCACGCCAACAAGGGTGAGCACTACGACCAACTGATCGCCGCCGGCAACACCGCGGGCAACCAGATCGTACGTGACGCCATCGCGTCCCTGGTCAAGCAGACCGGCTCGATCGAACAAGCCGCTGGCAAACTGGGCATCAGCGACCTGAACCCGGACAACGCTGATCACGAATTCTGATCAACGCTGGCTGAGTGACAAAAAAGGCGGCCTTCGGGTCGCCTTTTTCATACCCGCCTGAACACAATCCCTGTAGGAGCAAGGCTTGCCCGCGAAGACGGCCTCACATTCAACATTGTTGCTGACTGACCCACCGCCTTCGCGAGCAAGCTTCGCTCCTACAGGGGATTAATGGCGCCCCCAAAATCGTGTGCCACATTGGATTGCGGTGAACCTGTAGGAGCGAGGCTTGCCCGCGAAGGAGGCCTCGCATCCAATATTGTTGCTAGCTGACCCACCGCTTTCGCGAGCAAGCTTCGCTCCTACAGGTGAGCGCGGTTACAAGTAAAAACCTGTCCCACATCAACCAAACGATAATTCCTCTTATTCAATTTCCCCCGCCCTGTTAGACTTTGCGCCCTTGTTTTGCTCGTCTTCCAGGAAGCCTGATGCCGTCGTTGCCTCTTCGTTGGTGCACCCTGTTCATGGCCCTGGGCCTGAGTGCCTGCGATGACGCCCCGCGTTTTACCCAGGCCGAGCCCGGTGAAGCGCGGTCCGGTGGCAGCGCGACGGTGCGCAAGACCGATCAGAACGCGTTTTCCCTGCCCTCGGCCAATCTGCCGCCTTCACGTCGGGTGGATTTCAGCGTCGGCAACAGCTTTTTCCGCAGCCCCTGGGTGATCGCCCCGTCGACCACCACCGCCCGGGATGGCCTCGGCCCGTTGTTCAACACCAATGCCTGCCAGAACTGCCACATCAAGGACGGTCGCGGTCACCCGCCGACGCCTGACGCCGCGAATGCGGTGTCGATGCTGGTGCGCCTGTCGATTCCCGATTCACCGGCCTACGCCAAGGTCATCGAGCACCTGGGCGTGGTCCCCGAGCCGGCCTACGGCGGCCAGCTTCAGGACATGTCGGTGCCCGGCGTCGCGCCGGAAGGCAAGGTACGGGTCGACTACACGCCGGTGCCGATTCGCTTCAAGGACGGCACCGAAGTCGAGTTGCGCAAACCGACCTTGCAGATCACGCAACTGGGCTACGGCCCGATGCACCCCGACACCCGTTTCTCGGCACGGGTTGCACCGCCGATGATCGGCCTCGGCCTGCTCGAAGCGATCCCCGACGAAGCGATCCTGGCCAATGCCGAGGCCCAGGCCAAAGACAAAAACGGCATCGCCGGACGCCCGAATAAGGTCTGGGATGACGCCCAGCAAAAAACCGTCCTCGGTCGCTTCGGCTGGAAGGCCGGGCAGCCCAACCTCAATCAACAGAATGTTCACGCGTTTTCGGGTGACATGGGCCTGACCACCAGCCTGCGGCCCTTCGATGACTGCACCGACGCGCAAACCGCCTGCAAGCAAGCACCCAACGGCAATGGCCCGAACGGCGAGCCGGAAGTCAGCGACAACATTCTGCGACTGGTGCTGTTTTACAGCCGTAACCTCGCCGTCCCGGCCCGCCGCGATGTCGGTACGCCGCAAGTGCTGGCGGGCAAGAATCTGTTTTTCCAGGCCGGTTGCCAGTCCTGTCACACGCCGAAATACACCACCGCCGCCAATGCCGCCGAGCCTGAACTGGCCAATCAAGTGATTCGCCCCTACAGCGATCTGCTGCTGCATGACATGGGCGATGGCCTGGCGGATAACCGCAGCGAATTCCAGGCCAGTGGCCGCGACTGGCGCACCCCGCCGTTGTGGGGCATCGGCCTGACGCAAGCGGTCAGTGGCCACACCCAGTTTTTGCACGATGGTCGCGCCCGCAACCTGCTTGAAGCCGTGCTTTGGCATGGCGGCGAAGCGAGCGCGGCGCAGCAACAGGTTTTGTCTTTCAATGCCGAGCAGCGCAGTGCGTTGCTGGCGTTTTTGAATTCTCTCTAAGCACTTAAAAGAATCGGGAGCCCGACATGTTCCGTCCCAAATTGTTGTTCACCAGCCTTGCAGCGCTCGCCCTCGGCGCCTGTTCGCCGCAGGATCCGCAAGCGGTCACCTCCGCGGCCATCGCCAAGCAAGTGATCCTGCCGACCTACAGCCGCTGGGTCGAAGCCGACCGCCAACTGGCCGTCAGCGCCCTCGCCTATTGCCAGGGCAAAGAAGACCTGGACACCGCACGCGCCGACTTCCTGCACGCGCAGAAAGCCTGGGCCGAGCTGCAACCGTTGCTGATCGGGCCGCTGGCCGAGGGCAACCGTGCGTGGCAGGTGCAGTTCTGGCCGGACAAGAAAAACCTCGTCGGCCGTCAAGTCGAGCAACTGGTCACCGCCCAGCCGCAGATTGATGCCGCAGCGCTGGCCAAATCGAGCGTGGTGGTTCAGGGCTTGTCGGCCTACGAATACATTCTGTTCGACAGCAAGATCGACATGGCCGATGCCACGCAGAAAGCCAAGTACTGCCCGCTGCTGACCGCCATTGGCGAACGTCAGAAGCAACTGGCTGAAGAGATCCTGTCGCGCTGGAACACCAACGACGGCATGCTCGCGCAGATGAGCAAATTCCCGAACCAGCGCTACGCCGATTCCCACGAAGCGATCGCCGATCTGCTGCGGGTTCAGGTTACGGCGCTGGACACCCTGAAGAAAAAACTCGGCACGCCGATGGGTCGCCAGACCAAGGGCATTCCACAGCCGTTCCAGGCTGATGCGTGGCGCAGCCAGTCGTCGCTGCAAGGTCTGGAAGCCAGCCTGGCCGCGGCGAAAACCGTCTGGGTCGGGGTCGACAACAAAGGCCTGCGCGGTCTGTTGCCGAGCGAGCAGAAACCATTGGCCGACAAGATCGACGCTGCCTACGCCGCCTCGCTCAAACTGTTTGCCAGCAACCAGCGCTCGCTGACCGAAATGCTCAACGACGATGCCGGTCGCCAGCAACTCAACGATATCTACGACAGCCTCAACGTCGTCCATCGCCTGCACGAAGGCGAACTGGCCAAGGCGCTGGGCATCCAACTGGGCTTCAACGCCAACGACGGTGACTGATGAGGGCGAGTGCCATGCTGCGACGTCAGGCTCTGACTTTAGGTAGTTTGCTGCTGGGAGCAGTGACACTGGGCGGCTGGACGCTGTTCAAGCAAAAGGACAAGAGCCCGCTGCTGCTGTCGGCGCGGGACGATACCGACGGCAAGCATTACGCCGTCGGTTATCGGCTGGACGGCACCCGGGTGTTCGCCACCCAGGTCGGCCAGCGTTGCCACGACATCATCAATCACCCGACGCTGGCGATTGCGCTGTTTGTCGCGCGGCGTCCGGGCACCGAAAGTTACCTGATCGACCTGCGCGACGGCACGCTGCTGCAAACCTTGACGTCGCATCCGAACCGGCATTTCTATGGGCACGCGGTGATTCACAAGGATGGCGAGTTCTTGTACGCCACCGAAAACGACACCAGCGATCCGGGTCGCGGCTTGCTGGGTGTGTATAAGTTCGAAGGAGAGCGACTTATCCACAGCGGCGAGATTCCTACACACGGCGTCGGCCCGCATCAGGTGTCGTGGATGCCCGACGGCGAAACCCTGGTGGTGGCCAACGGCGGGATTCGCACCGAGGCCGAAAGCCGGGTCGAGATGAACCTTAACGCGATGGAGCCGAGCCTGGTGCTGATGCAGCGCGACGGCACCTTGTTGAGCAAGGAAACCCTCGCTCAACAGATGAACAGCGTGCGTCATCTGGGGGTTGCCAGCGACGGCACCATCCTCGCCAGCCAGCAGTTCATGGGACCGTCCCATGAGTCGTCGGAGTTGCTGGCGATCAAGCGTCCGGGCCAGCCGTTCGTGGCGTTTCCGGTGCCGGAGCATCAGTTGCAGGCCATGGGGCATTACACCGCCAGCGTCGCGGTGCACAGCGAGCTGCGGCTGGTCGCGTTGACGGCGCCACGCGGTAATCGCTTTTTCATCTGGGACCTGGACAGCGGCGAAGTGCGCCTGGATGCGCCGTTGCCGGATTGCGCCGGGGTCGGAGCGGTGGCGGACGGATTTGTCGTGACCTCGGGCCAAGGGCGTTGCCGGTACTACGATTGCCGCCAGACAGATCTGGTTGCAAAACCACTGGAGCTGCCGGCCGGGCTTTGGGATAACCACCTGCACCTCATCTGAACAGGTCTTGTGTAGCAGCTGGCGAAGCCTGCGTTCGGCGGCGAAGCCGTCGTGATGTCCGACAACGCGATGTGTCAGGCAAACCGCGGTGAATGGATTTACGACGGCTTCGCCGCCGAACGCAGGCTACGCCAGCTGCTACAGTTGGATTCCCCTTCCCACTCGGAGTAATGTTCCCGCCTGTCTCGCCTGATTTTCTCCAAGGAAGTGGAAATATGCTGCGTCGCCGCATGCTGATCATGTTGGGTGTTGTGTTGCTGATCGTGCTGGCCCTGGGCGGTTACAAGGCCTTTTCGATTTACACGATGATCCAGGGTTTTTCCAAGCCGAAACCGCCCATCAGCGTCGCCGTGGCCACGGCTTCCGAACAGCCGTGGCAAATGCGCTTGCCCACCGTGGGCACGCTCAAGGCGCTGCAAGGGGTGAACCTGAGCCTGGAGATTTCGGGCACGGTCAAAGACCTGATGTTCGAGTCGGGGCAGAAGGTCAAGGCCGGGCAACCGCTGCTGCAACTGGACAGCGCCGTCGAAAGCGCCCTGCTCGAAACCGCCCAGGCTGACCTCGGTCTGGCGCAGCTGGATTTCGGTCGCGGCAGTCAATTGGTCGACAGCCGGGCGATCTCCAAAGGCGAGTACGACCGGCTCTCTGCGCAACTGCAAAAGAACAAGGCGACGGTCAACCAGCTCAAGGCGTCCCTGGCCAAGAAACGCATCCTCGCCCCCTTCAGCGGCACCATCGGCATTCGTCAGGTGGACGTCGGCGACTACCTCGCCAGCGGCACCATGATCGCGACCCTGCAAGACCTCAGCAGCCTCTATGTCGACTTCTTCCTGCCCGAGCAATCGGTGCCCAAGATCGCTCTCGGCCAACCCGTGCAGGTCATCGTCTCGGCGTACCCGACGCAGAACTTCCCCGGCACCATCAGCGCGATCAACCCGAAGGTCGAGAACAGCACCCGCAACATCCTGATCCGCGCCACGCTGGCCAACCCGGATGGCAAGTTGCTGCCGGGGATGTTCGCCAGCCTGCAAGTCATGCTGCCGAACCCGCAACAGCATATCGTCGTACCGGAAAGCGCGATTACCTACACCCTCTACGGCAACTCGCTGTACGTGGTCGGGCAGAAGAAAGCCGAGGACGGCAGTGTCGAAAAAGACGACAAGGGCCAACCGGTCCTGATCGCCGAACGTCGGTTCATCGAAACCGGCGAACGCCGTGATGGCCTGGTGATGATCAACAAAGGCGTGCAGAGCGGCGAGCAAGTGGTCACGGCCGGCCAGATCAAACTGGACAACGGCGCACACATTGCCATCAGCGACGACAAGACCCTGACCGATAAGAACAGTCAGCCACGTACTGACTGATCAAGGAATCCTCATGGCTTTTACCGATCCGTTCATCCGCCGCCCGGTGCTCGCCACCGTGGTCAGCCTGTTGATTGTGCTGCTGGGCTTCCAGGCCTGGAGCAAGCTGCCGCTGCGCCAATACCCGCAAATGGAAAACGCCCTGATCACGGTGACCACCGCCTACCCCGGGGCCAACGCCGAAACGATCCAAGGCTATATCACCCAACCGATGCAGCAGAGTCTGGCCAGCGCCGAGGGCATCGACTACATGACCTCGGTCAGTCGCCAGAACTTCTCGGTGATTTCGATCTACGCGCGCATCGGCTCTAACAGCGACCGTTTGTTCACCGAGCTGCTGGCCAAGGCCAACGAGGTGAAGAACAAGCTGCCCCAGGACGCCGAAGACCCGGTGCTGAGCAAGGAGGCCGCCGACGCCTCGGCGCTGATGTACATCAGTTACTTCAGCAAGGAGCTGAACAACCCGCAGATCACCGACTACCTGTCCCGGGTCATCCAGCCAAAACTGGCGACGTTGCCCGGCATGGCCGAAGCCGAGATTCTCGGCAACCAGGTGTTCGCCATGCGCCTGTGGCTCGACCCGGTGAAACTCGCCGGCTTCGGCCTGAGTGCCAGCGACGTGACTAACGCAGTGCGCCAGTACAACTTCCTCTCCGCTGCCGGCGAAGTGAAAGGCGAGTACGTGGTCACCAGCATCAACGCCAACACCGAACTCAAATCCGCCGAAGCCTTCGCCGCGATTCCGCTCAAGGTCTCGGGTGACAGCCGCGTATTGCTCAGCGATGTGGCGCGAGTCGAGATGGGCGCCGAAAACTACAACGCCATCAGTTCCTTCGGTGGCACGCCATCGGTGTACATCGGCATCAAGGCAACACCCGGCGCCAACCCGCTGGACGTGATCAAGGAAGTGCGCAAGATCATGCCGGAGCTGGACGCCCAGTTGCCGCCCAACCTGAAAAGCGAAATCGCCTACGACGCCACGCTGTTTATCCAGGCCTCGATCAACGAGGTGATCAAGACCTTGTTCGAAGCGGTGCTGATCGTGATTGTCGTGGTGTTCCTGTTCCTCGGAGCCCTGCGCTCGGTGGTGATCCCGGTGGTGACCATCCCGCTGTCGATGATCGGCGTGATGTTCTTCATGCAGATGATGGGCTATTCGATCAACCTGCTGACCCTGCTGGCGATGGTGCTGGCCATCGGGCTGGTGGTGGACGATGCGATCGTGGTGGTGGAAAACATTCACCGGCACATCGAGGAAGGCAAGACACCGCTTGACGCGGCCCTTGAAGGCGCCCGGGAAATCGCCATGCCGGTGGTGTCCATGACCATCACCCTGGCGGCGGTGTATGCGCCGATTGGTTTCCTCACCGGGCTTACGGGGGCGTTGTTCAAGGAGTTTGCCCTGACACTGGCCGGGGCGGTGGTGATCTCAGGCATCGTCGCCCTGACCCTGTCGCCGATGATGTGCGCCTTTTTGCTGCGCCACGACCAAAACCCCAGCGGCCTCGCCCATCGCCTGGACCTGATCTTCGAAAGCCTCAAGCGCCGCTACCAGAGCATGCTCCACGGCACGCTCAATACCCGGCCGGTGGTGCTGGTGTTCGCGGTGATCGTGCTGTGCCTGATCCCGGTGTTTCTCAAGTTCGCCAAGTCGGAACTGGCGCCGGACGAAGACCAGGGCATCATTTTCATGATGGCCAACGCGCCGCAGCCGACCAACCTCGATTACCTGAACGCCTACACCGACGAGTTCATCCAGATCTTCAAAGAGTTTCCCGAGTACTACTCCTCGTTCCAGATCAACGGTTTCAACGGCGTGCAATCGGGTATCGGCGGTTTCCTGCTCAAACCGTGGAACGAGCGCAGCCGCACGCAAATGCAGATCCTGCCCGAGGTCCAGGCCAGGCTGGGGAACATTCCCGGTTTGCAGATCTTCGGCTTCAACCTGCCGTCCTTGCCGGGCACCGGTGAAGGCCTGCCGTTCCAGTTCATCATCAACACCGCCAACGATTACGCGTCGCTGCTGGACGTCGCGGACCGGGTGAAAAAGCGCGCACTGGAGTCCGGCAAGTTTGCCTTCGTCGACATCGACCTGGCGTTCGACAAACCGGAAGTCGTGGTGGATATCGACCGCGCCAAAGCGGCGCAGATGGGTGTGTCGATGCAGGACCTCGGCGGCACGCTGGCGACGCTGCTGGGTGAGGCGGAGATCAACCGGTTCACCATTGAAGGGCGCAGCTATAAGGTCATCGCCCAGGTCGAGCGGGCTTACCGGGATAACCCCGACTGGCTGAACAACTACTACGTCAAGAACACCGCGGGTGAACTGCTGCCCCTGTCGACCCTGATCACCGTCACCGACCGGGCGCGACCACGGCAGTTGAACCAGTTCCAGCAACTCAACGCGGCGGCCGTGACCGGGTTCCCGCTGGTGAGCATGGGCGAGGCCATTGAAGTCGTACGCCAGATCGCTCAGGAAGAAGCCCCGGCGGGTTTTGCGTTTGACTACGGTGGCACGTCGCGACAATTCGTCCAGGAAGGCAGTGCGTTGTGGGTGACGTTTGCCCTGGCGCTGGCGATCATTTTCCTGGTGCTGGCGGCGCAATTCGAAAGCTTCCGCGACCCGCTGGTGATCCTGGTCACCGTGCCGCTATCGATCTGTGGCGCGTTGATCCCGCTGTTCCTCGGTTGGTCGAGCATGAACATCTACACCCAGGTCGGGCTGGTGACGCTGATCGGGCTGATCAGCAAACACGGGATCCTGATCGTCGAGTTCGCCAACAAACTGCGCAAGGAAAAGGGTTTGACGCCCCGGGAAGCCGTGGAAGAAGCGGCGGCCATCCGCTTGCGGCCGGTATTGATGACCACTGCGGCCATGGTGTTTGGCATGGTGCCGCTGATTCTGGCGACGGGCGCGGGTGCCGTCAGCCGGTTCGACATCGGCACGGTGATCGCCACGGGGATGTCGATCGGGACGTTGTTTACCTTGTTCGTGTTGCCGTGCATCTACACGCTACTGGCCAAGCCCGATAAACCTTAAAGTCAAAAGATCGCAGCCTTCGGCAGCTCCTACATTGGGATTGTGCTCACCCTGTAGGAGCTGCCGAAGGCTGCGATCTTTTGAAGGGCAAAAAAAAGACCCCGCATCTGCGAGGCCTTTTATTTTGGCTTCAATCTGTTCAACTTTGCGGCCTCAATCCTTGTGATAGTCCGAACATGAACAGCAACAAGTCATGATCAGGTTGTGTCGCCACGGTTGCTTTGGCAACCCGTGGCAACGGGCAGCGAGCGTCACCGTTCACTGCACTGAGGACTTGCGTGCGGGGCTGCTCCCAAGCCGCCACCGCCAATGAAGCAACTGCCAAGGCTCCTAGTAGAAACACACCTCGTGCAATTTCGAGTTTCATCGCTATAAACCCTTGATAGCGCTGCCAAACGCCGTCTCATAAAAATAGACCAGATTCTTCCAGTCTGTATCGCTGAACGACGAGTGGCGACGCAATTGCTTCATGTCATGGGCGGCGGCGCGCTGGGCAGTCAAACGCTGGCGGCATTTCTCCAGATCGATCAATGCCACTTCAACCGTGGCGGCCTCGCCTTCGCCGGCGACCCGCACGAAAACGTGCTTGATGTAGATGCAGCTGTGCTGCCAGCGGCCCTTGTGCATGCGGGCCAGATTCTCGGCCAGTTCCTTGAGGACGCGCTCGTGAACCGCTTCGCCGTGACGCTCGCGACCGCCGCCCGCGTACCAGTGTTCGATTTCTTCGAAACCGTCCAGGGACTTGGTGACCAGCAACGCACGCCATTTGTGTACAGGATCGCGTTGGGCGCCGCAGAACACCATTTCCGGTACCCGCACACCCAGCGCCGTCAAACCGATCAGCGCATCACGCTCGCGCAACACCGTCGGCCGGCCGAAGGGGTGCAGCCAGCTGCGATAGATATGCCCGGTCTGACGCTTTGCATACAGCAGCTGTCCGTCGGTGCTCCTGACGCGCTGCACACCACTTTCACCACCGCGACGAACGTTGGGTTCTTCTACCCATTCACCGCGCTGATTCCAGAAATAGTCGAAGCGGTCCTGGGGAGCGACTTCCGTTTCTGCTGCATATTGCACTGCCATCCTGTTACCTCTTGCGTAATACGTAAACCCGCCACATGGCATAGAGCGGTATGAAGTCCAGTTGTTCCTGAATGCGGAAACCCGCTTGTTCGAATTCCTTTTCAACCGTAACAGCCGGTAACACAAATCGATTTTGGTAACCTTCCTGCCCGCGCTTTTTCTCGGCGCGCTTGCGTTTCCAGGCCTTGAAGTTGCCGTCCACCCACAGCGAAATGATCACGCTGTCACGGGTGACCCGCTCGAACTCACGCAAAATAGCCAGTCGATGCTCGGCTTCACCGATGTGATGGAGCAAACGCATGCAGAAAATGCTGTCGACGGCGTTATCAGGTAAAGCAATGTCGAATGCAGAAGTGTGCAAGGGTTGTACCCGTTTCACCACTTCGGCGGGTTGGGCCTGGGTGGCGATCTTCAGCATCGACTCGGAGTTGTCGGCTCCGATGATCACACGGTTGTGCTTTTGCGCCAGTAACGGCCAGAAACGCCCCGCGCCGCATGGCAAATCGAGGACCAGCCCAGGGTCACCCGCCAAGGTCAGAGCCTTGCGGGCCAGCTGTTCGTCACGCCAATGGGACAATCGACGGCCGAGACCATCCTGATGCTTGCGCAAATATTTTTGCGCATGTTGATCGTCGTACTTCTCGGAAAAATCCAGTTTGATCGGGCCTGCCATCATCAAAGTCTCCTGAATTGCTGATGACACCTACGTTAGGTAGCGCCGTGTCAGCGTCAGGTCATGACTTTGTGAAAACTTCGTTGAGTAAAACAGTGAAGTATTTCAACGTTTTACAGGGATCAGATGATAGCGCAGGGCCACCACTAAAAGATCGCAGGAATCGAAGGCTGCGATCTTTTTACTTGGTCAGACCCGCGGCTTACCCAATTCCACCTCAAAGCAGCAGCCATTGGGCTCCATGGTGGTGAGGCTGACGGTCCAGCCCTGGTTCTCGCAGATCCGCTGTACCAGCGACAGACCCAGCCCCAGACCTTCGCCGCGCTTCTCGTTACCCCGCACGAAAGGCTCGAACATCGCCTCGCGTTTTTCCTCGGGGATGCCGACACCGGTGTCCTCGACCATAAACCCGGTGTCGGTCAGCGTCAGGCGAATGAAGCCGATTTCAGTGTAGTGCAGCGCATTGCGCAGCAAGTTGCCCATCACCGCATGCAGCAGCGTCGCGTTGTAGCGGTTGTTCGATGGAATGCCCGGCTCGAAGTTCAGGGCCAGGCCCTTGTACTCGATTGGCTCGCGCCAAAGACACAGCAGCCCGTCGGCAACCTGGCTGATGGTCTGCTGTGGCGACATGCTGGCGTCTTCACGCTGGGCGCGGGCGAGCATCAGGAAGGTTTGTACCAGTTCGCGCATTTCCTCACAGGCCCGGGCGATACGCTCGACCTGAGCCCGACCGCGCTGATCGATACCAGGGTTTTCCAGCAGCAACTCGCAGGAGCTGGCCAGCACCATCAGCGGCGTGCGCAATTCGTGGCTGACGTCACTGGTGAACAGGCGTTCACGGGTCAACGCCTGGCGCAAACGGCCAAGGGTGGCGTCGAAGGCCACCGCCAGTTCGCCCACTTCGTCAGCGGCATAATCCGGCGCCAATGGCGGCGCCAAACCCAATAACTGATCGCGATGCCGCACCTGACGGGCCAGTCGCACCACGGGCGCCATGACTTTGCGCGCCAGGATCCAGCCGAGAAATACCGCCAGTGCCAGGCTCAGCACGAAGCCCACCAGCACCACGGCAAACAGCACGCGTTCACGCTCTTCGAAATCGCTCTGATCCTGCAACAGCACATAGCGCCGGCCATCGACGATTTCGACCATCGCGTGGTACGACAGGTTTTCCCGAAACACTTCGTGGAAACCGGAATCCAGATGACGCAGATCCTTGGGCAGTTCGAAGTCCCCGGGCCCGCCGCTGAAATAAAACAGCTGATCCGGTTCCGGGCGATGGCTCCAGTCCGTGACGCTGTCCATCAGCAGCAGGCGTTGCAAGTCACCGCCCAGGCCTGCCGAGATCAGCTTCTCTTCCACCAAGTGCACGGTCGCCACGATACCCATGGCGAAGGCCCCTGCCACCAGTGCGCTCATCAACGCAAAGGCGATGATGATCCGTTGAGCGAGGCTCTGCTTAAACTCCATCTCGGCCCTCGGCCAAGCGATAACCCACGCCGTGCACGGTTTGCAGCAAGGGCTTGGCAAAAGGCTTGTCGATCACCTGGCGCAGTTGGTGAACGTGGCTGCGCAGGCTGTCGCTGTCCGGACAATCATCGCCCCACAAGGCCTCTTCGAGGATTTCGCGGCGCAGCACGTGGGGGCTTTTCTGCATCAGCACCGCCAGCAGTTTCAGACCGACCGGGTTGAGCTTGAGCAAACGGCCTTCGCGGGTCACTTCCAGGGTATCGAGGTCGTAACTCAAGTCGCCGACCTGCAGCGCACGCCGACCGCCGCCCTGGGCACGACGCATCACCGCTTCGATGCGCGCGGCCAGTTCGGACAAGGCGAACGGCTTGATCAGGTAATCATCAGCGCCGGACTTGAAGCCCTGCAACCGGTCATCCAGTTGATCCCGCGCCGTCAGCATGATCACCGGCGTGTCACGGCGGGCGTCTTCACGCAGGCGTTTGCACAGGGTGTAACCATCGATGCCGGGCAGCATGATGTCGAGCACGATCAGGTCGTAATGCTCGGTGGCCGCCAGGTGCAATCCCGACAAGCCGTCCTGCGCGCAATCCACGGTATAGCCCTTGAGCCCCAGGTAATCGGCCAGATTGGCGAGGATATCGCGGTTGTCTTCAACCAATAAAATTCGCATGGGCACTCCTCCGTACACAGTAACGGCCATCTTCGGCTCGCGCAGCTTACGGCCAAGCTGAGCGCACGGCTAGGCCCGAAGACCGCATCCATCCATTCGTTCAACCAATTGACCGTATTAACAAGTTTTTCACTATCGGTTCACAACCTGACGACAGTGTCGCGGCGAAAATCCCGAAGCCAATGGACTTCTTCAATACAACTCGCGCCATCATCTATTACCAATCCGTCAGTTATGGCTTCAAGCAATCGCTGCTTGGCTGGAAAGCGCCCAAGGAGGGCTCGCCCCAGGTCAGCGTACGTTAACCGAATGGCTCCGGGCTGATGCCCCGGGGCTTTTTCCCATGCTCAGGATCCACCATGTCATCAACTGCTGTTCGCCCTGCCTCCCGGCCACTCAATTTCTGGGTGTGCCTTGGGGTTCCCGCCATTGCGGCGATCGTTCTGGTGCTGCTCGAACTGACCGACCTGGACATGGACCTGGCCAGGCATTTTTATGACCCGGCAGCCGGTGACTTCATCGGCCGGCACAGTTACTTCCTGGAAAACATCCTGCACGACAAGGCCAAGCAAGTGGTCATCGCGTTCTCGGTGTTTGCGGTAATCGGGTTTATCTGTTCGTTTTTCGTCGAGAAACTCAAGCCGTTCAAACGGGAGCTGGGTTGCCTGGTGCTGTCCCTCGGCCTGGCGACTTCTTTTGTTACCCCGGTGAAAGTGGTGACGGCGGTGCAATGCCCGTGGAGCCTGGAACAGTTCGGCGGCCACGAAACCTACAGCGAACTGCTGAGCCCACGGCCACACACCGATAAACCTGGTCGTTGCTGGCCGGGTGGGCATGCGGCGACGGGTTTCACGTTGTTTGCGCTGTTTTTTGTGCTGCGTGATCGCCGCCCTCGGCTGGCGCGCAAGGCGTTTATCTTCGCGGCGGTCCTGGGCACGGTGTTCTCGATCAGCCGGATGATGCAGGGCGCGCACTTTTTCTCGCACAACGTGTGGACGGCGATTTTCTGCTGGCTGATTTGCCTGGGGTCGTATTACTACATCCTGTATCGACCGGCATCCAAGGCTGAGCGGGTTGGCAAGGCAGAACCGGTCAACGCCTGAAGATCAAAAGATCGCAGCCTTCGGCAGCTCCTACAGGGTGTACGCCGCCCTTATGTAGGAGCTGCCGAAGGCTGCGATCTTTTGACTTTGTCCTTTATAGAAGGCAATAAAAAACCCCGCCTGCTTTCGCAGGCGGGGTTTTTCAATACAGGGGTAAGGCTGGCTTACATCATGCCGCCCATGCCACCCATACCGCCCATGTCTGGCATACCGCCGCCAGCCGAGCCTTCTTCCTTGATCTCGGCGATCATGGCTTCGGTCGTGATCATCAGGCTGGCGATGGAAGCCGCTGCCTGCAGAGCCGAACGAGTCACTTTAGCCGGGTCCAGGATACCCATTTCGATCATGTCGCCGTATTCGCCGGTAGCAGCGTTGTAACCGTAGTTACCCGAACCCTGCTTGACCTTGTCGACAACTACGCTTGGCTCGTCGCCGGAGTTGGCAACGATCTGGCGCAGTGGCGCTTCAACAGCGCGACGCAGCAACTGGATACCAACGTCTTGATCGGCGTTGTCGCCTTTCAGTTCGGAGATAGCCTGCAGAGCGCGAACCAGTGCCACGCCGCCGCCAGGTACCACGCCTTCTTCAACGGCTGCACGGGTAGCGTGCAGGGCGTCTTCAACGCGGGCTTTCTTCTCTTTCATTTCAACTTCGGAACCAGCGCCAACCTTGATCACTGCAACGCCGCCGGACAGCTTGGCCAGACGCTCTTGCAGTTTTTCACGGTCGTAGTCGGACGAAGTGTCGGCCACTTGCTGACGGATTTGCAGAACGCGAGCCTGGATATCAGCTTCAACGCCGGCGCCGTCGATCACGGTGGTGTTTTCTTTGGACAGGATCACGCGCTTGGCATTACCCAGGTGTTCCAGGGTAGTGCTTTCCAGGCTCAGACCGATCTCTTCGGAGATAACGGTACCGCCAGTCAGGACGGCGATGTCCTGCAGCATGGCCTTGCGACGGTCGCCGAAGCCTGGAGCCTTGACGGCTGCGACTTTAACGATGCCACGCATGTTGTTCACAACCAGAGTCGCCAGGGCTTCGCCTTCAACGTCTTCGGCCACGATCAGCAGTGGACGGCCGGCTTTGGCAACGGCTTCCAGTACTGGCAACATTTCGCGGATGTTCGAGATCTTTTTGTCGACCAGCAGGATCAGCGGACCGTCGAGCTCGGCAGTCATGGTCTCTGGCTTGTTGACGAAGTACGGGGACAGGTAGCCACGGTCGAACTGCATGCCTTCAACAACCGACAGTTCGTTTTCCAGGCCCGAGCCTTCTTCAACGGTGATCACGCCTTCTTTACCGACTTTTTCCATGGCTTCGGCAATGATGTCGCCGATGGAGTTGTCGGAGTTGGCCGAGATGGTGCCGACCTGAGCGATTGCCTTGGTGTCAGCGCAAGGCTTGGACAGGGCTTTCAGCTCTTTGACGATAGCGATGGTCGCTTTGTCGATGCCGCGCTTCAGGTCCATCGGGTTCATGCCGGCAGCGACGGCTTTCAGGCCTTCGTTGACGATCGATTGAGCCAGAACGGTAGCGGTGGTGGTGCCGTCGCCTGCGTCATCGTTGGCACGGGAGGCAACGTCTTTGACCAGCTGCGCGCCCATGTTTTCGAAACGGTCTTTCAGTTCGATTTCTTTGGCTACGGAAACGCCGTCCTTGGTGATGGTCGGAGCGCCGAAGCTCTTCTCGATGATCACGTTACGGCCTTTAGGGCCCAGGGTCGCTTTTACTGCGTCAGCCAGGACGTTTACACCGGCGAGCATTTTCTTGCGGGCGGAGTCGCCGAATTTAACTTCTTTAGCAGCCATGATCGATATTCCTTAAATACTTTGTAGTAGCGGGAAAATGAGCGGGGAAGTCAGCCTTCGATAACAGCGAGAATCTCGTTCTCAGCCATTACCAGCAGGTCTTCGCCGTCAACTTTCACAGTGTTGCTGCCGGAGTACGGGCCGAACACAACCTTGTCACCCACTTTTACGGCCAGTGCACGCACTTCACCGTTTTCCAGCACACGGCCGGTACCGACAGCGAGGATCTCGCCGCTGTTGGCTTTTTCAGCAGCCGAACCTGGCAGGACGATACCGCCAGCGGTTTTCTTTTCTTCTTCGCTGCGACGGATGACGACGCGGTCATGCAGAGGACGAAGCTTCATTGTCGATCTCTCCTAATTGTGGTTTTCATCGGCCGGTGTATTCCCGGCGGGTTTAACAAATCCGGCGGTGCCGGGTGCGGTTCGTCAAGCGAACCGCGGAAGTCTGTCTGGCATGATCGCCAGAAACCTTGCGGTGACCGTTACATAAGGGCGCATAAGCTTATTACAAGGGCGAGCAAGCAAATTTTTTCATGTTGCTGCCCGCAAACGAACACGGCACCCGAAGGTGCCGTGCAGCTGAAACGCTTTACTTGGGATCGTGGTGTTCGAACTCGCCTTCGATCACGTTGGGCTCGCGGCCCAACGGTTGCTGGCGTGGGGCAGGACCGCCGCGCGATTGCAGGTCGTCGGCGAATGCACGCTGACGGATCGCCTGTTCTTCGGCGCGCTGGCGCATCTTGTTCGCCAGCAGACGGCGAGAGATCGGCATCAGCATGATCAGGCCCAGCACGTCAGTGACGAAGCCCGGCAGAATCAACAGACCGCCCGCCAGTGCCAGCATCAAGCCTTCGAGCATGGTCTGGGCCGGCAGCTCGCCGCGGTTCAGGCTTTCACGGGCCCGCAGTGCAGTAGCCAGACCGGCGATGCGCAGCACGAACACGCCGAGCATCGAGCCGAGAATGATCAGCAGCAGGGCCGGGAAAAACCCGATGGCCCCGCTGACCTTGACGAATACGAACAGCTCCAACACCGGAAACAGTACAAAGAGCAATAAAAAAGGGCGCATCAAATGGTTCCTCAACGCAAGAATGCCTTGCCAGTGTTCCTTAGATGACGTCGCCATATCGTGAATTCAAGCGTCGGCCACTTCATTTTTTGGCCAATGCTCGGCGTGAGCCAGGAAAACCAAGGCTTCGCGCACTTGTGTCGGCGTATTACATGGGGCTTGAAACGGTAGCCAGTACAGCGCCTGGCCAATGCGCAGGTGCATGCCTTCAGTGTCGATACCGGCCAGTTGCGCCGGTTCGGTTTTTGGCAGACCAGCCAGTTCTACGTAGTGGGCGATGGCTTTGGTGTGGTCGGCATTCATGTGCTCGACCATGCTCACTTCGGCTTTGCCGGCAAACGGGTTGGCCAGGGTCAGTTGATCGACCCAGTGAATCGCGCCGAAGCCACCGATGTAGCGGTGACGCACGGGCTTGAGCACCCAGAAATCGAAATCATGCGCCTTGTGGTAGTTCTGCGAATCCGGGAAGTAGCGGTAGTAACGCTCGGCGGCCGCATCGACAGCGGCGGCGTCTTCAATCTTTTCAGCTTCAGCCAGATAGGTCAGGCGACCGACGGCTTGTACGTCTTCGGCCCCGCGCTCGCCCACGAACAGTGAGCACTTAGGATCTTTTTGCAGATTGTGGGTGTGCTGGGCAATGCGGCTGATCAGGATCAGCGGCCGGCCCTGCTCGTCCAGGCAGTACGGAACCACCGAACCGAAAGGGAAACCGGGCATGGCCTTGGAGTGCGTCGAAAGCACTCCGCGGTATTCCTTGAGAAGCAATTCTCGGGCATTCTTGGCCGCTTCAACGCTCAATTTATGACTCCTTATATAGAATCCGTCGAAAAAACGGACAGGCGCCTGGGGATAAGTATCCAGTACGCCATCGGGGCAGTTCTCATGTGCAACCAGGCCACATCAGGTGCAGATCGAGAGGCTCTCTACAAGGATCACCACTGCGACCTGCTATTGGGGCATGCGAATGCAACTCACTGACAAAGTAATCATTATCACTGGCGGTTGCCAGGGTTTAGGCCGTTCGATGGCCGAGTATTTCGCCGGCAAGGGCGCGAAACTGGCGCTGGTCGATCTGAACCAGGAAAAGCTCGATGACACCGTTGCCGCGTGCAAGGCCAAGGGCGTCGAAGCCCGCGCCTACCTGTGCAACGTCGCCAATGAAGAGCAGGTGACGCACATGGTCGCCCAGGTCGCCGAAGATTTCGGCGCGATCCATGGTTTGATCAACAATGCCGGGATCTTGCGCGACGGGCTGTTGCTGAAGGTTAAAGACGGCGAGATGACCAAGATGAGCCTGGCCCAGTGGCAGGCGGTGATCGACGTCAACCTGACTGGCGTATTCCTGTGCACCCGTGAAGTCGCGGCGAAAATGGTCGAGCTGAAAAACAGCGGCGCGATCATCAATATCTCGTCGATCTCGCGCGCCGGCAACGTCGGTCAGACCAACTACTCGGCGGCCAAGGCCGGCGTGGCAGCGGCGACTGTGACCTGGGCCAAGGAACTGGCGCGCTACGGTATTCGTGTCGCGGGCATCGCGCCGGGCTTTATCGAAACCGAGATGACGCTGGGCATGAAGCCGGAAGCACTGGAGAAAATGACCGCCGGGATTCCGCTCAAGCGCATGGGCAAGCCGGATGAGATCGCCCATTCGGCGGCGTACATTTTCGAGAACGACTATTACACCGGCCGGATTCTGGAGATGGATGGCGGGTTGCGGATTTAAGGAAAGATCAAGAGATCGCAGCCTTGTTTCACTCGACAGCTCCTACAGGGTTTTTGCATTCCCCTGTAGGAGCTGTCGAGTGAAACGAGGCTGCGATCTTTTAACAGTCAACTCAGATCAATCGTCGCTGACGGTGATATTCGGCATCGCCGGGGTTGCCGCTTCCTGCAACACAATCCGCGCGCCGACATGGCGGGCCAGTTCCTGGTAAACCAGCGCAATCGGGCTGTCCGGCTCGGCGATTACCGTTGGCTTGCCGCCATCGGCCTGTTCGCGGATGGCCATCGCCAGCGGCAACGACGCCAGCAGTTCAACGCCATACTGAGTGGCCAGTTTCACCCCGCCGCCCTCACCGAACAGATGCTCGGCATGTCCGCAGTTGGAGCAGATGTGCACGGCCATGTTTTCCACTACGCCCAGCACCGGAATGTTGACCTTGCGGAACATTTCCACGCCTTTGCGTGCGTCGAGCAAGGCCAGGTCCTGCGGGGTGGTGACAATCACTGCACCCGCTACCGGGACTTTCTGGGCCAGGGTCAGCTGGATGTCGCCGGTGCCTGGCGGCATGTCGATGACCAGGTAATCGAGATCGCCCCACGCGGTTTGTGTCACCAATTGCAACAGCGCACCGGAGACCATCGGGCCGCGCCAGACCATCGGCGTGTTGTCGTCGGTCAGGAACGCCATGGACATCACTTCGACGCCATGGGACTCAATCGGCACGAACCACTTCTGATCCTTGACCTTCGGTCGGGTGCCTTCTGGAATGCCAAACATGATGCCTTGGCTCGGACCGTAGATGTCTGCGTCGAGAATCCCGACCTTCGCGCCTTCACGGGCCAGCGCCAGCGCCAGGTTGGCGGCGGTGGTGGACTTGCCCACGCCACCCTTGCCCGAAGCCACGGCGACAACGTTCTTGACGTTGGCCAGGCCCGGAATCTGTGCCTGGGCTTTGTGCGCGGCGATCACGCTGGTGATGTCGACACGAGCACTGCTCACGCCGTTCAGGTTCTGGATGGCCATTTCCAACATCTGAGCCCAGCCACTTTTGAACAGGCCGGCGGCGTAACCGAGTTCCAGCTGGACGCTGACGCGATCGCCCTGGATGTCGATGTTGCGCACGCACCCGGCGCTGACCGGGTCCTGGTTCAGATAAGGGTCGGTGTATTGGCGAAGGACGGCTTCCACCGCTGCGCGATTGACGGCGCTCATGGGCAACTCCGATAACAAGACTGGAAAATCAGGCGGGTATCGTACCTGTTCTACAGGCCGGACGGCATGCTTTCAGGATGTGACAATTATCCCATGACCACACACATTCTGTAGCAGCTGGCGAAGCCTGCGTTCGGCTGCGCAGCAGTCGCCAAACCGGACACCGCGTACTGCCTGAAACACCTCCGTGTCCAATTTTACGACTGCTTCGCAGCCGAACGCAGGCTTCGCCAGCTGCTACAAGGGACCGTGATGGCCTGTGCCGGGGGTGAAAAATATGCGCCAGCGCTTTATAGTGGCCGACCTCCGTTTCATCAAGTAGCCGAGCCCCATGTCCGAGCCACGCAAGATCCTCGTCACCAGCGCCCTGCCCTATGCCAATGGTTCGATCCATCTTGGCCACATGCTGGAATACATCCAGACCGACATGTGGGTGCGCTTCCAGAAGCACCGCGGCAATCAATGCATTTATGTCTGCGCCGACGACGCTCACGGCTCGGCCATCATGCTGCGCGCGGAAAAGGAAGGCATCACCCCGGAACAACTGATCGCCAACGTCCAGGCTGAACACAGCGCCGACTTTGCCGACTTCCTGGTGGACTTCGACAATTTCCACTCCACTCACGCCGAAGAAAACCGTGAGCTGTCGAGCCAGATCTACCTGAAGCTGCGCGACGCCGGGCACATTGCCCAGCGCTCGATCACGCAGTACTTCGACCCGGAAAAGAAAATGTTCCTGGCCGACCGCTTCATCAAGGGCACCTGCCCGAAATGCGGCACTGAAGACCAGTACGGCGACAACTGCGAAAAATGCGGTGCGACTTACGCACCGACTGACCTGAAGGATCCGAAGTCGGCAATCTCTGGCGCCACCCCGGTGCTCAAGGATTCCCAGCACTTCTTCTTCAAACTGCCGGACTTTCAGGAAATGCTTCAGGCCTGGACCCGCAGCGGCACCCTGCAAGACGCCGTGGCGAACAAGATCGCCGAGTGGCTGGACGCCGGCCTGCAACAGTGGGACATCTCCCGCGATGCGCCGTACTTCGGTTTCGAGATTCCAGGCGAGCCAGGCAAGTATTTCTACGTGTGGCTGGACGCGCCGATCGGCTACATGGCCAGCTTCAAGAACCTGTGCGCCCGTCGTCCGGACCTGGATTTCGACGCATTCTGGGCCAAGGATTCGACCGCCGAGCTGTACCACTTCATCGGCAAGGACATCGTCAACTTCCACGCGCTGTTCTGGCCGGCGATGCTCGAAGGCGCGGGTTTCCGCAAGCCGACCGGCATCAACGTGCACGGCTACCTGACCGTCAACGGTCAGAAAATGTCCAAGTCCCGGGGCACCTTCGTCAAGGCCCGGACCTACCTGGATCATCTGTCGCCGGAATACCTGCGTTACTACTACGCGGCCAAGCTGGGCCGTGGCGTCGACGACCTCGACCTGAACCTTGAAGACTTCGTGCAGAAGGTCAACTCCGACCTGGTGGGCAAAGTCGTCAACATCGCCAGCCGTTGCGCCGGTTTCATCCAGAAAGGCAACGCCGGTGTGCTGGTGGCGGGTAACGCCGCGCCGGAATTGACCGACGCGTTCCTGGCCGCCGCGCCAAGCATCGCCGACGCCTACGAGGCGCGTGACTTCGCTCGCGCCATGCGCGAAATCATGGGCCTGGCCGACCGCGCCAACGCCTGGATCGCCGACAAGGCTCCATGGTCGCTCAACAAACAGGAAGGCAAGCACGACGAAGTCCAGGCCATCTGCGCCCTGGGCATCAACCTGTTCCGCCAACTGGTGATCTTCCTCAAACCGGTACTGCCGTTGCTGGCTGCCGACGCCGAGGCGTTCCTGAATGTCGCGCCGCTGACCTGGAACGACCACGCCACACTGCTGAGCAATCATCAGTTGAACGAGTTCAAACCGTTGATGACCCGCATCGACCCGGTAAAAGTCCAAGCCATGACCGACGCCTCGAAAGAAGACCTGACCGCCAGCGCTACCGACACTGGTGAAACGGCACCCGCCGGCAACGGTGAACTGGTCAAGGAACCGCTGTCGCCGGAAATCGAATTCGACGCGTTTGCCGCCGTCGACCTGCGGGTTGCGCTGATCCTCAAGGCCGAAGCCGTGGAAGGCGCCGACAAGCTGTTGCGCCTGACCCTGGACATCGGTGACGAGCAACGCAACGTGCTTTCCGGGATCAAGAGCGCTTACCCCGATCCATCCAAGCTCGAAGGTCGCCTGACGATGATGATCGCCAACCTCAAGCCGCGCAAAATGAAGTTCGGGATTTCCGAAGGCATGGTGATGGCGGCCGGTCCTGGCGGTGAAGAAATCTACTTGCTGAGCCCCGACAGCGGCGCCAAGCCGGGTCAGCGCATCAAGTAAGTACTTTGCTGAACAAATCCCACAGTCGTGCCTGGCGTGACTGTGGGATTTTCATGTCTGGCCCATAATTACTCTCAGCCCTTGCCTCACCGTGTAGGAGCTGCCGCAGGCTGCGATCTTTTGATCTTGCTTTTTTAAGATCAAAAGATCGCAGCCTGCGGCAGCTCCTACGGAGATATTCAGCAGCCCGCAAGATACGGACAATCATGACCGAACTGCTCCTTACGCTTATCAGCGCCGCCCTGATCAACAACCTCGTGTTGCAGTGGCCGCTGGGCGTCGATCCGCTGTTGGGTTCGGAGCAAAGGCAGGTCCACGCACTGGGCATTGCCACGGCGAGCCTGATGCTGATCGTCGGTATGCTCGGTTATGCGCTCTATCATTGGCTACTGGTGCCACTGGAACTGACGAGCCTGCGCCTGTTCGTGTTCCTGCCGTTGAGCGTTTTGCTGATCGCCCCGCTTCTGAAGCTGCTGTCGCGATTACTGCCAAAACTTTCGTTCGAAGGCCTCTGGCCGTTGCTGCTGGGCAATGCCGGCGTGCTCGGGCTGACCTTGCTCAACGCCCGGGACGACCAGGGATTTTTCCACGCCACTGCCCTGAGCCTTGGCGCGGGGCTGGGTTTCTGGCTGGTATTGAGCCTGTTCAGTGATTTGCACCAGCGCACACGTGACAACGATGTTCCCCTGCCCTTTCGTGGCTTGCCGATCCAGTTGATCGGCGCCGGACTGATTGCAGTGGCCTTTCTCGGATTCAGTGGACTGATCAAAACATGAGTCTGATTCAACGCATCGACGCCCTCCTGCCCCAGACCCAATGCGGCAAGTGCGGCCATCCCGGATGCAAGCCCTACGCCGAAGGTATTGCCAGCGGCGAGTCGATCAACAAGTGCCCGCCGGGCGGCAGTGAAACCATCGCCGCCCTCGCCGAACTGTTGAAAGTGCCGGTGCTGGAACTGGACATCAGTCGCGGTTCGGCACCGGCGCAGATCGCCTACATTCGCGAAGCCGAATGCATTGGCTGCACCAAGTGCATCCAGGCTTGCCCGGTGGACGCGATCGTTGGCGCGGCGAAACTGATGCACACCGTGATCGTCGATGAATGCACCGGTTGCGACCTGTGCGTGGCGCCGTGCCCGGTGGACTGCATCGAAATGCACCCGTTGCCGCTGGCCACGGTGCTGCCGATTGTCGGTGGCCTGGCGTTCAGCCTAGAAGAACAACGGGCCCGGGCCACCAAGCGTAATCGGACACGGCGTCGGTTCGAACAGCGCAACGCCCGACTACAACGTGAAGAACAACAGAAAGTCGCCGAACGCCAGGCCCGCGCCCAACGTGCCGCGCAACCCAGCGAAGTAACGCTCAATCCGGTGCAAGCCGCCCTTGAGCGAGTCCGTGCGCAGAAAGCCGCGACCGCTGACGCGGCGCTGAAAAAAGCCAAGATCGACGTGGCGATGAGTCGCGCGCAATTGAACAAATCACTGAAGGCGTTCGGGCATCCACCGACCTTCGAGCAACAGTCGCAATTGATCGTGCTGCAACAGCAATTCGAAGCGGCCGAACAAGCACTGGCGCAATTGGAAAGCAGCGCACCGCCAGCTCCGGCACCGGTCGCCCCGGCAAAAGATGCAGAGCTGAAACGGGCAAAAATCCAGTTGGCCATGCGCCGCGCCGACTTGAAAAAAGCGCAAACCAACGAAGCCCCGGCACAGCAGATCGAGGCACTGGAGCAGGCGCTGAAAGACGCCGAACAAGCGTTGCACGATGCAGAAGCCGTCAGCGATCAACCGTTGCCAGATTTGCAGCGCATCGAAAAACGCCCGATCAATAACCAACTTCGTCAGTTGAAAACCGAATTGGCCTACGCCCGCGCCGACGTCAGCAAACTGGAGCGACAATCCGATACGCCTGCCGAGTTGATGAACAAGGCCCGCGCCCGACTGCTGGAAGCCGAACGTCTGGTGGAGGCTTATGTCGCCCCTTGAATCGGTAGACGAACGCCTTCAGCAGGCCATGAAGCTGGTATTACTGGCCACCGTGCCGGGGCGCTGGCGTTGTTTTGGCTGTACGGCTGGGGCGTATTGATCAATCTGATTCTGACCGCGATTACGGCGCTGGCGGTGGAAGCCGTTGTGCTGAAGCTACGCCAACGTGCCATCCAGCCGACCTTGAGCGACGGCAGTGCGTTGGTCACCGCGACGTTGCTGGCGTTGGCGTTACCGCCCTATTGCCCGTGGTGGCTGACGGTCAGTGCGGCAGCCGCAGCCATGCTGTTCGGGAAACACCTGTATGGCGGCGTCGGCAAAAACCCGTTCAACCCGGCCATGCTTGGTTTCGCCCTGGTGCTGGTGAGCTTTCCCCAGCCGATGACGCATTGGCCGTCATCGCATGGCATGGACCTGCTCGGTGGTCTGCAACAGATCTTCGGCTTCAGTTTCAGCCAGACGCCGGATGCCTGGGTCCAGGCCACGGCGCTGGACAGCCTGCGCATCAACAAAAGCCTGACCATGGATGAGTTGTTCGCCGGCAATTCGGCGTTCGGCCATTTCGGCGGACGCGGGGTGGAATGGGTCAACTTGGCGTTCCTTGCCGGCGGCGCCTTCCTGCTGCAGCAACGGGTATTCAGTTGGCATGCGCCGGTGGGCATGCTCGCCAGTCTGTTCATCATCAGCCTGCTGTGCTGGAACGGCTCGGGCTCGGATTCCCATGGTTCGCCGTTGTTTCACCTGCTGACTGGCGCGAGCATGCTCGGTGCTTTCTTTATCGTCACGGAGCCGGTGTCCGGCGCCAAAAGCCCTGGTGCCCGGCTGATGTTCGGCGCAGGTGTGGGACTGCTGACTTACCTGATTCGAACCTGGGGCGGTTACCCGGACGGCGTGGCGTTTGCCGTGTTGCTGATGAACCTCTGTGTACCGGCGCTGGAGCGGTTTGTCGCCGGCCGCCAGGAGCGAAGCGCACCATGAACCGGGCGACCAGCGTTGTGACATTGGTGTTGTTGGCCGGCCTGGGAATCGGCGCGACCTACCTTGTTCAACACACCAGTGCCGAGCGCATTGCCGCCGAACAACGGCTGATCGACAGTCGCACGCTGCTGGATATGTTGCCGCCCGAGAGTTACGACAATCAGCCGCTGCAAAAGCCACTGGTCCTCGACAATACCTCGCTGAGCAACAGCACATTGCTGACGGGTTACCTGGCAACCAAGGCTGGCCAACCCAACGCCGTGTTGCTGCGCAGCCAGACTGTGGGCTACACCAGCAGCATCGAGTTGCTGATTGCCATCGACGCCAACGGCAAACTGCTCGGCGTCAAAACCCTCAAGCAGTCGGAAACGCCAGGCCTGGGCGGTCGTCTCGCCGACTGGCCGAACGCTTGGCTGCACCTTTTCACCGGCAAGTCGCGCACCGACCCCGCTGACAATGGCTGGGCGCTGAAAAAGGATCAGGGACAATTCGATCAAATGGCCGGGGCGACCACCACCTCGCGAGCGGTGATCAACGCCATTCATGATGCGTTGCGCTACTTTGATGAACACCGGCAACAACTGATCGGGAGTGGCGTCCGTGAATAAAGCCTCTGTGCAGAACTCGCTGATGCTGGCGCCGCTGATCGGCGTCACTAGTTCCCTGATGACCGCCCTGGGCCTGTGGCTGATGTTCGTGGTGGTGATTGCTGCATATGGGGCGGGAATGGGGCCCGTACGCCCCCGACTCGTTCCGTGGGCACGCGTGCCGGCCGGGGTTTTGCTGGCGGCCGCGCTGACCAGTTGCGCCGAGCTCGCCGGGCAAGCCTGGTCGCTGCAATGGCAGCAAAACCTGGGGCTGTATGCCGGACTGATTGCCTTGCAATGCGTCGTGTTGGACAGCAATGAATTTTTCCAGAGCCCTTGGCGCGATCGCTTGCGCCTGTGTGGCCTGTTCGGCGCGCTGATGATGGGCATGGGGTTGCTGCGTGAACTCGTCGGCAACGGCACTGTTGGCGCGCATCTGTCCTGGCTGGTCGGCGGGCTGGATTGGCCCGGCTGGGTGCTGACCGCCGACGGTGGCTTGCGCCTGGCCACACTGGTCCCCGGCGGATTTATTCTGCTGGGGCTGCTGATCGCTGCAAAACAAGCTTGGCTTCGCCCCTCAAACTGACCGCTTTCGAGGAAACGCATCACCCATGAATGCCGCAAAACGTTACGAAATCTTTCGCAGGTTGCACGAAGACAACCCGGAACCGAAGACCGAACTGGCCTATTCCTCTGCATTTGAATTGCTCATCGCGGTGATTCTTTCAGCGCAGTCCACCGATGTCGGCGTCAACAAGGCCACGGCGAAGCTGTATCCGGTGGCCAACACCCCCGCTGCCATTTATGCCTTGGGGGTCGAAGGGCTGACGGAGTACATCAAGACTATTGGCCTGTTCAACAGTAAGGCCAAGAACGTGATCGAGACCTGTCGCCTGCTGGTGGAAAAACACGGCGGCGAAGTGCCTCAGACCCGCGAGGAGCTGGAGGCCTTGCCCGGCGTCGGCCGCAAGACCGCCAACGTGGTGCTCAATACGGCATTCCGTCAGCTGACCATGGCCGTGGACACCCATATCTTCCGGGTCAGCAACCGTACCGGGATTGCTCCCGGCAAGAATGTGGTCGAGGTGGAAAACAAGCTGATGAAATTCGTGCCCAAGGAATTTCTGCTCGATTCGCATCACTGGCTGATCCTCCACGGGCGCTACGTTTGCCTGGCCCGTAAGCCCCGCTGCGGCAGTTGCCGGATCGAGGACTTGTGCGAATACAAGCAAAAGACATCCGACGATTGAGGCGCTATTAGAATTATTGATTCACCGATTGAAAAAATCTTTTTTACCCGCCGGGAGAATGTCGATATAAGGAGCGCCAAAGGCAGTCTTAGCCTGGAGTAACAAAATGAGCACTGGCAAAGAGCAATTGGACGTAGAAGACGACTTCACCCCTGTTGAAGCCGATGACGCTGAACCGGTGGTTGAAGTGGCAAAAACCAACCTGAGCAAGCGCCGCACCATCGACAATCTGCTGGAGGAGCGCCGACTGCAGAAGCAATTGGCCGATTACGATTTTGATCTATGACACCTGAAAGCCTCCCGAAACGGAGGCTTTTTACTGAGTGTCGTCATACCAGGCCATTGCGCTGGGCCAGTTCGATCAAGTCCACCAGCGAGCGAGCATTGAGCTTCAACAACAAACGGGTTTTGTAAGTACTGACCGTCTTGTTGCTGAGGAACATTCCATCGGCAATTTCCTTGTTTGTCTTTCCACGGGCCAGCTGTTGCAACACCATCATTTCCCGCCCCGACAAACGATCCACCATATCGGCTTCACTGGCATTGCCAAGACTGGAGCGAACGGTATGCAAGGCTTGATTAGGGAAATAACTGTAGCCCGACAATACCGCCTTGATGGCGCTCAGCAGTTCAGTCAGGTCCTGTTGTTTGCAAACATAACCGGCGGCCCCCGATTGCATGCAACGCATTGAAAAATGTCCAGGTGCCTGTGAGGTCAGCACTAACACTTTCAACGGCAGCGCTACCGATGTCAGACGCGCGATGACTTCCAGCCCGTCCAGTTTCGGTATACCAATATCCAGGATGACAATATCCGGCATATGTTCGCGGGCCAGTTGCAATGCATCCACACCATTGTCTGTTTCTGCGATGACTTCGTAGCCATGACGTTCCATTAGCAAACGCACCGCAAGACGAATGACAGGGTGATCATCCACGATCAGCACTTTATTCATGGGCAAGTCCAATTTTCGCTGTTCGAATTTTTAGAGCCCGCACAATAGCCTAGTCGTTTCACCCGTGGCATGGCGTACCCCCCGAGCACCCACACCGAGAGACATTCCCTACAAGCATCAAGGATGATTCCTACAAAAAAACCTTGAATGTAATGAGGTCGAAACTATGAAATCTTAAGAACGCCTGACGTCAGGTGCATTTTTTTGTATCGGCTTACAACCAACACCACGCAGAACCGACACCACCACAACACCTCCTGCACTCTTTGCCTACAGGCCAATGCTGAAAGGTAACGGATATTGTCACCCTCAAAACCCATACCAGAACACAAGCTGTTAAATACCTATTTATCGGCAGAAGACCTCGTGTAACTCATGACATAAACTTTTGAAACAAGAACACCCAACATATAACAACAACGAGAACCACATTTACTCTATATAGTCATTCTTATTATGCTGAACGAACCACCCTCAATAACAACCATCCATGTAAAACCGACGACTACCAGTTACTTTATCCACACGAGAAAAAGCCATTATTCCATGAGTGAAGAACATGAAAAGACTCAAAAGAAGGATTTCGAATCCGATGACCATTATTGCGATATTTGCTGCACTTTCGGAAACCTCCGCCGCTGTATCACTGCCATTTCTCGATAATGACGAACGGAAAATCTACGTCTGGTTTTTAATCAGCTTTCCATTTTACTTACTCTTTCTTTTTTTCCTCACGCTCAACTTCAACTATCGATCGCTTTACGCTCCCTCTGACTTTGATAAAGACAAGTCCTTTATAAAAGCCATTGATAACGCCGAGCGCCCGGCCACCCCCGGCTTTTCATCAAGGGTGAAGAGATTTCGTCACTGGTTCTGGAGTGCGCAAGGCCCACCGCCCCCGATCCATCTGCACATAGGCATCCGGGAGCAGCACAGCGTCTATCTGCCGGGGCGATTGAAAGGGTTGAGCATCGTCGATACTCGCGGGATGGATACTCAGGCGGGCTACACCACCTTGATGGAGAAGATCCGCAAACTACAAAGTCACCCCATTAAGGTGATCGTGTTTCTTGCTTGCCGCGAGTCAGAGAAGTTACTGAAGGAAGGCGCACTCAAGCATTCAAAGCTGAAAAGGAAAGGCACACGCGAAACCTTTTGCATTGTCTACAACTTGAGCTCACAGGGCGTGACGGTGCTGGATCAGACGTTTGATGAGTGATCAGGAATGTATTGCTGAATGGATCGTAAAGAGTTGTGGCCCTGTCAATGACAGGGCCACAGCTTCATTTGCTAGGGCAAAGGTCTCAGAACAGCTTGCGACCCTTGTTGGCAGCAATACGCATGCGCAAGGCGTTGAGCTTGATGAAGCCCGCCGCATCGGCCTGGTTGTAGGCGCCGCCGTCTTCTTCGAAGGTCGCGATGTTGGCGTCGAACAACGATTCGTCGGACTTGCGGCCGGTGACGATCACGTTGCCTTTGTACAGCTTCAGGCGAACCACACCGTTCACGTGAGCCTGGGAAGCGTCGATCATCTGTTGCAGCATCAGACGCTCAGGGCTCCACCAGTAACCGGTGTAGATCAGGCTGGCGTATTTCGGCATCAGCTCGTCTTTGAGGTGAGCCACTTCGCGGTCCAGGGTGATCGATTCGATCGCACGGTGAGCGCGCAGCATGATGGTGCCGCCAGGGGTTTCGTAGCAGCCACGGGACTTCATGCCCACGTAACGGTTCTCGACGATGTCGAGACGGCCGATACCGTGTTCGCCACCGATACGGTTCAGGGTCGCCAGCACGGTGGCCGGAGTCATTTCGACGCCGTCCAGCGCGACGATGTCGCCGTTGCGGTAGGTCAGTTCGAGGTACTGAGCCTTGTCTGGAGCCTTCTCCGGGGAGACGGTCCATTTCCACATGTCTTCTTCGTGCTCGGTCCAGGTGTCTTCCAGCACGCCGCCTTCATAGGAGATGTGCAGCAGGTTGGCATCCATCGAGTACGGGGATTTTTTCTTGCCGTGGCGCTCGATCGGGATGTTGTGCTTTTCAGCGTAATCCATCAGCTTTTCACGGGAGAGCAGGTCCCACTCGCGCCAAGGGGCGATCACTTTCACGCCTGGCTTGAGTGCGTAGGCGCCCAGTTCGAAACGCACCTGGTCGTTGCCCTTGCCGGTCGCGCCGTGGGAAATGGCGTCAGCGCCGGTTTCGTTCGCGATTTCGATCAGGCGTTTGGCAATCAACGGACGAGCGATGGAAGTACCCAGCAGGTACTCGCCTTCGTAAACGGTGTTGGCGCGGAACATCGGGAACACGAAATCACGCACGAACTCTTCGCGCAGATCGTCGATGTAGATTTCTTTTACGCCCATGGCCTGAGCCTTGGCGCGGGCCGGTTCGACCTCTTCGCCCTGACCCAGGTCAGCGGTGAAGGTCACTACTTCACAGTTATAAGTATCCTGCAGCCACTTGAGGATCACCGAAGTGTCCAGGCCGCCGGAATACGCCAGAACGACCTTGTTTACGTCCGCCATGCCATCACTCCACGGGGTTTACGGAAAGCCGTGAAGTCTACCGCTCATACGGAATAATTTACAGTACCGCGACAGCTTATGACGACGAAGCGACAGATTCTTACGAGAGCGCGACGATGACCGCCGAGTCAGGATGTAGCCGCAGCGCCTGCGGAAGCAGTGGCCGGAGCCGTCGGTTTCTCGGTCGGAGCAACCCGCTCAAGACGCACCGCAACCCTGCGATTCTTGGCGCGGTTGGTCGCATTGGTGTTCGGCGCCAGTGGGTAGCGTTCGCCGTGGAAACGCATGGTGATCTGCGATTCCTGGATGCCATTGGCCTTGAAGAAGTCCATCACTGCCAATGCGCGGCGGCGTGACAGTTCGCGGTTGGTCAGGCGATTGCCGCTGTTGTCGGAGTGACCGTCGAGTTCGATGTGATTAACCGTCGGATCGGCTTTCATGAACTCCAGCATGACCTGCAGCTTGGCCTTGGCCTGCGGATCCAGATCGACACCTTCGCCGGGGAAACCGACTTCGGATTGCTTCACCTGCTCGAAATTCTGCGGCAACAGCTTGGCCACACAGCCCTGATAATCATTGAAAGCCTTGCTGAACTTGACCGGCAGCAGGCGAACTTCAGACACCCGGCCATCGCCGGACGCACGCCGGATCACCGGGCTGCGACCGTCCATCAAGCCACTGATCAGGCGCCCGGCCTGCACTTGCGAACTGTTGAACAACACGTTGCCGCTGCCGATGTTCACCGACCCCAGATTGATGTCGCCACGTCCCGGTTGCCATGGCGCAGCCGCCGCCAGCAAGGTCGCGGAGCCACCGCCGATCACCGAGTTGTAGGCTTTGAGACGAAAAATCGCCTGCTCACCCGCGCGACGCACAAACTCGCCGGAACCGAAATCGGTAATCGGCTGGGCCAGTCGGCATTCGAATTTATCCCCTTCGACCGTCCACTCAATGCTCTCCAGACGGGTCTGGAAAGTGAGCGCCATCGCGGGAAGGCTGGCAAACACACTGAGCAAGGCTAAATAACGCTGGCGCACGGGAGGCTCCACTGGCTTCTACAACAAAAAGACCGACACATACGTTTACGGCATACCTATTGGATATCGGAAGCTTGCTGCAAAACTTGATAGCGAGTGCCTGAGAGAGTCTTTTCCGGTAGCATTCCCCTCAGTTTGACCCGCCTGGAATCCCCTCATGTCCGACCGCCTGACCCTGCTGCGTCCCGACGACTGGCATATTCATCTTCGCGATGGTGCTGTTTTGTCCAATACCGTTGCGGATGTCGCGCGCACCTTTGGTCGCGCCATCATCATGCCCAACCTGGTACCTCCGGTGCGCAACGCCGCTGAAGCCGACGGCTATCGCCAGCGGATTCTCGCTGCACGCCCGGCCGGCAGTCGTTTCGAACCGCTGATGGTGCTGTACCTGACCGACCGCACCCAGCCCGAAGAAATTCGTGAGGCCAAGGCCAGCGGTTTCGTTCACGCCGCCAAGCTGTACCCGGCCGGCGCCACCACCAACTCGGATTCTGGCGTCACCAGCATCGACAAGATTTTCCCGGCGATCGAGGCCATGGCCGAAGTCGGGATGCCGTTGTTGATCCACGGTGAAGTTACCCGTGGCGATGTCGACGTGTTCGACCGCGAAAAAATCTTCATTGATGAGCACATGCGCCGTGTGGTCGAGCGTTTCCCGACGCTCAAAGTGGTGTTCGAACACATCACCACCGCCGATGCCGTGCAGTTCGTCAACGCGGCTCCGGCCAACGTCGGCGCGACCATCACTGCTCATCACCTGCTGTACAACCGCAACCACATGCTGGTCGGCGGGATTCGGCCGCACTTTTACTGCCTGCCGATTCTCAAGCGCAACACGCACCAGGAAGCCCTGCTCGACGCCGCCACCAGCGGCAGCGAGAAGTTCTTCCTCGGCACCGACTCGGCGCCGCATGCCCAGCATGCCAAAGAAGCCGCTTGCGGCTGTGCCGGTTGCTATACCGCTTATGCTGCGATCGAGATGTACGCCGAGGCCTTCGAACAGCGCAATGCGCTGGACAAGCTCGAAGCCTTCGCCAGTCTCAACGGCCCGCGCTTCTATGGCCTGCCGGTGAACACCGATCGCATTACTCTGGTCCGCGAAGAGTGGACCGCCCCAACCAGCCTGCCATTTGGCGAGCTGACCGTAATCCCGCTGCGCGCCGGTGAAAAACTGCGCTGGCGCCTGCTGGAGGAACACGCGTGAGTGAAGACCATTTCGACGACGAACAGGACGGTCAAGGCGGTGGAGGCGGTCCTCGTCATCCAATGGCTGCCAGATTCCGTGGCTACCTGCCGGTTGTCGTCGACGTAGAAACCGGTGGTTTCAACTCGGCCACCGACGCCCTGCTGGAGATTGCCGCGACCACCATCGCCATGGATGAAAAAGGGTTCGTTTACCCCGATCACACCTACTTCTTTCGCGTAGAACCGTTTGAAGGCGCGAACATCGAAGCGGCCGCCCTGGAATTCACCGGGATCAAGCTCGATCACCCGCTGCGCATGGCCGTGAGTGAAGAAACCGCCCTGACCGATATCTTCCGCGGCATCCGCAAGGCCCTGAAAGCCAACGGTTGCAAACGGGCGATCCTGGTCGGGCACAACAGCAGCTTCGACCTGGGCTTCCTTAACGCCGCTGTCGCGCGCCTGGACATGAAACGCAACCCGTTTCATCCGTTCTCCAGTTTCGACACTGCAACCCTCGCCGGTCTGGCCTACGGTCAAACCGTATTGGCCAAGGCCTGCCAGGCAGCCGATATTGACTTTGACGGTCGCGAGGCTCACTCGGCTCGCTACGACACCGAGAAGACCGCCGAGCTGTTCTGCGGCATCGTCAATCGCTGGAAACAAATGGGCGGCTGGGAAGACTTCAACGACTGATCCGGTCGCAGGGTTTTATCCCGCCCACAAAAAAACCGGCCTCGCGGCCGGTTTTTTTATGCCTGACGCTTGGGCTTACAGCGCCGCAGCGTGCTCGGTCAGGTAAGCCGCAACACCTTCGGTGGAAGCGGTCATGCCTTTGTCGCCTTTTTTCCAGTTGGCAGGGCAAACTTCACCGTGCTCTTCGTGGAATTGCAGTGCGTCGACCAGACGGATCAGCTCTTCCATGTTACGGCCCAGTGGCAGGTCGTTGATGATCTGCGAGCGGACAACGCCTTTGTCGTCGATCAGGAATGCACCACGGAAAGCAACGCCGTCAGCGGACTGAACGTCGTAGGCTTTCATGATTTCCTGCTTGATGTCAGCAGCCATGGTGTAGCGAACCTGGCCAATACCGCCATTGTTCACTGGGGTGTTGCGCCACGCGTTGTGGGTGAAATGCGAGTCGATCGACACGGCAACCACTTCAACGTTGCGCGCCTTGAAGTCAGCCATGCGGTTGTCCAGAGCGATCAGCTCGGACGGGCAAACGAAGGTGAAGTCCAGTGGGTAGAAGAACACCAGGCCGTATTTGCCTTTGATGGCCGACGACAGGGTGAAGCTGTCTACGATCTCGCCGTTGCCGAGTACGGCAGGTACGGTGAAGTCTGGAGCTTGTTTGCCTACGAGTACGCTCATTGAATATCTCCTGGTCTATTAACGTGAAGAACTGGATTCGCATCAGCCTGCCACCCTCAGGCGACAGCCCTGTGACACGATCCCCTTCGCAAGGACCGACCATCATACACGGCGTTTTTGAGCTGTCCTTAACGGATTTTCAGCGGCGCGTTAATTTCCGACTGTTACGGTTACTGTCGCAATGCCATGTCGCAAACCGTTCGTCAGCCATGGCCGTTTATAACGCGAAGCTTTCAGAAAGCACTTTGACAATCATTCTCGTTAACATTAAGATCCATCGCAATTGAGTCACAACCAGCGACGGTTCTCACTTATGTATGTCTGCCTCTGCACTGGCGTCACCGACGGTCAAATCCGCGATGCAATCTATGAAGGTTGCTGCAGCTATAAAGAAGTCCGTCAGGCCACCGGCGTAGCTAGCCAATGCGGTAAATGCGCCTGCCTTGCCAAGGAAGTGGTGCGCGAAACCCTGACCAAGCTGCAAACCGCCCAGGCCGCGATTCCATTTCCTGTTGAATTTACTGCCGCATAATTACCGTATTTCAAAGAACCGGACTAATGTCCGGTTTTTTTATGCCCGAAAATCAATCGCTTAGGCGCTAGACGCGGAACACAAACATTCTTATTCCGATTAATTTTCATATAACTTTCAATAACTTAGGTTTGACACTCTTAATTACGCGGCTCAAACTCTGCCTTATAGTCAGTTAATACAGGGCAGGACCCCATCATGAAAGGCGACATTACAGTCATCCAGCATCTCAACAAGATCCTTGCCAATGAGCTGGTCGCGATCAATCAATACTTTCTGCATGCACGCATGTACGAAGATTGGGGTCTGAACAAGCTCGGCAAGCACGAATACCACGAATCCATCGACGAGATGAAACACGCGGACAAGCTGATCAAGCGCATCCTGTTCCTAGAAGGCCTGCCGAATGTCCAGGACCTGGGCAAGCTGCAGATCGGCGAACACACCCAGGAAATGCTTGAGTGCGACCTGCGTATCGAACGCACCGGCCACGCGGACCTCAAGGTCGCGATCGCGCATTGCGAAACTGTCGGCGACTTCGGCAGCCGTGAGCTGCTTGAAGACATCCTTGAATCCGAAGAAGAACATATCGACTGGCTGGAAACCCAACTGGGCCTGATCGATAAAATCGGTCTTGAGAACTACCTGCAATCGCAGATGGGCGAAGAGTAAGAGCCGTGTAGGAGCTGTGTAGGAGCTGTCGAGTGCAACGAGGCTGCGATCCTGGCGATAGCAGCGACGACATCTCGACAACTTACATAGCGCAATAAAAAGCCCCGCCTTCTTTCGAGAGGCGGGGCTTTTTAGTTGCTGAAGATCAAAAGATCGCAGCCTCGTTGCACTCGACAGCTCCTACAGGAGGAGCCAATCGACTTAGGCTTCGGTCTTGGCGGCAGCTGCTTTTTCAACAGCCGCTTTGATCGTGGCCTGCAACGAACCGTCAGCAGCCATTTCGGTCATGATGTCGCTACCGCCGACCAGCTCACCACCAACCCACAGTTGCGGGAAGGTTGGCCAGTTGGCGTATTTTGGCAGGTTGGCGCGAATTTCCGGGTTCTGCAGGATGTCCACGTACGCGAACTTCTCACCACAAGCCATAACGGACTGCGCAGCTTTCGCGGAGAAGCCACACTGTGGGGCATTCGGCGAGCCTTTCATGTAAAGCAGAATGGTGTTGTTAGCAATCTGCTCTTTAATCGTTTCGATGATATCCATGGAGCACCTCGGCTGAACTTTCCGACTCAAGGGTCGGCACGGTGGCGCATTGTAACGGAAACCCGAGCGCCATGCTCGGTCTCCCCGACAGACTCGATCAAGCCGCCGCCACGGTCACCGGCACGCCGTTCAACGCCGCATTCCCCGACAACTCGTCGAGCTGACATTCGTCCGTCAGGTCATTGGCGCTGGACCCCGGCTGGCTGCTGGCGATCGTCATCTGTACACCCGGTCGCGCATGGCCCCAACCGTGCGGAAGACTGACCACGCCTTTCATCATATCCAGGCTGCCAAGCACTTCAACTTCGATCACGCCGACCCGGGAACTGACCCGCACCCTTTGCCCGTCCTTGAGCCCGCGGCTGGCCAGATCGTCCGGGTGCATCAACAACTGATGCCGTGGTTTACCCTTCACCAGACGGTGATAGTTGTGCATCCACGAGTTGTTACTGCGCACATGCCGGCGACCAATCATCAGCAACTCATCAGGGGCCGGAGCCTGCAACGCGGCAAAACGCGCCAGGTCTGCGAGGATCTCCGACGGCGCAGCCTGGACACGCTGGTTCGGCGTCTTGAGGCGTGGCGCCAGGTTGGATTTGAGTGCACCCAGATCAACACCATGAGGATGATCGAACAGAGTCGCCAGCGACAGTTTGTGCTCGGATGCATCGCCATACAGCCCCATGCGCAAGCCACGGTCGATCATCTGTGCCGGAGCGATGGTCGGTTTGAGCTCCTTGCCGGTCTTCGCCGCAAACGCCTGGGCCAGGCCGACGAAAATTTCCCAGTCGTGCAGCGCGCCTTCCGGCTTGGCCAGGATCGCCCGGTTAAAGCGCGAGACATTGCGCACGGCAAACATGTTGAACGTGGTGTCGTAGTGATCGTTTTCCAGGGCTGAGGTGGATGGCAGGATCAGGTCGGCGTAACGGGTGGTTTCGTTGATGTACAGGTCGACGCTAACCATGAACTCCAGCCCGTCCAGCGCTTGCTCGAGTTGCCGGCCATTGGGCGTGGACAACACCGGATTGCCGGCCACGGTGATCAGCGCCCGCACCTGCCCTTCCCCGCCGGTGAGCATTTCTTCGGCCAGCGCCGACACCGGAAGTTCGCCGCTGTATTCCGGCCGCCCGGACACCCGGCTCTGCCACCGATTGAAATGCCCGCCCGAGGTGGACGCCACCAGATCCACCGCCGGCTCAGTGCACAGCGCACCGCCCACGCGGTCGAGGTTACCGGTGACCAGGTTGATCAACTGCACGACCCAATGACACAACGTGCCGAAGGCCTGGGTCGAAACGCCCATGCGCCCGTAGCACACCGATGTCGGCGCCGCCGCAAAGTCCCGGGCCAGCTGACGGATCTGTTCGGCGGGCACCGCACACAACGGGCTCATCACCTCAGCCGTGAAACCCGCGACTGCTTCACGCACCTCATCCAGACCGTCCACCGGCAGATGACTGTCGCGAGTCAGGCCTTCAGCGAACAAGGTATTGAGCAGCCCGAACAGCAGCGCCGCATCGCCGCCGGGACGCACGAACAGATGCTGATCGGCAATCGCTGCGGTTTCACTGCGACGCGGATCAACCACCACCACTTTGCCGCCACGGGCCTGAATCGCTTTCAGGCGTTTCTCGACATCCGGCACGGTCATGATGCTGCCGTTGGACGCGAGCGGATTACCGCCGAGGATCAGCATGAAATCAGTGTGATCAATGTCCGGGATCGGCAACAGCAAGCCGTGGCCGTACATCAAATGGCTGGTCAGGTGATGGGGCAACTGATCGACCGAGGTCGCGGAAAACCGGTTGCGGGTTTTCAGCAGACCGAGAAAGTAATTGCTGTGGGTCATCAACCCATAATTGTGCACGCTGGGGTTGCCTTGATAGACCGCCACCGCATTCTGCCCGTGACGCTCCTGAATCCCTGCCAGGCGTTCGGCTACAAGATTGAAGGCGTCTTCCCACGCGATGGGTTGCCATTCGCTGCCCACGCGCTGCATCGGCTGATGCAGACGATCCGGATCGTTCTGGATGTCTTGCAGGGCCACCGCCTTGGGGCAGATATGCCCGCGACTAAACGTATCCTGCGGATCACCTTTGATCGAAGTGATCTGCACCCGGCCTTCGGCCTCGGTGGTTTCGATGGTCAGGCCGCAAATGGCCTCGCACAGGTGGCAGGCACGGTGATGGAGAGTCTTGGTCATGGCCAGTCTCTGACTTGTTCTGGGCGGGCAATGTCTGCCACGGGAACAAAACTATGGCGCGCGAACCGTCGCTGCGCCAGCGACGTTCGTCTTGTGAATCGGCGGCCATCAGGCCAGCCGATGGCGGTGCGGATTCAGTTCGGCGGCAACCGGGGCGGCGCCTGCAGCTGGATCTCCTGAATGGTTTCGATCTGCTCGTGGGCGACATGCACGCCAGTGAGTTCGCCGATCAACCGCCAGTGCTCATCAAGCCCGGCACTGATAGTGGCCATGCGGTCGATCATGCGTCGACCGGCAGCCTTGGTCACTTCGTCGTCGCTGCGCATCAACTCGAAGGACATCGAGGTCATGGACGCGGTGAGATGGGTCAGGGAGCGGGCCGTGAGGCCGAGTAATTCCATTAACTGCTGTTCTTTCGATTCCATTCCGGAGGCTTCCTGCATCGTCGTGAGGTAGTTATAACCCAGCACTTTGCATTAGCAAATGTTTCAGACCAGACACACTGTCAGTCCGCGCCGCGAATCACAGTCCAGAAACCGACTATCACTATGTCGTCCCCGCCCCGTTTGATTGCAATGCCCGGCGAGCCCGGTGTACAAATGACAGGCTGCAATAAGGAAACCGGCTTCAAAAGCGCTACTGCGGTCACACCGTAGCCCCTCTGAATTTCCCTAAAAACCGTAGCCCTATTGGTAAGACGCGACATTTAATTATAAGATCGCGCCTTCCCCTATTTCGTCGCCCCGTGCGGCTTACGCCGCAGGTCTCGCCCGTTTTTCAGTTAAACAAGGCTTTGAGTATCTGCGGTCTGTTGCAAAAAGGTAGTCAATGATGAGCGCAAGGCACTTTCTCTCCCTGATGGATTGCACGCCCGAAGAGCTGGTCAGCGTGATCCGTCGAGGCGTTGAGCTCAAGGACCTGCGTAACCGCGGCGTACTGTTCGAGCCTTTGAAAAACCGCGTCCTGGGGATGATTTTCGAGAAGTCCTCGACCCGCACCCGCATCTCGTTCGAAGCCGGCATGATCCAGCTCGGCGGCCAGGCGATCTTCCTGTCGCCGCGCGATACACAGTTGGGTCGTGGCGAGCCGATCGGCGACGCCGCCATTGTCATGTCGAGCATGCTCGATGCCGTGATGATTCGCACGTTTTCTCACAACACACTGACCGAATTCGCCGCCAATTCGCGCGTCCCGCTGATCAACGGCCTGTCCGATGACCTGCACCCGTGCCAGTTGTTGGCCGACATGCAAACCTTCCTCGAACACCGCGGCTCGATCCAGGGCAAGACCGTGGCCTGGATCGGTGACGGTAACAACATGTGCAACAGCTATATAGAAGCGGCGATCCAGTTCGACTTCCAGTTGCGCATCGCGTGCCCGGAAGGCTACGAACCAAACCCTGAATTCCTGGCCAAGGCCGGCGATCGTGTGACCATCGTCCGCGATCCTCAGGATGCCGTAGGTGGCGCTCACCTGGTCAGCACCGACGTCTGGACCTCCATGGGCCAGGAAGAAGAAACCGCCAAGCGCCTGAAGTTGTTCGCGCCGTTCCAGGTCAATCGCGCCCTGCTCGACCAAGCAGCGCCGGACGTGCTGTTCATGCATTGCCTGCCGGCCCACCGTGGCGAGGAAATCAGCCTCGACCTGCTGGACGACCCGCGCTCCGTGGCCTGGGATCAAGCGGAAAACCGTCTGCATGCGCAAAAGGCCCTGCTCGAGTTTCTCGTCATGCCGGCGTACCACCACGCATGAGCCAGCCATTACTGCTCAACCTGCGCAACCTTGCCTGCGGCTATCAAGACCAGCGAGTCGTGCAGAACCTCAACCTGCATTTGAATGCCGGCGACATCGGCTGCCTGCTGGGCTCTTCGGGCTGCGGCAAGACCACCACCTTGCGCGCTATTGCCGGTTTCGAACCGGTGCACGAAGGTGAAATCCAGTTGGCCGGCGAGACCATTTCCAGCGCCGGTTTCACCCTCGCGCCGGAGAAACGCCGGATCGGCATGGTCTTTCAGGACTACGCCCTGTTTCCGCACTTGAGCGTGGCCGAGAACATCGCCTTCGGCATCCGTAAGCATCCGCAAAAGGACCGCGTCACCGAAGAGTTGCTGGAACTGGTCAACCTGAAAAACCTTGGTAAGCGCTTCCCGCACGAGTTGTCCGGCGGTCAGCAGCAACGTGTCGCCCTGGCCCGCGCCTTGGCGCCGGAACCGCAACTGTTGCTGCTTGACGAACCGTTTTCCAACCTCGATGGCGAACTACGGCGCAAGCTCAGCCATGAAGTGCGAGACATTCTCAAGGCCCGTGGCACCAGTGCGATTCTGGTGACCCACGACCAGGAAGAAGCCTTTGCCGTCAGCGATCACGTAGGGGTTTTCAAGGAAGGTCGCCTGGAACAGTGGGACACGCCCTACAACCTGTATCACGAACCGCTGACACCGTTTGTGGCCAGTTTTATTGGCCAGGGCTATTTCATTCGCGGCCAGTTAAACACGCCGGAATCGGTGCAGACCGAGTTGGGCGAGCTACGTGGCAATCGGGCCTACACGTGGCCAATTGGCGGCGCGGTGGACGTATTGCTGCGCCCGGATGACATCGTTTACGCACCGGACAGTGCTTTGAAGGCCCGGATCGTCGGCAAGACGTTCCTGGGTGCTTCGACGCTGTATCGCTTGCAGATGCCAACGGGTGCGCAGCTGGAATCGATCTTCCCGAGCCATGCCGACCATCAGGTCGGTGCGCAGGTGGGGATTCGGGTGGTAGCGGAGCATCTGGTGTTGTTCCAGGCCTCCGGCAGCACGGCGGCGCAGATTCCGACAATTGAATCCGGAGTCCGCCGCTACAGCACCGCCAACTAACACCAAAACCTGTAGGAGCGAGGCTTGCCCGCGAAGGCACCGTGTCAGTCGACGTCATTATCGGCTGGTCAGACGCCTTCGCGGGCAAGCCTCGCTCCTACAAAGACGTCATCCGAGCAATAACCTGCCACTCGCCACCAACGTCGCATTCCCCCCAATCTTGACCCGCTCCCCTTCCAACCGACAGAACAGCTCCCCGCCTCGGGCCGAGCACTGGTAGGCCGTCAGCATCGTTTTGCCCAACCGTTTCGACCAGTACGGAATCAAGCTGCAATGGGTCGACCCGGTCACCGGATCTTCATTGATGCCAATCGCCGGCGCGAAGTACCGGGATACAAAATCATGTTTGTCACCCTTGGCCGTGACGATTGCGCCCGGCCACGGCAGTTTCGCCAATGCTGCCATATCAGGTTTGCAATCAAGCACCGCCTGCTCGGATTCCAGCACCACCAGCAGCTCATTCGAACCCAACACATCGACTGCTTCCACACCCAGCGCACGCTCGATATCCAGGGTCACGCCGACCTCCGACGGCACGATCGCCGGGAAGTCCAACCACAACCGCCCACCTTCACGACTGACGCTCAACGGGCCGGATTTGCAGATGAAATCCAGGCGCTCGACCGGCTCCTTATACATTTCGAACAGCACGAACGCGCTGGCCAAGGTCGCATGCCCGCACAGCGGCACTTCGGTCGTCGGGGTAAACCAGCGGATATGCCAGGCCTGTCCTTCGCGCACCACGAAAGCGGTTTCGGCGAGGTTGTGCTCGGCGGCGATCTTTTGCATCAACTCATCGGCGAGCCAGGCATCAAGCCGATACACCATCGCCGGATTGCCACTGAACGGTCGATCACTGAACGCATCGACCTGATGAAATTCAAGCTGCATAACCCTCTCCCTAAGTCCGACCGTCGAGCATGAAGCCGCGACTTATTCGGCACCAGTGACAGTGAAGTCCAATTTTCACCATACACCCCGGATAGACAATGTTCGTCAGACGCGACCGATATCGGCGAACGTGGCTTGGGTGTGCTCAGCCAATACCGCGGGCGCCAACTCCACCTCCAGACCACGCCGCCCCGCACTGACAAAAATGCTGGCGAAGGGCTGTGCCGAGCTATCGATAAACGTACGCAGACGTTTCTTCTGCCCCAACGGGCTGATGCCTCCCAGCAGATAACCCGTCGCTCGCTGTGCCGCCGCCGGGTCGGCCATTTCGACTTTTTTCACGCCCGCCGCATGGGCCAGGTGTTTTAAGTCGAGACTTCCGACGACCGGCACCACCGCCACCAGCAATTCACCTTTCTCACTGGCCGCCAGCAATGTCTTGAACACCTGCGCCGGGTCCAACCCCAGTTTTTCCGCTGCCTCCAGACCATAGGACGCCGCCTTCGGATCATGTTCGTAACTGTGCACACGATGTTCGGCGCGAACTTTTTTCAACAAATCCAATGCGGGGGTCATGGCAGCTCCAGGCTTGGCGGCAGCAGAAAAATACTGCCTCGGATTCTAGGCCATTGATCAACAAAAGGCTCTATTGCGGTGCTATTTCAAAGGCTTGGCGAAGCCCTGCCACACGGGTTCACGCGCAATTCAAAACGCCATCAACACGATCATTCACAAGACGAATAGTTTAAATATGACTGACGGTTCACTTTCGACCTTTGACAGCGGCGTTTCTTGTCTATATTTTTTCGTTTGCGAATACTGTAGGAATGATCCGGAAGTAGTACGCGGCAGTAGACCAAAATCAGGATGGGGATCCTGACTCGGTGAAAATCGCGCCTTGGCCAAGATGACAAGGCGCCAGACAACAACAAAAAAGAGGTTTTCGATGACAACTGCTTTGAAACAACCGCCACTCTCGAGCCAATGCATGGCCGAATTCCTGGGCACTGCGCTGTTGATCTTTTTCGGGACGGGGTGTGTTGCCGCCCTCAAGGTCGCGGGTGCCAGCTTCGGGCTTTGGGAAATCAGTATCATCTGGGGTGTTGGCGTGAGCATGGCGATCTACTTGACCGCCGGTGTTTCCGGGGCTCACCTCAATCCTGCCGTCAGTATCGCCTTAAGCATTTTCGCCGATTTCGAAAAACGCAAACTGCCCTTCTACATCCTGGCCCAGGTCGCTGGCGCGTTCTGCGGAGCGTTGTTGGTTTACACGCTCTACAGCAATCTTTTCTTCGATTACGAACAAACTCACCACATGGTTCGTGGCACCCAGGCAAGCCTTGAGCTGGCGTCGGTGTTCTCCACCTTCCCGCACCCGGCCCTGTCCACCGCCCAGGCGTTCCTGGTCGAAGTGATCATCACCGCCATCCTGATGGGCGTGATCATGTCCCTGACCGACGACAACAACGGCCTGCCAAAGGGTCCGCTGGCGCCACTGCTGATCGGCCTGCTGATTGCGGTGATTGGCAGCTCGATGGGTCCGCTGACCGGTTTCGCGATGAACCCGGCGCGTGATTTCGGTCCTAAGCTGATGACTTTCTTTACTGGCTGGGGTGAAATTTCCTTCACCGGCGGGCGCGATATCCCGTACTTCCTGATTCCGATTTTTGCACCGATTGTCGGTGCCTGCCTCGGCGCTGCTGCATATCGCGGGCTGATTGCCCGTCATCTGCCAGGCACCGAACCTGCTACAAAGGACGCAACACCGGCCATTGACGGCAAACCAAGAACTTCTTGATACCGTTGGCGCGTGATCCTGCCCTTTGATCCCGCGCCTGACCTCACACCTTATTTCGTCCAAGGCAATCGACATGACCGATATTCAGAATAAGAACTACATCATTGCCCTCGATCAGGGTACGACCAGCTCCCGCGCGATCATCTTCGACCGTGACGCGAACGTGGTCTGCACTGCACAGCGCGAGTTCGTGCAACATTACCCGCAAGCCGGTTGGGTCGAACATGACCCGATGGAAATCTTCGCGACCCAAAGCGCCGTGATGGTCGAGGCCCTGGCACAAGCCGGCCTGCATCACGACCAGGTTGCCGCCATCGGCATCACCAACCAGCGTGAAACCACCGTGGTCTGGGACAAGACCACCGGCCGCCCGATCTACAACGCGATCGTCTGGCAGTGCCGCCGCAGCACCGAGATCTGCCAGCAGCTCAAGCGCGATGGCCACGAGCAATACATCAGCGACACCACGGGCCTTGTGACTGACCCGTACTTTTCCGGCACCAAGCTCAAGTGGATCCTCGACAACGTCGAAGGCAGCCGCGAACGTGCACGCAACGGCGAACTGCTGTTCGGCACCGTCGACAGCTGGCTGATCTGGAAATTTACCGGCGGCAAAGTCCACGTCACCGACTACACCAACGCCTCGCGCACCATGCTCTTCAACATCCACTCGCTGGAGTGGGACGCGAAGATGCTGGAGATCCTCGACATCCCCCGCGAGATGTTGCCAGAAGTTAAATCGTCGTCGGAAATCTACGGACACACCAAAAGCGGTATCGCCATCGGCGGTATCGCGGGTGACCAGCAAGCGGCGTTGTTCGGCCAGATGTGCGTCGAGCCAGGCCAGGCGAAAAACACCTACGGCACCGGCTGCTTCCTGCTGATGAACACCGGCGACAAAGCCGTGAAGTCCAAGCACGGCATGCTGACCACTATCGCTTGCGGCCCGAAAGGCGAAGTGGCCTACGCGCTGGAAGGCGCGGTGTTCAACGGCGGTTCGACCGTGCAATGGTTGCGTGACGAGCTGAAGATCATCGCCGACGCCACCGACACCGAATACTTCGCCAGCAAGGTCAAGGACAGCAACGGCGTGTACCTGGTGCCGGCCTTCACCGGTCTGGGCGCACCTTACTGGGACCCGTATGCCCGTGGCGCTCTGTTCGGCCTGACCCGTGGCGTGCGCGTGGATCACATCATCCGTGCCGCGCTGGAATCGATCGCCTATCAAACCCGTGACGTGCTCGACGCCATGCAACAGGACTCCGGCGAACGCCTCAAGTCCCTGCGTGTGGACGGCGGTGCAGTGGCGAACAACTTCCTGATGCAATTCCAGGCCGACATCCTCGGCACCCAGGTTGAGCGTCCGCAAATGCGCGAAACCACGGCACTCGGCGCCGCCTACCTGGCTGGCCTGGCGTGCGGCTTCTGGGGCAGCCTGGACGAGTTGCGTGGCAAGGCAGTGATCGAGCGCGAGTTCGAACCAGCGCTGGAAGAATCGGCGAAGGAAAAACTCTACGCCGGCTGGAAAAAAGCGGTTAGCCGCACCCGCGATTGGGAGCCGCACGAAGGGGCTGAATAAGCCAAGCACAGGACTCTAATAGGGTTCGTCCAAACAGCGTGAAAACGTAGCGAGCGAAGGAAAGACAAGGCAAAAACAGGCGAGGACGCGGAGTTTACGGGTTTGTAAATGAGCAGTCCGAGCCTGTTTTTAACGCAGGATTTCCGAGCGCAGTAGTTTTCACGTTGTTTGGAAACTGGTAGGGAGCGGATTCCTGCGTCATCATGGGCAAATTTTGCACGGCAGCCCAAAGGAAGCCCCATGAATCTGCCTCCCCGTCAGCAGCAAATCCTCGAACTGGTCCGCGAACGCGGCTATGTCAGCATCGAGGAAATGGCCACGCTGTTCGTCGTTACACCGCAAACCATCCGCCGCGATATCAATCAGCTCGCGGAAGCCAATTTGTTGCGTCGCTACCACGGCGGCGCGGCCTACGATTCCAGTGTCGAGAACACCGCCTACGCCATGCGTGCCGACCAGATGCGCGATGAAAAACAGCGTATCGGCGAAGCCATTGCGGCGCAGATTCCCGATCACGCCTCGCTGTTCATCAACATCGGCACCACCACCGAATCGATTGCCCGGGCACTGCTCAACCACAATCACCTGAAAATCATCACCAACAACCTGCACGTAGCCTCGATGCTCAGCGCCAAGGACGACTTCGATGTCCTGCTGACGGGCGGCAACGTGCGGCGTGACGGCGGTGTGGTCGGTCAGGCGAGTGTCGACTTCATCAACCAGTTCAAGGTGGATTTTGCCTTGGTTGGCATCAGCGGTATCGATGAAGACGGCAGCCTGCTCGACTTCGATTATCAGGAAGTGCGGGTGTCCCAGGCGATCATCGCTAACGCCCGGCAGGTGATATTGGCGGCGGACTCCAGCAAATTCGGGCGCAACGCCATGATTCGCCTGGGACCGATCAGCCTGATTGATTGTTTAGTGACCGATCAGCAGCCGGTTCCGGCGCTGGCGCAGTTGTTGAGCCAGCACAAGATTCGGTTGGAAGTCGTCTAAGGCTTTCAGCCTCAAAAGATCGCAGCCTTCGGCAGCTCCTACAGGTTCACTTCGCCCTGTAGGAGCTGCCGAAGGCTGCGATCTTTTGCTTTTAATGTTCGTAAATTTTCCTTTAACCGCCCTTCGATCAGTATTTTCAATCGAAGTTGACTGGCTGTGCGCGGCTTTATGGGCTACCATTTTCGCAAATGAACATTAATGTTCGAATTCCAATATCGAAAATCATAAAAGCCCGAGGCCAGCCGATGCCCACTTCTACCTTGCCTACGCCCCCTCTCGCCGAGGTCTACGATATCGCCGTCATCGGTGGTGGGATCAATGGTGTGGGGATTGCAGCGGATGCCGCCGGTCGCGGTCTTTCGGTGTTCCTTTGTGAAAAAGACGATCTGGCCAGCCACACCTCTTCGGCCAGCAGCAAGCTGATCCACGGCGGCCTGCGCTACCTCGAACATTATGAATTCCGCCTGGTGCGCGAAGCCCTGGCCGAACGCGAAGTGCTGCTGGCAAAGGCCCCGCACATCGTCAAACAGATGCGCTTCGTGTTGCCACACCGCCCGCACCTGCGTCCAGCGTGGATGATCCGCGCCGGCCTGTTCCTTTATGACCACCTGGGCAAGCGGGAAAAACTGGAAGGTTCGAAAAGCCTGAAGTTCGGCCCGAACAGCCCGTTGAAAAGCGAAATAACCAAAGGTTTCGAATACTCCGATTGCTGGGTCGACGATGCTCGCCTCGTGGTCCTGAACGCCATGGCCGCTCGCGAGAAAGGCGCCCACGTTCACACCCAGACCCGTTGCATCAGCGCCCGTCGCGCCAAAGGCCTGTGGCACCTCAACCTGGAACGTGCCGACGGCAGCCTGTTTTCGATCCGCGCCAAGGCACTGGTAAACGCCGCCGGCCCGTGGGTCGCCAAGTTCATCCGAGACGACCTGAAGATGGATTCGCCGTACGGCATCCGCCTGATCCAGGGCAGCCACCTGATCGTGCCGAAACTGTACGAAGGCGAACACGCGCACATTCTGCAAAACGAAGATCAGCGCATCGTCTTCACTATTCCGTACCTGAACCACTTCACCCTGATCGGCACCACGGATCGTGAATACACTGGCGATCCGGCGAAAGTAGCGATCACCGAAGGCGAAACCGATTACCTGCTTAAAGTGGTCAACGCTCACTTCAAGAAGCAAGTCAGCCGCGACGACATCCTGCACAGCTATTCCGGCGTGCGCCCGCTGTGCAATGACGAATCCGACAACCCGTCCGCCGTGACCCGCGACTACACCCTGGCATTGTCTGGCAGCGGTGAAGAAGCGCCATTGCTGTCGGTGTTTGGCGGCAAGCTGACCACCTACCGCAAACTGGCCGAGTCGGCGCTGGCGCAACTGGCACCGTACTTCACGCAGATCAAGCCAAGCTGGACCGCGACGGCCACCCTGCCCGGCGGCGAAGACATGACCACGCCGCAAGCCTTGTGCGCGAAGATCCGCGACACCTTCGACTGGGTGCCGACCGAGATCGCCCGCCGCTGGGCCACCACCTACGGCAGCCGCACCTGGCGCATGCTCGAAGGCGTGCAGAACCTCAACGACCTGGGTGAACACATCGGCGGCGGTCTCTACACCCGCGAAGTCGATTACCTGTGCAGCGAAGAATGGGCGACCACCGCCCACGACATTCTGTGGCGCCGCAGCAAGCTCGGGTTGTTCACCACCCCGGACGAGCAACAGAAACTGGCGGACTACCTGAGCAAGGTCGAGCAGAACCGCAGCAAGATCGAAGCGGCCTGATCGGCAAACCGGTTAGACACAAGCCCCTGAATCGAGAGATTCAGGGGCTTTTTCATGTACCGGTTATCTGTAGGAGCGAGGCTTGCCCGCGAAAGCGGTGTGTCTGCTGCATTAATGTTGGCTGACACTCCCTCTTCGCGGGCAAGCCTCGCTCCTACAGGGGATACCGAAAGACTTCATTCGGTTTTCCGAACGCGACCTGTCGGTCAATTCGGTTAACCGGATTATTCCCGGCTAGAAATCCCGCCATAAATATTTAATCCCTTTATAAATCAACACTTTGATCCTTATCGCCTGGCCTGGCACGAGTCATGCTCTACACTCTTGGACGAATGTATTGTCGTGCCCACCCTTCAGGTGTCACCACGCATTCGAAGCACAAAAGGGCCGACGCTGGCTCCATAAAAAAAACAATGTCGAGGAAAATTTGATGCGCATCGTTCCCCATATCCTGGGCGCAGCCATTGCTGCCGCTCTGATTAGCACTCCAGTTTTCGCTGCCGAACTCACCGGCACACTGAAGAAGATCAAAGAGTCCGGTGTGATCACCCTCGGGCATCGTGACGCTTCCATTCCGTTTTCCTATATCGCGGACGCTTCCGGCAAGCCGATGGGCTACTCCCACGATATCCAGCTGAAAATCGTCGAAGCCATCAAGAAAGACCTCGACTTGCCGAACCTGCAGGTCAAATACAACCTGGTCACCTCGCAAACCCGTATCCCGCTGGTGCAGAACGGCACCGTGGACGTCGAGTGCGGCTCCACCACCAACAACGTAGAACGTCAGCAGCAAGTTGACTTCTCCGTCGGCATCTTCGAAATCGGTACGCGCCTGCTGTCCAAGAAAGGCTCCGCGTACAAAGACTTCGACGACCTGAAAGGCAAGAACGTCGTGACCACCGCGGGCACCACGTCCGAGCGCATCCTCAAGTCGATGAACGCCGACAAGCAGATGGGCATGAACGTCATCTCCGCCAAAGACCACGGCGAGTCCTTCCAGATGCTGGAATCGGGCCGCGCTGTTGCGTTCATGATGGACGACGCCTTGTTGGCCGGTGAAGCAGCCAAAGCCAAGAAAGCCGATGACTGGGCCGTTACCGGTACTCCACAGTCCTACGAAATCTACGGCTGCATGGTCCGCAAGGGCGACGAGCCGTTCAAGAAGGCTGTGGATGACGCCATCAAGGCCACCTACGCTTCGGGCGAAATCAACAAGATCTACGACAAATGGTTCATGGCGCCAATCCCGCCTAAAGGCCTGAACTTGAACTTCCCGATGAGCGACGAGCTCAAGGCCCTGATCGCCAATCCGACCGATAAAGCGGCTGACGACAAGAAGTCCTGATTCCTGACTAACCTTATCTCCTGAGAGGGCCACTGCCCTTTCAGGGGTTTGTCACTCCCTGCTGGCATTTTTTGGAAACACTCGAACCGGTGGCTGTCGAGCCGATCGTGTGTGCCTGAGCTTCAAGTTCAGGCGGGAACGGAGCTTCCCCAGGCGGGCACTTGTACATTGATCGATCCGAGGGGAGACCCTAATGAATTACAACTGGGACTGGGGCGTGTTCTTCAAGTCCACCGGCGTGGGCAGCGAGACTTATCTCGACTGGTTCATCTCCGGTTTGGGCTGGACCATCGCCATCGCCGTCGTGGCCTGGATTATCGCGCTGACGCTGGGCTCGATCCTGGGTGTCATGCGTACCGTGCCGAACCGTGTCGTATCGGGCATCGCGACTTGCTACGTCGAACTCTTCCGTAACGTGCCGCTGCTGGTTCAGCTGTTCATCTGGTACTTCCTGGTGCCCGACCTGCTGCCGCAGAACCTGCAAGACTGGTACAAGCAGGACCTGAACCCGACCACCTCGGCCTACCTCAGCGTCGTCGTGTGCCTGGGCCTGTTTACCGCGGCTCGTGTTTGCGAACAGGTGCGCACCGGCATCCAGGCGTTGCCACGCGGCCAGGAATCCGCCGCGCGTGCCATGGGTTTCAAGCTGCCGCAGATCTACTGGAATGTGCTGTTGCCCCAGGCTTACCGCATCATTATTCCGCCGCTTACCTCGGAATTTTTGAACGTGTTCAAGAACTCGTCCGTGGCCTCGCTGATCGGCCTGATGGAACTGCTCGCGCAGACCAAGCAGACCGCCGAGTTCTCCGCCAACCTGTTCGAAGCCTTCACCCTGGCCACGCTGATCTACTTCACCCTGAACATGAGCCTGATGTTGCTGATGCGTCTGGTCGAGAAGAAAGTCGCCGTACCGGGCCTGATCTCCCTAGGGGGTAAATGATGGAATTCGACTTCTCGGGCATCGTTCCGTCCCTGCCGGGCCTGTGGAACGGCATGATCATGACCCTGCAGCTGATGGCCCTGGGCGTGGTCGGCGGGATCATCCTCGGCACGATCCTGGCGCTGATGCGCCTGTCCCACAACAAACTGATGTCGAACGTTGCCGGCGCCTACGTCAACTATTTCCGTTCGATCCCGTTGCTGCTGGTGATCACCTGGTTCTACCTGGCGGTGCCGTTCGTACTGCGCTGGATCACTGGCGAAGACACGCCGATCGGCGCGTTCGCCTCGTGCATCGTGGCGTTCATGATGTTCGAAGCGGCGTACTTCTGCGAAATCGTCCGGGCTGGCGTGCAGTCGATTTCCAAGGGCCAGATGGGCGCTGCCCAAGCCTTGGGCATGACGTACGGCCAGATGATGCGCTTGATCATCCTGCCGCAAGCGTTTCGCAAGATGACCCCGCTGCTGCTGCAACAGAGCATCATCCTGTTCCAGGACACCTCGCTGGTGTACGCGGTCGGTCTGGTGGACTTCCTCAATGCTTCGCGTGCCAGTGGCGACATCATCGGTCGCTCCAACGAGTTCCTGATCTTCGCAGGGCTTACGTACTTCACAATCAGCTTTGCCGCCTCGCTGCTGGTCAAGCGTCTGCAAAAAAGGTTTGCCGTATGATCTCTATCAAGAACATCAACAAGTGGTATGGCGACTTCCAGGTGCTGACTGATTGCAGCACCGAGGTCAAAAAAGGCGAAGTGATCGTGGTCTGCGGGCCGTCCGGCTCGGGCAAATCGACCCTGATCAAATGCGTCAACGCACTGGAACCGTTCCAGAAAGGCGACGTGGTAGTCGATGGCACGTCCATCGCCGACCCGAAAACCGACCTGCCGAAACTGCGTTCGCGCGTCGGCATGGTGTTCCAGCATTTCGAGCTGTTCCCGCACCTGTCCATCACCGAAAACCTGACCATCGCGCAGATCAAGGTGTTGGGCCGCAGCAAGGAAGAAGCCACCAAGAAAGGCCTGCAACTGCTCGAACGCGTCGGCTTGTCGGCCCACGCGCACAAGCACCCCGGCCAACTCTCCGGTGGCCAGCAACAGCGTGTGGCGATTGCCCGTGCGCTGGCGATGGACCCGATCGTCATGCTGTTCGACGAGCCGACCTCGGCGCTCGATCCGGAAATGGTCAACGAAGTGCTCGACGTGATGGTGCAACTGGCCCACGAAGGCATGACCATGATGTGCGTGACCCACGAAATGGGCTTCGCCCGCAAAGTGGCCGACCGCGTGATCTTCATGGACCAGGGCAAGATCATCGAGGACTGCAAGAAAGAGGAGTTCTTCGGCGACATCAGCCACCGCGCCGAGCGTACGCAGCATTTCCTTAACAAGATTTTGCAGCACTAAAAGCTACACGGCCGCCCCTGTAGGAGCTGCCGCAGGCTGCGATCTTTTGATCCTGATCTTTAAAGGCAAAAGATCGCAGCCTGCGGCAGCTCCTACACGGGATCCCCTGGGCTTGTAGTTGTGGTTGACCCAAGGCATCTGTGATGAAATGCGACCCCACTCTCTATCGCGCAGCGCCGCCATCACTCGCCGTGAAACCCCGTCTGATTCGCCATCTGTTCCTGCCGCCGCTGGTCATCGCCCTGATGATCGGGTTGGGTTACATCGGCTTCTGGGTCAGTGAGCACTACGGGATCCGCAGCCTCAGCGAGAACGGCCAGCGCCAGCTGGAACTGCACGCCCGCGCCGTCGAGAGCGAGATCAGCAAGTACACCTACCTGCCCAGCCTGCTGGAACTCGAATCCAGTGTTTCAAAACTGCTGGACGACCCGACCCCGGAAACCCGGCAAACGGTCAACGATTACCTTGAAGGCCTGAACCGGCGCAGCCGCAGTCGGGCCATCTACGTCATGGACACCACCGGGCGCGTGCTGGCCACCAGCAACTGGCGCGATGTCGACAGTTACCTCGGTGAAGACCTGTCCTTCCGCGCCTATTTCCAGAACGCCGTGCGCGGTCAGCCGGGCCGTTTCTATGGCATCGGCAGCACCAACGGCGAACCCGGCTATTACCTGGCCCACGGCCTGGAAGAACACGGCAAGATCATCGGCGTCGCAGTGGTCAAGGTTCGCCTCGAAGCCATGGAAGAACGTTGGCAGCGTGCGCGCCTCGAAGCTTTCGTCAGCGACGAAAACGGCATCATCATTCTCTCCAGCGATCCCGCGCGCCGGCTCAAATCCGTGGTGCCGTTGAGCGACGAGACCAAGGAAAAACTCGCCCGCAGTCTGCAGTACTACTGGTTTCCGCTGAACGAATTGCAACCGCTGGCCCGGGAAACCCTGGCCGAAGGCGTGGAGAAACTGACCTTCCCCGCCAACAGCGAACTGGCGTCCGACGAGCGAGACATCACCTATCTGGCGCAGACCCGCCCCTTGAGCGACACCCCGTGGAATTTCACCCTGCTCACGCCCCTCGCGGATTTGCGCCGGGAAGCGATCAATCAGGGGATTCTGGTGGCGGTGGCGTTCGCCCTGGTGGCGTTCCTGCTGATCGCCTGGAACGAGCGGCGCAAGGTCATCGCCACCCGCCTCGCGGCCCGGGAAGCCTTGCAGGAAGCCAACAATCAACTGGAGCGTCGGATTACCGAACGCACCACCGACCTGCGTGCCAGCAACGAGCGGCTCAAGGGTCAGATCCGTGAACGGCGCCAGGCCGAAGAGACGTTGCGCCGGGCCCAGGATGAACTGGTCCAGGCTGGCAAACTGGCGGCCATCGGACAGATGTCGACCAGCATCGCGCATGAATTGAACCAGCCACTGGCCGCACTGCGGACCTTGTCCGGCAACACCGTGCGCTTCCTGGAGCGCGGTCAACTGGACGTCGCCAGCACCAACCTGAAAACCATCAACGAACTGATCGACCGCATGGGCCGCATCACCGCCAGCCTGCGCTCCTTCGCCCGGCGCGGCGACGACAAGGGTCAGGCCAGTCTCGGCAAAGCCGTGGACGCTGCGTTGCAACTGCTGGGCAGTCGAATGGAAAGCGTACATCTGGACCTGCACCGCGACTTTAGAGACGTGCAGGTGCAGATAGACCAGACGCGGCTGGAGCAGATCCTGGTCAACCTGATCGGCAACGCCCTCGACGCCATGCAGTCGCAACCGCTACCCGAGCTGTGGCTGGAAGGCGAAGAGTTTGACGGTAAATATCGCCTGCGGGTTCGCGACAACGGCCACGGTATCGACGCCGAAGCGCGCAAGCATCTGTTCGAACCGTTCTTCACCACCAAACCCGGCGAACAGGGCCTGGGCCTCGGCCTGACCCTCTCCGCCAGCCTGGCCGCGGCCACCGGCGGTCACTTGGGTGTCGAACACCCGGCCAGCGGTGGTACCACCTTCGTCCTCAGTTTACCGTTGGTAAGCCCCACTCCCGCCGAGCCAATATGAACAACGACCTTAGCGTACTGATCGTCGAAGACGACCCCCATGTGCTGCTCGGCTGCCAACAGGCGCTGACCCTGGAAGACATTCCCTGCGTCGGTGTCGGCAGCGCCGAAGAAGCCCTGGAGCGGGTCGGCGACAACTTTGCCGGGATCGTCATCAGCGACATCCGCCTGCCGGGCATCGATGGCCTCGAACTGCTGACCCGGCTCAAGGCCCGCGACCGCAGCCTGCCGGTGGTGCTGATCACCGGTCATGGCGATATCTCCATGGCGGTCGGCGCGATGCAGAAAGGCGCCTACGATTTCATGGAGAAACCCTTCTCCCCGGAACGCCTGGTGGACGTGGCCCGCCGCGCCCTTGAACAACGCAGCCTGGCTCGCGAAGTCTCGTCGTTGCGTCGCCAATTGGCGGAACGGGATTCCCTGGAAGGCCGGATCATCGGTCGTTCTCCAGCGATGCAGAACCTGCGTGAACTGATCGCCAACGTCGCCGACACCTCGGCCAACGTGTTGATCGAAGGCGAGACCGGCACCGGCAAGGAACTGGTCGCTCGTTGCCTGCATGACTTCAGTCGCCGCCATACCAAACAGTTCGTCGCGCTGAACTGCGGCGGGCTCCCGGAAAACCTGTTCGAAAGCGAAATTTTCGGCCACGAAGCCAACGCCTTTACCGGCGCCGGCAAGCGGCGGATCGGCAAGATCGAACACGCCGACGGCGGCACGCTGTTCCTCGATGAAGTGGAAAGCATGCCCCTGCCGTTGCAGATCAAACTGCTGCGGGTGTTGCAGGAACGCACCCTCGAACGCCTCGGTTCGAACCAGAGCGTGGCGGTGGATTGTCGGGTGATTGCGGCGACCAAGTCCGACCTGGACGAGTCGAGTAAAAAGGGCGAGTTCCGCAGTGACCTGTATTACCGCCTCAACGTGGTGACCCTGGAACTGCCGCCGCTGCGCGAACGTCGCGAAGACATCCTCCAACTGTTCGAACACTTCCTGCAGCAGTCGTCCCTGCGCTTCGACCGTGCGGTGCCGGAGCTGGACAACCAGACCCTGTCCAACCTGATGAGCCACGACTGGCCGGGCAACGTGCGGGAATTGCGCAACGTCGCCGAGCGTTTCGCTCTTGGTTTGCCGGCCTTCAAAAAGTCTGGCGCCAGCGGCAGCAATCAAGGCCTGGCGTTCGCCGAAGCGGTGGAAGCGTTCGAACGCAATTTGCTCAACGACGCCTTGCAGCGCAGTGGCGGCAACCTGACCCAGGCCAGCCTGGAATTGGGAATGGCCAAGACTACGCTGTTCGACAAAGTCAAAAAGTACGGGCTGAGCCACTGATGGACCTGATCCTCAAAGCAGCCCTCGGCGCGGCAGTCGTACTGATCCTCGCCGCGCTGGCCAAGACCAAGAACTATTACATCGCAGGCCTGGTGCCGCTGTTCCCGACCTTCGCGCTGATCGCACACTACATCGTCGGCAAGGGTCGCTCGCTGGACGATTTGAAGACCACCATCGTGTTTGGCATGTGGTCGATCATTCCGTACTTCGTGTACCTGGCCACGCTGTACGTGATGGTCGACCGCATGCGCCTGGAAGCTTCGCTGGCCGTGGCGGCGGTGGCCTGGTTGATGGCCGCGACCGTGCTCGTCAGCGTCTGGGTGCGCCTTCACGCCTGACCATCCCCTGTGGGAGCGGGCTTGCTCGCGAAGAGGCCAGCACATTCAACATCCATGTTGGCTGACACAGCGCTTTCGCGAGCAAGCCCGCTCCCACAAGGGAACTGCGTTGACAGCGGCTGGCCCGCCCCTTGCATTTACCCTCAAAGCCCTCTCGGCCGGTGCTCATACCTGATGAGCGCGGTGTCTGAAAGCGCCCACCAAGGGGTAGATCCTGACCGTGAATATTCTCAAAAAGGCACCACGCCCATGACCTTCACCGTCATTGTGCTGGTGGCGTTTTCCATCGTGCTGGATGTGATCGGCCAGCTCTGTTTCAAACTCGGCCTGGACCGTTTGCCGGAACTCGAAGGTGGCTTTCGGCTGAACGCGTTCTGGGGTCAGGTGTTCAACGCGCCGCTGCTGTGGTGCGGGATCGGTGCGTACGCGCTGGAATTTTTCGTCTGGCTTGAAGCCTTGTCCCGGGCGCCGTTGAGCCTGATATTCCCGGCCGGGGCCCTGGCCTATTGCGGCGTGGTGCTGGCGGGCAAAGTGGTGCTCGGCGAAACCGTCAGCCGCCGGCGCTGGCTCGCAACGCTGGTGATTACGGTGGGCGTGATGCTCGCGTGTGCTGGCCATGCGTAACGCCGAATCGATGGGTTGGCTGCACGGGCGACTCGGCACGGTGGTGCTCTGGGCGCTGTTGATTACGCTGGAAAGTGCCGGGCAGATTGCGACCAAGGTCGGTGGCGATCAGTTGGGCCAGATGACTTTTACCCTGCATTGGCTGCAAGCAGTGATCGTCGACCCCGGGGTTTTGTTTGCGGTGGGCTGCGGCATCGGCGCGTTCTTTGTGTGGATGCTGATCTTGCGCCGCAGCAGTTTGTCCCTGGCATTTCCCCTGAGTTCACTGGTATTTGTCGGGGTGCTGCTGGGGTCGTGGCTGGGGCTGGGTGAACAGATCAGCTTGCTGCACTGGGTGGGCGTGGCGGTGATTATTGGCGGGATTGCGTTGTTGGCTGAAGGCGAACAAACCTGAATCTCTGTTGCACTCAAGGGCGCCTTCGCGAGCAAGCCCGCTCCCACATTGGAACGCGACCTCCTGTGGGAGCGGGCTTGCTCGCGAAGACGTCAGCCCGGCCAATGAGATGTCCTAGTCAAACTTGTAAGCCACCGCCGCCTGCACTTCCCCCTGATCCTGCTGCCCGACCTGTTTGACGATGCTGCTGTCCGCCGCCGCGCCCGTCAGGTGAATCCAGCTCGCACTGGTCAACAGCGACCAATGGGTTGCCAGCGGAAATTCGAAGCTCTGAGTCAACGCCACGTTCTGCAAACCGCCACCAGCGTTGTAGCGGGCAATGCCCGAAGCCTGCGACTCTGAACCACTCACCCCATAAAACGCCTGATTCTGCTGCGCATCGGCAAAGTGTGCGGTCAGGTTGCTGCTGCCAATCACCCCGCCGCCCAGTGGATAACCAATTTCTCCACCCACCCTCCCGACCACACCCTGAGGCCCGCCAACCGCTTCGCCCACGGTCGCAAACACCCGCCAGAAATCAGCCGGCGCGTATTGCACGAACCCACCGACCACGCCCATGTCCGGCACATCGTGCAGGCCCTGCAAACTGCCGTTGGCGGTGCGCCCCGGCAAATAATTGAGGAACGGCCCGGCACTGAAACCGTTGGTTTTCAACGCGCTCCAGGTCAGCCCGTCGTCGGTGCTGAGGCTGACATCGCCCCAGTCCAGATCGAAATACGGCACCGGCCGGACTTCATGGCGACTGCCGGTCGGGTCATGAGGCTGATAACTCAGCCCCGCACCGGCCTCACCGGTAATGCCATCGGCCAGGACGTTGGCTGACAAGCACGTCAGCGCCGTAAACAGAGCAAGCGTAATCCTCGACATGAGGCCCTTCCTTAACAAGATATGCGCGCATCAATCCTCTTTTCGCCCTCCCTGCGCAAGCACTCATGTTGTTTGTAGCAACCTACAAAAATTGTAGCTTCGCCAACGCGCACACTCGCCAAAACCCCGTAAATACGGGGCCAAACCCGATTGGCACAGTCCCTGCTCTACCCCTTCTGCAAGCGCAAACAGCGCGCCCTGCCCCAATAGGTAATGCAGATGAATGATTGGCATATCGTGTGTGATTTCGACGGGACCATCACCCGCACCGACGTGATCGACAGCATCCTCCAGCGCTTCGCCGACCCGAGCTGGGAAGCGATCGAAAACGAGTGGCTGCAAGGCGACATCGGTTCCCGTGAATGCCTTAGCCGCCAGCTCTCGCTGGTCAAGGCCACGCCGAACGAACTGCTCGCGTTTTTCGACACGATCGAAATCGACCCGGACTTCCCCGACTTCGTCGACCACGTGATCGGCCTCGGCGCCACTCTGGAAGTGGTCAGCGACGGCATCGAGCAAGGCATCGCGCGGATTCTTGCGCGCAACTACGTGACCCTGCTGCCGATCCTCGCCAACCGCTTGCGCCAACTCGGCCATGAGAGCTGGCGCATCGACTTCCCGTACTCCAGCGACGCCTGCCGCGCCGCGTCCGGCAACTGCAAATGCAAGTCCACGCCCAAGAGCAAACGGGTGCTGGTGATCGGTGACGGTCAGTCGGACATGTGCGTGGCGTCCACCGCCGATTTCGTGTTCGCCAAGGATCGCCTGGCCGAGCACTGCGAGCGCAATGGCATCGCCTACGCGCGCTTCGACAGCTTCGCCGAACTTCCAGCCCTGCTGGCCCTGCTGCCTGTTGCCAGCAGCGCCAACGCCACCTCTTTCAACGTCGAAACACAGGAACTCTTCCATCATGTCTGATATTCGAATCGCTACCGCCGAAGACCAGATCCTTCTGGATAAAGAAGCCAAGTACTGCTCCTACGGCGACACCGTCCACTACATCGACCCGCCGCGCATCTTCAGCCGCTGCGAAGGCTCGTACGTGTGGGACACCGAAGACCAGGCCTACCTCGACCTGCAAATGTGGTACTCGGCGGTGAACTTCGGTTACGCCAACCCGCGCCTGAACAACGCACTGAAACAGCAGATCGACACCCTGCCGCAGATCGCCAGCCAGTACCTGCACAAAGGCAAGATCGAGCTGTCGGAAATGATCGCGGTCGATGCCAAGAAAAAATTTGGCCTTGATGGTCGCGTGCACTTCAACGTCGGCGGTTCACAGTCCATCGAGGACTCGCTGAAAGTCGTGCGCAACGCCACCAACGGCAAAAGCCTGATGTTCGCCTTTGAAGGCGGTTACCACGGTCGCACCCTCGGCGCGTCGTCGATCACCTCCAGTTATCGCTATCGCCGTCGCTACGGCCACTTCGGCGAGCGTGCCAATTTCATCCCGTTCCCGTACCACTTCCGTGGCCCGAAAGGCATGACCAAGGAAGAGTACGGCAGCCATTGCGTGCAGCAATTCGCCCGCCTGTTCGAGACTGAATACAACGGTGTCTGGGACCCGAAGGTCGGCCAGAGCGAATACGCAGCCTTCTACGTCGAGCCGATCCAGGGCACCGGCGGCTACGTGATCCCGCCGATGAACTTCTACAGCGAACTCAAGCATGTGCTGGATCAGCACGGCATCTTGATGGTGGTCGATGAAATCCAGATGGGCTTCTGGCGCACCGGCAAGCTGTGGTCGATCGAACACTTCGACGTCAAACCGGACGTGATCGTCTTCGGCAAGGCGCTGACCAACGGCCTCAACCCGCTGGGCGGCATCTGGGCCAAGGAAGAACTGATCAACCCGAAAATCTTCCCGCCGGGTTCGACTCACTCGACCTTCGCGTCCAACCCGCTGGGCACTGCGGTTGGCCTGGAAATGTTCAAGATGACCAGCGAAGTCGATTACGGCGCAATGGTCATGGCCAAGGGCAAATACTTCCTCGAAGGCTTGAAAGACCTGCAGAAACGCTACGCGATCATCGGTGACGTCGATGGCCTGGGCCTGGCCCTGCGCTGCGAAATCTGTGGGCCGGACGGCTTCACGCCGGACAAGGCGACCCTGGATTTCATGGTCGACGAAGGCATGAAGGGCGACATCGAAATCGACGGCAAACGCCTGGGCCTGATCCTCGACGTGGGCGGTTACTACAAGAACGTGATCACCCTGGCCCCGTCGCTGGAAATCAGCTACCCGGAAATCGACCTGGGTCTCGCCCTCCTCGACCGTCTCTTGCACCGGGCGATGAAAAGATGATGCATGACGAGATCGATATGGGCGAAGGCAGCGCCGGTTTCGTTCTCGGCTCGGGCGAGGTCGCGGTGTTGTTGATCCACGGCCTCACCGGCACCCCGACCGAACTCCGTCGGGTGGCCATGGGCCTGGCGAAAGCCGGGCACACGGTCTACGTGCCGACCCTGGCCGGGCACTGCGGCGGCAACGCCGACCTGCAAGCCACTGGCTGGCGCGACTGGTACGAAAGCGCGCGCAACACCTTCGTCGGTGTGCGGCGCAAACACGAGCATGTGTTCGTCGGCGGCTTGTCCATGGGCGCGGTGTTGTCGATGTACCTGGCGGCCGAGCACCCGGGGCAAATCGAAGGCTTGCTGCTGTATTCGACCACCCTGCGCTACGACGGCTGGAGCATCAACAAACTGGCGTTCCTCACGCCGTTGCTGATGCGCATCCCGTTCGGCGTGCACCTTTGCAGCTTCGAAGAAAAACCGCCCTACGGCATCAAGAACGAACGCCTGCGCGCCATCGTCGAACGCCAGATGAAGGAAGGCGAAAGCAGCGCAGCCGGTCTGCTGACTATGGAAGGCGTCACGGTTCGCGAACTGCACCGACTCAATGCCGTGGTGAAAAAATGCATGCCGTCGATCACCACCCAAGCGCTGGTGCTGCACTCCATCGAGGACGACATCACCAGCCGCTGGAACGCCGATTACGTCGAACGCAAACTCGGCGGGCCGGTGGTCAAGGTGTTGCTGGACGACTGCTATCACATGATCACCGTCGACCTGCAATACCGCCGGGTGATTGAGCTGAGCGTGGACTTTATCCAGCAGCGTTTCATTCAACAGCGCTCCACCCCGCGACCTCTGCGCCAGGAATATCGGCAACTGGCCTGAGCCCATGGCGAACCCGGTTGCAGACGGGTCGCCACTGGCGGGGCAATGTCGGCTACTGTATTGAACTCGGCCTTACGACTTATCCCGCCATGGCTTTCGACAAGCGAAACCCGATGACCAAACACCGACCTGCCAACGCCCGACCCTTCGCCCTCTCCGGCTGGAGCCTGCAACGCAAACTGGTCCTGGCCTTCTGGCTGGTCAGCGTGATCCCGACCATGATCGCCGCGGAACTGGCGGCCACCACCCTGTCGCAGATTTTCGACAGCAACGTGCGCATCTGGCTGCAGGAATCGACCAAGATCGTCGAGGACGAGATCAGCGAGATCCTGCGGGACAACGCCCGGGCCGCGCAGTTGTTCCTGCGATACGTCCGCCCTCCGGTGGATAAGTTGTCGCTGCGTCACGACCGATTGACCACTGACATCGCCGATTCCATGGGCATCGATGTTGTCGCGCTGGTGCGCAACAGCGATCACAAAGTGGTGTTCAGCACCGCCGCCGATGACATCGTGCGGCAGATCAGCACCGCGCCCAAAGCGGTGATGCAGACCTTGCAAATCGGCGGCGTGCCGACCGGTACGGTGGTCTCGACCTTCGAGACCGAACAGGATGGCGTCGATTACAAACTGGTGATCGCCACCTACCTCGACAACAGCTTTCTGACCAGCGTCTCCGATGTGCACTCGTTGGACTTGCGGTTGTACCTGGCCAAGGGCAATGACTTTTCCGAGATTTTCTCCAGTCAGCGCTTCGAAGATCACCCGGCGGCGGTGCCGGAAAAAATCGAACAGATCCTGCGCACCACCAAGCAGCCGACCGAACAATTCACCAGTCGCTACAGCGGCATCTATCGGCCGATCCTCAATGAAAACGGCGAGCTGCAAGGCGTGATCTTCAGCGGCTTGCTACGCCACACCAGCCTGGTGGGGCTGGTGAACCAGAGCAACCTGTTCATCCTGATTTTCCTGCTCAGTTCGGCAGCATCCCTGGGTGTCGGCTGGCTGGTTTCGCAACGCCTGACCCAACCGTTGCGCGGTTTGTCCAACGGCGTGCAAGCGGTGATCGCCGGGGATTATCGCCAGCGCTTGGCGGTCACCGGCGGCGATGAACTGGCCGAACTGAGCAGCACCTTCAACCACATGAGCGAACGCCTCGGCGAGTTGCAACACCTGGAATCGCAACTGCGCCGCCGCGACCGTTTGCATGCGCTGGGTGAAGTTGCGATGGGCCTGGCGCATGAAATCCGCAACCCGCTGGGCATCATCAAGACCGCGACGCAACTGCTGCACCGTCGTGCGGATTTGCCCGAGACCGATAAGCGGCATCTGGAATACGTGGTCAGCGAAGTCAGCCGGATCAATGACCTGATCACCGATTTCCTCGACTTCGCCAAACCCAGCGCGCCGCTGCGCTCGACCCAAGCGGCGCGACCGCTGGTGGATGAGCTGGTCGGGTTTTGCGCGCCGGAACTGGCCAGCCACAACATTGAGGTGCACATCGACGATCAGGCGCCGGGCGCGACCCTGTACGCCGATGCGCGCCAGCTCAAGCAGGCCGGACTGAACCTGATCGTCAACGCCATCGACGCCATGCCCGACGGCGGCCACCTGACACTCGGCATCCACCGCGACGCCGCCCACACCATCATCAGCGTGGCGGACACCGGCCAGGGCATCGAGCCCGACATGCTGGAACGGATCTTTACCCCGTTCGTGACCACCAAGGCGTCAGGCACCGGCCTCGGTCTGGCCAAGGTATTTTCGATCATGGAAAACCATGACGGGCACATCGAGTGCACCAGTGAAAAAGATGCCGGTGCAACTTTCAGCCTGTACATTCCGACCCATGGTGACGACTTCGACGAGGCGAGCGATGACACATAACGTACTGGTGGTCGACGACGAGCCCAAGCTCTGCGACCTGCTGGCATCGGCCCTGAGTCAGAACGGCATCACGGTGTTCACCGCCGGCAACGGCTTGCACGCACTCAAAGTGCTGGAGTGCGAGGACATTGACCTGGTGATCAGCGACTGGCGCATGCCCGGCATGGACGGCCCGCAATTGCTCGCGGAAATCAAAAGCCGTTTCCCGCAGTTGCCGGTGATCGTGATGACCGCCTACAGCACGGTAAAAAACGCCGTGCAGTCGATGCGCAACGGTGCGTTCGACTACATCGCCAAGCCGTTCGATATCGACGAGCTGGACATCACCGTCAGCAAGGCCCTGCAATTTCGCGACATCCTCAAAGACAACCAGCGCATGCGCGCCGAACTCGACGAACACCAGCAGATCGACAGCCTGGTGGGCGATAGCCCGAGTTTCCGCAGGGTGCTGCAAGCGATCGACTCGGTGCGCGAAAGCAATGCGACGATTCTGCTGACCGGCGAAAGCGGCACCGGCAAGGAAATGGTCGCCCGCGCCATCCACAAACACGGCAACCGCGCCGACAAGCCGTTCGTGGCGGTCAACTGTGCGGCGATCCCCGAAGGCTTGCTGGAAAGCGAAATGTTCGGCCATCGCAAAGGTGCGTTTACCGGAGCGGTGGCGGACCGAATTGGACGCTTTCAGCAGGCTGACAAAGGCACGCTGTTTCTCGACGAGATCGGTGAAATGCCGCTGGCGTTGCAGGCGAAGATCTTGCGCGCGTTGCAGGAGCGGGTGATCGAGCCGGTGGGTGATCCGCGTGAGCGCAAGGTTGATGTGCGGGTGATCGCGGCCACTAACAAAAACCTGCTGGATGCGGTGGCCAAAAAAGAGTTTCGCGAAGATTTGTATTACCGCCTCAACGTATTTCCGATCCCGCTGCCGCCCCTGCGCGAACGGGTCGAAGACATCGCGCCATTGGCCCGGCATTTCGCTAATACGCTGGGTGCTGCGGCCGGTAAACGGTTCAGCGGTTTTAGCGCGGAGGCGTTGCAGGCGATGGCGAATTATTCGTGGCCGGGGAATATTCGCGAACTGCAGAACTGCGTGGAACGCGCGACGATTGTGGCCAGCGGGTCGGTGATTGAAGAGGATGACTTGCCGGCGTATCTGTTCGCCTCACGGCCCGCCGACGGCGGTGTGCTGGTTGAACACAACGGCGTGCCGGCGGACTTGGAAGCGGCGCTGGCTGAGGTTGAAAAAGCCTACATTCTTGCAGCGCTGCAACAGAGCAATGGCGTGCAGGCAGCGGCGGCGCAACTGATCGGGATATCCGAGCGCAGCTTCTGGTATCGGCTGAAGAAATTGGGGATTCATGTGGACAAGATCGTCCGCTGATCATTGCCTCACACGGCATCCACTGTAGGAGCTGCCGAAGGCTGCGATCTTTTGATCTTGCTTTTAGCGGCGTCAAAAAGATCAAGATCAAAAGATCGCAGCCTTCGGCAGCTCCTACGGGGTGGGGTGTCAGTTATTCACCGTCCCGCCCTTCGCCTCGCTCATGATCTGCCGGATCGCCCCGACAAAGGTTTCAACCGGCTGCCCGCCCGTCACCGCGTATTGCCCGTTGAACACCACCGTCGGCACCGAACTCACGCCGCGCGACAGCCACAATTGTTCTTCTTCATGAACTTCCTTGGCGTATTCATCCGACGCCAGAATCGCCTCGGCCCGTTGCCGATCCAGCCCAACACTTTCAGCGATCTGTGCCAGTTGCGCGGGGTCCGACGGGTTGCCGCCATCAGTGAAATACGCCTTGAACAGCGCCTCTTTCAAATTGAACTGCAACCCTTCCAGCCCGGCCCAGTAGAGCAAGCGGTGGGCGTCGAAGGTGTTGTAGATGCGGCTGTTGCCGTCGGTGCGAAAGGCAAACCCGACCTCGGCGCCACGGGCGCGGATCATCTCGCGGTTTTTCTGCGATTGCTCCGGGGTGGAACCGTACTTTTCGGTGATGTGTTCAGTGATGTTCTGGCCGTCCGGGCCCATGTTCGGGTTCAGCTCGAACGGCTGGAAACGGATCTCGGCCTGGACCTCGTCACCCAGCAGGTCCAACGCCTTGGTCAAACCATACAGACCCACGACGCACCAGGGGCAGGACACGTCGCTGACAAAATCGATTTTCAGGGAGTTACTCATCGCATACCTCGCAGGCTAATGTCGCGCCGTAAAGCTCGAACAATACACCTGTAGGAGCTGCCGAAGGCTGCGATCTTTTGATCTTGATCCTGATCTTTTAGCACCGCTGAACATCAGGATCAAAAGATCGCAGCCTTCGGCAGCTCCTACAGGAATGGGTGTGTCAGTCGAGATTGATGCCGCTGACACGCCGCCTTCGCGAGCAAGCCCGCTCACACAGGGGGACTTGGGGTGTTGCCAATGGTTTTGACACGGCATGGATCGGCCTGAGCCGGGAGTCTTGAGCATCGGAAACCGCTGACCATTCATCGCAAATCACGCCCCACCTGTTATTTCTGACAGTAGCCAACCCTCTTCCCCGAAGCATTCAATTAGCTCTGCTTCCACTGCCATTAATGCGCATTGCCACCGGAGCCCGGATCATGAACGCTGACTCTCGTCGCCAAGAACACGCGGTCCATATCCCGAAACAACGTCAACGCCCGGCGATTGATATTCCGGGAGCGCTGTTCTTTGCCGATAGCGCGACCCAGGGCGTCAATCAGGCCATGGTTAAAGCACCTGGATTACAGGTCAACATAGATTCCGACTCGGTCAAACCCGGCGACAGTGTTTTGGTGTATATCGACGACCGCCTGGTACTGGTGCTGCCGGTCAAGGTGGATTACGCACGCGAACCGATCATCCAGTACATCCCGGCCAGGCTGATTCCCGAAGGGTTGATCACCGTGACTTACCGGGTGAATCTTGAATGGTCAGTGCCGCTGAAGGTGATGGTCAAAACCCGTTTGCCCGGCGGCATCGATCCAGACCTGAATGCGCCGGGGCATTCCTTGCTGGCGGCACCACAACTCAGCGCCACCCTCCTGAGCGGCCTGCAGGATGAAACGGTCACGGTTGCCCCCTACCAAAACATGAGCAGTGGCGATGTTGTGACGCTGGTATTCGGCCGGTCCGCCATCCCGCATACCGTGAAAGCCAATGAAGTAACAAAGCCACTGACCTTTACTCTGCTGAAGGGTATGTTTGCCGAGAACGGTCATGGCGAAATCGTTCTGTACTACAGGATTGTTGATCAATTCGGCAACAGCGCCACGGCTCACTCAGCGGGCCTCTCGGTCATGATCCAGAGCGACGCCGATGAGCCTGCGCCCCCGAGGGTGGCGGGCGTTGACGAACAGAGCATTCTCTACCTGAGCCAACTGGGGAGCCAGACGCTCGATATCCATCTCGATACGCAAGACTTCGGTTCAGGCGACACGCTGACGCTTCACTGGTTAGGGCTGGACCGTACAGGTGAGGCCCATGTGCTCACCGAAACGCAAACCCTCAAGATTCAATCGGCGCTGAGTTTCAAGATTGCCAACGCCGATATCCAGACCCTGGCCGGCGGCAGCGCACGGCTTTTCTTTACCCGGACGGACGGCAATGGCGACATACAGCCATTACCTTCGCGGGAAATACTCATTGTGGGGAATACCCGCAGGGTCAGTGAGCCGGAATCCGGCAGCAGCGGCAGCAGCGGCAGCACACTCAGCGAACCCGAAAGCGGTGTCTTGAGGATCGATGTGCCGATTATCCAGGGAAGCACCGTGCCTGTGGTCGGGGCGCATTGCGGGGTTTCGATCAGAATATACGATGACCAGGACCCGAATGGGGCCCAGGTGGTCATCGACCCACTGATCGACGGAGCCGCGCTCGATGTCATCGACCTCATTCTCAACGACAACATTATCGACACCCTTATCGTTGCAGAGGGCGAAGAAAATGCCCGGCACCTAATGAAAATCCCCAATCATCAGCTCAACCCGTATGCCGTCAACTTTCTTGTGGCCATCGTCAGCAGGGTCGGCGGAAATGCCGATTTTTCCGAGCCACCACTGAGTATCCTGTACAACGAAATCCGCCCCGGAAACAAAGACCTCGACACCGGGCCGGGCCACTCGGAACTGCAACTGAAATTGCCGCAAGACATCATCGACAATGGCCTGGACGCCGCCCGGGCATTGCAGGACGTCGAGGTGAGTTTTTGTTACCCCTACTGCCGGGCTTACGACATCATCGAGCTGCGACTGGGAAACTCGACCCTGCGTTTTACGGTTTCGCCGAGCGAGGCTCCAGAGTTCGGTGAAAGCACGCCCCTGTGCATTGAGCGCACATTGATTGCGCAAAACTTCAAGGATGCCGGCGACAGTCCGGAATTTGTATTCAGTTACACCGTACATGACCAGATCACTAACGGCGCAGACCCGTCTGACCCGTACTCGCCACCTATCTTTATCGATGTCGATCTCGCTGGCGTGCGGCGCCCGGCTCCGGAGTTTTTCGACAACCCGAACGACGCGGATTCAAACTCTATCGACCTGGAACAGATGGGCAGCGACGACCTGATCATGCTGGTCAGGGCCGCCACCTCGCAGTTTGCGGTTGGCGACACGATCGACGCCAGATACAGCAGCCCTCCCAGCCCTGACTTCCTGGTGTCAGGCACCCTTACCGGCCAGTTCAACAGGCCCGTGCCGCTGCCGCTCCTGGTGCCCAATAACCTGGTCATCTCCGGACGGAGGGTGACCGGCAGCTATGTGCAATCCAGAAACGGCGTATTCATTGCCAACTCGGTAATTGCCAACACGCGGGTCATTGGCTCCGGAATACCGGACTTGCCACCGCCCGTGGTGATCCTCGCACCCGGCGGTGTGCTTGAGCCCAAAGACAACCCGCAAGGCGCCATAGGACGGGTCGAAATTCCGGGGTTCCGCCCAGGTGATCAAGTCCAATTGATTGTTCGGGGCGCTCCCGGGGCCGGCTCCCCAGCGTTCACTCCGGTGGACCTGGATGACAACGGTCTGGCCAGCTTCCCTTTGAGCACAGCCTTTATCAAGGCCAACAGAGGCCGGGTCGTGATCGTGAGTTACATGTTTATCCGGGGTACTCGGCAGTTGCCATCCCGGGAGTTGACGCTCATCGTCAATAACGCGAGTGAACAACCTGAAATCACCAGCGTCACGGCCGGCGGAGCAACGGTTGTCGATCGGGGATCGACGTATTACCGCACGCTGGCCATCAGTGGCACGGCCGAAGCGGGAACAGAGGTGGAGGTCATTGATAACCTCAGCAACTCCCTCGGCCGGTTCCCGGTCAATGCCAGCGGGATCTGGACCGTTCTGGAACGAACATTCAACGTGACCACCCATACCCTCACGGCACGAACCACCGATGGCAGCGACCTGGTCTCAGAGCCACGGGCGTTCACGGTGCTGGAAGGGCTCGTGCTCGAAATTACAAACTTCTACAATCCGGTCTACAACGGCTGGCAGACAGGGCCGGCGGTTGGGCCCAATGACCTGTTTTTCATCTTCTACCCTCCGTTCAACCAATACGTGTTGTTCAACAACACCAACACCAATAACTCGGCGGGTGTCGTGCTGTACAAGGACTTCAACAATTTAACGCCCGGTAGGACGTACGCCTTAACCGTCAACTTCGCACGCTACCCTCAACTGGCCGCCGTACCGATAGTGGCCTTGAGAACCAATGGCGCCACAAGCGCAAACCTGACCATCAGCCATGCCGACCCGCGACATTACACGCTGAATTTTATCCCGAGCAGCCCCAACGACAGACTGATGATCTCCAATGTTCTGGCCACCGGCACGGGAAATGACTATGTCATCCCGTGGATTCAATTCCAGCGGCTCAACTGAACGCAGACCGCCATCCGGTCAGCGGACGTGGTCATGTCTGGAGAGCGCGTTATCGTTCTTCGCGAGCAAACTTCGCTCCTACGGGGAATTGGGGGTTATAGAAGGTTGGGGGCGGCCACCGGCTCAATCTGCGCCCAATGCGAGGTGTCTTCGCGGTGGGACTGCAAGTACGGCAACACCGCCGCGAGCAACGGCGCCTTGAACGCTTCCTGGAAACGATGGGCCATGCCCGGGATCAGTTTCAACTGACTGCCGCGAATATGCGCCGCGAGGTGGACGCCGTGCATCACCGGCAGCAATGGGTCTGCCGTGCCGTGCACCACCAGCGTCGGCACGCGCAATTGGTTGAGCAACGCCACGCGGCTCGGCTCGGCGAGGATCGCCATGATCTGGCGCTTCACGCCTTCGGGATTGAACGCCCGGTCATACGAAGCTGCGGCCTGTTGCAGCAGCACTTGCCGATCATCGCTCACGCTCGGGCTGCTCAGGGCCGCGAGCAAATCCGCCTGTTGCTCCAGCGCCACTTCGCGGTTCGGCGCGCCGCGACGCGACAACAATTGCACCAGCGCCGCACTCGGCGCCGGCAAGCCTTCGGCCCCGGAGCTGGTCATGATCAACGTCAGGCTCTCAATCCGCTGCGGCGCCATCGCTGCCATGTGCTGGGCGATCATCCCGCCCATGCTTGCGCCCAGCACGTGGAATTGCTCGATGTGCAACGCATCCATCAACCCTAACGCGTCCTCGGACATGTCGGTCAAGGTGTACGGCGCTGCCACCGGCAAACCGAGTTTGTAGCGCAACACTTCGAAGGTCAGGTTGGCGTTGGCCGGCGTCTGGCGCCAGGTCGACAGCCCGACATCGCGGTTGTCATAGCGAATCACCCGAAAACCCTGCTGACACAAGGCAACCACGACTTCGTCGGGCCAGTGGATCAGTTGCCCGCCCAGGCCCATCACCAGCAACAATGCCGGATCGGATGCACGGCCGATGCTCTGGTACGCCAGGCTCACCTGGTCCAGATCGACATGTTCGGTCGCCACATTGACGTCGCAACGCGAAGTCGCAAAGGACGGCAGGCTGAACAACAGCGCTGCCACTAATAAAAATACACGCATGAAAAACACCGAAACGCAGAACCCCAGTAGAGCGCGAGTCTGATGAAGTTTGTTCAAGCGCGCTGCCACAGTTGCGTGACAGTTTAATGAAGATTGCCGAGTGGTCGTGTCGGGCGTACGGCAGTCACCAGGCAAGACCCTGCCGCCGCTCATCGGAAGACCCCGTCAACCTGTTATTTCTGACAGTAGGCAGCCTCCCCTGTTGTGTATTCAATCGGCCCCCCGGGCACACACAGAGGTTGCGTTGATGATCACAACCAATTGCCCCGAGGCCAGACAGGAACTGGCCACCCGCCCAGCGCTGGAAATACCCGGCGCGATGACCTCCGTCGGGCGTGCGGAGTTGGGCGTCAATCAGGCCATCCTCATGGAGCGAGGCTTGCCAATCGCCATTGATTCCAACGGCATCGAACCCGGCGACAGTGTGTTGGTGTACCTCGACACGCGGCTGGTCCTGGTCCTGCCGGTGAAGAAGGATTACGCCGGCCAGCCCATCACCCCATACATCCCGGCGGCGCTGATTCCGGAAGGAGTTTTCACCCTGACGTACCGGGTGAACCTTGAGCGATCCGCCCCGCTGAACGTTCGAGTCAAGACCCGTTTGCCCGGCGGTATCGATCACCCGCTGGCAGCGCCATACATTGGCGCCACCACGCTCAACGCTCAGCAGGATGAAACCGTCATCGTGCCCGCCTATGAGGGCATGTGCCCGAACGACAAGGTCACGCTGATGTTCGGCAACTGGGCCTTGCTGCATACGGTAAAGGCCGACGAGGTCGGACAGCCGCTGACGTTTTCGCTGTCCAGGGACAAGGTCGCCAGCAATGGCGATGGTGCGGTCGTTCTGTATTACACGGTGTGCGACGAACTGAAAAATTGCGCGCTGGATCACTCACCCGGCCGTGTACTGACGATCCAGTCTGGCACCGACGAACCGGTACTTGCGACGGTAGAAGGCACCGATCAGCAGCACACGTTGTACTTGAGCCGATTGGGCAGCCGCTCGGCCAAGGTCAGCCTCGACACCCAAGGTTTTGCCCCCGGTGACATGCTGAAACTGGTCTGGCGAGGCCTGGACCGCACGGGCAAGTCGAAGGTGTTGAGCCTGGAACAAACTCTGGAAATCCCATTGAGGCCGGACTTCAAGATTCCCAACGCGGTCATGCAGGAATTGGCTGGTGGCAGCGCCCGGCTGTTTTTCACCCGTACCGACGCCCATGGCTCTGCGCAGACATTACCGGCCACGGAAATTCTGATTGTCGGTCACACGCACAGGAGCAGTGAGCCGCCGCATCCACCAGCAGCCGTTCCCGAAGACAGTGTGTTGCAGATCGCCCAACCGACCATTTTGGGAGCGACTGAATCGGTGGAAGGCGCCGACTGCGGTGTCTCGCTACGGATTTACGATGACAGTGACCTCAACGGCTCCCGGGTCATTATCAACCCGGTGACAGGGGCCGTGGCTTTGGATGTGGTCGATCTCCTGCTCAACGGGCGCATCGTCGACACGTTTATCATCCAGTCCGGTACGGTGAAGTGTCGGCATGAGATGAAGATTCCCAAGCTTGAGCTAATGCCCGACAGGATCAACGTGCTGCAAGCCACGATCAGCCGGGTCAGCCATGACGCCGTAACCTCCTCGCCGCCATTGAGGATCCTGTACAACGCCATCCGCCCCGGCAACAAGGACCTCGATTGCAATCCCGGGCACTCGGAATTGCAACTGAAACTGCCACAGGACGTTATCGATAATGGTCTGGATGCCGAACGTGTTGCGCTGAACGTCGAGGTGCGCTTTTGCTATCCCTATTGCCGGCCTCACGACGTCATCGCACTGACTATGGGCAACCTGACCATGCGTTTCACGGTGTCGCCCGATGAGCTTCCACGGTGCGTGGCGAACGAACCGCAATGCATCGTGCGGACATTGACGGCGCAACAGTTTCGACAGGCTGCAAACGGCCCGCGACTGACGCTTTTCTACACCGTGCAGGACCAGATCAAAAATGGCCCGGACACGATGGCACCCTGTTCGGCGCACGTGGTTTTCGAATCCGATCACACCGGTGTGCGTCGTCATGTGCCGGCATCAAGAGCAGCCCTCGGTCAAGCCGCCCACATGCTGCTCGCCCCCAGCGCCGTACTCGACCCGCAAGCTCCGCCGACGCAGATACCGATCATCAGCGCCGTCACCACCAGGGATCAGGTGATCCCCCACACTGGCGTCACTTACTACCATAACTCCCTGGTTATTCGCGGCCGGGCGACTGCGGGGCGACCGGTGGTTGTCTATGAGGGGGTGCGCAATCTCGGACGGTTCACGGTCGATGCCAATGGCGACTGGGTCGTGCCGGCGCGAACCTTTGCGGTAGCGCGCCATGTCATTACGGTGCGGTCAATCGACAGCACGCAACACTCGCTACCGTACGTGTTCACGGTCCAGCCAGGACTGTCGGAGGAACGAGTGGTTTTCGATTACCCGGACTATCAAGGCTGGGTCCCGCACGATCCGGATTTCAAGAATGTGTTCTCGTTTTACCAGGCGCCGGGCGAACGCTATTGCGTACTCAAGACCGAGACTGTAACCGGCGCAGCCCCGGCGGACATACTCTCCAGATCATTCAATAACCTCCAACCCGGCGCTACTTATCGACTTCAGGTCGCCGTGCTCCAGTCGGCAACCGGCAACCTTCAGCCGTCCCTTCGCCTGCGCTCCAGCACCGGCGCCGCATCCGACTTTGTGCATTTGAACAATCAGGTCCTCGAAGTACTCAGCCTGCATTTTGTACCACCCACACCCGAGGGCACGCTGTACCTCGAAAGTGGCATGGAGGGTGGTCGCGGGAATGTTTTTTTTATCCCATGGATGACGCTGGATCGGGCGCCACTCGCTCCGATGTCATCAGCCCAGAATATGGCGCGGATCTGGGGGTGACCCGGTATTTCGTTAAAAATGCCGGACAAAGTTCCATAAGGAGCCTGTGTAAACCATCGACCAAAACAAAGCCCGCTGACCGTCACCGATTCAGCGGGCTTTTCATTACATCCGTACTTAGGCGAGCTGACTACGCAACTGCCGCGCCGCCGCCACCATGTTTACCAGCGCCGCCTCCGTCTCCGGCCACGCACGGGTCTTCAAGCCGCAATCCGGATTCACCCACAAGCGTTCCGCCGGAATGCGCTTCACAGCCTTGCTCATCAACTTGACCATTTCGGCGGTGTCCGGCACCCGTGGCGAGTGGATGTCATACACGCCCGGGCCGATGTCGTTCGGGTAGTCGAAGGCTTCGAAAGCTTCGAGCAATTCCATGTCCGAGCGCGAGGTTTCGATGGTGATCACGTCGGCGTCCATGGCCGCGATGGATTTGATCACGTCGTTGAATTCGCTGTAGCACATGTGGGTGTGGATCTGGGTTTCGTCGCGCACACCGGAGGCGCTCAAGCGGAAGGCTTCCACCGCCCAGTCGAGGTATTCCTGCCATTGCGCCCGGCGCAACGGCAAGCCTTCGCGGAACGCGGCTTCGTCGATCTGCACGATTTTGATCCCGGCGTTTTCCAAATCGACCACTTCGTCACGCAGGGCCAATGCCAATTGTTGCGCCTGGATTTTGCGCGACACGTCTTCGCGTGGGAACGACCACATCAGCATGGTCACGGGACCGGTGAGCATGCCTTTCATGACCTTGTCGGTCAGGCTTTGCGCGTAGGTGATCCAGTCGACAGTCATGGCGTTCGGGCGGCTCAGGTCGCCGTAAATGATCGCCGGTTTCACGCAGCGCGAACCGTAGCTCTGCACCCAGCCGAAACGGGTGAACAGGTAGCCGTCCAGTTGCTCGGCGAAATACTCGACCATGTCGTTGCGCTCGGCTTCACCGTGCACCAGCACATCCAGGCCCAGACGCTCCTGGACTTGCACCGCGTGGCGGATTTCGCTGTGCATGGCGTCGGTGTAATCGTTGGCCGACAGCTTGCCTTGCTTGAACGCCTGACGGGCCAGACGGATCGAACCGGTCTGCGGGAACGAACCGATGGTGGTGGTCGGGAACGTCGGCAGTTTCAGGCGTGCACGCTGTTGTTCGATGCGTTTGGCGAACGGCGAATGACGTTGGCTGTCCTTGGCGTCAATGGCGGCGATACGGGCCTGGACTTCAGCTTTATGAATGCGCGGCGATTGCGCACGGCTGGCCTGGATCGCGCGGCTTTCGGCCAGTGCGGCTTGCACCTTGGGCGCTTGCGGGTCGTTGAGGGCATCGCGCAGTACGGCGATTTCACCGCACTTCTGCACGGCGAAGGCCAGCCAGGATTTCAGTTCCGGGTCGAGCTTGTCTTCGCGCTCCAGATCCACCGGGCTGTGCAGCAACGAGCAGGAACTGCTGACCCACAAGTTGTCGCCAAAACGCTCTTGCGCCGGTTGCAGTTGCGCCAGCACTTGTTCCAGTTCGCAGCGCCAGACGTTGCGGCCGTTGACCAGGCCGACCGAGAGAATCTTGTAGGTCGGCAGGCGATCCAGCACCTGGCCGAGTTGATCCGGCGCGCGCACGGCATCAATGTGCAGGCCTTGCACCGGCAGGCTGACGGCCAGGCCGAGGTTGTCTTCCAGGCCGCTGAAGTAGGTCGCGACGAGTTTTTTCAGCGGCGAGTATTGAAGGATGTGGTAAGCGCGTTCGAATGCACTTTTCCAGGCTTGCGGCAGGTCGAGGGTCAGGATCGGTTCGTCGATCTGCACCCATTCCACACCTTGTTCGGCGAGGCGACCGAGGATTTCGTTGTAGACCGGCAGCAGGCGTTCCAGCAGTTCGAGTTTGTCGAAGTCGTTGCCTTTGGCTTTGCCCAGCCACAGATAAGTTAGCGGGCCGATGATCACTGGTTTGACGTTGTGGCCCAGGGCCTTGGCTTCGGCGACTTCGTCGAACAGCTGTTCCCAGCTCAGTTTGAATTGCTGATCAGCGCTGAATTCCGGGACCAGGTAGTGGTAGTTGGTGTCGAACCACTTGGTCAATTCCTGGGCGTATTGCAACTGGCTGTGTTCACCACCGCAGCAAGCGGCTGTGGCGCCACGGGCCATGGCGAACAGGGTGTCGAGGGTCGGCTGGCCGCTGGCATCGAGGGTGCTGTTGAAACGCTCGGGCACTACACCGAAAGCCAGGGAATGGCTGAGCACCTGGTCGTACCAGGCGAAGTCGCCGACCGGCAGCAAATCGATGCCGGCGTCTTTCTGCAATTGCCAATGGGTGGCGCGCAGTTGGCGGCCAACGGCTTTCAAAGCGTCCTGATCGAGATCGCCCTTCCAGTAGGATTCGAGGGCTTTTTTCAGTTCGCGGTCAGCGCCGATGCGCGGGAAACCAAGTGTGTGGGCCAGAGCCATGGTGAATTTCTCCCTTTAAAGATGTTGTAAAAACGTGGGCCTATTGTCGACAGCCAACCCAACATGAGACAAACTCAACCTTTTCGTGTTGATCACAAGTTTTCCTCATGGAGCCCCCGGTGCTTGAAATCCGTCACCTGAAGACCCTGCATGCCTTGCGCGAAGCCGACAGCCTGGTGGATGCGGCCGACCGCCTGCACCTGACGCAGTCGGCCCTGTCCCACCAATTCAAGGAACTGGAGGAGCGCATGGGCATGCCGTTGTTCGTGCGCAAGACCAAACCGGTGCGTTTCACCAGTGCCGGTCTGCGCCTGCTGCAACTGGCCGACGCCACCCTGCCACTGCTGCGTGGCGCCGAACGCGATATCGCGCGGCTAGCCGGCGGCACTGCCGGGCGTTTGCACATGGCGATCGAGTGTCACAGTTGCTTTCAGTGGCTGATGCCGACCATCGACCAGTTCCGCGACGCCTGGCCGGAAGTCGAACTCGACCTGGCCTCGGGCTTCTCCTTCGCCCCGCTGCCGGCCCTGGCCCGTGGCGATCTGGACTTGGTGGTGACATCCGATCCGCAGGAACTGGCCGGGATCACCTACGTGCCGTTGTTCACCTACGAAGCGATGCTCGCGGTGGCCAATCAGCACCGGTTGGCGAGCAAGGCGTACATCGTGCCGGAAGACTTGCTCACGGAAACCTTGATCACCTACCCGGTGGAGCGCGATCGACTGGACATCTTCACGCGTTTCCTCGAACCCGCCGACGTCGAACCGGCCCAGGTCCGCACTTCGGAACTGACGGTGATGATGATGCAACTGGTGGCCAGCGGACGCGGCGTGTGCGGCATGCCGCATTGGGCGCTGCATGAATACAGCTCACGGGGTTATGTGAAGGCCAAGCGGCTGGGCGAGAAAGGCTTGTTTGCGACGCTGTACGCGGGGATTCGTGCGGACATGCTGGATGCGCCGTACATGCGCGATTTCTTGCTGACGGCGAAGGACACGTCGTTCTCCACCCTCGACGGGGTTAGCGCAGTTCGCTGACTTAAAGCGGAAATCAAAAGATCGCAGCCTCGTTTCACTCGACAGTTCCTACAGTGTTTTGCGTACACCTGTAGGAGTTGTCGAGTGAAACGAGGCTGCGATCTTTAGATCTCGCGCCACATGTGGATTTTGTCGAAGTAGTCCTCGCCGACCCGCACGGCCAGCGGCTCCAGGCCGAACTGGATGAAACCGCAACGCTGGTACAGCTTGAACGCGGCGTCATTGCCAGCCGTAACGGTCAGCTGAATCAGTTTCAGGCCTGGGCGATTTTGCGCTTCCATCAGCGCAGCCTGGACCAATTCAAAACCGAGCCCGCACTGACGAACCTGGCCAGACACGTACATGCCAAACAGTGTCGCCTTGTGCCGAGCCTTTTCCCGGGGTTCGAAGGCCAGGCCGACGATGCCCGACAACTTGCCTTCCACGAACCCGCCGAACACCACATCGAGCTTGCTGGTCAATCGCGATTCCCACCAGCCCAGCGGCATCGCGGCACGTTCGCGCACGCTGGAGGTGAAGGCTTGCGGATGCCGGTCGTAGGCTTCGAGCATCAGTTCCCGATAGTCCAGGGCATGGCTGGCATCCAGGCGTTCGATCCACATGGTCACGCCGCCTTGCGCTGTTCAAGCATCAGCCGCACCGCCAAGGCCGACAGCACGAAACCCATGAAATAACGCTGCACGGCCAGCCAGGTCGGGTTGCTGACGAACCACGACGCAATGCCGGCGGCGAACAGCGCAATCAGCAGGTTGACGCAGAAACTCACGCTGATCTGGGTCAGGCCGAGGATGATGCTCTGGGTAAACACCGAGCCATGTTCCGGGCTGATGAACTGCGGAAACACCGACAGGTAGAACACCGCGATCTTCGGGTTCAAGGCACTGGTGAGAAAGCCCATGGTGATCAATTTGCGCGACGAGTCCGGCGGCAATTGCTGGGCTTCGAACGGTGAGCGCGCGCCGGGTTTGACTGCCTGCCAGGCCAGCCACACCAGGTACAGCGCGCCGGCCCATTTCAACACTTCATACGCCATCGGCACCGCCAGGAACACCGCAGTCAAACCAGCGGCGGCGGCGAACAGGTGCACGAAGAACCCCGCCACCACGCCGAGCAACGACGTCACCCCGGCCTTGCGCCCCTGGCAGATCGAACGGGAGATCAGGTAAATCATGTTCGGCCCCGGCGTCAGTACCATCAGCAACGCGGCGGCGGCGAAGATCAGCAAGTCTTGAAGCGGGATCATGGGGCAGTCCTGGGTCCGGTGTTGATCAGGCGATCGAGGTCAGCGAGGCTCGATAAAACGGCAGGATCACGTCCCGTGTCAATGGCGCCAGCGTGAGATGGCCGTCAGTGGCCGGGTCGATCCAGCGCACTTCTTCGATCTCGGCCGCCGGAGTGACGTTTGCGTCGATGTTCAGCAGAAACAGTTCGGCCTGGACGACATAACCCGGTTCGTTGGCGGCCGGTGCCGAGAATTGGCCCAGAAACGTGGTTTGCGTCGGGTCGATGACCAGGCCCAGTTCTTCTTCCAGCTCGCGGGCCAAGGCATGGACCGGTTGCTCATGGGCTTCGATCTTGCCGCCCGGTTGCATGAACGCTTCGGTGCCGCGTTTGCGGACCAGCAGAGTGCGGCCGTCGGGGCCGATCAACAGGGCGGCGGCGATGTGGATGATGCGGGGGGAAGTGGGCATGGATCGAAGTAGGCCTTAGTCAAAAGGCCATAAGAATAACCTGTAGGAGCCAGGCTTGCCGGCGAAGGCGTCTTTGAAATCGCCTTCGCCTGTAGGAGCGAGGCTTGCCCGCGAAGGCGTCTTTGAAATCGCCTTCGCGGGCAAGCCTCGCTCCTACAAGTGTTCGCAGTAGCGGCTAGGAGGTTGCGCGTTCCAGCAAGGCTTCCACTTCCTCGGGGACTTTCACAAAGATGCTGTATTTCGCCCCTTCCATGGTTTCAAACGCAATCAGCTTGTCCACCAACGGCGCGTTCAACACCTTGCCGGCATTGAGCAGCAGCATGCCGTTGTCGGCATTGAGGTTGCGCGCCAGGATCATGCCCGGCGCCAGGTCACGGGTGGTCAGCACTTTGACCGACGGGTCGGCCAGGGTCACGTCACTGAGGTACGCGGCGCACACCTGAATGAAATCCTCGACCAGCTCGGGATCGTAGAGCCGCCCGGCGTAGTTGCGGATGTACACCAGCGCTTCGTCGCTGTTCATCTGCCGTTCGAGGATCAGCCCGCGCTGCAATTCGATGAAATCCACCGCCAGTTTCAGCAAGCGCGAACCAAACGGAATCGCCTCGCCCTTGAGCCGGTCCGGGAAACCGCTGCCGTCCCAGCGTTCCTGGTGATGCAGGATCAAGCGTGCGGCATCCTTCATCGGGTCGAGGGTCATCAGCAGCGACTCGCTCTGCTTCGGATACTCGCGATAACGGTCGCGGTCGATGTGATGGAGCATGTCCGACGGCGTGATCATCATGCTGTCGGTCCAGCTCAACTTGCCGATGTTGTACAGCGCAGCAGCCATGGTCAGGTCACGGCTGGTGCCTTCGTCCAGGCCGTGGAGTTTGCAGTACACCCGCACCAGCTCGATGATCTGGCGGTTGGTCTGCTTGGCCGGTGGCAGGCGCAGGTTGGCCAGCAACGAGAAAACCTCGGTGCCGGTGACATAACTGTGTTTGAGCTCTTCATACGCCAGGTCGAGCATGTCGGCGGTCTGTTGCAACTCGGAAGTGCGCGCCGCGACGTGTTTTTCCAGGGTCGAATTGAGGGTTTTCAACTGGTCATTCTGCTGGCGGGTCAATTGCACCAGGCGCCGGCGTTCAAGCTCGGAATGATGATGCTCCAGGGCCTGGCGCAAGGTCAGCTGCAGTTCTTCGTCATTCCAGGGTTTGCTGATGTAACGGTGAATCTGCCCGTCGTTGATCGCCTTGATGATCGTCGGCAGGTCTGCGTAACCGGTCAGCAGGATGCGCGTGGTCGTCGGGTACAACTGATGGATGTGCGCCAGCAGCGTGGCGCCATCCATATTGGGCATGCGCGCGTCGCTCATCACCAGATCGATGGGCTGTTGCGCCATGATTTCCAGGGCTTGGGCACCGCTGGTGGCCAACAGTACGTCGTAGGGCTGGCCGCGCAACAGACGACGCAGGCTGCTGAGGATTGATTCCTCGTCGTCGACCAGCAACACCTTGGGTTTATCGGTCAAAGTCGTAGGGAGTTGCTCTTCCATGGCGTCACCTCGAGTGAAACGTGTCCAACGTTGTGGCAGGCGACGACAAACGTCCACTCTTGCCGGAGCCTGATCTACAGGCTAGATGATTTTCAGACATTGCCGGCAACTGATTCATTCCATACACCCGAGCGAACTCCAGACAAGGGGGCTATGCTCAGGTGACTCGGATCCACATTCTGTGACCGTTCGGCCAGGTGATCAGGGAAAGGATGCCCCTATGAACAGACCGTTTCGAATCGCTGTCGCCCCGGGCGCATGCCTATGAATGCGCTGCTTGCACGGACGAACCGGCGCATCCTCATCGTCGACGATACTGCCTCGATCCATCAGGATTTTGCGAAGATCCTCAGCCCTCAGACTATCGAGGATGACGATCTGGACAGCACCGAACGAGCCCTTTTCGGATCGACGGCAGCTATTACGTTGCAAAGCTTTACCCTCGAATCGGCTTATCAGGGCCTTGAAGCCCTGAACAAGGTCGAAACGGCGCTGGCCAACGACATGCCTTACGCCATGGCCTTCATCGACATGCGCATGCCGCCGGGCTGGGACGGCCTGGAAACCATTGAACGGCTGTGGCAGGTCGATCCCAAGCTGCAAGTCGCGCTGTGCACGGCTTATTCCGACTATTCGTGGGAAGACATCGACGAACGCCTGGAGCTGGGTGATCGCCTGCTGATCCTGAAAAAACCCTTCGATGCCATCGAAATTCGCCAGATGGCCAGCGCGCTCACCGCCAAATGGCAGATGACCGAAGACGCGGCACTGAAGATGTCCCTGCTGGAACAAGCGGTGGAAGAGCGCACCCGGGAACTGTCCGACGCCAACATCATCGTGCAGAACAGCCCGACGATTCTGTATCGCCTGCGCGGCGAACCGTCGTTCCCGCTGATGTACATCTCCCACAACATCACCAAATACGGGCACACCGCAGCCAAACTGGTGGCGTCGGCCAATTGGTCCAAAGAGCTGATTCACCCGGACGATCTGTCCAAAGTCGACGACGCCATGGAACGCGTGCTGGACCGGCATGCCGAGGGCGCGTCCATCGAGTTCCGCATGCGCACCGGCGATGGCGCCTGGCGTTGGGTCGAAAACCGCTACATCCCGGTGCGAGACGCCGAGGGCCGGTTGCTGGAAGTCGAAGGCATCATCCTCGACATCACTGAACGCAAGCTGGCTGAAGAAAAAATCGCCCTGCTGGCCCGCACCGACGGGCTGACCGGGCTGGCCAACCGCGCGACCCTGATCGAACGCCTGCACCAGGCGTTCGCAGCCAATCGGCGTGGCGCCAACGCGTTCGCGATTTTTTACCTGGACCTGGATCACTTCAAACGCATCAACGACACCCTCGGTCACCCGGTGGGCGATCAGTTGCTGCAAGAAGTCGCCCGGCGGATCAAGGCCTGCGTACGTGAAAACGACGTGGTCGCGCGCCTCGGTGGCGATGAGTTTGCCATTTTGCAGCTGGATGTCAGCGATCCGACCCAATCTGCGGCACTGGCAGCCAAGGTTCGCGATTCGCTGGTGCTGCCCTACTCTCTGGGCGGCAACGATGTACGGGCCTCGGTGAGTATCGGCATCAGCAGTTGCACCCCGGACATCCTCAGCGCCGACAGTCTGCTGACCCAGGCTGACATGGCGCTGTATCGCTCCAAGGAGCAGGGCCGCAACCAGTACCACTTCCATTCCGAGGAGATCAATCAGGAAGTGGTCGAGCGCATGACCATCGCCAGCGACCTGAAGTCCGCCATCGAACATGAAGAACTCGAACTGCATTACTGGCCGGAAGTGGACCTGAGCACCGGCAAGATCCTCGGTATGGAAGCGCAGGTCACCTGGAACCACCCTACCCGTGGCGTGCTTGAAGGCCCGGCGTTCCTGCCGGCGGCGGAAAAAACCGGGACCATCGTCGCCCTTGGCCATTGGGTGCTGGACCAGGCCTGTCGGCAGATGCGCCAGTGGCGCGACGAAGGCATGGCGCCGCCGGTGATTGCGATCAAGCTGTCACTGGCCCAGCTCAAGAGCGGCCCCGAACTGATCTATGACGTGCTGCGCACCACCGCGCGCTGGGAATTGTGCCCCTGGGATCTGCGTTTCGACGTCACCGAGGCGACCCTGGCACAGACCAAATGGACCCACAACGATGTGCTGCCGCGCCTGCGGGAGCTGGGGGTGAAAATCGCCATCGATGATTTCGGCACTGAATATTCTTCGTTCGATTACCTCAAGACCTATCAGGTCAATCACCTGAAACTCGCCCAGGCCTTCATCGACACCGCCGCCCAGGATCCGGCGAGCGCTAACACCTTGCGCGCCATTATTAATTTCGCGCGTGACGTAGGGATCGGAATCATTGCCGAAGGTGTCGAAACCCAGGAGCAACGCAGTTCGTTGATGGCCACGGGTTCGCCGATGAATGCCCAAGGGTATTTCTTCAGCAAAGCGGTGAGCAGCCAACAAGCCGCCGAACTGCTGAAAGCCGGGAGCATCGTGCCCCCGGCAGGCGAAAATGACCCAAGCCTGGGTAACCCGCCGCGTTCCACGGAGGAAAACGGATGAAGACCCCCTTCGTGCGGACCAACCGGCGCATCCTGATCATTGACGACACGCCGTCGATCCATCTGGACTTTCGCAAAATCCTCGACCCCGACGCGGAAGCGGAACAGTCCCTGGCAGGCACCGAAGAAGCGTTGTTCGGCACCCAGCAACCGGACCGGCTGACCTTTGAGCTCGACTCGGCGTATCAGGGCCGCGAAGCCCTGGAACTGGTCAAGCGTGCCCGGGCCGAAGGTCGCCCGTATGCCCTGGCGTTCACCGACATGCGCATGCCGCCGGGCTGGGACGGGCTGGAAACCATTGAAGAGTTGTGGAAGGCCGATCCCAGCCTGCAAATCGCCCTGTGCACCGCGTATTCGGATTACAGCTGGGAAGCGATGGCCGAACGGCTCGAATTCGGCGACCAGCTGCTGGTGCTGAAAAAGCCCTTCGACAGCCTGGAAATCCGCCAGATGGCCAGCGCCCTGACCTGGAAATGGCAGATGGCGCAGGACGCGGCGATGAAAGTGCTGAGCCTGGAGCAGACCATCGAGGCCCGGGTGCATGAGCTGCTCAAGGTCTCGCACTTGCTGCAATACGACATTCTCACCGAGTTGCCCAACAGCACCTTGCTCGGCGATCGCCTGAACCAGTCGCTGGCCCTGTCCCGGCGCCACGACAAACAACTGGCGGTGATGTTTCTCGGGCTGGACCGCTTCAAGCGCATCAACAATGCGCTGGGACATCCGGCCGGCGATGAAATGCTCAAACGCGTCGGGCAAAGCCTAGTGGCCACGGTGCGCGAATCCGACTCGGTGTTTCGTTATGGCTCCGACGAATTCGTGGTGATCCTCGCCGATATCCGCCACCCTCAGCAGACCAAGGGCATCGCCGAAAAACTCTTGAATGCCATTCGCGCCCCGCAACACATTGCCGGCCACGACCTGAGCGTAACCGCCAGCCTGGGCATCAGCATCTACCCCGAGGACGGCCTCGACGCCATCGTGCTGATCAAGAAAGCCGAAACCGCGATGCGCAACGTCAAGGAAAACGGCCCCAACGATTTCAGCTTTTTCATCGATGAAATGAACCAGCGCGCCCGGGAGCAGCAGAGCATTGAGTCGGGCATTCGCCTGGCCCTGGAGCGCAACGAATTTGTCCTGCACTACCAACCGAAACTGGACTTGAGCAATGGCCAGGTGGTCGGCGCGGAGGCGTTGATCCGCTGGAAAAAACCCGGTCAAGGCTGGGTCTATCCATCAGATTTCATAGCGGTCGCCGAAGACAGCGGCTTGATTGTGCCGTTGACCAAATGGGTGATGGCGCAGGCCTGCCGTCAGGCGTGCATCTGGAAAACCGCCGGGCTGCCGAATATCTGCATCTCGGTCAACGTCTCGGCCATCGACTTTCGCCAGCGCGACTTTGTCGAGAGCATCGAGTTGATTCTCAAGCAGACCGGCATGGAACCGACGCTGCTGGAACTGGAGATCACCGAAGGCGTATTGATGCAGAACGTCGATGCCACCGTGACCGCCCTGAACCGGATCAAGGCCTTGGGCGTGCGCCTGGCGATCGATGACTTCGGCACGGGTTATTCCAGCCTGAGCTACCTGCGCCGGTTTCCCATCGATGTGCTGAAAATCGACCAGTCATTCATTCGCGGCTTGAGCCGGGACAGCAGCGACGCTGCGTTGGTCAGCGCGATTATCAGCCTGGGCAAGAGCCTCAAGCTCACCGTCATCGCTGAAGGCATCGAAACCCTGGAACAACTGGATTTCCTCAAGGCCCACCACTGCGAGGAAGGCCAGGGTTATTACTTCAGCAAAGCCGTAGCGCCGGATGCGTTTGCACATTATCTGATGTCGGTAAAACCCCTGCCTTCAGCCCAGGCATGAGCAGTACGCAACGACACGCAGGCCAACTGCCAAGGAATCACCCGATGTCGCCTAAACCTGCCTTTGCCCTTGCGGTGTTTGCGTTGGCGATCTGCCTGAGCGCCGTTGGCGCACCGCTGGACGAACCGCTCAAACCGTTACCCGCCGTGCCGCAGCAGAATCCTCTGCGGGTTGAACTGGGTCGCCAGTTATTCAATGAGCCACGTTTGTCGGTCAACAACAGCCTGTCGTGCGCCGATTGCCATCGACTGGCAAGCGGCGGCGCCGACAACAAACCGTTCTCCATCGGCTTCAACGGCCAACCGGTGGCCATCAACACCCCCAGCGTGTTCAACGCCTCGTTGAACTTCCGGCAGTTCTGGAATGGCCGGGCCGACACCCTGGAAACCCAGGTCCACGATGTGGTGCAGAGCCCCAGCGAAATGGGCAGCAACTGGGAACACGTGGTGCAGACGCTGAGCGCCGACGCGACCTATAAAGCCGCATTCGCCAAGGCCTACGCGGACGGCGTCAGCATGAACAATGTGCAAAATGCCCTGGCCAGCTACGAACGCACGCTGATCAGCGGCAACTCGCGCTTCGATCAGTACCTGCTGGGCAATACCGACATTCTCACCCTTGATGAAAAGTACGGTTATCAACGCTTCAAGGACTACGGCTGCATCACCTGCCATCAAGGGGTGAACATCGGCGGCAACATGTTCCAGAAATTCGGGGTCATGGGGGATTACTTCAAGGTCCGGGGCAACCCCACCGAAACCGACCTGGGACGCTACCTGGTGACCAAGGATGAAGAAGACCGCAACGTGTTCAAGGTCCCGAGCCTGCGTAACGTCGCCGTGACCGCGCCGTACTTCCACGACGCCTCGGCGAAAACCCTCGAAGAGGCCGTGGACGTGATGTTCAAGTTTCAGCTTGGCCGGGTGCCCTCGGACGATGACCAGCACCTGATCATCTTGTTTCTCAAGACCCTGACCGGTGAATGGGAGGGCAAGCCCTTATGAAAATGTCCCGCCGTCGCAGCCTGGCGCTGCTCAGCCTGGTGGCCCTCGCCCTGGCCTCGACCCTGCTGTTCCTGTACCTCAAATCCAGCTCCGACCAGACCGCGACCTACACCGAGTCACGGGACGTGATCGCGCGGATGAAACAACTCAACGCGCAGTGGGAAACCGAGATTCTCAAGGCCCGGGTCGCGATCAGCCACAACTACGATCCGCTGGTCTCGCCCCTCACCGAAATGACCGAGCTGTGGCAGCGGTTCGACAGCATGGAATCGAACCACGGCCGCAACGACTCGCCCGCCTGGAACACCAGTCATGACGCGTACCTGGCCGCTATCCAGGAAAAGACCCGCCTGGTGGAACAGTTCAAGTCCCACAACGCGGTGCTGCGCAACTCGCTGGCGTTCTTGCCCACCGCCGAGGACGACATCCAGCAACCCCTGACCGAAGTGGAAGGTGGCGACAAGCAACAACTGCAGAACATCGCCACCGACACCTACGACTTGCTGCTCAGCGCCCTGGAATTCGCCCAGGTCACTTCGGATGACAAGGCCGCCGACATCCTGGTGGGCCTGAACAAAATGGGGGTCAATAAAACCCGGTTGCCGGAGGCGTTCCACAGTCCCATCGATATCCTGAGCAACCACATTGCGCTGATCCTGCGCGAGCAACCGATCGTCAATCGCCTGCTGGAAAACATTGAAGCCATCCCGGTGGCCCAGCGCCTGGACGACATCACCAGCCTGCTGAACCAGGATCAGCAGCAGTCCGACGCGATTTATCAGCGCTACCACTTCTACATGCTGGTGTTTTCCGTGCTGCTGGTCCTGGTGCTGGTGTACCTGGCGATCCGGCTGATGCGCAGCTTCACCGAGATCAGTCGCGTCAACAAAGCGCTGCAAACGGCCAATGATGACCTGGAGCTGCGGGTCGAAGAGCGCACCCGGGAACTCAAGGACACCCAGAGCGAACTGCTCGACACGGCACGCCAGGCCGGCATGGCCGAAATCGCCACCAACGTGTTGCACAACGTCGGCAACGTGCTCAACAGCGTGAACATCTCCGCCGACCTGGTGACCCGCAAACTGCGCGGCAGCAAAGCCCTGGGGCTGGGCAAGGCAATGCAGTTGATCAACGAACATCCGACGGACCTGGGCAGCTTTCTGAGCGACGACCCCAAAGGCAAATTGCTGCCCGGCTACCTCAATCAACTGGTGGAAGCCATTGCCCTCGAACAACAAGGCATGACCGACGAACTGGCGCAACTGACCAAAAGCGTGGACCACATCAAGGACATCGTCGCGACCCAGCAATCCTACGCGGGCGCCAACAGCCTGATGGAACCGGTGCAGATCAGCGAACTGCTGGAAGACGCCCTGCGCATGAACTCCGGCGCCCTGACCCGGCACCATGTCACGGTGGTCAAGGAGTACACCGAAGTACCTCGGGTCATGGGCGACAAGCACCGCTTGCTGCTGATCCTGATCAACCTGATCAGCAACGCCAAATACGCCATGTCCGATCTCAGCGACCGTCCACGCCAGATGACTCTCGGGGTGAAAATCGTCGACGACAGCATTCTGCAAGTCAGCGTCAAGGATGACGGTGAAGGCATCCCCGCGGAAAACATGACGCGAATCTTTGCCCACGGTTTTACCACCCGCAAGGAAGGCCACGGTTTCGGCCTGCACAGCTGCGCCCTGGCGGCCATCGAGATGAACGGCCACCTCACCGCCCACAGCGACGGCCCGGGCAAAGGTGCACTATTCACGTTGCAGATCCCCCTGAAAACCGTAGCAGGTGACGCATGAGCAACCCTTCGAATCGACGCATTTTGTTGATCGATGACACACCCTCCATTCACGTGGATTTCCGCAAGATCCTCACCCCGGCACCGCCGCAACACGTGGAACTGGACGAAATGGAAGCCGCGCTGTTCGGCGCCGAAACGAAATCCGCCAGCGCGCTGTTCGAACTGGACTCGGCGTTCGGCGGTCAGGAAGGCCTGGGTAAACTCAAATTCGCCATGAAAGAACAGCGCCCCTACGCCATGGCCTTCGTCGACATGCGCATGCCCGACGGTTGGGACGGCGCGCAGACCATCGAACACCTGTGGCAGGAAGACCCGCGCCTGCAAGTGGTGGTGTGCACCGCTTACTCCGATTATTCGTGGGATGAACTGCTGGACCGTTTGCAGGCCCATGACCGGTTGCTGATCCTGAAAAAACCGTTCGACAACATCGAAGTCCAGCAGATGGCCAATACCCTGCTGACCAAATGGGACATGACCGAACGGGCCAGCGTGCAGGTGGATCATCTGGGGCAAATGGTCGAACGCCGGACCCGGCAGTTCAAGGAAGCCAGCGTCGAGTTGCAACGGGAAATCGACGAGCGCAAACAGCTTGAATCGCAACTGGTGCAATCGGAAAAACTCGCGTCGCTGGGGCAACTCGCGGCGGGTGTCGCCCATGAAATCAACAACCCCATCGGCTTCATTTCCTCCAACCTCGGTTGCCTGGACGGCTACTTCAAGCAGTTGCAGGAAATGCTCGACGCCTATCGGGGGGCCGAAGAGTCGATTACCTCACCCGAGGTGATCGAGCGGCTGAATGTGCTGCGCGAGCGGGTCGAGCTGGAATTCCTGCGCGAAGACATTCCGCTGCTGATCAAGGAATCCAAGGACGGCATCAGCCGCGTCGGGCAGATCGTCAAGGACTTGAAAGACTTCTCCCGGGTGGATTCCAACCAGGAATGGCAGTGGGCCAACCTGCAGCAGGGCATCGAATCGACCCTGAACATCGTCGCCAACGAACTCAAGTACAAGGCCGATGTGGTGAAGCAATATCAGGTGCTGCCGGAAATCGAATGCCTGCCCTCGCAAATCAACCAGGTGATCATGAACCTGATCGTCAACGCCTCCCAGGCCATCGGCACGGAGCGCGGCACCATCACATTGAGCACCGGACTTGAGGGCGAGACGGTGTGGATCGAGGTGGCGGACACGGGCTCGGGCATTGAGCCGCAGACGTTGCAGAAAATCTTCGACCCGTTCTTCACCACCAAACCGATTGGCCAGGGCACGGGGTTGGGGTTGTCACTGTCGTACGGGATCGTGAAAAAACATCACGGCGATATTTCGGTGCGCAGCGTCGTCGGCACGGGTACTACGTTCAGGGTTGAGTTGCCGGTGCATCAGACCAAACTCTCCGCCTGAACACCGATTGATTGTGGCAATACAAATCAAATGTGGGAGCGGGCTTGCTCGCGAAAGCGGTGTGTCAGTCGACATTATTAGTGACTGACACACCGCATTCGCGAGCAAGCCCGCTCCCACAGGGTTATGTGGAAGGCTTGAGTTAGGTGGCTTCCTGGAAATCCATCTCCGGCGGCTGGCGGCGGAATCCGCCGGTCAGCACCGCCAGGTACACCACGCCAATCGCCAGCCAGCTCAGGCCCAGGTAAATCGCCAGGTGATCGAGGCTGACCATCAGCCACAGATCCGCGGCCAGGCCAATGAACGGACACACCAGGAACAGCACCAGTTCACGCGGGCCTTTTTTCTCGCCAGCGATCCAGTAATGAAAGATCACCGACAGGTTCACCAGGCTGAAGGCCAGGAAGGCGCCGAAGTTGATGAACGAGGTCGAGGTGGTCACGTCGAGCTTCAGCGCCAGCAAGGCCACCACTGCGCACAGCAGGATGCTGTTGACCGGCGTGCCGAAACGCTCATGCAAGGTGCCGAAGAACGACTTCGGCAACACGCCGTCGCGGCCCATGGCGAACAGCAAACGCGAACCGCTGGCCTGGGCCGACAGACCCGAAGCGAACTGGCCGACGATCAGACCGATGAGGAAGATCGACACAAATAGATCACCGCCGATGTTGCGCGCAATTTCGTAGGCCGCCGAGTCGACGTTGTCGAACTGGAACGACGGATGCGCGATCTGCACGAAGTACGACACACCGACGAAAATCAAACCGCCGATCAGGGTGATCAGCATGATCGCCCGAGGAATGGTGCGGCGCGGGTCGCGGGTTTCTTCGGTCAGGGTGCTGACCGCGTCGAAGCCGAGGAACGAGTAACAGGCGATGGCCGCGCCGCTCATGATCAGCGGCATTTGCATGTCGCCGTTAAAGAACGGTTTGACCGTCCACAGCGGCGTGCTTGCGTCGCCACCGATGTAATGGATGCACAGCGCGACGAAGGCGATCAGCACCAGGAACTGCACGATCATCAGCAACGCGTTGATGCCGTTGGCCAGTTTCAGGCCGACGATGTTGATCGCGCTGGTGATGCCGATGAACGCCAGCACCCAGATCCACTGCGGCACCGCCGGGAACGCGGAGTTGAGGTAGGCCGCGCCGATCAGCCAGATCGCCATCGGCAGGAACAGGTAGTCGAGCAGCACTGCCCAACCGGCGATGAACCCGAGTTTCGGGCTGATGGCTTTGCGCACATAGCTGTAGGCCGAACCGGCGACCGGGAACGCGGCGGCCATGCGCCCGTAGCTCATGGCGGTGAAGAACATCGCCACCAGCGCCGCCAGGTAAGCGGCCGGGACCATGCCGGCGGTGGATTGAGCGAGGATGCCAAAGGTGCCGAGCACAATGATCGGCGTCATGTAGGCGATGCCGAACAGCACCACCGAACCCAATGACAGGGTGCGTTGTAAACGAGCCATGAGCGACTACTCCGAATTTATTAGATTTATGGCAGAGCCGAGTTCGGCGCAAATTACGGGTGTTGCGTTGTTGTTTTTCGGTGTTTGTCCGGTGAATCGTGGAGCGCCGAAAAGATCGCAGCCTTCGGCAGCTCCTACAGGAAAATCGCGTTCGGCGTAGGAGCTGCCGAAGGCTGCGATCTTTTGATCTTCAGCGCTTGGGAATCAGCAGTTCCCGCAACCCGGAAGCATGTTCAACAATCTCCCCCGGCAACTTCAGCCGCTGATCATCCAGGTAGCGATAATCCTGCCGCGCCGCCGCCAGCTGATTCAGGTCCAGCTCAACCGCGAACTGCCCCTCCTCGCGCCCGGCCTCAAATAGCAAGGTACCCAGCGGATCCACCAGCGCACTGCCACCGGCAAACAACAACCCGCCATCACCCGCTTCCACCCGATTGACCATCAGCGCGAACGCCTGGTTTTCCTGGGCGCGGGCCATGATGGCGGTGCGGTGGGTCGGGCCGTACGGGTCCATGTTGCCGTTGGTGACGATCAGCACTTCGGCACCCAGTTGCGCCAAGGCGCGAGCGGTTTCGGGGAATTCGATGTCGTAGCAGATCAACAGGCCGACCCGCACACCGTTCCACAAACACGTGGCATAACGGTCGCCGGGCTCGTAGACCCCGCGATCCGACGCCCACAAATGCGTCTTGCGATAGCGCAGGGCAATGCCTTCAGGAGTAATCAGCAGCGTGGTGTTGTAGAAACGACCGTTGTCGTTCTCGGCCATGCCGACCACCACGGCGATATTGCGGGCCCGGGCGGCGTCAATCACCGCGCTGACAGCCGGGCCATCCAGCGGCTCGGCGACCTGGGCCACGGAGTCTTCCGACGGGAAGCCCATCAAGTGGCCTTCCGGGAACATGATCAGTTGTGTATCGGCGGCGCTGGCGGCAATCGCGGCCAGGGCGCGTTCGAGGTTGTAAGCCGTGTCGTTGTCACGGCCCGCCAATTGGGCGAGTTCGACCTTCATGGGTATTCCTTGTTATGTGCGCCGGGGTTGCAGAAAGATTGCCCGGTCGGTGTCTGTGCGCCAGTATGCGCAGCAAGCAACCGGCCAGGGAATTACGCGGCCGGGGTAACCCGATAGGGGTAGACGCATGACACTCTCGCTGGATGACATCGCCTGGCACCGTTCGGTGGGGCAACTGATCGACGCCCTCGACAAGCCGAATTTCTGGACGCAGCTCGTGCGGTTGCTCGATCAATACGTGGATTTCGATAGCTGGGTGGTGCTGCTGTTCAGCGCCGACCAGCACCCGCAGGTGTTCGCCGAATGCCCCGGCGAGGATGGCAGCCCCGACCAGTTGTTCCAGGATTACCTGCGCGGTCTGTACCTGCTCGATCCGTTCTACATCGCCTGCCGCGAACAATCGCGCACCGGGCTCTATCGCCTCTCGGAAGTCGCGCCTGAGCACTTCGAGCTGACCGAGTATTACCAGCGCTACTTTCGTCTGAATGTGGTGGCCGATGAAATCCAGTTCAATTGCCAGCTCGAAGGCGACCGCACGCTGTGCCTGTCGCTGGGCAGCAAGCAGCGTTTCAGCGGTCAGCAGATCGCCTTGCTGTCGCTGATCCAGCCGTGGGTCCTGGGCCTGTTGCGCCAGCGCCTGCCGTATGAAATCAACGAAGTGGTGGCCCTGGCCCCCGCGCCACCGCAGCCTGATTGGCGGGTCCAGCTGGAAGCGTCGGTGCAGCAACTCAAAGGCGCGCAATTGACCGCCCGGGAACTGGATGTCGGACGCTTGATGCTCAGCGGTTGCTCCAGTAAAGAAATCGCCCGTAAGCTGGAAATCTCCGTAGAAACCGTGAAAGTCCATAAGAAACACATGTACAGCAAACTCGGGATCAAGTCCCAGCAGGAGCTGTTTTCAATTTTTCTCCAGGCACAAAATGCCTGACGCAACACGATCCTGTAGGAGCGAAGCTTGCTCGCGAAGAGGCCATTACATTCAACATGGATGTTGGCCGACACACCGCTTTCGCGAGCAAGCTTCGCTCCTACAGGGGATAGCGTGTTGCACATAACCGAGTCCGAACCCAAGGAAACCGTATGAGCCTGTCACTCTTGAGCCGCTACGCCTTCTTTGCCGCTTGCGTGATATTCACCCTCGCCAGCCTGCCCTTCCTGCAACACGACTGGCTCTGGCCGATTACCGCCGTCACCGGCATTCTCAGCCTGATCGGCATATTCGATCTGCTGCAAAGCCCTCATGCCGTGCGGCGCAACTACCCGATCCTCGGCAACATTCGTTATCTGGTGGAAGGCATTCGCCCGGAAATTCGCCAGTACCTGCTCGAATCCGACAGCGACGCCCTGCCCTTCTCCAGGGCCCAACGTTCGCTGGTGTATTCGCGCGCCAAGAATGAAAGCGCCGACAAACCGTTCGGCACGCTGATCGATGTGTATCAGTCGGGCTTCGAATTCATCGGCCACTCCATGCGTCCGGCGCCGTTGAGCGACCCGAGCGGTTTTCGCGTCATGGTCGGCGGCCCGCAGTGCACTCAGCCGTACTCGGCATCGGTGTTCAACATCTCGGCCATGAGCTTCGGCTCCCTCAGCGCCAACGCGATTCGCGCATTGAACCAGGGCGCCAAGCTTGGCAATTTTGCCCACGACACCGGCGAAGGCAGCATCAGCGCCTATCACCGGGAAAACGGCGGCGACCTGACCTGGGAACTCGGCAGCGGCTACTTCGGCTGCCGCACTGCCGACGGCCGCTTCGACCCGGAACGCTTCGCCGCCCAGGCGCAGACGCCGCAAGTACGGATGATCGAAATCAAGATGAGCCAGGGCGCCAAACCGGGCCACGGCGGGATTTTGCCCAAGCACAAGGTCACCAAGGAAATCGCCGAAACCCGCGGCATCATGATGGGCGAAGACTGCATCTCGCCGTCACGCCACAGCGCGTTTTCCACACCGATCGAACTGATGCAGTTCATCCAGCAACTGCGCGAACTGTCCGGCGGCAAACCGGTGGGCTTCAAATTCTGCCTCGGTCACCCATGGGAATTCATGGGCATCGCCAAGGCCATGTTGGAAACCGGCATCCTCCCGGACTTCATCGTCGTCGACGGCAAGGAAGGCGGGACCGGCGCCGCGCCCGTTGAATTCACCGACCACATCGGCGTGCCGATGCGCGAAGGTTTGCTGTTCGTGCACAACACCCTGGTGGGCCTGAACCTGCGCGACAAGATCAAACTCGGCGCCAGCGGCAAAATCGTCAGCGCCTTCGACATCGCCAGCGTCCTGGCCATCGGCGCCGACTGGGCCAACTCGGCGCGCGGCTTCATGTTCGCGATCGGCTGCATCCAGTCGCAAAGCTGCCACACCAACAAATGCCCGACCGGCGTTGCGACCCAGGACGTCTTGCGCCAGCGGGCGCTGGTAGTGCCGGATAAAGCCCAGCGCGTGTTCAACTTCCATCGCAATACATTGAAGGCCCTGGCTGAAATGCTCGCTGCTGCAGGCCTGGATCATCCTTCGCAGTTGTCGGCCAAGCACCTGGTGCGGCGCATGTCAGCGACCGAGATCAAGTTGTTCTCGCAGTTGCATGTGTTCTTGAAGCCGGGAGAATTGTTGACCGGTGAAGTGAATGGCGAGTTTTACTCGCGGATGTGGCAGATGGCGCGGGCGGATAGTTTTGAGCCAGGTGAGATAGCGGCGGCATAACGAATGTTTGAGCGCCAGTTGCACGGAACACCCGCCGATTGGCTGCAACCGACTCATGCCTGGCGCTCACGAAACAGCACAAACTTCGAAAAGAAAAACCCGCACACCAGGCTCAACAATGAAAACGTTGTCACCGTCAGCAGGCCATGAAGCAACCACGTATCGCCTATGCGCCCAATGCCGTAGCTCAGGATGCCCATGACAGCGATGAACAGCAGATACCCGGCTACTGAGACTTCGGCATCAAAGGTGTAAAGCGCATTCACATAGAAGGAAAACGACGCGGCCACGCAAAACGCCGCAAAGTTGCTGGTGGCCTGACTGAGTTCCGCGGCGGCGGTGAGGACGAAAAATATCTGCCAATGAATAATCGCGTTGGCCAACCCGACCGCCGAGTAACTGGAGAAACCTTTCCATAAGGCTTTCATGCCGGCTCTGTCCCGCATTACCGCTTGAGGTGCTTCTCAAACTAAAAGCACCACCCGGCGGCGTCTACTGTCAGAAATTACAGGTTGCCGCTGTTCTGGATGAACGGTCACCACTGCAATTCAGTGATCTGCTTCGGCTCTTTCATGACGATAAAACCGTAATCGCCCAGCAGATAAATGCGGTAGTACTGACTGTCCACCAACGGCACAAATCCCTGATACCCGACCCGGGTTGCATTGCGCCGCTCGCGCTCGGCCACCACGTTGGTGATGCCGGCTTTTGGCAGATTCTCGGCCAGCATGTAGTAATCGGTGTTCAGCAAATAGCGCAGCACCGGCAAGTGTTTGAATGAACCGGCAGCCCCGACCAGCCAGTGATCGGAGTAAGTCACCGACATATAAATGCGCTTGGCATCGCGCAGTGCCGGGCGCGAAGCGATGTCGTAGCTCAGGGCATTCAGCGCGGTGTTGGCGAAGGTTTTTTGCAGCATCAACACCCGGCCGTAGGCGTAGGACAGCGAGAGCATGGCCAGCAGCGGGATCAGCAACAGCAGCGGCAATCGTCGATGCACGGCCGCCAGCGCCAGGTGGCTCAGGTAGAACAGCAGCACCAGCACTACCGAAAAACCCATCAAGGTTCGGGCGCCTTCATTGAAGTCGCGGAAGAACAGCGCGGCACCGGGAACCAGCAGCACCGAGATCGGTAAGGTCAGTAAACACAGAAGTCCGATTAGCACATTCTTCCGCCCGTCATCCCTGCGTTCAATGATGCGTCGCCCCACCAACACACTGCCGGCAATCGCACACAGCAATAACGTGCCAAACACCCAACCGAAGCCACCGTGAAACAGCAGCGTGACCTTCTCCAGCACCCGGCCTGCATTGATTTCGACTTGCTGCAGCGGGCTCGCCTGCCCATTCAATAACAGGGTGCGATTCGGGTTCATGTAGGCGTACGCCGTGGCGGCGTAGATCAACCCGGCCAGCCCCGTTTGCGCGACTTTCCAGCCGATCATCCGGCACCCTTCGGGCCAGGGCAGACGGTCATTCGCGCAGCGCAACAGCTCCATGCAACACAGCCCGATAAACACGTTGATGCTGACCTGATACAACCCCAGGCCCAGGGCAATCAGCAACGCGGGGACCACCAGTTGTTGCACCCGCGAAACACTGCGAAAGGTGATCGCGAAGATCACCGCCACCAGACTCAAGGTCATGGCCGGCCCGTCATATTGATACGACAGGTTTTGCAGGAAGAACGGGTTGTACCAGAACGCGAGCACCACCAGACAATGGGTGAATGTCGGTTCGATAAAGTAGTGGAAGGTCAGGCGGGTCAAGGCCCAGGCCATTGCCAGTGTGGCCAGCAGCAAAGGCAGCGGGAAGATGTTCGGCGCAGCATCGGTGAAGGTCAGCCAGTTGTAGAACAGCTGGGTGAATAAACGCCCTTCCCCGGCCCAACCCATGCCAGCGGCCAGTGAACGCCAGTTGTCATCGATGTAGGAGTAGTCCGCGAGAATCAGCGGCAGGACGTAGGCAAAGGTCGCCAACAGAAAACACAGCCAGACCCGCCGACTGCCGAGTTCTCTGTCGAGCCAATCGCCCATGCGCATGTCGGAGCCCCTTGGGGTTACTGCATTAAGCCCATAGCGTATTGAACCCGCCGCTGGCTCTAAATCACTGGCTTTGCGACAGACGGCGATGCCGGGCAATATCCCGTAATACCCGGCCTTTGCAATTACCGGCCAATCGCGCCACCCTGCGCGCCGCCGATGCGTGGCACTTTTGCGCCGCCTGACGCTCCTTACTCAACACCCGTTCAAGAGCCCTCAGCCATGACGTCTGAACGCGATCACCGCATCGACTTTTTTCGCGGCCTGGCCCTGATCTTCATTTTCTGGGATCACGTGCCGCACAACCCACTCGGGCAAATCACTCCGCGTAATTTCGGCTTCAGTGATGCGGCGGAAATTTTCGTGTTTCTTGCCGGGTACGCGGCGGTCCTGGCCTACGGCAAGATCCTCAAGCGCGACGGTTACCTGATCGCCTGCGTGAAAATCCTGCGCCGCGCCTGGGTGCTCTACGTGGTGCACATCTTTTTGCTGGCGATGCTGATGGGCATCGTGTTCTTCGCCAACAGTCACGTGGAAACCCGCGACCTGGTGGAAGAAATGGGCATGCACCACTTCATCACCAATCCCCAGCAAGCGCTGACGGATGAGCTGCTGTTGCGCTTCAAACCCAACCTCATGGACCCGCTGCCGCTGTACATCGTGCTGCTGGCCGGTTTGCCGTTGGTGTTGCCGATGCTGGTGCGCGCGCCGTGGGCGGTGGTGGCCGTGTCGTTGACCGTGTACCTGCTGGCGCCGTGGTTTGGCTGGAATCTGGCGGCCATCAAGGATGGCGTGTGGTACTTCAACCCGGTGGTCTGGCAACTGCTGTTCGTGCTCGGTGGCGCTACCGCGATTCACGGGCAGCGGCCGCGACTGCCCGACACTCGAGCGCTGATGCGCCAACCGTTGTTCGTCAGTGCGCTGGTGTACGCGGTGCTCGCCGGGGTGATTACGATCTCCTGGCGCTGGCCGGAAATACACGACGCGCTGATGCCGGCGTGGCTGAGTAACCTGCTGTACCCGATCAGCAAGACCGACCTGTCGCCGGTGCGCCTGCTGCATTTCCTGGCGCTGGCCTACGTCACCGCCAAGTTATTGCCCGACAGTGGCTGGACGCAAAACTGGCTGGCGCAGCAAAGCTGTCGCATGGGGCGTTATTCGTTGGAAGTCTTTTGCCTGGGCGTGCTGTTGGCGCCGTTAGCGGACATGGTCAATGCCATGACCGACGATGCGTTTGCCATGCAGATCTTCACCGCGCTGGTGGGCGCCGGGTTGATGGCGTTGCTGGGGGTTTGGCTGGATTTCAACAAGCGCTTGAACCGGCCCGTTTCGACGGTGCCCGCTTAACGTCAAAAGATCTTCAAAACGAAAAAGCCCCGATCATCACGACCGGGGCTTTTGCATTTCAAGCGTTACACCTTACGAAGCCGAACGCACCGCGCCTTGGGTCGCGTTGGTCGGTTGCAACTTGAACACATAGAACAACACCGTCAGCAACACCAGGAACGCCGGGCCGACATACAGCGCCACGCGGGTGTCCGGGAAGTAGGCCATCAGGCCGACCACCAGCACCAGAAATGCCAGCGCCAGATAGGAACTGACCGGGTACAGCCACATCTTGTATTTCAGGCCGGCCCGTTCGCTGGCGCTCAAACCTTTGCGGAATTTGAGCTGGGCCAACAGGATCATCACCCAGGTCCAGATCGCGCCGAAGGTGGCAATCGCCGTCACCCAGACGAAGACTTTTTCCGGGACCATGTAGTTGAGCAGCACACCCAGCAACAGCACGAAGATCGACAGCAGCAGTGCGCGACGCGGCACGCCGTTGCTCGAGGTCGTGGCGAAACCGGCCGGGGCCTGGCCGTTCTGCGCCAGGCTGTAAAGCATGCGACCGGTGCTGAAGATACCGCCGTTGCAGGACGACAGCGCCGCAGTGATCACCACGAAGTTGATGATGCCGGCGGCAGTCTTGATCCCCAGACGTTCGAAGGTCATCACGAACGGGCTGCCTTGGGTGCCGATTTCGTTCCACGGGTAGATCGACAGGATCACGAACAACGCGCCGACGTAGAACAGCAGGATCCGCCAAAACACCGAGCCGATCGCATTGGGAATGGTCTTCTGCGGGTTCTTCGCTTCACCGGCGGTCAGGCCGATCATCTCGACGCCGAGGTAAGCAAACATCACCATTTGCAGGGACATCAACACGCCTTGCACGCCGTTGGGCATGAAGCCGCCGTGGGCCCACAGGTTGGAAATCCCCAAGGCCACGCCGTCGTTGCCGAAGCCGAACGCGATCACGCCGATACCGCCGATCACCATCGCAATGATCGTGACGATCTTGATCAGGGCGAACCAGAACTCGAACTCACCGAAGGCTTTCACCGCAATCAGGTTGATGGTGCCCATGCTGATCAACGCCGACAGTGCCCAGATCCAGCGCGGCACGTCAGGGAACCAGACGCCCATGTACACCGCCACCGCAGTGATTTCCGCAACGCAGGTCACCAACCACAGGAACCAGTAGTTCCAACCGGTCAGGAAACCGGCCAACGGACCGAGATAATCCTGGGCGTAACGGCTGAAGGAACCGGCGACCGGGTTGTGCACGGCCATCTCGCCGAGCGCGCGCATGATCACCAGGATCGCCAGACCGCCGATGATGTAGGACAGCATGATCGCGGGGCCGGCCATTTCAATGGCCTTGGCCGACCCGAGGAACAGGCCGACGCCGATACAGGCACCGAGTGCCATCAAGCGAATATGCCGTTCGCCCAGTTCGCGTTTAAGCGGGCCGCCCTGAGCGGTCTCGCCTTGGGGCAGATGATTGCCTGCTGGCATAGGGGTACAACCTCGTCTTGTTATTGGATGTGACCACCGAGTAAACGAAGCGCGGACCGGTAAGCCAGCGCTTCCCAATACCGGGCCTGCCTTGTGGGCAAACCTGTCTTGTAGGACAAAACCTGCAAGATCAGCGGGGCGTGCAGTATAAAAAGCTTCGGACAGGGCTTTTCACTCTATAAACCACAACATTCAGGCACAACTCTCGCCAAAAGCCCGGTTTACGGAGGGGCATTACCTGGGTTTTGCAAGATTATTCGCTGCTGCAACGGCGGGGAGTATTGCACGGTAATGGTGCGTCGTCATGCCTGGAGGCAACTTTGGTTTACCGCCTCCAAGTGTCTATTTCAGCCGTTACAGACTGACATGATGGCTGAACCTGCCCCTGTGGGAGCGGGCTTGCTCGCGAAGGAGGACTGCCAGTCGATGCACCTGTTGAATGTCAGACAGCATTCGCGAGCAAGTCGAATCGTCGCACCGCCGCTCCCACAGGGATTGAGGTGACTGATGGGCATCGCAAGTCCGGGACACAACCACTCATACGATTTCGAAATTTCTCTATTCACAATTTTTTCATCATCGCTAACCACCGTCTAAGCTTCAGACAAGTCCGATCAATCTGCGTGAATGGATCAGTCGACTATGGGCGCGTTATGGCAATCCGATTCGAGTAAAACCGTGGTTCCGACTGAACGTGTGGATGATGCGCCTTTACCTGAAAAACCCCGTCGTGCCAAACACGGCTGGAAGGCATTCTGGTTGTTGCTGCTGATTATCCTGGTCGTGCTGGGACTGGCCGCCGCCAAGGAAATGCGCACCTCTAAATTTCAAGCCAGGGAAGTCAGCAAATTTGCCGCGTCCTTGAGTTATGAGGTTCAACCCGGTCCCAGCGACGCGATTCGCTACCCGGGTGCGGGGCCGTTCGATTTGCGTTTGGGCTACAGCTCCATGGGGGATTTTCTTGCGCGGTTGCTCAAGCGCAATTACGTCATCTCCTCACAAACCCGCTTTTCCCCGGCGCTGATGAAGTACAGCGACCGGGGCTTTTTCGTGCCCTATGCGGAGAAAATCCAGGCCGGACTGTCGATCACCGATTGCCGCGCAGCACCGCTGTACCAGTTCAATTACCCGCAACAGCTGTATTCCAGCTTCGATTCGATCCCGCCGGTGGTGGTCAACAGTCTGCTGTTCATCGAAAACCGTTTCCTGCTCGACCCCAGGCAACCCTTGGCCAATCCGGCCGTGGACTGGCCGCGGTTTGGCATGGCCGCGTGGTCCCAGGTGGCGAAGATGATGCACTTGCCAGGGCAGTCGGCGGGCGGCAGCACTTTGGCGACGCAGCTTGAGAAATACCGCCACTCCCCCGATGGCTTGACCGTCTCGGGTGCGGAGAAAATCCGCCAGATGATTTCAGCCAGCGTGCGCGCCTATCAGAGCGGGCCGCAGACCTTGCAGGCGCGGCAAAATGTGGTGCGCGACTACCTCAATAGCGTGCCGCTGTCGGCCGTTCCCGGTCATGGTGAAGTGCATGGCATGGCCGAAGGCTTGCGCGTCTGGTACGGCGCCGATTTCAACAAGGCCAATGAAACCCTGGCCAGCACCGCCACGGATCCAAAAACCATGGCCGCAAAAGGTCTGGCCTTGCGTGAAATGCTGTCATTGATGATCGCCCAGCGCCGCCCTTCTCACTACCTGACCAAAGGCCATGACGAACTGGCAGATCTCACCGACAGCCACATCCGCCTGCTCGCCCAGAACAATGTCATTGATGCGCAGTTCGCCGCCGCCGCGCTGGCCAGCAAAGTCACCTACCGCGACTGGCAGACCCAGCCGACCATCCAGCCGATTGAAACCAATAAAGGCATCAGCACTGCGCGCAGCCGCTTGGCGTCGATGCTCAACCGGCCGCTGTACGACCTCGACCGCCTCGACCTGTCGGCCACCAGCACCTTGCAAAGTGACTTGCAGGCGCAGGCCACCGAGTACCTCAAGCACCTGGCCGACCCGGTGTTTGCCGGGCAGATCGGCCTGATCGGCGAACGCCTGCTCACCCCCACCAGTACCACGGCGGTGCGCTACAGCTTCACCCTGTTTGAACTGACCCCGGATGGTTCTCGCGTGCGGGTTCAGACCGACAGCACCGACCAGCCCTTCGACATCAACGAAGGCAGCAAACTGGAACTGGGCTCCACCGCCAAGATGCGCGTGCTGACCACGTACTTGCAGATCATTTCCGAGCTGCACGACAAGTACGCCGACAAGACCGTGGCCGAGCTGAAAAAAACCGAGGTCCCCGATCAGGATCGCCTGAGCCGCTGGGTCGTCGATTACCTGATCCAGAACAGCGACCGCGACCTGTCGAAAATGCTCGGCGCCGCGCTTGATCGCAAATACTCGGCCAGCCCCGGCGAAGCGTTTTTCACCGGTGGCGGGCTGCACACGTTCCACAACTTTCGCAACGAAGACAACGGCCGCCTGCCGACCCTGCGCGATTCGATCCGTGAGTCGATCAACCTGCCGTTCATTCGCCTGATGCGCGACATCGTGCGCTACACCACCTATTCCGGCCCCAACAACAGTGCCGAGCTGCTCAAGGACGATCGCGACCCACGGCGTCAGGAATACCTCGCGTCGTTCGCCGACAAGGAAGGCACCTCGTTCCTGCTCAAATTCTGGAAGAAGTACAAAAACAAGGACACCGACGCGCGACTCGATACGTTCCTCGACAGCATGCGTCCGACCCCGATTCGCATGGCCGCCGTGCACCGTTATCTCTACCCGGACGCCGAACAGGCCGCGTTCAACACCTTCGTGCGCGCGCACCTCAAAGGCGCCAAGCTCAACGAAAAACTCACCGACGAACGCCTGGAACGCCTCTACCTGAGCTATGGCCCTGGCTCCTATGACCTGCCCGACCAGGGCTTTATCGCCAAGGTCCACCCGCTGGACCTGTGGTTGATCGGCTACCTGCTGCACCACCCGGATGCCAAGTGGAGCGAGATCGTCAAAGCCAGCCAGTTTGAGCGCCAGGAGGTCTACAGCTGGCTGTTCAAGAGCAAACACAAGGGCGCCCGCGACAGTCGCATTCGCACCATGCTGGAGATCGAAGCCTTCCTCGATATTCACCAGCGCTGGCAGAAAGTCGGCTACCCGTTCGATCACCTGGTGCCCTCGCTGGCCACCGCCATCGGCAGTTCCGGCGACCGGCCGGCGGCCTTGGCCGAGCTGATCGGCACCATCCTCAACGACGGCGTGCGCATGCCAACGCTGCGCATCGACAGCCTGCACTTCGCCGCCAACACGCCGTATGAAACTCAAGTGATCAACGACCCGAACGTCGGCAAACGGGTGATGCCTTCCGAAGTCGCCGCCGCCATGCGCGAAGCCTTGTCGCATGTGGTGGACGCCGGTACGGCCAAACGCGTGTCCGGCAGTTTCAAGACACCGGACGGCATACCACTGGCGATGGGTGGCAAGACCGGCACCGGGGACAACCGCATCGAAGCCATTGGCGCCGGTGGGCGGATCCTCAGTTCGAAATCGATCAACCGCACCGCGACTTTTGTGTTCTACATCGGCGATCACCACTTCGGCACCTTGACCGCGTTCGTACCTGGCCGTACTGCCGAAACATTCAAATTCACTTCAGCGTTGCCGGTACAGGTGCTCAAGGGCATGGCGCCGATCCTGACACCTTATTTGCAGCCGGGTCGCAACACCGAATGCCAGGCACCGGTGGTCGTGCAGCGATGATGCCGACCATCGCCGTCGTGATGTCCTACGCAGGAAACGCCATTAGTTACGGTGGCGGTACATAAGTATTTTCGGCATTCCAATTTTCAATGGTTAACCCGCCCGAACGGCACTTCGGGCGCGATCGTTTCGACTTTTTTTATTGATGGCAGTGGATAGCCTGAGGCGTTCCAAGTTCACACTAAGAACAGTCACCATGTCTCAGTTACAGTCAGTCATAACCCTGCTCCATCCCGATGACCTGCCGGACAACAAGGGCCGGTATTACGACCTGATCCGGGACAGTATCGACACCACGTTTACCGCAGCGTCTTCGGCCCGGGTACAAGCGCTCGGCAGTGCCAGCCTCCAGCGGGAGCGTTGGTACATGACTGCCGACCAGCAGATGAAAAACGCAAACACTGACGCCTGGAACGCGCAAAACGATGTAGACAAGCTGCTCGACAGTCTTCAGGACGTCCGCACATTCGCCGTCCCGCTGCTCAACGCCGCACTGAAAGAAAAGTACCGCCTCGACCTTGATGTGGCGGGTACTTACCTGCGGCTGTACATCCCCAAGGGCACGCCCTGGTACGTGATTGATACCTCGGCTGCCGTGACCACACGTACGGTGTCATTGCTGGACGCGGCGGTGCATAACTTCGCCCGTTCCGAAATCTTCGAAGCCGAGTCCGATTTCATTACCCGGCCCGATCATCGCGGTCACTTCGACATTCTGCCGATCAAGCGAACGATGAGCATCCGCCAGTTCCAGACCCTGTGCCGGGAGCTGGATATCGGCGCCCGTTACCAACGTCATCTCCACAGTATCCTGCTGCCGGCCAACCCCGTGGCTGCGACCGTTCTGCAGTACAAGGTCACCACCAACCAGAAAGCTGCGCTCCACGCCACCGCCCATCTGGCCCTGGCGAAAAACGACATCAGCCGCAATGCCCACAGCGTGGTGCTGCGCCTGTTCGAGGGGCAACGGGGCCTGACCCTGAACGGCAAAGTCATGCAGGCGTTTGACCTGGCGATGATGGACACGACGCTGACCGGCATCGTGGTGTTTGCCCCGATCGAACAGCAAAGTCGCGGCACCGACAGGGTGATTGTCTATATCCCCCATGACCCCGAGCACCCGCTGAAAGAATACGAGTCGATCACCGATTTCATGCAAGAGCTGACGCGTCAGTTGCGCGGCGACAAGGTGCTGCCCTCCAGCGGCTTGAGCTACCGGCAGTTCTTCAGCCAGTTCGTCGACCAGCAACAGCGCGGGCATTTTTTCGCCGATTTGGGGCAACGCCTCACCCGCGTCAAATGGCAGGAAAAACATCCGCTGGATCCGCGCCCGACTTGGCGCGATACGCCGCTGGGAAAACCCAACCTGCAATTTTCCGTCGCGCCCATCAGCCGTCCGCTGTCGGAACACCTGTATCAACAAGCGCTCAACAAGATCCTCAACGACGGCCGGGAAATCGCCGTTTCCACCGCCGATACCGACAGCCGCGCACGCTGGGCCTGGTGGGATAACTTCAAGAAAATCGTCTCGGATATTTTCAACGTCGTGCTGATGGTGGCAACGCCATTCGTGCCGGGCCTGGGCGAACTGATGCTTGCCTACACCGCCTACCAACTGACCAACGATGTCGTGGAAGGCGTAGTGGACCTGGCGGAAGGTCTTTGGGCCGAAGCCGCCGAACATGTGATCTCGGTGGTGACGGACATCGTGCAGTTGGCGGTGTTTGCGGCGGGCGGTGCGATCGGCAATGAGTTTCGCCTCAAGCTTTCGCCGTTTATCGAGAGCACGAAACCGGTTCAACTGGCCAACGGTGAAACCCGCCTGTGGAACCCCGACCTCACCCCTTACGAGCAAAAAAAACTCGCGCTTGACGAAGATTCCAGCCCGGATGCCTTGGGCCTGCATCGCCTCGACGACCAGACTATTCTGCCGATGGACGATCGGCTCTACGTCGTGAAAAAGGATCCCGACACCAGCGAACACCGTGTCCTGCACCCTGAACGACCGGATGCCTACGCGCCGAAACTGACTCACAACGGTCGCGGTGCCTGGCTGCATGAGGGCGAGAATCCGCGCACTTGGGACGCCGTAACGCTAATGAAGCGCCTCGGCCACAGCACCGATGGTTTCACCAGAGAGCAATTGCAAAGCATCCTGCTCATCAGCGGTGTCGACGAAGGCGCGTTGCGCCGCGTGCATGCCGAGAGTACGCCACCACCATTACTGCTGGACGAAACCCTGCGGCGTTTCAAAGCCGCCGACGACACCGCAGCCCCCGGCAGCAATGACCCAAATGCCCGGCAGTTGCAGCACGCATACCCGACCCTGACCGCCGATATCGCTGAAGCCCTGGTGGCCGGAGCCAGGCAAAACGAGCTGGATGCTCTGTCCGGACAACAGCGTATTCCCCTGAACCTGGAAGCCCAGGCCCGCGAATGTGTTTTTGAAATCCGCACGACACGCGCCGTCGAAGGCTTCTTCAAGGCTGATCGGCTGAGCATTGATACCGAACGCCTGACCCTGAACGTGTTGCGTTTGAATACCGACACCTACAAAGACCTGCGCATCGAGGTGCGTGATGGCTCGTTCGACGGAGAGTTGCGCTGCGCTGTCGGGCCCGAAGACGCCTCGTTCGTCCGCTACCTGTTGCGTAACAGACAGGGGCGTTACGAAGTACGCGATTCCGATAATCATCCGCTGCATGGAACGGCTGACTGGTATGAGTCGGTCCTGCGTGTACTGCCCAATCAACAGCGCCGACAACTGGGCTTCCGTCCAGGCCAGGGCGCGTGGTTCCGCGAATGGCTGGTCGCCAAGACCGAGCCACCTTCCGAACGCCGGGCCCTGCTGCTGGAGCCGTCAATCCGGCCGGTGGCCGAGCCGCAAACCCTGTTGCTGCTGCGCGGGCCCAAGCTGTCCACCGATGGCGCGGCGCTGTACGACCGCGTTACAGATCTGTATCCGGCCATGAGGGAACGGGAAGTAGACGCCTTCGTCCGTTCGCTGAACGCCAGGCCCGACCCGTTCGGGGTAATGGAATCACTTGAAGACGAATTGACGTTGTTGCGCAGTACGGTCCAGTGGTGGCTGGAACAAAAATTCCCGACCTTGCCCGACGAACCGGTGATATACCGAGGCACCCTCAAATACATCGCTGAACGACTGTTGCAATGTTTCGAACGACGCGCGCAGGTGTTTGATGAGAGCAGCAGCCTGGAAGGGGGTTATACACTGGATCTGTCATCTGAGTTTCACCACCACAAGCTTGAACGCTGGTGGAAGGAGCTGCCTGATCTGAAAAAATACTTCGATCAGGTCACCACCCTGGCGCTGGATAACACCCAATTTTCGGAAGGCCCCGGCGGTTTGTTGAAAGACTTGCGCAACGTGCGCCATCTCAGCGCCAGGCGCTGCGAATTGCGGCGTCTGCCCGAGGGCGTGGGCAAGATGCATCTGCTGGAAACCCTGCGCCTGACCGACAACCGCCTCCAATTGACGCCCGAGTCCGTGGAGCAACTGCGCAACCTGACGCGATTGGAAACCCTGCGCCTCGACAACAACCCGCTGGGCCTCTCGCCGAATGTCGAACGCATGCCGCGCCTGACCGTGCTGAATCTGAGCAATACCGGGCTCGACACCTGGCCGCAAGGGGTATTTAGCAAACCTCGTCCGCGCGGCTTTTTCCTGGACCTGCAAGACAACCCGATTACCCGTGTTCCCAAGGTGATCCCCGGTTCGGACAGCGCCATGATCATCGCGCGTACCCGAGTCTCTGCGCCGGATCTGCCGCAAAACGCCCAATTCGAGATCAGCGAATACCGGCAGTCAGTGGGCTTGCCTCGGCGGATTGTGTTTGCCCCCGCCGCCGAACGCGCGCGACAAAAATGGCCCCTCGCTGACGATTCGGACTTGTGGGGTAGCGCGCCTGGATTGGGTAGCTACAGAGCGGAAGCGTGGGACAAGTTGATCACCGAGCCCAACGCCGAAGGCTTTTTCAGCGTGATCGACAACCTCACCCGGTCTTCTGACTACCGGGCTGGCGGTGAATGGCGCAAACAGTTGTCCACTCGGGTCTGGAACATGATCGATGCTATCGACCTGGACACTCGCCTGCGCGAGGAACTGTTCACCATGGCCACGGCGCCGACCAACTGTGCCGACGCCGGGGCGCAGCTGTTCAACAACATGGGGATCAAGGTCCTCGCCTCGCGGGCGTACTCTTACTCGACTTACCGCGCGCCACTGGAAAAGGCCCTGGTGACCCTGGCCAAAGGCGCCGCGCGTCTGGATCGTGTCGATGACATCGCCCGGGCCGATATTGTCGGGCGTAGCGGCAACCCGGATGAAGTCGAGGTGTACCTGGCGTATGAAACCGCGCTGGCGGATCGCCTGGCGTTGCCTTGGCAATCGGAAAGTATGCTGTACCGGCCGATCGCCGGCGTCAGCGACGCTGCCATCGATCAGGCGTTCGAGACGGTGTTGTCCATGGAAGACGGCGACGGACTGGTCAATGCCATGCTGGAGCAACCGTTCTGGGACCAGTACCTGCGCCAGACCTGGCCCGACGAGTTCCACGACAATGCGCAGCGCTATGAACGGCTCTCGAATCTGCTTGAAACCCTGCGCGAGGCGCAATCGGAGTGGGCCAAGGCCGAGGCATTGCCCGAAAACCACAGGACTCGACTGCGGGAACGGATACAGGTCCTGGCGCGACAATTGTCCATCCCCGAACAACAGGTGTTCACCGGGGAAGCCATGACCGAGCAGATCTACAACGTTTTCTACAGCGACCTGGGCTACAAACAACAGGCACTGGCCCGGCAAAAAACCCGTGAGGCGCTGGAGCGCGCAGCACTCTAGGCTTGATCAAATACCCATTGTGGGAGCGAGCCTGCTCGCGAAAGCGGCGGTACAGTCAACATGGATATTGACTGCAACGCCCTCTTCGCGAGCAGGCTCGCTCCCACAGGATATGTACCTTTTCGTCAGTCCTTCACGCACCCGGCGCCCGCGCATTGAACAGCAACAGCACATTCCCGTAGTAATCCCCGGCCCGGTAACCTCCGGCCGGCTGCTGCGGTTCTATCTCCAGCAGCACCCGCGAACCCACTGCGGCATCGGCGGCGGTCACCACCAGCCTGGGCTCGATGGCATGGCTCAGTTCCACACCATTGAAGCGCACGCGCAAGGCGATGTCGTCCGCCGGGCGGCCATTGGACAGGTACGCCGGCTCTTCCAGACGCGCTTCAATGGCGCTGTTGTCGTGCCGCACATCGAAATATTTACGCAGGCTGCCGAGCCGGGAGGTCGCAACAATCCATGGCAGGATCTGCTCGCGATGAATCCAACCCGTGTCCACCGGCACGATGTAGAAAGACCGGGTCGGCACCGTCACAGTCACTTCGAAAGTGTGTTCCTCGCGGGCGGCCAGTGCCGAAAGACTCGTCAGCGCCGTTGCCGTCAGCAGTGCGGCCACCGTGCATTGCTTGATCATGTTTGTTACCCACAGCGTCAATTGGAAGCCGCCACTATCGACTGGCTATTGTCAGCACTTTCTTGTTGTCGCCTTCGATCACGATGAAGCGGTGCTCACGGCCCTTTTCCTTGTCGAAGCTGAACGCTTTGCCGGCCATCACATGATGCTTGGTGGTCGGCCGACAATCGTTTTCGTCGGTGACCGAGCAACTCTTGAACTCATCGACCACCACCACGGTGTTGCCGTTATTGCGCAGTTCATAACGCTCGGCGCTGTCACTGACGACCGTGTCGAACCGGGCATTTTTCGGCCGGACAAAGAAGATCGTGCCAAACCCGGTCATCACGTTGACGCCGGCGGACAGGCTCTTTTTATAGTCTTCGCGCTCTTCGCTGGAGATCACGAATTCATCTTCCTTTTCCGGCACGACAGGCACGAAACGTACGCGGAAGTAGCGCTCCTTTTCGCGCTCGCCCATGAACAGCAAGCGCGTACCCTGCATGCCTTTGGCAGGCACGATCAGCCGCGCCGGGCTGGCCATGATGCCTTGGCGGGAGGCGCCGTCCGCCGCGTTCTCGATCGGTACTTCGCTAATCGTACCGTCGGTGCCATAGAGGATTTCCAGCACGTTGATCTTGACGAACGCAGTGCTGTCGCCACTGTTGAATACCCGTTTGAGGTACGTACTTTTATCGCCGTCCAGGTAGTCGTACACGGTGCCCACATTAATCTGCGGCCCAGCCTGAACCGTCAGGCAAAACAAGCTGCCAGCCCACATCAACAACAGACGTTTCATTGTCTTCAACCTCAAATAATGGCGGTATTTTTACCGTCAGACTTCCGAATCCCAGATCACCGTCATGGTGCCGATGTAATTGCCTGCCTGACCGGACTCGAGCATGGCATGGGTCCAGAACTGCCCGATTTCGAAGTGCAGGATTCCCTTGCCGTTATCCACATAGAAGCTCGGCATGAGGTGCAAGGCTCCCGCGCTGCCAATCGTCAGCGGGAACCGGTTGACCGGTCGCCCGTGTTGATCGGTCAGCCCGTTGGGAAGCGTCACCTTCAGTTCCACCATGCCGTACTTGCGCGCGGCCAGATCGTTGATGACGCAATTGCTGCCCACGATGCTGGGGCAGATCAACATCATCTTGAATCGCGATGACGCCGAGATATGGAAGGTCTGGTCGCGGAACAACCGGTTGGGTTTGCGACCCTCGTTGATCCAGCTTTGCCAGCCGCCCTCGGGCACCATTTCGACTTTATTGCCGCCGGGCGGGAGGGTCACTTTCAGGGTGTGCTGCACATCGAGGACGAAGTCCAGGGTCAGGTTGCCGTCATCGGGGTTCAACCCGCCGAGGTCGAAATCCTGGCCGGGGCCGAGGAAATAATTCATGGACCCGGTGTACAGCCCGCTCGACATTCCCAGCGGGTTGGGTGTTCGCAACTCGTAGGCAAAATCCAGGGTGTCGAAGGTCATGAAAGGAATCCGGTACGCCGCCACTTTGGTACAGGCCGCTTCCACCGGGGTTTTCCAGAAAAACCGATAATAGCTATCGCTGTACACCCCCACACCGCTGTACAGGCAAGGCGGCGGCGCATACACCCACGTTTGCCCACCCCAGAGCCTTTGATGCCCTTCCCGCGCGTCCGCCCCGCCCGCCAGGTCGACGGCCCTGTTGCTCAGCGTGTATTGCGAACCGATGCCGGTGATACGCACTTCGACGGTTTCCGATTCGCCGGTTTCCCTGTTCGTCACCGTCAGTTGTCGCCAATTGGCCGGCACCTTGACCGAAACGCCAGTGCCCGGCGCAATCGCCGGACTGGGCCCGAAACGCACCGGTATCCGGATGCTGAACATGTTGTTTTGCTTGCATTCGCTCGGGTAGCTGGAGCAATACCCGCTGTCCGGCGTCTTGTTGATAAATACGTTTCTTTGCGGCTGAGCCGGGTCCGGCGTGAAGAGCGCGCGGATCTCCTGATTAATCGCCTCGGCGCTCGGCACCATCAGCGCCATCACCAGCCCCAACCAACCCGTGGATATTTTCATAGGGTTCAACCTGCCTTCTGATCAGTGGAGCTGACGTCGGCCAGCGTGTCCGGCGTGCACCGCAGGTCACCGATCATCAACACGTTGTTTTCGCTGCGATGACGGCTGGCGTCGAGGCGAAACTGGCAGAGCAACTGATTGCCCTGGCGCACTTCCAGCGTCGGCGCACCGGCATTCATTTCCATGGAGAAGAAACCGTCGACTTCGGTGACCCCGCGACTGGCGTGGTTGATCACGTGATGGCCCTTGAGCGGCCGTCCTTGGGGGTCGACCAGCCGACCGAGGACGGTCAGGGTTTTCATCACCCGCACCTTGCGATACTCCACGCCGCCCTTGTTCAGGTGATAGCGGGTACGCGGCGGTTCGATGCTGGCGGCGGGCACGTTATTGCCTTCGAAATCGAAGCTCACCGAGCTGTTCTGGTACGCGGTAATCGGGATGAAATTGCGCCCCGGTTTCAGCGCTGCGCTGCCGCCGCTGAAGTCGTCGGCGCGCAGCGCGATACCGTCGATATCAGATTCCACATCGACGATCAGCCCAGAGCCGCGCACCTGATGTTCACTGGTCAAGACCATCTGCTGGCCGCCGATGACGAGCGTGCTGTCGACGTTCAGGCCGCCGGTGAAGTTGTCGTTGTAGGAGGAGCGCTGGACAAAGCCGTCGCCACTGAGCGCCGCGGTGCGGAAACTGGCCAGGCTCGAAAGACCGAGGCCATAGGTGTCGCTGAGCGCAGTGACCGACACGTTTTGCAGCACGTGATCCTTGAAGTCTTTGCGCCAACCGAGGGAGGCGTTGTTGTCTCGACCACCCTCTCGCGCCGTCCGCGAACCGATGCTGCCGGTGAACTGCTGGCCCGGTGCGCCCAACGCCAGATTGAGGCTCAGGTCGACCCCGCGATTGCGCTCATCGCCGCTGCTGAAACTGCCGGGCCGGTCGAACAGCGCCAGCCGCCAGTTGGCATCGCTGCCGAACAGCACAGTGCGCTGGGTCCAGCCCAAATCCACGCCCAAACCTTCGGTGTTGCCCTCGCTGTGGGACACCCGGGCATTCACTGAGTTTTTGCTGTTGAGGCGATGATTGAGCGCCAGGGAGGAATTGCTGGTCTCGCCGACAAACACATTGCGCTGCCGCACCCGCGTGCCGTCGGGCAGGGTGTCGTAGGTGTTGGTGGTGTCCAGCCAGCTGCGGTTGTGGCTGATGACCACACTGCCGGAGCCGTAGTTGTAAAGGCTTTGCAGATCGAGGCCGGTGCCGTGGTCCTGAGTCTGGTAGACGTTGGCATACAGGCTGATGTGATTGGCCAGGGTCCAGTCGATGGACGTGCCGTATTGCAGCTTTTCACGAATCTGCCGCGCCGACAGCCCGAGGATCACCCGAGGATGCATCAGGTAGTTGAGCGACGCCCCGGCGGTTGCGCTGCCGCTGGCCTGTTGGTCCCAGTTGCTGAGCAGTTTCTGTTCCTGCCCGGCAAACAGGTTGTAGCGCCAGCGTTCGTCGAGGTTGCGCCAGTTGTTGGGTTTGTAGACCAGCTCCTGGGTGGTGCTGGTGATCTGGCCGTCTTCGATCAGCCGCACTTCGACTTCATAGATACCACCGGGCAATGGCCGGGTATCGAGGGTCTGCAACCCGGCGGGCACCGATTGGGTATTGATCAGCAAACCGTCGCGCAGGATTTCCACCGAGGCCTGGCGGTTGGCCGTGACGTAGATCGGATAAACGCTGGGCGTCGGCGTGTTGATCGCCAGGCTATCGGAACTGCCGAGCATGACGCCGACGGCCGTGTCGGGGCTGGTGCCAAACGTGCGCGGTTGGCGAGTCAGCCCTTCGGAATTGGGGGTGAAATAACCCAGGCGAAAAAAGCGGCCCTGCAATTCGCGTTGAGTGTAGAGCTCGTGCACCGCGTGGTAGAGCTGGTCATCCGGTCCGCCGAGACGGGCCAGTTGCATGTTGAAGGTCTGGCTCCAACTGCCCAGGCTGCCACTGGCTTCCAGGCCATAGCGCCCGCCGAGGTCCTGACCCTGGCCACCGTTGAGGTTGAGTTGATTGCGCACCATCAGGCCGCTGCTGCCACCTTCGGGCTGGTCGTAGTAGCGCTTGACCTCGGTATCGCGCTCGGCATTTTCGGTGACGATCGACACCAGCGAGTTTGCCAGGTTGTAGTGCACGGCCAGCATCTGTTCCGGGCATTTCCCCGTGCAGTTGCCCAGCGCCATACCGGGCTTGAGGTAACCGGCCCAGGTGTCGCGCTCGGCGGCGCTGAAGCGGCTGTCGCTGGTGTCGGTAAATTCGAGCAGGGTGATGCGGTCATCGCGGGACAGCACGATCATCGCCTCCCCCAATGGCTGTTGATCGAGTTCCACGCGAACCGCCAACGGCACATCAAAAAAATGCTCCTCGAATTCCGCCGGCAGACCTTTGGCCTGGGCCAGCAGACTTCGCGGTGTCGAACCGTTGGATACCGGAGCCGCCGCCGCGCTGGCACAAAACAACAGCGCAAGCGCAGCCGCGATGGGAGTCATCGGGAACATGAACACGTACTCTGATTGCAAACAAATGGAAGTCCGACGGGCCAACAAAGTTGCTGGTCCGTCGGTTGAAGCTAACGGCGCAAGTTAGATAACCGGTGGCACGGCATCAAAGATCATGGCCACTTCACCGGTGTAGTCGCCCGGTGCGAACGTGGTGCCGGTAGCGCTAATACGCAGCGGCGCGCGGTAGTTCACGTTGGACTCGGTTTCACCTACAACCATTTGCGGTGTCGTGGTCAGTTCCCGGCCATTGATTTCAACTTTCAAGTTGATGCTACTGGCACCGGAGAGCAGGCGTGGCGCCGAGACGACGCTGGCATGTACCGAACCATTGTTGTTGCGCATATCAAAGAAGCCATTGACCTCGGCCATTTGCCCGGTACCCGGCTGAAAGTCCATACGCTGGTCCTTGTTGATCAGGTCTGGATCGACAGGCACCACATAGAAGCCATTGGTAGGAACGTGAGCCACGAGATTGATGGTGTGCTTGGCTTCACCGGCGGCGAATACGACGGAGGAAGTCAGCGCCAGAATCGCCAGGGGAGCAGCAATAGTCAGTTTCTTGAACATCGGTCAGTACCTGTCTTTTCAATATAAAGGGTTGATTGAAAGTTCAAACGACGCCGTGGCGAAACACGTCGCGGCGATGTCGCTTGAACTTTCAATGCCGGCAAATGATCGGCCAATATCTCTGGAAAGTAAGCAAGTAACTTCCGATGATCGCGTAGTTAAACGCCTCTATGACAAGACAGAAAAAAGAACAAAATTGCGAATTATTGACGGGCAACTGTCAGCACTGGACTACATACAGTTTTATCGAAAAAACCATACAGCCTTTTCAACTTTAATTTGCAGGGCGAAGAGGTATACAGCCTATAGGCTCGGCAACTAATAGAGCTATAACTTTAACTTTAAAGTTACTTCGGTTCCCACAATCAATACCGGTCCCGATGTGATGAACCGCCCCCCTACGTGGACTCGACCACTCGTCGGTCGAGAGAAACGTCCTAGGAAAAACGCCTTGCCTTCGCCTAAAGATATATCTTAAGTTGTATCTAAACACGACGAAAGAAGGCAAAAAATGAGAGACCATCATTCCCACCGCGAACACGGTGACGGCCGCGACGGCTTCGAGAAACGCCCTGGCCGCGAGCGCGGCGGCCGTGGTCCACGGGTATTTGCACCCGGCGACTTGAAACTGCTGCTGCTGGCGTTGATCGCCGAACAGCCGTGCCACGGCTACGACCTGATCCGCCAGATCGAAGGCATGTTCGACGGCGCCTACAGCCCCAGCCCCGGTGTGATCTACCCGACACTGACCTTTCTCGAAGAAAGCGAAATGATCACCGGCGATGCCGAGGGCGGGAAAAAACGCTACAGCGTGACCGATGCCGGACGTCTGTCCCTGAGTGAACAGGCGATTGCCCTGGAAGGCGTGCGGATGCGCATCGATGTCAGCAAACGCTCGCTGCGCGGGCATGATCGCCCGGCTGAAATCCACGAAGCGGTGCACAACCTGCGTCATGCCCTGCAATTGCATCACGGGCGCTGGAGCGCGGAAGAAATCCTGCGCGTCGCCGCCCTGCTCAACAACACCGCCAAAGCCATCGTCGACGGCCCCGCCGTTCAAGCCGCCCAGGAGACAGCCGAATGACTGCAGTCGAAACCCAGACCATTCATCGCGTCATGCACGAAATCAAACGCCGTCGGCTGGAGGTGTTGCGAGTGGTCGACCTGACCCCGCGCATGCGCCGGATTACCCTCGGTGGGCCAGAGTTGGCAGGCTTTGTCAGCCTCGGCACCGACGATCACGTCAAACTGCTGTTCCCGCAGAACGCGGCGCAAACGGCGGCGCTGGAAACCCTGGTGCTCGGCGCCGGTAAAACCGATCAGTCGATGCCGGAAATGCGCGACTACACGCCGCGCCGTTATGACCTGGATACGCTGGAGCTGGACATCGATTTCGTCCTGCACGGCGACGGCCCTGCCTCGACCTGGGCCGAGCAGGCCAAGCCGGGGCAGTTCCTGCACATCGGCGGCCCACGGGGCTCGATGATCGTGCCGGACATCTTCGACAGCTACCTGCTGATCGGCGACGAAACCGCCCTGCCGGCCATCGCCCGACGCCTGGAAGGCCTGGCGGCCAATCGCCGCGCGCTGGTGATCATCGAAGTCGAGAACGGCGCCGAACAGCAGCGCCTGGAAAGCGCCGCACAGGTGAATGTAATCTGGGTGCTGCGCGACGGCGGCAAGAACAACCTGTTGAACGCCGTGAAGCAACTGCAAGTGCCGAGCGGCGATCTGTATGCGTGGATCGCGACCGAGAGCAAAGTGTCACGGCAGATCCGCCGGGTGCTGCTCGATGAGCATGGGCTGGATGACCAGTTCGTTAAAGCGGTGGGGTACTGGCGGCTGGGTGACTCTGACGAGGAATAAGCTTCAACGAAAATCCCCTGTGGGAGCGGGCTTGCTCGCGAAAGCGGTGTGTCATCCAGCATTGATGTGACTGACACACCGCCTTCGCGAGCAAGCCCGCTCCCACATTGATTTTGGGCGTTTAAAAAATCGGCTTTCGCCACCGATCCAATCCCACAATCACCAAAGCAATCGCGACAAACCCCACCAATATCCCCCCGGCATTGAGAAACACCTGTGGATAACCCAGCGTGCTCACATCAATGAATGGATACGGATAAGCCCCCAACAAATGCCCGCGCAGCAGCGCATAGGCGAAATACACCAGTGGATAAATCACCCACAAGGCGATGTGCCGCACGCGCAACGTCCCCTTGGGCACGCAGCACCACCAATAAACCAGAAACAGCAGCGGCAGGATGTCGTGCAGCAATTCATCGGCGAGCAACTGCCAGCCTTCGGGGTGCCACAGATGGCGCAACAACAGGCTGTAGGCGAGTGCGACCACGGCGATGCTCACGGCAATCCCACTGCTGACCGCCGGTTGCAGAAACCAGCGTTTCGCCGCCGACTCCCGCGCCGTCAGTTCGCAGGTCAGCACTACGGCCACCAAGGTGTTGGTCAGTACGGTGAAGAAGCTGAAGAAACTCATCAGCCCGCCCAGCAGGCTGGCACCGATTTCCCAGCGGGTGCCGAGAATCAGGTACATCTGAACAGTCAAACCTGCCCAGCCCAGCACCGCCGCCACGGCAATACAGCGGCGCCTCGCGACGGTGGAGATCAGCATGTTCAGACCGGGCGCTTGGTGCGCATCAACTTCACGTACAGGCGTTCGACCTTCTCCCGCGCCCACGGGGTTTTGCGCAGGAATGTCAGGCTCGACTTGATGCTCGGGTCACTCTTGAAGCAGCGGATGTCGATACGCTCGGCCAGCCCCGACCACTCGTAGTGTTCAACCAGGGCGTTGAGGATCTGTTCCAGAGTCACGCCGTGCAGCGGGTTGTTGTTCTGTTCGGTCATGCCGGGCCTTTGCGCGAAGAAAGAATGAGAAGGCGCGCACCTTAGCCGAGGGTTTCGATTGGTGGAAGGACTGTATGCGCTGGTCTGTTAACTGTAGGTGAACCAGAAAAGATCGCAGCCTTCGGCAGCTCCTACAGTTTTGTGTACACATTCGATCGGGGCGACTCAGTAAAACCGTCGCGGATCGGTGTCGATCAGGCTGGCCAGTTTGGTCAACGCAAAGCGCAGTTCGTCGTGGCTGGTGGGCGACATCAACACCAACCGTACGCAACGGGTCGAGCCACTGCGCTCAGCCTGGAACTGGGTGCCACTGAGTACCAGCACCCCGTTGGCCCGAGCGAGCAGGGTGAATTCGTCGCTGGTCCACGGCTCAGGCAGCGTCAGCCACACGTGATAGGAGTGCGGCTGGGTCTTGAGTTCGAAACCGGCAAAGATTTCCCGGGCAATGGCTTGCCGCGCAGCCGCTTCATCGCGCTGGATGCGGATGAGTTTTTTGTCCAGGCCTTCGGTGATCACATTGCTGGCCAGTTGCGCGGTCAGCGGCGACGGCATCCAGACGCTGCTGCGCACCATCGAGGTCAGGCGCGACAGCAGTTTGGGCGGGCTGTACAGGTAACCGATGCGCAGCGCCGGCATGATCGACTTCGACAGACTGGTCAGGTAAACCGAACGCTCCGGTGCAAATGCCGACAGTGGTTTGATCGACGGATCGGTGGCAAGAAAGCCGTAAATGTCATCGTCGAGAATGATGAAGTCGAACTCTTCGGCCAGTGCCGCGATTTGCGCCCGGCGTTTTTGCGACATGATCGCCGCCGTCGGGTTCTGGCAGGTCGCCACACACACCAGCATCGCCGGTTTCTCCCGCAGGCAGAGTTCGCGCAACGCTTCGGGAATGATTCCTTCATCGTCCATCGCCACGCCACCCAGGCGCCGCTCCAGCCCATGGGCCAGGGAAATGATGCCGGGGTAACAAAGCTCCTCGCAGAGCACCAGGTCGCCGGCGTTGGTCAGGGCACTCATCGCCACCATCAAGCCATGCTGGGCACCCGCGGTAATCACCACTTGTTGCCATTGCGCATCGGGCAACCACTGCCGCAAAAACTGCGCGCCCGCCTCGCGGTGCGCCGGGTGACCACCGTCCGGCGCGTAATCCAGCGCACGCGCAAAATCAGTGCTCTTGGCCATGCCGATCAGCGCATCGCGCAGCCAGTATTCCAGGGTTTCGCTGTAGGGCTTGATGATCGAAAGATCGAGCAGTTCAGACTGCCCCAGGTTCAGCGCCGTCGGCCCCGGACTTGTCGGCAATTCGAGCAGCGGCGGGCCTTGCACATAAGTGCCGCGCCCCACCTCCCCCTGCACCAACCCGCGCCGATGGGCCTCGCTATAAGCGCGGCTGATGGTGCCCGGCGTGACGTTCAGCGTGGTGGCCAACTCCCTCAGGGTCGGCAGGCGATCGCCCTGGTTCAACACGCCGTTGTTGATGTCGCGCGCCAACGCATCGGCAATCAACAAATACATCGGCTGACTGAACTCGCTTAGCTGGGGAACCCACATGAATGATTGCTGCCCATCGTAGAAATGAGAAAAATCGGAGCATATCACATCGATGCCTGACCCTTTGCAGGCTGCCTGATTTGTCAAATTGAGTCTATTGCTACGATCAAAAAACAACCAACAACTAAAACAAAAATAATAAAACTTAAAAATCAATAAGATAAACGCAGATACGCGTTAATTCATCTGTACACACATCTTCGATATTGAATCAACTCAATCCATTCAAATACACTCACCACGAATCGAATCAATCGACTCAATCCTCTCCTGATCACTGCGCGCCTGTGCCGCGCCAAGTCGAGACAACATGGACACACTCAGAAAAGATCTATCCCTGTCAGCGGTGATTGCAGGTTTTATCGCCGTGATCATTTCCTATGCCGGCCCGTTGATCATCGTATTTCAGGCAGCCAAGGAAGCGCACCTGCCCAACGACGTGGTGTCTTCGTGGATCTGGGCAATTTCCATCGGCAGCGGCATTACCGGGCTGTTTCTGAGCTGGCGATTGCGGGTTCCAGTGATTACTGCGTGGTCGACCCCGGGTGCGGCGTTGCTGGTGTCGATGCTGCCAAGCGTCACCCTGCCCCAGGCCATAGGCGCCTATGTGGTGGCGTCGGTGATCATCGCCATCGTCGGGTTGTCCGGCGCGTTCGACAAACTGATGAGTCGTCTGCCCAAAGCCATCGCCGCCGCGATGCTCGCGGGGATTCTGTTCCGCTTCGGCGCCGAGCTGTTCACATCGATCAGGCTGCAACCGGCGCTGGTGCTGTCGATGATCGCGGCGTACCTGATCTGCAAACGCCTTTCGCCGCGCTACGCGATTTTATCGGTGCTGATTGTCGGTTGCGCCGTGGCTGCTTTCTTCGGTGAACTCAACAGCGGTTCGATCACCATCGCGGTGGCTCACCCGGTCTTCATCGCCCCCGAGTGGAGCTGGCACGCGATCATCAACATTGGCCTGCCGCTGGCCCTGGTAACCCTGACCGGCCAGTACGTGCCCGGCATGGCGGTGTTGCGCACTTCTGGCTACAACACCCCGGCGCGCTCGATCATTTCGGTCACCGCGATTGGCTCGATCCTGATGGCGCCGTTCGGCTCCCACGGCTTCAACCTGGCGGCGATTACCGCAGCGATCTGCACCGGCCGCGAAGCCCACGAGGATCGCGACAAACGCTACATCGCCGGGATCGCCTGCGGGGTGTTCTACATTCTGATGGGCACTTTTGGCGCGACCCTGGCTTCGGTGTTTTCCGCCCTGCCCAAAGAGCTGATTGCCTCCCTCGCCGGCCTGGCCCTGTTCGGTGCAATCAGCGCCGGACTGACTGGCGCCATGGCCGATGAGAAACAACGGGAAGCCGCGCTGATCACCTTCCTGGTGACGGCTTCGGGCATGAGTTTCCTCGGGTTGGCTGCGGCGTTCTGGGGGCTGATCTTTGGCCTGGTGGCGCACTTTGTGTTGACTTGGACTCGGGAGCGCAAAGTCGCCGGCGTCGTCGAGGGCAACTGACCGATATTCAGCCCCCCCCCCCTGTGGGAGCGGGCTTGCTCGCGAAGACGATAAGTCAGTCGACATTGAGGTTGCCTGACACGCCGCCTTCGCGAGCAAGCCCGCTCCCACAAGGTCCACATTTTTTTTCCGGTGAATCCCCTGTGGCAACGGGTCGCAGACGACTGTTACCAAATCCGAAACGCTGCATGTCAGTAAAAGCGCTTTCTCTCTTTGTAACAGATCATTATCCTGCCGCCCTTCAGCTGAAACGCTTCACTGCCCGTTCCACCTCGTTGCGTTCAGTTCACCCCAGAAAAAGATCAAGAATTTCTACTTTATGCTCGACTTTCCAACTCCGCGAGACAGCGCTGTCTCCACCCCTGTGTCCCACCGAAAAGCCTTGAACCTGATCGGCGGCCTCAGCGCCTTCGGCCTTGCCACTTGCGTTCACGCGGCCCCGGCTTTCGATAGCGATTCGAAGTGGATGCTCGGCGACTGGAACGGCACGCGCACTGAACTGGCGGAAAAAGGTTACGACTTCAAAGTCGATTACACCGGCGAAATGGGCAGCAACCTGCACGGCGGCTATGACCACGACCGCACCGCGCGCTACAGCGATCAATTCGCCCTTGGCACGCATCTGGATTTGCAGAAGATCCTTGGCTGGGACGACGCCGAGTTTCAGCTGACCATTACCGAACGCAACGGCAACAACATCAGCAACGACCGGATCAACGATCCACGGGTTGGCGGCTTCACCTCGGCCCAGGAAGTCTGGGGCCGTGGCCAGACCTGGCGCCTGACGCAGATGTGGTATCAGCAGAAATTCTTCGACCAGAAGCTCGACATCAAGGTCGGCCGCTTTGGCGAAGGTGAAGACTTCAACAGCTTCCCGTGCGACTTCCAGAACCTGGCGTTCTGCGGCTCGCAAGTCGGCAACTGGGTCGGCGGCATCTGGTACAACTGGCCGGTCAGCCAATGGGCGATGCGGGTCAAATATCACCTGACGCCGGAGCTGTACGCGCAGGTTGGCGCTTATGAGCAGAACCCGTCGAACCTCGATCGCGGCAATGGCTTCAAGCTTAGCGGCAGCGGCACCCAGGGCGCGATCCTGCCGATTGAGCTGGTGTGGACGCCGAAACTGAATGGCCTGCCGGGCGAGTACCGCGCCGGTTATTACTACAGCAATGCCAAGGCCACTGACGCCTACAAGGACAGCAACGGCCAGCCCGCCGCCCAGAGTGGCGAGGCCTATCGCAGTGCGTCGAGCAAGCACGGCGTGTGGCTCGGTGTGCAGCAGCAGATCACCAGCCGCGCCAGCGACAACTCGCGTGGTTTGAGCGTGTTCGCCAACGGCACGATGCACGATAAGAAGACCAACGCCATCGACAACTACGTCCAGGCCGGCGTGGTCTACAAAGGCCTGTTCGACGCTCGCGCCAAGGACGATATCGGCTTTGCCCTGGCCCGTGTCCACGTCAACCCGGCCTACCGCAAGAACGCCGAGGCGACCAATCAGGCCCGCGCCGTCTACGACTATGACGACCCGTCGTTCCTGCCGCCGCAAGACACCGAATACAGCGCCGAACTCTATTACGGCGTGCACGTGACCAACTGGCTGACCGTGCGCCCGAACCTGCAATACATCCGCCACCCCGGTGGCGTGGACAAGGTCGATGACGCGCTGATCGGCGGGATCAAGATCACCTCGTCTTTCTAACCAACCACATACTCCTTGTAGGAGCGAGGCTTGCCCGCGAAGAGGCCGTCACATTCAACACTGATGTTGGCTGACACACCGCCTTCGCGGGCAAGCCTCGCTCCTACAGGGACAGTTTCACTTTTATAACTGAACCATGCCCACGCCAGATCGTCATCTACAGTGAACTTGCGCGGGACTACTTAAAACGTCACGGAGAACCACACTATGAGCACTGATGGTGCTTTGAGTCGAAGCCGTCTGCTACCGAGCCTGCTCGGTATCCTGCTTCTGCTAATGGGCCTGGCCATGCTGGCCGGCGGTATCAAGCTGAGCATGCTCGGCGGCTCGCTGTATTACCTGCTGGCCGGTATCGGCCTGGCGCTGACCGGCGTGCTGTTGATCGCCGCTCGCCGCGCCGCACTGGGCCTGTACGCACTGGTGTTGTTCGCCAGTACCGTTTGGGCGTTGTGGGAAGTCGGTCTCGACTGGTGGCAACTGGTGCCGCGTCTGGCGATGCTGTTTGCGCTGGGCATCGTCATGTTGCTGCCGTGGTTCCGCCGTCCACTGTTGCGCACCGGCCCGGCGCCGATGGGTACTGGCGCACTGAGCGTCGCGGTTGTACTCGCTGGCGCCGCTGCACTGGCCAGCCAGTTCACCAGCCCGGGTGAAACCAAAGGTCAACTGGACCGCGACAGCGTGCCAGGCATGACCAACACTGCCCCGGCCATGCCGGACGGTGACTGGAATTCCTACGGCCGCAGCGCCCACGGTGATCGTTACTCGCCACTGGCGCAGATCACCCCGGAGAACGCGCACAAGCTGGTTCCGGCCTGGACTTTCCGCACTGGCGATATCCCTGGTCCTAACGATCCGGGCGAAACCACCGCTGAAAACACCCCGCTGAAAGTCAACGGCATGCTCTACGTGTGCACGCCGCACAGCCAGGTGATCGCGCTGGACCCGGACACCGGCAAGGAAATCTGGCGTTTCGATCCGAAGCTCTCCACGCAAAACGCGGCGAACTTCAAGGGTTGGGCGCACATGACCTGCCGTGGCGTGTCGTATCACGATGACGCCGTGTACGCGTCCGAGCAGAGCCCGACCGGCAGCGCCAGCCCGGCTGCCGCCAGCAATGCCTGCCCGCGCCGGATCTTCCTGCCGACCGCCGACACCCGTCTGATCGCCCTGAACGCCGACACCGGCAAGATGTGCGAAGACTTCGGCAACAAAGGCCAGATCGACCTCAGCGCCAACATCGGCGGCTTCGCGGCCGGCGGTTACTACTCCACCTCGCCTCCAGCGGTCACTAAAGACCTGGTTGTGATTGGCGGCCACGTGACTGACAACGTTTCCACCGACGAACCAAGCGGCGTAATCCGCGCGTTCGACGTGCACACCGGCAAACTGGTGTGGAACTGGGACAGCGGCAACCCGGACGACACCACGCCGATTGCTGAAGGCAAGACCTACACCCGCAACTCGCCGAACATGTGGTCCATGTTCGCGGTCGACGAAAAACTCGGCATGCTTTACCTGCCGATGGGCAACCAGACCCCGGACCAGTTCGGTGGCGCGCGTACCCCTGAGTCGGAACTGCATGCGGCCGGCCTGACCGCCCTGGACATCAACACCGGGCACGTGAAGTGGCACTTCCAGTTCACTCACCATGACCTGTGGGACATGGACGTCGGTGGCCAGCCAACCCTGATGGACCTGAAAACTGCTGACGGCGTGAAGCCAGCGGTCCTCGCGTCCACCAAGCAAGGCAGCATCTACGTACTGGATCGCAGCACCGGCAAAGCGATTGTGCCGATCAACGAAGTGCCAGTCCCGCAAGGTGCTGTCGCCGGTGATCACACTTCGCCAACCCAACCGAAATCCGACCTCAACCTCATGCCGCCGCCGTTGAAAGAACGCGACATGTGGGGCGTCACCCCGTTCGACCAACTGATCTGCCGGATCGACTTCAAGTCCATGCGCTACGAAGGCCCGTTCACCCCGCCATCGTTGCAAGGTTCGATCGTTTATCCAGGCAACTTCGGTGTGTTCGACTGGGGCGGTATCTCGGTTGACCCGGTACGCCAGATCGCTTTCATGAACCCGGACTACATGGCGTTCAAATCGAAACTGATCCCGGCCGCCGAAATTGCTGCCCAAGGCCCGCGTAAAAGCGAAACCGAAGGCGTGCAGCCAAACAAAGGCGCGCCATACGGCGTGATCCTGGAACCGCTGCTGTCGCCGATGGGCCTGCCGTGCCAGGCACCGGCCTGGGGTTATGTGACCGCAGTCGACCTGACCACCAGCAAAGTTATCTGGAAACACAAAAACGGCACCGTGCGCGACAGCTCGCCGGTTCCAATCCCGCTGAGCATGGGCGTACCTAGCCTGGGCGGCACTTTCACCACCGCTGGTGGCGTTGCCTTCCTGAGCGGCACCCTCGACCAGTACCTGCGTGCCTATGACGTGAAAAACGGCAAGCAACTGTGGGAAGGCCGCCTGCCAGCCGGCGCCCAAACCACGCCGATGACCTACACCGGCAAGGACGGCAAGCAATACGTGCTCGTCGTTGCCGGCGGCCACGGCTCGCTGGGCACCAAGCAAGGTGACTATGTGATGGCGTACAAACTGTCCGAGTAAGTTTTAGCGGCGGTTAAACGAAAGGCGACTCCTGCGAGGGGGTCGCCTTTTTTTGTGCGCGCAGGGTAATCGCCTGTAGGAGCAAAGCTTGCTCGCGATAACGGTTTAACATTCAACATTGAGGCTGGCTGAAACGACGCTTTCGCGAGCAAGCCCGCGCACATTTATCGAAGTTTGCCCACTCGACTGATTCAGTCAATGCTGCTCAATCGCCTTTCGATATAAAAAACTGTCAACAATGACAGTAGCGGCACGGCCCACGGCTGCGGATGATTCGTTGGACGCGTACCAACTTTCGCGCGCTTCGATCCCCCGGGTGGCTCATGTCCCACACTCAATTTGCAACTAACTTGATCGACGCTCTGGCGAAGGGTGAAATTCGCCTGCATCAGTTGCCAGAAAACCTATCGCGCAAAGAAGCGTCACTCATCCGGCGAGAAGCGTTGCAACGGATCACTGGGACTCCCCTCACGACCATCGGTAACTTCACATTTGACGCCCAACCGGCCAAATGCGAGAACTTCATCGGGGCCATCCAGATACCGCTCGGCATTGCCGGCCCGCTGTTGGTCAACGGCCAGGCGATTACCGCCCAAGAACCGGTATACGCGCCACTGGCCACCACCGAAGGTGCGTTGATCGCCAGTGTGTCTCGCGGGTGCGCCGCGTTACGCGCCGCCGGGGGCGCGGTGGTGCGGGTCGACGATGTGGGCATCACCCGCGCACCAGTGTTTCGCTCCAGCGGCATCGTCGAATCCCAGTCGTTTCTGGCATGGGTCCGAAACAACTACTCAGAAATCAAACAGCTCTGCGAACAGGATAGCCGCCACCTTGTTTTGCAGGACATCGTGCCAGCCGTGGTCGGCTCCACCATCTACTTGCGCTTTCGTTTCCACAGTGGCGATGCCATGGGCATGAACATGGCGAGCATCGCCTGCGACCGCGCCATAACCGAGTTAATCAGCCCCGCCACAGGCCTCACCTGCATCAGTATTTCGGGCAATTACTGCTCCGATAAAAAACCGGCGATGGTTAACGTCCTCAACGGTCGCGGCAAACGTATTTATGCCGAAGCCCATCTGAGCGCCGACATCCTGCACGACATCCTGAAAACCGATGCAGCTTCGTTGTGTGAAGTTCAGTACCGCAAAAACCTGCTGGGCTCGGCAATGGGGGGGGCGATGGGCAGCAATGCCCATCACGCCAATATTCTTGCGGCTGTGTTTATTGCCACAGGCCAGGATGTCGCCCAAGTGGCGGAAAGTGCGACTGGCATTACCTGCCTCGAAGCCCGCGAGCATGGCGCCCTCTACGCCTCTGTCCTGCTGCCCGACACACCGCTGGGCACGGTCGGTGGCGGCACCGGTTTGTGCACGCAACGTGAAGCACTGGCGTTGATGGGCATCGTTCCCGGCGCGAAAAAGCCTGGCGTCGACACCTTGCGCCTAGCGGAAATACTTGGGGCGCTGGTGCTGGCAGGTGAGTTGTCGATCATGGCAGCGCAGGCTGCTCATCACTTGGTAAAAGCCCATGTGCAATGGGGGCGTTGAGCCATGGCTCCGAAGGCTGTGCAAGCACGCGCGCCCGGCAAGATCATCCTGATCGGCGAGTACGCGGCGCTGCACGGGTGTCCGGTGTTTGCTACCGCCCTGGGGTTATATTGCACCGTTCGGGTATGGGCGCGCGACGATGACCAGATCGAGATGCAGCTGCCCGATCTGCACCTCCACCGGCATTACAGTACCGCTGTCGTGCTCGATTACGTTCAGGAGGTGCGTCGGCGTTGGGCGTGTTTACGCGACAATCCCAATGCTCAGGACTTTAGTGGCGTCAGGGGGGGCGACATCGATCATCTGGCCAAATGTGCGGTGGGCGAAATCCTCTGCAACGTGGCGCCTGAGGACCTGCGCGGGTTTACGTTGCGGGTGCAATCGAGCATTCCACTGGACGCGGGGTTCGGCAGTTCAGCCGCGCTGGCGGTCAGCCTGTCGGCGGCGCTGCAGCGCTTCTTCAATCTGACGCCACAACACCATCCACTGCACTCGCTGGCCATGTGCATTGAACGTTACCAGCACGGATTTCCATCCGGGATCGATCACAACACCTCATTGATGGGTGGCATGGTTGAACGACGCCCCGAAGCGAGTAACCGGTCCAAACTATTGTTGTGGCCCTCGAGCACCGCACATGCGCAGTTGCGCGGCGCTGAGATCTATCACACCGGCGCCGCGCGCGAGAGTACCGGGCATGTCATCGCCGCCACCCGCCATCGGCTCGAAGGCCGGGACAACCCACTGTTGGCCAGCATGCAAAACAGCGCCGAACGCTTTCGCACGCTGTTGCAGTCCCGTGAGCCGGCGCCTGAAACGCTCAAGTGTGTGTTGCGCAATTACGAGGCCGCTCTGGAGTGTCTGGGGGTGGTACCCGAGGCCATCGTGCAAGTGATTCGTGCCGTTGAAGCAGCCGGCGGGGCAGCGAAAATTTGCGGGGCCGGGGCACTCTCAGGAGATCAGGCCGGGGCCCTGCTAGTGGTGGGTGCACCGGCGCTGCCGGCGCTGGCGCGCTATCGCAGAATCAATGCGCCATTGGCGGTGGCCGGCCTGGAGGTAAACGAACAATGAACCGGATCAGTGTCTCCTCGCCCAGTAATATTGCGCTCATCAAGTACTGGGGCATGAGCGATGCACGGCAGACGCTCCCCAATAACCTCTCACTGTCCATGACCCTGAGTCAGTGCCGCAGCTTCTGCACGTTGTCGCGCCTGACAACGGGCACTGCCGATGAAATTCTATGGAAAAGAACCAGCGGCCCATTGATTGCGGCGCAAAACTCCCTGCGAATCGGTATAGAACGTCATCTGCATTCCTTGCGTGAGCGTTTTGATGACTGGACACCGTTGTGCATCGCCACGACGAACAACTTTCCGACCGGCGCAGGCATAGCCTCTTCAGCGTCCGGGTTCAGCGCACTGGCGGTGGCCTTCGCGTTGCATTGTGGGCACTCACTGAACAGCCCAGAGCTAAGTGGGCTGGCGCGCCTGTCCGGCTCAGGCTCGGCGGCGCGCTCGGTATTGGGTGGCTTCGTTCAGTGGCCTGGCGATGCCCATCAGCTTGACGGGCCTGCGCAACAGCTCGCCCCGGCGCAGCATTGGCCATTGCATGACTTGATCGCCATCGTCGACGCCACGCCTAAAAGTGTCAGTTCCCGTGAAGGTCATTTTCTCGCCGCCACCAGCCCCTTTTACTCGACTCGCCTCAGTCTATTGCCGGAACGACTGGCGACTGTCCGCCAAGCGATCGAGCGCCGGGACTTCAACGCACTGGCCGTCGCAGTGGAACGTGAAGCGGTGGAACTGCACATAATTGCAATGACCTCGCAGCCGCCGGTTTTTTACTGGCAACCGGCAACCTTGCGGATTCTGGAACGGGTACGACAACTGCGTGATCAAGGCCTGGAAGTATGTGCAACGGTGGACGCCGGACCCAACGTACATGTGCTGTGCACCGCACAACACAAGACTGCAGCGTTTGCAGCGTTGAGTATGATGCCGGGCATAGAGCGATGGATTTTTGATCAAGCGGGAGATGGGCCCCGACGGCTGGCGCGTCATTTGTTTTGAGCGATCGGCATATGGGTCATCCTCCAATCGATTAAATCTGTCAAAACCCTGAACACACACCCTGAAATATCGCTGCCCATTGAAACCACCCCCCACCTGCCCCATCTAAGACCCATACCCCATTGCGCAGGTGCCCCATGAGCGACCAGCAAGAATTTCCTGAAGACCCGAGCGATTACGCCGAAACAGACCACATCGAACACCATTCCACCGGTAAAGGCCTCGCCCTGCCTGGCCAGAACCTGCCGGACAAGGTTTACATCATCCCGATCCACAATCGCCCGTTCTTCCCGGCCCAAGTGCTGCCGGTGATCGTCAATGAGGAACCGTGGGCGGAAACACTGGACCTGGTGAGCAAATCCGATCATCACTCCCTGGCTCTGTTCTACATGGACACGCCCCAGGAAGATCCGCGCCATTTCGATACGGGTGCGTTGCCGGAGTACGGCACCCTGGTCAAGGTGCACCACGCCAGTCGTGAAAACGGCAAGTTGCAGTTCGTCGCCCAGGGTCTGACCCGCGTGCGGATCAAGACCTGGCTCAAGCACCATCGCCCGCCGTACTTGGTGGAAGTCGAGTACCCGCACCAGCCGACCGAGCCGACCGACGAGGTCAAGGCCTACGGCATGGCGCTGATCAATGCGATCAAAGAACTGTTGCCGCTGAACCCGCTGTACAGCGAAGAGTTGAAGAATTACCTCAACCGCTTCAGCCCCAACGATCCGTCGCCGCTGACCGACTTCGCCGCTGCGCTGACCTCCGCCACCGGTGGCGAGCTGCAAGAAGTGCTCGACTGCGTGCCGATGCTCAAGCGCATGGAAAAAGTCTTGCCGATGCTGCGCAAGGAAGTCGAAGTCGCGCGCCTGCAGAAAGAAATCTCCGCCGAAGTGAACCGCAAGATCGGCGAGCATCAGCGCGAGTTCTTCCTCAAGGAACAGCTCAAGGTCATCCAGCAGGAACTGGGGCTGACCAAGGATGATCGCAGCGCCGACATCGAGCAGTTTGAGCAACGCCTGGAAGGCAAAGTGCTGCCGCCCCAGGCGCAGAAACGCGTCGAAGAGGAAATGAACAAGCTGTCGATCCTCGAGACCGGTTCGCCGGAGTACGCGGTCACCCGCAACTACCTCGACTGGGCGACTTCGGTGCCGTGGGGCGTGTATGGCGAGGACAAACTCGACCTCAAGCACGCGCGCAAGGTGCTGGACAAACACCACGCCGGCCTCGATGACATCAAGGACCGCATCCTCGAATTCCTCGCGGTCGGTGCCTATAAGGGCGAGATCAGCGGCTCTATTGTGCTGCTGGTGGGTCCGCCGGGCGTGGGCAAGACCAGCGTCGGCAAATCCATCGCTGAATCCCTGGGTCGGCCGTTCTACCGTTTCAGCCTCGGTGGCATGCGCGACGAAGCCGAGATCAAGGGCCATCGCCGTACGTACATCGGCGCGCAACCGGGCAAACTCGTCCAGGCGTTGAAAGACGTCGAAGTGATGAACCCGGTGATCATGCTCGACGAGATCGACAAAATGGGCCAGAGCTACCAGGGCGACCCGGCCTCGGCGCTGCTGGAAACCCTCGACCCGGAACAGAACGTCGAATTCCTCGACCACTATCTGGACTTGCGTCTGGACTTGTCGAAAGTGCTGTTCGTCTGCACTGCCAACACCCTGGACTCGATCCCCGGCCCGTTGCTCGACCGGATGGAAGTGATTCGCCTGTCGGGTTACATCACCGAAGAAAAAATCGCCATCGCCAAGCGTCACCTGTGGCCGAAACAGCTGGAAAAGGCCGGCGTGTCCAAAGGCAGCCTGAGCATCAGCGACAGCGCGTTGAAAGCATTGATCGACGGATATGCCCGTGAAGCCGGGGTGCGCCACTTGGAAAAAGAACTGGGCAAACTGGTGCGCAAAGCCGTGGTCAAGCTGATCGACGAGCCGAAAGCAGTGATCAAGATCGGCCCGAAAGACCTCGAAGCCTCACTCGGGCATCCGGTGTTCCGTAACGAGCAAGTGCTGTCCGGCACCGGCGTGATCACCGGGTTGGCGTGGACCAGCATGGGCGGCGCGACCCTGCCGATCGAAGCGACGCGGATTCACACGCTCAACCGGGGTTTCAAACTCACCGGGCAATTGGGCGACGTGATGAAAGAGTCGGCGGAAATCGCCTACAGCTACGTCAGTTCCAACCTGAAGTCATTTGGCGGTGATCCGAAGTTCTTCGACGAAGCCTTCGTCCACCTCCATGTGCCGGAAGGCGCCACCCCGAAAGACGGCCCGAGCGCTGGTGTAACCATGGCCAGTGCCCTGCTGTCCCTGGCCCGCAACCAGGCGCCGAAAAAAGGCATCGCCATGACCGGCGAACTGACGCTGACCGGGCATGTCCTGCCGATTGGCGGGGTGCGCGAGAAAGTGATCGCGGCGCGGCGGCAGAAGATCTTTGAATTGATCCTGCCGGAGCCTAACCGTGGCAGCTTTGAGGAATTGCCGGAGTACCTGAAAGAAGGGATAACCGTGCACTTCGCCAAGCGTTTTGCGGATGTGGCGAAGATCTTGTTCTGATAGTCATGTAGTGCCTGGACTATCGCCTTCGCGGGCAAGCCTCGCTCCTACAGAGTTGTGTGTCGTTCATATTTTTCGCGACCGACACACAACCCCCTGTAGGAGCGAGGCTTGCCCGCGAAGGCGTCAGCACTGACCACGCCAATTCCCAGTGCTGTCACACTTTGTCTCATCTTCAGTTATGCTCGCCGTTCGTCGTGAATGCCGGAGCCACTGACCTTATGTCCCCCACTCGCCTATTTATCCCCATCGCCCTCTCCTTGCTGGCCGCTTGCGCCACGCCGCCGAAACAGAACGTGACTGTGGAAAAACAAAGCGAATGCCCGGCCAGGCTCAACAACGGGCAAAACCTGATCCTGATCCTGCCAAGCAACCCGACCACGGGTTATCGCTGGGCGATCCAGGATTCCGCCGGTGGCGTGTTGCGCGCCCTCAGCCCCGAGGTCTACAGCAACCCGGAAGATGCCGGGCTCGTGGGCAGCGCCGGGATTTCGACCTGGCGTTTCCAGTCGTTTGCTACCGGTACTGGCCGTTTGCGCCTGACTTACTCGCAACCATGGGCGCCGGAAGTCCCGGCGGTGAAAACCTTCGATTGCGCAATCTCGGTTAACTGATCGTGGGCTGGCTGATCCTGGCGCTGATGGGCGCGGTGACCTTTCTTTACGGGCTAAGCGTTCACGCTGCGCTGCTTTGCCTGTTGGTCAAACCACTGCCCGTATTGGCCCTGCTCGGCTGGCTACACGACGCGCCGCCCACTGAATATCGGCGCTGGATCAGCCTGGGTCTGATTTTCTCCTTGGTCGGCGATGTGTTGTTGGCGTGGCCGGGGGATTTGTTTGTGTTTGGGCTGGGGGCTTTTTTGGTCGCGCATCTGGCGTATCTGAAAGCGTATTTGAGCGATTGCCGGCGGTTGGCGTTGTTGCCGTTGGTCTTGGCCGTCGGGGTTGGCGCGGTGCTGTTGGGGATTCTGATTTCCCACGGGCTAGGGCCGTTGCTGGCGCCGGTGATTGTGTACGGCGTGGCGATCAGCGCGATGCTCTGGCGCGCATTGGCCAGACTGGGCAGCGATGTGCCCCAGCGCTCCGCGCTGCTGGCGGCGGCGGGTGCGGTGGCGTTTGTGTTTTCTGACAGCGTGATCGGGATCAGCCGGTTTGTGATGCCGTTTGAGGCGGCGCCTTATGTGATTATCCTGAGTTACTGGGTGGGGCAATGGGGGATTACGGCGTCGGCGTTCGGCCCTGAACCGCATTTAGCTTAAGAGAAAAGATCGCAGCCTTCGGCAGCTCCTACAGGAGATCGCATTCCAAAGTAGGAGCTGCCGAAGGCTGCGATCTTTTGATTTACGGTTTATCAGACAACCCGCGCATCCCCCCGTCAATTTGGCTAAAATGCCGGCCTTTTCCACCTATGCCGCTGGAACCGCCGTGAGCAAAGAACCCGATCGCCTTTTCGCCCAGCCTTTGGCCCAGGTGCCTGACTTCGCCTTTAACGAGGACGTGGTGCGGGTGTTCCCGGACATGATCAAGCGCTCGGTGCCAGGTTATCCGACCATCGTCGAAAACCTCGGCGTGCTCGCTGCGCAGTTCGCCCAGCCCAACAGCGTGCTCTATGACCTCGGCTCGTCCCTCGGCGCCGTGACCCAGGCCCTGCGCCGTCACGTGCGCACCGACGGTTGCCGGGTTATCGCTGTGGATAACTCGGCGGCGATGGTCGAGCGTTGCCGCGAATACCTCAACGGTCAGGACTCGATGTTCCAGGAGTTGCTGCCGGTGGAAGTGATTGAAGGCGACATCCTTGCCCTCGAATTCCAGCCCGCCTCGGTGGTGGCGCTGAATTTCACCCTGCAATTCATCGCCCCGGAGCAGCGTACTGCGTTGCTCGCACGTATCCACCAATCGTTGTTGCCGGGCGGTGCGTTGATCCTGTCGGAGAAGCTGCGCTTCAACGATCTGGAAGAACACGCGTTGCTCACCGACCTGCACGTCGCGTTCAAACGCGCCAACGGCTACAGCGAACTGGAAATCGCCCAGAAGCGCAGCGCCATCGAAAATGTCATGAAGCCCGACAGCCTCGAAGAACACCGCGAGCGCCTGTTGGCCGCCGGGTTCTCGAAAGTCGTGCCGTGGTTCCAGTGTCTTAACTTTGCCTCGTTGATTGCCTTGCCATGATTGATCTGTCCCCCCTCGCCCGCCGTCTGGCTGGTACCCCGCTGGCCGAATGGGCCAACACCTTGCAAGCGCAACTCGACAAGAAAATGGAGAAAGGTCATGGCGATCTGGAGCGCTGGCAAAGTGCGCTGGACGCCTTGCCGAAGATCCAGCCGAGCGAAGTTGATTTGCTCAACGGCCTGACGCTGGACACCGATTGCGACGATGCAACCCGTGCGCAGATGCGCACCGCGCTGATGGGCCTGTCGCCGTGGCGCAAAGGGCCGTTCGATTTGTTCGGCGTGCACGTCGATACCGAATGGCGCTCGGACTGGAAATGGTCGCGGGTGGCGCCGCATCTGGACCTGAAGGGCAAACGCATCCTCGATGTCGGTTGCGGCAACGGTTATTACATGTGGCGCATGCTCGGCGCCGGGGCCGACAGTGTGATTGGCGTCGATCCGAACTGGCTGTTCTTCTGCCAGTTCCAGGCGGTGCAGCGTTACCTGTCCGAACCGAACGCCTGGCACCTGCCGTTCCCGTTCGAAGACCTGCCGCCGAACATGGAAGGCTTCGACACCGTGTTTTCCATGGGCGTGTTTTATCACCGCCGCTCGCCGATCGAGCATTTGCTGGCGCTGAAGGATTGCCTGGTCAAGGGCGGCGAACTGGTGCTGGAGACGCTGGTGATCGAAGGTGATCAGCAGCAAGTGCTAGTGCCGGAAGACCGTTATGCGCAGATGCGCAACGTGTGGTTCCTGCCGTCGGTGCCGGCGCTGGAACTGTGGTTGCGCCGCGCCGGTTTCACCGATGTTCGCTGTGTGGATGTGAGCGTGACCACCGTCGAGGAACAGCGCGGGACGGAGTGGATGAAGTATCAGTCGTTGAGCGACTTCCTCGATCCGGAAGATCACAGCAAAACGATTGAAGGGCTGCCGGCGCCGATGCGTGCGGTGATCGTCGCTCGCAAGTAAATACACGATCTCTCTACCTGATGGAGATCCAAATGTGGGAGCGGGCTTGCTCGCGAAAGCGGTGGATCAGTCAACATCTCTGTTGAATGTTAATCCGCATTCGCGAGCAAGCCCGCTCCCACATTTTTGATCGGTGTTTACTCGGCTGGCTTGGCTCTTCGGGCCTTGAAGAATTCACTCAGCACCGCGCCACACTCTTCGGCCAACACCCCGCCTTCAAACAACACTCGATGGTTGAGAAAGCCCTGGGTAAAAAACTCCCCTTGGCTCTGCACAATCCCGGCCTTGGGCTCCAGCGCGCCGTACACCACCCGCGCGATGCGCGAATGCACGATCAGGCCGGCGCACATGCTGCACGGCTCCAGGGTCACGTAGAGGGTGCTGCCGGGCAGGCGATAGTTGCTGGCGGCCAGGGCGGCGGCGCGGATCGCGACCATTTCGGCGTGGGCGCTGGGGTCGCTGCCGCTGATCGGGCAGTTGAAGCCGCGACCGATGATTTCCCCGTCCTGCACCAGCACCGCGCCCACCGGCACTTCGCCGAGGGCTGCGCCTTGAGCGGCGAGGGCCAGGGCTTCGCGCATGAAATCGCGGTCGCGGCTACGGTCGATAATCGCGGCGGGACGAATCTGACGCATCACGCCACCTCGATAGCGGCCATCAGGCCGGTTTCCATGTGATCGATCACATGGCAGTGGAACATCCAGATTCCCGGGTTATCCGCCACCAGCGCCACTTGCGCGCGCTCGTTCTTGCCCAACAAATAGGTGTCGGTGAAGTACGGGATGACCTTGTGCCGGTTCGAGGCAATCACCTTGAAGCTCATGCCGTGCAGGTGAATCGGGTGTTGATACTGAGTCATGTTCTTCAATTCGAAAATGTAGCTCTTGCCCTTCTCAAGCTTGGCAATCGGGCGGTCGGCGCAGGTCTTGTCGGTGATGTCCCAGGCCTTGCCGTTGATCTGCCACAGGCTCGGTGGCTTGCCGTTGTCGACGTTGACCGACACTGAACCCACCCACTCGAAATTGAAGTTGAGTTTCTCGGCATTGGCCAAGTCCGGCTCAGACACCGGGTTAGCGGGCAGCGCGGGCGGCCACTCGGTCGGCGCGTCGCTGTTGGCCACCGAACGCAACGTGCCCACCCGCACCGGGCCGTTGCGCAAGGATAGCTCTTCACCGGCCGGCGGTGCCTTGATCGCCAGGCAGATGCGCATGCCCGGGCCGAGCCAGTATTCCTTGCCCAGCGGGCGCGGTTCGATGGGGTTGCCGTCCAGCGCGTAAATCTGCGCTTCGACGCCGGGAATGTTGAGGCGGTAGGTCAGGGTGTTGTCGAGGTTAAGTAAACGCACGCGGGTAATCTGCCCGGCGGGCAATTCGATCACCGCTTGCGGCACGCCGTTGATGGTCGACAACCGCCCCGCCGTGCCGCCACGGGCCGCTTCACGCGGAATGCTGAAGGCAACGAACGCGCCTTCTTCATCGACGTGCCAGCTCTTCAGGCTGAGGGTTTTTTCGTACTTGAAACCGGTGGGCTCGCGTTCTTCGATAATCAGCGGGCCGACCAGGCCACGGCCAAGTTCTTCACTGCTGTTCACGTGCGGGTGATACCAGTAGCTGCCGGCGTCCGGCACGCGGAATTTGTAGTCGAAGTATTCGCCCGGCAACACGGGAAGCTGCGAGACGTAGGGTACGCCGTCCATTTCCAGCGGCAAGCGGATGCCGTGCCAGTGGATGGTGGTCGCGACCGGCAGGTGGTTGATAAAGCGCACCCGCAGCCATTCACCCTGCCGCACCCGCAACTCGGTGCCCGGCGCCGACGGGCCGAACGCCCAGGCTTCGGTCTTGTGCCCGGCGACCAGTTCGACGTCCAGCGGTGCGGCGATCAGTTCGTAGTCGTGGCCCGCATCCGCGTCGGCCATCTTGCCCAGCCAGTAACGCGACGCGCCACCGGCCCCCACGCCAACCACCACAAGACCGGCCAGACCACCGAGTATTTGTCGACGGGTAAAGGACATGAACTCAACTACCTCACGTATCAGCGACAGGCCTGAGGCCCGCAAAAGGCGAATACGATACACCTGCGGTTGAGAAACAGTAAGGGCGGGGCGGCGGATGGACGCAGTCCGAGTGATGTTCCTGAAAAGATCGCAGCCTTCGGCAGCTCCTACATTTGAAAGGCGTACATCCCGTAGGAGCTGCCGAAGGCTGCGATCTTTTCGGGTCCAGTTAAGGCTGAAGGCCAGTGATCAAATGCACCACCCCGTCATCCAGCAGCATGACGCTCGGCACACCCGCCCGATTCAACGCCTGCCGATCCATCTGCCCCACATCCCGCAACTCCACCCGCACCCGCGTCAACGCCACAGGCTTCTGCGACTTGAGGTTATCCACCCCGCCCAACGCGGCCACGATATCCCCGGCCAAACCTGCAACCGGTTGGACAACCTGCTTGGGTTCATCCACCACCAGATCCGGGGTCAACGCTTTCCAGAACGCCCGCTGCATTTTCTCGAACATGTTCAGTTCTCCAGAACCAGTGAAGTATCGACCGTCGCCTCGTGATACAGGCGCAACGCCTCGCGCACCTGCTCGGCGCTTTCCAGCCCCAGCACTTGCTGGGCAATGGCCTGGCAATCCGCCAGATCCACTTCCCGCACCGCCGCTTTGACCGCAGGAATCAGCGGCACGCTCACCGACAACTCATCCACCCCCAACCCCAGCAACAACGGCGTCGCCAGGGTTTCCGAGGCCAGCGCACCGCACACGCCAACCCATTTGCCGTGGGCATGCGCCGCTTTGACGGTGCTGGCGATCAAGCGCAGCACCGACGGGTGAAAACTGTCGGCCTGACTGGCCAGGCGCGGATGATCGCGGTCCATGGCCAGGGTGTATTGGGTCAAATCGTTGGTGCCGATGGAGAAAAAATCCACCTCGGGCGCAAACAGATCCGCCATCAACGCGGCGGCCGGTATTTCGATCATGATCCCCAGTTTCGGCAGTTCCGTAAGGCCCAGCGCCAGCGCCTCTTCCTCAAGCAGTTGCCGGGCCACACGCAATTCCGAGAGCTGCGCGACCATCGGCAACATGATGTGCAAACGAGCGAGACCGGCGCTGCTGAGGATCGCCTTGAACTGATCGCGCAACAATTGCGGACGCTCCAGGCACAAGCGAATCCCGCGCATGCCGAGGAACGGGTTGGTTTCGCTGTCCATCGGCACGTAGGCCAACGGTTTGTCGCCGCCGACATCCAGGGTTCGCACCACCAGATTGCGCGTCGGCCCCAGGGCGCGGGCAATGGCGCTGTAGGTGGACGCTTGCTCGTCATGGCTCGGCGCGTGGTTGCGATCCAGATAAAGAAACTCCGAACGCAGCAGCCCGACGCCCTCGCCGCCCAGGCTCATCGCCTGCTCGGTTTCAGCCAACGATGCGACGTTGGCCGTGACCTCAATGTGATGACCGTCGCGGGTGCACGCGGCGAGCGTGGCGTGGGCCAGTTCATGTTGATGGCGTTTCTGTTGTTGCTGACGATTGGCTTGCAGTTGTTCGATGGCCGCCAGATCCGGATCAAGCTGCAATTCGCCCTTGTCGGCATCGAGCAGAACTTGGGTGCCATCGGCCAGCGCCAACACTTGAATCGGCAAGCCGCAGATCGCCGGCAGGCCAGCGGCCCGTGCCAGGATCGCGACGTGGCTGGTGGCGCCACCACCGACCGTGGCAAACCCCAGCACTTTGCGGGTATCGAGCCCGGCGGTCTGGGACGGTGTCAATTGTTCGGCGATCAGGATCGCGCCTTCGGGCAAATCGATTGCATGATCCTGCACACCCTGAATCTGCTTAAGCACCCGCTGACCGACATCCGCCAAGTCTGCCGCGCGCTCGGCCAACAAGGTATTGCCCATGCTTTTGAACAGAATGGCCGTCGACTCGGTGGCCGCGCGCCAGGCGAACGCCGCGCTTTTGCCTTCGTTGATCAGCACCTGAGCCACGTCCAGCAAACTCGGATCTTCGAGCAGTTCCTGATGCGCCTTGAAGATGTCCGCCTGCGCGTCGCCAACGGCGTTGTCGCGCAACTGTTGCAACGCCGCCAAGGCCTTGGCCAAGCCCCGGGCCAGATGATCGCGCTCAGCCTGCGGTGTGGTGCCGAGTTCAACGACCTCCAGTTTCTGTTCGGTGATCTGCACCACTTGGCCAAACGCCGACCCAGCCGATGCGCACACCCCGCGCAGCACCTTCAGCGATGAAGCCTCGATCTCGTTCACCTCAACCGGCGGCGTCACCGCTTCACCGCAGCCCGACGCCAACAACTCAGCCAGGGTCTTGATCGCCTCTTCAGCATCCGGGCCCGCCGCGCTGACTTGCACCACGTCACCGTGAGCGGTCTGCAACGTCATGATCGCCACCAAGGATTTCGCGTTCACGCTGTCCTGCTTTTTATGCAGGAAAATACTCGCTGAAAATCTTTTGGCGGCCTGGGCAAACACGGCGGCCGGGCGCGCATGCAAGCCGTTCGGGTTGGCCAGGGTCACCGGTTTGGAGAACAGCGCCTCGCCTTCCTCCGCGCTCACGTCATCCGCCGCTTGCCCTGTAGTGTTCACATCCAACAACGGCTGGCCGCTGTCCACCACGCTAGATTCAGGCACCAGCCAGGTGAACGGCTCACCGCTGACCACCAGCATCAACGTCAGCAGGCTGCGGGCGTTCAGCGCGACAAAATCGGCATCAAACTCGATCAGCGACTGGCCGACGTTAACTTGCTCGCCCTCCTCCACCAACCGGGTGAAGCCCTTGCCCGTCAGATTTACCGTGTCTAGGCCGATGTGCAGCAACACTTGCACGCCATTTTCCCCGGTGATGCTGATCGCATGCCCACTGGCCTGCACATTGCTGACCACCCCGGCCAGCGGCGCGCACAAGGTGCTCGAAGTCGGATCGATGCACAGGCCATCGCCGATCACCCGAGTGGAAAACACCGGGTCGGGGACAAGGTCCAAAGGCATCAATACGCCGGACAGTGGCGCATGCAGCTGCAATTGTTGGGATGTGGCCATGACGTCACCTGCTGTTTTGTTCTTTTGAAAGACGCTTGCGATACCTGTAGGAGCTGCCGAAGGCTGCGATCTTTTCTTTTGGACTCGCTTGAGTCAAAAGCGAAAGATCAAAAGATCGCAGCCTTCGGCAGCTCTTACAAAGTTATGCGTTTATTTCCACCAGTACTCGACCTGCAATCCGACATTCGCACCGTGGCGCGCCGTGCCGAAGGCGCCGGTGTCGGACAACGCCGAGCCCGCCGCCAGTTCATTGGCCGCCCGTTTGGCCGCCTCGTTCCAGCTTGCATAGGTGTAATACAGACGCACCTCGGGGCGCGCCCAGAATTCCGGGCCCTTGGGCGACCAGGTCGGGGCGAAGGTGAACTTGCTCAACTTGCGCGTCCCGCCCGGCGCGTCCACCTGATCGTGGCCCAGTTCGGTCACCAGTTTGAACTGCTCGGTGATCGCATAAGCCGGACGCACGCCGATGGACATCCAGTTCTGGTCGGCACCGTCCGGGCGAATGTCTTTCTGATAGACCGCCTCGATCTGCCCGCCAAAACGCGGTGTTACCTGCCAGTCAAAGAACTCCACCACTCGATAACTTTTGTTGCTGTCGTCGAGCTTCACGTTACCGGTATACCCCAACCCGGTGCCGGGGCCTTCGCCGTACTGGAAGGCCAGTTTGTTCTTGCCGCCGAGAAAACCCTTCTGCACATGCTGGGCGGTAACGGCCCAGCCACGGTGCGCATCGCGGCTGTCGGGTTTATCGATGTAGCTCAGGCCCAGTTCCAGTTCACCGCCAGGGTTGGTGTCGAACCCGGCGACGTTGAAGTCGTGCCGGTTGATGTAGTCCTTCTGGTACAGGTTGTCCTTGCGCGAGTAGGCGTAGCTGTATTTCAGATCACCGATCAACACGTCTTCGATACCGCCGCCGGTGGCGCTCTGGTTCCAATAGTAGAAGTCGGAAATGTGGATGTCGTTCCGCTTGTAGTAACGCCGACCGGCCCACAACGAACCGCCATTCAGGCTCGGCATATTCGACCACTGCGCATACATCTGCGGCATCCGCACCGAGCCGTTGTCACCGTTGAAGGTCAGGTCCTTGTCGTATTGGTTATACAACGAAGCCATGCCGTCGACGCTCAACACCGAGCCGTCGTCCAGGGTGTGCAAATCCTGGCGCAATTCCAGTTCGGCGTACTGTTCGCATTCGTTGCCCAAACGGTATTTGGTCTGCGCCCCCGGCAACTGAAAACACTGTTGTTTGCCACTGTTGACCGAAGTCCCGACGCCGCTGCGCAAGTAACCGCCGAACTCCAGCGCCTGGGTCGAAAGCGGCAAAGCCAGGCACACGCCCGCTGCGACAAGGCTGCGATTTATTGTTGTTTTCAAGAGCTACCTCATTATTTTTATTGTGTGTTGCAGCAAAAACGGCGCGCAAAACTCCCCCGCGCAGCGTTCTGCGTGTTTTTGAAAACGTTGTTTTTTTAGTAGTTGGTCAGGTGCAGCACGAACGACTCAAAGGGCCGCAGAAACACCTGCCGATTACGCGGCGGACAGTCCGGGTAGTTGCTGATCACCAAGCGTTGCGACATCGCTTCGCTGATCACCTCAACCGGCAATTCAACTTCGCAGGCTGTGCCGTAGAAGTTGTTCAGCACCAGCAATCGTTCACCCTGGCCTTCCCTTGTGTATGCCCATATTTGCGGATGTTCCGGCAGAATTTGCCGGTACACTCCGTCGGACACCAAGGCTTCGTCGCGGCGCAACGCGATCAACCGGCGATAGTGATGCAGCACCGAATCCGGGTCGTCGAGCTGGCTGGCGACGTTGATCTGCGCGGCGTTGGCCGGCACGCTGATCCACGGTTCGGCCACACTGAAACCGGCGTTCGGCTCGGCATTCCAGTGCATCGGCGTGCGGCCGTTGTCCCGGGACTTCTGCATGATTGCCGCCATGTTGTCGGTATCGCTGACACCGGCGTCGCGCTTGAGGCGATGGATGTTCAGCGTCTCGACATCGCGGTATTGGTCGATATGACCGAAGCCCGGATTGGTCATCCCCAGTTCTTCGCCCTGGTAAACAAACGGCGTGCCCTGGAGGAAGTGCAGCGCCGTGCCGAGCATCTTCGCCGACACCACGCGATGCTCACCGTCGTGACCAAAACGCGACACCACTCGCGGCTGATCGTGGTTACACCAGAACAACGCATTCCAGCCACCGCCGGACTGCATGCCGGTCTGCCAGTCGGAGAGGATGCGCTTGAGTTGCAGGAAGTCGAAGTCGGCGCGAATCCACTTTTGCAGGTTCGGGTAATCCACTTTCAAGTGATGAAAGTTAAAGGTCATCGACAGTTCTTTCGACTCCGGCCGCGAGTAGCGAATGCAATGTTCGAGACTGGTGGAAGACATCTCGCCGACGTTGATCAGGTCATGGCCTTCAAACACTTCGCGGTGCATTTGCTGCAAGTAGTCGTGGACATTCGGGCCGTCGGTGTAGAAGCGCCGACCGTCGCTGTTGTCCTCGGGGAAATCCGCCGGTTTGGAGATCAGGTTGATCACGTCCAGACGGAAACCACCGACGCCTTTGTCGCGCCAGAAGCGCATCATTTTGAAGACTTCGGCGCGCACCTGCGGGTTATCCCAATTCAGGTCGGCCTGGGTGTGGTCGAACAGATGCAGGAAGTACTGGCCGGTCTGGGCTTCGTACTCCCAGGCCGAACCGCCGAACTTGGATTCCCAGTTGTTCGGCTGGTCGCGCCAGATGTAGAAATCGCGGTACGGGTTGTCGAGGCTGCTGCGAGCCTGCTGGAACCAGGTGTGCTCGATGGAGGTGTGGTTGACCACGATGTCGAGCATCAACTTGATCCCGCGCTTGCCGGCCTCGGCAATCAGCAATTCGCAGTCGGCCATGGTCCCGTAGCTCGGGTCGATGGCGTAGTAATCGCTGATGTCATACCCGTTATCGCGTTGCGGCGAACGCAGGAACGGCGTGATCCACAGGCAATCGACGCCCAGCCAGTGCAGGTAATCGAGCTTGGCCACGACACCGAGCAAATCACCCGTGGGGTTGCCGGCGTGGCTGTGGAAGCTTTTCGGGTAGATCTGGTAGATCACCGAGCGTTGCCAGTCTTGCATGGCTGGGTTCCTTCAATAAATTAATGCGGTGACCGTAATGGCCTCTTCGCGGGCAAGCCTCGCTCCTACAGGGGTACGCGTTCCAATGTGGGAGCGAGCCTGCTCGCGAAGGCGATCTATCAGGCGACCCGAAATCCCGGCCGAACAATCTTCATGCTCAACCCACAGGTCAAAACAAAAGGCACGACCATGGCGATGATCATTCCGATCACAAACATCGGGATGAACTGCGGGATGACCGAGATAAAACCGGGCAGACCACCGACGCCAATCGCCGAGGCCTGGACCTTGTTCAGTGACAGGAAGATGCAGCCCAGCGCCGAGCCGATCAGCGCCGAATAGAACGGGAATTTGTAGCGCAGGTTGACGCCGAACATCGCCGGCTCGGTGATGCCGAAGTACGCGGAAATCGCCGAGGTCGAGGCCATGCTTTTGTCCCGCGCGTTGCGGGTCATGTAGAACACCGCCAGCGCTGCACTGCCTTGGGCGAGGTTGGACATGACGATCATCGGCCAGATAAAAGTGCCGCCCTGAGTGGAGATCAGTTGCAGGTCCACGGCGAGGAACATGTGGTGCATGCCGGTGATCACCAGCGGTGCGTAGAGCATGCCGAAAATCGCCCCGCCGACCATTGGCGCCAGATCGAACAAGGTGACCACGCCTTCGGTGATCAGAATCCCCAGATGCCGGGTCACCGGACCGATCACCGCCAGCGCCAGCACGCCGGTCACGACGATGGTGGTGATCGGCACCACCAGCAATTGCACGGCATTCGGCACCCGCGCCCGCAGCCATTTTTCGATGACACTCATCACGTAGGCCGCCAGCAGGATCGGCAGGATCTGCCCCTGATAGCCCACCTTCTCGATCTTGAACCAGCCAAAAATATCGAAATACGGCAGGCTCTGGCCGTCGAGCCCGGCCACCGCTTTGCCATAGTTCCAGGCGTTGAGCAGGTCCGGGTGCACCAGCATCAGGCCGAGCACGATGCCGAGGATTTCGCTGCCACCAAACCGCTTGGCCGCTGACCAGCCCACCAAGGCAGGCAGGAACACGAACGCGGTGTTGGCCATCAGGTTGATCAGGCTCCAGATGCCATCCAGGCCCGGATACGCGTCCAGCAGGGTCTGGCCCTCGATGAACATGCCCTTGGCGCCGATCAGGTTGTTGACGCCCATCAGCAGGCCGGCAACCACCAGCGCCGGCAGGATCGGCATGAACACATCGGAGAACACCCGCACCAGCCGTTGCATGGCGTTGATCTTGTCCGCGCTCTTTTGTTTAACGTCGGCGATGGTCGCCGCCGCCAGACCGGTTTGCCGACGCAGTTCGGCGTAGACCTTTTCCACTTCGCCGGGGCCGATGACCACCTGGAACAGCCCGCCGGTAAAGAATGAGCCTTTGACCAGATCGATCTGGTTCAGCGTGGCGCTGTTGACCAGGCTTGGGTCCTTGAGGGCCAGGCGCAAACGTGTGACGCAGTGCGCGGCCTGCTCAAGGTTGTCTCTGCCTCCGAGGCTGACAAGCAGCTCGCTGGCGATATTCGGGTAGTCGTGGCTCATGCTTGTTCTTCCGCTGTAGTTTTTTGTTATTGGCAGCACGCCGAAACGAAAAGTACTCGTCTGTACGAGTTAAAGCAACAACTCGTACAGACGAGTTTGATTTTGTTTGTCTCGGCGCCGACCGGCGGCGACATTTCCTACCTGCAAAATCGAAGAAACCCATTGCTGCATGGACAAAGCCCTACCCTGCCCTTAAGGTTCGAAACCTTGAGTACAGCGCGGCATAGAGCTATCCCCATGAGTAAATACAACCAGATCTACACCGATCTGCTTGCCAGCATCACCACCGAACGTCTGGAACGCGGCGCCCGCTTGCCTTCTGAAACCGAGTTGATGGACAGCTACCAGGCCAGTCGCGGCACCGTGCGCAAGGCCATCGAGCAGTTGCAAGAGCGCGGCTTCGCCCAGAAAGTCCACGGTAAAGGCACCTTCGTGCTGTCGACCAACCCGATCGAATTCCAGCTCGGCGGCATCGTCAGTTTCCAGGAAACCTATCCACGGCTGGGCAACGACGTCAGCACCGAAGTGGTCGAGTTCGATCAGATACCGCTTGAAGGCGCGCTGCTGGAACACATCCAGGCCGAAGCCGGCAGCCTGATCACGCGGATCAAACGGGTGCGGCGCATCGACGGCAAACGGGTGATCCTCGACATCAACCATTTCGTCAGCGATGTGATTCCCGGCCTGTCCCGCGACATCGCCGAGCAATCGATCTACGCCTTCATCGAACAAACCCTGCAACTGCAAATCGCCTACGCCCAGCGCACCATCGAAGCGGTGCCACGCAGCAAGGACGATCAACTGCTGCTGGACCTCGACGGCCAAAGCCACGTGATCGTGGTGAGTAACCAGACGTTCCTGCAGGATGGCCGCCAGTTCGAATACACCGAATCGCGGCATACGCTGGATAAGTTCTACTTCTCCGACGTGGCGCGGCGCTGATTCGCACAAGGGCATGGCTCCGTTCCGTGCTTCAGGGTGGCCAAAACCTGCAACAAGCGGCGTGCGGGCCTGACATATTTGTTGTCGTCGCCTTGGGATAGTGAGGATCAACCTTCTATCCAAGACGTACGAAATGACCGTAAACGAAACCCCTTCAGACTTACCCAATGCCGCCGATGCACAAGCGCTCAAAGCCTTGGTCCCGGCCTTGGTCGAGGCCTGCCCCGACCTGTACGACATGGCGACGACCTTCGCCAAACGCATCCTTACTGACCACGGCATTCTCACGCTGGAGCCGGATCAGGTTTACTGGCATCGCTTCCACGGCTCCCAGAGCAACGACAAGACCTTCACCGGCTGGGAACACATCGAACACCCCCACGACTCGATGACCCTGACGCAACTGGTGATCCAGCGCTTCTCCGTGCATGACCAGGACAATGCCGACATGCTCGACAACGACTGCGGGTTCTACACCGCAGGTCCGGAAGTCGGGACCTACAACGAGACCAACGAGGTCCGGTTGTTCGGCAGCGAAGTGCTCAAGGCGTTCTGGGCCTACAACTTCATCGACCAATACAAAGCCAAGGTCGAGACGTTCTGGAACACCCAAAGACAGACCTTTCGCACCCTGGCCAAGTGCACCTTCCTGGCCAAAGCCACTGAAGATTATGAAGCCGGACGCTTGACCGCCGACCATTTGCGCATAGTCATCAAGGCCTGCGCGGGCACGGTCAATTGGCCTGCCACCCAGCACATGCTTGAAGCAGAATTCCAGCCCTCGAAAAACCTGCGAATCCGCCGACTGTGTGTCGGCAGCTTCGTATCCACCGACATCCTCTGCATCGTCGATGGTGATAATCGGCAGATCGTTTATGTGCCCGGCGAACTGTGGGGGTTTCACGTGTTCGACAGCGTCGAAGATCTGCACTGGTGGATTCTGTCGGCCATCGAAAGTCCTTCAGGCCGCCAGCGGTTCCTGTCGCACTTCCAGGCGGCCGATCACGACATCATGGAAGACACGGCGCAGTACGATAAAACAACCGAGTGGGTTTTGGCGCCCTTCCCGGCCATCGACCTGCTGGCTCATTTGTTCAGGGAGCCGAAGATCGAGAACGTCGGCCTCAACAGCGTGCTGGACCTGTTGTTCAACGCCTGGAAACACAACGATCATCAGTTGCTCGCGGATCAGGGGGCGTTCATCGAACAAGACCCATTCACGTACCTGCGTGATGCCACCCACGCGCGCATGCTCAGTGACGCCACGTTCATGATGACCTCCAACGGCGAGCTGCGAAAAAAACTCTGGATGGGTTACCTGAATGCCTTTGGCCGCATGTTCGGGCCTTTGGCGGCAGTGGGCTGGCCGGTGGCATTGGCCGTCGTCGGCGCAGGCCTGGCGAATGTCGGCCTGAACATCGATCAAGCGGTGAACGGCAAAACCTCTACGGAGCGCAAGGCCGGGGTCACCGGTGCGATTTTCGCGGCCATCGATACCCTGTTCAACGCGATGTTCCTCAAAGGTGGCGGCGTGCCGGAAATCGCCGAAGCCGACGACCTGCTGGCCTCCGAAGGAAAGATCAGCAAAGCGCCACTTGAGCCGATCGCCGCGTCGCCTCTCGAAGAACTGGTCCCCGAACGCTTTCCATCGATGGACCAGGAAGACTATCTCACCTCGTTCAGGGACGAGATCACCGAACCCACACAGGAGGGCATCGGGGCGGCCCAAGGTATTATCGAAACCCTCTCCGGCAAGAAGTACATCTTCATGCAGGTCGGCACCCAGAAGTATTACTACCAGGTCCGTTATGTCGGGCAGATGAAGTGCTGGGTCATCATCGACCCGGCCAACCCGTGGTCGTTCTATCGCAACATTCCCGTGCGTCTTGACGAATACTTGCAATGGGAACCCGTGAAGCCGCTGGGCCTGAAAGGTGGCGTGGGCGGGAAGATTTTCGGCTTGAAACTCTGGGGCCAGACGCCCGAACCGCTGCCGCAGGTCGAGACCCCGCCCACGCCCTACGACATGCCTGAAAACCTGAGGCCCGGAATCAGAACGGCAGGCAATGGCTCATCGACGTTCGACAATATCGATAACAGCCTCGAAGCATTTAGCCGCTACCGCCAGTTGCAAGCCGACGCGAGCACATTCTTTGCCGATATTCAGTTGCCTGCACGTCCGAAAATCCCGACGTTCAGCACCCTGGCGACGCCCAAGGAGATCCTCAAGGGATTGCTCAAGGACGCACGAGGCCTGGTGATCGGCGAAGGCCGGGGCAGTATGGCGAGCAAACAGTTCCTGATCGAAAACATGCCGCTGCTGAGCAAATTGAAAGTCCGGACCTTGTACCTGCAACAGGTGCTCACTGACTTTCAACAGGCCGATCTGAATACGTTCACCCGGACTGGCAATATGTCGGAAAGCCTTGAGCACTATCTCAACGAAATTGATCAAGTAGAAAGGGAAGACCCCAGCGGCCAGTTCACCTTTCTGGAGTTGGCGAAGACCGCTCAGAAAAATCATATTCGGATCCAGGCCATTGATTGCTTCGCCAGTTATCGAGAGGCAGGCCCATCGGTGATCAAAGATCACTTTGATGTACAGATGAAAAATTACTTCGCACGTACGGTGATCGATGCCGATCAAGCCGCACGAGGTGCCCACCAATGGGTGGCGCTGGTAAGGGAGAGCAACGCCAGCAGCCTGGACGGTGTCGCCGGGCTCAGCGAACTGGAAGGTGCTGTCGGGATGCGCATCGAAGAAGTGCCCGCGGGAAAAGCGCGTGGCATTGAAGCGGATCCCGGCAAGACGATTGAGCATGAGGGCACGGCATTGGCGCTCCGGAGCGATCTGCGTTTGCAAATGGACACGCCTTCGGTCGTCAGCAGCATGCGCAGGGCGGACACCTTCCTGACCGAAAATGGCATGTTCACCCTGCTGAACGAACAAGTACCGGTATTGGTGAACCGCAACCGTAACGGCGTACTGATGCGAACCCCCATCTACAAGGAAAACGGTGGCTATCGGGTCGACAACGCCAACTGGGGAACGGTAAACGGGCGCCACTTCAGAACACTGGAAGGTTTACGCGACGCACTCATCGCCCGAGGCATGCGCCTGGTCAGGATACCGGCCGAGGACAGCACCGAATTGGCCGCGCCCGCCCCTGCAAAACCAGGACCTTCCATTCGTCCGCCCCAGACGCCCAATAAAATTCAGCCGGAGCTTGGCTTCCCTTACGAAATCTCGCCGAGCCGCAGGCCCGAAATGAAAAACTGGGTGCTCAAGACCGAGGAGCAACGCGGACAAGCCCTTGCGGGTGAAAGCGACCCGGACACCACCATCAACACCAGCAAATTGACCGAACTGCGAGGCAAGCTGCGCATTGATTCGCAACATCTCCCGGATGATTTGCAATTGAAACGCTCGCCAGAACGCCCACAAGTGCCCACTCAAAACGCGACGGCGATCGACTTCATCACAAAGGTTTTCAGTGAAGCCAAAGGATTGGTTATCGGCGAAAGCCCCGAACGCATTGCCAGCAATCGCTTTCTGATCGAGAACATGCCCCAGTTCGCTCGCGAGGGTGTCGAAGCCCTGTACATGCCGCGTCTGCTGAGCGATTTCAACCAGGCTGATCTGGATTTCTATTTCGCGTCCAGAGCAGGCGCCATGCCCCACGACCTGGAAAGCTACCTGAAGATCATCAGTGCAGACCAGGAAACGCCGTTCACCTATCTTGAGGTGGTGATGCGCGCCAAACAGAATGGCATCCGTATTCAGGCGATTGATTGCGCGGCCAGCTATACCCTCTCGACGCCCCGGTTTCCAAGTGTCGAGGAACAACGCTTGAGCAACTACTTCGCGACTCAGATCATTCAGGCTGACCAGGTGTCTCGCCCGGGAAAATGGCTTGCGCTCACCGCACCTGAAAATACCAACACATTCAGAAACGTCGCCGGGCTCAGTGAGCGTAACGGCGGTATCGGCTTGAGAATCGAGGAAACGGGGCCGGGTGAAGGGGTGGAGGTACGATTGGACCCTGGGGTCGAAGTACATCGCATCGCAGCCGCGGAGCCAATGTTCCGTGGCCAATTCGATACCCTTTACGTCGACATGTACCTGCCCATGGAAACGCCCATGCTGGTCAGAACGGCCGCGCAAAGGGAACGGCTGTTGTACAACCCCGGTTTTTTCTGCATTGAGCGTTCCGGTGAAACCAACACACTTTGGCATCGCAGCCGAACCGATGGCATCGTCTCGACCCCGATAGAACGGCTGGCGGATGGGCGTTATTCCATCAGTCGCCCTAATTGGCCGACGATCAGTCAAATCCCTTACGCGAACCTGTTCGACCTGTTCGCAGCCCTGAGCAACCATGGCTTGCGCGGCGTGGGTCGTATCCCCGGATAACCCCTGAGCCGAAAACGCAAAACCCCGGCACCAGGCCGGGGTTTTGTTTATTCAGCAGCGGTCAGCGTGGGGGATTATTCCCACTCGATGGTCGCAGGCGGCTTGCTCGATACGTCATACGTAACGCGGGAGATGCCTTCGATTTCATTGATGATGCGGCCGCTGACGGTTTCCAGCAGTTCGTAAGGCAGGTGAGCCCAACGCGCGGTCATGAAGTCGATGGTTTCTACGGCACGCAGGGCCACGACCCAAGCGTAACGACGGCCATCACCAACGACGCCAACCGATTTCACCGGTTGGAACACCACGAACGCTTGGCTGACTTTGTGGTACCAGTCGGCCTTGCGCAGTTCTTCGATGAAGATGTGGTCGGCGCGACGCAGCAGGTCGGCGTATTCCTTCTTCACTTCACCAAGGATGCGCACGCCCAGGCCCGGGCCCGGGAACGGGTGACGGTAGACCATGTCGTACGGCAGGCCGAGTTCCAGGCCCAGACGGCGGACTTCGTCCTTGAACAGCTCACGCAGCGGCTCGACCAGCTTCAGGTTCATCTCTTCCGGCAAGCCACCCACGTTGTGGTGCGACTTGATCACGTGGGCCTTGCCGCTTTTGGCGCCAGCCGACTCGATCACGTCCGGGTAGATAGTGCCCTGAGCGAGGTACTTGATGTTGTCCAGTTTGTTGGACTGGGCATCGAAGACGTCGATGAAGGTGCGACCGATGATCTTGCGTTTCTTCTCTGGGTCGGACTCGCCGGCCAGGTTGTTCAGGAACTGATCTTCAGCGTTGGCGCGGATTACTTTGACGCCCATGTTCTCGGCGAACATGGCCATCACTTGCTCGCCTTCGTGCAGACGCAGCAGGCCGTTGTCGACGAAGACACAGGTCAACTGGTCGCCAATGGCTTTGTGCAGCAGCGCGGCAACTACCGAGGAGTCCACACCGCCGGACAGGCCGAGCAGTACGTTGTCGGTGCCGACCTGGGCGCGAATGTTGGCGATGGCGTCTTCGGCAATTTTCGAAGGCGTCCACAGGGCTTCGCAGCCGCAGATGTCGAGGATGAAACGCGAAAGGATGCGACCGCCCTGCTTGGTGTGGGTCACTTCCGGGTGGAACTGCACGCCGTAGTAGCCGCGAGCGTCGTTGAACATGCCGGCAATCGGGCAGCTCGGGGTGCTGGCCAGGATGTGGAAGTCCTGCGGCATCTTGGTGACTTTGTCACCGTGGCTCATCCATACGTCGAGGCCGAACAGGCCATCGGCGTCGATGTGATCTTCGATGCCGTCGAGCAGGCGGCTCTTGCCGACCACGTCTACGCGGGCATAACCGAATTCGCGCAGCTCGGAACCTTCGACCTTGCCACCCAGCTGTTCAGCCATGGTTTGCATGCCGTAGCAGATACCGAAAACCGGTACGCCCAGATCGAACACTGCTTGCGGGCAGCGAGGGCTGTCGGCTACGTGCACGGACTCTGGGCCGCCAGCAAGAATGACGCCTTTTGGAGCGAATTCGCGAATCGCTTCGTCATCCATGTCGAACGGATGCAGTTCGCAGTACACGCCGATTTCACGCACGCGGCGGGCAATCAGCTGGGTGTACTGGGAACCGAAATCGAGGATCAGGATACGGTGGGCGTGAATGTCGAGGGCCATGGAGTCAGTCTCGTCTATGGAATTCAGAAACAACTCGGGGCTGAATAAAACAGCCCCGGTTACTTAACTTTTTGCTGGAAGCCTCAACCTACGCGGTAGTTTGGCGCTTCTTTGGTGATTTGTACGTCGTGCACGTGGGACTCGGCCATGCCAGCGCCGGTGATCCGCACGAACTCAGGCTTGGTGCGCATTTCTTCGATGTCGGCACTGCCGGTGTAGCCCATCGAGGAACGCAGGCCGCCCATCAGTTGATGGATGATGGCGCTCAGGGTGCCTTTGTAAGGAACACGCCCTTCGATGCCTTCCGGTACGAGCTTCTCGGCGCCTGCCGAGGAATCCTGGAAGTAACGATCGGAGGAGCCTTGAGCCTGGGACATGGCGCCCAGCGAACCCATGCCGCGGTAAGCCTTGTACGAACGACCCTGGAACAGTTCGATCTCGCCTGGCGCTTCTTCAGTACCGGCGAACATCGAGCCCATCATCACGCAGGAAGCACCAGCTACGATGGCCTTGGACAGGTCACCGGAGAAACGGATGCCGCCGTCGGCGATCAACGGCACGCCAGAGCCTTCAAGGGCAGCGGCGACGTTGGCAATGGCGCTGATTTGCGGGACGCCGACACCGGCGACGATACGGGTGGTGCAGATCGAGCCAGGGCCGATACCGACCTTGACTGCGTCGGCGCCTGCTTCAACCAGGGCCTTGGCGGCAGCGCCGGTGGCGATGTTGCCGCCGATGACCTGCACGTCAGGGAAATTCTGTTTGACCCAGCGAACGCGGTCGATCACGCCTTTGGAGTGACCGTGTGCGGTGTCGACCACCACTACGTCCACGCCGGCATTGACCAGGGCTGCAACGCGGTCGCCGGTGTCTTTACCAGTGCCGACTGCAGCGCCAACACGCAGACGACCTTGATCGTCCTTGCTGGCCAGCGGGTAAGCCTTGGCTTTTTCGATGTCGTTGACGGTCATCATGCCTTTGAGGGCAAATTTGTCGTCGACGATCAGTACGCGTTCGATGCGGTTTTTGTGCAGCAACTCGCGAACGTCGTTCTTGTCGGCGCCTTCCTTGACCGTGACCAGACGCTCTTTAGGCGTCATCACTTCACGGACGGTGGCGTCCAGACGATTTTCGAAACGTACGTCGCGGGAAGTGACGATGCCGACCAGGTCGCCATCGTGCAGTACCGGAACGCCGGAGATGTTGTGCATGCGGGTCAGTTCGAACAGTTCACGAACCGTGGCGTCAGCCTCGATGGTGATCGGGTCCTTGACCACGCCGGCTTCGTAACGCTTGACCTTGCGCACTTCGGCAGCTTGCTGCTCGATGGTCATGTTCTTGTGGATGATGCCGATGCCACCTTCCTGAGCCATGGCGATTGCCAGACGGGCTTCAGTGACGGTGTCCATGGCGGCAGAAACCAGAGGAATATTCAGCTCGATGCCACGGGTTAGGCGGGTCTTGAGACTGACTTCGTTAGGAAGCACCTCGGAATAACCGGGCACTAGGAGAATGTCGTCGAATGTCAGAGCTTCTTGGCTGATACGCAGCATCGCGGGGGCTCCCGAGCGGGAAAATGGAAGCGCGCCATTATAGTCAGACACCCCCTCGGGTTCAATGTAAAACTCTGTCTATTATTGGCATTACTGATATACGGAGATTGAGCCTCTGCGTAGGAGCTGCCGAAGGCTGCGATCTTTTGATCTTCAGCCATTTCAGCAATGCCAAAAATCAAGATCAAAAGATCGCAGCCTTCGGCAGCTCCTACAGGAATTCAGAGCTCGACTTTTACCCAACTGACGGGCTGATCCAGCCAATCGGCAAACTCATCGATAAAGCTCTGCTTGAACCCCGCCTCGCCCCAGTTGTTGAAAATGAAGCCCAGGTTCGAAAAGCCGCATTCCTGCAAAAACAGAAACCCGTTGATGTCATCTTCATGCCCGCATTCCGGGCAGGTGAAGTTGTCGGTGCGCCCCGGCATCCACTCTTCCAGGCTTTCGAACAGCGCTTCGCCGACTTCCTTGCGGCATTCGGCACAGCCCGCCTCGCCCAGAAAGCCCTTGGCCGGGGTGTAGATGCAGCGCTTGGTGATGATCTCCAGGCCATTCACCGCTTCACCAAACGGCAGCGCTTGCGGGTGCAGGACCACAGCGCGAGCGCCGTCGGCAAGGGCGTGAGCCATGCGGTTGCCGGTGCGGCCGCAGGTGGTCAGCTCTTCCTTGATGATGTTCTTGCGCACCAGCCAACGCACGACCGCCCGGGCCCGGGGTTCGTGTACGGGCAGCGTGGAGATTTTCGGGACGATGATGCTTTGGGAATTCATGGTGCCAAGCCTACTGCGTCAAATGGGGAATTCTGCGGCGTGCCGGGTTACGCCTTCGCGGGCAAGCCTCGCTCCTACAGGGTTTGTGTCGTCGCAAATTTATCGAACGACACCCAACTTGTAGGAGCGAGGCTTGCCCGCGAAGGCGTCAGGACGGCCGGCAGCTTAATCCCTGACACACGCAGGTCAAGTACTCAAATACCGCCCGATCAAGGCAATCCCGCTGGCCAGCACCAACCACGTCACCAGCCGTACGAACGCCTCCCGGGACAATCTCATGGTCAACCGCCGGCCAATCCATAACCCGAGCGCCATGGCCGGCAACAAACACACGGCCAATACCAACAAGGGTAGCTCGGCATACACACCCGCGACGGCAAACAGGCTCAAACGCACCACGGTGCTGCAACTGATCAGCGCACTTTGCGTCGCCCGGGCCGCCTCCTTGGGCAGGCGACTGTTCAAATAGATCGCATATAAAAAGCCGCCACTGCCAAACAACGCGCCAAACATCCCGCCCACCGTGCCCATCGGCAGCGCCCACGCGGCGGACAGTTGCGTCGGACGGGTTTTGACCCACAGGCTGTAAACCGCATAGGCGCTGATAAACAGCCCCATCAACAGCAGCAACAAGTCGGATTTGAGATTCAGCAGGAAGATCACTCCCAACGTGCAACCCACCGCCATGCACGGCAGCAGTCGCAACAGTTCGGGTTTGGCCACATCCCGCCGCGATGGCAGCAGATTGCCGAAGGCCGCAACGAAATCCAGCAGTACTAAAAGCGGCACGATCTTCGACAGCGGCATAAACAGGATCAGGATCGGCCCCGCCACCAGCGCGGTGCCAAACCCGGCGATGCCAAACACGATGTAGGCCAGGGCGATGCCCAACCCGATCACCAGCCAATCCGTCGCACCGAACGGCCATTGGCTCAACAACTCAAGCACATTCATTTGCAGGGTTTTCCTTGAATACCTGAGATGACTTTAGCCAGCGCCGAGGGTTGCGACTAATATCTTCCAGGCCGCCCACCCATCTCGAAAAGGCATGCCTCGTGCTTTCAACCCGTCAATTACGTTACTTCGTGGAAATCGCCGAGTGCGGCAGTTTCAGCGCTGCGGCCGAACGCCTGTTTATCGCACAGTCGGCCCTGAGCCGGCAGATCAAGGACATGGAAACCCGCCTGCAAACGCCGTTGTTCGAACGTACCGCGCGCCAACCGCGACTCACCGCCGCTGGCGAAGCCTTTTTGCCCCGAGCCAGAAACCTGTTGCACGAACTGACCAAGGCCAGCGAGATGGCCACTCAGGTCGGCACTGGCCAACTCGGCACGTTGCGCCTGAGCCATTCCAGCACGGTGCCGATGAGTGGCCGGTTGTTACGAGGCATCAGCGCTTATCTGGATCAACATGCCGGTGTGTCCATGGACATCGTCAAACTGTCCTCGGAAGCGCAGTTGGAGGAGTTGGCGGAAGGTCGTCTGGATGTCGGCCTGTTGCGCTTGCCGGTGCTGCGTCAGCGTGAAGGAGTGCAGATTATTCCTTTATATAGCGAACGCTTGCTGCTGGCCGTTCCGCCGAATCATCGACTGGCTGTGGATAACTCGGGGCAAGGCATCGATCTGGCGCAATTGAAGGATGAAGCGTTTATCTCCATTCCTCATCCGCAACGCGGCGGGCTGAGTTATCTGTCAGCCGAGCTGTGCATGCGCCAGGGGTTTTTCCCGAAAGCGGCGCGGGTGGTGTCGCGTAAAACCACGCAATTGCAACTGATCCAGGCCGGGTTCGGCATTGCCTTGCTGCCGGAGTCGATGCAGGACATCGCCCCGCCGGATATCCATTTCCTGCCGCTGGCCGATCCGGACTGCCACAGCACCGTCGCCCTGGCCTATCGGCAGAATCCGACGGCGCTGGTCCAACACTTCACTCAACACTTCACCCAACCCATGTAGGAGCTGCCGAAGGCTGCGATCTTTTGATCTTAAAAAACCAAATCAAAAGATCGCAGCCTTCGGCAGCTCCTACGGGGGATCGTGCAATCCCTTGAGGAATGCCTTTATCATGCGCCCCATGATTAAAGATCCCTTTGCAAGACTCGGCCTGGACCGTGAAGTCCTGACTGTCAGCCAGCTCAACGGCCGCGCGCGGGTGTTGCTGGAAGACGTGTTCAGCAATATCTGGGTCGAAGGCGAAATCTCCAACCTCGCTCGCCCGGCGTCCGGCCATGTGTATTTCACACTCAAGGACAGCGGCGCCCAAGTCCGTTGCGCGCTGTTCCGGCAGAACGCCGCGCGGGTGCGTCAGGCGCTGAAGGATGGCCTGGCGGTCAAGGTGCGCGGCAAGGTCTCGCTGTTCGAGGGCCGTGGCGACTATCAGTTGATCCTCGACACTGTGGAACCGGCTGGCGACGGTGCCCTGCGCCTCGCCTTCGATGCGCTGAAAGAAAAACTCAGCGCCGAAGGCCTGTTCAGTGCCGAACGCAAAGTGCCGCTGCCGGCGCATCCACAACGCATCGGCATTATCAGTTCGCCGACCGGCGCCGTGATCCGCGACATCATCAGTGTGTTCCGCCGCCGCGCGCCGCAGGTGCAACTGACGCTGATCCCCACCGCCGTACAAGGTCGCGAAGCCACCGCGCAGATTGTCCGTGCATTGAAACTGGCGGACGCCCGTGGCTTCGATGCGTTGATCCTGGCCCGTGGCGGCGGCTCGCTGGAGGACCTCTGGTGCTTCAACGAAGAAGCCGTGGCCCGTGCCGTGGATGCTTGCGTGACGCCGATTGTCAGCGCTGTCGGGCATGAAACCGACGTCTCGATCAGTGACTTCGTGGCCGACGTTCGTGCGCCGACGCCTTCTGCCGCCGCTGAATTGCTGGCACCGGACTCCAGCGACCTGGTGCGCCGGGTCGAAAGTCTGCATCGCCGACTGGTGATGCGCATCCGCGACCGCTTGATGCGTGATCGCCTGCGCCTGGAAGGCATGTCCCGGCGCCTGCGGCATCCCGGTGAACGCCTGCGCCAACAAGCGCAACGTCTGGACGATCTGGACATGCGCATGCGCCGCGCCTTCGAACGCAGCCTCAATACTCGCCGTGAACGCCTGATTCGCCTGGAAACCCGCCTCGCCGGGCAACATCCGGGTCGGCAACTGGCGATGTTGCGCCAGCGACTCGACAGTTTCGCCGAACGCCTGCCCCGAGCAATGCGCGAAAGCCTTAAAAGCCGTCGCTTGCAGCTGCAAAGCCAAGTGCAGACGCTGCAAGTGGTCAGTCCGTTGGCGACCCTTGCCCGTGGCTACAGCATTCTGCTGGACGAGCGCGGCAATGCGATTCGCAATGCCGCCCAGACTCATCCCGGCCAACGCCTGAATGCCCGGCTCGGCGAGGGCGAGTTGCAAGTGCGCGTCGAAGACAATCACCTGACGCCTGTCACCCTTTCTCTACTGGATTGACCCATGCCGCGTTTCCTCGCTCCACTGCTGTTGCTGTGCCTGACCTTCAACGCCCACGCCGACAGTTACATCACCCGTCTGCTGAACAAACCGGTGCCGGGCGGCGTGGCCGTGGTTGATCTGGGCGCCGCAGCCCAGGCGCCGAAAGCCACGTATCAGGGCAAACCGGTGCTGGTGGTCAAGGAGCAAAGCAATTGGCTGGCGATTGTCGGCGTGCCGCTCACCGTCAAACCGGGCACCCAGCAAGTCAGCAGCGGCGGCCGCAATCTGAACTTCACGGTGGGCAACAAGAAATATCCGGAACAGCACATCACGTTGAAGAACACCCAGCAGGTCAATCCGAACCCGGAAAACCTCAAGCGCATCGAAGGCGAACTGGCCGAACAGATCCAGGCTTACCGCAGCTTCAGCCCCGGCACCCCGAGCAACCTGCTGCTGGATAAACCGGTCAACGGGCCACTGTCGAGCAAGTTCGGTGTACGTCGGTTCTTTAACGGTGAAGAACGCAATCCTCACGCTGGCCTGGACTTCGCGGTGCCGGCGGGCACGCCGATCAAGACACCGGCGGCGGGCAAGGTGATTTTGATCGGTAACTACTTCTTCAACGGCAACACGGTGTTTGTCGACCATGGCCAGGGCTTTATCAGCATGTTCTGCCACATGTCGAAGATTGACGTGAAGGTTGGGCAGCAATTGGCGCGGGGTGGTGTGGTCGGCAAAGTGGGCTCGACTGGCCGTGCGACTGGGCCGCATATGCACTGGAATATCAGCCTGAATGATGCGCGGGTGGATCCGGCGATTTTTATTGGGGCGTTTCAGCCTTAGATAGTTGTCGGGGCTGATGGCCTCTTCGCGAGCAAGCCCGCTCCCACATGGGATTTTGGTGTACGCACATTCTGTGTTCACCCCGGCCAAAAATGTGGGAGCGGGCTTGCTCGCGAAGGCGGCATCAAATACACCTAAAAACCCCACTGACTCAAAATTATCAATTGCGCATCGATCAAACCCCACGCAAACATCCAAACGATCACCCCACATCGCAGCAATAAAATCTCGCCAATCTTGCCTTTTCGAGTATTCCTCTCAATTTTTTTCGACTGCTTGCCATCCTCAACCCCGGCGGTTAGGGTTAAAGCCATGAAAACCTCTCACACCCTCATCCAGCTTCGCCAGCACCGCAGCCTGTGCCTCGTCAGCGCACGACTGCCGGGCTGAATTGCGGTGCCTCGCCTGACACGTTTCCCCCACAACTTTTGATCCACCGGCAGGCCGCCTCTTTTCGGCCCACACAATAAGGATTTCCCGATGAGCATGCTCAAAGACCCGTCTTCGAAATACCGCGCGTTCCCGACTATCGACATTCCGGACCGTACCTGGCCGTCGAAGACCATCACCGCCGCGCCGATCTGGTGCAGCTCGGACTTGCGTGACGGCAACCAGTCGCTGATCGAGCCGATGGACGCGGTGAAAAAGCTGCGTTTCTGGAAAACCCTGGTACAGGTCGGTGTGAAAGAAATCGAAGCGTCGTTCCCGGCCGCTTCGCAAACTGACTTCGACTTCGTACGCACCTTGATCGAAGACGGCCACATCCCGGACGACACCACCATTCAGGTGCTGACCCAGGGCCGTGAAGACTTGATCGAGCGCACTTTCGAATCCCTGCGCGGCGCGAAAAAAGCCATCGTTCACTTGTACAACGCGACCTCCCCTTCTTTCCGTCGCATTGTCTTCAACCAGGACAAGGACGGGATCAAGGCCATCGCCGTGAACGCCGCCAAGCTGTTCGTCAAATACGCAGCCCAGCAGCCGGACACCGAGTGGACCTTCGAATACTCGCCGGAAACCTTCAGCGCCACCGAACTCGAGTTCGCCAAAGAAGTCTGCGATGCGGTGATCGAAGTCTGGAACCCGACGCCTGAGCACAAGGTGATCCTCAACCTGCCAGCCACCGTCGAATGCGCGACCCCGAACATCTATGCCGACCAGATCGAATGGTTCGGCCGTCACATCAACCGTCGTGACAGCGTGATCATCAGCCTGCACACCCACAACGACCGTGGCACTGGTGTTGCCGCCACCGAATTGGGCCTGATGGCCGGCGCCGACCGTGTCGAAGGCTGCCTGTTTGGCAACGGCGAGCGCACCGGTAACGTCGATCTGGTGACTGTGGCGTTGAACCTCTACACCCAGGGCATTCACCCTGAGCTGGACTTCTCCGACATCGACGGCGTGCGCAAAGTCGTCGAAGAGTGCAACCAGATCCAGGTGCACCCGCGTCACCCGTACGTCGGCGACCTGGTTCACACCGCGTTCTCCGGCTCCCACCAGGACGCGATCCGCAAGGGCTTCGCCCAGCAGAAACCGGACACCCTGTGGGAAGTGCCGTACTTGCCGATCGACCCGGCCGATATTGGCCGCAGCTACGAGGCGGTGATCCGCGTCAACAGCCAGTCGGGCAAAGGCGGCATCGCTTACCTGCTGGAACAGGAATACGGCATCAGCTTGCCGCGTCGCATGCAGATCGAATTCAGCCAAGTCGTGCAGCGTGAAACCGATCGCCTCGGCCTGGAGATGACTGCCCAGCAAATCCACGCGCTGCTGCACAGCGAGTACTTGCAGGCCAACACGCCTTACGCGCTGGTCAGCCATCGCTTGCAGGAAGAAAACGGCAACAGTTCGGTGGAAGTGGAAGTCTCCGGCAAAGGCCAGGGCGAAACCAACCTGCACTGGCGCGGCAAGGGCAACGGTGCCCTGGAAGCACTGGTGGCCGGTCTGCCGATTCCGGTGGAAATCATGGACTACAACGAACACGCCATCGGCGCGGGCACCAATGCCAAGGCTGCGGCCTACATCGAACTGCGGGTTGAAGGCCAGCGTGCGGTGCACGGCGTGGGCATCGATGAAAACATCACCACGGCGAGCTTCAAGGCCCTGTTCAGCGCGCTGAACCGCTCGCTGAGCCAGCCGGAAGCGAAAGAAGCGGCGTAAGCGTTCGCTGAAATGCAAAAGGCCCCAAGGTGCGAACCTTGGGGTCTTTTTGTTTGTGCCGCCTGAAGATCAAAAGATCGCAGCCTTCGGCAGCTCCTACATTGGAATGCGATCCCCTGTAGGAGCTGCCGAAGGCTGCGATCTTTTTGGGTGTCAGGTGAACTCGAAGGTATCGGCATCCAGATTCGCCGGAAACCGTGTGCGATAAGCCGCCAGTTCCGCCGCGTCCAGCACCACCTGAAACACCCCATCCGCCTCGCCTGCGCTGAGCAAGGTCTCACCCTGGAAATCCAACACCTGGCTATCACCGGTATACGCAAAGCCTTTACCGTCAGTACCGATCCGGTTCACCGCCGCCACATAGCACAGGTTTTCAATCGCCCGCGCCGGCAGCAAGCGGTTCCAGTGCTGACGCCGTGCACCCGGCCAATTGGCGGTGTACAGCAGCAGATCAGTGTCCTGGGCATCACGGCTCCAGACCGGGAAACGCAGGTCGTAGCAAATCAGCGGCCGGATACGCCAGCCCTTGAGCTCGAACTGCACCTGGCGTTCGCCGGGGGTGTAGTGGTTGTGCTCGCCGGCCATGCGGAACAGGTGGCGCTTGTCGTAATGCAGCACCTCGCCGTCCGGCCGCGCCCAGAGCAGGCGATTGCGGTGGCTGCCGTCGGCGGCCTGGACGATCACACTGCCGGTGATCACCGCATCCAGCTTCGCCGCCTGGACCCGCAGCCACTTACTGGTGGGGCCGTTTTCCGACTCAGCCAGGGTTTCGGATTGCATGGAGAAGCCCGTGGTGAACATCTCCGGCAGGATAATCAGATCCGCGCCGCGCGCCTGTTCCAGCAACTGCTCGAAATGCTCCAGGTTGGCCTGGCGGTCATGCCAGGCCAGGGTGGTCTGGATCAGCGCGATGTTCAGGTTGGGCAGCGTACTCAGATCACGCATAGTTTTGCCGCTGCTTCACGCAGGGTCTCCTCGCGTTTGGCGAAGCACAAGCGCACCAGGCGCTGGCCTTCGGGCGGGTTCTGGTAGAACACCGAGATCGGGATGCTCGCCACGCCGTGTTCGCGGGTCATCCACAGCGCCATCTCGACGTCGTTGAGGTCCGGGCGGATCTGCGAATAATCGACCAATTGGAAATAGGTGCCCGTGACACGGGTCAAGCTGAAGCGCGACGGCGCCAGCAGATCGCAGAACAGATCGCGCTTGGCCTGGTAGAAACCCGGCAGCTCTTCGACATGTTCCGGGTGCTCGGCCATGAAGTCGGCCAAGGCAAATTGCAGCGGGGTCACGCCGCAAAAACTGACGTACTGGTGAACCTTGCGCAATTCCGCGGTGAGGGCCGGCGAAGCGACGACGTAGCCGGTTTTCCAACCGGTGACGTGATAAGTCTTGCCGAAGGAGCTGACCACGAAGGCACGCTGATACAGTTCTTCGTGATTCAGTACGCTGACGTGGGGGACGCCATCGAACACCAAGTGTTCGTAGACTTCGTCGCTGACGATGTAGATGTCGCGATCACGAATCAGATCCGCCAGTTGATCCAGTTCCGCACGGCTGATCAGTGCGCCGCTTGGGTTGTGCGGCGAATTCAGCACGATCATCCGCGTGCGCGGCGTGATTGCCTCGGACAGCTTCTGGAAGTCGATGGAGAAATCATCCAGCCCGAGTTGCACATGCACGCAGCGGCCACCGGCCAGTTCCACCGACGGCTCGTAACTGTCGTAGCACGGGTCGAAGACGATCACTTCGTCGCCGCTGTGGATAACCGCCTGAATCGCACAGAAGATCGCCTGAGTGGCGCCGGGGGTGACGGTCACTTCTTGATCGGCATCCACGTTGACGCCGTAGCTGCGCGCGATCTTCGCCACAATCTGCTGACGCAACGCCGGCAGGCCGGTCATTGGCGAGTACTGGTTATGGCCACTGGCAATGTGCCGGCCGACGGCATCGCACAGCGCCTTCGGGGCATCGAAATCGGGAAACCCCTGGGACAGGTTGATCGCCCCGGTTTGCGCCGCGAGCTGAGACATCTGAGTGAAGATAGTGATGCCGACATTCGGCAGCTTACTGGTGATCATCGGTGGTTCCCTGCTCTACACCCGGCTCTAACGGCGGCGCGGGAGAGCCCGAGGATAGCCCAAACGGCGCCCATAAAAAAAGGGCGCCTGCTGGCGCCCTCTCTATATTGATCGTTCCCACGCTCTGCGTGGGAATGCCGCCATGGACGCTCTGCGTCCACCGCGAATGTGACGCAGAGCGTCACGGGATGCATTCCCACGCAGGAGCGTGGGAACGATCAAAAACTACTTCTATTTCTTATCGCGGCGCTTTTTGTCGGCTTTCTTGTGGTGCGACATCATGCGGCGCTTCTTGTTGACCTGACGGTCGGTGAGCGTGGTCTTTTTGCCTTCGTACGGGTTCTCGCCGCCCTTGAACTCGATGCGGATCGGCGTACCGACCAGCTTCAAGACACGACGGTAAGTGTTTTCCAGATACCGCACATAAGACTTCGGCACCTTCTCGATCTGGTTACCGTGAATCACGATGATCGGCGGGTTCGCGCCACCCAAGTGGGCATAACGCAGCTTGATCCGGCGGTTGTTGACCATCGGTGGCGCGTGCTCGCCGACCGCATCTTCCAGGATCTGGGTGAGGCGGTTGGTCGGCCAGCGGGTGACCGCGGACTTGAACGAGTTCTGTACGGAAGCGTAGAGGTTACCCACGCCAGTGCCGTGCAGGGCCGAGATGAAGTGGATGTCGGCGAAGTCGACGAAGAACAGCCGGCGTTGCAGCTCGACTTTTACGAAGTCGCGCTCGCTCGGCGTCATGCCGTCCCACTTGTTGATCGCGATAACCAGTGCACGACCCGCTTCCAGGGCAAAGCCCAGCAGGTTGAGGTCGTGGTCCACAACGCCTTCACGGGCGTCCATCACGAAGATCACCACGTTGGCGTCTTTGATCGCTTGCAGGGTTTTGACCACGGAGAATTTTTCAACTTCTTCGTGGATCTTGCCGCGCTTGCGCACACCAGCGGTGTCGATCAGCGTGTACTTCTCGTCGTTACGCTCGAACGGGATGTAGATACTGTCGCGAGTGGTGCCAGGTTCGTCGTACACGATGACCCGGTCTTCACCGAGCATGCGGTTGACCAGGGTCGACTTGCCGACGTTCGGGCGACCGATGATCGCGATCTTGATCCCGTCTTTTTCGCTTGGGCCAGGAATGCGCTTGGCTTCCTCGCCTTCGGCAACGATCTCTTCATCGCCTTCTTCTGGCTCTTCTTCGTCTTTCGGGAAGGTGCTCAGAGCGATTTCGAGCATCTGGGTGATGCCACGACCGTGGGCGCCGGCGATCGGAATCGCGTGGCCCATGCCCAACGGGGCGAACTCGGCGCGGGCCATTTCAGGGTCGATGTTGTCGACCTTGTTGGCAACCACGTAGGAACGCTTGTTACGTTTGCGCAAATGCTCGGCGATCATCTGGTCGGCGGCGGTGAAACCGGCCTTGGCATCTACCAGGAACAGAACGACATCGGCTTCTTCAATGGCCAGCAGCGACTGCTCGGCCATTTTTTCGTCCATACCGTGCTCGTCACCGGAGATACCGCCGGTGTCGACCAGAATGTAGGAACGCCCTTGCCACTTGGCCTCACCGTATTGGCGATCACGGGTCAGACCGGACAAGTCGCCGACGATGGCGTCGCGAGTCCTGGTCAGGCGGTTGAACAAGGTGGACTTGCCGACGTTCGGTCGGCCCACCAGGGCGATTACGGGAACCATGCGGCTCTCCACTTCGTTATTTCAGAAAATACAAAAGCCGCTGCGAGGCAGCGGCTGGTGCTCGGGGCAATCACTGCGGGCTTGTTGTGGGAGCGAGCCTGCTCGCGAAAAACGCTTGGACACCGCGTTCATCCAGGCCGCAAACGTAATCGTTGACGGCCTTCGCGAGCAGGCTCGCTCCCACATTCATTCCCACAGGTGAAGCCGCTTGGGATCAACCCAAGCATAGTTCTTACTTAATGGTCAGGGCTTCCAGTTTGCCGCTGTTGCCATAAACATAAATCGTGTCACCCACCACCAGCGGACGGGCACGCAGGCCATCGCTGTCGATGCGTTCGCGGCCGACGAAGCGACCGTCCACCTGGCTCAGCAGGTGCAGGTAGCCTTCCATGTCGCCGACTGCAACGTAGCTGGAGAACACTTCCGGAGCCGACAGTTGACGGCGAGCCAGCGAATCGTTGCTCCACAAGGCTGTGGTGGAACGCTCGTCGACGCCTTCAACGGTGCCCGAAGACAGGCTCACGTAGACGCTACCAAAACCCTGGGCGACACCGGCATAGCTGGAAGCATCACGCTGCCAGAGCTGACGACCGCTTTGCAGGTCCAGTGCCGCGACGCGACCCTGGTAGCTGGCGACGTACAGGGTTTCGCCGGACAACAGCAGACCGCCGTCGATATCGACCACGCGTTCCAGTTCCGAACGACCCTGTGGAATCGCAACCCGTTGTTCCCACACCGGCACGCCGTTGGAAATATCGAGAGCGACCACTTTACCGGTCGACAGGCCAGCCACCGCAAGGCGGTTGGTGACGACTGGCGCACTGGTGCCACGCAGGGTCAGGACGGCCGGAGTGCTGTCATACAACCAGCGCTGGGTACCGGTCGCAGCGTCCAGGCCGATCAGACGATCGTCCTGGGTCTGAACCACCACAACGTCGCCGTTGTTGGCTGGCGGTGCGAGGACTTCGCTGGACACGCGAGCGCGCCATTTCTCTTCACCGTTGGTGGCGTCCAGGGCAACGATTTCGCCCTTGAGCGTACCGATCGTGACCAGACCGTAACCTACGCCAACGGCGCCGGAGACAGGCAGTTCAAGATCTTTCTTCCATTTGACGTCGCCATTGTTGCGGTCCATCGCCACGATCACGCCAGTGACGTCGGCCGCAAAGATGGTGCTGCCATCGATCGCCGGTACCAGCATGTTGTAGGTTTCGCCCTGACCGTCACCGATCGAACGACTCCATTGCTTCTGCAGGACGACTTCTTCTTTGAAATCGACCAGCTCGGCCGGCGGCAATTCTTTTTTGCTGTTGCTGCTGCAACCCGCGGCCAAAATGGCCAGAGCCAGCAATGCTGCATGTTTCCAACGGATCACGTCACGCATCCCCTTTGGCCAGGTCGTCCAGCTTGATTTGGAGGCCGCCGACTGCCGCTTCATCCGACAGTGCTGCCTTGGCTTTTTGATACGCCGTGTTCGCTTCGTCAGTACGACCCAACTGCACCAGCAGGTCGCCCTTGAGTTCTTCGCGAGTGGCCAGGAACGACTTGTCGGCATCGCCTTCAAGCAGTTTCAGGGCTTCTTCGACCTTGTTCTGCGCCGCCAGGACCTGCGCCAGACGCTGACGGGCGATTTCGCCCAGCGCCGGGTTGGCCGGTTTGTCGGCGATGGCTTTCAGCTCGGTGGCTGCGTCGTCCAGCTTGCCGCTGTCGACCGCGACTTTCGCCACGAACAGGCTGCCGTATTGCGCGTAAGCAGAACCGCCGAACTCGCTGTTGAGCTTGCCGGCCAGGTCCGAAACCCGGGCTGCGTCTGGCTTGCCGTCAGGCGTCAGCGTGGTTTCCAGCAGTTGCTGATAGAGAATCGAGGCGCCTTGCGACTGATTGCTCTGATACTTGTGAAAGGCCTGCCAGCCGAACACGATGACCAGCGCCAACAGGCCGCCAGTGACCAGGGGCTTGCCGTTACGTGTCCACCAGTCCTTCAAATCCGCCAGTTGTTCGTCTTCGGTACTCGACACCCCAATACTCCTTAATCGCTAAATCGGCTGTTTGACAGCTTCAACCCTGCACGACGCAGGTGGCCAGGTGTGCAGCGAGCGCATCCCAGGCAATGCTTTGTTGTTCGCCCTGGCCACGCAGGGGTTTGAAACCTACCACTTGCTGGGCCATCTCGTCGTCACCGAGGATCAGCGCATACAACGCACCGCTCTTGTCGGCTTTCTTGAACTGACTTTTGAAACTGCCGGCGCCGGCATTGACTTGCAGGCGCAGGTTGGGCAACTGGTCACGCACACGTTCACTCAGGGTCAGACCGGCCAGCTCGGCAGCTTCACCGAAGGCGCAGAGGTAGACGTCGACCTGACGGGAGATCTCTTGCGGGATCTGCTCCAGGGTTTCCAGCAGCAGCACCAGACGCTCGATACCCATGGCGAAACCAACGCCCGAGGTCGGCTTGCCGCCCATCTGCTCCACCAGACCGTCGTAACGACCACCGGCACACACGGTGCCCTGGGCGCCCAACTTGTCGGTGACCCATTCGAAAACGGTCTTGCTGTAGTAATCCAGCCCGCGAACCAGCTTCGGGTTGATCACATAAGGAATGCCGGCAGCGTCGAGGCGAGCCTTGAGGCCCTCGAAGTGCACTCGGGATTCTTCGTCGAGGTAATCGGCCATTTTCGGCGCGTTGACCAATACCGCTTGAGTCTCGGCGTTCTTGGTATCCAGAACCCGCAAAGGGTTAGTCTTCAGACGACGCTGGCTGTCTTCGTCGAGCTTGTCCAGGTGTGCCGAGAGGAACTCGACCAGGGCTTCGCGATAACGGCCACGAGACTCGCTGGTGCCCAGGCTGTTGAGCTCAAGCTTGACCGCATCACGGATGCCCAGCTCGCCCCACAGGCGCCAGGTCAGCACGATCAGCTCGGCGTCGATATCCGGACCGTCGAGGTTGAACACTTCCACGCCGATCTGGTGGAACTGGCGATAACGACCTTTCTGTGGACGCTCGTGACGGAACATCGGGCCGATGTACCAGAGTTTCTGCACCTGGCCGCCGCCGGTGATGCCGTGCTCGAGCACCGCACGCACGCAGGCCGCCGTGCCTTCAGGGCGCAGGGTCAGGGAGTCGCCGTTGCGATCGTCGAAGGTGTACATCTCTTTTTCGACGATGTCGGTCACTTCACCGATGGAGCGCTTGAACAGCTCGGTGAACTCGACGATCGGCATGCGGATCTGCTTGTAACCGTAGTTATCCAGCAAACGCGAGACGGTGCCCTCGAAATGACGCCACAGGGGCGTCTGCTCGGGCAGGATGTCGTTCATGCCACGTATGGCTTGCAGAGACTTGCTCACTATCAATCCTTAAATTCGTTCGATCAGCCGCGCGCGATAACCGCTGCGTCGGCTTCGACCTTTTCGGCCGCTTTCTGGCGAATCAAGCGTTCAAGCTCATCCACCAGATTTTCATTCGTCAGTTTCTGCGACGGCTTGCCGTCGATGTAAATCAGGTTTGGCGTACCGCCGGTCAAGCCGATATGGGCTTCCTTGGCTTCGCCCGGCCCGTTGACCACGCAACCGATGACCGCGACATCCAGCGGCACCAGCAGATCTTCAAGGCGCCCTTCCAGCTCGTTCATGGTCTTGACCACATCGAAGTTCTGCCGCGAGCAGCTCGGGCAGGCGATGAAGTTGATGCCACGGGAACGCAAGTGCAGGGATTTGAGAATGTCGTAGCCGACTTTCACTTCCTCGACCGGGTCAGCCGCCAACGAGATGCGAATAGTATCGCCAATCCCTTCGGCGAGCAGCATACCGAGGCCCACGGCGGATTTCACCGTGCCTGAACGCAAACCACCCGCTTCGGTGATACCCAGGTGCAGCGGCTGGACGATTTCCTTGGCCAGCAAGCGGTAGGCGGCGACGGCCATAAACACGTCGGAAGCCTTCACGCTGACCTTGAAGTCCTTGAAATTCAGGCGTTCCAGGTGCTCGACGTGACGCAAAGCCGACTCGACCAGTGCAGCCGGGGTCGGCTCGCCGTATTTCTTTTGCAGGTCTTTTTCCAGGGAACCGGCGTTCACGCCGATACGGATCGGGATCCCGCGGTCACGGGCGGCATCCACTACCGCACGCACGCGATCTTCACGACCGATGTTGCCCGGGTTGATGCGCAGGCAGTCAACGCCCAGCTCGGCTACACGCAACGCGATCTTGTAGTCGAAGTGGATGTCGGCAACCAAGGGCACCTTGACCAGTTGCTTGATCTTGCCGAAAGCCTCGGCGGCGTCCATGTCCGGCACCGAGATGCGCACGATATCGACGCCAGCAGCTTCCAGGCGATTGATCTGGGCCACGGTGGCGGCCACGTCATTGGTGTCGCTGTTGGTCATGCTCTGCACAGCGATAGGCGCATCGCCGCCAACAGGCACGTTACCGACCCAGATCTTGCGGGATTCGCGACGTTTGATTGGAGATTCGCCGTGCATGACTTATTGACCCAACTTCAGGCGAGCAGTCTCGCCACTGGTGAACGGAGCGACATCAACCACCTGACCGTTGTAGCTGACCTGCGCACCACGGGCGAAGCCCAGACGCACGGCAAACGGTGGCTTGCCGCTAACGGAAACGTTTTCGCCTTTGCGCTTGAGACCGCTCAACAGCACTTTACCGCTGCCATCGGTCACTTGCGTCCAGCAATCAGCGGTAAACAGCAGTTGCACCGAGCCTTGGCCGGCCACTGGAGCGGCGGCTGGAGCCGTAGCGCTCGGGGCAACCGGAGTAGTCGTAGTCGCAGTCGGAGCCGGAACGGCCGGTGCAGGTGCGGCTGGCGCGGCGACCACAGGTGCGGCGTTGTGAACTGGTGCCGCAGGCGTTGGAGCCGGGGCTACAGGTGCTGGAGCAGGCGCGGTGGCTTCGGCTTCGGCCGGTGCTTCAGTCGATGTCTCGGATTGTGTCAACGGGAGGGCGGTCCCCGCTTCAGTCTGACCTTCCGCGACAGCCTGGTCTTCCGGCTCGTCCAGCGGATGGATCTGGGTAGTGCCGTCGGCACCTTCGACTTCAACGTGTTCCGGGGCCAAAGTGGCCAGGTCCTTGGTGCGCAGTGAGGTTTGATCCTGCCACCAGACAAAACCGCCGCCAATCACCGCCATCAGCAACAACAGGCTGACAATGCGCAAAATAGTGTGGGAAACCCGAACCGGCTCTTCGATACGACCCAGGCTATGCACGTTGCTGCCCTGGGAGTCGGTGCCGGTGGACTGGTCGAATTGCTGGACCAGAACGGTCTGGTCCATGCCGAGCAATTTGGCGTACGCGCGAATATAACCGCGAGCAAAGGTGTGCCCTGGCAGCTTGTCGAACGCGCCGGCTTCCAGATTGCCCAAAGAATTGACGGTGAGGTTGAGCTTGAGGGCCACTTCGGCCAGCGACCAGCCATTGCTTTCGCGGGCCTGGCGCAAAGTGTCACCGGGGTTAACGCGATTCGCTGCTACAACTTCGGGATGCGCCGCTTTCATCATTGCTCCGACAGGTATTGCTGATATTCCGGCGTACCGGGATAGAGTCGTTTTAATTGCAGGCCAAAACTGGCGGCCTTGTCGCGATCTTCAAACACTTTCGCCAGCCGAACGCCGAGCAATAGACTACGTGCATTTTGTTCGGTGAGCAGGCTAAAACGGTCGTAATAGTCACGCGCGGGCACATAATGCCTGTCTTCGTAAGACAACTCAGCCATTTCCAGCAATGCACGCGGTTGTTGGCGGTTCAAACGCAGGGATTTTTCCAGTTGCTGCTGGGCCAGATCACGCTGGCCAAGCTTCGAGGCGGTCATGCCGAGGTTCTCGAACACCCGCGAACGCTCAGGATACAGGGTATCGGCGGCGGCCTGCTCAAAGCGTTCGTAGGCTTCCTTGTAACGTTTCTCTTCGTACAGAAAACTGCCGTAGTTGTTCAGGATGCGAGCATCGCCGGGACGGGAGGACAGCGCCTTGCGAAAATGCTGGTCGGCCAGCTCCGGCTCCATCTCGGCCTGGAATACCAGCCCCAGCGCCGCGTTGGCGTCAGGGTCGGAATCATCCAGGTCCAGCGCCTTTTTCAACGGCACTTTCGCCCGCTCGGTCATCCCTTGCTGCAAGTACCCCAGCCCCAATTGCACGTAGGCAACACGCGCTTCATCGCGGCCCTTGCTGGTCTTCATCGGGTTGAAATCGCCCGACAGGACACAACCAGCACAAAGACTGGCCAACAGCACAAGCAGCGCAAAGCGCAGGGACATAGAGATCCTCTCTTAATTTATTTCGCGGCGTTCTGCGCCATATCGTTCTCGGCGCTCAACTCGCGCACGGCGATATAACGTTCGCTGCGACGGGTGCGATCCAGCACCTGCCCTACCAATTGGCCACACGCGGCATCGATGTCTTCACCACGGGTGGTACGTACAGTGACATTGAAGCCGGCATGGTGAAGCTGATCCTGGAAACGACGAATCGCGTTGTTGCTCGGACGCTCATACCCGGAATGCGGGAACGGGTTGAACGGGATCAGGTTGATCTTGCACGGGATGTTCTTGAGCAACTCGATCATCTCGACCGCGTGTTCAACCTTGTCGTTGATGTCCTTGAGCAAGGTGTACTCGATGGTCAGCACGCGCTTTTCGCCCAGGGACGACATGTAGCGCTGGCACGACTCGAGCAGCATCTTAAGCGGATACTTCTTGTTGATCGGCACCAATTGGTTACGCAATGCGTCATTTGGTGCGTGCAGCGACAACGCCAGGGACACGTCGATGTGCTTGGACAGCTCATCGATCATCGGCACCACGCCCGAAGTGGACAGGGTTACGCGGCGCTTGGAGATCCCGTAGCCCAGGTCATCCATCATCAGATGCATGGCGGCCACGACGTTGTCGAAGTTCAGCAGCGGCTCACCCATGCCCATCATCACCACGTTGGTGATGGCACGGTCGGCGGTCGCCGGGATGCTGCCGAACGATTTATTGGCAATCCACACCTGGCCGATGACTTCGGCGGCGGTGAGGTTGCTATTGAAACCTTGCTTGCCGGTGGAGCAGAAACTGCAATCCAGGGCACAGCCTGCCTGGGACGAAACGCACAGAGTGCCGCGTTTGCCCTGGGGAATGTAGACGGTCTCGACGCAGCTGCCGGACGCCACGCGCACCACCCACTTACGGGTGCCGTCGGTGGAAATGTCCTCGCTGACCACTTCAGGACCGCGAACTTCAGCAATCACCTTGAGCTTGTCGCGCAAGGCTTTGCTGACGTTCGTCATGGCGTCGAAATCATCGACGCCTAGGTGGTGAATCCATTTCATTACCTGACCGGCACGGAAACGCTTCTCCCCGATTGAGTCGAAGAATTTTTCCATTTCCAGCTGAGTCAGACCCAGCAGGTTAGTTTTTACAGTCGATGTAGTCATGGATTCACCTTCACTCATAAGCCAATGCTTAGCGAGTGGTTACTTCAGTAGCTGCGAAGAAGTACGAGATTTCGCGAGCAGCAGCGGCTTCGGAGTCCGAACCGTGTACAGCGTTGGCGTCGATGGAATCAGCGAAGTCAGCGCGGATGGTGCCGGCAGCAGCTTCTTTAGGGTTGGTAGCGCCCATCAGTTCACGGTTCAGAGCGATAGCGTTTTCGCCTTCCAGAACCTGAACAACAACCGGGCCGGAGATCATGAAAGCAACCAGGTCGCCGAAGAAACCGCGAGCGCTGTGCTCAGCGTAGAAGCCTTCAGCTTCGGCTTTGGACAGTTGCTTCAGTTTCGAAGCTACAACGCGCAGGCCAGCTTTTTCGAAACGAGTGGTGATCTCGCCGATAACGTTTTTTGCAACAGCGTCAGGCTTGATGATGGAGAAAGTACGTTGAACAGCCATGGTGTAACTCCAGAAACGGTAATTTGTGAAAAATTAAACCCGCGAATTATACGCGGGTTCTTTGGTATTGCCTAACTGAGTAAGGTCGCGGCCTCTGTAGGAGCTGCCGAAGGCTGCGATCCTTTGATCCTGATTTTGCGCTTGAGATTCAAGTGGCATCGGGAAAAGATCGCAGCCTCGCTTCGCTCGTCAGCTCCTACTCTGCTTCTTCGATCCAGGCGGCCTGAATGGCTTCAAGCACCTTCTCGCCACCGCGGGTCGGATCATCACTGAACTCCGGCAATGCCAGCACCCATTTGTGCAGATCGACGAAGTTCACGTAGCGCGGGTCCACTTCTGGCTTGGATTCAGCCAGTTGGATCGCGATTTCCAGCACATCAACCCATTTCAGACTCATAAAACACTTCCTTGAATCAGTGCGGCGCTTCAGCTGCATGGTTGAGCGAGTATTTCGGAATCTCGACGGTCAGGTCTTCATTTCCGACGAGTGCCTGACAGGCTAGACGCGATTGCGCTTCCAGACCCCAGGCCCGATCAAGAAAATCTTCTTCCAGTTCGTCCGCTTCTTCCAGCGAGTCAAAGCCTTCACGAATGATGCAATGACACGTGGTGCACGCACAGACGCCGCCACAGGCGCTTTCCATCTCGATATGGTGCTCATGGGCGAGCTCGAGGATGGAAGTCCCCGGCTCAGCCTCGACAACCATGCCTTCCGGGCAAAACTTATCGTGTGGCAGAAAAATGACCTGCGGCATCAGTTATCCTCGATTTCATTCAGGTTGCGCCCCGCCAGCGCGGCTTTCACCGTCGAGTCCAGGCGGCGGGCAGCAAAGGCATCGGTCACTTGCGACAGACGCTTGGTCTGCTGCTCGATGGCATAACCATCGGTGCCTTTCATCAATTCGGTCAGTTCCTGCACTTGCATCTCGATGACCATGCGCTCTTCGGCGTCGAGCAGGCGCTCGCCATCGACTTCGAGGGCGCCCTGCACCGCTTCGATCAGGCGCTGGGCATCGACTTGTTGCTCACGCAACACACGGGCGACCTTGTCGTCGTTGGCGTGCTGGAACGAATCTTTGAGCATCTTGGCGATTTCGCCGTCGGTCAGGCCGTAGGACGGCTTGACCTGAATGCTGGCTTCCACGCCTGAACCCAGTTCGCGGGCCGCGACGCTGAGCAGACCGTCGGCATCGACCTGGAAGGTCACGCGAATCTTCGCCGCACCGGCCACCATTGCCGGAATGCCGCGCAGTTCGAAACGGGCCAGGGAGCGGCAGTCGCTGATCAGCTCGCGCTCACCCTGCAAGACGTGAATCGCCATGGCCGACTGGCCGTCTTTATACGTGGTGAAATCCTGGGCGCGGGCGACGGGGATGGTGGTGTTACGCGGAATCACCTTCTCCATCAGGCCGCCCATGGTTTCCAGCCCCAGGGACAACGGAATCACGTCGAGCAGCAGCAATTCGCCGCCATCGCGCTTGTTGCCAGCCAAGGTATCGGCCTGGATCGCAGCACCGATGGCTACCACTTGATCCGGATCGATTTCGGTCAGCGGTTGGCGACCGAAGGCTTCGGCAACCGCATCGCGAACCCGAGGAACACGCGTCGAACCACCGACCATGACCACGGCGTGCACTTCTTCCAGCTCCACGCCGGAATCACGCACGGCGCGACGGCAGGCTTTCAAGCTGCGGGCGACCATCGGCTCGATCAGCGCATCGAAGGCTTCGCGGGTCAGTTGGGCTTTCCAGTCACCGTAAGCGACTTCAACGCTCGCCACAGTGGTCAGCGCTTCTTTGGCCGCACACGCGGTTTGCAGCAGATTGCGTTGCGCACCCGGATCGAGGTCGGCGGACAAACCGGCGCTCTCGATGATCCAGCCAGCGATCGCGTGATCGAAGTCATCGCCGCCCAGGGCGCTGTCGCCACCGGTAGCCAACACCTCAAACACACCGCCAGTCAGGCGCAGAATCGAAATATCGAAAGTACCGCCGCCCAGGTCATAAATCGCGACCAGGCCTTCAGCGTGCTGATCCAGACCGTAAGCCACCGCAGCGGCGGTCGGCTCATTGAGCAGACGCAGCACGTTCAGGCCGGCCAGTTTGGCCGCGTCCTTGGTGGCTTGACGCTGAGCATCGTCGAAATAGGCGGGAACGGTGATCACCGCGCCGACCAATTCACCACCCAACGTCGCTTCGGCACGCTGACGCAGCACCTTGAGGATTTCGGCGGAGACTTCAACCGGGCTTTTCGGGCCTTGCACGGTGTCGATGAACGGCATGTGCGACTCGCCACCGACAAAGCGGTATGGCAGTTGATCGCCCAATTGCTTGACGTCGGACAGACCACGACCCATCAAGCGCTTGACCGACAGCACGGTGTTCAAGGGATCGGTAGCGGCTGAAAGCTTGGCGGACTCGCCCACTTCCACGCGATCGGCGTGATAGCGCACGGCAGACGGCAGGATGACCTGGCCGTTGTCGTCAGCCAGAGGCTCGGAAAGACCACTGCGCAATGCAGCGACCAGCGAATTGGTAGTGCCCAAGTCAATCCCCACAGCCAGACGACGCTGGTGCGGTTGAGGACTTTGGCCGGGTTCGGCGATCTGCAGTAGGGCCATCGTAATCAGGACTTATCTGTATATCAGGCGTGCGACCGGAGCGGCACTGGGTTAATCGTCGAGGCGCTCTTCTAACTGGCGCACTTCGTAGGTGAGCTTGTCGAGGAACTGCATGCGCCGCATCAGGCGTTCGGCCTGCTCACGTTGCGCAGCATCATCCCAACAGGCTGCGAAGCTTTCGTTCAGTTCATCCTGCGCAACTTTCAAGCGACGCTTGAACACGGCAATGCCGGCCAGGTCGGCGCTGTCTTGCAGGTCTTCGAGCTCTTCGCGCCATTGCATCTGCTGCAGAAGAAACTCCGGATCATGCACCGTGACTTCCAGTGGCAACTCGCGACCACCCATGGCGAGCAAATAACGCGCGCGTTTCGGGGGGTTTTTGAGCGTCTGGTAAGCCTCGTTGAGGTTCGCGGATTGCTCGAGCGCCAGCCGCTGCTCGCGCTCGGGAGCGTCGGCAAAGCGGTCTGGATGAACACCGCGCGCCAACTCACGATAGCGCGTGGCCAACTGCTCGAGATCCAGACGGAAGCTCGGCTGCAGTTCAAATAAAGCGAAATGACAAGGAGTACCCACGCGCAGCCTCAGATGTTGAAGCTTTCGCCGCAGCCACATTCACCGCGTACGTTGGGATTGTTGAACTTGAAGCCTTCGTTCAACCCCTCCTTGACGAAATCGAGCTCGGTGCCGTCCAGGTAAGACAGGCTTTTCGGGTCGATAATCACTTTCTCGCCGTGACTTTCGAACACCTGATCCTCTGCAACCACCTCGTCGACGAACTCCAGCACGTAGGCAAGGCCGGAACAGCCTGTGGTGCGAACACCCAGACGAATCCCTTCACCTTTGCCGCGCCCGTTGAGGGAGCGTCGCACGTGTTGAGCTGCCGCTTCTGTCATGCTGATAGCCATCGGTGACTCCTTACTCGTCGCCAAATCTTGAAAGTCAGATCAAGCCTTTCTTCTGCTTGTAATCGCGAACGGCCGCTTTGATAGCGTCTTCAGCGAGTACGGAGCAGTGAATTTTCACTGGCGGCAAGGCCAGTTCTTCGGCCAGCTGAGTGTTCTTGATGGTCTCTGCTTCATCCAGAGTCTTGCCTTTCATCCACTCGGTCGCCAGGGAGCTGGAGGCGATAGCCGAACCGCAACCATAGGTCTTGAACTTGGCGTCTTCGATGATGCCTTGCTCGTTAACCTTGATCTGCAGACGCATCACGTCGCCGCACGCCGGGGCGCCGACCATGCCAGTGCCGACATCCGGATCTTCCGCGTCCATCTTGCCGACGTTGCGCGGGTTCTCGTAGTGGTCGATGACCTTTTCGCTGTAAGCCATGATTCTTAATCCTCACTCATCAGAGAGTCGCTCTTGAAGCCCCGCAAACCGCGGTTTACAGGGCCGATTTGCGGCGACTTGAAATCAGTGTGCCGCCCACTCGATTTTCGAAATGTCGACACCGTCTTTGTACATGTCCCACAGCGGCGACAGAGTGCGCAGCTTGGTAACGGCCTCGCAGACTTTCTGCGCGGCGTAGTCGATTTCTTCTTCGGTAGTGAAACGGCCGAAGGTGAAGCGAATCGAGCTGTGTGCCAGTTCGTCGTTGCGGCCCAGGGCGCGCAGTACGTACGAAGGCTCAAGGGAAGCCGAGGTGCAGGCCGAACCGGACGAAACCGCCAGGTCTTTAAGGGCCATGATCAGCGACTCGCCTTCAACATAGTTGAAGCTCAGGTTCAGGTTGTGCGGTACGCGAGCGGTCATGCTGCCGTTGATGTACAGCTCTTCCAGGCCTTCGACCTGTTTGAAGAAGCGGTCGCTCAAGGCTTTGATGCGCACGTTCTCGGCAGCCATGTCTTCCTTGGCTACGCGGAAGGCTTCACCCATGCCGACGATCTGGTGGGTCGCCAGGGTGCCGGAACGCATGCCACGTTCGTGACCGCCGCCGTGCATGGTCGCTTCGATGCGAACACGCGGCTTGCGGCTGACGTACAGTGCGCCGATGCCTTTAGGACCGTAGGTCTTGTGGGCAGAGAACGACATCATGTCGACTTTCAGCTTCGACAGGTCGATGTCGACCTTGCCGGTGGACTGAGCCGCGTCAACGTGGAACAGAATGCCCTTGGAACGGGTCAGTTCGCCGATGGCCGCGATGTCGTTGACGGTGCCGATTTCGTTGTTCACGTGCATGATCGAAACCAGGATGGTGTCGTCACGCAGGGCAGCTTCAACCATCTCAGGCGTCACCAGACCATCGGTGCGCGGCTCGATGTAAGTCACTTCGAAGCCTTCACGCTCCAGTTGGCGCATGGTGTCGAGGACAGCCTTGTGCTCAATCTTGGTGGTGATCAGGTGTTTGCCCTTGGTCGCATAGAAATGCGCCGCACCCTTGATTGCCAGGTTGTCGGATTCGGTGGCACCGGAGGTCCAGACGATTTCACGCGGGTCGGCGTTGACCAGGTCTGCGACCTGACGACGAGCGTTTTCGACGGACTCTTCAGCTTTCCAGCCGAACACGTGGGAACGGGACGCCGGGTTACCGAAGTTTCCGTCGACCAGCAGGCATTCACTCATCTTTTGCGCGACACGCGGATCAACCGGGGTGGTCGCAGAGTAATCAAGGTAAATCGGCAATTTCATGGACTATCTCCTAAATCAGGCTGGCTGGCGTGCCGCTAGCTCTTTGGCTGTCATTCGACGGCGGACGCTTCAATCTTGTCCAGGCGTGGCGCCTTGCCATTGCAACGGCGCTGGTCCTGACGCTGGGCTACTTCTTGCACCTCACGGCGAGTCACAAGGTCAGCCAAGCTGATACCACTCAAAAATTCGTGAATCTGCAGGCTCAGATCGCACCACAAGTGGTGGGTCAGACAGGTGTCACCTTGATGGCAATCGCCCTGGCCCTGGCATTTGGTTGCATCGACCGATTCGTTTACCGCATCGATCACTTGGGCGACCTGGATGCCCTGCATGTCGCGGGACAGTTGGTAACCGCCGCCCGGGCCGCGAACGCTGGAAACCAGATTGCTACGACGCAATTTGGCGAAAAGCTGTTCGAGGTAGGACAGGGAGATGCCTTGGCGCTCGGAGATATCGGCCAGGGACACCGGCCCGTGCTGCGCATGCAACGCCAGGTCAAGCATGGCGGTCACGGCGTATCGGCCTTTTGTAGTCAGTCTCATGGACAATTACCACGGAGTTCGGAATGGGGGCGAGTATGCTATTCCCGAGTATTTAAGTCAACTATAAGACCTAGTACTTTAGTCAGGTTTACCCGCAAAAGAGCGCGCGCATCATAGCAAATGCTAGCTGCGTACCACCAGCAAATGCGCGTTATCGTTCTTCGCAGGCAAGCCTCGCTCCTACATGGATTACGCCACCCCGTAGGAGCGAGGCTTGCCCGCGAAGCATTTGAAACGGTTTAGCTGGCCTGACTCTGGTCTTTGTCTTTCACGCAGGCGAAGTCTTCTTCGCGCAGCTCAGGCAGATCTTTCGCACAGTAATTGCTGCCCAGATCCTTCAGCGCCCCGCACATCCCCTCCAGACGGCCATCAACCGCCTGCAAATGATCGAGCAACTGATTGATGGCACGCGCCACCGGGTCCGGCATGTCTTCGCCAACGCCGTAGGCGTCGAAACCGATCTTCTCAGCCATGGCCTTGCGCTTGGCGTCCTGCTCTTCATCGGACTTGACGATGATCCGCCCTGGAATCCCGACCACCGTCGCACCCGGCGGAACAGCCTTGGTCACCACCGCATTGGAACCAACCTTGGCCCCGGCGCCGACTGTGAACGGACCGAGCACCTTGGCGCCCGCCCCCACCACAACGCCGTCTTCCAGGGTCGGGTGACGCTTGCCCTTGTTCCAACTGGTGCCGCCCAGGGTCACGCCTTGATAAAGGGTGACGTCATTGCCGATTTCAGCAGTTTCGCCGATGACAATGCCCATGCCGTGGTCAATAAAGAAGCGACGACCGACTTTGGCGCCCGGGTGAATCTCGATCCCGGTCAACCAACGGCCGAAGTTCGACACCAACCGCGCCAGCCACTTCCAGCCCATGCCCCACAGGGCCGACGACAGGCGATGGATCCAGATCGCGTGCATGCCGGGGTAGCAGGTCAGGACTTCAAAAGCGTTACGCGCAGCCGGATCACGGTGGAAAACACTCTGGATATCTTCACGCAAACGCTCGAACATTTTTAATCCTTCCGCTTAAGAAGCTCGCCACGGGCCGCTTTCTGGGTTTCCGTGAGGATGCCACGCAATATATTCATTTCCGCCCGGCTGACCGAGCTTCGTCCGTACAACCGACGCAGGCGCGCCATCAAGTGCCTTGGCTTTTCCGGGTCGAGGAATTCGATGGCCACCAGGGTTTGTTCCAGGTGTTCATAGAATCGCTCAAGCTCATCCATGGTCGCCAGTTCACCGCTCTTGGTGGACGCCACTTCATCCTTCTCGACCTTGCTCGGCTGGCCTTGGGCCGCGAGCCAGGACATGCGCACTTCATAACTCAACACCTGCACCGCTGCCCCAAGGTTCAGCGAGCTGAACTCAGGGTCTGATGGGATGTGCACGTGATAATGACATCGCTGCAGCTCTTCATTGGTCAGGCCGGAATCTTCACGACCAAAGACCAAGGCGATTTCTGCACCTTGAGCGGCTTCCTCGACGACTTTCGTACCGCATTCGCGGGGATCGAGCAGCGGCCAAGGGATACGACGGTCACGGGCACTGGTGCCGAGGACCAGATTGCAGCCGACCAAGGCATCTTCCAAAGTGGCGACGACTTGCGCGTTTTCAAGGATGTCCCCGGCACCAGAGGCACGGGCATCGGCCTCGTGATGCGGGAACAACCGCGGTTCGACCAGCACCAGCCGCGACAGGCCCATGTTCTTCATGGCACGCGCAGCCCCGCCGATGTTGCCGGGATGGCTGGTATTGACCAGGACGACACGAATGTTATGCAGCACGGGAGGCGATCTCGAACACAGAATTGGGGAGCCGAATCTTACAGCTCACGCTACCGTTAAGCTATGAAAGCGAACACCGACCTTCACCTGTAGAAAAGTTCTGATAGAATGCCCGGCTTTCTTTAACAACCTTAGGTGACACATCCATGCAGCCCATGCTGAATATCGCGCTGCGCGCCGCCCGCAGCGCCAGTGAATTGATCTTCCGCTCCATCGAGCGCCTGGATACCATCAAGGTCGACGAAAAAGACGCCAAGGATTACGTATCCGAGGTGGATCGCGCCGCCGAACAGAAAATCATCGACGCGCTGCGCAAGGCCTACCCTACCCACGGCATTCTCGGTGAAGAAACCGGCATGCACCCGGGCAGCGGCGAAGGCGAAGACTACCTGTGGATCATCGACCCACTGGACGGCACCACCAACTTCCTGCGCGGCATTCCACACTTCGCTGTCAGCATCGCCTGCAAATACCGCGGTCGCCTGGAACACGCTGTTGTTCTGGACCCGGTTCGCCAGGAAGAATTCACCGCCAGCCGTGGTCGCGGCGCTCAACTGAACGGCCGTCGTCTGCGCGTCAGCGGTCGCACCAGCCTGGACGGCGCCCTGCTGGGTACCGGCTTCCCGTTCCGTGACGACCAAATGGACAACCTCGACAACTACCTGGGCATGTTCCGCGCCCTGGTTGGCCAGACCGCCGGCATCCGTCGCGCAGGTTCGGCAAGCCTGGACCTGGCCTACGTGGCTGCCGGCCGTTTCGACGCGTTCTGGGAGTCGGGCCTGTCCGAGTGGGACATGGCTGCAGGCGCCCTGCTGATCCAGGAAGCCGGCGGCTTGGTGAGCGACTTCACCGGCGGTCACGACTTCCTTGAAAAAGGCCACGTCGTTGCCGGTAACACCAAATGCTTCAAAGCAGTCCTGACGGCCATCCAGCCGCACCTGCCGGCTTCGCTGAAACGCTAAGCGAACGCCCACAAAAAAAGCACCCTTCGGGGTGCTTTTTTTATGACCGGGATTTGCCCTCAAAACACCACCAAACCCATGTGGGAGCGGGCTTGCTCGCGAATGCAGCCTTACATTCAACATAGATATCGACTGATACACCGCTTTCGCGAGCAAGCCCGCTCCCACAGGGGATTTTTGGTGGATGGAGGAATTGAGGGCATAAAAAAGCACCCTTTCGGGTGCTTCTTTTTGTGCCTGGCAATCAGCTCATTACTGAGCCGGCTCATTCTGCGACAGGATCAATTTACCTTCCTTGTCTACCGGAATCTGGTTGCCCGGATCGCGGTCCATCAGCACTTTGCCTTCCTTACCATCCAGCGAGTAACGGACGTCGTAGCCGACAACCTTGTCGCTGATGTCATTCACGGTGTTACAGCGAGTCTGGGTCGTGGTGTAGGTATCGCGATTCTGCATACCTTCCTGGACCTTGTTCCCCGCGTAGCCACCGCCAACAGCACCCGCCACGGTAGCAAGCTTCTTGCCATTACCGCCGCCGATCTGGTTGCCGAGCAAACCACCGCCTACCGCACCCAGGACCGTACCGAGGATCTGGTGTTGATCCTTGACCGGCGCCTGACGGGTTACTGCAACATCCTTGCATACTTCACGTGGAGTCTTGATCTGTGTCTTAACCGGTTCAACGGCCAATACTTGCGCATACTCAGGGCCGCTTTTAACCAGGCTGTAGGTGGCAACAGCGCCCCCGGCAGTCACACCGACAGCACCCAGTACCGCACCAACCAGCAACGACTTGTTCACATGAACCTCCTGACCATCACATGCGGATCGTTGTCCGCGCTTCTCCCAGCCTTGGAGCATAAAAAAAGGCGCGAGTTCAACTCGCGCCTTTTTTGGCAGACAGCTGGAAAAACGATGGCCGTTATGGACGGTCGTCGATTTCCTTCTCGGCCGCCGCAGGAGGAATCAGATCCTCGCTGCTCAGGTTCAGCCAGATCAGCACCACGTTCGCGATGTAGATCGACGAGTAGGTACCCGCCAGAACACCGATAAACAGGGCGATGGAGAAGCCGAACAGGTTGTCGCCGCCGAAGAACAGCAGTGCCGCGATCGCCAGCAAGGTGGAGATCGACGTCGCCATGGTCCGCAGCAGGGTTTGCGTGGTCGAGATGTTGATGTTCTCGATCAAGGTCGCCTTGCGCAGTACACGGAAGTTCTCACGAACCCGGTCGAATACCACGATGGTGTCGTTGAGCGAGTAACCGATGATCGCCAATACCGCCGCCAGCACCGTCAGATCGAAAGTGATCTGGAAGAACGACAGGATACCGATGGTCACGATCACGTCGTGGATCAGCGAAACAATGGCGCCGACCGCGAACTTCCACTGAAAGCGGAAAGCCAGGTAGATCAGGATGCCGCCCAGCGCCATCAGCATGCCGAGGCCGCCCTGGTCGCGCAGTTCTTCACCGACCTGCGGGCCGACGAACTCGACGCGCTTGACCGTCGCCGGGTTATCGCCGCCGACCTTCAGCAGTGCTTCAGCGACCTGGTGACCCAGTTGCGGGTCTTCGCCAGGCATACGCACCAGCAGGTCGGTAGTTGCACCGAAGCTCTGCACGATGGCTTCGTGGTAACCCGACTCAGTGAGTTGGGTACGCACCTTGGATACATCGGCCGGACGCTCGTAGGTCAGCTCGATGAGCGTACCGCCGGTGAAGTCCAGGCCCCAGTTCATGCCCTTGTGCCAGCAGCTGAACAACGCCAGTGCGGTAAGGAACAATGTGACGCCGAACGCGAAGTTGCGAACGCCCATGAAGTTGATTGTACGTAACATGGCAGCCCCTTAAATCCACAACTTCTTGAAGTCCCGACCGCCGAAGATCAGGTTGACCATCGCGCGGGTCACCATGATGGCCGTGAACATCGAGGTAAAGATCCCGAGGGACATGGTCACTGCGAAGCCTTTGACCGGGCCGGTGCCCATCGCAAAGAGAATCCCGCCGACCAGCAATGTTGTCAGGTTGGCGTCGAGAATCGCGGTGAATGCCCGGCCGAAGCCTTCGTTGATTGCCCGTTGTACGGTCATGCCCGCCGCAATCTCTTCACGAATCCGCGAGAAGATCAGAACGTTGGCGTCGACCGCCATACCCATGGTCAATACGATACCGGCGATACCCGGCAGGGTCAGCGTTGCACCCAGCAGCGACATCAAGGCCAGCAGCAACACCATGTTCACGGCCAGAGCGACAGTGGCGATGATGCCGAAGAAGCGGTAGATGGCGATGATGAACAGCGAGACAAACAGCATGCCCCACAGCGATGCATCGATACCTTTGGTGATGTTGTCGGCACCCAGGCTCGGGCCAATGGTGCGCTCTTCAGCGAAGTACATCGGTGCGGCCAGACCACCGGCACGCAGCAACAGCGCCAGTTCGGACGACTCGCCCTGACCGTTCAGGCCAGTGATGCGGAACTGAGCACCCAGCGGCGACTGGATGGTCGCCAGGCTGATGATCTTCTTCTCCTCTTTAAACGTTTGAACGGCTACGTCTTTCTCGACGCCATCAACCACTTGCTTGGTGTAAGTGGTAACCGGACGTTGCTCGATGAAGATTACCGCCATGCTGCGACCAACGTTGCTGCGAGTCGCACGACTCATCAGCTCGCCACCGTGGCCATCCAGACGGATGTTCACTTCTGGCGTGCCGTGCTCGCCGAAGCCAGCCTTGGCGTCAGTTACCTGGTCACCGGTGATGATCAGGCCACGCTCGATCTGTGCTGGCGGACGCTTGCCTTCACGGAACTCGAAGCTTTCGGAAGTGGCTTTCGAAGCGCCTGGCTCTGCAGCCAAACGGAACTCAAGGTTGGCCGTCTTGCCGAGGATACGCTTGGCTTCTGCGGTGTCCTGCACGCCCGGCAACTCAACCACGATGCGGTTGGCGCCCTGACGCTGGACGATCGGCTCAGCAACACCCAGTTCGTTGACGCGGTTACGTACCGTGGTCAAGTTCTGCTTGATGGAGTATTCACGGATTTCCGCCAGCTTGGCTGGGGTCATCGCCAGACGCAGCACCGGTTGACCATTCAGGTCGGCCGGAACAATGTCGAAATCGTTGAAGTTCTTGCGGACCAGCGCGCGGGCTTGTTCGCGGGTTGCTTCATCAGTGAAGCCCAGCTGAATGGCGCCATTGAGTTGCGGCAGGCTGCGATAGCGCAGTTTTTCTTTACGCAACAGGCTCTTGACGTCGCCTTCGTAGACTTTCAGGCGTGCGTCGAGGGCTTTGTCCATGTCCACTTCCAGCAGGAAGTGCACACCACCGGACAAGTCCAGACCCAGCTTCATCGGGTGCGCGCCGAGGCTGCGCAGCCATTGCGGGGTGGTTTGTGCCAGGTTCAGTGCAACGACGTAGTCATCACCCAATGCCTTGCGCACAACATCCTTGGCAGGCAATTGGTCTTCAGCCTTGGTCAGGCGAATCAGGCCGCCCTTGCCGTTGGCCGACAGCGTGGCTGCCTTGACGTTGATCCCGGATTCCTTGAGCGCAGTGCTCACACGATCCAGATCAGCCTGATTGACCAACAGTGCAGTACTTGCACCGCTGACCTGAATGGCCGGGTCATCAGGGTAAAGATTGGGAGCGGAATAAATCAGACCGACCGCCAGCACCGCCAGGATCAGAATGTATTTCCACAGAGGGTATTTGTTCAGCATCACGCCGCCCGCTTATGACGCGGGGCGCCTTGCGCGCCCCGTCGATTGAGTAGAAGTTGAAACTTAGATCGCTTTTAGCGTGCCTTTTGGCAGCGTGGCGGCGATGGCGCCTTTCTGGAACTTCATTTCCACGGTGTCGGAAACTTCCAGAACCACGAAATCGTCTGCCACTTTAGTGATCTTGCCGGCGATACCACCGGTGGTCACAACTTCGTCGCCTTTTTGCAGGCTGCCGAGCAGGTTCTTCTGTTCTTTGGCGCGCTTGGCCTGTGGACGCCAGATCATCAGGTAGAAGATGACCAGGAAACCGACCAGGAAAATCCACTCAAAACCGCCGCCCATTGGGCCTGCAGCTGCCGGTGCAGCAGCGTCGGCCATGGCATTAGAGATAAAAAAGCTCATTTAGCACTCCAGTTGCAAATGTTGAATCTTGGGGTCAGAAAACTCAGTCCAAAGGCGGAACAGGTAGCCCGCGTTTGGCGTAGAAGGCATCGACAAAGGCGGCCAATGTACCCTGTTGAATAGCCTCGCGCAAACCAGCCATAAGCACCTGGTAATGGCGCAAATTGTGGATGGTATTCAACATGCTACCCAGCATTTCGCCGCACTTGTCCAGATGGTGCAGATAAGCACGGGAGAAGTTCTGGCAGGTGTAGCAATCGCAGGTCGGATCCAGCGGCGAATCATCATGGCGATGGAACGCGTTACGGATCTTCAGCACGCCTGTATCAATGAACAGATGCCCATTGCGGGCATTACGGGTTGGCATCACGCAATCGAACATGTCCACACCGCGGCGCACACCCTCAACCAGATCTTCCGGTTTGCCAACGCCCATAAGGTAACGAGGTTTGTCAGCCGGCATCAGGCCTGGCAGATAATCCAGCACCTTGATCATCTCGTGCTTGGGCTCGCCCACCGACAGACCGCCAATGGCCAGGCCATCGAAGCCGATCTTGTCGAGGCCTTCGAGGGAGCGCATGCGCAGGTCCTGGTGCATGCCGCCCTGAACGATGCCGAACAGCGCCGCCGTGTTATCGCCATGGGCGTTTTTCGAACGCTGGGCCCAACGCAACGACAGCTCCATGGACACGCGAGCGACGTCTTCGTCGGCCGGGTACGGGGTGCATTCGTCGAAAATCATCACGATGTCGGAGCCCAGGTCACGCTGGACCTGCATCGACTCTTCCGGGCCCATGAACACTTTGGCGCCATCGACCGGGGAAGCGAAGGTCACGCCCTCCTCCTTGATCTTGCGCATCGCGCCCAGGCTGAACACCTGAAAGCCGCCGGAGTCTGTAAGAATCGGGCCTTTCCACTGCATGAAATCGTGCAGGTCGCCGTGCTTCTTGATCACTTCGGTGCCAGGACGCAGCCACAAGTGGAAGGTGTTACCCAGAATGATTTCCGCGCCGGTGGCGGTGATATCCCGCGGCAACATGCCCTTGACCGTACCGTACGTGCCCACCGGCATGAAGGCCGGGGTCTCGACGGTACCACGCGGGAAGGTCAAACGACCGCGACGCGCCTTGCCGTCAGTGGCCAGCAGTTCAAACGACATACGACTCATACAGTTTCCTCAGGGCCCGATTCTTTAGGGGCAGTCGGCGCAGGATTACGGGTGATAAACATCGCATCACCGTAGCTGAAAAAGCGGTAACCATGCTCCACCGCTGCTTTGTAGGCAGCCATGGCTTCGGGATAACCGGCGAACGCCGAAACCAGCATCAACAGCGTGGATTCGGGCAAATGGAAGTTGGTGACCAGGGCATCGACCACATGAAACGGCCGACCCGGGTAGATAAAGATGTCCGTGTCGCCACTGAACGGCTTGAGCACGCCATCGCGGGCGGCGCTTTCGAGGGAACGCACGCTGGTGGTCCCCACCGCCACCACCCGACCGCCGCGCGCACGGCACGCGGCCACCGCATCCACCACGTCCTGGCCGACTTCCAGCCATTCGGTGTGCATGTGGTGGTCTTCGATCTTCTCGACGCGCACCGGCTGGAACGTGCCCGCACCGACGTGCAAGGTCACGAAAGCGGTCTCGACGCCCTTGGCGGCAATCGCCTCCATCAGCGGCTGATCGAAATGCAACCCCGCCGTCGGCGCCGCCACCGCGCCCAGGCGCTCGGCGTACACGGTCTGATAACGCTCGCGGTCCGAGCCTTCATCCGGGCGATCTATATAAGGAGGCAGCGGCATGTGCCCGACGCGATCGAGCAGCGGCAACACCTCTTCGGTGAAACCCAACTCGAACAACGTGTCGTGCCGCGCCAGCATTTCTGCCTCGCCGCCGCCGTCGATCAGGATCTTCGAACCGGGCTTCGGCGATTTGCTGGAACGCACATGCGCCAACACGCGATGACTGTCGAGCACCCGCTCCACCAGAATTTCCAGCTTGCCGCCGGAAGCCTTCTGGCCAAACAGCCGCGCCGGAATCACCCGGGTATTGTTGAACACCATCAAATCGCCCGGGCGCAAATGCTCGAGCAAATCAGTGAATTGACGGTGCGCCAGGGCGCCGCTGACCCCATCCAGGGTCAACAGGCGACTGTTGCGACGCTCGGCCAAAGGGTGGCGAGCAATCAGCGAATCAGGGAGTTCGAAAGTAAAGTCAGCAACGCGCATGATGGGGTTCGTCTAGCAGGGGCCGGAAGTCTAGCCGAAATAGTGAAAATTCTCTATGTACCTGATTGACCGACGGTAATCTCATCTCTATACTTCGCCGCCATTGAGCCCTGATGGCGGAATTGGTAGACGCGGCGGATTCAAAATCCGTTTTCGAAAGGAGTGGGAGTTCGAGTCTCCCTCGGGGCACCAAAATTAAGAAAGGTCTTGCTTAGCAAGGCCTTTTTTTTCGCCCACGATAAAGTGCCTGACACCCCACCACCCCGTAGGAGCTGCCGAAGGCTGCGATCTTTTGATCTTGCCTTTAAGGCGCCACAACCCAAGCCCGCACAGCCAACGAATCAAGGATTCACACAATGGAATTGCACCTGGAAACCGTTGCCCTGTTCGCCCTCAAGCTGGCTTATGAGCGGGAGGGGGAAAGTCCGATTCTGCGGGATGATCCGATCATGAGTGATTATGAGCGGGAGGTTTTTGGGTTGCTGGTACGGCGGGGTGATGTTGAGGGGATTCAGTTTCGGGTGGGGCATTGTGTTGGGTTGGCGTTGGAGGCTTTGGGTGGGGTTGAGACTCCACTCGGACGCGAGCTGAATAAGTTGTTCGCTGATTTCAACGCCGCGCGCACGATGGAGCAGCTTGAAGCGCCGGTCATTGCACTCAAAGATTATCTGAAAGACATTCAGTAGGGAGGGTGCCGCGTCCAACCCCAGCAACTTTCGTGCGACGACCGATTACTGGTTGCCTTGCCTTGCCTGCCAAAAAATAAATCAGCCCTCCTTTGTTGCTGCCGGCAAAAATTTAGCTGGCATATGATCTGCTCTCGTTTTGCCAAGGCAATGCCCTATCCTCGGAATAAAGCGACGACATCCCAAACCTCAAAGCTAAGGTTATGGCGGCGAGAAGAAAAAGGTACTGACTAAACCGCCAAAAGTAGGCGACGATGACCTTAGCGAGCAGATGATTACCGCGCAGAAATAGAATAAACCTATTAAAACACAATAATCAATAACTCAAGACAATGGAGAAATAATGAAAACGAATTTCGACAGAGATGTAAATAACCGATCTCCAAAGCTGGAAATCGCATCCATCCAGCGAGCGGAAACCTTTGCGGGCTTTGAAACTCCGGTTGAAGCAAACGAGAAAAGTTGCTCATCTGACAAATTAATTGTTAGAGGAAAGGCAACCTCTCCACTCGTTCAAAAAACTGCATATGGGCAAAGCTTACTTATCTCTGGTCAAGATCGTAGATCTAGAGTTCTTGATACAACATTCACCCCTTGGCGTTTAATCTGCTCCTTGAAAATCAGCTGCAAAGATGGCTCGGAATATGTTGGAACAGGATGGATTGCAGGACCAAGACTAATCATCACAGCTGGACACTGCGTCTACAATGAGTCCTATGATGGTGGCTGGGCAGATGAAATCACCATTATTCCTGGTCGCGACGGCTCTAACGAACCTTTCGGAAGTTTCAAATCGAACAAACTGCATTCGGTAAAAGAATGGGTAGATTCGGGCGATGAAAATAACGATATTGGCGCAATAATTCTAGAAAGCGATATAGGGGCAGACATAGGTTTCTTTGCTTTTGGAGCATATCCAAATTCAGATTTAGAAAGTCAGCTAATCAATATTTCAGGTTACCCTGGAAGTGTGTATGGCGAAGAACAAATGCATCACGCCAACAGAATCAGCAACACCACAAAATACAAGCTATATTACGATATAGACACAGAAGGCGGCCAGAGCGGTTCCCCTGTGTGGTTCTACAATGAGGATGACAAACCAGTGGTTATTGGAATCCACTCAAATGGCGCCGGCTACGCTATCAGCGCGAACTCAGGAGTGAGAATAACTAACTCCTTAGCCAAGCAGATCGCTGAATGGCGCACTATTTAATGAGGTGCAACCAATGAAAAGCAAATTTATAGAAGGTTACGTCATTGATGAATTCGGAAACCCTGTAACAGGTGCATTTGTTTCAGTGGAGGCTAGCACTTATCCGACCATTGATATTGCAAGTATCACAGGTAAAAATGGATTATTTAAACTAATTCTCCCCCCCGGAGACTTTAGCATTATCGCATCCACCAAAACCGGAAAAACTGGTACAAAAAAAATATCAAAATACAACCATAACAAGTCCTCACCCACAATTTGCGTGCACAACTAAAATGGCAAGAAGCGACTTAGTCATCAAACTTGCACAAGCTAGCTTAGATAATGACAAGCAGCTTGTCCGCCGCACCATCGAAGCCATAATTACCGAGGAACACTCAAGACAACATCATATATATGCACAGAAGCTTAGTGATGCTCTTCGAAGTGAACGATGGACGAAGCAAGCTGCCCCTGAATCGCACAACCCTAACAATATTGAATTAAACTCTTCCAACAAAATTAATTCCGAAGAGCTTTTTATTGAAATAAAACCCAAACGAAGTCTCTCGCAAATTTTTCTAGACGAGCCGTCATTAGAGCTATGCAATGAGTTAATTGACGAGCATTTACGCGCAGACCTTTTGAGGTCTTTTGCAGTAGAGCCTAGAAATAGACTTCTTCTTGTTGGTCCACCTGGAAACGGGAAAACTAGCTTAGCGGAAGCGATTGCATATAGTATGGGGCTACCTCTATACGTTGTTAAATACGAATCCGTAATCGGAAGCTATCTAGGTGAAACAGCGCTAAGATTAAAACAGGTATTTGACTTCCTTAAAACAAGACCTTGCGTAGTTTTCTTTGATGAGTTCGACGCCATTGGCAAAGAGAGAGGAGACACTCATGAAACCGGAGAAATTAAGCGCGTCGTCAGCTCTCTCCTCCTGCAAATTGATGATCTGCCATCGTACAATATAGTTATTGCGGCTACAAACCACCCTGAACTGATTGATCGTGCTGCGTGGAGAAGATTCCAAATTAAAATCGAATTAAACCCACCCACGTTAAAACAAATTCAATTATATATTAATTCGTTTGAAAAAAATCTTGGCGAACCGTTAGACCACAACCACTCTGAGCTAGCTAAAAAACTGATCGGAAATAGCTACTCCACAATCGAAAATTTCTTTCTTGATGTAAAAAGGAAATTAATTCTAAGCACTGGCAACTCGAAAACAAAAGATATAATTTCAAAACTATTAAACCAATTTTCACCTACTAAAAACAACAAGGACGACACTAGCAATCATGGAAAAACTACCTCTGATCGTTCTAAACCCACCAACAAAACGGTCAAGAGTGAAAGGCAGTCCGAAATTTTTTAGCATTGTAACTCCATCTCCTGATAGGCAGTCTGCAAGGCTAGGCCCGAAATTCGAACAGATACGGAACCTTAATTTATCTAAAGACGTCACTGTCAAAGTAACTGATAGCAGTGACGGGGTGTACCCGAATAAGGCAATCGTATTTGAACTCGCGCAGCCTAAACAAGATTTTAAACGAGCAATAGAAAAGCTAGGCCTAACATGGATTGACGAAAGCGACTTTTCTTTCGAAGGAGACGGGGACTTTAGAGACAGAGCAAAGCCGGAGAAAAAACTTGATGGTAGGCTTTATCTCACCATTCCAAGCCAGCAAGCACTTAATCAATTACTAAGACTTTGGGACATTTACTCCAAAAACAAAGAACTCCCTCCAGGCCAGAAGGAGTGGAAAGAATTATTCAGCCAATTAAAAGATATAAGACCATGGGGTGCAAAAGATAGACTTACAAACGAAGCAATAAATTTTATTTCCGCACTAGATGAAAAATCTTCCAGCGAGGTTCATCTAGAGCTCGAAGCCGTTTTCCACAATAACAATATCAAGGATATTTCAACCAAAAAGAATCTAGTCCAAGCTTTAACCTCTCTTTCGGCCACTATACTTGATAGCACAATAATTCCTGAAATTCGTTATCACGCGTTGCTAATTTCAATCAGCTATGACAACGCAAAAAAACTTCTTGATTTAAGCAATCCGATTTTAAACCTAGATGAGATCGCTTTTATTAGACCGCAAGCCATGAGCTTGCCAAACCAAGACTCTGAGCAAGATGATACTTCTAGTATTGAGTCGCGAGCACAAAGCACGAGACCACCTATTGCGGCTTTATTTGATGGCGTAGTAATTCAAAACCATAATCTCCTAAAAGACAGGTTGATAATTGATGATTCAGAAAATCTAGAATCAAATTCACCTGTCAACACAAGGAGTCATGGCACTGCTATGGCGTCTCTAATTCTACATGGAGACCTGGCCCTAGAAGAAGAAACCATTAACAGAAAGTTATATGTACAATTTTTGCTTTCAGCATCAATAGAAAACCCTACTGAAACCACACCAAAGAACCGATTACTCCTAGATATCATTTATCAAGCTGTAAAGAGAATCAAAGAGCTCCCTTCCGAATTGGGCGGCAACGTATTTATTATTAATATTTCGTTAGGAGATATCAATCGCCCATTCTCTGGGCAAATGAGCGCCTGGGCCCGCCTTATTGATTTTCTAGCTTGGAAATACAACCTACTTTTCATAATAAGCACTGGAAACATTTCAACACCGATCACTTTAGATGCGATTTCCAAACCGGCACAAATAAATTCTTTTACCGATGACGAAAAACATATAGCCTTCACCAAAGCAATAGAACAAAAAATCGCAACTAGAAGTATTTACTCACCTGCAGAATCTATAAACTCGTTGACCATTGGTGCTAGTCACTCCGATGGAAGCAAGCATATCCCTAACGCCTACCTCATAGACCCATACAAAATCAGTCCATTTCCTAGTCTGATATCAGGTTTAGGTTTGGGTTACAAAAGTTCGGTAAAACCTGACATTCTCCACTGTGGAGGGCGCGCACTTCTCTCCTACTCGGCATCTACCGCGGGTTTATCATTATATCCAGGTACAGCAGGAAAATACTTTGGACAGCAGGTTGCAGGCTCTGCTTCTCAGAGTGCAACTACAAAAATAATTGGAACCAGTAACTCTGCAGCACTAGCCACTAGAGCCGCGATTAGAATTTATGACAGTTTAGAATCTCAATTGTCCACCGTCCAATTTTCAGCGCTCAAGACTCATATGCCTTCATTAATCAAAGGACTGCTGACTCACACAGCGGACTGGGGAGTGGCTGGTGAATTTCTAGAGTCAACTTTAGAACCACAAAGCTCTCACCACTGGAAGAATCGCCGTTCAAACATCACTCGATTCTTAGGTTATGGCGCTGTTGATTTTGACAAAGTCCTAGGATGCACAGAGCGTCGCGTAACTATGCTGGGCACTGGGGCCCTTCAAAAAGAAGATGCGCAGGTATTTAGCTTCCCAATACCCACCTCTATATCAAGCCGAAAAGATGTAAGGCGACTGACCATAACTTTATCTTGGTTGACTCCTACCAAACCGGGGGAGCAAATGTATAGAGATGCATTACTCGACTTCGTCCCTGAAGACAAAGGCGGCTATGCGATTGGGGTAAGTCGATTCTCATCAAATCAACCTCCTGCCGATACCTCACGAAGAGGTACTTTGGTACATGAGATATTTGAGGGCCAAGACGCAATTCCTATTGGCGACGATGACACTCTTAGAGTACGAGTTGAGTGCAGGACTCAAGGCACCCAAGCATTACCAATAATCCCCTACGCCATAATAATTACATTCGAAGTAGCGACAACCTTAAAAGCAAACATATATAACGAAATAAGTACAAAAATAGCGATTCAAAACGCAACAAGAATTCGTTCAAAATGAAAGCAAGAGGGTTTTGCTCATAAAAACCCTCTTATCAACACCCGCAACCAGCTCGCCTGCATGCGCAAGCTTAATTGCAAATCAGGCTCCAAAAACAACACTGTAATAATATCTACTTTAAACCTGCAAAACCAAAATCCCACTTACTCACATATTTTTGTACATCACTAAATATAGCGAACTATGAACAAAAGTCAGACGAAGCCTTAACTACTTATACAACTTCATTATATTTGTGAAAAATTCGCTAAGTGCGTCGTAATTCGGGAAAAATGATTTATTGGTAGACGTTCAGAGGTTGCAAGAAAGAGATCTCCGCGATACCCTCCCCACCGTCGCTGCCAATTCAGCGACCGGGTGTGGTAACCCGTGTTATTCAAGGCGCTACAGCGCCCCCATCACGTCTACCGGCGCTTTTTTTATGCCAGCAAGCGTGAGTTATGGCAGCTGTGCGTGGGACGTCTTCGGACGTGCCGGTTTCCTTGATTCCCGGTTTACCACCCTGCGTACAGCTGTCACCCATTCGTGTGGTAACGAACGTGGCAGCTCCTCATATCAAGGACGTTAACCATGACTACCACCAGCAATCCGTACAAATTTTGCCTTTCCCCTCTACGCAATTCCCAATCGCGTAACGCTTCCACCCTGCCCCATCGCCTCTCCATCACCGGAGAAGCCCAATGATCGATCCTACCGAACTCAAAACCATCGGCCTGACCCCGGCCATTTACTGTGCTGACCAACCGCTGTTCCACGTCACTCGCGATGTGCCGCTGGGTGATGCGTTGTCCATGGCTTCTGACTTTCTGCGTTTGGCTAAGTCGCTTACCGAAGAGGCTGCCTTTGACAGGGACACTGACCGTCATGCCTGGGCTGCGCATTATTTGACGTCGATGAGTAAGGCGTTGGTGGATGATGCGGTGAAGGTGTTGACGCGGGGGCGGGATTCTACTGTGCCGCCTAAGCGGGCGGCGGAGAAGGCTTAGGGGTAGAAATGGGGGGGCGGGTTGTTTGGGAGGGTGGTGGTCGGTTCAGCATTGATGGTGGCTGGGCTGGCGTCTTCGCGAGCAAGCCCGCTCCCACATTTTGGATTGTGTTTAGTTAGTTGGAGCCCCGGTGTTTCGGGGCTTTTAAGCTCAGGTCAGAGGACGTGTTGGGAGATCAGTTTTGAGATTTCCACCATTGATGTCCTGCCGGTGAATTCGAATTTCACTTTGCCCAGCGACGAGAAGTAGATCTCCAGTTCGGAGTCCAGGTCGAACGTGCCGGACGTTTCCACCGAGTACGCGACGATGTTTTTGTACGGCAGTGAGGTGAAGTCCTTCTTGCTGCCGGTGATGCCCTGGACGTTGACGGCGATGATGCGTTTGTTGGTGAAGACCACGCCGTCGCGCATGGATTTGTACGAGTCGATGACTTGCTCCCCGTTGAGCAAAAGATCGGCAACGCGCTCGGCGTATTCTTCGTTTTGCTTGAGTTTGAAGAAGCCTTTGTTGTTGAAGTCGATCATCTGTTCATCCTTCCGTTGAAGAAAAATCCTGCGGGTTACTTCTGCGCCTTTACGACTCGAATTTCGATGGGAAATCCATCCGCTCCGTTCAATGTCTTCCACCCCACGTACTGAAAAATCCCGTCCTCATCAATTTCGTCGCCTCGCTCCACCATTTCACCGCCCAGCACTGCGACGCGCTTATGCACGGCGCATCTGCCATCCGAACGATGAGCGGTGTAGATCACGTAGGGTTTGACGTATTGCGCGGCGCGGAAATAGCGGCCGCAGCCAGCATCGACTTTGATCATCAAGGTCTTCAGATTCGCTTCGCCATCCAGCTCAGCGTGCTGGTCGAGAGCTCCGATTTCGCCGACGTCGCTGAAGCCCATCGAGCGAGCGCGCTTGTATTCCGGGGAGTTCAGGTGCTCGGTCTGGGCTTGCCGAAAATGCTGATCCAACGCCTCATCGTTTTCAGCGTTGCCCTTGGCCGCTATTTCTTTCGCTTGGGGGATGATGCTTTCACAGCGGGCGTAATCGGGGGAGCTGTGGCTTGTCTGGGCGAGGTTCTTGCGGTGTACGGTAAGGGTTCGCAGAGAACTCTCAATAGAGGGCGTGACATCCTTGGCCGTATGGCTCCCGTTCTGCACATTGGTCACTGCTTGCTGTAATCGCTGGCAATCGGAGAGGTAAGTCTTCCAGGCGTATTCCGGGGTTTCATCCCAGTCCCAGTCGGCAAGCGCCGGGGTCATCACGACGGTGAAAGTGATTGCGCAGAACAGGCGTGAGGCTTGAGCGACAGTGAGCATGCGTAGTCCGTTACGTAGATGAAGAAAGTGGTGCGACGCTACTATTTTGCCATCCTGCCGTCCACTTGCAGCCAAGGGGCCAGCACCCATTTGCTGCACTATTCAATCTGAATCGGGCCCTTGGTCCCTGCATCGCTGTCGGTCCAGTAGTCCTGATTCTGCAATCGCCGATCACCCTGAATGGTGAAAACGATCTTACCCTCGCGAAACTGCAATGTGCCGTCGGTGCGTTTGGCGTTGACCCGTTTTCCGTTGACCCACACCTGCTCCTTGGCATCGATGCGGATGGTGGCGACGGTCGCGCCCGCTTCACTCTTGGCCACCCACTGCCCGGCGTAAGGGGTCTGGGTGCCTGGGTTGTCGGCGGCGGGGTTGGTGAAGCCGGCCTTGGCGTTTTCGGCCTTGGTTTTGTGGATGTCGCAGCCTTGGGTTTCGCTGACTTGGGTGCAGCCGGATTGCTCCAGTTGTTTGCGGTATTTGTCGTTGATGGCGTAGGCCGGGGATTGGGCGGCGATCAGGAGGATCAGCGCCGGCAGGATGGCTTTCTTCATGTTGACTCCTTGGCGATCAGTTCGCGCCGAACGGCATCGTACGTTCACTGTAGTGGATGGGTGCGCAGTGCTTGTGCCACAAAACATTTCAGACAGCGCGCGCCTTTGTCAGTGCTCTTCTAGACTTAACGGGTGGTCGTGGAAAGAACCGAGCACGTCGCTTTTGTACCGTTGAATCAATGCCGGCGTGGCAAGCTGCAATTTATGCCCTGAAGAGGTGCGACGAAGATCGCACCGGGCCCAACAAGATGCCCGCTCAGGGTGCCTGGCCAACGGCCTGAAAATGCCACGATACCGTGACGTGGTGTGAATGCCGCAGCCGACACTTTCGGACAACCGACGACCTTCTGGTTTGTCCGTGACCGTGAGGAATGCTGTATGCCTGATGAGATGTTGTTGCACCTGCCGATGGTCAACAGCTTGCTGGAGCGCCACAAACGCGCCCCTGGCGCCCTGTTGCCGATCCTCCATGAGATTCAGGAGGGCATCGGTTACATCCCCGATGTTGCCATTCCCGAGATTGCCCACGCCCTCAACCAGAGTCAGGCCGAGATTCGTGGGGTGATCAGCTTTTACCATGACTTCCGCACCGCGCCGCCCGCCCGGCATATCCTGCGGCTGTGCCGCGCCGAGTCGTGCAAGAGTCGCGGCGCCGAGCAGCTTGCGGCGCAATTGCGCGACCGTCTGCAACTGGACGACCACGGCAGCAGCGCCGATGGCAGCATCAGTTTGCGCCCGGTGTATTGCCTCGGTGCCTGCGCCTGTTCGCCGGCCCTGGAGCTGGATGGCAAGGTGCATGCGCGGCTGAGTGCCGAGCGTCTGGACGCCTTGCTAGACGCTTGCCGGGAGGACGTATGAGCCTCTATTTGCCGAGTGATTCCCTGGCCCGCGCCGTGGGTGCCGATGACGTGGCGTTGGCCCTTGCCGGTCAGGATCTGCAACGCACCAGTTCTCGTGGCCTCTATTGGCTGGAACCGCTGCTGGAAGTCGACACCCCGCAAGGCCGAATCGGCTTTGGCCCGCTGACCGCTGCCGACGTGCCGTCCGTGCTCGATGCGCTGCAAGGCGAGCCGTCCGCGCATCCACTGGCCTTGGGCCTGGTGGAAGAATTGCCGTATCTGAAAACCCAGCAACGCCTGCTGTTCGCCCGCGCCGGCATTACCCGGCCGCTGTCCCTGGACGATTACCGGGCGCACAGTGGTTTTGAGGGTTTGAATAGGGCCGTCAGCATTGGCGGCGAGCAGAGCGCGACGGAAGTGTTCGACTCTGGCCTGCGTGGGCGTGGCGGCGCAGCGTTCCCGGCTGGGATCAAATGGCGCACGGTGCGCGCCACCCAAGCCGAGCAGAAATACATTGTGTGCAACGCCGACGAAGGCGACTCCGGCACTTTCGCCGACCGCATGTTGATGGAAGGCGACCCGTTCCTGCTGATCGAAGGCATGGCGATTGCCGGCATCACCGTCGGCGCCAGTTACGGCTACATCTATGTGCGTTCGGAATATCCACAAGCGGTGGCGACCTTGCGCGAAGCGCTGGAGATTGCCCGGTCGAATGGCTACCTCGGCGCCAATGTCGGCGGCAGCGGTCAGGCGTTCGACATGGAAGTGCGAGTCGGGGCCGGCGCTTATATCTGCGGTGAAGAAACCGCGCTGCTGGATTCCCTCGAAGGCAAGCGCGGGATCGTCCGCGCCAAGCCACCGATCCCGGCGTTGCAGGGCCTGTTCGGTCTGCCGACGCTGGTGCACAACGTGCTGACGTTGGCCTCGGTGCCGCTGATTCTGGCCAAGGGTGCGCAGTTCTATCGCGATTACGGCATGGGCCGATCCCTGGGCACCATGCCTTTCCAGTTGGCGGGCAATATTCTTCGCGGCGGCCTGGTGGAACGGGCGTTTGGCCTGACCCTGCGCGAACTGGTGGACGACTACGGTGGCGGCACTGCGACTGGCCGGCCGCTGAAAGCCGCACAAGTCGGTGGACCGCTCGGCACGTGGGTGCCGCCGTCGCAATTCGACACGCCGCTGGATTACGAAGCCTTCGCCGCCATGGGCGCGATGCTCGGTCACGGTGGTGTAGTGGTGGCGGACGACACGCTGGACATGGCGCACATGGCCCGCTTCGCGATGCAGTTCTGCGCCGAGGAATCCTGTGGCAAATGCACGCCTTGCCGCATCGGCTCGACTCGCGGCGTGGAGGTGATCGATCGCCTGCTCGCCGCGCCGGACCAAAGCGGTCGCGATGAACAGGCGATCATCCTCAAGGACCTGTGCGACACGATGCAATACGGTTCGCTGTGCGCGTTGGGCGGCATGGCCCCATTCCCGGTGGCCAGCGCCCTCAAGTACTTCCCCGCCGACTTCGGTCTGCAGCCCTCGGAGGCCGACCAATGATCACCCTCTTCGACCCGAAAACCGATATCGATCTGGGCACTCCGGCCCGCGAAAGCCAGGTGCAAGTCACCCTGAACATCGACGGTCGCAGCATCAGCGTGCCCGAAGGCACGTCGGTGATGCGCGCCGCGGCGCTGCTCGGCACTACGATTCCGAAACTTTGCGCCACTGACAGCCTGGAAGCCTTCGGCTCGTGCCGCATGTGCCTGGTGGAAATCGACGGCATGCGCGGTTACCCGGCGTCCTGCACCACGCCGGTCACTGAAGGCATGACCGTGCACACCCAGACGCCGAAGCTCGCGACCCTGCGCCGCAACGTGATGGAGTTGTACATCTCCGATCACCCGCTGGACTGCCTGACCTGCTCGGCCAACGGCAATTGCGAACTGCAAACCGTGGCCGGCCAGGTTGGCTTGCGGGAAGTGCGTTATGGCTATGAAGGCGACAACCATCTGGCCGATGTGAAGGACACGTCCAACCCCTACTTCGACTACGACCCGAGCAAGTGCATCGTCTGCAACCGCTGCGTACGTGCCTGCGAAGAAACCCAGGGCACGTTTGCCCTGACCATTACCGGACGCGGTTTCGAATCCCGGGTCGCGGCGGCCGGAGGCGATAACTTCCTCGACTCGGAATGCGTGTCCTGCGGCGCCTGTGTGCAAGCCTGCCCCACCGCGACGCTGATGGAAAAAAGTGTGGTCGAACTGGGTCAGCCGGAGCGCAGCGTGATCACAACCTGCGCCTATTGCGGCGTCGGTTGCTCGTTCCGCGCCGAGATGAAAGGCGACAAACTGGTGCGCATGGTTCCGGACAAAAACGGTCAGGCCAACCACGGCCACTCTTGCGTCAAAGGACGCTTTGCCTGGGGCTACGCCACTCACCCGGATCGCATCACCAAACCAATGATCCGCAATCACATCAACGATCCGTGGCAGGAAGTCAGTTGGGATGAAGCGGTGACCTACGCCGCCAGCGAATTCCGCCGGTTGCAGCAAAAGTACGGTCGCGATTCCATTGGCGGCATCACTTCCAGCCGCTGCACCAACGAAGAAACCTACCTCGTCCAAAAACTGGTGCGCGCCGCGTTCGGCAACAACAACGTCGATACGTGTGCGCGGGTCTGCCACTCGCCGACCGGTTATGGCTTGAAACAAACGTTGGGCGAATCTGCCGGCACCCAAAGTTTCGATTCAATCATGAAGGCCGACGTGATCCTGGTGATGGGCGCCAACCCGAGCGACGCCCACCCGGTATTCGCCTCCCAGCTCAAACGCCGCTTGCGTGAAGGCGCGCAGTTGATCGTCATCGACCCTCGGCGCATTGATCTGGTGGACTCGGTGCACGCCCGCGCCGAACTGCACCTGGCCCTGCGTCCGGGCACCAACGTCGCCATACTCAACGCGCTGGCGCACACCATCGTCACCGAAGGCTTGCTCAACCAGGCATTTATCGATGAACGTTGCGAGGGCAGCGATTTTGCACGCTGGAGCGAATTTGTCAGCCGTCCGGAAAACTCGCCAGAAGTGCTTGGCGCCATTTGCGGCGTAGACGCTGGCGACATCCGTGCCGCCGCCCGCTTGTATGCGAACGCCGGCAATGCCGCGATTTACTACGGCCTGGGCATCACCGAACACAGCCAGGGCAGCACCGCCGTGATGGGCATCGCCAACCTGGCCATGGCCACCGGCAATATCGGTCGCGAAGGCGTCGGCGTGAACCCGCTGCGTGGACAGAACAACGTCCAGGGTTCGTGCGACATGGGTTCCTTCCCTCACGAGCTGCCCGGCTACCGCCACATCTCCAACGAAGTGGTGCGCACGCAGTTCGAACAGGCGTGGAACGTCACCTTGCAACCCGATCCGGGCCTGCGCATTCCGAACATGTTTGAAGCGGCGCTGGCCGGCAGTTTCAAAGGTTTGTACTGCCAGGGCGAAGACATCGCGCAAAGCGACCCGAACACCCAGCACGTCACCGCCGCCCTGTCGGCCATGGAATGCGTGGTGGTGCAGGACATTTTCCTCAACGAAACCGCGAAGTTTGCCCATGTGTTCCTCCCGGGCAGTTCGTTCCTGGAAAAGGACGGCACCTTCACCAACGCCGAGCGCCGTATCTCTCGCGTGCGCAAGGTCATGGAACCGCTGGGCGGCAAGGCCGATTGGGAAGGCACGGTGGCGTTGGCCAACGCGTTGGGCTATCCAATGAACTACCAACATCCGTCAGAAATCATGGATGAAATCGCCAGCCTGACGCCGACCTTCACCAACGTCAGCTACGCCGCACTGGACGGCCACGGCAGCCTGCAATGGCCATGCAACGCCGATGCGCCGGATGGCACGCCGACCATGCACATCGAGCAATTCGTGCGCGGCAAGGGGCGTTTCATGCTCACCGGCTACGTGCCCACCGAGGAGAAGGTCAACAATCGCTATCCGCTGCTGCTGACCACCGGACGCATCCTTAGCCAGTACAACGTCGGCGCTCAGACCCGGCGTACCGAGAACGTCGCCTGGCACGATGAGGATCGCCTGGAAATCCACCCAACCGACGCCGAGAGCCGTGGCATCAACGAAGGCGATTGGGTCGGCATCGGCAGCCGCGCCGGCCAGACCGTACTGCGTGCGCGGGTCACCGAACGGGTCGCGCCGGGCGTGGTGTACACCACGTTCCACTTCCCGGAATCCGGGGCCAACGTGATCACCACCGACAACTCCGACTGGGCCACCAACTGTCCGGAGTACAAGGTCACGGCGGTGGAAGTCAGCCGCGTTTACCATCCTTCGGAATGGCAAAAACGCTATCAGGCTTTCAGCGATGAACAGGATCGTTTGCTGAAAGACCGCCGGCATGCACGCGGTGCCAAAGCCGAGGTGCGCCGATGAGCACGGACAATCTGATCAAGATGGCCAACCAGATCGCCCAGTACTTCGCCACCGAACCGGATCAGCAATTGGCCGTGCTCGGTGTGCGCAATCACCTGCAGATGTACTGGACGCCGGGCATGCGCAAGGAACTGCTGGCTTGGCAAACGGAACATCAAGGAGCGGACATGCACCCGCTGGCGCAGGCAGCGGTCAGTGGGGCGGGATGGGAGGCTTAGGTTAACGATCCCCTGGAGTGAGCCCCGAGTTTTTCGGGGCTTTCCCCGGCTTTAAACTACAGCTCGACCCGGTTGTAACTCCCTTCAGCGCTGACGTTGTGGCCAAAACCACACCACTCACCGGCCGTGCGCTTTACTGTGAGCAGATCTTTTTTGATCTCGAAGTCGTAGGCACAGTCGCCAACATCATCGCCGGTCATGGCGTAATGAGCCTTGCCGTTGTTAATCGCTAGTACCGTGGAAAACTCCCCGATATTGGGACCGTTATACATCGCCATCAGGCCAGCGTAATAACCCTGAAAATCAACTTGGAACTGCGAACCTTGTGGCTTGATCGTCATGCTGTTCCACAACGCAGCCCCGGCATATTGCCAATACTGCCCGTCCGGTTTACTCGACACTTTCGCCAGCGAGTTTTTGATATCGCCGCTGATCTTGCCAAGGTTGAAGATCGACTTTTTGTCATTCGGTAAAATGCTCAGCCACGCACGGGCCTTGAGGTAATTGCCTTCGTGTATGTAGGTGAGCGCAACGTTGTTGTAGGCCATCGCGATTTTATCTTCGTCCAGCTGACAACTCTCCGACCAGCCAGCCTGCCGCTCGTACTGCTCCCGGGCCTTGGCATATTGCTTGAGCTTGTAATACTTCCCGCCCTCGGCGGAATACTCACTGATCTTGAGGCAATTGGCGGTCGCCTCTTCTTCCGTAACATCGGCATGAGCAAATAGCGGTGTGATGAGAAGCAAGAGGATCGCTGGAACCTGTATCAAGCGACGCACTGAAGGAGAGTGCTTAACGTCCATATTATTTTTCCCTGTTGATAAGTCGATATACCGAGCGCTGCGAAGGGTAGCGTGGTCGCGCAGGGCAGACAATCAGGGCAAAGCCCAGCTCGTAAACTTCGCCCCCATCGATCCCTTACTCCCGCATAATCGCGCACCTGCACTTCCCATGAATGCCAGTACCACGGTGCAACCATTACAAGGACGCAATATGCAAATCAGCCAAGGACAACGTTTACCCTTGTCCAGCCTTATGCCGGGCTCGCAACTTACGCTCTCGATCAACGTCCAGTCGCCCCATGTGCTCGACTTTGTATGCTTCGGCATCGATGCCCAGGGCAAACTGTCCGATGATCGCTACATGGTGTTTTTCAATCAGCCGACGACGCCGTGCAATGGCGTGAGCATGTCGAACGGCGGTGATTTCACCCTCGACCTTTCAAAACTGCCCGTCACGATTGATCGCCTGGTCTTCACCACCTCGATCGACGGTGCCGGTGCGATGCGCGATATCCAGGCCAGCAGTTTCAGCATCAAGAGCCTGTCGGGCGATGTCTTGGCGCAATGCGCGTTTTCGGGAGCGACCTTCGCCGACGAAAAGGCAATCATGATCGTCGAGCTTTATCGCAAGTCGGGCGAATGGCGCCTGTCATCCAATCTGCAAGGGTTCAACGCGGGTCTGGAAGCGCTGGTGAAACATTTCGGCGGCGATGTGGCTGATGAGCCGGCCCCGGCACCCGCTCCTGCCCCTGTAACGGCCCCCGTTACAAGCAAAATTTCCCTTGAGAAGAAGATCGGCGATGCTGCGCCTCACCTGATCAGCCTGGCGAAGAAAGCCCAAGTCAGCCTCGAAAAAGCCAAGCTGACGGATGTTAAGGCGCGGGTCGGCCTGGTGCTGGACGCGTCCGGTTCCATGAACAACCAATACCAAACCGGTCGCGTTCAGGAAGTGGTCAATCGGCTGCTGCCGCTGGCGCTGCACTTTGACGACGATGGCACTCTCGATTGCTGGGCCTTTGGCGCCGAAACATTGCAGTTGTCTGCCGTGACACTGGCCAACCACAAAGACTTCATCAACACCGATAGCCATGGCTGGAAAGACTGGAAGATCGGCGCTCGTTATAACGACGAACCCAAAGCCATCAAGAAGGTGATCGACTTTTACAAGCAGTCCCGGGACACCACTCCGATCTACATCCTGTTCATCAGTGATGGAGGTGTGTCAGCCAGTGGCGCGATCAAAAAGCTGATGATAGAAGCGGCCAAACTGCCGATCTTCTGGCAGTTCGTCGGGATTGGCGGGCACAACTACGGCATCCTGGAAAAACTCGACACCATGACCGGCCGAGTCGTCGACAACTGTGGTTTCTTCGCGCTGGATGACCTGCACGACATCAGCGAAGAGCAGCTTTACGACAAGCTGATGGAAGAATTCCCGCAATGGCTGAAGGATGCGAAGGCTCAAGGGATTGTCTTTTAATCTAGATACCACCGTCTCCCGCACCGCATTGCTTCGCGGCGCGGGAGTGGCGTTTTCAATCCAGATCGGACAGGTTAAACGGCGTAATTTCCCGGAACCGGGCGGAACGATCGCTCAGCAACAATAAGCCGGGCCAGATACGAACCGAGCTACTTAACCCTGTTTAAGAGGCGCTTCGCGCAGTTCTTCGAGGTGATTGCCGTCCCAACGGTACTTTTGTTCCGACTCGAGCGTCGGGCAGCAAAAGGCGTCTTCAGGGCCGACTTCCAGTGAACTGACGCGGATGGTTTTGTCGTCTTGCAACTGAAGTGCGGTGACGGCGCCGCTGACCACTGCGCTGCCCTTGAAATCGAAGGCGCCGTTGTTCGCATAGAAAACGCCGAGGGTCGAAAATGAGCTGTTGCTGCCGCCCTGCCCTTCAATGACATAGATCACCAAGGCGTCGTCCTGGCCGTCACCGTTGAGGTCCGCCCGGAGAATTTTTCGGCCGTCGGGGTATTCGTCCCCACCGTCTTCGCGGGTCGCGGCGCTCAGCGCATTGGCAATGGCGCTATCCAGTGATCCGGTCGTTGGCGCGGCTACTGCCTGCGGCACGGGCGCTTGAACCGGTATCGGAGCGGGAGCCACAACCGGGGCCCGGGCAACAGGCGCGGCTTCGGCACTGGCCACCTTTGGCGTCATGCCTTTGGATTTGGCCTCGGCTACAAACCTGCCAGTAATAGCGTTGCGGATTTCCTGAAGATCTTCATAGCCAAGCAACAGGTTTCTTGAACTCGAGAATGGCTGGCCCTCACCCAGAAACCATCGTGCAAACCAGCCGGGTCGCATGTTTTCCTGACGGGCTATCGCTTGATCGAGCACTTTTTCGCTGACGTCCAGATACATCGCGTATCCCTCATCACCGAACGCCTTCACCATCTCGTCTTTCTGACGGCTCATCTGCGTCTTCATGAACTCCAGCGTGATGATGTTGGTGTCGACCAACTTGCTTTCGCATTCATTGGTGTAGTTGCCAAAGCAGGTCTCTTTGTATTCCTGAACTGCATTGTTCAGCTTGAACTCGTTATACGCTCCACACCCTGCCAACAACGTGATCGCGGCACTTGCCAGGAAGACCCGTTTTTTCATATCCCTGAATCCTTTTTCCGTTAAACAAACCTGATGACACCAGTGTTGAACACAATCGACAAACAAGAAAAAGCCCCGCTCGAAAGCGGGGCTTTTTTAACCCGTAAGGGTTAGCCGATGCTGACACCGTGGGACTCAGCCAGAGGCTTCAGGCCGCCAGCAAAACCCTGGCCGATCGCCTTGAACTTGAACTCTTCACCGCTGCGATACAGCTCGCCAAAGATCATGGCGGTTTCGGTCGAAGCGTCTTCGCTCAGGTCGAAACGTGCCAGTTCCTTACCGTCAGCCTTGTTCACAACGCGGATGTAGCCGTTGGAAACCTGGCCGAAGTTTTGTTTGCGTGCATCGGAGTCGTGGATGGTGACTGCGAATACCAACTTCTTCACCAGCGGAGCCAGGGAAGTCAGTTTGACGGTTACTTGCTCATCGTCGCCTTCGCCGGTACCGGAGCGGTTGTCGCCCATGTGTTCAACGGAGCCGTCAGTGGACTTTTTGTTGTTGTAGAAAATGAAGCTGTTGTCGTCGAGCACTTTGCCGTTTTCACCGACGATGAAAATCGACGCATCGAGGTCGAACTCGGTGCCGTCGGTAACACGAGGATCCCAGCCCAGACCCACGAGCACTTCGCTCAGGCCTGGCGCTTCTTTGGAGAGGGATACGTTGCCGCCTTTGGAAAGACTTACAGCCATGGATAAATTCCTTATTCAGTAGACCGAGGGGTTTTAGAAGTTCATGCCGTACGAGTTAGCCAGTGCCTTCAGGCCGCCGGCATAGCCCGAACCAACGGCACGGAATTTCCATTCGCCGTTGTTGCGGTACAGCTCGGCGAAGATCATCGCGGTTTCAGTTGAAGCGTCTTCTGCCAGGTCGTAACGAACGATCTCGGCACCGGTGATTTCGTTGACTACACGAATGAACGAACCACCGACCTGACCGAAGTTTTGCTTGCGTGCATCAGCGTCGTGGATGGTGACGGTGAACGCGATCTTGTCGATATCGGCCGGAACGCGGCTCAAATCGATTTTCAGCACTTCGTCGTCGCCATCGCCAGCACCGGTGCGGTTGTCACCGGTGTGCTCGATGGAACCGTCAGCGCTTTTGAGCTGGTTGTAGAAAATAAAGTCGGCGTCACCACGCACTTTGCCGTTGGCACCCAGCAGGAACGCGCTCGCGTCCAGGTCAAACTCCGTGCCGTCAGTTGCGCGAGGATCCCAACCCAGACCGACCAGAATCTTGGTCAGCGAAGGATCGGTCTTCGATAGGGACAGATTGCCGCCTTTTTGAAGAGTCAATGCCATGAGTACAGCTCCTTGTGGTTAATGCGTTTTGAATTACTGGTTATCAGCCGGGGCAACTTCCTTTTCCGGGAAGATCACACTGGCGAAGATGCCGATGGCCAGCACCACAACAACGATGAGCAGACTGGTGTTCGGGTCGATGTTGTAACCGTGATGGAACAGGTGGTCAGTCGCATTCAGGCCAAGCTTCACCGCAATGAAGAACAGCAGCGCGATGACGGCTTTTTCCAGGTGAACCAGGTAGCGCTTGAGGGCTTCGAGTACGAAGTACATGGTCCGCAGGCCGAGGATCGCGAAGAGCATCGCCGAGAACACGATCAGCGGTTCGCGGCTGACCGCGATAACTGCCGGGACGGAGTCGAAGGCAAACAACACATCGGACACTTCCATGACCACCAGGCACAGGAACAGCGGCGTGGCGAACAGACCGCCCTTGGCCGCCAGCGACATGCCCTTGTTTTCCGGTTTGGTCAGTTCGGCTTCCAACGTCTTGCGGCGCACGAAGAAGTCATGACCATGCAGTTTCGGCCACACCGGGAACAGCTTCTTCGCGAAGCGGTAAGCCATGTGCGTGGAGTAATCCTCTTCTTCTTCTTCGTCACCGCCGCCTCTGAGCATCATGACTGCCGTCCAGGCCACGATCAGGGCAAAGACCACTTCGACCCACGGCCCCAGCGCCAGCAAGCCAGTACCGATAGCCACGAAGATCAGGCGGAAAACGATCGCGCCGATGATGCCCCAGTACAGGACACGGTGGCGCAAGCCATTCGGCACTTTGAACCAGGCGAAGATCGCCATGAACACGAACAGGTTGTCCACGCTCAGGACTTTTTCCAGCGCATAGCCGGTGATGAACAGGGTCGCGACATCCGGACCGTGTTCGACGTACAGAAACCCTGCAAAGCCGAACGAGATGAGAATCCAGAACACCGACCAGGCCGACGCTTTGGCGAGGCTGATCGGCTGGTCACCGCGATGGGTGAACATGTCGAGGATCATCGCGCCGAGCGCCAGCGCCACAAACACAGCGATGGTCAGCGGGGGGAAACCCAGGTGAGTAACTTCCACAGTTTTGTTTCCTTACAGTTCAAAGTCAGCTGGGGGTAGACCCAGCTCGAGGCAAATCAGGCGGCAAACGGCTTTTTCCTTGTCGTCGAAATTTCCGTCCGACGCGCCGATGGCGCATGCAACGCGCACGAGCAGGCGACCTGCGCCGTCCTTGCCCTTGATCTTGCTGATGTTCTTCAGGGCTTCGGCTTGACCGATCTGGAAGTCAAACTCGAACTTGCCACACGCGTCGTTGAAGACTTTGATGACGTCGGTCAGGTTGAACACCTTCAACTCTGGCGAGTTGTTGATGAACCCGGTCATCTTCATTTTTTCTGCCGAGGTGACTTCACCGTCGGCCGCCGCGACCATGGCACAGCTATTGGCGACCGCTTCCATGAACTCTTTGTTCTTGAACTTGGCCACTTCGGTGGTCAGTTTTTCGCGGGCAAGTGCCGCGTTCGTTTTCAACCATGACAACATGTTGTTCACCTCAAGGGCGGGCCGGACCGGCCCGCCGTATTCAAATAATTACTTGGAGCCAGCCGCCCAGCGCATGCCCCAGCCGTAAGCCTTGTCCATGAACGAATGCCCTTTGTGGAAGTCGACGCGTCGACTCACCTTGACGCCGCCACCCTCATTTTCCAGCAGAGCGATTGCACACATGCCAAGGCGACCGCCCTCTTCATTCAGGCGAACTTCGATAGGTGGCTGGCCCGGGACATAAATGGTCACGACGCCATCGGTCTCACGCCAGTTCGGTGCACCTTCATAGATGAAGGCAAACACCAGCACCCGGCGGATTTCCCCCCAATGCTTACCGTTGATATGGAGCCATTCGCCATCGCTGACGGCACCGGTACGGTCGTCGCCCATCAACTGAATGTAGGGATCGTGATTGAGCTCGCCGAAGCAATTGCCCAGCGCCTGAACAACGCCCTTGGACCCGTCCTGCAACTCAAACAGGCAACCGACGTCGAGGTCGATGGCGTTGTTTCGCGAGAAGAAGCCACCGGACTTGCCTTTGTTCCAGTTGAGGTTGACCTTGATCTCGCCAAAGCCTCCCGCCGTTTTCTCCAGGCTGATGGAGGAGCGGGTCTTGTCGAGGGTGATTTTGCTGAGGCTGACCGAAGACTTCGCTGCCGCCGGTGCTGGCGCGGCAGACGCCGCAACAGGAGCAGGCGCAGGAGCAGCAACCGGAGCTGGAGCCGGCGCGGCAATTTCAACGCCGAAGTACTTGGCCAACGGTTCCAGGCCACCGGCGAAACCCTGGGCGACACAACGGAACTTCCACTCACCCTGGCGGCGGTAAAACTCGCCGAGGATCAGGGCTGTTTCCTTCATTCCGCCCGTGGGAATCTGCGCTTCGATGCCGCCAGTGACGGCCAGCGAAAGCTGAGACACGCGGTCAAAACTGGCTTTGTTCTCGTAAATCGTCGCCGTCAGCGCCACCTTTTCGACCGCCGCATCCAGGCGCGACAAATCAAGGGTGAAGACCGCGCGACCGGCCGAGGACTCGGTCATCTGCACCGTTCCGCCCAGCACGTTGGTCTGGCCGTAGAAGCACATATCGGTGTCGCCGCGGACTTTCCCCGCGGCCCCCAGGACGAATGCAGATACGTCGATATCTGCACCCGGGATGGCCGAGTAGCTGATATCGATCCGTACCTGTCCGGTGGCTACCGGCGCGTTTCCGCCAGGCACCAGGGTTGTCATGCACGCACCGCCTGCACAGCCAGATTGACCAGGTCGTCAGCGGTACGGCCATTGGTCACCTGACCGATCGCCTTGAATTCCCAGCCGCCGTTTTCACGTACCAGACTGGCCATGACGACACCGGTGTGACGACCCTTCTCGGAAAGATTGAAGCGCGCCAGTTCGGTCTTGTTGCTCGCGTTAACGATGCGGCAATAGGCGTTGGCAATCTTTTCGAAGGTCTGGCCGGTGAAGCTGTTCACAGTAAACACCAGGGATTTGACGGTGGCCGGCAGACGCTGCAGATCAACCCGGATCGTTTCGTCGTCGCCATCGCCTTCGCCAGTGCGGTTGTCACCCGAATGCTGGATCGAACCATCGCGGGAAGTCAGTTGACGGAACCACACCAGGTCCACTGGTTTTAGATCTGCATCGAAAAGAATGCAGGAAGCATCCAGGTCGACATCACCACCGCTCCCCATCAACCGCCCCATGAACCCGGCTTTTTCCGGATCCCAGCCCAGGCCAAGCGTGATAGCGGTGAGGCCACCGCCAGCAGTTTTTTCCAGGGAAATTGTTTGGTTTTTAGTCAGAGTTAGGGCCATCGGTACGCTCCTTGTTGATCGTCGGTTGCTCGTGGTTTTCGCTGCTGCCCTCAACCGGATGAGTCGCCGTCGGCACAACGCCTGCGTCTCGAGCCAAGGTCTTGGTGACCCGAAGGCGTCCTCGACGCCATGCGGGGTGGAAATGTCGCCAGTGCGCGTCTTGCGCAGCGGCCAAAAGTTCGTGGTCGCCGCGGGTGTCGCCCCAGGCGCGCAATCGGTATTGCGTCAAATCTCCATAAACCGCTTCTAGTCGTCGGACCTTTGCTTCACAGCGGCAGTTGTCGCCCGATATGCGCCCCGTGAGGCGTCCATCGACGACTTCCAGTTCAGTCGCGATCAGCTTGATGTTGAGCCGATCGGCAAACGGTTTCAGGACCAGCGCTGGAGAGGCCGAGCACAGCGTGACCTCACTGCCTGCCTGTCTTTCGGCGGCCACAGAGGCCAGGCCGGCAGGACGCATCAGGCGAGTCCAGTGCAAGCCGCAGAATTCTGCAGCCTTGTGCCGGACCCACTCTTCTTTGGCGTCGGTCAGGAAAGCGGCGATCAGCCGTGCCTTGAGTTCGTCTCGAGACAAGCGGCGCGTCAGGTAACGCACCCCCGGCCCGGCGAGCAGGCGCAAGCGCTTGGCGAACTCAAGTTTGCCAAACGCATATTTCAGAAAGGGGACGAAGCTGTCGTGCCGGGTCAACGTGCCGTCGAAGTCAAAGACCGACAGTACCTTGGCCCCGGCCGGGCCCATTTCGAGCATTTCCTGAGTCATCGGCCCGCCTCTGCAAGACGAATCGATTGATCGGTTTGGCTCGGCTCCGCATGCCTGACGCCATGCCATTTGGCACGTTCAAGAATGTTGGTGGCCCATTTGAAGTGAGTTGCTGGTTCACACATCGTGTCATTGTGATTGAAGACGGCCGGCGCGACCTCGTTCAGCATCAATTTGGCACAATTTAGATCTTCAAGGCTGACGCGCAGACTGTCCTGAATACTGCTGATCTGGCTTGGGTGAATCGCCGTTTTGCCCACCAAACCATGGGCAATGTCGAGGCTCAGCTCTTCCAGCAGCAGATGCGGCGTCGCTAAACGCTCGAACACTGGGGCGGTCAAGGCAAACCCCTGCGAGCCCATGACCCCGGCCAACATCTGGATCACGTAACCCATGGGAGTGCTGTAAAGCGTTGTCGCCGGATTGCGTCGAAGGCCCAGACAACCCAGCAGGTCATTCCCGCCGATCCGCAGCGCAATGATGCGATGGTTCAGCGTCTGCTTGAGCGCCTCACCCAACTCGACCATCGCCACCGGATTGAAGACTTCCCGGGTTTCCAGAGTCGGCATCAGAAAGATGTCGGGATTGGTGACCGCCAACTCCCATGAGCGCAGATTGGACAGACTCAGTTTCGGCAACACAAAACCATCCACATGCGCCATCAACGGCCATTCGTTGAGCACGGCGGCCATCTGCGAATCACGCGGTCGCACGAACAACATGGGGCCATCGACCGAGCGACCGCCCTGTTGCTCAATCGAGAGCAGCAACTTGTGCAGATTGGCCAACGCTGTCTCGACATCAATGTCCGCGACCGCATCTTCAAGGCACACCACCATCGAGCGCAGTTCAGGCAACTTTTTGTGCAGGACCACGTCGAGGATGTCCTCACGGGTTGCCGGCATGTAGAGCGTTGCACCGAGGGCGTAGGGCGATAGTGTTTTCATCAGCTCAAACTCCGGATGACGGTCACTGCACGATAAGGACCCAGGGCTGCCCCCACTTCTTCAACCGTCACGTTTGCTCGCTCGGTCAGGTGCATCAGCAGTTGCACGTCCGGATCGCTGCGATCGCGCACCAGAACGTGATCCGGGACACGGCGCAGGACGGCCCGCGTTGCCTCGGCAATGCCGGGTTTCACCCGGTTCAGATTGGTAATGCCAAATTGCGCGGCAATCGCGTCAATCACACCCAGCGCCGAAGCCTGCAGTTCACTGCGTTGCGCCTCGGTCCACGGGGCAGCGGCCTCGACCGCAGACTGTGCCTGACGCACGGCTTCGATCTGATCGATGAAGTCTCGGGTCACGTCGTGTTCATGCAAATGGTCGTACACCACGCAGCCATGCAGGCCACCGTTGGCGGGCCAGATGGAACGCGAGACCAGCCCGGAAACCGTGGCACCGAGGATGCCCGACGGGATTACCCAGTCTTCGGCCGAGGCCGCCAGCCAGGCGCGACCGCAAGGGTCGGCCAGCACCACAAGGCGTGGCTGTTCGGGAAAGCGCGTGTCGCCCTTGAGGCTGCGCTGGATCTCTCCAGAGATGGCGCCCTTGCCGGTCCAGCCATCCACGAAAACAATGTTTTCAGCGCCGTGAGCGGCGATCACCGCTTCCAGGGCAATCATGTCGATGCCCCGGTCACGCACGATGCTGATCCCGTAATGATGAGCGTCTCGCCCCAGATCCAGGAGCGCCCGGCGCAGCAATACGCCCAAGGGCAGCCCTGCGCGCACAAACGAAACCAGCGCGATCGAAGGGCCGTCACAGGCCTTATCCAACGCCAATGCCAGGGATTGGACATCCCGGGCCATCCGGGCCGAATTCTGCAGCATGGCGCGCTGGTACAGCCCTTTGTGGACCTCGGTCGGGGCCGATTCCAGGCTGATCATCTCGGAGTAATGCTTCTGCCGCGTCTGGATCAGGCGCTCTTTCTCTTCAACATCCGTCACTTCGATGTCGACCGGCTGCAGAAGGAAATGCACGTCATCCGGCGCGTAACTGCCACTGCCAACAGTGCTCAGGTGGGCAAAGGCATTAACCATTGATCATCGCCTCCACAACCTTGGCCAACTGGCTATGGGCAGGGGTCGCCCAGAAGTTGCATTCGTTCATGAAGCCCAGGTCGGTAACGCTGTCACCAAACCCCAGCACCGGACGTTCGCCATTGGCGGCGCGATCACGGCGAAGCAGTTCCTGAACCGCCAGACGCTTGGACAAGCCGTTCGGCAGGAAGGCCAGATTGTTGCCGTTACCGTGGATATGCATGTCGTCCAGCAGACCCCGGGCCTGGACCTCGGCCAGAACCTTTTGCAGCACCGAATCATCCGACTCGTTGTGCTTGGTCACGACGTAATTCAACAGGCCCTGCTCTTCCACTACCCATCCGCGCAGGGAAATACCCATTTCCTCACCGATGGCCAACGTTTCAGCACTCAGTGCCGGAAGGCGGTTCTGATACGCCGCCAGCGCGTCGGTCATCTGCCCATGCCAATCGCGATCCAGCGAGCCATCGGGCTGGAGGATCACACCACCGTGAGAACACACGGCGCCCGCAACGAAGGGCAATTGCACGCGGCTGTAGGCTTCGACACTACGCGCCGTGACCGGCACGACATCAGCCGATGCCAGCAACCATTCCACAAAACTTTTCTGCACGGCGCTCATGTAGCCATTGGGCTGACCATCGACGTCCAGCGTCGCGGTGTGCCGTTCAGCGCCTTGCGGCATCTTGCGGGCGGTCTGAAACAGGGTGTCATCGAGATCGATGAGTATCAGGGGACGCTTATTGCTCATCGACAATCACCTCTGCGTTCAATGCATCAATCAGCGACCGGGAAACCGCTTGCGCAGGCGTTTCGGTGCAGATCAACACCCGGTCAAACTGACCCGGACGCACGTTGTAGAGAAAATTCGGGATACCGAGACCGTAGTTGTCGGAGAACGACAAGGCGTGCCCGATCTCATGGCCCAAGGCAATCGGCGAGCGACTGGTGGAGCTGAAATGCACGTCAGCCCCGGCCCGCTCAAGACGCTCGGCCAGCAGGAACGGACGCCACACGAATTCACTGGTGCCCACGACCATCACGCGCTCGCCTGGCTTGACCTGAATATCCGGGGCCAATGTGTCTTCGACATGACGAACGCCCAAGCGTCCCCAGTCATTACGCGGATCAATCGGCCATTCACCTACGGCGACCGCGCCCACGTCAGGCATTTCAGGCAAGGGCGCGTCTTGATCTTCAGAGAAGCGATAAGCGCCCTGCAGCAGGGACACCTGAGTGGCGGTCTCGCCCAGAACGTTGCGCACTGCGCCACGGGACCAGTCAGTGAGCACACAGGTCACGACCCGTTCTACCTTGCTCAGCCCGGCATCCACGAGGGCGCGATGCAAATTGATGAACGTCTTGCCGGTGGAGGCTTCATCGTCAACCAGCACCAGGGAACGTGCGTTCAGCATCATTTCCCGGACATCGGGATCGACGGGCTGGTGAATCAGGTGCGCGCTGGCGTGACTGTGTTCTTCTTCAAAACGAGTGAACAACTCGGTGCCGACCGGATGGCGAGTGCTGACCATATAAACGGTGTCCGGGCGGGTCTTGCTGTAAGCGCGGTGCACGCCGGCGCCCAGGCCTACGGCGGTCTCTGCCATACCGATGACGAGTACGGGGCCTGGCAGGTCATCGGGAATCTTTGCCGCGAGGTGCTCGTAGCTGACCTGCATGATCGATGGGCGAACAGGAATATGTCGGCCCAGAACGCGGGACACAAACAGGAACGCACGTTTAGGATTACGGCGCTCGGCGAACCCGAACAACGAGTGGGGTTCGATGGAGGATTCATCGACGTCGACTTCCATCAGCCCGCGTTTGAGCTGCGCGCTGAGTCGAGTGGTCGAGGTTTTTTCTACTGCGAATTCCATTTGCAACATTCCTAAAAGAGGCGAGGTAGTGAACGAATCACTATTTTTTAAAGCAGGGTGCCTCTACGGATTTCGGGCTTCGATCCGCCAGAGTGACGACTGGGCTTCACGAGCCATTTCGGCGGTCGAGAAAATTCGACCGGTTGGAGATTTGGGCGGCGAGACATGACAGGCGTCCAGAAAGCCCAGCAACAACCCGGCCTTGACCGCGAAGTTCATGTTTTGCGCGTCCGGCAGCGACGACGTCACCATCCCGATGACCGCCCCACTGCTATCAAACAATGGACTACCGCTGGAGCCTGGCTGAATGGCCGCGGTGAATTGGAGCAGACTTGAATCGTTGTGCAGCCCGAACAGACCGGACACCCCGCCCTGTGTCACATGAACGCCGCCACCCGCCAGGCCTGCCATCGGAAAGCCCAGGGCAATCACCGACTCGCCCAGTGCACAACCGGCGCCGTCCTTGAAGACGACGGGCGACAGCGGCGGGCAATCCTGAATGCGCAGCAAGGCCATATCATTGCGTTCATCGACCACCACCACTTCGGCGCGGTAGCGTCCGGCAAAGGAGGAAATGTGCAGCTCCTGCATGCCCTCGATCACATGCGCGCAGGTCATGACTTGACCGGGTGAAACGGCGAATCCGGTTCCCGTTGCCGAGGTACGACTGCTCGATGAATCACCCGAGTACGGACGGCGCGTGGGGTGCGCATCATCAATCGTGATGCCCATGCGACGGCCCATCGCGGCCAGTCCATAAGCTGATCCTTCAGCCAGCGCGCGGAATTTCCATTGGTCATTGCGGCTGTAGAACTCGCCAATGACGATCGCTGATTCGCCATTACCGTTCAGATCAAGGAACAGTTCGACTTGATTGTCGACTTGCAGGCGCAAATCTTTGAGTTCGCTGACGGGGCCAGCCGCCGAGAAGGTATAAACGACCAGCAGCAGACGTTCGCTGCCGCCAGGAAGACGGGACAAGTCCAGGGAACAGCCAATAGACGACGGCGTGCCGCTCCATTCCATCCACTGTTGAGTGACTTGAAACAGAGCCGGGTCGCCTGTCGGTAGACGCTTTTCAGTGACGGGCAGCAGCGCGACGGCTGCGTATTCCCCAAATGCGGAAGAGTGGCTGCAATTCAGCGTCCAAGCACATTTTACGCCCGATATAGCGGCGTTCGCTCCAGGCGTAAGCGCCTTCATCCTGTCGTTCCTTGATCGGTATGCTGGCAATTATGCCAAGACAGCTACAATCATTCACTGTCTATGTGGCTTTGTAATATCAGGAAGGCGCTATAACGGCAACTGTGATTGGCTTCACTCGGACGTCGTTCACCCATTGAATCGCAGGTTCAGGCAGGCCCAGCCGACGAGCGGCGAATATTCCGGCCAGGTTCACCCCGGTCGCCCGCGTGTATCCGATTCCGCCGGAATAGCGCGGATTGATCTCCAACAGGTGGGGAACACCGTCCTGGTCGTCTCGCGTCTGGACATTGACCAGCCCATCGCACTTGAAGTGTGCAGCGGCCTTGAGGGCAAGTTCTACGGCTGCGGACTCGCGCTCGAATGTCTGGTGAACCCCCTGCTTTCTTCTGCCGACGAACGCCACTGGCTTACCCGCTTCGCAAACCATGTCGACGGAGCACTCGCTACCCGGCAAGTAAGGCATGACGAGCATCGGCGCTCGCTCCATGCCGGACTTATAGATGTTCAGGTAGGTTTCAAAATCGACTTCTCGTGCGTCCGGGTTTTCCAGACAGCGGAACGGGTCGACATCCGCCTTGAACCGCCAGAAGCCTTGCCCGTAGATGCCAACGACAGGCTTGATGCAAACCTCCCCCTGGCTCGACAACGTCTCGTAGGCGGCGGCCAGTTCCCGGGCATTGTTGACCGTCACGGCGGGAATGCAGGCCAGCCCCGCTCGCTCGGCCTCTGCGGTGAACCGACTCTTGTCGTCCACGTTGTCGAAGGTCTCCATGGACATCCCGCCCGTCACAAGCTGCAAACCGGCGGCGTCGAAGCGCTCACGGGCTGCTTCGTAGTAACTGCCGATACGGCCGGCAAGAATCACCTTGATGCCGTGCTCAAGCGCGGTGGCGATCACCCAGTCGATTCGAGTCTCGTTATCCAGGGGTTCCTGAAAGCTGACGTCGGCCTGAGCGGTGATTTCAGGTCGGTCCTGACGATGGGAAGCAAAGATCCTGACGTTCGCCGACAGTGCTTCGCGCGCGCCAATAAGAATATCGCGCTGGCTGGATTGACCTTCGAGAAACCAGATCACGTTTACGCTCCTGAATGAATATCGACTGGGATTGAAACTCACATTGAGTCACGAGATCCCGACGCCCGTTAAATTTCCCGTCACGATAACGGACATGAAACAAAAGGCTACCTAATTCCCTGATTGGTTTTGTCTGTGCCGGCCCGGACAGTGGCGCAGCCTGACTATTTTGATATCGTGCCGTCCATCTTCAGCGCTCATCCAACAGTCGGGCGCGGTTTCAAATCAACGGCGGGCAAGGAAGGGATCGGATGGAATTTCTACGGTTTGTGATATTTGCGGCAGCCTGGGGATTCATGTGGCGCTGGGTGGTGATCAATCGTGGCACGTGGGGGATGATTTTCGGCAACATTGCCGGGGCCGTCTCCGGGTTCATTGTCGGGCTTGTGGTGTTGTCCATTACGCTGTCTGTCGTCCCGATGCAGTAGACGCACCGCGCCGGTGTACGCCCTACCCCGCCTGCACCGGCAATACCACCAACGCCGCCAACCCACCCTTGGTTCTATTGCGCAGCTTCAACTCCCCGCCATGTTCCAACACAATCGCCCGCGCCGCCGATAACCCCAGGCCAACGCCGCCGGTGCTTTTATTGCGCGAACCTTCCATGCGAAAGAACGGCACAAACACCTGCTCAAGACTGGCCTCTGGAATACCCGGCCCACGATCCAACACCTTGATCCGCACTTGCCCATCATCGGCGATCAACTCAATCGCCGGCTCACTCGCGTACTTGATCGCGTTATCCAGCAAATTGGTCATCACCCGTTTAAGCCCTAACGGCCGTCCGAAATACACCAGCCGCGCCGGTCCGTTAAACGCGATATCGATCTGCTGATCGCGATAATCATCCAGCAATGTTTGCAGCAATTCCGCGAGGTCAAACTGAGTCGCCGGCTCAAGTCGTGCATCGTCGCGAAAGAACTCCAGCGCTGAATTGATCATCGCCTGCATTTCATCCACATCCCGAAACAATCGTTGCTGTTGCTCGGTGTCTTCGATGAATTCACCGCGCAAGCGCATCCGCGTCAGGGGCGCGCGCAGGTCGTGGGAGATGGCGGCGAGCATTTGTGTGCGGTCGCGGATGAAGTGTTGCAACTGGGCCTGCATCGCATTGAACGCGAGGATCGCCTGGCGGATTTCCTGCGGGCCGATCGGTTCGATGGGCGGTGCGCGGAAGTCCGCGCCGAAGCGTCGGGCGCCCTCGGCGAAGCGTTGCAAAGGGGTGGCGAGGCGGCGAGTGGCGATCAGCGCGACCAGGGCCGTCGAGATCAGCGCCAGCAGCACGACAATCAAATAACGCGGCATTTCGTCGAGGCCCCAGCTGCGCGAGGGCGCGGAGAACATCAGCCACGACGCGTCCGGCAACTCGATCACCAGCGCGTAATGCGCCTGCGCCGGATTCTCCGTCCAGTCGGACGGCTCATAGGCTTCGATGCGCCGCTCCACGGATTTGAACAGCGGTTGCAGGATGCTCATGCCGGTGTCGGAAATGGGATCTTCCACAGCAGGCAAATTCATTTCCTGCCGCTCAAGATGCCAGCTGATGGTTAAACCTTCATCGCTGACGGCCTGAGCCAATTGGCTGCGCAGTGGGGCTGGCGCGGCCTCAATCACGCGGGTGACGGCCGCGGCTTTTTCCAGCAAGCCGATTTCAGTCAGCGGCGGCCGCGCCCACACGCCGGCCAACTGGATAAACAATCCGTTGAGCGCCAATGAAATCAGCATGGCGAGGATGATGGTCAAAGCGATCCAGCGCGCCACCGTATCCCGGCGAATCCGCTTCAGCCAGTTCATCGCCGCGTCACGCTGGGAGTGAACAGGTAACCGCCATTGCGCACGGTGCGAATCATCGCCGGGCGCTTGGTGTCGGATTCGAGTTTGCGTCGCAGGCGGCTGACCTGAACGTCGATGCTGCGATCGAACGCCTCATGGCTATGCCCTCGCGCGAGGTCCAGCAACTGCTCGCGAGTGAGAATGCGTTGCGGGTGTTCGACGAAGACCAGCAGCAAATCAAACTCGCCGGCCGACAGTGGGATCATCACGTTGTCCGGCGAGCGCAGTTCCCGGCGTGTGACGTCCAGATGCCAGTCGGCGAAGTCGATCAGCGGCCGTGGACGGTCCTGCAATACCGGTTGGCGTTCGTCTACCCGGCGCAACACGGCGCGCACTCTCGCCAGCAGTTCGCGGGCGTCGAAGGGTTTGGTCAGGTAATCATCAGCGCCCAGCTCCAGCCCGACCACCCGATCACTGAGTTCGCCCATGGCGGTCAGCATGATCACCGGCGTGGCGTAGCGAATCCGCAGTTGCTGGCACAGGATCAACCCGCTGTCGCCCGGTAACATCACGTCGAGAATGATCAGGTCCGGCGCCTGGCGCTCGATGGCCGCCCACAGCGACGCGCCGTCGGTGGCGACCTCGACGCTGTAACCGTGCTGCACGAAGAATTTTTTCAGCAGATCGAGGACCTCAAGGTCGTCGTCCACAATTAACAGGCTGTTCACCGCAGGTCACTTAAAGGCCGAATGGAACCGCCATCTAAAACCATTCACGCCGGCCCGTCATATATTTCAATCGTGCAATAAAGCGTCAGCGCGGCAATAAACCAGACATCTTTGCGCAAGGCTTGGGGCTCAGCATCTCGGCGAATTCCTCCCGAGACTTGCATCCATGTTGCCTTTCAAATGTGCTCCCTGGCTGGCCCGCAATACTTCGATTGCCGTGCTGGCCGCCGGGCTGGCGGGTTGCAGCAGCCAACCGCCGTCCACCGCCAGTGTGACCTGCGCCGAAATCAACTACTCGGTGTATGACCCGGCGGAACCGCTCAATCGCGGCGTCTTCGCCTTCAACCGGGTGCTCGACGACTATGCCCTGGCGCCGGTCGCGCGTGGCTATCGCTACCTGCCGGATTTTTTCCAGGCGGGTGTGCATAACTTCGTGGCCAACTTCGGCGAGCCCAAGGTCTTTATCAATGACCTGCTGCAAGGCAACCCGAGGCGTTCGGTCAATACCGTGGGACGGTTCGTGCTCAACACCACCGTCGGCGTGGTGGGTTTGATCGACGTCTCCGGCAAAGTCGGCATCCCGCGTCACGATGCGGACTTCGGCCAGACCTTCGGCGTGTGGGGCATCGGCAACGGCCCGATCGTCGAACTGCCGCTGTTCGGCACCTCCAACAGCCGCGACGCCGCCGGGCGCGTGCTGAGTTTTGTGGTCGACCCGTTTGGCAGCAACAGCGACACCGTGGACACGCTCAAAACCATCAACACCGTCGGCGGCATCGTCGATGGCCGCGCAGAAGTGTTGCCGCTGACCGACAGCCTGCAAAAACTGCCGGACTATTACAGCGCGTTACGCAACGTGGTGGCCGAACATCGCGCGGCTTACGTGGCTGATGGCAAACAGGGGTCACCGCAGACCACCCAATCTCAATGCACAGGAGCACCAGCTGATGGTTTCTGAAAGCAAAAGTCTGATTCTGCAGCAGCGGGTGACTCAGAACGACTCGACCAATCTGCACTGCCGGGAGATTACCCTGCGCTTGTCGGCGGACTGTCGCGAGCTGGTGCTGAGTCGCTACACCGAACATTACGGCCCGGCGCTGGTGCGCTGGATGGAACGCAGTCATACGGTGTCGGTGAGTGATTTGTTTCGGTGGTTGGTGGCGAATGGTGAGCGAGGGGTCATCAGGTCGGAGGCCTAATTGCAATTCATTGACATCCGCTGCGCTATTATCCCGCGCATCTTTGTAGCCTGAATCCGGATGTCCATGCCTTTGCCACTGCCTGACGATCACCAATCCCTGCCTCCCGTGCTGGTCGGACCGTTGTTGCGGCGTCTGGAGCCTGCGCGGCTGGTGATGTGGCTTGTAGGATCCCGGGCGTTGTCGCTGACGATTCGTCTGCAAGGTATCGGCGATATCAGTCTGGATGACGGCCAGTGCACGGTCATCCCTGTCGGCACTCATGCCTTTATTCACTTGATCGACGTGCCGCTGGACACCGCCCTGCCCTGGGACACGTTGATCGAGTACGACTTGCTGATCGACGACGCGGGCATCGCCGACTGGGCGCCGCATCTGCTCTACGGAGAAGCCCAAACTCCAAACTTCGTCCTGCGCTCAAAAATTGATCAAGTGCTGCACGGCTCCTGCCGTAAACCGCATCACCCGGCAGCCGACGGTTTGTTGTGTGTCGATCGGCTGTTGGCGGGGGAACACGAAGCGGTCGAGCGCCCGGCCCTGTTGATGATGAGCGGCGATCAGGTCTACGCCGACGATGTCGCCGGGCCGATGCTGCGGGCGATCCATGCGTTGATCCAGCGTCTCGGTTTGTTCGAGGAGCACCTCGAAGGCGCGGTGGTCAGCGACAGTGCCAAGCTCTACGAACACCCGGCCAGTTACTACCATCGCGCGGATTTGTTACCGGCGCTTGAGAGCAATGAAACCCTGCGCGAGCGATTTTTCGGCGGTGCCCGTAAGCCAATTTTCACCAGCAGCAGTGCCGACAATCATCTGGTGACTTTCGCCGAAGTCATGGCCATGTACCTGCTGGTCTGGTCGCCCACCGCCTGGACGCTGATCGATCCGAAGCCACCGACGCTGACGCCTGAAAGACGCGAGCGCTATGCCCTCGAACAGACTCGCATCGATGCCTTCAAGGCCGGCCTCGGCGGTGTGGGCCGGGCGATGGCGCACTTGCCGTGCCTGATGATTTTCGACGACCACGATATTACCGATGACTGGAATCTTTCCGCGCAATGGGAGGAAACGGCCTACGGGCATCCGTTCTCCAAGCGCATCATCGGCAACGCGCTGCTCGCTTATCTGTTGTGCCAGGGCTGGGGCAACAACCCGGATGCGTTCGGCGGTGTGCTGGAGAAAACCCGCACATTGAGCACCACCGAGCGCTACCTCGACAGCACGCTCCAGGACGACTTGATCAATGACTTGCTGAGCTTTCAGAACTGGCATTACGTGTTGCCGACCACCCCGGCCCTGGTGGTGCTCGACACACGCACGCGGCGCTGGCGCAGCGAGATGAACCTCAAGCAACCCTCGGGCCTGCTCGACTGGGAAGCCCTCAGCGAGTTGCAACAGGAACTGCTGGATCACCCGTCGGCGATCATCGTTTCGCCCGCGCCGATCTTCGGCGTCAAGCTGATCGAAACGGTGCAGCGGGTCTTCAGTTGGTGCGGTTTTCCACTGTTGGTGGACGCCGAAAACTGGATGGCCCATCGCGGCGCGGCGCAAGTCATCCTGAACATTTTCCGACACTCACGCACACCCGGGAACTACGTGGTGCTGTCAGGTGATGTGCATTATTCCTTCGTCTACGAAGTATTGATCCGACATCGCAAGGCTGGCCCGCGCATCTGGCAGATCACCAGTAGCGGCATCAAGAATGAATTCCCCCGGGCCTTGCTTGAATGGTTTGACCGCCTCAACCGCTGGCTCTACTCGCCGCGTTCGCCACTGAACTGGCTGACCAAACGCCGCCGCATGCGCATCGTCCCGCACATTCCCGAACATGCTGAAGCGGGCGAGCGGTTGTGGAACTCGGCGGGGATCGGGCAGGTGCTGTTTAATGACAAGGGCCAGCCGCGGGAGATTTATCAGCACAATGCCGATGGCTCGCCGCGTACGCGGATGGTTGCGCCGGAGTAATCATTGATTTGAGAAAGTGGTTTGTCAGTCGACATCCATACTGAATGGGCGGGCCTCTTCGCGGGCAAGCCTCGCTCCTACAGTGGTGGGGGCTCCCACACTTAATCTTCGCTGAAGTTAATGGCCAATGAACACAACGCCCTTGAGCCTCACCCGAACCTTGATCATCGGTAATTCCGGTTCGGGCAAGAGTTGGCTGGCCAGGCACATGGCCAAACGGCGGCATGTGCCGTGGATTGATCTTGACCGGATTCACTGGATTTCGGATGAACACAGCATCGCCCGACCTCGAAATGAAGCCCTGGAAATAGCACGGGTGGCCGCCAGTGAAGAACATTGGGTGATCGAAGGGGTTTACGGCTGGATCATCAGCGAACTCTTGCCGCAAGCTACAACATTGATCTGGTTGAGTCTGGGCGACGACGATTGCGGCGCCCAAATCCGTCAGCGAGAAGCCCGGCGCGACGCTAATGATGAATTGCTGATAGCGTTACTGGACTGGGCTGGCAGCTATCGTCGTCGTGATGGGTCCAGCGGATTCAAGGCTCATCAGCGTTTGTTCCAAGGTTACAGCGGTTCGAAATTGCAACTGACGAGCCGGGCTGAAATCACGGCATTTATAAATGCGTTACCACCCCGCTAAACAAGGAAGCGTCATGTTTGCACGGAGCAAGTTAGTCCCTGAGTTAATGGTCACCGACATTCAAAAAAGCCTGCACTTCTGGACGTCACTGATCGGTTTCAACATCGCCTATGAACGTCCCGAAGTTGGTTTTGCCTACCTCGATCAAAATGGCGTTCAACTGATGCTAGAGCAATACGATCCAGACGAAGGCCAATGGTTGACCGGGCCGCTGGAAGTACCGCTGGGTCGCGGCATCAACTTTCAGATTACCGTCGATTCAGTTGAACCCCTCCTCCAGCGACTGGCCGAAGTTCAGTGGCCGTTGTTTCGCCCCTGCGCCGATGTCTGGTATCGCGCGGACGCGGTTGAAGTCGGCCAACGGGAATTTCTGGTACAGGATCCGGACGGCTATCTGGTCCGGTTGGTGGAAAGTCTGGGGGAGCGACCGTGTTTGAACACATAGATCTCAACTACCTGCTCGGCACATACGGCTATTGGGCGGTGTTCTTCGGCTGTTTGCTGGAGGGCGAAACCATTCTGATTCTGGGCGGGATGGCGGCTCATCAACACTTGTTGCACCTGTGGCCAGTGATTGGCTGGGCCAGCCTCGGCGGGATGTTGGGCGATCAATTGCTGTTCTGGAGCGGCCGTTATTTTGGCGGACGGCTACTGCCACGCCTGCATCGACAACAAGCGGCAATCGATCGAGTGACGGGGCTTATCGCACGTTATCCATCGACCTCGGTATTTGCCGTGCGTTTTCTGTACGGCATGCGTCTGGTGGGGCCGGTGGTGATCGGGGCCAGCGGATTGTCACCGCTGCGGTTCTCACTTCTGAATGCCCTGGGTGCGGTGGTCTGGGCCACAGTATTCGCCAGCGCCGGGTATTGGGCTGGCGAGGCGCTGGAAACAATGTTGGGCAATTTGAAACCTTATCGCCTGCCGATTGCGCTGGGGGTTTTGGTGTTGGCGGTGGTGGTTGCGCTGGTTCGGCATTGGCGGAGGAAACAGAAGGCGCGTCATGTTGGGTGACTTGATATCGATAATCTGACCCCACTCCCGTAGGAGCTGCCGAAGGCTGCGATCTTTTGATCTTCAGCGATTTCGGATTTACCAAAGATCAAGATCAAAAGATCGCAGCCTTCGGCAGCTCCTACGGGGGATGGTGTTGGTCAGGCTGCGTTTAGCGCCCGGCAAACCCCTCTGACAATCATCTCCACTTCCCGCTCATCAATCGTCAGCGGTGGCAGCAGGCGTATGGTTTTGCCGCGTGTCACGTTGATCAGCAGGCCGTGATCCCGGGCGGCGATCAGGGTCAGGTCGCGGATTGGTTGGGCGAGTTCGATGCCGATCATCAAGCCCTGGCCACGAATTGCCAGGACGTTTGGATCGTCGGCCAGTTCGACGCGTAATCTGGCGAGCAAGCGTTCGCCTTGCAGTCGGGCGTTTTCCAGCAGGCCTTGTTCTTCGATGATATCCAGTACGGTGCAGCCGACCCGACAGGCGAGCGGATTGCCGCCGAAAGTGCTGCCGTGACTGCCGGGGGTGAACAGTTCGGCGGCGCGGCCCCGGGCCAGGCAGGCGCCGATGGGGACACCGTTGCCCAGGCCTTTGGCCAGGGTCATGACGTCCGGGACGATGCCTTCGTGCTGGAACGCGAACCACTGGCCGGTGCGGCCGATGCCGGTCTGGATTTCGTCGAGCATCAGCAGCCACGAACGCCGGTTGCACAGTTCGCGCAGGGCCTTGAGGTAACCGGGCGGTGCCAGTTGCACGCCGCTTTCGCCCTGGATCGGCTCCATCAGGACTGCCACGATACGCGGACCGTGGGCCTGCTGGATTTTGTCCAGTGCCTTGAGGTCGCCAAACGGTACTTTGACGAAATCCCCCGGCAGCTCATTGAAACCCAGGCGTACCGCCGGGCCGTCGCTGGCGGACAAGGTGCCGAGGGTGCGGCCGTGAAAGGCGTTCTCCATGACCACCACCAGCGGTTGCTCGATGCCTTTGTGCCAGCCGTAAAGCCGTGCGAGTTTCAATGCCGTCTCGTTGGCCTCGGCACCGGAGTTGTTGAAAAATGCCCGGTCCATGCCCGAGAGCCGGGTCAGTTTTTGCGCCAGTTGTTGTTGCCAGTCGATGCTGTAGAGGTTCGATGTGTGCAGCAGCAAACCGGCCTGTTCGCTAATGGCCGCGACAATCTTGGGGTGAGAGTGGCCGACATTGGTCACCGCCACGCCCGCCACTGCATCCAGATATTCGCGACCGGCCTGATCCCATAGGCGCGTGCCCAAGCCTTTGCTGAAGCTCAGGGCCAAGGGTTGGTAAGTGCTCATCAGGCAGGCGGCGGTCATGACATCAAGCTCCATCAATTGTCGGTGTTTTTGCAGTATGGTTAGCCACCTGAGCTGGATAAACGCCGCAATACTTCAATCATTTAAAAGCTGGACTTGATAATGGATTTGTTTCAGGCAATGACCGTTTACGTCCGCGTGGTGGAAACCGGCAGCATGACCGCCGCCGCGTTGCAGTGTGAAATGTCCACGACCATGGTCGGCAATCACTTGCGCGCCCTGGAGCAACGGCTCGGCGTACGCTTGCTCAACCGCACGACCCGGCGCCAGCGTCTGACGGAGTTTGGCACCGCGTATTACCAACGCTGCCTCGAAGTGCTGGGGCTGGTGGCCGATTCCGAACGGCTGGCGGAACAGGCCCTCGATGAACCGAGTGGCACGCTGCGCATCACCGCGCCGTTGACCTTCGGCACAGAACGGCTGGCGCCGGCACTCAGTGAGTTCTCTTTGCGTTGTCCACAGGTCAAGTTGGACGTGGTGCTCACCAACGGCCGTCCGGACCTGTTGGAAAACGGTTTCGATGCGGCGATTCGCCTGGGCGCTATCGAACCGTCCAACCTGATAGCCCGCCCACTCATCGATTACACCCTGACCATGTGCGCCTCGAAGGCGTATCTGGCGCGCCGGGGCACCCCGCAAAAACCTGAAGACCTGCAACACCACGACTGCCTGGCCTTCGCCTACCCAGAAGGCGATGACTGGCGTTCGGTGGAAAAACAATGGCGCCTGACCGGGCCGGAAGGCGAAGTGATGGTCGCGGTCAGCGGACCGATGCTGATCAACAGCTCGGCCGGCCTGCACCAAGCGGCGCGCACCGGCATGGGCATCGTCATGGTGCCCGACGCGCTGGTCGAACAAGACCTCAAGGACGGAAAACTGGTGGCGTTGATGCAGGATTACCAACTGCCGAGCCGGCCAATGAACCTGGTGTACACCCAGGATCGCTACCGTTTGCCGAAACTGCGTAGCTTCGTCGACTTCGCCATGCAGATGTGGGGCAAGCACTAGCGGCGCCAATGCCCCATGGACTAATCTGCTCGACGGGCGAGTCACATCGATATAGGGGCGGCAAGGAGAGCGGTGATGGGCGACGCAACGGATATCGAGCCGTTGAAGTTCAATCTGTCGGACTTCAACGAAGACATGCTGCACACCATTATGGAACTGGTCAGCGACGGCATCTGGGACTGGAACGCCAACACCGGGTTCGTCTACCGCAACCCCGGTTGGTACGAGATGCTCGGCTACACGCCGCACTCGCTGCACAACAACGTGCTGACCTGGGAAACCGTGATGCACCCCGACGATTATTCGCGGGTCATGGCGTTGTTCGATGACTATCTGAATCAGCGTGCGCCCGGCTATCAGGCCGAATATCGCTGCCGCCGACAGGATGGCACCTACATCTGGATCGAAGATCGCGGTTACATACTGGCGCGCAATGCCGATGGTTCGGTGGCGCGGATGGTCGGGGCGCACCGCAGCATCGAAGACAAAAAACGCCTGCTCGAACAACTGGAGCGGCGTAATCACTCCCTCGAAGCCCTTGTCGAGGAACGCACCCGGGAGCTGTCCCGGGTCAATCAGCAACTGCAAATCCAGCTCGAAGAAAACCGCAAACTCGCGGAAACCGATGCCCTGACCTCGGTCGCCAATCGCTATCGCCTGGAAAAAACCCTGCCCCAGGAATGCGACCGAGCCCAGCGCTTTCGCCAACCGCTGTCGCTGATTGCGATGGACATCGACGACTTCAAGATTATCAACGATCACTACGGCCATGCATTGGGCGATGCAGCGTTGGTGCAGGTGGTCGAATGCCTGAAAAGCTGTGGGCGCGACGGTGACTTGCTGTCGCGCTGGGGCGGTGACGAATTCATCCTGATCCTGCCCAATACCCCGCTGACCGATGCCCGGGACATCGCGCAAACAATCCGCCACAAACTGACGAACCTGCTGCCGGTGGGAGACTTCCAGGTGACCATGAGTTTTGGCGTGGTGCAGCGCTTTGAAGAGGAACAACAAACCGGCCTGCTGGCGCGGGCTGATCAGGCGCTGTATCGCTCGAAAGTGATGGGCAAGAATGTGATTTCGGGATGAGTACGGTCCTGGAAATCCGAGATGTGCAGCCTTCGGACGTTGAATCCGTGAGGCTGTTTCTTGGGCAGAACGGCTGGAGCCATCGGACCGGTTCAGCCGAGCATTTCGCGCAGTTGATTGCCAATTCCCAGCGCACCGCGATTGCAGTGAAGGACTCGCGGATCGTCGGATTTGCCCGAGGCATTACCGACGGACTGTCCAACGGGTATCTGTCGATGGTGGTCGTGTGTGGGCAACATCGACGTGAAGGTGTAGGCCGTGCGCTGGTTGAGCATGTGATGGGGGAAAATTCCGACATCACCTGGGTGCTGCGCGCCGGTCGGGAAGGTGCTTCGGAGTTTTTCGCCGGCCTGGGTTTTGAGGTATCGACCATTGCCATGGAACGTCGCCGGAGCAGTTAACCAAAACCGAGACAACACCGATCAAATGTGGGAGCGGGCTTGCTCGCGAAGGCGGCGTGTCAGTCGATACAGATGTTGACTGACACGGCCTCTTCGCGAGCAAGCCCGCTCCCACAGTGGTTTGTGACTGGCCCGAGGCTTATAACCCCGCCTTCACCAACACCGCTTTCTCCTGATACCGATCCGGGTACAACTGCTTCAGCTGCGCGACTTTCGGCATGTCGTTGATCACGATGTACGGGTACGTCGGGTGCTCGGTGAGGAAGTCCTGGTGGTAGTCCTCGGCCGGGTAGAAACCGTTGTAGCTTTCCAGTTTGGTGACGATGGGTTTGTTGAACAAATGCGCGGCGTCGAGTTGGGCGATGTAGGCCTGGGCGACGCGTTGCTGTTCCTGATTTTCCGGGAAAATCGCCGAGCGATATTGGGTGCCGCTGTCCGGGCCCTGACGGTTAAGTTCTGTAGGGTTATGCGCCACCGAGAAGTAGATTTGCAGCAGTGTGCCGTAGGTAACTTGAGTCGGGTCGAAGGTGACTTCGACGGACTCGGCATGCCCGGTATCGCCTTCGCTGACCTTCTCGTATTCAGCCGTATTGGCCGCACCGCCGGCATAACCTGACACGGCTTTCTTCACGCCTTTGACATGCTGGAACACACCCTGGACGCCCCAGAAACAACCGCCCGCGAAGACTGCCGTTTCGCTGTGGGCCTGGGTGGTTTCGTCAAGGGTTGGTGGCGGGATGATCACGGCGTCTTCAGAGCCACCCAAAGAGAATGCCGAGCATTGGCCGATAACGCTGGCCGCCGCCAGGCCCAGTAAAGTACGGCGCCAGGTGAAGAGAGTTTTCATGGGGCTGACTCCTTGGAAAATGAGGTCGCTATCAACCAAACGTGAAGGCATACGCCGAGACGCCCGGGTCGAGAAATTCGATGCTGAAGGTGCGGTCCGAGACATCGCCGGACTGGCGCACCAGTTGATACAAGCGTTGTTCGGTCACACTGCCGCTGCCGTCGGGGGCGACGTCAGTGCCGTGGGCGTCAGCCGGTGCCTTGCCGTCGATCAGCACTTTGAAACGCACCGGTTTACCGTCAGCGCCAGGCCCCAGCACCAGATGCAGATCACGCGCATGGAAGCGGTAGACGATGCGGCTGGCCGGCGCGCTGGCCGTGGCTCGCTCCGCCCCGACATTCCATTGGCCGCCCAGGCTCCAGTTATTCAGGGCCAGTTGAGCTGGAGGGTTGTACGTCGTCACTTTGTCCGCCACGAAACTTTTTTCAGGGACGAAGTTCTCCGCACGCTGATAGCCGACGTAGGTTTCCGGGGACTGGACTTCGCCCATATCCGGGGCGAGTTGCACACCTTCGGCGCTGGCATTGATCAGACCGTCCGCGACCTTGGTGGCCCCGGCTTCCTTCAGCAATTGCTGGATCACCCGCTCCGACTCGGCGTACTCGCCTTCACCAAAGTGGTGATGACGAATGCGACCCTGGGCGTCAGCAAAGTAGTGCGCCGGCCAGTATTCGTTGTTGAAGGCACGCCAGATTTTGTAGTCGTTATCGATGGCCACCGGGTAATTGATGCCCAGGTCTTTCATGGCTTTGGTGACGTTGCCAACATTGCGCTCGAAGGCAAACTCCGGCGCATGCACGCCGATCACCACCAGTCCCTGATCGCGGTACTTCTCGGCCCAGGCTTTGACATACGGCAGTGTGCGCAGGCAGTTGATGCAGGAGTAGGTCCAGAAATCCACCAACACGACTTTGCCCTTCAACGCCTCGGCGGTCAGCGGCGGCGAGTTGAGCCATTGCACGGCGCCGTCCAGCGGCGGGAGATTGCCTTCAACCGGCAATGTGCCTGGGGTTTTATCAGCGACTTGCATTGCACCGCCAGCAGCCGGAATCGGCTCGCTGTTGTTCGGTGATTTACCGGCCAGTCGCCCGACCAGCGCTTGTTCGATGCCACCGGTGGAAGCCGTCGAAACCCGTGCCAGGATCCCGGTGTCCAGCCCCAGCGCAATCACTGCCACACCGGCCAGCATCATCGCGCCAAGCCCTTTACGCACCCACTCACCAGCGCCAATCGAGCGCTTCATCGCCGCGAACACCTTACCGCCCAGCAACAGCGCGACGGCCAGAGACGTCGCGGCACCGGCGGCGTATGCCAGCAGCAACAACGTGGTGCCGATACTCGCCCCTTGCAGCGCCGCACCGGTCAGCACCAGCCCGAGAATCGGCCCGGCGCACGGAGCCCACAGCAGCCCCGTGGCGACGCCGATCAGGAACGAAGCACCGGGACGCGGCCGGGAATCGGCACCCGCGACTTCCGACAACCGACTGCCTGCCGCGACCAGCGGACGGGTCAAACGGTCAGCCAGTTTTGGCAGCAACAGTGTCAGGCCGAACAGTGCGACGAACACCAATGCGAGCCAGCGACCGTACTGATTGAGTTGCACTACCCAGCCGCCACCCACGGCCGCCAACGTGGCGACGAGCGCGAAGGTCATCGCCATCCCCACCAACAGCGGCAAGCCACTTTTCACAAACGGCTGCCCGGTGCGTGCAAAGACGAACGGTAATACCGGCAGGATGCACGGGCTGACAATCGTCAGCACACCACCGAGATAAGAGAGAACCAGAAGCCACATAGCGTCGACCTGCAACAAGTGAGAGAAAGTAAGTGCCTTCGGATCAAGCTGTCAGTGGCTTGAAGGTCATCGCCAGGCCATTCATGCAGTAGCGCAGGCCGGTCGGTTTCGGTCCATCGTCGAAGACATGGCCCAGGTGCCCGCCGCAACGCCGGCAGTGAACCTCTTCGCGCAACACGCCGAACGAGCGGTCCTGACGTGTGGCCACAGCCTTGTCCAGCGGCGCCCAGAAGCTCGGCCAACCGGTGCGGCTGTCGAACTTGGTGTCCGATGAAAACAACGCCAGATCACACCCGGCGCAGGCAAACGTGCCCGCCCGATGTTCGTTGTTCAATGGGCTGCTGTAGGCCCGTTCGGTGCCTTCCTCACGCAGGATTTCGTACTGCTCGGCGCTGAGCAGGGTGTGCCATTCGCTGTCGGTGTGGGTCACTTCGAAAACCTCCGCCGCGCTGGCCTCGCCGATCAGTGCAGAACTCGCCGCAAATTTTGGCAATACACCGATCACCAGGGCTGCAGCCCCCAGCCCGCCGCTCGTGAGAAGAAATTGTCTGCGTGAAAACATGGCCGTCTCCAAAATTCCAGGTGCCTGTCATGGAACACAGCCTAGGCTTGGGTTGATCGCCAAATCCTCACGGGGAGTTAAACAATTCGTGATAACTCCACCCGAGGAAAACCCGCACAATGTGCCCATTCGCAGCAAAGGATTGAGCTTTATGGAACAGACCAAACGCGTCCTGGTGGTCGAGGACGACCTGCATATCGCCGACCTTATCTGCCTGCATCTACGCGATGAGCAGTTCGAGGTGGTGCATTGCGCCGACGGGGACGAAGGCATGCGCCTGTTGCAGCAAGGAAGCTGGGACGCGCTGATCCTCGACCTGATGTTGCCCGGTGTCGACGGCCTGGAAATCTGCAAACGCGCCCGGGCCATGGCCCGCTACACCCCGATCATTATCACCAGCGCGCGCTCCAGCGAACTGCACCGCATCCTGGGTCTGGAACTGGGTGCCGACGATTACCTGGCCAAGCCGTTTTCCATGCTGGAGCTGGTGGCGCGGGTCAAGGCATTGCTGCGACGGGTCGACGCCATGGCCCGCAACCTGAAGATGGACGCGGGCAGCCTGATCGTCGACGGCCTGTCCATCGACCCGATCACCCGCGAAGTGTCCCTCGACGGTCGGCGCCTGGACCTCACGCCGAGGGAATTCGATTTGCTGTATTTCTTCGCCCGCCAACCCGGCAAGGTGTTTTCGCGCATGGACCTGCTCAACGCCGTGTGGGGCTACAGCCACGAAGGCTACGAGCACACGGTCAACACCCACATCAATCGCCTGCGGGCCAAGATCGAAACCGATCCGGCACAACCGGTGCGCATCCTCACGGTGTGGGGACGCGGTTACAAATTCGCGGCATCCGAGGACCAGCCATGAGAATGACCCTGACTCAGCGCCTGTCCCTGGTGTTCGCCGTGTTGCTGCTGGTGTGCTGCGGCACCTCGGCATGGATGCAGGTGCGCGCCAACCAGATGCATGAGCTGGAAGTGGTGCAAGGGTTGTCCCGGGATCTGGCCCAGCACATCGCCCACGACACTGTGCTGATGGACGCCAAGGGTCTGATGCCGAATGCCGTGCGTGATCTGTTCAGCCAACTGATGCTGGTCAACCCGAGTGTCGAGGTCTATCTGCTCGACAGCCAGGGCCGCATTGTCGGTAGCGCCGCGCCGGAAGGACGGATACGTCGCAACCAAGTCGATCTGCAGCCGATCCAGCATTTGCTCAAGGGCGATGCCCTGCCGATTCTCGGGGACGACCCGCGTAGCGTCGATGGCCGCAAGGTCTTCAGTGCCGCGCCGTTGCAGGTCGACGGCAAACCGGCCGGCTATCTGTACGTGGTGCTGCTCAGCGAAGAACATGACCGCTACGCCGAACGCGGCGCCACCAGCGCCGCGCTCAACACGGCTTTACTGTCCATCGGTCTGGTGGCGCTGTTGTGCCTGATCGCCGGCCTCACAGCCTTTGCCTTGATCACCCGGCCGTTGCGACGCCTGACCGAAACCGTCAGCCAATTCGACATCGACGGCGTACCGGTCACGCCGCCGGCGCCAGTGGAAAAAGCCGCCAGCCACGATGAGATTGCCGTGCTCGACGCCGCGTTCCGGCAGATGCAGACACGCCTCAGTGAACAATGGCGCTCGCTGACCCGCCAGGATCAAGAACGCCGCGAACTGGTGGCGAACATCTCCCACGACCTGCGCACGCCCCTGGCCTCGCTGCACGGTTACCTGGAGACCCTGTCGCTGAAGGACGCCTCGCTCTCCCCCGCCGACCGCCGCCGCTACCTGGGCATCGCGCTGGACCAAAGCCGCAAAGTCGGTGGCCTGGCGCAATCGCTGTTGGAACTGGTGCGGCTGGAGCACGGCTTTGTGCAACCGGTACTGGAACGCTTCTCCATGACCGATCTGGTGCAGGACATCTTCCAGAAATTCGAACTCACCGCCGAAGCACGTCAGGTGGAACTCAAGGCAACCTTCGCCCCCAACGTTTCCGCCGCTTGCGCGGACCTGGGCCTGATCGAACGGGTGCTGACCAACCTGTTCGACAATGCGCTGCGCCATACCCCGCAGGGCGGTGAAATCGAACTCAGCCTGCGACCTCAAGGTTCATTCGTCGAAGTCACCATCAGCGACACCGGCCCCGGCATCGCTACCGAGCTGCGCGAAGGCCTGTTCCTGCGGCCATTCAACATTGGCGGCGCACGGCGTGATGGCGGGCTGGGACTGCGGATCGTGCATCGGATTCTGCAATTGCATGGCCGTGACATCCAGTTGATCGACGTTCCGGGACGCGGGGCAACCTTTCGCTTCATGTTGCCGGTGGACGAACAAACGGCAGAAAAAGGAGTGTTTCGCTCGATGAATCTCAATACTCCAGGGTAATTGTCGAACCCTGGCGGTATTATCCGTCACCTATTTCGGCAAGGACGCTGCGCAATGTTAAACATCCTGCTTAACACCCCGTGGTGGGCTTATTTAATCCTGGTGCTGCTGTGTTACAGCGGCATCAAAGCGCTTTCGCCAACCCGCGAAGGTAAGTTTTCATTCCTTCTTACCACTCTGGCTTTCATCTGTTTGTCGCTGTATTCGCTGACGACACTGACGCTTGAGCCAGCCCTGTTGATTGCATGCTGGTTGGTCGCTGCCATCCTGGGCGCTCTCATGGCGCAGGTGATTTTTTCACGAAACGGCGTGGTGCTGGATGATCCGGAAACCGGCTTGATCCTGCCGGGTTCAATCAAGCCCCTGATCATCTATCTGATACTTTTTGCCGTGGACTATTACTTTGGCTATCAGAACGATGCTCACCCGGAACGCGCCGCAACGCTGGAGATGCTATTGATAAAGGCGTCAACATTGGGGTTTTTCAGTGGGCTTTTCAGCGGCCGGGGATTTAAATATTACCGCACCCTGCTGGCCCTCCAGGCGCAACCCTCCAAGGGTGGTCCCCAACGGAACGCCCTCGGTCTAAAATGATTGCCCGTCGCCTGTTCATTCGTGACAACTCTGCGCGGGTCCAATAGATTAGGCGGCCTGAAAAGGCCAAGCGCTTTCTCGCCTCAACTCAAGTTAAAAGAAGTAGTGAAATTTCAATGTCCGATTCCAACACCGCTGAATCCGTAGTCACCTTGTCGTCCAAAGCGGAATACGAAAACTCCATCAATCTTTCACAGCACGTGCCCCAGGCCAAGACCATCAGCGAGATGGTCCTGGACGCTTTCCAGTCCACCCGGGAAAGCGATCAGATCCGCGAGCTGCGCGCCGCAATTCGCCAGGCGCACGACAGCTTCGACGACGATAAAGCCTATGAACTGATGGGCGAACTCAAGCAACTCAAGGATGCCGAAGCCTCCGACATTGCCGCCCTGGAAGACCTGAGCAGCAAATTCCCGATCAGCCGCATCCTGTCCAGCTTCAAGGACGACCCGGCGTTTCAGGAAATCGTCTACGGCCTGGCGCTGAAGGTGCTGAACCAGACGCATCAAGCCATCAGCAACCCGAGCAGCGGCAAGAGCAAGGTTGCTCGCGCGAAGAAAGAAGTCGAAGTGTTCACCATCAGCAAGGATGGCGTGAACGTCACCCTGCCCCTGCGCACGCCACGCTCGCGCCTGAACGTTGACCGTGAAGCCCTCGAGTTCCTTGGCTTCACTTTTGTCGGCGAAGGTGAAGAAGCGGAGCTGGAAAGCGAAACCTTCCTGGACAATGCCGGGACGGAGCAAGCGGTCAACCGCAAGAACATTATCACCGCGCTGCAACAGCAAACCGCGTTTGACGGTTACAGCATCGCCGCGCAGTAATACGGCTTAGCGGTACTGCAAAACCAAAAGCCCCGTGCTGAGAGTCAGCGCGGGGCTTTTTGTTGTCGGCCATAAAACGTTACGGCGACGAAGGACGTAACGCCACGATCATGTCCATCTCGACAGCGGCATTTTTCGGTAGTTGATAAACGCCGATTGTCGTTCGCGTATGTTTCCCGGCATCACCCAATACATGCCTGAATACATCGGAGGCACCATTGGCCACCTCGCTCAGGTCAGCAAAGTCCGCCGTGGACTTTACATACACCGTGATACGTAACAGCGTCTTGATTTTATCCAGCGAACCAATGGTGTCGACAATCAATGCCAGGCCACGCATCGCACTGATGCTGGCGGCGACTTGAGCATCCGCCAGTGTCAGTTCAAGCCCTACCCGGCCCGGATATTGGACTTTGCCGTGCTTACGCGGCACCAGCCCACTGACATACAGTTCATTGTCGTGCCGCACCAGCGGCTCGAAATGCCAACCGATGGTGCTCTCGCCATAGATGTCGTAATCAAGTTCTTCTGCCAAGGCGATGAAGCGTTCATCGCAAGTCATGTGGCCCGTCATTTCCCCCCACCCCACCTCTGTAACGTTCCATTAACAACCCTGATTTTTGACAGATTAGCCCAAGGTAGCCTTTCGCCACGACCTTGAATGAAAACGCCCCACACTTCTTTCGAAGGCGGGGCTTTTTGATTCGGGATTGCTAGAGGGCCTAGGGTTCCAGAGCCACGATCATATCCACTTCTACCGGGGCATTCTTCGGCAACTGATACACACCGACGGTGGTGCGAGTATGTTTACCGGCATCGCCCAGCACATGGGTAAAGACATCTGACGCACCGTTGGCCACTTCACTGAGATCAACGAAATCAAAGGTGGATTTGACATGCACGGTGATACGAATCAGTGATTTGATTTTATCCAGTGAACCGACGGCATCCATGATCAACGCCAAGGCGCGGATAGCACTGATGCTCGCGGCGGCCTGGGCATCCGCCAGGTTGAGTTCCAGACCTACTCGGCCGGGGTACTGGATTTTGCCGTTCATGCGCGGCACCAGGCCGCTGACGTACAGTTCATTGCCATGCCAGACCAGCAGGGAGTAATGCCCGCCGGCGGTGTTCTCGTCGTAGATGTCGAAACCGTGCTCCTTGGCCAGCTCGATAAAGCGTTCGTCGCGGGTGGTTGGCTTGTTCATTGACAGCACCTTCTAGATCAATCATGCGAAACACGCCTTCGAGGGTAGGCACAGACGCTTGCCTTGAGCAGAGCAAGTTCGTATAGAATCCAGCGAACTTTACTGCCAGGGAGACCAGTAAAATGCAGGCTCAACGCGCGGTCATCGCCGCCATCGAGTTCCAGCCAGGCGTGCCGCTGGTGCAACAGATCGTCGAGCAACTGTCGATCGCCATCAGCCAGGGTGGGCTACCACACGGTGCCAAACTGCCGCCGATTCGCGAACTCGCCGAGCTGTTGAATGTGGGCAAGTCCACGGTGGTCGATGCTCTCGACCACTTGCGGGCCAAGGGTCTGGTGGTTTCGCGCCAGGGTTCGGGGCATTACGTGCATCGTTCCACCACCACGATCCCGGTGGAACCCGGCCCGGACCTGCAACCCCAGGACACCCTCAGCATCGTCCGCCGTGCCGTATTGCTGGATAACGGCGCCCTGCGCCCCGGCTGCGGATTCCTGCCCTCGTCCTGGCTGCCCGCCGAAGAGCTGCTCAAAGCCGTGCGCGGCACCCTGCGCGCCACCGCTCTGCGCATGGGCGAATACGGCGTCACGGGCGGTTATTTGCCATTGCGTCAGGCGTTGCGGGTCAAACTGTCGACGTTTGGCATCGATGTGCCGGTGGAACAGATCATCACTACCGCCAATACCATGCAGGCCGTCGACCTGCTGATGCGTCTGCTGATCAAGCCTGGCGACACGGTGCTGCTCGACGATCCGTGCTACTTCAACATGCACACCAACCTCGCGCTGCATGGCGCCAAGGTCATCACCGTTCCCCGTAGCTGCGAAGGCCTGGACCTGGAGGCCTTCGAGCAAGCGCTGATCGCCCACAAACCCGTGCTGTACCTGACCAACAGCACGCTGCATAACCCGACCGGGCACTCGTTCTCCCCGGCTCAGGTGTATCGATTGATGGAGCTGAGCCACCGCTACGGCTTCCACATCGTCGAGGACGATTTATATGGCGACCTGCAGCAACGCCGCACACCGCGTCTGGCGGCAAGCGGCGTGGACAATGTGAGTTACGTGTCCGGGTTCTCCAAGACCCTGACGGCCAACAGCCGGGTCAGCTATGCGGTGCTGTCGCCGCAACTGGCGGCACGCCTGATCACTCTGAAAATGGCCTGCGGCGGCGTCACCTCGGAATTCGCCGAGCAGATTACCTGCACGATGCTCAGCAATGGCAGCTATGCCAAACATACGCGGCGCACGGTGGATCGGTTGTATGAATCGAGTAGCCGCGTGGCGCGCTGGTTGGTGGAGGCCGGTTGTTCCGTATCCTCGCTGCCCGGTGAAGGACTGTTTATCTGGACGCGTTTGCCCGAAGGCCTGCACGCCGAAACCCTGGCGCGCAAAGGTCTGGAAAACGACCTCGTGCTGGCGCCTGGAACCCTGCTCAGCAAATCCCCTGAGGCGAGCCAGTTCATGCGATTCAACGTGGCGCACAGCGATAACGCCCAGGTTCGCGAGCGGTTTTTCCGGTTGCTTGATCGCTGAGTTTTCCTGATACATCGCGGCGCAGCCTTCGCGAGCAAGCCCGCTCCCACATGGGTTTGGCGCCGGGCATGAGGCTGGCGGCAACACCGATCCAATGTGGGAGTGAGCCTGCTCGCGAAAGGGCTGACTCGGTCTACTAAAAAAACCCAATAAAAAACCCCGCTCTTCTTTCGAAGGCGGGGCTTTTCAGTTCAGCAGCTAAACCTTAAGGCGCGTAAGTCAGCAACAGCTCACTCGGCACTTTGAAGTCCAGCGACATCATCACGCTCAACGCGGTAATGGTGAAGATCGAGAACACGAACAGCTTGCGTGCCCAGACCGTGTCATCCACTGCCTTGTAGCCGGTCCAGGCCATGTACAACCAGTACATGCCCATGGCCGCGGCGACGGCGAGGTAGCTCATGCCGGCGTAGCCGCTGAAGGTCAGCATCAGGGTCGCGACCAGGAATGCCAGGATGTAGAGCAGGATGTGCTTCTTGGCGACCTGGATCCCGCGCTTCACTGGCAGCACCGGAATCGATGCGGCCAGGTAATCGTTGAAGCGGAAGATCGCGATGGCGTAGGAATGCGGCATCTGCCACAGGCTGAACATCACCAGCAGGGTCAGCGCAGCCATGTCGAAGCTGTTGGTCACGGCGACGTAACCAATTACCGGCGGCATCGCGCCCGACAGACTGCCCACCAGCGTGCCGTGAACCGACTTGCGCTTGAGGTACAGGCTGTAGAAGCCGACGTAGATCACAAAACCGATGACCGCAAACAGCGCAGCCAGTGGATTCGCCACCTTGTACAACAGTGCAACGCCGGCGATACCGAGGACGGTCGCGTAGACCAGGGCCAGTTTCAGGGAGATCAAGCCCTGGACCAGCACCCGGTTCTTGGTGCGTTCCATCTTCAGGTCGATGTCGCGGTCGATGCAGTTGTTGAACACGCAACCGGAAGCCACCACCAGGGACGTGCCGATCATGGCGGCCAGGAAGATGGCCAGATCGACATGCCCTTTCGAGGCCAGGAAAAATCCGCCTGCCACAGAAAGCACGTTACCGAAAATGATCCCCGGTTTGGTGATTTGGATAAAGTGCTTAAAGGACATCCGGACTTTCCTCAGTGCGCCATCATGACGGTGTGGATGCTGAACATGATCCACAGCGACAAGCCAACCAACAGGACGATCACCATCGCAGCGAACACAAACGCAATCACGTTGTTACGCTGGGCGGCGGAGCGGTCCAGGTGGAGGAAGTACACCAGGTGAACGAGCACCTGGATCACTGCGAAGGCCAGTACGATCCACAGCGTCCAGACTTTCGGCAGCGATGGGTACATCACCAGGCCGAACGGAATGATCGTCAGGATCACCGACAGGATGAAGCCGATGGCGTAGGACTTTACGCTGCCGTGACCGGCGTCGTGGCTGTCGTGGGAATGAGCGTTAGCCATTACAGAGTCCCCATCAGGTAAACAACGGTGAATACGCAGATCCAGACCACGTCCAGGAAGTGCCAGAACAGGCTCAGGCAGCTCAGGCGGGTCTTGTTGGTCGACGTCAGGCCATGTTTGTTGACCTGATACATCATGATCGCCATCCAGATCAGACCGCTGGTCACGTGCAGACCGTGGGTGCCGACCAGGGTGAAGAACCCGGACAGGAAGCCGCTGCGGCTAGGACCGTAGCCTTCGGAGATCAGCATGTGGAACTCGTTGATCTCCATGCCGATGAAGCCCAGGCCGAACAGGAAAGTGATGGCCAACCAGCCCAACACTGCTTTCTTGTTGCCCTTGAACAACGCCAGCATGGCGAAGCCGTAGGTGATCGAACTGAGCAACAGGCAGGCGGTTTCGCCCAGCACGTATGGCAGCTCGAAGATGTCGTGGCCCGACGGGCCACCCGCTACGTTGTTAACCAGTACCGCGTACACCGCGAAGATCGACGCAAACAAAATGCAGTCGGTCATCAGGTAGAGCCAGAAACCGAATACGGTCATCTCGCCCGAGTCGTGGTGATGGTCATCGTGCCCATGTTCATCGACATGGGTGTGTCCAGCATTGGTCACTAAGTTCGACATGGTTTAAGCCTGTTCCAACGAGGTTTCAACACGGGTGGCGCCAGCCGGGATTTTCCCTGCCGCTACCAGACGCTTGTGCTGCTCGGCTTCGATGCGCTCGATCACGTCGACCGGCACCATATAGCCCTGGTCATCACGGGCAGCATGGATAACGAAGTAGATCACGGTACCGGCGAGGCCGAAGATGGCCATCCACCAGATGTGCCAGATCATCGCGAAACCGAACACGGTCAACAGAGCACCCATGACCAGACCGGTCGCGGTGTTGTTTGGCATGTGGATCGGTTCGTACTTGGCCGGAGTCTGGTACGCAGTACCGTTTTCCTTGGCTTCAGTGAACGGGTCGATGCCTGGCGCTTTCGGCAGTACCGCGAAGTTGTAGAACGGCGGTGGCGACGAGGTCGACCATTCCAGGGTATGGGCATTCCACGGATCGCCGTGTTCGCACATGTTCTCTGGCTTCTTGCGGTCACGCACACTGACGTACAGCTGGATCAACTGGCAGGCAATACCGACGGCGATCATGACCGCGCCGAACATTGCTACGTGCAGGTAAGGCACCCACTCAGGGTTGGTGGTGGCGTTCAGACGACGGGTCATGCCCATGAAGCCCAGTGCATAGAGCGGCATGAACGCGACGAAGAAGCCCGAGATCCAGAACCAGAACGCTGCCTTGCCCCAACCTTCGTGCAGCTTGAAGCCGAACGCTTTAGGGAAGAAGAAAGCGAAACCAGCGATGTAGCCAAATACTGCGCCGCCGATGATCACGTTGTGGAAGTGAGCGATCACGAACAGGCTGTTGTGCAGTACGAAGTCAGCACCCGGGATGGCCAGCAATACGCCGGTCATGCCGCCGATGGCGAAGGTCACCATGAAGCCCAGGGTCCAGAGAACCTGGCTGGTGAACTGCAGACGACCGCGATAGATGGTGAACAGCCAGTTGAATAGCTTCACCCCCGTCGGAATCGAGATCAGCATCGTCGCCAGACCGAAGAAGGCGTTGACGCTGGCACCCGACCCCATGGTGAAGAAGTGGTGCAGCCAGACCATGAAGCCCAGGATCGAGATCGCGCCGGAAGCGTAGATCATCGAGTGGTGGCCGAACAGACGCTTGCCGGAGAAGGTCGAGATGACTTCGGAGAAGACCCCGAACGCCGGCAGAATCAGAATGTAAACCTCGGGGTGACCCCAGGCCCAGAACAAGTTGACGTACATCATTGGATTGCCACCAAGTTCATTGGTGAAAATGTGGAAATCCATGTAACGGTCGAGGGTCAGCAGTGCCAGGGTAGCGGTCAGGATCGGGAACGAAGCCACGATCAGGACGTTGGCCCAGGTGCAGGTCCAGGTGAAGATCGGCATGTCCATCATCTTCATGCCTGGAGTACGCATCTTCAGCACGGTCGCCAGGAAGTTAACCCCGGTTAGCGTTGTCCCCAGACCCGATAGCTGCAGGGCCCAGATGTAGTAGTCCACACCAACGCCCGGGCTGTAGCCCAGTTCCGACAGCGGTGGATACGCAACCCAACCGGTACGGGCGAATTCGCCGACACCCAGGGACACGTTTACCAGCACAACGCCGGACACCAGCAGCCAGAAGCTCAGGGAGTTCAGGAACGGGTAGGCAACGTCACGTGCGCCGATCTGCAGCGGCACTGCAAGGTTCATCAGGCCGGTGAAGAATGGCATCGCCATGAAGATGATCATGATCACACCGTGAGCGGTGAAGATCTGGTCATAGTGTTCAGGTGGCAGGTAGCCAGGCGACCCCTCGGTGGCCAGGGCCAGCTGGGAACGCATCATGATGGCGTCGGCAAAACCGCGCAGCAGCATGATCATGGCGACGATGATGTACATCACGCCGATTTTCTTGTGGTCGACCGACGTCAGCCACTCGGTCCACAAGTAGGTCCACTTCTTGAAGTAGGTGATTGCAGCGAACACCGCCAGACCGCCGAGCGCGATCATGGCGATGGTAATCATCACGATCGGTTCGTGGAACGGGACCGCTTCCCAACTTAATTTACCAAACATCGTTTACTCCTCTGCCCCGGCAGCTGAATGCGAACTCATGTCCATCCCTTCCATGGCGGCCATTTCGTGCTCTTTTTTCTCGTGATGCATTGGCGCGCCCGGTTTCATGCCTTCGTACTTGTCGACGATGATCTGGAACAGGTTTGGCGTGAACGAGGAATAGAGCTCGACTGGGTTGTTCTGGCTTGGTTTGGAAAGGGCTTCGTATTCAGCTTTTTCCAGCTGTTTAGGTGCCTTCTTGACATCACTGACCCAGGCATCGAAATCCGCCTGGGAAGTGGCGATAGCTTTGAACTTCATGCCGGTGAAACCCGCGCCGCTGTAGTTGGCGGAGATACCGTCGAATTCAGCGTTCTGGTTGGCAATCAGGTGCAGCTTGGTTTCCATGCCCGCCATCGCGTAGATCTGGCCACCCAGGCCCGGGATGAAGAACGAGTTCATCACGGTGTCGGAGGTGATTTTGAAATTGATTGGCGTGTTGGCCGGGAACACCAGTTTGTTAACGGTGGCGATGCCTTGTTCCGGGTAGATGAACAGCCACTTCCAGTCCATGGAGACCACTTCAACGGTGATCGGCTTGACGTCGGATTCGAGCGGCTTGTACGGGTCCAGTGCGTGGGTCGAAATGTAGGTCACGTAACCCAGCGCAATGATGATCAGGACCGGAACAGCCCATACCGCGATTTCAATCTTGGTGGAGTGCGACCATTTAGGCGCGTACACCGCGTCCGGGTTGGTAGCGCGATATTTCCAGGCGAACAGGAACGTCATGACGATGACCGGCACAACGACCAACAGCATCAGCAGCGTTGCGGTGATGATCAGGTTTCGCTCATCCAGGCCGACCTGGCCCTTGGGGTCGAGCAAGGTCATGTTGCAGCCTGACAGCAGCAACGTGCCGAGCAGCGGCAATAAGCCTAGTAGTCTGGGGTACCTGTTTTTACTCATCTCACGACCTCTAAAGCAGCTTGCGCAATGCAGTTGGGTTTTGATCGCCAACACTTCACCCTGCCAAGGGTTGGCATTTTTCTTGGATTGAATAAGGGCTGCCCGTCGCGCGTCAGACGCTGTTCGACAAATCCTGGGCTAGCGGTGAGTTCTTATTCGAATTCGTGGTCAAAGGCCTTGTTACAGACCAATTCCATTTGGTGCGGATAGTCGGAAAGGCACCGACACCTGGGAGTCGCATAAAGCCGCTAAGCCTCTCGACACCCTATTTTGCTCAGACGAGAGCAGCGCCGGGAATTCAGTGCGGGCGATTGTAGATACGTCGCCGCCCATAAACCATGTCTCATCCCGAAATAATTTTTATCCGATCCAGCAACAATCATTAACGGATTTTGCAAAAGTTCGGCATGGTATCGAAATTAATTCTCAACAAAAACACCAAAATTTGTGGGGCTAAGACCCGCAGTTCAGACAGCCTTCATGGCAACTTGCCTTCCCCTACCCCCTTCAAAGCCCCGATAAGCAAGGGGTCTGGCGATTCGCCGAAGCCTGTTAAAACTGCCTGATACACCATGAAGATGAACAAATGGGTAGCGGCTCAAACGAGGTGATTTCGTTGCATAGCTATGCACCAATTCAGCTCTTTGAAATGCCCTGCGACACTCTGGCTGTGACAACATGTCGCACACGTTGCGCACCCTTGGCTGTCGCACATCACGGTCTGTTTACCTGAGCTCTGAAATGCAAAACGCCCCGGCCCTCTATACGAGGACCGGGGCGTTTTTTGTTACGTACAGCGGGTTAGCGCAGCGCCTTGCGATTACGCGAGACCAGCAGCGGCACGAGGATCACCACCAGCACAAACGACACCAGCGCCCACTGTGCCAGCGACAGGCCGAGGATCGGCGGATACGGCGTGTCACAGAAGCCATCGACCTGGAAGCCCAGCGGGAAGATCTTCGCCAGGGGCAGGCCGTCGACTATCGGTTGCAGCACATCGACGCCACAGCTGACCGCCGGATAGAACTGCGTATACACGTGATGCCCCGCCACAGCGACGCCACCCAGCGCACAGATCACCACCAGCACCTCAAACACGGTGAGGCTGCGACGGGTGCGCATGGCGGCGCCGATGAACGCGAAGATGGCGATCAGCAACAACGCATAACGCTGCAGGATGCACAGCGGGCACGGCGCCTCTTCCAGCACCACTTGCATGTACAGCGCGCCGCCGATCAGTGCCAGACAGATGATGCCCAGCAGCACCAGATAACGCCGCTCACGGCCCAACCGCATCGTTTCGTCACTCATCGCGTTTCCCTTCTAAATATCGATTGCCGGAAGTCTACACGCTGGCCCGGACCTTGGAGAGCCTGGCGCGCGCCGGTAGATGTCGGGGAATAGACGACAGGCCGGTTAAGAAGGGATTAATTTTTGGGTGATTTGCAAGAATTGGGACCGTGGTGCGGCCTTTCGCGAGCAAGCTCGCTCCCACAGGGACCGGTGTGAACACAAATCCTGTGCTCAACCGAAATCCCATGTGGGAGCGGGCTTGCTCGCGAAGCAGGCGACTCGGTATTTAATCGTTACTCAAGCGCCGAAGCCGGCCCAAAGAACTCATAACGACTCTGCTTCTCCGGCACACCCAGCGCTTTCAAATGCCGCTTGATCGCCGCCATAAAGCCTTTAGGCCCCAGGAAATAAGCATCCAGATCGCGCTGCTGCGGCAACCATTCGCCCAACTGCTCCTGACTCAACAACCCAACCTTGTCCGCCGCCGGGCTCACGCCGTCATCTTCGGCGTAGCAATAGAAGCGCTTGAGCTGCGGATGACGTTCGGCCAAACCATCGATCCAGTCACGGAACGCATGGACGCTGCCGTTACGCGCACAGTGAATAAAGTGCACCGGCCGCTCGGTCGCCAACGCTGCTTCGAGCATCGCCAGGGTCGGAGTGATGCCGACACCACCGCTGATCAGCACCAGCGGTTTATCGCTGGCGGTCAGGGTGAACTCGCCCGATGGCGGGAACAGTTGGATGCTCGAGCCGACATGCAGTTGATCGTGCAAGTGGTTGGAGGCGCGGCCACCGATTTCGCGCTTCACGCTGATGCGGTATTGGCCTTTGTCCGAGAGGGAGGACAGCGAGTAATTACGACGAATTTCTTCGCCATCCAGGATCAGCTTCATACCGATGTACTGGCCTGGCTCGGCAGCGAGGATCGGGCCTTTGTCAGCAGGTTCGAAGTAGAACGAGGTGATTTCCGCGCTTTCCTCGACCTTGGCCGCGACGATGAACTCCCGCGCCCCGCGCCAGCCACCCGGTGCCTGTTCTTTCTGGTCGTAGATGCTGGTTTCGGCGCCGATCAGGATGTCAGCCAATTGACCGTAAGCCGCGCCCCACGCCGCAATGACTTCCGGGGTAGCGATTTCTTCGCCCAGCACTTCGGCAATCGCACGCAACAGGCAGGTGCCGACAATCGGGTAGTGCTCCGGCAGAATCTGCAGGGCCACGTGTTTGTTGATGATCTTGGCCACCAGATCGCCCAACTGGTCGAGCTGATCGATGTGCCGCGCATACATCAATACACCATTGGCCAAGGCGCGGGGTTGGTCACCGCTGGCCTGGTGGGCCTGGTTGAACAGCGGGCGGACTTCCGGGTATTCGGAGAGCATCATGCGGTAGAAGTGAGTGATCAGCGCTTCGCCACCGCTTTCCAGCAACGGCACGGTGGATTTGACGATGGCACGGTCTTGAACGCTAAGCATTAGGGCGACTCCTGAGCTTCGATTTGAATGCCTTAGGCTTATCAGTTTCCATGCCAACAATTAAAAGCTTAAAAATCAAATAGTTGAATTCAACGTAGTCATATCGACACAGGCTGCTTTATAGTCACACCGACTACACGGAGTCACTATGACTGCAAAATCCCTGCTTACTGCCCTGCTCCCGCTGGTCTCGGACCTGTCCCGCGAACTGCCCGAAGGCGAGCGCTATCGGCGCTTGCTCGAAGCCATGCGCGCCCTGCTGCCCTGCGACGCCGCCGCGCTGCTGCGCCTCGATGGCGAATGGCTGGTGCCGCTGGCGGTGGACGGCTTGAGCACTGACACCTTGGGACGGCGCTTCAAGGTCAGCGAACACCCGCGCTTCGAAGCATTGCTGAGCAGTCCCGGCCCGACCCGTTTCGCCGCTGACAGCGAGTTGCCCGACCCTTACGACGGTCTGGTTGATGGACTCGACGAGCATCTGGAAGTCCACGATTGCATGGGTTGCCCACTGTTTATTGACGAGCGTCCGTGGGGCCTGCTGACCCTCGACGCGCTGGACCCGGAGCGTTTCGAACCGATCGAACTCGATGCTCTGCAAGCCTTCGCCAGCCTCGCCGCTGCGACCGTCAACGCCGCCGAGCGCATCGAACGGCTGGCCAATCGCGCGGAAGACGAACACCAGCGCGCCGAGGTTTACCGTCAGGCCAGTGGCCAGCAGAACCGCGAAATGATCGGCCAGAGCAAATCTCACAAACGCCTGGTGGAAGAGATCAGCCTGGTGGGCGGCAGCGACCTGACCGTGCTGATCACCGGGGAAACCGGGGTCGGCAAGGAACTGGTGGCGCAGGCAATTCACGCCGCCTCGCCCCGGGCCGACAAACCGATCATCAGCCTCAACTGCGCCGCGCTGCCGGATACGCTGGTCGAGAGTGAATTGTTCGGCCATGTGCGCGGCGCGTTCACCGGGGCGACGAGCGACCGACGTGGCAAATTCGAACTGGCGAATGGCGGCACGCTGTTTCTCGATGAGGTCGGTGAACTGTCCCTGACCGTACAGGCCAAGCTGTTGCGGGTGCTGCAAAGCGGTCAGTTGCAGCGCCTGGGCTCGGACAAAGAACATCAAGTGGACGTGCGGCTGATCGCAGCCACCAACCGCGACCTCGCTGAAGAAGTGCGCAGCGGTCGCTATCGCGCTGACTTCTATCATCGACTGAGCGTGTATCCGCTGCTGGTGCCCGCGCTGCGTGATCGCGGGCGGGATGTGTTGCTGCTCAGCGGTTTCTTCCTCGAACAGAACCGCTCGCGCATGGGCCTCAACAGCTTGCGCCTGAACAGCGATGCCCAAGCAGCGCTATTGGCTTATCAATGGCCAGGGAACGTGCGAGAGCTGGAACACTTGATTGGCCGCAGCGCATTGAAGGCGCTGGGCAACTGCAAGGAACGGCCGAAGATTCTCAGTTTGAGTGCGGCGGACCTGGATTTGCCCCATGACAGCGTCGAGCTCCCTGCCGAGCAACCGACTGTCAGCCCTATGCCTTTAGTCTCGGGTGACTTGCGGGCGGCGACCGAGGATTATCAGCGGCAACTGATCAACGCCTGTCTGGAACGCCACAACAACAATTGGGCGAGCGCGGCCCGTGAGCTAGGCTTGGATCGAGCGAATCTGGGGCGCATGGCCAAGCGATTGGGGATGAAATAAGCAAAGATCGCAGCCTTCGGCAGCTCCTACGCCGATCGTATTCCCCTGTAGGAGCTGCCGAAGGCTGCGATCTTTGATCTACCCGAGATTTATTGGCGCTAAAGCCTGCCCCCAACAAGTCGATAACCCGGCATCAATAGCTTTTGGCGACTTTTTATTCGCCCATCACCTTTCTCCAAAGAAGGTTTTTATGTCCTCCACCAAAGCCCGCGCAGATTCACTTTCGCTTCTTCTGTTTACCTTGCGCAGCGGCAAGCTGATGGCGATCAACCTGCTGAAAGTCAGTGAAATCATCCCTTGCCCGCCGCTGACCAAGCTGCCGGAGTCGCATCCCCACGTCAAAGGCATCGCCACCCTGCGTGGCACGTCGTTGTCGGTGATCGACCTGAGCCGCGCCATCGGCGAGCGACCGCTGGAAGATCCCAACGGTGGCTGCCTGATCGTCACCGACGTCAGCCGCTCCAAACAGGGCCTGCACGTTCAGGCCGTGAGCAAGATCGTGCACTGCCTGACCACCGACATCCGTCCGCCGCCCTTCGGCTCCGGCGGTGTGCGTTCGTACATCACCGGCGTGACCTCGGTCGATGGTGTGCTGGTGCAAGTGCTGGATATCGAAAAAGTCATCCACGGCATCGCCCCGGCGCAGATCGAAATGGCCCCGACCGAACTGAGCATGGAAGACGCCGAAGTCCTGGGCAACGCGCGAATCCTGGTGGTCGATGACAGCCAGACCGCGCTGCAACAATCGGTGCACACCCTGCGCAACCTCGGCCTGCAATGCCACACCGCGCGCAGTGCCAAGGAAGCCATCGACTGCCTGCTGGACCTGCAAGGCACCGCGCAGCAGATCAACCTGATCGTCTCGGACATCGAAATGTCGGAGATGGACGGCTACGCCTTCACCCGCACCCTGCGCGAAACCCCGGATTTCTCGCACCTTTACGTGCTGCTGCATACCTCGCTGGACAGCGCGATGAACAGCGAAAAAGCCCGTTTGGCCGGCGCCAACGGGGTACTGACCAAGTTCTCCTCGCCAGAACTGACCAAGTGCCTGATCGAAGCCGCCAAGGCTGTCGCCGAGCAGGGCCACTGAGTTTGGCCGAGGACTTTTGCTTTCTGATGCGGCGCAACCTCGCGGAGGCGGTGCCGGCCATCACCTGGCCAACCGGTATCGAACTGTGCCAATACCGCCCCGAACTCGCCGAAGCCGTACACCGGCTGATGGAACTGGGTTATCGCGAGGGCGGCGGTCGCGTGCCGGCGCTGGACGTCTGGCAGCGACGCTTTGAAACCGATCCTGAATACGATCCAAGCCTCTGCTTCATCGCCCTCGACGCCGAAGGGATCGTCGGTGTGTGCCAGTGCTGGACCAGCGCCTACATCAAGAACCTGGTGGTGCATCCCCGCGCCCAAGGCCTCGGACTCGGCCGCGCTTTGCTGCTAAATGCTTTCAAAGCGTTTCAGCAGCGCCGCGAAGGGTTTGTCGATTTGAAAGTGCTGGAACACAACCTGCGCGCGCAGCGATTGTACGAAAGCGCCGGAATGCGGGTGGTACGCCGCGAGCCGGTGCCGGCCTGACAGCGCGCCCCCTGTAGGAGCGAGGCTTGCCCGCGAAGAGGCCGACACAAACACCCCACAACCATCAGGCATACTCCGACCTTGTCCAACTTACACAAGGATGCCCATCTCCATGAAAGCCACCACCCTGCTCTTCCTCAGCCTCACCGCCCTCGCCACCCAGGCTCACGCCTCCAGCCCCGACGCCTGGGCCGCCTACGACAAAGCCGTCCTCAACAGCTGCACCAAAGCCAGCGGCCTGAAGGACGCAAAACCCGTCGGCACCGCCGCACAATTCGACGACCGCGTCGGCTACACCGCCCTCCTGCTGCAAGGCCAATACCCGCAAAAGCACATGAAGGGCCAACAGGGCACTGAGTTGTGTCTCTACAACAAGAAAGCCAAAACCGCCTACGTCACCGAATGGGACTCGATCCGCCCTACCGCCAAAAAGCCGTGAGTGGCGCATAACTTGCTTCGACGCTGACCTGTGCGGTGGCTTTCTGTCACCCAATCACGCCCTCACATGCGACCGGTCAACCAATGAACACGACGTTTTCCTGCGTAGGTTGCGGCAAATGCTGCAACGACCACCACGTACCCCTGACCCTGACGGAAGCCCGCATGTGGGCGAACGATGGCGGTCAGGTGATCGTGCTGGTGGAAGGCTTCCTGGGCAATGGCCTGGGCTTGCCTCTGTTGCAACGGGATCACGCCGAACGCCGGTCGGTGATGGTTCGAAGCGGCGCGACCGAGGCCTACGTTGCGATCACTTTCGCCGCCTACAATGTCGGCCCCTGCCGGAATCTTGACGAAGACAACCTCTGTCGCATCTACGAACGCCGGCCGTTGGTGTGCCGCATCTACCCGATGGAAATCAATCCGCACATCCCTCTCAACCCGGCGGTAAAAGAATGCCCGCCCGAGTCGTGGGAACAGGGGCCGGATTTGATTGTGGGCGGCGAGTTGGTTGATCAGGAACTGCTCACGCTGATCCAGCGCTCGCGCCAGGCGGATCGCGATGAGGTTCAGACCAAGGATGCGATTTGCGGGCTCTTGGGAATTCGAACCACCGCGCTGAAGGGTGACGGCTTTACCGCGTATCTGCCGGAGATGGGGGCTTTTGCTTCGGTGATCGATCAGGTGGTGGCTCAGCCATTGGAAGCACCGGGCGGTGAATGGCTGTTTCATGTCTCGGGCGAGGACATTGCCGGGCAAGTCCTGGCGGCCGGGGCTGAAGTGGCAACTGAAGCCGCGCTGAACTATGCGTTTATTTCTTTGCGAGCGGCTTGATCCAAGGGATGCGTTGCCTGTGATGGCCCCTTCGCGAGCAAGCCCGCTCCCACATTAAATTGCATTCCCCTGTGGGAGCGGGCTTGCTCGCGAAGAAGCCGGCACAGACAACGCAGATTCCGAATCAGCGAGTGGCAACCGCCAGGCATTCGACTTCAACCCGAGCGTCCAGCACCAACGCCTTGGCGACAAACGTCGTACGGGCCGGCAATCGATCTGCCGGGAAGTAGTGTCGATACACCGTGTTCATTGCGCTGAAATCCTTGATATCAGCCAGGATGACCGTGCATTTGGCCACGTGGGACAGGGACGAACCACTGCGTTGCAATGCGCTGCGCAGGTTCTCCATGGTCTGGGTCATCTGCGGGACGATACCGCCCTTCACCAATTCGCCGTCCGCTCCCAAGCCGAGCACGCCAGACAGATAAATAGTCTCGCCTACCTGCACCGCATCCGAAAATGGCAGGCCTTCGTCGTTAAGAAAATAGTGGGGCGAATTGACAGCGACCGGCGGCAAGTAGCGCTGGGTGATCAACGGGTACTGCCCGTTTTGCTTGAGGCGCTCCAACGCAGCATTCAGGTTATCGCGCAAAGCGGTGTCACTTTTGCGCAGCGCCATCGCCACACCATCGCCCAGCATCGGGTCATTGAACGCCGGGCCGGCAAAGGCGAAGTCGCGTCCATAGGGTTGACCCAACAGCGCATGGCTGATTTCGATGGTGTCTTGCAGGGTGGCGTCGATTTCACCCGCCTGCAGGCTGGCGATCAGTTGATCGTTGAATTGGAAGCTGCGCACGGTCACGCCTGACTCAGCCCAACGCGCCTTGGCAAACGCTTCGCGACTGGTGCCCGCAAGCACGCCGACACGCTTGCCTTTGAGCGACGCCACCGTTGGTTGCAAACCAGAACCCTCGCGGGCCACAAGACGGCTGCTCAGCGGGTAAAGGTTCTCGGTGAAATCGATCCGCTCGCGACGCGCCGGGGTGGCGGTCATCGGCATGATCACGTCGAAGCGATTGGCTTCAAGGGCTTCGATATTGGTGGCGTAGTCCTGGTCGACCCAGACACAGCGGGATTTGAGTTCGGCACATAACGCATTGCCCAATTCGATGTTCAACCCGACCAGTTCACCCCTGTTGTTACGGCTTTCAAACGGTGGGACAAGAGCTTCGACGCCAAAACGGATCTGTGGCTCGACCGCAGACGATACAGAACCGGTGGTCAGGACCATCAGCGACAGAACAGAGAGGATTTTCAGCAGGGGCATTTCGATGGCCTTCGTCGAGGAATTCACGGAGATGAATCTTCGACGAGTGGCCACTGACTTTCCCAGAGGACGAATCGCTCATCCTTGTGGGAACAGTCTCGATTTCAGAAGGGCTTTTTTTCCAACTGGCTGACGGTCAGCGTTTGCCCATCGAACGACGAGTACCCGGTGGCGCTGCGCCAGGGGTCTTGGTGTGGCCATTCTTGGCGCCGTTCTTGTACCACGGCTGGCTGGCGTTCTTGGCCGATGCCAGTTCGCCCGGTTTGAATGGAAACTTGAATGCCGGGATTGCGGCTTTGGTTTCGCTGTCTGCGCTGGAGTCGACGCTGTCTGGCAGGTCTGCCTGGTCGTCGCTCAAAGCGTCGGCGACCGGCGGTTGTGTCGGGGAAGTCATGAAAGCTCCGGGTGATGCACAAAGAGTCGGGCCCGGTGGATGGGCCGCGAAAGGCGGCAGTATACCCGTGTCGAGGGCGGCAAGCTGCAAGCGGTGAGATTCAGGCGACAAGTAGTCGGTCTGTCAGTGTTGTGTGGGCTGGGCTGACGCCTTCGCGGGCAAGCCTCGTTCCTACAAGGACGACGCTGTACCTGTGTAGGAGCGAGGCTTGCCCGCGAAGAACGATAACGCGGTGTATCTGCATAATCGCTGATCCCAAACTGACAGCCCCGTCAGTTAGCAGTCACCTTGCTGACCGGGTAACAGGGCTATAAGGGGAGGTATAAAATCTGACCTTATTCCCGTCCCTCTAGCCCGGCGCCCCACTCGCATGCGAATTCAGAAAAAATCCGCGTTGATCGCAGCCCCTCTGATTGTCCTGGCAGCGCTGGGCGTGTGGTACGCCACCAAGCCGGCCACCGCCAAACTGGCGGCCCCGACGGCCATTCCGGTGCGAGTAGTCGCGGTTTCCGCAAAAGATGTTCCGCGCTTCGTCAGCGGCATCGGCTCGGTGTTGTCCTTGCACAGTGTGGTGGTGCGTCCGCAAATCGACGGCATCCTTACCAAATTGCTGGTCAAGGAAGGTCAACTGGTCAAGACCGGCGACCTGCTCGCCACCATCGATGACCGCTCGATCCGCGCCAGTCTCGATCAGGCCCGTGCGCAACTGGGCGAAAGCCAGGCGCAGCTGCAAGTGGCGCTGGTCAACCTCAAGCGCTACAAGCTGCTGAGCGTCGATGATGGCGTGTCCAAGCAGACTTATGATCAGCAACAAGCCTTGGTCAACCAACTCAAGGCCACCGCCCAAGGCAATCAGGCGTCCATCGACGCCGCGCAGGTACAGCTTTCCTACACGCAGATTCGCTCTCCGGTCACTGGTCGTGTCGGTATTCGTACGGTCGACGAAGGCAACTTCCTGCGCATGACCGACGCCCAAGGCTTGTTCACCGTGACGCAGATCGACCCGATCGCCGTGGAATTTTCCCTGCCGCAGCAAATGCTGCCGACCCTGCAAGGCTTGATCGGCGACCCGCAACGCGCGCAGGTGAAGGCCTACATCGGCGCCGACACCGACGGCGAAACCGGCAACCTGCTGGGCGAAGGTCACTTGACCCTGATCGACAACCAGATCAACGCCAACACCGGGACCATCCGCGCCAAAGCCGAATTCAACAACCCGAACCAGAAGCTCTGGCCCGGCCTGCTGGTGACGGTAAAGATTCAGACAGCGCTGGATAAAGATGCGCTTGTCGTACCGCCGACCGTCGTACAACGGGGCCTCGATCAACATTTCGTGTACCGGGTGAAAGGCGACAAAGTGGAAACCGTGCAAGTGCAGATGGTTTACCAAGGCAGCGGCCAGGACATCATCACCGGGGTCAAACCCGGCGATGTGCTGGTCAGCGATGGCCAGTCGCGACTCAAACCCGGTTCGACCGTGCAAGTGCTGACGGAGCCGCCGCAAGTGGTGCAAGCGGAGCCTAAACAATGAGAGGGCCCTCCGCGTGGTGCATCGACCACCCGGTCGCTACCATCCTGCTGACCTTTGCCCTGGTGCTGCTGGGTGTGATCGCCTTCCCGCGCCTGCCGATCGCGCCGTTGCCGGAAGCGGAATTCCCGACCATTCAGGTGAACGCGCAACTGCCAGGCGCCAGCCCGGACACCATGGCCTCGTCGGTGGCCACGCCGCTGGAAGTGCAATTCAGCGCCATCCCCGGCATGACGCAGATGACTTCAAGCAGTGCCTTGGGCTCAAGCCTTTTGACACTGCAATTTACCCTCGATAAAAGCATCGACACCGCCGCCCAGGAAGTCCAGGCCGCGATCAACACCGCCGCCGGCAAGCTGCCCAAGGACATGCCGACCCTGCCGACCTGGAAGAAGGTCAACCCGGCCGACAGCCCGGTGCTGATCCTCAGTGTCAGCTCGACGCAAATGCCCGGCACCGAACTCAGTGACCTGGTGGAAACCCTGCTCTCGCGTCAGATCAGTCAGATCGACGGCGTAGGCCAAATCAACATCACCGGTCAGCAACGTCCGGCGATCCGCGTCCAGGCCTCAGCCGACAAACTCGCCGCCATCGGCCTGACCCTCGCCGACATTCGCCTGGCGATCCAGCAAACCAGCCTCAACCTGGCCAAGGGTGCGTTGTACGGCGAGTCGAGCATTTCGACCCTGTCCACCAACGATCAGCTGTTCCACCCCGACGAATACAGCCAACTCATCGTTTCCTACAAGGACGGTGCACCGGTTCACCTGAAAGATGTCGCCAAAGTCGTCAACGGTTCGGAAGATGCCTACGTCCAGGCCTGGGCCGGTGATCAACCCGGTGTGAACCTGGTGATCTCCCGGCAACCGGGGGCGAACATCGTCGAGACGGTGGATCGTATTCAAGCCGCCCTGCCCGGCCTTGAGGCGATGCTGCCGGCGTCGGTGCAGGTCAAGGTGTTGATCGACCGCACCCAGACCATTCGCGCCTCCTTGCACGAAGTGGAAATCACCCTGCTGATCGCGATCATGCTGGTGGTGGCGGTGATGGCGCTGTTCCTGCGCCAATGGTCGGCGACCATGATTGTTTCGGCGGTGCTCGGTGTGTCGCTGACCGCCAGTTTCGCCCTGATGTACATCATGGGCTTCAGCCTGAACAACCTGACCCTGGTGGCCATCGTGGTGGCCGTGGGGTTTGTGGTGGACGATGCAATCGTGGTGGTGGAGAACATCCACCGGCACCTGGAGGCCGGCGACGGCATGCGCGAGGCGGCGATCAAGGGTGCCGGCGAAATTGGTTTCACTGTGGTCTCGATCAGTTTCTCGCTGGTCGCCGCGTTTATTCCGCTGCTGTTCATGGGCGGCGTAGTCGGGCGGTTGTTTAAAGAATTCGCCCTGACCGCCACCTCGACCATCATGATTTCGGTGGTGGTGTCGCTGACCCTGGCGCCGACTCTGGCTGCGCTGTTTATGCGTGCGCCGGTGCATCACGCCCACAGCAAAAAGACCTTTGGTGATCGCTTGCTGGCCGGTTATGAAAAATACCTGCGCCGCGCCCTCGCCCATCAGAAAACCATGATCGGCGTGTTCTGCCTGTCGTTGTGCCTGGCCATCGCCGGTTACATCTTCATCCCCAAAGGCTTCTTCCCGGTTCAGGACACCGGTTTTGTCCTCGGTACTACCGAAGCGGCTGCGGATATTTCCTACGGTGACATGGTGAAAAAACACCTGGCGATGGCGGAAATTGTCGCGGCGGATCCGGCCGTGCAGGCGTTTTCCCACTCCGTCGGCGTGTCAGGCAGCAACCAGACCATCGCCAACGGCCGGTTCTGGATCGCCCTGAAAAAACGCGGCGACCGGGATGTCTCGGCCAGCCAGTTCATCGACCGGATTCGCCCACAACTGATGAAAGTCCCCGGCATCGTGCTGTACCTGCGCGCCGGTCAGGACATCAACCTCAGTTCCGGCCCAAGCCGTGCGCAGTATCAATACGTACTCAAGAGCAACGACGGCCCGACACTCAGCACCTGGACCCAGCGCCTGACGGAAAAACTGCGCACCAACCCGGCGTTCCGCGACATTTCCAACGACTTGCAACTGGGCGGCAGCATCACCCACATCAGCATCGACCGCAGCGCGGCGGCGCGTTTCGGCCTCACCGCCAGTGATGTCGATGAAGCGCTGTATGACGCCTTCGGTCAGCGGCAAATCAATGAATTCCAGACCCAGATCAACCAGTACAACGTGATCCTGGAACTGGACACCAAGCAGCGCGGCAAGGCTGAAAGCCTGAATTACTTCTACCTGCGCTCGCCGTTGAGCGGTGAGATGGTGCCGTTGTCGGCACTGGCGAAGTTCGATGCACCGACCATTGGCCCATTGTCCATCGCCCACGACGGGATGTTCCCGGCGGCCAACCTATCGTTCAACCTGGCGCCCGGCGTCGCGTTGGGTGATGCGGTAATTCTGCTCAACCAGGCCAAGGCCGAAATCGGCATGCCGGCGGCGATCAGCGGCAACTTCCAGGGCGCGGCCCAGGCATTCCAGAGTTCGTTGGCCAGCCAGCCGTGGCTGATTCTGGCGGCGCTGGTGGCGGTCTACATCATTCTCGGCGTGCTCTATGAGAGCTTCGTGCATCCGCTGACCATTATTTCGACCTTGCCGTCAGCCGGGCTTGGCGCGGTGATCATGCTATGGATCTGGGGCCAGGACTTTTCGATCATGGCGTTGATCGGCCTGGTGCTGCTGATCGGCATCGTGAAGAAAAACGGCATCCTGATGATCGACTTCGCCCTCGAGGCCCAGCGCAAGGGTGGCTTGCCGCCGGAAGAGGCGATTTTCCAGGCGTGTATCACGCGGTTCCGGCCGATCATCATGACCACCCTCGCCGCCCTGCTCGGTGCCTTGCCCCTGATGCTCGGCTACGGCACCGGCGCCGAACTGCGCCAGCCATTGGGTATTGCGGTAGTCGGTGGTTTGCTGGTGAGTCAGGCGCTGACGCTGTTTACTACGCCGGTCATATACTTGTGGCTTGAGCGTCTTTTCCATAGACCCAAACCCGCGCCGATGCCGGCGTTGGCGACCACAGACTGAGGCGGGGTCATGCGCGTTCTGATTATCGAAGATGAAGAAAAAACCGCGGACTATCTGCACCGCGGCCTGACGGAACAGGGTTACACCGTGGACTTGGCGCGGGATGGCGTCGAAGGCCTGCACCTGGCGCTGGAAAGCGACTACGCGGTGATCATCCTCGACGTCATGTTGCCGGGCCTCGATGGCTTCGGCGTGTTGCGAGCGTTGCGCGCACGCAAACAAACCCCGGTGATCATGCTCACCGCCCGCGAGCGTGTCGAAGACCGCATCAAGGGCTTGCGCGATGGCGCCGACGATTACCTCGGCAAACCTTTTTCCTTCCTGGAACTGGTGGCGCGCCTGCAAGCGTTGACCCGACGCAGCGGCGGGCATGAACCGGTGCAAGTCAGCATCGCCGACCTGTGGATCGATTTGATCAGCCGCAAGGCCACCCGCGCCGGCACGCGCCTGGACCTGACCGCCAAAGAGTTCTCGCTGCTCAGCGTATTGGCCCGGCGCCAGGGTGAAATCCTCTCCAAAACCGCGATTGCCGAGATGGTCTGGGACATCAATTTCGACAGCGACGCCAACGTCGTCGAAGTCGCGATCAAACGCCTGCGGGCCAAGCTCGACGGGCCTTTCGACGAGAAACTGCTGCACACGATTCGTGGCATGGGTTATGTGCTGGAGAGCCGTGGTGTCCAGTAATTCCATCGCCCTGCGCTTGAGCGGGATGTTCACGCTGGTGGCACTGCTGGTGTTTTTGTTGATCGGCTGGGCCTTGTACCAGCAGGTCGACAAAGGCCTGGGCCTGTTGCCCGAAGCCGAGCTGGATGCGCGCTACAGCGTGCTCGAATCCACGGTCGGGCGTTACGGCACACCCGAGCATTGGGTGAAGATCAACAACAAGCTCAAGCTGCTCGGCGAAGAAGACAAGCGCATCAGCTTCTGGATCATCAGTGGCGATCCGCAGTACGAGTACGGCAACATCACCCCGCAGATTCGCGCCTTCGCCGAAGGGCCGCTGGGCCGGCGTGACATGCAACTGCCGGATCACGACTACCCGCTGAAAGTCCTGGTCAGCCAGTTCCCGGCCAAGGACCAGCGCCCGCCGTTGCGCTTTATGATCGGCATCGACACTGAGACGTTTCTGCAGACCCAGCATCATTTGCTGATCGCCCTGATCAGCCTGGCGATCATCGGCGTGTTGCTGGCCTCGGCCTTGGGTTACTGGGTGGCGCGGATCGGTCTCAAGCCGTTGATCAAGTTGTCTCAGGAAGCCCAGCGCCTGGCGCCGCCGTTGCGTTCGGGGCGGTTGCGCCTGTCACCGTTGCCGCCAGAGCTGGATCAGTTTGTCAGTTCGTTCAACTCGACACTGGAGCGGGTCGAGCAGGCTTATTCGCGGCTGGAATCGTTCAACGCCGACGTCGCCCATGAGCTGCGCTCACCGCTGACCAACCTGATTGGCCAGACCCAAGTGGCGTTGACCCGTGGGCGCTCGGCGGAACATTATTTCGAAGTGCTGCAATCGAACCTCGAAGAACTGGAACGGCTGCGCTCGATCATTAATGACATGCTGTTCCTGGCCAGCGCCGACCAGGGCAGCAAGGCGACCAAACTGACCTCCACGTCGCTGGCCGATGAAGTGGCCACGACCTTGGAGTATCTGGATTTCATTCTGGAAGACGCGCAGGTGCGGGTGCAGGTCAGCGGCGATGCGCAGGTGCGGATCGAGATCGCGCATCTGCGTCGGGCGTTGATCAATCTGCTGAGCAATGCTGTGCAACACACCGAGCCTGGCCAGGTGATTGAGGTTCGGATCGAGGTGGCGGAGCATCAAGTGAGTATTGGTGTTGCCAACCCTGGGTCGCCGATTGCCAGTGAGCATCTGCCACGGCTGTTCGAACGGTTTTATCGGGTGGATGCGTCACGCAGCAATAGCGGGAATAACCATGGGCTGGGGCTGGCGATTGTGAAAGCGATCGCGCTGATGCATGGCGGCGATGTGTTTGTGCGCAGTGACCATGGGATGAATACGTTCGGCATCCATCTCCCCGTCTGACTCAACGCGGCCCTGTAGCAGCTGGCGAAGCCTGCGTCCGGCTGCGAAGCAGTCGTCAAATCATGCGTCAGGTTCTTTCAGGCAAACCGCGCGCCCAGGGTTTACGACTGCTGCGCAGCCGGACGCAGGCTTCGCCAGCTGCTACGGATTTGCGGCGCACCGGTTACTATTGCCTCCCACGCAATAGTCCTTTCTGAAATCAGCTCTGTTTCCCATCGTCCTCGAACCTTAACCTTGGCGCACCAAACAGCACTTGCCAAGCAAGAAGGTTTTAAAGATGTCCAACACTATGGGTATTGCCAGCGCTTTCGTTTTGTCCGCCTTATTCCTGTCCCCGGTCGCCATGGCTGAAGAGTCGCCAGCCTTTGTCGCGCACAATGTTGCGCGAGCCAAAGCGTTCGAACAGGCCCAGGAAGAGATGACTGCCAAAGCGCACGATGCCGAGCAAACCCCTCAAGCGTCCACTTCTGCAGCCCGCCAGCAGGTTGAGAAAGACAGCTGATTAACCGTATCGCTCCGTTTCCCTCGACACTTTTCATCGGCTCTTCCCTTTGAAAAGTTGTCTTCAAAGCCGCTGCTATCAGCGGCTTTTTTTATTGTGCAGAAAACACGTCCGACTTCGTCTCCCTTAACAAGAAGTAAAAAACGTCGATCCATGAACTGACGTTAATGACCCAAAAGGAGCTGTACCGCACGTGTCTTTTTCTCTGAAACTCAGCCCGTTATTCATTGCAATCGCTGCAACGATGGCCGCCACTGCACAGGCCGCCGACGACACCAGCCGCGAAGGTTTTGTCGAAGGGTCGAGCCTCAACCTCAACGCCCGTAACTACTACATGAATCGCAACCGGAACCAGCACACCGATGACAACATCGAATGGGGCCAGGGGTTTCTCGGTAAATTCGAATCCGGTTTCACCCAAGGCACCGTCGGTTTCGGCCTTGACGCCCACGCCATGCTCGGGCTGAAACTCGACGGCGGTGGCGGCACCGACAATTCGAGCATCCTGCCGATCGGCGACGGCAACGGCAAAGCGCCGGGCTCGTTCTCCACTGGCGGCGGCACGTTGAAAATGCGCGCCTTTGACACTGAACTGAAGGCCGGCGACCTGTTTCTCACCAACCCGGTGATCGCCGGTGGCGAGAGCCGCATGCTGCCCCAGACCTTTCGTGGCGTCAGCCTGACCAACCACAGCTTCGACGGTTTCCTGATCGAAGGTGGCCAGGCCAGTTTCACCAAGCCTTACAACCAGAGCGGCCACACCCGGATCGGCACGTCCTATGGCAGCCTCGCCGACGGCGACGAAAGCCAGCACCTGAACTGGGCCGGCGTGGCCTGGAGCGGTTTGCCGGGGCTGACCAGCAGCCTGTATGCGTCTGAGCTCAAGGACATCTGGAACCAGTACTACTACGACCTGGATTACACCTATCAACTGAATGATCTGGTCAGCCTGAACCCCGGCCTGCACTTCTATCACACGCAAGACACCGGCGATGCGCTGCTGGGCAACATCGATAACAACACCTACAGCCTGCATTTCACCGTCGGCGTGGGCAATCACAGCGTTACCGCCGCGTATCAGCGGGTCAACGGCAACACGCCGTTCGACTACATCAGCCAGGGCGACAGCATTTACCTCGACAATTCCCAGCAGTACTCGGACCTCAACGGCCCGAACGAGCGCTCGTGGAAACTCAAGTACGCCTACGATTTCGTCGGCCTCGGCTTGCCCGGCCTGACATCGGCGGTTTCCTACTCCCGGGGTGAAACGGACCTGACCAAGGTTGATCCAGACAGCAAGGGCTACGCCTCGTGGTACAGCGCCGACGGCAAACACGCCAAGCACTGGGAACGGGATATCGATTTGAAATATGTGGTCCAGGGCGGCAAGGCCAAGGACTTGGCGCTGCGCCTGCAATGGGCGACCAACCGTGGCGGCAATGGCTACGGCGCGCTGGATCAGGACACCGATGAATACCGCGTGATCGTCGACTACCCGCTGAATGTCTTCTAAGCTTTACTAAGCAATAGGCCAGCATGTTTTGCTGGCCTTTTTTTTATCTGGCATTTATACAAGCGCTCTGGACGCGACCGGTTTCTGGGACTCTGCCCAACTCTTGTAAAAAACTTTCATAACGCCTTATTTGCAGAAGTCAGAACCATGAGTGTGAGCAGTGTGAAATCTCTAGATCCGGTCGGCTCGACACGATCGGAGCGACTTCTTGTACTCGGCAGTGTGCTGTTGGTGATTGCGATACTCAGCATCGTGACCTTCCTGCTGATCCGTGAGCGCGCCAACGCCGAATTGTCCGCCGCCCGCGCCGCCAGCAACATCGTGCAGTTGATCGACGCCGATGTACTGCGCAATGTCGAACTCTATGATTTGTCCCTGCTGGGTTTGATCGCTGCCTACCAGCGAGAAGATCTCAAAAGCGTGTCTCCAGCCATTCGCCATCTGGCCTATTTCGATCGCGCCACCGCCGCACCGTACAAGGGCAATATTTTGTTGCTCGACAACAAGGGCGACGTGATCGCCGACTCGGCTTCGGTGGAGCCCAGGCAAGGCAACTACGCCGACCGCGAATACTTCCAGTCTCACGTAAACAACCCGGACCCGGGCATGTTCATCAGCCCCCCTTTCAGAGCCAGGTCACCCGAACAGGATTGGCGTATCAGTTTCAGTCGACGGGTAAGCAGCTCCAAGGGCGAGTTTTTGGGGGTCGCCGAAGCCGCCATGCGCTTGAGCTACTTCGATCAGTTGTTCAACGGTTTGAGCATCGGCCGCGACAGCACGGTCAATCTGATCAGCAAGAACGGGATTCTCCTGGCCCAGCAACCACGTCTGGCCGAAGAACTGATCGGCAAAGATTTCAGTAACCGCCCGAATTTCCAGCGCATCGTCAAAGAAGGCAACGGCAGCTTCACCAGCATTTCCGATCGATACCGTGACGAGCGCCTGTACACCTTCTCCAAGGTCGGAAATTTGCCGTTGATCGTCATCGTTGCGCTGTCCAGCGATGAAGTCTTTGCAGCCTGGAAGCGTACGGCGGTGGTGGTCAGCTCGGCAACGCTGGCCCTGTGCGTGAGCCTGCTATGGCTGACGTGGTCGCTGCGCCGGGAATTGCGCCGGCGTCACACCGCCGAGCACGAGCTGACGCAACTGGCCGCTACCGATGCGTTGACGGGGCTGGCCAACCGCCGAATGCTGGATCAGACCCTGCGCCACGAATGGTTTCGCGCCCAGCGTTCCGGTATGCCGTTATCGGTGTTGATGATCGATGCTGACCATTTCAAGGCGTTCAACGACCGCCATGGCCATCAGGCCGGCGACGAAGCGCTGCGCTCGTTGGCCAAGGTCATCAGTGCCCTCGTCCGACGACCGGCGGACCTGGCGGCCCGTTACGGCGGAGAAGAGTTTTCGGTGATCCTGGCAGAAACCGATGGCGCGGGTGCGCGGCAGATTGCCGAAGCCATCCGCGTGGCCGTGGAGCAATTGCCATTGGTGGCGGGTGCAGCGTTGCCGATGACTGTCAGTATCGGGATAAGTACCTGGACCACTGCGAGCGAGATCAGCCTGGAGCAATTGTTGTTTGTGGCGGACAAGGCGTTGTATCAGGCCAAGGAAGGGGGGAGGAATCGGGTGGTTAACGCGGGTTAAAAGCAAAGATCAAAAGATCGCAGCCTTCGGCAGCTCCTACAGGAGAACGCATTCCAAATGTAGGAGCTGCCGAAGGCTGCGATCTTTTGATCTTGACTCAGCAGGCATAAAAAAAGGCCACCCGAAGGCAGCCTTTAAAAACTAGAGAGGTTTTTGCTTACACGGCCGCAACAGGACGCATGTAAGAGATCGGTGCAGTGCTGGCGTCTTCGAAAGTCACGACTTCCCAAGCATCTGTCTGCTCAATCAACTTGCGCAGCAGCTGGTTGTTCAATGCATGTCCGGACTTGAAGCCCTTGAACTCACCAATCAGGCTATTGCCCAGCAGGTAGAGGTCACCAATTGCATCGAGGATCTTGTGCTTCACGAATTCGTCTTCATAGCGAAGGCCGTCTTCGTTCAGTACACCATCCGCGTCGACCACAATAGCGTTTTCAACGCTGCCGCCGAGTGCGAGGTTGTGCTTGCGCAGGTACTCGATGTCACTCATGAAACCAAAGGTACGGGCGCGGCTGACTTCTTTTACGAACGAAGTACTGGAAAAATCCACGCTTGCACTTTGTGTGCGGTTACGGAAAACCGGGTGATCGAAATCGATCTCGAAGCTCACTTTGAAACCTTCGAAAGGGACGAAAGTGGCGCGCTTGTCGCCGTCTTCCACTGTCACTTCCCGCAGGATCCGGATGAACTTCTTGGCGGCGTCCTGCTCTTCCAGGCCGGCCGATTGAATCAGGAATACGAAAGGTCCAGCGCTACCATCCATGATCGGGACTTCGGACGCGGAGAGCTCGACGTAGGCGTTATCGATGCCCAGGCCAGCCATGGCCGAGAGCAAGTGCTCAACCGTATCCACTTTGACGTCACCGTTGACCAGCGTGGTCGACATCGTGGTTTCGCCAACGTTTTCCGCGCGAGCAGGAATCTGCACCACAGGGTCCAGATCGGCACGAACAAACACGATGCCGGTGTCGATAGGTGCAGGCTTGAGGGTCAGGTAAACCTTCTCCCCGGAGTGCAGGCCTACACCTGTGGCACGGATAATATTTTTCAGTGTGCGTTGTTTAATCATGGCTTGGGCCGCTTCAGCGCAAATTGCGAACTGGTATCAACAAAGGCTGGCGATAATAGCAGACCAGACCTTTGCTGAACACCAATCACCTTCATAGCCCTGATACATTCCATCAATCAGCCTGACGACGCAGGAATGCCGGGATGTCCAGGTAGTCCAGATCGTCTTGCGGATTCATCTTCGCGGCAGTCGCAGCACCGGCCTGAGCCTGGTTGCGCATGACGGTCGGACGGTCCAGGTCACGGTAGTTCACAGCAGGCGCTTCCTGACGCGAAGGCGCTTGTTGCTGCGGCTGCGAAGCCACGGATGTGTGCATGGTGTTGTCGATAACCTTCACAGGCTTCTCGATTTTTGCGCCCAGACCAGTGGCAACCACGGTCACGTGCAGTTCGTCGCGCATGTCCGGATCGATAACAGTACCGACCTTGACCATTGCGTGCTCGGAAGCGAAGGCTTCGATGATGCTACCCACGTCGGAGTACTCACCCAGGGACAGGTCAGGACCGGCGGTGATGTTCACCAGGATGCCGCGTGCACCTTGCAGGTTCACGTCTTCGAGCAACGGGTTGCGAATGGCCGCTTCGGTGGCCTCGCGTGCACGGTTCGGACCGCTGGCGCAGCCAGTGCCCATCATCGCCATGCCCATTTCGCTCATGACAGTCCGTACGTCGGCAAAGTCGACGTTGATCATGCCCGGACGCTTGATGATGTCGGAGATACCGCGAACGGCACCGGCCAGTACATCGTCAGCCTTGGCGAAAGCCGACAGAAGGCTTGCGTCTTTACCGAGGATGGTCAGCAGTTTCTCGTTGGGAATGGTGATCAACGAGTCGACGCTTTCAGACAGCAGACGGATACCTTCGTCGGCGATCTGCATACGCTTGCGGCCTTCGAACGGGAACGGACGAGTCACCACCGCAACGGTGAGGATCCCCATTTCCTTGGCCACTTCGGCGATGATCGGCGCAGCACCGGTACCGGTACCGCCGCCCATGCCAGTGGTGATGAACACCATGTTTGTGCCCTGCAGGACTTCGGCAATGCGCTCACGGTCTTCGAGAGCGGCCTGACGACCTACTTCAGGGTTGGCGCCGGCGCCCAGACCTTTGGTCACACCGGTACCCAATTGCAGGATGGTCCGCGCGCCGATGGATTTCAGCGCTTGGGCATCAGTGTTGGCGCAGATGAACTCAACGCCTTCAATGTTGCTTTTGACCATGTGATTTACGGCGTTTCCGCCGCCACCGCCAACACCGATAACTTTAATAACCGGGCTTGCGGGGATGTTGTCTACGAGTTCGAACATTTTCCCTCTCCTTACATTCTCTAGTTTTTTCGCCTACTGCGTTTGTTGCGGTGCTGCGGTAATTCTTTAGAAGTTGCCTTGTACCCAGCTCTTGATGCGATCGAGCAAGGCGGGTTTGGCTTCTTCATTGCTGTAGCTGTCGCGGCTGCTGATGCCCGAGAACGAAATCCCGTCGGACTGCTTTTGCAGGCCGTACATCAACAAGCCAACGCCAGTGGAATAAATCGGGTTGCGCACCACGTCATCCAGGCCCTTGACGCCATGGGGCACGCCCAGGCGGACCGGCATGTGGAAAATCTCTTCGGCCAGTTCGACCGCGCCTTCCATCTTCGACGTACCGCCGGTCAGCACGATGCCGGCCGGGATCAGGTCTTCGTAGCCGCTGCGACGCAGTTCGGCCTGGATCAGCGTGAACAGCTCGTCGTAGCGCGGCTCGACCACTTCGGCCAAGGCCTGGCGGGACAGCTCGCGCGGTGGACGGTCGCCAACGCTTGGCACCTTGATGGTTTCACCGGCACCGGCCAGTTTGGCCAGGGCGCAGGCGTAGCGAATCTTGATTTCTTCGGCGTACTGGGTCGGGGTGCGCAACGCCATGGCGATGTCGTTGGTCACCTGATCGCCCGCAATCGGGATCACCGCGGTGTGACGGATCGCGCCTTCGGTGAAGATCGCGATGTCGGTGGTGCCGCCGCCGATGTCCACCAGGCACACGCCCAGCTCTTTCTCGTCGTCGGTCAGGACCGAATACGCGGAAGCAAGCTGCTCGAGAATGATGTCGTCGATTTCCAGACCGCAGCGACGCACGCATTTTTCAATGTTCTGTGCGGCGTTGACGGCGCAGGTCACCACGTGGACCTTGGCTTCCAGACGTACGCCCGACATGCCCAGCGGCTCACGAACGCCTTCCTGGTTATCGATCACGTAATCCTGCGGCAGGGTGTGCAGCACGCGCTGGTCAGCCGGGATCGCCACGGCCTGGGCAGCGTCGAGGACGCGCTCAAGGTCGGCGGCGCTGACTTCGCGATCACGAATCGCCACGATGCCGTGGGAGTTCAGGCTGCGGATGTGATTGCCCGCCACGCCGACGAACGCCGAGTGGATCCGGCAACCGGCCATCAGCTGCGCTTCTTCGATGGCGCGCTGGATCGATTGCACGGTGGACTCGATGTTCACCACCACGCCTTTCTTCAGGCCGCGGGACGGATGAGTGCCGATCCCGACGATTTCCAGCGTGCCGTCGTCCGAGACCTCGCCTACCAGCGCCACCACCTTGGAGGTGCCGATATCGAGACCGACGATCATTTTGCCGCTTTGCACGTTTGCCATGGGTCCTGCCTCTTCTTAATTCTTCGCGACAGCGGGTTGGGCTGTCGTGGGCGCTACAGGTTCCCGCCAGCCAACAGCGAGGCCGTTGGCGTAGCGCAGATCGATGCGCGCAATGTTCGTAATCTGTTCTTTAAGCGTTTTGTCGTAGATGGCAATGAAGCGGCGCATCTTTTCCACCAGGTTGCCGCGTCCCAGCAGCAGTTCGATTCCCGGGCCGGAACTGCCGGCACCGGTGGTCAGGAACCAGCTGCCTCGTTCACGCAATTCCAGGCGTGCAATCGAGAAGCCCAATGGCCTGAGCATCTGGCTCAGCACCTGGTATTGCTGCATCACTTGCTGCTGGGCCCGTTGTGGACCGAACAGCTGTGGCAAGTGCTCGTAGTTCGCCAGCTCACGCGGGGTGAACGCCTGGCCCTGGTTGTTCAACAGCGACTCATCGCCCCAACGGGCCACCGGCAGTTGTTCTTCCAGGCGAATCACGACTTGATCCGGCCACACCCGACGCACTTCGGCGTGGGCAATCCATGGCATCGTTTCAAGCTCGGTACGCATACTCTCCAGGTCGATGGTGAAGAAGCTCGACGCCACGTACGGGGCGATCCGCTGCTGCACTGCTTGCTGGCTGATGTAACTCAAATCGCCCTGCACGTTGATCTTGGTGATCGGCCGGTCGGCGTAAGGCAGCAAACGCTGCGCGCCTTCGTAAGTGCCGAACCCCAGCGCTACCAGCAGCACTGGCCAGAACAAGGCTTTGAGAAAACCAAAATTGGCTTTCGGCAGGCGCGCAGACATCGGCTCTTTGGCCACCATTCGGCTGGCCCCCCGCGGCACCGGCTTGCGGCCGGGTGGTGCGGGGGGCTGATGTCTCAGCTGAGCGCCTTGCATGGTCTTAACCTCGCGGCTCGTTGTTGCCGGCAATGCTGGCGGCCAGAATCGCCAGAACCAGTTGCTGGAAATCCAGGCCGGCGGCACGGGCCGCCATTGGCACCAGACTGTGATCGGTCATGCCCGGTGCGGTGTTGACTTCGAGAAACCAGAACTGCCCGTCGGCGTCCTGCATCACGTCTGCCCTGCCCCAACCGGCGATACCCAGCGCCTCACAGGCTTTCGCCGTCAGGTCCATCAGTTCTTTTTCTTTGGTGCTGTCCAGGCCACAAGGGATCCGGTACTGGGTATCGGAAGCCACGTACTTGGCGTCGTAGTCGTAGAAACTGTGCGTCGTGCCCAGGGCAATCGGTGGCAACACCTGGTCACGCAGGGTGGCGATGGTGAACTCCGGACCTTGAATCCATTGCTCGACCAACACTTGCGAATCGTAGGTACTGGCCGCTTTCCATGCGTCGATCAACGCAGGAGAGGAAGTCACTTTGGCCATCCCGATACTTGAACCTTCATGGGCCGGTTTGACGATCAAAGGGAAGCCCAGTTCCGTCGCCGCCGAAATACAATCGGCTTCAGAGCTAAGTACCGCGTGGCGTGGCGTCGGAATCCCGAGGCTGTGCCAGACCTGTTTGGTGCGCAGTTTGTCCATGGCCAGTGCCGAGGCCAGGATGCCGCTACCGGTGTAGGGAATGCCCAGGCATTCGAGCAGGCCTTGCATGCTGCCGTCTTCACCGCCACGACCGTGGAGAATGATGAAGGCGCGATCGATTTTCTCGTTGAGCAGACGCTGCAGCAGGTCATCGCCCACGTCGAGGCCGAACGCGTCCACACCGGCGCTTTGCAGCGCTTCGAGAACCGCATTGCCCGACTTCAGGGACACGTCACGCTCGGCACTCTTGCCGCCGAACAGCACGGCGACGCGGCCGAAGTCTTTCGGCGCGAGGGTGGAGACGAGGTTGGCGTAAGCAGCAGTCATTTCAACTTCCCCACGGCAGGCGCGGCAACCGCGCCCACGAACAACGGACTGTTCAACAATTTCGGTGCGAGACCGCCGATATCACCGGCGCCCTGGCACAGCAGGATGTCGCCGGCACGCAGCAGCGGCTTGACGATTGGAGCGAGGTCGACACCGCGCTCGATGTAGATCGGGTCCAACTGACCGCGCTGGCGGATGCTGTTGCACAGCTTGCGGCTGTCGGCACCCGGGATCGGTTCTTCGCCGGCCGGATAGACTTCCATCAGCAGCAAGACGTTGGCATCGGCCAGGACATTGACGAAATCGTCGTACAGGTCGCGTGTGCGGCTGTAGCGGTGCGGCTGGTAAACCATCACCAGGCGACGCTCCGGCCAGCCACCGCGTACGGCTTTGATGACTGCCGCGACTTCGGTCGGGTGGTGACCGTAGTCGTCCACCAGCATCACGCTGCCGCCGTCTACCGGCAATTCACCGTAGACCTGGAAGCGTCGGCCGACACCCTGGAACCCGGACAGGCCCTGGACGATGGCTTCATCGCTGACGCCCTCGTCAGAGGCGATGCAGATGGTCGCCAAGGCGTTCAATACGTTGTGGTTGCCCGGCATGTTCACCGAGACATCCAGCGGCTCGCGCTCAGGACGCAGGACCGTGAAGAAGGTCTGCATGCCTTGCTGGCGCACATTGATAGCGCGCACATCGCAGTCGTCGCCGAAGCCATAGGTGACCGTCGGGCGTTTGACCAGCGGCAGGATTTCACGCACCACCGGATCGTCCAGGCACACCACGGCCAAACCGTAGAACGGCAGGTTGTGCAGGAATTCGACGAAGGTTTTCTTCAGTTTGTTGAAGTCACCGTCGTAGGTCGCCATGTGGTCGGCGTCGATATTGGTAACCACGGCTACCAACGGCTGCAAGTGCAGGAAACTCGCATCGCTTTCGTCGGCTTCGGCAATCAGGTAGCGGCTGGTGCCGAGCTGGGCATTGGTGCCCGCGGCATTCAGACGACCACCGATCACGAACGTCGGGTCCAGGCCACCGGCCGCGAACACCGAAGCGATCAGGCTGGTGGTGGTGGTTTTGCCATGGGTACCGGCGACGGCGATGCCGTGGCGATAGCGCATCAGCTCGGCAAGCATTTCGGCACGCGGCACCACCGGGATCCGGCGTTCCAGGGCGGTGGCGACTTCCGGGTTGGACGTGTTCACGGCACTGGACGTGACCAGCACATCGGCGTTCGCGGCGTTCTCGGCACGGTGGCCGATATAGATGTGCGCACCGAAAGATTCCAGGCGCTCGGTCACCGGCGAAGCTTTGAGGTCGGAACCGGACACTTCATAGCCCAGGTTCAACAACACTTCGGCGATACCGCACATGCCCACGCCGCCGATACCGACGAAGTGGATGCGACGGATGCGGCGCATTTCCGGGTGCGGCATGGCTTTCTGATTCTCAACCATGGGCCACCTCCAGGCAGGTGTCGACGACGTTACGGGTTGCATCGGGTTTCGCCAGGCGGCGGGCCGCGTTGGCCATGTCATTGAGTCGTTGCGGTTGCATCAGGACCTCTGTCAGGCGCGCGGCAAGATCTGCGGCGCCAGTCGTTCTTTGCGGCATCAGGAAGGCAGCGCCTTCACGGGCCAAATATTCGGCGTTGCGGGTCTGGTGATCGTCGATGGCGTGGGGCAAAGGCACCAGCATCGAGGGCAGACCGGCGGCGGCCAGTTCACTGATGGTCAATGCGCCTGCACGGCACACCACCAGGTCGGCCCAGCCATAGGCTTGAGCCATGTCTTTGATGAAAGGCTGCACTTGCGCCTCGACGCCAGCCTCGCGATAGCGCTGCGCAGTCACTTCATCGTGATTTTTGCCGGCCTGATGGAACACTTCCGGGCGCAGGTCGACGGCGACTTGCGACAGGGCTTCAGGCAGCAACTTGTTCAACGGTTCTGCGCCCAGGCTTCCGCCCAGGATCAGCAAACGCGCCTTGCGACCGGCCAGGGCTGGTCGCGGTGTTTCGAGGAACAGCTCGGTGCGCACCGGATTACCGGTGGTCCGACGGCTGTCCGACAGGGTAAAGGTGTCGGGGAACGCTTCACAGACTCGGGCGGCCAACGGCATAAGCAACCGATTGGCGGTACCGGCCACGGCGTTCTGCTCGTGAACGATCACCGGCACACCGGACAGTTTGGCTGCGACGCCGCCAGGGCCGGTCACATAACCACCGAAGCCGACCACGCACACCGGCCGCAACCGGCGAATGATCGCCCGCGCCTGCCAGACCGACTTCAGCAACATGAACGGCGCCTTGAGCAGCGACAGCTTGCCCTTGCCGCGCAATCCGCTGGCGTTGATGCGATGCAGTTCAAGACCGGCCGCCGGGACCAGATCGTTTTCGATGCCACGTGGCGTACCGAGCCAATGCACGGTGTAGCCGCGGGCCTGGAATTCGCGTGCGCAGGCCAGTGCCGGGAACACGTGCCCGCCGGTGCCGCCCGCCATGATCAATACGTTAGCGCCCATGGGTCGACTCCTCGGCGAAGTCGCTTTCCTGGAACTCGGTCTCTTCGCTGCCCAGGTGGGTTCGACTCTCCCACTCGATGCGCAGCAACAAGCCCAGACAGGCACCACAGATCACCAACGAACTGCCGCCGTAACTGAGGAACGGCAGGGTCAAACCTTTGGTCGGCAGCAGGCCGACGTTCACGCCGATATTGATCAGGAACTGACCGATCCACAGGAACGACAAACCATAGGCAATGTAGGCAGCAAAGAATTGCTTGGCCTTCTCGGCCCAATAGCCGATGTACATGCCGCGAATACACACAAAGACGAACAGCGCGACCGTGCACAGCGAACCCACGGCACCCAGCTCTTCGGCCAACACCGAGAACACGAAGTCAGTGTGCGCTTCCGGCAGGTAGAACTGTTTCTGCACGCTGTTACCCAGGCCAACACCCAGCCATTCGCCGCGACCAAACGCGATCAAGGCTTGGGACAACTGATAGCCGGCGCCGAACTGGTCGGCCCATGGGTCGGCGAAGTTGGTCAGACGCGCCATTCGATACGGCTGCACTTGAATCAACAGCACTACCGCCGCGACCGCGAGCACCACCATCAAGGAGAACCGGAACAGCCCGACCCCGCCGAGGAACAGCATCGCCGCCGCCGCGCCCATCATTACGACGGTGGCACCGAAGTCCGGCTCCATCAGCAACAGGCCGGCCATTGGCAGCAGAACGATGAATGGCTTGAAGAAGCCCATCCAGCTTTCGCGCACTTCTTTCTGGCGACGCACCAGGTAACCGGCGAGGTAGATCACCACGAACACCTTGGCGATCTCGGACGGCTGAACGTTGAAGAAGCTGAAACCGATCCAGCGCATCGAGCCGTTCACTTCACGGCCGATCCCCGGAACGATCACCATCACCAGCAAACCGAAGGCGCCCAACAGCATCAGCCAGCCCAGGCGCTGCCAGGTGGCGATCGGGATCATCAGGGTGATGACGCAGGCGCCCAGGCCCAGCACGATATAGATCAAGTGGCGAATCATGTAATACAGCGCGCTGCCCGACTGCGCGGCGGCGACTTCGGTCGATGCCGAGGCGATCATCACCAGCCCGAGGCCGATCAAGGCCAGGCAACCGGCGAGCATCGGGAAGTCGAGGTCGATGCCGCGCCCGGTGATGATCGGCGATGGATACGGCTTGATGATATTTCGCAGGCTCATGCCAGATCCTCCACAGCGCGGACGAACTGGTGACCACGGTCTTCATAATTCTTGAACATGTCGAAACTGGCGCAGGCTGGCGACAACAGCACCACGTCACCGGGGTGCGCAGCGGCGCGGCATTGCTCCACGGCTTCGACCAGCGAGCCGACACGGATCAGCGGCACGGCATCGCCAATGGCTTCGCCGATCTTGTCGGAGTCGCGGCCCATCAAAATCACGGCGCGGCAGTTGGCCGCCACCGGATCGCGCAAATCCTTGAACTCGGCACCTTTGCCGTCGCCACCGGCGATCAGCACGACCTTGCCGTCGATGTCCGAACCCAGGCCTTCGATGGCGGCCAGTGCGGCGCCGACGTTGGTGGCTTTGGAATCGTTGTAGTAGCCCACGCCGTCCAGGTCACGGACCCATTGGCAGCGATGTTCGAGGCCAGCGAAGGTGCGCAGGCTCGACAACATGGCATCGAACGGCAAGCCAACGGCATGCCCCAGCGCCAGCGCCGCGAGGGCATTGGACTGGTTATGCGCGCCACGAATCTTCAATTCGCGTACCGGCATCAGGTTCTGGAATTCGAAGGCCAGGTACTTCTCGCCGTCTTCTTCGCGGATACCAAATGCCTTGAAATCAGGCTTGCTCAAACCGAAGGTCCAGCATGGCTGACCCTCGCCCATCAACGGACGGCTCAAGGCGTCCTGACGGTTGACCACGAACTGCTTGGCCCCGCGGAAGATCCGGTGCTTGGCCAGGTGATAAGCCGGCAGGCCGCTGTAGCGGTCCATGTGGTCTTCGCTGATGTTGAGCACGGTCGCCACTTCGGCGTTGAGTTGATCGGTGGTTTCGAGCTGGAAGCTCGACAGTTCCATCACGTACAACTCGACGTCGTCGCTGAGCAAGTCCAGCGCCGGCGTGCCGAGGTTGCCGCCGACCGCCACACGCTTGCCCGCCGCAGCGGCCATCTCACCAACCAGGGTGGTGACGGTGCTTTTCGCGTTGGAACCGCTGATGGCGACAATCGGCGCCTTCGCGTTACGCGCGAACAGCTCGATGTCGCCGGACAATTTCACGCCACGGGTGGCGGCAGCCTGCAGGGCCGGGGTCGCCAGCGCCAGGCCGGGGCTCACGTAGAGCTCGTCGGCACGGCACAGGAATTCGACGTCCAGCTCGCCACAACGCACTTCCACGTGCGGATAGTCACGCTTGAGCGTGGCCAGTTCCGGTGGATTTTCCCGCGTATCGGCCACGGCAAACGACGTGCCCCGGTTCGCCAGGAAGCGAACCAGGGACATGCCGCTCTTGCCGAGGCCGACAACGATGCGGAAGTGGTCAGAAGCGATCAGAGACACTCGTTCTACCTCAGCTTCAGGGTGGCAAGGCCGACCAGTACGAGAATCACGGTGATGATCCAGAAACGGACGATCACGCGCGGCTCAGGCCAGCCCTTGAGTTCAAAGTGGTGGTGTATCGGCGCCATGCGGAACACGCGGCGCCCGGTCATCTTGAAGGAGGCCACCTGGATGACCACCGACAGGGTTTCCATCACGAACACGCCGCCCATGATGAACAGGACGATTTCCTGACGGACAATCACCGCGATAGTGCCCAGGGCTGCGCCCAGCGCCAGCGCGCCGACGTCGCCCATGAAGACTTGTGCCGGATAGGTGTTGAACCAGAGGAAGCCCAGGCCCGCACCGATCAACGCGCCACAGAACACGATCAGTTCACCGGCGCCGGGTACGTAAGGGATCAACAGGTATTCAGCGAACTTCACGTTACCCGACAGGTAGCAGAAGATCCCCAGACCACCGCCCACCATCACGGTCGGCATGATCGCCAGGCCGTCGAGGCCGTCAGTCAGGTTGACCGCGTTGCTCGAACCGACAATCACGAAATAGGTCAGGACCACAAAACCAATGCCCAGCGGAATGCTGTAGTCCTTGAGCATCGGCAGGATCAGGGTGGTTTCCACCGGAGTCGCTGCGGTCATATAAAGGAAGATCGCCGCGCCGAGGCCGAACACCGATTGCCAGAAATACTTCCAGCGGCTCGGAAGACCTTTGGAGTTCTTCTCGATCACCTTGCGGTAATCGTCGACCCAGCCGATGGCGCCGAACAGCAAGGTCACCAGCAACACGGTCCAGACATAACGGTTGCTCAGGTCAGCCCACAGCAACGTGCTGACGCCGATGGACGACAGAATCAACGCGCCGCCCATGGTCGGGGTGCCGGATTTGGACAGGTGCGATTGCGGACCGTCATTACGAACGGACTGGCCGATCTGACGGTTCTGCAACGTGCGGATCATCCACGGGCCATAGCACAGCGACAAAACCAGCGCGGTCAGCACACCGAGAATCCCGCGCAGGGTCAGGTACTGAAAGACCGCGAAGCCTTTGTAGAACTGTTGCAAGTACTCCGCTAACAGCAGCAGCATTAATGTTTCTCCAGACTGGACCCGCACAAAGCGGCGACGATGTTTTCCATCGCAGCGCTACGCGAGCCCTTGATCAAAATAGTGGTGTTTGTATCTTGCTCGGCGCCCAGGGCTTCGATCAGTTCAGCCTGGGTGCTGAAGTGAAAGGCCTGCGGGCCAAATGCGTTCACGGCGTGAGCCATCATTGGCCCGACCGCGTAAAGCGCGGAAACCTTGCCACGGGCGTACTCGCCCACGTCGCGGTGCCCCTGCTCTGCCCAGTCGCCCAACTCGCCGATATCCCCGAGCACCAGAACGGTGCGTCCGGAAAAGCCGGCGAGTATATCAACGGCGGCGCACATCGAGGTGGGGTTCGCGTTGTAAGTGTCATCAATCACGCGCATGCCGTTGGTCGCCAGTTGCGCAACGGTGCGGCCCTTGACCGGCTGAACCGCGCCCAGGCCAGTGGCGATGCCGAACAGCGACACGCCCAAGGCATGCGCAGCGGCTGCGGCGGCCATGGCATTGGCGACGTTATGGGTGCCGAGCAGGTTCAGTTGAACCCGTTCCACACCTTCAGGGCTGTGCAGGTTGAAGGCCGGGCAACCGCGAGCATCGCGATCGAGGTCGCTGGCGTAGAAATCGGCGCTTGGGTTGTTCAGGGCGAAGGTCAGCACTTTGCGGCTGCCAGCGCGGGCCTTCCAGATGCCGAATGCCTTGTCGTCGAGATTCAGAACGGCGACGCCATCGGCATCCAGCCCTTCGATAATCTCGCCCTTGGCTTCAACGATTTTGTCCGGCCCGCCGAACTCACCGACGTGGGCGGTCCCGGCGTTATTGAGGATGGCCACGTGGGGTTTGGTCATGCCCACGGTGTAGGCAATTTCACCCAGGCGCGAAGCACCGAGTTCGATCACGGCGGCGGTGTGTTCCGGCGCCAGTTCGAGCAGGGTCAACGGCACGCCGAGGTCGTTGTTCAGGTTGCCACGGGTCGCATGCACCGGACCGCGGGTGCGCAGGATGCTCGCGAGCATTTCCTTGACCGTGGTCTTGCCGCTGGAACCGGTCACTGCTGCGACCGGGTTGCTATAAGCAGCACGGTTCAGCGAGCCGAGTTGGCCGAGGGCCTGGCGCGTGTCTTTCACGACGAGTTGCGGCAAGGTGCTGTCGGCGACTTCGCGCTCGACCAGTGCCGCGACGGCGCCTTTACCGGCAACGTCATTCAGATAGTCATGACCATCGAAGCGCGGACCGGTCAGGGCAACAAACAACTGGCCTGGCTTGATCGCGCGACTGTCGATGCTGACACCGTCGAAACTCGCGTCGGCAGCGACCAGACGAGCATTCAGCACGCCGGTCAGTTCGCTCAGCTTCAAGGCTTTAAGCATGGGCCACCTCCCACGCGGTCAGGGCGTGATCGGCCTCGACCAGATCGGAGAACGCGTGGCGTTCGCCGTTGATTTCCTGATAGTCCTCGTGACCTTTACCGGCCAGGACAATCACGTCATCCGCCGAAGCGCTGGCGATCAATTGCGCAATCGCCTGGCCACGGCCCGCGACGAAGGTGACTTTATCCACAGCGGTGAAACCGGCGCGGATGTCATCGAAAATCACCGATGGATCTTCGGTGCGCGGATTATCGTCAGTGACCAGCACGCCATCGGCCAGACGCTCGACCACTTCAGCCATCAGCGGGCGTTTGCCGCGATCGCGATCACCGCCGCAACCGAACAGGCACAGCAGCCGGCCTTTGGCGTGCGGGCGCAGGGCCAGCAAGACTTTTTCCAGCGCGTCGGGGGTGTGGGCGTAATCAACCACCACCAGCGGCTGAGTACCGCCGCCCAGGCGCTGCATGCGACCGGCGGGGCCTTCGAGTTTCGGCAGGACCTTGAGGATCTCGTCCAGCGCGTAGTCCAGGCCGAGCAAGGCACCGACCGCAGCCAGGACGTTGCTCAGATTGAAACGACCGAGCAAGGTGCTGCGCAAATGGTGCTCGCCTTGCGGCGTGACCAACGTGGCGCGCACGCCTTCGTCGTCGAACTGCGCTTCGCGGCAATACAGGTAGGCGCTGGAGTTTTCCAGGCTGTAGGTGATCAGGCGCGACTCACGCTTGTCCGCTGCGAGTTCGCGGCCGAATTCGTCGTCGAGGTTGATCACCCGGCATTTCAAATCGTTCCAGGCAAACAGCTTGGCCTTGGCTTCACCGTAGGCCTGCATGGTGCCGTGGTAGTCCAGATGATCGCGGGACAGGTTGGTCATCACCGCCACATCGAACGCCAACGCAGTCACGCGGCCCTGATCCAGACCGTGGGAAGAGACTTCCATGGCCACGGCTTTGGCCCCGGCCTTTTTCAGGTCGGCGAGAGTCGCTTGCACGGCAATCGGATTCGGCGTGGTGTGCAGGCCGCTTTCCAGCGAACCGTAGAAACCGGTGCCCAGGGTGCCGACGATGCCGCAGTGCTGACCGAGCAGGTCAAGCGCCTGGGCAACCAATTGCGTCACGCTGGTTTTGCCGTTGGTGCCGGTGACGCCGACCAGGTTCAGGTGGCGGCTCGGGTCGCCATAAAAGCGCCCGGCAATGTCCGACAGCTGCGCCGCCAGGCCTTTGACCGGAACCAGCGGCACGTCGGTGATCGGCAGCACGGTGGCGCCGTCGACTTCATAAGCCACGGCAGCGGCGCCGCGCTGCAATGCGTCGGCAATGTGCGCACGCCCGTCGAATTTGCCGCCAGGCACGGCGAGGAACAAATCGCCTGCCCGCACATTGCGGCTATCGAGGGTCAGTTCGCGGATCAACAGATCACGACCGGCGTGGGCGAAAATCTTGTTCAGACTCAGAGACATCAGCCGCGCCCTCCATTGGCTTTCAGCGGAACGACCGGTGTGGCGTTGGCCTGTTGGGTCGGTGGCAGGTTGTCCGGGGTGATGTTCATCAGGCGCAAGGTCCCGGACATCACTTTGCTGAACACCGGCGCCGATACCAGGCCACCGAAGTAGCCGGCCTTGGACGGTTCATCGATCACCACAACAATGGCGAAACGCGGATCGCTCATCGGGCCGAAACCGGCGAACAGCGATCGATAGGAATTCTCGGCGTAGCCTTTGGTGCCCACCGACGTTTTACGCGCGGTACCCGACTTGCCGGCCACGTGATACGCCGGCACCTGCGCACGGAATACACCGCGTGGGGCCTCGATCACCTGGGTCAGCATGCCTTGCATGGTCTTCGCGACTTTTTCCGGGATCACCTGGGTGGTCTGCGGTGGCTTGTCGGTCTTGATCAGGGTCAGCGGCGCGATGCGACCGTTGTTGGCCAGCGCCGAGAAAGCGTGGACCAGCTGGATCGCCGTCACCGAAATACCGTAGCCGTAGGACAGCGTGGCGGTTTCAGCCTTGCGCCATTCGCGGTAGTTCGGCAGGTTGCCGACGCGCTCGCCCGGGAAGCCCAGGCCAGTGTCTTGGCCGAGGCCGACTTTCTGCGCCAGACGGAAAATGGTTTCGCCGCCGATATCGAACGCGACCTTACTCATGCCGACGTTACTGGAGTTGATCAGGATGCCGGTCAGGTCGAGCACCGGGCCTTCGGTCTTCGACACGTCCTTGATGGTGTACTTGCCGATCTGCAGGCTGCCCGGGTACACCTCGACGGTGTCGCTCGGCTTCCAGCGCCCGGTTTCCAGGGCGGCACTCATGGAGATCGCCTTCATGGTCGAACCGGGTTCGAACACGTCGATCATCGCGCGGTTACGCATCATCGCCGGTTGCAGGTTGCGACGGTTGTTCGGGTTGTAGGTCGGCTGGTTGACCATGGCGAGGATCTCGCCGCTCTTCACGTCCATGATCACCAGGCTGCCGGCCTTGGCGCCGTTCTCGATGATCGCGTTACGCAGTTCGCGGTTGGCCAGGTATTGCAGACGCAGGTCAATGGACAACGCCAAGGGCTTGCCGGCCTTGGCGTTTTTGGTGACCTGAACATCCTTGATCAGCCTGCCGCGCCGATCCTTGATGACCTGTCGCTTGCCGGCGACTCCAGCCAGCCATTCGTCGTAAGCCAGCTCGACGCCTTCGCGCCCGTGATCGTCAATGTCGGTAAAGCCGACCATGTGCGCGGTGACTTCACCGGCCGGGTAGAAACGGCGGAACTCTTCGATGCCGTAGACGCCGGGCACTTTCAGGTCGAGCACCGACTGGCCCTGCTCGGGGGTCAACCCGCGCACCAGGTAGATGAATTCTTTATTGGCCTGGGCTTCAAGGCGTTCGGTCAGGGCTTTCGGATCCTGACCCAGCGCGGCGGCCAGTGCTGGCCACTTCTCTTTGGCCAGTTGCATTTCCTTGGCGTTGGCCCACAGGGTGGTGACCGGGGTACTCACGGCCAAAGGCTCGCCGTTACGGTCGGTGATCAGACCACGGTGAGCCGGAATAGGAATGTGACGAACGCTGCGCGCATCGCCCTGACCTTTAAGGAAGTCACGGTCGACCACTTGCAGGTCGATGATGCGCCAGCAGATTGCAGCCACCATGATGCCGAGCAAACCCAGGACCACGCGGAACCGCCACGGGAAGAGTGCGCCTTCGAGTTTCATCATGGCGCCACCATCCGTACTTCAGCGGCGCCGGGAATGCGCATCTTCAGTTGTTCGGTGGCCAGCACTTCGATACGGCTGTGGGCGGTCCAGGTGCTCTGCTCGAGAATCAACCGACCCCACTCGGCCTGCGCCTTGTCGCGCACGCTCAACTCGTTGTACAGCGAGTTCAACAGCTGACGGTTCCAGTGGGCGCTATAGGACACGCCGATGGCCGACACGAGCACGCCAACAAACAGCAGCAGCATGAAAAAGCTTCCGCCGGGAAGTGGCTTGGCGAAAAGCTTGCTCACCGCAGCTTCTCCGCGACGCGCATGATGGCGCTACGGGAACGTGGGTTGGCTTTGAGTTCGGCCTCGGAGGCGGACTGCGCTTTGCCATGGACTTTGATTTTGGGTTCGAAAGCAACGTGACGAACCGGCAGGTTGCGCGGCAGGTTGTCGGCTTCGCCTTTCACCAGTTTGCGCATGAACAGTTTGACGATGCGGTCTTCCAGCGAATGGAAGCTGATGACCACCAGGCGACCGCCGACTTCCAGGCATTCCAGAGCGGCTTCGAGGCCGGCTTCCAGATCGCCCAGTTCGTTGTTGACGTGAATACGCAGGCCCTGGAACGCACGAGTTGCCGGGTTCTTGCCCTTTTCCCATGCAGGGTTGGCAACTTTCAGGACTTCAGCCAGGTCAGCGGTACGCTCGAACGGCTTGATGTCGCGGCGCTCGGCCACGGCACGGGCCATGCGGCCGGAGAAACGTTCTTCGCCGTATTCCTTGAACACCCGGGCGATTTCTTCCACCGGCGCGGTGTTGACGAATTCGGCAGCGCTGATCCCGCGTGACGGGTCCATGCGCATGTCCAGCGGGCCATCGTTGAGGAAACTGAAGCCGCGTTCAGGGTCGTCGAGCTGTGGCGACGAGACGCCGAGATCGAGCAAAACGCCGCTGACCTTGCCGGCCAGACCGCGTTCGACGACTTCCGAACCCAGCTCGGCAAAGCTACGCTGCACAACGACAAAGCGGCCGTCTTCGGCCGCTAGCGTTTGCCCTGTGGCAATCGCTTGAGGATCTTTGTCGAATCCGAGCAACCGACCGTCTGGGCCGAGCTGGCTGAGGATCAAACGACTGTGTCCGCCGCGTCCGAACGTGCCGTCCAGATAGCAGCCATCAGGACGTACGGCGAGAGCCTCCACGGCTTCGTCGAGCAGTACGGTGATGTGGTTAAAGCCGCTATCAATAGTCACAGGATCAAATCACGCAGTTCATCAGGCATCGCGCCCGGTTGTTGAATAGCAGCCAGGTCAGCGGCAGAAACCGCATCCCAGGCATCCTCGTCCCATAATTGGAACTTGTTCAGTTGGCCTACCAGCATTGCGCGCTTATCCAACTTGGCATATTCGCGCAGACGCGGCGGAACCAGAAAACGACCACTGCCATCGAGCTCGAGGTCGACGGCATTACCAATCAGCAAACGTTGCAGGCGGCGGTTCTCTTCGCGAAGCGAAGGCAGTGCGCGCAGTTTGGTTTCAATAATTTCCCACTCATCGAGGGGATAAACACACAAACACGGATCAACGGCATCGATGGTGACGATCAGTTGACCGGAACTACGCGAAACCAACTCGTCACGGTACCGGCTCGGCATAGCGAGACGGCCCTTTGCATCGAGACTGATTGCATTAGCTCCGCGAAACACGTCAGCGTTTCTCCAATTTTTAGCGTTTTGAGCTCAAAAAACCCACTTCATGCCACTTTCCGCCACTTGCGCACACTATAGGAATGCGCCCACCACACCGTCAAGGCGCGGATTAAAGGAAAAGCCTTACAGAACGGAGATTTAGGAGCGTAAAAGGAGGGGTAACGGGAATATGGCGTATGTTTTTGCTCAATAACTTGATTCAGCACTGATGGCTGCGCTCGAAAGTTAATGTAATTTGTTAAGAGTAAGATTTTTTCGGTATTACGACGGAGGGTCTGCTGGTGTTTATGTACGGAGGGAAATCGGTGTTGCGGGGTGTTTTGCGCATAGCCGGAATCACTGGCTCATCGATATCACAAAAACCCTTCGCCAGTCATTACTGACAAAGGGAAATTGTGGGCACCGATGCCCTGCTCAATGATTAAAGCAGGGAAAGAAAATAAGGTGGAGAGTCGATCTGTAAGCCGGGTTCTGTCTTGAACAGTCATTCGTCTACGATGGCCATCACTGGACATCTTTAGCAACCTACCCGGTCCCAGCGCGGGCCACGCCTTGGGACCCTATTTGGTCTTGCTCCAAGTGGGGTTTACCTAGCCACGAACTGTTGCCAGACGTGCGGTGCGCTCTTACCGCACCTTTTCACCCTTACCGGCGCCGAAGCGCTTAGGCGGTTATTTTCTGTGGCACTTTCCGTAGGCTCACGCCTCCCAGGCATTACCTGGCACTTCGCCCTATGGAGCCCGGACTTTCCTCCCCCCCTAATTTTCATAGAGGGCAGCGACTGTCCAATCGACTCTCCGCCGCGAAGGTTAACGGCAGAGCGGCCGAAGAACAAGCGCTAAACGCCTTTGGCCACTCCTGCGCGTCGGGTTTTTACTCGCCCTTCTGTTTATCCAGCGCGACTTGATAGAGAACATTCTTGCGCTCGCCGGTAATTTGCGCCGCCAGGGCTGCCGCACGCTTGAGCGGCATTTCTTCGAGCAACAGATTGAGGATACGCATCGCTTCGCTGCTGACCGCGTCTTCCGTCTCCGGTGCCGACCAACCCGCCACCAGCACCACGCATTCGCCGCGCTGCTGATTGCTGTCGGACTCGACGAATTCACGCAGCTCGGCGAGCGGCAGTCCCTTGAGGGTTTCGAAGGTCTTGGTGATTTCCCGTGCCAGCAACGCCGGGCGCTCGCCGCCGAATACCAGCTCCATGTCTTGCAGACACTCGAGAATCCGGTGCGGGGCCTCATAGAAAATCAGCGTGCGCGGTTCTTCCTTGACCAGCTCCAGCCGAGCCCGACGCCCTACAGCCTTGGCCGGCAGGAAGCCTTCAAAGATGAAACGATCCGAGGGCAAACCCGCCGCCGACAATGCCGCAATCAAGGCACAGGCACCCGGCACCGGCACCACATTGATCCCCGCCGCGCGTGCCTGGCGCACCAGGTGATAACCCGGATCGGAAATCAGCGGCGTCCCGGCATCGGAGATCAACGCCACATCGTCACCGGCCAGCAGGCGCTGGATAAAACGACTACCTTCATCCCGTTCGTTGTGTTCATGGCAAGCGGCCAATGGTGTCGCAATGCCGAAGTGCTGCATCAAACGCTGGGAATGACGCGTGTCTTCGGCGGCAATCAATGCCACCTCACGCAGGATTTTCAGCGCACGGGCACTGATGTCGTCCAGGTTGCCGATGGGCGTCGCCACCACATAAAGCGAGCCAGCAGCGGAATTCAAAGCACCTGGAGCAGTCAAAGCGCACACCTCATGATCGGTAAAAGTCGCCATTGTAGCGCGTAGTGACACTTGCGACGCGCGCAAGCCACCCTTGGTTTCGGGGCCTTTTGTGCAGTGCTGCAACATTTGCACGAGCTAAATTGATCGATTCACGCCAGTAACATCGCGCCCCGGCCAGTGCTTGGGTACAATTCCACGCTAATTTGATCGAGTATCAGGAACACTACATGATCGCTTGCCTGCGGCTGTTCACTGCCCTCTGCCTCGCTGCCTTGTTGGCGGCTTGCGCCAGCTCGCCCTCCTCCAGCCTTGGCGAACTTCCACGGACCCCGGATGCCAGTATCGAGCAACTGCTCGAAAAGGCTGCCCAGAGCAAAACGCCGGAACAAGCTGCACTGTTTCGACTGAGCGCGGCAGACCTGGCTTACCGTCAAGGCAATGCCGGCCAGTCCGCGCAAATCCTGCAACAAGTGCCGATGGAACAACTCAAGCCTGGCCAACAGGTCTTCGCCAGTACCCTGGCGGCGGAACTGGCCATGGTGCGTAACCAGCCCAAAGCGGCGCTGACCGCCTTGAGCCACCCAAGCCTGCAACGCCTGGGTGAATTGCCAGTCGAGCAACAAGTGCGCACCGGCACCGTTCACGCCCGCGCCCTTGAAGCCGATGGCCAGACCCTGGCCGCCGCACGGGAGCGCATCTTTATTGCGCCGATGCTCGAAGGCGAAGCCGCAGCAAAAAACCACGAAGCGATCTGGACCCTGATCGCCTCGCTGCCTACCGATCAATTGCAGCCGACCACCACCGACGACCTCGGCGGCTGGATGAGCCTGGCCCTGGCGGTGAAAACCGCCGGCACCCTGGAACAGCAGCAAGCCGCGATCGACGCCTGGAAAGCACAGAATCCGAAGCACCCGGCTGCGCTTCAATTGCCGCTGCCTCTGACCAAACTCAAAGAACTGGCTAGCCAGCCTCTGGGCAAGATCGCTCTGCTGCTGCCACAGGACGGCCCGTTGGCGTCGGTTGGCAAGGCGCTTCGTGACGGCTTCATGGCCGCTCACTACCAGGCGCAACAAGCCGGGCAGAAACCGCCAGCCATTGTGTTCTATGACACCTCGAAGCTGACGTCGATGGACGAGTTTTATCGCAAGGCCCAGGCCGATGGCGTGCAACTGGTCGTCGGCCCGCTGGAGAAGCCGCTGGTCAAACAGCTCAGCGCTCGCCCGCAATTGCCGATCACCACCCTGGCGCTGAACTACAGCGAAGGCGAACAAGGTCCGGCCCAGCTGTTCCAGTTCGGTCTTGCGGCTGAAGACGAAGCTCGCGAAGTGTCCCGTCGCGCTCGCGCCGATGGCCTGCATCGCGCCGCCATCATGGTGCCGAAAGGCGAATGGGGCGACCGCGTCCTGAGAGCCTTCAGCCAGGACTGGCAAGCAAACGGTGGCAGCATCGTCGCAACCGAACGCGTCGATCAGCCGGTGCAACTGGCCCAGCAAATCGCCGACATGTTCCAGCTGCGCCAGAGCGAAGGTCGCGCCAAAACCCTGCAGAGCACCGTTGGCTCGCAAGTCGCAGCGCAACCTTCACGTCGTCAGGACATCGAGTTCATCTTCCTTGCCGCCACTCCGCAACAGGCGCAACAGATCAAACCGACACTGAACTTCCAATACGCCGGTGATGTGCCGGTCTACGCGACGTCCCACGTGTTCAGCGCCAGCGGTGACGTAAACCAGTACAACGATATGAACGGCGTTCGCTTCTGCGAAACCCCATGGTTGCTGGATGCCAATGATCCGCTGCGCAAACAGGTGACTGCACAATGGCCACAGGCCGGTGGCAGCCTTGGCCGCCTGTACGCGATGGGTGTTGACGCCTACCGCCTGGCACCGCGCCTGGGGCAACTCAAGGCCTTGCCGGACAGCCGCATCGAAGGTCAATCGGGCAGCCTCGGCATGACCCAGAACCAACGTGTGGTACGCCAGTTGCCGTGGGCACAGTTCGTCAACGGCCAGGTTCAACGCCTGCCGGACACCCCGCGCTGATGCCTGACAGGTCACGCCAACAAAGCGGTCAGGATGCCGAGCGCCATGCGCTCGAGCATCTTCAACAACAAGGTCTGCGCCTGCTGGCGCAGAACTGGTTGTGCAAACGCGGCGAGCTTGATCTGGTCATGCTTGATGGCGATACAGTAGTATTCGTTGAAGTCCGCTACAGAAAAAACACTCAATGGGGTGGCGCGCTCGATAGCATCGATGGGCGCAAACGGCAGAAACTGATTTTCGCCGCGCAGTATTTTCTTCAGCGCGAGTCGCGTTGGGCCAATTCCCCTTGCCGTTTCGACGTGGTTGCCATCGACAGCAGCCTTGATCAGTTGAACTGGTTGCAGAATGCCTTCGACAGCTGATCGCTTGCACCCCGAACCGGACACCTTCACCCAACACTTTTGCTCTTTGCTTTGCGGGCTGCACATTCATGTGCCAAGTAGCCGCGCTAATTAAGGTCACACAGATGGACATGCAATCCCGAATTCGCCAGCTTTTTCAGGCCAGTATCGACACCAAGCAACAGGCGATGGACGTACTTGCACCGCACATCGAGCAAGCCAGCCAGGTGATGGTCAACGCCCTGCTCAATGAGGGCAAAATGCTTTCCTGCGGCAACGGCGGCTCCGCCGGTGATGCCCAGCACTTTTCGTCGGAATTGCTCAACCGCTTTGAACGCGAGCGCCCGAGCCTGCCAGCCATCGCGCTGACCACCGACAGCTCGACGATCACCTCGATCGCCAACGACTACAGCTACAACGAAATCTTCTCCAAACAGATTCGCGCGCTTGGCCAGCCGGGTGATGTATTGCTGGCGATTTCCACCAGCGGCAACTCGGCGAACATTATTCAAGCGATCCAGGCCGCACATGATCGCGAAATGATTGTCGTAGCATTGACCGGTCGCGATGGCGGCGGCATGGCGTCGCTGCTTTTGCCTGAAGACGTCGAGATTCGCGTACCGGCCAATGTCACCGCACGTATTCAGGAAGTCCACCTGCTGGCGATCCATTGCCTTTGCGACTTGATCGACAGCCAACTGTTCGGGAGTGAAGAATGACCCCTAATCGCCTAGGCCTTCTGGCCTTGACCCTGTGCCTCGGCATCAGCGGCTGCACCTCGGTGGTTAAAGCCAGCCGTGAAGCGCCGATTGAAGATGACCGCGGCACGCGCACCTTCGGCAGCAAAATCGACGACTCCCTGATCGACACCAAGGTCGGCGTGAACGTCGCCAAGGCCGATCCGGCGCTGGACAACGACTCGCACATCGTCGTTACCAGCTTCAACGGCATCGTACTGCTGGCCGGGCAAACGCCGACCGCAGACCTCAAGGCCAAGGCCGAACAGGCTGCCTCCGCCGTGCAGCGCGTGAAGAAGGTCCATAACGAACTGCAAGTCCTGCCGCCATCCGGCTTCCTTGCGCGCCAGAACGACACCTGGCTGACCTCCAAGATCAAGACCCAGATGCTCACCGATCCGAACATCCCGGGCTCGCGCATCAAGGTCGTGACCGAGAACGGCATCGTCTACTTGCTGGGCCTGCTGACCAAGCAGGAAGCCGATCAAGCCACCAGCCTGGTGCAGAGCGTTTCCGGTGTGCAAAAGATTGTGAAGTTGTTTGAGTACATCGACTGATATTTGATCTGCAGAACTCGCAGAACCCGTAGGAGCTGTCGAGAGAAACGAGGCTGCGATCTTTTGATCTTGTAAAAGCAAAATCAAAAGATCGCAGCCTTCGGCAGCTCCTACACGTTTGAAAGTGGTGAAGTAATAAAAAAGGCGATCCTTTCGGATCGCCTTTTTTATTACTTCACCACTTTCAAACTGGGTCGACCGCTGGGACGCGGCGGTTCGTTGTCGGGTGGCGGGACATCATCCGGCTCGATCTCTTCGTCGTCTTCCATAGGCGACTCCAGATCAAACACCATGCCCTGGCCGTTCTCCCGGGCGTAAATGCCCAGGATCGACGCGATAGGCACGAACAGGGTGTGCGGCACGCCACCGAAGCGCCCCTCGAAGCTGACCGCTTCGTTGTCCATGTGCAAATGACGCACGGCAGCCGGTGATACGTTCAGGACAATCTGTCCATCACTGGCGAAACCTTGCGGTACCTGCACCGACGGATATTCGGAATTGACCAGCATGTGCGGGGTGCAATCGTTATCAACAATCCACTCGTAGAGCGCGCGGACCAGATAAGGTCGACTGGAGTTCATAGCGGCTCCTTAAGCCTTAGCGCATATCGCGTTCGACACCAGACAGACTCGCCTGGAAAGCCTCACGCGCGAAAGAGCGCTCCATGTAATCAAGCAGCGGCTTGGCAGGCCGCGGCAGTTCAATACCCAAAATCGGCAATCGCCAGAGTATTGGCAATAGGCAGCAATCCACCAGACTTTGTTCCTCACTGAGGAAAAACGGCTTGTCGGCGAACAACGGCGACACGCCTGTCAGGCTTTCGCGCAGCTCTTTACGAGCGACAACGCGGGCGGCTTCCTTGGACCGGGAATCCAGGATCAGATCCACCAGGCCACACCAGTCACGCTGAATACGATGAATCAGCAGACGGCTGTTTGCACGCGCCACAGGATAAACCGGCAGTAAAGGCGGGTGCGGGTAACGCTCATCCAGATATTCCATCACCACGGTCGACTCCCACAACGCCAAGTCACGATCGACCAGGGTGGGCAAGCTACCGTAAGGGTTCACTTCGATCAGTTTAGGCGGCTGGCGACCAGCTTCCACATAAATGATCTCGGCGCTGACACCCTTCTCTGCAAGTACGATGCGTACTCGGTGGGAATAGTGGTCGGCGGGGTCGGAGTAACAGGCCAACCGATTGGTCACGCCCATGGCGGTCCTCCTCGCTTGTAGAAATTATCGGAAGCGGAAAAACGCGCGCGCCCAGAGGGCGCCTCCCGTAACGCCTGGCTTACCAGACTCGTTACACCTTCAGAGACGCCCCTGGGCGCGCGCGATTAACAGCAATTGCTTACAGCTTTATCAATGGACGTCTTTCCAGTATTCACGCTTGAGCAAGTATGCGAATACGAAGAAGAACGCCAGGTAGAGCAATACATAGGTGCCGATGCGCTGATGTTGAAGCTTTACCGGGTTAGCCGAGTAAGCGAGGAAGGTTACCAGATTCTTGACCTTCTCATCGAACTGCTCTTCGTTCAGGGCACCACTCTTCGGCACAATGGTCAACTGATCGCACGCTTCATGAGTCAGCTTCGAACCGGTCAGCGGATCATACTGCTTCTTGCCGTCCTCGACGATTTGAACCTGTTTGCAGCCAACCACCTGGCGACCTTGCAGGCCGACCAGCACGTTAGGCATGCCGACGTTCGGGAACACCTTGTTGTTCACACCCCAAGGACGCGTCGGGTCTTCATAGAACGAACGCAGGTAGCCGTAGAGCCAGTCAGTGCCACGCACGCGAGCCACCAGGGTCAGGTCCGGCGGCGCTGCGCCGAACCAGGTCTTGGCGTCTGCCGGCTGCATGCCGATGCTCATGTGGTCGCCGATCTTGGCGCCGGTGAACACCAGGTTCTTCAGCATCAGATCGTGAGGAATCCCCAGGTCGTCGGCAACGCGCTCATAGCGCTGGAACTTGGCACTGTGGCAACCCATGCAGTAGTTGGCGAACGTACGTGCGCCGTCCTGCATGGCCGCTTTGTCGGAAACGTCGATGTCGACTTTTTCCAGCTCCGGGCCACCGTGTTCGGCTGCGAAGGAGAACACTGGCAGAGCAGCAAGAATCAATACAGCAAATAGCTTTTTCATCAGCCAGTCACCCTTTCCGGAACCGGTTTGGTCTTCTCGAGCCTGGTGTAGAACGGCATCAGAATGAAGTAGGCGAAGTACAGGAAGGTGCAAATCTGCGACACCAGTGTCCGCTCAGGGGTTGGGGCCAATACGCCCAGCACGCCGAGGATCACGAAGCAGATGCAGAACACCCAAAGCCAGATCTTGCTCAGCCAGCCCTTGTAGCGCATGGACTTGACCGGACTGCGGTCGAGCCAAGGCAGGACGAACAGCATGGCAATCGAAGCACCCATGGCGATGACGCCCATGAGCTTGTCGGGAATTGCCCGCAAGATCGCGTAGAACGGCGTGAAGTACCAGACCGGCGCGATGTGCTCTGGGGTCTTGAAGGCGTTCGCCACTTCAAAGTTCGGCTTCTCGAGGAAGTAACCGCCCATTTCCGGGAAGAAGAACACGATCGAGCAGAAGATGAACAGGAACACCACCACGCCGACGATATCTTTCACGGTGTAGTACGGGTGGAAGGCAATGCCGTCCAGCGGTACGCCGTTTTCGTCTTTGTGTTTCTTGATGTCCACGCCGTCCGGGTTGTTCGAACCGACTTCGTGCAGCGCCAGTACGTGCAACACCACCAGGCCGAGGATCACGATTGGCAGCGCCACAACGTGCAAGGCGAAGAAGCGGTTCAGGGTAATACCGGAAATCAGGTAGTCGCCACGAATCCACTGGGTCAGGTCGTTGCCGATGACCGGGATCGCACCGAACAGCGAGATGATCACCTGGGCACCCCAGTAGGACATCTGGCCCCACGGCAGCAGGTAACCCATGAAGGCTTCAGCCATCAGCGCCAGGTAGATCAGCATGCCGAAGACCCACACCAGCTCACGTGGCTTCTGGTACGAACCGTAGAGCAAACCACGGAACATGTGCAGATAGACCACGATGAAGAACGCCGAAGCGCCGGTGGAGTGCAGCAGTCGCAGGATCGAGCCGTACTCGACGTCGCGCATGATGTATTCGACGGAGGCAAACGCTTCTTCCGCCGACGGGGTGTAGCTCATGGTCAGCCAGACACCGGTAACGATCTGGTTGACCAGAACGAGCAGTGCGAGGGAACCAAAGAAATAGAAGAAGTTGAAGTTCTTCGGGGCGTAGTACTTGCTGAGATGGTCTTCCCACATTTTGGTCGCGGGAAAGCGCGCATCAACCCAATCCATGAACTTGCTCATCACGCTTTCTCCGTATCGACGCCAATGACAATAATCTCATCGGTCTCATAGGAATGCGGGGGAACTGGCAGGTTCAAAGGCGCAGGTTGCGACTTGTAGACGCGGCCAGCCAGATCGTAGTGGGAACCGTGGCAAGGGCAGAAATAACCACCTACCCAGTCTTTGCCCAGATCAGCAGGTGCCACTTCAGGGCGGAAGGTCGGCGAGCAACCCAGGTGTGTGCAGATACCGATCAGCAGCAGGACCTCTGGCTTGATCGAACGCGTTTCTGGATCGACGTAGGTCGGTTGTGTCGAGTTCTTGGAGGTCGGGTCAGACAACTGGCCCTCGATCTTCTTCAGATTCCCCAGGATTTCCGCGGTTCGGCGGACAATGAATACTGGCTGACCGCGCCACTCAGCAATCATCTGCTGGCCTGGCTCGATTTTGCTGACATTCACTTTCACCGGTGCACCTGCGGCTTTCGCCTTGGCACTGGGAAACCATGACCCCACGAACGGGACCGCAGCCCCCACCGCTCCTGCAGCACCCACCACGGATGTGGCTGCTACCAAGAAGCGACGCCGGCCTGCATTCACGCCGTCATTGCTCATTCAGTCCTCTCCCATCAGCTTTGTGGCCTGTTAAATCAGGCATCTACTAAGTAAATCTATGTACTTATAAAAATTTTGCCGAATGGTAATGAAAAGCCCCAATTCTGACAAGGTAATTACCCAAGGGCTCCACTGCCAAGCCTTGCAGTATAGGGGCTCTACGGATGTGGCAAGTTGTCACAGCGCAATTCTTTAAGAAATCGCACGCATAAAAAAACGCCCAGCTCCGTGAGGAGACTGGGCGTTCTTTTGAACGTGGAAGCGAATTAACGCTTCGAGTACTGCGGACGCTTACGCGCTTTACGCAGACCAACTTTCTTACGTTCAACTTCACGAGCATCGCGAGTAACGAAGCCAGCTTTGCGCAGAGCGCCACGCAGGGTTTCGTCGTACTGCATCAGTGCGCGAGTGATACCGTGGCGGATTGCGCCAGCTTGACCACTTACACCACCACCGATCACGGTGACGTAGATGTCGAATTTCTCGACAGTCTCAGTCAGTTCCAGCGGCTGACGAACTACCATGCGGGCAGTCTCGCGGCCGAAGAAATTTTCCAGGGTGCGGTTGTTGATGGAGATGTTACCAGTACCCGGACGCAGGAAAACGCGTGCGGTTGCGGTCTTGCGACGGCCAGTGCCGTAATTTTGAGTCGCCGACATAATGAACTATTCCGTTAAAACTTCAGTTCTTGGGGCTGCTGAGCAGTATGAGGGTGTACAGCGCCCGCATAGACTTTCAGCTTACGATACATGTCGCGACCCAGCGGGTTCTTAGGCAGCATGCCTTTAACCGCGGTCTCGATCACGCGCTCAGGGGCTTTAGCGATCAGCTTTTCGAAGTTGATCGACTTGATGCCGCCCGGGAAACCGGAGTGGGAGTAGTAGATCTTGTCGGTGGTTTTAGCACCAGTTACACGAATCTGCTCGGCATTGATAACGACGATGTAATCGCCGGTGTCAACGTGAGGAGTGTACTCAGCTTTATGCTTGCCACGCAGACGGCTCGCGATTTCGGTGGCCAGACGACCCAGGGTCTGACCTGCAGCGTCGACGACAAACCAGTCGCGCTGTACTGTTTCCGGTTTAGCAGTAAAAGTTTTCATTCTTTATAGCCTCAGGGGCCGCCCTGTAAATTAGACGGCGGATCTTACTGAATAGTGCGTACTTTGACAAGTCAAAGGCAGCCGGATACAGACGCTTTCGGGGGCTCGGGTCGGCGCGTCCGTTCAACGGCAAGATTCTTCGGCGGCGGCGCATCACTTCCACTGCAGAAAGAGGTGCGCAATTATGCAGATTGCGAAAAATATTTCAACCTGCTTTTATGATTGTTTTGCCCAAGGAGCACCCGATGGACTATCGCCAGCTAGGCCGAACCAATCTGAACGTGAGTGCAATCTGTCTCGGAACCATGACCTGGGGCGAGCAAAACAGCGAGGCTGAAGCCTTCGCGCAGATAGAACGGGCCAAAGGCGCCGGGATCAATTTCATCGACACCGCCGAAATGTACCCGGTGCCACCCAAGGCCGAAACCTACGCCACCACCGAGCGCTACATCGGCAATTACTTCAAGAGTCGCGGTGATCGTGCCGACTGGATCCTGGCGAGCAAGATCGCCGGCCCCGGCAACACCATCGACTACATCCGCGACAAAAACCTGCGCCACAACCGCCAGCACATCACTGAAGCCGTGGACGCCAGCCTCAAGCGCTTGCAGACCGACTACATCGATCTCTATCAACTGCACTGGCCGGAACGCAGCACCAATTTCTTTGGTCAGCTGGGCTACAAGCACAAGATCGAAGCCAACCTGACACCGCTGGAAGACACCCTCGAAGCGCTCGACGAACAGGTCAAGGCCGGCAAGATCCGCCACATCGGGCTGTCCAACGAAACCCCGTGGGGCACCATGCGCTTCCTCGCCCTGGCTGAAGCCCGCGGCTGGCCGCGCGCCGTGTCGATCCAGAACCCGTACAACCTGCTCAACCGCAGCTTTGAAGTCGGCCTGGCGGAAATCGCCATTCGCGAACAATGCGGCCTGCTCGCCTATTCGCCTCTGGCGTTCGGTTTCCTGTCGGGCAAGTACGAAGGTGGCGCACGTCCACCGAAAGGTCGCCTGAGCCTCTACAGCCGCTTCAGCCGCTATTTCAACGCGCAGTCGGAAGCAGCCTGCAGCCGTTATGTCGCACTGGCGCGTGAACACGGTCTGGACCCGGCGCAAATGGCGTTGGCTTTCGTGACCCAGCAACCGTTCGTAACCAGCAACATCATTGGTGCGACCACGCTGGAGCAATTGGACAGCAACATTGCGAGTTTCGAGCTGAAACTTTCCGATGAAGTGCTGGCGGGGATCGAGGCGATTCACAAGGATCACCCGAATCCTGCGCCTTGATCGCCAGGTAAAAAGCCTTCGCGAGCAAGCCCGCTCCCACATTCGACCGCATTCTTCTGGAGAACTCGGTTAAATGTGGGAGCGGGCTTGCTCGCGAAGGGGATCTCGAATTCACCAAATCTTCAAAGCGACCGCGCAATAATCTCCTTCATGATCTCGTTGGTGCCGGCATAGATCCGCTGCACCCGCGCATCCGCCCACGCCCGGGCCACCGGGTATTCCCACATGAATCCGTAACCGCCATGCAACTGCACGCATTCGTCGAGCACCTTGCATTGCAGGTCCGTGCCCCAGTATTTCGCCATTGCCGCCGTCGGCACGTCGAGCTTGCCTTGCAGGTGCAGCTCCAGGCATTTGTCGACGAACACTCGGCCAATCTGAATTTCAGTCGCCATTTCCGCCAGTTTGAAGCGAGTGTTCTGGAAGTCGGCAATCGCCTTGCCGAACGCCTTGCGCTCGCGGGTGTAGTCCAGCGTCCATTGCAGCGCCGCTTCGGCCGAAGCCAGTCCGCCGACCGCAACGGTCAGACGTTCTTGCGGCAATTCCTGCATCAGGTAGGCGAAGCCCATCCCGGCCTGGCCCAACAAATTTTCCTTCGGCACGCGTACGTCCTGGAAGAACAATTCCGACGTGTCCTGGGCCTTCATGCCGACTTTTTCCAGGCGCTTGCCCTTGGCGAAGCCTGGCGTGTTGGCTTCCACCAGAAACAAGCTGGTGCCCTTGGCGCCGGCCTTCGGATCGGTCTTGGCGACAACAATGACCAGGTCCGCCAGATAGCCATTGGTGATGAAGGTTTTCGAGCCGTTGATCACGTACTCATCACCGTCCAGCACTGCGGTGGTTTTGACCCCTTGCAAGTCGGACCCGGCGCCCGGCTCGGTCATGGCAATTGCCGTGACCATCTCGCCAGACACCAGTTTCGGCAGGTATTTGTGTTTCAACGCTTCGCTGCCGTAATGCAGGATATACGGCGCGACGATGTCCGAATGCAGCGAGAAACCGATCCCGGTCAGTCCGAGACGACCGACCTCCTCAATCACCACCGCGCTGTAGAGAAAGTCCGCCCCCAGCCCGCCGTATTCTTCCGGCAGGTGCGAACAAAGCATCCCCGCCTCCCCCGCCTTGTTCCAGAGTTGACGGTCGATGTAGCCCTGTTTTTCCCATTGCCCATGGAACGGCACGGCCTCTTTTTCGAGGAACGTTCGCACGCTGTCGCGAAAGAGTTCGTGCTCGGAACTGAACAAGGTTCTGGGAATCATGCGGCACCTGCCGTTATTGTTAGAAGGAAATGACCTTCAGAGACTAAGCCCCGCTTCCGATACAGGACACTGGACACATCAGACAAAAAATAAGACGATCCAGCCGTCTGGTGACCACTTTCCCCTATAAGAATAAAGTTGAATTATGTCTAACCAAGTCTCCACGCCCCTGCGGCGCGTCAGCATCCTGGCTATCGACCGGGTTTTCGCTTCCACCCTCATGCAAGCCAAGGATTTCTTCCATCTGGCCAGCCTGCGCTACGGCAAACAACTGGGCCACGGCCTGACACCGGCGTTCGAAACCCGGCTGGTCAGCCCCGACGGCAAACCGGTAAACAGCTTCAGCGATGTGATCATGCCGGTGGATGGCGGCCTGGAAAACGCCGACATCATCATCCTCCCGGCCTTCTGGGACGATTTCGAAACCCTGTGCAAACGTTATCCACAGGTGCTGCCGTGGCTGCGAGAGCAACACGCTCGTGGCGCGGTGCTGTGCGGCGAAGCCACCGGGGTGTTCTGGCTGGCGGAAGCCGGGCTGCTCAACGGCAAGGAAGCGACCACTTACTGGCGCTTCTTCAACGCGTTTGCCGAGCGTTACCCGCAGGTTCACCTCAATCAGGACAAGCACCTGACCGACGCGGACAACCTGTATTGCGCCGGCGGTACGACCTCGGCGTGCGACCTCTACATCTACTTGATCGAGCGTTTCTGCGGCGCCAACGTGGCCCAGGCCGTGGCCCGGGACATTCTGTATGAAGTGCAGCGTAGCTACGCACCGGGCCGCATCGGTTTCGGCGGACAGAAGCTACACCAGGACGTAATCATCCTGCAGATCCAGCACTGGCTCGAAGAACACTTCGCTGACAAGTTTCGCTTCGAAGACGTGGCCCGCGAACACGGCATGAGCATTCGCAACTTCATGCGCCGCTTCCAGACTGCCACCGGCGACAAACCGCTGCACTACCTGCAACGCCTGCGCATCGAGACCGCCAAGGGCTTGTTGTCCGGCAGCCGCAAGAGCATCAAGACCATCAGTTATGAGGTCGGCTACGACGATGCGAGCTTCTTTGCGCGGCTGTTCCGCCAGCACACCGAATTGTCGCCGAACCAGTATCGGCAGCAGTTTCAGCAGGCTGCGTGAAACAACAGAAATCCAATAATGTGGGAGCGGGCTTGCTCGCGAATGCGGACTGACATTCAACATTGATGTCGACTGATACACCGCTTTCGCGAGCAAGCCCGCTCCCACAGGGATCTTCAGCGCACAAAAAAAGGGCCTGCGTTTGCAGGCCCTTTTTTTATTTTCCTAATCGTCCTACGGCTTATGCGCCCGGGACAGGAATTCGTGGGATTGCATTTCCAGCAGACGACTCAGCGTACGCTGGAACTCGAAATTCAAGCGACCGCCGGTGTAGAGGTCTTTGAGCTCGACTTCAGCAGAAATGATCAGCTTCACGTTACGGTCGTAGAACTCATCGACCATGTTGATAAAGCGTCGGGCGATGTCGTCGGTGGTGACGCTCATCTGCTCGACACCGCTGAGCAACACGGCGTGGAAGATCTTGCCCAGTTCGATGTAATCGTTCTGGCTGCGCGGGCCGTCGCACAGTTCGCGGAAGTCGAACCAGGCCACGTCATCACAGGTGCGCAAGGCACGGATTTCGCGGTTTTCGATCATCAGCACATCGTTTTCGATGGCAGCCGTGCATTCCGGCGTCAGGGCGCGGAAACTTTTGCGCAGGCTTTCCTGGGACGCTTCGTCGAGCGGGAAGTGGAACAGCTCGGCTTGCTCAAGGTGACGCAGACGATAATCGACGCCGCTGTCGACGTTGACGATGTCGGTGTTCTGCTTGATCAGCGCGATGGCCGGCAGGAAGCGCGCACGTTGCAGGCCATCCTTGTACAAACCGTCCGGCACGATGTTCGAGGTCGCGACCAGGGTTACGCCGTTCTTGAACAGTTCTTCCATCAGCGTGCCGAGGATCATGGCGTCGGTGATGTCGGAGACGAAGAATTCATCGAAACAGATCACCCGGGCTTCGTCGGAGAAGCGCTTGGCGATGATGGTCAACGGGTTTTTCTCGCCACCGAGGGTCTTCATCTCTTCGTGCACGCGCTTCATGAAGCGGTGGAAGTGAGTGCGGACCTTTTCCTTGAACGGCAGGGCTTCGAAGAAGGTGTCGACCAGGTAGGTCTTGCCGCGACCCACGCCGCCCCAGAAGTACAGGCCCTTGACCGGCGCCTGGTCTTTTTTGCCAAACAGCTTGCCGAACAGGCCCGGCTTGCTCTGCGAGGCCGCGACCAGATCGTCGTACAGGCGCTGCAAATGACGCACCGCAGTTTCCTGGGCGGCGTCATGGAAGAATTCCGGGCGTTTCAGATCAGCTTGATATCGTTCTAGGGGCGTCATAATTCGTTAGCAAGGCAACAAAAACGGGCCGTCACTGTAGCGACGGCCCGTGGGAATGGCAATCGGCCCTTGGTCGGGTCGAGCCGCTGATTTATTCCTGAACCGGCGTCAACGCAACGCGCAGGGCGTCGATGGCGACGTCGCGAGCGGCGCTGTCAGCGAAGGTCGGGCTGTCGCCGACGCACGCGCCTTCCAGCCAGACGCTGAAGCTCAGGTCTTCGCTGCGCACGTCCAGAGGCTGGCCCGCTTGCAGTTGCTTGGTCACCTGGCCGGCGGTTTTGCCGTCGGCAAAGTTGCGCGACAGCAGCAGTTGCTCGCCATCGGCCGCCAGCAGACGGAAGCGGAAACTGCCGTCGTCTTCGCGGAAGCTGACGAAACGCGCGGCTTTCGCAGCTTTCTTCTTGGTCGTCGCAGCGACTTGGGTCTGGGCGACGAAAGAACGCAGGCCGACCGCTTCGCGCAGTTCGTGAAGGAACGGCGTGGCCACCGAGCGAGCCTTTTTCGCGCCGATCTGCAGCATGTCTTCCAGGTCTGCCGGGCGTTCGATCAACTGGTGATAACGCTCGCGGGACTCGCCCAGCTCGCTGTCGAGCAACTGGAACAGACGATTCTTCGCCTCGCCCCAACCCAGGCCTTGCAGCAGTTCGCTGCGGAATTCGTCGGACTGCGCCGGGGTGGCGAAGGCCTGGAACAGAGTAAACAGGTGCGAGTTGTCCGGATCCTTGGCTTCGCCCGGTGCGCGGGAGTCAGTGACGATCCGCGAAATCGCGTCCTTCATCTCTTTGGCGCTGCTGAACAACGGAATGGTGTTGTCGTAGCTTTTCGACATCTTGCGACCGTCGAGGCCTGGCAGCGTGGCGACGCTTTCTTCGATCAGCGCCTCCGGCATGGTGAAGAATTCTTTGCCCTGACCGAACAGATGGTTGAAGCGCTGGCCGATGTCCCGGGCCATTTCCACGTGCTGGATCTGGTCACGACCGACCGGCACTTTGTGCGCGTTGAACATCAGGATGTCCGCAGCCATCAGCACCGGGTAGCTGTACAAACCCATGGTGATGCCGGCATCCGGGTCTTCGCCGGTCTCGACATTCTTGTCCACCGAGGCCTTATAGGCGTGGGCGCGGTTCAGCAGGCCCTTGGCGGCAACGCAGGTCAGCAGCCAGGTCAGCTCGGGGATTTCCGGGATGTCGGACTGGCGATAGAAGGTCACGCGATCAACGTCGAGGCCACCGGCCAGCCAGGTCGCGGCGATTTCCAGACGCGAGCGCTGGATGCGCAGCGGGTCATCGCATTTGATCAGGGCGTGGTAGTCGGCCAGGAAGTAGAACGAATCGGCATTGCTGTCACGGCTGGCGACGATCGCCGGGCGGATGGCGCCGGCGTAGTTGCCCAGGTGCGGCGTGCCGGTGGTGGTGATGCCGGTGAGGATACGGGTACGAGTCGTCATGGGTAATCGCTTGTCAGACTGCAATCAATTCGAAAGACGCGGCAGGATCAGATCCTTGAGATCGGTCAGCTTGCCATGAAAAAAGTGTCCGCATTCTGCCACTTTCAGCAGCTCATGGGGGCGATCGAGTTTGTCGGACCAGTCGTAGACGAGCTGCGGATCGATGACTTCGTCGGTTTCTGGCTGGATCAGGGTCAGCTCGCCGTGTTGCGGCAGTTGATCCTGATCGCCGAGGCGCATCACCGCCGGCGCGACCATGAACAGATGTTTCAGCTGTTCGCCCTGCGCTTCCAGGCGTCCGCCGAGGCTGGCAGCAACAAAACCACCGAAGGAGAAACCGAACAGCGTCAACGGCAAGTCCGGGTGCTTGGCCCGCAGCCATTCGGCGGCCGCCTGGGCATCGTCGACTTCACCGGTGCCCATGTCGTGGCTGCCTGCGCTGGTGCCAACGCCACGGTAATTGAAACGCAAGGTAACCAAACCGGCGTCGCGGGCGGTGCGCTGCAAGGTCGACACGACTTTATTGAGCATGGTGCCGCCCTGCACCGGGTTCGGATGGCAGATCAGCGCAATGCCGCGCGGCTGCTCGTTATCCAGGTACAAACTTTCCAGTTGACCGACGGGGCCATCAATCACTACAGGGGTTTCGCGCATAAGCAAGGAAGGAACTCCGTGACCTCGAATCGGGTCGACTCGTCTAGCAAATTGTCTGTGCCAATCTATTGCGAGTGAATCGCGGTATACAGCGCAGGTTCGAGCCGTTAACGTAAAGCAAAGCCGTTTATAGAGGAAGGACTCGTGGAACACTCGCTCTTAGTTTGGTTGTTGCCGACTCTTGCCCTGGTTGTGGGTGTCGCCGTTGGATTCCTGATCGCTCGCCTGGTGCCAAATGCCGCTCCTAGCAGCACACAACGTCAGCTGGATGATATTCAGGAACGTTTCGACAGTTATCAGAACGAGGTGGTTACTCACTTCAACAGCACTGCCTCGCTGGTCAAGAAACTGACTGCGAGCTATCAGGAAGTGCAGGATCATCTCGCCGAGGGTGCCAATCGTCTGGCCCTGGACGAGCAGACTCGCCAACGCTTGCTGGCCGCCCTGCACGCTGACGCCACCGTGGCGCCACGGGAACGCCTGACGCCACCGCGCAATCAGGAGCCGCCTCGCGACTACGCGCCAAAAGCCCCGAACGCGCCGGGCATGCTCGATGAGCATTACGGCCTGAAGAAATAATCAGGTTTCGCGCTACGCAAAAAGCCCTCGGATGAGTGATTGTCCGAGGGCTTTTTTGTGGCTGATTGTTGGGTTGTCTGCACCGGCCCCTTCGCGAGCAAGCCCGCTCCCACAGGGGATTGCACTCCAAAGGTGGGAGCGGGCTTGCTCGCGAAGGGGCCCTAACAAGCGACACAAAAAAAACCGCCCGATCTTTTGAAGATCGTGCGGTTCTTTTTACACCCGGGGTTTACTGGTACTGCTGAACAGGCTGCCCCTGCTGCTGATACTGCTGACCCGGAATCGCCTTCAGGTTGACCTCGACCCGGCGGTTCTGCGCCCGGCCGTTGACGTCGCCGTTGCTGGCAATCGGGTTATCCGGGCCGGCGCCACGGGCCGACAGGTTGGCACCGCTGACACCTTGGGATGTCAGGTAAGTCGCCACACTCTGGGCGCGCCGCTGGGACAGGTCCATGTTGTGCTGACGGGCGCCGGTGCTGTCGGTGTAGCCGACGATCTCGATCTGGTTCTGGCTGAACTCCTTGAGCGAGCCTGCCAGATTGTTCAGCGGCTGATAGAAGCTGGAAGCGATGTTCGCCGAATCGGTGGCGAACGTGATGTTGCCCGGCATGATCAGCTTGATCTGATCGCCCTGGCGCTGCACTTCAACCCCGGTGTTGGCCATGCTGGCCCGCAGCTTTTTCTCTTGCTGGTCGGCGTAATAACCGTAACCGGCCGCGGAAGCACCCACCACGGCAGCACCGATCAACGCGCCCTTGCCACGATTATCGTGACCGATCGCGGCACCCGCCAAAGCACCCGCCAGGGCGCCGAGGCCGCCGTACTTGGCGGTTTTGCTCATGCCTTGGGAACCGCCATCGGCCTGTCCCTGATTGTCATAAGGATTAGGTGAAGCGCAGCCAGACAACAAGGCCACAGCAGTTGCGACAATAATCAAACGCTGCTTGGTGAACATGAAGAGCTCCTACTTTTTGCATTCTGAGGTGCAACGGACCAAGGCATCGGCCTATGCGGGCGTTGGATCATTTGCGCGAGTAAAAATTCCGCTGGTTACAATTCAGGCCCGCACAAACGGGTTCTCGCGCATTTCATCACCCAGACGCGTATCCGGACCATGGCCAGTGACCACAGTGGCTTCCTCGTCGAGGGTATACAGCCGCTGCTTGATCGACCGCACGATGGTCGCCTGATCGCCACCCCACAAATCCGTGCGCCCTACCCCACGCTTGAACAACGTGTCACCGGCAATCAGCAGCTTAGCCTCTGAAAACCAAAAGCTCATGGAACCTGGCGTATGCCCCGGCGTATGAATCGCCACGCCGCAGCCGCAAGCCAGTTCTTCATCATCAGCCAACCAGCGATCCGGCGATGGCACCGGCGTGTAGGGCACACCGAACATCTGGCATTGCATCTCCAGGTTGTCCCAGAGGAATTGATCTTCTTTGTGCAGATGCAGGGTCGCGCCGGTTTTCTCCTTCAACTGACCGGAGGCCAGGAAGTGATCGAGATGCGCGTGGGTGTGGATGATGGTTACCACCTTCAGGCCCAGGGCGTCGAGGCGGGCGAGGATCAGTTCGTGGTTTCCACCGGGGTCGACGACGATGGCTTTCTTGGTGACGGGGTCGCCGATGATGGTGCAGTTGCACTGGAGCGGGCCGACGGGGAAGGTTTCGCGGATAAGTGCGGAACTGGGAACAGTCATGAAGATCGATGGCCTGTATTGGACGGAAGGCAGTGACAATTGCTTCACGATTCTACGCCATTCGCCGATACAGATCGCCAGGCCAGTTATTTGACGCCACTAATCAGAAAGTAGTGGCCATATGATGCCAAACGCATCATTTCTGGTGCAAAATCGGACTTTTGTAGCGGTCGCATCCAGGAAGGGCCGCAGCGCACTCAGGAAATTCGCATGCCTACGCCCCTTGGTTCCTCTTTAAGCTTCTCTTCTAATCTGACCGGCATTAAAGCGCTCGACAGTTTGCTTTCCGGCTCCTACTGGGCGGGCACCAACTGGACGACAAACGGCCCGACCAATCTGAGTTACAGCTTTATTGAGCCCAACACTTCCTACTTTGCGACCAATTACAGCGCCGATAACGAATACAACGCTATTTACGCCCTGTCTGGCGATCAGAAAAACGGCATCATCAATGCGCTGGCGACCTGGAGCGCCGTGGCCAATATCAACTTCACCCAGACCACCGACAACATCTCGAACGTCGGCGACTTGCGTTTTGGTGGCTATGCGTTGATGGGCGATCAAGCGGCCGCCTGGGCATACAACCCTTCCAACTCACCGGTAGGCGGTGATGTCTGGATTGGCGAACCGGCCAACGAGTACCCGACCAAGGGTACTTATGACTTCATGACCTACATCCACGAAATCGGTCATGCCCTGGGCTTCAAGCATCCGTTCTCCGCCAGTTCGGGCAATAGCACGATTCTTGACCCGGCATTGGACGATGTCCGATTCACAGTCATGAGTTACAACAACAATTATTCCTATCAGCCGACAACGCCGATGGTGCTGGACATCCTCGCCATGCAGGCGTTGTACGGCGCCAACACTCATTGGCAAACCGGTGACAACGTCTATAGCTGGAAAGCCTACCAACCGGTTTTCGAGACCATCTGGGACGCCGGCGGCAACGACACAATCGATGCGAGCACCCAGGCAATCCGGGTCGACATCAACTTGAATGAGGGTGCGTACAGCACCATCGGCCTGCCCATTCTCACTGGCGGGAGCACGTTCAACAGCGGACTGGCGATTGCTTACGGCGCCAAGATAGAAAACGCCATTGGCTCGAACTTTAACGACGTACTGCGCGGCAATGATCTGGACAACGTCCTGAATGGCGGCACAGGCGCGGACTCGATGTATGGCGGTGCCGGCAACGACACCTATTATGTCGATAACCGGGATGACCGGATCTTCGAGACCGGCACCTCAACCAGCGAGATCGATTCGGTTTTTTCGACGGCCACCTACAATCTGCTTTACAACCAGAACGTAGAAAACCTGACGCTGCAAACCAGTGCCAATATCAACGGCTATGGCAATGCGTTGAGCAACGTCATCACCGGTAACGCCGGCAACAACATTCTCGACGGTGACGAAGGAGCGGATCGGCTGATTGGCGGTGCCGGCAACGACACTTACGTGGTCGACAACTTCGGTGATGTCATCGTTGAAACCAGTACCGTCGTCGGTGAGATCGACACCGTGCGCACATCGGTCAGCTGGACGCTGGGCGATAACCTGGAAAACCTTGAGCTCAGCGGCGGCGCCAATATCAATGCCGTGGGTAACGCCCAGGACAACATCCTGACCGGCAACGCTGGCAGCAACGTGCTCGACGGCCAAGGTGGCCTGGACACCCTGATCGGAGGCGCTGGCAATGACGCTTACGTCATTGATCAGGCCGCCGAACTGAATCTGGCGAAAGAAAATGCCAACGAGGGCAGCGACACCCTGCTGCTCAACTACTCCGTGCAGAGCAACACCCTCGTTGATTTGAATAGCGGTACGCTGAGCAACTTCGAAAATGTCACCCTCAACGGGGCGGGTGCCTTTGATGTGCTGGGTAACGGTCAAGACAATATCCTGATCGGCAACACCTTTGCCAATAACCTGCAGGGTGGCGCAGGCAATGACATGCTCGATGGTGGAGACGGCGTCGACACCCTGATCGGTGGCACGGGCAACGACACCTATGTGATCAACAGCCTGGACGATACGCTGGTCGAACAGGCGAACGAAGGTCGTGACCTGGTTCGTACCTCCGTCAGCTACACCCTCGGCGCCAACATCGAGGACGGCGAACTACTCGGCAGTTCCGCCCTGAATCTCAACGGCAACGAACTGGCCAACGTTCTGATCGGCAACTCCGGCGATAACTTCCTCGACGGCGGTCTCGGCGCCGACCAATTGATCGGTGGCGACGGCAATGACACCTACCTTGTCGATAACACCAGTGACGTCATCGTCGAAGGCTGGTTCAACGACTATGACCACGTTTATGCGTCTGCCAGCTTCACGCTGGATATCAACCTCGAAGCGCTGACACTTACCGGCGCTGGCAACATCAACGCGACGGGCAATTACAGCGCAAACAACATCAACGGCAACCTCGGCAACAACATCCTCGATGGCGGTGCCGGGGCGGATACACTTTCGGGGCTTGCCGGCGATGACATCTATGTTGTCGACGACATCAACGACCGAGTGATCGAGGCCGCCAACGAAGGCCGTGATCAGGTTCGTTCATCGATCAGCTACACCTTGAGCGCCAACGTAGAAGATGGCGTGCTGCTGGGCAATGCAGCCATCAACCTCGACGGCAACAATCTCGATAACGTGTTGTCGGGCAACAGCGGCGACAACACCCTCAATGGCAGCTACGGCGCTGACATCATGATCGGTGGCGACGGTATCGACACCTATTGCGTCGATAACGTCGGCGACGTGGTGATCGAGACCGATACCTCGCCAACCGCCTATGACCGGGTGTTCGCGTCCATCGACTACACCCTCGGCGCCAACGTCGAGAACCTGATTCTGGTCGGCAGCGCCAACCTCAACGGCACCGGCAGCAACGTGGCCAACCGCATCACCGGCAACGATGGCGCCAACATCCTCGACGGTGGCCTTGGCGCCGACCAGTTGATCGGTGGCCTGGGCAACGACACCTACATCGTCGACAACCTCGGCGACAGTATCAACGAAACCAGCGCCCTGGTCGGTGAAACCGACACCGTGCGTTCGTCGGTCAGCTGGACGCTCGGCGCCAACCTGGAAAACCTGTTCCTCACCGGCGGCGACAACCTGAATGGCGTCGGCAACAGCCAGAACAACTTCCTGATCGGCAACAACGGCAACAACGTGCTCAGCGGCGGGGCCGGCGACGACACCCTCGACGGTGGCGTAGGTGCTGATGCCATGGTCGGGGGCGATGGCGTCGACACTTACTACGTCGACAACATCGGCGATCTGGTAATCGAGACCGATACTTCGCCAACCGCCTACGACCGGGTGTTCTCGTCCATCGATTACACCCTCGGTGCCAACGTCGAGAACCTGTTGTTCCTTGGCAGCGCCAACCTCAACGGCACCGGCAGCAACGTGGCCAACCGCATCACTGGCAACGCTGGCGACAACATTCTCGACGGAGGCCTCGGCGCCGACCAGTTGATCGGTGGCCTGGGCAACGACACCTACATCGTCGACAACCTCGGCGACAGCATCAATGAAACCAGCACCCTGGCTGGCGAGATTGACACCGTACGCTCGTCGGTTGACTGGACGCTGGGCGCCAATCTCGAAAACCTGGTGATGACCGGCAGTGCCGTCAACGGCACCGGCAACGAGCTCAACAACAGCTTGACCGGCAACGATGGCGACAACACCCTCAATGGCGGTCTGGGTGCCGATATCATGATCGGCGGCGCCGGCATCGACACCTACTACGTCGACAACATCGGCGATGTGGTGATCGAGACCGATGCCTCGCCAACCGCCTATGACCGGGTGTTCTCGTCCATCGATTACACCCTCGGTGCCAACGTCGAGAACCTGTTGTTCCTGGGCAGCGCCAACCTCAACGGCACCGGCAGCAACGTGGCCAACCGCATCACCGGCAACGCCGGCGACAACATTCTCGATGGCGGCCTCGGCGCCGACCAGTTGATTGGCGGCCTGGGCAACGACACTTACATCATCGACAACCTCGGCGACACCATCAACGAAACCAGCACCCTGCTCGGTGAAACCGACACCGTGCGTTCGTCGGTCAGCTGGACGCTCGGCGCCAACCTGGAAAACCTGTTCCTCACCGGCAACGACCACCTGAATGGCGTCGGCAACAGCCAGAACAACTTCCTGATCGGCAACAACGGCAACAACGTGCTCAGCGGCGGGGCCGGCGACGACACCCTCGACGGTGGCGTAGGTGCCGATGCCATGGTCGGGGGCGACGGCGTCGACACTTACTACGTCGACAACATCGGCGACCTGGTGATCGAAACCGATACTTCGCCGACGGCTTATGACCGGGTGTTCTCGTCCATCGATTACACCCTCGGCGCCAACGTCGAGAACCTGTTGTTCCTCGGCAGCGCCAACCTCAACGGCACCGGCAGCAACGTGGCCAACCGCATCACTGGCAACGCCGGCGACAACATTCTCGACGGTGGCCTCGGCGCCGACCAGTTGATCGGCGGCCTGGGCAACGACACCTACATCGTCGACAACCTCGGCGACAGCATCAATGAAACCAGCACCCTGGCTGGCGAGATTGACACCGTACGCTCGTCGGTTGACTGGACGCTGGGCGCCAATCTCGAAAACCTGGTGCTGACCGGCAGTGCCGTCAATGGCACCGGCAACGAGCTTAACAACAGCCTGACCGGCAACGGGGGCGACAACACCCTCAACGGCGGTTCGGGCGCCGATATCATGATCGGCGGCGCCGGCCTAGACACCTATTACGTCGATAACCTCGGTGACGTAGTGATCGAAACCGAGACCTCGCCAACGGCTGTCGACCGGGTGTTTTCATCCGTCGATTACACCCTGGGCGCCAATGTCGAGAACCTGACGTTAACCGGCAACGCCGTCTACGGCATCGGCAACGCATCAATCAATCGCATCACCGGCAACGATGGCGACAACACTCTCGATGGCGGCCTTGGCGCCGACATCATGATCGGCGGCGCCGGCATCGATACCTACTACGTCGACAACATCGGCGATCTGGTAATCGAGACCGATACTTCGCCAACCGCCTACGACCGGGTGTTCTCGTCCATCGATTACACCCTCGGTGCCAACGTCGAGAACCTGTTGTTCCTTGGCAGCGCCAACCTCAACGGCACCGGCAGCAACGTGGTCAACCGCATCACCGGCAACGCCGGCGACAACATTCTCGACGGTGGCCTCGGCGCCGACCAGTTGATCGGTGGCCTGGGCAACGACACCTACATCGTCGACAACCTCGGCGACAGCATCAATGAAACCAGCACCCTGGCTGGCGAGATTGACACCGTACGCTCGTCGGTTGACTGGACGCTGGGCGCCAACCTGGAAAACCTGGTGCTGACCGGCAGTGCCGTCAATGGCACCGGCAACGAGTTGAACAACAGCCTGACCGGCAACGATGGCGACAACACCCTCAATGGCGGTCTGGGTGCCGATATCATGATCGGCGGCGCCGGCATCGACACTTACTACGTCGACAACATCGGCGATGTGGTGATCGAGACCGATGCCTCGCCGACCGCTTATGACCGGGTGTTCTCGTCCATCGACTACGCCCTTGGTGCCAACGTCGAGAACTTGCTGTTCGTCGGCAGCGCCAACCTCAACGGCACCGGCAGCAACGTGGCCAACCGCATCACCGGCAACGCCGGCGACAACATTCTCGATGGCGGCCTCGGCGCCGACCAGTTGATTGGCGGCCTGGGCAACGACACCTACATCGTCGACAACCTCGGCGACACCATCAACGAAACCAGCACCCTGCTCGGTGAAACCGACACCGTGCGTTCGTCGGTCAGTTGGACGCTCGGCGCCAACCTGGAAAACCTGTTCCTCACCGGCAACGACCACCTGAATGGCGTCGGCAACAGCCAGAACAACTTCCTGATCGGAAACAACGGCAACAACGTGCTCAGTGGCGGTGCCGGCGACGACACCCTCGACGGTGGCGTAGGTGCCGATGCCATGGTCGGGGGCGACGGCGTCGACACTTACTACGTCGACAACATCGGCGACCTGGTGATCGAGACCGATACTTCGCCGACGGCTTATGACCGAGTGTTCGCCTCCATCGACTACACCCTCGGCGCCAATGTCGAGAACCTGTTGCTCCTCGGCAGCGCCAACCTCAACGGCACTGGCAACAACGTCGCCAACCAGATGACCGGCAACGCCGGCAACAACATCCTCGATGGCGGCCTCGGCGCCGACCAGTTGATCGGCGGCCTGGGCAACGACACTTACGTGGTTGATAACGTTGGCGACACCATCAGTGAAACCAGCACCCTGGCTGGCGAGATCGACACTGTGCGCTCGTCGATTGACTGGACGCTGGGCGACAATCTGGAAAACCTGGTGCTGACCGGCAGCGCAAACCTGCGCGGCACCGGCAACAGTTTGAACAACGTGCTGATTGGCGGTACCGGCAATGACTCACTCACCGGCGGCGCCGGTGACGACACTCTCGACGGAGGCGTAGGCGCCGACTTCATGAGGGGCGGCGACGGCGCGGACACCTATTACGTCGATGACGACTTCGACTTTGTTTTCGAAACCGGTTCCTCGTTGACCGAGCACGACCAGGTGTTCGCATCCATCGACTACAACATGGAGGGCAACATCGAAGACATGCAATTGCTCGGCACCGCCAACCTCAACGGCACCGGCAACGACATCGCCAACCGCATGACCGGTAACGCCGGCAATAACACCTTCGATGGTGGTCTGGGGAACGACACCCTGATCGGAGGCCTGGGCAAGGACACGCTCACCGGAGGCAGTGGGGCAGACACGTTTGTGTTCAACACCTGGAACGAAACGGGCGTTGGCAGTCTGCGGGATGTCATCACGGACTTCAGTAGCATTGAGGGTGACAAGATCAATCTGTCACAGTTTGATGCCAACTTGCTCAATGCTGGCATTGACGGTTTCAATTTCATCGGTGCCAGTGATTTCACCGGAGCGGGTCAACTTCGCTTCGTCGACCATGTGCTCTCGGGCAACGTCAGTGGTAATGCCGGTGCGGACTTCGAAATCCAGTTGGTTGGCGTAAACACCTTCAGCGCGTCCGATCTGGTGGCCTGACGCACTGACCGCAAAAAAACGCCCCGACATGTTCGGGGCGTTTTGGTGTGTGATTGCGCAGTCGCTTCAGTTAGTCCAACACACCCAGTTCCTTGGCCCGTGCAACCGCCTGGGTTCTGCGCTCCACCCCAAGCTTGCTGTTGATATGGCTGGCGTGGGTTTTCACCGTGTGCAGGGAAATAAACAGCTGATCGCTGATTTCCTGATTCGAGCACCCTTGGGCGATCAGTCGCAGGACGGCCAACTCGCGGGTGCTGAGGGTTTCCGCGCCTGGGGATAACTCCAACGCCGGACGCGGGGTTGCGACAGGCAGTTTTTCTACAAGGTTTTGCGAAACCGCTGTCTGGGCACCGAGTTGAAGTTGCCCGCGCAACCAGTCCGAATGCTCAGTCAGCAACCCGTCGAACGGTTGCAGCACACCACCAGCCGCCGCTTCCAGCGCTTGCGCCAATGCCTTGCGCGCCTCGGGCTCACGCCCACCCGCCAGCAACAACGCAATCTTTTGCGTCAGGGCCATCACGCTGAGCATCTGCCGGCCAGTCTGCTGCCCGTGCTCCAACAGCGCATTCAACCGCCCTTCCGCCAGCATCGGTTGGCCTTTAATCACGTCAAGCAGCGCTTGCTGCAATTCGATATGCAACGGCAACTGCGGATGGAATTCCGGCGGAGCTGCCGGGCGCTCGCCATTGTAGGTCTGGCCCAACCGCGTCAACCACGCTTCGGCCAGGTCAGTGCGGCCCTGGGCCAGCCAGAGTTCGCATTTGACCAGGGTGATCATCGCCAGGTAGTAGATCGGCGGGACGTCCCAGATGTGCATCAGCCGTTCGGCCTCGGCCAGTTCGGCGAAGGCTTTGGCGAACTCGCCGCTGCTGCCGTCGAGCCTGGCGATCACGCAGTGACCGATCAAAACGCTGATATCGCGGCAGGCCCGGGCCTCGCTCAAACCGGCCTGCAAACGTAAGCGGGCAGCCTGTGGCTGCAAGCGCAGGGCCAGCAAGAAACCTTCGTACAAGATCAGTCGGGCCCGCACCGCGTAGAGCCGTTGTGGCGACAAGCCGTGCAGGCGTTGCAGGCCCTGGCGGACTTCATCCAGCGAACGCAGGATTTCCCCTCGGGCCTGCAACACGCGGGCGCGGTCGTAATGGGCCAGGGCTTCGAATAATGGATTGCCGACGCGCTGCGCCAACTCCAGGGACTCACGATTCAGCCCCCGCGCCCGCCACAAATCGCCATCGGCAATGGCCAGGTTGGACAAGGTCGAGAGACACATCAGGCGCTGGCCGTACCGTTTGGCCGGCAGGCTCTCCAGCGCTTCGCTGCAATACAGCAGCGTCAATTCACGATTGCCGCGGCCTCGGGCGATGATGCCGCTGAGGGCCAGCCATTGCGCCAGCATGGACTTCTGTGCCGTGGCCGATGGCGCCGGCAGAAAGCGGCTCAAGTGATTGGCCAGCTCTTCGGCGGCATCCAGCTGACAGGCCAGCCCCAGCGCCCAGCTGTAGAGCACGATCAGCCGTGGCGTGCTGATCAGCAGGCTGTCGGGCAAGTCCATTTTCCAGCGCAGCAGCATGCCGACGTTTTGCTCCGCCAGCAGTTGTTCTTCAGACAGGTTTTGCACCAGATTCGCCGCGACATCCAGATGCCCGGCGCGCAACGCCTGCTCCACCGCTTCATCGAGCAAGCCTTGGGCATTGAACCAGCGGCAGGCGCGCAAATGCAGGCTGGCGGCCGGCACCAGGGCCTGGGTCTTGGGTCGCGTACGCAGCAAGTCGGAAAACAGATGGTGATAGCGATACCAGTGACCGTGCTCGTCCAGCGGCACCAGGAAAACCTGATGCGCCAGCAGGAAGCTCAGGATTTCCGCGCTGTCATGGGCTTCGCGCACGGCGTCGCACAGCTCGCTGCAAAAACGCTCCTGAGGCGCGGTGTCGTACAGGAATGCCTGTACTTCGGCCGGCAAACAATCGATGACTTCTTCCAGCAGGTAATCGCGGATCAGCCCTTCCCCGCCATGCAGCGACTGCGGCAACGCACCCTCGCTGCCGGCTTCGGAGGCCGCCAACAGCCAGAAACGCAGGCCGGCCACCCAACCTTCACTGCGCTGGATCAGGTTTTCCAGGGCCTCGCCGCGCAATGAGCTGCTGTGGCGATCAAGCAGGGTCAGGGCTTCGTCGTGGGTCAGGCGCAGGTCTTGCTCATGCAGTTCGAGCAATTGCCGCGACAGACGCAGGCGCGCCAGGTGCCAGTCGGGACGTTGCCGACTGGTGACCATGACCAGCAGGCCATCGGGCAAATGATTGAGGAAGAATTGCAGGCAGCGATCGAGCACCGGGCCCTGGGCCAAATGGTAGTCATCCAGCACCAGCAACAGAGGCGTACTCGGCGACAAGTGCACGGCCAGTTCATCCAGCAGACCGTCCAGCCACTCTTCGAACGCAAACGGTTGATGGCGTTGACGCATTTTCAACAGCCCGAGCGCCTTGCTACCCAGTTGCGGAAAATAGTCCTGAAGGCCTTCGAGCAGACGCTCGAGGAAGCGCCCCGGATCATTGTCACGCGGACTCAGCCCCAGCCACAGGCTTTGCCAGTGCGCCGGCAGTCCCTGACAGAACTCCACGGCCAGCGAACTCTTGCCGAACCCCGCCGGAGCGCTGACCAGCAGCAACCGCCCACCCAGCCCCGCACTCAGGCGTTCGCACAAGCGAGGTCGCAGCACATGGCCGTCAGGCAGCGGTGGCCGGAAAAAACGCCCGTCCAGTGCCGCGACGGCAACGCTTGCAGGACCCGGAAGTGGGGACAGATCAGTCATGGCCGGCTCTTGTTTGAAATGCTGTTGGCGGCGTTGCAGATGTCCGCAGACTAGCGGTAAACGAAGAGGTATTGAAGGTTGTTGCTACAAATGGCTACAAAAAGACCGTAGGAGCGAGGCTTGCCCGCGAATGGGGTCGGCGCGATGTATCGGAATTCATGCGGTGTTGATACGGACGCCTTCGCGAGCAGGCTCGCTCCCACAGGGAATGCGTTCCTACATGAGAATGCGGTCAATTGTGGGAGCGGGCTTGCTCGCGAAGAGGCCATCAGCATCACCAAAAATTTCCTGCGCCCAAAAAAAAACGCCCCGAACCAGTCGGGGCGTTTTTCGAGGATGCGGCCTCTGTCTACAGCGAGTTAGCGAACACCATCCTGACGCAGTGCGGCCGGGGTGAAGTCGCTGGTGGTGGCGGTGAAGCCGAAGTCATACGCCGATTTCTCTTCGTTCTTCATGCCCAGCGCCAGGTAGCGACCCGATTGCAGGTCATACAGGGTTTCCAGGGCGTACCACGGCACTTGTTTGTCGTAGTAGTTCTCGGCGTGGGCTTCTGCAACGCGCCACAGCTGATTACGGCCGTCGTAGTGGTCGATCACCGCAGCCTGCCAGGTGTCTTCGTCGATGTAGAAGTCACGCTTGGCATAGATGTGGCGCTGGCCTTCCTTCAGGGTTGCAACCACATGCCAGACCCGGCGCAGCTCGTAACGAGCCAGGTCCTGGTTGATGTGGCCGGCCTTGATGATGTCGGCGTATTTCAGCTTCGGATCGTCGAGCTTGTAGCTGTCGGAGGCGATGTACATCTCTTTCTTGCCTTCGAGTTTCCAGTCGTAGCGATCCGGCGCACCGTTGTACATGTCCAGGTTATCGGAGGTACGCAGGCCATCGGCGGCAGTACCCGGCCCGTCATAGGACACTTGCGGAGCACGACGCACACGACGCTGACCGGCGTTGTAGACCCACGCCGAACGCGGTTCCTTCACTTGGTCGAGGGTTTCGTGCACCAGCAGCACACCACCGGCCAGACGTGCCGGCGCGGTCACTTTCTGCTTGAAGTAGAACAGGATGTTGCCCGGGTTTTTCGGGTCGTAGTCCTTCATCTTGTCGCGGAACACGAACTGATCCTGGAAGTACACCAGGCTGAACGAGCCGTTCGGCTGTGGCGTGGCCTGGGTGACCAGACGCGTCACGCTGCCGCCGCGATAGCGGGTGATGTGGTTCCAGATGACTTCGACGCCGCTTTTTGGAATCGGGAACGGTACGGCGGTTTCGAAGTTTTCCAGGCCGTTGCCGCCGGACACGAGATTAGTGTTGGTGGCGTTTTTCTTGATGGAGGCGAACACGTCATCCGGCACGGTGGCACCGCGATGGGACGGGTAGACCGGCATCTTGAAGGTTTCCGGGTAGCGCTTGAACATCGCGTACTGGCCCGGAGCAAGCTTCTCTTTGTACTGGTCAACGTTCTGCGCGGTGATGGTGAACAGCGGTTTTTCACTGGCATACGGGTCGGACAGGAAGCCCTTGCTGTCGACAGTGCCGGCATTCTTCGCCAGGGGTTTCCAGGCCGGGATTGAACCGTCGGCATTGCCCGCCATCTCGGCGCCCATCGGCGTCAGGCTCTTGCCCAGCTTGTCCGCTTCAGCGGCAGGCACCGCGGCCATGACGCTTGTCGCCAGCAGCGACAGCCCCAGAACACCGGCGTGGAACAGACTCTTTGTTATTTTCATATGTGTGTTCGTCCTGAAAAAGCAGTGCTTAGAAGTTCACGCCGAAGCTGAGCGCAACGAAGTCGCGGTCGTCGACGGTGGTGTACTTGCCATCAAAGAAGTTGGTGTAGGCCAGGCTCGCGGTGTAGGTGTTCTGGTATTCGGCATCGACACCCAGGCTGACCGCTTTGCGACCTTCCTCGAAGTTGCCGCCAGGGCCAGGCGAGTAACCGCTGACGTCATGCGACCACGCCACGTTCGGCTTGAGGTTTACACCGGCGAACACGTCGTTGTATTCCCAGATGGCCCGACCGCGATAACCCCACGAGGTCGCCGTGGTGAAGCCTTCGTTGGTGCAGTTGCGGCTGCGGTTGTTCTGCGGCGAACCAGGACCGGCGCCATTGATGGTGCTGGCGTTGAGGATGTTGGCGCAGGTATTGGCGGTGCCGGTAGCCGGCAATTCACCCGGACCGTAGACCGGATCACGGCCATAACGGACATCGGAAGTGCTTTCCAGGCCGCCGACGTGGGTCACGCCCACTTCACCGACCAAGGTCAGACGGCTGGCGCCCATGACTTGGTCAAAGAAGTGCGTCAGGGTGGTCTGGAACTGGGTGATTTCCTTGCGACGATAACCGTGCAGGTCCTGGCCCGGTACGCCGGTCAGCAAGGATGCATTGGACAAGGCACCACCGATAGGACGCACACCGGCGAACAGGATGTCGGTGGAGTTCAGTTGCACCGGCGCGTTCGGACGGTAGCTGATCTCACCGCTCCACGCCGTACCGGTAGGCAGGGTGGTGGAGAAGCTCAAGCCGTACAGACGGATGTCTTCCGGGTATTCAACGAAGTATTCCGAGTTGCCTGCCACCAGCAACGGGGCGAGTGCCGCAAACGGCCCTGGCAGCGCTCGTGCAGTGTTGTAGACCGATTGCGGAGCACCGGTGGCGCTGAAGATCGGCGCACGGCTGTGGTAGTTCATGAAGTAGGCGCCGAACTCGGTGTCCAGCGGGTCGAACATGTACTTCAGGGACGCGCCCCACTGGCCGCTGTCACGGGCGTCACGATCGCCACCGCGACGGACCAGCACACCTTCTTCGTTGACGTCGACGCCATTGGCAGCCAACGGGCCCAAGGCAATGGCCGGAATCTGCGAGCGCTTGTTCAGCACGCGCAGGTTGCTGTCGCAACCGTCGGCAATGATGTCTGGCTGGGAGAAGAACGTGCCGCAGTTATCGACGACAGTCTGGTCCCACTCGAGCTGGTAGAACGCTTCGGCCGACAGGCTTTCAGTCAGGCTCTGGGACACGTAGAACATGTTGACCGGAATCAGGCCTTCCTTGATCTCGGCACCCGGACGACGGAACGCGGACACGTCGATCGGGTTGATCGAGTTGATGCCGCCGCCGATGAAGGTACTTTCACCCCAGCTCACTACCTGCTTGCCCAGACGCACGGAACCCGGCTGATCGGCAATGGAGTAGTTGTGGTAGACGAAGGCGTCGAGGATCTGCCCACCGGCGGACTTGGCGCCTTCCTTGCGGTTGTTGTCGCTGATGTCCTTGAACTCGCGACTTTCGTCCTTGAGTTCAAAGTCGTACCAGTATTTACCGCGGACGAAGACCCCGGTGTCGCCGTATTTCAATTCAAGGTCGTGGATGCCCTTGAAGATTTTCGAGAAGGTTTCCCCGCTCTTGAAGTTTGCGTGACCGTCATCGGACGTCTGTGACAGGCCGTGGCCGCCGTTGTTGACGCCGATAAGGTTCTTGTTGGGACTCTGAGTAGACCAACTGGCACCGATCGACAGGGATGAGTCGAACTGACCTTCGATTTCACCGACGTTGAAACTGACGCCGAATGCAGGCCCGGCGAGCGAAGAGGCGAGACTGACCGCCAGGGGCAATTTCGCCCGGCGCCAGAACTGGTTTACTGATGTCATCGACGCTACTCCATGTGCATTATTGTTATGGCAGTGAGTACTTTTAAAAACGTTGTGGAAGACCGGAAGCCAAGGCGTCCCGAATTCATTCCCAAGGTGCATCGCCCCGTTTGTGCGTTTGCTCCGTTCTTAAAAATCCTTGAGCGGACTATAGCCAGCAGGTAGTACTGCTTGATCCCTCTAAAGTGTGATTTGCAGCTGCCGGCCACTCTGGAACAGTCCTTTCGCCAGTCCGACACATGTCGGCACGGCAAGGATGGCTGAAAATTCGGATTTCACAAGCCAAGCGCTTGCTTGGTGGGGCTGACGTGCCTTTTCGGGCACGCCAGCGGGGTCAGAAAACGCTTAAAGCGTCGAGAGGAAGGTGCTGTTGTTGGCCTGCCATTCAGTGATGTCGAGGCGGATACGCTTCTTGTCGAGCTTGCCGACACTGGTCTTGGGAATTTCAGTAACAAGGGCGATCTGACTCGGGATCGCCCACTTGCTCAGGTGCCCCAACTCGACGAACGGCTTGAGGTGTTCCTTGAGTTCACGAGCCCCGATCTCATGCCCTTCGCGGATCACCAGCAAGGCAAACGGCCGCTCGCCCCACTGCGGATCGGCGATTCCCACCACTGCTACTTCGCGTACCGCTACGTGACGACTGATCAGGTCTTCGAGGTCCAGGGAGGAGATCCACTCGCCGCCGGTCTTGATCACATCCTTGATCCGGTCGCGAATGTCGATCACGCCCATGCTGTCCAGGGTCGCCACGTCGCCGGTGTGCAACCAGCCGCCGGCCCAGAGTTCGGCGCCCTTCTGCGGCTCGTTGAAATAACCCTCGGTGAGCCACGGCGCACGCAGCACCAGTTCGCCCTGGGTCTCGCCGTCGGCAGGCAGGAAGTTGCCGTCGGTATCGACAATCGCCGCTTCCACCAATGGCCCTGGCACGCCGGCCTTGATCCGGTAAGTGGTGCGTTCGTCTTCGGTGCCGGCCATCAACTCGTCATTCAGGTGGGCACACGAAACCAGCGGCCCGGTCTCCGACATGCCATAGGCGGCGGTCAGTTGAATGCCCTTGGACTTGGCGTTTTCGTACAACGTACGGTTCAGCGCGCTGCCGCCGATGACGATTTTCCAGCCGCCGAAATCGGTGCCTTGCGCGGCTTTGGCATTGAGGACCATTTGCAAAATGGTCGGCACGCAGTGGGAAAAGGAGACCTTCTCCTTGCGCCACAGCTCCACCAGGTATTCCGGGTCGTAGCGGCCTGGGTAAACCTGCTTGAGCCCGAGCATCGTTGCCACGTATGGCAAGCCCCACGCGTGCACATGGAACATCGGCGTGATCGGCATGTAGACATCGTTGGTGCCCAGCAGCCGCACGCTGTCGATGGAGCCCATGATGGTCGACACGCCCATGGTGTGCAGCACCAGTTGCCGATGGGTGAAGTACACGCCTTTCGGATTGCCGGTGGTGCCGGTGGTGTAGAAGGTGGTCGCGACGGAGTTTTCGTCGAAATCCTGGAAGTCGTACTGCGTGCTCGCAGCGGCCAGCAGTTGCTCGTACTCGCCGATAAGGTTCGGCAAGTCGGCGGTTTTCTCTGGCAGGTCGGTCAGCAACAGGGTTTTCTCGACCGTCGTCAGATGCCCGGCGATCGCCTGGTACAGGCCCACGAACTCACTGTTGACCAGCACGAAGCGGTCCTCGGCGTGGTTCATGGTGTAGAGGATCTGTTCCGGCGACAGACGCACGTTGATGGTGTGGATCACCGCGCCGATCATAGGGATGGCGAACATGCATTCCAGGTAACGATGGCTGTCCCAGTCCATCACCGCCACGGTATCGCCGGCCTTGACCCCGGCCGCCGTCAGCACGTTGGCCAGCCGAGCAACCCGTTCGATCAGGGTCGGATAGCTGTAGCGCAACTGGTCGCGGTACACGATCTCGCGGGTTTTCTCGTAACGAGCGCCGGACATCAGCAGTCGTTTAATCAACAACGGATACTGGTAGGCGCCTTCGGCTGGCGGGATAACGCGAGTCTGCAACATAAGAATCCCTTTTCTGACTGCACGGTCTTGGCTTTGGAGAGAAGCACTTTAGAGCCGTTATACGCCAACCAAATCAGCCAAAGGTATGATTTGCAGAACCGTACAAATGCTAGCTTTGCGCCAGCATTTGCAGGATTTCTTTACCGCTTACGCCGTTTGTCCTACGGCAGCCTCAGACGGTGTGCGTGGGAAAACCATTGCTGCCACGAAGGTCAGCGCCGCGAAACCCGCCAATATCAAATAAAGCCCTACGAATCCCTGGCGCGGTTCGACGAACGAAATCAGCGGAATCGCCGTCGCGCTGGCGCCGAACGATAAACAGTAACGCAGGGCAAAGACCCGGGATTGCCATTGCGGTGCGACGAAGTTGGCAACCATCGCGTCGTTCACCGTGACTTGGCCAAACACCACGAACATGAACGCCGCGCCCAGCGCAATCACGGCCCAGCCATCGACGTAGGCCAACCCGAACAACAGCGGCGCCTGGCACAGCGTCAACACGATGAACGGCCATTTCAGGCTGAACCGATGCAAGATCCGGCCGATGCTCAATTGCGCCACGGCACCGAAGGCATACGCCAGGCTGACCACGATGCCCAGGGTTTGCGGCGACGCGAACAGATCATGCAGGCGCTCCTGGAACAGTTTTGGATAGGTCATGGTCGTGGCGTTGAACACCACACCGCCAGTGGCCGTGGCCAGGGCGAGTACGCCGAACACCATGACCATGGAAATCCGCTGGCCGGCCGCGCCTTTGAGCGGTGAGTGGGGACGCTTGGGGATCGGCTCTTCTCGCACCTGCAAGGCAAACCCGATGCCCAGGGCAATCGCCACCACGCCCGGCAGAATGAATGCCGAACGCCAGCCGAACTGCGCCACCAACAACCCGGTGATCAGCGCCGAAAACGCCACGCCGAGATTGCCCCACATGCCGTTGATACCGATTTCCCGGCCACGGTGCTGCGCATAGGCCACCAGCATCGCGGTGCCGACCGGGTGGTAGATCGCGGCGAAAATCCCGATCAGCGTCAGGCCGAGCACCAGCATCGGTGCGCTGTTGCTCAACCCGGTAAAGATCGCCGAAGCGCCGATGCCGAAGAAAAACACCAGCATCATTTGCCGCCGACTCCAGTGATCGCCCAGCCAACCGGCCGGTAGCGAACAGGCGCCGAACGCAATGAAGCCACCGAGTGACAAGCCGATCAGCGCGGCGTAATCCAGCGCGAAGGCTTGGGTCATGCCAAGGATGGCGGCGGGAAAAATCAGCATGAACATGTGGTCGATCACATGGGCTGCGTTGATGTAGCGGATGACATTTCTGGACTGGTTCATCGCGGCACGCTTTACGTTGTAGTGAGCGGCTTATGCTAAGTTGGCGAAAAAGCGTATTCCTGACAACAAAGTCATCGGATCTGACATGTTAATCAGCCATTTCCTGCACGGCCCGGTCAGCGCCTATCCACGGGATTATGTGGACGGTGCGCATCAGGAATTGCATCAACACCGCGAAGCGCAGTTGCTCTACGCCGTTTGCGGGACCATGCGGGTGGTCACGGCGCAGGGTGCGTGGGTGATTCCGCCGACCCGCGCGGTGTGGATTCCACCGTTGGTGGAGCATGAGATTTTCATGTCCGGCGAGGTGCGCATGCGCTCGCTGTTCATTGCCGCCGAACTGTCACCGCCGAGCCTGCAACAGTGCTGTGTACTGGCGGTCACGCCGTTGCTGCGCGAACTGATCCTGCGCGCGGTGCAAGGTCCGCAACACGCGGAAAACCCATTGATCCAGAGCCTGATGCTCGAAGAAATCGCCGGCCTGGAAAACCTTCCGCTGCACATTCCGATGCCCGAGGACCGGCGCCTGCAAGGCATCTGCCTGGCGCTGCTGCGCGCACCTGATCATCCCAACACCCTGGAAGATTGGGCGCAGCAGGTCGGCGCCAGTTCACGCACTCTGGCGCGGCTGTTCCAGCAACAACTGAAGATGAATTTCAATGCCTGGCGCCAGCAACTGCGCCTGATGGAAGCCCTGCCCCGCCTGCTCGCCGGGGAAAGCGTGCAGAGCGTGGCGCAGGATCTGGGTTACGGCAGCGCGCGGGCGTTCAGCGCGATGTTTCGCCGTTTGCTGGGGGAGAATCCCAGGGAATATCTGAACGCACTCAACAAATTGAGCGAACTCAACCCGCTTCTGTAGGAGCTGCCGCAGGCTGCGATCTTTTGGCGTCTTCGATGACGTTAAAGATCAAAAGATCGCAGCCTTCGGCAGCTCCTACAGGGGGCCGCGTTCTATCAATGCATCTCGGTGAACGCGAGTTTCACGCCGATGGCGATCAACACCGCGCCCATGGTCCGGTCGAACCAGTGGCCCATGCGGGCGAAACCGGCGCGTACGCGTTGTTGGCTGAACAACCTGGCCACCAGGCAAAACCACAGCGCCGTCGCGAAGGCGAGGTAGATCCCGTAGCCAGCCTGCACCGCCAACGGCGTGTGCGGGTTGATCACCACGGTGAACAGCGACAGGAAGAACAGCGTGGCTTTCGGGTTCAGGCCATTGGTCACGAAACCCGAGGTGAAGGCGCCACGGGCAGTGCGCTCACCGACTTCCTTGTGCAGATCGTCCGTCACCGGTTTGGCCGGTTGCGCGCGCAAGGCCTTGAAGCCGATGTACAGCAGGTACGCGGCGGCGGCCCATTTCAAGGCGTTGAACAGCACGATCGACTGGGACACGATCAGGCCGATGCCGAGCAGCGAATAACCCACGTGCAGGAAAATCGCCGTGCCCACACCCAGCGCAGTCCAGGTCCCGGCACGCCGACCGTGGGTCACGCTTTCGCGCACCACCACCGCAAAGTCCGGGCCGGGGCTGGCGACGGCCAGCAGGTGAATCAGGGCAACGGTCAAGAATTCTGTCCAGTACATGGGGGCTCCTCTGGGGTAGATCGGTCAAAATGAAATTCACAGGTTTGCCATTATCCCTGTGGGAGCGGGCTTGCTCGCGAAGGCGATGTATCAGTCAACATTTGCATCGACTGACACGGCCTCTTCGCGAGCAAGCCCGCTCCCACAGGAGTCAGCGTCCCGCCAGTAGTACGTAACCATTTGTTTCATCTGGTAGGCTCGGCAGATTACGCCTTCAGTTCATTGCACAAAAGGTACAGTTGATGACGAACTCTCGCCGCGCCGTTTTTCTCGACCACCCGTCCCTGGACCTGGGCGACCTCGATCTGACGCCTTTGCGCGATTGCTTCAGCGACTTGCAATTGTTCGCCCAGACCATGCCGGACCAAGTGGTCGAGCGCCTCAAGGGCGCCACCGTCGCCATCAGCAACAAGATCCTGATCGATGCCGCCGCCATCGCCGCCAGCCCTGATTTGAAATTGATTTTGATCACCGCGACCGGCACCAACAACGTCGATCTGGCCGCCGCCCGCGCCCACGGGATTACCGTGTGCAACTGCCAGGGTTACGGCACGCCGTCGGTGGCCCAGCACACGATCATGTTGCTGCTGAACCTGGCGACACGCCTGGCGGATTACCAGAAAGCCGTCGGCGAAGGTCGCTGGCAGCAGGCCAAACAGTTCTGCCTGCTGGACTACCCGATCGTCGAACTCGAAGGCAAAACCCTTGGTTTGCTTGGCCACGGTGAACTGGGTGGCGCCGTGGCACGACTGGCCGAAGCCTTCGGCATGCGCGTATTGCTGGGGCAGATTCCCGGCCGCCCTGCCCGCCCAGATCGCTTGCCGCTGAATGAACTGCTGCCGCAAATCGACGCCCTGACCCTGCATTGCCCGCTCAACGAACACACCCGCCACTTTATCGGTGCCCGTGAACTGGCCTCGATGAAATCCGGTGCGTTCGTGGTCAACACCGCTCGCGGTGGCTTGATCGACGAACAGGCGCTGGCCGACGCGTTGCGCAACGGTCACTTGGGCGGCGCGGCCACGGATGTGCTGAGTGTCGAGCCGCCGGTCAATGGCAATCCACTGCTGGCCGATGACATCCCTCGATTGATTGTCACCCCGCACAACGCCTGGGGCAGTCGCGAAGCGCGTCAGCGGATCGTTGGCCAATTGACTGAAAACGCCCAGGCGTTCTTCAGCGGTACAGCGCTGCGGGTCGTCAGTTGATAAACTGCCGCACTTTTTTTCAAGGAGCAGAGTATGGATCCGCGCAGTGAAGTACTGCTTCGTCAGGCCGAGTTATTCCAGGGTTCGGTGTTGCTGGCCGGTTTGCCCGCCGACGATTTGCTCGGTCGCCTGCCCGAGGCCCATGGCTGGTGCTGGCATGCCGGCGATCAAGCGGCGCTCGACGCACGCTTTGCCGAGCGCAGCCAGTTTGGCGTGAATGCGCCTGAACGCGAGTTCGAGACGGCCGTAGTGTTCCTGCCCAAGTCCAAGGACCTGACCGACTACATCCTCAACGCCCTCGCCTCACGGCTGGCCGGTCGCGAGTTGTATTTGGTGGGTGAAAAACGCAGCGGCATCGAAGGCGCGGCCAAGCAGCTGAACCCGTTTGGTAAACCGCGCAAGCTCGACAGCGCACGGCATTGCCAGTTGTGGCTAGTCACCGTGGCCAACGCGCCAGAAGCCAAGTCGCTGGAAAGCCTGGCCCAGGAATACGAACTGCCATTGGCCGAAGGGCCATTGAAAGTCATCAGCCTGCCGGGCGTGTTCAGCCACGGTCGGCTGGATCGCGGCAGCGCGCTGTTGCTGGAACATTTGGACAAGTTGCCAAGCGGCCACTTGCTGGATTTCGGTTGCGGCGCCGGTGTGTTGGGGGCGGCGGTCAAGCGTCGTTATCCGCACAATCAGGTGACGTTGCTCGACGTGGATGCGTTTGCTGCCGCCAGCAGTCGCCTGACATTGGCCGCCAACGGTCTGGAAGCCGAGGTGATTACCGGTGACGGTATCGACGCGGCACCGATGGGTTTGAGTGCGATTTTGAGCAACCCGCCGTTCCATGTCGGCGTGCACACCGATTATTTCGCCACCGAGAACTTGCTGCGAAAAGCGGCCAAACATCTGAAAAATGGTGGCGAACTTCGCTTGGTCGCTAACAGTTTCCTGAAGTATCAGCCGCTGATCGAGGAGCACCTTGGGGTATGCGCGATCAAGGCTGAAGGACAGGGTTTCAGAATCTATCGGGCCAAACGCGGCTAGCACTTCTTTTAAAAAAGAGGCTTGCCCAATCGGTTTTGCCTAGGCAGAATCCGCTCCGTCCTAGGGGAGTAGTCTCCCACGAGCGCCATGCTCGTCCGGCATACGTCAACATACTTGGTCAACAGACCATGGCGTATGCGACCCAAGCGTCCGCACAGACGGATCGCCAGGGTTTGACAAGACCTATGACACGAACACCTTACCCGGGGCGGGAAGGCTGTACGTGTCATAGCCGTGTCGACCCGCCCCTTAGGAAAACCCTGATGCTGGATTCACTTCTCGTACCCACCGCAATCGTTGCCTTGGCCGAAATCGGCGACAAGACGCAACTGCTCGCGCTCATTCTTGCGGCTCGCTTTCGCAAACCCTGGCCGATCATCGCCGGCATCGTCGCCGCGACCCTGGCCAACCATGCGGCAGCCGGTGTGGTAGGTGCCTGGTTCGGCAGTTTCTTCTCGAATGCAACGTTGCACTGGATCCTCGCCGCGAGCTTCACCGCGACCGCGCTGTGGACCCTGGTGCCGGACAAGATGGATGACGACGAAGCCAGCACCGCGCGCAAATTCGGACCGTTCCTGGCCACGCTGATCGCGTTCTTCCTCGCAGAAATGGGCGACAAGACTCAAGTCGCCACGGTGATGCTCGCCGCACAATACCCGGACCTGTGGTTGGTGATCATCGGCACCACCGCCGGGATGTTGATTGCCAACGTGCCGGTGGTACTGGCCGGTAACTTTGCGGCGGACAAACTGCCACTCACGTTGATCCGTCGACTGGCGGCGTCGGCGTTCTTCGTATTGGCGATTGTCGCGGTGTACAAGGCGATGCAGAGCAGTGGGTGGGTTTGACAGCATAAGGCGGTAGACCGCGTTATCGTTCTTCGCGGGCAAGCCTCGCTCCTACAGAGATACGCATTCCCCCTGTAGGAGCGAGGCTTGCCCGCGAAGGCGCCAGCAGCCTCGCTACATCCCTATCAGGATTTCGAAGCTTTCTCGTACAACGGCATCACCTTAGGAATCGCTGCCTCCAACGAGGAAACACGACTGGCCGACGCCGGGTGCGTGCTCATGAATTCCGGCGAGGAACCTTCCGAGGCCTTGCTCATCTTGTTCCACAAGGTGATCGCGGCATTCGGGTTGTAGCCGGCGCGAGCCGCCAGTTCCAGGCCGATCAGGTCAGCCTCGTTTTCGTTGGCGCGGCTGTTCGGCAAGGTCATGCCGTAGTTGGCGACGGTGTCGGCCAAAGCCAGGCTGTCCTGACCCAGACCGAACAAGGCACCGGCGCCCTGCTTGGCCATCTCGATGCCGTAAGCCTTGGACATCGCTTCACGACCGTGCTCGCGCAAGGCGTGGGCGATTTCATGGCCCATGACCGCGGCGATTTCATCGTCGGTGAGTTTCAGGCTGTCGATCAGCCCGGTGTAGAAAATGATCTTGCCGCCAGGACCGCAGTTGGCGTTGAGTTCATCGCTCTTGATCAGGTTGACTTCCCACTTCCACTGGGCCGAGTCCGGACGGAAGTTCGGCGCCTGGGCAATCAGCCGGTTGGCAATGGCCTGAATGCGCTTGGCATCGGTACTGGTCTTGTCCAGCACGCCTTTGGTCGTCGCCTCGCCTACTGTCTTCTGATAGGACTGCGCGTACATCTGGTTGACCTCGTCCGAGGACAACATGCTGAACATGTACTGCTTGCGCTCAACGCCGACGGCTCCGCCGCTGGTGGTGTTGACCGACTGACAACCGGCCAGCAGCAAGGCTGCGCTCAGTGCACTTACAACCAATATCTTGTTCATCGAAAAGCTCCCTGAAAACATGCGCGTATCCTAGGCGGTGAATTGTATCGGCGCCAGATACAACAGACGTGTAGCACTGACTTTCGGAAAAACCGCTGCTGCCCGCAGGAAAAAGTTCATATCCCCCGTGGGCCATGCGCGGCCTGCTTCATTTACGACATCCAGCGCTCCAAAACGGTCATTTCGCCAATACCCGCTCATGGACTCCGATTGCCTGGCCGATACAACAGCGCAGACGTCCTCTTGCGTGCGGAGCACCCATGAAATTCAAGTCGATCCAGTTTTCCGTAGCGGCCCTCGCTGGCGCCATCGTCCTCAGTGTCGTGGCGGCGCTGGTGCTGTATGCGCTTTTTTCCGGTGCGCGGACGCAAGACATGGTCCAGGAACGGACCCAGGCACAGTTCGAGCAAGTCATCGAGCAACGCCTGACTTCCCTGGCGCAAACCCAGGTCAGCCAGATTCAGCGCGAGCTCGAAGCACCGCTGCTGATTGCCGGCGGACTGGTGCGGGTCAACGAGCTGATCGGCACACCGGGGACAGATGGTCAGCCGCAAGTAAATATCAGCCGTGAGCAGTTGATCAGCCTGATCAAGGAAAACGTCACCAAGAACCCGAAAATTCTCGGCACCTACATCGGCTGGGAAAAAAACGCACTGGACCACAACGATGCGGCCTACGTTGACACCAAGGTGGTCGGCATCGACGCCGCCAACGGGCGCTTCCTGCCATGGTGGTTCCGCAACGAAGACGGCAGCCTCGGCCTGGACAAACTGGTCGACGTCGACGACCAGAAAACCCTGTCCACCGGCGTGCGCGCCAGCGAGTACTACCTGTGCTCGAAAGAAACCAAGAAATCCTGCGTGATCGATCCGGCGCCCTACAAGGTCGGCGACAAAATCGTCATGCTCGCCTCCTTTATTGAACCGATCATGCTCAACGGCGCCTTCCAGGGCATCGTCGGCGCCGACCTGTCGGTGAACTTCATCCAGGAAATGCTCCTGGGCGCCAACCAGAAACTGTATGGTGGCTCGGGCGTGATGGCGTTGATCGGCGGCAATGGCCGGATCGTTGCCTACACCAAGGACGCGAGCAAATTCGGCGAAAAGGCCAGCGACATCCTCGACAGCCAGCAGATTGCCAACCTGTCCAATCTCAAGCGCGGCGAAGTGACCTACACCGTCGACAAGGCCAATGGCCGGATCGAGTTGTACCTGCCGTTCGGCATCGGCCAGACCGACGCGCGCTGGACCCTGATGCTGCAACTGCCGCTGAACGCGGTGATGGCAGACCTGCAAAAACTTCAGGGCGACCTGGATAAACAGCGCAAATCCGACACCTTCGGCATGGCCATGGTTGGCCTGTTGATCGCCGGTATCGGCTTGCTGGTGATTTGGCTGGTGGGCCACGGGATTGCCCGCCCGCTCAAGCAAATGGTGGCCATGCTCGACGACATCGCACAGGGCGAAGGCGACCTCACGCGCCGCCTGACCAGCGACCGCGCCGACGAATTGGGCTCGATCGCCAAAGGCTTCAACACTTTCCTGGCCAAGTTGCAGGTGATGATCACGCAAGTGGTGACGTCGGTGCAGAGCGTCAGCGACTCGTCGGAACACACCGCCGACATCGCCATCCGCACCAACATTGGCGTGCATAAACAGATGGCCGAGATCGATCAAGTGGCCACGGCGGTGCATGAAATGACCGCGACCGCCCAAGACGTGGCACGCAACGCGACGTCGGCGGCACAGGCTGCCAGCCATGCGGATAAAGCAGCGGCGCAAGGCATGCAGATCGTGCGCGACACGTCGAATTCGATCGGCGTACTGGCCGTGGAAATTGGCAAGGCGGTCAGCGTGGTGCAAACCCTGGCCAAGGACAGCGAGAACATCAACGCGATCCTCACCGCGATTCGCGGGATCGCCGAGCAAACTAACTTGCTGGCCTTGAACGCGGCGATTGAAGCGGCGCGTGCTGGTGAACAGGGCCGTGGGTTTGCCGTCGTGGCCGACGAAGTGCGCAACCTGGCGCAGAAGACTCAGAAAGCCACTGAAGAAATCCAGAGCATGATCCAGCAGTTGCAGCAAGGCACTCGCGATGTGGTGCGGGTCATGGAAGACAGCCAGAACCGCACCGACGAAAGCGTGCAGCACGCGGCGAAAGCCGCCGAGGCGCTTGAAACGATTACTCAGGCAGTGTCGGTGATCAACGACATGAACACGCAGATTGCCAGTGCGGCAGAGGAGCAGAGCGCAGTGGCGGATGACATCAACCGTAACGTGATCAACATCGGGCAAGTGGCCAATGAAGTGGCTGGCGGGGCGGATGAATCGAGCGCGGCCAGTGCGGACCTGACCAAATTGGCGGAACAGCAGCGGCGGTTGATCAATCAGTTCAAGGTTTGATTTGAGGGCCCCTTCGCGGGCAAGCCTCGCTCCTACAGGAGATCACCGTCCCTGTAGGAGCGAGGCTTGCCCGCGAAGGCATCAGCCCAGGCGCCCAATCAACCCGGGGTCAAACACTCCGGCCCATTCAACTTCGGATCATTCACCAGATTCGCCAACACCCGCTCGCGCAACGCGGCAGGCTCACCGGCCAGCAATCCCTGCAACACATGCAACGGCGTCTCGGGATCGAGCCACGCCGCCTGACCCGCCTCATCCAGAATCAACGGCCGACGCTGACTCGCCGCCGGTTGCGTGATCACTGCGGTGCTCAGCCACACCTGTTCCTGCACTGGATACGCTTCCCAGATCGCCGCGAAAAACAGCGCCGAGCCCTCCCCCGGGGTCAGCCAATACGGACGCTTGCGCGTGGTGCCGCGCCATTCGTAGAAACCATTCGCCGGCAGCAGGCAGCGGCGCTCGCGCAGGGCCTGGCGAAACATCGGCTGTTCGGCCACGGTTTCGGCGCGGGCATGCGCCGGGGTGCGCGACAGGTCGGTCAGCCATGGCGGCGTCAGGCCCCAGCGGGCACGGGCCAACTCGCGCTGACGGTCTGGGCCGGCACGCAGCATCAACACCGAATCGTTGGGGGAAATATTCCACTGGGCCTGCTGATCGGCAGGAAAGCCAGGCAGGGCCGCGAAGGCGGGGTTCCAGCGAAACAGGGCATAACGTCCACACATGGGGCAACACGACTCTTGATAAAACGAACGTCAGCCTAACAGACCAGGGTGCCGGGAAAACTTTCCGGTTCATCACCGGGCATCGGCAGCGCCGCATTGTAAGCGGTGATCAGCTCCCGAGCGTATTCGGCCTGGTCGTTATCCACCGACAAACCGAGCAAGCCGAAGATCGGCAGTTCGCCGGTGCCACCGAGCAAATCCCGGCCCACCAGATGCGCCTCGATGCCCTCGCTGGCCAGCATTCCTTGCAGCAACTCACCTTCCATCAGGTTTTCCGGTTCGTAGATTCGCTGCATACGCACCCCTCACTCGTTTTCGCTGAAGACTTCGAGATGCCATTCGTCTTCGTGAACCTGCAGCACAAATGTTATAGGTCGACAACATACCTGACAGTCTTCGATGTAGGTCTGATCGCCAGCCGACAGGTCCACAGAGGTCTCAACCTCTTCACCACAATACGGACATTCATACAGTGCGGCTTCCAGCATCGCGGTCTCCCAGGTGACTTGTGCGTATAATCGCCGGTCTATTTGCAGGGCTATTTTTGTCTGGCTACCTTTTCAGACCGTGCCCCGTTGGTTTTCGATCAAAACCTTTACTTACCCTAGCCGTTTCTAACAAGAGAGCATGATGGGCGAATTCGATGCCATCCGACCTTACGACGACAGCGAAGTCCCTGCAGTGCTGGACCGGCTGCTCGGCGACAAGGCATTTTTAGACATCCTCATTCACTTCCGCTTCCCGCGTTATGCCGGTGCCTTCGGCTGGATGCTCAAACCTCTTATAGCTCATCGGCTGCGCCGTGAGTTCGCCGGCGTCAACTCGGTGGCCACGTTGCAGGATAAAGTCGAGGTTTACGTCGATCACACCATCGAGCGTGCTACCGACGGCGTGACCTACACCGGTGTCGAGCAATTCAAGTCCGGCAGCGCCTACCTGTTCATCGCCAACCACCGCGACATCGTGATGGACCCGGCCTTCGTCAACTACGCCGTGTACCACGCCGGCCTGCCGACCCCGCGCATCGCGATTGGCGACAACCTGCTGCAAAAGCCGTTTGTCAGCGATTTGATGCGTTTGAACAAGAGCTTCATCGTGCACCGTTCGATCACCGGTCGCCGCGAGAAGATGGCGGCGTATCAACTGCTGTCGGCCTACATCAACCACTCGATCCGCAACGATTGCGCCTCGATCTGGATCGCTCAGGCAGAAGGCCGGGCCAAGGACGGCGACGACCGCACCGAGTCGGCGATCCTCAAGATGTTCCACATGTGCCGCAAGGACGAGCCGTTCGGCGAGGTGATTCAATCGCTGAACGTGACCCCGGTGTCGATCAGCTACGAATACGATCCGTGCGACCAGGCCAAGGCCCGCGAGCTGTTCATCCGCGCCACCACCGGCAGCTACACCAAAGTGCCGGGCGAAGACGACGTGAGCATTGCCAAGGGCATCACTGGCTACAAGGGCCGGGTCCACGTGAACTTCGCCAAGCCGATCACCGAGCTGTTCGACGACACCAAGCAATTGGCGATCGAAATGGACAAGCAGATTCTCGGCGGTTACCGGTTATTCCCGGTGCACTACCTGGCGTATGCGCAGTGGAAGGACGCGGATCCACAATTGCAGGTGCCGAAAGCCGCCGAGGTATTCGCGGCGGATGAACTGGCCAAGGCTCAGGAAGAATGGCAGCGCCGGCTGGAGGCTTGCCCTGAGGAACATCGTCCGTTCATGGTGTTGCAATATGCGACGCCGGTGAGGAATCAGTATCGGGTGAAGGCTGGGTTGCCGCTTTAAGAAGAAGCAAGATCAAAAGATCGCAGCCTCGTTGCACTCGACAGCTCCTACCCAGGATCGGATTCATCCTGTAGGAACTGTCGAGTGCAACGAGGCTGCGATCTTTTGCGTTTAAAGGCTCAGAACTGAGTGCTGATCCACGAAACGATCAGCGCCACGCCCAGGCAGGCAAAGCCGAAGCGATAAAAAAACCGGTTCATGCGTTGGGTCGCACCATCCAGCATCAACGTCGCGTCATCGATACGACGGTTCTGGGCGGCAGCCTCAAGAATGGCCAGCGCGCGCTGTTCGCGACGGCGCGTGGCATGCAGCAGCCAACTGCCCGGGAACGCCAGCAGCAAGGCCAGCAGGTTGATCAACTTGGCGGGATGGTTGGTAAACAACGAAATCAAATGCAACGACATCACGGACCTCGGCAAAACTAAGGTGGCAGGCGCCGAACCGACGACTGCGGCGCGGATTCTACCGAAAGCCTGCCCACCTGCCCTCCCCTTTACGATAAATAACGAGCCACTTGGCCGATTCTTGTCCGGCGTCACGCCATCGTCATCTGAATGCGCCAGTCTGTCGCCCCTCGAAACCGACACAGAGCACACCATGCTGCACGCCGAAAACCAGGACCGCCTCTACCTCATCGCCCAAAGCGACGAACAGCAGAACCTCGTCGGAAGTCTCGCCTTCAACGTCCAGGACCGCCACTGGCTGGTGTATTGCGCGCTGGGCGGGCATCAACATGCGGATTTGCCGGAGACGGACTTGCTGACGGGCGTGAGCGTGCTGGATTTCTACTCCGAAGCCGCATAGATCCCCTTGTAGGAGCGAGGCTTGCCCGCGAAGGCAGTGTGTCAGTCAACAATCATGTAGCTGACACACCGCCTTCGCGGGCAAGCCTCGCTCCTACAGGTGGCGATGCAAAACCGGTGGGCATGAAAAAGCCCGGAGCCATCACTGGCGCCGGGCTTTTTTGCATCTGGCGAAAACTTATTCGCCGAGGATCTGACCCACTGTCGGGTCCTTGAACAGACGCGTCAGGGCGTCGCTCAATACATCGCTGACCAGTTTGGTGTTGGTTTCCTGGTTCGGCGCCATGCCAAAACGCTGGTCCAGGGACGCACCGTAACGGCCGCTGTAGCGACGGTTGGCGTTCTGTACGTCGGAGCGGAAGGTCGCGCCGATGGTGGCTTCAGTCACGTACATGCCTTCTTTAGGCGACTGATACTTCAGTTCCGCCAGGGTCACGGTCAACTGCGGCGCGTTCATGCCGTTGGACACCGGGGTGAAACCCAGCAAACGCACGGCGGCTTCAGCCTGGGCCTGCAGTTTCGGCAGGATCTGCGCGCCCTGCACGGTGATCGCGCTGGTCTCAGGGTACAGACCGCCACGGGTTCCCAGGGTTGGCGACGGACGACCGTCCACCACACGCACCACCACTTGCTGGCCGTGGCCAACCGGTGCCAGCTGAGTGGTCAGCTTCGGCTCAGGGTTCAGTTGTTGCGGGCTGTGGGCGCAGCCGGCCAGGGTCAAACCGGTCACAGTGATCAAACCGAACAACAGGCGTTGCAACATGCTCTTCTCTCCAGAATCAGGCACAAACAGGCCCGCAGTATAGCGGTGGGCCACTGCAGCGAACTAGGGGACTTCAACTATTACCGAAATCTCTGACAAACCTCTCAGACCGCGGTTCCTGTCACAGATCTGTCATCGCCCATACACTTTGACGTCACGGCCTGCTGGCAACCTTCACAGCAGTCACCCCACAAGGTACTTCGCCATGCGTTATCTGATCTCGTTGTTCGCGCCACGCCCACTGCATCGCAGTTTTGCCCTACTGGATCGCAACGGCCATTGCCAGGCATTCAAGCAGTGCAGCCTGCAGCCGATGGGCGATGGCTGGGTCGAAATCGAAGAAATCCGCCTCAACTGGCTGCACCATCCGCTGCCCCCTAGCGCCCGCGTGCGGCAGCATCAGCCTCGTTCACGGGTACAGGCGCTGTTGTCCATCTGACCAGACGCCTAATAAAAGTCATTATTCACGACCATTTCCCTGCGTTTCTTAGATACAATCTCCCCCCGATTATAAGGACGTCTCCTGATCGGGCCTCGCAGCATCGTCAATGCCTCGGTATTGACACCCCGCACCGCCCACAGAGAGCCGCCCACACAGATCGAGTGAAGCTGGCGCGCTTGCTGTTCCTTGAGCAAAAACCCCACTTTTCGCGAATCTGCAGAGCTGTCATTACGCTCGGTTACTGAGCTGTTTGCCCGTTTTGCCTGTCATGTACCCCATGACGGCAATCCATCCGGGCACAGTGCCAGGCTGGGACAGCCCTTTTTTGAGGTTCACGTCTTCAAAAGAGCGTGAAAAAAACGGGTTTTCACAACTTCACAAGAGTGTGGCGAGCAAATGAATAGTTTTGCGTCTGAACATGCACCATTAGCGTCTGAAACAGCCCAACGACACAGGACCGAGTACGCCTCGAATACCGGAGCCTGAAGCCTGTCCGCTACGGATTTGGTTGCACAAACGGATGTCTCGACCATAAGTCGAATTGCCAGTTGCGCGTTGAAGTGAGTTCATAGGGCTCATTAACCCAACCGGTAGCGTCCGTCGAAGTTGCGAAAAATTGCGAAGATTCGGACATGGCGATACTGCCATGGGTACGTGGGGCATCAATGACACGCCCCGGAACGCCTGGCAGCCATGCCGACAATTTGGTGCTGCAGATTTTGGAGACGCGTTAAATGGCGCATAACGAAGCAGTCGACGTAGTACTCGTTGGGGCCGGCATCATGAGTGCCACCCTCGCTGTACTGCTCAAAGAGCTCGACCCCGCGATCAAGCTGGAAGTCGTCGAGCTGATGGATTCCGGTGCCGCGGAGAGTTCCAACCCGTGGAACAACGCCGGTACCGGTCACGCCGGGCTGTGTGAGCTCAACTACACGCCCCAGGCTGCCGACGGCACCGTCGACATCAAGAAAGCCGTGCACATCAACACCCAGTTCGAGGTGTCGAAGCAGTTCTGGTCGTACCTGACCAAGAAAGGCACCTTCGGCTCGTGCAAATCCTTCATCAGCCCGGTGCCGCACCTGAGCTTCGTGCAGGGCGACAGCGGCGTGTCCTTCCTCAAGTCACGCTTCAACGTGCTGAGCAAGCACCACGCTTTCTCCGATATGGAATACACCGAAGACAAGGCCAAAATGGCCGAGTGGATGCCGCTGATGATGCCGGGCCGCTCGCCCGACGAAGTCCTCGCAGCCACTCGCGTGATGAACGGCACTGACGTCAACTTCGGCGCCCTGACCAATCAACTGCTCAAGCACCTGACCAGCGCACCCGATGCCCAGGTCAAGTACTGCAAGCGCGTCACCGGCCTGAAGCGTAACGGCAGCGGCTGGACCGTCAGCATCAAGGACGTCAACAGCGGCAACACCCGTGAAGTCGACGCCAAGTTCGTGTTCCTCGGCGCGGGCGGCGCGGCATTGCCGCTGTTGCAGGCGTCGGGCATTGAAGAAAGCAAAGGCTTCGGCGGTTTCCCGATCAGTGGCCAGTGGCTGCGTTGCGACAACCCGGAAGTGGTCAAACACCACCAGGCCAAGGTCTACAGCCAGGCTGCCGTGGGTTCGCCACCGATGTCGGTGCCGCACCTGGACACCCGCGTGGTCGATGGCAACAAGTCGCTGCTGTTCGGGCCGTATGCCGGATTCACCACCAAGTTCCTCAAGCACGGCTCCTTCATGGACCTGCCGCTGTCGGTTCGCGCCGGCAACATCGGGCCGATGCTGGCCGTGGCGAAAAACAACATGGACCTGACCAAGTACCTGGTCAGCGAAGTGATGCAGTCGATGGAGCAGCGCCTCGAATCCCTGCGTCGTTTCTACCCGCAGGCGAAAGCCGAAGACTGGCGCCTGGAAGTGGCCGGCCAACGGGTGCAGATCATCAAGAAAGACCCGAAAAAGGGTGGCGTCCTGCAGTTCGGTACCGAACTGGTCGCGGCCAAGGACGGTTCGCTTGCTGCACTGCTCGGCGCTTCGCCAGGTGCTTCGGTGACCGTTTCGATCATGCTGGAACTGATCGAAAAATGTTTCCCGAACAAAGCCTCCGGTGAGTGGGCTGCCAAACTGGCAGAAATCTTCCCGGCTCGGGAAAAGGTCCTGGAAACCGACGCTGCGCTGTATCGCAAGATCAATGCGCACAACAACGTCGCGCTGGAACTGGTTGAAGCCAGCAACGAGACCGAAAGCTACGCTTGATTCGGCTCCACAAAAAACGCCCCGTTCTCAGTGAGAGCGGGGCGTTTTCTATGGCCGGTGAAACGGTGACCTTAAGATCTCCGGCGGCAATTACACCGCTTTCGCGAGCAAGCCCGCTCCCACAGGGAAATGCATTCCAAATGTGGGAGCGGGCTTGCTCGCGAAGGGGCCGGCACCAACAACGATGTCTCTGGGATTAACCGCGCGCCTTGGCAATCAACTCGATGTATTCGGCTGCGTTGCGCTGATCCTTGATCACCGCGACGAAATCATCGCCGTGCTCATCCTTGCCATCCAGATCAAACCCGGCCTCGACGAAAAACGTCAGGAAGCGTTCGAAGTCGTCGATGCGCAGGCCGCGATAGGCCTTGATCAGTTTGTGCAGGGACGGCGAAGTGGCGTCGACCGGTTCAAAATCGAGAAACAGTTTGATCTGCTCATCGCCGATCTCGTCACCAATCACTTGCTTCTTATCTTTACGCATTGCCGACTCCAGCTCGCAGACATTTCACGGGGCGGGCAGTTTACCCCCCTCTGGCCGCCAGGCTCAACGCGCGCGAACGCTGCCGGTGTGCAGATCGGCCCAGACATGGCCGTTGGCGTAGCTGAGGAACTGGCAATACACCGTGTCATTGCGCAACAAATCGATCACCACCCGGTACTGCGCCAACGGGTAGTAGAGCGTCAGGGTTTTGCTTTTTTCGTCGTAGATCGGCTTTTTCAGGCTTTTGCTTTCGCCATCGAAGTTGACCAGCACCTGGTTGATGGTCGCGCCCTTGTTCAAGGATTTGCCCTTGAGGCGGATCAGCAGCGGCGACGTCACCGGTATCGGTTGTTGAGTGGACTGGCGCTGGCTGCCCACCACCACCGAATAGTCGGTGACCTGCAACAGTTGCTGCTGCTCCGGTTCGGCGTCACGCAGGGTCAGGTCATCCGGCGGCAGGAACTGCGCGTGCATCGGCGCTGGCGCGGCGGCCAGGGGCAGGCTGAGGGTCAGCAACAGGGCGGCGCAGCTACGGATCAAAAGGCTCATGACAGGCTCCGGAGGGCGGGGCCGAGCAATGTAGCATGCGTACACAAAATTGAATTTGAGAACACAAAACCCAATGTGGGAGCGGGCTTGCTCGCGAAGGCGCCGTGTCAGCCAACATTAATGCAGCTGACACACCGCTTTCGCGAGCAAGCCCGCTCCCACAGGCAATTTGCAGCGGGGTTTACATGCCTTTAACGGCAAAGATCCCGTTGGCGTTGCGCCAGTAGCCTTTGTAGTCCATACCGTAACCGAAGATGTAGCGGTCGATGCACGGCAGCCCGACGAAATCGGCTTTCAGGTCCGGACGAGCCTTGCGGTCGTGGTCCTTGTCGATCAATACGGCGGTGTGCACGGCGCGGGCACCGGCATGTTTGCAGTAGTCGATGATCGCGCCCAGGGTGTGACCTTCATCGAGGATGTCGTCGATGATCAGCACGTCACGGTCGAGGAACGAGACTTCCGGCTTGGCTTTCCAGAACAGGTCGCCGCCGCTGGTTTCGTTGCGATAACGGGTGGCGTGCAGGTAGGACGCTTCCAGCGGGAAGTGCAGATGGGTGAGCAGCTTGCCGGCGAAAATCAGGCCGCCGTTCATCACACAGAACACCACCGGGTTGGTGTCCGCCAGTTGCTCGTTGATGTGTGCACCGACACAGGCGATGGCCGCCTCGACTTCAGCTTCGGTGTACAGGCAGTCAGCCTCTCGCATGATTTGACGGATATGCTCGAGATCAGCAGACATGGCGCTCTCCAGGAGGGACGGATTCGGGAAAAGCGGGCAAAGGTACGCATCCCGCACGTCCAGATCAAGCCTTTGTGGACTAACGTACCTTATGTCTATAGGACAACACCCTCGGATAGATTAATCTAGGCCGGTTTTTTTGCCCGCCGCCGGAGCCTTTCCCCATGCCCATCCAAGAGATCCGCCATCCGCTGATCCGTCATAAACTTGGCCTTATGCGCCGCGCAGACATCAGCACCAAGAATTTCCGTGAGCTCGCTCAGGAAGTCGGTGCCCTGCTGACCTATGAAGCGACCAAAGACCTGCCGCTGGAAACCTACGATATCGAAGGTTGGGCCGGCACTGTGTCGGTAGAGAAAATCGCCGGCAAGAAGATTACCGTGGTGCCGATCCTGCGCGCCGGTATCGGCATGCTCGAAGGCGTGCTGAGCCTGATCCCGGGCGCCAAAGTCAGCGCCGTGGGCGTGGCCCGCAACGAACAAACGCTGCAGGCCCACACCTACCTGGAAAAACTGGTGCCGGAAATCAACGAGCGCCTGGCGATGATCATCGACCCGATGCTCGCCACCGGCAGCTCCATGGTCGCGACCATCGACCTGCTGAAAAAGGCTGGTTGCCGGGACATCCGCGCCATGGTGCTGGTCGCTGCCCCCGAAGGCATCGCCGCCGTCGAGAAAGCGCACCCGGATGTGATGATCTACACCGCGTCCATCGACGAAAAACTCAACGAGCACGGTTACATCATCCCAGGCCTGGGCGATGCCGGTGACAAGATCTTCGGCACCAAGCAGAAGGACGCTTGAGCATGCAGGAAGAGTTCAACGATCCGCTCTGGCGCACAGTGCTGTCGGGTGCACAGATGCTGTTCGTGGCGTTCGGCGCCCTGGTGTTGATGCCGCTGATTACGGGCCTCGACCCCAACGTGGCGCTGTTCACCGCAGGTCTGGGGACGATTCTGTTCCAGATCGTCACCGGGCGTCAGGTGCCGGTGTTCCTGGCTTCGAGCTTTGCCTTCATCACCCCGATCATTCTCGCCAAGGGCCAGTTCGGCCTCGCGGCGACGATGGGCGGCGTGATGGCAGCCGGTTTCGTCTACACCTTCCTCGGCCTGGCCGTGAAGATCAAAGGCACCGGGTTCATCGACCGTTTGCTGCCACCGGTGGTGATCGGTCCGGTGATCATCTCCATCGGCCTGGCCATGGCGCCAATCGCCGCCAACATGGCGATGGGCAAGGCCGGCGACGGCTCCGAGCTGATTCATTACCAGACCGCGATGCTGATCTCGATGCCGGCACTGCTGACCACCCTGATCGTCGCAGTGTTCGGCAAAGGCATTTTCCGCCTGGTGCCGATCATCTCCGGCGTGTTGGTCGGTTTTGCGATGGCGTTTTATTTCGGCGTGGTCGATACCGCGAAGATTGCTGCCGCTCCGTGGTTTGCGATTCCGCACTTCACGGCGCCGGAGTTCAACTGGCAGGCGATTCTGTTCATCGTTCCGGTGGCACTGGCCCCGGCCATCGAGCACATCGGCGGCGTGATTGCCGTGGGCAGCGTGACCGGTCGTGATTACCTGAAGAAACCCGGCCTGCACCGCACCTTGCTCGGCGATGGCATTGCCACCACCGCGGCTGGTCTGTTCGGCGGTCCACCCAACACCACCTACGCCGAAGTTACGGGCGCGGTGATGCTGACCAAGAACTACAACCCGAAGATCATGACCTGGGCGGCAATCTTTGCCATCAGCCTGGCGTTTGTCGGCAAGTTCGGCGCGCTGCTGCAAAGCATTCCGGTGCCGGTGATGGGCGGGATTCTGTGCCTGTTGTTCGGTTCGATTGCGGCGGTAGGCATGAACACGCTGATTCGCCACAAGATCGACTTGGGCGAGGCGCGCAATCTGGTGATTGTCTCGGTGACCCTGGTGTTCGGGATTGGCGGTGTGCTGGTCGGCACCGGCACTGGCCCGGACGACTTCGGCCTCAAAGGCATCGCGCTGTGCGCGGTGGTGGCGATTGCGCTGAACCTGTTGCTGCCGGGGAATGACAGCTGGAAGCACAAGAAGGCGGATGAGCCTTTGCTGTAAACAGGCGGAATCTTCATCGCCTGAAAGAATGCCTTCGCGGGCAAGCCTCGCTCCTACAGGATTTCGTCGTTTCCATGATCGACACAACCCTGTAGGAGCGAGGCTTGCCCGCGAAGCTTTTAAAGCGCCAACGGCGCTCGCTCGCACAACGCACTCAGCGCCTTCGCCCACTTCGGATCATCGTTAAGGCACGGCACCAACACCAACTCCTCCCCTCCCGCTTCGCGGAATTGCTCCAGCCCGCGATCACCGATTTCTTCCAGGGTCTCGATGCAATCGGCGACGAATGCCGGGCACATCACCAGGATCTTCTTCGCGCCACTTTTGCCCAGCTCATCGAGACGTGCTTCGGTGTAGGGTTCGATCCACTTCGCCCGGCCCAGGCGTGACTGGAACGACACCGACCACTTGCCCTCCTCCAGGCCCATGCGCTTGGCAAACTCGGAAGCCGTGCGCAGGCACTGGGCGCGGTAGCAAGTCGCCAATACGGCCGGCGAGGCGTTCTTGCAGCAGTCTTCATTCTTGAAGCAATGCTGGCCAGTCGGATCAAGCTTGGTCAGGTGCCGTTCCGGCAAACCATGGAAGCTCAACAACAGGTGATCGTGATCCTGCTCAAGGTACGGCTTGGCACTCGCCACCAAGGCATCGAGGTATTCCGGCTGATCGTAGAACGGCTGGAGAATCGATAACTGCACATTGAGTTTCTTCTCGCGAATCACGCGTCGGGCTTCTTCGACGACCGTGGTCACGGTGCTGTCGGCGAACTGCGGATAGAGCGGCGCAAGCGTGATTTTCTTGTGACCCTGGGCCACCAATTGCAGCAGTTTCGTTTCAATCGACGGCTCGCCATAACGCATCGCCAGCTCCACAGGACCGTGGCTCCACTGAGCGGTCATGGCCTGTTGCAAGCGCTGGCTGAGCACCACCAGCGGCGAGCCCTCCTCCCACCAGATCGAGGCGTAAGCGTGGGCCGACTGCTCCGGACGCTTGATCAGGATCAGCGATACCAGCAAACGTCGCACCGGCCATGGCAGGTCGATCACATACGGGTCCATCAGAAATTGATTGAGGTAGCTGCGCACATCCGCCACCGAAGTGGAGGCCGGTGAGCCCAGGTTGACCAGAAGCAACGCGTGATCGGTCATGCAACGTCCTATTTCAGAGGCGGCTGGACACGTCGTCCAACGCCGCGCGTAAATCAGTGAACTGGAAAGTGAAACCCGCTGCCAGCAAACGCGCCGGTACGGCTTTCTGGCCGCCCAACAACAGCAGCGACATTTCGCCCAGGCCTACCTTCAGCGCCAGGGCCGGCATGGGCATGAACGCCGGGCGGTGCAACACGCTGCCCAGCGTCTTGGCAAACTCGCGATTGCGCACCGGTTTGGGCGCGCAGGCATTATATGGACCGCTGGCGTCATTGCGATGCAGAAGAAAATCAATCAGGGCGATTTGATCCTTGATATGAATCCACGGCATCCACTGCCGGCCGTTGCCAATCGGCCCGCCCAGCCCAAGTTTGAACGGCAGCAACAGCCGCGACAAAAAGCCGCCCTCGGCGGACACGACCAACCCGGTGCGCACCAGGATCACGCGAATGCCCAAGGCTTCGGCACGCTGGGCGGTTTCCTCCCACGCGATGCACAACTGGCTGGCGAAATCATCGATCACCGGCGGCGACTCTTCGGTCAACTCACGCTCGCCACCGTCGCCGTACCAACCGACCGCCGAACCGGAGATCAGCAATTGCGGTTTTTGCTCACGGGTTTCGAGCCAGGCCAGCAGGGTTTCGGTCAGGCCGATCCGGCTGCTCCACAACAGCGTCTTGCGCTTGTGGGTCCACCAACTATCACCAATCGGCGCACCGGCCAGATTGATAATCGCATCGAGCGGTTCTTGGCCAAGGTCTTCCAGACGGGCAATGCCGCGCACCTGAGCGCCGCAGATTTTCGCGACTTTTGCAGGCGAACGACTCCAGACCGTGAGGCGATGTCCCTGACTCAACCAGTGATGACAGAGTTGACGTCCTATCAAACCAGTACCGCCGGTCAGCAATATGTGCATGACTACTTCCTCGCGTGGCGTTTTACCTTGATCACTAGTCTATTTTTATAAGCAGGGATCTTTGGTATCGGGCAGGGTCTGTGTTTAACAATAGGCCAAGCTGTCAGAACGAGAACGCTAAAAGTTATACCAAAAAACAATATTGTACAGGTTTAATCCACGGCGTAGTCTGTACAGAAAGGTAAACGAGGCCCCTATGACTGTACCTATCGCAATCATCGGCACCGGCATCGCCGGACTCTCCGCCGCCCAGGCCCTGACGGAGGCCGGGCATGTCGTTCAACTTTTCGATAAAAGCCGTGGCAGCGGCGGACGCATGTCGAGCAAGCGCAGTGACGCCGGAGCTCTGGACATGGGTGCGCAGTATTTCACGGCACGTGACCGGCGCTTCGTCACCGAAGTGCAGCGCTGGCAAGCGAATGGCTGGGTCGCCGAATGGACGCCGCAGCTCTACACGTTTCAGGGCGGCCAACTCAACCTGTCGCCGGACGAGCAAACCCGTTGGGTCGGCACGCCGCGCATGAGCGCCATCACCCGCGCGTTGCTCGGGGACCTGGAAGTGCAATTCGCCTGCCGGATCACCGAGGTCTATCGCGGTGAAGAACACTGGCATCTGCAGGACGCCGAAGGTTTCACTCACGGGCCGTTCAGCCACGTGGTCATTGCGACGCCGGCACCTCAGGCGACCGCGCTGCTGGCCTCCGCACCGAAACTCGCGGGTGCCGCTGCCGGAGTCAAAATGGACCCGACCTGGGCCATCGCCCTGGCCTTTGACACGCCGCTGGATACGCCCATGGAAGGTTGCTTCGTACAGGACAGCCCGCTCGACTGGTTGGCCCGCAACCGCAGCAAACCCGGGCGCGACAACACGCTGGACACATGGGTGTTGCACGCCACCAGCACTTGGAGCCGGCAACATATCGATTTGTCCAAGGAAGCCGTGATCGAGCAACTGCACGGTGCTTTCGCCGAACTGCTGCACAGCGCGATGCCCGCACCGACCTTCAGCCTCGCCCATCGCTGGCTCTACGCCCGCCCTGCCAGCAGTCATGAATGGGGCGTGTTGGCGGATGCCGACCTGGGCCTGTATGTGTGTGGCGACTGGTGCTTGTCCGGTCGTGTCGAAGGTGCCTGGCTCAGCGGCCAGGAAGCCGCCCGCCGCTTGCATGCACACCTGCAGTGAATCGCCTCAATCCGGGTAAATTGCTGCTGTCGAAATGGACAGCAGCCCATCCGCAAAACCGCGAAAAACATTTTCTGGTGACCGAGTTGTTCCGGGATGAGGACGGCACGGTGCTGGCGGTCGAGTTGCAGGCGGTGTTGACGCAGCGCAGTGAGCGGCTGGATTGGCAGGCATTAAAAAATAGCGACGCCTGGTTATTGGGCTGGAAGTAGATCCCTGTGGGAGCGGGCTTGCTCGCGAATGCGGTGGGTCAGCTACCCATATGTCGACTGACACTCCCTCTTCGCGAGCAAGCCCGCTCCTACAGGGGAATAGCGAGCATTCCGAAAAACCTATACAAATAATTTGACTTGTACAGCTTCGAATCTATGATGAAGATTATGTTGTACAGATCCAACGATCTGTACAGGTTTAGATTCGAGGTGCTTCGATGCCCGTCACTCCCGCCAAACCGAAAATCGCGATCAGCGCCTGCCTGATGGGTGCAGAGGTGCGCTTCAATGGCGGGCACAAGGAATCGCGGCTGTGCAGTCGCACCCTCACCGATTATTTCGATTTCGTCCCGGTGTGCCCGGAAGTCGCGATCGGCCTCGGCATTCCCCGCGAACCGATTCGCCTGGTGGGCGATGTCGAACATCCCGAAGCCGTCGGCACAGTGAACCGCGAAATCAATGTCACTCAACCGCTCGCCGAGTACGGTCAGAAAATGGCCGCGGAACTGGACGATATCTGCGGCTACATCTTCATGCAGAAATCACCGTCCTGCGGGCTGTTGCGAGTCAAGGTCTACCACGCCAACGGTGCACCAGTGGACGGCGGTGGGCGCGGCATCTACGCCCAGGCGTTCTGCGAACGACACCCCGACCTTCCAGTGGAAGAAGACGGCCGCCTGAATGACCCGGTGCTGCGGGAAAACTTCCTGACCCGCGTGTTCGCCTACAGCGCCTGGCAGCAATTGCTCCAGGAAGGCCTGAGCCGGCGCGGCCTCATCGACTTTCACTCACGTTACAAATACCTGCTGATGGCGCACAACCCGGTGCAATACAAAACCCTGGGCAACCTGCTGGGCAACATGGGCCAGACCGACCCGAAAGAACTCGGCCCGCGTTATTTCAGCGAGCTGATGGAAGCGCTGAAAAAATGCGCCACCCGCCGCACCCACACCAATGTCCTACAACACATCAGTGGTTACCTCAAGCAGGCCATCACTGCTGAAGACAAACAGGAAATGCAACGCGTGATCGGCCAATACCGCCACGGCATCGTGCCGCTGGTGGTGCCGTTGACGCTGCTCAAGCACTACTTCCGCCAACACCCGGATCCGTACATTGCGCAACAGGTTTACCTGCAACCGCACCCGGAAAACCTCAGCCTGCGAAATGCGATCTAAATGAACAACACACCCGACACCAGTGCCCGGGAAGACCTCGGCGCCGACTTCAAGAAAGCCCTGGACGAAGGCTGGCTGCCGATTCGTGAAGTGGCGCGCCAGACCGGAGTCAACGCGATCACCCTGCGTGCCTGGGAACGGCGGTATGGCCTGATCGTGCCGCAACGCACGCCCAAGGGGCATCGGTTGTTTTCGGCCGAACACGTGCAACGGATCCTGACGATTCTCACCTGGCTCAATCGTGGCGTTGCCGTCAGCCAGGTCAAGCAACTGCTCGACACGCCGCAAGCCTTTACCGATCCCGTCGAAAACGACTGGCAATTGCTGCGTAACACACTGCTGCAAGCGGTCACTCAACTGGCCGAGCGCACCCTCGATGACACGGTAAACCAGGCCATGGCGTTGTACCCGCCACGGACCTTGTGCGAACAACTGCTGATGCCGTTGCTGACCGAACTGGAACAACGCTGGCAAGGCCAGTTCGGCGCGCAGATGGAGCGCGTGTTCTTTTATTCCTGGTTGCGCAGCAAATTCGGCGCGCGCATCTACCATAACAACCGGCAACTGCGTTCAGCGCCGCTGCTGCTGATCAACCACTCTGATTTGCCCCTGGAACCTCACCTGTGGCTCACTGCCTGGCTGATCAGCAGCGCCGATTGCCCGGTGGAAGTTTTCGATTGGCCATTGCCGGCCGGGGAACTTGCGCTGGCGGTCGAGCACCTGCAAGCCCGCGGCGTACTGCTGTATTCCAGCAAAGCCATGAACCTGGCGCAGTTGCCAAAAACGCTAAATGGCGTCAGTTGCCCCAAGATGATTGTCGGACCAACGGTATGCATCCACCACGCCGAGTTGTCCGTAAGAACCACTGAGATCCCTGATTTGTCCTTGGCCGAAGATGCCTTGTCGGCCCATCAGGACCTCATTCGGCGTGGGCTTATCTAATGTTGAGTACGGGAACCACCATGCAATTGATCTGGCTGCGCGGCGACTTGCGCCTGCATGACAACACCGCCCTCTCGGCCGCCGCTGCTCGCGGCCCGAGCGTGGCGGTGTATCTGTTGAGCCCAGGGCAATGGCTGGAGCATGACGATGCACCGTGCAAAGTGGATTTCTGGCTGCGCAACCTGGGCGAATTGAGCCTGGCGCTGGGCAAGCTCAACATTCCCTTGCTGATCCGCACAGCGTCTCGCTGGGATGCGGCGCCGAAGGTTCTGCTCGACCTGTGCCGGGAGTTGAAGATCGACGCGGTACACGTCAACGAGGAATACGGCATTCATGAAAGCCGTCGTGACGAAGCCGTGGCCCAAACGTTGAAGGCCGAGGGCATCGACTTTTATAGCTACCTCGATCAACTGCTGTTCTCGCCGGGCACCGTGCTGACCAAGACCGGCACCTACTTCCAGGTGTTCAGTCAGTTCCGCAAAGTCTGCTACGACCGGTTGCGCCGCTCACTGCCTGAACTCGTGAACGCCCCCGGCATCCAGGCGCCGCTGAACATCAACAGCGATGAAATCCCGGCCCGAGTCAAAGGTTTCGATACGCCGAAAGACAGTTTAATCGCCCTCTGGCCCGCCGGTGAAGCCGAAGCCCGGCGCCGCCTCGACACGTTTGCCGATGCGCAAATCGATTACTACCAGAGCGAACGCGACTTCCCTGCCAAGCCTGGCACCAGTCAACTCTCGGCCTATCTTGCGGCCGGGGTGATTTCACCGCGCCAGTGTTTGCACACTGCGCTGCAAAGCAATCAGGGCGAGTTCGAAAGCGGCAAGGTTGGCGCGGTCACCTGGATCAACGAACTGCTGTGGCGCGAGTTCTACAAACACATTCTGGTGGGCTACCCACGGGTTTCCCGTCATCGCGCCTTCCGTCCGGAAACCGAAGCGCTGGCCTGGCGCGATGCGCCGGATGAACTCGCCGCGTGGCAGGAAGCCCGCACCGGCCTGCCGATCATCGACGCGGCGATGCGCCAACTGCTGGAAACCGGCTGGATGCACAACCGCCTGCGCATGGTGGTGGCGATGTTCCTGACCAAGAACCTGCTGATCGACTGGCGTGAAGGCGAACGCTTTTTCATGCGTCACCTGATCGACGGCGATCTGGCGGCCAACAACGGCGGCTGGCAGTGGAGTTCGTCCACCGGTACCGACTCGGCACCCTATTTCCGCATCTTCAACCCGCTGAGCCAGTCGGAAAAATTCGACGCCGAAGGCGTGTTCATCAAGCACTGGCTGCCGGAACTGGCCGGGCTGAATAAAAAAGAAGTGCACAACCCGGCGAACGTCGGCGGCTTGTTCGGCATTGCGGATTACCCCTCGCCGATCGTCAATCTCAGTACCTCTCGCCAGCGCGCCCTGGCCGCATTCAAGAACCTGCCGTCGCGACAAGCGGCCGGAGGCGGTTATGAGTGAATTCCTGCGCAACTTTGCCCGGCAGTTTGCAGACCTGAACAAGGACAACCTGCAACGCCTCAATCAGCTCTACACCCACGACGTGCATTTCACCGACCCGCTGCACGAGGTACAGGGTCTGGTGCAGATGCGCGACTACTTCACCGAGCTCTACGCCAACGTCAGCGATCTGCAGTTCGACTTTCACGGCTTCGACCAGATTGCAGAAGGTGAAGGCTATCTACGCTGGGTCATGAGCTACCGTCATCCGCGCCTGGCCAGCGGCCGGTTGATTCGGGTCGACGGCTGCTCGCACCTGCTTTGGCGCGACAAGGTTTATCGCCACCGGGATTATTTCGATGCCGGTGCACTGCTTTATGAACATTTACCCGTATTGGGCCGGGCGATCGCCTGGCTGAAAAGGAGAATGGGATGAGCCTCACACCGCCACGACGGTATTGGCTGACAGGAGCGAGCAGCGGCATTGGCGCCGCGCTGGCCGAAGAAATATTGAAAACCGGCGCGCATCTGGCGGTCAGCGCACGCTCGGTGGTGCCACTCAAGATCCTCTCCCAACGTTATCCGGGGAAAGTGATGGTGGTCGCAGGAGACCTGACCAACAGCCAGGTCGTGCGCGAAATCGGCGAACGGATTACTGAAGACTGGGGCTACCTCGACTCAGTGATCCTCAACGCCGGCACCTGCGAATACGTTGACTCCAAGCAGTTCGACGCGTCGATTGTCGAGCACGTGGTGCGCACCAATCTGCTTGCCAGCAGCTATTGCATCGAAGCGGCCCTGCCGTTGCTACGCAAAGGTACCGCGCCGCACCTGGTGGGCGTCGCCAGCTCGGTGACCTACCTGCCGTTGCCCCGCGCCGAAGCCTACGGTGCGTCGAAGGCCGGGCTGCGCTATTTGTTCGAATCCTTGCGCATCGACCTGGCGCCTGAAGGCATTGAAGTCACCGTGGTCAGCCCCGGATTTGTCGACACACCGCTGACGCAGAAAAACGATTTCCCGATGCCGCTCAGTTGGCCTGCGGACAAAGCCGCGCGGCACATCTTCGCCAAATTGAAGAACCGGCCGCTGGAAATCGCCTTCCCGGCGCTGTTCATGGCGGCGCTCTGGCCGCTGTCGAAAATGCCCAACCGGGTGAAACTGGCGATTGGCAAACGCATGGTGCGCAGCCAGCCGCCGATCAAGGATCAGCCGTGAACATCGCTATCATCGGCAGCGGTATCTCGGGGCTGACCAGTGCCTATCTGCTTAATCGCAGCCACGAGATCACCCTGTTCGAGGCCGGTGACTGGGTCGGCGGTCACACCCATACGCTGGATGTGACGGTCGATGGCCAGCAGTACTCGGTGGACACCGGTTTCATTGTGTTCAACGACTGGACCTACCCGAACTTCATTCGCCTGCTGGGTCAACTCGGGGTGGGATTCAAACCGACGGAGATGAGTTTCTCGGTCACCGACCCGGACTCGGGCCTTGAGTACAACGGCAACAACCTCAACAGCCTGTTCGCCCAGCGGCGTAACCTGCTGTCGCCGGGGTTCTGGGGCATGTTGCGCGACATCCAGCGCTTCAATAAAGCAGCCCTGCGCGATCTTGAGGAACAACGGATCGGTGCCGACACCACGCTCGATCAGTACCTGAAGGCTGGCGGCTACGGCGAGCGCTTTATCCTGCATTACATCGTGCCGATGGGCGCAGCGATCTGGTCGATGTCCATGGCCGAGATGCTCGGTTTCCCGATGCAGTTCTTCCTGCGGTTTTTCAAGAACCACGGTTTGCTGTCCATCAGCAATCGCCCGCAATGGTGTGTGATCGAAGGTGGATCGAGCGCTTACGTCGCGCCACTGACCGCCTCGTTTAAACCGAAGATTCGTCTCAACTGCCCGGTCAGCCGGGTCGAACGCGATGCCGATGGCGTAGTTATCCACAGCCCCGCCGGCAGCGAGCGCTTCGACAAAGTGGTGTTCGCCTGCCACAGCGATCAGGCCCTGAAACTGCTGGCCAAGCCGAGCGATGCCGAACAGTCGATCCTCGGCGCCCTGCCCTACGCCGACAACGAAGTGGTTTTGCACACCGACACCCGGCTGCTGCCGGAGCGAAAACTGGCTTGGGCGAGTTGGAATTTTCGCCTCGGTGGCACCGGGCACACGCGGGCCGCCGTCACCTACGACATGAACATCCTGCAAGGCATCCAGAGCGACACCACGTTCTGCGTCAGCCTCAACCAGAGTGCCGGCATCAGTCCGCAAAAGGTGCTCGCCAAATACACTTACGCCCATCCGCAATACAGCTTGAAAGCAGTGGCGGCGCAGGCGCGCTGGGAAGAATTGGACGGTGCGCAGCACTCTTATTATTGCGGCGCCTATTGGGCCAACGGCTTTCACGAAGACGGGGTGGTCAGTGCCTTGCGCGTAGCCCGCTCGTTCGGTGAAGTGTTGTGAACAGCGCCCTCTACAGCGGCTGGATCGCCCATCGGCGGTTCGCGCCCAAGCGCCATGAATTCCGTTACCGCATCGGTTTGCTGTACCTCGATCTCGATGAACAGGATGCCGTACTGGGTTTGTCGCCGCTGTCGGGCCGTAGCCGTTTCGCCGCGTTCTCGTTTCGCGAGAGCGACTACCTCAAAACCTTTACCGGCGCGGGCATGCGCTTGATCGATGCAGTGCGGCAACAGGTCGGCCAAGCCATCGGCCACGAGCCCCAGGGTTCGATTTGCCTGCTGACCCAGGCCCGCAGTTGGGGCCTGTCGTTCAACCCGGTGAGTTTTTTCTATTGTCACGAGGCGGACGGGCAACTGGCGGCGATTCTCTGCGAAGTCACCAACACGCCGTGGCGCGAGCGTTATCACTACGTGTTGCCGGCCAAGACGCCGGAACACTTGCGCGATTTCCACCAGCATTTCGCCGTGGCCAAGGCGTTTCATGTCTCGCCGTTTCTGCCACCGGATCTCGAATACCGCATGAGCTTCAGCCCTGCCGCGCAAAAGCTTGGCGTGCACATGGCGGACTGGCAGGGCGAACTGAAACTGTTCGACGCCACGCTCAACCTGCAACGCGAACCGCTGGATCGCCACAGCCTGCACCGCTACTTGCGACGCTTCCCGTGGATGACTGCGAAAACCTGCCTCGCGATCTATTGGCAGGCCGTGCGCCTGCTGTTCAAGCGTGTACCGATCTTTGCTCACCGGGCTGCCGATGGCAGCTTTCAAACCGCCATCGTCGCCCCACAGGATCGCCGCCATGAAATCCCCTAGCGTTTCGGCCAAAGCCAATCTGCTCAGTACCAACGGCTTGTCCGGCTCGCTGTTGCGCCGGGGTGTTCTGCGCCAACTGGCGCACCTCAAGCACGGGCAACTGGTGGTGATCGAAGACGGCGAACGCCACGTGTTCGGCACCGCTGGCGATCATCTGCTGGGGGAGATCCATGTCCTGGATGCGGCGGTCTGGGGATTGGTGGCGAGCAACGGCTCGATCGGCGCCGGCGAAGCGTTCATCCACGGCTATTGGACCTCGCCGGACCTGACCGCCGTAGTCCGCGTGTTCGTCAGCAACCTTGAGGTGCTGGATGCGCTGGAAGGTGGCTTGGCCAAACTGGGCCGGCCGCTCGTGCAAGGGCTGCACTGGCTCAATCGCAATACGCGCAAGGGCTCGCAGAAAAACATCGCCGCGCATTACGACCTCGGCAACGACCTGTTCGAACAGTTTCTCGACCCGACGATGATGTATTCGGCGGCGCAGTTCCTCAGCCCCGAAGACACCCTGGAACAGGCTCAACTGAACAAACTGGAACGAATCTGCCAGAAGCTCGACCTGAAGCCCAGCGATCATCTGCTGGAAATCGGCACCGGTTGGGGCAGCATGGCGATCTATGCCGCCCAGAATTACGGCTGCAAAGTCACCACCACCACGCTGTCGAAAGAGCAGTACGCCTTCACCGCCCAGCGCATCGAAACCCTGGGTCTGCAAGACCAGGTCACCCTGCTGCTGTCGGATTACCGCGACCTCACCGGGCAGTACGACAAACTGGTGTCGATCGAGATGATCGAAGCGGTCGGCCATCGCTTTCTGCCGACCTACTTCAAGCAATGCGCGCACCTGCTCAAGAGCAATGGCTTGATGCTGTTGCAGGCGATCACCATCCGCGAGCAGCGCTACGAGCAAGCCAAGACCAGTGTCGATTTCATCCAGCGCTACATCTTCCCCGGCGGCGCCCTGCCCTGTGTGCAGAAGATGCTGGAGATTGTCAGCCGCGACACCGACATGAACCTGTTGCACATGGAAGATTTCGGCCTGCACTACGCCCGCACGCTGCGCCTGTGGCATGAGAATTTTCGCCGTGCCCACGGTCGCTTGAGCGAATTGGGCTACGACGAGTATTTCCTGCGGTTGTGGGAGTTTTACCTGTGCTACTGCGAAGGTGGCTTCCTGGAGCGCACCATCGGCACCGCGCAATTGCTGCTGGCCAAACCGGCGGCGATGCCGGCGCCCCTGCTCGGCCGTTTCGATGCTTGAACGCCTGGCCAACGCTGCACTGTTTCAACTCGGCTGGTTCGCCTGTGTCGTGGGCGGCAACAGCTTGTGGTTGTTGGTGGCATTGGCGGCGCTGGTGATTCATCTGCTGTGGATAAGTCGTTGGGGCGATGAGGGCCGACTGATCCTCAGCGTGGTGTTGCTCGGTACTACCGTCGACAGTTCATTGCGCTGGCTGGGGGTGTTTGATTTTGCCGACGTCGCGCCATTGATTCCGCTGTGGCTGATGTTGCTTTGGGCGTTGCTCGCGACCACGCTGCGTCACTGCCTGATCTGGAGCGCCAATCCCTGGTGGCTGGCCAGCCTGTTGGGCGCCGTCGGTGGGCCGCTGTCGTATTACGCGGGCAGTCAACTGGCGGGGGTGCAATTTCCCTACGGCCAACTACCGACGCTGATCGGCATCGGACTACTCTGGGCGCTGCTGTTTCCTACGCTGCACTTCATGGCGCGGCGGCTGGCGTCGGATAACCACGACTGAGCGTCCGTCAGGCCTTTCACACAGCAACGGCCCACTGCCTTACACTGCGCCCCATGAAAACCATCCCCCACACGCAAATCGCCGAGCCGGCGGTCACTTGCTCGACTTGCTCAGCCTGCTGCTGTCAGCTCGAAGTCATGTTGATCACCGAAACCGGCGTGCCCGAGCGCTTTATCGATACCGATGACTGGGGCGGGGAAGTGATGTTGCGGCTGGATGACGGCTGGTGCGCAGCGCTGGATCGCAACACGATGATGTGCACCATCTACGAAAAACGCCCGCTGATCTGCCGGGAGTTCGAGACCGGTTCGCCGGAATGCATGGAGGAACGGCAGGGGATTGTTTCGGTGTATCGTTAATACCGAAACCGATGAAGATCCCATGTGGGAGCGGGCTTGCTCGCGAAGGCGGTTCAGCATTCAACATCTAAGTTGACTGTCAGTCCGCTTTCGCGAGCAAGCCCGCTCCCACAGGGTTTGCTACCAATCTGAGAATGCTTACAACGGCATCGTGTAATGCAGCGAGTAACTTTCTACACCATCGTTGTTACTGCTGATCCCGGCATTGGAATAGTGCGTCGCACGAATCCCGACTTCATGCCCACCGGCAAAGCGCAGCCCGAACCCGAAGCGGTCTTCGAACTGAAAAGCCTGGCCGATGTTGTTGTCTTCCAGTTGGGTATTGGAGAACAACGCGACACCAATCCCCGCTTCTACATACGGTTTGACGTTTTGCCCGGCAAACTCGTAAACAAACACTGGAGAGAACGACAGGCTACTAGTGCCGGAAGTCTTGTCGCCTTCCCAATAGGTGTAGGCGCCACTCCAGTAACCGGTCAAACGACCGACGTCGCTTTGCAGCCAGCTCTTGTCCCAATCGAATTGCATGCCTAACCGGTAGGTCATGGTTGAGTCACTGGTGGCCCCTACCCCGAACTCTACGCCGGCCGCCTGTGCAGTAAGACTTTGCCCCATTAGTGCGGCCGCAATCGCGGCCAAACAGAATAGTCGCTTCATTAGAAACATCCTTTTCCGGAACGATTTCATGTGGATTTTTTTTTGTAGCTTAAAGACAAAGCTATAGAAGTCGGCGCTTAATCAGAAGTTCAGCCTTTTTAAGCGCATTTCACATTTTTTTTACATCTCGCCTCTACATGTCGAAGCTTTGCACAACGCCTGTGTTATTCCAGAGTATGGGCAAGATATTTCGAAAATGTTCCGGATCTGCACTGGTCCAGAATTGCGCGGCACGCACCGGCCCCTCGGCGAGTAACTCGCGCTCGGCCAACAGGCGTTGCAGTTGCCGCGCCACGGCGGCGCCGGTGTCGATAAGGCTGATGTCTTCTGGGATCATCTGCCTAAGCAACGGCTTTAGAAAGGGGTAATGCGTGCAGCCGAGAATTATCGTGTCGCAGCCTGCGGCCAGCAGCGGCTCGACATAACCGCGGAGCAACTGACGCAGGTTCTGACTGTGCAGATCGCCGCTTTCAATCAGCTCCACCAACCCCGGGCAAGGCTGGGTGATCACCCGCACATCCGTGGCGAAGCGGTCGAGCAGCGCGGCGAACTTGGCGCTCTGCAAGGTGCCGGTGGTGGCGAGGACACCGACCACGCCACTGCGCGTAGCAGCCGCGGCCGGCTTGACCGCCGGCTCCATGCCGACGATGGGCCATTCGGGATAATCGCGGCGCAGATTGGCCACGCCAGCGACGGTGGCCGTGTTGCAGGCCAGCACCAATGCCTTGGCGCCTTGCTGCTGAAAAAATTCGGCGATAGCACTGCAGCGTTGCTGGATGAATTCAGGGGTTTTCTCGCCGTAGGGAATATTCCCGCAATCGGCGACGTACAACAGTGACTCGTTGGGCAGCAAACGCTGGATCTCGGCCAGCACCGAAAGCCCACCGACACCGGAGTCGAACACGCCAATCGGCGCCTCACGCATGGGCAGTACCACAGACGCTGCAACCCGGATCACGCTTGACCCGCAACTCACGGAAGCGCGTACCCAAGGCATCGATCAACAGCAGGCGGCCCACCAGCGGTTCGCCAAAACCCGCCAGCAACTTCAGCGCTTCAAGCGCTTGCAGGCTGCCGACCAGGCCCACCAGCGGACCGATCACCCCGGCTTCGCTGCACGTCAGCTCGGCTTCGCTGCCGTGCCCATATAAACAGTGGTAGCACGGGCTTTCAGGGCGACGCGGGTCGAACACCGACAACTGCCCTTCCAGGCGAATCGCCGCGCCGCTGACCAGAGGTTTGAGCGCTGCCACACACGCGGCGTTGACCGCCTCGCGGGTGGAAAAATTGTCGGAACAGTCGAGCACCAGATCCACCGCCGCGACCGCCGCAGCGAGGGAGTCTTCATCCAGCGCCGCACAATGGGCGACCAGTTGGATCTCGGGGTTGATCGCACTCAAGCGGCGGATCGCCGAATCGACTTTGCTCACACCGACGCTGTCGGTGTCGTGAATGATCTGGCGTTGCAGGTTGGTCAGGTCGACCGTGTCGAAGTCGGCCAGATGCAACTCACCGACCCCGGCTGCCGCCAGGTACAGCGCCACCGGTGAACCCAGACCGCCGAGGCCAATGATCAGCACACGGCTTTCTTTCAGCCGCAATTGACCGTCGATGTCGACGTGTTGCAACAGAATCTGTCGGCTGTAGCGCAACAATTCCTGATCATTCAGCACGGCAGGCGCCCCAGGCTGATGCGTTCGTGGCCGCCCAGATCGGTACGGCTGTGGACTTCTTCAAAACCGCGGGTCAGCAGCAGATCGCGTACCGCGCCGGCTTGATCATAGCCGTGTTCGAGCATCAACCAGCCGCCGGCCTCGAGGTAATCCGGGGCCTGGGCGACGATCAAACGCAGATCGTCGAGCCCGTCGACACCGGCGACCAAAGCACTCGCAGGCTCGAAACGCACGTCGCCTTCCACCAGGTGTGGATCGGCGGAGGCAATGTAAGGCGGGTTGCTGATGATCAGTTGAAAACGCTGACCTTCCAGGGCGCTGAACCAATGGCTGCTCAACACCGTGGCGTTTTTCAGGTGCAGGCGCTGGCGATTGCGTTCGGCCAATGCCACGGCTTCGATCACGCGATCGACGGCGGTGACTGTCCAGGCCGGGCGCTCGCTGGCCAGGGCAAGGGCAATCGCGCCGCTGCCGGTGCCGAGGTCGAGGACCGTGGCCGGCGTCGCGGGTAACAATTCCAGCGCGGTTTCCACCAGCAATTCAGTGTCCGGGCGCGGGATCAATGTGTGCGGTGCAACTTCCAGATCAAGCTTCCAGAAACCTTGCTGGCCGAGAATGTAGGCCACCGGCTCACCGCCGCGACGACGCTGCAAGTAACTGGCGAAGGTCAGCGCCGCTTCGCTCGGCACGATGCGCTCGGGCCAGGTGTGCAAGAAGCTGCGGGACTTGCCCAAGGCAGCGGCCAGCAACAGCTCGGCATCGAGGCGCGCCGTCGGCGAGTCGGGGAGATCGGCAGCGCGTAATAAACTGGCAATGATCGTCATTTACTCACCTATCGCCGCCAATTGGTCGGCCTGGAACTCGGCCAACAACGGCTCGATCACCGCTTCGACGCCACCGGCGAGGATTTCGTCGAGGGAATACAGCGTCAGGTTGACCCGGTGGTCGGTGACCCGGCCCTGGGCAAAGTTGTAGGTGCGGATCCGCTCGGAGCGATCACCCGACCCCACCAGCAGTTTACGCTCGCTGGCGATGGCATTCGCGGCGGCGCTGGTCTGCTGGTCGTTGAGCTTGGCCGACAGCCAGGACATCGCCCGGGCGCGGTTCTTGTGCTGGGAACGTTCTTCCTGGCACTCGACGACAATACCCGACGGCAAGTGCGTGATGCGGATCGCCGAGTCGGTCTTGTTGACGTGCTGGCCGCCAGCGCCCGAGGACTTGTAGGTGTCGATGCGCAAGTCGGACGGGTTGATCTCGATCGCTTCCTGCTCGTCCGGCTCGGGCAACACGGCCACGGTGCACGCCGAAGTGTGGATGCGGCCTTGGGATTCAGTCGCCGGCACACGCTGCACGCGATGTGCGCCGGATTCGAATTTCAGTTTGCCGTAGACATTCTCGCCTTCGACCCGGGCAATGACTTCTTTATAGCCGCCGTGCTCGCCGATGTTCTCCGAGAGAATCTCCACGCGCCAGCCACGCCGCTCGGCGTATCGCGAATACATGCGGAACAGGTCGCCGGAGAAAATCGCCGCCTCGTCACCGCCGGTGCCGGCGCGGATTTCGAGGAACACGTTGCGCCCGTCGTTCGGGTCCTTGGGCAGCAGCATGCGTTGCAGCCGGGCTTCGATTTCGATCAGTTGCTCTTTGGCTTCGCGCACTTCTTCCACGGCCATTTCGCGCATGTCCGGGTCGCTGTCCTTGAGCAGAGCCTGAGCACCTTCGAGGTCGCCTTGCACTTTGAGCAGCTGTTTATAGGTGTCGACAATCGGCTCGACTTCCGCGTATTCCTTGGAATAGGCGCGGAATTTGGCCTGATCGGAAATGACCTCGCCATCGCCAAGCAGAGCGGTCAATTCCTCGAAACGGTCCTGGAGGATGTCCAGCTTATTGAGCAGTGACGCTTTCATTGCGGTTTTTTATCCGAGCTATCCGACGAGCCCTCATGGAGGGCAAACAGTTCCTGGGCCATGGCCAGCGCATCGAGGCGGCCTTCGGCAGTCAACTTTTTCAACTGTACGCTAGGGGCGTGCAACAGTTTGTTGGTCAAGCCACGGGCCAGTTGCACCAGCACATCTTCAGCGCTGCTGCCGTTGGCCAGCATGCGCTGGGCCTTTTGCAATTCTTCGTCACGCATGCGCTCGCTTTGCTGGCGGTAGGCCTTGAGCACATCCACCGCCGCCAGTTCGCGCAGGCGCACCATGAAGTCGTCGGCGCCGATCGAGACCATTTCTTCCGCGGCCTGGGCTGCACCCTGGCGGCTCTTGAGGTTTTCGGCGACCACTTCGTGGAGATCATCGACGCTGTACAGGTAAACGTCGTCGAGTTCGCCGACTTCAGGCTCGATATCCCGTGGGACGGCGATATCGACCATGAAGATCGGTTTGTGCTTGCGCAGCTTCAAGGCACTTTCCACCGCGCCTTTGCCAAGGATCGGCAACTGGCTGGCGGTGGAGCTGATCACGATATCGCTACGCACCAGCTCGGCTGGAATGTCCGACAGCAGCACGGCGTGGGCGCCGAACTGTTCGGCCAGGATGCTTGCGCGTTCGAGGGTACGGTTGGCGACGACGATGCGCTTCACACCCAGCTCATGCAGATGACGGGCGACCAGCGTGATGGTCTCGCCGGCGCCGATCAGCAAGGCCTGGCTGCGTTGCAAGTCGCTGAAAATCTGCTTGGCCAGGCTGACCGCGGCAAACGCCACGGACACCGGGTTTTCACCGATGGCGGTGTCGGTGCGCACCTGTTTGGCCGCATTGAACGTCGCCTGGAACAGCCTGCCCAGCAGCGGACCGATGGTGCCGGCCTCTCGCGCCACGGCGTAGGCCGATTTCATCTGGCCGAGAATCTGCGGTTCGCCCAACACCAGCGAATCGAGCCCGGAGGCGACCCGCATCATGTGACGAACTGCCGCATCATCTTCGTGCACATAACTGCTCGCACGCAGCTCATCGAGGCTCAAATGATGATAATCGGCCAGCCAGCGCAGGATGATGTCCGCCGAAAGGTGATCCTGCTCTATATAAAGCTCACTGCGATTGCAGGTGGAAAGGATCGCAGCTTCGCGGCTGTCGGTCAGTCGGCAGAGCTGCTGCAACGCCTCCACCAGCTGCTCAGGGGTAAAGGCCACGCGCTCGCGGACGTCTACTGAAGCAGTCTTGTGGTTAATACCGAGTGCAAGGAAGGCCATTCAAGGTCGCTGATGGTGACGTGAAGCCGGCAATTGTCCTACTTCGACACAGACAGAACAACTACCGCTGACTATTGTCCCAATCACTTGCCTCTATAAAGGCATCAATTGAGACTCGGTTATGTTTGGCCGAAGGCTTGTGTCATGATGATCCGACCGCAGGTTAGTCGTCCTTCTCCTATATGAATAGATCTTCCGCGTTGCTCCTCGCTTTTGTCTTCCTCAGCGGCTGCCAGGCCATGGCCCCCGTTTCGCCGGACGGTACGTCTCCGGTCGAAGACAGCACTCCAGCCCCTGAAAAGCCCAAGGTCTACAGCTCATTCAGTGAAGAAACCGTCTTCAGTCTGTTGAGCGCCGAACTGGCTGGCCAACGCAATCGTTTCGACATTGCGCTGGACAACTACGTGACCCAGGCGATCAACACCCAGGATCCGGGCGTCTCCGAGCGGGCATTCCGCATCGCCGAGTACCTGGGCGCCGATCAGGCCGCCCTGGATACCGCGCTGATCTGGGCAAAAAACGCCCCGGACGACCTCGAAGCGCAGCGGGCAGCCGCCGTGCAACTGGCGCGCGCCGGGCGCTATGACGACTCCATGGTCTATATGGAGAAAGTCCTGCTGGGCAAGGGCGACACGCATTTCGACTTTCTCGCCCTGTCTGCGGCTGATACCGACCAGGACACCCGCAACGGCCTGATGAAAAGTTTTGACCGTTTGTTGCAGCGTCACCCCAACAACAGCCAGCTGATTTTCGGCAAGGCCTTGTTGATGCAACAGGACGGCGACGCCAAAGGCGCATTGACCCTGCTGGAAGACAATCCGCCGGATGAAGGCGAAATCGCCCCGATCCTGTTGCGGGCGCGCCTGCTGCAAACCCTCAACCGTGGTGGTGAAGCCCTGCCGCTGCTGCAAAAAAGCATCAAGAAATACCCGGACGACAAACGCCTGCGCCTGACTTACGCGCGCATGCTGGTCGAGCAGGACCGCATGGACGACGCCAAAGTCGAGTTCTCCAGCCTGGTCCAGCAGTATCCGGAAGATGACGAATTGCGTTATTCCCTGGCGCTGGTGTGCCTGGAAGCCAAGGCCTGGGACGAGGCCAAGGGTTACCTGGAAGACCTGATTGCCCGGGAAAGCCATGTGGATTCGGCGCACCTGAACCTCGGCCGTATCGCTGAAGAGCGCAACGACCCGCAAGGTGCATTGATCGAATACGCCCAGGTCGGCCCCGGCAACGATTACCTGCCAGCGCAATTGCGCCAGGCCGATATCCTGATGAACAACGGCAAGACCGCCGAGGCCCAAAGCAAATTGGCGGCCGAGCGCGATACGCAACCGGATTACGCGATCCAGTTGTACCTGATCGAAGCCGAAACCCTGTCCGCCAACAAACAGGGCGACAAAGCCTGGGGCGTGTTGCATAAAGCCTTGCAGCAATACCCGGACGATCTGAACCTGCTCTACACCCGTGCCATGCTTGCGGAAAAACGCAATGACCTGGCACAGATGGAAAAAGACCTGCGCCTGATCATCAAGCGCGACCCGGACAATGCGATGGCGTTGAACGCCCTCGGCTACACCCTGTCCGACCGCACGACCCGCTACGAAGAAGCCAAGGCCCTGATCGAACACGCGCACAAGCTCAATCCGGAAGACCCGGCGGTACTCGACAGCCTCGGCTGGGTGAATTTCCGCCTGGGCAATCTCGATGAAGCCGAGCGTTACCTGCGCCAGGCGCTGGAGCGCTTCCCCGATCAGGAAGTCGCCGCTCACTTGGGCGAAGTCCTGTGGGCCAACGGCAAACAGCGCGAGGCCAAGCAAATCTGGGGCAAGTTCCTCAAGGATCAACCCGACAGCCCTACCCTGCGCGGCACCATCAAGCGCCTGACCGGATCAGAGACTCTTTAAGATTATGTTTTTGCGCCACGTTATCGTTTTCAGCTTCATTGCCCTGCTCGCCGGTTGCGCGGGCTTCGGCGCCCGCGAATCGGTCCAGGGTCAGGGCAACCCGGCTCAATGGAACACGTATAAACAGCAGATGACCAGCCTCGACGGCTGGCAGATCAACGGCAAGATCGGCATCCGCGCGCCCAAGGATTCGGGCAGTGGCACGTTGTTCTGGCTGCAGCGACAGGACTACTACGACATCCGTCTCTCCGGCCCGTTGGGTCGCGGTGCCGCTCGCCTGACCGGACGTCCCGGCAAGGTGTCGCTGGAAGTGGCCAACCAGGGTCGCTTTGAAGCACCGACGCCAGAAGCCCTGCTCGAAGAACAGCTGGGCTGGAAATTACCTGTATCTAACCTGGCTTGGTGGGTTCGCGGCCTCCCGGCTCCCGACAGCAAGAGTCGCCTGACCCTGGACGCCGACAGTCGCCTGGCCAACCTCGAACAGGATGGCTGGCAGGTCGAGTACCTGAGCTACGCCGAACAAAACGGCTATTGGCTGCCCGAGCGGATCAAACTGCACGGCACCGACCTTGATGTCACGCTGGTGATCAAGGAATGGCAACCACGCAAACTGGGGCAGTGAACATGACTGCTCCGCGCTTGACGCTGCCCTCGCCGGCCAAACTCAATCTGATGCTGCACATTCTCGGGCGCCGTGAAGACGGCTACCACGAGCTGCAGACGATTTTTCAGTTTCTCGATTACGGTGATGAAATCACCTTCGCGGTGCGCGACGACGGTGTGATTCGTTTGCACACTGAATTCGAAGGCGTTCCTCATGACAGTAATCTGATTGTTCGAGCCGCAAAGAAACTTCAGGAGCAATCCGGTTGCGCGCTCGGCATCGATATCTGGATCGATAAAATTCTGCCCATGGGCGGTGGAATCGGCGGCGGCAGCTCAAATGCCGCGACGACTTTGCTCGGCCTCAACCACCTTTGGCAACTGGGCTGGGACGAGGATCGCCTGGCCGTACTGGGCCTGACGCTGGGCGCCGACGTCCCGGTTTTCGTCCGTGGTCACGCGGCTTTTGCCGAGGGTGTCGGGGAGAAACTCACCCCTGTAGACCCTGAAGAACCGTGGTATCTCGTGCTGGTGCCGCAAGTATCTGTAAGTACAGCAGAAATTTTTTCCGATCCGTTGTTGACACGTAACTCTTCTCCCATTAAAGTGCGCCCCGTTCCCAAGGGAAACAGTCGAAATGACTGCTTACCGGTAGTAGCAAGGCGTTATCCAGAGGTACGTAACGCTTTGAATTTGTTAGGTAAATTTACCGAAGCAAAACTCACCGGAACTGGAAGTTGTGTGTTTGGGGGCTTCCCAAGCAAAGCTGAAGCTGATAAAGTCTCGGCCCTTCTTACAGAGACCCTTACAGGGTTTGTAGCAAAGGGAAGCAACGTTTCGATGTTGCATCGCAAGCTGCAAAATCTGCTCTAAAGGAACCGATTACTGGGTAATCGTTGCAACAGATACAGGGGCGTCGCCAAGCGGTAAGGCAGCAGGTTTTGATCCTGCCATGCGTTGGTTCGAATCCAGCCGCCCCTGCCATTTTCCTATACTCATCCAGGTTACCCTCAGCCTTCAGGTACTGCGCGTGTCCAAGATGATGGTCTTTACGGGGAACGCTAACCCCGATCTGGCTCGGCGTGTTGTACGTCAGCTGCATATCCCTCTCGGTGACATCTCTGTCGGTAAGTTCTCCGACGGCGAAATTACAGCCGAGATCAATGAAAACGTCCGCGGTAAAGATGTCTTCATTATTCAGCCGACTTGCGCTCCGACCAACGATAACCTGATGGAACTGGTAGTGATGGCTGATGCCTTCCGCCGCTCCTCGGCTACTCGTATCACTGCTGTTATTCCTTACTTTGGTTATGCCCGTCAGGATCGCCGTCCGCGTTCCGCACGTGTGGCTATCAGCGCGAAAGTCGTTGCTGACATGCTTACCGTAGTCGGCATCGATCGTGTTCTCACGGTTGATCTGCATGCTGACCAAATCCAGGGCTTCTTCGATATTCCGGTAGATAACATCTACGGCTCCCCAGTCTTGGTGGATGACATTGAAGATCAGCGCTTCGAAAACCTGATGATCGTGTCCCCGGACATTGGCGGCGTCGTGCGTGCACGTGCTGTTGCCAAATCCCTGGGCGTAGATCTCGGGATCATCGACAAACGCCGTGAGAAAGCCAATCACTCTGAAGTGATGCATATCATCGGTGATGTCGAAGGGCGTACCTGTATTCTGGTTGATGACATGGTCGATACCGCCGGCACTCTGTGCCACGCGGCCAAGGCCCTGAAAGAGCATGGCGCTGCCAAGGTTTTCGCCTACTGCACACACCCTGTGCTGTCCGGTCGGGCGATCGAAAACATTGAAAATTCCATGCTGGACGAACTGGTGGTGACTAACACCATCCCGTTGTCCGCTGCTGCTCAAGCCTGTTCGCGTATCCGTCAACTGGATATCGCGCCGGTAGTTGCCGAGGCGGTCCGCCGCATCAGCAATGAAGAATCGATCAGCGCGATGTTCCGTTAAGGGCCCTGCCCTTCTCGAATGTCTCGTTGACGAAAAGCGCCCCGCCCCGGCATTCCTGTCGGGGCGGGGCTTTTTTGCCCATATCGCCTTTAGCGCTGGTCGCAACCGCTGGGGCGAATGTGGTTATTTTGGAGATACAACATGAACGATTTTACTCTGAATGCTGAAGTGCGTTCCGACCTGGGGAAAGGTGCGAGCCGCCGCCTGCGTCGTCTCGCAAGCCTGGTACCAGCTGTAGTTTACGGTGGCGAAAAAGCCCCTGAATCCATCAGCATGCTGGCTAAAGAAGTTGCCAAACTGCTCGAAAACGAAGCGGCTTACAGCCACATCATCGAGCTGAACGTTGGCGGCACCAAGCAGAACGTAATCATCAAAGCTCTGCAACGTCACCCGGCTAAAGGTCACGTACTGCACGCTGACTTCGTACGCGTAGTAGCTGGCCAGAAACTGACCGCTGTTGTGCCTGTACACTTCATTGGTGAAGAAGCCCCGATCAAGAAAGGCGGCGAAGTTTCGCACGTTGTTTCGGAAATCGAAGTGACCTGCCTGCCGAAAGACCTGCCTGAATTCATCGAAGTCGACCTGGCTAACGCCGAAATCGGTTCGATCATTCACTTGTCCGACCTCAAAGCCCCTAAAGGCGTTGAGTTTGTTGCTCTGGCACACGGTGATGACAAGGCTGTTGCCAACGTCCACGCTCCACGTGTTGCTCCAGAAGCTACCGAAGAAGGCGCAGCAGAGTAATTTCACTCTGTTCGCCGGAGTGACCGGAAACATCGCGGACTAGAGCGTAGCGAGAAAGCGGGCGAGAACGCGGAGTTTACATAATGGTAAATGAGCACTTGTCGTCCACTTTTGCCGCACTCCCTGATTGCGGCGATGTTATCCACCACTCCAAGGAAGGGCCCCTATCGTGACTGCCATCAAACTGATCGTTGGCCTGGGAAATCCAGGCGCTGAATACGAACAGACCCGGCATAACGCAGGGGCCCTTTTTGTTGAGCGCATCGCGAACGCACAAGGCGTAAACCTTGTGGCGGACCGCAAATATTTCGGCCTGACCGGGCGCTATTCGCATCAGGGTCAGGATGTTCGTCTGCTGATTCCCACCACGTACATGAACCGCAGCGGCCAGGCCGTCGCGGCACTCGCTGGTTTCTTCCGCATCAAGCCTGAAGAAATCCTCGTGGCGCATGACGAACTCGACCTGCCACCGGGCGTTGCCAAACTCAAACTGGGTGGCGGCCATGGCGGTCACAACGGGTTACGCGACATCATCGCGCAGCTGGGCAATCAGAATACCTTCTACCGCTTGCGGCTTGGCATTGGCCACCCGGGCGTAGCCAGTATGGTTTCAAATTTCGTCCTGGGTCGTGCGCCACGCGCCGAACAGGAAAAACTCGATGCCAGCATCGACTTTGCCCTCGGCGTGCTGCCGGATATCCTCGCCGGGGAATGGAACCGCGCGATGAAAAACCTGCACAGCCAGAAGGCCTGACTCACTCCTCGGGGAAAACACCATGGGATTCAATTGCGGCATCGTCGGCCTGCCTAACGTCGGCAAGTCCACCCTATTCAACGCCCTGACCAAATCCGGGATCGCGGCCGAGAACTTCCCCTTCTGCACCATCGAGCCGAACACCGGTATCGTGCCGATGCCGGATCCGCGTCTGGAAGCCCTGGCAGCCATCGTCAATCCAAAACGCATCCTGCCGACCACCATGGAATTCGTCGACATCGCGGGCCTGGTTGCCGGCGCCTCGAAAGGTGAAGGCCTGGGCAACAAGTTCCTGGCCAACATCCGTGAAACCGATGCCATCGCCCACGTGGTCCGCTGCTTCGAAGACGAGAACGTGATTCACGTCTCCAACAGCGTCGACCCGAAACGCGACATCGAAATCATCGACCTGGAACTGATCTTCGCCGACCTCGACAGCTGCGAGAAGCAACTGCAGAAAGTCACCCGCAACGCCAAGGGTGGCGACAAGGATGCAGTGGTCCAGAAAGGCCTGCTGGAGCAATTGATCGCTCACTTCACCCTCGGCAAACCAGCGCGCACCCTGATGAAGAACATGGGCGCCGACGATAAAGCCGTGGTTCGTGGTTTCCACCTGCTGACCACCAAGCCGGTCATGTACATCGCCAACGTCGCTGAAGACGGTTTCGAGAACAACCCGCTGCTGGACATCGTCAAAGCCATCGCCGAAGAAGAAGGCGCCATGGTGGTTCCGGTCTGCAACAAGATCGAAGCCGAAATCGCCGAGCTGGAAGACGGCGAAGAGAAAGACATGTTCCTCGAAGCCCTGGGCCTGGAAGAACCTGGCCTGAACCGCGTAATCCGCGCCGGCTACGAGATGCTGCACCTGCAGACCTACTTCACCGCTGGTGTCGAAGAAGTCCGCGCCTGGACCGTCCGCGTCGGTGCCACCGCACCACAAGCCGCTGGCGTGATCCACACCGACTTCGAAAAAGGCTTCATCCGCGCCGAAGTCATCGCCTACGACGACTTCATCCAGTACAAGGGCGAAGCCGGCACCAAAGAAGCCGGTAAATGGCGTCTGGAAGGCAAGGACTACATCGTCAAAGACGGCGACGTGATGCACTTCCGCTTCAACGTGTAAAACATCTGCGCATGAAAAAGCCGCGTCTAGACGCGGCTTTTTTGTGCCTGAATGATTTATCCGCCACACCACAGATCTCCTGTGGGAGCGGGCTTGCTCGCGAAAGCGGTGTGTCATTCGCCATTGATGCTGGCTGACACACCGCCTTCGCGAGCAAGCCCGCTCCCAAAGGGGGAATGGTGTTGGCTCAGGCCTTTTTGGTTCTCGGCAGGAAGATCGCCAACACCCCAAACAGCGGCAAGAACGAGCACAGGAAGTACACGTATTCGATGCCGTGAACATCCGCCAGATGCCCCAACAGCGCCGCGCCAATCCCGCCAAAACCGAACATCAAGCCGAAGAACACCCCGGCAATCATCCCGACGTTACCCGGCACCAATTCCTGCGCATACACCACGATGGCGGAGAACGCCGAGGCGAGGATGAAGCCGATGACCACGCTGAGGATGCTGGTCCAGAACAGGTCGACATGCGGCAGGATCAAGGTGAACGGCGCAACGCCGAGGATCGAGAACCAGATCACTGCCTTACGCCCGATCTTGTCGCCAATCGGCCCGCCGAAGAACGTCCCCGCCGCCACAGCACCGAGGAACAGGAACAGGTGCAATTGCGAACTGGCCACCGACAGGTCGAATTTCTCGATCAGGTAGAACGTGAAGTAACTGGTGAAACTGGCCATGTAGAAATACTTGGAGAACACCAGCAAACCGAGGACTACCAGCGCACTGATCACCCGCTGTTTCGACAAGCCATGGGTCGCCGCCTGGCCTTGCTTGAGCTTGAACAGGTTCAAGTGGTTGGCGTACCAACGACTGATGCGATAAAGCACGAACAGCGCAAACACCGCGAACAACCCAAACCACGCGACGTGGCCCTGGCCGTAAGGAATGATGATCGCCGCCGCCAGCAATGGACCGAACGCCGAACCAGCATTACCACCGACCTGGAAGGTCGATTGCGCCAGGCCGAAACGCCCGCCCGAAGCCAGTCGCGCCACGCGAGAAGCCTCCGGGTGAAAGGTCGAGGAACCGATGCCGATCAATCCGGCCGCCAGCAGGATCATCGGGAAGCTACCGACCACCGACATCATCAGAATGCCGATCAACGTGCACACCGTACCGGCCGGCAACAACCACGGTTTTGGATGGCGATCTGTGTGGTAACCGACCCACGGCTGCAGCAGCGAGGCGGTCAGTTGGAACGTCAGGGTGATCAGGCCGACCTGGGTAAAGGTCAGGCCATAGTTGGCCTTGAGCATCGGATAAATCGACGGCAGCACTGACTGAATCAAGTCGTTGATCAGGTGGGCCAGCGCCACGGCGCCGATGATGCGCATGACCAAGGGGCTGCTTTGTGGAGTCGCGGACGCCGGCGTAGCGCCGGTCTGGGCATTGCTGATAGCCATGAGAATTTCCGTACAACAGAGGGTGCACACGGGCAGGTGCGTCAATGTGCCATTTTTCAGTGCAGCAGCGCCATCCCCTTAGCCTGCTAACGACCTCGTCGTTCATCGAAGAGTGGGTGATAGCTCAACGCCATGGTCTGAATCTTGCCTTGCTTATCCGCTTCAACGCGGCCCCCTTACAAAGGGGATCGAGAATGGGAAGTTTCGCTACAGAGTCGGCCTACAGAGCTGGCGAGGGTGAACTTTCGAGGCCTTTTAAAAGGGCACAAGTCGCGGTCGCAACGATCACGACGCACGCCAATGGTGCGTGGTGTCCAGAGGAGTCATGGGGCATGCAGGCTTTTTTATCACCGGGGATCGGACTGCTGGGGCGTTTTGGCTTCGCACGCAAGTTTCAGTTGCTGTTTCTACTATTCATCCTCCCGCTGGCCGGCAGCCTGTTGATGATCGGCCAGGATTATCGCGACAAGCTGCAACTGATTTCCGGCGAACGCGCCGGGGTTCGTCAACTGCTGTCCCTGGATGCGCTCGACAACCTGCTCGCCGCCCAACGTGATCGCGCCGCCCGCTGGCGCGCCACTGAAACCAATCGCCAGCCGACACCGGCCACGATCGCCGCCATGGGCGCTTTCGACGCCGTGCAGCCCGCTGTCGCCCAAGCCACGACGGACCTGGGCAATGCCCTGCAAACCGAAGGCGCGGAAGGTGAAACCCTGAGCCGCTATCAAGCCCTGCAAACCGCGCTCAACGGCCTCGACTCGAAAAGCCTGAGCAGCGTCGGCTGGTGGCCGGACGGCTACGACCGTTTCACCAATGCCCTGAGCGCCTTGCAAGCCTTGCGCGAACAGATCGTCATGGACAATCGCCTGACCCTGGCGCCGTGGCTGGAAACCTATTTGCTGACGCAGATATCCACGCAGCATGCGCCAGACCTGATTGAACGGGTCGGCCGGCTCGCGGCGGTTGGCCAGGCATCAGTGGTGTCGGGACAATTCACCCTGCAAAGTCGCCTGCAATTGCGCGATTTACGCAGTCGCATCGGGGATGCGCGAGAGCAACTGGTGAAGACCGCCAGCCTGCTCGAAGCACGCCTGCCCAGCGCCTTGCAGACGTGGGCCGGGCAGTATCACGACAGCCTCAAGCATCTGGATTCGACCTTGAAAGTGCTGGACGACGGCGTGTTCGGCGGCAGCATCAACCTCAAGCCGGAAGACTTCGAACGCAACCTCGACGCGCTGCTCACTGACCTCGCCTCGCTGCGCCAGCAATCGCTGGTGTCGCTGGATCAACGCCTGGATTACTACCACAGCTCGGCGATCCGCCAGTTCATCCTGGTGGCGACGATCTTTGGTTGCCTGCTGCTAGCCGCGCTGTATTTGTTCGTGTGCTTGCAGGCTTCGATTCGTCGTAGCGCCAGCGGCATCACCGTGCTGGCCGAAGCCTTGCGCGACGGAAACCTGAGCCTGCAAGTGCCGGTGCAGGGTCGCGATGAACTGGCGGCAATCAGCACTGCGTTGAATGTCGCGGTGGTGCAACTGCGCAACAGTTTGCTTGGGGTCGATCACGAGACGTTGCAACTGAGCAATGCCGTGCGCACCCTCAACGATCATTCCAGCGGCGCCTTGGGCGAAGTCGAGGCCCAGCAGATTCAGATCAGCCAGATCGCCGCCGCTGCCACGCAGTTGGCCGCCACCTCGCAAGGCGTCGCCCAGAGCTGTGAACAAGCGTCCGGCAGCGCCCAGCACACCCAGCGCATCGCCGCCGACAGCAGCCGCGACAGCCAACGCACCACGGCGAGCATTCAGCAGCTCAATCAACGCCTCAACGACACCGCCGCCGCATTGGGCCGGGTCAGTGAGCAAGGGCAACAGATTCAATTGGTGGTCGACACCATTCGCGGTGTCGCCGAGCAGACCAACCTGTTGGCGCTCAACGCCGCCATTGAGGCTGCTCGTGCGGGCGAACAAGGTCGCGGCTTTGCCGTGGTGGCCGATGAAGTGCGCAGTCTGTCCCAGCGCACGCAATCCTCCACCGCGCAAATCGCCGGCACCGTCGACAGCCTGCGCAATACGGTGAATGAAGCCGTGAGCTTGATGGAAGCCGCTTGCGGCCAGGCCCAATCCGACGCCGAAGCCGTCACGGGTTTGGGTGAACGCCTAGGGGAAATCGCCAGTGCCGTACAGAGCGTCACCGATACCTTGGCGCAAATCGCTACTGCGGTCGAAGAGCAAGCGAGCACCGCCGATGAGGTCAGCGGCAATATCCAGCAGGTCGATCAGGCCGCCGTCAGGCTGCTGGAAGGCGCGCGGGCGGTGAACCTCGCGGCAGACACCTTGAGCCAGGGCAGCAAGGCCTTGAGTGCGAATACCGGGAGATTTCAGCTGCGTTGACGCCCTGCCCCGCCCTGTTTTTTCGGGCCAGGACGATAACCGGTTGAAAGTGTGGAGAAATATTTTAAATTTACGCTTGACGCATCTTCGTTCCAGGTGAATAATGCGCGCCACTTGGCTACATAGCTCAGTTGGTTAGAGCATAGCATTCATAATGCTGGGGTCCGGGGTTCAAGTCCCTGTGTAGCCACCAAGTACTAAAAACGGCTTACCGAAAGGTAGGCCGTTTTTTTATGCCTCGAGAAAAGTGCCTGTCATCGTCAGGCTCGCATCGTCGACAACGCGGACAAGCCCCGCTCCCAAATCTGCCAAGTGCGCAGCCAGACCATGGCCTGCCAGTCGCTGTCAGCCGGGAAGAACTGCTCAAGCAGATTGAGTTTGATCCCGCGCCCCACCGCATCACTCGGGTTGCCATGCAGATGCAGCCAATGGTCATCGCGCAAATGACGATGAACGTCCGGCCCCGGATAGGTCCCGCACTCGATCACGAACGGCATCAGCCGCACCTGTGGCAAGGCGTTGAGCAACGCCTGCGAGGTGTAACCGGTTGCCGTCGCCGCCACCCCGGTTTCGCTGGTGGTATTGGCGCCGGTGTGCAAGGTGTAGAGCCATGGGCCGTAAATGGCTTGTGCTTCTTCCAGCGCCGGATACGCCGCTTCGGTAATGGTCAACAGCATCGGATGCCCGTACTCCCCTGCCCCGGTGTGCAGGTCGAAGCACATCGCGACCTCGGCATGGGCCACGTGTTTGTGCATGATCTGCTGCAACGTGCGGTTCGACCAACTCGGCGCCAGCCCGCCATAGAACAGACCATCGGGGTGACTGTGCTGGCCGCCCTCGACAATCGACATCACCGCCGGCCAACCGTGTTCCTTGATTTGCGCCTCGAGCAAGGCATCGGCGCGATCACGCTCGGGCCCCTGCAAATCAGTGCTGGCATAGATCTCATGCAGCGTCGCGTAGGCCTGGTTGTCTGGCAGCGGACGTTCGAAATCCAGGTGATTGCGATTGAGGTCAATGTTGTCTTCATTGACCCGACGCAGCCACGCCGTGCCCCACGGGTTGATCAAGTGGATCATCACCACTGCGACATCCGCCGGCAGTGAGCGCTTGCCCAAGTCCTGCATCCATTTGATCTGACACCCGGAGCCATAAAAGCCTTCGACCCCGTGAGTACCGCTCAACGCAATCAGCAGTCGCTTGGCCGCCGGATCACCGAGCACCGCCACGTCAGAGCTCAACGATTCACCGAACGGTCCTTTAAGTGGGTGCGGATATTCGGTCAACGTCGCGCCGGCAGCGGTGGCCGCCGCGAGGAATTGTTCACGTTGCCCACGGTAACTTGGCTGGGTAGGAAACTCGGTCTGCATGTCTGCCTCTTGTTGGTTTTCTCGCCGTCCTGATGTTCTCGACCCTACAGAAAATCCGCCGGTTCATGAAGGGCAAAAGTGCCTTGGCCGTAGGATGCAGTTTGCGTCGCACCCTGTCGGTCGATAAAGTCCCTCGAACCTTTTCCCACGGACGGAGTGCCCCACGTGTTCCCAGCCTTCCACTTGAGCCGCTATCGCCTGTCAGCCTTGTCGCTGATTGCCGCCGCGTTAACCCTCGCCGCGTGCAACGCGCCAACCACGTCGACGTTGCCCCTGGCGCCGGAAGCTGCCACCGGTTTCCGCACTGACCTGCAAACCCGCCACGCCGCGAAACACATGGCGGCAGCGGCCAACCCACTGGCGGCGGCGGCCGGCCGGGAGATGCTGCGTCAGGGCGGTTCGGCCATCGACGCAGCCATTGCCATGCAAGCGGTGTTGACCCTGGTGGAACCGCAGTCGTCCGGCATCGGCGGCGGTGCATTGATCGTGTTGTGGGACGGTAAGGCCGTGCGCACTTATGACGGTCGAGAAACCGCTCCGTCTGGCGCCACCGAGAAACTTTTCCTGCAAGCCGACGGCACACCAATGCCGTTCACTCAGGCGCAGATTGGTGGTCGCTCAGTCGGCACGCCAGGCGTGTTGCGTGCGCTTGAGCTGGCGCATCAGAAACACGGGCGCCTGCCTTGGGCCAAGCTGTTCGAGCCGGCGATCCAACTTGCCGAGCAAGGCTTTGCGATCTCGCCGCGTTTGCACCTGCTGATTGCTTCGGATTCGTCCCTGACACGCTCGCCGGACATGGTGGCGTACTTTCTGAATGCTGACGGCAGCCCGAAAGCCGTCGGTACACAGTTGAAGAATCCGGCACTGGCCGCAGTATTCAAACGCATCGCCAAAGAAGGTCCCGATGCGTTGTACAAAGGGCCGATTGCCGAAGAAATCGTCGCCAAGGTCCAGGGCCATAAAAACCCTGGCAGCCTTTCGCTAAATGACCTTCAGGCTTACAAGGCCAAGGAACGTGCGCCGCTGTGCACCGACTACAAACGCTGGCAGGTCTGCGGTATGCCGCCACCGTCATCAGGCGGGATTGCCGTGGCGCAGATTCTCGGCACCTTGCAAGCCCTGGAAAGCCGCGACCCGCGCTTCGCCTTGGCGCCACTCAAACCGCTCAAGACCAATAAGCCAGCAGGCATCGAACCCGCGCCTGAAGCCGTGCATCTGATTTCCGAAGCCGAACGCCTGGCCTACGCCGACCGCGCGCAATACGTGGCCGACACCGACTTCGTGCCAGTGCCGGTCAAGGGCTTGGTAGACCCGAGCTACCTTGCCAGCCGCGCCGCCCTGATCGGCGACCGCAGCATGGGCACGGCCAAACCCGGCACGCCGCCGGGCATTCAAGTCGCCTACGCACCAGACCGTTCGCCACTGCGCATTTCAACCTCGCAAGTGGTCGCCGTCGATGACGAAGGCGGCGCCGTGTCCATGACCACCACCGTCGAGTCCGCGTTCGGCTCGCACCTGATGGTCCAGGGCTTCCTGCTCAACAACCAGATGACCGACTTTTCGTTCATCCCCGAAGAAAACGGCCAGAAAGTCGCCAACCGCGTCGAACCCGGCAAACGCCCGCGCTCGTCCATGGCGCCGACCCTGGTCTTCGATCGCCAGAGCGGCGAATTCGTGGCCACCGTCGGCTCACCCGGCGGCTCGCAAATCATCGAATACGTGGCCAAATCCACGATCGGCCTGCTCGACTGGAACCTCGACCCACAAGCCGCCATCAACCTGCCCAACTTCGGCAGCCGCAACGGCCCGACGGAACTGGAACAGGGGCAATTCAGCCCGGAATTGGTTCAGGCGTTGAAGGACAAAGGGCATGCGGTGAATGAAATCGACATGACCAGCGGGACCCAGGCGATTGTTCGGGTGAAAGATACGTCAGGGAAAGCGTCGCTGGCCGGCGGAGCGGATCCGCGGCGTGAGGGAGAGGCGTTGGGGGATTGACTGTGGGAGCGAGCTTGCTCGCGAAGAACGATAACGCGGTTCAGCTGAAACACCGAGTTGTCTGCTTCGCGAGCAAGTCGAATCGTCGCACCGCCGCTCCCACTTCAATCTGAGCTGTACTTGAAATCGATGTATCAGGCCGGCACACCCAAAATAATGTGCGAAGCCTTGATAACAGCCGTCGCAGTCACGCCCGGCGCCAGCCCCAACTCTGCGACAGCTTCACGGGTAACGATCGAATAAACATCGCTGCCGCCGTCGAGCCGGATCACCACTTCAGCATTTACCGCGCCATCCGTCACGCTGGTGACTTTGCCTTCCAGGCAGTTACGCGCCGAGAGGCGGATGTCGCTGGATTCGGTCATCAGCATCACCCACGGCGCCTTCACCAGTGCGACCGCTTCCTTGCCGACGGCCAGGCCAAGGCTCTTCACGCTTTCCATGGTCACCACCGCCACCAGCTCATTGCCGCCCGCGAGTTTCAGGGACACTTCGGCGTTGACGGCGCCGGGTTGGAGCTGGCTGATGATGCCCTTGAAGACGTTACGTGCGCTGACTTTCATGATATTGTTGCCTCTGTTAGTAATTTTTGTATACAACTTTGCACATCATTCGGGATAACGCAGCGCTGTTCAACTAGACGACGGGATTGATGACGCACAGCCTAGCGACTGATTTTCAACGCTTGCCGTGCCTGATGCTTTTCCAGCGCCAGGTCGATCAAACGGCTGACCAGTTCGCTATATGTCATGCCGGTGGCCTGCCACAGCTTGGGGTACATGCTGATGCGGGTGAAACCGGGCAGTGAGTTGATCTCGTTGATCAACACTTCGCCGCTGTCGGTGAGGAACACATCGACCCGCGCCAGCCCGGAGCAACCCAATACCTGAAAGGCCTCAACGGCCAAGGCGCGAATACGCTCACTCGCTTCAACGCTGATATTGGCCGGCACCACCACTTCGGCGGCCTGGTCGTCAATGTATTTGCTGTCGTAGGAATAGAACCCGCTGCGCACCACGATCTCGCCACAACCACTGGCGATCGGCTGATCATTGCCGAGCACCGCGCATTCAATCTCGCGACCGCTGACGGCGGATTCGATCAGGACTTTTTCGTCGAAGCCCAGGGCCAGCTCAACCGCCGCCACGTATTCGGTTTCGTCGGTCACCTTGCTCACTCCAACCGAAGAACCCTGGTTCGCCGGTTTGACGAACAGCGGCAGGCCGAGCTTGCCCTGCACTTCGGCGAACCCGGTACGCGCGGCGCTGGCACGGTTCAACGTCACGAAAGGAGTGACCGCAATCCCGGCGTCTCGAAGCAGGCGTTTGCTGATGTCCTTGTCCATGCACACCGCAGAACCCAGCACATCGGAACCGACAAACGGCAAATCCGCCATGCGCAGCAAACCTTGCAGGCAGCCGTCTTCGCCGAGGGTGCCGTGGACAATCGGGAAGATCACATCCACGTGGCCCAGCAGTTCCTGGCTCGAGGTTTCGACCAATTGCTGACTGGACTTGCCCGGCACCACGGCCAATTCGCGATTGGATTGATTGAGGGCGATCAGCGCCGGGTTTTCCTGATTGAGCAGGAAGTTCGAGGGATCGTTGAGGTGCCAGTGGCCTTGTTTGTCGATGCCGATCAGTACCGGTTCGAAGCGCGAGCGGTCCAGCGCATCAACGATGTTTTTCGCCGATTGCAGCGACACTTCATGCTCCGCCGAACGGCCCCCGAAAATAATCCCAACCCGCAGCTTGCTCATTACTTGGCCTCTTAGTGAACGTGGTGTTTCATACCACGGCAGCGCGGATGAGTTAAAGACTGAAACTTCGCGTGGTGCCGATGAGTCATTGCTAATGCGCAGCACGCACCTGCGCTCAGCCAAGCAGAGGCCGCCGCCCTTGAACGCTCCGACCGATCGTCGCAACACCCTTTCCCTGGACGGGCTCAACTTCTTTCTCGCCGACGTGCGCGACGGGCTCGGGCCCTACCTGGCGATTTATTTGCTGGCAGTGCATCACTGGGACCCGGCCAGCATCGGCTTGGTGATGACGATTGCCGGGATCGCCGCGCTGCTGACCCAGACTCCGGCCGGCGCGTTGATCGACCGAACCCGGCGCAAACGCGGAGTGATCATCGTCGCGGCGCTGCTGGTGACGCTGAGTTGTCTGCTGTTGCCGTTCATTACTTCATTCACCCTGGTGGCGCTGACCCAGGCCTTGAGCGCTGTCGCGGCGTCGGTGTTCGCCCCGGCCATTTCCGCCATTTCGTTGGGCATCACCGGGCCCCGAGCGTTTACACGCCGTATCGGGCGCAATGAAACCTTCAACCACGCCGGCAACGCTGCCGCGGCGTTGCTGGCAGGGGGATTTGCGTATTTGTTCGGCCCGGTGGCGGTGTTTTACCTGATGGCCGTGATGGCGCTGGCCAGCGTGATCGCCATCAGCTTCATCGCGCCACAAGCCATCGATCACGACGTCGCCCGAGGCTTTGATCCGCAAGGCCCGGCGCACGGCGAACAACCCTCGGGGTTAAATGTGCTGCTGCACAATCGCCCGCTGCTGGTGTTCGCTATTTGTTGTGGGCTTTTTCATCTGGCGAACGCGGCAATGCTCCCGCTGGTGAGTCAGAAATTGTCCTTGGTGAACCTGCAAATGGCCACGCCGCTGACGTCCGCCTGCATAGTCGCCGCGCAATTAGTCATGGTGCCGGTGGCGTTGCTGGTGGGATGGAAGGCCGATGTGTGGGGACGTAAACCGTTGCTGCTTGCCGGTTTCCTGATCCTGCCATTGCGCGGGGTGCTTTACACCTTGTCGGATGATCCGTATTGGCTGGTGGCCGTGCAATTGCTCGACGGCGTCGGAGCCGGGATCTTCGGCGCCCTGTTTCCCGTGGTGATCAAGGACCTGACCCAAGGCACCGGCCGCTTCAATGTGAGCCTCGGCGCGCTGTCGACGGTGTTCGGTCTGGGCGCCGCACTGAGTAACGGCTTGGCCGGGCTGGTGGTTCAGTCGGCCGGTTACAGCGCGGCATTCCTGACGCTGGCGGCAGTGGCGGCGGCAGCGCTGGTGTTGCTGGTGGTGGCCATGCCGGAGACACTGAATCGCACGCCCACCGTTGCCGAGCAACCTGTGGCCACGGTGCCAACCTGATCAGCGATTGGCCACCAGATGCGCACCGAACAATAGGTAGCAACTGCCGGCAAAGCGGTCGAGCCACTTGCGCGAACGTTCGTAAGCCCCCGCAACCCGCCGACTGGCAAACAGCAGCGCCACGCTGCAATACCAAGTGAATGACAGGCTCGCCATGGTCAGTACCGCCAGCCCCAGCAACATCGGTGGCGGTGAGGCAGGCATCGCGGTGGCGAAGATCGTCGCGACGAATAGCGCCGATTTGGGATTGGTCATGTTGCCGATAAAGCCCCGGCCATACGCCGACCACAGCGTTCGCCCTGCCCCGTCCAGCGAGTTGCCAGCACCGGGTTGCGTTGCCGGTTTGCGCTTGAATTGCTTCAACCCCAGATAGATCAGGTAACAGCCACCGGCAATCTTGAACGTCAGGTAAAGCGTCGGCGCCGCGCTGAACAGCGACTTGATGCCCAAACCACCGGCCAATCCCCACAACACCGTGCCCGTGGCCACACCCAGTGCCGCGACTACGCCATGTCGTCGGGAGCAACTGGCTGCCAGTTGCGCGGTGTTAAAGAAGTTCGGGCCCGGCGTCACCACCGCGACCGTCCACAACAGGGCCAGGGACAATAATGGCGCGGCATAGCTCAGGTCAGTCGGTTCCATGGGACGGGGCGCCTTCGAGGCATCAGAGAGGCCTTGTACCTTGCAACATTTGCCAACAATTTTCTACTCGCCGCACAGACGCCGTTCGTCAGCAGACAAGGATTTGTCACTGGGTTAACGTATTCAACATCGAGCCAAGGACAAGCGGCACCATGACCAAGCACACGCCACCCAGCGACTGGTTCCACCGCGCGCCCAACGTCGGCGGGCTGGAGCGTATCGAGGCGTTTTTTGCCGGCCACGGCTACGACTTCCACCGTCACGATACTTACGCCATCGGCCGCACCCTGGCCGGGGTGCAGAGTTTTCAGTACCGCGGCGCCTGGCGCCACAGTCTACCCGGCGGCACGCTGGTGCTGCACCCGGACGAAGTCCACGACGGCGAGGCCGGCACCGACAGCGGTTTCCACTATCGAATGATGTACATCGAACCGGCGCTGGTCCAGCAGATCCTCGGCGGTCAGCCGCTGCCCTTCATCAAGACCGGCCTGTCGACCGACCCGCGCCTTTTTGCCGCCACCGATGTGCTGATGCGCAGCCTGGATGACCCGCTCGACCCACTGGAAGAACAGGACGCACTGTTCGATCTGGCCCACGCATTGAGCGCGGTGTCTGGCACGTCCGACAAACACCAGCGATTCGACTATGTGGCGGCGGAGCGCGCGCGGGAGTTCATGCACAGTGCCCTTGATCGCACCGTAACCCTGGACGAACTGGCGCACCACAGCGGTCGGGATCGTTGGAGTCTGTCCCGGGATTTTCGCCTGCTGTTCGGCACCAGCCCTTATCGCTACCTGACCATGCGCCGGCTGGACATGGTCCGGGCACTGCTGATTCAGGGCCAGTCGCTGGTCAGCGCCGCGCTGATCGCCGGCTTCACCGATCAGAGCCACATGACCCGCCAGTTCAGCAAAACCTACGGCCTGTCGCCGGCCCGCTGGATGAAAATGCACCAACGCTGAGTCACGCACAATCGTTCAAGAATGACCTCGATGCGCTGGTTATCGTGGGGCCGGAATCACTCTGGAGAACCACCTGATGAACACGTTAAAAAGCCTGAACTTCCTGCAGAAAATCGACCTGATCGACCAACACTGGTCACCCCGCGTCATCGCCGAAATGAACGACTACCAGTTCAAAGTGGTGAAGCTGCTGGGGGATTTCATCTGGCACGATCACCTGGACACCGACGAAACTTTCATCGTTCTCGAAGGGCAATTGCGCATCGACTTTCGCGACGGCCACGTGCTGATTTCAGCAGGGGAAATGTACGTCGTGCCCAAGGGCATCGAACACAAACCGTCGGCGGAACAGGAAGTGAAACTGCTGCTGATCGAACCCCGGGGCGTGATCAACACCGGCAGTGAAGGCGGCGAGCTTACGGCGGTGAATGATCTGTGGATTTGAAAAACAGCGGAAATACGCAGACTGTGATCGCCGTGATCACTTGACCGACTTCCTGGTCGAGGAATAAGGACATTCCATGAGCGACTTCCCGACTCTCGAAACCCAGCGTCTGCTGCTTCGCGAAATAGTGACAACCGACGCCCCGGCCCTGTTGGCGATTCACGGTAATGCCCGGGCCATGCAGTGGTTCGGCATGGACCCGATTACCGAGATCGCTCAGGCCCAGGCATTGGTAGAGACTTTCGCCGAATCGCGCGCTCTGCCGAATCCGGGCATCCGCTGGGGCATCCAGGACAAAACACACGAAGCATTGCTCGGTAACTGTGGTTTCTTCAAATGGAACCGACAGTGGAAAAGCTGCTCACTGGGTTTCGCGTTGGGACAGTCAGCCTGGGGCAAAGGCTTTATGTCTGAAGCGCTGCAAGCGACACTGGTCTGGGGATTTGAACAGATGCAGCTCAATCGGATCGAGGCCACCGTCCACCCGGAGAACCTAGCGTGTTTGAAGTTGCTCGAACGCCAGGGGTTCGTCCAGGAAGGACGGCTTCGCCAGGCGGGTTTCTGGCTGGGCGAGCATCGCGATTTGCTGCAACTTTCGTTATTGCGCGCAGAGTTTGAACCGTCGCCGATCAGCGCTCTTTAGTCAGACTCGCCCAGCGCCTTGCCATCCACCGGATCGCCGATCTTCAGGAAATGGCCACCAGCAACGTGGTGCAAGGTGCGCAGCGCGTCATGCCCTTCGAAGTGCCAGCGACCCTCGCTGAACACGCGCTCATCGGCCTGCGCGGCAATTACCTCGGCGAGGAACAGGTCGTATTGCTGATGATTATGCGGCTCCGGCAACAACCGGCATTCCAGCCACGCAACGCAACCTTCGAGCATCGGCGCATCAATCAATTCGCCGCTGAAAGTCTGTAAGCCATAGGCCTGGAATTTATCCTGACCTTGGTCCTGAGTCAGCGCCAGGCCAGAGGTCGAGCCGACGGTCTGGACAATATCGGCCTGGGCGACACAAGGCACGTTCACCACGAACGTGCCCGAGGCTTCCAGCAGTTGCCGGGTCCAGGTGGACTTGTCCAGCACCACGGCGATTTTCGGCGGTTCGAAATCCAGCGGCATGGCCCAGGCCGCGGCCATGATATTGCGCTGACCGTCGTGGGCCGCGCTGACCAGCACGGTCGGCCCGTGATTGAGCAGGCGATAAGCCTTGGACAACGGAACCGGACGGCGATGGGAAACGGTCATGGATGTCTGCTCCAGGGAAAACGCCGATTGTAACGGCAACCGCGCATCAGGCCATTGCGAAGAACATGGTGTTGTTACGAAAAAGATCGCAGCCTTCGGCAGCTCCTACATGGATTGATATTCCCCTGTAGGAGCTGCCGAAGGCTGCGATCTTTTCGCGTTTACTTCTATTTAAACCTGCGAATCAAGTCGCCAATTGATTGGCAAACTGCCCAACCGCATTCACCACTTTCTGCGCGCCATCCTGAATCTCGACAATCACCGTCCCCGCCTCCGCCGCCAGCGCCAAGCCCTGTTCTGCCTGGAGCTTGCCGTCGGTCATCAGGCTCACGGCGTTACGCGCCATGTCCTGGTTCTGTCGCACCACGCCAACAATTTCATCCGTCGCCTGGCTAGTGCGCGACGCCAGTTGCCGTACTTCGTCCGCCACCACCGCAAAACCCCGGCCCTGTTCGCCGGCGCGAGCCGCTTCAATCGCCGCGTTGAGCGCCAACAGGTTGGTCTGCTCGGCAATGCCGCTGATGGTCTTGACGATGGTGCCGATCACCAACGACTGCTCGTTCAGGGCTTCGATGCCTTCACCGGCGGTTTGCATATGCTTGGCGAGGTCGCGCATCACATTCACTGCCTGAGTCACCACCGCCGTGCCGCGCTGGGCACTGTTATCGGTCTGGATCGACGTGCTGTAGGCGATGTTGGCTGCGTCGGCGACCGCTTGCTCCTGATTGACCTGATCGGTAATCACCGTGGCGAACTTCACCACTTTGTAGAGTTTGTTGTTGGCATCGACTACCGGGTTGTAGGACGCCTCCAGCCAGACCGTACGACCGTGGCTGTCGACGCGTTTGAAGCGGTCAGCCACAAACTCACCATTGTTCAGGCGACGCCAGAAGTTCTGATACTCGGCGCTGTTGTATTCCTCTGGTTCACAAAAGGTGCGGTGATGTTTGCCCTGGATCTGCGCCAGGCTGTAACCCATGCCGTTGAGGAAACGCTCGTTGGCGCTCAGCACATTGCCGTTGAGGTCAAACTCGATCACCGCCGTCGAACGCACCAGCGCACCGATCAGGTTCTCGTGCTCGCGAGACGCTTCGATGGTGCGGGTCAGGTCGCTGGAATAAATCGAGAAATGCCTGATGCGACCGTCCGCCGAACGCACCGGTTGCAGGATCGACCGCAACCAGGCCTCGGCGCCGTTGCCACGCAACAAACGCACGGTGCCAGCGAAATGTTCGCCACGGGTCAGCGCGTTTTTGAATCGCTGATGAAATTCGCCGGATTTCACGTGAGCCGGCACGATGTCTTCGAGGTGCCGACCGACCAGGTCATTGCTCTTGTAGAGCATCTCGCCAAGAAAATTCTGATTGACCGATTGCACCCGCCCATCCGGATCGAGAGTCAGGACCAGCATCTCGCTTTCCAGGCTGTCCTTCACTTGCAGGAGGCTGGAGAGTTCTTCGCGAAGAGCGGACAGCTCCTGCTTCAAGCGTTTATTGAACATGGGAAAGCACCGATGGGCAGAGATAGTAAGCGGCATGCAGCCTAACCATCGGCCTTGGGGATATTTTCTGAAGAGTGTTTTCGGGTTGTCCTACAAAAATAATGGCAACGTGACACTGACTCTGTCGTCCCCTCCGTAGCCCCGTTACAAAACCCACCGCTCTACCCCGGTCACTTCAGGTATCCTTCGGCTAAATTGCAACAACATGTTGCAAGGTATCTGCCCGATAAGGAGTCCCGTTTTGGAGTTATCGACTGCTGCCTGGATGGTTCATGACACCCGTTTGATTCTTTGCGTCCTGCTGGCGATTGCCACGATTATCGTGTTGATCAGCGCCACCAAACTCCCGCCCTTTCTGTCGATCCTGATCGGTACGTTCATTGCCGGTGTCGGCGCCGGTTTGCCGCCTGAAGACGTCGCTAAAGCGTTCAGCAAAGGTGCTGGGGCGATTCTCGGTGAGGCCGGGATCATCATTGCCCTGGGTTCGATGCTCGGTGCATTGATGGCCGAATCCGGTGCCGCGGACCGCATTGCCTCGACCTTGCTTGGGTTGGGTAAAGGCAAGTCATTGCCGTGGGTGATGGCGCTGGTGGCGATGGTGATTGGCCTGCCGCTGTTCTTCGAAGTGGGTCTGGTGATGATGGTGCCGATCATCTTCGTCATGGCGCGCCGTTCGGGTCAGCCGTTGCTCAAGATCGCGATCCCGGCGCTGGCCGGGATGACCACGTTGCACGCCTTGATGCCGCCGCATCCCGGGCCGCTGATTGCGGTCAGCGCGTTGCACGCCGACCTCGGGCTGACCATGTTGCTGGGGTTCAGTATCGCGATTCCGGCGGTGATCCTGGCAGGCCCGATCTATGGCAACTGGCTGTCGAAACGCATGCACGTCGAGGAGCCCGCAGAACTCGGCGCCCTGTTCAGCGCCGCGCCCAAGGCCCCGCGCCAACCGAGCTTCGGCGTGTCGTTGCTGATCATCCTGTTGCCGGTATTGCTGATGCTCGGCAGCACCTTGGCGAAAGTCGCCATGAGCCCGGAAAGCACCGCCGCCCTGACCCTGAAGTTCCTTGGCGAACCGTTGGTGGCGCTGGGTATTGCGGTGATGGCGGCAGTGATCTGCCTCGGCTGGGCCAATGGCATGCCGCGTGAACACGTGGGCGGCACGTTGCGTAAAAGCCTGGCGCCGATTGCGGTGTTGCTGTTGACCATCGGTGCCGGCGGTGGCTTGAAGCAGACGTTGCTCGATGCAGGCGTCAGCCAGACCATCAGCAAAGTCGCCGAAGGTGCGCATATGCCGTACTTGCTGCTGGCCTGGTTGATTGCCGTGGCACTGCGCCAGGCTACCGGTTCGGCCACGGTGGCGACGACGACCACGGCGGGCATTCTGGCGCCAATGATGGCGGGGCTGGCGGCGACGCAAAGCTCATTGGTGGCGTTGGCGATTGGCGCCGGCTCAGTGTTTTTCTGCCACGTGAACGACGCCGGATTCTGGATGGTGCGCGAGTACTTTGGTTTGCAGCTCAAACAGACCATCTGGGTCTGGTCGATCCTGCAAACCATCGTGTCGGTGGTGGGGTTGGTGGGGACGTTGTTGTGGTGGCATTGGTTGACGTGATGGCCGCCCCGCCCCCCGGATAGCTACAAGCAGGGCGCCACGGAACGGCTCCCGACATGCGGCATGCGCGCGCCGAAATACGCCGCGCTGCTCACGCCCATCGCGCCCATCACCGCGCAGAAAATCACGCAGATCCATGGGCTCCACGGCATCAGACCGATCAGCAACAGCGGTGTGATACTCGCCCACGCCGCGTAGGCAATGTTGTAGGTGAAGGAAATCCCCGAGACGCGAATCCGCGCCGGGAACAGGTTGACCATCACCGACGGCACCGCGCCGACCACCCCGCAACAGAGGCCGGCCACCGCGTAGGCCAGGCCGATCCAGCTACCGCCGATGATCAGGCAGGTATAAAGCACGCCAATGCCCAGTGGCAGCAACAGGCTGTAAAGCATGACCGTGCGCCAGGCGCCGATGCGGTCGACCAGCAAACCGGCGAGCACGCAACCGATGTTCAGGAACACGATGCCCAAGGCGCTCAGGGCGAAGGTGTGGCTGGCGGTCATGCCGAAGGTTTTCTGCATCATGGTCGGGGTGATCACCACGAACACCACCACCGCCGAGGTCAGCACGCAGGTGAGGATCATCGCCGGCAACATGGCCAGGCGATGTTCGCGCAGCACGGTGCGCAGCGGCAGTTCGGCCGTCGCATCGCGGCGCGCCTGCATCGCCATGAACACCGGGGTTTCGCTGAGCCAGCGGCGCAACCAGACGCCGATCACACCAAACACGCCGCCCAGCAGGAACGGATAGCGCCAGGCGTAATCGAGAATTTCAGCCGGGGTGAAGGCCTGGGCCAGAAAGGTCGCGGTCAACGCGCCGATCAAATAGCCAAACGTCAGCCCAGCCTGAAGGAATCCGAGAGCGTAACCGCGATGCCCGGCCGGCGCGTGTTCGGCGACGAATACCCAGGCGCTTGGCACCTCACCGCCCACTGCCGCGCCCTGAAGAATGCGCAGGGCCAACAGCAGCAACGGTGCGAAATAACCGATTTGCGCGTAGGTCGGCATGATGCCGATCAGCAGGCACGGCAGCGCCATCATCAAAATGCTGAGGCTGAAAACCTTTTTGCGCCCGAGTTTGTCGGCGAAGTGCGCCATCAGAATCCCACCCAGCGGCCGCGCCAGGTAACCGGTGACGAAGATCCCGAAGCTCTGTAGCAAGCGCAGCCATTCGGGCATTTCCGGCGGAAAGAACAGCTGGCTGAGGGTCAGGGCGAAAAATACGAAAATGATGAAATCGTAGATTTCCAGCGCCCCGCCGAGCGCCGCAAGGCCCAGGGTCTTGTAGTCCGAACGGGTGAACGGTGCCGGGCGCGTGTCGGTATTGGCAGTCATGAAAAGAACTCTGGCATAGGCAAAAACCAAGGCGCCCATGGTCTACGCAAAATCGGTGACGGACAACCCGTTAGACCAAAGTCCTAAACCAGTAAAACTTCGTCACAAAAAACAGTCGATTGATTTAATGTTGGCACCTGACCAGACGGGCCTTTGCGGCCTGGAACATCACAATAATCATAAAAATCCGAGGTAGTCCCGTGGCCGCTGATATCGACGATAGCCGCTATGCCCGCTTTGCCCTGCGCTGCTCAAGCTTTGCCGAACGCTGGTTCCCCGATTCCTGGGTGTTCGCTGCCCTGGCGGTGATCATCGTTGCCGTGGCGACCATGGCCATGGGCGCCAAACCCACCGACGCCGCCATGGCGTTCGGTGACGGGTTCTGGAGTCTGATTCCGTTCACCATGCAAATGGCGTTCGTGGTGATTGGCGGTTATGTGGTGGCCAGTTCGCCGCCAGCGGTAAAGCTGATCGATCGCCTGGCGCGGATCCCGAAAAACGGCCGCTCCGCCGTGGCCTGGGTCGCGCTGATTTCCATGGTCGCGTCGCTGCTGAACTGGGGGCTTTCGCTGGTGTTCGGTGGTTTGCTGGTACGTGCCCTCGCGCGCCGCACTGATCTGAAAATGGATTACCGCGCTGCCGGCGCCGCTGCTTATCTGGGCCTTGGCGCCGTTTGGGCGTTGGGCCTGTCGTCGTCCGCCGCGCAATTGCAAGCCAACCCGGCCAGCCTGCCGCCATCGATTCTGTCGATTACCGGGGTCATCCCGTTCACTCAGACGATCTTTCTCTGGCAGTCCGGTGTGCTGTTGCTGGCGCTGATCGTGGTCTCGCTGATCATTGCCTACGCCACCGCCCCCGGCCCGAATTCCGCGCGTGACGCCGAGGCCTGTGGCATCGACCCGAGTTTCAACCTGCCGCCACTGCAACCGCGCACCCGTCCCGGCGAATGGCTGGAACACAGTCCGTTGCTGACGATTTTGCTGGTGTTGTTGGCGGGCGGCTGGCTGTTCCATGAGTTCTCGACCAAACCGGCAATCAGCGCGATCTCCGGGTTGAACACCTATAACTTCCTGTTCCTGATGCTCGGCGCCCTGCTGCACTGGCGCCCGCGCAGCTTCCTCGACGCCGTGGCCCGTGCGGTGCCGACCACCACCGGCGTGCTGATCCAGTTTCCGCTGTACGGCTCGATTGCCGCGCTGATGACCACCGTCAAAGGCACCGACGCCCAGACCCTGGCCCACCACATCTCGACCTTTTTCGTACAGATCGCGTCCCACGACACCTACGCGCTGTTGATGGGCGTGTACTCGGCGATTCTCGGTTTCTTCATCCCGTCCGGCGGCGGTAAATGGATCATCGAAGCGCCGTACGTGATGCAAGTGGCCACCGACCTGAACTACCACCTGGGCTGGGCCGTGCAAATCTACAACGCCGCCGAAGCCCTGCCGAACCTGATCAACCCGTTCTACATGCTGCCGCTGCTGGGCGTACTGGGATTGAAGGCGCGGGACTTGATCGGGTTCTCGTTCGTGCAGTTGCTGGTGCACACGCCGCTGGTGTTGTTCCTGCTGTGGGCGCTGGGGACGACGCTGGTTTATACGGCGCCGGTGATGCCTTAAACGAGTGGACTGCACTTGCTTGGGAGAAACGAGTGCAGTCGAGTTGGCTGCTTAGCCTGATATGCGCCGAGTAGGTTTTCGGTCATATCGGGCGAGCCTGTTTAAGGACTTTCCGACGGAGCTTCAATGGAAGGTCTTGCGGCGTCCGCAGGTCAACACTTACGCCCAGTAACTCCTCCAGCTCTTCCTGAAGTCCGCCCAAGTCAAAAAGTGTTGCACCAGGCAATGCGTCAACTAACAGATCAAGGTCACTCCCCTCTTTATCCGTTCCGAACATTACCGAGCCAAAGACACGGGGATTGGAAGTGTGGGACCTGCGAACAACCTCGAGGACAGCCACACGTTGGAGATCCAAAGCAATTGAGGGCTTCATGACTCACCTTGACCAAATCGGCATCGCGCTAGCCTAACAGTGCTCGTGAAGGCTAAAAGTCCCACACCGTTACAAGATGAGTACCGATCCCCACGGTTTCCTACACAGTTCCAGCCAATCGAAACTCTCGTGTAACCTCCCCGTCACATCGCGCTGCTAGCGTCCCGCCGAAACACATTGCAACAATTTCGTGAAAAGGAATCGAAATGGCCGACGAAAAAGACGGAACCGACCTCCCCTCCCCCGACGCCGATCAACCTGTAGACACCAGCCGCCGCCGCTTCCTCGGTGGCGTTGCCGTGTTGGGTGTCGGGGCAACCCTGAGTGCTTGCGGCACTAAAGGTGATGACACTGGCAAACCGGTCGAGCGCCCGCTGACGCCTACCGAGCTGGATAAAGCCCTGCACGAAAACGTGAAGAACGTCGTGGTGATCTACGGCGAAAACCGCAGCTTCAATAACCTGTTCGCGGATTTCCCGGGGATTGAGAAACCGCTGTCGGCGCTCAAGCCGGACGACTTTCAGCAACGGGACCGCGACGGCAATCTGTTGTCGACCCTGCCGCCGGTGTGGGGTGGCTTGAATCAGGTTGGTCCGCAAACCCTCGACGGTGTGGTCTACCCCGCCGGCACGCAATTCCAGGAACACTTGCCCAATGAGCCGTTCGCCCTCAAAGGCCCGCAAGGTGAAGACTTGCCGCTGAGCCTGGTGACCCGCGATCTGTGGCATGTGTTCTACCAGAACCAGATGCAGATCAATGGCGGCAAGAATGACCGCTTTGTGGCTTGGGCCGATTCTGGTGCCTTGACCATGGGTCATTACACCCAGACCCGCTATTCATTGCGCCTGTGGGATGTGGCCAGGGAATTCGTGCTCTGCGACAACTTCTTCCAGGGCGCTTTCGGCGGCTCGTACCTGAACCATCAATACCTGATCAGCGCCCAAGTGCCGTTCTACCCGGATGCGGCCAACTCGATCGCCAAGCCCAATATCGCCACGCTGCAAAGCGATGACCCGACCGACAATCGTCTCAAGCCACTGGACGCCTCGCCCGCCAGCGCCATGACCGGCCCGCCGCAGTTCGGCCCGAGCCTGCTGACCCCGGATGGCTACGCGGTAAACACCATGGCGCCGCCGTATTGGCCGACCTGGATTCGCGACCCGGAGCGCCCGGATTACGCCAAGCCTCTGCCCAGCGTTTTGGTCCCGCAAACCCACGAGCACATCGGCGACAAGCTCTCGAAAAAGAACGTCGACTGGGCCTGGTACGGCGGCGCGTGGCAAGCCACGATCGATGAGTACAAGGATTCGGGGGCGATTCCGAAAATCCCCAACTTCCAGTACCACCACCAGCCGTTCAACTACTTCAAGCGCCAGGGCCCGGAAAACCCGGCCGAGCGTGCCAAGCGCCTGCGCGATGGCGGGTTGGGCGATGAGTCGAGCACCAACAAATTCCTCGCCGATGCCGAGGCTGGCAAGCTGCCAGCGGTGACGTTTTACAAACCCCAGGGCAACCTGAACATGCACGCCGGTTACGCCGACATCGCCTCGGGCGACCGGCATATCGTGCGGGCGTTGAAAGTGCTGCAGCAAAGTCCGCAATGGAAAAACATGGTGGTGGTGATTACCGTCGATGAGAACGGTGGCTGGTGGGACCACGTTGCGCCGCCAAAAGGCGATCGCTGGGGCCCGGGGACGCGTATCCCGGCGCTGGTGATTTCACCGTTTTCACGCAAGGGCACAGTGGATCACACGGTGTATGACACTGCCTCGATCCTGCGCCTGATCACCCGCACCTTTCAGCTGGAAACCCTCGACGGGATCAGAATGCGCGATGACGCGATGATTGCCCGCGGGCAGAAGCCGATGGGGGATTTGACCAACGCGCTGCACTTTCCCGCCTGACTTATAGCCTTAAGCAGTGTCGCTCCTTCCTACGGGAGCGACCACTGAGTCAGGATTATTCCTACATACATGCATAACCTCGCCTGACATTAAACTCGTCCTGATCCTATCTCCAATACATAGCCCGCTGAATTAAACTTCGGCGGTAGTTATGTTTCGGCGAACAACAAAAAGGTTTTCGCAAACTATTCAAATACAACACCACTCTTCAAGGACGATCGACTTAATGTCTCTAAAATCAAAAACGCTGGAAGAAATGATTAATGAAGTTTACAAGGACGAGCGAATTTCATTTGTCGAATACAGAACACTGCGTGATGACGCCGACCGCCGTATGGACGCGGTCATTCGTGAATTTGGACATCACAACAATCTGACTGCCTTTCAAAAGGCAATGGATGTCGCCATGCAGTTATTGCAACTGACTGTGATCGATGCCAAGAAAGCCAAACTTAGCGACACCGGCGAGGCCATCGTCAAGGATGCCGTTACTGCACAGGTCGAGTACTTGCGCGCGGGCAGTCATCTCGCATTGCACCTGCTGTAACTCAAAACAACGACTCAGCCCTCTCCTGTTCAAGGGTGGGCTGCCCGTTTCGACCAAAATTTTGAGCCCCATCAATTACTTCCGCGTCAGCGTAAAAAATACTGTTACAACCTACTTCTTTGTCTGCTTGCCCTGATTCAGTATGGCGCTTGCCCCCGCAAGAGGGGTCCACGCTGAAAAGGATCTGAGCATGTTCAAACTCGCAGGACTTACCCTCGCCGCGCTCACCCTGAGTGCCGCCGCCCACGCCGATGTCGATCTCAAGCTGGGCAGCACTGAACGCGTCACCCGTCTCTTCGCTTACCCCAACAACTGCAACGTGATCTGCTTCCGCAACTGGACGCTGGAGCAAACCGTTGAGCATTATCTGACCCAGAGTGTGCAGCGCGACGGTTACAGCGCCGCGAAAGTCCGGGTCAAAACCGATAACCATCAGCTCTACGCCGAGATCAGCGGCGTGCCCAAGGGTTATGAAAAACCCCTGGCGGCGTTGCTCGATGCCGGGGATCTGGCCTACAACGGCGCCAAAAAGCTCAACATCGATGGCAAATGGGCTTATAGCTGGTATCTGTTCCTGCCGTTGGGCATGGCGCTGGAAAACCGCAAAAGCGTCGAGTTGCTGCACTTCCCGCCGGATTACTCGCTGACCCAAGCCCAGGATTACCTGCGCTCCGCCACCACCGATCGCTGGGCCACGCTGCTGGTCGACAACGGCATTCCGACCGCGCAGACGCCGGGCTACCAGACCATCATCGACATCGCGCCGATTGCCGCGCCGGCCAGCGCCGGCAAGGATCTGGAAGGCGTCTACGACTACTTCAAGGACTACCAGACCACCATGGTCAAGGAAGTCAGCCAGAACGCCAAAGGCGCAACGTTGCCGATGCTCGCGTTTGGCGCACCGGTGCGTAACTGGATCAAGCAGCAATACGGGGTGACCGTGGGTGTGCTGGGCCTGGCGACGATCAGCCCGAGTGCCGGGGTGAAGGTGCCGGTGCTGGGCTCCAACCATCCAAGCTATATCTGGTATGCCGCTGACCCAGAAACGTATACCGGTCCTGACGCCCAGGCATTAGCCGACGCAGCCGGCCTGAAAGTCATGGGCCAGGATTTGAGCGCCGCGTGCTGGCAGGCCGGGATGGGCAGCAAACCGGGTAGCGACCCGGCCGCACTGCTGAAAAGCTGCACCCAGACCTGGCAGGTAACCCAGAAAGCGAAAACCTGCGATCTGTTCTACACCTCGATCCGCAACCTGACCGAAGCCCAGGCCGAAGCCAAGTGCGCCACGCCGCCGATCAAGTCCGAGCTCAATCAGTTGCAAGCCCCGGCACCTGCGGCGGCCATCCCGGCACCGCACATCTGAAACGACAAACGCCTTTGCGCATGAGCCATGGCCCACACGCAAAGGCGTTTTGTTTTTAGCGCGTTACAACGCCCCGACAGGACGCAAACGGTATTGCGGCGGCAGTTGCTCGAAACCGCTGATGGTCGCGTTCAGGCTTTTCCAGCGACCGTCCTTGATGCCATAGATGCAACCGTGGATCGACAGGCTCTGCCCGCGATGCCAGGCGTTTTGCACAATGCTGGTGTGCCCGACGTTGGCCACTTGCTGGACCACGTTGAGCTCGCAGAGGCGATCAACCTGTTCTTCTTCGGTGGGCAACTTGGCCAATTCTTCGCGTTTCTCATAATAGAGATCACGAATCGAACGCAGCCAGCCATCGATCAGGCCCAACTGGCGGTCCTGCATCGACGCACGCACGCCGCCACACCCGTAATGGCCAGTGACCAGGATGTGTTTGACCTTGAGCACGTCCACCGCGTACTGAATTACCGACAGGCAATTGAGGTCGGTGTGCAGCACCACGTTGGCCACGTTACGGTGAACAAACAGGTCACCGGGCAGCATGCCAACGATCTCGTTCGCCGGCACCCGCGCATCGGAGCAACCGATCCACAGGTATTCCGGGGTTTGCTGACGGGCCAGTTTGGCGAAGAAATCAGGATCTTCTTTGGTGATCGCGTCAGCCCAGCGCTCGTTGTTATCAATCAGATCTTGTAATTCGTTCATGCAATGAAGCCTCAAGAATGATGCGCAGGTTTGACAGACGACCGTCCGTCGAGGTCACGCGCATGATGCAGATAGCCCAAACGTCCATGATCGGCATTCCATGCCGGTGGAATTCTCGCACGCCCTGTGGGTCCACCCTAGTAAGGCCCACAGTATGAGGAATTGCCATGACTGAATCACGACGTCCGTACGATGCGGTGCAACCCGAGCCCATCGATGACAACGAAGACCGCATGGGTTCGATGCATGAGCTGGATTTCGACGAGGAAGAACCGAGCGCCAAAATCGGTGACGAGCTGCCGGAAAACGAACGCGAACGCCTGATGCCCCGCGAACGTGTGCGCGAAGCCGGCATGACCGGGGCCTCGACCGACGATCATGAGTCTACCGACGATGACATGAGCCCGGAAACGCTGATCCATGAAGATGGCGCGCGGGACGCCCATGAAGCCGGCCAAGGCAATCAGGCTGATTGGGACCTGAGCATTGTCGATGAAGACGATATTGGTGGCGGCAATGGGTTGGATGAGGCGGAGTTGGCGAAGCGCGATCCGATTGACGGGAATCGTTGATCTGTAGCGCCTGAGCGGACGCCTTCGCGGGCAAGCCTCGCTCCTACAGGTTTTGTGGCGATCACAAATATTGTGTGCGACAAAAAATCTGTAGGAGCGAGGCTTGCCCGCGAAGCTTTTAACGACTTTCAGTCAACCAATGTGCAGGCCATGACCACGGCATCTTCCCGCCCACCCACCGCTGGGTAGTAATCCCGACGCCGGCCAATCTCGTTAAACCCATACCGCTCATACAACCGAAACGCCCCACGGTTGCTGTCGCGCACTTCCAGGAAACACTCCCGCGCCTTGGCGTCATACGCCCGGGACATCAAATGTTCCAGCAGCGTCAAACCCAGGCCTCGGCCCTGGTTCTCCGGTTTGACCGTGATGTTCAGCAGATGCGCTTCATCGAGAATGATCTGCACCACGCCGTGGCCGACCTGCTGCGAGCCTTCGAACATCAGCCAGATCTGGTACTTGCCCAGTCCATCGAGAAAAATCCCCCGCGTCCACGGGTGGCTATAGGCCGCGTATTCGATCTTCAGTACAGCGTCCAGGTCCGCCTCGGTCATTGGGCGGAACGATACAGCGTCACTCATTTGATTCTTTCCAACGCGCCATCAGCCGACGCATGGCTTGCCAGACATCAGCCTTACGCTGTGGCTCTTCCATTAAGAGTTCCAGGCCCGGCAGGGCCCAGACCGAGCCCAGGCCTTCGACCTGGAGTTCACGGTTGTACGATTCGGCGTTGGCCTCGCCAGCAAACCGCACCGCCGGCAGGCCGATCAGCCACAGGCAAACGCACGGTGCGTCTTCGAGCCGGGCCGAGAGGAAACCTTGCACGAAGTCCCGCGCCGCTTCCGGCCCCTGGTCCATCGTGCCACGGGTCAACAGCGGCCAGCGCACCGGTTCGCCGACGATTTGCGGGCTGTCCGGCAGACCGGCGGCGCGCAACATGTCCTTGAGCAACATGTACGCGGGGTCGCGGGTCTGGAAGGTTTCGCCTGTGGGTAACTCCACCAGCAGCAAACAACGCCCGGCCCGCAGCAATTGCAGGGCGAAACGTGGTGGCGGCACGACTGGCGCCTTTGCCACGACCGGTGCCGCCTCTTCTTCGACCTTGGCCCCCGAGCGCGTGCTGGCCAACGATGGGCGCGGCACTTCGATTTTCACCCGCTCGGCTGGCTTGACCAGCGGTTCCACGGGCGTTTCAGCCACGGCAGCCGGCAGCACTGGCGCGACGACCAACGGCTCGGGCGCTTCCAGCAGTTCTGGCCGCGAAGGCGCAGCAAAGGGCAATTCGGTGCGCGGCAGCCAGTTGACCACCTGCATGGCGGTCAAATAAGCGCGACGACGGGACTCGATAAGCAAAGGTCGGCCACTTGTGGATAACTAAAGTGCGGTGATTCTACCGCCCTTCGCTCAAGATCGCCCGCTGTTGATCCATAGAAAGCCGACTGTCCGTCCCGAGAGTGAATCGCAACCGGCGTGATGCAGTACAATCGCCGCTTTTATTCGACAACCAGCCGGCCATCCCGATGATCGAACCCAAGCGCGTCTTGCGCGCCCTCGCTGAACACTGGGCACTTCTGGAGCCACTGTGCGAGCACTTCGACCAAGGCACCCTGAGCCTCAACGAACTGCGTTCACAGTTGGCCGCCCAGCAACTGGACAGTACACCGCAGGACATCACCAGCCTGCTGGACGTGTGGATCCGCCTCGACATTCTGGTGCCCGTGGCGAAAAGCCCGAACCGTTTCGAGCTCAACGCACAGATCCACGACTTCCTCGCCTACCTGCGCCGTGAGCACCGTCTGGGCCTGTGCCTGGAAATCGAAGCCTACCTGCGCCACCTCGAGCGCCTGGCCGGTTATATCCAGGACGCCTTCGACATCCGCGACGGCCACGATCTGGCGCGCCAGTTGCGCTTGCTCGACATGCGCGTGCGCGACGTTCTGAAGAAACTCGCCAATGACGAACAGGCCCTCGTAGCCGTCGCCGAGCGCGCCAAGACCAGCGACCGGCAAATCCCGTTGCGTCAGCGGTATGCTGAAGTGTTGGCGACCTGGGACGAATACGTCGAACCGATGATCCAGTTGGTCAACGCCGACGGCGCCTTCGAACAAGGCGTGCGCAAGGTCGAGAACGTGCTGCTGAAGATGCTCACCGAACAGCAACGCCTCGGCCATCTGGTCGATGACGACATGCTGCTGCGCACCCACGCGCGCATCCTCGAAATGCAGACCAGCGCCCAGCTGACCTTGCGTCACGCCCGGGAACTGCTGCTGCCGCTGCGTGAAGAAGCCCGTCGCCACAACGCCGTAACCCGTGGCGCGGCGCTGGCCTTGTCGGCTATCCGCCGCAAAGGCATCGATGCAGTGCCGCAAGCCGCGATGCCGATGTTCACTCGCCCGCAAAGCACCTTTCTTGGCAGTGCCAGTCAGGTCGAAGCCTACGTCTACGCCCTGGCGCGTTTCGAGCCGAAACCGGCGCGTTTCCCCAAGGCGCACAAGACCCAGAAAGGCGAAGCACCACGTGCGCCACGCACGGTTCGGGAAATGCTCGAACGCTGCGAAGACGCCCTGCCGATGCCGGACCTGATGACCTGGCTTTTGGAACAAGAGCCGAACGGCGCCACCGACGAATTGCTGTACTGGTTCTCGCGCCTGTCGCGGGAAAAACGCTTCACCCGCGAGCGTCTGGAACGCCGCGATTACCACACTCATGAGCATCAGGTCAGCCTGCGCTCCTTCGCCCTGCTCTCGGCCCGCGACACCGCCGCCGAGGATTCTGCGAGCACCCCACATGCATCTTGATCTAAACGAACTGTCCCAGCTGGCGCCGATCTTTCGCGAGCTGTTCAAGGGCTACCACGTCAGCCGCCGCGATCCGGAGCTGTACGCGCAACTGTCGAACTTCCAGGACCAGTACCGCACGCTGTTCAAGGCGCTGGGCTTTGAACTGGTCTGCGACACCCGTGGTTTCTACTACTTCGTGCCGGACCTCGCCGCTGCGGCGGTGAACAAGACTGCGCAACGCCTGGCGCTGTTCACCTTCATCCTCGTCGAGCACCTGGCCGACCAGGGCCGCGACCCGGTCGCCGTGCTCGACGGTGGCAGCCTTGGCCGCGATGAATTGCCATCGCTGCTGGAGAAGTACCGCGACCTGTTTATCCAGGCCGAAGTGCAGACCGTCGAAGAACTCGAAGAAAAAATCATGCGCCGCATGACCCAACTCGGTTTTGCCGGCGAAGAAAACGGCATCTACCGTTTCCTGCCGCCGATGCACCGTTTCCTCGATGTCTGCCTGTCGGTTCAGCAGGACCGTGATCTGGCAGCCAGCCTGCACAGCGTGTTGCCATTGCCGGTGCCAGTGTTGATCGATGACGACAGCGACGAAAAGCTGCTGGAAACCGATGATCCGCTGGACCTCAGTGACTTCGAAGAAGAAAGCGAAGAAGACGCCATGGCCCGCGCCATTGCCGAAGAACAGGAGACCGACGCATGAGCAAGGAACGCTACGGCATTCGCCGCTTCGCCCTTTTGAACACCGCCGGTTACAGTCTCGGGCTGTTTCCGCTGGAAGAGCCGCTGTCGGTCTACGGCGCGAACAACCTCGGTAAATCCGCGTCGATCAACGCCTTGCAGTTCCCGATCCTGGCGCGCATGTCGGACATGAGTTTCGGCAAGTACAGCCTGGAACAATCCCGGCGTTTCTACTTCGCCTCGGACACCAGTTACATCCTGGTTGAAGTCTCGTTGCCCCACGGCCCGCACGTGATTGGCGTGGTCGGTCGCGGCCCGGGTGGTGGATTTGGTCACCAGTTCTTTGCCTATGCCGGCAAACTGGACCTGGCCCATTACCAGAAGAACGACACCTGCCTGCGCCAGAAAGAACTGTTCACCAACCTTGAGCGCGAAGGCCTGAAAGCCTACGAACTCAAGCCGGATGAACTGCGGCGTTTGCTGGTTGGCGGTCACACCTCGATTCCGCTGGACCTGACCCTGATCCCGCTGCGCTCCACCAGCGAACAGAGCCTGAAGACCTTCCGCGCGTTGTTCATCAACCTGCTGCACATGCGCGAAATCACTGCGGCCAAGCTCAAGCAACTGTTCCTCGATGCCTTCGAACACAGCCTGCGTTCCGGCAGTGTCGATTACATCGCAGCGTGCGAAGAAGCGTTCCGCGATGTACGACGCATGGAACAGGACTACAACTCGCTGGTCACTGCGGGTCCATTGGTCGAAGCGTTGGCTTCGGGCGTTACCCAGCGCAATATCCTGCGCGGCAAGTTGCATCGCATTTCGCCGCTGCTGGATTCGTTGCTCGGCACCTGGTCAGACTACGCCAGTGCGCGCAAGGAAGAGCTGACCATCCAGGCCGAGCACTACCGCAGCGAGCAGGACGCCCTGCAAAACGATCAGCGCGGCGGCACCCAGGAACTGATGCGTCTGGAGCGGGAAATCACCGGCATCCAGCGCTGGCTCGGCGAGTTGTCGGTGCTCAAGCATCGCTTCGCGTTGGTCACTGACGTCAAAGTCCTTGAGCAGCAATTGCTGGCGGCCAAGGATGCCCACGATGAACTGGCCGGTGCGCTGGCGCAGTCGCGGCAGTTCAGCGCCGAAGATCTCGACGAGCGCCTGCGGGATCTGGAAAAACGCTTGAAGTCGGTGAAACAGCAACTCGATCACGCCGACAACAACAGCTACGCCCGTCTGCGCGAAGAGTTCTCGCAACAAGATGTTGAGCGCCTGATGCGCCTGTTCAACAGCGCGCTGTTCAGTCTGCCGCTGGGCGAGCACGGCATTACGCTGGACGAGGACGGTCAGTGGGTCAAATCCCTGGAGCTGATCCTCGATGGCTTCAAGGGCGAGCGTTTTGAAGTGCCGGGCCTGGCCATCGACATCTCGCACATCGAGCCGCCGGCCCTGCAAGCCCTGGCTGACCGCGCCGCGTTGCGCGACCAGAAAGAGCGTCTGGAGAAAGAGCTCAAGCAATTGAAAACCCAGGCCGCCGTGGTCGCTGACCGCGCGGCGAGCAAGACCCAGACTGAAGCGCTGTACCAGCAAGTGCTGGATGCGCAGAAAGCCCTGGAAGATTTCCGTCGCGCGCAAACCTTGAGCGCCGAGGAAGACGACAAGCTTGAGCAACTCGCGCAGATGGAAGCGGCGCAGGAAGAGTTGAAGCGTTCCAGCGACGCCTTCACCGAACGCGTCCAGCAACTGTCGGCCAAGCTGCAACTGGTCGGTCGGCAGATCGGCGACATGGAAGCCAAGCAACGCACCCTCGACGACGCGTTGCGCCGCCGTCAGCTGTTGCCGGCAGACTTGCCGTTCGGCACGCCGTTCATGGACCCGATCGACGATTCGATGGACAACCTGTTGCCGCTGCTCAACGACTATCAGGACAGCTGGCAGGGTTTGCAGCGCAGCGATGGCCAGATAGAGGCGCTGTATGCGCAGGTTCGTCTGAAAGGCGTGGCCAAGTTCGACAGCGAAGACGATATGGAGCGTCGCCTGCAATTGCTGATCAACGCGTATGCGCACCGCACCGACGAAGCGCTGACGCTCGGCAAGGCTCGTCGCGCCGCCGTGACGGACATCGCCCGGACCCTGCGCAATATCCGCAGCGACTACGACAGCCTCGAACATCAACTGGCGCTGTTCAACCGCGAGATCAACAAGCGTCAGGTGTCCAACCTGCAGAGCTTCCGCATCGTGCTTGCGCCGAACAAGGAAGCACTCAAGCACATCGACCAGATCATCCACAGCGCCGGTCAGTACGAAGAAGGCGAAACCCTTTCCGTATTCGACCTGAGCCAAAGCGCCGATCAGGACAACAAGAACGAAGAAGCCAAGGAATACCTGGCACGGCTGGTGGCGGCGAACCACAACCAGCTCGGGCTCAAGGATTTGTTCGAGCTGGCGTTCGAGATCACCAAGGTCAACGGCCAACCAGTGATCCACACCGACATCGACGGCGCGGCGTCCAACGGCACCACCATGACCATCAAGGCGCTGACCAACATGTACTTGTTGCTGCACTTGATGGACCGCGACCAGGCCGGTCGCGTGCGCCTGCCGTACTACCTCGACGAGGCGGCGGACATCGACGAGAAGAACCAGGCTGCATTGCTGGAAACCAGCCTGCAACTGGGCTTCGTGCCGATCCTGGCGAGTGTGAAGCCGCAGGTCTGTGCCAGTGTGGCGATTGACCTGGAAGGCGGCAGCGGGCCGAACGGGATCTACATCGATGAGGCGGACTGGAAGTACATTCGCCGGCATGATGAGGTGAAGGCGACAGTGAATGTTGACGCGGATGAGCCGGAGCTGGATGCGGTTTAGGTTGAACCGTTAGATATGAAAAAGGCCGCTATCCATTGGATTGCGGCCTTTTTTATTGAAGGTGTTTAGTGTTCTTCAGGACCTCTTCGCGAGCAAGCCCGCTCCCACAATGGTTCGGTGTACACCGGATTAAATGTGGGAGCGGGCTTGCTCGCGAAGGCGTCATCACAGACGCCGCTGAATTACTTGCCGAGTGAAATCTTCGGCGCCCAAGTCAGCCATTCATCTTCAAACTTATCGAACAACGGGAACGTCTGCTCAGGTCGGGCCGGCGTGCCCATGCGCTCACCGTCCGGCGTGGCAAAAGCGATACCGCCCTGGATCAACGTCTCCAGGGACTCGGTCCGCACTGTCGCACCCTTGAACAAACCGAAGTCCAGGCCAAAACCGCTGGTGTTCCAGAACCGCGTGCCGCTGCGCACCAGTGGCGCGTACTTCGGCTCGATCAGGATGTGCACCAACACGCGGTCTGCGGTTTGACCCAACTCGTAACCGGTCACCTTGCCGACGGTGATTTCACGATAGGTCACTGGCACACCGGTTTTCAGCGAACCACGGCGAGCGGCGCTCAACACCAGACTCAACCCGGCCTCAACCTTGGCGGAGTCCGGTGGATTGGCCAGCGCCACGAAGTTTTTCTGAGGGCCGAGATTTTTAGCGGCCGGTTGCACTTCGATGTACTGACCAGTGACCAGGGTTTCGAGGTTCGACGTCTTGATCAGACCCAGCTCTGGCTTGACCACCCAGAACTGACTGCCCACCCGGGCAATGCGCTCCGGCACTTCGGTAATCCGCGCGGTCAATATCACCGACTGCAAGTCATCCGTGAGGTCAACGTCCTCGATCTTGCCGACGTCCAGCCCCTTGAAACGGATGACCGTGCCGGTGCGCAGACCGTCGGCGCGATCAACCTTGATGGTGACCACCGCGCCTTTCTGGTTCGCCTCGTCATGGCTCGGGAACAAACGGAAACGCGGGATCTTCTTCTGCAACGGTGCCTTGGCTTCCGGGGTTTCGAAGGCAATACCGCCGGCCATCAGGCTTTGCAGCGATTCACTCTTGACCTGGATGCCGCCGGTCAAACCACCGCTGAGGGTGACGCCGCTGGCGTTCCAGAATCGCGACGAGGCGTTGACCAGCCCCTCGTATTCCTTCTCGATGTGAACACCGATCACCAATTGTTTCTTGGTCTTGGAGAACTGGTAACTCTGGACCGAACCGACCTTGACCTGCTTATAGAGCACCGGGCTACCGACCTCCAGAGAGCCGAGGTTATCGGTGAACAACACCATGTGCAGGCCGGGTGAACGCAAGTCCAGCGGCGGCGCCTTTGCCCGCGCCACGAACTCGCGCTGCGGTGCGCTACCCTTGTCGCCGGGGCGAATCGCGATGTAGTTACCTTTGACCAGGGCTTCCAGACCGGTAATGCCAGCCAAGGAAATAGACGGTTTTACTACCCAGAACTGAGTGCCGGTGACCAGGTAATCCTCGGCCAGCGGGTCCAGCGTTAATTCGGCGGTGGCGGCAGACAGGTCCGGATCGATCTTCAGCGCCTTCAGGTTGCCGACCTGGATGCCTTTGTACATCACGGGCGTACGGCCAGCCTGCAGGCCTTCGAAGTCGCTGAGTTTGACCTTGACCCGAATACCGGCAGCGGCTGCGTCGAAGTCTTCGTAGAGACGGAACGGCAGGCTTGGATCGGTGGGCGGGCTGTCCTTGCGGTTTTCCGGGGTGGCGAACGCGATCCCGCCGGCGACGATGCTGGCCAGGGATTCGCTGCGGATTTTCACCCCGGACAGGTTGGCGTCGATGCTGATGCCGCTGGAGTTCCAGAAGCGCGTGTGTTTGCGCACCAGACTGGCGTAGGTGGGCTCGATAAAGACCTTGAGCTCGACCGTGCTTTGGTCTTCGGAGAGCAGATAGCTTTTGACCTGGCCGACCTTGATCTGCTTGTAGAACACCGGGCTGCCACGGTTCAGCGAACCGAGACGATCAGCCTTGATGGTCAAGTGCAGGCCTGGCTTGGAGTCCGACAGCGGCGGCTCTTCGGCCAAGGCCTTGAACTTGCGGGTCGGCTCGCCTTCACCGGGGCTGACGGCGACATAGTTGCCTGACACCAGGGTTTCCAGACCGGTAATACCGGCCAGGCTCACGCTCGGTTTGACCAGCCAGAAACGGGTGCTGGTCTTGAGGTATTGCTCCACGTCCTTGTTCATCTCGATGGTGGCGATCACCCCTTTGGAGCTGCCTTCGTCATCGAGCTTGAGAGTCTTCACCTTACCGACCGACATGCCTTTGTAGACCACTTCGGTCTTGTTGGCCTGGATGCCCTCGCCGCTTTCGAAGCGCACCTGAATCTCGATGCCGGTTTCGTTATAGGCACGCCAGCCGAGCCAGCCGCCGATGATCAGGGCGATCAGTGGCAGGACCCAGATAGCTGACCAGTTCGAGGCCGGTCGGGTTTTTGCTGTAGGCAAATCAGTCATGGTCGTCGTCCGACTCCGTGTTATCCCAAATCAGTCGGGGATCGAAAGTAACTGCGGCAAGCATCGTCAAAATCACCACACTGGCGAAGGCGATGGCGCCAAGATTGGCTTCGACGCTAGCAAGCCGTCCGAAATTCACGACCGCCACCAGGATGGCGATCACAAAGATATCCAGCATCGACCAACGGCCGATGAACTCGATAAAGCGGTACATCACAATCCGTTGGCGTGCCGACAATGGCTGGCGCCGTTGCACTGAAAACAGCAGCAACGCGATGCCCACCAACTTGAACGTGGGGACCAGAATGCTGGCGATAAAAACCACGGCGGCGATGGGAATCATGCCGTGCTGAACCAGCTGGATCACACCGGACATGATGGTGCTGGGATCGCCCTTGCCCAGAGAGCTGACGGTCATGATCGGCAGCACATTGGCCGGGATGTAGAGAATCGCGGCGGTGATCAGCAACGCCCAGGTACGCATCAAGCTGTTCGGACGACGGGCGTGGACCAGCGCACCGCAGCGGGTGCAGACCTGCTCATCGGTATCAGCTTCCTGCTTGTTCAACTCGTGGCATTCGATACAAATCAGAATGCCTGCATCAATCGCCCGCATGGGCATCTTCTCCTGACAAAGCCTGCCAGATCTGGTGAGGCGACATCACAACCTCCAACCACACCTGAACCAACAACAAACTGATAAAGCACGCCAGGCCAAGACCGACGGTGATGGCTGCCATATCTGCCAGCTTGACGATCGCTACCAGCACGCCCATGAGGTAAACCTCGAGCATCCCCCAATCCCGAAGGTGGTGGTAAACGCGGTAGAGCAACAAACCGTAGCTGCGCCCGATATCGAAACGAATGCTCAGTAGCACCAACAGCTGACAGAGCAACTTGAGCAGCGGAATCCCCATGCTGCACAGAAACACGACGACCGAGACGCCTTGCATGCCGGTATTGAACAAGCCGACAACGCCGGTCCAGACAGTGTCTTGCGACGATTGCCCGAGTAGATTGAGCTGCATGATGGGTAAAAAGTTCGCCGGGATATACAACAACAGAGCGGCGATGACCAAGGCGAGACTGCGCTGAACCACGTTGTGCCGGTGGGCATAGAGTTCGTAGCCGCAGCGCGGGCATAGGGCTTTCTCGCCACGGGCGAGTTCGGGCTTGCGCATCAGCAGGTCGCACTCATGACACGCCACCAAGTCGTCCAGCGGTAAATCTGACAGCCCGGGGGCGTCAACCGAATCTGGCATAAAAGGCTCTTGCTCCGAAAAAGATGGGCCTATTCTAGTGTTCTGAATCGAAAATAACTGTGCAAATTTGTGCTGCTATCTGGGCGCACTTTCCTTCGGGCAAAACAAAACCCCTACCTGCATACGCAGATAGGGGTTTCGGAATTTAATCTTGACGATGACCTACTCTCACATGGGGAAACCCCACACTACCATCGGCGATGCATCGTTTCACTGCTGAGTTCGGGATGGGATCAGGTGGTTCCAATGCTCTATGGTCGTCAAGAAATTCGGGAGCCGGCTCGTTTGCCCTTACGGGTTTACGCTCCAGCGAATGGGTATGTGATAGATCTCGGTGTTTTGTGAGCAGTTTCGAACTTTCGGTTCGTTTCGTCTTCACACACCGCAATCTGGTGCTCTTTCGCTTTTCAGCTCGAAGCAAGCAAATTGCTTGGGTGTTATATGGTCAAGCCTCACGGGCAATTAGTATTGGTTAGCTCAACGCCTCACAGCGCTTACACACCCAACCTATCAACGTCGTAGTCTTCGACGGCCCTTCAGGGGACTCAAGGTCCCAGTGAGATCTCATCTTGAGGCTAGTTTCCCGCTTAGATGCTTTCAGCGGTTATCTATTCCGAACATAGCTACCCGGCAATGCCACTGGCGTGACAACCGGAACACCAGAGGTTCGTCCACTCCGGTCCTCTCGTACTAGGAGCAGCCCCTCTCAAATCTCAAACGTCCACGGCAGATAGGGACCGAACTGTCTCACGACGTTCTAAACCCAGCTCGCGTACCACTTTAAATGGCGAACAGCCATACCCTTGGGACCGGCTTCAGCCCCAGGATGTGATGAGCCGACATCGAGGTGCCAAACACCGCCGTCGATATGAACTCTTGGGCGGTATCAGCCTGTTATCCCCGGAGTACCTTTTATCCGTTGAGCGATGGCCCTTCCATACAGAACCACCGGATCACTAAGACCTACTTTCGTACCTGCTCGACGTGTCTGTCTCGCAGTCAAGCGCGCTTTTGCCTTTATACTCTACGACCGATTTCCGACCGGTCTGAGCGCACCTTCGTACTCCTCCGTTACTCTTTAGGAGGAGACCGCCCCAGTCAAACTACCCACCATACACTGTCCTCGATCCGGATAACGGACCTGAGTTAGAACCTCAAAGTTGCCAGGGTGGTATTTCAAGGTTGGCTCCACGCGAACTGGCGTCCACGCTTCAAAGCCTCCCACCTATCCTACACAAGCAAATTCAAAGTCCAGTGCAAAGCTATAGTAAAGGTTCACGGGGTCTTTCCGTCTAGCCGCGGATACACTGCATCTTCACAGCGATTTCAATTTCACTGAGTCTCGGGTGGAGACAGCGCCGCCATCGTTACGCCATTCGTGCAGGTCGGAACTTACCCGACAAGGAATTTCGCTACCTTAGGACCGTTATAGTTACGGCCGCCGTTTACCGGGGCTTCGATCAAGAGCTTCGCGTTAGCTAACCCCATCAATTAACCTTCCGGCACCGGGCAGGCGTCACACCCTATACGTCCACTTTCGTGTTTGCAGAGTGCTGTGTTTTTAATAAACAGTCGCAGCGGCCTGGTATCTTCGACCGGCATGGGCTTACGCAGTAAATGCTTCACCCTCACCGGCGCACCTTCTCCCGAAGTTACGGTGCCATTTTGCCTAGTTCCTTCACCCGAGTTCTCTCAAGCGCCTTGGTATTCTCTACCCAACCACCTGTGTCGGTTTGGGGTACGGTTCCTGGTTACCTGAAGCTTAGAAGCTTTTCTTGGAAGCATGGCATCAACCACTTCGTGTTCTAAAAGAACACTCGTCATCAGCTCTCGGCCTTAGAATCCCGGATTTACCTAAGATTCCAGCCTACCACCTTAAACTTGGACAACCAACGCCAAGCTGGCCTAGCCTTCTCCGTCCCTCCATCGCAATAACCAGAAGTACAGGAATATTAACCTGTTTTCCATCGACTACGCTTTTCAGCCTCGCCTTAGGGACCGACTAACCCTGCGTCGATTAACGTTGCGCAGGAAACCTTGGTCTTTCGGCGTGGGTGTTTTTCACACCCATTGTCGTTACTCATGTCAGCATTCGCACTTCTGATACCTCCAGCAAGCTTCTCAACTCACCTTCACAGGCTTACAGAACGCTCCTCTACCGCATCACCTAAGTGATACCCGTAGCTTCGGTGTATGGTTTGAGCCCCGTTACATCTTCCGCGCAGGCCGACTCGACTAGTGAGCTATTACGCTTTCTTTAAAGGGTGGCTGCTTCTAAGCCAACCTCCTAGCTGTCTAAGCCTTCCCACATCGTTTCCCACTTAACCATAACTTTGGGACCTTAGCTGACGGTCTGGGTTGTTTCCCTTTTCACGACGGACGTTAGCACCCGCCGTGTGTCTCCCATGCTCGGCACTTGTAGGTATTCGGAGTTTGCATCGGTTTGGTAAGTCGGGATGACCCCCTAGCCGAAACAGTGCTCTACCCCCTACAGTGATACATGAGGCGCTACCTAAATAGCTTTCGAGGAGAACCAGCTATCTCCGAGCTTGATTAGCCTTTCACTCCGATCCACAGGTCATCCGCTAACTTTTCAACGGTAGTCGGTTCGGTCCTCCAGTTAGTGTTACCCAACCTTCAACCTGCCCATGGATAGATCGCCCGGTTTCGGGTCTATTCCCAGCGACTAGACGCCCTATTAAGACTCGCTTTCGCTACGCCTCCCCTATTCGGTTAAGCTCGCCACTGAAAATAAGTCGCTGACCCATTATACAAAAGGTACGCAGTCACCCAACAAAGTGGGCTCCCACTGCTTGTACGCATACGGTTTCAGGATCTATTTCACTCCCCTCTCCGGGGTTCTTTTCGCCTTTCCCTCACGGTACTAGTTCACTATCGGTCAGTCAGTAGTATTTAGCCTTGGAGGATGGTCCCCCCATATTCAGACAAAGTTTCTCGTGCTCCGTCCTACTCGATTTCATGACTAAGAGATTTTCGCGTACAGGGCTATCACCCACTATGGCCGTACTTTCCAGAACGTTCCGCTAATCTCAAAGCCACTTAAGGGCTAGTCCCCGTTCGCTCGCCACTACTAAGGGAATCTCGGTTGATTTCTTTTCCTCAGGGTACTTAGATGTTTCAGTTCCCCTGGTTCGCTTCTTAAGCCTATGTATTCAGCTTAAGATACCTAACTTATGTTAGGTGGGTTCCCCCATTCAGACATCTCCGGATCAAAGTCTGTTTGCCGACTCCCCGAAGCTTTTCGCAGGCTACCACGTCTTTCATCGCCTCTGACTGCCAAGGCATCCACCGTATGCGCTTCTTCACTTGACCATATAACCCCAAGCAATCTGGTTATACTGTGAAGACGACATTCGCCGAAAATTCGAATTTCTCAACTAAGAGAACTCACAAATTTTACCTTAGCCTGATCCGTTACCAGTGAAAGTAACGTTCAGTCTATCTTTCTATCACATACCCAAATTTTTAAAGAACGATCTAATCAAAGACTAGAAATCAACATTCATCACCGTTTTGGCGGAATGCTCATTTCTAAGCTTTCAACAAACAGAAGCAGTAGTGGTGGAGCCAAACGGGATCGAACCGTTGACCTCCTGCGTGCAAGGCAGGCGCTCTCCCAGCTGAGCTATGGCCCCGTATTTCTACAGGCGTTCCCACACAAGCAAAATTGGTGGGTCTGGGCAGATTCGAACTGCCGACCTCACCCTTATCAGGGGTGCGCTCTAACCAACTGAGCTACAGACCCAATTTCGGGCTGCTTCTTATCGTCTTCTTCAATGAATCAAGCAATTCGTGTGGGAGCTCATGGAGCAGCTGATGTCGTCGATTAAGGAGGTGATCCAGCCGCAGGTTCCCCTACGGCTACCTTGTTACGACTTCACCCCAGTCATGAATCACACCGTGGTAACCGTCCTCCCGAAGGTTAGACTAGCTACTTCTGGTGCAACCCACTCCCATGGTGTGACGGGCGGTGTGTACAAGGCCCGGGAACGTATTCACCGCGACATTCTGATTCGCGATTACTAGCGATTCCGACTTCACGCAGTCGAGTTGCAGACTGCGATCCGGACTACGATCGGTTTTCTGGGATTAGCTCCACCTCGCGGCTTGGCAACCCTCTGTACCGACCATTGTAGCACGTGTGTAGCCCAGGCCGTAAGGGCCATGATGACTTGACGTCATCCCCACCTTCCTCCGGTTTGTCACCGGCAGTCTCCTTAGAGTGCCCACCTTAACGTGCTGGTAACTAAGGACAAGGGTTGCGCTCGTTACGGGACTTAACCCAACATCTCACGACACGAGCTGACGACAGCCATGCAGCACCTGTCTCAATGTTCCCGAAGGTACCAATCCATCTCTGGAAAGTTCATTGGATGTCAAGGCCTGGTAAGGTTCTTCGCGTTGCTTCGAATTAAACCACATGCTCCACCGCTTGTGCGGGCCCCCGTCAATTCATTTGAGTTTTAACCTTGCGGCCGTACTCCCCAGGCGGTCAACTTAATGCGTTAGCTGCGCCACTAAGAGCTCAAGGCTCCCAACGGCTAGTTGACATCGTTTACGGCGTGGACTACCAGGGTATCTAATCCTGTTTGCTCCCCACGCTTTCGCACCTCAGTGTCAGTATCAGTCCAGGTGGTCGCCTTCGCCACTGGTGTTCCTTCCTATATCTACGCATTTCACCGCTACACAGGAAATTCCACCACCCTCTACCATACTCTAGCTTGTCAGTTTTGAATGCAGTTCCCAGGTTGAGCCCGGGGATTTCACATCCAACTTAACAAACCACCTACGCGCGCTTTACGCCCAGTAATTCCGATTAACGCTTGCACCCTCTGTATTACCGCGGCTGCTGGCACAGAGTTAGCCGGTGCTTATTCTGTCGGTAACGTCAAAACACTTACGTATTAGGTAAATGCCCTTCCTCCCAACTTAAAGTGCTTTACAATCCGAAGACCTTCTTCACACACGCGGCATGGCTGGATCAGGCTTTCGCCCATTGTCCAATATTCCCCACTGCTGCCTCCCGTAGGAGTCTGGACCGTGTCTCAGTTCCAGTGTGACTGATCATCCTCTCAGACCAGTTACGGATCGTCGCCTTGGTGAGCCATTACCTCACCAACTAGCTAATCCGACCTAGGCTCATCTGATAGCGCAAGGCCCGAAGGTCCCCTGCTTTCTCCCGTAGGACGTATGCGGTATTAGCGTCCGTTTCCGAGCGTTATCCCCCACTACCAGGCAGATTCCTAGGCATTACTCACCCGTCCGCCGCTCGCCACCAGGTACAAGTACCCGTGCTGCCGCTCGACTTGCATGTGTTAGGCCTGCCGCCAGCGTTCAATCTGAGCCATGATCAAACTCTTCAGTTCAAACATCTTTGGGTTTTTAAGAAACCCTAAACTTGGCTCAGCAATCGTTGGTTACATCTTTGATTTCTCGCGGAGTAACTTGTGATGCTGATAATCTTGTTGACTATCAGTCTGACTCCACAAGCACCCACACGAATTGCTTGATTCAGTTGTTAAAGAGCGGTGGGTTGATTCTTTCGTCTCAACCGAGGCGCGCATTCTACAGCAGCGCCAGTTACTGTCAAGCGGTTATTTTAAGAAGTTTTCAAAGTTTCCTTTGTAACTTCAACCACTTGCGCTTTCGATCTCTCGTTAGCGGGAGGCGAATTCTACAGCATTACTCGCTGCTGTCAACACCTCTTTTTCAACTCCTTTCGTGCCTCGATGAACTGAAGCAACTCACTGCCGAAACCTGCGTAACTCTTTGTTTACCAAGGAGTTTTCCGTTTCGACTGCGCCGGAAGTGGGGCGAATTATAGACTTCCAGAATCTGCCGTCAACCCTTAATTACGCCTTTCTTGCAGAAGGTGTCTTTTTGGTCATTAAACGCGGGATTCGACGGGCTACAGGGGGCAGACGCAGCACTATCAGCAACGCACCTATAGAAGCATAGACAACCCACTCCTTCAGATCCGCACGAACGATCCACAACATATGCAGCAGCCCGAGACCGAGAATCACATAAACCAGTCGATGCAGCTTCTTCCAGCGAGCCCCCAAACGTCGCTGACTGTAACGATTGGATGTCACGGCCAGCGCCAGCAAACAAAGAAACCCCAGCGTCCCGACAATAATGTAAGGCCGCTTGCGCAACTCGACGCCCAACTGCGACCAGTCAAAACCAAGAATGAAAGCCGTATACCCACTCATATGCAGGACGACATAGGCAAAGCACCACAGCCCTAGCTGCCGCCGAACCGCCACCCACCCCGCCCAACCGGTCAACTTCTGCAGGGGCGTCATGCTCAATGTAATAAGCAGCAGGACAAGTGTCCCCAACCCCAGCCGATCAACCAGCACTTTGCCCGGATCAGGCCCCAGCACATCAGCCCAAGCCTGATACAACCAAATCAACGGCCATACCGCTGCTGCTATAAAGACGCCTATTCGCCAAAACGGAAACCGCATCAGTAGTTCTTCCGCAAATCGAGCCCTGTATATAAAGAGGCGACTTCATCCGAGTAACCATTGAACATCTGCGTGTCCCGCACATTGGGCTTGAACAGACCACTCGGCAAACGCCGCTCCCGCGCCTGGGTCCACCGCGGGTGATCGACCGTAGGGTTCACGTTCGCATAGAACCCATACTCATCCGCCGCAATGCTCTGCCAGGTCGTCTTCGGCTGTTCGCTGACCAGACTGATCCGCACGATAGATTTGACGCTCTTGAAGCCGTACTTCCACGGCACCACCAACCGCAGTGGCGCGCCATTCTGATTCGGCAATTCCCGGCCATACATGCCCACCGCAAGAATCGCCAACGGATTCATCGCCTCATCCAGGCGCAGCCCTTCCACATAAGGCCAGTCGATCAAGGCAAAACCGGAGCGCTGTCCGGGCATGACCTTAGGGTCCTCCAGCGTCTCGAAGCGAATGTATTTGGCTTTGGAGGTTGGCTCGACTTCTTTTAGTAGCGCCGAGATGGGAAAGCCTATCCAGGGAATGACCATCGACCACGCCTCCACACAGCGAAGGCGATAGATCCGCTCCTCCAACTGATAAGGCTTCATGAAGTCTTCCAGCGCATACCTTCCCGGTTTGCCCACTTCCCCGTCCACAACCACGCTCCACGGCTCGGTCTTCAGCACACCGGCATTGGCCGCCGGATCACCTTTATCCGTGCCGAACTCGTAGAAGTTGTTGTAGTGGGTCGCGTCCTTGAACGGAGTGATCGCCTCATCCTTGACGTTGACCGCCCCCCATTTAGTAGAAGGCAGCTTTTCGGCAAACCAGGAAGGCGCCTTGCCAGGCTCGACATCGGCATAACGCGCAGCATCGTCAGCATTCGCCCAACGAGGAAGACTGCTCACGGCCAACCCGGCCACGGCAGCACCGAGCACTTTACGACGAGATAGATAGAAGGATTCAGGCGTGACGTCCGACTCTAGGCAGTCGGACGCTTTGGGGACTTTGATCAGCATGGCTACTCCGCAGCATTGGAGGACAGATGCACCAACAGACTGCGGAGTATGAGGGAAATTACATCACTCGGCGTTTTTGTGCCGACGAAGACGCAACAGATATTGAACCGGGCCAGAGGCTGCATACCCGAGGAATACCAGCAGCAGAATGCGCGGCGGATCACTGAAGACCACGGCAAACACCAGCACTACGGCCAGGATCGCCACGAAAGGCACCCGCCCCTTCAAGTCCAGCTCCTTGAAGCTGTTGTACTTGATGTTACTGACCATCAACATGCCGGCAGCCGCCACCATCAACGCCACCAGGAACGACATCTTGGAACCCTGGATGCCGTAATCACTGAATGCCCAGACAATCCCCGCCACCACACCAGCGGCAGCCGGGCTGGCCAGGCCAATGAAGTAGCGCTTGTCTGCGGTGCCAACCTGGGTGTTGAACCGCGCCAGGCGCAACGCCGCGCCGGCCACATAAATGAAGGCAACCATCCAGCCGACCTTGCCCATATCACCCAGAGCCCAGCCAAAGGCCAACAACGCCGGCGCAACACCGAAGGCAACCATGTCCGACAGCGAGTCGTACTCGGCACCGAATGCGCTTTGGGTATTGGTCATGCGCGCAACCCGGCCATCCAGGCCGTCGAGCACCATGGCGACGAAAATCGCGATGGCGGCGAATGCAAAATACTTGCTCGCATTGACCGAGTCACCGGCGCTCAGGGCGGCCTGTGCACTCATCGAATTGATGATGGAGTAGAACCCTGCGAACAGATTCGCAGTGGTAAAAAGATTCGGCAGAAGATAGATACCACGATGCCGGACTTTACGACCTTCAGCGTCATGCCCTTCCTCGATGTGTTCATCGATGGGCAGCAGACTTTCGGCGTCAGGAGCCTTGTTTGGCTCTTCGGGACGTTCGCTCATGGACATTACCTTGCAACAGGGTGGAAAGTTTCGACAGGTGTCTGGGACGACGGTTCGGCCGCAAACGATGCAGCTTTATACCAGAACCGGCGATCCAAACGAAAAAACGCGGCCTAGGCCGCGTTTTCCGTACAAGCGTGCGACTTAGTTTTTGGCTTTGTCGACGATCTTGTTGGCACCGATCCACGGCATCATGGAGCGCAGTTGCTCGCCGATGATTTCGATACCGTGAGCGGCGTTGTTACGACGCTTGGCGGTCATCGAAGGATAGCCGGTTGCGCCTTCGCTGATAAACATCTTGGCATATTCGCCGTCCTGAATACGTTTCAGGGCGTTGCGCATAGCCTGACGGGATTCGGCGTTGATCACTTCCGGACCGGTCACGTACTCGCCGTACTCAGCGTTGTTGGAGATCGAGTAGTTCATGTTGGCGATGCCGCCTTCGTACATGAGGTCAACGATCAGTTTCAGTTCGTGCAGGCATTCGAAGTAGGCCATTTCCGGCGCGTAGCCAGCTTCAACCAGGGTTTCGAAACCGGCTTTAACCAGTTCAACGGTGCCGCCGCACAGAACGGCTTGTTCGCCGAACAGGTCGGTTTCGGTCTCGTCCTTGAAAGTGGTTTCGATGATGCCGGTACGACCGCCACCAACGCCAGCGGCGTAGGACAGTGCAACGTTTTTGGCGTTGCCCGAAGCATCCTGGTAGATAGCGATCAGGTCAGGGATACCGCCGCCTTTGACGAACTCGGAACGCACGGTGTGGCCCGGTGCTTTCGGCGCGATCATGATCACGTCGAGGTCAGCGCGCGGAACAACCTGGTTGTAGTGGATCGCGAAGCCGTGGGAGAAGGCCAGGGTGGCGCCTTTCTTGATGTTCGGCTCGATTTCGTTCTTGTACAAAGCAGACTGGAACTCGTCCGGGGTCAGGATCATGACCAGGTCGGCAGCAGCAACAGCGGAAGCAACGTCAGTCACTTTCAGGCCGTGAGCTTCGGCTTTGGCAACAGTGGCCGAACCTTTACGCAGACCAACAGTAACGTCAACGCCGGAGTCTTTCAGGTTGCACGCTTGAGCGTGGCCCTGGGAACCGTAACCGATGATGGCAACTTTCTTGCCCTGGATGATCGACAGGTCGCAGTCTTTTTCGTAATAAACTTTCATGAAATTCCCCTATATATCCAGGCCGTTCAGGCCATTCGCTAATTTGGTTTAGATGCTGAGTACTTTGTCGCCGCGAGCAATGCCGGTTACGCCGCTACGGACGGTTTCCAGAATCGAGGCGGTGCCGATGGACTGAATGAAGCTGTCGAGCTTGTCGCTGGTACCGGTCAGTTGAACGGTATACACGCTGGCGCTGACATCGACGATCTGCCCACGGTAAATATCGGTAGTGCGCTTGATCTCGGCGCGCTGGGCGCCAGTGGCCTTGACCTTGACCAGCATCAGTTCGCGCTCGATGTGAGCACTCTCCGACAGGTCGACCAATTTGACCACTTCGATCAGCTTGTTCAGGTTCTTGGTGATCTGCTCGATCACTTCATCATGGCCGACAGTGGTCAACGTCAGGCGCGACAGGGTCGGGTCTTCGGTCGGTGCCACGGTCAGGCTTTCGATGTTGTAGTTGCGCTGCGAAAACAGGCCGACTACACGAGACAGAGCGCCAGGTTCGTTTTCCAGAAGCAAGGAAATAATGTGCCGCATGATTAAGTACGCTCCGTCTTGCTCAGCCACATATCGCGCATGGAGCCGTCTTTGATCTGCATCGGGTAGACGTGCTCACTGGTGTCGACCGAAACATCGATGATCACCAGGCGATCCTTCATGGCGAACGCTTCTTCCATCTTCGACTTCAAATCTTTCGATTCGGTGATGCGTACGCCGACGTGACCATAGGCCTCGGCCAGCTTGACGAAGTCAGGCAACGATTCCATGTAGGAGTGCGAGTGACGGCTGCCGTAACTCATGTCTTGCCACTGGCGAACCATACCCAGAACACCGTTGTTCAGGATGACGATTTTGACCGGCAAGCCATATTGCAGACAGGTGGACAGTTCCTGGATGTTCATCTGGATGCTGCCCTCGCCCGTCACGCAGACGACGTCGGCATCCGGGAAGCTCAACTTGATGCCCATGGCCGCCGGAAAACCGAAGCCCATGGTGCCCAGGCCGCCGGAGTTGATCCAGCGGTTCGGCTTGTTGAACTTGTAGTACTGCGCCGCGAACATCTGGTGCTGGCCCACGTCGGACGCAACATAAGCATCGCCCTTGGTCACTTCGCACAAGGTTTCGACCACGGTCTGCGGCTTGATGACGCTGCCGTCGCCCTTGTCGTAAGGGAACAGGCCGCGATCACCGCGCCACTCATCAACCTGCTTCCACCAACTGGCCACGGACTCCTTGTTCGGGGGCTCGCCGATTTCCTTGAGGATCGCGACCATTTCGGTCAGGACACTCTCGACCGGACCGACGATCGGTACGTCGGCCTTGATGGTCTTGGAGATCGAAGCCGGGTCGATGTCGATGTGAATGATCTTGGCGTTCGGGCAGAACTTCGCCGGGCCGTTGATCACACGGTCATCGAAACGCGCACCGACTGCCAGGATCACATCGGCATGGTGCATTGCCAGGTTGGCGGTGTAGCTGCCGTGCATGCCGAGCATGCCGATGAACTGACGGTCGGTGCCAGGGTAGGCACCCAGGCCCATCAGGGTATTGGTCACTGGCAGGTTGAGCATCTTCGCCAATTCGGTCAGCGGCGCGGAGCCACCACCGAGGATCACGCCGCCACCTGCGTACATCACAGGACGCTTGGCCGCCAGGAGCATCTCTGCTGCCTTGCGGATTTGCCCGGAGTGACCGCGAACGGCCGGGCTGTAGGAACGCAGCTTGGCTTTTTTCGGGAAGACGTATTCGAACTTCTCGGCCGGGTTGGTCATGTCTTTCGGAATATCGACAACGACCGGACCAGGACGACCGGATTGCGCCAGGTAGAACGCTTTCTTCATGACTTCCGGGATTTCCGAGGCGTGCTTGATCATGAAGCTGTGCTTCACGATCGGCCGGGAGATACCGATCATGTCGGTTTCCTGGAACGCGTCGGTGCCTACCATGGTGCTAGGCACCTGGCCGGAAATGACCACCATTGGAATGGAGTCCATATAGGCAGTGGCGATACCGGTGATGGCGTTTGTTGCGCCAGGACCGGAAGTCACCAGTACCACGCCGGCTTTACCGGTGGCACGGGCATAGCCGTCAGCCATATGGGTAGCCGCTTGTTCGTGACGAACCAGGATGTGGGTCACTTCCGGTTCTTTGAACAGGGCATCGTAGACATGAAGAAGAGCACCACCCGGGTACCCGTAAATATATTTGACGCCTTCGTCACGCAAAAAGCGGACGAGCATCTCACCGCCAGATAAAAGCTCCACGTTGTTCACCTCTAAAACGCCAGAATACCGTCCACACAAAAAAGGACGGGTCTTAATAGGTTTACTTCTCGGCAGAGCATGAGCGACGGTGGTCGCCGACTACGTCAGCACTGACTGAGCAAGTATTGGGATCGTCCCAAGTGTTGCGGGGCTTTCCCACCCAGCGCGAGGTAACGCGTTGCGGGTGTTACAGGTCGGCGCGGGTATGCGCCTCATGATCTGCCGAGTGGGCCTGCTTCTGGCAGTCCCTCTACAGCGGACTTTGGATTCTTCTGTTTCGTCCCCTGCAAGTCAAGTCGTCTATGTGCTTTATTGTAAGTAAGCACATGAGAACGCAAGAAAAAACCCGTAAACCTCGCGTGTGTTAGCTTCAATTGCGCAACTTATGACAAGGAAATGGCATGCGTACGTTCTTCTTCACCGCCAGTCTGCTGATCAGCCTGAGCCCTTTGTGCATGGCCGCGCAGATCTACAAGTGGGTCGACGCCCAAGGCGTGACTCACTTCGATGCCCAGCCGCCCCAAGGCCAGCAGACCACCACGGTGGTCACGCCCGCCGCACCCACCGGCAAACCGCCCGCACCTGAGCGCAGCAATGTGCTCGGCGATCAGCAGGCCATCGACAAGACGGTTAAAAAGCAGGTGGCCGAGCAGCAAGCCCAGCTCAAGGTGTTCTGTGAGCAGGCGCGGACGAACCTTGCTCAACTGCAGAACAATCCGCGACTACGGGAAGAGGTCGATGGCGAGATGCAACGCCTGACTGACCAGACACGTCAGGAGCGTATTACCGAGGCACAGAAACAGATTGCGGATAACTGCCAATAACGCTCTCTGTAGGAGCTGTCGAGTGAAACGAGGCTGCGATCTTTTGATGTTTTTTTTAGGAGCAAGATCAAAAGATCGCAGCCTCGTTTCACTCGACAGCTCCTACGTGCTCCTACGGGCTCCTGCGCAGCGCGTTAGCGAGAGGCGGTGATCAGCAGGTCAAACTCTTTGAGCAGAACCTGAAGCTGCCGATCCTTGCCCTGAACGTTGCGGGCGGCGAAGACCATTTCGGCCATCTCCTGAATGCCCGACGCATTGGGCAATGGCAGATCCTGCTCGAGGATCGCCTTCATGCGCGGCAGGAAAATCCATTGCAGCCATTGCTCGAAGTCCAGGGTGTCGACCGAAAACGGCTCGACACTCGACAACGCTTCAGCACTCGGCGCGACTTCGTCCCACCAGCCCTGAATCCGCAGCTCACGCTCGATCAGCAGCAACTGCTCGGCAATCTTTGGGAAACGTGCATCCATCACAGCGAAACCTTGGCCTTCTGACGTGCCTGCGAAGCACCCGCGGAATCACCCTGTTTCTCACGCGCCTGAGCGATCAATTCCCACAGGCTGGCTTGAAGATCCGGGCGGCCATTGGCAAACGTCAGCCCACGACGAGCGAACTGCTCGGCTTGCGGCGCATCGCCTTGGGCCATGCGCACTTGCGCCAGGCGATAAAGCACTTGCGGCTCACGCGGCGCCACACGCTGGGCGCGCTCCAGGCTGGAAGATGCACCGTTGAGGTCGCCAGTGGCCTGTTGCTGTTGAGCGGTGGTCAGCAGCGCCAACACTGGGCCATCGAGCTGTTCATCGGCAGACAAACCGCCACCGGTACTGGCCGACGGAATTCCGCTCGGCGTCGATGGCATGCTGTAGCTGCCCTGATTGACCGGCGCGGACTGAACCGGCGACGTATCAATCGGACCTGGGGTAATCGGGCCCGGCGTGATCGGCGACGTGCTGATCGGTGCCGAGGAAACCGCGCCCCCCCCCGGAACCATCACCACCACACCGGTATCGCCTTGCGGGATCGCCTGGGTCTGGGCTTGTGCAGGACGTTTCACGGTGGTCTGACGGAAACCGCCATTCGCCGAAATCCGCTCACTGTTCGACACTGCGCTGCCGGAATCCACAACCGGGATCGAGCCGCGCTGTACGCTGGAGCAACCGCTGAGCAAAGCCACGGCGGTAACCGCTGGAATCAACCACTTGTTCACTTGAAACCCTCTTTGCTTAATTCATCCAGCCCTTGACCCAATCCATCACGGTTTCGCCGGAAGCAGGGGTTTCCCCACCGCAAGCGGCGCCGGGAGGCGGTTCGCTGCCGCGAATATACGGCATCTGCACCGCACCTGGGCAGTTGGCATCAGAGCCTTGCCCGGTGCGCGAATCTACCCACGCCTGAACGATGTTATCCGGCTGCGGCATGTCCAGCGGCAGCGGATCGGCCTTGCGCATGAAACTGGTCCAGACCTGCAACGCACCGGTAGCGCCGGTAAACGGCGTCTTGCCGTTATCGTCGCGCCCCAGCCACACCACCGCCAGCAGATCCTGACTGAAACCGGCGAACCAGCTGTCGCGGGAATCGTTACTGGTACCAGTCTTGCCCGCCAGCGTCAGGGTCTTGGGCAGCACGTTATAAACCGAACTGCCGGTGCCTTCACGCATCACCCGCTGCATGGCGCTCTGGATCAGGAAGATCGACGCCGGATCAAACCGCTGCTGGATCTGGAACGGATAACGCTTGAGCGGCTCGCCCTCGGCGGTCAGTACGCTGCGGATCCCGCGCATCGGCGTGTTGAAACCGCCGTTGGCCAGGGTCTGGTACATGGTTGCGACTTCCATAGGCGTCAAGCCACCCGCGCCCAACAGCATCGATGGGAACGCCGGGAACTCACGAGTCACACCCAGTCGCGCCAAGGTTTTGAGGACATTCGGCACGCCCAGTTCCAGCCCGAGACGCGCAGTCGACAGGTTGTAGGAATGCGCCAGCCCCTGGTACAGGAACACTGTGCCGTGGGAGCGACGATCGTAGTTCTGCGGTTTCCAGACCTGACCGTCCGCGCCCTTCACCGAGAAGGCATCGTCGGACAGCCAACTGGTCAAGCTGTACTGGCTGGGTTTCTCAAGCGCGGTCAGGTACACCGCCGGCTTGATCAACGAACCGATCGGTCGCACCGCATCCAGCGCACGGTTGAAACCGGCAAAGCTTGCCTGGCGACTGCCGATCATCGCCTGGACTTCACCGGTTTCCGGGTTGGTCACGACCATCGCCGCTTCGACATCATCCGAACCTTTGCGCCCGGCCAGTCGTTTAAAGGTGTCATTGACCGAGGCTTCGGCTTTCATCTGCAGAATCGGGTCGAAACTGGTGAAAATCCGCAGGCCTTCTTCGGTCAAGTCTTCGTCGCGATAGTCTTCACGCAACTGGCGTTTGACCAAGTCGATAAAGCCCGGGAACGAGCTGTCGGCCAACTTGCCACGCGTGGTCACGCCCAATGGCATGGCCTTGGCCGCAGCAACTTGCTCGGCAGTGGCAACGCCTTGTTGCTCAAGTACGTCGAGCACCAGATTGCGTCGCTCCAGCGCACGTTCCGGGTTGCGACGCGGGTTGTAATAGGACGGGCCCTTGACCATGCCCACCAGCAACGCGACCTGATGCAGTTTCAGTTCGGACAACGGCTGGCCGAAGAAGAACTGGCTGGCCAGACCGAAACCGTGCACCGCGCGCTGACCGTCCTGACCGACAAACACTTCATTGAGGTAAGCCTCAAGAATCTCGCGCTTGTCGTAATGCAGCTCGAGCAGCATCGCCATCATGGCTTCGGTAAGTTTGCGGGTCAGGCTGCGTTCGCTGGTCAGGTAGAAGTTCTTGACCAATTGTTGCGTCAGCGTACTGCCACCCTGGGTCATCTTGCCGCCCGAGGTGTTGACGTAAACGGCCCGGGCAATCGACTTCGGCGACACGCCCCAGTGGTGATAGAAATCCCGGTCTTCCACGGCGACCAGGGTTTCCAGCAGATACGGCGGGACCTGATCGATTTTGATCAGGATCCGGTCTTCGAGGTTTTTCGGGTAAATGCCGCCGATCATCAGCGGCTCCAGGCGCACCACGGACAGCTTCGAGCCGTTGGTCGCCGAAAGTTCGGCCACGTAGTCGCCGGAGAACCGCACGCGCACAGGCTGGGCTTTTTCCAGGCCTTCATAGAACTGGAAGCCACGGGTATTCAGGTCGACGGTATTGCCGTTGACCGCCGCAGCGCCGGGGCCGTTGCTCACGGCTTCGCGGCGGTAGCCCAAGGCGTCGAGTTCGGTGAGGAAGTCTTCCTTGCTCAGCTTCTGGCCGGTGAACAGCTCCAGCGGACGCGCGTACACCTTGGCCGGGATGGTCCAGCGCTTGCCGGAGAATTTCTCCTGGACGATGGCGTCCAGGTAAACCGCGAACCCGGCGAGCACGACGAGGCCGACCAGGCTGAGTTTAATGGCCCAGCTCAACCACGGCCCAAGGCCCTTGGATGGTGGTTTTTTTTTGCTGCGGGGGGATCGAGTTCGAGTCATGGCGGCGGATTATACGCACTTTATTCATACTCAACAGGAGCCCGCCGAGGTTTGCGTCAGGCGGACTTGCGGCCATAATGGCGACCTTGAATTTTCCCCGACTCTGAAGGATCGCCTGTGAGCCAGTCCCTGATCGCCGCCCTGCAAAACCCGGCCCTCTACCCGCATCCCGTTGACGGGTTCCAGGTCATCGAGACCCATATCTCCTGGGTCATCCTCACGGGTCCCTTTGCTTATAAAGTGAAGAAACCGATGAATTTCGGCTTCCTCGACTTCACCAGCCTCGAAGATCGCGAACATTTCTGCGCTGAAGAGCTGCGTCTGAACCAGCGCCTGACCAATGATTTGTATCTTGAAGTGTTGCCGATTACCGGCAGTGCCGAAGCCCCGCAATTTGGCGGCGATGGCCCGGCCATCGAATTCGCGCTGAAGATGCGTCAGTTCCCGCAAAGCCAGTTGCTCAGCACGCTGCAAGCCAACGGTGAATTGACCACCGCGCACATCGACGAAATGGCCGAGCAAATCGCGCAGTTCCACCTCACTGCACCGAAAGTACCGGCTGAACACGACGCCGGCACCCCGGACAGCGTCATGGCGCCGGTACGCCAGAACTTTGAACAGATCCGCCCATTCCTCAGCGACAAGGCTGATCTGCTGCAACTGGAAGCCTTGCAAGCCTGGGCCGAAAGCAGCTTCGAACGCCTCAAGCCGCTGTTTGCCCAACGCAAGGCAGACGGTTTCACCCGCGAATGCCACGGTGACATTCACCTCGGCAACGCCACCGTGATCGACGGCAAGGTCGTGATCTTCGACTGCATCGAGTTCAACGAGCCGTTCCGCTTCACCGACGTCTACGCCGACACCGGTTTCCTGGCGATGGACCTGGAAGACCGTGGCCTGAAAAGCATGGCCCGTCGTTTCATCAGCCAGTATCTGGAACTGACCGGCGATTATCAGGGCCTTGAAGTGCTGAACTTCTATAAAGCCTACCGCGCCCTGGTTCGCGCCAAGGTTGCCCTGTTCAGCATGCCGGCCGAGGCCGATCCGGTGCAGCGCGCCACCACCCTACGCCAATATCGCAACTACGCGAACCTGGCCGAAAGCTACAGCACCATCCCTTCGCGCTTCCTGTCGATTACCCACGGCGTTTCCGCTGTCGGCAAAAGCCGCGTGGCCATGCGCCTGGTAGAAGCGCTCGGTGCGATCCGCCTGCGCTCGGATGTTGAACGCAAGCGTCTGTTTGGCGAGCAAACCGTACCGAACGATCCACAGGCCGGCATCTACAGTGCTGACGCCAGTGCCGCGACCTACACCCGCCTGCATGAAATCGCCGGCGTGATCCTGCGGGCCGGTTTCCCGGTCGTGATCGATGCCACCTACCTCAAGCGCGACCAGCGTGACGGCGCGGCAAAAATTGCCGAAGCCACTGGCGCACCGTTCCTGATCCTGGACTGCAACGCGCCGCAAGCCGTGATCGAGGGCTGGCTGGCCCTGCGTCAGGCAGAGAAAACCGATCCGTCCGACGCCAACCTGGCCGTTATCGCCGCCCAGCAAGCCAGCCGTGAAGCGCTGACGCCTGCCGAGATTCTGTGCAGCAAGCGCGTGCAGACCAATGAAAGCGGGACCCTCGACACCGTCGTGGCGCAGATTCGCCAGCGCATGCCAGGCCTGTAAGAAACTATTTCAGCCGTGGAGCCCTCGCCGGCTTCACGGCTGTCAAATAGTGGCACTATACTGGCGTCATAAAACCAACAGGTGATGTGACATGAGCCAGCCGAAACTTCTCGACACCCCGCTTTATGCCTTGCTGCACAAAGACGACATCACAGGTTTCAACAAGGAACGCCCTGCGGACGGCCCGATCGACATGGTCGGTGGCGACTTCCGTGGTCTCGACCTGCGCGAGCTGAACGCCGATGGCGTTGATTTCACCGACGCGTATTTCCGTTCCGCCGACTTGCGCGGCATCGACTTTCGCAATGCATCCCTGGAAGGCGCGAGCCTGGCCCACGCGCAAATCTCCGGCGCCTACTTCCCGCCCGAGCTGAGTGCCGACGAGATTCTGATGTCGATGAATTTCGGTACGCGCCTGCGTTATCGCACTCGCTAATCCCCTGACACGACGCAATCCCTGTGGGAGCGGGCTTGCTCGCGAAAGCGGCTTAACCTTCAACATTCATTTCGCCTGACACACCGCCTTCGCGAGCAAGCCCGCTCCCACAAGGGTTTGCGCCGCCCTCCTCTACTGCATTCGCAGCCCCTTCGAACGCGCTTCTTAGAAGCTTTTGCGCCGAAACCGACCAAACAATCACGCTTTTCCTACTGATGGCTACACTCCTCAAAGGCTCGCCCACGCACCGTTCGGCCGTCGCAAGGAGGCTTGATGAATGATGAACTGCAACACCTGAAGAATCTTGGCAAGACGTCTGCACAGTGGCTGCATGCCGTGGGCATCCACAGTGCCTCGGACTTGCGTCGCTTGGGGGCGGTGGACGCTTATCGGGCCGTGCGCACGCGCGGGTTCCGGGCGTCCAAGGTGTTGCTGTATGCGATCGAAGGCGCGCTGATGGATGTGCACTGGAACGACATCCCCGCCGAACGCAAGGAAGCCTTGAATAAACAACTGGAAGCCATCTCTTCACGTCACAAGAATTGAACAGGCGCCATTGCCATGTACCTGCTCGGGGAACAACCGGCTTACGCCGACGCACTGATCAACCGCCTGCAAAACATGCCTGCCCGGTTGCTGGAGGGGTTATCACCCTGCGGCCCGGCCCTGGGGCTGCCTGCCGTTGACGACCTCGCAAAGGCATTGCCCGGCGATCAGTTGTTCTTGCTCGACAGCGGCTTGCTGCATGGCTGCGTCGATGAGCGCGCGCTGTTCTATCTGCATGAAGGTGACTTGGTCGGCCTGCGCCAGGACGCTGAACTGCCCTCTTGCCGCTTGCGCAGCGACGGCCCGTTGTCCCTGATTCCTTTCCTGCGTACCGAAGTGTTCCAGCATATTTATGCCGATCCACAGCGTTCGGAGTTGTTCCTGCAATACCTCGCTGGCCAGTCCTCCCTGTTGTCCGACGCCATCGCGCGCCTGAAACCACCCGAGTTTCGCAGTACCCACGGCTTCCAGCGCGTGGCCAGGGGCGAAGTGCTGATTCAGCAAGGCGATGAGGCGGACCATGTGTTCGTCATCATCGAAGGCCACGCCGAAGCGTTTGTCGACGGATATAAAGTCGGCGATGTGCCCAAGGATGAGATTTTCGGCGCTATGGCCGTGTTCACTGGCGAGAAGCGCAATGCCAGTGTCATCACCAGCGAACCGAGCACGGTGATACTGATTCCCAAGGATCAGTTTCTAAGCCTGACGCAAAACAATCCAAAGATCGCTCACAGCCTGATCGAGAGCATGGCGCGGCGCATCGGGCTGCTGAACAAGCAGATCACCCAACTGAGCGCAGCCAAGCCTTCAGGCTGAAGCCCAGTAAATACGGGGCTTACAGACGAATTCAAAATTAATCAGAAAACAGCGGTTGACTTGGTAATGAGAATCGCTATGATTATCACAACTGGTCGCGAGACTGGTCGATATTCTGAAAAGCCCTTGGTTCGGACTCTCAGATTATCTCCTCATCAGGCTAATCACGGTTATTTGACCCGACTCTTGTCGGGTCTTTTTTTGCCTGTGAAAAAGTCGCCTGAGCCTACTTGCCCATCTGCTTACGCATCTCTGCACAGTAATCCTGCGCTGGCGTGGCAGGCGTGTACCAGACGTAATCGGCCATGGCCGGCGTGACCTCACTGCCCTGCTCCGCCAGCATCAACACGATGGGGGCTTCGGGCTCGCCCAGATCCAGCACATGCAGCGGCACACCGACATCCTTGCGCGCATGGTAGGCACCGGACAACAGCATTGACGGCGTCGGCGCCGCAATCAGGCGCTGTGCCATGCGCCGATCACGTTGCTGTTGCACCGCCAGCATGGCCGGCATTTGCGATGTGGGCAGCAGGCCGCAATGGGAACCGCTGATTTGTTCCAGCAACTCTTTTTTGACCGACGGGGCATTGGAGCGCAAACCGCTCACTGTCGGTGACTGGGCATAGAAAGCACGAACTTCGGCGTTATCCAGATTGGCCGACAGCAGCGAATAAGGCTGACCCAAGGCAAAACGCACAATCGGCCCGTACAAATCCCAGTCCCAACCAGATTGCCAGGCCAATGCACCGGGCAGATCAGTTGGCAGCGAGGCGGCGCGGCGCACGTCATCGACGCGCGGTTGTTGATCCGGCGTGAGCATTTCCAGCAACAAACTGCCTTGCGCTCGCCGCTGCCCCAGCTCCTGGAGCAACCACAATTGCAGTTGATGGTGATCGCGGTTGTCGTGCTGCTCGCCGACGATGATCCGCTCAGGCGTGGCCAATCGCGCCACCAGTTCGGGTGCCGTCAGTGACTGACCGCTGCGCAAATCGCGAATCTGGCCGGTGAGCGGTGGCGGCGTTGAAACATGCTGACAAGCACTCAGTAGCAACGCAGCCAGCAGCAAAATCCCTCGCATGTTCTCACCTCGTTGAATGACTCAGCGGGCGATGATCAGCGGATGCCCACGCTCCGGGTGCGGTTGCACCAATACTTCCAGACCGAATACCGCTTTGAGCGGTTCCGGGCGCAATACCTGCTGCGGCGTATCCAGCGCCACCGGACGCCCGCCTTCGAGCAGCAACAGGCGATCACAATAACGCGCCGCCAGATTCAGATCATGCAGGATCACCAACACCGCCGCACCGCGATCAGCGAATTCGCGCACCGCTTGCAAAGTAGTGTGTTGATGCAGCGGATCGAGCATCGAGGTCGGTTCATCCAGCAATAAGGTCTGCCCCGCCTCGCCCGGCCAGAGTTGCGCCAACACCCGCGCCAGATGCACCCGCTGACGTTCACCACCGGACAGCGCCAGATAACTGCGACCGCTCAGATGCCCGGCATCCGCGGCGCCCAATGCGGCGGCGACGACTTCATCATCGCGCACCCGGCCCGTCTGATAAGGCAAGCGGCCCATGCCGACCACTTCCTCGACACGAAAGCCGAAGTCCAGGGTCGAGACCTGCGGTAACACGGCCAGCCGTTGCGCGCGTTGGGCGCCGGTGCAATGTCGCAACTCTTGCTGATCGAGCCAGACACGTCCTTCATCGGGATGCAGTTCACCGCACAACGCGCCGAGCAACGTGCTTTTGCCGGCGCCATTCGGTCCCAGCACGCCGAGGACTTCGCCCGGTTTGAGTTCGAGGGTGATATCCGTCAGCACGGTTTTGCTGCCACGGCGGATCACCAGGTTTTCCGTGCGCAGCATCAGGCAGGCCTCCTGAGCAGCAAAAACAGGAAGAACGGCGCACCAATGAACGCCGTGACGATGCCGATCGGCAACTCGGCCGGCGCCAAGGCCAGGCGCGCCACCAGATCGGCGAACAACAACAGACTCGCCCCCGCCAGCACTGAGGCCGGCAACAATACCTTGTGATCCGGCCCGGCCAGCAGTCGCACCAGATGCGGTACCACCAACCCGACAAAACCAATCATGCCAGCCGCCGCCACCGCCGCGCCGACACCCAGCGCAGTGCAGAACACCAGCTCACGCTTGAGCCCTTCGACATCAATGCCCAAGTGACCGGCCTCGGACTCGCCCAGCAATAACGCATTCAGCGCCTTGGCCCGACGCGGCAACCACAGCGCCACGCCGGCCGTCACCAGCAACAACGGCCAAAGCCGCGAATAGCTGGCGCCATTGAGGCTGCCCAGGTTCCAGAAGGTCAGCGTGCGCAAAGTCGCATCGTCCGCCAGATAGGTGAACAAACCCACGGCCGAACCGGCCAGCGCCGTTAACGCGATCCCCGCCAGCAACATGGTTGCGACGCTGGTCTGGCCGTTACGTCGGCCCAGTCGATACACCAGCGCCGTCACCCCGAGCCCGCCCAGAAAGGCGCACAAGGATAAAAGATAAGGCCCGAAGGCTTCAGGCAAACCGCCGAACGCCGAACCGCCGACAATCGCAATCGCCGCGCCCAATGCCGCGCCGCTGGAAACCCCCACCAGTCCCGGATCAGCCAATGGATTGCGAAACAAACCCTGCATCGCCACGCCAGACAACGCCAGCACACCGCCGACCGCCAGGCCCAACAAGGTACGCGGCAGGCGAATCTGCCCGAGGATCAGTTCAGCCTGCTCCAATCCATCGGGGGCAATCGGCACACCGATCAGCCGCAGCGCCGCACGCAAGGTGTCGAGCAGCGGCAAGCTCACCGGGCCTAGAGCCAACGACAACCAGATCGCCAGCAAACACAGCACACTCAAGCCAATAAACAGTGCGCGAGGTTTAACCAACGTGGTCATTGGCCAGTCGCGCCAGGATAGAAACCGTCAGACAGCTTTTTCAATGCCTCGGGCAGTCGTGGTCCCAATCCTCCCACCAACAAGGTCGGGTCGAGTTCCATCACTCGCCCATTCTTGGCCGCACGGGTCGAGGACAGGATTGGATTCTCTTTGAACAGCGCCGCACGCGCCGCGTCGCCGGTCAGGGCGCGATCGGCAAATACCAGCACTTCAGGGTTCAGGCTGGCCAGGGATTCGTTGGAAAACGGTTTGTAACCGGTGTGCGTCGCCAGATTGTGGCCGCCGGCCTGTTGCAGCAGCCAATCGGCGGCAGTGTCCTTGCCGGCGATCATCGGCTTACCGCCCATATGACCGAGCAACAACAGCACGCCCGGCGCTTTCTGCTTGAGCTGGGCTTGGGTGACTCGGGCCTTTTGCTGATCCAGTTGCTGTTGATACGCCTGCAAGGCCTGGGATGCCTGCGCTTCCGCGCCGAGCAACTTGCCCAGATGCTCCAGATTACGTTGCAGCGCCGGCAAATCCGGCTGGGCCGAGAACAGCTCAACTTGAACGCCTGCGGTGCGAATCTGCGACAGCACTGGTGGCGGACCCATTTCTTCGGTGCCGACCAGAATCTGCGGGCGCAGGCTCAAGATGCCTTCCGCCGACAACTGCCGCTGATAACCGATACTCGGCAGCGCCTTGAGGGATTCCGGGTGCTGGCTGGTGGTATCGACGCCCACCAGTTTCGATTCGCCACCCAGCGCACTCACCCACTCAGACAGCGCACCACCGGCGCTGACCCAACGTTGCGGCAGTTCGGCCGCTGCGGCCTGATGGCTGACGAGCAGTCCGACACACAACGCAACAACGCGGGGACTCAGGCGCATAAACAGCTTCCTTAAACGGTTTCCCGGGCATCCGGCGGACAGGCCAAGTATCCTCGGCAGACCGCACGCGCCCCATGGGCGGGCGGCCATTTGATAATTGTTTGCATTTGCACGTCAAGCCCGGACATATCTCGTCACGCGCCGCGCCACTTGAGGATAGACATGAAGTTTCTTTGCCCAGGCCCAGAGCTGACCGATGCCAGCAGCCGCGGTTTCGACATCGACGGCCAGAAGCTCTTCGCCGTGCGCCGGGGCGGTCAGGTTTATGTCTATATCAACCGCTGCCCGCACCGTGGCGTAAGCCTTGAATGGAAGCCCGACCAGTTTCTCGATCCCAGCAACAGCCTGATCCAGTGCGCCACCCACGGCGCACTGTTTCTGATCGAAGACGGCGAATGTGTGGCCGGGCCGTGCGCCGGGCAATCCCTGACCGCCATCCCCTGCCGCGAAGATGCGCAGGGAATCTGGGTCAGCCTTTAACCGTTGAGCAACACGTCCAGACGCCGATCCACCACCATCTCTTCGTGACTCAGGCGCACGCCATAGGCCAACACCTCGACGCCACACGCCACCGCCTCGCGCAACGCAGCCGCGTAGGCCGAATCGATTTCTTCTGCAGGACGCACGGCCTCGATGCCAGTCAGGTTGACGCAATACAACTGCACCGCACGAATTCCGTCCCGGGCCAGATGCGCCAGTTCACGCAAATGCTTGGCCCCGCGCTGGGTCACCGCATCGGGAAACGCTGCCACAGCCGTGCCGTCATAACCCAAGGTGACGCTTTTAACTTCCACGTACGCCGGCCCGCTCGGGTAATCGAGGCGGAAATCGATGCGGCTGCTTTCCTGACCGTAAGCGACTTCGCGCTTCAGCTCGGTAAAGCCGTTTAGCTCGGTGATCACACCGGCGCGCAGTGCTTCTTCAATCAAGCCGTTGGCCTTTCCGGTGTTCACGCAGAACAAGCGCCCTTGCGGGGTTTCGCCGATTTCCCAGGTGCCGGACAACTTGCGCTTGGGGTCATTGGAGCGACTGAACCAGACTTGCCCGCCCTCGACCTGGCAATTCAGCATCGAGCCGGTGTTCGGGCAGTGAATGGTCAACAACTCGCCGCTAACGGTTTCGATATCCGCGAGAAAACGCTTGTAGCGACGAATCAAACGACCTTCTTCGAGGGGAGGATGAAAGCGCATCAGCCTTGCCAGCTCTTCAAGCCGCGCGCGATCCGTTCAACAGCTTCCTGCAAGCGCGGCAGGCTTTGGGTGTAGGCAAATCGCACATGATGTCCGGCCTGATAACGCCCGAAGTCCAGACCCGGAGTGATCGCCACGTGTTCGGTTTCGAGGAAGTGTCGGCAGAACGCGAAGGCATCGCCGCCGAACTGGCTGATATCAGCGTACAAATAGAACGCGCCTTCCGGCTCGACGGCGATGCCGAAACCGAGCTCACGCAAGGCCGGCAACAGGAAGTCGCGACGACGCCCGAATTCGGCGCGGCGCTCCTCCAGAATGCTGATGGTTGCCGGTTCGAAACAGGCCAGCGCGGCGTGCTGAGCCATGCTCGGGGCGCTGATGTAGAGGTTCTGCGCGAGTTTTTCCAGCTCGCCGACCGCCGCTTCCGGTGCTACCAGCCACCCGAGGCGCCAACCGGTCATGCCGAAATACTTTGAAAAACTATTCAGGACGAAGGCGCTGTCATCGACTTCCAGCACACTGGCCGCGTCGGTGCCGTAAGTCAGGCCGTGGTAGATCTCGTCCACAACCAAATGGCCGTGGCGCTGCTTGATCGCCGCCGACAATCCGGCCAGCTCATCGCGGGTAAGGATCGTGCCGGTCGGGTTGGCCGGCGAAGCCACCAGAGCGCCGACGCTGTCGTGATCCCAATGCCGCGCCACCAAATCAGGCGTCAGTTGATAACGTACGTCCGGACCGACCGGCACCAGTTGCGCCGCGCCTTCGACCAAACGCAGGAAATGCCGGTTACACGGGTAGCCGGGGTCTGCCAACAGCCAGTGTTTGCCTGGATCGACCAGCAAGGCGCTGGCCAGCAGCAACGCACCGGAACCGCCCGGTGTCACCAGAATCCGCTGCGGGTCGATGTTCAGCCCGTAGCGCTGTTCGTAGAAACCCGAAATTGCCTCACGCAGTTCGGGAATGCCGCGAGCCGCGGTGTAACGGGTCTTGCCCGCAGTCAGCGCGGCCTGGCCGGCCTGGATGATCGGTTCGGCAGTGGTGAAGTCCGGCTCGCCGATTTCCAGATGGATCACGTCGTGGCCGGCAGCTTGCAGTTCATTGGCCCGCGCCAGCAGCGCCATGACATGGAATGGTTCGATCGCACGACTGCGCGCACTGTAGGGCTGAGCCATTAGCCTTCCTTCAACGGGGAAAAGAATCGATTCTACCTATCCGCTGGAACGAGGGAGAACCTAAAGCGGTCAGAGCCGTATAACCGGGGCTGCAAACGACTCGAGCGAGTGTCTCAGGTTTGACTAAAATCAATATTTGATCAGGTCTCCAGCACCACCAGACAAGGCTTTGCAATCATTTGCAAGCACCGTGAGCCACTACCGCGACATCCGGGAGTAGCGCGGTCCGTTTTGATCTGGTAAGTTCGCCCGCTTGCAGCCGCAGGGCCGGCAGGTGTCGGTGATGGAGCAATCCTGCGCAATGGATTACAAGAGTAGAGGCGGTCCATTTCATGCCCACCCAAGCAAAGCAGCAAAACCAGTCGATCAGCGGCTTCGAACCCTACAAAGAAGTTAAGGGCGAGGAGTACATGGGCAAGCCCATGCGCGCTCACTTCACCAAGATCCTGAATAAGTGGAAACAGGACTTGATGCAGGAGGTCGACCGCACGGTTGATCACATGAAAGACGAAGCGGCCAACTTCCCTGACCCGGCAGATCGTGCCAGCCAGGAAGAAGAATTCAGCCTTGAATTGCGCGCCCGCGATCGTGAGCGCAAGTTGATCAAGAAGATCGATAAAACGCTGCAATTGATCGAAGACGAAGAATATGGCTGGTGCGAGTCCTGCGGCGTCGAGATCGGCGTCAAGCGACTGGAAGCCCGCCCTACCGCCGACATGTGCGTTGACTGCAAGACCCTGGCGGAAATCAAGGAAAAGCAAGTCGGCAAGTAATCTCGACTTGAACGAAAAACGGAGCGTGCGAACGCTCCGTTTTTGTTTCCGCAATTCGCCCCGGCATAAATCCTGTGGGAGCGAGCCTGCTCGCGAAGAGGCCTTCAGCTTCAATATCAATGTTGACTGATACACCGCTTTCGCGAGCAGGCTCGCTCCCACAGGGGTCTGGCGCAAGACTGGAAAAGTAACATCGCCCTTATGACTGCCTCCCCCTACATCGGCCGCTTCGCCCCTACGCCCAGCGGTCACTTGCACTTCGGTTCGCTGGTCGCCGCCCTGGCCTCGTACCTCGACGCGCGCTCGGTGGGCGGTCGTTGGCTGATGCGTATGGAAGACCTCGACCCGCCACGGGAAGAACCCGGCGCCCAGGCCGCGATTCTCAAGGCGCTGGAAAGCTACGGGTTCGAGTGGGATGGCGAACTGGTCCGCCAGAGCGACCGGCACGACGCCTACGCCGAAGTGCTCAATCGCCTGTTCAATCATGGCCTGGCCTACGCTTGCACCTGTTCGCGCAAGCAACTGGAGCCGTATCACGGCATTTATCCCGGCCTGTGCCGCAATGCCGGGCATGGCACTGATGACGCGGCGATCCGCCTGCGTGTGCCGGAACTGGAATATCACTTCATCGACCGGGTGCAAGGCGAGTTCCGTCAGCATCTGGGCCGGGAAGTCGGGGATTTCGTGATTCGCCGCCGCGACGGGCTATACGCTTATCAACTGGCCGTGGTGCTGGATGACGCCTGGCAAGGCATCACCGATATCGTGCGCGGCGCTGATCTGCTCGACTCCACGCCGCGACAGCTCTATCTGCAAGAACTGCTCGGCCTGCCGCAACCGCGATACCTGCACGTGCCGCTGATCACCCAGCCGGACGGTAACAAGCTCGGCAAATCCTACCGTTCGCCACCGCTGGCCGACGATCAGGCCACGCCACTGTTACTGCGCGCACTGCGGGCGCTGGGGCAAAATCCCGGCAGCGAACTGGCTTACGCCACGCCACGGGAAGTGCTGAATTGGGGCATCTCCCACTGGGATGCCGCACAGATCCCGCGCACACTGGCGCTGCCCGAGGCGCAACTGCAGTGATGGCACTTGCAGTCGCGCCGCCATCCGTTACCATCGCCGCACGTTTTCGGGCACGCGCATAAAAGAGAGGCCGGGATGTACATCTATCGCTTGGTCCTGCTTTTGGTAGTGGGGATTTATCTATTCTCCCCGGCCATCATGGATTGGTGGATCGACGCTACTGGCGCCTGGTATCGCCCTTATCTGCTCTGGCTGATTCTGATCGTCGTGACCTTCATCCTGCAGAGCCAAAAAGATGCCGATGAGCTTTAGCCTGACCCAGATGATCCTGATCAGCGCCGCGTACCTGGCGGTGCTGTTCGGCGTCGCCTGGATCAGCGAACGGGGCATGATCCCCCGGGCGATCATTCGCCACCCGCTGACTTACACCTTGTCGCTGGGGGTCTACGCCAGTGCGTGGGCGTTTTATGGCACGGTCGGCCTGGCCTATCAGTACGGCTACGGGTTTCTGTCCAGCTATCTGGGCGTGTCCGGCGCATTCCTGCTGGCGCCGGTGTTGCTGTACCCGATTCTGAAAATCACCCGCACCTACCAACTGTCGTCGCTGGCGGATTTGTTCGCCTTCCGCTTCCGCAGCACCTGGGCCGGCGCGCTGACCACGATCTTCATGTTGATCGGCGTCCTGCCATTGCTGGCGTTGCAGATCCAGGCCGTGGCCGATTCCATCGGCATCCTGACCCGCGAACCGGTGCAGCATCGCGTAGCCCTGAGCTTCTGCGCACTGATTACCCTGTTCACAATCTTCTTCGGCTCGCGCCACATTGCCACGCGGGAGAAACACGAAGGCCTGGTGTTCGCGATTGCCTTTGAATCGGTGATCAAGCTGATCGCCATCGGCGGCGTTGGCCTGTACGCGTTGTACGGCGTGTTCGACGGCCCGCAACAGCTGGAACTGTGGCTGCTGCAAAACCAGACCGCCCTCGCCGCTTTGCACACCCCGCTGCAGGAAGGCCCGTGGCGTACGCTGCTGCTGGTGTTCTTCGCCTCGGCGATTGTGATGCCGCACATGTATCACATGACCTTTACCGAAAACCTCAATCCGCGCTCGCTGGTCAGTGCCAGTTGGGGCTTGCCACTGTTCCTGCTGCTGATGAGCCTGGCGGTGCCGCTGATTCTGTGGGCCGGGCTGAAACTCGGCGCGACCACCAATCCGGAATACTTCACCCTCGGCATCGGCATCGCCGCCAACAGCAGGGCTTTGGCGCTATTGGCTTACGTCGGTGGTTTGTCGGCGGCCAGCGGTTTGATCATCGTCACCACCCTGGCGCTGTCCGGGATGGCGCTTAACCATTTGGTGCTGCCGCTGTATCAGCCGCCCGCCGAAGGCAACATCTATCGCTGGTTGAAGTGGACCCGCCGGGCGCTGATCGTCGCGATCATCATGGCCGGTTACGGTTTCTACCTGCTGTTGGGCGCGGAGCAAGACCTGGCCAACCTCGGCATCGTCGCGTTCGTCGCCACGTTGCAATTCCTGCCGGGGGTTCTGTCGGTCCTGTATTGGCCGACCGCCAACCGCCGCGGCTTTATTGCCGGTCTGCTCGCGGGGATTCTGGTGTGGATGGTGACCATGCTGATGCCACTGGTGGGCAATCTGCAGGGTTTCTACATTCCGCTGCTGAACATGATCTACGTGCTCGACGACACCAGTTGGCACATGGCGGCGATTGCCTCGCTGGCCGCCAACGTGCTGATGTTCACGCTGATTTCGCTGTTCACCAACGCCAGCCCGGAAGAGGCCAGCGCCGCCGAAGCCTGTGCCGTGGACAACGTGCGTCGCCCGCAACGCCGGGAATTGCACGCCGCCTCGCCCCAGGAGTTCGCTACGCAACTGGCCAAACCGCTGGGCGCCAAGGCTGCACAGAAAGAAGTCGAACAGGCCCTGCGCGATCTTTATCTGCCGTTCGACGAGCGCCGGCCTTACGCGTTGCGTCGTTTGCGCGACCGCATCGAAGCCAACCTCTCCGGCCTGATGGGGCCGAGCGTCGCCCAGGACATGGTCGAAACCTTCCTGCCTTATAAGGCCGGCGGCGAAAACTATGTGACCGAGGACATTCACTTCATCGAAAGCCGTCTCGAGGACTACCATTCGCGTCTCACCGGCCTCGCCGCCGAGCTCGATGCCTTGCGCCGCTACCACCGCCAGACCTTGCAGGAACTGCCGATGGGCGTCTGCTCCCTGGCCAAGGATCAAGAGATCCTGATGTGGAACAAAGCCATGGAAGAACTGACCGGGATCGCCGCGCAACGCGTGGTCGGCTCGCGCCTGAGCACCATTGGCGACCCGTGGAAAGAATTGCTCCAGGGCTTTATTAATCTGCCGGACGAACACTTGCACAAACAGCACTTGGCTCTCGACGGCCAGACCCGCTGGTTGAACCTGCACAAAGCCGCCATCGACGAACCGCTGGCGCCGGGCAACAGTGGCCTGGTGCTGCTGGTGGAAGACCTGACCGAAACCCAGATGCTCGAAGACAAACTGGTGCACTCCGAACGCCTGGCGAGCATTGGCCGACTGGCGGCGGGTGTGGCCCATGAAATCGGCAACCCGATCACCGGCATCGCCTGTCTGGCGCAGAACCTGCGCGAAGAACGCGAGGAAGACGCCGAGCTGACGGAAATCAGCGGGCAGATTCTCGAGCAGACCAAACGCGTGTCGCGCATCGTGCAGTCATTGATGAGCTTCGCCCACGCCGGCAGTCATCAGCACAGCGACGAGCCCGTCTGTCTGGCCGAAGTGGCCCAGGATGCCATCGGCCTGCTGGCCCTGAACCGGCGCAATTTCGAAGTACAGTTCTACAACCTGTGCGACCCCGATCACTGGGTCGAAGGCGATCCCCAGCGGCTCGCCCAGGTCTTGATCAATCTGCTTTCAAACGCCCGCGACGCCTCGCCGCCACACAGTGCGGTGCGGGTCAAAAGCGAAGCCGGCGAACACACGGTCGATCTGATCGTGGAAGACGAAGGCAGCGGTATTCCGAAGAACATCATGGATAGATTGTTCGAACCTTTCTTCACCACCAAGGATCCTGGCGAAGGCACCGGTCTGGGCCTTGCACTGGTCTATTCCATCGTTGAAGAGCATTATGGACAAATCACCATCGACAGCCCGGCTGATGTTCAAAGCCAACGCGGTACCCGTATCCGGGTGACATTACCGCGTCATGTCGAAGCGACGTCCGCTGTGAACTGAGACCGTCGAGAGTATCGAATCAATGCCGCACATTTTGATCGTCGAAGACGAAACAATTATCCGCTCCGCCTTGCGCCGCCTGCTGGAACGTAATCAGTACCAGGTCAGCGAAGCCGGATCCGTGCAGGAAGCACAAGAGCGTTTCAGCATTCCCACGTTTGACCTGATCGTCAGTGACCTGCGCCTGCCTGGCGCACCGGGCACTGAACTGATCAAGCTTGGCCAAGGCACTCCGGTGCTGATCATGACCAGCTACGCCAGCCTGCGTTCGGCCGTCGATTCCATGAAGATGGGCGCGGTGGATTACATCGCCAAGCCTTTCGATCACGACGAAATGCTCCAGGCCGTTGCGCGAATCCTGCGCGATCGCCAGTCGGCACCCGCCGCCGGTGAGCCAGTGGTCGGCAAAGCCGCCAATGGCGCCGCGAAGCCGGGCGTCGATAACAGCAATGGCGAGATCGGCATCATCGGCTCCTGTCCGCCGATGCAGGACCTGTACAGCAAGATCCGCAAAGTCGCGCCCACCGACTCCAACGTCCTGATCCAGGGCGAGTCCGGCACCGGTAAAGAACTGGTGGCCCGCGCCCTGCACAACCTCTCCAAACGGGCCAAGGCACCGATGATTTCGGTGAACTGCGCGGCCATTCCGGAAAGCCTGATCGAGTCCGAACTGTTCGGCCACGAGAAAGGCGCGTTCACTGGCGCCAGCGCCGGGCGTGCGGGGCTGGTGGAAGCGGCGGACGGCGGCACCTTGTTCCTCGATGAGATCGGCGAACTGCCACTCGAAGCCCAGGCTCGCTTGCTGCGCGTGTTGCAGGAAGGCGAAATTCGCCGGGTCGGCTCGGTGCAATCGCAGAAAGTCGATGTACGCCTGATCGCCGCGACTCACCGGGACCTCAAGAGCCTGGCGAAGATCGGCCAGTTCCGTGAAGACCTTTATTACCGCCTGCACGTAATCGCCTTGAAACTGCCGGCCCTGCGCGAGCGCGGTGCGGACGTTAACGAAATCGCCAATGCGTTCCTGGTGCGCCAGAGCGCGCGGGTCAACCGCACCGACCTGAAGTTTGCCCCGGATGCCGAGCAAGCGATTCGTCACTACACCTGGCCGGGCAACGTTCGTGAACTGGAAAATGCGGTCGAACGCGCGGTGATCCTGTGCGAGAGCCCGGAAATTTCCGCCGAGCTGCTGGGCATCGACATCGAACTGAGCGATCTGGACGATGACGACTTCATCGGCCTGCCCCCGCAACAGGGCAACGCCGCCGGTAACAATAGCCATGAGCCGACCGAAGACCTGTCGCTGGAAGACTACTTCCAGCACTTCGTCCTCGAGCATCAGGACCACATGACCGAAACCGAACTGGCCCGCAAACTCGGGGTCAGCCGCAAGTGCCTGTGGGAACGTCGCCAACGCCTGGGCATTCCACGGCGCAAGACCGGGGTGGCCAGCGAAAGCTGAACGTCACCTGTAGGGTGTGCGGGTAACACGTGACGATGTGAAAAAACTGTTACCCCAGTCTTTTCACGTAACAGAAGCCGGGGCTTACGGTAACGAAGCCCCGGTTTTTTTGGGCCTCGAAAAACCTCGCCAGACCGCCTAACCCCTTGTTTTGCTGGGCCTCGCAAAAGTTGGCACGCACCCTGCTATATGTTCAGTACAAGAACAATAACAAGCAATGCACAAGACAATAAAAATAAGACGAATCGACTCACGCACAATAAAAACAAGACGGCGAGAGGCGCAGCTAACTGATTCTTTTGGAGAGGCGTTGTATTTGGGGCTTGCCCCACGACCAGGCCGAGAACAACAAAAACTGTCCTAAGACAGAGCCTGAACTGGTTGGATCGTAAGATCACTGCAACACAGCGACCAAAGCAATCCGTTTGCTCTTGGCTCCCGATTGGGAGGGTCATGAAGGAAAAACTTCATGACGAGGGCACTTAACAAAAACAAAAAGCCCGAAACCAATAATAAAAATAGAGCATGCAACTACTTCTTGGGGAGCTTCGGCTCCCCTTGTAGTTTCTGGCGTTTGAGCCCGCGTATAACCTGCATATCGTCCGCATATCGTCCGCACGTAGCAGCTGTCGAGCACCGCGAGGCTGCGTCCGGCGGCGAAGCCGTCGCAAGATAAGCAACCGCATTCCCCCTGACCCACCGCAATCTCTGGTTTACGACGGCTTCGCCGCCGGACGCTGCCTCGCGCTGCTCGTCAGCTGCTACAGGGCTTTCCAGATATGCCCTTCACGCGGTTTCGCAGCTTCCTACACCATCCCCCGACTAAATGCTAGAATCCCGGCCCATCATGCGGTCATTCTTCGTTATGGCCGAACATTCCTTCAAACAGTGCATCCCATGCTGAAGAAGTTGTTCCAGTCATTCCGTTCTCCCAAGCGTCATACGCAACACATCCGCAGCACGCCTGAAGTGCTCAACAGCGGCCAACATTCGCTGCAAAAGGGGCAATTCAGCCGCTACGCGGTGAATATCGTCGAACGCCTGCAGAACGCCGGTTACCAGGCTTACCTGGTCGGCGGTTGTGTGCGCGACATGATGCTCGGCATCACGCCGAAAGATTTCGACGTCGCCACCAGCGCCACCCCTGAACAAGTACGGGCAGAGTTTCGCAATGCGCGGATCATCGGCCGTCGTTTCAAACTGGTGCACATCCACTTTGGTCGCGAAATCATTGAAGTCGCGACCTTCCGTGCCAACCACCCGCAAAACGATGAAGAGGAAGACAGCAACCAGTCTTCCCGCAACGAGAGCGGGCGCATCCTGCGCGACAACGTCTATGGCACCCTGGAAGAAGACGCGCAACGCCGCGACTTCACCATCAACGCCTTGTATTACGATCCGGTCAGTGAGCGCATCCTCGATTACGCCAATGGCGTACACGACATCCGCAATCACCTGATCCGCCTGATCGGCGACCCGAAGCAACGCTACCAGGAAGACCCGGTACGGATGCTGCGGGCCGTGCGTTTCGCCGCCAAGCTGAATTTCGGTATCGAAAAACACAGCGCCGCGCCGATCCGCGACCTGGCACCGATGCTGCGCGAGATTCCGTCGGCACGTCTGTTCGAAGAAGTACTCAAGTTGTTCCTCTCCGGCCACGCCGCGGACACCTTCGAGATGCTGGTCGACCTGCAGTTGTTCGATCCACTGTTCCCGGCCAGTGCCGAAGCATTGGAATACAACCCGACGTACACCCACACGCTAATCAGTGAAGCGCTGATCAACACTGACCTGCGGATCAAGCAGAACAAACCGGTGACCCCGGCGTTCCTGTTTGCCGCACTGTTGTGGCCGGCCCTCCCGGCCCGCGTGTTGCGCCTGCAAGAACGCGGCATGCCACCGATTCCGGCGATGCAGGAAGCGGCGCACGAACTGATTGCCGAACAGTGCCAGCGCATTGCGATTCCGAAACGCTTCACCATGCCGATCCGCGAGATCTGGGACATGCAGGAACGCCTGCCGCGCCGTAGCGGCAAGCGCGCCGACCTGTTGCTGGACAACCCGCGGTTCCGTGCCGGTTACGACTTCCTGCTGTTGCGCGAAAGCGCCGGCGAGCAGACCGATGGCCTGGGCGAATGGTGGACGGATTATCAGGACGCGAACGACAGCGAACGTCGCGACATGATCCGCGACCTCAGCGGCAAGGATGACGGCGCCGGCGCTCCACGCAAACGTCGTCGCAGCGGCGGCGCCAAGCGCAAACGCGCCGCTGGCGCACCGAGCACCACGGGCGAGTAAGTCATGGAACGCGTCTACATCGGCATGGGCAGCAATCTGGCTGACCCCGCCGAACAGTTGCGCAGCGCCGTCGAGGCGCTGGCGCGGTTGCCGCAAACCGAACTGGTCGGGGTGTCCGGGTTTTATCAAAGCGACTCGCTGCTGCCCGGCCAACCGCGCTACACCAACGCAGTTGCCGCCCTCGACAGCCGCCTCGCGCCGCTGGACCTGCTCGATGCGCTGCAAGCCATCGAAAACGGCCAGGGTCGCGAGCGCCTTGAACGTTGGGGGCCGCGCACGCTGGATCTCGACATTGTACTTTTCGGCGATCGCCTGATCGACGAGCCCCGCCTCAAAGTCCCGCACTACCATATGCAGGAACGCGCCTTCGTCCTGTATCCACTGGCCGAACTGGCGCCGGCGGATTTGCGCTTGGCGGATGGCCGGACCCTCAGCGAATTGCTTGCGGCATGTCTGTTCGTCGGCCTCGAACGCATTCCCCAGAGCTAATGTGATCCCCCCTGTGGGAGCGAGCCTGCTCGCGAAAGCGGCCTGTCTGGCACATCGATGTTGAATAGACCGACGCTTTCGCGAGCAGGCTCGCTCCCACAATGATTTGTATTGGCTGCGCAGAATCTGCTGAATCGCATCAGTTACCCCGGTAACACCCCACACGTAACAATGCGGTAACACACACAATTGACTTCCCGAGTCCTCCTCACGACTATAGGCGTCCCGCTGCCGCCAACGCGGCGCTAAAGGGCGCAATCCAGGCCTTATAAGCACGACAAAAGACCGTGCGCCTGAGTAAATGAAGAATCACGCGCGTTACTCGCAGTAGTTTCCATAGCGCCTGAACGAGGATTTTTTACATGCCAGCCATCACCCTGACCACGCTCCAGAGCCTCAAGCAGAAAGGTGAAAAAATCACCATGCTGACCTGCTATGACGCGACCTTCGCCCACGCCTGCAATGAGGCCGGTGTCGAAGTGCTGCTGGTGGGCGACTCCCTCGGCATGGTTTTGCAAGGTCACGACAGCACCCTGCCCGTTACCACCGCTGAGATGGCCTACCACGTGGCCGCCGTCAAACGCGGCAATGCCGACGCCCTGATCCTCGCCGACCTGCCGTTCATGGCCTACGCCACCACTGAACAAGCCATGACCAACAGTGCCCTGCTGATGCAGGCCGGTGCGCACATGGTCAAGGTCGAAGGCGCTTTGTGGCTGGCGGACTCGATCCGCCTGCTGGCCGAACGCGGTGTGCCGGTGTGCGCGCACATGGGCCTGACCCCGCAATCGGTGAACATTCTGGGCGGCTACAAAGTCCAGGGCCGCAGCGAGAACCAGGCGCGGCAGATGCGTGCCGACGCCATCGCCCTGGAACAGGCCGGTGCGTCGATGTTGCTGCTCGAATGCGTACCGAGCGAATTGGCTGAAGAAATCACCCAAGCCGTGGGTATTCCGGTGATCGGCATCGGCGCCGGCAGCGGCACCGACGGCCAGGTATTGGTGCTGCACGACATGCTCGGCCTGTCGATCACGGGTCGCGTGCCGAAGTTCGTGAAGAACTTCATGGCCGGACAAGTCAGCATCCAGGCTGCACTCGGCGCTTACGTCTCTGAAGTCAAAGCGGCGACTTTCCCAGGTATCGAACACGGATTCTCTGCATGAACACCGTCAAAACCGTCCGCGAACTGCGGGCTGCTATCGCCCGTGCCCGCGGTGAAGGCAAGCGCATTGCTTTCGTCCCGACCATGGGCAACCTGCACAGCGGTCATATCGCGTTGATTGCCAAAGCCTCCCAACGGGCGGATTTCGTGGTCGCGAGTATTTTCGTCAACCCACTGCAATTCGGCGCTGGCGAAGACCTCGACAAGTACCCGCGCACGTTGGCGGCGGATCAGGAAAAACTGCTCCAGGGCGGCTGCCATCTGCTGTTCGCCCCGACCGTCGAAGAAATGTACCCCGACGGCATGGCCGGCCAGACCCGTGTCAGCGTTCCGCAATTGTCCGAAGGCTTGTGCGGTGCCAGCCGTCCGGGGCATTTCGAAGGTGTGGCAACGGTAGTCAGCAAGCTGTTCAACATGGTCCAGCCGGACCTGGCGATCTTCGGCCAGAAAGACTTCCAGCAACTGGCGGTGATTCGCGCCCTGGTGCATGACCTGAACATGCCGATCCAGATCATCGGCGAACCGACCGTCCGCGCCGCCGATGGCCTGGCACTGTCGTCGCGCAATGGTTTCCTCAGCGAAGAACAACGAGCGACTGCGCCCGTGGTGTATCGCACGCTGTCGTCGATTGCCGACGCGATTAAACAGGGTGATCGCGACTATCCGGCGCTGATCGAGGCACAGATCAAACAACTCGAAGCGGCTGGATTGCGCACCGATTACCTGGAAATCCGCCATGCCGTGACCTTGCGTCCGGCCACTGCGCAAGATCGGGATCTGGTGATTCTGGTGGCGGCGTTCCTCGGGACGACGCGATTGATCGACAACCTGCACCTGAACCTCGACGCTTCCGCCTAAACACCGCAACTCCCCTGTGGGAGCGAGCCTGCTCGCGAATGGGACATTCAGCATTGATGTTGAATGTCCCATTCGCGAGCAGGCTCGCTCCCACATTGGTTTCTGTGGTGGCTTGCGCGGCGTATTGCCGCCCTTAAAGCCTTCGTGCAATATGCCCGCCGTTCGATTCCGACCTGGGGAAACACTCATGCACGCCATCATGCTCAAGGCCAAGCTGCACCGCGCCGAAGTCACCCACGCAGTACTCGATTACGAAGGTTCTTGCGCCATCGACGGCGAGTGGCTGGACTTGTCCGGCATCCGTGAATACGAACAGATCCAGATCTACAACGTCGACAATGGCGAGCGCTTCACCACCTACGCGATTCGTGGCGAAGAAGGGTCGCGCATGATTTCCGTCAACGGTGCTGCGGCGCACAAGGCCAAGGTCGGTGATCGGGTGATCATCTGCGCTTACGCTCATTACAGCGAAGCCGAGTTGGTGAACTTCAAGCCGCGCATGCTCTACATGGCGCCGGGCAATGAGCTGAGCCACACCAGCAATGCCATTCCAGTCCAGGTGGCCTGATTGCACCCTGCCCCGGCAAACACCCGTTTGTCGGGGCATTTCTGGTTTTAATGTTAAAAAAGTACAGAAAACGAGTCATACAAAGCGAAGACAGATCCGCACGCGAGGTTTACTGTTACCGCCCTGCGCTATTTAATCGTCTCCAAGCAGATTGCCCGCAATGACCCACCCAGCGGTCGGGACGTTCCGGGATCTTCAGTGTCTTAAAGGCAGTTCAAGTAAAAAGGAAAATCGCAGCGATGGCGTACTACCGCACTCCTCATGACGTTACCGCTCTGCCCGCCTGGCAAGCGTTGAAAGACCACCGCCAAGCCATGCAGGATTTCAGCATGCGCGAAGCGTTCAATGCCGACCCGCAGCGCTTTACTCAATTCACCCTCAGCAGCTGCGGTCTGTTTCTCGATTACTCGAAAAACCTGATCAACGCCGAGACCCGCAATCTGCTGGTGGGCCTGGCCAACGAAGTCGACCTCAAGGGCGCGATCAAGTCGTTGTTCGAAGGCGAAATCGTCAACTCTTCCGAAGGCCGTCCTGCGCTGCACACCGCACTGCGCCGCCCGGTGGGCGACAAGTTGTCGGTCAATGGCGTCAACGTGATGCCAGAAGTGCACAAAGTGCTGAACCAGATCACCGACCTCGTGGGCCGTATCCACGATGGTCTGTGGCGCGGTTACACCGAGAAGCCGATCACCGACGTGGTGAACATCGGCATCGGTGGCTCGTTCCTCGGTCCCGAGCTGGTGTCCGAAGCGCTGTTGTCCTACGCCCATAAAGGCGTGCGCTGCCATTACCTGGCGAACATCGATGGCAGTGAGTTCCACGAACTGACCATGAAGCTGCGCGCCGAGACCACGCTGTTCATCGTCTCGTCGAAATCCTTCAACACCCTCGAAACCCTGAAGAACGCTCAGGCCGCACGCGCCTGGTACCTGGCTCAGGGCGGTTCGGAAGCCGAGCTGTATCGTCACTTCATCGCGGTCTCGAGCAACAACGCCGCCGCCGTGGCCTTCGGTATCCGCGAAGAAAACATCTTCCCGATGTGGGACTGGGTTGGCGGGCGTTACTCGCTGTGGTCGGCCATCGGTCTGCCGATTGCCCTGGCCATCGGCATGTCGAACTTCAAGGAACTGCTGTCCGGTGCCTACACCATGGACCAGCATTTCCAGAGCGCACCGTTCGAACAGAACATGCCGGTGCTGCTGGCACTGCTTGGCGTCTGGTACGGCAACTTCTGGGGCGCGCAAAGCCACGCGATCCTGCCGTACGACCACTACCTGCGTAACATCACCAAGCACTTGCAACAGCTGGACATGGAATCCAACGGCAAGAGCGTGCGTCAGGATGGCACGCCTGTGTCCACCGATACCGGCCCGGTTATCTGGGGTGGCGTTGGCTGCAACGGTCAGCACGCTTACCACCAGTTGCTGCACCAGGGCACCCAACTGATCCCGGCCGACTTCATCGTGCCGATCGTCAGCTTCAACCCGGTGTCCGACCACCACCAGTGGCTGTACGCCAACTGCTTGTCGCAAAGCCAGGCATTGATGCTCGGCAAGACCCTTCCTGAAGCTGAGACTGAGCTGCGCGACAAAGGCCTGAGCGAAGAAGAAGTGCACAAACTCGCGCCGCACAAGGTGATCCCGGGCAACCGTCCGAGCAACACCATCGTGGTCGAGCGCATCAGCCCGCGTCGCCTCGGCGCACTCGTGGCGTTGTACGAACACAAAGTCTTCGTGCAAAGCGTGGTCTGGGGCATCAACGCCTTCGACCAGTGGGGCGTGGAGTTGGGTAAAGAACTGGGCAAAGGCGTCTACAACCGCCTGGTCGGCAGCGAAGAAACCCCGGCTGACGATGCTTCGACCCAAGGCCTGATCAACTACTTCCGCGGCCGTCACCGCGGCTAACGCCCCAAATCCTGTAGGAGCAAGGCTTGCCCGCGAAGAACGATGACTCGATGTACTTGATACACCGAGTCGCCTACTTCGCGAGCAAGCTTTGCTCCTACAGAGACCGTCACCGCGGTTGATCTGACGCCACACTGCAACACCCCTGTGGGAGCGAGCCTGCTCGCGAAGACGGAGTGTCATTCAACAGATAAGTTGACTGGCTTACCGCATTCGCGAGCAGGCTCGCTCCCACAGTTGTTTTAGGGCATGACTTGAACCCGCTGGGCACTCGGCGCATCTTTATGACTTGTTTACCAAAACAAGAATAAGGAACCGTCATGTTCGATATCAGCACGTTCCCCAAAGCCGATGCCGTACGCCGGGCAGCCAACCTGAGTCAGGACGACTACCAGCGTCTCTACCGACAATCCATCGAACACCCCAGCACCTTCTGGGCCGAACAGGCCACGCGCTTCCTCGACTGGAGCACTCCGTGGCAAACCGTCCAGCGCTATAACCTGAAAACCGGCGAAGCCGCTTGGTTTGCCGGGGGCAAGCTGAACGTCAGTTACAACTGCATCGACCGTCACCTGGAAAAACGTGGCGATCAGATCGCAATCATCTGGGAAGGCGACGACCCCGCCGAATCCGCCCAGATCACCTACAAAAAACTCCATCACAACGTCTGTCGCCTGGCCAACGTGCTGAAAAGTCGTGGCGTGAAAAAAGGTGATCGCGTGTGCATCTACATGCCGATGATCCCCGAAGCCGCCTACGCGATGCTCGCCTGCACGCGGATTGGCGCGGTGCATTCGGTGGTGTTCGGCGGTTTTTCCCCGGACTCGGTGCGCGACCGGATTCTCGACGCCGACTGCCATACCGTGATCACCGCCGATGAAGGCGTGCGCGGCGGTAAATTCGTGCCGCTCAAGGAGAAGGTCGACAAGGCACTCGAGAGTTGTCCGAACGTCAGCACGGTGATCGTGGTCGAGCGCACCCAGGGCGAAGTGAACTGGGTCGAAGGCCGGGACATCTGGTATCACCAGGCCCTGCGCGATGTCAGCGACGATTGCCCGCCCGAGCCGATGGACGCCGAAGACCCGCTGTTCATCCTCTACACCTCCGGCAGCACCGGCAAACCCAAAGGCGTGCTGCACACCACCGGCGGCTATCTGCTACAAGCCGCAATGACCTTCAAGTACGTGCTCGACTACCGCGACGAAGAAGTATTCTGGTGCACCGCTGACGTCGGCTGGGTCACCGGCCACAGCTACATCGTCTACGGACCGCTGGCCAATGGTGCGACCACGCTGATCTTCGAAGGCGTGCCGAGCTACCCCACCAGCTCACGCTTCTGGCAAGTCATCGACAAACACCACGTCAACATCTTCTATACCGCACCGACCGCCCTGCGCTCGCTGATGCGTGAAGGCCCCGAGCCGTTGAAGGAAACCTCCCGGGCGAGCCTGAGATTACTCGGCAGTGTCGGTGAGCCGATCAACCCCGAAGCGTGGGATTGGTACTTCAACGTCGTAGGCGAACAGCGTTGCCCAATCGTCGACACCTGGTGGCAGACCGAAACCGGCGGCATCATGCTCAGCCCGCTGGTCAGCGCCAAGCGCATCAAACCGGGCTGCGCCACGCAACCGATGTTCGGCGTGCAACCGGTGTTGCTCGATGAAGTGGGCAAGGAAATCAAAGGCGCTGGCAGCGGCGTATTGGCGATCAAATCCAGTTGGCCGGCGCAGATTCGCAGCGTCTACGGCGACCCGCAACGCATGGTCGAAACCTACTTCAAGCCCTACCCCGGCTACTACTTCACCGGCGACGGCGCGCGGCGCGACGAGGACGGCGACTACTGGATCACCGGGCGTATCGACGATGTGATCAACGTCTCCGGGCACCGCATCGGCACCGCCGAAGTGGAAAGCGCCCTGGTGCTGCACGACAGCATCGCCGAGGCCGCAGTGGTCGGTTACCCCCACGACGTCAAGGGCCAGGGCATCTACGCCTTCGTCACGCCCATGAACGGCTCCGAACCCAACGATGAACTGAAGAAAGAACTGCTGGCGCACGTCAGCAAGGAAATCGGCAGCTTCGCCAAGCCAGACCTGATTCAATGGGCGCCGGCCTTGCCGAAAACCCGTTCGGGCAAGATCATGCGGCGGATTCTGCGCAAGATCGCCTGCAACGAACTGGATAGCCTGGGCGACACTTCGACCCTGGCCGATCCAAGTGTGGTGCAGGAGTTGGTCGATAAACGCCTGAATCAATAACACTCCGACCCGGCATGCCCTGTGTAGGAGCTGCCGAAGGCTGCGATCTTTTGATCTTCGTTTTCAGATCGAAAAATCAAAAGATCGCAGCCTTCGGCAGCTCCTACACAGGGGCATTCCAGTCAGTCTTTTTTCCGCCACTGAGTCGCCATGGAATTCATCCGCAGCCGCATCGAAACCCAGCTCATGAGCCTGACCGGTCTGTCCCTGGGCAACCTCGACCTGGAGAATCCCAAGGGCGATCCCGGCCTGTTCGGGCCCGAGTCGGTGAGCTGGCAAGTGCATGGTGATTTCAGCAGCATGCTCATTGGCGGCATCAGTGCATTGATGCTGCAAGCCTTGCATCCACTGGCGTTGGCTGGGGTCTGGGATCATTCGAATTTTCGCCAAGACATGCTCGGCCGTTTGCGCCGTACCAGTCAGTTCATCTCCGGGACGACGTTCGGTTCGCGCAAGGACGCCGACTGGCTGATCGAGAAAGTGCGCACCATCCACCTGCAAGTGGTCGGCACCGCGCCGGATGGCCGGCCGTATGCCGCCAGTGATCCAGACTTGCTGACCTGGGTGCATGTGGCCGAGGTCAGTAACTTCCTCGCGGCGCACCTGCGTTATCGCAATCCGCATTTGTCATTGGCTGATCAAGACCGCTACTACGCCGAAATCGCGGTGATCGCCGAGCGCCTGGGCGCCCGCGATGTGCCGCATAGCCGCAAGGAAATAGCCGAGTATCTGGAGCGAATCCGCCCGCAGCTGCTGTGCGACGAGCGCAGTCGCGAGGTGTTGCGCCTGCTGCTGAACGCACCCTCCCCCAGCCGCATGGCCAAACCGTTTGGCGGCTTGATGATGCAGGCCGGGATCGACCTGCTGCCGGATTGGGCGAGTGACATGCTCGGGGTCAATCAGAACCCGCTGCAACGCCAGTTGATCCGCGCCAGCGTCAAGCGCAGTGCGCCGATGCTGCGCTGGGCGATGAGGAATGGCTCGGTGCAGCGGGCCAAGCGACGGATGGGGTTGCTGTCGTAGGAGCGAGGCTTGCCCGCGAAGAAGGCCACACGGTCTGGCTGATATACCGCGTTATCGTTCTTCGCGGGCAAGCCTCGCTCCTACAGGTTCTTATTGCTGCGAACTGTTAAACTCCCGCGCCAAATTCCCTCCTCCTGCAAGGCGCCCAGCATGTCTTCCTTGAATCAGGCGCTGCGCGCCGCCCTCGATCATCGCCAGGACCTGCTTGCCGAACTGCATCAGCAGGGCACCGATTGCTATCGCCTGTTCCATGGCAGCCAGGAAGGCGCCGGCGGCCTGACTATCGACCGTTACGGTCCGCAACTGTTGGTGCAAAGTTTTCACCAGTCGCTGGAACGCGACGCGCTGCTGCAACTGCACGACAGCATCAATCAACACCTTGGGCTCGACACCCTGCTGGTCTACAACGACCGCTCCCGGGGCAATTCGCGTATCGACCGCGAAGACACTGTCTACCAAGCCGACGAAGCCGCGCTGCAAGACCTGATCGGCCACGAATGGGGCCTCAATTACCGGGTTCGCGGCCGTCACGCCGGGCAAGACCCGTTGCTGTTCCTCGACCTGCGCAACACCCGTGGCTGGGTCAAGGATCACAGCAAAGGCAAAAGCGTGCTGAACCTGTTCGCCTACACCTGCGGCGTCGGCCTGAGTGCGGCGGCCGGTGGCGCGCGCGAGGTCTGCAACCTCGACTTCGCCGAAGGCAACCTGGCCGTGGGCCGCGAAAACGGCCTGCTCAACCCGCAGTTGCCGGCCATGCAATTCATTCAGTCCGATTACTTCCCGGCGATCCGCCAACTCGCCGGTCTGCCGATCAGTCAGCGTCGCGGACAGAAACTGCCGAGCTACCAACGCCTGGAACAGCGTCAGTACGATCTGGTGCTGCTCGATCCGCCGGCCTGGGCCAAGAGCGCATTCGGCACCGTCGACCTGCTGCGCGACTATCAAAGCCTGCTCAAGCCCGCGTTGCTGACCACCGCCGAGAATGGCGTGCTGATCTGCTGCAACAATCTGGCGAAGGTCAGCATGGACGACTGGCGCGGGCAGGTTTTGCGCTGTGCAGAGAAGGCCGGTCGGCCGGTGCGCGAGTGGTCGGTGATGACCCCGGGCGCGGATTTCCCGTCGATGGATCAGCAGCCACCGTTGAAAACCCTGATCCTGCAGCTTTGACGCGCGAGGACGTTTCATTCACTTTTTTCTGAACAAACCTGAACAGGGCGAGTACTTCGGAACCGAAAACGCGTGCCATACTCCAAGGCACTCCGATCAGACAAATGAAGCCGCACATGCCCAAAGGATTGATTCGCGCTATCGGCGCCTTGCTGACTGCTCTGGCTCTCTACAGCCTGCTGGGGTTTCTGATTTTGCCGGGCATCGCCTTGCGGATCGCCAACCAGCAGTTGGCCAATTACGCCACGACACCCGCGCACATCCAGCGCATCGAACTCAACCCCTTCAGCCTTGAAGTCACCCTGTGGGGCCTGATCATCGGTGAGCCAGGCAAGGAACAGGTCGGCTTCGAACGGCTTTACGCCAACCTGCAGATCGACAGTCTCTGGACCAAGGCGCTGCACCTGTCCGATATCGAACTGGACAAACCCAAGACTGAAATCCTTTTCGGCAAGGACGGCAAACTCAACCTGCTCGGCCTGTTCAAAATCCCCGCCAGCGAACCGACCCCGGCCGACCCGAATGCCAAGCCGTTCCCGCTGCGCGTGGAGCGAATCAAACTGGCCGGCGGTTATGTGCACTTCCAGGATTCGCGCCCCAGCGAGCCGATCGAATTCCTTTACGACAAACTCGATTTCGAGCTGAAGAACCTCAGTACCCTGCCCGATGACAACGCCGACATGACCCTGGTCGCGGCCGGCCCCGCAGGCGGGCAGATCGACTGGACCGGCAATTTCAGCCTGGTGCCGATTGCCTCCGAAGGTAAGTTGAAAGTCACCGACGGCCAGATGAAAGTCTGGTGGCCATACGTACGTGATGCGTTGCCGCTGGCCCTGGAAAACGGCGTGTTGAACCTGAGCACCGACTACAAGCTCAACCTGGCCAAGGAAACCGAACTGCTGCTGAGCAACGTCGCGGTCAGCGTCGCGCCCTTCGCCATCAATGCACCGGACGGCCGGCCGCTGGTGAAACTCGAACGCCTGGACGTCAGCGATACCACGATAGACCTGGCCAAGCAGCAAGTCGTCGTCGGCAAGATCCGCAGCAACAAACTCGAAACCTGGGCCGCCCTCGAAGCAGATGGCCAACTGGACTGGCAGAAATTGTTTGCCAGCCAACCGTCCAAAGCGGCAGTCAAAGCCAAAGCCGAACCAGCGACGACTCCGGCAGCAGCCGACTCACCAAAACCTGAACCCACTCCGCCAAGCAAACCGTGGCAGGTGCTGCTCAAAGACGTGCAACTGCGCAATTACCAGGTGCATCTGGCCGATCGCAAGGCGCAGCCGGCCGTGGCGCTGGAAGTGGGCCCACTGAATGTGGACCTGCAGAATTTCGACAGCCTCAATGGCTCGCCTTTCGCCCTCAAGCTCGACACGGGTATCGGCAAGCAAGGCAAGATCACCGCGGACGGCGAGGTCAATCTGGCACCGGTCAGCGCCAAGCTGAAAGTGCAGACCAAGGACATCGACCTGCGCGTTGCCCAGTCCTACATCACCCCGTTCATTCGCCTGGAACTGCGCAGCGGCATGCTCGGCAGTGACCTGGCGGTTGACCTGAAAAGCACCGAACCGCTGGCCTTCAGCGTGACCGGTCGCGCCCAGGTCGATCAGTTGCACACCCTCGACACCCTGAAAACCCGCGACTTCCTCAAGTGGCAGCAACTGACGCTCGAAGGCCTGAACTATCAGCACGGCGACAGCCTGTCAATCGACAAGGTCAACCTGTTCCAGCCCTACGTGCGCTTCATGATCAATGATGACCGCACCACCAACGTCGATGACCTGCTGGTCCCGCAACCACCCGATTCCGGCGCCAAGACTGCTGCAGCAAAACCGGCGGCCAGCAAGGACAAACCACTGGCTATCCACGTCGGCGGTGTTGCGATCAACGACGGTTCGGCGAACTTCGCCGACTTCAGCCTCACGCCGAACTTCGCGACGGCAGTGCAACAGCTCAACGGTGCGATCGGCACCATCGACAGCCGCCAGGCGAAACCCGCGACGGTCGACATCAAGGGCAAGGTCGATCGCTATGCGCCGGTCACCATCAAGGGCGCGGTCAACCCGTTCGACCCGATGGCCAGCCTCGACATCGCCACCAGTTTCAAACGGGTGGAGCTGACGACGCTGACGCCGTACTCCGGCAAGTTCGCCGGCTACCGCATCCGCAAGGGCCGGCTCAATCTTGACCTGCATTACCTGATCACCAAGGGCCAGCTCAAGGCTGAAAACAAGGTTGTGGTCGAGCAACTGCAACTGGGCGAGAAAGTCGACAGCCCGGACGCCACCAGCCTGCCGCTGAAACTGGCGATCGCCCTGCTCAAGGACGTCGACGGCAAGATTTCCATCGAATTGCCGGTGACCGGCGACCTGAACAACCCGCAGTTCAGCATCATGCCGATTGTCTGGCAGACCCTGCGCAACCTGATCGTCAAAGCGGCGGCCGCACCGTTCAAAATGATCGGCGGGTTGATCAGCGGCGGTGGTTCGGAAGACTTGGGCACCGTGTCGTTTGCGCCGGGTTCGAGTGACCTGAGCAAGGAAGCCGAGGCGTCGCTGGTCAAACTCTCCAGTGCGCTCAAGGAACGTCCGGCCCTGCGCCTGGAAATCGAAGGCACCGCCGCGCAAAACAGCGACGGTCCGCTGATCGCCGAGCAACGGCTGGAGCGTGAGTACCAGTACAACTACTACAAAATGCTCCAGCGCCGTGGCGACAAGGTTCCGGCCCAGGCGTCCCTGCTGCAAGTGCCGGAGGGCGAGAAAGGTGCGCTGCTGGAAGGCATCTACCGCACCCGTCTCAAGACTCAGCCGCCCGCCGAATGGAAGGACCTGGGCAAGGAAGAACGCACCGCCAAAATGCGCGCGGATGTGATCAAGTTCTGGAGTTCCAGCGACACGCTGTTGCGCCAACTGGGCCAGGAACGGGCCAGCAGCATCAAGGACTTCCTGGTGGACAAAACGCAGATGGCCGATGACCGCGTGTACTTTGTCGACGCCAGCCTGGGTGAAGCGCAAAGTGATGGTCGAGTGATTACGCCACTGCACCTGGACGCCGAGTGATGATCAGACAATTGCTGATCGGCCTGACCCTGGCGATGGCTGCCAGTCAGGCCAGCGCAGCCGATACCCTGCGCTGCGGCAGTCAGTTGATCAGCGTGGGCGACCGGTCCAGCGAAGTGCTGCAGAAATGTGGACAACCCGTTTCCCGGGATGCGTTGGGCTATAAGCGCAGTGCCAACCGACGGGAAGAATTCCAGGTCGAGGAATGGACCTACGGGCCTAACAACGGGATGTACCAGTACCTGCGATTTGAAGGTAATCGGCTGAAGGAAATCACCAGCAAGCGCGGCAACTAAAGATCAAAAGATCGCAGCCTTCGGCAGCTCCTACAGGGTGAATGCATTCCTCTGTAGGAGCTGCCGAAGGCTGCGATCTTTTGCTTTTGATCCTTCCACAATAGAACAAGCCCCCGACACGAATGTCGGAGGCCTGTAATGGCCACGTCCTTGTGGCCTTCGCATGAACTCTCCAGAGGCGGCAGGCGTATTGCTCAGCCCGTCTGCCACGCCTTCTCCCGGTTCAAGCGGAGAAGTCTTGCCTTACTCGGCTTTCAGGCCGTCAGCAGAAACTGCTTTAACGCCTTTGATTTTCTTGGTGATCGCAACAGCGGTGGCTTTCTGAGCGTCGGTCACTGCAACAGTGGACGACAGCGATACAACACCTTTGTTGGTTTCTACTTTGATGTCAGTGCCTGGGATGCCTTTCTCGGTAACCAGATCGCTTTTCACTTTGGTAGTGATCCAGGTATCGGAAGTGGCTTCTTTAGCCTTGGTCACTTCACCAGCCGCCAGAGTCATCGGGGCTTGGGTGGTGGTGGTCTGTGCGAATGCAGCACCGGCCATGGTCAGGGTCAGCGCGGCAGCAGTAGCGATAGCGAACTTCTTCATACGAGTAACTCCTGTTTTTCTATAAAGTCTGCTGCGTGTCTTCTCAGCAGGGTTACTGGGTATATTGCGAACGCTGTGCCAACTTTGAAAAACCAATTAAACCTATATAAATCAACAACTTAAAAAAATCGCCAAATTCCACAATCATGCAAAATGCATGAAGAGCGGTTTGCGTACATGCAACTTGCCGGTTTTGTCGAAGGCCTAAGGCCATGAATTTGCGAAGGTTTTACTTTTACGTAAAACCAGCACATCGAGCACTCAAACAATCAGCGAAAAAAAACCCCGCATCTTGAGAGGCGGGGCTTGGTCGTCGACGAATTAGCCGCCATTAGCCATGAGGGCAACCCGCTGGGGCGAAATCGGCGGCGGCGCTTGTTTTGCAAGACCAGCCCGAGGTGGCATCACGAGTCAAAGTAATAGTCGCAGCGGACACCTGCGCAGGCGCACCTACGAGCGTACAGATGATGCCCGTAGGGCTTGCCGAGACGGTAATTGTGCAATTTTGCGTGGTGGCAGCCGAAGTGATGTCAGCAACTGCTGGGGCAGCAGTACCTGAGTTGATCTTGTCCTCATAATTCACTTTAAGCGCCGAAATCTCTGCTACCCCCGCAGTGACCTTTGCCCGCGCCTGATATTTTGAATACGCCGGAATCGCAAACGTCGCCAGAATCCCGATGATCGCCACCACGATCAACAGTTCGATCAGGGTAAAACCTTTCTGAGTATTCATAGACAAGCTCCATGCATGAGTCGAAATCTCATGATCTGATTAAGCCTCAGCATACTCCGTGCCAGGCCTTCGCTGCCCTGGCTGTGGGGCGCGAAGTGTCGAAAGCGCCCTTTCCTACCCCCTGTAACCGCACTATCTGACACTTTTTGTCACCTCACCCCCACTGGTTTGGTTCCTCGCCTTGACTAGGCTATAAGTCATGAACTGTCTGCGTCCGGTATCCCCATGAACGACATCGCCCTTAGCGGTCTGGCCAAGCAATTAGTGCTGGCCGAACTGCTCACTGAAAAAAGCGCGCAACTGGCGTATCAGCAAGCCCAGCGCAACCGGATTTCACTGGTCAGCTACCTGGTGCAGAACAAACTGGCGAAGAGCCGTGAAGTGGCTGAGATTGCCTCGGAACATTTCGGCATGGCCCTGCTGGACCTCCACTGTCTGGACAAAGAGACCCAACCCAAGGGTCTGGTCAGCGAGAAGCTGGTCCGCCAGCACCACGCCCTGCCCCTCTGGCGACGTGGCAATAAACTGTTTGTGGGGGTTTCCGACCCAACCAACCACCAGGCGATCAACGATATCCAGTTCAGCACAGGGCTGAGCACCGAAGCCATCCTGGTAGAGGACGACAAGCTCAGCGACGCCATCGAAAAGTTCTTCGACAGCCACGCCACCGGCCTGGAAGAGATGGCCGATGTGGACCTCGATGGCCTGGACATCGAGACCGTCGACGATAGAAACCACGACTCCATCCCCGGGCAAGACGCCGATGACGCGCCCGTGGTGCGCTTCGTCCACAAGATGCTGCTTGATGCGATCAAGAGCGGCTCTTCCGACTTGCACTTCGAACCTTACGAAAAAACCTATCGGGTACGGATGCGCACCGACGGCATCCTGCGCGAAGTCGCCAAGCCGCCGATTCAACTGGCCGGGCGGATTGCCGCCCGGCTCAAGGTGATGGCCAGCCTCGACATTTCCGAAAGACGCAAACCCCAGGACGGGCGGATCAAGATGCGCCTGTCCAAGAGCAAGTCAATCGACTTTCGGGTCAACACCTTGCCGACGCTGTGGGGCGAGAAAGTGGTGATTCGGATCCTCGACCCGTCCAGCGCCCAGATGGGCATCGACGCCCTCGGTTACGAGCCCGACCAGAAAGCCCTGTTCATGGCCGCCCTCAAGCAGCCACAAGGCATGATCCTGGTCACCGGCCCCACCGGCTCGGGCAAAACCGTGTCGCTCTACACCGGGCTGAATATTCTCAATACCGTGGACATCAACATCTCCACCGCCGAAGACCCGGTGGAGATCAACATGGAAGGCATCAACCAGGTCAACGTCAATCCCAAGCAAGGGCTGGATTTCTCCCAGGCCCTGCGCTCGTTCCTGCGCCAGGACCCGGACGTGATCATGGTCGGCGAGATCCGCGACCTTGAAACCGCGGAAATCGCGATCAAGGCCGCGCAGACCGGGCACTTGGTGCTGTCGACCCTGCACACCAACAGCGCTGCGGAAACCCTGACCCGCCTGCATAACATGGGCATCCCGGGGTTCAACATCGCCACCTCGGTCACCCTGATCATCGCCCAGCGCCTGGCGCGCAAGCTGTGCAGCCACTGCAAGGCGCCGATCGACATCCCCCGCGAGGCGCTGATCAAGGAAGGCTTCCCTGAGGAACGCATCGGCTCATTCACGATCTATGAGCCCGTCGGTTGCGATCACTGCAACCACGGCTACAAAGGGCGAATCGGGATTTATGAAGTGGTGAAGAACACGCCAGACCTGCAACGGCTGATCATGGCCGAAGGCAACTCCCTGGAAATCGAGATCCAGATGCGCAAGGACGGCTTCAACGACCTGCGCACTTCCGGGCTGATCAAGGCCATGCAAGGCATTACCAGCCTTGAAGAAATCAACCGGGTCACCAAGGACTGAACATGGCGGTCAAGGCAGCAAAAATCAGCGTGTACGCCTGGGAAGGCACGGACAAGAAAGGCACGAAAATGACCGGCGAGTTGAGCGGTCAAAACCCGGCGCTGATCAAGGCGCAATTGCGCAAGCAAGGGATCAACCCGGGCAAGGTGCGCAAGAAATCCGCGTCGATTTTCAGCCTGGGCAAACGCATCAAGGCCCAGGACATTTCCCTGTTCACCCGGCAGATGGCGACCATGATGAAGGCTGGTGTGCCGCTGTTGCAGTCGTTCGACATCATTGGCGAAGGCTTCGACAACCCGGCCATGCGCAAACTGGTGGACGAGGTGAAACAGGAAGTCGCGGCGGGCAACAGCTTCGCCGCGTCCCTGCGCAAGAAGCCGCAGTATTTCGACGAGTTGTACTGCAACCTGGTGGATGCCGGTGAACAGGCCGGCGCACTCGATACCCTGCTGGATCGGGTCGCCACTTATAAGGAAAAGAGCGAACAGCTCAAGGCCAAGATCAAGAAGGCCATGACCTATCCGCTGGCCGTGGTGTTTGTCGCGATCATCGTCACCGGGATTCTGCTGGTCAAAGTGGTGCCGCAATTCAAGACGGTGTTCGCCGGGTTTGGCGCCGAGCTGCCGTCCTTTACCCTGATGGTGATCAACCTGTCGGAGTTCATGCAGGAGTGGTGGTGGCTGATGCTCGGCGCGCTGATCGCCGCGATCTTCGGTTTTCGTCGCGCAATGAAGAAGTCGCAACCCTTTCGCGACCGGATGGACACCTGGCTGCTGAAACTGCCGCTGGTGGGCGCGCTGATGTACAAGTCCGCCGTGGCGCGTTACGCCCGCACGCTCTCGACCACCTTCGCCGCCGGGGTGCCGCTGGTGGATGCGCTGGAATCGGTGGCCGGCGCCACCGGCAACATCGTGTTCAAACGCGCGGTGCTGCGTATCAAGCAGGACGTCTCGACCGGCATGCAGTTGAATTTCGCCATGCGCACCTCCGGCATCTTCCCGAACATGGCAATCCAGATGGCCGCCATCGGCGAAGAGTCGGGTTCGCTGGACGACATGCTCGACAAGGTCGCCAGCTTCTACGAGGACGAAGTGGACAACATGGTCGACAACCTCACCAGCCTGATGGAGCCGTTCATTATGGTAGTGCTCGGCGTTGTCGTTGGCGGGCTGGTAGTTGCGATGTACCTGCCTATTTTCCAACTCGGCTCAGCGATCTGACATGCCCTTGACCGACTACCTGACCCTCTATCCGCTGGCCTTCGTCATCACGGCGCTGGTGCTCGGCCTGCTGGTCGGCAGCTTCCTCAACGTAGTGATCTGGCGCCTGCCGAAAATGCTCGAACGGGAATGGCGAACGCAGGCTCACGACGTCCTCGGCCTGCCCATCGAAACGCCTCCGCCGACCTACAACCTGATGCTGCCCCATTCCCAGTGCCCGCACTGCGCCCAGAAGATCCGCGCCTGGGAAAACATTCCGGTGCTCAGTTACGTGTTGTTGCGCGGTCGCTGCTCGAACTGCGCGGCACCGATCAGCAAGCGCTACCCACTGACCGAACTGGCCTGCGGTCTGCTTTCGGCATTCATTGCCTGGCAGTTCGGTTTCGGTTGGCCTGCCGGCCTGCTGCTGGTGCTGACGTGGGGCCTATTGGCGATGAGCCTGATTGATGCCGAGCATCAACTGTTGCCCGATGTCCTGGTGCTGCCGTTGTTGTGGCTGGGGCTGATCGTCAACAGCTTCGAGCTGTTCGTGCCGTTGCACGATGCATTGTGGGGTGCGGTGGCCGGTTACCTGGTGCTGTGGTCGGTGTTCTGGCTGTTCAAACTGATCACCGGCAAGGACGGCATCGGCCATGGCGACTTCAAGTTGTTGGCAATGCTCGGGGCCTGGGGCGGTTGGCAAGTGCTGCCGCTGACCCTCCTATTGTCATCGCTGGTAGGAGCCATTCTCGGGGTGATTTTGCTGCGCTTGCGTGACGCGAAAACCTCGACGCCGATCCCCTTCGGCCCCTATCTGGCAATTGCCGGCTGGATTGCGTTGCTCTGGGGTGGTCAAATAACCGACTTCTATTGGCAGTTTGTCGGTTTGAAATGAATACCCCTGTGGAAAAACCCTGGATTCTCGGCCTGACCGGCGGCATCGGCAGCGGCAAAAGCGCGGCGGCCCAGCACTTCATCGACCTCGGTGTGCACGTGGTCGATGCTGATCACGCGGCGCGCTGGGTAGTGGAACCGGGTCGCCCGGCGCTTGCGAAAATTGCCGAGCATTTCGGCCCTGGCGTGCTGCAAGCCGACGGGCAACTCGATCGTGCGGCGCTGCGCAAGCTGATCTTCGAAGTCCCGGAAGAACGCCGCTGGCTCGAAGCGCTGCTGCATCCGCTGATCGCCGAGGAAATCGTCGAGCATCTGGCCAAGGCAAAATCGCCGTATGCGATTCTGGTATCGCCGCTGTTGATCGAGTCCGGCCAATACACCATGACCCAACGGGTGCTGGTGATCGACGTCCCGGAACAACTACAGATCGAACGCACCCTGCAGCGCGACCAGATCAGCGAGCAGCAGGTCCAGGCGATCCTCAAGGCCCAGTCCAGCCGCCAGGACCGCGTGAGCCATGCCGACGATGTGGTGGTCAACGACCGCGACCTCGCCTGGCTGCACAGCGAGGTCGAGCGCCTGCATCACTTTTATTTAACTTTGCGTGGAAGCCAGTCATGAGCCAGACCCCAACCGTCAATTGCCCAACCTGTGGTGCCCCTGTCGAATGGAGCGCCACCAATACCTACCGGCCTTTCTGTTCGGACCGTTGCAAACTGATCGACCTGGGTGCCTGGGCGTCGGAAGAACACAAGATCCCGGTGAGCCCGGATGCCGAGGACGACCTGTTCAGCGAAGACTTCGAACCGCGTCACTGACTTCCGTCTTTATCCACAGGCATCAGGGCCGCATAAAACCGTAGTCCTGACTGTCATCGAGGTTCTCGGCGAGAAACTGCAACTCATCCGCCAGATCCTCGACACTGCGCACCGCCTTGCTCTGCTGCACCACCGCACTGAGCAAGGCGCGCAGGCTCAACCCCGGATCAAACCCCACTTCCTGCGCAGCATCCAGACTGTGACGCAACTCCTGCCTTGCCCATTCATAGACGCTCATTTCGATGCTCCTGAAGGTTTTGCCGAGCATGAGTTGGCGAGCGTCAAACCGGTTTGATGTGGATCAAGACTTGGGATCGTCGTCCTTCCACGGCGCCGAAAGGTAGCGAGTGCGGTTGAAGGTCTCCAGCCACTCGGGACTGAACACCACCAGCGCGCTGATGATCATGCCGTTGATAAACGCTTCGGGAAAAATCAGCAGCCACAGATAGCCGACAAAATCTTCCAGCCAGTACGGCATCGCGAAACGTTCGTCGAACCACAGCCATGTCAGCGCCAGCAGCAGGCACAGCAACGCCGACAGCGCTGCTGCAAAGAAACCGGAAACGAAGATATACACAAACGGATTACGCGGCTGCGCACGCTCGACCAGGATCGCGCAGCATTCGGTGACCAGCACCGGCAGCAGAATAATCAACGCGCCATTCACCCCGACGGCGGCCAGGTCCTGACGCCCGAGCGCCACCAAACCCAGTTGCGCGATCAACCCACCGAGAATCGCCAGCGGCCAGTCCAGCAGCAACGTCACGGCTGTCATGCCGATAAAGTGATACGACACGCCCGTATCGAAATCTCGTCGCACCAGCCACAACATAAACAGCGCGAACACCGTGCCGAACAGCAAATGTTGACGGCGACTGTCGGTGAACAACTCGACCCACGGCGCACGGCAGATCGCCCAGATCACCACGGGTACGTAAATCAGCCAGCCGACCGCCAGGCTTTGCGGTGAAAGCAACTCTGCGCCGATCATGACGCCATCCCCTTGAACACCACGACACACTCCTTGTTGGATTACGGCTCCATGCCAGCATACACCGGCGCAAATGTGCCTCCAGTGGATGCAAAGCTTTCTGCTTGTCGCATTTGAACGCTAAGCTTGGGCCTATGGATGACTCAGATTATTTACGCCTGCTGACCATCGCGGCCGAGCAAGCCAACGCGTTCCTGTCCAATGCCCGCAAATGGGAGCGTGAGCGTTGGGTCTGCCAGCGCCTGCTGCAAGGCCTGAACATTCCCTATCGCGCCGACGAATTCGCCCCCGCCGGTGAGCCGCCGGACGTGCTGTTTCGCGATGCCAGTTTCGAGGTGTTCTTCGTGCTCGACGAAGGCCGGCGCCTCAACGACGAATGGCGCGACGAACTGCAACGCCGACGCAGCGCGTTTTCCCTGAGTTCGCTGGTGCGCCGCGAGGCCAAGCCCCGGCGCATTCCGGCCAATGAATTCCTGCTGAGACTGGCGCCGACCTTGCGCAAAAAAGCCCACAACTACAAAGAGCGCGGCATGGATCTGGGCGAGCTGGACATCATCGCCTTCGCCAGCCTCAAGCGCGAAGTGCTGGACCTCAACAGCCACTTCCCACCACCGACTGAGTACCTGCGCCAGGGCTGGCGCTCGTTGTCACTGGTCGGGCCGACGTTCGCCCGTGTGCTGTTCGCACATCCCGACGCGCCGGATTTCCTGCGCAGCAACCTGGGACGCAGCATCGTCTTCGACGTCGGGATCAGCCTGTGAGCCCATTGCAGGAGTTGATTGCCGAAGTCCCACAAATCGGCCGCGTGCGTTGGATCGGCGTGCGCCCGGCGTCGCATGTGCCGATGATTGAACTGGACGTCGTGGAAGCGCGCCTTGAGGCCGGTTTGACCGGCGACAAGGCCCGCCCCGGTGTACGCAATGCGCGGCAGGTGACGTTGATTCAGTGGGAACACCTGGCGGTGATCAATTCGCTGATGGGCCGCCCGGAGGATCAACCGGTGCTGCCAAATGACCTGCGGCGCAACATCGTCGTCAGCGGCATCAACTTGTTCAGCCTCAAGGGCCGGCGCTTCAAGATTGGCCAGGCGATTTTCGAAACCACAGGCTGGTGCCAACCGTGCGCACGCTTGCAAAACAACCTCGGCCCCGGGACTTTTCAAGCGGTTCGCGGCCATGGCGGAATCACTGCCCGAGTGTTACAAAGTGGAATCATTCGACTGGACGACACGGTGAGCGTCGAGCCGATCCCCGACAGCGGCTATGCTCCGTTCAACGTTCGTTAAATCAGCCTGTAGCTTCTACACATTCAGCAACGTCTACCCCTGACGAGGCCCAATATGACCAGCCGCCTGAACCCAGACGACCAGAAGCATGTCGAAGAGTACCTGCACTTGTCCCAACACCGAGTCGAGCGCCGGCCTTTCCGGCCGTGGATGCTCCTGGTGCTGGTGCTGGCAGTGACCATTGGCTTGGGCTTGTTGAGCCGCCTTATCGGTTACCTGACGCTATGAGCTGCCTCGCGCTCGCTCGGGTAATCGCACCGATTTCTTTTAGCCTTGCGAGATATCCCCATGACTCATCGTATTGTCATCGTTGGCGGCGGCGCCGGCGGTCTGGAGTTGGCTACCCGTCTGGGTAAGACTCTGGGCAAGCGTGGCACGGCCAGTGTGATGCTGGTCGACGCGAACCTGACCCACATCTGGAAACCGCTGTTGCACGAGGTGGCGGCCGGATCGCTGAACTCTTCCGAAGACGAACTCAACTATGTAGCCCAGGCGAAATGGAACCACTTCGAGTTCCAGCTGGGGCGCATGAGCGGGCTCGATCGCGCACAGAAAAAAATCCAGTTGGCCGCCACGTATGACGAAGCCGGTATTGAACTGGTCCCGGCGCGCGAAGTGGGCTACGACTCGCTGGTGATCGCGGTCGGCAGCACCACCAACGATTTCGGCACCCAGGGCGCGGCGCAGCATTGCCTGTTCCTCGACACCCGCAAACAGGCCGAGCGTTTCCATCAGCAACTGCTCAACCACTACCTGCGCGCCCATGCCGGGCAAACCGATGTGGTGGAACAGATTAGCGTGGCCATCGTCGGCGCTGGTGCCACCGGCGTTGAGCTGGCGGCAGAACTGCACAACGCTGCACATGAACTGGCGGCCTACGGTCTGGACCGGATCAAACCGGAAAACATGCACATCACCCTGATCGAAGCCGGGCCTCGGGTGCTGCCCGCCCTGCCGGAACGCATCGGCGGGCCGGTGCATAAAACCCTGGAGAAACTCGGGGTCAACGTGATGACCAATGCGGCGGTCAGCGAAGTCACGGCCGAAAGCCTGATCACCGCCGATGGCAAAGTGATCAACGCCAGCCTGAAAGTCTGGGCCGCCGGGATTCGTGCTCCGGGTTTCCTGAAGGACATCGATGGCCTGGAAACCAACCGCATCAATCAGCTGCAAGTGCTGCCGACCCTGCAAACCACCCGCGACGAGAACATCTTCGCCTTCGGTGACTGCGCCGCCTGCCCGCAACCGGGCACCGACCGCAACGTGCCGCCACGCGCCCAGGCTGCACATCAACAGGCGTCGTTGCTAGCCAAATCCCTGAAGCTGCGGATCGAAGGCAAGGCGTTGCCGGAATACAAATACACCGACTACGGTTCGCTGATCTCGCTGTCGCGTTTTTCGGCTGTGGGTAACTTGATGGGCAACCTTACCGGCAGTGTGATGTTGGAAGGCTGGCTGGCGCGGATGTTTTACGTGTCGCTGTACCGGATGCACCAGATGGCGCTGTATGGAGCGTTCCGCACGGCGATGTTGATGCTGGGTAGCAAGATTGGGCGTGGGACCGAGCCGCGACTTAAATTGCATTAACACACATCCCTGTGGGAGCGAGCCTGCTCGCGAAGAGGCCATTACATTCAACATCAATGTTGGCTGTTAAACCGTCTTCGCGAGCAGGCTCGCTCCCAAATTTTTTGCTCACCAGCCTGTAGATCTGTGTCTCACTGTATCCCGCCCCACGATTTCGCCCCTTCGCTTACAAACTCCCCCTTGCACGACACAGTAGCGATACACCCGCCCGGCTAAATGGCCACACCCGAGCAAGGCACCGCCTGCTTCGGTTAACGCCGCACTACGCGGCATCCTTTATCGAGCGGTTGTGTCGTGCAACCCAGGAGATTTCAAATGTCCCGTACTACTAAAAACACTATCGGTCTGCTCGGCGCTGTTTTGGCCGGTGGCATGATGTTGACTGGTTCCGTATTCGCGGCCCAGCCACTGACCCAAGGCTACCTGCTGGCATCGGCCGAGCAAACGGTGAAAACCCCTGAAGGCAAGTGTGGCGAAGGCAAATGCGGCGATGCGTCGATGGCCAAGACCGACACCGATGGCGACGGCAAAGTATCCCGTGCCGAATTCCAGGCCGTCGCGCCGAAGTCCAACTTCGACAAGATCGACACCAACCATGACGGCTTCATCGACGAGCAAGAGGCTTACAACAACGTGAAAGCCAACTTCGAAGCCAACGGCAAGAAAATGCCAAAAGGCCTGTTCGAACACCTGAAAGACCAAGACGGCGCCTAAGCCTCAGAACAAACAAGCCGCGCATCCCTCGACGGGAAGTGCGGCTTTTTTGTGCCTGACAGATTTACACGCGGAAGCGTTGCACCATGCCCTGCAGGGCATTGGCCAGTTTTGACAGCTCATGGCTGGAGGCGCTGGTCTGATCGGCACCGGCGGCGGAGCGTACCGACAGGTCGCGGATATTCACCAGGTTGCGATCGACTTCCCGCGCCACTTGCGCCTGTTCTTCGGCGGCGCTGGCGATCACCAGGTTGCGCTCGTGAATCTCATGCACCGACGCGGTGATGGTCTGCAACGCCTCGCCGGCGCGCTCGGCCAAAACCAGCGTGCTGGCAGCCCGGGAAGCGCTGGCTTGCATGGAATCCAGCGCCAGGGTCGAGCCACTGCGCATGCCCTGGACCATTTGTTCGATTTCTTGGGTCGATTGCTGGGTGCGATGGGCCAGCGCCCGCACTTCGTCGGCCACCACTGCAAAACCGCGACCACTCTCCCCCGCCCGCGCCGCTTCAATTGCGGCGTTGAGCGCCAACAGATTGGTTTGCTCGGCGATGGCGCGAATCACGTCCAGCACCTTGCCGATGTCCTGGGATTGATTGGCCAGGGACTGCACCAACTCACCGGTGTGCTGCACGTCGCTGGCAAGGGCGCTGATCGCGCTGGCGGTTTCGCTGACCCGCTCCTGGCCCAGGTGCGCCGACTCGCTGGACTGACGCGTAGCGTCGGACGTAGACACCGCGTTGCGTGCGACTTCCTCCACGGCGGTGGTCATCTCGTTGACGGCCGTGGCAGCCTGCTCGATCTCGTTGTTCTGCTGTTGCAGGCCCTGGGTGCTATCGAGGGTGACCGCGTTCAATTCATCGGCCGCCGTGGCCAACTGAGTGGCCGAGCCGCTGATGCCTTGCAGGGTTTCACGCAAATTCTGCTGCATCGTCGCCAGCGCCTTGAGCAACCGGCTGACTTCATCGCTGCCATGGGTTTCAATCGGGTTGGTCAGATCGCCCCGGGCCACGTTCTCGGCGGCGTTTACCGCTTCATTCAAGGGACGCACGATGCTGCGGGTCAGCAACATCGCCAGGCCGACGGTGGCCAGCGCCGCCAGGCCGATGAACAGGCTGACGATGGTGCGCGAGGTTTCGTAGTGCGCCGCGGACTTCTGGCTCTCGGCGGCGACTTGTTTGGCGAACAGGTCCGCCAGGTCATTCAGCTGTTTGCCGGAGCCATCGACCACGGTCTTCATGTCCACCAGCAGCAGCTTGGTCAGCTCATCGCGACGGCCCTGCTCGGCCAGGGTGAACGATTGGGCGATACCCGAGCGGTAAGCGGCGAAGGTGCTCTTGAACTGGTCATACAACTGCTTGCCTTCGGCGGTGTTGACCAATTTGTCGTAGGCAGCAATCTTGTCGCTCAGCTCCTTGTCCCGGGTGTCCATCTGGCTACGGTACTGAGGAATGTTCTTCGGGTCCTGATCCAGGGCCATGCGCAGGGAGATGGTGCGGATGCGCAGCATGATCTCGCGGATTTCATCGCCGCCACGGATGCTCGGCAACCATTGGCTTTCAACCGCCACCTCGCTGTCTCGAATGCTCGACATCTGCCCCAGTGCGAACACCCCGAGCAACGCCACCAGCACCGCAATCAGGGCAAAACCCAATGCCGCACGAGGGGCAATATTCAGCTGACGAAGCAACATAACGAGCGCCTTTTGTTTTTATGGCTGGAAATGGACGCGCTGTATGCGCCCCGTTCGCTCGTTATCGGCAAGTTGTATGATGACTTGAAGCGGGATTGCACTTTTTCGAAGACAAAAAAAATCCCCGTATCTTTCGATACGAGGATTTTTAATATGGTCGGGGTAAGGGGATTCGAACTCCTGACATCCTGCTCCCAAAGCAGGCGCGCTACCGGACTGCGCTATACCCCGGTAAAAAAAAGGCGACCTTCACAAGTCGCCTTCTTCGATCAGCGCTTTTGGCCTCTGATCTTAAGATCTGATCCCAGCGTTAACTGGTTTCAAAAATGGTGGGTCGTGTGGGATTCGAACCTACGACCAATTGGTTAAAAGCCAACTGCTCTACCAACTGAGCTAACGACCCAAAAATGGTCGGGGTAAGGGGATTCGAACTCCTGACATCCTGCTCCCAAAGCAGGCGCGCTACCGGACTGCGCTATACCCCGGTTTGAAATTGGCTCCGTGACCAGGACTCGAACCTGGGACCCAATGATTAACAGTCATTTGCTCTACCGACTGAGCTATCACGGAACTACATATTTCAATTTACAACGGTGAAGCTTGCTGCATCTCTTCGACCCGTTCGCATCGCTGCGTTCGTGTGTCTGAGGCGCGCTATTCTACAATCTTAAGCACCTCTGTCAACCCCCTAAATTGCATTCAAGTTAATGATTTGCAACTTATTTCAGATTTCCGCTTGGGGAGCAGAAACCCTTCCGGGTGACTTACTGCGGGGCGCACTTTACAAGCCTTTTCCTTTGAGTTCAACAGCCTGGCGAAAAAAAGGCCTCGCAATGCGAGGCCTTCTTTATTTCACTGGCATTACGCCTTAGTCGAAAACGATTTCGTCGTTTTCCACACGGCCGACAGCGGTCTCGCCCGGCATGAATCGCCCGGACAGAATCAGCTGCGCCAGCGGGTTCTCGATCCAGCGCTGGATCGCTCGTTTGAGCGGCCGTGCGCCATAGACCGGGTCGTAGCCGACGGCGATCAACTTATCCATCGCCTCAGGGCTGAGTTCCAGTTTCAGCTCGCGCTCGGTCAGGCGACTGCGCAGGCGACCCAACTGGATCTCGGTGATGCCGGCGATCTGATCCCGGGCCAGCGGCTCGAAGATCACCACTTCGTCGACCCGGTTGATGAACTCCGGACGGAAGTGCGTGGAAATCGCATCCATCACCGCCGCACGTTGCGCCTCACGATCCCCCACCAGTTCCTGGATCTGCACCGAACCAAGGTTGGAGGTCATGACAATCACGGTGTTCTTGAAATCCACCGTGCGGCCATGACTGTCGGTCAATCGGCCATCTTCGAGCACTTGCAGCAAGATGTTGAACACATCCGGGTGGGCCTTCTCGACCTCGTCCAGGAGGATCACCGAATAAGGCTTGCGACGCACCGCCTCGGTCAGGTAACCGCCCTCTTCATAGCCTACGTAGCCTGGTGGCGCGCCGATCAGTCGTGCCACGGAATGTTTCTCCATGAACTCGGACATGTCGATGCGAATCATCGCCTCCTCAGTATCGAAGAGGAATTCAGCCAGCGCCTTGCACAGCTCGGTTTTACCGACACCGGTAGGGCCGAGGAACATGAACGAACCGCTCGGACGATTCGGGTCGGACAACCCGGCGCGAGAACGCCGCACCGCGTTGGAAACCGCGATCACCGCTTCGTTCTGGCCGATCACACGCTGGTGCAACAGGCTTTCCATCTTCATCAGCTTGTCGCGCTCGCCTTCGAGCATTTTCGACACGGGGATGCCGGTCCATTTCGACACGACTTCAGCGATCTCTTCTTCCGTCACCTTGCTGCGCAGCAACTGGTTCTCGCTTTTGCCGTGCTGGTCGACCATTTGCAGGCTGCGCTCCAGGTCCGGGATGATCCCGTATTGCAGCTCGGCCATGCGGTTCAGGTCGCCTTTGCGGCGTGCGGCTTCCAGTTCCTGACGGGACTGTTCGATTTTCTGCTGGATCTGCGCCGAACCCTGGACTTCGGCTTTCTCCGAATTCCAGATTTCCTCGAGGTCCGAATACTCACGTTCTAGGCGAACGATTTCTTCCTGGAGTTTTTCCAGACGTTTCTTCGCCGCGTCGTCGCTTTCTTTCTTCAGCGCCTGGGATTCCACCTTCAGCTGGATCAACCGACGCTCCAGACGATCAAGCACTTCCGGCTTGGAGTCGATCTCCATGCGAATGCGGCTGGCGGCTTCGTCGATCAGGTCGATAGCCTTGTCCGGCAACTGACGGTCGGTGATGTAGCGATGGCTGAGTTTGGCCGCCGCAATGATCGCGCCGTCGGTGATTGCCACCTTGTGGTGAACCTCATAACGCTCTTTGAGGCCACGCAGGATCGCGATGGTGTCTTCTTCGCTCGGCTCTTCCACCAGCACTTTCTGGAAGCGCCGCTCGAGGGCCGCGTCCTTCTCTATATATTGGCGGTACTCGTTGAGCGTGGTTGCGCCAACGCAGTGCAGTTCGCCGCGTGCCAACGCCGGTTTGAGCATGTTGCCGGCGTCCATCGAGCCTTCGCCTTTACCGGCGCCGACCATGGTGTGCAGTTCGTCGATGAACAGAATGATCTGCCCTTCCTGCTTCGACAGCTCATTGAGCAGGGATTTGAGGCGTTCTTCGAATTCACCGCGATACTTGGCACCGGCAATCAGCGAGCCCATGTCCAGGGACAACAGGCGCTTGCCCTTGAGGCCGTCCGGCACTTCGCCATTGATGATGCGCTGGGCCAGGCCTTCGGCGATGGCGGTTTTACCCACGCCAGGCTCACCGATCAGCACCGGGTTGTTCTTGGTACGGCGTTGCAGGACTTGAATGGTCCGGCGAATTTCGTCGTCACGGCCGATCACCGGATCGAGCTTGCCTTCTTCGGCACGCTTGGTCAGGTCGACGGTGTATTTATCCAGAGCCTGGCGCGACTCTTCGTGGTTGGCGTCATTGACCGCTTCGCCGCCACGCAGGTTGTTGATCGCGTTTTCCAGCGCTTTCTTGCTCACGCCCTGGCCGAGCAACAGCTTGCCGAGCTTGCTGTTGTCATCCATGGCAGCGAGCAACACCAGCTCGCTGGAGATAAATTGATCACCCTTCTGCTGGGCCAGGCGATCGGCCTGATTAAGCAGACGCGCCAGATCCTGCGACATATTGACGTCGCCGGTCGGGTTCTGGATTTTCGGCAGTTGATCGAGCTCTTTGGTCAGCTCTTTGCGCAGGCTGTTGACGTCAAAGCCGACTTGCATCAGCAGGGGCTTGATCGAACCACCCTGCTGTTCAAGCATCGCTTGCATCAAGTGCGCCGGTTCAATGCCCGGATGATCGAGGCCGACGGCCAGGGATTGGGCGTCGGAGAGGGCTAACTGCAATTTGCTGGTTAAACGGTCTATACGCATGGGTCACCTTCCTTTTGAGCAGGCCGGACCTAAGAAACCATCCTGAATGAAGAAACCTGCCAGATACCGTTATAGATGCGGTCGATTCTGGGAGTTTCAAGCGTCGTGACGTTGATGCAGGTCAGCTAATTCTAGCGTTCGAGCCAGATCAGGGAGGCAAACCGACCAGTGCGAGGACTGCGGCGGTAAGAAAAGAAGCGAGTATCGGTCACGGTGCAGAAACCGCCACCATAAACAGCGGTGACACCACGGGCCGCAAGGCGTAAACGCGCCAGCTCATAGATGTCGGCCATGAACTTGCCGGCGTTCTGGCTCGGGACGAAGGCTTTGGCCGCTTCAGGCAGTTGCTGAATGAAGACTTCCCGTACTTCCGGGCCGACTTCAAAGGCTTGCGGACCGATGGCCGGGCCGAGCCAGACCAATACGTCTTCCGGCGCTACAGCCAAAGTATCGAGAGTCGCCTCCAGCACACCTGCAGCCAGCCCACGCCAACCGGCATGAGCCGCCGCAACGCGAGTGCCGGCACGGTCGCAAAATAATGCGGGCAGGCAGTCGGCAGTCATTGCCGCGCAGGCGATACCGGGGGTTTGCGTCCAACTGGCGTCGGCCGTGACGACCTGACTCGGGTCTGCATGAGCCACGACAATGCCGTGAACCTGTTGCAGCCAGGCCGGTTGAATAGCGAAATGATCGGTGAGGCGGCGGCGATTTTCGGCCACGGCTTCAGGACTGTCATCGACGTGATCGCCGAGGTTGAGGCTGTCGAACGGCGCCAGACTGACGCCGCCCGCACGGGTGGTAACGCAGGCTTTCACCCCGGCAGGCGCAGGCCAGTCGGGAATCAGCCAGTCACTCATCCGATGAACGCCTCACGGTCTTGCTTGAGCAGGGTCAGCAACCAGACGAAATCGTCCGGCAGCGGCGATTCCCAGCTCATGCGCTTACCGGTGGTCGGATGATCCAGCTCCAGGAACCGCGCGTGCAGTGCCTGACGCGGAAACGCCTTCAACGATTCGACCATGGTCACACTGGCTGCCGGCGGAATGCGGAAACGACCGCCGTAGGCAGGATCTCCGACCAACGGGTAGTTGATGTGAGCCATGTGCACGCGAATCTGGTGCGTACGACCGGTTTCCAGCTTCACCCGCACATGCGTGTGGGAGCGGAAACGCTCAAGCACGCGATAGTGGCTGACGGCTTGCTTGCCACCTTCCATCACCGCCATGCGCTGGCGTTGCTGGCCGTGACGACCGATCGGCGCGTTGATCTTGCCACCGGCCGTTACCACACCAATCACGATGCACTCGTAGATCCGGCTGACGCTGCGGCTCTGCAACTGTGTAACCAATTGCGTCTGCGCTTGAATGGTCTTGGCCACCACCATCAGACCGGTGGTGTCCTTGTCCAGGCGATGCACGATACCGGCGCGGGGCACATTGACGATGTCCGGCACGTGGTGCAGCAAGGCGTTGAGCAAGGTCCCATCAGCGTGGCCAGCAGCCGGATGCACCACCAGGCCCGCAGGCTTGTTGATCACCAGGATGTCGTCGTCTTCGTAGACGATGTCCAGCTCGATGTCCTGAGCGATCCATTCGCCCTGAGCTTCCTGCTCGGCAGTGAGTTCAAGAATGGCACCACCATGAACGATGTCTCGCGGGCGGATAACCGCCCCATCCACAGTCAGGCGGCCGTCTTTGATCCAGGCGGAAAGGCGCGAGCGCGAGTGCTCAGCGAATAATTGTGCGGCGACTTGATCGAGGCGTTGGCCGCCCAATTCGGACGGCACCTCTGCGCGAAGTTCAATTTTATCGGACATGCTCAGACTAGGCGTCGGCACAGCCTTTGGTTTCGGCTGCGCGCTTGTGGTTAAATACGGCGTCTTTTGCCCCGAGGCTATTCAACGGGGCGCTCATCATAACAGGACGGCCCCGCCCAAGACAGCGGCCGTCATAGGGACGCAAGCCGCCATGCAAGTGAAACACCTGCTGCTGATCGCCATCCTCGCATTGACCGCTGCTTGCTCATCGAAGGAAGTCGTCGACGAAAACCTGAGCGAGGTCGAGCTGTACCAGCAGGCTCAGACCGATCTGGACAACAATAGCTACACCGCCGCCACAGCCAAGCTGAAGGCGCTGGAGTCGCGTTATCCGTTCGGGCGCTATGCTGATCAGGCTCAACTCGAGCTCATCTACGCCAACTACAAGAACGCCGAGCCTGAGGCTGCCAAGTCTGCCGCTGAGCGTTTCATTCGTTTGCACCCACAGCATCCGAACGTGGATTACGCGTATTACCTCAAGGGTCTGACCTCCTTCGACCAGGACGTCGGCCTGCTGGCGCGCTTCCTGCCGCTGGACATGACCAAACGTGACCCTGGCGCTGCCCGCGACTCGTACAACGAGTTCGCCCAGCTGACCAGCCGCTACCCGAACAGCCGCTATTCGCCGGATGCCAAGCAGCGCATGATTTATCTGCGCAACCTGCTGGCTTCCTACGAGATTCACGTCGCCGACTACTACCTGACCCGTCAGGCTTACGTCGCTGCCGCGAACCGTGGTCGTTATGTGGTGGAAAACTTCCAGGAAACCCCATCGGTCGGTGACGGCCTGGCGGTGATGGTCGAGTCCTACCAGCGTCTGCACCTGGACGAACTGGCCGAAACCAGCCTCGAAACCCTGAAGCTCAACTACCCGAACCACCCAAGCCTGGTGGACGGTCAGTTCCGGCCGTCGGTCGACGAAGCGGACAACCGTTCGTGGCTGAGCAAGGCCACTCTGGGCCTGATCGAATCCAGCCCGCCGCTGCCACCGGGTGAAACCCGCGCCAACCAGGACGTGCAGAAGCAGTTCCAGGACGCGAAAGACGCGATTCCGAACGATCTCAAGCCTAAAGACGAAAACGGCGACGTGATCGAGGAAGAGCAACACGAAGCGGAAGGCAACAACGGCGACCGTTCGTGGTTCAGCTACATGACCTTTGGTGTGTTCGACTAACCCCACAGGCTGTGCAAAAAGGGAGACTCTTGAGTCTCCCTTTTTTATTTCAGCGATTTATTACGCTGTGCGCCTGACATGTCCTTGGCTAAACTGCCTGATCATCATTCGAAAAGCAGCCCGCCATGGTTCGTTTACTGTTCTGGATCGCCCTGATTGCCGCAGCGGTATGGTTTTGGCGCAAGTTCAAGGGATCCGCTTCCACGCCTCGCCCCAATGCCGAGCTGGATTCGGCGCCGATGGTGCGCTGCGCCCACTGTGGTGTGCACCTGCCCCGCGATCGTGCGCTGAACCTTCAACAACAGTGGTATTGCAGCCAGGCTCACCTTGAGCAAGGCCCGGGCTCCAGTGATCGCTGAGGCTTCCAGCCCCGGCAGCAAACAGGCCCAGCGACTGCTGCGCCTTTATCATTTTTACCGGTTAAGCGTCGGCATCACCCTGGTGCTGTTGATCTCCAGCAACATGGACAACCAGTTGCTGACGTTCGCCAATAACGATCTGCTGCGCAGTGGCAGTTGGTTGTACCTGGTGCTGAACATCCTGCTGGTGGTGTTCCTGGAGAACACCCGGCGCCCGGCGCAGTTGTTCAGCCTGACGCTGGTCGACGTCTTGCTGCTGTGCGGCTTGCTCTATGCCGCCGGCGGTGTGGCCAGCGCCATTGGCAACTTGCTGATTGTGTCGGTGGCCATCGGCAACACCCTGCTGCGCGGGCGAATCGGCCTGTTGATTGCGGCGGTCGCGGCCCTTGGCATTGTCGGCTTGAGCTTCCTGCTGAGCTTCACCCGCCCCACCAGTCCCAGCGACTACCTGCAAGCCGGCACCCTCGGCGCGCTGTGCTTTGCCGCGGCGTTGCTGGTGCAAGGTTTGATCCGACGCCTGGAAGTCAGCGAACACCTCGCCGAGCAGCGGGCCAGCGAAGTGGTCAGCCTCGAAGCCCTCAACGCCTTGATCCTGCAACGCATGCGCACCGGGATTCTGGTGCTCGATGAGCAGCGGCGGGTGCAACTGGCCAACCACAGCGCCCTGTCACTACTCGGTCAGGAGCGTCTCGAAGGCCAGTTGATCGATGAATACTCGCCGATCCTGGTCGAGCGCCTGCAACTGTGGCTCAACAACCCGACCTTGCGCCCTCAGAGCTTGAAGATCGCCCGCTCCGGCCTGGAACTGCAGCCGAGCTTCATCGCCCTGGACCAGAGCCCGCACCATCAGACCCTGATCTTTCTCGAAGACCTCGCCCAGATCGCCCAGCAGGCGCAGCAATTGAAACTCGCTGCCCTGGGTCGCCTGACAGCCGGGATCGCCCACGAGATCCGCAATCCGCTGGGCGCCGTTAGTCATGCCGCGCAGCTGCTGCTGGAATCCGAGGAACTGAACGGCGCGGATCGGCGTCTGACCCAGATTATCCAAGACCACTCTCAGCGAATGAATCGGGTTATCGAAAACGTCCTGCAACTGTCCCGCCGCCAGCAAACCGCACCGCAACGGCTCGATCTGAAGCCGTGGATCGAGCAATACGTCGCCGAAACCCGCGAGGCCGCTACCGAAGGCCAGCAAATTCACCTGCGCATAGGCATGGGCCACTTCACGACGCTGATGGACCCGAATCAACTGACGCAGATTCTCGACAACTTGTTGCGTAATGCCTGGCGTCACAGTGGCTCGGTCCATGAAACGGCCGAGGTCTGGCTGGAGCTGTTTGTCGACACCGACAGCCAACTGCCAGTCCTCGAAGTGCTGGACAATGGCCCAGGCGTGGCGCCGGACCAGCAGGCGCACTTGTTCGAACCCTTCTTCACCACCAGTAGCCAGGGCACTGGCCTGGGGCTTTATCTGTCCCGTGAGCTGTGCGAAAGCAACCAGGCCCGCCTAGACTTCAAACCACGCCAAGGCGGCGGCTGCTTTCGCATCACCTTTGCACACGGACGGAAACAAAGTTGAACATGAGCCCACGGCAAAAAGTCCTGATCGTCGACGACGAGCCGGATATCCGCGAACTCCTGGAAATCACCCTGGGACGGATGAAACTCGATACCTTCAGTGCCCGTAACCTCGGCGAAGCCCAGGCGCTGCTGGGCCGGGAAACATTCGATCTGTGCCTGACCGACATGCGTCTGCCCGATGGTACGGGCCTGGAGCTGGTGCAACACATCCAGCAACGTTATCCCCAAGTGCCGGTGGCGATGATCACCGCTTACGGTAGCCTCGAAACCGCGATCAACGCCCTCAAGGCCGGTGCCTTTGACTTCCTGACCAAACCGGTGGACCTCACCCGACTGCGGGAACTGGTCACCAGCGCCCTGCGCCTGCCCGCTCCGGGTGGCGCCAGCACCGCCATCGATCGTCGGTTGCTGGGCGAATCATTGCCGATGCGCAACCTGCGTAAACAAATCGACAAACTGGCCCGCAGCCAGGCCCCGGTGTACATCAGCGGCGAATCCGGTAGCGGCAAGGAGTTGGTCGCGCGCCTGATCCACGAACAAGGCCCACGGGCCGGCCGGCCCTTTATCCCGGTCAACTGCGGGGCAATCCCGTCCGAATTGATGGAAAGTGAATTCTTTGGCCACCGCAAAGGCAGCTTCAGTGGTGCCATTGAAGACAATCCCGGACTATTCCAGGCGGCGCATGGCGGCACTCTGTTCCTCGACGAAGTGGCGGATTTGCCGCTGGCGATGCAGGTCAAGCTGCTGCGGGCGATCCAGGAGAAAGCCGTACGCGCCGTCGGCGGGCAGCAGGAAACCGTGGTCGATGTACGCATCCTTTGCGCCACTCACAAAGACCTCGATGCCGAAGTCAGCGCCGAACGTTTTCGCCAGGATTTGTACTACCGCCTGAACGTGATCGAGTTGCGCGTCCCGCCCTTGCGCGAACGCCGGGACGACATCGAGACACTGGCCAATCATGTGCTCAAGCGCCTGGCCGCCGGCACCGGCCATCCCGCAGCCAAATTGCATCCGCAAGCCCTTGAAGCACTGAAAAGCTACCGCTTTCCGGGCAATGTGCGGGAGCTGGAGAACATGCTCGAACGCGCTCACACCTTGTGCGAGAACAAACAGATCGAAGCCGGGGACTTGCGCCTGGCCGAAGGCAACTGCGCCGCAGAAGCGGGTGTGCCAGACCTGAAGCGGATCGACAATCTGGAAGATTATCTGGAGAACGTCGAACGCAAACTGATCCTCCAGGCGCTGGAAGAAACCCGCTGGAACCGTACAGCGGCGGCGCAACGGTTGAATTTGTCGTTTCGGTCGATGCGCTACAGGCTGAAGAAATTAGGGTTGGATTGAAAAGATCGCAGCCTTCGGCAGCGCCTACAGAACAACGCATTCCCCTGTAGGCGCTGCCGAAGGCTGCGATCTTTTGACTTTCGCCTTAGATCCGGCCCGCAGGCGCATACGGCGCCGGATCAATAATCGGCTCCCTGCCCAACATCACATCCGCAAACAACTGACACGACGCCGGCGCCAGCACCAGCCCATTGCGGTAATGCCCGCAGTTAAGCCAAAGCCCGGCAAACCCCGGCACCCGGCCAATATATGGAATGCCTTCCGGTGAACCCGGCCGCAACCCGGCCCAGTGCCCCACCACTTCAGCGTCCGCCAACGCCGGAATCAACTCCACAGCCGAAGCTTTCAGACTTTCCAGCGCCGTTTCGGTCGGGGTCTTGTCGAACCCTTCGTGCTCCAGCGTACTGCCGATCAGAATATGCCCGTCGCGCCGCGGGATCGCGTAACGCCCCTTGGCCAGGACCATGCTGGGCAAAAAATCCGCCGCGCACTTATACAAAATCATCTGGCCTTTGACCGGCTCGACCGGTAGCGCCAAACCGAGGCTTTTGAGCAAGTCGCCGCTCCACGCGCCCGCTGTCAGCACCACTTGATCGCCGTGAATAGCCCCCGTGGACGTCTGCACGCCGACCACCGTGTCGCCTTCACGGATAAATCCGCTGACTTCACACTGTTCATGGATCGTCACGTTCGGCAGCGCCAGCAACGCCGCTTTCAGGGATTTCACCAGTCGCGGATTACGCACGTTGGCCACATCGGCCATGTAGATCGCCCGGGAAAAACCACCGCCCAAGACCGGCACCGCATCATGGGCCGCCGAGATATCCACAGCCCGCAACGGACGGTTTTCCCGTTCGGCCCAGGCCAGCGCTTCGGCCTCGTCATCCAGGTCCAGCCAATACAGCCCGGTGGTGTGCACTTCGGGATCGACACCGGTGGCAGCGAACAGTCGCTCGCCCAGCTGTGGATAAAAATCCTGGGACCAGTGAGCCAGCGCCGTGACCGCCGGGCTGTAGCGCCACGGATACAGCGGCGAAACAATGCCACCGCCAGCCCAGGAAGATTCCTGGCCAACATTCGAGCGATCCAGCAACACAACGCTCTGCACTTCAGACGCGAGATTGAACGCGGTCAGCAGGCCGATCACCCCGCCGCCGACAATCACCACTTGCTGTTGACTGCTCATGTTCTGATCCAACCGTTCAATAGACAGAGGGCGCAAAAGGCGCCCGAAAAAGAAACTCAGCGGCCCCAGCAATCCTTGGTGGTGGCCGTGGCGTTAACCATGCTTCTGACACCCGTGTTGGTGATGGTGAAGTCTCCACACTTGTCGGTTGCCATGGCCGTACCGGACTTGCGCACAGCCGTCAGGGTAAAGGTCTGGTCGGTGATGGTCGGGGTGATGGTGTAGAAGTCGTTCCCCGTGCTCAGGCCGGTGGCGCCGGTATAGACATTACTCTTGGAATAGAACCGCTCAAGAATCTGCGCCTGCTCGGACAGCAACCCGGCAACTTCGGTGCGACGGCCCTTTTTCACGTATTCGGTGAGGCTCGGATAGCCAATGGTGATGACGATACCGATGATCGCAATCACGATCATGATTTCGATCAGGGTAAAACCTCGGTTGGATCTGCGCATGCCTCAACTCTCACTTACTGTATTTGTCGCCACATGATGCGACGGCTGCCGCCACCGCCGGGTTTCTCCACCAGGGAGGTGATGCCACCGCTGGAGTCGTTCACAATCTTGCGGCCCGCATTGTTGACGATCGCGTTCAGGGTCGGAATACCTCCGGTGAAAATCACCCCGCTGGAGATCGAATCCGTGCTGTCGACCAGCCCGTCGCCATTGGTGTCGAGCACCGCGTAATTGAGCATCTTACCGCTGAACGCATCCAGTTCGACCAGTTTGCCGGTGCCGAAACTGGCGCACGGGTCGGTGGTGTCGACACTGGCGGTGGTGAACACGACCCGGCCGGCCACCAGATTGGCCTGATTGATCACCCGCTCACCGGTTAGCACGTTGTTGTACACCAGCGGCAGGTACCAGCCCTTTTCGGTCGGGTAGGTCGTGTCGTTCTGGCTGGTGGTGATGAACTGCCCGCCGGCACTGCCGGTGGTCACCCCGGTCACCGACTGGGCCTGCAAACTCGACACGGTAATCTGCCCCGATCCGCCGTCTGCGTCCCACACCGAGTAAAACGCCTGGAGATCCTTGTTGGTCTTGTCCGCCGTCTCATTGAATTTCCCGGTGCCGAAAAACACTTGCTTGCCGCCCAGGGAATTGTCCGCCAGCAGCGGTTGCGCAGTGATCGGCTGCGTCGCGCCACCCGGCGCCGTGAACAATGGCTTGCCGGAAAACGCCAGGCCCCAAGTGTCGGTCGTGGCGCCACTCAGGTCGAACTTCCACAGACGCCCTTTCAGGTCGCCACCATAAGCGGCTTGCACCACGTTCTGCGAGTTGACCTTGAGCTTCACCGAAGACAGGCCATTGGTGGTTTCGGTGCTGTCGACCACGATTTTCTTGATCAGCGAACCGTCACGCACATCCACCACATACAACGCTGCCACCCCCGAATTGCTCCCGTAGCCGTTGGAGATGAAGGCCGCCCAGCGACCATCGGCCAAGCGTGCCACTTCCGGGCGGGCGTAGGCATATCCCAGATCATTGAAAGCGTTCGCGGTGTTAGCGGTGGCCGGTGCGCTGAATTCCCACAGCGCCTTGAAGGCATTACCTGCCGATGCGTCGAACAATTGCACCGCGTAGAACGTCCTGCCACCCGCCCCTGTCCCGCCCAGGGCCAGGGTTTTCCAGGCAGTCCCGAGTTGCGCATCGAACACCCCGACCTGGCCGTCCACCAGAAACTTGTGGCTCACGCCGTTGATGTAGGTCGGATCGGCGATGTAGCGCAACGATGGCAACACGCTGGAAGGCATGTAGGCGTAACGTCGAGCACCGTTGGCCGCGTTGATGACATTCAGGAAACCGTCGTTGGCGTTGACCACCAGGCTCGCACTCATGTTGGTGGCTTTGGTCGCCAGATAGGTGGTGTAGGTCGAATCGCCCACCAGATCCGCAGCGGTCTGCTCCGTCGGCGAGGCCAACGCGAGAGGCGAATTGATGATGTCGCCCAGCAACACCGTACGCACCTTCAGCCCGGCCTTGTTGGTGCCCTTGCTCCACTCCACCAGATCATTGCCGACAATCCCGGTCGGCAGGTTCAGGCCGAGTGAAGTTTGCTGGGCTGGGGAAAAGTTGCCGTAAGACAGGGTTATCGCGGCGTTGGTCAGGGTGTTCCAGGACTGATAGGTCGGCGCAGCGGCACCCGGCACGATGGCCGTGTCGGTGGTCCATAACACTGCCGCCGTGTTGACCGCGCCGCTGGCCGTGAAGCCGTAGGCCTTGATCGTCCCGCGCCAGTCCTTGGGATCGTAAGTGGTCTGGAAGTAACTCGATCCGCTGCTCAGCGTACTGCTGCTGGTGACACCGCTACCGCCCGAGCCCGCCTTGGAAGTGATGTTGCTCAACGCAGAGGACAGCGCCGAGTTCAGGCCGGCGGCGTCGTTGGCCTGGTAATACAGGCCTTGGCCGTAAGCGGCGGCATCCGACAACATCTGGTTGGCTGCAGTGAAGCCAACGGTGTAGGTGTTCATGTACTGCTTGGGAAAATCCGCAGCAGTCCAGCTTTTGCCCGCCAAGTCAGTACCGGTCGAACGCATGTCGATGTCGAACGCAAACTTGGCGATGTCATCCAGATAGAGAGTGTCGCCCTCGTCATCACCAGTGAGGTCATTGCCGTCGTTGTTGATCCCGTCCCAGTTGGGCAAGCGATTAAGGCCTAGCGGATCGTTGGTCGGGAACGTGCGGTCGTAAGTCGGCAAACCGTCGGTGATCACCACACCATAGTTCTTCTGGCAGCGGTACTGGATCGGGCTGGTGTAGGTCGCTGGCGTCGAGTTGTAGTACGGCGCCATGCCGCGAAAATAACGGGTGATTTCGTAATAGGTTTCAGCCAGCGGCGTATTGGCCACGGCGCCCAGCCCGTTAATTGCGCTGATCAGCGCGTTGTAGTTGGTGTCCGCCTGGGCCTGGGTCACGCTGCCGCTGACTACCGCCAGATCGCTGACCGAACGGGCGATATAACCACCATTGCCGGAGTTGTTGCTGGTGGGCGGGTTGAACGTCGCCAGACCGATCCGCAAACCGCGGTTGCTGCTTACCAGCGAGGTGGAAACGTTGCGCGCCACGTTGATGCGATAGTCAGTCGGAATCGAACCGGTGGTGAAATCACGGTTACTGCCGTTGGCCAATCCCACCAGGTACGACAGGTAATCGTCGGTGTAACGCGTGTTGCCGTTGCCGACCGGGTCGGGAAGCTTGATGCATTGCGGGGTCAGGCTGTTGTTGTAGAACGCGTAGGCGCCCCCCGAACAGCCTGAGGTAGGCAGGCTGGAGAGGAAGATCGAGCTGCCGACGATGTCGGAGGAGCTCAGACACAGGCCGATAAAGGCGTTGCACTGCCGGGCCGGTGTGCGATTGACCGCCGGATCGAACCCGGCCGCGAAGATGATGGTGTTCATGCTCCCCGAGTCATCGATCAGCAGCATCACATTCGGCGGCACGGCGGCGGCGCTCAACAAGGGTGAATCCGAAGGCGTGAAGGCATACGCAGGCGCCGTCAGATACAGGCTCAGCAGCGCACCGAGCAGCACCTGCATCCATCGTCGGCGCCAGCCACCGCGAGCATCAATACTTGGCATAGATGCTCTCCACCACACTGCGAATGTTATTGCCGACGATGCCTACTGCCGTGACGCGGTACAGCGTCGCCGAGGTATTGCTCGGTACATTCACCGCAGTCAGCGTGGTGCCGATGTTCTGCACCCCGTAAAACCCGCCACCGGCAGCGATCCAGTTGACCCCCGAGGTGGAATTGAGCCCTGCGCCGGTCACCGTCGCCGCTTCGGCCGGCGGCGCGCATTGCGTCGTGCTGCCACAAACCGCCAGCGTGTAAGTCGCCAGTTGCACAGCGCTTTCACCGATGCGCAGGTTCGCCTCGGCCAGTTGGAAAGATTGATTGCGCAAGGTCACGCTGCCAGCCATTTTTTCCTGAAGGGTCGCGTTCTGCATCGATGAAACGCCGATCAGGGTCAGCAGCAACAGAAAGACCAGGCTGATCAGCAAGGCCATGCCCTGTTGGCTGTTTTGCATGTTTGGTGGGGTTCTCATCCGGCGCTCCCCTACTGAAGCCGGTTGCGCAAAGCGGCAACCACGGTGAAGGTCTGATCACGCACGCGGCTGTTGGGATCCCTCAGCGTCAGGGTCAGGCGCACACTGCGTATCAGCGCGGGATTGGATGGATTGGCGCTGTAGCTGGAGGCCGCCACATCACTGGTGCTCGTGGCCACACCGAACAATACGCCGAACGCACTGACGTTATTGATCAGCACAGCCTGGGTTGGCGTACCGCTGCCGACCCCCATCAATAATTGGTTGTTGCTGAAGCTGTAGATCAACCGACGAATCGGAAAAGATATTTGCCCGCCAATCGCTCTTGCACCCGTGTAAGCCGTGGCGCTGGTTTTACAGTCGGAAACTACCGTCCAGGTCGGCGTACCGCCCGTGGTGCCTACATCTGCCGTCACCAGCGTGAGCTTGAGATTGGCGTTGTCCCAACTGATCGGCGCAATCTGACTGGCGTTGAAATCGCCCGTAGAACTGGCATCCGTCACCGTCCCCAGGCAACCAAACATCCCGACCATACGAATTTCCTGAATCATCTTGCTCAACACGAACCGCGCATCTTCCTGCATCCCGGCGGCGGTGTTTTGGCTGACGTAGGTGTTCTTGGCCGAGATGAACACCTGCGCCACGCCCAGCACCACGATCAGGCTCAACGCCAGGGCGATCAACAATTCGATCAGGCCGAACCCTCGGCTGTAATGCCTCATGGTGTCGCCGCCGGATCGACCGCGGCACGACTGGTCAGGACAAAGGTGCGGCGCGAATTGGCGACGTTGGCGGCGCGCGAGTCATCCCAATTGATGGTGATGGTGTACACCCGCTGATTGAGCGTCACGCTGCCAGTGGCGGTCGCGCCGCCAAAGTTGACGATATTGGTGGTGAAATCGTAGAGGTCCTGATCCCGGGCGACGCTCAGGTTAGCCGAGGTCGGAGGCGTCACGGTGTAGTCGGCGCCGGAGTTGGCGCGGATTCGGTCCATCATGTCGTAGGCGATAAAACTCGCCTGGCTGGTCATCCGCGCGCTGTCGGTGTACTTGAGCGCGTTCAGCTGAATCGCCGCCGCGCCCAATAGCCCCACGGTCAGAATCAACAACGCGACCAACACTTCAATCAGCGTCATGCCCTCCTGTGCGCGCCTGCTCCATTGCCTCATCCGCAATTTCCACCCAATAGAATCCGTCCGTTCAAACACACATTCAGCGTCCTGCTTTGCGCCCCCAGGCTATAAGTGATCACCACCGCCGTGGACGGTGACGACAAACCGCCCATATTGTTGAAATCGATGGCGGTCACTCCTGAGGGTAGCGCTAGAGTCGCGCCGGTGCTCAGCGCTGGAACAACCCGCAATACATTGGCCGGAGTGCCGGTACTGTCGTAGACCGTCAACTCCCCGGTCCAGACGCTGCCACTGGCGGTCGGGCGCAATCGTGTAGTGACACCCCGATCGATGGCCTCCAGCCGGGCGAAATTGAGTGCGCGCTGCAGGTCCCCAATCTCGGTATCGGCGCGGGTGCCTTGCACCGAACGGGTAAACATCGGAACGGCCATCGTGATCAAAACCAGAAAAACCGCGAGCGTGATCAGCACCTCGACCAGCGTGAAACCTTTTGTACGATGATCCATCGGTGCCCTCCGTTGCCGTCGGCTATACCTGCTTCTACACGCTAGAACATTCAACCGAGAGATGTACGGTTGTTTTGCCATGACTCGCGCAAGGATTGTGCGAACGGCAGCACTCCACGGAGGGAAAACCATGCATCAGCAAGGCTTTGGCTTGATCGAACTGCTTATGGGACTGGCAATTGCCGGGATTGTTCTGCTGTTGGTCAGTCCGGCGTTCGCCGCGCTCACCGAATCGAACCATCGGGACGAGGCGGCGCAGTCGCTTATCAGCGGCATACGCAGCGCGAGGACTGAAGCGATCGTCCGCAACCAGACCGTGATAATCCACGCCATCGACGACGACTGGAGCCAGGGTTGGCGGATTATTGTGGATGTCAGCGGCAAGGGCCATGAGGACACCCGCAATCCACTGCTGGTCGAGCATCGCAGCGCTGCTCGAGTGCCGATTGTCGGCAATTGGCGGGTCATGAATTTTGTGCGGTTCAGTGGTCTCGGAGAACCACTGATGCCAGACAAGGCCTTTCAAGCGGGGACATTGCACCTCTGCGCGGCCCGCGAGCCAGTCAGTCACCAGCGGTTGGTGCTGGCTGCAACTGGCCGCGTGCGCCTGGAGAACCTGAAGGTTGCGCAGGCGCTGTGTGCGGAGGAGAAAAGGCTTAAAGCAAAGAACGCACGCGCAGCTCTTTAGGCATGGAGAACGTGATGTTCTCTTCGCGACCGGCCAGTTCATCGGCACCGGTAGCGCCCCACGCCTGCAACTGCTGGATCACGCCACGCACCAGTACTTCAGGTGCGGAGGCGCCAGCGGTGATGCCGATACGCTGGACGCCATCGAACCAGCTCTTTTGCAGGTCTTCGGCGCCGTCGATCAGGTAAGCCGGGGTGGCCATGCGTTCAGCCAGTTCGCGCAGGCGATTGGAGTTGGAGCTGTTCGGGCTGCCGACTACCAGCACCACGTCGCATTCGTCGGCCAGTTGCTTGACTGCGTCCTGACGGTTTTGCGTGGCGTAGCAGATGTCGTCCTTGCGCGGACCACCGATGGCCGGGAAACGCGTACGCAGGGCATCAATGACGCGGCTGGTATCGTCCATGGACAAGGTGGTCTGGGTCACGAACGCCAATTTATCGGGGTTGTGCACTTGCAGCGTAGCGACGTCTTTTTCGTCTTCAACCAGATAGATCGCGCCGCCATTGGTGCCGTCGTACTGGCCCATGGTGCCTTCGACTTCGGGGTGACCGGCGTGGCCGATCAGGATGCATTCACGACCGTCACGGCTGTAGCGCGCGACTTCGATGTGGACCTTGGTCACCAGCGGGCAAGTGGCGTCGAATACTTTCAAGCCACGGCCGGCGGCTTCGGTACGCACGGCCTGGGAAACGCCGTGGGCACTGAAGATCACGATGACGTCATCCGGCACCTGATCCAGCTCTTCGACGAAGATCGCCCCACGGGAGCGCAGGTCTTCGACGACAAATTTGTTGTGGACCACTTCGTGGCGCACATAGATCGGCGGCCCGAAGACTTCCAGGGCGCGGTTGACGATTTCGATCGCCCGGTCCACGCCGGCGCAGAAGCCACGGGGGTTGGCGAGTTTGATTTGCATGCTGTGCCTCGTGTCTTGCGCGCAAGAAATAGCGAAAACAGTGAAAAACACTGTGGGAGCGGGCTTGCTCGCGAAAGCGGTGTGTCAGTCGACATTGATGTTACATGTGATGACGCTTTCGCGAGCAAGCCCGCTCCCACATTGGACCGTGTTCGGTCTGTTACAGCGATTTGACGTCGATGATTTCAACGTCAAAGGTCAATGTCTTGCCAGCCAGCGGGTGGTTGAAGTCGATGGTGACCTGGTCATCATCGAATTCTTTCACGATACCGGGCAACTCAGTATTGGCCGCATCGTTGAAGATCACCAGCAAACCCGGCGACAGGTCCATGTCCTTGAACTGCGAACGCGGGATGATCTGCACGTTTTGCGGGTTAGGCTGGCCAAACGCGTTTTCAGGCTGAATCGTCAGCGTGCGCTTGTCGCCCGCCTTGAAACCGAACAGCGCCGCTTCGAAACCTGGCAACAGGTTGCCGTCGCCGACCTTGAAGGTCGCCGGGGCTTTGTCGAAGGTGCTGTCGACCGTGTCGCCGTTCTCCAGGCGCAATGCAAAGTGCAAGGTGACTTCCGTGTTCTGGCGGATGCGTTGCTCAGCCAATACCTGTTCAGTCATGAACGGTTTCTCCGGTTTTCTTGCTTTTGAACATATCCAGCGCGAGCATCACGGCCCCGACGCTGATGGCGCTATCAGCAAAGTTGAACGCCGGGAAATACCAGCGGTTCTGCCAATGCACCAGAATGAAGTCGATCACATGGCCCAGGGCAATGCGGTCGTACAGGTTACCCAACGCACCACCCAGCACCAACGCCAAAGCGATGGCCAACCAGGTTTCGTTGCGGCCCAGGCGTTTAAGCCAGACCACCAGCACCGCACTGACCACCACCGCGATCAGGGCAAACAACCATCGCTGCCAGCCGGAGCTGTCGGCCAGGAAGCTGAACGCCGCGCCGGTGTTGTAGGCCAGGGTCCAGCTGAACAAATCGGGGATCACCACGATTTGCTGGTACATCTCGAGCTTGCCTTCGAAGTAGAACTTGCTGGCCTGGTCAATGACCAGGACCAGCAGGCTCAACCAAAGCCAGCTCAGCCGTCCGAAACGGCCAGCCGCATTAGGCATAGTGACGAACCTCGCCCGCGCCGCTGATGTTGTCGACGCAACGACCGCAGATTTCCGGATGCTCCGGGTTCACGCCGACGTCTTCACGGCAGTGCCAGCAACGGGCGCACTTGGCGAAGGCCGACTTGACGATTTTCAGCTTCAGGCCGCTGACTTCGGTAGCCACCGCATCGGCTGGCGCTTGAACAAACGGAGCAACGCTGGCGGTCGAGGTGATCAGGACAAAGCGCAGTTCGTTGCTCAGCTTGGCCAGATCGGCGCTCAGCGCCTCTTCGGCGAACAGCGTCACTTCGGCTTGCAGGTTGCCACCGACGGCTTTGGCCGCGCGCTGGATTTCCATTTCCTTGTTGACCGCAACCTTCACCGCCATGATCCGCTCCCAGTAGGCGCGGCCCAGTTCGACGTTTTCCGGCAGTTCGGTCAGGCCTTCGTACCAGGTGTTGAGCATTACCGACTCGTTGCGCTCGCCCGGCAGGTATTCCCACAGTTCGTCAGCGGTGAACGCGAGGATCGGCGCGATCCAGCGCACCAGCGCTTCACTGATGTGGTACAGCGCGGTTTGCGCCGAACGGCGAGCCTTGCTGTTGGCGCCAGTGGTGTACTGACGGTCCTTGATGATGTCGAGGTAGAAACCACCCAGTTCCTGAACGCAGAAGTTGTGGATCTTGGAGTAGACGTTCCAGAAGCGGTATTCGCCGTAGTGTTCTTGCAACTCGCGTTGCAGCAACAGCGTGCGGTCCACGGCCCAACGGTCCAGCGCCAGCATATCTTCGGCCGGCAGGATGTCGGTGGCCGGGTTGAAACCGGTCAGGTTGGAGAGCAGGAACCGCGCGGTGTTACGGATCCGCCGGTAGGCGTCCGCACTGCGTTGCAGGATCTGCTCGGAAACCGCCATTTCACCCGAATAATCGGTGGAAGCGACCCACAGACGCATGATGTCGGCGCCCAGGGTGTCGTTGACCTTTTGCGGCGCGATCACGTTGCCCAAGGACTTGGACATCTTGCGGCCGGACTCATCGACGGTGAAGCCGTGGGTCAGCAGCTCGCGGTACGGCGCGTGATTGTCGATGGCGCAACCGGTCAGCAGCGACGAGTGGAACCAGCCACGGTGTTGGTCCGAGCCTTCCAGGTACAGGTCGGCGCGTGGACCCGTCTCGTGGCCCATCGGGTGCGAACCGCGCAGGACGTGCCAGTGCGTAGTGCCCGAATCGAACCAGACGTCCAGGGTGTCGCTGATCTTGTCGTACAGCGGCGCTTCGTCACCGAGCAACTCGGCTGCGTCCATCTTGAACCAGGCTTCGATGCCTTCGACTTCGACGCGCTTGGCGACTTCTTCCATCAGTTCGGCAGTACGTGGGTGCAGCTCGCCGCTTTCCTTGTTCAGGAAGAACGGGATCGGCACGCCCCAGTTGCGCTGGCGGGAGATGCACCAGTCCGGACGGTTGGCGATCATCGAGTGCAGGCGCGCCTGGCCCCAGGCCGGGACGAACTTGGTTTCTTCGATGGCTTTGATCGCCCGCTTGCGCAGGGTTTCGCCAGACGTCGGCTCTTTGTCCATGCCGATGAACCACTGCGCGGTGGCGCGGTAGATCAGCGGGGTCTTGTGACGCCAGCAGTGCATGTAGCTGTGTTCGATGATGGTGGTGTGCAGCAACGCACCGACTTCGGTCAGTTTGTCGACGATCGCCGGGTTGGCCTTCCAGATGAACTGGCCGCCGAAAAACTCCAGCGACGGCACGTACACGCCGTTGCTTTGTACCGGGTTGAGAATGTCGTCGTTAACCATGCCGTAGGCTTTACAGGTCACGAAGTCGTCCACGCCGTAAGCCGGTGCGGAGTGAACCACGCCGGTGCCAGCGCCCAATTCCACGTACTCGGCCAGGTAAACCGGCGACAGGCGATCGTAGAACGGGTGACGGAAGTTGATCAGTTCCAGTTCTTTACCGGTGGTGGTCGCGATGACCGAGCCTTCCAGGTTGTAACGGGCCAGGCACGACTCGACCAGCTCTTCAGCCAACACCAGCAGTTTGTCGCCGACGTCGACCAGGGCGTAGTTGAATTCCGGGTGAACGTTCAGCGCCTGGTTGGCCGGGATGGTCCACGGGGTGGTGGTCCAGATCACAATCGAAGCAGGTTTGGCCAGCGACGCCAGACCGAAAGCGGCAGCCAGTTTGGCTTCGTCGGCAATCGGGAAGGCCACGTCGATGGTCGAGGACTTTTTGTTCTCGTACTCGACTTCCGCTTCAGCCAGGGCCGAACCGCAGTCAAAGCACCAGTTCACAGGTTTGAGGCCCTTGAACACGAAGCCGCCCTTGACGATTTCGGCCAAGGCACGGATTTCACCGGCCTCGTTCTTGAAGTCCATGGTCTTGTACGGGTTGGCGAAGTCGCCCAACACGCCCAGACGGATGAATTCGGATTTCTGCCCTTCGATCTGCTCGGTGGCGTAGGCACGGCACAGTTCGCGGGTCTTGTCCGCGCCCAGGTTCTTGCCGTGGGTCACTTCGACTTTGTGCTCGATCGGCAGGCCGTGGCAGTCCCAGCCCGGGACATAAGGCGCGTCGAAACCCGACAGGGTCTTCGAGCGGATGATCATGTCCTTGAGAATCTTGTTCAGTGCGTGACCGATGTGGATCGTGCCGTTGGCGTACGGAGGACCGTCGTGCAGGACGAACTTCGGACGATCCTTGCCAATCTCGCGCAACTTACCGTACAGGCCAATACTGTCCCAGCGCTGCAGAATCTGCGGTTCGCGCTGTGGCAGGCCGGCCTTCATTGGGAAGGCGGTGTCCGGAAGGTTTAGCGTGGCTTTATAGTCGGTCATTTAAGGCTCTTCATTAGCGATTGGCGCTAGGTGCGACAGGGCACGGGCGGCGGCGACATCCGCATTGATCGCCGTCTTAAGCGCCTCCAGAGAGGCGAAACGCTGCTCTTCACGCAGCTTGTGGTGGAAAACCACCGTCAAACGCCGGTCATACAGATCGCCGGCAAAATCTAAAAGGTGTACTTCCAGGTGGGCCTTGCCATCACCTTGGACCGTTGGCCGCACGCCGATATTGGCGACGCCTGGCCAGGTCTTGCCGTCGATGTCGACGTTGACCAGGAAAACCCCGGACAACGGCACGCGACGACGCTTGAGCTGGATGTTGGCGGTCGGTGTACCGAGCTGGCGCGCCAGCTTCTGTCCATGCAGCACCCGTCCGGTGATCTGGAACGGGCGACCGAGCAAGCGTTCGGCCAAGGCAAAATCGGCAGCGGCCAAGGCATTACGCACCTGGGTGCTGCTGACGCGAATACCGTCCAGCTCGACGGTTTGCGCCGCCTCGACGGTAAAGCCTTGCAGGACACCGGCCTGTTGCAGGAAATCGAAATCCCCGACCCGGTCGCAACCGAAACGGAAGTCGTCACCGACCTCCAGATGCTGCACGCCCAGGCCATCCACCAGAATCGTATCGACGAATTCGGCGGCGCTGAGCTTGCTCAGACGATGGTTGAACGCCAGGCACAGGACCCGGTCAACGCCTTCGTCGGCCAGCAGCTGCAGTTTGTCCCGCAGCCGGGCCAGACGCGCTGGCGCGGTGTCGGGGGCAAAAAATTCCCGCGGCTGTGGCTCGAAAATCACCACGCAGCTGGGCACGCCCAACTCGAGCGCACGCTCACGCAGCCTGACCAGGATAGCCTGGTGACCACGGTGAACACCGTCAAAGTTGCCAATAGTGGCGACACAGCCCCGATGCTGGGGGCGCAGATTGTGGAGGCCTCGAACCAGCTGCATAACGCGCTTCTTGCTCATAAAGTGGTCGATTATAACCACACCCGGCGGCCGACGACAGGCAACACCGTAACCCAAAGTAATCGAACCGACAAAACTGCCGGCCCGCCCATGTTTATCAAGGCAAACGCCTCAGCTCAACGCCTTGCGATTGAAGTCGCGCAAACGGAAACCCATCAACAGCAACATGCCGAAATAAGCGACCACACCGGCCACTACCAACGCACCCAGGCGCAGGAACCGCTCCAGCATATGCCCCTGATCCCAGGCCGGCATGAAATGCATCCCCACCAGCAACACCGCGGACATCACCAATACCGCGATCACCAGCTTGAGCCCGAACTTCGCCCAGCCCGGTTGCGGCTGGTACATCTGCTGCTTGCGCAGTTGATAGAACAACAGGCTCGCGTTGATGCAGGCACCAATACTGATGGCCAGCGCCAGACCGGCATGGGCCAGCGGGCCGATCAGCACCAGGTTGAACAGCTGCGTGACGATCAGCGTGAATATCGCGATTTTTACCGGAGTGCGGATGTTTTGTTGCGCATAAAAGCCCGGCGCCAGCACCTTGATCACGATAATCCCGAGCAAACCGACGGAATAAGCAATCAACGCCCGCTGAGTCATGGACGCATCAAACGCACTGAACTGGCCATATTGGAACAGCGAAACCGTCAGCGGCTCGGCCAGAATCCCCAGCGCCAGAGAGCACGGCAACACCAGCACGAAGCACAGGCGCAGGCCCCAATCGAGGATTCGTGAATATTCCTGGCGATCCTTGCTGGCGTAAGTCTTGGCCAGGGTCGGCAGCAAAATTGTGCCCAGCGCCACGCCGAGTACGCCGGACGGCAATTCCATAAGGCGGTCGGCGTAGTACATCCAGGAAACCGAGCCGGCCACCAGGAATGACGCGAAAATCGTGTTGATGATCAGGGAAATCTGGCTGACCGAGACACCGAGGATCGCTGGCAGCATCTGCTTCATCACCCGCCAGACACCGGTATCGCGCAGGTTCAGGCGTGGCAGCACCAGCATGCCGATCTTCTTCAGGTGCGGCAGTTGATAAAGCAGTTGCGCAAGACCACCGACCAACACGGCCCAACCCAGCGCCATGACCGGCGGATTGAAATACGGCGTCAGGAACACTGAAAAGATGATCATGCTGACGTTGAGCAGCGTCGGCACGAAGGCCGGCACGGAGAAGCGGTTATAGGTATTGAGGATCGCCCCGGCCAATGAAGACAGGGAGATCAGCAATATATAAGGAAACGTCACCCGCAACAGACTGGACGTCAGCTCGAACTTCTCCGGTGTATCGGTGAAGCCTGGCGCTGTGGCCCAGATCACCCAAGGCGCAGCGAGCATCCCCAGCGCCGTGACCAGCGCCAGCACCAATGTCAGCAGGCCCGAGACGTAGGCAATGAAGGTTCGCGTCGCCTCCTCGCCCTTCTGGCTTTTATATTCGGCCAGAATCGGCACGAAGGCCTGGGAAAAAGCCCCCTCGGCGAAGATCCGCCGCAGCAGATTGGGCAGTTTGAAGGCGATAAAGAAGGCGTCAGTCGCCATCCCGGCACCAAATGTACGCGCGATGAGCGTGTCACGAACGAACCCCAGAACCCGGGAAAGCATCGTGATAGAGCTGACGGCGGCCAACGATTTGAGCAGATTCATTGAAAGAGTTTGCGCCTGTCGATAAACAGCAGGCGAACAAAGCGCCCACTTATGCGATACTCCGCGCCGCAGCAGCACAGAGCCAAAGCTCGCGAGTTTACAGGTCAAGCGCCGGAAATAAATATCCCGCCTCTTTATACCTACCACTTAGCGGAACGTCTCAACCGCCCTTGACAAGACATCAACTCATCGGCATGATTCGCGGCCTATTTTGTTTGCTATTTCCTAAAAAGTCTTTCGAGGAGCTCGACGGTGGCCAACACACCTTCCGCCAAAAAACGTGCAAAACAGGCTGAGAAGCGTCGCAGCCACAACGCCAGCCTGCGTTCCATGGTTCGTACCTACATCAAGAATGTAGTTAAGGCCATCGACGCAAAAGACGCTGAAAAAGCTCAAGCTGCTTACGTTCTGGCCGTGCCAGTTATCGACCGTATGGCCGATAAAGGCATCATCCACAAGAACAAGGCTGCTCGTCATAAGAGCCGCCTGAACGGTCACGTCAAGGCTCTGAACCTTGCTGTAGCCGCTTAAGCTGTAAGCTTGTTGAAAAACCGACCTCAGGGTCGGTTTTTTATTGCCTGCGATTTGGTGAATTCAACACAAAAAAAGTGGGAGCGGGCTTGCTCGCGAAAGCGGTGCATCAGTCAACATCCGTATTGACTGACACTCCGTCTTCGCGAGCAAGCCCGCTCCCACATTTTGGATCTTTGTTAGCTTATTGAGCGTGCGGCCACGGCAGAATCGGAATAGCCGTCACCGCATTCTGCGGACTGCCCTCGATCAGGCGATCGCTGTAGACCAGGTACACCAGCGTGTTGCGCTTCTTGTCGAGGAAGCGCACCACCTGCATGGACTTGAATACCAGCGACGTGCGCTCCTTGAACACCTCGTCGCCATCCTTCAGCTCACCCTTGAAATTGATCGGCCCGACCTGCCGACACGCCAGGGATGCTTCAGCACGATCTTCGGCCAGACCCAAGCCGCCCTTCACGCCGCCTGTCTTGGCACGCGACAGGTAGCAGGTCACGCCTTCAACCTTGGGATCGTCGAAAGCCTCGACCACAATGCGGTCATTCGGGCCGACGAATTTGAATACCGTCGACACCTGACCAATCTCTTCTGCCGATGCCAGCAACGGCATCGCCAGCAACAAACCCAATAATCCCTTTGCTACACGCATTCCAGTTTTCCTTCAGACCAGGATCAGGTTATCGCGGTGAACCAGCTCCGGTTCCGCCATGTAACCCAACAGACCGACAATCGCATCAGACGATTGACCGATAATTTTTTGTGCCTCAAGGGCGCTGTAATTGGCCAGGCCGCGAGCGATTTCTCGACCGTCCGGCGCCACGCAAACTACCATTTCGCCACGGCGGAAGCTGCCCTGGACCAGTTTGACGCCAACCGGCAGCAAACTTTTGTTGCCTTTGGACAATGCCGTCACCGCCCCCGCATCCAGCACGAGAGTGCCACGGGTTTGCAGATGCCCCGCCAACCATTGCTTGCGCGCCGCCAGCAGGCCGCGCTCAGGCGACAGCAAGGTGCCGATGCGCTCGCCAGCCTTCAAACGATCCAGCACGCGCTCAATGCGACCGCCAACGATGATGGTGTGCGCACCCGAACGCGCCGCCAGTCGTGCAGCACGCAATTTGGTCTGCATCCCGCCACGCCCCAGTGCACCACCAGTGCCGCCGGCTACAGCGTCCAGCGCCGGATCATCGGCGCGGGCTTCGTAAATCAGGCTGGCGTCCGGATTGTTGCGCGGGTCAGCGTCGAACATGCCATCGCGATCAGTCAGGATCACCAGCAAATCAGCCTCGACCAGGTTGGCCACCAGCGCCGCCAGCGTATCGTTGTCGCCGAAACGGATTTCGTCGGTAACCACGGTGTCGTTCTCGTTGATCACCGGGATCACTTTGAGCTCGACCAATGCGCGCAACGTGCTGCGGGCGTTCAGGTAGCGCTTGCGGTCAGACAAGTCATCATGGGTCAGGAGAATCTGAGCGGTATGCCGGCCATGCTCGCCGAAGCTCGACTCCCAGGCTTGCACCAGACCCATCTGGCCGATAGCGGCAGCCGCCTGCAACTCGTGCATCGCACTGGGTCGTACCGTCCAGCCCAGACGGCTCATGCCGGCCGCCACCGCCCCGGAGGACACCAGCACCAACTCAACGCCCGCCTCATGCAAGGCCACCATCTGCTCAACCCAGACACCCATTGCCGCGCGATCCAGGCCCTTGCCGTCCGCCGTCAGCAAAGCGCTGCCGATCTTCACGACCCAACGCTGCGCACCTGTCACCTTGCTCCGCATCATCTTCAACCTTAGTTTGAGGGCAGCGCGACTTGGCACTGCCCGTAACGTTAATCGTGGCTATTTGTTACCAACAATCGATTTCCAGATACTAAAACGCCGCTCCAGTGAGCGGCGTTCAAGTTTATCGCAACGAATCAGTCACGCACGTAAATGATTTCCGGACCGTCTTCATCATCCACATCTTCTTCGTCCCAATCATCGTCGCCGATGTCATGGACCGACTTCACGCCGCTACGGCGCAGGGCACGCTGGTCATCCAGGGCCTGCAACTGAGCACGGGCTTCGTCTTCGATGCGCTGATCGAGCTCGGCCAGCTCTTCTTTGTAGGCCGGGTCGGCAGCCAGACGATCGGCACGATCTTCCAGATAACGCATGATGTCGTGGCACAGACGCTCAGTGCCCAGCTTGGAGATCGCAGAGATCACATAGACCGGACCAGTCCATTCCAGGCGATCAACGATCTCCTTGACGCGCTCTTCGTGCTCTTCTTCAAGGATCTGGTCGCACTTGTTCAGCACCAACCAACGATCACGCTCAGCCAGGGACGGGCTGAACTTGGTCAGCTCGCTGACGATTACTTCTGCAGCGTCCGGAGCACTGGTGTCATCCAGCGGCGCCATGTCCACGAGGTGCAGCAACAGGCGAGTACGCGACAAGTGCTTGAGGAAGCGAATCCCCAGGCCCGCGCCGTCGGAAGCACCTTCGATCAGACCCGGAATGTCCGCAACCACGAAGCTCTTCCAGCGATCGACGCTAACCACACCCAGGTTCGGCACCAGAGTGGTGAACGGGTAGTCAGCGACTTTCGGCTTGGCGGCCGATACGGCGCGGATCAGGGTACTTTTACCGGCGTTCGGCAAGCCCAGCAGGCCAACGTCAGCCAACACCTTCATTTCCAGCTTCAGGTCACGCGCCTCACCCGGTTTACCCGGAGTGGTCTGGCGCGGAGCACGGTTGGTACTGGATTTGAAACGGGTGTTACCCAGACCGTGCCAGCCGCCATGAGCTACCAGCAGACGCTGACCAGCTTTGGTCAGGTCGCCGATGATTTCCTGGGTTGCGGAGTCGATAACGGTGGTGCCGACTGGTACGCGCAGTACCAGCTCTTCACCTTTCTTGCCGGTGCAGTCGGTGCTGCCGCCGTTGGAACCACGCTCGGCATCGAAGTGCCGGGTGTAACGGTAGTCAACCAGGGTGTTGAGGTTTTCGTCGGCGACCATGTAGACCGAGCCGCCATCACCGCCATCACCGCCGTTCGGGCCACCGTTTTCAATGAATTTTTCGCGACGGAAGCTCATGCAACCGTTGCCGCCGTCACCGGCCTTTACTCGAATCGATACTTCATCAACAAACTTCATAACAAAACGCCTCTCGTCATACGGACGAGCCGAAAAAAACTAGACATAAGACTCTTGCAAAAATGAGCGCAGCGACCTCAAGCAACTACCGCAAATCCCGCTGCTATCACCCATCACAAACAGCTTTGCAAGAGACTCACCCCACAAACGAAAAAGCCCCGTCGCGAGACAGGGCTTTTCCAGCAACTACGTAATTATGCCGCGACGACTGCAGTCTTCGGAACAATGCTTACGTAACGGCGATTGAAAGCGCCTTTTACTTCAAACTTGATCACGCCGTCGATTTTAGCGAACAGAGTGTGATCTTTACCCATGCCAACGCCGTAACCAGCGTGGAATTGGGTGCCGCGCTGACGCACGATGATGTTGCCCGGAATGATAACCTGGCCGCCATACATCTTAACGCCAAGGCGTTTGGCTTCTGAGTCGCGACCGTTACGGGTACTACCACCAGCTTTTTTGTGTGCCATGAGTCAATTCTCCTAGTGAGGAATTAGGCTGAAATTAAGCCTGAATACCGGTGATTTTGATCTCGGTGTACCACTGGCGGTGGCCCATACGCTTCATGTGGTGCTTACGACGACGGAACTTGATGATGCGGACTTTATCGTGACGACCTTGGGAGATCACTTCAGCCACAACGGTAGCGCCTGCAACAACTGGAGCGCCGATGTTCACGTCATCGCCATTGGCGACCAACAGAACGCGATCAAAAGTCACGGATTCGCCAGTAGCGATTTCCAGTTTTTCGATCTTCAGGTATTCACCTGGGGCGACCTTGTATTGCTTGCCACCAGTAACAATTACTGCGTACGACATGGTATTTCTCCGATAATCCTGCTCACCCAGCTCTTTATAAGAAGAGGTATTGGCTGGCATGGCTGCATAAGGCTGGAAGGCCTGATTGCAATTGCGTAAGGCAGGTGCTGCCCAGGAAGTTCAGGGTGCGCGATTGTACGCAAGCTGCCTTGGCGATGCAAGAGGCCGTCCATCGTACCTTGACACCTGCGGACGTGGGTCCTAGCATGCCGCGCAACCCTTCTGGAGCAACTGTCGCTGATGCAACCCCAAGCTTTCTACCGCGCGGTGGCGGACGATTTTAACGCCGTCGACGGCATCATCAAGAAGCAGCTGACTTCCCGAGTGCCGCTGGTATCGAAAATCGGCGACTACATTACCTCGGCGGGCGGTAAACGCCTGCGTCCTCTATTAGTGTTGCTGTGTGGCAAGGCACTGGGTCGCGAAGGCGATGACCTGCGCCTGCTGGCCGCCACTATCGAGTTCCTGCACACCGCTACCCTGCTGCATGACGACGTGGTCGACATGTCCGGCATGCGCCGTGGCCGTTCGACCGCCAACGCCATGTGGGGCAACGCCCCGAGCGTGCTGGTGGGCGACTTCCTGTATTCGCGCTCCTTCGAAATGATGGTCGAGCTGGGCTCCATGCCAGTGATGAAGATCCTTTCGCAAGCTACGCGGATCATTGCCGAAGGCGAAGTGTTGCAGCTGTCGAAGATCCGCGACGCCAGCACCACCGAAGAAACCTACATGGAAGTCATCCGCGGCAAGACCGCGATGCTCTTCGAGGCCTCGACCCATAGCGCCGCCGCCCTGTGCGAAGCCACCGCTGAACAGGCTGAAGCCCTGCGTACGTTTGGTGATCACCTGGGCGTAGCCTTCCAACTGGTCGATGACCTGCTGGATTACAAAGGCGACGCGGAAACCCTGGGCAAGAACGTCGGTGACGATCTGGCCGAAGGCAAGCCGACCCTGCCGCTGATCTACACCATGCGCGAAGGCACCCCGGAACAGGCCGCACTGGTACGCCAGGCGATCCAGAAAGGTGGCATCGAAGACCTGGAAAGCATCCGCGAGGCCGTTGAAGCTTCAGGCTCGCTGGACTACACCGCATCGCTGGCCCGCGATTACGTGGCCCGCGCGATCAAATGCCTCGACGCCCTGCCAGCTAGCGAATATCGCGATGCGCTGGTTGAGTTGAGCGAGTTTGCGGTAGCCCGCACGCACTAAACGCGAATCCCATGTGGGAGCGGGCTTGCTCGCGAAAGCGGTGTAACAGTCGACAACAATGTTGAATGTTAGTCAGCCTTCGCGAGCAAGCCCGCTCCCACAGGTTTGTTTGCCCCACGCCCTCTCCCGCCTAAAACCCTATATAATGTGCGACTTTTAGCGATCCTCAATCCAAGGAGCTTTAGTGAGCACGTTGCCACCCTGCCCGAAATGCAATTCCGAATACACCTACGAAGACGGCGCGCAGCTGATCTGCCCGGAGTGCGCCCACGAGTGGTCCGCCAGCGGCGAAGCCGAAGCGGCGTCCGATGACACCGTGAAAAAGGATTCGGTGGGCAACGTCCTGCAGGACGGCGATACCATCACCGTGATCAAGGACCTCAAGGTCAAGGGCACGTCCCTGGTGGTCAAGGTCGGCACCAAGGTCAAGAACATCCGCCTGTGCGATGGCGATCACGACATCGACTGCAAGATCGACGGCATCGGCCCGATGAAGCTCAAATCCGAGTTCGTCAGAAAAGTCTGAAGTTGCTGTGCTCCATCCCGCGCCCGGCGTGGGATGGTGCTTCACCCTCCCCCGTTTTGCCCCGCAATCCCTCGCAGTAGCCAAACGCCAGCCGTTTTGACCTTACGCAACCTTTACCCTGAAAAAAACACAAACCGCCAATAGGCCCTTGCTATTTGATGAATAAGAATTATTCTCATTGAAACCAATCAATGGAGATGAGACCCATGACTTATTTGATCGATGCCTGGCTGGACCGCCCACACCCCTACCTCAGGATCCTGCATCGGGAAACCGGGGAAGTCTGTGCGGTGCTTGAAGAGGAAGCCTTGAACGAGCTACAGGATCAGGGTGACCTGGACGTCAGCGGCTTGAGTTCCAGCGAGCCGGTGGTGCTCAAGGAACTGGTGCGTAATCTGTTTCTGTTCTGCTATGCCCGGGCGTTGCGCCCGACCAGCGATTTGAACCATAAGATCGAACTATGAGTAACGCTGAAAACCCTGTAGGAGCGAGGCTTGCCCGCGAAGAGGCCATCACATTCAACATCATCGTTGACTGAGACACCGCCTTCGCGAGCAAGCTTCGCTCCTACAGGTTTACAGGTTCAGGTCTTACAGTACGTCGAGCAGCTCGACGTCGAACACCAGTACGCTGTGCGGCGGAATGCTGCCAACGCCTTGAGCGCCGTAAGCCAGTTCGCTCGGCACGTACAGACGCCATTTGCTGCCGGCATTCATCAGTTGCAGGGCTTCGGTCCAGCCAGCGATCACGCCGCCAACCGGGAATTCTGCAGGCTGGCCGCGCTCGTAGGAGCTGTCGAACACAGTGCCGTCGATCAGGGTGCCGTGGTAGTGAGTGCGCACTTGATCTTCACGGGTCGGCTTGGCGCCTTCACCTTGAGTCAGTACTTCGAATTGCAGGCCGGAAGCCAGGGTGGTGATGCCGTCACGCTTGGCGTTTTCAGCCAGGAAGGCCAGGCCTTCGCCAGCAGCCGCTTCAGCTTTGGCAGCCGCTTCGGCTTGCATGATCTCGCGGATCACTTTGAAGCTGGCGGACATTTCTTCCTGGCCCACACGGCTTGGCTTGCCGGCGAACGCGTCGGTCAGGCCAGCCAGGATGGCGTCCAGGTTAACGCCCGGCGGCGGGTTGTCGCGCAGTTGGTCGCCCAACTGACGGCCGATACCGTAGCTGACGCGGGTTTCGTCGGTGGACAGATTTACTTCGGACATGACACTGCTCCGCTGTGCGGACAGCCCTGGAACTTGCCGTGCGAGCACAGCGCATCCCGGAGCGCCCGGAACCAAAAGGGCGAGCAGACTAGCACAGATGCAAGGGTGGTGATCAGCTCTGCCAGGTCGACCGAAAGGCAATCGGTACCTTCAGGCTTTCCTCGGCACTGGCGCCGAGCCCGCACATCTCGTCATGAACCGAGGTATGCACCAGGTTGAATTGCAGCTTGGGAAAAGCGTGCAGCACTTCGCGTGCATGTTCGACCGAACGCAGATGAAACATCTGGCCGTGGGTATCGCTCAACGGATACGCCGCACCATGCATCCGCGCTTCCAGCAGATAGATCCCGCCTTCCAGCGAAATCAGGTTCAGCTCATCGACCTTCCCGGCGATGGCATACGCATTCAGCTCTTGCAGGTTCATGAGCGCACCTCTGACAGTGACGAATCAAGACTCCTACAGGCATATGCCTCGACGCTTCAAAGTACAAGCCATAAACCGCACCGCCCGTCTGTTTCACATTGCCCCTGTAGGAGCGAGGCTTGCCCGCGAAGGCGGCGTTACAGTCGAAACTAATGTCGTCTGACACGGCCTCTTCGCGGGCAAGCCTTGCTCCTACAGGGAGCGTGAAATCAATGCTTGGTCAGTTTATCCAGGTAGCCCATCGCAAACGCCGAGATCACGAAGGTCATGTGGATGATCACGTACCACTTCAGATGCTCGGGATCGACGTTCTTGGCGTCCATGAAAATCCGCAGCAGGTGGATCGACGAAATCGCCACGATCGAGGCAGCCACTTTCATCTTCAGCGAAGACGAATCCATGGTCCCCAGCCAGTGGAGCTTCTCTTTGTTCTCGTCGATGTCCAGCTCGGACACGAAGTTCTCATAACCGGAGATCATCACCATCACCAGCAGTCCGCCCACCAGCGCCATGTCGATCAGCGAGAGCAGCACCAGGATCAGGTCAGATTCCGCCATCGAGAAGACATTGGGGATGACATGGAAAACTTCCTGGAAAAACTTCAACGCCAGAGCCAACAAGCCCAAGGACAATCCGAAGTAGATCGGCGCCAGCAGCCAGCGGGAGGCGTACATTGCATTTTCGATAAAGCGTTCCATTGAGTCTCACACAAGGGCTGGTAAATGGCCGCGAGTATATCAGCCGTATGTAACAGCCAGAAACCGCCCGGAAATCCGCAACCTGCGCGTTTGTGACAAGGTTTTTCTGCTAGTGTCCAAACCATTGACAGGTCAGCGACACCGGACAGGAAGACAGGAAATGGATGTGCGATTGCCTTTAACGAGTGCCGGACTTTGCTTCGCGCTGCTACTCGGCGGATGTTCACCCAGCGATGAGAAGCGCCAGGTCAGCCTCGAAGAAAAAACCGCGCAGTTCGAAAAGTCCCTGGATGGCATTGCGGACCCGAAACTCAAGGACGCCGTTGCCGAGCTGGGCGGTTCGCTGCTGTTGCTCGAACGGGCGCAACTCAAGCTCGACAGCAAACCGCTGCAAACCGAGTACAGCGAAGACGCGCTGGCGGTGCTCAAGCACTACCCCACGCCACAAGCGCTGGTGGACACCTACATCAACGGCCTGTTTGTGCTGCACAAGGACTCCAGCTCCGATTACCTGACCGACCTGCAACCGGTATTCCCTTTCAACTTCAGCATTCCCGCAGCCTTCCTCTTCCCCCATGGCCTGGAATGGCAATCGGTGACCCTGAGCAACAAGCGCGTCATTCCCTTCCAGCCGGAATGGTCGGAAACCGATCCCGGCATCCAGTTGAGCCCTTCGAGTTCGAACCTGACCAACCCCGATGACCTGACGGTGACCTACCCGTTCATCGACGGTCTGGACGTGGAAAACAAGAACCAGCCACAACCGGTCAGCCTGCAAGGCAAAGTCGAGGTCGTCGCGCCACGCCGCCTGTACAGCTTCGACCTGACGAAAAAAGACGTCGGCCAGACCCGCACCAACGACAACCTCAGCGTCACCCTGCTGAAGCTCGGCCCCAACTACGCCGAAGTCGAACTCAGTAACGCCTTGCCGCTGGCCCCGGAAGTCAGCGAAACACCGCTCAACCCGCTGATCGTGCAGGCCAAGGACAGCACCGGGCAGTTTCTCTCGCGCTCGGGCTCAATCAACGAAACCGCCGCGCAAATCGCCTTTTACCAAAAGCAGCTCGCGCAACTGCAACAACAGAAAGCCTGGACCGAGACACTCGAAAAGCAGCTGGACGAAGACCAGCGAGCGTTTGAGAAGCAGCAAACCCGGCATTACACCAAGGTGTATTTCAACGGCCCGATCGAGACGCTCGAAGTCAGTGTGCTGGACTTCTCCAGCGCCACCGTGACGCGCAAGGATCTGAACCTGCCGATACGCCGCTTTGATCACGACACCACCGAAAAAACCATCCAGCCGTTGAGCTTGCCAGTGGTTGTGTACGACGATCAGGCGCCAATCTGGCTGAAGGGCGCGACCCTTGGCGAGGAACAGCTGAAAAAAAGCGTCAGCATTACCCAGTCGGTGGATGACCCAAGTGCGGCGCGCATCGAGTTCGATCATCCGCGCAGCTTCAACGATGAGCTGCTCGGTTCGTCCTTCAGCCCCGGCGAGAGCCCAGTGACGTTCTTCACCGCCGACGATAACGGCAAGCGCGATGAACCGATTGAATTGCCGGCCGAGGCTTACCAGATTGATCCGTTGCGCGGGGTCATTACTTACGATTTGAATCTGTTTCCAGAAACACCGGTCTTTGCGGTGGGCTCGATGCCGCTGTTCCTCGCCACGATCGAACAGAAATCACTCGACGCGAACCAACTGCCCAAGGGCCTGGAACTCAAAGGCAATGCGCTGGTGGTCGATCTGAAGCTGTTTCCCGCCCAGGAATGGCGCTTTTTCGCCAAGGACGACAGCGGTAATTATCTGAAAGAGATTCTTTCGGTCACACATGACGCGAGCGCAGAAGGCCCCGCGCTATTTGGCGTGCATTATTTCTACGGCCAGCCAACGCGGCTGGAAACCTACCAACGAACCGACCTCACCACCGTGCAATATGGTTTTGAGGTCAAACTCGACAAAACCGAGATGCCCGATGCTGATCAGTGATCAGGGCGAAACTCAAAGCCACCCAGGCTTCGACTACGGCCACCATTGATTTCCCGCAACTGGGCTTGCAGGTGCAGGCTCCAGATTTGCGGATCATCGGCCAGCTCATAGCCGTGCAGGGTCAGGCTTTCAACAATCGTGTCGAGGATAGATTCGGCCACGAACGGGCCATGAAACGGGCCTTGAGCCTTGATGGCGGAAGGTTGTTCGCCGGCCATTCCGGCAGCGAAGAGTAAGGTCCACATGCCCGTATCCCCCGCCAATGGGCGGATGGCGCACTCGATACGGGTCACAAGACCCAAGCATTGACGTGTGAGGCAGAGGTTGCGCGACATGGCGGCGACCCTCGGTAGATCCGGTATTCAGCCTCCATGGAAGGCTGTTTCGATCCAGTGATTACTGTCCTTATCCTTGAGCTGAGAATAGAAGAAAAGTTCGTGTCGCAAGCAAAGCGAAACCAGAAGGCGCCGAGCGGTCATTGTGTGAATATTGACGTCAGACTGATGGCACTTTTTCTACTGAATGTCGATTTCGCCAATGCATAAAAAACCCTGTAGGAGCGAGGCTTGCCCGCGAAGGCGGTGTATCAGCCAAGATTAATGTTGGCTGATAGATTGCATTCGCGGGCAAGCCTCGCTTCTACAGGGGATCTACGTCGAGATTGTTCAGGCAGGTTTGGCCTCGACCAACGCCTCCAGCGCAATCTCCTTCTCGGCTTCCTTGAGATCTTCCTCGCTGATCATTTCCGCGATCACTCGCAGGCGCTCCACCACTCGCGCATTGACGCTGCCTTCAGGGAATTCGCCGTTCTCGTCCGGCGAACCGGCCGGCTCGCCCACCAGCAAGCTCAGGGCTTCGTCAGCCTGGCGCACCGCGTAGACATGGAACTGCCCCGCGCGCACTGCCGCCAGCACTTTCTCGTCGAGCATCAATGTCGCCACGTTAGCCTGGGGAATGATCGCCCCTTGCTCACCGGTCAACCCGCGAGCCTCGCAGAGGCGGAAGAAGCCTTCGATCTTCTCGTTGACCCCGCCCACCGCCTGCACTTCACCGAACTGATTGATCGAACCGGTGATAGCGAAGCACTGCTTGAGTGGTGTTTTCGACAGCGCCGAGATCAGCGTGCACGCCTCGCCCAACGACGCACTGTCACCATCGACATAGCCGTAGGACTGCTCCAGCGCGATGCTCGCTGAAATCGCCAGCGGGAATTCCTGCGCATAACGGCTGCCCAGATACCCGGTGAGGATCATCACGCCTTTGGAGTGGATCGGCTGGCCCAGGTTGACCTCGCGCTCGATGTCGACAATCCCGCTGCCCCCCGGATACACCGTGGCGGAAATCCGCGCCGGCACACCGAACGCCGAGTCACCGACTTCCAGCACCGTCAGCCCGTTGCACTTGCCCACAGCCGCGCCATCGGTGTCGATCAGGATGATCCCCGCCAGCATGTCGTCGAGAATCCGCGCCGAGACGCGCCCGGTGCGGGTGGCCTTGGCCTTGAGCGCACGCTCGATGTGCCCGGCATCGGTCATTTCATCGCCCGCCAGGTGACGAATGAAATCCGCCTCGCTGACCAGTTGGAACAGATCGCCAATGCGCGCCGACAAACGCCCCTGGTGTTCCGCCAGGCGAGCGCTGTAGGTCGCCAGACGCGCCACCGCATCGGCGGTCAGCGGTGCCATGCCTTCTTCGGAAGTGCGAGTCTTGAGCAACTGGGCGAACTGCTCCAGGCTCTCGTCGACCATCGGGATGTCTTCGTCGAAGTCCACCAGGACGCGGAACATCTCCTGGAAATCCGGATCGAGGTCTTGCAGCGTGTAGTAGAGCTGCCGTGCGCCGATGATGATGACTTTGACCTGCAACGGAATGTGCTGCGGAGTCAGGGTCACGGTGGCCAGACGCCCGAGTTCACCGAGCGGCGATTCCATTTTCAGTTTGCGCGATTGCAGGGCGCGCTTGAGCGCATCCCACACGAACGGCTCGCTGAGCATTTTTTCCGCTTCAAGAATCAGAAAACCGCCGTTGGCCCGATGCAATGCACCCGGGCGCAGCTGCCGATACGTCGTGTAGAGCGCGCCCTGGTCGGTGCTGTATTCGATACGGCCGAACAGGTTTTCGTAAGTCGGATGCGGTTCGAACACCACCGGAGCGCCGCCACTCGCCGAATGACCGACCACCAGGCTTGGCGCGTATTGCTCTTCGAGCATCTTGCGCGCGACGGCATCGACCTTGCTGTCGTCGACCAATTGCTCTACCACGGTTTTCAGCAGGTAAACCTGCATTGCTTGCAGGTAACCGCACACCGCGGCGTTCTCGGCGTATTTCTCCGACAACGGCGAAAGCAACGGCTGCAAGGCCAGGGTGATGGTTTCTTCGTTGAGCTGGCGCAGTTGATTGCTCGACTCGCGCTTCCATTGCGGCAGGCTGGCGAGCTCTTCGTTCAGACGCTCTTCCAGACCGGAAATGTCTTCGTGAAAACGCTCGCGATCGGCTTCCGGCAATTGCGCGAACTCGGCTTCATCCAGTGCCTTGCCTTCGCTCATCGGGGTGAACGCAATGTTGCTGGCGTCGCGATACAGCGCGACTTCCTTCTCCAGTGCCAGGCGCTCGATGATGTCCAGCGCCTTGTCGTAGCGTTGGTTGAAGGCGCGGTCGATGGCGCTTTTCTTTTGCTGGTAGGACGGGTGCTCGAACACGGCCGGAAACGTTGCCAGCAGGTTGTCGATCAGGCCGTTGATGTCACCGATGAATGCGCCGGCGGTGCCTGACGGCAATTCCAGGGCACGGGGTTCGCGCGGCTCATCGAAATTATTGACGTAGACCCAGTCCGCCGGGGTCTGCAGGCGCTTGCCTTCGGCTTTCAGGTAGCGTTTGACGAACGAGAAACGGCCAGTGCCGGGCTCGCCCATGACGAAGACGTTGTAACCGGGGCGTGGCATGGCCACACCAAACTGCAAGGCTTCAACAGCACGTTCCTGGCCAAGCACACCGCGGAAGGGCTCCAGATCATTGGTGGTAGAGAAGCTGAACTGTTCAGCGGAAAACGGACGGGTCAGCGCTTCGGGCGCTAGACGCAAGCTGGCAGCAACAGGATCAGGCATCGGGCTTCCTTACATCAGGCGGGGCAGATAGCGGCATTCTGGCGCTGCCCATACCCGACTGGCAAGGCGCGCCTCAAGTCAAAGCATAGACAAACCACCATCCCCTGGCGGGGCGGGGGCAAATCAATGTTTTACCGCGAATGTTTTGGAAAAAATCACGGAACCCTTGGAACGTGCCTAAACTCCAAACTGCGCGGCTGGAACTAATAACCGGCCCACTGGTGTCGAGATGGCACCAGAACCCCTTGTCCATTGGTATGCACACAAAGAGAACAAAGCTATGAAACGGATTCTTCTCGGTACTCTCTTCACCGTTGTATCCCTCAATGCTATGGCTCAAGCGCCAGGCGGCCCGGATTGTGGTTGGGGCAACATGCTGTTCGAAGGACAGCGCGGCACCCCGGCTCACTTCCTGGCATCCACCACGAACGGCACCTCGGGTAACGCAACATTTGGTATGACTTCCGGTACCAACGGTTGCTCGACCAACGCGGCGCTGACCTATGGCGGCAAATCCTGGATTGCCATGAATGGCATGATGAACGAGCTGTCCGAAGACATGGCCAAAGGTAACGGCGAAGCGCTGACTACCTATGCCGTGGTACTGGGCGTGGCGCCGGAAGATCGCGCGCACTTCGCCGCTGTGACTCACGAGCACTTCCAGCAGATCTTCAGCAAAGCTGACGTGACCGCTGACGACGTGCATACCAACACCCTGGCCGTCCTGAAGAGCGATCCTCGTCTGGCCAAGTACGCCACTCAAGCTTAAGCTCGAACCAACCGCTCCTTTCGGGGAGCGGCTTTTGTTTTTTGGACCTGCCCCTCTTTGGGTCTTTGTTTCTTCCGACTTAAGTTGCCCACTATGCTCAAACGCCTTGCCTGGCTGGCGCTCTGTGTCTGCGCCCCGCTGTCCGCCGCGCCACACATCGACGATCAACGTTTGCAGCAACTGGCCAACGACCCTTTCTGGATTTCCCTGGGTCATTACGAAACCGCCAAACTCGGCGGCTGGCGCAGCTATGTCAGCGACAAGAAATTCTTCCTCGCCGCGGACGGCAATGAACACCCGGACCGTGAACTGGCCGCAACGGTACAGGCGTTGTACGCCCCCGCCAGCGCCGGCGAAAAACATGCGCAATGTGTTTATCCGGCGCGCACTCGCTGGCTCAAGGCACAACTCAACCTGAGCGATTTGCCGAAGCTGGACTGCGCCGAGTTCACGCAATGGTTCAAGGATGTCGCGCCCCACAGCGCAGTGATGATTTTCCCGGCGGCGTACCTCAACAGTCCGTCCTCGATGTTCGGCCACACCCTGCTGCGCATCGACCAGGCGAATGTGCAAAGCGACCAGACCGCCCTGCTCAGCTACGCGATCAACTTCGGCGCCTACATCGAAGGCTCGGACAACAGCATCCTGTATGCCTGGAAAGGCTTGATGGGCGGCTATCCGGGTTTGTTTGCGCTGGTGCCGTATCAGGAAAAACTCTCCGAATACCGCAGCCTGGAAAACCGCGACCTGTGGGAATACCGGCTCAACCTGACCCAGCAAGAAACCGAGCGCATGGTCGAGCACGTCTGGGAACTCAAGCAGATTCAGTTCGACTATTTCTTCTTCGACGAAAACTGCTCGTATCGCCTGCTCGAGCTGCTGCAAGTGGCGCGACCGAGCCTGCGCCTGACCGAACAATTCCCGCTGACGGCAATCCCGACCGATACCGTCAAAGCCGTGAAAGAAGCCGGGCTAGTGGAATCGATTCAATATCGCCCGTCCCGCGAGCGTGAATTGCTGAGCCGCGCCGAGCCACTGAACGGTGAAGAACAGGAGTGGGTGCTGAAAGTCAGCGCCGATCAAAAACAACTGCAAGACCCGGCCTTCAAGGCGCAGCCCAAGGATCGCCAAGCGCTGATCATTGATGCCGCCTACCGACTTGAACGCTACCGCGCCAATGGCCAGGAGCGCGATCCGCAACGGGCGCAGCGCAGTTTCGAACTGCTGCGCGCGATCAACCAGAACCCGCCGCCGGAGCTGGACATCCCGCGTCCCGGTTTGCCTGAAGACGGTCACGAATCCCGCACCTGGCAGGCCGGTATCGGCACCCGGGGCGACAAGGCATTCGGCGAGTACGGCTTGCGCATGGCCTATCACGATCTCAACGACAACGCCGAGAGCTTTCCGCTGGGCGCGCAGATCGAAATCCTGCAAATGAAACTGCGTCAGTACGAAGGCAATCACTGGCAATTGCAGCAACTGGACCTGGCGACCATCCGCTCCCTGACCCCGCGCAATGAGCTGTTGCAGCCGCTGTCCTGGCAAGTCACCGGCGGCCTGGAACGGGTGCCGGGCAAACATGACGATGAAACCCTGGTCAGCCACGTCAACGGCGGTGCCGGCGGGACCTGGCAACTCGGCGAAGACATGCTCGGCTTTGCCCTGGGCACGGTGCGCATCGAACACAACAACGACTTCGCCGGATTCGTCGCCCCGGCGGCCGGCTTCAACAGTGGCGTGTTGTGGAAAAACCCGCTGGGCAATTTCAGCCTGGAAACCAAGGGCGATTTCTTCACCAACGGCGAAGTGCGCCGCAGCGTGAGCCTGAACCAGCAGTGGGAATTGTCGCGCAACCTGGGGCTGCGCCTGAGCGCCCAACGCGAATTCAGCCACCTCGCCTCCCCCGAGAACGAAGTGATGCTTGAAGTGAAGTGGTATCACTACTAGATCAAAAGATCGCAGCCTTCGGCAGCTCCTACATTCGATCGCGTACATCCGCGTAGGAGCTGCCGAAGGCTGCGATCTTTTGATCTTTCTTTCACGTCCAACTCACGAATCGACTTCTAGACTTCCCTCATAGGCCGTCAAACGGCCGGGAGTCCGAGATGTGGCGTTGTGTGGGTGTGGTGGGGTTGTTGCTGTTGTGCGCGGGTTGCCAGTCGACCCACGAAGATCTGATCGCCAAGGGTTACCCGCCGGCATTCGCTGACGGCTTCGATGACGGTTGCGTCAGTGGTCGTCAGGCTGCCGGGGCGATGACCGGCGAATTTCGCAAAAACGTGCCGCGCTATCTCAAGGACAAACAGTACGCCGAGGGCTGGAGCGATGGCTTCCGCCAATGTCAGGCGATGCTGGAAAACCGCGATCGCGAGGACTATCGCAGTCACCATTGGGACGACCGCGACCGAGCCTGGCAGCAACAGAAAGACCAGGACGCCGCCCGAGCGTATCGCTCGCCCTGAGTCGCTGGCAGACATTCGTCGAAACTTAATCCCTGCGAGCATAGCCCAAACCCTATAACGGGAGAAAACCATGAGCCGTGCTTTCGTCAATGAAGATAACGCCGCCGCGCAAGCCGATCAGCCAGTCGAACGGCAGGTCAGCGCGCAACCCAACTACGTCACCCCCGCCGGCCTCGCCCAGCTACAAGCGAAACTCGCCGAGCTGCAGAACCTGCTGAATGAGCAAGGCGCGAAAGGTGAACTGGCTGACAAGCAACGCCAGGCCGACCTTGAGCGGGACTGGCGGTATTTCAACCAGCGACTGCAGAGCGCCCAACTGGTTGTACCGGCCTCCTCGACTGACAAAGTGCAGATTGGCGCTTGGGTGACCTTTGCTGATGAACAGGGAAACGAGCAGCGCGTGCAGTTGGTGGGCGAGGATCAGGCCGATGCGGCCAGTGGGCTGATCAATTGGGGTTCGCCGCTTGGGCGGGCGTTGTTAGGGGCGCAGGTTGGGGATGAAGTGCTGTGGACGCGGCCGGCGGGGGATTTGCTGATTGAGGTGTTGAGCATAGAGATTGGGTGAATTTGAGGGCGCCTTCGCGAGCAAGCCCGCTCCCACAATTGATCTTCAGTGGATTGAATATTTGTAACCAATACAAATCCCCTGTGGGAGCGGGCTTGCTCGCGAATGCCGCCCCGCGGTTTACCTGAATCCCCATAAAAAAACGGAGCCCCTGAAGGCTCCGTTTTTCATGCAACCAACCCGATATCAGGCCAGTTTCTTGTGCCGTACACGGTGCGGCTGGGCAGCCGCTTCGCCGAGGCGCTTTTTACGATCTGCTTCGTACTCGGTGTAGTTACCTTCAAAGAAGATCGCTTGCGAGTCGTCTTCGTACGCCAGGATGTGAGTCGCGACGCGGTCAAGGAACCACCGATCGTGAGAGATCACAATGGCGGCGCCCGGGAAGTCCAGCAGGGCTTCTTCCAGGGAACGCAGGGTTTCAACGTCGAGGTCGTTGGACGGTTCGTCGAGCAGGAGGACGTTGCCACCCTCCTTCAGGGTCAGCGCCAGGTGCAAGCGACCGCGCTCACCACCGGACAGGTCCTTGACGAACTTCTGCTGATCGCCACCCTTGAAGTTGAAGCGACCGACGTAGGTACGCGACGGAATCTCGTAGTTGCCGATGCGGATCTGATCCGAACCGTCGGAGATTTGCTGGAACACAGTCTTGCTGCCGTCCAGGTCTTCGCGGCTCTGATCGACGCACGCCAGTTGCACGGTTTCGCCGACTTCGATGCTGCCCGAATCCGGTTGTTCCTTGCCCATCAGCATGCGGAACAGCGTGGATTTACCCGCACCGTTACCGCCGATCACGCCGACGATGGCGCCTTTAGGCATCGAGAACGAAAGGTTGTCGATCAACACGCGATCGCCGTAGCCCTTGGTGACGTTCTTGAATTCGATGACCTTGTCACCCAGGCGCGGACCGGCCGGGATGTAGATCTCGTTGGTTTCGCTGCGCTTCTGGAATTCCTGCGATTGCATTTCTTCGAAGCGTTGCAGACGAGCCTTGGATTTGGACTGGCGGGCCTTGGCGCCTTTGCGCACCCACTCCAGTTCTTCCTTCATGGCTTTTTCGTGGGCCGACTGCTGCTTGGATTCGGCAGCCAGACGATCGGACTTGGCTTCAAGCCAACCCGAATAGTTGCCCTCGTAAGGGATACCGGCGCCGCGGTCGAGTTCGAGGATCCAGCCAGCAACGTTGTCCAGGAAGTAACGGTCGTGCGTGATCGCTACCACGGTGCCCGGGAAGTCGTGCAGGAAGTGCTCCAGCCAAGCGACGGAATCAGCGTCCAAGTGGTTGGTCGGTTCGTCGAGCAGCAACATGTCGGGGGCGGACAGCAGCAGGCGGCACAGGGCCACACGACGCTTTTCACCACCGGACAGGAATTCGACCTTGGCATCCCACGCCGGCAGACGCAGCGCATCGGCGGCGACTTCCAGTTGGCGATCCAGGTTGTGACCGTCGCTGGCTTGCAGGATGGCTTCGAGCTTGGCCTGTTCAGCCGCCAGTTTGTCGAAGTCGGCATCTTCTTCAGCGTAAGCCGCGTAGACCTCGTCCAGGCGTGCCTGGGCGTTCTTGATCACGCTGACCGCTTCCTCGACCACTTCACGCACGGTCTTGGTCGGATCCAGGATTGGTTCCTGCGGCAGGTAGCCGATGTTCAGCTCCGGCATCGGACGGGCTTCGCCCTCGAACTCGGTGTCGACGCCAGCCATGATTTTCAGCAGCGTGGACTTACCCGAACCGTTGAGGCCGAGTACGCCGATCTTGGCGCCGGGGAAGAAGGACAGCGAAATGTTTTTCAGGATTTCCCGCTTCGGCGGAACAACTTTGCCCAGCCGATGCATGGTGAAGACGTATTGAGCCATGGAGAACCTTGGGTCAGTGACAGATGAATGATTGGAGCGCAGGCAAAGCCCGGCCAGGCTGTGCGCGTCGTCGCTTGATAAGCATCAATGCGCGCGCGCTGAAAAAACCTGATTCTAGGAGCTGGAACGCTCCCGCGTAACCGGCAAAGCTACCTGAATGACCGATGGCAGTCCAGCCGGGAGGGGCTGGCACTTAGCCACAACTCAAGGCATGCTAGCCGCCCTCCGGGCGTCCGGCTTATAGTGCACGTCGCGCCAGTCCAGCCAAACCGCAGGATTTCAGTTTGTCTAATGTCACGCCGCCTCTTTCCAACCGTGCACCGGCTGCTGCGCTCGGCTCCCCCCTGCGCGGAACTTTGAAGGGCGCACTCGCGACACTCGTGCTGTTGCTGCTCGCGCTGCTGTTTTGGCAATTGCTGGATCAACTGCGCGAAACCCAGAAAAACCAGCGCCAGTACACCATCGACTACACCGCCGACCTGGCCTCGCAAGTCAGCCTGAACATGGCGCTCAACGCGCAGATCGCGCTGAATCTGCTACCGATCGTCGAGCAACCGCAAACCGCCGACGAACAGCAGGCCCTACTGCGCAAATTGCAGCAGTCGCTGCCCGACCTGCGCAGCCTGGCGTTATTGAGCCCGTCCGGCAAAATTCTCACCGACAGCGCCGCCGACAGCCAGGACGCCGACTACCTCAGCGATCTGGTACGCCGCAGCCGTTCGCAAGCCCACTATTTCAGCAACGCCGACGATGGCTCGGTGGTGCACTTGCTGCTGCATCAGGCCAGCGGCAGCACTCGCGGTTATTGGGCCTTGCGCCTGACCCCGACATTTTTCTCCTCGCTGACCAAACAGAGCGAAGCCGGGATTCGCCCATTGTGGCTGGTGGAAAACCGCGTCAATCATCAAATCATCAGCCGCGATGAAGCCCTGCCCGCCACCCGCCAGGGCACGCTGAGCGACGATGACCTGGCCAACAGCGTGTTGACCGTGCCCCTGAGCAGCAGCGACTGGCAACTGCGCGGGCTGTTCGACCGCCAACAGGTGCTCGAACAACTGCTGCCGGCGTTCATCGGCAAATGCCTGCTGGGCCTGGCGTTCTCCCTGCTGCCATTTATCGCGCTGCTGAACATGCGCCGACGTCAGCGTCAGCTACATGAAGGACGCCGCCGCTATCAGGACATCTTCGAAGGCACCGGCGTTGCGCTGTGCGTGCTCGACCTGTCCGGGCTGAAAAGCTTTTTCGACAAGGCCCAACTCAACAACACTGAACAACTGAAAGCCTGGCTAGAAGTCCCGGAGCAACGCCTGCAACTGCTGCAGGAATTGCGCATCACCGAGGTCAACCAGGTCGCCCTGCAATTGCTCAACGTCAATTCCTGCGACCAGGCCTGGAAACTGCTGATCGACGGCTGTCCGCTGGATGGCACCGCGATCGGCAACCAGGTTCTTGAAGCCGTGCTCAACCAGCAAAAACAACTCGAACTGGAAATCAAACTCCAGGACACCAACGGCCGCGACCAGCACCTGTGGCTGGTGCTGCGCCTGCCGGAAGAGCAACACGACTACAAAGCGGTGATCCTGAGCATCAACGACATCACCAGCCGCAAGCTCATCGAGCTGTCGCTGCTGGAGCGTGAGGGCTTTTGGTCCGACGTGGTTCGCACCGTGCCGGATCACCTGTACGTGCAGGACGTGATCAGCCAGCGAATGATTTTCAGCAACCACCATTTGGGGCAGACGCTGGGCTACAACCGCACCGAGCTGCACCAGATGGGCGAGTACTTCTGGGAAATCCTGCTACACCCCGAAGATGCCGACTACTACCACCGCTCGCGCCAGACCCAGCGCCAGGGCGGTTTTTCGCAATTGCTGCAATGCCAGCTACGTTTCCGTCATCGCGATGGCAACTGGCGGCGCTTCGATATTCGCGAGCAGGCTCTGGCGCGGGACAAGCACGATCAAGTCACGCGCATCATCGGTGTGGCCAAGGACATCACCGAGCAGATCGAGGCCAGCGAATCCCTGCGTGACAGCGAACAGCGCTACCGCATGCTCGCCGAAAGCATCAGTGACGTGATTTTCTCCACTGACAGCAAGCTGTCGCTCAATTACGTCAGCCCGTCGGTGCAAGCGGTGCTCGGCTATGACGTCGACTGGATTTTCCAGAACGGCTGGCAATCGACCATCGCCAACCCGCAACAGCTGTCCGGCATCTATAGCTTGATGGACCGGGTCAGCAAAGCCCTGGATAAACCCGAGCAACTGGCGTTGTTGCGCAGTCAGGTGCAGACCCAGTTGTTCCTGTTCGACTGCTTGCGCGCCGACGGACGCAAGATCCCGATCGAACTGCGACTGGTGCTGGTCTGGGACGAACATGGCGGTTTCGAAGGGGTGCTCGGGGTCGGTCGCGACATCAGCCAGCAGCGCCGCGCCGAGAAAGACCTGCGCATGGCGGCCACGGTATTCGAGCATTCGACCTCGGCGATCCTGATCACCGACCCGGCCGGCTACATCGTCCAGGCCAACGAAGCGTTCAGTCGCGTCAGCGGTTATGCGGTGTCGCAGGTGCTCGACCAGTTGCCGAACATGCTCACCGTCGACGAGCAACAGGAAGCCCATCTGCGTTATGTGCTCAAGCAATTGCATCAGCACAGCACCTGGGAAGGTGAAGTCTGGCTCAAACGGCGTAATGGCGAGCATTACCCGGCGTGGGTCGGCATCACGGCGGTGCTCGACGACGAAGGCGACCTCGCCAGTTACGTGTGCTTCTTCAGCGACATCAGCGAGCGCAAGGCCAGTGAGCAGCGGATTCATCGCCTGGCTTATTACGACGCCCTGACCCACCTGCCCAACCGCACGCTGTTCCAGGATCGCCTGCACACCGCGCTGCAATCGGCGGAACGACAGAAGTCGTGGGTGGTGCTGATGTTCCTCGACCTCGACCGTTTCAAACCGATCAACGACTCCCTGGGCCACGCCGCCGGCGACCGCATGCTCAAGGAAATGGCCACGCGCCTGCTCGGTTGCGTCGATGATGACGACACCGTGGCGCGCATGGGCGGCGATGAGTTCACTTTGCTGCTGCAACCGCGGATCAACCGTGAAGTGGCGCTGAACCGGGCGATTCACGTGGCTGAACAGATTCTTGCCAGCCTGGTGAAACCGTTTGTGCTGGAAGGTCGCGAGTTCTTTGTCACGGCGAGTATCGGCATTGCCCTGAGCCCGCAGGACGGCAACGAACTCAGCCAGTTGATGAAGAACGCCGACACCGCGATGTACCACGCCAAGGAGCGCGGCAAGAACAACTTCCAGTTCTATCAGGCGGACATGAACGCCAGCGCCCTGGAGCGCCTGGAGCTGGAAAGCGACTTGCGCCACGCCCTGGAGCAAAACGAATTTGTGCTGTATTACCAGCCGCAGTTCAGCGGCGACGGCAAACGCCTGACCGGGGCTGAAGCCCTGCTGCGCTGGCGCCATCCGCGTCGCGGGCTGGTGCCGCCGGGGGATTTCATTCCGGTGCTCGAAGAGCTCGGTCTGGTGGTGGACGTCGGCGACTGGGTGATCAGCGAGGCCTGCCGTCAGCTCAAGACCTGGCATCAGGCCAAGGTGCGGGTGCCGAAGGTTTCGGTGAACATCTCGGCACGGCAATTCTCCGATGGCCAGCTTGGCAACCGCATCGCCAACATCCTCAAGGAAACCGGCCTGCCGCCAGCGTGCCTGGAGCTGGAGCTGACCGAAAGTATCCTGATGCGCGAAGTCAGCGAGGCGATGCAGATTCTCGCCGGGTTGAAAAACCTCGGCCTGAGCATTGCGGTCGACGACTTCGGCACCGGTTATTCATCGCTCAACTACCTCAAGCAATTCCCGATCGACGTACTGAAAATCGACCGTACCTTCGTCGACGGCCTGCCGTCCGGCGAGCAGGATGCGCAGATTGCCCGGGCGATCATCGCCATGGCCCACAGCCTGAACCTGGCGGTAATCGCCGAGGGCGTGGAAACCCATGAGCAACTCGACTTCCTGCGCGAGCATGGGTGTGACGAGGTTCAGGGGTATCTGTTCGGGCGGCCGATGCCGGCGAGCCGGTTTGAAGCGCAGTTCAGCAATGATGCGTTGTTCATGTTTGATTGAGATTTGTAGCGCGGCGGATGACGCCTTCGCGGGCAAGCCTCGCTCCTACAGGTTTCGGGGTGTACACACCGTTTGTGAACACCGCGTCCCTTGTAGGAGCGAGGCTTGCCCGCGAAGAGGCCGGCACGATCACCGCTGATCCCCTCATGAAGCCCACTTGTCTGCGACATGATGTCCTTTCATATGCCATCTAAAACCCGTTGGGTTAGAATGCCCCCCTTTTCTGCCCCGATCCTTGAGGACCGCCATGTTCAGCCGTGATTTGACTATTGCCAAGTACGACGCCGATCTCTTTGCCGCCATGGAGCAAGAAGCTCAGCGCCAGGAAGAACACATTGAGCTGATCGCTTCGGAAAACTACACCAGCCCTGCGGTGATGGAAGCTCAAGGCTCGGTACTGACCAACAAGTACGCCGAAGGCTACCCGGGCAAGCGCTACTACGGTGGTTGCGAGTTCGTCGACGTGGTTGAGCAACTGGCCATCGACCGCGCCAAAGAACTGTTCGGCGCCGATTACGCCAACGTTCAGCCGCACGCCGGTTCCCAAGCCAACAGCGCCGTTTACCTGGCCCTGCTGCAAGCGGGCGACACCATCCTGGGCATGAGCCTGGCCCACGGCGGTCACCTGACCCACGGCGCCAGCGTTTCGTCCTCCGGCAAGCTGTACAACGCCGTTCAATACGGTATCGATGCCAACGGCCTGATCGACTACGACGAAGTCGAGCGCCTGGCGGTCGAGCACAAGCCAAAAATGATCGTGGCCGGTTTCTCTGCCTACTCGCAGATCCTCGATTTCCCGCGTTTCCGCGAAATCGCTGACAAGGTCGGTGCCTACCTGTTCGTCGACATGGCCCACGTGGCCGGCCTGGTCGCCGCTGGCGTCTACCCGAACCCGGTGCCATTCGCTGACGTCGTGACCACCACCACGCACAAGACCCTGCGCGGTCCACGTGGCGGCCTGATCCTGGCTCGCGCCAACGCCGACATCGAGAAGAAGCTGAACTCCGCCGTATTCCCGGGCGCCCAGGGTGGCCCACTGGAGCACGTGATCGCTGCCAAGGCGATCTGCTTCAAAGAAGCGCTGCAGCCTGAGTTCAAGACTTACCAGCAACAAGTGGTGAAGAACGCCAAGGCCATGGCCGGCGTGTTCATCGAGCGCGGTTTCGACGTGGTGTCCGGCGGTACTGAAAACCACCTGTTCCTGCTGTCGCTGATCAAGCAGGAAATCTCCGGTAAAGACGCCGACGCCGCTCTGGGCAAGGCTTTCATCACCGTGAACAAGAACTCCGTGCCAAACGATCCACGCTCCCCGTTCGTGACCTCCGGTCTGCGCTTCGGTACCCCGGCCGTGACCACTCGTGGCTTCAAAGAAGCAGAGTGCAAAGAGCTGGCCGGCTGGATCTGCGACATCCTGGCTGACCTGAACAACGAAGCGGTGATCGACGCCGTTCGTGAGAAGGTCAAGGCCATCTGCAAGAAGCTGCCGGTATATGGCGCTTAACTAGCCCGCTTCACCGAAATGACAAAGCCCGATCAGCAATGATCGGGCTTTTTTGTGTGCGCTATTTAATAACAATCAAACAATTTGAAGCAAACGCCTCTAACCCCTCTCATATACAAACATAAAAACATCTATATTCTAAGCTCCAGTACATCAACTAGCGCATCAATCCAAATCTATTATCCTTCAACAACTCAAATGGAATTGAGAACACATGAGCACGGACCGACAGAAATCTTTTATCGCAACCATTGGCACACCCACTACTCTCGTCCACTTTCTTGACGAGGTACTTGGCGAAAAAGCGACGGTAAGTTCCTCGCTTTTCAGTGGCGGATTTTACACTGGAAAACCACAGACCCAAGATCACTCGCACCTTGTGAGCCTGCGCCCTGAGCCCCGGCTGACCCTCTATTTCAGGTATACAGGACGTGATTACAGTCTCTATATCCGAACACCTGGGCCCTATTATGGAAAGTGCCTCAGTATCGACGAAAATGGACTTCTCGGCGCCTTTCCACCCAAGGGATCAAAAACTTTTAACCTGAGAAATGAACAGGGACTTATCCTGCCAATTGACAGTGTTAAAACCGACACATTGAATGTCTATCTGCAAGCTTCAGGATCACCAGGCGCTTTGCATATACACCGACTGCACAACTCACCCTTTACTTATTTCGCCAACAAGAGCGAATCACCTTATATGTTTAACCTTACCATCCTGGAACGAAACGCTCCTTATCTTGGTTATCCCGACGAAGTTTGAAAAACGACACTACCTTCCCCGCCGTGCTCGATTAGACCATCGAGGAAACAGCTATTGCGCCACATCTCGGACTCGACACCACTGGTCAGACCGGTCATGCCAATTTTGCTATTTTCACTTGTCACCAGGAAAAAACCGAGCGTAGACTGCGCCTGCACTGGACATACCGGTAAGACCACAATAATTAAGTCCTGAATCTGATGCGTTCAAGCGCACGGCAGCCAGGACACCGACCAGGATTCCTCCCATGCTCAGATGGTGCTCGCGTTCAATCTTCCTCCAAGTGGTTCTCGGACTGGTGCTCGGCATCATCTGTGGGCTGACCCTTCCCGAATACTCCGCACAGCTCAAACCCTTGGGCGACGGCTTCATCAAACTGATCAAGATGCTGATAGGCCTCATCGTGTTCTGCGTGGTGGTCAGTGGCATCAGCGGTGCCGGCGACTTGAAGAAGGTCGGGCGCATCGGCCTCAAGTCGGTGATCTACTTCGAAGTGTTGACCACCATCGCCCTGGTGATCGGCCTGGTGTTCGCCTTCAGCACCGGTATCGGCAGCGGCGCGAACATTCATCTGGAGCAGCTCTCTACGGCCGATATAGGCGACATCGCCCAGCGCGGCCAGCACATGCACACCACCACGCAGTTCCTGATGGACCTGATTCCGACGTCGGTGATCGGCGCTTTCGCGGACAACAATATCCTGCAAGTGCTGCTGTTCTCGGTACTGTTTGGCAGCGCGTTGAACCTGGTGGGCGAAGCGGCCTCGGGTATTTCCCGGTTGATCAACGAACTCAGCCACGTGATTTTCCGCATAATGGGCATGATCGTGCGCCTGGCGCCGATCGGCGTGTTCGGCGCCATCGCCTTCACCACCAGCAAATATGGCCTGGATTCCCTACAACACTTGGGCAGTCTGGTGGGCCTGTTCTACCTGACCTGCGCCGCGTTCGTGTCGCTGATTCTCGGTCTGGTAATGCGCCTTTCCGGCCTGCGGATGTGGCCGCTGCTCAAATACCTGCGCGAAGAATTGCTGATCGTCATGGGCACCGCCTCTTCCGACGCCGTGCTGCCACAGATCATGCGCAAGCTTGAACACCTGGGCATCGGCAGCTCGACGGTCGGGCTGGTGATTCCAACCGGCTACTCGTTCAACCTCGACGGTTTCTCGATCTACCTGACCCTGGCCATCGTCTTCATCGCCAACGCCACCGGCACGCCGCTGGCCATGACCGACCTGCTGACGATTCTGCTGGTGTCGCTGATCACCTCCAAAGGTGCCCACGGCATCCCCGGCTCGGCGCTGGTGATTCTGGCGGCAACCTTGACCGCGATCCCGGCGATTCCGGTGGTCGGTCTGGTGCTGGTATTGGCGGTGGACTGGTTCATGGGCATTGGCCGGGCGCTGACCAACCTGATCGGCAACTGCGTCGCCACCGTGGCCATTGCCCGCTGGGAAAAAGACATCGACATCCAGCGCGCAAACAAGGTGCTTTCCGGACAGCAGGGTTATACCTTCCAGCCGAGAAAACCTGTAGCCGGGGCGCATCAACAAGACTTCTGACCCCACAACCTGTAGGAGCTGCCGAAGGCTGCGATCTTTTGATCTTGCCTCTCGGCGCTCAACCACCCGTCATCGATGCTCACGGAGCCAACAGTGATTACCACTTCAACGGTCGTCAATTCAGTCGTAGAAAAACTTCGGGCCGCGCTGGCCCGGGGTCAGTGGCGCTCCGGCGATATGCTGCCGGGCCAGCGTGAACTGGCCGAACAACTGGGCATCAGCCGCCCGAGCCTGCGCGAAGCAGTGATCGTGCTGGAAACCCTCGGGCTGGTGCGCTCGATGCCGGGCAAAGGCGTGGTGGTGCTGGAAGCCAATCTCAGTGACAGCCAGCATCATGACAGTGCAGTTGCCGGCGCCAGCCTGGAAGACGTGCTGCAACTGCGCTACACCCTTGAGCCGTTCATTGTCGGGTTGGTAGCGCAATCGATCAGCAGCAAGGAAGTCGGGCAACTGCGCCTGACCCTGATGGACATGCGCGAAGCGCTGGAAGCCAACGACGCCGAAGCCGGGGTCAACGCCTACATCGCGTTCCACGAAGAGCTGTTCACCCTGACCTCGAACCCGATCTTCCAGAGCGTGGTGCAACAGACCAGCAACGCCCTCAAGCAAAGCGCCGAAGTACTGCGCAATTCGCCTGAGCATCTGGCCGAACGCCTTGAAGAAAACGAAGCCGTGGTCCGTGCGATCCGCAGCAAGAACAGCGCCCAAGCCAGCGCCGAAATGCGTCGGCACATCCTTCGCGAAGGCCAGCGCATGGGCATCGAACTGAACATTCCGGACGACAACCTCGGCAGTTGAAACCATCCGAACTGGAGACAGGCCATGAACAGCTTCGCCTCAGCGCAAACCCTCACTGCCCTGCCCTTCCCCCGGCGGGCGGATGATCTCTACTCACAGATCTTCGACGCGATTCTCGAACTGCGCATTGATGCGGCCAGTCGCTTTACCGAAGAAAGCCTGGCGCAAATGTTCAGCGCCCGACGCAGTGACGTTCGCAGCGTACTGACGCGACTGTCGCATCAGCAGATCATTATCCTTCGCACCAACCATCGGCCCCGCGTCGCGTCGCTGGATCACGAGCAGACCCGGCAGATGCTGCATGCCCGGCGGCTAACCGAGATCACGCTGGTGCGACTGGCCTGTCAGCAATCCCGGCCGCAAGACTTGAAACCGCTACGTGCCTTGATCGACAGCGAACGCCACTGCACCGCACGCGGTCCGGCGATTCGGTTATCCGGGGAGTTTCATTTGCGCCTGGCAGAAATGGCCGGGAATGCACCGTTGGCGCATTTTCTCTGCAGCTTGGTGCCGCTGACGTCGTTGGCGATTGCGCAGTTTGATGCACAGGCGCAGGACTATTGCGTGTGGCAGGTGCATCTGGGGATTCTGGAGGCTGTGGAGCGTCGGGATGCCGTTGCGGCGGTGACCTTGCTGAGCCGGCATCTGGATTATCTGGAGGGGATGTTGCTGAACGCTGGACCGACACTAAGCCAAAATCGTGTTGCCGGTTAGATTGTCTTCGCGGGCAAGCCTCGCTCCTACAGGTATGTCGCCGCCCTTGTAGGAGCGAGGCTTGCCCGCGAAGGCGTCATCACAGACAAACTGACAATTTCAATCCGCCGCCACCCGCTCAAACCCCGCCCGAATCTTCTCTTCCGGCAAATCATCGGCAATAAACACGATCACACTTTCCCGCGCCTCACCCTCAGCCCATTCGGTGTCCCAATCGAAGCCGTACAACTTCAACACGCCTTGAAACACCATGCGCCGTGGCTCGCCGACGATGCTCAACACACCTTTGTAACGCAGCAATTGCTTGCCATGGTCTTCCAGCAGTTCGTTCATGAACTCGCTGAGCTTGTCGAGATCCAGCGGTTTGTCGGTGCGCAGCACCAGGCTGGAAATGCGGTCGATGGACGGCGCTTTGCTCACCGGTCGCAGACTCACGCCACCGCCGAGGTCGGCGTTGAGGTTGAAACCGCGCACATCGAGCAATTCAGCCAGGTCGATCTTGCCGTGCTCGACCACGCGAATCGGCGCCCGACGGTTGATGCGGGTCAGACGCTCGCTGAGGGCGGTGAAGGTCGGCTCGTCCACCAGATCCCGTTTGCTCACCAGCAAGCGGTCGGCAAAACCGATCTGCGCCTGGGCGATGGTCTGGGTCAGGTGTGTCTCGGCGTGGGCGGCGTCCACCAAGGTGATGATGCCGTCGAGAATGTAGCGCTCGCGTAGCTCTTCATCGATGAAAAAGGTTTGCGCCACCGGGGCCGGATCGGCCAGACCGGTGCACTCGATCACCAGGCGATCGAAGGCGATTTCACCGCTGTCCAGGCGTTCGAGCAACAGGTACAGGGCCTTGGTCAGGTCGGTGTGAATGGTGCAGCAGACGCAGCCGTTGGACAGCGTCATCACTTGCACCGGCTCTTCGCCCAACAGCTGGGTGTCGATGCCGGCGTCGCTGAATTCGTTTTCGATCACGGCGATTTTCAAGCCGTGCTCGGCTTTGAGCAGGTAGCGCAACAGCGTGGTTTTCCCCGCGCCGAGGAAGCCGCTGAGGATCGTTACCGGGATGGGAGAGGACAACTGGTATCTCCTGTTCACAAAATTAAAGACCAATACAAAAACAAATGTGGGAGCGAGCCTGCTCGCGAACGCGGTGTGTCAGTCGATAAAAATGCTGACTGACACGACGCCTTCGCGAGCAAGCCCGCTCCCACAGGGGACTGCGTCAACCTGAAGTCAGGTTAACAACACTTCGGCCCACCCTTGCCACCGTAACGCGCTTCCTGACGTTCGCGGAAGAACATCTCGTAGCTCATCACCGGTTTGTCCGGGTGTTTGTTTTGCATATGCTCGACGTAGTTGTCGTAGTCGGGCATGCCGACCATCAGGCGTGCGGCCTGACCGAGGTATTTACCGAGGCGACTCAGGTCATTGAACATCGTTGCAATCCTCGATCACGCGTCCGGTAAAGCCTGGAAGGGTGCTTCTTTATCCGTACGTTCTTTGGTGCCCCAGGCGGAAATACCGACCTTGAGCGCATAGAACAGGATGCTGAATACCACGAACAGGAACAGCGCCGTCAGCGTTGCGTTGGTGTAGGCGTTGAAGATTACGTGCTGCATTTGCGTAATGTCCTTGGCCGGGGCGAGGATCTGACCGTTGGCCAGGGCATCGCTGTATTTTTTCGCCAGCGACAGGAAGCCGATCGCCGGGTTGGCGTCGAACAGCTTGATGAAACCGGCAGTGGTGGTGCAGATCAACAACCACGCCGCTGGCATCAGGGTCACCCAGATGTAGCGTTGGCGTTTCATTTTGATCAGTACGACGGTGGCAAGCATCAGCGCGATGCCGGCGAGCATCTGGTTGGAGATGCCGAACAGCGGCCACAAGGTGTTGATCCCGCCCAATGGGTCGATCACGCCTTGGTACAGCAACCAGCCCCACATCGCCACACAACCGGCGGTGGCGATCAGGTTGGCGGTCCAGGACTCGGTGCGTTTCAGCGCCGGGACGAAGGAGCCGAGCAAATCCTGGAGCATGAAACGTCCGGCACGGGTGCCAGCGTCCACTGCGGTCAGGATGAACAGCGCTTCGAACAGAATCGCAAAGTGGTACCAGAACGCCATGGTGTTTTCACCCGGCAGCACGCTGTGCAGGATTTGCGCGATACCGACCGCCAGGGTCGGTGCACCGCCGGCACGGGCCAGGATGGTGGTTTCACCAATGTCATGCGCCACCGCTTGCAACGCTTCCGGCGTTATTGCAAAACCCCAACTGCTGACGGTTTGCGCCACAGCCACCACGTCACCGCCGACCACGGCCGCCGGACTGTTCATGGCGAAGTACACGCCCGGCTCGATCACCGAAGCGGCAACCATCGCCATGATCGCGACGAAGGATTCCATCAACATCGCGCCGTAGCCGATGTAGCGGGAATTGACTTCGTTATCCAACAGCTTCGGCGTCGTGCCGGAGGAAATCAGCGCGTGGAAACCCGAGACCGCGCCACAAGCAATGGTGATGAACAGGAACGGGAACAGACCGCCCTTCCACACCGGCCCGGTGCCATCGACGAACTGGGTCAATGCCGGCATTTTCAGCTCGGGCATGGTCACCAGGATGCCAATCGCCAGAGCGATGATGGTGCCGATTTTCAGGAAGGTGGAGAGGTAGTCACGCGGCGCCAGGATCAGCCACACCGGTAACGAGGCGGCGACGAAACCGTAACCGACCAGCATCCAGGTAATCTGCACGCCAGTGAAGCTGAACGCCTTGGCCCACACCGGATCGGCAGCAATCTGCCCGCCCAGCCAGATCGAACCCAGCAGCAGCAATACGCCGACCACGGAGATTTCGCCGATGCGACCCGGGCGGATGTAGCGCATGTAAATGCCCATGAACATCGCGATCGGGATGGTCGCCATCACCGTGAAAATACCCCACGGACTTTCGGCCAGGGCTTTCACCACGATCAGCGCCAGCACCGCAAGGATGATGATCATGATCAGGAAGCAGCCAAACAGCGCGATGGTGCCGGGGATGCGGCCCATTTCTTCCCGGACCATGTCGCCGAGGGAACGGCCATTGCGGCGGGTGGACATGAACAGGACCATAAAGTCCTGCACCGCACCCGCCAGCACCACGCCAGCGATCAGCCAGAGCGTACCGGGCAGATAGCCCATCTGCGCCGCCAACACCGGACCGACCAAAGGCCCTGCGCCAGCAATCGCTGCGAAGTGGTGACCGAAAAGGATGTGTTTGTTGGTCGGGACGTAGTCCAGGCCATCATTGTTGAGCACGGCGGGGGTGGCCCGGCGTGGATCGAGTTGCATCACATTGTTGGCGATGAACAGACTGTAGTAACGATAAGCAACCAGATAAATGGCCACGGCGGCGACCACAATCCACAAGGCGTTGATCGCCTCGCCTCGACGCAATGCCACTACGCCCAGGGCGCACGCTCCTACGATTGCCAGCAGCAGCCAGGGTAGATGGCGTAGCAGGCTATTATTATTTTTCATTTTATTATTCCAGCCAGGGTGGACAAGAAAGACAGCCAGTTCGAGTTTAGCTCTACTGGCGCCAAAGACCATAGTCCGACATTGGTCGAGCGCCATTACCGTGCTGGCAGCCTTCGGTGATGCAGGTCTATAGTCAGGCAACCTTCACGAGGATTGCGCCATGAGCGACCACCCTGCCGATCGCCGCCGCTTCAAACGTATTGCGTTCGATGCCCGAACCGAGCTGAGCCAGGGGGAATCCACCTGGCCGGTGAAGCTGATCGACCTGTCGCTCAAGGGCCTGTTGATCGAAAAACCCGAGCCCTGGCTGGGTAATCCGGATTGGCACTTCCTGGTTGATATCCATCTGAACACCGACGTCGAGATCAAGATGGACGTGATGTTGACCCACGATGACCATGGTCAGCTCGGGTTTGTCTGCAAACACATCAGCCTGGAATCCATCGAGCGTCTGCGGCGGTTGATTGAGTTCAACCTGGGCGATCCAGAGGAACTGGAACGCGAATTGGGTGCGTTGATCGAAGTCTGATTACGTCCCGTAGGAGCTGCCGAAGGCTGCGATCTGTTGATCCTTGGCGTTATTGCGTCGCTGAAGATCAAAAGATCGCAGCCTTCGGCAGCTCCTACAGGGATTGTGGCTACTCGAATAATGCGTCCAAAGCCTGTTCCAGTCGGGTTACCGCAATAATCTGCAACCCCGGCGGGGCTTCTTTTGGCGCGTTGCCCTTGGGCACGATGGCGCGCTTGAAGCCGTGCTTGGCCGCTTCTTTCAGGCGTTCCTGACCACTCGGCACCGGGCGCACTTCGCCCGACAAGCCGACTTCGCCAAACACCAGCAGATCATGCGGCAGCGGACGGTTGCGCAGGCTGGACATCACCGCCGCCATCAGCGCCAGGTCAGACGCGGTTTCCAGTACCTTGACCCCGCCGACTACGTTGAGGAACACGTCCTGATCGTGGGTCGGAATCCCGCCGTGACGGTGCAGCACCGCCAGCAACATGGCCAAGCGGTTCTGATCCAGCCCCAACGTGACCCGACGCGGGTTGGCCAAATGACTGTCATCGACCAGCGCCTGCACTTCGACCAGCATCGGCCGGGTGCCTTCCCACGTCGCCATGACCACACTGCCCGGGACTTCTTCCTGAGCCCGCGTGAGAAAAATTGCCGAAGGGTTGGAGACTTCTTTCAAGCCTTTGTCGGTCATGCCGAACACGCCGAGTTCGTTGACCGCGCCGAAACGGTTCTTCACCGCCCGCAGCAGCCGCAAACGCCCATCGGATTCGCCTTCGAAATACAGCACGGTATCAACCATGTGCTCCAACACTCGCGGGCCGGCCAAGGCGCCTTCCTTGGTCACGTGGCCCACCAGGAAAATCGCCGTGCCGCTCTGCTTGGCATAACGCACCAGCAACGCCGCACTTTCGCGAACCTGGGACACGCCGCCGGGTGCTGATTGCAGTTGTTCGGTGAAAATCGTCTGGATCGAATCGATCACCATGACCTTGGGCTTTTCCTGCCGGGCCGTGGCGATGATGGTTTCGATGCAGGTTTCGGTCATCACCCGCAGCTTGTCCTGGGGCAAACCGAGACGCCGGGCGCGCATGGCCACTTGTTGCTGGGATTCCTCACCGGTGACGTACAGCGCCGGCATGCTCTTGGCGAGGTTGCACAAGGTTTGCAACAGAATGGTCGATTTGCCGATGCCGGGATCACCGCCGATCAACACCACCGAGCCGTCCACCAGGCCACCGCCGAGCACGCGATCGAGTTCGCTGGAGGCTGTGGAAAAACGCGGAATCTCTTCGACGCTGACTTCCGCCAGGGTCCTGATCTGCGCTTGTTGGCCGGTCCACCCGGTTCGACCGCTGGGCGCCGCAGCGCCGCCGCTCTCGACCATGGTTTCGGTCAGCGTGTTCCAGGCCCCGCACTCGCCGCACTGGCCGGCCCACTTGGGGAAGGTTGAGCCGCACTCGGTGCAGCCGTACATGCGCTTGGCCTTGGCCATCTGAACTCCCGGCAAAAACCGCGATGATAGCGCAGCCGGGCCGGATCAGCGCGGCGCTGCGTTGCGGATTTCACCGCTGGCCAGACGCGCGGCGCTATTGCCCAACGGATCCTCGGCGTTCAGGTCGGCGCCCTTGGCCTTGAGTGCATCCAGCAACTCGACACGGTTGAATAGCCCGGCGTACATCGCCGCCGTCTGCCCGGCGCCGTTACGCTGATCGGGACTGCAATTGGCAGCCAGCAGGGTCCGGGCAATCTGCACTTCACCCTTGAAAATCGCGCCCATCAGCGCCGTGTTACCACGCTGATCCTGGGCGCAGGCATCGGCGCCAGCGGCGAGCAAGCGGTCCACGGCGGCACTCTGGCCGTGATAGGCCGCCAGAATCAGCGCGGTGTAGCCCTTGTCGTCTCGCGTATCGAGGGAATAACCGGCCTCGATAAACGTTTCGAGCATGGGCACATCGCCACGGCGCGCGGCATCGAAGTAGTAATCCTGCAATTGGGCTTTCAGCAGGGCGGGGTCTTTCGCGACCTCCGCCGTCGGTCCGGCAAACGCGTTGAACGACAGGGCTGCCAGAAACAGGGATAGATAAAAACGCATGGACAGGCTCCTTGGTCTGACGGGGCCCCGAATGAGGCCCCGCGTTTCAGGCAAACGGATCAGTCGACCAGTTTGGCCGCCAGTGCCTTGACTCGGTCCAGGTCACCCTTGGCGACCTTGGTCACGCCTGTGCCGTATTCCGGGTCGGCCTTATAAAGGAACGACAGCATGATGTGCTTGCTCTCGTCGTCGGTGGTGGCGAGCGAGCCGCCGAAGCTGTCGATCAAGTCCTGGCGTTCTTTCTGGCTGAAAGAGCGATACAGATCGCCGGCCTGCTTGAAGTTCTGCTCGCGCTGAATCTTCGCCTGCTGAGTGCTGCCCGACAACGCCGACTGGCTGTAGCGTGCGGTTTGCGGCTCTTCACGAGGCAGCAAACGACTTGGCTGGTAATTCACGCCGGTGCTGCTGGCGCCGCTGTTCATCGCGCCATCCTGGTTACCGTTGTTGACCGCAACCTTTGGCGCGTTGATCGGTAGTTGCAGAGCATTTGGCCCCAGGCGATACATTTGCGTATCGGCATACGAGAACACTCGCCCCTGCAACAAACGATCTTCCGATGGTTCAATACCGGGAACAAGATTGGCGGGCGCCATGGCAACTTGCTCAGTCTCCTGGAACACATTGGCCGGATTACGGTTCAACACCATTTGTCCAACTTTTCGCTCAGGAATACCGGGCCAGATCTTGGTGGCGTCCAATGGATCAAAATCGAACTTAGACAAGTCCTGCGGATTCACGACTTGAACGTACAAGTCCCACTTCGGAAAGTCGCCCTTATTTATATGAGCCACCAGATCATTAGTCATATGACTGTAGTCTTTGCCTTGGACTTTTTCGACGGCCTTTGGATCGAGATTATTAATGCCTTGCAAACTTTTCCAATGGAATTTCACATAGTGAACTTCGCCTTTGACATTCACTAACTTATAGGCATGGACACCATTACCGTCCATTTCCCGATAACTGGCAGGTGTTCCGGAATTGGAATAAAGCTCAGTCAGGGTGCGTGTGGCTTCCGGCACATGGGAGAAGAAATCGAAACGACGCGAGTCGTCGTCAAGGTTGGTGCGTGGGTCCGGCTTGAAGGCGTGCACCATGTCCGGGAATTTGATGGCGTCACGGATGAAGAAAGTCGGGAAGTTGTTGCCGACCAAGTCCCAGTTGCCGTCCGCGGTGTAGAACTTGGTGGCGAAACCCCGCGGGTCGCGCAGGGTTTCCGGGGAGTGATTGCCATGGACCACCGCCGAGAAGCGCACGAACACCGGCGTGCTCTGGCCGCCGGCAAACACCTTCGCTTTGGTCAGGTCGCTGAGATCATCGGTGACAGTGAACGTACCGTGGGCGCCAGTACCCCGGGCATGCACCACGCGTTCCGGAATGCGTTCGCGGTCGAACCGCTGGAGTTTCTGGATCAATTGCACGTCTTGCAGCAACACCGGGCCTGTGGCGCCGGCGGTTTGCGAGTTCTGGTTGTCGCCGACGGCGGCGCCGTTATCGCGGGTCAGTGTCGCGGCACTCACGGAAAAGGACAGCAGGCCGGCGCTCAAGACGCCCAGGGCGCGGCGATGGGAATAAGCCCCAAGGCCAAGGGAAGTTGTCATAGGAGTTTCCTCTGATTTTATAAAGCGCATCCAGGTGCGCTCAACAGAGGCTAGTGACCGCCAGCCCAAAAACTAAATAGAAATGCCACACCGAGGCGATAGTAAAAAGGTGCTGGAAGGCCCGGCCTAGAGCGGGTAAACCGCGCGCGAATGATGGCCTTTTGTAAACTTTCTGCAAATGAGCAGGTCGATAGCAGGCAAGCGTTGTAAGCAGTTGTGTCGAGCAGGATGCGTTTTGCTGATTTACACTGCGTTCACCAACCTCATCTGTAACAAGGAAATAACCTATGGGCGTGCTTAACGAGTTCAAGGCCTTCGCGGTCAAAGGCAATGTGGTCGATATGGCCGTCGGTATCATCATCGGCGCCGCGTTTGGCAAGATCGTCTCGTCGTTCGTCGGCGACGTGGTCATGCCGCCAATCGGCTTGTTGATCGGTGGGGTGGATTTCAGTGACTTGGCTGTTACGCTCAAGGCTGCCAATGGCGACATCCCGGCGGTGGTACTGGCGTACGGCAAGTTCATCCAGAGCTTGATCGACTTCGTGATCGTTGCGTTCGCGATCTTCATGGGCGTCAAGGCCATCAACCGCCTGAAGCGTGAAGAGGCGGTGGCCCCGACTCTGCCGCCGGTGCCGACCAAGGAAGAAGAGCTGCTGAGCGAGATCCGCGATCTGCTCAAGGCTCAGAACGACCGGCCTTGAAGCTGTGTTGCGATGTAAAAACGGCGCCTTCGGGCGCCGTTTTTTATTACCAATAGTTCTCCACCGCCACCTGGCCGGGTCGCCGACTGAGGCTCAGGTTCATATCCCGCAGCTTCAGCAATTTACGCGTGTCATCGATCATTTGCGGGTTACCGCAGATCATCACCCGCGAGTGCTCTGGCTTCAGCTCCAGCCCCGCCGCCCGCTCCAGCTCGCCATTTTCAATCAGGGTGGTAATCCGACCATTCAGAACACCCGAAATCTGCTCGCGGGTGACCGTCGGAATGAATTGCAGTTTGTGCGCATGCTCTGCCAGGTAATCACGCTGCGCCAGCCCTGCGATCAACTCCTGATACGCGAGCTCCCGGCCTTCGCGCGCGCTGTAGACCAGGATGATGCGTTCGAATTTTTCCCACACCTCGAAATCCTGCAGGATCGAGAGGAACGGTGCTACCCCGGTGCCGGTGGATAACATCCAGAGATCGCGGCCATCGACGAAACGATCCAAAGTCAGGTAGCCCGTGGCCTGGCGTTCTACCAGCAACGTATCCCCCACTTCCAGACGGCTCAACTCGCTGGTGAACTCGCCACCCGGTACAACGATGGAGAAGAATTCAAGAAACTCGTCATACGGCGACGAAACCATGGAATAGGCACGCCACACCGTGCTGCCATCAGGTTTGGTCACCCCCAGACGCGCGAATTGCCCGGCGCGAAAACGAAAACCCGAGTCTCGGGTTGTGCGCAGGGTAAACAGGCTCGGCGTCAGTGGCTGGACGTCGAGCAGGGTCTGGCGTGTGAATTTTTCTGCACTGGCGGTCATGGGGCACTCCATTGAACGGGTGTCCCCAGTGTCCCGCAAAGCCGAGGACTTAAACACCGGCGATTTGTAGTGGCTTTAGCAACGGGGGCTGTTTGTTATTTAAATAATAATAAATGCATAGCTCTTACTGACCATTAGACGCATAAATGGTTTTTCAACATTAATTTACTTTCGCCACACTCGGTTACATATACCCATAATCTGTTATGCACTTCTCGCACGCCATACATATCCAAAAAATTGGAGCGTGCGTACCAGAAACCTCCTACACTCGGTTCGTGCCGGATCCTTGGATCCAAATGGCCACCCCAGTGATACATAAATATGGAGGACTAAAATGGAAATGTGGATGGAGTCGCAATTAACGCAACTGTCTCACGCCAATGAAATTGACATCGCGTACCAGATTTCACTCAATTTCATTAAAAATCTGGGGTATAAATTCTGTGCGTTTTCAATAACATCAAAAACTATTGGCACACAGGATCACACCCTTTAGCCGAAATAACTTTCCGCCTGGATGGAACACCCAATATAAAGAAAACAAATTCAGTGCTATAGATCCGATAGTGGCTCATTGCAATCAATCCATGTTGCCGGTTATGTGGACTGAAGAAGTTTTTTCAAAGACGCCCTGGATGTGGCAAGCCTTGCAACAGGAAGGACTTCAACATGGTTGGTCGCAATCGATCCATGATCAGGAAAGCGGCCTTTGCAGCATTCTGAGTCTGGCTAGAAGCCATTGCCCGATTAGCGCTTATGAATTGTATGAAAATCTCGGCTTCACGGTTTTCATCAGTCGTCATTTGCACAATCTGGCTGCCAAGACATTGCCCAAAAGCGCACCGAAACCCGTCGCACCGCATTTATCTCCCAGAGAAGTCGAAGTATTGAAGCTGTCAGCCGATGGCAAGACCGCATACGAAATTTCCATAATCCTCAGCCTTAGCGAGCGCACTGTGAATTTCCACGTGCACCGGGCAATCGAAAAACTCGGCGTCTGCAACAAGACTGCCGCCGTGACTAAAGCCGTCAGGCACGGCGTTATTTGAAGCGGTTCGATTCAAGGAAAACCTGCGGGTAATCCGATAGAAAAAAACGTACCATTTGCGATCCTTCCAGAGTGATGACGTGTGACACTTCGCGACGCAGTCCACTCGGTCGTTTCTGCCCGCTACATCGCCCCTTGGCCGCGGGATACCCGTTGATTATCCAGAGCCCCCCGCCCCATGCCCTTGCTCGAAACACCTTTCGCCCAACTCGACCTGATCCGCCAGCCCGAACAGCAGAATGAACCACTGCAAGCGTTCGATGCTGCCGACGAATACCTGCTGAATCATCTGGCCGAGCAACAACCGGCTGCGGATTCTCGGGTGTTGGTACTCAATGACAGTTTCGGCGCATTGGCCGCCAGCCTGGCAGGCAAGGTTCAAGTGACCAGCAGTGGCGACTCGTTCCTGGCCTTCCTGGGACTGGAAAAGAACCTGATCCGCAATGCAAAGGCGTTTGACGCGGTGCCGCACGTGCCGGCCAGTGAAGCGTTCGTCGGGTCGTTCGACCGGGTGTTGATCCGGGTGCCGAAAACCCTCGCTTTACTTGAAGAACAACTGATTCGCCTGCAAGGCCAACTGGCCCCGGGTGCCCAAGTGATTGCGGCGGCAATGGTCAAGCACCTGCCCCGCGCCGCCGGGGACTTGCTGGAACGCTACATTGGCCCGGTACAAGCCTCGCTGGCCGTGAAGAAGGCCCGGTTGCTGATCGCCACCGCGCAATCCAACCCCCCCGTCGCATCGCCCTACCCGTCGCGCTACCTGCTCGACGAGCCTGCGATCGAACTGCTTAACCACGCCAATGTGTTCTGCCGCGAAGGTCTGGACATCGGCACGCGTGCGTTCCTGCCGCATCTGCCGAAAAACCTCGGCGCAGCGCGGGTTGCTGACCTGGGTTGCGGCAACGGTGTGCTGGCCATCGCCAGCGCCCTGCAAAACCCTGAAGCGCATTACACGCTGGTGGACGAGTCATTCATGGCCGTGCAATCGGCCAGCGAAAACTGGCGCGCGGCGCTGGGTGAACGGGATGTAATCGTGCGCGCCGACGATGGCCTGGCCGGTCAGGAACCGCAATCGCTGGATGTGGTGCTGTGCAATCCACCCTTCCACCAGCAACAGGTCGTCGGCGACTTTCTCGCCTGGCGGATGTTCCAGCAGGCCCGGGAGGCTTTGGTGGTCGGCGGCGCGTTGTACATCGTCGGCAATCGTCACTTGGGTTATCACAGCAAATTGGCGCGGCTGTTCCGCGGCGTCGAGCAAGTGGCGGCTACCCCGAAATTCGTGATTCTCAAGGCGCGCAAATAACCCGGGCAAAAAAACCCTCCGTCAGGAGGGTTGAGGCCGTGCCACAAGGCATCGGGATGGGAACTGTGGGTGTTTCAGTGGGTGGTCAGGCCTGCGGCATTCATGAACATGCGCATCAGGCTGGCCACGATAAACAGGGCCACGACACTGCCGGTCCAGATCATCGCCAACCATCCGAGCCGCTGCCATAGCGGCTTTTTTTCGGCCTGTTCGATGTCGTGCAAGGAGGGTTTTGTAGACATGTTTTCAATCCTCTCTTGAAAGGGGATGGCGCCGGCGAGGGCGCCTTCGCGAGCAAGCTTCGCTCCTACAGGTACAGGGCGGGGCTAGTGGTAACCGTCTTCGTGGGTGACCTTGCCGCGGAACACGTAGTAGCTCCAGAAGGTGTAGCCCAGGATGAACGGGATGATGAACAGCGTCCCCACCAGCATGAAGCCCTGGCTTTGCGGCGGTGCCGCAGCGTCCCAGATCGAGATCGACGGCGGCACGATGTTTGGCCACAGGCTGATGCCCAGGCCGCTATAGCCGAGGAAGATCAGCACCAGGGTCAGCAGGAACGGCGTGTAGTTCGCGTTGCGGGCCACGGCACGGATCAGACCATACATGGTCACCAGCACCAGGATCGGTACCGGCAGGAACCAGAACAGGTTCGGCAAGGTGAACCAGCGCGCGGCGATATCGGCATGGGCCAGCGGGGTCCAGATGCTGACGATACCGATCACTGCCAGCACTACGAACGCCAAGGGCCGCGCCAGGTTATGCATCTGCTCCTGCAACTTGCCTTCGGTCTTCATGATCAGCCAGGTGCAGCCGAGCAACGCGTAGGCAATCACCAGCGCTACGCCGCAGAACATGGTGAACGGCGTCGCCCAGTCGAGTGAACCGCCGGCGAACTGGCGGTCAACTACGGGCAATCCATCGATAAACGCCCCGAGCGCCACGCCCTGGAAGAACGTCGCCGCCACCGAACCACCGATGAACGCCTTGTCCCACAGGTGACGCTTGTCGTCCTTGGCCTTGAAGCGGAACTCGAACGCTACACCACGGAAGATCAGCCCGATCAGCATGAAGATCAGCGGCAGGTACAACGCCGACAACACCACCGAGTAGGCCAGCGGGAAGGCGCCAAACAACGCCGCGCCTCCGAGGACCAGCCAGGTTTCGTTACCGTCCCAGACCGGTGCGACGGTGTTCATCATTACGTCACGGTCGGTCTTGCCCGGGATGAACGGGAAGAGAATCCCGATACCCAGGTCGAAGCCGTCCATGACCACGTACATCATGATGCCGAAGATGATGATCACGGCCCAGATCAGCGGAAGATCAATACCCATGATTCAAATCTCCTTGGTCAGGCTGTGGCGGTGGTCACCGTCGGTGTCATCATCGTCAGCTGCGGACAGCGGACGGGCCGGCGTACGTTTCTGGCCAGGACCACCGTCGTTGGTTTCCTTGCCTTCGTCGATCTTCGGCCCTTTGCGCACCAGCCTCATCATGTAGCCCAGGCCGGCACCGAACAGCGCGAAATAGACCACGACGAACATGATCAACGTGATGCTCATCTGCATGAAGCTGTGATTGGAGGACGCATCCGCCGTGCGCATCAACCCGTAGACCACCCACGGCTGACGGCCGATTTCAGTGGTGAACCAGCCCGCGAGGATTGCGATCAGACCCGACGGCCCCATCCACAACGCCAGGTACAGGAACGGCCGCGAGGTGTACAACCTGTCGCTTTTACGCAGCCACAGGCTGCACAAGCCGGTGAAGATCATCAGGAAGCCCAGGCCAACCATGATCCGGAACGACCAGAATACGATGGTCGAATTCGGCCGGTCTTCAGGCGGGAAGTCCTTGAGTGCCGGCACTTGCTTGTCCAGCGAGTGCGTGAGGATCAGGCTGCCGAGGTAAGGAATCTCGACCGCGAATTTGGTCTTTTCGGCTTTCATGTCCGGCCAGCCGAACAGGATCAGCGGGGTCGGTTCATCCCCGACGTTTTCCCAGTGGCCTTCGATCGCCGCGATTTTCGCCGGCTGATGCTTGAGCGTATTGAGGCCGTGGAAGTCACCGATCACTGCCTGGATGGGCGCCACGATCAACGCCATCCACATGGCCATCGAAAGCATGGTGCGGATCGCCGGGTTGTCTTTGCCGCGCAGCAAGTGCCATGCCGCCGAGGAACCGACAAAGAAAGCAGTCGCGACAAACGCTGCCGTCGCCATGTGCATCAAGCGGTACGGGAACGACGGGTTGAAGATCACCGCCAGCCAGTCCACGGGAATCACTCGACCGTCGATGATTTCAAAGCCTTGGGGCGTCTGCATCCAGCTGTTGGACGCGAGAATCCAGAACGTCGAGATCAGCGTGCCGACGGCGACCATGACCGTGGAGAAGAAGTGCAGCTTGCGCCCGACCTTGTTCCAGCCGAACAGCATGACGCCGAGGAACCCGGCTTCGAGGAAGAACGCGGTGAGCACTTCATAAGTCAGCAGCGGCCCGGTGACCGCCCCGGCGAAGTCCGAGAAACGGCTCCAGTTGGTGCCGAACTGATAGGCCATGACCAGCCCGGAGACCACGCCCATGCCGAAGTTGACGGCAAAGATCTTCGACCAGAAGTGGTACAGATCGCGATAGGTGTCGTTGTGGGTTTTGAGCCACAGCCCTTCGAGTACCGCCAGGTAACTCGCCAGGCCAATGGTGATGGCCGGGAACAGGATGTGGAACGAGATGGTGAACGCGAACTGCATCCGGGCGAGATCAAGTGCCTCCAAACCGAACATAAGTCTTCCTCTGTCAGGTAATACCGGCTGAAGGGCTTATGACCCTGCACCCACTCTGCCCCCACGGATATGGAGTGTGGCGAATTCGAATTCGTTCTTTTTTTACAAACATCACAACGTAGGGAGTCTGGCCGTGTGGCCGCCGGATCAATTCCTTGTGGGGTATTGATCTGGATCAAGCAACGTTGAAAGAGTAGTCCCATTTTTGACGATGGACGGTGTGGTCTTTTGCCGCGTGACAGGTTGCCTCATTGGTTTGGTCACGGGCTGCAACACATTCCCTGTGTGGGCGGGCTTGCTCGCGAAAGCGGTGTATACGTCGAAATCAATTTGCCTGACCCACCGCTTTCGCGAGCAAGCCCGCTCCCACAGGGGGATTCCTGGGTTTTCGAGATCGATGTCTAGCTACCTAAAATTTTTGTCAGCGCAACTTCTTGTTACAGCTTGGTGATAGTCTCAACCCTCCCCTCGCTCAAGACCTGCCTTCAGATGCCCAGCCAAGCGCCCCTGCTGTTACGTCATCACCGTCCTTTCATTGCGTTCTGGCTGGCCCGGGTGTTTACCGCCAGCGGTTTTCAGATGCTCACCGTGGCCATCGGCTGGAATCTGTACCAACTGACCGGCAACGTGCTGGACCTGGGCCTGGTGGGTTTGGTCGAATTCGCCCCGCGCGTACTGTTCATGCTGCACACCGGGCATGTCGCGGACCGTTATGACCGGCGCAAAGTCGCGGCGATCTGCCAGTCCCTGCAAGCCTTGATCGCGTTGTCCCTGGCCATCGGCAGCGCCACCGATCACGTCACCCGGGAAATGATCTTCATCCTCGCCTTCCTGCTCGGTGCCGCGCGCTCCTTCGAGATGCCGACCACCCAGGCGCTGCTCCCGAGCATCGTGCCGAGTACGCTGTTCCCACGGGCCGTGGCCGCCGCGCAATCGGCGCAGCAATCAGCGACCATCGTGGCACCGGCGCTCGGCGGTTTGCTGTACGCCTTCGGCAGCGTCTGGGTGTATGGCCCGACGGTCGTTCTGTACATCATCGCCTGCTGCCTGATGCTCAACCTGCCCGCGCGGCAGACACCGTTGAACAAGGGCAAGGCGACCATGGATTCGCTGCTGGCGGGTATCCGTTTCATTCGCAGCCGCCCGGACATCCTCGGGGCGATTTCCCTGGACCTGTTCGCGGTTTTGCTGGGAGGCGCGACGGCGCTGTTGCCGGTGTTCGCCAAGGACATTCTGCTGACCGGCCCCTGGGGCCTGGGCCTGCTGCGTTCGGCGCCAGCGGTGGGTGCGCTGTTGATGTCGCTGTTCCTGGCGCGATTTGCCGTGGAACGCAAAGTCGGACGGGTGATGTTCACCGCCGTGGGCATCTTCGGCGTGGCGACCATCGCCTTCGGCCTGTCCACCTCGTTCTGGTTCTCCCTGGCGGTGCTGGTGGTGTTGGGCGCGGCGGACATGATCAGCATGGTAATCCGCGCCTCCTTCGTGCAACTGGAAACCCCGGATGAAATGCGCGGCCGGGTCAGCGCCGTGAACGGATTGTTCATCGGCGCTTCGAATCAGTTGGGCGAATTCGAATCCGGCCTCACCGCCCATTGGTTCGGCACCGTGCCGGCCGTGGTCATGGGCGGCATCGGCACGCTGGTGGTCACCGGGACCTGGATCAAACTGTTCCCGACCCTGGCCAACCGCGACCGCATGCACGTCGCGGTCGAGGAAGCCAAGGCCTAGAGCAGCTTGTCCAGGGTGACGGGAAAGTCCCGCACCCGTTTGCCGGTGGCGTGATAGATAGCATTGGCCACCGCCGCCGCGACCCCGACGATACCGATTTCGCCGACGCCCTTGGAACCGAGGGCATTGACGATCTCGTCGTGTTCTTCGACAAACAACACGTCAATCTCGCCGATATCGGCGTTTACCGGGATGTGGTACTCGGCCAGGCTGTGGTTCATGTGACGACCCAGCGCATGGTCGGTTTGCGTCTCCTCATGCAGCGCCATGCCGATGCCCCAGACCACGCCGCCGAGGATCTGGCTGCGGGCCATTTTCGGATTGACCACCCGGCCGGCAGCAATTGCGCTGACCACCCGATTGACCTTCACCGTGCCCAAATCCTCATCCACCAACACTTCGACGAACACCGCCGAGTGGGTCGCCGTGGCGTAGGCTTCGCGTTTTTTGTCCGGCTCGGCGTCGACTTGAACCTCAATCGCATCCTCGCCACTGTCCCGGGCCAGATCGGCCAATTGGATATGCGCCTCACCGAATGACAGCTGTCCGTCTTCGAACACTGCCTGCTCCGAAGTCACGCCACTGAACGCTGGCGACGTTTGGCGCGCTACGGCGAGCAGTTTTTCCTTCAAGGCTTCACACGCCTGCTGCACCGCCGTGCCGACCGACGACACCGTGAACGATCCGCCCTGCAACGGCGCGGTGGGTAATGAAGAGTCGCCGAGGACAAAGGTGACGTCCTTCAGCGAAACGCCTGACGCCTGCGCGGCGATTTGCGTCATCACCGTGTAGGTGCCGGTGCCAATGTCGGTGGTGGCGCTGCTGACGGTAAGTTTGCCGTGGTGATCGAGTGAGGCCTTGGCGCTGGCCTTCTGCTGCATCGCCTCCCACACGCCACCGGCCATGCCCCAACCGACCAACTGCCGGCCCTGGCACATGCTGCGCGGTTCAGGATCGCGCTTTTCCCAGCCGAACCGTTTGGCGCCCTGGGCGTAACACTCGCGCAGTTCTTTGCTGGAATAGGGTTTGTCTTCGTTCTGATTGCGCTCGGAATAGTTGATCAGGCGCAGTTGCACCGGATCGATGGCCAGCGCGCAGGCCAGTTCATCCATCGCACACTCCAGGCCAATCAGCCCCAGCGCCGCGCCCGGCGCCCGCATGTCCAGCGGCGTGAAGACATCGAGCGGCAGCAGTTTGTAGGTCAGCTGCACGTTGTCGCAGTGGTAGAGCATGCCGCTCCACTCCACCACATGCTCGGTGAAATCCTCGAAACGCGAGGTCTGGCCGATGGCGGTATGCGCCACTGCAAGCAAGCGACCATTGGCCGCCGCGCCCAATTGCAGGCGCTGCAAGGTGCGCGGGCGATAGCCGAAGGTAAACATCTGTTGCCGCGTCAGCGTCACGCGCACCGAACGCTTGAGGTGCAGCGCCGCCATCACCGCCAACGGCAGTTGATACTGCGGACGCAAACCGGAACCGAATGCCCCGCCGACATACGCAGCGAAAATCCTGACCTGCTCTTTCTCCAGGCCGAAGACCTTTTGCACGTAGGACTGACAGTTCTGCGGGCCTTGGGTCTTGTCGTGGATGTGCAGGCTGCCATCGGTTTGATACAGCACCGTACTGGCATGCGGTTCCATCGGATTGTGGTGTTCGATCGGCGTGCTGTAGTTCAGATCCAGGCTCATGGCCGCGCCGACGAACTCGGCCTGAAAATTCCCACGCGGTTTCGGCAGCTCGGCGGGTGCGGGATGGGCTTCGCCCTGCAGACTCAAGAGATCGGTCTGATGGCTCTCGGCGTCGTACTCGATCTCGATCAACGAACCGGCATAGCGCGCCAGCTCAAGATTATCCGCGACAACCAGTGCCAGCGGCTGGCCGCTGTACAGGACACGGTCGTTGTACAGCGGACGAAACGGCGAGCCGTCAGCCGAGTCGGCGTCTTCATAGTCCTTGTCGTAACTGGCGATCTTCGGGCGGTTGGTGTGATCGATCACGGCGACCACGCCCGGCAGCGCGAGGGCTTTGGACGCGTCAATGTTGATCACACGACCGCAGGCGATGCGGCTGGAGACAACACTGCCATGCAGCAGGCCGTCCTCGGGAAACTCCCCGGCATAGCGCGCCTGACCGGTGACTTTGAGATGGCCATCGACGCGATCAAGCGGTTGCCCCATCGGTTTAGTGAACGTAGTCATCAGGCTTGCCCTCCCCGCGCGGCATCGCTCAAGGCGCGAACAATCGCCCGACGGGCCAGTTTGACTTTGAATGCGTTGTGTTCGAGAGGCTGCGCGTTCTGCAATAAAGCGTCGGCGGCAGCGGTGAAGGTTTCGACGCTGGCCGCTTTGCCAACCAACCAATTTTCGACAGCTTCGTCGCGCCACGGCTTGTGCGCCACGCCGCCGAGGGCGAGACGTGCCTGGCGAATCACGGGACCGGTGAAATCCAGCGCGGCGGCCACCGACACCAGCGCGAATGCGTAGGACGCCCGGTCGCGAATCTTCAGGTAATGGCTGTGTTCGGCAAAACCGGTGGCGGGCAGTTCGATGGCGGTGATCAGCTCATCGTCGGCCAAGTGGTTGTCGCGCTCGGGGTGGTCGCCCGGCAAGCGGTGAAAGTCGCCGAATTGGATAATTCTTGCGCCGTTGCGACCTTGCACGTGGACCACCGCTTCCAGCGCAGCCAGTGCCACGCACATATCCGACGGATGCGTGGCGACACATTGCGCACTGGCGCCGAGGATCGCGTGAATCCGATTGAGTCCGTCCCGCGCCGGGCAGCCACTGCCGGGTTCGCGCTTGTTACACGGCACATTGGCGTCATAGAAGTAATAGCAGCGGGTGCGTTGCAGCAAGTTGCCGCCGGTGCTGGCCATGTTACGCAGTTGCGGCGACGCGCCCGCCAGAATCGCTTGGGACAACAGCGGATAACGCTGCTCGATAATCGGGTGCCAGGCCAAGTCAGCGTTACTGACCAACGCGCCAATCATCAGCCCGCCCTTGGCCGTTTCAGTGACCTCGCGCAGTGGCAAACCGGTGATATCGATCAGATGCTCGGGACGGGTCAGGTTTTCCTTCATCAGGTCCAGAAGATTCGTGCCGCCCGCGATGAAGCGCGACGCCGGGCCGGCAAGATGCACGGCGTCCTGCACCGAATCCGGCTTGCTGTAGTGGAAAGGATTCATTGGCCACCTCCTTGGCGGCAGGCGGGCAAGGCTTCTTCGATGGCATCGCGGATGTTGGTGTAGGCACCGCAGCGGCAGAGGTTGCCGCTCATCAGCTCTTGAATCTCTTCGGTACTGTGAGCACGACCTTCATTGGCCAGCCCCACCGCCGAACAAATCTGCCCCGGCGTGCAATAGCCACATTGAAAGGCATCGTGCTTGATAAAGGCTTGCTGCATCGGGTGCAGTGCTTCGCCGCTGGCGAGGCCTTCGATAGTGGTCAATTCGGCGCCGTCGCACATAACGGCAAGGGTCAGGCAGGCATTCACCCGCTTACCGTTGAGCAACACCGTGCAGGCGCCGCACTGGCCGTGGTCGCAGCCCTTTTTCGTGCCGATCAGATCAAGTTGCTCGCGCAGCAAATCCAGCAACGTGGTCCAGGGCAGGACCTCGAGTTGACGCACCTGGCCGTTAAGCGTCAGGCGTAACGGATGGCGTGCGAAGGACGGCGTCGCCGCCTCGGGAGTGGTCGCGCTCATAAACACCTCACGGTTGGTCATACATTCGCGGCGTTTTGGCAAACCGCCGTCATAAGGGGTACGACTTCGGGGGTTGGATGAGCGTTCAAAGGAATTGATCTGTGGCGCAATCGCGCACAAAGCACATATTCGCCGACCAAGTGCGATACATAGATACCGCATCGAGTGTAATGTATCGCCTTACACTCCCCCCATGATCAAATCCTTTCAGCACAAAGGCCTTCGTGGCTTCTATGAATCAGGTTCGACTCGTGGGATTCGCGCAGACCATGCGAAACGTCTGGCTCGGATGCTGCAGTTCACGGACCGCGCAGTAGTGCCTGGGGACCTTGATCTTCCGGGATGGCGGCTACACCCGTTAAAGGGAGAACTGGCCGAGTATTGGTCCCTCAGCGTTTCGGGAAACTGGCGAGTTATTTTTCGTTTTATTGGCTCGGATATCGAACTGGTCGACTATCTGGACTATCACTGACAGGAGGCAGGATCATGCCCATGCACAACCCGCCACACCCTGGTGAAACGCTTTTGATGGACGTGTTGCCCGAGCTTGGCATCAGCGTCACAGAATTGGCCCGCCATCTCGGATTTGCGCGGCCACATCTTTCCAGAGTGTTGCATGGCCACGCGCCGATCAGCCCGGATCTGGCGGTACGTCTGGAGCGGGCAGGCATTGGTAAAGCCCGGATGTGGCTGGGGGTTCAAATCGACTACGACCTCTGGCAGGCCGAACATCGTGAGCAACCGGTCATCGAGCCGATTGCCGTCCATGCCTGATCGGTTCTAAACCAACAACTCCCCCGCCACCGTCGCGCGCGTGGCTTTTCCACAGAGTTGTTCCACCAGCGCCAGTGCGAATGGCAGTGCAGCACTCGAGCCTTGGGCGGTGATGCAGTTGCCATCGACTACCACGGGTTGATCGACAAAGGTGCAGCCCGACAATTGATTGCTGACCGTGGGCAGGCAAGTCATGCGCCGTTGACGCAACACGCCAAAGGCTTGCAGCGCCAGCGCCGGGGCTTCAGCGATGCCGGCGAACAGGCGTCCGGCGGCGGCCTGGTCCTTGATCAGTTGTTGCAGGGGTTGATGCGCCGCCAGGTGTTGCGCGCCAACGGCTCCGCCGGGCAGGACAATCAGGTCGAACGGCTGGGCCAGCAGGTCCACCAGCATCGCGTCGGCGGTCAGGCGGGTGCCACGGGCGCAAGTGAGCATGCGCCGGCCCTCGATGCTGGCCACCACCACTTCTACTTGAGCGCGGCGCAGCACATCGACCAGGGTCACGCATTGCAGGTCATCGATGCCCTCGGCGAGGGTAATCAGAGCTCTAAAGGTCATGGGCACGGTCCACAGGATGATCCTTAAAGCTTAGTCAGCTTTATTGACCCTGGTTCGCGCCCGGTCGTTACTTGATGTAAAGCTGGGTCGATAGCGTGTTGCCCGGCGCGTTGATCGAGGTGTTGCTGAAGGTGAATGTCCCTTCCTGCCTGTCGCCCAGGTCATAGACGTAAAGCTTTCCGACAACCCTGGTCTCGGTGCTGGTGCATTGCGTCGGGTTGCCGTTGCCGTAGGCACAGACGTTGGTCTGCCCGCCGGCGACGCTAAAACCGTCGATGGACGCACGCGGTCCGCGTCCGTAGCCCATTTCCAGCACATAGACCTTGATGTTCGCCCCGCCGTGATCGCAGGTCGTGCGTTCCTGCCCCGCCGAGATATTTTCAATCCCGCACGCCGCCGACTGGACCTTGAGCACCTGAACGTTGGTCAACGGCGGTGCCGACGCCGCCATAACGGCAGGCACACCGGCCAGCAACGCGAAAAACAGCCCAAACGATCGAACAATATTGCGCTTGATGCGAACCATGAAGACTCCCCCAAAACAGGCGCGCAGTATGGCTCAGTTCAGCGAACCGCAAAACATCGCCGACGATCGCAGCCATTACCCCACGCGGCTGGTATGATGCGCGGCTTTTTCCGACCCTCAGAAAATTCCGGGCGCCCTGGGCAGTCTGTGCTTTGCTGTTGAGGTCGATACATTCACGGCGCACTGCGCGCCACGGGGAGCAGACATGCTGGAAAGGCTGTTTCAACTCAAGGCACATAACACCAACGTGCGGACCGAGATTCTTGCGGGCGTCACGACCTTCCTGGCCATGGCCTACATTCTGTTCGTCAACCCGAGCATCCTCGGCGAGACCGGCATGGACAAGGGTGCGGTGTTTGTCGCCACGTGCCTGGCCGCCGCCATCGGCTCGACAGTGATGGGCCTGATCGCCAACTACCCGATCGCACTCGCACCGGGCATGGGCCTGAACGCATTCTTCACCTACACCGTGGTCCTGCACATGGGCCATACCTGGCAAGTGGCGCTGGGGGCAGTGTTTATTTCGGCGGTGCTGTTCTTCCTGCTGTCGATCTTCCGCATCCGTGAATGGATCATCAACAGCATTCCGCTGCCCCTGCGCTCGGCGATTGCTGCGGGTATCGGTCTGTTTCTGGCATTGATCGCCCTGCACAACGCCGGCATCGTGGTCAGCAACCCGGCGACCATGGTCGGACTCGGTGATCTGAAACAACCGGCACCGATCCTCGCGACCCTGGGCTTTGCCCTGATCGTCGCCCTCGAAGCCCTGAAAGTTCGCGGCGCAGTGCTGATCGGCATCCTGGCGGTGACCATTGTTTCCATCGTGATGGGCTTCACCGCGTTCGGCGGCGTGATGTCGATGCCGCCGTCCCTGGCTCCGACCTTCCTGCAACTGGACATCAAGGGCGCACTGGACATCGGTCTGGTCAGCGTGATCTTCGCCTTCCTGTTCGTCGACCTGTTCGACAACTCCGGCACCCTGATCGGCGTCGCCAAGCGCGCTGGCCTGATGGGCAAGGACGGCCACATGCCGAAAATGGGCCGTGCATTGATCGCTGACAGCACCGCGGCCATGGCCGGTTCGCTGCTGGGCACCTCGACCACCACCAGTTACATCGAATCCGCCGCTGGCGTGAGTGCCGGTGGCCGCACCGGCCTGACCGCCATCGTGGTGGCGATTCTGTTCCTGCTCGCGTTGTTCTTCTCGCCACTGGCCGCCAGTGTTCCGGCGTTTGCTACGGCACCGGCACTGCTGTTCGTCGCGGTACTGATGACATCCGGCCTGGCCGAAATAGACTGGGACGACATCACCGTTGCCGCACCGGTCGTGGTCACCGCGCTGGCCATGCCGTTCACATATTCCATCGCCAACGGCATCGCCTTCGGTTTCATTTCCTGGACCGTGATCAAGTTGCTGTCCGGCCGCGCCCGTGAGCTGAACCCGGCGCTGGTGATTCTGTCGATTCTGTTCGTGATCAAGTTGGGTTGGTTCAACGCATGACTTTTGATTCCCAGGCCTACGCCGTACAGCTCGAAGAAAAGGTCACGCGTTTGCGTGACCTGCTGGCCCCGTTTGGTGCGCCAGAACCCGTCGTATTCGACTCGCCGCTGAAAAACTTCCGCCTGCGCGCAGAATTTCGCCTGTGGCGCGAAGGCGGCGACCGTCACTACGCGATGTTTGCCCAGGACGACAAACGCACGCCGATCCTGATCGAAGAATTCCCGATCGCCAGCCTGCGCATCAATGAACTGATGCCGCAGCTCAAGGCAGCGTGGCAAGCAAGTGCAGCCCTGAGCCACAAGCTGTTCCAGGTGGAATTCCTGACCACCCTGGCCGGCGATGCGATGATCACCCTGTGCTATCACCGTCCGCTGGACGAGCACTGGCACACCGCTGCGTCGAAACTGGCGGCGGACCTGAACGTCAGCATCATCGGTCGCTCCAAGGGCAAACGCGAAGTCATCGGCCAGGATTACGTGGTCGAGCAATTCGAAGTCGGCGGCCGCACGTTCAGTTACCGCCAGCCGGAAGGCGCGTTCACCCAGCCCAACGGCACCGTGAACCAGAAGATGCTGAACTGGGCTTACGACGCCTTGGGCGATCGCACGGACGATTTGCTGGAGCTGTATTGCGGCAACGGCAACTTCACCCTGCCCCTGGCCACCCGCGCGCGCAAAGCGCTGGCCACCGAGATCAGCAAGAGTTCGGTCAACGCGGCGCTGAGCAACCTGAGCGAAAACGCTGTGGATAACGTCACCCTGGTGCGTTTGTCCGCCGAAGAACTGACCGAAGCCTTGAACGAAGTGCGGCCGTTCCGTCGCCTGCACGGCATCGACCTGAAGAGCTACGAGTTCGGCAGTGTGTTCGTCGACCCGCCGCGCGCCGGCATGGACCCGGACACCTGCGAATTGACCCGACGCTTCGACAACATCCTCTACATCTCCTGCAACCCGCAGACCTTGGCCGACAACATCGCCCAGCTGCATGACACCCATCGCATCAGCCAATGCGCGATGTTCGACCAGTTCCCGTGGACCCATCACATGGAATCCGGAGTGCTGCTTACCCGGCGTTGATTGCAGGTGCCAGATACAAATCAGCCGTCTTGATGACGGCTTTTTTGTGGGTGCTGATTATTGGGCGACTTCGACCTTGCGCGGGCGACCGCCCTTTTTACCGTTAGCCCGCGCCGCTTCAGCCTTGGCGGCGCTGCTTTGGCGCCCATTGCGCGAGGAAATGACCGAGGCCGCCATATTCATCAGCGGCTTGCTGGCGGAAATCAGCCCGGCGATGGAGACGTGCAGGTCCTTCTCTTCATTGCACAGTGCGGTGCCCGAAAAACCGACGCTAAGCGCGGCAAAATCCTCGGCCTCAAAACCATCGAACTCCGGGAAGAGTTTCACAGGCAGCAACACACCCGCGCCATCCTCGAAGCGGATCGTCAGGCACCCATCCTGAAAGGTCACCGCCGTCGCCTGCAAAGTACTTTTGTGGCGCAGTCGCCCCCGTTCAATTGCCTCGTCCAGTACCTCTTCAGTCACTGGCCGATCCACCTGCAGTTTGGCCGATATCGTTTTCATAATTCGATCTCCACGCCCTCCGGTGCGCCTATCAGCGCCAGCAGGGTCTTGTTCTCATCAGGCTCGTAACACGCCGAACCAATCATGTAGGTCGTACTGGCGAGCCGTTTCATGACCACGACTTCATTGCTTTCCCCGTCCCACAACTGATTGTCGAGGCAAGCGGTGTGCAACTTGTCCCACCAGATGCCCCGCGCCCTGCGCAAGTGGGCCGGTTGCCTGAGGGCATGGCGCAATCCCTCCAGCAACGCCACCGGCGGGCGGCGCGACAGCGGCACCACATCCCAAAGCTCGACAGCGTTGTGCCAAAAACTGAATTTGAAGCGCGCGCTCCAGGTTCCGGCGTCCACATGCGCGTGTGGCGGGCAGTGCTCATCGCGCAGCATGATCACCATTGAAAACCCTTTGTAGCTGAATAATCTCATGCTAACCCATCCGTTAGGTTAATAAGTCGCAAGACTCGACATTCCTTGGAATTCCGATAACTGGCGCTGACTTCCCCAAATCAGCCACCTGAACTGAGCCTAGCTTTCGAGACCACGAACGCCCTGCCCACTACGCCGGAAAATGGTAAGCAATCCTTTCGTAGTAACAGGCTGTATTAATGCGCGGGTATTTGATAAATACAGAGCTCGAGCCTTCATTTGATCCCCGGCGTAATCAATCATGCAGCGACATTTCGACGATCTTCAGCTCGGCAGCATCGAGCTGTTTTGCCTGGCCGCCGAGGCTGGCAGCTTTACCGCCGCCGCGCTGGTCGCCGGAGTGACGCCGGCCGCCGTGAGCCGATCGGTGTCGCGCATGGAGGAACGCCTGGCAGTGTGGTTGTTCGCCCGCACCACCCGTAGCGTCAAGTTGACCGACAGTGGTCGACGTTATTACGAGGAATGCCGTCAGGCGCTGGCGCAATTGGTTGAAGCGCAAAGGGAGGTCATGGGCCAGCAGCAGGAACCGTCCGGCACCTTGCGTATCAGTATTCCTACGACCTACGCCCACCACCGGATCTTGCCGTTGCTGCCGGCGTTTCGCGCGCGGTTTCCAGCGGTGAAGGTCGAGACGCATATCAGCAATCGCAACATCGACTTTGTTGGCGAAGGCTACGACATGGCGATCCGCGTGCGGGCGATTCCGGATTCGGGTTTGATCGCCAGGCCACTGGAAGACGCGGCGCTGGTGATGATCGCCAGTCCCGATTACCTGAAGCGCGCCGGGGTGCCGCAAACCCTGGATGATCTCCCGCAGCACGAATGCATTCAGTACGAATTGCCCAGCAGCGGCCGGCGGATTGCCTGGCTGTTCAATGACAATGGCGAGCCTCGGGAGATTCTCGCCGAGGGCAATCTCAGTTGCTCCGACGACGTGCTGGGCGGCGTAACCCTGGCGAAACACGCTGCGGGGTTGTTTCAGACCTATCGTTTCATCGTCGAAAAAGAGTTGGCGGATGGCTCGCTGGTGGAAGTGCTCAAACCGTATGGCGGACGCTCGCGCCCCTTCACCCTGCTGTATCCGCAAAGTCGGCATGTGCCGTTAAGGTTGCGGGCGTTCATAGATTTTCTGGTTGAGCATTTGCCTCGTTAAAAGATCGCAGCCTTCGGCAGCTCCTACACCGGTTTTGCGTATACCTGTAGGAGCTGCCGAAGGCTGCGATCTTTTTCTTATGTCCGATCACCGCACACAAAAACCTGCGACATCGCCTCTTCAATTGACCAAATTAACCAGCTAGTACAATTTATCTCCACAGGCTGAAACCAACAGCCAATGCCAACAATAATAAGTGGAGAGAATCCGATGCCCCCTATCGTTCTGGTGCTCAACGGCCCGAACCTGAACCTGCTCGGCACCCGTGAACCGGCGACCTACGGCCACGAAACCCTGGCCGACATCTCCGCGATGTGCGGACGCGCCGCCGAGGAATTCGGCCTGACGGTGGAGTTCCGCCAGACCAACCATGAAGGCGAATTGCTCGACTGGATTCACGCCGCCCGTGGCCGTTGCGCCGGGATTGTGATCAATCCGGCAGCCTGGACCCACACCTCAGTGGCGATTCGCGATGCGTTGGTCGCCTGTGAACTACCGGTGATCGAAGTTCACCTGTCCAACGTCCACGCCCGCGAACCGTTCCGTCATCACTCTTTCGTCTCAGCCATCGCCACCGCAGTGATGGCCGGTTTCGGCAGCCACGGCTATCGTCTGGCGCTGGAGCATTTCAGCCTGCGTTTGAAGGGATGAGCGCCATGACACATAACACCGTGGTACTGGCCGGATTGATCGGCGCCGGCATCCAGGCCTCGCGCACGCCAACGCTGCATGAGCACGAGGGCGATGCCCAGGGCATGCGTTATCTCTATCGCTTGATCGACCTCGACCAGTTGCAGCTTGACCTTAACGCCCTGCCCGACCTGCTGATGGCCGCCGAGCGCATGAACTTCACCGGGCTGAATATCACTTTCCCGTGCAAGCAGGCCATCATCCCGCTGCTCGACGAATTGTCCCCGGAGGCCCGGGGCATCGGCGCGGTGAACACGGTGGTGCTGAAGGACGGAAAACGCATCGGCCACAACACCGACTGCCTGGGTTTTGCCGAGGGTTTTCGCCGAGGCTTGAAGGACGTTGTCCGTGAGCGTGTAGTCCAAATGGGGGCCGGTGGCGCAGGTGCGGCGGTGGCCCACGCGTTGCTCAGCGAAGGCGTCCGGCAACTCAGCATTTTCGATGTGGATGATGGCCGGGCGCAGGCGCTGGCGAACAACCTCAATCAGCATTTCGGCGCTGGCCGAGCCGTGGCCGGGCATGATCTGGAGAGTACCTTGGCGCTGGCTGATGGTCTGGTGAACACCACGCCCATGGGCATGAAAAAACTGCCGGGCATGCCGGTGCCGATCGAGCTGTTGAGGACTGAATTGTGGGTGGCGGAGATTGTTTACTTCCCGCTGGAAACCGAACTGCTGCGCAACGCCCGGGCCTTGGGTTGCCGGACACTGGATGGCGGCACCATGGCGGTGTTCCAGGCGGTGAAGGCGTTTGAGTTGTTCAGTGGCGTGGTGCCAGATGCGCAGCGGATGCTGGCGCATTTTCAAAGCATGAATGGGTGAGAATCAAAAGATCGCAGCCTTCGGCAGCTCCTACAGGATTGGCGTCGTGCCACTATCGTGCGGCACACATCGAACCTGTAGGAGCGAGGCTTGCCCGCGAAAGCGTCAGGCCTGCAAATAGCGCAAAACCGACTCGCAAATCATCGCCCGATGACGCTGCTTGACGGTTTCATCCGGCAAGTCGATCTGAAATATCTCGCTGAAGGTATGGCGGTTCGACACGCGGTAGAAGCAGAACGAACTGATCAGCAAATGCACATCCAGCGGGTCCAGGCCGGCCCGGAACACACCCTCTTCAGCTCCGCGACGCAGGATCTCATTCAGAGAATCGAGGATGGTGTTGTTCATCGCCTTGATCGCATCGGAGCGCTTCACAAACTCGGCGTTGTGAATGTTCTCGATGCAGACGATGCGCACGAAATCGACATTGCGGTCATGGTGATCGAAGGTAAATTCCACCAGCCGCCGAATCGCCTCCACCGGAGCCAGTTCGGCCAGGTGCAAACGGTTTTCGGTGCTACGGATATCGCCGTAGAGTTTCTCCAGCACCTCGACGTACAGCTGCTCTTTACTGCCGAAGTAGTAATAGATCATGCGTTTCGAGGTGTGGATGCGTTCGGCGATCGCATCGACGCGAGCGCCGGAAAGTCCTTGCTGGACGAACTCGACAATCGCCTCTTGCAGGATGTTCTCGCGGGTCTTTTCCGGGTTGTTCTTGCGACTCTTGCGAGGCTCCACAAGTGGTTCGTCTGGGGCTACGGGGAGTTCTGAAGTTATTGTCATTGCGGGCTCACGGCCATCACTGCACAGGCTGGCGATTATGGGCCGCGCTGCACAGTGAAGGAAGTCGCGCGGCCGTGGTTTAACCCCGTGTTTACGATTTTCCTACAACTTTGCCTGACGTACGGCACCACTTCGGGATTTGGCCATGGCCGCCAGGCGCACCGCGACGTTGGCCGCACCGTAACCGGCGTAGCCGTTTTTGCGCTGGATGATTTCAAAGAAGAATCGCCCTTCGAACGGCTCGGTGTAAACGTGGAACAGCTCGCCACCCTGGGCATCACGGTCGTAGAGCACGTTGAAATACGCCAGTTCGCTGAGGAACTCGTCATCGAAATCAAACCGCGCGGCGAGGTCATCGTAATAGTTGAGCGGGATATCCAGCAGCGGCACGCCCGCCTCTTTCGCACGGCTGACCTCGGCAAAGATGTCGTCGCAGTCGAAGGCGATGTGGTGCACCCCGGAGCCGCGATAACTCGACAGCGCGTGTGAGATCGCGGTGTTGCGGTTCTCGGAAATGTTCAGCGGCAAACGGATCGAACTGTCACGGCTGCGCAGCGCCCGGCTCTTCACCAGACCGTAAGGATCGGGCAGCACCACCTCGTCGTCCGCCTCGAAATCCAGCAGGCTTTTATAGAACAGCACCCAACTGTCGAGGCTGTCCGCCGGCAGCGCCATGGCCATGTGGTCGATGCGTTTCAAGCCGCCGCTGGCAGTCGCCGCCGGTTGCAAATTGAAATCGGTGCCGTAGACATCCGCGTGCTGATCCACCAGATAAATCAGGCTGCCATCCGGTGCGCGCACCGCCGCCAGCTCCAGTTCGTTGGGGCCGACCAGTCCGCGATAAGGCTGGCCCTTGTAGGCCACGGCGCGTGCGAGTGCACTGGCGCTGTCGTTGACCCGCACGGCGGTGGCGCACAGCGACGGACCGTGGGCTTCGAAAAAGCTGTGGGCGAAAGAGTACGGTTCGGAGTTGAGGATCAGGTTGATATCGCCCTGGCGCAGCAGGCTGACGCTCTTCGAGCGATGCTGCCCGGCCTTGACGAAACCCAGCCGCTCCAGCCAATGCGAGAGCTTGGCACCGAGGCTTTCATCCACCGCGAACTCCAAAAACTCGATGCCGTTGTATTCGCTGGCCTTGGGCGTTTCGAACAGGATGTCGACATTGGCTACAGGCTTGGCTTCCTGCGCCAGACGCTGGCGGGTTTTCTCCTCCAGGTACAGCAACGAGCGCAAACCGTCGGCGGCATTGGCTCGTGGCGGCGCGGCGCGGAAGCCGTCGTTGAAGATTTCCAGCGACAGCGGTCCGGTGTAACCGCTCTTGATAATTGGTGCGAGGAAACCCGCCAGATCGAATTCGCCTTGCCCCGGGAAGCAGCGGAAATGCCGGCTCCACTCCAGCACGTCCATGGCGAGGATCGGCGCATCGGCCATTTGCACGAAGAAAATTTTGTCGCCGGGAATCTCAGCGATGGCGCTCGGATCACCCTTCAGCGACAGCGTGTGAAAACTGTCGAGCAGCACACCCAGACTCGGATGATCCGCCTGGCGCACGATGTTCCACACCTGTTGATAAGTATTGACGTGGCGGCCCCATGCCAGCGCTTCGTAACCGATGCGCAAACCGCGAATGCTGGCGCGTTCGGCCAGCAGGTGCAGATCATCGATCAGGATTCGTTCATCACCGAGGGAATCAGCTGACGCGTTGCTGCACACCAGCACCAGGTCCGTGCCGAGTTCCTGCATCAAGTCGAACTTGCGCTCGGCCCGTTCCAGGTTACGTGGCAGGCGATCGCGGCGGCAGCCTTCGAAATCGCGGAAGGGTTGAAACAGCGTGATGGCGATCCCGAGATCGGCGCACATCTGTCTAATTTCCCGGGGGCTGCCGTCGTAGTAGAGAAGGTCATTCTCGAAAATCTCCACCCCGTCGAACCCGGCGGCGGCGATGGCTTCGAGTTTTTCCGGCAGGGTACCGCTCAAGGAAACGGTGGCAATGGAACGTTGCATATCTCGACTCCCGGTGATTGCACATCCCTCTGTAGGAGCTGTCGAGTGAAACGAGGCTGCGATCTTTTGACGTTGGCTTTTAAGATCAAAAGATCGCAGCCTCGTTTCACTCGACAGCTCCTACGAGGATCGCGTTTTCTTGGGGTAAATTATTGGCTCCAAGCTTCCACACAGCAATTCAAAGTGTACTAGCCAGTTAGTTTTATGTGCGATTATCGAACACAATGACCCTTGGCGAATTGACGATTTTTTGTCCACTGCCCAACATCCACTGCACATTGAGTCCGGTCATCAACCGCCGAGGCTCGGTTACCAAAGACCTAGAACACCACATAAAAATAATCGGGTGGCCTACATGACTCCTTCTCAAAGCTCTCCCATGGAGCGTTCCTCCATGACTCCTGCCTCCGGCGGCATCGGTGACAAAATCCGCGGCGCCATGGCCGTCGGCAAAACCCGTTGGGGCATGCTGGCACTGGTGTTTTTTGCCACCACCCTGAACTACATCGACCGCGCCGCACTCGGCGTCATGCAGCCCATCCTCGCCAAGGAAATGAGCTGGACGGCGATGGATTACGCCAACATCAACTTCTGGTTTCAGGTCGGTTATGCCATCGGCTTCGTGCTGCAAGGCCGATTGATCGACCGGGTCGGCGTCAAGCGCGTGTTCTTTTGCGCGGTGCTGCTGTGGAGCCTGGCCACCGGCGCCCATGGCTTGGCCACGTCAGCCGCAGGCTTCATGGTCTGTCGGTTTATTCTCGGTTTGACCGAGGCCGCGAACTACCCGGCCTGTGTGAAAACCACCCGGTTGTGGTTCCCGGCCGGCGAGCGGGCCGTGGCCACCGGCATTTTCAACGCCGGCACCAACGTCGGCGCGATGTTCACGCCAATGCTGTTGCCACTGATCCTCCACGCATGGGGCTGGCAGGCAGCGTTCCTGTGCATGTCGGCATTGGGCGGGATCTGGTTGCTGTTCTGGGCCTTGAAGTACTTCAACCCGGAAGATCATCCGAGCGTCAAACAATCGGAACTGGACTACATCCAGAAGGAAGTCGAGCCGGAACAATCCCGCGTATCGTTCTCCACCATCCTGCGCATGCGTGGCACCTGGGCATTCGCCCTCGCCTACTCAATGACCGCGCCGGTGTTCTGGTTCTACCTTTATTGGCTGCCACCGTTCCTCAATCAGCAATACAACCTGGGCATCAACGTGACCCAGATGGGCATCCCGCTGATCATCATTTACCTGACGGCAGACTTCGGCAGTGTCGGCGGCGGGATCCTGTCCTCATTCCTGATCGGTCGCGGGATCAACCCGATCAAGGCGCGGCTGATGTCCATGTTCCTGTTCGCCTGCTGCATTATCGGCGTGATCATGGCGGCCGGATCGAGCAACCTGTGGGTCGCGGTGGCCGCCATTTCCCTGGCCATCGGCGCACACCAGGCCTGGACCGCGAACATCTGGAGCCTGGTGATGGACTACACGCCTAAACACATGATGAGCACCGTGTTTGGTTTCGGTGGGATGTGTGCGGCGATTGGCGGGATGTTCATGACGCAGTTGGTCGGGCACATCCTGACGGCCACCAATAACAACTACACCGTGCTGTTCACCATGATCCCGGCGATGTACTTCATCGCGCTGATCTGGATGTACTTCATGGCACCGCGCAAGATTCCTACCGTCACTCAGTAAAAACACGACACCCCCTGTGGGAGCGGGCTTGCTCGCGAAGGCGGTGTGTCAGGCAACGATAATGTTGAATGACACACCGCTTTCGCGAGCAAGCCCGCTCCCACAGTTCGTTCAGTGTTAATCCCCTACCGGCGGCTCTGCTGCCAAGCCGCCGCCAACCCACTGCAACAAATCACCGCAATCCCGACCACCGTGGTCAGGGTCGGCGTGTGGGAAAACAGCAGCCAGCCAAGCAACCCGGCAAACACAATCTGACAGTAACCAAACGGCGCCAGCAGCGCCGGGGCGGCGTAGCGGAAGGCCTGGGTCAGGAACAAATGCGCGGTCATCCCGCAGCTCCCCAACGCCAGCATCAACAACCCATGACCGAGAGTCGGCACCTGCCAGAAGAACGGCACCAGCGCGCTCATCACCAGGGTGTTGCACAACCCGGCGAAGAAGTTGCTGGTGGTCGGGCTATCGATCTGGCTGAGCTTGCGGGTGAGCAACTGATAAAAACAAAAAAACATCGCCGAGCAGAACGGCAACAAAATCGCCGGGGTGAACAGTTCCCCGCCAGGGTGGACGATGATCAGCACGCCGATAAAACCGCAAATCACCGCGATCCATTGGCCACGGGTGACGTGTTCCTTGAGCAACGGGACTGACAACGCGGTGACCAACACCGGCGCAAGAAAGTTGACTGCCGTGGCTTCGGCCAAGGGGATGTACAACAAACCGGTGGTGAAGAACAGACTGGTGCCCAGCAAGCACAACGCCCGAGCCAACTGCAGTAAAGGTCGCTTGGTGCGTAGGACGCGCAACCCGGATTGCGGCAGAAAAATCCCGGCCATCAACAAGGTGTGCACCAGGTAACGGGCCCAGACCACCATGATGATCGGGTAGAAACCGGAGAGGTATTTGGACAGCGCGTCATGGCTGGAAAACAGGAACGTCGCGGCAACGATCAGCAATATCCCTTTGAAGGGTTTGTTTACACCGGAGAGGGGGGTGCTGATGGTCATGGAAATCCTTTGGAATTTTAATTCCAACAATTTAGAACCTGGTTCCAGATTCTTACACAGGCGAACGAAAAAAGTGTGCGAACAACGCCCCGCTTCCGTCTCTGGGACAAATACCCGGCGCCTGACGGAATTTGCCGCGCGATTGACGCTCAATACAACGCTGTAGTTTTCTGGTTAACGTTGAAATATGGACGACCGGACTGGCGCCGCACCTACACACCAACAACACTCATCACCACGTACACATCGAGGATTCCCACATGCTATGGAAAAAAGGCCGACGCAGCGACAACGTGGTCGATGCCCGAGGTGATGATGCCGGCGGTGGTGGCGGCGGGATGCGCTTCGGCGGCGGCAAGGGCCTGAGCCTGACGGCGATCCTGTTGATTGTCGGGATCGGCTGGATCACCGGCCAGGACCCGATGCAGATCCTCGGACAACTGACCGGGCAAATGACCGAGCAATCGGCACCGGCCACGAACCAGACCCGCAAGGCGCCACCAGCGAATGATCAACAGGCCGAGTTCGTGCGCTCGATCCTCGGTGATACCGAGGACACCTGGGGCCAGATTTTCCAGCAGGCCGGCAAGCAGTACAAAAACCCGACACTGGTGCTGTTCAGCAACCGCGTGAACTCGGCGTGCGGCCTGGCCACTTCCGCGACCGGCCCGTTCTACTGCCCGGCTGACCAGAAGGTCTACCTGGACATGGCGTTCTTCCAGGAAATGTCGCAGCGTTTTTCCGCTGCCGGCGACTTCGCCCAGGCCTACGTGATCGCTCACGAAGTCGGACACCATGTTCAGACCTTGCTCGGTGTTTCCGCGAAAATTCAGACCGCTCGCCAGCAAGGTCGGCAGATGGAAGGCGATGGTGGTTTACTGGTGCGCCAGGAACTCCAGGCCGATTGCCTGGCCGGGGTCTGGGCCAACAATGCGCAGAAGCGTCTGAACTGGCTGGAACCCGGTGACATCGAGGAAGCCCTGAACGCCGCCAACGCGATTGGCGATGACCGTTTGCAGCAGCAAGGTCAGGGCCGCGTCGTACCGGATTCCTTTACCCATGGCACGTCAGCGCAAAGGGTGCGCTGGTTCAAAACCGGTTTCGCTCAGGGCCAGGTCGGCCAGTGCGATACCTTTGCGGCGAAAAATCTGTAAATGCATAAATGGTTGTTGGTGTTGTTGATCGCCTGCGCGAGTGCCCAGGCCGACGAGCACGGGGTCAAAGAGATCAGCCCCGGGCGCCTATTGTTGAAAGAAGGTGAGATGGCGGTGGGCATGGGCCCGGCGCCGGCGAAAATCGAGCGGGTGCTGATCATCATCCATGGTCGATTGCGCAACGCCGAGACCTACCGTCGCAGCGCCGAGAAGGCGGCTGAAGCGGCCGGGCAAAGCGCGAACACGCTGGTGATCGCCCCGCAGTTTCTCAATGAAACAGACGTCACGCGCCATCCCGTGGCGGACAGTGTGTTGCGCTGGAAGGGGAATGACTGGATGGCCGGCGGGTTATCCACCGCGCCGTTTGCCCTGAGTTCGTTCGCCGCCCTCGACCAAATCATCGACAGGCTCAGCGACCGCCGGCAATTTCCGGACGTGAAGCAGATCGTCATCGCCGGTCACTCCGGTGGCGGCCAAGTGGTGCAGCGCTACGCACTGCTGGCCCACGACCAACCGGCGCTCACGGTGGCCGGGGTGAAAATTCGCTATGTGGTGGCCAACCCATCGTCCTACGCCTACTTCAACGAGCAGCGGCCGGTAGCGTTCGACCATGCGCGCTGCACCGGTTTCAATCGCTGGAAGTATGGCCTGACAGACCTGCCCATCTATGCCAGTGGGCAAACGGCGCCGCAGATTGAGAGCGTTTACATCAAGCGTGATGTGACTTATCTGCTGGGTCAGCAGGACACCGACCCGCAGCACCCGGCGCTGGACAAGGGTTGCGAAGCTGAAGCCCAAGGCGCTTATCGCCTGGTTCGCGGGCATAACTTTTTTGATTATTTGCTTCGGCGAAATCCACAAGGGGTGAATCAGCGCCTGATCGAAGTGCCTGGGGTCGGGCATAACGGGGATGGGATGTTTACGTCGCCTGAGGGGCAGAAGGTTCTGTTCAGTCAGTGAGTTTTGTATGGCCTGACAGGGCCTCTTCGCGGGCAAGCCTCGCTCCTACAGGGGAATGCATTTCCAACTGTAGGAGCGAGGCTTGCCCGCGAAGACAATTAACCAAACAACAAATTACTTAAGCGAAAAGCATCCGCCGCAACTCAACACAATCCGCCGCATGCCAATCCGCCAACTCCGGCCACGGGTTATCCGGCAAATTCACCAACACCGTCCGCGCCCCTGCTGCCCGACCGCAATCCAGATCAAATCGATAATCACCGACCATCACCATCTCGCTCGCCGGTACGTTCCAGGCTTCGGCCAATTTCAACAAACCGCCGGGATGCGGCTTGGGCGGTGCTTCGTCACGACCCAACACATCCTCCACCGCAAAGCAGTCCGCCAGGCCGATGGCCTCCAGGGTCACATGCGCCAGCTCCCGTGCATTGCGCGTGAGGATGCCGAGGCGATAACCGCGCCCGGCCAGTTCACGCACCAGTTCAACCGCGCCGGGTGCCGGTTTCGAGCCCAGCGCCAGATCCCGTTCATGCTCCAGCAACCACGCATGTTTGGCGGCGGCTTCTTCGGCGGGCAGTGCGGCGAGATGGGTCAGGATGTCGTCTTCGGCCGGGATCGCCAGCGCCACGCGGATCGCCGCGAAGTCATGCACGGCCACCGTCAGGGTGCCGTCCATGTCGAACACCCAGTGCCGCACCTCGGTAAGGCTCATGCCCAATCCTTGCGATGACGAATCAGGCCTTCCTGAGTGACCGAGGCCACCAGTTGCCCGGCACGGTTGAACACGCTGCCACGGGAGAATCCACGGGAATTACCGGCCCACGGACTGTCCATCGCATAGAGCAGCCAGTCATCGGCGCGCAGGTTGGAATGGAACCACAACGCGTGGTCGAGGCTGGCGACCTGCATGTCTTTCTGCCACACCGATTTGCCATGAGGCAGCAACGAGGTGGTCAGCAGCCCGAAGTCCGAGGCGTAGGCCAGCAGGTATTTGTGCAGCGCCGGCGAATCGGCCAAGGCACCGTCGGCGCGAAACCAGACGTACTTGATCGGGTCGGCCGCTTGCGGGTTGTAGGGATCTTTCTCGGTCACCGGGCGGACTTCGATCGGTTTCGGGCAGAGCAATTTTTCGCGCATGTGTTCCGGGATCAAATGCGCGCGTTGTTGGGTGAGCTCCAGTTCCGACGGCAGGTTTTCCGGGCCGACCACTTGCGGCATTTCGGTCTGGTGCTGGAAGCCTTCTTCGTCGTACTGGAAGGACGCGCTGCAGGTGAAAATCGGGTTGCCCTTCTGGATCGCCGTCACCCGGCGGGTGCTGAAACTGCCGCCATCGCGCACCCGGTCAACCTGATACACCACCGGCAACTTGGCATCGCCCGGACGCAGGAAATAACCGTGCATCGAGTGCACATGACGCGCCTCTTCAACGGTCTGACTGGCCGCCGACAGGGACTGACCGAGCACCTGGCCACCGAACAACTGACGGAAACCCAAGTCCTGGCTGCGGCCACGGAACAGGTTTTCTTCAATCGGTTCCAGCGTCAGCAGGTCTACCAGATCTTCCAATACTTGGCTCATTCAGGCTCTCCTCACACAAAGCAATGCCGCGCAGTCTTGGCTGCGGCGGTCGATTCAGTTAATGGCCCAGGCCAACATGGCGACCATTGTAAACGTCCGCGCCGGCTTATCCATGCAAGGTTTGCAGCCATTGTTCACGGGTGATGCGGTACAGGACATGGTGACGCAGCGGATGCTCGGGTGCGAGCTTCGGGTGGTCGAAGTCATCGGCTGAATCATGCTGCATGCCGATGGCCTGCATGACTTTCTCCGACGGCAGATTGGCTTGCGCGGTGAACGCAACGACCTCTTTCAGCGCCAACCGGTCAAAGCCGCAGCGCAGAGCGGTCCACGCCGCTTCACTGGCGTAACCCAGGCCCCAGTGCTCGCGGGCCAGGCGCCAGCCGATTTCGGTGGCCGGGGTGAAAGGCGCGTCAAAACCGACCACACCCAATCCGGTAAAGCCGATAAAAGCGCCAGTGTCCTTGCGCTCCAATGCCCAGAGGCCGAAACCGTGCTCGGCAAAGTGCCCGCGGATCCGTCCGATCAGTGACGCACTTTCCAGTCGGCTCAAGGGCTCGGGGAAATAACGCATCACCTGCGGATCGGCACACATCGCCGCAAACTCCGGCAAATCCTCATCGCTCCATTGCCGCAACAGCAAGCGTGCGCTTTCAAGTTCCAGTATCGGCTCCATTGTGCCCCTCCAATTCCATACTCCGAGTCTACATCGCTGGTAGGATCCTTCACTCATCCCACCTGCATTCCTACACAAATCAGCCATGCCCCTGCCATTGATCTACCACGAAGACTACAGCCCCGAGTTCCCGGCGGAGCATCGCTTCCCCATGGACAAGTTTCGCCTGCTGCGCGATCACCTGGTGGACAGTGGCCTGGTCCGGGACATCGATCTGCTGCGCCCGGAACTGTGTCCGGCAGAGATTCTCGCCCTCGCACATGACCCTGCGTATATCGAACGCTATATGAGCGGCGAGTTGTCCCGCGAAGACCAGCGGCGCCTCGGCCTGCCCTGGAACGAAGCCCTGGCCCGGCGCACGGTGCGGGCGGTTGGCGGTTCATTGCTGGCGGCCGAGCAGGCGCTGGAACACGGTCTGGCCTGTCACTTGGCCGGCGGCACGCACCACGCGCACTACGACTATCCGGCCGGGTTCTGCATCTTCAATGACCTGGCGGTGATCAGCCATTACCTGCTGGAAAGCGGTCGTGTGAATCGGGTGCTGATCTTCGATTGCGACGTGCACCAGGGCGACGGGACTGCACGGATCCTGCACAACACCCCGGACGCCGTGACCGTTTCCCTGCACTGCGAAAAGAATTTTCCTGCACGCAAAGCCGAAAGCGACTGGGACATTCCCTTGCCTAAAGGCATGGGCGATGCGGATTATTTGAAGGTGGTGGACGACGCACTCAACTACTTGCTGCCGCTCTACCAACCGGACCTGGTGCTGTATGACGCGGGCGTCGATGTGCATAAGGATGACGCGCTGGGTTACCTGAAGCTGACCGACGAAGGCGTCGCCGCCCGGGACGAAAGCGTGATGCGCCACTGCCTGGGCCGCGACATTCCGGTGGTCGGAGTGATCGGCGGCGGCTACAGTAAGGACCGCCAGGCCCTGGCCCGCCGCCACGGCATCCTCCATCACAGCGCACAAAGGGTGTGGCAGTCATCAGGTTGTCATTGAGGTATGAATCTTTACCCACAATGCCTGTGGAACTGCCTGTGGATAACCTGAGTGAAAGGGCCTGCACCCCAGGCTTTGTATAGCTCTCAGAACACTGGTTGTTTTTTGATCACTACTTCAAGAACACCACAACACCCATGTGGGAGCGAGCTTGCTCGCGATGAGGCCATCACATTCAACATCGATGTTGGATGAAAGACCGCTATCGCGAGCAAGCTCGCTCCCACAGTTATCGGTGCTGGTAGAATGCGCGGCTTATTCCGCCACGCCGCAGCTCTCGCCATGACCCAATCCGCCGCCCTGCCCCTTCAAGTCGCCATCATCGGCGGCGGCCCCGCCGGCCTGATGGCCGCCGAGGTCCTGAGCCAGGCCGGGATCAAAGTCGATCTGTACGACGGCATGCCCTCCGTAGGGCGAAAATTCCTGCTGGCCGGCGTCGGCGGCATGAACATCACCCACTCCGAAGCCTACCCGGCGTTCCTCTCGCGCTACGCCGAACGGGCGCCGCAAATCGCCCCGCTGCTAAGGGCATTCGGCGCCGATGCGTTGTGCCAGTGGATTCATGACCTGGGCATCGAAACCTTTGTCGGCAGCTCTGGCCGGGTTTTTCCTACGGACATGAAGGCCGCGCCCCTACTTCGCGCCTGGCTAAAACGCCTGCGCGATGCCGGTGTCGTTATCCACACCCGCCATCGCTGGCTCGGCTGGAATGAGCACGGTGATTTGCGTATCGCCAGTCCCGACGGCGAAATCACGGTCAAACCCGACGCCACCCTGCTCGCCCTCGGCGGCGGCAGTTGGTCGCGCCTGGGTTCGGACGGCGCATGGATGCTGCCACTGGAACAGCGCGGCGTAGGACTGGCGCCGCTGCAACCGAGTAATTGCGGCTTCGAGGTGCAGGCCTGGAGCGAATTGATGGTCAGCAAATTCGCTGGCGCGCCGCTGAAAAATATCGCGATTGGCTTGAATGACGACATCCCACGCCTCGGCGAATGCGTGATCACCGCCACCGGGATTGAAGGCAGTTTGATCTACGCACTGTCGGCGCCGATTCGCGAAGCCATCAATCAGCACGGCTCAGCGACCATTCATATCGACCTGTTGCCGGGCCGGCCTGTGGATAAAGTTGAGGCTGCGCTGAAGAAACCGCGCGGCTCGCGATCGATGTCCAAGCACCTGCACAGTCAGCTTGGAATTGATGGTGTGAAAGCGGCGTTGCTAAGAGAGTTGACGGCGGCCGAGTGTTTTGCCGATCCGTCGTTGCTGGCCAAAGCGATCAAGGCGTTGCCACTGACGCTGGTGAAAACCCGTCCATTGGACGAAGCCATCAGCAGTGCGGGTGGTGTGAAGTTCGAGTCGATGGATGAGCGCTTGATGCTCAAGCAACTGCCGGGCGTGTTCTGCGCGGGGGAAATGCTGGACTGGGAAGCGCCGACGGGGGGCTATTTGCTGACGGGGTGTTTTGCCAGCGGGCGCGCGGCTGGGTTCGGGATGGTGGAGTGGCTACAGCGTAAGCGCTGAAGACCGCGGCGCGCCCTTCGCGAGCAAGCCCGCTCCCACATTTGATCCGTGTCGTATGCAGATCAAATGTGGGAGCGGGCTTGCTCGCGAAGGCGGCCTAACAGACGCCGAATCTTATTAAGGCTTTTTCTTACGCGGTCCAGTGTTAAACACCGGCACTTTGCGCACAGGCTTGATCGAAGGCTCCACCGCCGAAGCGTCCCCGCTCTCAACCCACTTACCCAAGTTGCGCTTACCGCCACCGGAGGTCTTTGGCTTCTTCGGTTTCTTCGGCTTCTTCACCACCTGACCACTGGAATCGGTATCCGGCACCCGATGCTCAGGCTCGAAATCCTGTTCCATCTGGCGGGTCAATGTCTGACGGGTCAACATCTCGATGGCCGACAGCTGATTCACTTCATCGGCGCACACCAGGGAAATTGCCTCACCGGTAGCACCCGCACGCCCGGTACGACCGATGCGGTGGATGTAGTCCTCGGCCACAATCGGCAGGTCGAAGTTGACCACCAACGGCAGATCTTCAATGTCCAGACCACGGGCCGCAACATCGGTGGCAACCAGAATCTGTACTTCACTGGCCTTGAACCGATCCAGCGCCCGCTGACGGGTCGCTTGAGGTTTGTCGCCGTGGATGCCATCGGCATTGATGCCCAGGCCCTGGAGTTTTTCCACCAGCGCGTCGACGCCGTTGCGGGTCTTGGCGAACACCAGCACCTGTTTCCACTTGCCCTTGCGCAGCAAATGAATGAACAGCTCCGGCTTGCGCTTCTTGTCCACCACCACAACCCATTGCTTCACCGTGTTGGCGGCAACGTTGCGCGGGCTGACTTCGATGCTCAGCGGATCGTTGAGCATTTGTCCGGCCAGCAAGCGGATCGCGTCTGAGAAGGTCGCGGAGAACAGCAGCGTCTGGCGTTGCTTAGGCAACACGCGATAGATGTTCCCCAACTCCTCGGAAAAGCCCAGGTCGAGCATGCGATCGGCTTCGTCGAGGATCAGGGTTTGCAGCTGATTGAACTTGAGGGCTTTCTGGCGATACAGGTCGAGCAGACGACCCGGGGTCGCCACCAACACGTCGACACCTTTGCGCAGCTTCATCATCTGCGGGTTGATGCTGACGCCGCCGTACACCGCGTAAGTGCTGAGCGGCAGGTTCTCGGCGTACTGACGCACGGCTTCGTGAACCTGTTCGGCCAGTTCGCGGGTCGGCACCAGGATCAACGCGCGCACCGAGTTGGAGGCAACTTTCGGCCCTTCCATGGCCAGCAACTGCAGCAGCGGCAGCGCGAAACCGGCAGTTTTGCCGGTGCCGGTCTGGGCCGCAGCCATCAGGTCGCGACCGGCCAGCACCGCCGGAATGGCTTGCGCCTGGACCGGCGTAGGCGTCTGGTAGCCGAGCGTCTCAAGAGAGCGCAGCAAAGGTTCGATCAGGCCAAGGGAGGCGAAAGTCATGGGATTACCGTAGGAAAAATCAGAGCGGATAGGCGATGGCGCGCAGTTTACCCTAATTCACACGGGATTCTGTCGGTGCCACCACCGCAGGTCGTTCTGGCGCCCGCCGCCACTGCGGCAAGCCGATCAACACCACGGCGCTGATGATCACCGCCATGGCAATCGCCTCTTCAATACCAATGGTCTCGCCGACGAACACGATCCCCAGCAACACCGCCACCGCCGGGTTGACGTAGGCATAACTGGTGGCCGCCGCCGGACGCACGTTTTTCAACAGGTACATGTAGGCGTTGAAGGCGATGATCGAACCGAAGCCGATCAGGTAAGCCAACGCGGCCCAGCCTTCCATCGGCGGCAGACTGTCCAGGTGTTCGCCGCTGACCGCGCTGCCGATTAGCAACACCACACCGCCCACCAGCATTTCCACCGCACTGGCCATCGCGCCTTGGGGCAACGGCAAGTGTTTGCTCCACACCGAGCCGAAGGCCCAGGTCGCGGCGGCAAACACCAACAACGCCGCGCCCAACGGGCTCGATTGCAGGTTGGAGCCAAGGTTGAGCATGGCGATGCCGATCAGCCCGAGCACAATCCCGGCCCATTCGAGACGGGTATTACGCGCGCCCCAGAAATATCCGCAGAGCAAGGTAAACAGCGGCACCGTCGCCACCGCCAGTGCGGCAACGCCGGACGCGACCCCAGTGTGCTCGGCCACGCTGACCGCGCCGTTGCCGAAACTGAGCAGCAAGATGCCGATGATCCCCGCCGCTTTCCACTGCGCCCAGGTCGGTGCCGGCGCCCCGCGCCAGCGCAGGAACGCGTACATCAGCGTCCCGGCAATCACAAAGCGAATGCCGCCGAGCATCAACGGCGGCCAGTACTGCACGCCGATGCGAATGACCAGATAAGTCGAGCCCCAAATCACGTACAACGCGAAGAATGCGGCGATCAACGGCAAGGGAAAGCGACGTAAGCCAGGCATGGGGCAGCTCGTAGGCAGGACAAGGAGATCGAATATTCTAGAAAGGCCAGGCGCTAAAAATAAGTTACAAAACCTGTTTATAGCGCCGGTACACTTTTCAAAGCACGGAGATCTGCGCGATAAACCGTGATTTCGAAAGTCATGTCATTTTCAGGAATTTACGATGGACAAGTACGACCGCATGCTCCTCAGCGCCCTGTTGGAAAACGGTCGGGCGTCCTACGCCGAACTGGCGCGCAAAGTGAATCTCTCCGCCCCGGCCGTGGCCGAGCGCGTGGCCAAACTTGAGGCCTCCGGGGTGATTACCGGTTATCAGGCGACAGTCGACATGTCGAAAATCGGCCTGCCGATCCAGTGCGTGATCGAACTGCGCCTGAACCAGCACGGCAATCAAAAGGCCTACGACGACCTGATCAAAATCCCGCAATTGACCGAGTGCCATCGGGTGACCGGTGATCCGTGCGTGATCATGCAAGCGGCGGTGGGGTCGATGCCGGAGCTGGAAGAGTTGATCAATCGCATCGCCAAGTTCGGGTTCAGCAAGACGTCGATTGTGCTGTCCAGCGCGATAGAAAAGCGCGTTCCGTTGGGGCAGTTGGAAGGAAATGGTAAATAGCGATCCCGTAGGAGCTGTCAGAATCCGCGAACGCCGCTATATCCGGCGCCTAGCAAATACGGCATGTCTTTAGCAGGCCGCAGGAGATCCAATGTGGGAGCGGGCTTGCTCGCGAAGGCGTCGGCACATCCAACATCAATGTGACAGACACACCGCTTTCGCGAGCAAGCCCGCTCCCACAGGGTATTTGTGGGGTGTCAGTGGGGGATTTGTGGGGTGTCAGTCAGAAACAGGTGGAGTCAGTCAGAACCCGCGATGGCGTTTCAGGTGTTCGTTGATCTTCGCCGCCGGCACTTTCTGCAGGCTGACCAGCAGATCATGCGACAACTCGCGCAACCCATGCTGTTGACGCAGTTGCTCTGCCAAATGCGTCGTCAGGTTGGCGGCCATTTCCGCATCCGCCATCGCCCGGTGAGCTTTGCCGGTGTTGGGCAGACTGGCGAAGGTGGTGAGGGTGCCGAGTTTGTGGTTCGGTGCGGCCGGCATCAACCGACGGGCCAGCAACAGCGAACAGGCAAAGTTCTGCAACCGCGTACGCTTGATCCGGCCCAATTCAAAATCCCAGAACTTCTGGTCGAACGCGGCGTTGTGCGCCAGCAGCGGGGTGATGCCGACGAACTCGTTCACCTCGTTCATCACCTGCTCGGCCGATGGTGCGGTGCGCAGCATGGCGTTGCTGATGCCGGTGAGTTGTTCGATGAAGGCCGGTACGCGCACGCCAGCGTTCATCAGGCTTTGGTAACGCTCGACGATGCGTCCCTGTTCAAGGATCACCACGGCAATTTCCGTGGCCCGGCAGCTGCTGCTCGGGGAGATCCCGGTGGTTTCAAAGTCGATGACTGCTATGCGTTCCAAACCTGTTTCAACTCCGTATAAATCAATTCTTGAGCAGCAACGCGCCTTCGATCGGCACGTAGCGGCTGGCGGCGCGGATCAGCGAGTTGGCGGTCAAACCCGGCACGCCGTAAGCCACCGCTTGCACGCCGTGCTTGCTGATGATGCGCTCCAGCAGCATGTCGAAATCACCGTCGCCGGAGGCCAGCACCACTTCGTCGACGTGGTCGGCGGCGTCCATGATGTCGAGGGTGATGCCCACGTCCCAATCGCCCTTGGCCGAGCCGTCGCTGCGCTGGATGTAGGGCTTGAGCTTCACGATAAAGCCGAGGTTGCGCAGGATCTGCTGGAACTGCTGCTGTTTGCTGTCACCGCGATCGATGGCGTAGGCATAGGCCTCGACGATCTCGCCCTGTTTGCTGATATCAGCCCACAGCGCGGCATAGTTGAAGTGGCAACCATAGGCCTGACGCACGGTGTAATAGAGGTTTTGAACGTCGGCGAACACTGCGATTTTCTTCATCGCATTTCCCTCTTGGCGCACAGGCGCAGGCTTGGATCAGGCACCTGGCCCGAAAAGTCGCCCAGTATGCCAGCCTGAAGGATTGTTCCGCGAATAATCGGCCCGGGGCACGTGCGCGCCCCGGACGAGTGGTGGGTCAGACGAAGGAGTCGTCGTCATCGCCGCCGAAGAATGACGAGCTGTCATCGCTATAGTCGGCGTCGGTGAAATTGCCCTGGTCGTTGGCATCGTTGCCGGCCACGTTCTGGTCGTTGTTCCAGTCGTTGCCACTGTGGTCGTTGACCTGGGCTGGCTCTTCCTTGATGACTTCGACGATTTCCTGCGGTTGCTGGTTGCTGTGGAACAGGCTGCTGATGCCCTGCGCAAGCATCACGCCACCGGCCACGCCAGCGGCGGTTTTCAGTGCGCCGCCGAGGAAGCCGCTGCCGACCGGCGCTTGCTGTTGCGGCGCATAGTTTTGCTGCGGGGCGCCGTAGTTCTGTTGCGGCGCACCGAAGTTCTGCTGTGGCGGCTGCGAATTGAACGACGGCCGTGCCGGCTCACGCCAGCCGCCAGTCGATGGCGGAGCACTTTGCGTCGGCGCAGGTTGCGGATCGCGGGAGCCGCCACCGAAGATGCTCGACAGGAAACCGCCACTGCTTGGCGCTGGCGCGGAAGCCTTGGCCTGTTGCAATTCGGCCTGCAATTGCTGGATTTGCTGGGCTTGCTGTTTGTTCTGTTCGTCGAGGCTTTTGATCGCAGCCTCTTGCACCAGAATCGCCTGGGTCATGAAATAGCCCGCGGCGGGCTGGCGAGTCAGGTGCTCCTTGATCCGCGCCTCGGCCTGGGCGTCACGCGGGGCTGAATCCGTTTCGGCCTGTTGCAGCCGGGAAAACAGTCCATCGATCAGGGTTTGTTCTTCGCTGTTCATGGCGACCTCGTAGATTGCCGGGAATATCGTCGTCCTCATCCACGGTGGATAAGGTGCCTCTCAGTTATGGGGCTGATACAGGATGTTTCAATGCTCTTTACCGAACGTTTACGTTTGCGCCCCCCGGCGCTTCATCGGTTAAAGTGTGGGACTGCTTTTAACCTGCGATACCGACTGATGAATCCGTTCGATGTGCTGCGTGACTCCTTGTATTTCTTCAAGCGCAATCTGGGCCAGATCGTGCAACTGTGCCTGCCGCTGGTGATGTTCGAAGCGTTCTTGCAACAAATGGTCGACAACACCGCCGGCCCGGACGGCTTTCCCGGTTACAGCGTGATCGTCGGTTTGCTGGTGTATCCGCTGTACACCGCAGCGCTGATTCTGTTTCTCGACGCTCGCAGCCGTGGCGAATCGCCGCGCATCCGCGACCTGCTCGCCACTTCCGCTTCCCTGTGGCCACGCTTCGCCCTGCTCACGGCGCTCAACACGCTGCTGATTCTGCTGGGCCTGTCGCTGTATTTCCTGCCGGGTATCTGGCTGATGGTGACCCTGGCCTTCGCCGAGTACCTGCTGGTGCTGCGCGGCATGGGTCCGTTGGCGGCGATGAAGGAAAGCCTGCGCCTGACTCGCGGCCATTTCCTGCGCATCCTGGTGTGCATCCTCGCGGTGATGGCGCCGTTGTGGCTGCTCAAGGGTGCCAGCCTGGAGATGTACCCGGAGCCACAAAATCCGCTGCTTGGCCTGCTGATCGACAGCGCCCACAGCTTCCTGCAATTGTTCACCAGCGTGGTGCTGTTCCGCCTGTTCATGTTGATCAGCGAAGTGCCTGACAACAACGACAGACTCGTCTGACCGCTCTACCCTTGGGCGCGGACGCCGCTCTCGGGTATGCTCGGGATCATCTTTGTAACGCTATAAGCCGAGCCAATGACCCGTCTACTGCGCTACACCCTGCTGGGCCTGCTGATTATCCTTGGCCTGGCGGGCCTGCTGATCTACAGCGTCACCTGGCGGCCCGAAGCCAGGGAAGTGTTGCCCGTCAGTTGCAGTGCCAAGGCGCCCACCCTGGTGCCCGGGCAGGCCTTGAAAGTGATGACCTGGAACGTCCAGTACCTGGCGGGTAAACGCTATTTGTTCTGGAACGACCTGGCCCAGGGCGACGACGAAAAACCCACCCTCGAAGACATGGCCTTCAGCCTCGATGAAGTGGCGCGGGTGATTCGCGACGAGCAGCCGGACATCGTCCTGCTGCAAGAACTGGATGACGGCGCCAAGGCCAGCGATTATCAGAATCAGTTCAAACTGTTGCAGGAACGGGTCGCCGACCTGTACCCCTGCAGCGCCCACGCTTTCGACTGGAAGGCTGACTTCGTTCCTGAGCCGCACATCTTCGGCAGCGTCGGCCGGCAACTGGCGACCCTGAGCCGTTACCAGATCGAACATGCCGAACGCCTGCAACTGCCAGTGGCGCCCGCCAACTTCATCAGCCGTCAGTTCAAACCGAAAAACGCCTTGCTGGTGACGTACCTGCCGTTGAGCGATGGCGGACAGATCGCGGTGCTCAACACGCATCTAGACCGTGTTCGCCAGCCCGACGATACCCTGCAAGCGCAGGTGACGGCGGTGGCCAAGGCCCTCGACAAATACGAGGGTCGCGGCACGCCGTGGTTGATCGGCGGTGACTTCAATCTCTTGCCATTGGGCCAGTACCGACGCCTGCCCGCCGAGCAGCGCACGCCCTACTCCGCCGACAGCGCCCTGCATGTGCTGTGGGACAAATACCCGATGATCCCCACCAACAATGAAGCCAGCGGCGTCGATCGGGCGCAGTGGCTGACCCATTACCCGAACGACCCTGGCTTGAGCGGCCCGGACCGGACGGTTGATTACCTGTTTTACAGTCCACGGATCAAACGGGTCGAAGCCACGGTCAGGCAGGACGACACGTTGCGGATTTCCGATCATCTGCCGGTGATTGCACGGTTTTTACTGCCCGCGGCGCCGTGAAACGATCTGACTGATAACGCCAATCGCGATGGCCGCAACGATGAGTGCAGCGGCGACCGCAAACGTCATCCGCATCCCCGATGCAATGGCCTCTGGGGTGGCTTGCAGGATATGGCTGCCGGCAGCTCCGAGTGCAAACACGGCGCCCATCACAGAGGCCCCGGTGATGAGCCCGAGATTGCGCGACAGTCCGAGCAAACCGGAAACAACCCCGCGTTGTTCCGGCTGGATGCTGGTCATGACGGCCGTATTATTGGCCGCTTGAAACAACGCATACCCGGCAGTGATGACTGCCAGCGGGACGATGTAGCCCAACACGCCGACACTGATCGGCACCACAGGCAGAATCATCGACCCCACCGCCATGGCGATGAGGCCGCTGATGCTCGAACGATGCGCCCCCAGTTTGTCGACCATCCGGCCTGCCGGCACTCCCGTCAATGCAGCGACCAGCGGGCCGATCGACATCACAAGACCGACGCTTGCGGTGTTTAACGCCAGTGCGCCAGAAAGATAAAACGGCCCCACCACCATGGTCGCCATGACGACGGTGGTCACCAGGGCGCTCATGGCGAAGCCGCCACTCAGCAGCGGATCCTGAAACATCGCCAATTTCACCAGGGGTGATGACGTGGTGTTTTCGATGAACACGAACAAACACACGCCACCCACCGCGACCAACAACAGCGCGGTATTAACCGGGCCGAAACTGCCGCGTCCCAGGGTCATCGCAAGGGCATAGGCCAGGAGTGTCAGGACCAGCACCAGCGTGCCGAGAGGGTCGAAACCTGTCCGATCAGTCTTCGCCTGCCGGCGATCAATCGGCAGAAAGCGCCAGGCGAGCAAAATCGCCAGAATACCCAGCGGTACATTGACGAGAAAAATCCCCTGCCAACCCACACTGGCGATCAACACACCGCCAAGGGTCGGCCCTAGTGAAGTGCCAATTGCGGACATGGTGCCAAGCATCCCCATGGCACTGCCCATCTTGTCCTTGGCAACTGCCGCCCCCACAAGCGCCATGGTCAGCGCCATCATGATTGCCGCACCGCTTCCCTGTAGGGCTCGGGCGGCGATCAGCAATCCGAGATTGGGCGCAACGGCGCAGAGGATTGAAGCCAAGGTAAAAAGCGAAATCCCGATCAGCAACAAACGTCGACGGCCGATCAGATCCCCGAGCCGCCCAACGCTGACGATCAGGGCGGTGATGGCCAGCAGATAGGCCAGCACCACCCATTGGACGTCCTGGAAGGAAGCAGAGAACGATGCGGCCAATGTGGGCAACCCGACATTGGCAATGCTGATGCCAAGCGAAGACAGCAGCATGGATAACGAAAGGCTGGCCAGCGCGCCCCGAGTCGAAGTGGCCGGTTTAGCGTCAATTTCTACTCGGGCGGCGATGGAGGTCTGGCTGATTTTCATGTTCTGACGACTCCGGCAATAGGCTTGTCCAGAGCCTATGCCGCTGCCTACTATGGCGGAAGACGCACCATTTGCACTTTATACATGCACGTGGCGCCACATCAGAAAAAAAGAGCGAGGACGCCAGCATGTCGCTGCCCGATCTGAATTTGTTGATCACGCTGGATGTGCTGCTCGCGGAAGGCAGTGTGGCCCGCGCGGCCCGACGCTTGCGGCTGAGCCCATCGGCCATGAGCCGGGCACTGGCGCGGCTGCGTGAAACGACCGGTGATCCGCTTCTGGTCAGGGCCGGGCGTGGCCTGGTGCCGACCCCGCGCGCGCTGGAACTGCGCGAGCGCGTCAGCGTGCTGGTTCAGGAGGCGCTAGCCATGCTGCGCCCCACCGAACAACTCGAACTCAAGCAACTTGTTCGAACCTTCACGCTGCGGACCAGTGATGGCTTCGTCGAGAATTTCGGGCCGAGGCTTATCGCTCGCCTGATGGAGGAAGCCCCGCATGTACGCTTGAACTTCGTGCAAAAACTGAACAAGGACAGCACGCAACTGCGCAACGGCACGGTCGATCTGGAAACAGGCGTGATTGGCGAATCGACCAGCCCGGAAATCCGCACCCGGATGCTGTTCCGGGACCATTTCACGGGCGTCGTACGCATGGGCCACGCGCTGAGCGAAGGCGCGATAACACCTGCCCGTTATGCGGCGCAAAAACACGTCCTGGTTTCACGCCGGGGTGACGACAAAGGTGTCATGGATGAGGCGCTGGCCCTGCTTGGTCTGGAGCGGGAAATTATCACCGTCGTTGGCGGTTTTTCTGCCGCGCTGGCACTCGCGCGAGCTTCAGACCTGGTCGCCACTGTGCCGCAACGCCACGTCGGAAACCTGTGCGACGGCATGCATCGTTTTGCGCTTCCGTTCCCGACACCACAGATTAGCGTATCCATGCTCTGGCATCCGCGCATGGATGCGGACCCTGCACATCGCTGGTTACGCGGATGCATCTGGGAAGTTTGCAGTGAGTCGGAATCGGCTTAGGGCTTACGCGGTTTGATCCGCGCCGTCGCTTCAGCCACCAACGGGTCATCCGGCCAGTAATGCTTGGGATAGCGCCCCTTCAAATCCTTCTTCACCTCGGCGTAGGTGCTGCGCCAGAAGTTAGCCAAATCCTGAGTCACCTGCACTGGCCGCCGCGCCGGGGACAGCAGGTGCAGCTTGACCACTTGCCGGCCACCGGCAATGCGCGGGGTTTCGGCGAGACCAAACAGCTCTTGCAAACGCACCGCCAGAATCGGCGGTTGCTCGCTGTAGTCCAGCCGGATCGATGACCCGGACGGCACGCTCAAATGATGCGGCGCCAGTTCATCGAGGCGTTGCGGCAATGGCCACGGCAACTGGTTATGCACGATGCTCGAGAGGTCCAGATTGGCGAAGTGGCTGAGTCGCGAGACTTTTCCCAGGTATGGCATCAGCCAGTGTTCAAGGTTTTCAAGTAGCGCGGCGTCGCCGACGTCCGGCCATTCACTTTCACCTTTGGCGCCCAGGTCCAACTGGCGCAACAACGCCACCCGCGCCTGCCACTGACGCAGCTCCGGGGTCCATGGCAGCAGCTCCAGGCCTTTGCGCCGCACAAGATTGACCAGCGCCTGGCTGCGTGCGGTTTCGTCGAGCCCGGTCAAGGGTTCGCGGCTGAGGATCAATTCGCCAACCTTGCGCTGCCGCTCGGCCCGCAACACGCCTTCGCGCTCGTCCCAATCCAGTTGATCGACGTTGCGCACCTGCTCGGCCAAGACTGAATCGAACAGCGCCGGATCGAAATCCGCCGCCAGGTAAATCCGTTCTTCACGCTGGCCCTGACGACTGCCGAGATCGGCGATCACCAGCCAGGGTTGTTTCATCAAACTGTCGGCCTCGGTAAACAATGCCGCACGCCCGTTGGCCAAGCGATATTCCGCACCGCCGGCCCGGCGCTGTTGCGCGACTCGATCCGGATAGGCCAACGCCAGCAGAGCGCCGAGCCAGCGCGGATGATCGGGATCGCTGACCGGCTCCGAGGCTTTGCCGCGCAAGTGGCCGCGAAACTGCCGCGCCAATTGACGCGCTCGCTGCACGCCGCCCTGGGCGCCGCGAGCAGCGCGCTCTTCGCCGGACAACAGGACCAATCGAGTGTGCAGATCGGCGCCGGCGCCGCGCAAAATGTCTCGCTCGCCAAGCAGCGACGCGACGTCGCACGCCATGTCCGCCAGACCTAACGCCTGACCGCGCAACAGCAAATGCGCGATGCGCGGATGCACCGGCAGCTGGGCCATAGCCTGACCATGACGAGTCAATGCCTCGCCCTCCAGTGCGCCCAAGCGTTCGAGCAGATCCTGTGCCTGTGCATACGCGGCGGCCGGAGGCACATCGAGCCAGGCCAATTGCCCGGGCGTCACGCCCCAGCGGCCGAGTTGCAAGGCCAGCCCGGCGAGGTCGGCACAGAGGATTTCCGGGCTGGCGTAGGCGGCCAGTTGCTCGTGCTGATCCTGCGACCACAAGCGGTAACAGGCACCCGGCTCCAGCCGTCCGGCCCGGCCCGCGCGCTGGGTGGCGCTGGCCTTGGAAATGCGCTGCGTATCGAGGCGGGTCATGCCGCTACGTGGATCGAAATACGGCACGCGTTCCAGCCCCGCATCGATGACCACGCGCACGCCTTCGATGGTCAGGCTGGTCTCGGCAATGTTGGTGGCCAGCACCACTTTGCGCTTGCCGGCGGGCGCCGGATCAATCGCGGCGCGTTGCGCAGCCAGGTCGAGTTCACCGTGCAATGGGCAGAGCAACACCTGTGGATTTTCACCGAGCGCATCGACCAATTGTTGATGGACGCGGCGGATTTCCATCTGTCCCGGAAGGAACACCAGGATGCTGCCGCTTTGCTCATCGATTGCATCCAGACAGGCCTGGACCACTCGCGGCTCGACCGACTCACCGGGCCGAAATGGCCGCCCCCAAATCGTCGATACGGGGTACATCCGGCCTTCGCTGGTGACCACCGGAGCGTCGTCGAGCAATCGTGAAATGCGATCGCCTTCCAGGGTTGCCGACATCACCAGCACTTTCAGAGGCAACTCGTCGCGCAGTAACTCACGGCCATTGAGCGTGAGCGCCAATGCCAGGTCCGCGTCCAGGTTGCGTGAGTGGAACTCGTCAAAAATCACCAGCCCAACGCCTTCCAGCGCGGGGTCTTCTTGAAGTCGACGCGCCAAAATGCCTTCGGTCACGACCTCGATGCGAGTCTTTGGACCCACGCGACTTTCCAGGCGAATTCGATAGCCCACCGTCTCGCCGACCTTCTCCCCCAACTCACTCGCCAACCTTTCCGCAGCAGCCCGCGCTGCCAGTCGACGGGGTTCCAACATCAGGATGGTCTGCCCACCCAGCCACGTTTCATGCAGCACGGCCAATGGAACGCGGGTGGTCTTGCCGGCACCGGGCGGTGCTTGCAGGACCACCTCGTTGCGATCGGTCAAGGCTTGGAGAAGGGCCGGCAGAGCGGCATCGATGGGCAAAGAATTCATGGTGGCTCCCGGGCAGACGGAGCAGTATAACGGCGCGAGCACATTACTGACCGGAATAGGCCGGGAAGTCCGTGTAACCCACTTCGCCGCACCGGGTGTAATACGTCGATCGGTCTGCTTCGGCTAATGGCCAGTCGTACTTGAGACGCTCGGCCAGATCCGGGTTGGCGATATAGGGTCTGCCGAAGGCAATCAGATCCACTAATCCGGTGTCGAGCGCTTCCTCGGCGCCCTGGCGATCGGTGAATCCACCACACCAGATGATCGTGCCAGGAAACACCGCCCGGACCTTGGCCAGCAGCGCGTGGTCGAGGTGGTGGGATTTGAACTCGGCAACTTCCATGTTCGCCTCAGGCATCAGCTCGTAGACCAGATGCAGATAGGCGACGCCAAGACGGACCAATTGCCCGGCCACGTACAGCAAGGTTTCCTCGGTCAGAGGGTCCGCCGGAATACCGTTGAACCTGCCGAACGGCGACAGGCGCACTCCAACGCGCCCCGGACCCAATTCACGCACCGCCGCTTCAACGACTTCCAGCAGGAAGCGTGTACGGTTTTCCACGCTCGCGCCACCATAGCAATCGGTGCGGGTATTGAGCACCGAGTTCATGAACTGCTCGAACAGATAACCGTTGGCGCCATGGATTTCGACACCGTCAAATCCAGCCTCGCGGGCGTGGGCGCTGTCGTTGGAAAAAGTGTCAACCAACCTCATCACTTCCTCCGTCCTCAAGCGCCTTGGCGTGCCGGCGGGGATATGGCCCAACTTGCCATCCGGGCCGTGGGCAAACACCTGCGACTCGGCCCGTTCCGCGGTTACGCCCCAAGGCGCCTCGCCGTTCGGCATGAGCGAGGGGTGGGCCATCCGGCCGACGTGCCATAACTGCAAAAATATCGTGCCACCCTTGCGGTGAACCTCATCCGTCACCAACCGCCAGCCCTGCCGTTGGGCTGGCGTGTAGATGCCGGGGGTCAACGCGTAGCCGTTGCTGGATGGAGCAACGTCGGTGGCCTCGGCCACGATCAGGCCGGCGCTGGCCCGCTGCCCGTAGTAGGTGGCCATCAGCTCATTCGGGATGTCACCTTCGGAGGTCCGCGTGCGCGTCATGGGCGCCATGACAATCCGGTTCTTCAGCAGAACGGTGCCGCCAAGCAGTTGTGATTCGAACAGGTTTATCATAGGTTTTCCTTCGGTCGAATGGATCGGAAGGAAAGCCTACTTTTCGCCCGTCACCCCTATCTACACACCGTTTAGTCAGTGGTTGCATATGAAGACAATCAATAGACTTCCGGGCCTGCCCATCGAGCGCGCGCTGGGCGTCCTCTCGGGGCGCTGGAAAGCGGTCATCCTGCATGTGCTGCTGGATGGCCCGCAACGCACCTGTGACCTGGAAAACCGGATTGCCGGCATCTCACAGAAAGTCTTGATCGAGCAACTGCGGGCGCTTGAGGAACACGGCATGCTGAGTCGGCAACCCAGCGCCAAGGATCGTCAGGGCATCGAATACCTGCTCACCCCGCTGGGCGAAAGCCTGCGGCCGATTCTGGAGTCGTTGATCGAATGGGGAACCCATCACGCCAGGGAGCTCGACGAGTCCCACAGGCTGCTGCCGTGTGAGGCTGTCGTGCGCGCTCGCACTGACGCGTATTGAGATCGCCGAGCAAGACGTTGAGACACGGCAGCAATTTACGGTGGGCACGCCTTGCCGGGCCGAGTATAACGGCGAACTGTCTGGCGTTAATCACAGTCCTAATTCATATAGACGCCCATTCGTTTTCAAATGACCCAGGAGATTTCCTATGCGTGTTCCCTTTCGCCTGATTGGCGGTGTTCTGGTCGCCACCCTGCTGACCCAGGTGACCGCCTGCGGCTCGATTTTCTACCCGGACCGTCGCGGTCAGATCGACGGCAAGATCGATCCGGCCATTGCGGTGCTCGATGCCGTGGGCCTGCTGTTCTACATCGTCCCTGGTCTGATCGCGTTTGCCGTCGACTTCGCCACCGGCGCGATTTATTTCGAGCCGGGCAAGACTGCACAGGTCGCGCCGGAAAAACTCAAGGAAGCGATCGGCCCGGACGGCCAGGTCGATAACCGCAAGTTGCAGACTATTCTGGAAACCGAACTGGGCCGCAGCTTCCCGCTGGATGACCCACGCCTGATCCAGCACAAGGGCAGCAGCCAGCAACTGGCCATGTTCGGCCTGCAACCTGCCGCGTAACTCCGTGCACTCAAAGGAACTGCCGCACCTATGACCACCAGCCTCGAACACGCTCGCCTGCTGAAGCTGGCGACCCGCGCCTCCGTGGCGGTGGCCTGCACGTTGATCGTCGCCAAGGCCATCGCCTGGTGGCTGAGCGGTTCGGTGAGCATGCTCGCCGGTTTGACCGACTCGGCCCTCGACGGCATCACGTCATTGCTCAACTTGCTGGCGGTGCATTACGCCTTGCGTCCGGCCGATGACGATCATCGTTACGGCCACGGCAAGGCTGAGTCGCTGTCGGGCATGGCCCAGGCGTTGTTCATCGGTGGCAGTGCGGTGCTGATTGCCTTTCAGGCGTTTGATCGGTTGAAGCATCCGGAACCGGTGGGGGCGCCGTGGATCAGCATCGGGGTGATCATTTTCTCCCTCGCGCTGACCCTGGCGTTGCTGATGCTGCAACATCGGGTGATCAAGGCAACCGGCTCCAATGCGGTGCGCGCCGACTCCCTGCATTACCGCTCCGACATGATGCTCAACGGCAGCATCCTGGTGGCGCTGATACTGGCCGGGTTCGGCTGGCATTCACTGGATGCCTGGTTCGGTCTGGGGATTGCGGCGTACATCCTCTGGAGCGCGGTGCAGATCGCCCGGGAAAGTTTTGCGGTGCTGATGGATGAAGAACTGCCGCCGGACGTGAGCCAGCACATGCTGGAACTGGCGTGCGGTGTGCCGGGAGTATTGGGCGCGCATGATTTGCGCACGCGGATTTCCGGCAACCATTGGTTTGTGCAGTTGCACCTGGAATTGCCGGGGGAGCTGACCCTGTCAGTTGCCCATGGCATCAGCGATCAGGCCGCCGATGCGATTCACGCCGCTTACCCGCGAGCCGAAGTGCTGGTGCACGCCGACCCGCAGGAAGTGGTGTTAGCGGCCAAGGCTCAGAACGTCACCTGATAACCGCGACTGCTCAGGCAGTTGCCCTGGGCCTGACGGTAGGCTTGCACGACTGACGGATCTGGCTGGTACGTCGCGGTTTGCGGATTGAAGCCGCTCTGTTGCACCGCGTATTGCGAGCACTCGTAACCGTCCTGGGCGACTTGCTGCGGCGACTGGCCGTTGGCTGGATACGCCGTTACGTCAATGCCGTTGCTGGTCGGTTGCGGTTGCGGAGCGCCGACTGGCGGCTCGACCACCACATAATCCTGAGTGCTTTCTTCGTAGGCGTAGTAAGAGCCAGCCGCGAGGAACAACAGCGCACCGCCGATCCACACTTCACGCGCGTAATCAGGCATGTAGTGCACGCGAATCCCGCGCGGTGGCTGCACCACTACGTAGCGCGGACCTTGCGGGCGATACCAGTAGCCGCCGGAGTAGAAGTAGTCCTGGCCGCGATACGGCACGCGGAAGTTACGGTCCGGGAAGCGATCGACCATTTGCCCGGGACGGTACTGCGGACCAGGACCCCAGCCGTTGCCATGCCCGTTCGGGCGACCTTCCCAGCGATGGTCATCGGGACGCGGGCCCTGGTTGTTGCCCTGCCAGTGCTGGTTGTTATCGTTGCGTCGCGGGATGTCCTGATAATTGCCGTACCGAGGTTGCTGGGTCTGGCGCACGGTGTCGGGCCGGCCCTGGATCGGCAGACTGTTGGCAGGCAGTTGCGGCGGTGGCGGCGCAGGACGAACCTGGGTGTTGGCATCGCGCGGCTGACGGTTCTGCCACTGGCCATTCTGATTCTGGCCGTTGTGCTCGAACTGGCGACTGTTGTCGCCACGAATGATCTCGTTGTTCTGCTGGCGCGGCTGATTCTGCTGCGGATTGTTCTGCGGCCGCGGCTGATTATTCTGTTGAGGGTTATTCTGCGGGCGTGGCTGGTTGTTGCCGCCATGGCCCTGATCATTTCGCTCATGATCGCGCCCGTGCGGTACACCTTCGGGCCCTCGGTTCTGCGGCTCATCGGCCAGCGATTGCGCAGTGACACTTACACACAGCAAACCAACACCGGCCAAACGCCAGATGCGCGACTTCATGCTTTTCCTCACTGCGGGTTAGGGCCTGTACGTAAGACTGGAAAAGCACAGGCCGGTTCTGCAACAGGTTATCAGTCACGCAACTTATTTTGCAGGCAATAAAAAAGGGAGACCCGTCGGCCTCCCTTTGAGAACTTCGTCCGTGCTCGACGCTTATGACGTCGGCTCACCTCACGCCGTCTTCTGGACAGTGTGTAGCTCGGGGGCCGGCACATCCCCGATGGGGGTGGCGGCCGCGACTGGCCTGATTGGGCGAGTCGCTGTGGACTGTTTGTCCGAGCAGTGATTCTGGTAATAAGAATAGGCCTGGGGCGTCGGCAGAGGATTGCGAAGATTGCTGAAATAAACATCACTTGCGCAATTTTTAACCCTGGATAGATAATCCGCCGCAATAGTTACGACAAAGGACTGATTGATGAGCAAACTCGACCGTTACGACCTGAGCATTTTGGCGGAATTGCAGCGCGACGCGCGCATCTCCAACCAGGAGCTGGCCGAACGCATCGGCCTGTCACCTTCACCCTGCTCGCGCCGCGTCAAACAGCTGGAAGACGATGGCTACATCTCGCGTCAGGTGGCTTTGCTGGATCGCAAGATGCTCGGCCTGAGCCTCACGGCCTATGTACTGATCGGCATGGACCGCCACACGCCCGAGCGTTTCGAAAACTTCGAAGCGGCGATCCGGACCTTGCCGCAGGTGCTGGAATGCAGCCTGGTGACGGGGATGGATGCGGATTATCAGCTCAAGGTGGTGGTGCCGGACATGGATCACTACCAGAAACTGCTGCTGGGGCATTTGACCCGGATTGAGGGCGTTACCAGCGTGCGGTCGAGTTTTGTGTTGAATCAGGTGTTGAACAGCACTGAGTTGCCGTTGACGCATCTGCGCAGCTAGGAATGCCATTTGTAGGAGCTGTCGAGTGAAACGAGGCTGCGATCTTTTGATCTTGATCTTTTTAAAAGCAAGATCAAAAGATCGCAGCCTCGTTTCACTCGACAGCTCCTACCAGCTCCTACCGGCTCCTACAGATTCCTGCGGGCCGGCACAGGCGACGAATGACCGCGACACACTGCCGCAGGTCAATGCCCGGTCATTCCCCATAGGCGTATACTCGCCCCGCCCTTTTAGCCCCGCCCGCGCTGGAGATGTTCGATGGATCCTGCAGTTTTTGAAGAGTGGATGATGACTGGCCTGGTCAGCATCCTGATCATTTTCATGGGTTTCATCGTCTGGGATCTGGCGAAGAAATCCAAGGCTGGCAAGTTCGGTACCATGATTCTGTTCTTCGTGCTGGGCCTGGGGATCTTCGCGTTCATCATCAAAAGCGTGGTCATCGCGTACATCGAAAATCATTCATAACCGCGCCGGCACTTCCTTCCACTGGCCCTGATCGAGCCCTTCGATCGTCCAGTCGCCGATCCGCACCCGCACCAGACGCAAGGTCGGCAAGCCCACCGCCGCCGTCATGCGCCGCACCTGACGGTTGCGACCTTCGCGAATCACCAGTTCCAGCCAAGTAGTCGGCACACTTTTACGAAAGCGCACCGGCGGGTTGCGCGGCCACAGTTCCGGCTCTTCAAGCTGCCGCGCCTCGGCGGGCAAGGTCATGCCGTCGTTCAGCTCGACGCCATCGCGCAAGCGCTGCAATTGCTCGGCGCTCGGCTCGCCTTCCACTTGCACCCAATAGGTCTTGGCCAGTTTGTGTTTCGGGTCGGCGATCCGCGCTTGCAGTTGTCCGTCATTGGTCAGCAGCAGCAAACCTTCGCTGTCGCGGTCCAGTCGCCCGGCCGGGTAGATCCCGGGAATCTCGATGTAATCCTTGAGCGTCGCCCGCCCTTCACCGTCGCTGAATTGCGTCAGCACATCGAACGGTTTATTGAACAGAATCAGTTTTGGCTCGGCCGGTGGCGCTTTGGCAACACGGCGCGGGGCTGATGAGGATGGCGCAGGTTTCGCGCCAGGGCGGCGGGAAACGGGACGTTGGGGACGAGACATGAGGAAAGAGAACATCTAACGGTCAGGGTTGCTAATGCTAGTGCCCTGACCGCTAAATGACCATGACTGTTAGCGGAACGGCGGCTCGTCGAAGCTGCGCAGTTTGCGCGAGTGCAACGAGTTGAGTTCGGTGCGCAACAGATCCACCGCCTCGATGCCGATCTTCAAGTGCTGGCTGACGGCGCGCTCATAGAAGGCGTTGGCCGAACCCGGCAGCTTGATTTCGCTGTGCAGCGGTTTGTCCGAAACACACAGCAACGTGCCATACGGCACCCGCAAGCGATAACCCTGGGCAGCGATGGTGCCGCTTTCCATGTCCACCGCCACGGCGCGAGACAGGTTGATCAACGGTCGTTCCTGGGCCCAGCGCAATTCCCAGTTACGGTCGTCGTAGGTCAGCACGGTGCCGGTGCGCAGGCGTTTCTTCAGTTCGTCGCCCTTCTCGCCGGTGATGTTGGCCGCCGCTTGCTGCAACGCCATCTGCACTTCGGCCAAGGCCGGGATCGGAATGTTCGGCGGCACCACCCGGTCGAGAATCCCGTCACGACGCATGTAAGCGTGAGCCAATACGTAGTCGCCAATGGTCTGGGACTGACGCAGGCCGCCACAGTGACCGATCATCAGCCAGCAATGCGGACGCAGCACGGCCAAGTGGTCGGTGATGTTCTTGGCGTTGGACGGGCCAACGCCGATGTTCACCAGGGTCACACCGTGGCCATCGCTGGCGATCAGGTGATAGGCCGGCATCTGATAACGGTGCCAGACCACGCCCGCGGCAATCGCCGAAGCTTCGCCGTGGTCCATGCTCTTTTCGATGATCACGTTGCCCGGCAAGACCATGCGCACAAAACGCGGATCGCTGCGCAACTGCTCCAGGCCATGCACGATGAACTGGTCGACATAACGGTGGTAGTTGGTCAGCAGGATCCACGGCTGCACATGCCGCCAGTCGCTGCCGGTGTAATGCACCAGCCGGCGCAAAGAGAAATCTACCCGCGCCGCATCGAACAGCGCCAGCGGCAGCGGATCGGTGTTTTCCCAATCGTACAAGCCATCGGCAATCCCGTCGGTGGCGGCGGACAGGTCGGTACTCGGGAACACCCGCGCCAGCGTGGCGGCAGTGACGCCGGAGCCGGCCAGCTCATCGCCCTGCTCGACCACGTACGGGTACGGAATGTTTTGCTTGCTCACGCCGACTTCCACCGTGACGGTGAAGTCGTGCATCAATGGCACCAGCTGTTCCAGCAGGTATTTACGAAAGGCTGCCGGATGGGTGACGGTGACGCTGTAGGTCCCGGGCAACTGCACTTTGGCGTACGCGCGGGTAGTCTGTGGGACTTCGCCCTGGCAGAGGTAGGTCAGGCGCAATTCGGGATAACGAAACATCGCACGCTGCTCGGCGTCCGGTTCGATACGATCCTTGAGGTAACGCTTGAGCGCCTGATTCAGCGCAGAAGTAGCCTGCTCATGCAGGGCGGCGAGCCGGTCTACGGCTTGTTCGGCGGTTTGAACAACAATAAACGCTTCGGTCACGATCAGCTTCCTGTGTTCTGACTTGCAGACCTTCATCTTGCCTGCATCGTCGTCGGACGGGAACAGTGGCGTGTTGATACAAATGTTCAGGACACCCCGGATCAAAATGTGGGAGCGAGCCTGCTCGCGAATGCAGTTTGTCAGCCAACATCAATGTTGAATGCTAAATCGCATTCGCGAGCAGGCTCGCTCCCACAGGGGGTTCGGGGGTGATTACATGTGTGGGGTCGAGCGGGCGACCAGCGCTTCAACATCCAGCCCTCGCGGCAACGCGCCATACACCCGCCCCGCCGAGCCGAGGCGGCTGGCGATAAACCCGTCACTGACCGCCGAGTTGCCAGCCTCCAGCAACAACTTGGCCTGAAGCCCCAGCGCGATATCCTCGGTCAACTGCCGCGCGCGGTATTGAATGTCGCTGGTGTCCTTGAACGCCGCCTGCAATTGCGCGATGTGTGCGGCCAGGCGTTTGTCGCCATGCCCGTCGCCCAACTCGCTGAACAACACATCCAGCACACCCGGTTCTTTCGACAAGGCCCGCAGCACGTCGAGGCATTGCACGTTGCCGGAACCTTCCCACGTCGAATTCACCGGCGCCTCACGGTACAGGCGCGGCAGGATGCTTTCTTCGACATAACCGGCGCCGCCCATGCATTCCGCAGCTTCGTTGATCATTCCCGGCGCGCGCTTGCAGATCCAGTATTTGCCCACCGCCGTCACCAGCCGGGCGAATTTGGCTTCATGGCTGTCATCCAGATGATCCAGCGCCTTGCCCATGCGCAGGCTCAGCGCCAGGGCGGCTTCGCTTTCCAGGGCCAGGTCGGCCAGCACGTTCTGCATCAGCGGTTGTTCGCTGAGCAACTTGCCGCCCACCGTGCGATGGGCGCAGTGATGACTGGCCTGGGTCAGGGCCTGGCGCATCAGCGAACTGGAACCGACCATGCAATCGAAGCGGGTCATCGCGACCATCTCGATGATGGTCGGCACGCCCCGGCCTTCTTCGCCGATCATCCACGCCAGCGCGCCACGAAACTCCACTTCGCTGGAGGCGTTGGAGCAATTGCCGAGTTTGTTTTTCAGACGCTGGATGTAGAACTGATTGCGCGTGTCGTCCGGGCGATGGCGCGGCAGCAGGAAACAGGTCAGGCCTTTGTCGGTCTGGGCCAGGGTCAGGAACGCATCGCACATCGGCGCCGAACAGAACCACTTGTGCCCCACCAGTTCATACGCCTGGCCCGGACCGCTGGCGCCAACTGGGTACGCCTTGGTGGTGTTGGCCCGCACGTCGGTGCCGCCCTGTTTCTCGGTCATGGCCATGCCGATGGTGACGCCGGCCTTGTGGGCCATGCCGACGTTACGCGGGTCGTATTCGGTGGCGAGGATTTTTGGCAGCCATTGTTCGGCCAGATTCGGTTGCAGGCGCATTGCCGGGACACTGGCGAAGGTCATGGTCAACGGGCAACCGCTGCCGGCCTCGGCCTGGCTGTGCAAGTAAGTCATGGAAGCCCGGGCGACATGCGCGCCGGATTGCGGATGCGCCCAAGGCAATGAGGTCAACCCGTGTTCGACCGCAGTCCGCATCAGTTCGTGATAAGCCGGATGAAATTCCACCAGATCGATGCGATGCCCATAACGGTCATGGCTGACGAATACCGGTTTATTCTGATTGGCCAGGAACCCGGCTTCCATCAGCGGCCCGCCGGCCAGAGCGCCGTAGGCATCGATCCGCGACTCGGCCCAACCGGCACCAAAACGTCGCGACCACTCCTGTAATGGCAGGTCGATACGGTAAAGATTGGTGCCGTCCAGCGACGGAGGCTGGTTGGTGACTTCGTGGGTTTCGGCGAACTGATGCAGGTTCATGACGGGGCTCCTTTGGTCAGCCAGGAACTCAGTTAAGCACCGGCCCTTGGCTGAACAAAGTGTCATACCTGCCTAAATGTCGGCGCTTTCACCTTGTTTCGGACAAAGCACCCGACGATAAAGCGCCGCCTGCAAATCCTCGAATTTAACCGGTTTACTCAGGTAATCGATCAGCGCGCCCGTCGGGCAATGTTCCCGATCAATACTCTGCGCAACCATGAACACTGGCACCTCGGCACAGCCCGGCAAGCCACGGATCTGGCAGCACAGGGACGCGCCATCCTGAGCCGGCAACTGACAATCGAGCACCACCGCATCGAAGACGTCACGCTGCAAAAGATCAAGTGCGGTCGCGCCACTGTCGGCTGTGCGCACCCGGAATCCGAGTTTGAGCAACATGCCGCGCATCACCAATTGGTTGATGCTGTTGTCATCGACCAACAACACGGTGCAGTCCTGAGGCAGACGCAGACGTGAGGTGTCGCGGGTCATAGAGGGCGCAGGCACCGCTTCCACCACCGGCAAATCGACCTCGACGTCCAATTGGAAACGACTGCCGCGCCCCGGTTCGGAGCGGTGGGTCAGGCGCCCGCCGAGCAGCTCCACCAGTTGCCGACAAATCGCCAGGCCAACGCCCAGACCGCCGTATTCGCGGGTCATAGAGCCGTCGAGCTGGAAGAAGCGCTGATACATCGTCGCCTCTCCCAGATCGGTAAAACCAATACCGGTGTCGATCACCGCAAACGACAGGGCCAGTCGCCCCTCTTCGACAGTCTTGCCCGTCACTCTCAGCGCCACGCCGCCGACCCGGGTGAATTTGATCGCATTGTCCAGCAGGCACTCCAGGCATTGCGCCAGTTTGCTGCTGTCACCGAGCAGGCGATCCGGCAGCCCCGGCGTGACTTCGACCTTGAGGTCCAGGGACTTGCTCGACGCATTGCCCTCGAACTGCACGCGCAACGCCTCGACCACGCCGCGCAGGCTGAAGGTGTCCGGGTAAGCCTTGAGCTTGCCGGCCTGCAATTCGGTCAGGGTGAGGATGCCGTTGACCATGCGCATCATGTCCCGCGCCGAGCCGGCGGCAGTTTGCTGGTATTGCTCCAGTTCCGGGTCCATCTCGACGGTCTGCATCAATTCCAGCGAACCGATCACCCCATTCATCGGCGTGCGCAGTTCGTGGGTCAGGGTCGCGAGGAACTCGTCCTTGAGCTTGTTACTGCGGGCCAGTTGCTGGTTCAACACTTCAAGCTTCTGCCCGGCATCGAACAGCGTTTGCGCCTGTTGCTCACGCATGGCGTTGATGCGATCGGCCAGCGCCAGGGACAGCAGCGCCACTTCGATCGCCGAGCCGATCTGGCTGGCGTACATGGTCAGGAAAACGTTCGGCAAGTAACCCAGCACCATCAGTGTATTGACGACGCCGCCGAGCAAAAACGCCGACCAGGCGATGATGAAATAACGCGCCACGCGTAAGCCGCGTACCCAGGCGAAGATCCCGGCGGCAAAAATCACCACGGTGAAAATCAGGGCCAGCGTGGTTGCCAGGCGCAGAGCCAGGGCGTAACTGGTCATCAGCGACAACCCGACCACCACCGCGCCAAACGCGATCAGCGCCAACAGCACGCGATCGAGCCAGCGACTGTGTTGCGCGGTTTGCAGGAAGCTGCGGGCGAACTGGCTGCCGAACAGCCCGGCACAACCAATGAAGAATGGCGTCGCAGCGTTGGCCCACCAAGGGTTGTCCGGCCAGAAATACTCCACCGCCGCGCCATTCACCGACAGCTGATACAGGCCGAACGAGGCGATATAGAAGATGTAATAGAGGTAACTGGTGTCGCGCACGCTGAGGTAGATGAACAGGTTGTAGACCACCATCCCCAACAACACGCCGTAGATCAGGCCCAGCACATAAAGACGCACGGGCTGTTCTTCAAGGTAAGCGGTGCTTGACCACAAGGTCACCGGCGCCTGGATCGAGCCTTGGCTTTGCAGGCGCAAGTAAACGGTTCGCGCCTGATCGGGCTTGAAGTCCAGATTGAACAGGTAGTTGTTCTGGCGAAATTCGCGGCTGGCAAACGGCAGGGCATCACCGGTGCGACGGATCAATTGATAGTCGCCGCCGGCATCGGGCAAATACAGATCGAGGTGATCGAGGGGCGGATAGGCCAGTTCCAGCAACCAGGTCCGCTGCGCCTGCGGATTGGTCGGGCGGTAGTGCAGGTCGATTTTCAGCCAGAACACCGAACGCGAATAACCAGCGTTGAGGGTGGCTTTATCTTGAGTCTTGAAGTTTCCGGCGACGGCTTGCGCACGCACATCGGCGATGGTCGCCTGACCGCCCGCGTCTTCGTACACCTGCATGGTTCGACCCAGGGGAAGGCTCTGGGTGAATTCGTCAAATTCAACGGCGCTCGCCAGAAGGGGCAAGCACAACAGCAACATCAGCAAATAGCGCATTTAAGCCCCAGCGTGGCCTGTCCGGTTTAGTCAGGAAGCCCCCCCTTTCCTTTTGAGTAGACGTAAAACCGGTATTACCTGTTATTGGTTTGGATCCACTCTAGCATAGCCGTTGATGGCCATTGAGCACCATTGAAATTTTTCCTACAGAGGCTCTAGAACGGGCGTTCCAGCGCCACACCCTGAGATAGAGCTGTTTGCCCGTAGCAGCTGCCGAGCCCGCGAGGCTGCGTTCGGCGGCGAAGCCGTCGTGAAATCAGGCGACGCGGTGTTTCAGCAAGACCGAGTGATCAGGTTTGACGACGGCTTCGCCGCCGAACGCAGCCTCGCGCTGCTCGGCAGCTGCTACGGGAGTCGGCGTCACATTCAGTAGCAGATACGTGAGCCGGGCGTCAGCTTCGGCAGCTGCTACGTGGGCCGTCATGACTCGCTGGTCGACTGGTGGTAAGCTCGCGCACCATGAATATCTACAGCTCTCGCCCCGTTGTCCTCTGTCTCTCCGGCCACGACCCAAGTGGTGGCGCCGGCTTGCAGGCAGATATCGAAGCCCTGCTCGCTCAGGGTTGTCATGCGGCCCCGGCCGTCACTGCCCTGACTGTGCAAGACACGGTCAACGTCACTGACTTCCGCGTCCTCGATCGTGAGTGGGTGTTGGCCCAGGCCAATGCCGTGCTCAACGACTCCGAAGTCGCGGCCGTCAAACTGGGCATGCTCGGTTCCCTGGAGATGGTCGACACGGTTGTCGAACTGCTCTCGGCGCACCCGCATTTGCCGGTGGTCTGCGACCCGGTGCTGCGTGCCGGTGGCGGTGGACGCCTGGGCAAGGACGAAGTCGGCTACGCCATGCGCGAACGCCTGCTGCCGCTGTCGATCATTGCCACCCCTAACCTTCCCGAAGCGCGCATCCTCGCCGAACTGCCCGACGGCACCGCGGACGAGTGCGCTGAAAAACTCCTGCCCTTCGTCAAACACCTGCTGATCACCGGCGGCCATGGCGACGAACACGAAATCCATAATCGCCTGTACAGCCGCGACGGTCGCCGCGAAACCTTCACTTGCCAGCGTTTGCCCGGCAGTTATCACGGTTCCGGTTGCACACTGGCCAGCGCCTTGGCCGGTCGTCTGGCCCAGGGTGAAAACCTCGCCAGCGCCGTGCAGACCGCGCTTAACTACACGTGGCGCACCCTGCGCGATGCCGAGCAGTTGGGCAAAGGCCAATTCGTGCCGCGCCGCCTGCCGCTGGATTTTTGTTCGTAACTCTTGATGCGTAATGCGCAGAGGCTTGCCCGATGAAACTACGTGGCCTGTATGCCATTACCGATAGCCAGTTACTGGCCGGTAAATTTCTTTCGTACGTGGAGGCGGCGCTGGAAGGCGGCGTCACGCTGCTGCAATACCGCGACAAGAGCAGCGACGAGGCCCGGCGTTTGCGCGAGGCCGAAGCCCTGCGCGATTTGTGTGACCGCTACAAGACTCAGCTGATCATCAACGATGACGCCGAACTGGCCGCGCGCCTGAACGTCGGCGTGCATCTGGGCCAGACCGACGGTCCGCTGACCCCGGCCCGCGCGCTGCTCGGTCGTCAGGCGATCATCGGTTCGACTTGCCACGCGCAACTCGAACTCGCCGAACAAGCCGCCAAGGAAGGTGCGAGTTACGTCGCCTTCGGCCGCTTCTTCAACTCCAACACCAAACCCGGCGCCCCGACGTGCAGCCTCGACCTGCTCGATCAGGCCCGTAGCAAACTGCACCTGCCGATCTGCGCGATTGGCGGCATCACGTTGGAAAACGCCGCGCCGCTGGTGGCCCATGGGGTCGATCTGCTGGCTGTCGTGCATGGCCTGTTTGGCGCCGAGAGTACGGCTGAAGTGACCCGCCGCGCCCGCGCCTTCAACGAACTGCTTTCTATTAAGTAGCTTAAAATCCGATTTGAGAGCCCGATCATGTCTCGTTCCGAAACCCTGTTTGCCGATGCTCAAAAACACATCCCCGGTGGCGTGAACTCGCCTGTTCGCGCGTTCAAGAGCGTTGGCGGCACGCCGCTGTTCTTCAAACACGCCGAAGGCGCCTACGTCACCGACGAAGACGACAAGCGTTATGTCGATTACGTCGGTTCCTGGGGCCCGATGATCCTCGGCCACAGCCACCCGGACGTGCTGGACGCAGTGCGTAAACAGCTGGAACACGGCTTGTCCTACGGCGCCCCGACCGCGATGGAAACCGAGATGGCCGACCTGGTCTGCTCGATCGTGCCGTCGATGGAAATGGTGCGCATGGTCAGCTCCGGCACCGAAGCGACCATGAGTGCGATTCGCCTGGCCCGTGGTTTCACCGGCCGCGATGCGATCATCAAGTTCGAAGGCTGCTACCACGGTCACTCCGACAGCCTGCTGGTCAAGGCCGGTTCCGGCCTGTTGACCCAAGGCGTACCGAGTTCGGCAGGCGTACCGGCTGACTTCGCCAAACACACCCTGACCTTGCCGTTCAACGACATCGACGCCGTGGAAACCATGCTCGGCGAAGTCGGCCAGGACGTGGCGTGCATCATCGTCGAGCCGGTGGCCGGCAACATGAACTGCGTTCCGCCGGCACCGGGTTTCCTCGAAGGCCTGCGCACACTCTGCGACAAGCACGGCGTGGTGCTGATCTTCGACGAAGTGATGACCGGTTTCCGCGTGGCACTCGGCGGCGCCCAGGCGCATTTCGGCGTGACGCCAGACTTGAGCACCTTCGGCAAAATCATCGGTGGCGGTATGCCGGTGGGTTGCTTCGGCGGCAAGCGCGAAATCATGTCGCACATCGCGCCACTTGGCCCGGTCTACCAGGCAGGCACCTTGTCCGGTAACCCGTTGGCCATGGCCGCCGGCCTGACCACCCTGCGCCTGATCAGCCGTCCGGGTTTCCACGCCGAGCTGAGCGACTACACCAGCCGACTGCTCGACGGCCTGCAACAGCGTGCCGATGCGGCGGGCATTCCGTTCGTGACCACCCAGGCGGGCGGCATGTTTGGCCTGTACTTCAGTGGCGCCGACGACATCGTGACTTTCGATGACGTGATGTCCAGCGACGCCAATCTGTTCAAGCGTTTCTTCCACTTGATGCTGGAAGGTGGCGTGTACCTGGCGCCAAGCGCTTTCGAAGCCGGGTTCACCTCGATCGCCCACGGCGAAACCGAGTTGAAACTGACCCTGGATGCCGCTGAACGCGCTTTCGCCGCACTGAAATAATGCTGTGCCGCTGACGTTGGCGATTGCCAGCGTCAGCTTTTACCTACATTCCTGTGTCTTTTCCCACCCTTGTGCCAATAATCTCCCGCAAAGTGGGCGATATATTCCCCGCGCAGCAGAAAAACGAGTAAAGACTTTGTAAGGTTGGCCCTGCTTATTTCATAATGCGCGCTTATTGGATCCCTCGATGGGTCCGCGCGCCCTTCAGAGGTAAGTCGATTCCCATGAACCGCACCGGCCGCACCCTTGCATTGGGCTGCCTGTTGCTCCTTCAGCCCCTGCTCGCGCACGCACAAGCAGGCGGCAACTCGTTGTTGATCCCAGCGATGGGTCGCTGCACCCTCAATACTCAGCCGCAAGATCTGACGCAAGCGCTTGCCGCCTGCCAGAAAGCGTCGGATGAAGGGGATGCGCAAGCGCAATACGAGTTGGGTGAGTTCTACTACGACGGCAAAAACACGCCGCGTGACCTCAATAAAGCCCTGGCGTTCTTCGAAAAAGCCTCTCTGCAAGGCCACGCCCAGGCGCAATTCAAACTCGGCACCATGTTCTTCCACGGCGAAGGCGTGCCGGCCAATAACGTTCAGGCGTATATCGTGCTGAAAATGGCCGCGGTCAACGGCGCAGAAGATGCGTTGGACACCGCCGACGAAGTCGCCGAGAAAATGCCCCGCGAAGATCTGGAAGTTGCTACCCAGGTGCTGGGACAAATCTTCCGTAAATACCTGATGGAATTGCAAAGCGCGGATGGGCGTACGCCGTTTTCGCCTCTTCCCTGATTTTTGCTTTGTTCTGACTGGCCCCTTCGCGAGCAAGCCCGCTCCCACCTTTAACCGCGTTCCAACCTAAGGACTCGGTCTACTGTGGGAGCGGGCTTGCTCGCGAATGGGGCAACTCGGTCTTGCGTCTTACTTATCAGGCATCGGCATCGGAAACGGCATCACATTGCCGACCGCGCCACGGGCTTCGCTGATTTTCGGCGTGCCCAGGCGCTCGACTTCGTCGATGCGCACAATCGAATGCATCGGCACAAAACTGCGCACCACGCCCTCGAACTGAGCCTTGAGTTTCTCTTCGCTCGGATCGACGACCACTTGCGTGCGCTCGCCAAAGACGAATTCTTCCACTTCCAGGAAGCCCCACAGATCACTTTGATAGATCTGCTTGGCATACATTTCGTACACCTGGCCCTGGTTGAGGAAAATCACCTTGTAGATTGGGGCTTCACGTTTGGTCATGGTGGGCGGGCAACACATTGGGGATAAAAATGAGGGCGCGAACTATAGCATAGCCGCCGGACGCACAACGGTAGGAACCTTGGGACATGTTCCCTATAATGCGCGGTTCTTTGAATCACGTGATGACTCTGTCCATGGCCAAGAAGCTTTACATCGAAACCCACGGTTGCCAGATGAACGAGTACGACAGCTCGCGCATGGTCGATCTGCTGGGTGAACACCAGGCCCTGGAAGTCACCGCTCGCGCTGAAGATGCCGACGTGATCCTGCTCAACACCTGCTCTATCCGCGAACGCGCCCAGGACCGGGTGTATTCCCAGCTCGGCCGCTGGCGCGAACTGAAACTCGCCAATCCGGACATGGTGATCGCCGTCGGCGGTTGCGTGGCCAGCCAGGAAGGCGCTGCCATCCGTGACCGCGCGCCGTACGTGGATGTGGTGTTCGGCCCGCAGACCCTGCACCGCTTGCCGGAAATGATCGACGCCGCCCGCGCCACCAAGTTGCCGCAAGTGGACGTCTCGTTCCCGGAAATCGAGAAGTTCGACCACTTGCCCGAGCCGCGCATCGACGGGCCGAGCGCCTATGTGTCGGTGATGGAAGGCTGCAGCAAGTACTGCACCTTCTGCGTGGTGCCGTACACCCGCGGTGAAGAAGTCAGCCGACCGTTCGATGACGTACTCGCCGAGATCATTCACCTTGCCGAAAACGGCGTGCGCGAAGTGACCCTGCTCGGGCAGAACGTCAACGGTTATCGCGGCACCACTCACGACGGGCGCCTGGCGGACCTCGCCGAACTGATCCGCGTGGTCGCCGCCGTCGATGGCATCGACCGGATTCGCTACACCACGTCGCACCCGCTGGAATTTTCCGACAGCCTGATCCAGGCCCACGCCGAAGTGCCGGAGCTGGTGAAACACCTGCACTTGCCGGTGCAGTCGGGTTCGGACCGGATTCTGTCAGCGATGAAGCGCAACCACACCGCGCTGGAATACAAATCCAAACTGCGCAAGCTGCGCGCCGCCGTGCCGGGGATCTGCATCAGCTCGGACTTTATCGTCGGCTTCCCGGGCGAGACCGAGAAAGACTTCGAGCAGACCATGAAGCTGATCGAAGACGTCGGTTTCGACTTCTCCTACTCGTTCGTTTATAGCCAACGCCCGGGGACTCCGGCGGCTGACTTGGCCGACGAGACGCCGGAAGAGCTGAAGAAAGAACGCCTGAACGCGCTGCAACATCGCTTGAATCAGCAGGGATTCGAGATCAGCCGACAAATGGTCGGTTCGACCCAGCGTATTCTGGTTACCGATTATTCGAAAAAGGACCCTGGCGAGCTGCAGGGCCGGACCGAGAATAATCGTATCGTAAACTTCCGCTGCGACAATCCGACCCTGATTGGCCAGTTCGCCGACGTGCACATCGATGCCGCACAGCCGCACTCGTTGCGGGGCTCGCTGGTCCAGTAACACCGACTTCCCCCTGTGGGAGCGGGCTTGCTCGCGAAGAGGCCGTGTCAGTCAACATCAATGTGGCTGACACACCGCCTTCGCGAGCAAGCCCGCTCCCACAAGGGATGGCGTTTTGCCTTGGGTTATTTAAGAGCTTTCGCACCCAGCCCTCTGGCGTTATCCTTGATTTCATCTTAATTGCCCCAGGGCGGCTAAATACGACCTTGAACGCACCCATCGAACCACATCGTTTCATCCTCGAGCCCTTTGAGGCTCGCCGCTTCGCCAATCTGTGCGGGCAATTCGACGAGCATCTGCGCTTGATCGAACAGCGCCTGACCATCGAGATCCGCAATCGCGGAAACCAGTTCGAACTGATCGGCGAACCCAAGCACACCACTTCCGCGGAAAATCTGATTCGCCGTCTGTACCGGGAAACCAAAGGTACGGAGCTGTCGCCGGATACGGTTCACCTGTTCCTGCAGGAATCGGCCGTCGAAGAGCTGGACAACGTCTCCCCCGCCGAACCCTCCGTCGCACTGCGCACCAAGAAAGGCATGATTCGCCCTCGCGGCTTGAATCAGTTGCGCTATGTGAAGGAAATCCTCGGTAACGACATCAATTTCGGCATCGGCCCGGCCGGTACCGGCAAGACCTATCTGGCTGTTGCCTGCGCGGTAGACGCACTGGAACGCGAGCAGATTCGTCGCATCCTGCTGGTGCGCCCGGCAGTTGAAGCGGGCGAAAAGCTCGGCTTCCTGCCCGGCGACCTGTCGCAAAAGATCGACCCGTACCTGCGCCCGCTGTATGACGCGCTCTACGAAATGCTCGGCTTCGAATACGTGGCCAAGCTGATCGAGCGCCAGGTCATCGAAGTCGCGCCGCTGGCCTACATGCGCGGTCGCACGCTGAACAACAGCTTCATCATCCTCGACGAAAGCCAGAACACCACCGTCGAGCAGATGAAGATGTTCCTGACCCGGATCGGCTTCGGCTCCACTGCCGTGATCACCGGTGACATCACCCAGGTTGACCTGCCGAAAGGCACCAAGTCCGGGCTGCACCATGTGATTGAAGTCCTGAAAGACGTGCCGGGCATCAGCTTCACCCATTTCATGCCCAAGGACGTCGTGCGCCATCCTCTGGTGCAACGCATTGTCGAAGCCTACGAGCGCTTCGAGAATCGCGTCGCCGATGAAGCGCCCAAGGATAAACGCCACGATGCTTGAGCTTGATCTGCAACTGGCCACTGAAGCATCTGCGCCAAGCGAAGCCGAGTTCCGCCAATGGTGCGAACTGGCCCTGCGCCAGCGCACCGCCGATTCCGAAATGACCATTCGTTTGGTCGACGAAGAAGAGGCCCGCGAACTGAACTTCACCTGGCGGCAGAAAGACTACGCCACCAACGTTTTGTCGTTCCCGGCCGATGTTCCCGATGAGTTTCTCGATATTCCATTGCTGGGCGATCTGGTGATCTGCGTGGCGGTGGTCGAGCGTGAAGCCGCGGAACAAGGAAAGGAACTAAAGGCCCACTGGGCGCATCTGGTCATTCACGGCTGCTTGCATCTGCTTGGTTACGACCATATAGATGACGAGGAAGCCGAGGAAATGGAAGCACTGGAACGAACGTTGCTTGCCGAGTTGGGCTATCCCGACCCTTATGCGGACGACGAAACCGAAACATCCCCTATCGTTACAACAAAGGATTCAGAGTAATCGCTATGAGCGAAGATCGATCGAGCAACGGGCAGAAGTCATGGCTGGGTAAGCTCACCCAGGCTTTTGCCCACGAGCCGAAGAACCGCCAGGAGCTGCTGGAGCTGCTGCGCGACGCACACCAAAACAAACTGCTGGACAGCGAAGCGCTGGCCATCGTCGAAGGCGCCATCCAGGTTGCGGACCTGCAAGTACGGGACATCATGGTCCCGCGCTCGCAAATGGTCAGCATCAAGGCGACCCAGACACCTCGCGAGTTCCTGCCCGCCGTGGTCGACTCGGCCCACTCCCGCTACCCGGTGATCGGCGAAAGCCACGATGACGTGATGGGCGTGTTGCTGGCCAAGGACTTGCTGCCGTTGATCCTCAAGGAGAACGGCGACAGCTTCAACATCAAGGACCTGCTGCGCCCGGCCACCTTCGTGCCGGAGTCCAAGCGCCTGAATGTACTGCTGCGTGAGTTCCGCGCCAACCACAACCACATGGCCATCGTCATCGACGAATACGGCGGCGTGGCCGGTCTGGTGACCATCGAAGACGTGCTGGAACAAATCGTCGGCGACATCGAAGACGAGCATGACGTCGAAGAAGACAGCTACATCAAGCCACTGCCCAGCGGTGACTTCCTGATCAAGGCGCTGACGCCGATCGAGAACTTCAACGAGTTCTTCGACAGCGAGTTCTCCGATGATGAGTTCGACACGGTGGGCGGCCTGGTGATGAGCGCGTTCGGGCACTTGCCAAAACGCAACGAAATCACTGAAATCGGCCCGTATCGTTTCCGCATCCTGAACGCCGACAGCCGTCGGATTCACTTGCTGCGCCTGACTCCAATTGCCCGGTAATTCCTAAGGATTGAAATGCACCGTCTGACCCGTCCCGGCTGGCCCGGTAATCTGCTGGCCGTGGTGGCCGGTGCAATCACCACCCTGGCGTTGGCGCCGTACGATATCTGGCCGCTGGCATTGCTGGCGGTCGGTTTCTTCTATGCCGGCCTGCGTGAACTGAGCCCTCGTCAGGCGTTGGGCCGTGGCTGGTGTTTCGGTTTCGGCCTGTTCGGCGCCGGCACCAGTTGGATCTACTACAGCATTCACAACTTCGGCGGCGCTTCGGTGCTGCTGGCTGGTTTCCTGATGCTGATCTTCACCGCCGCGATTGCCTGGTTCTTCGCCCTGCCCGCCTGGATCTGGGCGCGCTGGTTGCGTCGTAACGAAGCGCCGCTGGCCGATGCCTTGGCGTTTGCGGCGCTGTGGGTGGGTCAGGAAGCGTTTCGTGGCTGGTTTCTTACCGGTTTCCCGTGGCTCTATTCCGGTTACAGCCAGCTCAACGGCCCATTGGCCGGGCTCGCACCGGTTGGCGGGATGTGGCTGATTTCCTTCACCCTGGCCCTGACAGCAGCGCTGATCTGGAACGCTCCACGACTGATTCGCACTGGCCGCAAAGGCTTTATCGCGGCTGGCGTTGTATTGCTGGCCGGTCCATGGGTGGCGGGCATCGCGCTCAAGGAACATGCCTGGACCAGCCCTGCCGGCCCGGCGCTGAGCGTCGCCGCCATCCAGGGCAATATCGAACAAAGCATGAAGTGGGACCCGGCGCAGCTCAACGCGCAGTTGGCGCTGTACCGCGACATGAGCTTCAGCTCCAAGCGCGTCGATCTGCTGATCTGGCCGGAAACCGCAGTGCCGGTACTCAAGGAGTCCGCCGAGGGCTACCTGAGCATGATGGGAAACTTCGCCGCAGAGCGTAAGACTGCGCTGATTACCGGCGTGCCGATTCGCCAGGAAGTGCGGCACGAGCGCCGTTTCTTCAACGGCATCACCGTGGTCGGTGAAGGCGACGGCACTTACCTCAAGCAGAAACTGGTGCCGTTCGGCGAGTACGTTCCGTTGCAGGATGTGTTGCGCGGACTGATCGCGTTCTTCGATCTGCCGATGTCGGACTTCGCTCGTGGCCCGGCCGATCAGGCCATGCTGCAAGCCAAGGGTTATCAGATCGCACCGTTCATTTGCTATGAAGTGGTCTACCCGGAATTCGCCGCCAGCCTGGCCGCCCGCAGCGATCTGCTGCTGACCATCAGCAACGACACCTGGTTCGGCAAATCCATCGGCCCGCTGCAACATTTGCAGATGGCGCAGATGCGCGCGCTGGAGGCCGGCCGCTGGATGATCCGCGCCACCAACAACGGCGTGACCGGTTTGATTAACCCGTTCGGGCAGATCACAGCGCAGATTCCGCAGTTCGAACAAGGGATTCTGTATGGCGAAGTGGTGCCGATGCACAACCTGACGCCGTACCTTGAATGGCGTTCGTGGCCGCTGATCATTGTGTGTGTGCTGTTGTTTGGCTGGGCGTTGATTGCCAGCCGGATGGCGAAAACCGTTTAATCGCGGCGCCTGCGAAAGATCGCAGCCTCGTTTCACTCGACAGCTCCTACAGAGCACGCAATCCCCTGTAGGAGCTGTCGAGTAGAACGAGGCTGCGATCTTTTGATCTTTAGCGGTAAAACACCGAATACCCCACCTGCCCCACCGCCTCATTCAGCAACTGACCGCTCTGCCAGATCGACTTGAACTCTGGCATCCAGCCGCCCAGCGGCCGGGCATTGTCCACGCCCAGAAACCCCACCGGCGCGGGCACCACTTCAAATCCCGCCTGCCTGAAACTCCAGACCGCCCGCGGCATATGCCAGGCCTGCGTCACCACCACTACGCGCTTAACCCCTTCTGGCAGCAGCACCTGGGCACTGAACTGCGCATTCTCCCAAGTCGTGCGGCTGCGCCCTTCCTGCCAACGCACGGTCACGCCGAAATCATCGAGCAATGAATCTGCCATCAACTTGGCTTCCGTCGGCGGCGTGTCGTAGTGCAGGCCGCCGCTCGTAAGGATCGGCAGGCCAGACGCCTTGGCCAATCGCGCGGCATAGCGCTGGCGTTCCAAGCCTACGCCCGTCGGCTGGTCTGCACCCCACGCCGAATCGCCCCGCTCGCGGCCCGATCCCAGCACCACGATCGCATCCGCGCGCTGGCCCAGGGTTGCCCATTCATCCAGCGCCAGCGCCGGCTCACGTTCCAAAGCCTTGGCGCTCCATTGCACCACCACCGGCAAACTCATCAGCCAGAAGCCGCCAAACCCCAATGCAAAGCACAATCCGGCCAGTCGCGGCCGTGAGCGGCGCAACCACCAGGCAAGCGCAAGCAGCAGCAAAAGGATGCCGGGGGGCAATAGAAGTTGTTTCACGAAATAACGAAAAGGCATCGAGCATCTCCAGAGATGCCCGAAGCCTAAGTGGGTTGACGCGATGCGACAACTAATGCGGAAGGACTATGCTTCAAAAAACCATGTGGCATGGCTTCAAGTGCCCTTACTTGAATTGCAGAGACCGGACCTTTACCGCGTCCCTGCCGGGTGTTTTGTCCTTGAGCCAGATGATCTTGGCCGAACGTGGTGCGTCGAGTTGCTTCACTGCTTCAGACAAGCATCCGTGGGTTTCACGTTCACTGCGATCCAGATACGCCTTGACCAATGCAAACTCTGCGGGGCTCAAACCACGCAACTCCAGCTCCAGGGGACGTTCATCACGCAACCGATCGGCGGTTTTTGCCGCATCCAGGGCCATCCCCAGACGATCGATCAGTCGCTCATACAGCTCCGGTTTTGTAACTTTGCGTTGTGACTCAACCATCCCTCACCTCATTGAAGATAAGACTCACTCCCCATTTAGGAGCTTAGCTTCCATGAACAAACCGGCTGAACCCTGCGACCAACGGCCCTCGCGGCAGGTTTGAAGGGGCCTTGTGCCTGTAATCAGGGTTTCCCTCGATAGAGTGCGGTCATGTATGCTACGGCGCTTCCTGTAACTCCACTTCCAGCTCGCCTGGACACCGAACCGCCGATTTGGCGTGATCACCGTCCGGCGTTGCATTGAAGAGGATTAGGCCACCCCTATTCAGTTCAAAAGTAGCCATGCACGAACAATATCAGCCCCGTGAAATCGAAGCCGCCGCCCAGTCGTTCTGGGACGAGCAAAAGTCCTTTGAAGTCAGTGAACAGCCAGGCAAGGAGACTTTCTACTGCCTGTCGATGTTCCCTTACCCCAGCGGCAAGCTACACATGGGGCACGTGCGCAACTACACCATCGGCGACGTGATCTCCCGCTACCAGCGCATGCAAGGCAAGAACGTCCTGCAACCCATGGGTTGGGACGCCTTCGGCATGCCGGCGGAAAACGCCGCGATGAAGAACAACGTAGCGCCCGCCAAGTGGACCTACGAAAACATCGCCTACATGAAAACCCAGCTGCGCAGCCTGGGCCTGGCGGTGGACTGGTCCCGCGAGGTGACCACCTGCAAGCCTGATTACTACCGCTGGGAACAATGGCTGTTCACTCGCCTGTTCGAAAAAGGCGTGATCTACCGCAAGAACGGCACCGTGAACTGGGACCCGGTCGACCAGACCGTCCTGGCCAACGAACAGGTGATCGACGGTCGCGGCTGGCGTTCCGGCGCGCTGATCGAAAAGCGCGAAATCCCGATGTACTACTTCAAGATCACCGCTTATGCGGATGAGCTGCTGTCGAGCCTCGACGATCTGCCGGGCTGGCCTGAACAGGTCAAGACCATGCAGCGCAACTGGATCGGCAAGTCCCGCGGCATGGAAGTGCAGTTCCCGTACAACGTCGATTCCATCGGCGAAAGCGGCGTACTGAAAGTCTTCACCACCCGTCCGGACACCCTGATGGGCGCGACCTACGTCGCCGTGGCCGCCGAGCACCACTTGGCCGCCCTGGCCGCGCAGAACAACCCTGAGCTGCAAGCGTTCATCGCTGAATGCAAAGGCGGCAGCGTCGCTGAAGCCGACGTCGCCACCCAAGAGAAAAAAGGCCTGCCGACGTCGCTGTTCGTCGAGCACCCGCTGACCGGTGAGAAACTCCCGGTATGGGTCGCCAACTATGTGCTGATGCATTACGGCGACGGCGCTGTGATGGCGGTTCCGGCTCACGACGAACGTGATTTCGAGTTCGCCACCAAGTACAACCTGCCGATCAAATCGGTGGTGCGCACCAGCTCCGGCGACACTAACCCGTCGCCATGGCAAGACGCCTACGGCGAGCACGGCACGCTGATCAACTCCGGCGAGTTCGACGGTCTCGACTTCGAAGGCGCTTTCGATGCCATGGAAGTCGCGCTGATCAAGAAAAACCTCGGTGCCTCGCGCACCCAGTTCCGCCTGCGCGACTGGGGCATCAGCCGCCAGCGCTACTGGGGCTGCCCGATCCCGATCATCCACTGCGACACCTGCGGTGATGTGCCGGTCCCGGAAGATCAACTGCCGGTCGTGCTGCCGGAAGACGTGGTGCCGGATGGCGCCGGTTCGCCATTGGCGCGCATGCCCGAGTTCTACGAGTGCACCTGCCCGAAATGCGGCCAGCCTGCCAAGCGTGAAACCGACACCATGGACACCTTCGTCGAGTCCTCGTGGTACTACGCCCGTTACGCCTCGCCGCACTATGCTGGCGGCCTCGTGGAAAAATCCGCGGCCGACCACTGGTTGCCGGTAGATCAGTACATCGGCGGCATCGAACACGCCATTCTTCACCTGCTGTATGCGCGTTTCTTCCACAAGCTGATGCGTGACGAAGGCCTGGTGAGCTCCAACGAGCCGTTCAAGAACCTGCTGACCCAAGGCATGGTGATCGCCGAGACTTACTATCGTCGTGAAGCCAACGGTGCCTACACCTGGTTCAACCCGGCGGATGTGGAACTCGAGCGCGACAGTAAAGCCAAGGTCATCAGCGCCAAGCTGATCGCCGACGGCCTGCCGGTGGAAATCGGCGGCACCGAGAAGATGGCCAAGTCGAAGAACAACGGCGTTGACCCACAATCGATGATTGACCAGTTCGGCGCAGACACCTGCCGCCTGTTCATGATGTTCGCCTCGCCACCCGACATGAGCGCGGAATGGTCCGACTCCGGCGTTGAAGGTTCGCACCGTTTCCTCAAGCGCGTATGGCGTCTGGCCCAGGCCCACGTCACTCAGGGCCTGCCGGGCAAACTGGATATAGCAAGCCTGAACGACGGGCAGAAAGCCATTCGCCGTTCGATCCACCAAGCCATCAAGCAAGCCAGCCACGACGTCGGCCAGAACCACAAATTCAACACCGCCATCGCCCAGGTGATGACGCTGATGAACGTGCTGGAAAAAGCCCCGCAAGGCACCGATCAGGATCGTGCGCTGATTCACGAGGGCCTGGAAACCGTGGTCCTGCTGCTGGCGCCGATTACTCCGCACATCAGCCATGAACTGTGGAATCAACTGGGTCACGCTGACCCGGTGATCGACGCAGGCTGGCCGGTGCTGGACGAGAGCGCCCTGGTGCAAGACAGCCTTCAGTTGGTTATTCAAGTGAATGGCAAACTGCGCGGCCACATTGAAATGCCGGCCAGCGCCACCCGCGAAGAAGTCGAAGCCGCCGCACGGGCGAATGAGAACGTGCTGCGCTTCGTCGATGGCCTGACTATTCGTAAAGTGATCGTAGTGCCCGGGAAACTGGTCAATATCGTCGCCAGCTAATTGGAACAGGCGCCAGGTAAGCCTGGCGCCGAGTCAAACCTTTCGGGCCGCACGGTCGGCCCACATGGTTTCAAGGGGAGCAACAAGATGATCAAACGCAATCTGCTGGTGATGGGCCTCGCAGTCCTGTTGAGCGCCTGCGGTTTCCAGCTGCGCGGTACTGGCACCACTGAACTGGCGATCAAGGAACTCGACGTGAGCGCCCGCAACGCCTATGGCGAAACCGTGACGCAATTGCGTCAGGTACTGCAAAGCAGTGGCGTCAAGGTCTACACCGGTGCGCCGTACAAGCTGATTCTGACGGATGAGCAGGAAAGCCAGCGCATCCTCAGCTACGCCGGTGCCGGTCGCACGGGTGAGTACCAGGTGACTACGGTGCTGAACTACGACATCCGTGGCGAGAACGATCTGACCCTCAAAAGCGACAAGCTCGAAGTGGAGAAGATCTTCATCCACGACGGCAACAACCTGGTGGGTTCCGACCAGGAAGCGAACACAGCCCGCGTAGAAACCCGCCGCGAACTGGTTCAACGCATGATTCTGCGTCTGCAACAGATCACGCCGACTCAGCTGGATCAGCTGCAACAGACCGCGAATGCCCGTGCCAAGGCTGAAGCCGATGCACTGAACGCGGCGCAGAAGGCTGAAGCGGAAACCCCGCGCCAGTCGCCTGTCGAAATCCCGCAGCAGTAAGACTTACGGGGCGCTCAGGCGCCCCGTTTGCCCTCTCTTATGAAACTCGCCCCCGCTCAACTCGCCAAACACCTGCAAGGTGCCCTCGCGCCGGTCTACATCATCAGTGGCGATGACCCACTACTGTGTCAGGAAGCCGCCGACGCGATTCGTTCTGCTGCCCGCCAGCAAGGTTTTGATGAACGCCAGGTCTTCGCCGCCGACGCCAGTTTCGACTGGGGAACGCTGCTGCAGGCCGGTGCCAGCATGTCGCTGTTCGCTGAAAAGCGTCTTCTGGAACTGCGCTTGCCCTCCGGCAAACCCGGTGACAAAGGCGCTGCTGCGTTCATCGAATATTGCTCGCGCCCGGCCGAAGACACGGTGCTGCTGATCAGCCTGCCCAAGCTCGATGGCGCTGCGCAGAAGACCAAGTGGGGCAAGGCGCTGGTCGAAGGTGCGCAGACCCAGTTCGTGCAAATCTGGCCGGTGGATGCCAATCAGTTGCCGAGCTGGATCCGTCAGCGGTTGTCCCAGGCCGGGCTGTCCGCCAGCCAGGACGCCGTCGAACTGATCGCCGCGCGGGTCGAGGGCAACCTGTTGGCCGCCGCCCAGGAAATCGAAAAGCTCAAGCTGATGGCCGAAGGTGGCCAGATTACCGTCGAAACCGTGCAGGCGGCCGTGGCCGACAGTGCGCGTTTTGATGTGTTCGGTCTGACCGATGCGATTCTCAACGGCGAAGCCGCGCATGCCCTGCGCATGCTTGAAGGGCTGCGTGGCGAGGGCGTCGAACCACCGGTGATTCTCTGGGCCCTGGCCCGTGAGTTGCGCCTGCTGGCCAACCTGTCGCTGCAATACAGCCAGGGCGTGCCGCTGGACAAAGCCTTTAGTTCAGCCCGACCACCGGTCTGGGATAAGCGCAAACCGCTGATGAGCAAAGCCCTGCAACGCTACTCGGCGCAACGCTGGGCGCAGTTGCTGCTGGAAGCGCAGCGTATTGATGCGCAGATCAAAGGCCAGGCGGCGGGTTCGCCGTGGATGAGCTTGAGCCGATTGTCGTTGTTGATGGCCGGGCAGAGATTGTCGTTGCCGGCGGAGTAGGATCAAGGGATCGCAGCCTCGTTTCACTCGACAGCTCCTACACTGGATCGCGTAGACCTGTAGGAGCTGTCGAGTGAAACGAGGCTGCGATCTTTTGATCTTTCTTCCTACAAAACTCACATCCATTTCCCTATAGACAGACCCCCAACTTCAGCAGATTATTTCCCCCGCAAAACCCACCTGCCTGCGAGAAATCATCATGAGCAAAAAGCCATCCAAGCATGGCCCCAACAAGGCCAAATCCATCATCGCCCAGCCACTGTTCCGCAGCCGTACGGAACGAGCCGGCAAGGGCAAAGGCAGCTACCGCCGCGAAGCCTTCCAGTCTAATAGCTGGGAGGCTTCTTACTTTCTAGCCGCTTAAAGCAGAACACCCCTTCTCCATGTTAAGGTCTGCACCTGATTCGTATTCCCTGGACCTGTGCATGCCCCTTTGTCTTTCCCGTCGTTGGCACCTTCGCCAATTGATTGCTGCCTCCAGCCTCATACTGCTTGTCGCCTGCGCGGAAAAACCGACCGCCGCCGACGCCCAACCGCTGCAAACCCTCCCCGTCGCAACTGCGCCTGCGGTAATCCCGCCTGTGGTGCCGACCGGTGAAAATCTCGACCTCCAGCCAACCCAGACATTCGCTGAATGGCAGGCCGGTTTCCGTAAGGACGCCCTGGCCGCCGGCATTCGCGCCGACCTTTTCGACCGTGCCTTCGCCAATGTCAGCTTCGATGACAGCGTGATCCGCGCGGACCGCAGCCAACCGGAGTTTTCCCGCCCGGTGTGGGAATACCTCGACGGCGCCCTGTCGCCGCTGCGGGTACGCAAAGGCCAGGCGCTGGTCAGCCAGTACGCCGACATCCTGCAAAGCATCGAACAGCGCTACGGCGTCGATCGCCAAGCACTGGTCGCGGTGTGGGGCATGGAGAGTAACTTCGGGCAGTTCCAGGGCAGCAAGTCGGTGATTAATTCCCTTGCGACCCTGGCCTACGAAGGCCGGCGCCCGGGCTTTGCCCATGCGCAACTGATCGCCGCCCTGCAGATCCTGCAACAGGGCGATATCACGCCAGAGAAAATGCTCGGTTCATGGGCCGGTGCCATGGGCCAGACCCAATTCATCCCGACCACCTACAACACCCACGCCGTGGATTTCGATGGCGACGGTCGCCGCGATATCTGGGGCAGCCCGGCCGATGCCCTGGCCTCGACCGCGCACTACCTGCAAAGCTCCGGCTGGCAGAAAGGCCAGCCGTGGGGCTTTGAAGTGCAGTTGCCGGGGAGTTTCAACTACGTCCTGGCCGATGGCACGATTCGCAAGAGCGTCGCTGAATGGCAGCAACTGGGCGTCTCGCTGCCCAATGGCGCCCAGGTTCCGGCAGGCGCTGAACACCTGTCGGCCGCCCTGCTGCTGCCAGCCGGTTACCGTGGCCCGGCGTTCCTGGTCCTCGACAACTTCCGCGCGATCCTCAAGTACAACAACTCGTCGTCTTATGCGTTGGCGGTTAGCTTACTGTCCGAACGCTTCAACGGTGGGGGCCTGATCAGCGGCACCTGGCCGAAAGATGATTTGCCCCTGAGCCGTACGGAGCGGATTGAACTGCAAAACCTGCTGAGTGCGCAGAATTACGACGCAGGTACCGCCGACGGGATCATCGGTGCCAACACGCGCAAAGCGATCCGTAGCGCACAACAGTCGTTTGGCTGGCCGGCGGATGGATATCCGACGCACAAGTTGCTGGAAGGCCTTCGTAACCGTTAAAAGCTTCGCGGGCAAGCCTCGCTCCTACAGGTAATACGCGATCGCAAAAACGACGCACACACCTGTAGGAGCGAGGCTTGCCCGCGAAGACTGACTAACCGGCAACCACGCTCTAAACCTTGACCACCACATCCTGCTCCAACACCAACACTTTATTCCCCGCATCCAGCTTGACCAGCGCCCCCATCGGCAGCGTCAGGTTCGGATCACAATGCCCGCTGCGCCACCCGGCCAGCACCGGAATCCGCAACGGTTCGAAGGTTTGCTTGAGCAGCCGCGCCAGCGCAGCAGCGTCCACCCCTGCCACATCCCCCACCAGAACCCCGCGCAGCTTGCCCAGCGTGCCAGCCAGGCGCAGATGGGTCAGCAACCGATCAATGCGATACAACGGCTCGTTGATGTCCTCGATAAACAGGATCACCCCTTCCGCATCGATTTCGTACGGCGTGCCCATGGTCGCGGCGATCATCGACAAGTTGCCCCCCAGCAAGCGCCCATGAGCGACGCCAGGCTCGATGGTGTTTAACGGATAGGCCACCGGGTGCGACAACACGCTGCCCGCCTTCACCTGCCCGCGCAGCATGTTGAAGAACGATGACTCGGTGGGCCTCTGCTTGTCGCCCAGCAGGTCAGCGTTGAGCAGCGGGCCATGAAAGGTCACGAAGCCTGCATAGCGACCGATGGCCAGATGCAGCGCCGTGATGTCGCTGTAGCCGATAAAGGGCTTGGCGTTGGCACGCAACAAGTCGAAGTCGATACGATCGAGTAAGCGCGGCGTGCCGTAGCCGCCGCGCAGGCAAATGATCGCGGCCACTTCAGGGTCGGCAAATGCTCCGTGCAGATCATTGAGCCGCACTTCGTCACTGCCGGCGAGGTAGCCGTCTTTCTCGTAAACGCCGGGGAACACCCGCAGCGAATAACCTCGGGCGCGCATCCATTGCACGGCCTTGTCGGTGTCCAGCGGTGCGGGACCGGCAGGCGCAATCACGCCGATCACGCCCTCCGACGGCAAGGCCGGCACGGGAGCGTAAGGAAAAAGGGTGTGGGTCGGTCGAACGTTCATCCATGAATCTCCCTGCATGGAATCTTCAGCACACAGTAGTCAGGAACGGGCATAAACAGAAGGGGGTCAATCGCGCCGCGCGTTGCGGGAAAAGACCGCCGTGGATGTGGGCAAGGCAAAAAAACGCCCGCAGGCTGTAAAGCCGTGCGGGCGTTTTGTCTTTCATCAGCTATTACAGGGCCGAGATCAGCTCGGCTTTAACCAGCTTCGCCTGCTCATCGGCATGGTACGACGAGCGCACCAATGGGCCGGAAGCGACGTTCTTGAAGCCCATCTTGTAGCCTTCCTCGGCGAACCAGGCGAACACGTCCGGGTGTACGAAACGCTGCACCGGCAAGTGACTGCGCGACGGTTGCAGGTACTGGCCCAGAGTCAGCATGTCGATGTCGTGTTCGCGCATGCGCTTCATGACTTCGATGACTTCTTCGTCGGTTTCGCCCAGGCCCAGCATCAGGCCGGATTTGGTCGGAATGTGCGGCATCATCTGCTTGAAGCGTTGCAGCAGGGTCAGCGACCACTGGTAATCCGAACCCGGACGCGCAGCCTTGTACAGGCGCGGCACGGTTTCCAGGTTGTGGTTGAACACATCTGGTGGCTCGGCGGCGGTAATTTCCAGCGCCACGTCCATACGGCCACGGTAATCCGGGACCAGGGTTTCGAGCTGTACGTTCGGCGACAGCTTGCGGATCTCGCGGATGCAGTCGGCAAAGTGCTGGGCACCGCCGTCACGCAGGTCGTCGCGGTCAACAGAGGTGATCACCACGTACTTGAGCTTGAGGTCGGCGATGGCGATGGCCAGGCTTTCCGGCTCGTTGACGTCCAGTGGTTTCGGACGACCGTGGCCGACGTCGCAGAACGGGCAACGACGGGTGCAGATGTCGCCCATGATCATGAAGGTCGCGGTGCCGCCGGAGAAGCACTCGCCCAGGTTCGGGCAGGACGCTTCTTCGCAGACGCTGTGCAGCTTGTGTTTGCGCAGCAGGGCCTTGATGCGGTCGACTTCCGGGGAAACCGGGATGCGCACGCGGATCCAGTCAGGTTTCTTCGGCAGTTCGGTGGTCGGAATGATCTTTACCGGGATGCGTGCAACCTTCTCGGCGCCGCGCAGCTTGACGCCGGCTTCAACCTTCGCACGCGGGGCCGGACGCTCGGTAACATCCAGCGTCGGGATCATGGTTTGCACTGCATCAGTAGTCATATCAGTCGATTCCGCCCGTAAGGGTCGTCTGCTCAGCATAGTCGAGGTGTTTGACGAGCTGCGTGCGCAGCCGGGCACTTACCTCGGCAAATTCAATCGATCCTGCGTGATCGCTCAGCTGGGTCATCGCCAGCCCGGCGTAGCCGCAGGGATTAATCCGTCGAAACGGTTCCAGGTTCATGTCCACGTTCAGCGCCAGGCCATGAAAGGAACAACCGTGGCGGATCCGCAGGCCCAAGGACGCGATTTTCGCCCCATCGACGTAGACACCTGGCGCGTCTGGCTTGGCTGCGGCAGTTACGCCATAGCTGGCCAGCAACTCGATCAGGCAGTGTTCCATGCGGGTGACCAAGTCACGCACGCCGAAACCCAGTTTGCGCACATCCAGCAACAGGTACGCCACCAATTGGCCGGGACCATGGTAAGTCACCTGACCGCCGCGATCGACCTGCACCACCGGAATATCTCCCGGCAGCAACAGGTGCTCGGCTTTGCCGGCCTGGCCCTGGGTGAACACCGGTGGGTGTTCCACCAGCCAGATCTCGTCCGCGGCATCGCTGCCGCGTTCGTTGGTGAAGCGCTGCATGGCATGCCAGACCGGCTCGTAAGCCATCTGGCCGAGTTCACGAAAGCCCAGCGTGCCCGGCATCACAGCACCATGTGCACGAAACCGGTAGCCCGCAACTCGCTATTGATGTCGTACAGCTGGTCTTGACCGGTGGCGATGATGTGCAGCTGGATGGTGGTGTACTTGCCGTTGCTGCTCTGGCGTTCGTCCACCTTCTCATCGTTGATCGTCGCGTGTTTCTTGACGATGTCGATGATCTTTTGCTTGATGTCGACAATGGTGTCGCCGATCACTTTGATCGGGTAATCATTGGCGGGAAATTCGATCTTTGGCGCCTTTACTTCAGTGTCTGTCATGGCGTAACGGCCTCGTAAGCCGTGGCAACGGACATGGCTCCGTTCCGGGTTGGAACGGAGCCATGCAGGTCCACACTAATTCAGTTGAACAAGCCGTAGAAGAATAGACGGATGCTATCCCACATGCGACGGAAGATACCACCCTCGTCGACCGCGTCCAGAGCGATCAGGTTAGCGCTGTGCACTACCTTGTCGTCCAGTTTCACTTCGACTTTACCGATCACGTCGCCCTTGGCGATTGGCGCAACCAGTTGCGGGTTCATGGTCATGCTGGCGGCGAGCTTTTTCAGCTGGCCTTTTGGCAGGGTCATGGTCAAGTCTTCAGCCAGGCCGGCCTTGACTTGATTGGTGGTGCCTTTCCAGACAGGAGCCTGAGCCAGCTCGGCGCCTTTCTGATAGAAGGTCTGGGTTTCGAAGAAGCGGAAACCGTAGGTCAGCAGTTTCTGGGTTTCGGAGGCGCGAGCCACTTCGCTGTTGGTGCCGAACACCACGGCGATCAGGCGCATGCCATCACGTACGGCCGAAGACACCATGCAGTAGCCGGCTTCGTCGGTGTGACCGGTTTTCAGACCGTCAACGGTCTTGTCGCGCCACAGCAGCAGGTTGCGGTTAGGCTGCTTGATGCCGTTCCAGAAGAACTCTTTCTGCGAGTAGATCGCGTAGTGAGCCGGGTCTTCGTGAATGATTGCGCGAGCCAGCAACGACATGTCGTGAGCCGACGAGTAGTGCTCAGGGTTCGGCAGGCCGGTCGGGTTCATGAAGTGGCTGTTGGTCATGCCCAGGTCGCCGGCCGTCTTGTTCATCATGTCGGCGAACGCGTCTTCGCTACCGGCGATGTGCTCGGAGAGCGCAACACTGGCGTCGTTACCCGACTGAATGATGATGCCGTGCAGCAGATCGCTGACAGTCACCTGCGAGCCAACCTTGATGAACATCCGCGAACCGCCGGTACGCCAGGCGTTTTCGCTGACGGTCACCGGGTCGTTTTCGCCGATCTGGCCACGACGGATTTCCAGCGTCGCAATGTACGCGGTCATCAGTTTGGTCAGGCTGGCGGGCGGCAGGCGCTGGTCACCGTTGTTCTCGACCAGCACGTTGCCGCTGCTGGCATCCATGAGCACGTAGGATTTGGCGGCCAGTTGCGGTGGCGACGGCATCATTTCTACCGCAAAAGCGGCAGGCGTGATGAACAGCGGGACTAACAGGCACAGGCGTTTGGCAAAGGTGGTGATGTTCATCCGTCTCTCGAAATCGCTAATGGAAACTGCCCAGGGGCAAAACTAATCAGATGACCTTCTAACGGGTCATCGCGTGTTCAGTTGCTCACTCAGTAACCCTTGCCGGGCTTTTGTTCTTAACGAGCCAACAACCAGGTTCGCCCCCCAAACTGCAAGCGAACCTTCAATCAAGTACTGCGTATTACTCGGCGGTGACCAGGCTCGGCGAACCGAGATTGGCCATTCGCACACTGTTCTGCACTTGCTGGATTTCACCCGGCGAACCCATCGGCCCCAGGCGTACCCGATGCAATGTCTGTTGGTTGCGCACTATCGAGCTGATGAACACCGGAGCGCTCACCATCCCGCTGAGCTTCGATCTCAGGAGTTCTGCAGCGTCCGGGTTGGCGAACGCGCCCACCTGCAGATACTGGCCAGAGGCTGGTACAGAAGCGTTTTTTTTTGCACTGATCGGCACCGGCACGGTGTCCGAAGCGTGTTGCTGCGGCGGTGGCGTCCACTGCTCGACCGTCCCCGCCGAAGCGGTAATCGTTGGCGCGGCATTTTGCGCTACTTGAGGCTCATTGAGCATCAAAGGCGCCGGACGGCCTTTCGCGGCCCACCACTGTTGTGGATCGATACCTTCGACCTTGACCCGCGCGGTGCCGATTTCGGCGTAGCCCAGTTTCTTGGCGGCGGCATAGGACAAATCGATGATGCGGTCCGAGTAGAACGGCCCACGGTCGTTGACGCGCAAGACCACGCTCTTGTTGTTGTCCAGGTTGGTCACCCGAACGTAACTTGGCAGCGGTAAGGTCTTGTGCGCGGCACTCATGCCGTACAGGTCATAGACTTCGCCGTTGGCGGTGTTCTGGCCGTGGAACTTGGTGCCGTACCACGACGCCGTGCCCGAGGCGACGTAGGTCTTGGACTCTTGCAGCGGGAAATAGGTCTTGCCCAGCACGGTGTACGGGTTGGCTTTATAAGGGCCGCTGTGCAGGGTCGGCGTGGCATCCGGGATGCGCGAAACATCCACGTCCCACCACGGCGCGCCATCTTTGTGGGCGCGGTTGATGTCCAGTCCCGGCGTAGCGCGTACGGCGGTGTTGGAGGTTTTTTGCGTTGGCGCGCGGCTGGTCGAACAACTGGCGACCAGCACCGCCAACGCGGCGAATGCCATCAGCTTCAGGGGTTTATTCATAGGCAATGCCCGCATTACTTGACGCCCCGTGCTTGGACCAGCTGTTCAGACAGTTGATGTACGGCCATGGCGTACATCACGCTGCGGTTATAACGCGTGATCGCGTAAAAATTCTTCAGGCCCATCCAGTACTCGGGGCCGTTGTCACCTTCCAGGCGGAAAGCCGTAACCGGCATATCATCGCGCAGCGCATCATGACTTGACCACCCCAACGCCCGCAACTCCCCGACGGTTTTCGTCGGCTCGATGCCGGTGGTCAGGCCGTCGTCCACCTGATCGCCACGCACATCGGCGCGGCTGACCACAGGTTCGCCGGCGACCCAGCCGTGACGCTTGAAATAACTGGCGACGCTGCCGATGGCATCGTCCGGGTTGTTCCAGATATTAATGTGGCCATCACCGTCGAAGTCCACCGCATACGCGCGAAAACTGCTCGGCATGAACTGCGGCAAGCCCATGGCACCAGCGTAGGAGCCTTTGAGGGTCAGTGGATCGACCTGCTCTTCCCGGGCCAGCAGCAGGAACTCACGCAACTCCTTGCGGAAAAACTCGGCACGGGGAGGATAGTCGAAACCCAGGGTCGACAACGCGTCGATCACCCGGTAATTACCGGTATTGCGGCCGAAAAAGGTTTCAACGCCGATGATTGAGACGATCACCTGGGCGGGTACACCGTATTCCTGCTCGGCACGGGCGAGTACCGCCTCGTGCTGACGCCAGAAGTCCACACCACGGGCAATGCGCGCGTCGGTGATGAACATCGGGCGATATTCATTCCACTGTTTGACTCGCTCAGCGGGTTTGGAGATCGCGTCGAGGATCGCCTGTTTGCGCTCGGCTTCGCGGAACACGCCCATCAGCTGTTCACCGGCAAAACCGTAGTCGCGGGTCATTTCACCGACGAATTCGGCCACCTGGGGTGAGCCTTCGTAATCGCCGGCCCGCGTTTCCGCGGTACCAAGGATGCCTACCAGGCCGACCCACGGCGCGTATCGAGTCGCCCAGCCATGCATTACTTGCATTGAAATCTTCACCTTATTCAAACCTGTGCGATCCACTTACGATGGGTATGGATCGACATCAAAACCCCAAACGCTGACAGCAGCGTCACCAGCGAAGTTCCTCCGTAGCTAATGAACGGCAACGGCACCCCCACAACCGGCAACAGGCCACTGACCATACCGATGTTGACGAAAACGTAAACAAAAAACGTCATAGTCAGGCTGCCCGCGAGCAATTTGCCGAACAAAGTCTGGGCCTGGGCGGTTATCACCAGCCCGCGACCGATCAGCAACAGGTAAATCAGCAGCAGTGCGCAGATGCCCACCAAACCGAATTCTTCGCCCAGTACCGCAATAATGAAGTCGGTGTGGCTTTCCGGCAGGAAGTCCAGGTGCGACTGGGTGCCCAGCAGCCAGCCTTTGCCGAATACGCCGCCGGAACCGATGGCGGCCTTGGACTGAATAATGTTCCAGCCAGTGCCCAATGGATCGCTTTCCGGATCGAGGAAAGTCAGGATTCGCTGCTTCTGGTAGTCGTGCATGATGAAGAACCACATCGCCACTGCCACCGGCACCGCGGCGGCGATCACGCTGAGGATCCAGCGCCAGCGCAGGCCACCCATAAACAGCACGAACGCGCCGCCCGCGAGGATCAGCAGCGAAGTGCCGAGGTCCGGCTGGCGCACGATCAGGATAAACGGCAAGCCGATCAGGAACAGGCTGACGCCTACATGCTTGAGCTGCGGCGGCAACGTGCGCTTGGACAAATACCAGGCGATGGTCGCCGGCATCAGGATCTTCATGAATTCCGAGGGCTGGAAGCGGATCACCCCGGGAATGTTGATCCAGCGCGTGGCGCCCATGGCGTTGTGGCCCATGACGTCCACCACCACCAACAACAACACGCCGAGCACATAACCGATTGGCACCCAACGGGCCATGAAACGCGGTTCGAACTGGGCGATGACGATCATCGACACCAGGCCGATGCCGAATGAAGTGGCTTGCTTGGCCAGCAGGTCCCAGCTCTTGCCACTGGCCGAATACAGCACGAACAGGCTGCCAGCGGCGAGGGTCAGCAGCAGGATCAACAATGGGCCATCAATGTGCATGCGTTGCAGCAGCGTCGCACGGCGACGCATCACGTCCTCACTGGAGAGGATGCGATCGAAATTACTCTTCACGGGCCGTAGCCTCCGCGCTGATAGGGCCGGCGTACTCAGGTTTGAGTCGTCCATCCTGGTCCAGGAGCCAGGCATCCATGACTTGACGCACAACCGGTGCCGCGACGCCGGAACCGGACTCGCCGTTCTCGACCATCACCGACACCACGATTTTCGGGTTATCGGCGGGCGCGAAGCCGACGAACAAGGCGTGGTCGCGGTGGCGTTCCTGCACCTTGGAGCGGTCGTACTTCTCGCCCTGCTTGATCGCGACCACCTGGGCCGTACCACTTTTACCGGCGATCCGGTATTGCGAACCGATGGCGGCTTTGCGCGCCGTACCGCGAGCGCCGTGCATTACCTGCTGCATGCCATGGTTGACCTTGGTCCAGTCGGACGGGTCGCGCAGGATGATGTCCGGCATCGGATTCTCATCCTTGGGCTTCTCGCCTTCGACCGTCCTGGCCAGGTGCGGACGGTTCCACACACCCTTGTTGGCCACCAGCGCCGTGGCTTGCGCCAGTTGCAGCGGTGTGGATTGCATGTAGCCCTGGCCGATCCCCAGAATCAGGGTTTCGCCCGGGAACCAGGCCTGACGCCGGGTCGCGCGTTTCCATTCGCGGGACGGCATCAAACCCGGGGATTCTTCGAACATGTCCAGCGAGACCTTTTGGCCGATGCCGAACTTGCCCAGGTACGAGGACAACCGGTCGATGCCCAGCTTGTGCGCCAGGTCATAGAAGTAGGTGTCGTTGGAACGCATGATCGCCGTGTCCAGGTCCACGTAGCCGTCTCCGGTACGGTTCCAGTTACGGTATTTGTGATCGTAGTTGGGCAGCATGTAGTAGCCGGGGTCGAACACCCGGGTCGAGGCCGTAACCACACCGGAGTCCAGACCGGCAATCGCCACCGCAGGCTTGATCGTCGAGCCCGGCGGGTACAGACCGCGCAGCACGCGGTTGAACAATGGCCGGTCGATGGAATCGCGCAACTCGGCGTAGGCCTTGAAGCTGATGCCGGTGACGAACAGGTTTGGATCGAAACTCGGCTGGCTGACCATGGCCAGGACTTCGCCGGTGTTCGGGTCCAGCGCGACGACCGCACCACGGCGACCGCCGAGTGCCAACTCGGCAGCTTCTTGCAATTTGATGTCCAGGCTCAGGACGATGTCCTTGCCGGGAATCGGATCGGTGCGCTTGAGCACGCGCAAGACGCGGCCCCGAGCGTTGGTCTCGACTTCTTCGTAACCCACCTGGCCGTGCAGCTCGGGCTCGTAGAAGCGTTCGATGCCGGTCTTGCCAATTTGATGAGTACCGCTGTAACCGACCGGGTCCAGCGTCTTGAGCTCTTTCTCGTTGATCCGGCCCATATAACCCACGGAATGCGCAAAGTGCGCGCCCTGAGGGTAATGCCGCACCAACTGCGCGACCACTTCCACACCCGGCAGCCGGAACTGATTCACCGCGATCCGCGCGATCTGCTCTTCGGTCAGCTCGAACAGAATCGGCACCGGCTCGAATGGCCGACGCCCCTGCTTCATGCGTTTCTCGAAGATCCCTCGGTCCTCGGGCGTCAGTTCCAGCACCTGGACGATCACGTCGAGCACTTGCTGCCAGTCGCCGGAGCGCTCGCGGGTCATGCTCAGGCTGAAGCTGGGCCGGTTATCGGCCACCACCACGCCATTACGGTCGAAGATCAACCCACGGGTCGGCGGAATCGGCTGCACATGGACGCGGTTGTTTTCAGACAGGGTCGAGTGGTACTCGTACTGGATGACCTGGAGGAAATACAACCGCGCGATCAACACGCAGATCAGCGCCACCACCGCAATTGCCCCGAACACGACGCGGCCACGCACCAGACGGGCGTCTTTTTCGTGGTCCTTGATGCGGATCGGCTGGGACATGAGGGCAGAACTACTTGTGGTAAGGGTGGCCGGACAGGACTGTCCAGGCACGATACAACTGTTCGCCGATCAGAATCCGCACCAGCGGGTGCGGCAACGTCAACGGCGACAACGACCAACGCTGATCAGCTCGCGCACAGACTTCCGGCGCCAGCCCTTCGGGGCCGCCGACCATGAAATTCACCGTGCGCGAGTCCAGCCGCCAGCGATCGAGTTCGACCGCCAGTTGCTCGGTGCTCCAGGGCTTGCCGTGGACTTCGAGGGTGACAACCCGCTCGTTCGGCCCGACCTTGGCCAGCATGGCTTCGCCTTCCTGACGGATGAAGCGCGCCACGTCGGCGTTCTTGCCACGGGTATTGAGCGGTATTTCCACCAGTTCCAGCGCCAGCTCGGACGGAAGACGCTTGGCATATTCATGCCAGCCTTCTTCCACCCATTTGGGCATGCGTGAACCGACGGCGATCAGTCGCAGTCGCACAGCGGTCCCTTACTGCTGGTCTTTGTTGAGCTTGATGAAATGCTCGTGGGTGTTTTCCGGGCTGTGGTGAGCCGCGTTCAGGGCACGGCTCTGTTCAGCGCCGGACCACAGACGCTCGAGGTCGTAAAACTGACGAGCAGACGCGGTCATCATGTGCACGATCACGTCGTCCATATCCAGCAGGACCCAGTCGCTGTCGCCCTTGCCTTCTTCACCCAACGGCTTGATGCCCAGGGCTTTGACGGCTTCGCGGACCTTGTCCAGCATCGCGCCGATCTGGCGGTTCGAAGTACCGGTAGCGATGATCATGTAGTCAGTGATGCTCTGCTTTTCGCGAACGTCGATGACCTGGATGTCCTGGCCCTTCACGTCTTCCAGGGCGGCTACGGCAACCTTGACCAGCTCATCACCCTTCAGGGGCTCGTTGGTCAGGACCGGCTCAGGCAGTGGAGCGCTCTTGAACGTGCCTTTGCGCTTTACTTTAGTTACGTCTTTGTTCGTCATATAAAACTCGTTTTGCTCGTATGTTCGGGCGTTTCAATACACGTCATTTCGTGCCTTGAAACGTGCCCTTTTTTTCAGTTCGACGCACGGTAAAGACCGTGCGCATCGATGTAGGCCAGGACCGCGTCGGGCACCAGGAAACGTACCGACTTACCGCTGGCCAGCAGTTGACGGATCTGGGTGGCGGATACCGCGAGCGGTGTCTGCCAGACGAATGCAATCTGTCCGCTCGGCCCTTTGAGGGCCAGCGGGTCGCTCACCGAGCGTGCCGCCAACAGATTGCGCAAGGCATCCGGCGGTTCGCTGTCGGCATCCGGGCGTTGCAGCACCAGGATGTGGCAATGCTGGAGCAACTCTTCCCAGCGGTGCCAAGTGGGCAGGCCGCAAAATGCGTCCCAGCCCAAAAGTAGAAAAACCTGGGTATCCGCGGCCATTTCGGCGCGCATCAATTCCAGGGTATCGATAGTGTAGGACGGTTTGTCCCGCTGCAATTCGCGGGCGTCCACCACCAACGGCGCCACACCGGCCACCGCGCACTCGACCATCGCCAGACGGTCCTGCGCCGAGACCTGCGGCGTGCCCCGATGAGGCGGCCTGGCACTGGGTGTCAGTCGCAGCTCATCGAGGCCCAAGGACTCGGCCACTTCCAGTGCACCGCGCAAATGGCCGATGTGCACCGGGTCAAACGTTCCGCCCAGCACGCCTATGCGCCGAGGCCCAGCCTCGCCGGCAATGACCGGGGCTGACGGGTCGAGGTCGCCCAAGTCAGACCGACTCCTGTCCGCGCAACTGGCCGTCACCGACCACGATGTACTTCTCGCAGGTCAGACCTTCGAGGCCCACCGGGCCGCGGGCGTGCAGCTTATCAGTAGAAATGCCAATCTCGGCACCCAATCCGTATTCAAAGCCATCGGCGAAGCAGGTCGGCGTGTTGATCATCACCGATGACGAGTCGACTTCCGCGACGAAACGCCGGGTGTCGGCCAGGTTTTCACTGACGATCGAATCGGTGTGATGGGAGCCGTACTGGTTGATGTGCTCGATGGCCTGGTCCAGTCCGTCGACCACGCGGATCGACAGGATCGGCGCCAGGTATTCGGTGCTCCAGTCGTCTTCGGTGGCCGCAACGGCCTCGATAATCGCCCGGGTGCGCTCGCAACCGCGCAGTTCAACGCCTTTTTCGCGGAACTGGCTCGCCATCGACGGCAGGAAATCTTTGGCAACGCTTTGATCCACCAGCAACGTTTCCATCGCGCCGCAGATGCCATAACGGTAGGTCTTGGCGTTGAAGGCGATGCGCTGGGCTTTCGGCAGGTCGGCGTGTTCGCTGACGTAGACGTGGCAGATGCCGTCCAAGTGTTTGATCACCGGCACGCGGGCGTCGCGGCTGACTCGCTCGATCAGGCCACGGCCGCCACGGGGCACGATGACGTCCACGTATTCAGGCATGGTGATCAGCGCGCCGACGGCGGCACGGTCGGTGGTTTCGACCACTTGCACCACGGCGGCCGGCAGATCGGCCTCGGCCAGGCCGCGCTGGATGCAGGCAGCAATGGCACGGTTGGAATGAATCGCTTCGGAACCGCCACGCAGGATGGTTGCGTTACCCGACTTCAGGCACAGGCTGGCAGCATCGATGGTCACGTTCGGGCGGGATTCGTAGATGATCCCGATTACGCCCAACGGCACGCGCATCTTGCCGACCTGAATGCCTGACGGGCGAAAGCTCATGTCGCGGATCGCGCCGACCGGGTCCGGCAAGGCCGCGACCTGACGCAGGCCGACGATCATGCCGTCGATGCGCGCCGGGGTCAGCGCAAGACGTTCCAGCAAAGCCGGCTCAAGACCATTGGCCCGACCAGCGGCCAGGTCCAGCTCATTGGCAGCCGTCAACTCGCCGCGCGCAGCGTCCAGCGCATTGGCCGCGGCCTGCAAGGCGCGGTTTTTCTGCGCAGTGCTGGCACGGCCGATGATGCGCGACGCCTGGCGGGCAGCGCGACCCAGGCGGGTCATGTAGTCGAGGACGGACTCAGTCATGTCTGATGGGGTCTTGGCAAAGATGAAAGCGGCAGATTATAGCTGTCGCGTCCTAGGACTAACAGCGGTGACGGGCGGATGGTCGAAATGGAGGGCAATTTGCCGACGTTCAGCCGTGATTAAGCTGCAAATTGTTATCATCACCGCTCATTCAGCCCTGATAAACGCCGTTCATCATGTCCAACCTGACTGTTCGCGCCGCCCTTGCGGCCCTGCCCACGGCGCTGCCGGACGCTTTTTTCGACCGTGACGCGCAAGTTCTGGCCCGGGAGTTACTGGGTAAAGTCATCCGTCACCGGGTCGGCGACCTGTGGCTCAGCGCCCGGATCATCGAGACCGAAGCCTATTACTGCGAAGAAAAAGGCAGCCACGCGTCCCTCGGCTACACAGAAAAGCGTAAGGCTTTGTTTCTGGATGGCGGACACATCTATATGTATTACGCCCGGGGCGGTGATTCGCTGAACTTCAGCGCCCAAGGGCCGGGCAACGCGGTGCTGATCAAGTCCGCCTATCCGTGGGTCGATGAATTGAGCGGACCGGCGAGCCTGGCGCAGATGCTGCTGAACAATCCCGATGCCCAGGGCCGCCCTCGCCCCTCGCAAAAACTCTGCGCCGGCCAGACGCTGCTGTGCAAAGCGCTGGGGTTGAAGGTGCCGGTCTGGGACGCCAAGCGTTTTGATCATGAAGTGCTGCTGGTGCAAGACGTCGGCCCGGCGCCCGCCCACATTATCCAAACCACTCGCCTGGGCATTCCCCATGGGCGTGACGAGCACTTGATGTATCGCTTTGTGGATGCGGCATATGCGCCGTACTGCACACGGAACCCGCTGCGCCGGGGGCAGGTCGAAGGTCGCGATTATTTTTTGTTGTCTTGAATCACAACTGATCCCTGTGGGAGCGAGCCTGCTCGCGAATGAGGGAGTGTCAGCCGACATCAATGTCGATTGGACCAATGCCTTCGCGAGCAGGCTCGCTCCCACAATAGGTTTGTGGTGTTTTGCAGATTGGATGTGTCCCCAGGGACCGATAACATTTCAATGGAGTTGCAGGTATGGGCCCATGGCTCGATAGCATCACTGGCTGGTTGACGGTCAATCCACAGTGGCTGGCCGCCGCAGTGTTTATAGTGGCGTGCGTGGAATGCCTGGCGATTGCCGGGTTGATCGTGCCGGGCACCGTTTTGCTGTTTGCCGTGGCGGTGCTGGCCGGCAGTGGCGCGTTGTCGCTGGGCGAGACGCTGTTGCTGGGGTTTCTCGGTGGCTTGCTGGGTGACGTGGTTTCCTACTTCCTGGGGCGACATTTCCACCAGAACATCCGGCGCCTGCCCGGTTTGCGCCATCACCCGGAATGGATTGCCGGGGCCGAGTCCTACTTCCAGCGCTACGGCATCGCCAGCCTGTTGGTAGGACGCTTCATCGGCCCGTTGCGCCCGATGCTGCCAATGGTCGCCGGGATGTTCGACATGCCCTTCCCGCGCTTCGCCGCCGTCAGCTTGCTGGCCGCCGCCGGTTGGAGCATCGCTTACCTGCTACCGGGCTGGGCCACAGGGGCGGCGATTCGCCTGCCATTACCGGACGGCTTCTGGCCGGAAGCGGGGATTGTCGCCGGCAGCATTGCGCTGATGATCGGTTTGAGCGTCACCAGCAGCATGCGTCGTCATCGTCACGCCACCGCCTATATTGCCGGCCTCGGCCTGGTGATTCTGATCGGGCTGTTTATCGGCTATCCGCACCTGACCGCTCTCGACCAGGGTGTGATGACCCTGGTGCAGGAGCACCGCAGCCCGATGCTCGATGAAGTGGCCGTGACGTTCACGCTGATCGGCGAATTCCGCAACATGCTGATGTTCAGCGCCCTGCTGACCGGCTTGCTGTTACTCACCCGGCAATGGCGCCAGGCGATTTTCGCGGGCGGCGCGCTGCTGTTCACCGCGCTGGGCAACACCGTGACCAAACACTTTTTCGCCCGGTTGCGCCCGGAAGTGTTGAGCGACCCGCTGACCAGTTACAGCATGCCCAGCGGTCACGCCTCGGGTTCTTTCGCGCTGTTCCTCGCCATCGCTGTACTCGCCGGGCGCGGACAACCGCCACGCATGCGTCTGACCTGGCTGCTATTGGGTTGCCTGCCGGCGCTGGCGATTGCGTTGTCGCGGGTCTATTTGGGCGCCCATTGGCCAACGGACGTGCTGGCCGGCGCGATGCTAGCGGCGGGTGTCTGCGCGGCGAGCCTGTGGCTGAGCCAACGCCAGACCCCGCTCAACGCCATGCCGCCGAAGGTCTGGTGGCTGGTGCTGCCGTCGTTGCTGGCGTTGTTTGCCTTTTTCGCGTTACGGCATCTACCGCACATGATGTTGCGCTACGCGTATTGAAGACCGGAGTTACAGCGGCCCTGTAGCAGCTGCCGAGCCCGCGAGGCTGCGTTCGAGGACGAAGTCCTCGCAAATCCTGAGCATGCGGTGTCTCTGAACGGCGACTGCTGCGCAGCCGAACGCAGCCTCGCGGGCTCGGCAGCTGCTACGGGGGATCTCAGGCGAACAGTTCGCCCTGCAACTCATCCAGCAATGCCTGAATCGCATCCAGCCGTTGCTGAGGATCGTCGAGTTGCAGCAGGTCGATCTTGTCGACCTCGGCAAATGGCAGCAGGTAGGCCAGTTGATTGGCCAATGATTGTTGCCCGGTTGCTTCGGTGCCCATGTTCAGCGCCTCGACCATCGGGTGTTCGGCCAACGCCTTGAGCAAGGCGACCAGGTCGGCGTCCTCGTCCTGCAACGGTTGTTCCGGCTCGTCTTCCAGCCACTCGACGTCGGCGAGGGTCAGGTGATCGCGCTGCACTTCGGAGCGCAACACGTGGAAACGTCGCCCACCCTGCACCCGAATCCCCAGCAAGCCGTTGTCCTGCTGCTTGAAGTCGGTGATCAGTGCTTCGCAGCCCACCAGCGCATAACCCGCCGGCGCGATGCCGACTTCTTCGCCGTCGAGGATGCACACCACGCCGAAACCGCTGCCTTGTTTCATGCAGCGGCTGATCATGTCCAGGTAACGCGCCTCGAAAATCTGCAAATCAAGGATGCAACCGGGGAACAGCACCGTATTCAGCGGGAAAAGCGGCAAGCTCATAGACATTTCCTTACACCACCATCGACACGGCCAACGGCAGGAACACCGCCGTCGCCACGCCCATCAGACTCATCGCCAGCGCCGCAAAGGCGCCGCACTCTTCACTTTCCTGCAAGGCCACCGAGGTGCCGACCGCATGGGCGGTCATCCCTAACGCCATTCCGCGTGCCTCGGGGCTGTGGACACCAAGACGCGTCAACAGGCTCGGGCCGAAAATCGCACCAATCACGCCGGTAATCAACACGAACACCGCTGCCAGCGCCGCGACGCCACCAATCTGTTCGGCCACCAACATCGCAATCGGCGAGGTCACGGATTTCGGCGCCATGGTCATCAGGATCATGTGCTCGGCACCAAACCACCAGCCCAGCAACACGCCCATGCCCGTGGCGACCACACCGCCTATCACCAGCGTAGTAAATATCGGCCAGAATAACTGTCGAATCCGTCGCAGGTTCAAGTACAGCGGCACCGCCAACGCAACAGTCGCGGGGCCCAGCAGGATACTGAGGATCTCGGTGCTCTTGCGGTACTCGGCGTAGGTCAGGCCGCAGCTCACCAACACGCCAATTACCAGCACCATCGACACCAGCACCGGTTGCAGGAAGATCCAGCGGGTTTTCTCGAACGCCGCGAGCACCAGTTGATAGGCGCCGAGGGTAATGCCAATGCCGAACAGCGGATGGTGGATCACCGAATCCAGCGCGCCTTGCCAGTCGAGGATCATGGGCGATCCCCACGATGCGCATGGCGCTTGACCAGACGCTGCATCAACACCCCGGCGAACGCCATGGACAACAGCAGCGACAGCACCAGCGCACCGGTGATCGCCCAGAAGTCCGCCGCAATATCCTTGGCGTAAACCATCACGCCCACCGCCGGCGGCACCAGCAGCAACGGCAGGTAGAGCAGCAAACTGCTGGCGGCCAGGTTCAGTGGTTCACCGACCTCGCCACGACAAATCAGAAACACCAGTAACAGCAGCAGGCCGACAATCGGCCCCGGCAGCACCGGCAAAAATAGGTGGTTGATGGCTGTGCCCAGCAATTGGAACAGCACCAGCCAGGTCAGGCCACGTAACAACATCCAGCATCTCCCGCGCGCGCTCCCCACCAAAAAGGGGCCGGGCATTATAAGCATGCCGACGCTATACACCGGCATTCGCCAAAAGCATGGTCAGTTGACCGGAGCAATTTGCCATGTTGATCTAAAGTGGTAATCCGGGAGGTCAAATCCCCCCACCTCAAAACTATAAAACCGATGAACCCAAGGAGAGTCTCAATGCCCTATGTTCCCGTTGCAGAGCTCAAAGATTATGTCGGCAAGGAACTTGGACGTTCCGAATGGCTCACCATCGATCAGGAGCGCATCAACCTGTTCGCCGAAGCCACCGGGGATTATCAGTTCATTCACGTCGACCCGGTCAAAGCCGCGCAAACGCCATTTGGCAGCACCATCGCCCACGGTTTCCTGTCGCTGTCGCTGATCCCCAAACTGATGGAAGACATCCTGATCCTGCCGGAAGGCTTGAAGATGGTGGTCAATTACGGCCTCGACAGCGTGCGCTTCATCCAGCCGGTCAAGGTCAACTCGAAAGTACGGCTCAAGGTCGACCTGACCGAAGTCACCGAGAAGAAACCCGGCCAGTGGTTGCTCAAGGCCACCGCCACCCTTGAGATAGAAGGCTCGGACAAACCGGCGTACATCGCTGAACCGCTGTCCCTCTGTTTCGTGTAAACCATCCCGAATGCGAAGCAGCGCACGCTGTTTCGCGACCTTCTCTATATATGCGACGCATAGCTGCGGCATACTCGGTCGCCTAATTGCCCGGATCCCGCTATGCGCTCACTTGCACTCCTCGCTTTGACCCTGATGCTCACCGCTTGCGGCGATGGTGAATCGCTGTTGTCCCCTGACGCGCGCCTGCCGGACGGCGGACGCTATCGAGGGGATCTGGTCAACGGGTTGTTGCAGGGCCAGGGCCGCATCGACTACCCGAACGGCAGCTGGTACGCCGGGGAGTTCGACAAAGGCCAGTGGCATGGCCAGGGCGAATGGCACGGCAGCAATGGCGAGGTCTATCGCGGGCAGTTCCAGCAAGGGCTGTTCGACGGCCAGGGCACGCTAACCACCAATGGCAGCAGTTACACCGGCGGCTTCAAGCTGGGCCGGCGCGACGGCGAAGGCACCCTCAAAGAAAACGGCATGACTTACCGTGGTGAGTTCAAGTCCGATCAGTATTCCGGGCTCGGTCGTCTCGAACTCGACGACGGCAGCACCTATCAAGGCCAGTTCGCCCACGGCAAACCCAACGGCGAAGGCCAGCGCGGCGATGCCAGCGGCAATCAGTTCAGCGGGCATTTCGTCGACGGGCAACTCGAAGGCAACGGCACGTTCAACAGCGCTGACGGTGATATCTACGTCGGCGGTTTCAAGGACAACCAACTCCACGGCAAGGGCCGCTACGAAAACGCCGATGGCGATGTGTGGATCGGCCAGTTCAAGGAAGGCGCGCTCAGCGGCAAGGGCGAATTGGTCGGCGCCGACGGCAGCCATTACATCGGCCAGTTCAGCGACTGGCGCTTCACCGGGCCGGGCCGCTTGAACCTGGCCGACGGCAGTTTCTACGTCGGCGGCTTCGACAGCGACAGCTACTCGGGTCGTGGCACCCTGGTGCTGACCGATGGCACCGTGATGAGCGGCACCTGGATCAACGGCCAGCGTGTGCGCGACGCCGACGGCAAGTTGCTGCCCGACACCCTGGAATCCGGTCTGCTGGCCCAGGGCCGCTTGCTCGACGAAGCGCTGGCCAATGTGCCCGCCTCCACCCCGGCGGTCGAGTTGTACACCCTGACCCTCGGCGGCGACGGCAAGCAGAGCGTGTTCCTGCGCGAATCCGACTACGTCGCCAACATGCTCGCCAGCCGTTTCGGCGCTTACGGGCAGATCCGCCTGGTCAACCACCGCGACCACCTCGCCGACCGTCCGATGGCCACCCGGGAAAACCTGCGCCGCGCCGCCCAGACTCTGGCCGAACGCAGTGGCCCGGAAGACTTGCTGTTTATCTACCTGACCAGCCACGGCACCAGCGAACACGAACTGGTGCTCGATCAGCCACGCATGGAACTGGCTGACCTGCCGGCCGACGAACTGGCAGCGGTGCTCGCCCCGCTGAAAAATCGCGACAAGATAATTGTCATCTCTTCCTGCTATTCCGGTGGTTTCATCCCGGCATTGAAAGACGAGCGCACGTTGATCATGACCGCCTCGCGGGCGGACCGGGTGTCCTTCGGTTGCTCAGAAGAGGCCAACTTCACTTACTTCGGCGACGCCTTGTTCGCCCAGGCGCTGAACCAGACCGACGATTTGGAGCAGGCCTTCAAACTGGCCAAGGCCACCGTGGCCGAGCGCGAGCTGGCGGATAACTTCGAAGCCTCTGAACCGCAGATCTGGGCGCCAAAAACCGTGCTCTCCCACTGGCAGCTGTTGCGCAAGCAGCAAGCCCGAAAAGCATTACAAAGTGCTGCTATCAGCAGCAAGGACGCCAAGAGCAACTAAGCTGAACAGTATCAAGGGGGAAACACTATGTACTTGACGCCTCAGCATGTATTGCTTGCCGGAGCTACCGGATTAACCGGCGAACATTTGCTTGATCGCCTGCTCAATGAGCCAACGATTACGCGGGTATTGGCACCTTCACGCCGGCCACTGGCCGAGCATCCCCATCTGGAAAACCCCGTCGGCGACCCCGCCGTGTTCCTGCCGCAGTTGAACGGTCGCGTCGACATCGCCTACTGCTGCCTCGGCACCACGATCAAACAGGCTGGCTCCGAGCAGGCGTTTCGCGCGGTGGACCTGGACATGGTAGTGGCGTTCGCCAAACGTGCCCGGGAAATGGGCGCGCGGCACTTGATCGTGATCAGTGCCCTGGGGGCAGATCGCAGATCCACGGTTTTCTACAACCGGGTCAAAGGCGAGATGGAATACGCATTGCGCGCGCAGAATTGGCCGCAACTGACCATTTGCCGACCTTCGTTGTTGCTTGGCGAACGTCTCGAACCGCGCATGGCCGAGCAGTTCGCTGGGCCGTTGTCGCGCTTGATCCCGGGCAAATACCACGGCATCGAAGCCTGCCAACTGGCGCGGGCAATGTGGCGACTGGCGCTGGAAGAGCAGGATGGCGTGCGGGTGGTTGAGTCGGATGAGTTGCGTAAGTTAGGCAAGTAAGATCAAAAGATCGCAGCCTTCGGCAGCTCCTACATGGGCTATGTGCTCACCCTGTAGGAGCTGCCGAAGGCTGCGATCTTTTGATTTTTAAAGCCCGCCCGTCGCCTGAAAACTCACACCAATCACCGTCAGCACCGACAACGGCAACAATAACGTGTCGAGCAACGCGCTGGCCGGCAGGTCAACGCCGGGATAGCTCGGCGCTTCAGCACCAAAACGATCCATGGCACAGCAACCACCATTCATCGCATACAAATCCAGGCGCGTCCCCGAATACACCACTGGCGCCCCCGGTTTGGCAGCATCGAGGGTGCGCGCCGTGGCGCAGCCGGCCAGTTGCAGCACCAGCAGGACCATCAGCAGTTTATTCATCGCTGCTCAAATGGTGCTCGCCCCAACGCGGCAGCATGTCCTGCGGGATATTCAGCAGATTGAGGATCCGTGCGACGACGAAATCGATCAAGTCGTCGATGGTCTGTGGCTGGTGATAGAAACCCGGCGAGGCCGGCAGGATCGTCACGCCCATGTTCGACAACTTGAGCATGTGCTCCAGATGAATGCTCGAATACGGCGCCTCGCGCGGCACCAGAATCAACTGGCGGCGCTCCTTCAAGGTGACATCGGCGGCGCGTTCGATCAGGTTGTTGCAGGCCCCGGTCGCGATGGCCGACAAGGTCCCGGTGGAACACGGCACCACCACCATCGCCGCCGGCGCGCCGGAGCCCGAAGCCACCGGCGACATCCAGTCTTCCTTGCCATACACCTTGATTTGCCCGGCAGCCGCCCCGGTGTATTCGGTGAGGAAGGCCTGCATGGTTTGCGGTTTCGGCGGCAGCGTTACGTCAGTCTCGGTGGCCATCACCAATTGCGCAGCCTTGGAGATCAGGAAGTGCACCTCACGGTCTTCGCGAATCAGGCAGTCCAGCAGGCGCAAGCCGTACTGGGCGCCGGAAGCGCCGGTCATGGCCAGCGTGATGCGTTCCGGGCCGTTGTTCATTGCAGCGCCTCGGCGAGTTTGCCGTGCAGGCCGCCGAAGCCGCCGTTGCTCATGATCACCACGTGAGTGCCGGGCTGGGCCTGGCTTTTCACGCGTTCGATGATGCCTTCGAGGGAGTCGCTGACAATCGACGGCACGGTGCACAGCGCCGCCGTGCCGGCCAGATCCCAGCCGAGGTTGGCTGGCGCGTACCAGATCACCTGATCGGCATCCACCACGCTTTCCGGCAAACCGTCACGGTGCGCGCCGAGCTTCATGGAGTTGGAGCGCGGCTCGATGATCGCGATCAACGGCGCGTCGCCAATCTTCTTGCGCAAGCCATCGAGGGTGGTGGCGATGGCAGTCGGGTGGTGGGCGAAGTCGTCATAGATGGTGATGCCACGGACTTCCGCGACTTTCTCCATCCGGCGCTTCACGCTTTTAAACGCGCTCAACGCGGCAATGCCCAGCGACGGTACGACGCCGACATGACGCGCGGCCGCCAGGGTCGCCAAGGCGTTGGCGACGTTGTGCTGACCGGTCATGTCCCACTCGACCACGCCTTGGGCGACGCCTTCGAACAGCACTTCAAACTTCGAACCGTCTTCGCTCAACAGCTTGACCTGCCACTGACCGCCGGCACCGGTGGTTTGCACCGGGGTCCAGCAGCCCATATCGATGACGCGCTGCAAGGCAGCTTCGGTGGTCGGATGGATCACCAGGCCTTCGCTCGGAATCGTGCGCACCAAATGGTGGAATTGCCGCTCGATCGCTGGAAGATCGGGGAAGATGTCGGCGTGATCGAACTCAAGATTGTTCAGGATCGCCGTGCGCGGGCCGTAGTGGACGAACTTGGAGCGCTTGTCGAAGAACGCGCTGTCGTATTCGTCGGCTTCGATCACGAAGAACGGTGTGCCACCCAGGCGAGCGGACACCGAGAAATTCTGCGGCACGCCGCCGATCAGGAAACCCGGGCTCATGCCTGCGTGTTCCAGCACCCAGGCGAGCATGCTGCTGGTGGTGGTCTTGCCATGAGTGCCGGCGACGGCCAGCACCCAGCGACCCCGCAACACGTGATCCGCCAGCCATTGCGGGCCAGAAACGTAAGGCAGGCCTTTGTTCAGGACGTATTCGACGGCCGGGTTGCCACGGGACATGGCATTGCCGATCACCACCAGATCCGGGGCCGGATCGAGCTGCGCCGGGTCGTAACCCTGGGTCAACTGAATGCCCTGAGCCTCAAGCTGCGTGCTCATCGGCGGATAGACGTTGGCATCGGAGCCCGTCACGTGATGGCCCAGCTCTTTGGCCAGAACCGCCATCGAACCCATGAAAGTGCCGCAGATACCAAGAATATGAATGTGCATAGTCGACCTCGTAAAACATGGCCGCAGGTTAGCGTAGGGTGGGGAAAATCGCACCTTTGTTTCGGGTCGATCACACAACCCGTAGGAGCGAGGCTTGCCCGCGAAGGCCACGACGCGGTCTGTCTGATACACCGCGTTATCGTTCTTCGCGGGCAAGCCTCGCTCCTACAGGTTCTTGCACATGATCGTTCCCACGCTCTGCGTGGGAACGATCGGTTACGCGGAACGGGCGATGCCGTGTTTACGTAGCTTGCGATAAAGGGTGTTACGGCTGACACCTAGCTGCTCAGCGGTATGCGTCATATGCCAGCGCTGCTGCTCCAGCGCATTCAGCAACGCCAAGCGCTCGGCATCATCGAGCGGGAATTCGGAAGGCTCTTCCACCGCCGCCGCAACCACCGGCCGCGCCTGACGAATCATTGCCGGCAAATCTTCCAGCCCAACCCGCCCGCCATCACACAACGCCGCCAAGGTACGCAGCACATTGCGTAACTGCCGCACATTCCCCGGCCAGGCAAAACCGAGCAAGGCCTGTCGCGCCGGTTGATCAATCAACACCGTCTCCCCGCCCGCTTCTTCGGCCAGCAGGAAATCGAGCAACTGGGATTTATCGGTGCGATCACGCAGCGCAGGCAACGCGACTTCCAGCCCATTGAGCCGATAATACAAATCCTCGCGGAAGCTGCCGTCCTGCACCCGATCCAGCAAATTCCGGTGGGTGGCGCTGATAATCCGGACGTTCACCGACTCCGGTTCGCCGCCAATCGGCACCACTTGGCGGTCTTCCAGCACCCGCAGCAATCGGGTCTGCAACGCCAGGGGCATGTCGCCGATCTCGTCGAGAAACAACGTGCCGCCATCCGCCTGTTGCAGCTTGCCGCGCATGCCTTCCTTGCGCGCACCGGTAAAACTGCCGCCGCGATAGCCGAACAGTTCGCTTTCGATCAGGCTTTCCGGGATGGCCGCACAGTTGAGGGCGACGAAGGACTTTTCCGCCCGTTGACTGCCCTGGTGCACGGCTTTGGCGAAGGCCTCTTTGCCGGACCCGGTTTCGCCATTGATCAACAGCGGCACGTCCCGTTCGAACACACGCAGGGCCTTGCGGAAATCTTCCTGCAACGCCGCATCGCCCAGGCAAATACCGGACAGGCGCGGACGCTCGGCAATCACCGGACTTTGCACCACCGGCACCGGAATGCTGCGCGGCTGGCCGCGCAACAGGGCAAACAGACTGCGCCCGTCACGGGTGCGCAGTGGCCAACTGGCGCTGGCATTCACGCTCGCACGCCCCAGCAATTCATCCAGCGTGCAATCGAAAAACGCTTCCACCGGTTTACCCAACAAGCCGCCGCGAATGTGCCCCAGCAGGTTCAACGCACTCTGGTTGACCGCACTGATCCGGCCTTCGCCATCGAACGCCAGCAGCCCTTCGCTGAACAGCCCGACGGATTCCGCCTGAAGGTGAAAACGCAGCAGCCATTGATTGTCGAAGTAGCGCAGGAAATAACAGCTCTCGATCATCTTCGCCGACAGATTGACCAGGGCCATGGTGTGGAACTGGCTCTGCCGCGAGACTTCATGCCGCGCCGAAGACACGTCAAGCACCGCCAGCAGTTCGCCGTGCGGGTCGAACACCGGGCTCGCCGAGCAGGTCAGGCCCGTGTGACGGCCGCGAAAGTGTTCGTCCTGGTGAATGGTCAGGGCCTGGCGCTCTACCAGGCAGGTGCCGATGCCGTTGGTGCCTTCGCAGGCTTCACTCCAGTCGGCGCCTAGCCAGAGCCCGGCGCGCTCGAAAATCTTGCGTTCGGCGGGGGCAGTGACGCAATTGAGGATCACCCCACGGGCATCGGTCAGCAGCACCGCGTGACCGGCGCCGGAGAGTTGCTGGTGCAGGCTGGTCATTTCATTGCCAGCGATGTGCAGCACTTGTTGCAGGCGCTCGCGGCTTTCGAGTACGCGGCCATGTTCCAGCACCGTTGGCGCCATGGTCAGGGCCGGGTCGAGGTGGTAATCCTCAAGACAACGCAGCCAGGAGCGGGCAATCGACGGATCGCTGCCAGGACCGTGTAGGTGCGATTTGCCCTGGGTAACGGTCAGGACTTGCTGGGCATGGCGACTCAAATGGTTGTCGTGCATTTCTTATTATTCTCCCCGAGCCGCTAACACTTCCCACGTAGGAGCTGTCGAGTGAAACGAGGCTGCGATCTTTTGATTTTGCTTTTTGAGAAACAAGATCAAAAGATCGCAGCCTCGTTTCACTCGATAGCTCCTACAGGGGTTATGCGGCAGCCATCAAAGGTGTGCAGCCCAATGACGTAGTCATATGAACACGGAGCATCCTCCACGCCAGCGCGCTTTGCAATGCTGGCAAGACCACCCGGTCACAACCTGTGCCACAAGCGGTACAAACTGTCACCCAGGCTGTACCGAAACCGTCACAGACAATCTCCGCTTGTCCGACAAAAATCGCGCAAGGCCTTGATTTGCCTGCCCTGCAAGGCAGTGGCCCAACCTTTGCTCTACGCTTATAGCAGGCGCACATGCGCTCTCCCTTATAAGCACAAAAGCCAAGGAGAAATCACCATGCGTTACGCTCACCCCGGTACTGAAGGCGCTATCGTTTCGTTCAAGAGCAAATACGGTAACTACATCGGCGGCGAGTTCGTCGCGCCTGTCAAAGGTCAGTACTTCACCAATACCTCGCCAGTGAATGGCCAACCGATTGCCGAATTCCCGCGCTCCACGGCCGAAGACATCGACAAAGCCCTGGACGCTGCCCACGCCGCTGCCGATGCCTGGGGCGCCACGTCCGCCCAGGCGCGCTCGCTGGTGCTGCTGAAAATCGCCGACCGCATCGAGCAGAACCTGGAACTCCTGGCCATCACCGAATCCTGGGACAACGGCAAAGCCGTGCGTGAAACCCTCAACGCCGACATCCCGCTGGCCGCAGACCACTTCCGCTACTTCGCCGGTTGCATCCGCGCCCAGGAAGGCAGTGCCGCCGAGATCGACGGCAACACCGTGGCTTATCACATCCATGAACCGCTGGGCGTGGTCGGTCAGATCATCCCGTGGAACTTCCCGATCCTGATGGCCGCGTGGAAACTCGCCCCGGCCCTGGCCGCCGGTAACTGCGTGGTGCTCAAGCCTGCCGAGCAAACCCCGCTGGGCATCACCGTGCTGATGGAACTGATCGGCGACCTGCTGCCGCCCGGCGTGCTCAACGTGGTGCAAGGGTTCGGCAAAGAAGCTGGCGAAGCCCTGGCTACCAGCAAGCGCATCGCCAAGATCGCTTTCACTGGCTCGACCCCGGTCGGCTCGCACATCATGCATGCCGCCGCCGAAAACATTATTCCGTCCACCGTGGAGCTGGGTGGCAAGTCGCCGAACATCTTCTTCGCCGACATCATGCAAGCCGAAGAAACGTTCATCGAAAAAGCCGCCGAAGGCCTGGTGCTGGCGTTCTTCAACCAGGGTGAAGTCTGCACTTGCCCATCCCGCGCGCTGGTACAGGAATCGATCTACGACGACTTCATGAAAGTCGTGATGAAGAAAGTTCTGTCGATCAAACGTGGCGACCCGCTGGACACCGACACCATGGTCGGCGCCCAGGCGTCCGAGCAGCAATTCGACAAAATCCTTTCGTACCTGGAAATCGCCAAGGGCGAAGGCGCCGAGTTGCTGACCGGCGGCAAGGTGGAAAAACTCGAGGGCAACCTGGCGACCGGGTATTACATCCAGCCGACCTTGCTCAAGGGCACCAACAAAATGCGTGTGTTCCAGGAAGAAATCTTTGGCCCGGTGGTGAGCATCACCACGTTCAAGGACGAAGCCGAAGCCCTGGCCATCGCCAACGACACCGAGTTCGGCCTGGGCGCCGGCCTCTGGACCCGCGACATCAACCGCGCCTACCGCATGGGCCGCGCCATCAAGGCCGGTCGTGTGTGGACCAACTGCTACCACCTGTACCCGGCGCACGCCGCATTCGGTGGTTACAAAAAGTCCGGCGTCGGGCGTGAAACCCACAAAATGATGCTCGATCACTATCAGCAGACCAAAAACCTGCTGGTGAGCTACGACATCAATCCGTTGGGCTTCTTCTAACTCGACGCGTGACCGCGTAACGGCTTTCGCGGGCAAGCCTCGCTCCTACAGATCATGCAATACCTGTAGGAGCATGGCTTGCCAGCGAAGGCGCCCTCACACACACCGAAAATCATCGCCCTGCCCCTCTGGCACGGGCTTTGCGTGCCCGCTGTAACCGCCACACCCGAAAGTCCAACCGATCAAACAATAAAAAACAGAGAGGACTTATGACTTCTACGACACAGCTCAAACCCACACTCGGCACCCTGCACTTATGGGGCATTGCCGTCGGCCTGGTGATTTCCGGCGAGTACTTCGGCTGGAGTTACGGCTGGGGCACCGCGGGCACGCTGGGTTTCCTCGTCACCGCATTGATGGTGGCGACGATGTACACCTGCTTCATCTTCAGTTTCACCGAACTGACCACCGCGATTCCCCACGCGGGCGGACCGTTTGCCTACAGCCGACGGGCGTTTGGCGAGAAAGGCGGATTGATCGCCGGCATCGCCACCCTGATCGAATTCGTCTTTGCGCCGCCGGCGATTGCCATGGCCATCGGCGCCTATCTCAACGTGCAATACCCGGAACTGGACCCGAAGATCGCGGCGGTCGGCGCGTACTTTGTGTTCATGACCCTGAACATCCTCGGCGTCAGCATCGCCGCGACTTTTGAACTGGTGGTCACCGTGCTCGCGGTCGCCGAATTGCTGGTGTTCATGGGCGTGGTGGCGCCGGGCTTCAGCTTCAGTAACTTCGTGCTCAACGGCTGGTCGGGTTCCAACGAATTCACCATGGCCTCAATCCCGGGGATCTTTGCGGCGATCCCGTTTGCGATCTGGTTCTTCCTGGCGATTGAAGGCGCAGCCATGGCGGCCGAGGAAGCAAAGGACCCGAAACGCACGATTCCCAAAGCTTACGTCAGCGGCATTCTGACCTTGGTGTTCCTGGCAATCGGCGTGATGGTGATGGCCGGCGGCGTCGGCGACTGGCGTCAACTGTCGAACATCAACGACCCTCTGCCCCAGGCAATGAAAGCCGTGGTCGGCAACAATTCGAGCTGGATGCACATGCTGGTCTGGATCGGCCTGTTTGGTCTGGTGGCGAGTTTTCACGGGATTATTCTTGGCTATTCGCGGCAGTTCTTCGCCCTGGCCCGCGCCGGATACCTGCCTAAAGGCCTGGCCAAACTCTCGCGCTTCCAGACTCCGCACCGGGCAATCCTGGCCGGCGGCGTGATCGGCATCGCGGCGATCTACAGCGATGGCTTGGTCAATCTGCAAGGCATGACCCTGACGGCGGCGATGATCACTATGTCGGTGTTCGGCGCCATCGTGATGTACATCATCAGCATGCTGAGCCTGTTCAAATTGCGCAAAACCGAGCCAAATCTGGAACGCACCTTCCGCGCGCCGGGTTATCCGATCGTGCCGGGGATCGCGCTGTTCCTGGCGGTGGTGTGCCTGGTGGCAATGGCGTGGTTCAACACGTTGATCGGCCTGGTGTTCCTGGGGTTCATGGCTGCCGGTTACCTGTATTTCCAACTGACCGCCAAGCAACGCCTCGCGGCACCGGCGGACGCTATGCTCACAGGTATCTGAGTTGCACCGGCGCCGGGCTCAATACTCGGCGCCTGCCATATTGAAGTGCACACCGCTGCTGTAGGAACTTGTAGAAGCCTGTAGGAGCTGACGAGTGCAACGAGGCTGCGATCTTTTAAAGACAAGGTCAAAAGATCGCAGCCTCGTTGCACTCGACAGCTCCTACCAGCTCCTACAGGGGCGTTCGCGGTGTTTTTGAGTGATTTACAGCATCAGGAGGACCCCGTCCCATGGCCGCATTTGCCCATTCCGTCGGCGCCCAGACCTACCGCTTCGAGAGTCTCAAGGAAGTCATGGCCAAGGCCAGCCCGGCGCGTTCCGGGGATTTCCTGGCCGGTGTCGCCGCGCTCAACGATGGCGAGCGCGTGGCTGCGCAAATGGCGTTGGCCGACATCCCGTTGACTCACTTCCTACAGGAAGTACTGATTCCCTACGAAGCCGATGAAGTCACCCGACTGATCATCGACACGCACGACAAACAAGCCTTCGCGGTGGTCAGCCACCTCACCGTCGGGGGTTTTCGCGACTGGCTGCTCAGCGACGCCGCCGACGAACAGAGCCTGCGCGCCCTCGCCCCCGGCCTGACCCCGGAAATGGCTGCCGCCGTGTCGAAGATCATGCGCGTGCAGGATTTGGTGCTGGTGGCGCAGAAGATCCGCGTGGTCACGCAATTTCGCGGCACCATGGGCTTGCGCGGCCGCCTATCCACCCGCCTGCAACCCAACCACCCCACCGACGAACCGGCCGGCATCGCCGCGAGTATTCTCGACGGCCTGCTGTACGGCAACGGCGACGCGATGATCGGCATCAACCCGGCCACCGACAGCATCGCCTCGATCTGCGCCATGCTGGAAATGCTCGATGCGATCATCCAGCGCTACGAAATTCCTACACAAGCTTGCGTTTTAACCCACGTCACAACGTCTATCGAAGCGGTCAATCGCGGGGTTCCGCTGGACCTGGTGTTCCAGTCGATCGCCGGCACCGAAGCGGCCAACGCCAGTTTCGGCATCAACCTGAACGTGTTGCAGGAAGGCTACGACGCCGGTTTGAGCCTGAATCGCGGCACCCTCGGCCAGAACCTGATGTATTTCGAAACCGGCCAGGGCAGCGCCCTGTCGGCCAACGCCCACCACGGCATCGATCAACAGACCTGCGAGACACGGGCCTACGCCGTAGCGCGACATTTCAAACCGTTCCTGGTGAACACCGTCGTAGGATTTATCGGCCCGGAATACCTCTACAACGGCAAACAGATCATCCGCGCCGGCCTCGAAGACCACTTCTGCGGCAAGTTGCTGGGCGTGCCGATGGGTTGCGACATCTGCTACACCAACCACGCCGAAGCCGACCAGGACGACATGGACACCCTGCTGACCCTGTTGAGTGTGGCCGGGATCAACTTCATCATGGGCATCCCCGGCTCCGACGACATCATGCTCAACTACCAGACCACCTCGTTCCACGACGCCCTCTACGCTCGGCAAACCCTGGGTTTGAAGCCGGCGCCGGAGTTCGAGCAGTGGCTGGCGAAGATGGGGATTTTCACCCAGGCGGACGGCAAGATTCACTTTGGTAACAACCTGCCGCCGGCCTTCCGCCAGGCCTTGGCGCAACTGGGATGAGTGTTGATATGGATAAACCACCCGTTGATCCACAGAACCCGTGGCTGGAACTGCGGCGCCTGACCCCGGCGCGGATTGCTCTGGGCCGCACCGGCACCAGCATGCCCACCAGCGCGCAACTGGATTTCCAGTACGCCCACGCCCAGGCTCGGGACGCGGTGCATTTGCCGTTCGATCATGCCGGGCTCAGCGCGCAATTGGCCGAACGCGGGCGCGAGAGTTTGCTGCTGCATAGCGCCGCCACGGACCGCAACAGCTATTTGCAGCGCCCGGATCTGGGTCGCAAGTTGAGCGATGAGTCGGCGCAGATCCTGCGTGATTACGCCTCGGCGCATCCCGGTGGGGTGGATTTGGTGATCGTGGTCGCCGATGGCTTGTCAGCATTGGCCGTACATCGGCATACCCTGCCGTTTTTGACTCGCATGGAGGAACAGTCGGCGGCGGATGGTTGGTCTTTGGCCCCGGTGATATTGGTCGAACAGGGTCGCGTGGCCGTGGCCGACGAGATCGGCGAGCTGTTGGGCACGAAAATGGTGGTGATCCTGATTGGTGAACGCCCGGGTCTCAGCTCCCCTGATAGTCTGGGTTTATATTTCACCTACAATCCCAAGATTGGTCTCACGGATGCCTATCGCAACTGCATCTCCAACGTCCGACTCGAAGGTCTCAGCTACGGCATGGCAGCGCACCGCTTGCTGTACCTGATGCGCGAAGCCTGTCGGCGGCAGTTGTCGGGGGTCAATCTGAAGGACGAAGCCCAGGTTCAGACATTGGAGTCGGAAACTGGAGCGGACATGAAAGGAAATTTCCTACTCAGTCCGCCGGATGCCTGAACCGTTTCCGCATTGCGTTTCCGACTCGGTTTCAGGCAGGATCGATGCACGGCCGCCAGGGGTTTCCCATCGCCGTCACGCACGTATGACAGCCACTTGAAGCGAGACCTACCATGCGGATTATTCAAGCGACCCTCGAACACCTGGACCTGCTGACCCCGTTGTTCGTCAAATATCGCGAGTTTTATGGCTCACTGCCGTATCCGGACTCGTCCCGGGCTTTCCTCGAAAAACGCCTGCGTCGCAAGGAATCGGTGATCTACCTGGCCCTGGCCGATGACGACAACAACAAACTGATGGGTTTCTGTCAGCTGTACCCGAGCTTTTCGTCGCTGTCGCTCAAACGCGTGTGGATCCTCAACGACATCTACGTCGCCGAAGATGCCCGCCGCCAACTGGTCGCCGACAACTTGATCCGCACCGCGAAGAAAATGGCCAAGGAAACCAATGCCGTGCGCATGCGTGTGTCCACCAGCAGCAACAACGAAGTGGCGCAGAAGACTTACGAGTCGATCGGGTTCAAGGAAGACACCGAATTCAAGAACTACGTGTTGCCGATTAGCGACGAGTTATAACAATTTCGCGGCGGGCGAGCTTTTGTGGCGCGGGAGCTTGCTCCCGCTCGGCTGCGCAGCAGTCGTAACCCGGCCAACAAGATTCTCCTGACACACTGTAAATGCAGGCTTTGGGAGTGCTTCTCCCTCCAGCGGGAGCAAGCTCCCTCGCCACAGGGATTTGTATACAACTTGTCGGACTCTGATTATCCGCGACATCCCCCGCTACAATCTCGACGCGCTTTTCACTTTTCCCACCGTATAATCCCGAGCTCCCCCGGCTTGTAAGAAAAACTACATCCGCTTGTAGGCTTACATGAAGTCATACGCACAGGTCTGCTGAGTCGGACCGTCACCACAGGTGCCCCCCATGGATTTCAACCCGATCGACCTTGTCCTGCATCTCGATGTGTACCTCGACATGCTGGTAAACAACTACGGGCCATGGATCTACGCCATCCTGTTTCTGGTGATCTTCTGCGAAACCGGCCTGGTAGTGATGCCTTTCCTGCCGGGCGACTCCCTGCTTTTCATCGCCGGCGCAGTGGCGGCCGGTGGCGGTATGGACCCGGTGCTGCTGGGCGGTCTGCTGATGCTGGCGGCGATCCTCGGTGACAGCACCAACTACGTGATCGGACGAACGACGGGCGAGAAGCTCTTCAGCAACCCGAACTCGAAAATCTTCCGCCGCGACTACCTGCAACAAACCCATGATTTCTACGACAAGCACGGCGGCAAAACCGTGACCATGGCGCGCTTTCTGCCGATCATTCGTACCTTTGCACCGTTCGTCGCCGGCATCGCCCGGATGCCTTACCCGCGCTTCTTCTTCTTTAGTGTGCTCGGCACGATCCTGTGGGTCGGCGGCCTGGTGACCCTCGGTTACTTCTTCGGTAACGTACCGTTCATCAAGAAAAACCTGTCGTTGCTGGTGGTGGGCATCATCCTGCTGTCGCTGATCCCGATGATCATCGGCGTCGTGCGCAGCCGCTTCGGCGGTTCGAGCTCCAAAGCCGAAACCCGCTGAGCGCCCATGTGGTCCCTGAGCGCCTGGCGTCGCCGGCGCATCCTGGCCAGGCACCCGATTGCCGATGACATGTGGCAGCGGGTGCGCCATCACTTGAGCTTCCTGGACGGCATCAGCGCCGCCGAGGACCAGTGGCTGCGTGAAGCCAGCGTGTTGTTCCTGGAAGACAAACACCTGACCGCCCTGCCCGGCGTCGAACTGCACCAGGAACAACGCCTGTTGCTCGCCGCCCAGGCGCAATTGCCGCTGCTGAACCTCGGCGAGTTGAACTGGTATCAGGGCTTCCACGAAATCGTCCTCTACCCCGACGACTTCCTCAGCCCCCAGCGCCATCGCGATGCCAGCGGCGTCGAACACGAATGGGACGGCGAACACAGCGGCGAAGCCTGGCAGCAAGGCCCGATCATCCTCGCCTGGCCCGGCGTCATGGCCAGCGGCGGTTGGGAAGGCTACAACCTGGTGATCCACGAACTCGCGCACAAACTCGACATGCTCAACGGCGACGCCAACGGCCTGCCGCCGCTGCATCCCGATATGCGCGTCAGCGACTGGGCCAAAGTCATGCAACAAGCCTACGATGACCTCAACCGCCATCTGGACCGCAACCCGGACGCCGAAACCGCCATCGACCCCTACGCCGCCGAGAACCCGGCCGAATTCTTCGCCGTCACCAGCGAATACTTCTTCAGCGCTCCGGATTTGCTGCACGAGGCTTATCCACAGGTCTACGAGCAGCTAAAGCTGTTTTATCGGCAAGATCCATTGTCCCGGCTGCGGCAACTTCAGGCGTCCAGCCCTGTCTATCAGGGACACGACTAAGGTCTACACGACCCAAGGCGCATGGCATCGGCGGCAGAATATGCCTATAATCGCCGCCACTTTTTGGTCAATCCGGCCAAGTGTTTTTGGTCAACTAACGGGGGCACCGCCCAATGAGCTACAGCAAGATTCCGGCTGGCAAAGACCTGCCGAACGACATCTACGTCGCGATCGAGATCCCGGCCAACCACGCGCCGATCAAGTACGAAATCGACAAAGACAGCGATTGCCTGTTCGTTGACCGTTTCATGGCCACCCCGATGTTCTACCCGGCCAACTACGGTTTCATCCCGAACACCCTGGCTGACGACGGTGATCCCCTCGACGTGCTGGTCGTGACCCCTTACCCGGTTGCTCCAGGTTCGGTTATCCGCGCCCGTCCAATCGGCATCCTGCACATGACCGACGACGGCGGCGGCGATGCCAAAGTCATCGCAGTCCCACACGACAAGCTGTCCCAGCTGTACGTCGACGTGAAGGAATGCAGCGACCTGCCACAACTGCTGATCCAGCAGATCGAGCACTTCTTCGCGAACTACAAAGACCTCGAAAAAGGCAAATGGGTGAAGATCGAAGGTTGGGGCGACTCCGAAGCCGCTCGCACCGAGATCATGAAGTCGGTTGCTGCTTACAAAGGCTAACGCCAGCGTTGAGCTTCAAGCTTCAAAAAGAACCCCGGTTGATCCGGGGTTTTTTGTGGGCGCGGATCGAGTTTTAAACGACACGTTTAACAATCTGGGCGCTCGGTTTTTTCTTGTTTAAAACTGGCGTAAGACGTCTTACATCCGGTCTTAAAATTCCCGCGCAATTTGAACGGTTCGTTTATTCAAAGCCCTGCCCCGCGCCCGTAAACTCGCGTTCATGAAAAAGAACACTAGCGGTCCACGGTTCAAAGCGCTGCTCAAAGCAGCGAACATTACGACAACAGGATTTGCCGAATTCCTGGATACGTCGCCGCAAAACATCCACAACTGGTACACCCGTGGCGTGCCCGCTCACTGCATGGAAGAAGTCGCCCGAAAACTCTCGGTCAACAGCACCTGGCTGAAAGCCGCCGAAGGCCCGAAAGACCTGTGCCTGTTAGACGAAACCGGCAACACCTACAACACCCAGGCCATCCGCGGCGTCTATACCGTCATCGAACCCAACGACGTCGAACTGCCCTTCTACAAAGAAACACCCATCGCCCCAGGCTCCAGCAAAACCCACGTCATCGAAGACATCAGCCACCCCATCCGCCTGCCCCGCGGCCACCTCGACTCCCTGGAAATCAACCACAAAGACGCCATCTGCGCCTACATGGTCGGCAACAGCATGGCCGAGAAAATTGCAGACGGCTCAACCATCGCCATCGATCGCGGCTTGACCCAGATTGTTGATGGGGAGATTTATGCAATCGAGCATGACGGCATGCTACGGATCAAATACCTGCACCGGATGCCGGGGAATGGGTTGCGGTTGCGCAGCCACAACAGCGCGGAATATCCGGATGAAGTGTTCAGACCTGCGCAGATTGAAGAGCAGAACATTCGGGTGTTGGGGTGGGTGTTCTGGTGCTCGACGCTGAACAAACGACGGCCGCCGGTGCCGTTCCTCTAACACCGCGCCGCGCCCACAGGATTGCGCAGTACCTGTGGGAGCGAGCCTGCTCGCGAAAGCGGTGGCCCATGCACCTGAAAACCCGGACAGGTACCCACACCCGAGCCACCGATAGCTCTACCCCGCACATCAAGCTGGGAATTCCCCAAAAAAATCAGTATGCTGCGCCCCACATTTGCGCATCACCCCGCCCCGCGGCTCTGATCGCACTGACAAGGCAGATGATTTTCTCGCCAAGTCCCACAGCCGGACGCAAGATCCGGGTGTACGTTTTGAAGGCTGGCGCGGTTTACCAAAAATGAACCAAGCCAGTCCCCGAGAAGCCGGCCACAAGCCGGCTTTTTAATGTCTTAAATAAAACCCATCCCCCTGCTACACCGCCATTCACATCCTGCTACAACCGTTCGACGGACCAACCTTGCGCAAATATTCCTAAACTCGATACTGTATACAAACACAGTGATTTTTTTATCACTTGGAATGGCCAAGGCTCTCTTGGGCGAATGACGAACAATGGAAGATTATCGACCTTCTTTCCAGTTCGCCTGTTGTGGCAGCTTCTTAAGCCTGCACGCGGCAGCTTTGCGAAGATTTCGACACTGCCGACGCCTCAACCCAACGCCCTTCTAACTTGAGCAGCACATACAAGCAGTTGAAGCGAAGAAAGCAATGTTCGCCCAGTAGGAAAACACCAATTAGGACCAGTTTATTAAAGATTGCTCGGTTTCATACCCGTTGATGGAGCTCAACAATGCCGGTACCACCAAGCGACGCCCCGGATTTACCTAATGCAAAATTTTTTTATGAATTCAATGACATAAGTGAAGCCTGTAATCTCAAAACAAGCCAGTCACCAAGCGGCCGCAGCCATTGCGTTTGCTTGCGGGGCAATCCATTATCCATCACTATTGCCCCCTCGACGCCTACCGAGCTACCTCTAGTCAGCATGCCGAGTAGGCATCAAGCATCGGTGGCGAAAAAAGACCTCCATCGTCCTGTCTATATAGGCGATAGCCAAGGGCTTCGCGAGACGCTCCCTACCCTGAAAACGACCGTATCCGGGCAGGAGCCCATGAAAAACTTCGAAACCCTCCCCCCGCTACCCGCCCACGGGCAACCTTTGATGTTCGCAGATCTTTTTGCGGGCTGTGGAGGCCTATCTCTAGGTCTATCGCTCGCAGGGCTAAACGGCGTTTTTGCCGTCGAACGCGACAAAATGGCTTTCTCTACGCTTTCGGCAAACCTGCTCGAAGGGCGTGACGTGCCCGTACCCCAGTTCGAATGGCCCTCTTGGTTGGAAAGAAAAGCCTGGGGTATCGATGACATTCTTGAACAGCACCCACTTGATCTTTCTAGGCTCAAGGGCAAAGTTCATGTGCTTGCAGGAGGCCCTCCCTGCCAAGGATTCAGCTTCGCAGGGAAGCGACTAGAGTCCGACCCTCGAAACCAACTGTTTGAGAAATACGTGGAAATGGTCAAGGCCATTCAGCCAGCGGCCATTGTTCTGGAAAACGTACCGGGCATGAAGGTCGCGCATAAAGCCAAATCATGGAAAGAAGAATTTGGCTTAACGAAAGTGAAGCCCCATTCCTACTATGACAAGCTTGTCGAAAGCCTGAATAGCGTCGGCTATGAGGTCCTCGGTAAAATAGTGGACTGCTCACTTTTTGGAGTTCCCCAGAAGCGCCCACGTCTAATCGTAATAGGGATCCACAAAGATCTCGCTGGCCATCTCCGTGGCGGCGCCAACAGAGCTTTCGAGCTTCTAGAGGAAGCAAGGCTGAACCAACTGCAGGAGCTTGGCCTTCCAGAAGTTGTCAGCGCGTCGGAGGCCATTTCTGATTTGGAAATAAAGCACGTTGGGACAAGACCATGCACTGATCCCTCCTCTCGTACCGGTTTTCTAGAGCTCGCATATAAGGGGCCTCGGACACATTACCAAACCCTTATGCATCAAGGGAGCGACGGCTCTATGGACAGCGTACGCTTAGCAAAACACAAGCCCGAAATCAGTGAACGGTTCATGAGGATCATTCAGGACCCCGAGTGCGTTAGGGGTGGTTTGATGAGCTTGGCCCAAAGGGAAAAATATGGCCTCAAGAAGCACCGCATTTGCCTAATGCACGAGAAAAATCCCGCACCTACAATAACAACGTTGCCCGACGATGTGCTCCACTACAGCGAGCCCAGAATACTGACCGTCCGAGAGTCTGCACGCCTGCAGTCGTTTCCCGACTGGTTCCAGTTCCGCGGTAAATTCACCACGGGCGGTAAGCAACGTACTAAGGAATGCCCGCGCTACACGCAGGTAGGCAACGCCGTTCCTCCTTACCTTGCAAGAGCCATTGGCCAAGCCATCAAGCTGGTACTTAAAGAAGCCATGGCCACAGCTAATCAACAAACAATCACCGAACCAGAACAAGAAATCTTAGCCATAGCTTGAAAACATAGGAGTCGAGGGGAATGGATAGCACCCAACTGGAAGGGGCGCGCTACCCCGCAGCCCTTGTCGACTGGGCCGGCCATCACTCGGGAGGAGTGAAGCGGCTTTTAGACAATGATAGCGGCCAGCCGAACGAAAAATTACTAAGAACAAATCTTCTGTCCCGGCTTGAAGCCTGGACCGAAAGACTCCCGATAGAAGGTGCAAACATTCCACGGATTGTCCTTCTAGTTGGTGGGCCGGGTAATGGAAAGACCGAGGCGATCGAATCCACCGTACGCTGGTTGGATGCTAGCCTCGGCTGCAACGGACAACTGATCAAAGAGCTGTCAAAAGCATTCCATCCGTCTACAGGTTTTAAAGTTCCGAGAATAGTAAGCGTCGATGCTGGGAGACTTTCAAGTTCTGACAACAAACTGAATTTGGACATAGTTCAGGATGCATCTACAAATGCTGGAAACGAAGAGAGCACTGCTCCTGCACTCCTTATCCAAGAGCTCGACAGACTGCTGCATGGCCCTTCCTCCCAAGCTTATTTGTGCTGTGTCAACCGCGGTGTCCTTGATGATGCGCTCATCCATGCGCTAGACAACAATTTGGAAAAACCGCGCGTAATCCTCGAAGCGATTACCCGAGCTGTAAGTCTCTCGTACGACGCCCCCTCTTGCTGGCCACTTGAAGGGTTCCCCTCTATCGCAGTTTGGCCAATGGACGCCGAGTCCCTGCTAGTAAAGCCTGATGGACTGCCCCAGGCACCAGCGGAAATTCTCTTCGGCCAAGCTACTGCATCCGAAATGTGGCCTGCAAAGGGAACATGTCCAGCAGGCGAGAAATGCCCGTTCTGTACTAGCCAGAGTATCCTTGCGAAGGAGGAACAACGGTTGGCACTACTGAAGATATTGCGCTGGTATGAGCTTGCAAGCAGCAAGCGCTGGAGCTTCCGAGACTTGTTCTCTCTAACCTCTTACTTGTTGGCCGGCCATCATCCTGTAGTTCATGACGCGGAAAGCCGATCGCACCAATCTACGCCTTGCCAATGGGCTGAAAGCCTCATAGAACTTGATCAGAAAGCGGCTGGAACTAAAAAACCAACCAGACAAGCACTTACCGCGATTTTTCATCTGGCGACGTCAAGCTACCAGCATGCCTTGTTCCATAAATGGGATAAGGGAGTAGCTACATCGCTCCGCCGTGATATTCAAGAGCTACGCCTGGATAAGGCTTTGGACACCGAGCGAGGGAGAGCTCTTCAGAGAGCTCTTAAGGGACTCGTAGAATTCCTTTCAGAGCGTAAAACACACTACCTTCCAGCAACAATTGCCCCTCTTCTGGAGGACCTCGTCGATCATCTAGACCCTGCATTCGCGAGTCCCGACAACGAGGTTGCGGTAAGTACGCAAAGCACCATCAATCTGGGTGACCTTGACATTCGATTCAGCCGCTCTTTGGCGGGAGGCATTGAGTTCGTCCGTAAATATAAAGTGTTATCAAAAAACGAGATTGAGCTACTGAAGCGACTTTCGGATGCAGACGACACGCTCTCCTTGCCAATGTTTCGACGCGGTAGACCGGTCGCGGCCAGCCGTGTTCAACATGTCCTCCGGGATTTCGCTTGCCGCCTAGTTCGCCGAAGCATATGCACCAGAACAGCCGTGGTTGCAAACGTCCAGATACTTCAAGCTTTCCAGCTGGTCGTTGAGGAAAACGACAAGCACCAGCTTTACGAAGTAGAACAACAAGTGAAGGGGCTTCTGAATACGGGACACGAATTTGAGGTGTCACTGACTACCACCTTCGGGCAACCACTTCCCCCAAAACAGCGTCAGGCGACATTAGTAGTACAGCAGCGCAGGGTTAAGATGCTAGCCCAGAATACTAATGGCCGTCCTCGCCCACCAATTCGCTACCTCGGAGTTGGCAACGTCCAGTCTACTCAACCGATCCCCCTTACTTATGACTTGTTCAAGGCGGTGAAGGAACTGGAGAGGGGACTATCCCCTGCATCACTTCCACGCACTGTATTGGCCCTGTTAGATACAACAAAAGCTCGGCTTTCCGGCCCCATCGTTCGCGACGAAGAGCTACTCGACCACGCCAAAATTCGCGTAGGGGCGGACGGCACGGTGATAGCTCGCTCATGGGATGGATTAGTCGCGCGGAAGGAGGATGCGGTATGAGCCTTATGGAGTTCAAACAGGCGCCGTGGAGATTCTCCCACGGCACTTATCAGAAGTCGGCTCTAGCAATGAGCCCTGCTCCGGAATATGCAAGCTCAGAGGTATTACTTTCCTCCCTCTATAGAACTATAGGCTTTGCGGCAGTTAGCGAAGGCAGCGTCCCCCAAGCTGGCAGCGATTTAGATAAACGGATCCAGAAACTTAGGAAAAAAAATCAGACGCAGCCCTCAGGTGCGGTTTTATCAGTGGATAGCTGGTATACGGTTCTGCATGGGATTTTGGAGAGTCCCAAACTCCCAAACCAGTCTTCCAAGCGATTCGTACAGGTCACACCTCTCGTCCCTGGAACATCGCTATTCTCCGGCTCTGCTCGACTGAGTAGCAACTCCTGGCCCGCTGGCAGCTTAATACGCCGCATGGTTTGCCTGGGGTCAAAGGATGCGGAGTCGGCACAGCAGCTGTGGAAACTCCTATTTGAAGCCCTGAGCGTGAATGACAGGGACGATTTTTTCGCTCGCTGGCTTGAGCAGGAGACATCTTCATGGAATCAAGATGTAGACATATGGGCACTAGCACCGATTCCAGATGGTGAATCAACGACTCTAACGCCCCCCGATTTTCAGGATATTCATTTCCTACCCGCCAGACGATTTGTCAAAGACCTCCAAGCTATCATGCAGGCGAAAGACGCCATGACGCGCAGGCAGTGGACCAGCTTGCTAGAGGCAGTATTGCGCCTAGGTGCGGTATCTCATGTGACTTGGCTTTGTGACGTTCATGCGAGAGTCTGGAGCAGCCTATCAGCAGTACTAGGTACTGGAATAAATCTGAATGAACAAGAGATAAGGAAAGCAATTTTCCCTGAGACCCCTCAGTACATGGCTTACGGAGGGAAAGCCCTTCAGGGTATCAAGGACAAGGTTTCTAGCTACTTAAACGCGAGACTGGGGATCAATGCGCTGCTCTGGTCACTCACTCAGATAGGTGCGCCGTACGAGGGAGACATTGCATCAAGCAAAGGTATTGCCATGCTTTGCTTGCATATCAAAAAAAATCGAGACGCTCTCCTCAGTATCGGCACTCTTGAAACCATAACCGATATACGAGAACAAGAGACGCGAGCTTTGCTATGCAAGAAAGGTATTGGCTCCAACTTGTTGGAGTTCGCAAGGCACGCGCTAGGGCAACGACAAACAGCCGTACCTTTGCTCAGAGGGTACGATCAGGGATACATCCTTAAAAAGAAAGGAAACAGCTCCTCCAGCCCATGGATCGTATCTCTTGGGCCAGTAGCTGTTCTTGCCTTGGTGCACTGCGCTCTCGCCGGAATGGTCGGACCTCGTTCAATCCAAAAACTAGTCCTGCATCTCGAAGCCTATGGCCTCACCGTAGATAAGCACGAAATCGCCCGGAATGACTTGGGGCACCAATTAAGAATGCTCGGTCTTGTGCTCGACAGCCCAGATGCCGAGAGCGGCATGTTGCTGTTGCCGCCTTTCCATACAAGTCAAATTCTTCAGGGAAGCGAACATGAATAAACTTGCAGAGTGGCTTGCGTCAGTTGTCCGTGAGAAAGCACTTGGAGCGACGCAAGGTCTTAGCGGAAAAAAATTTGAGTATCGGCTGATTTTTCGCGGCCCCCCTCTCGAACTTCTTGAGCTTGTTTACGAAGAGCTCGCTCGCGATGGGGGAATCGAAGTTATGTCTGGAATAGACGGTAATACCGTGACCTTACCAGTACTACTCCAGCGCCCAAATGATCAAATTAAAGGCCAAAAACTTCGGATCGGAGAATCCGGATTTTGCGACAATGATCACTTGCTAGATGTTCGTAATGACCCAAACAACTCGAGCTTTGTAGCCTTAGTTCCTGCAGGCCAGCACAACAATCTTTCGATCGAATCATCAAGCGACGTGTTCGGCATGAGCTCGGATCTTGGCGCATGGTGGGACGACGGATTTGTACAGCAATCTGTAAATGAGGCTCTCAACCTCGCAGGCATAGGAGATTCGCAAAGAGAGGAAGCAAAAGAGTTAATCCACGCAGCTGCGAAATCCGTAGATGAGATGGATTCAGATCTATCAAACGACAGCGCCTTGTGGCGGATGCTGTCCCGCATATTTTCGATAGACGCGGCCGTCCAAAACCTTTCGCCTGAAAAGGCTCTTGCCCTAGCTTGCGGTCTCCCGCCAATGGCAGGTGATGGGATTTCTTCGAAGGCACAACTCTCAATCATAGATAAAATTGCAGATGAGTTATCTGACGGGTTCAAAACCGGTATTGAGCGCCTAGCACAAAGCGCCCCTGATGACATAGCTCAAGCGCTGCGAGAATTGCTTGCCCACCTCCAAGCGAGCTGCGACGTTCCTACTGCTTTCGAACGTGCTACCCAGGCTTTTTATATGCCTGAGAAAACCCTAACGCTCACTCCTCCGCCATCTTGGTGGAAGCAGCTGACCATAGAACAGTGGACAGACTTACTTGCCGACGAGCCCGATGTAGCAGTCGGAGAGATCAGCATAAAATGCACAAATAGTATTATTCCTGCAACAAAGAAGTTACCTGCGATAGTGCGAGACAAGGTCGACTTAGCCGTATCAACGAATGAAAACTTTCGACCAGCAGAATTCCTGTTGGCCGGTGGCTCATATGGAAGAGCGCCAATTTCATTACCAGCAGCTCCTAGCGGCGTTAGCGAGTACACGGATCTAGCACCTCCCGCACACCAAAACCCCATTACTTACAAAGTCACTTCTGAAGGCTGCAAACCTGCAAATGTTCGGGTCATATCGCTAATAAACTGGAAGCCAGGAATTCTTGTCACTTGCAGGCTAGCAACAAAACTGGTCCCCCCTAAAAAGCCAAGCAAGAAAACTGCAGCAGGACATTGGGAGACATCACTCTCGCTACCTGGATCCGGGCGATATGAATTGCGAATTCATCTATCTCCAGGGGCAACCATCGGTAAGGTTGAAGGCATGCCCGACGACGCTACTGAGCTGGAGGGAAAGCAGCAATCTTTCGACACGCGCATAGTTGGCGAAAACGAATATTTATTGGAAGTAGAGGCTGACGGAAAATACCAACTAGATATAACATTTAACCTCTTTGGACATCCCTCTCCCTATATCTGCAGAGCATATCTTTCTTGCGAGGAGACGAAGGAAGAGGGCTGTAGAAGCGAGTTTGAACGCCTAATCAAACAGAATCGCCGGCATCTTGAGAAGTTTGACTCAAAGGCTGTCGTCCATCTGGACCGGAATGCGCGTGCCTCAAGCTTGCAGTCTTGGATCCTCGAGGAGCAGAACGTAGCCAACTCATTCAGACCGATAGTAATAGCAGAAGACTATATTTCTAAATGGGCACCTCCAGATTGGGACTCAGTTCATGGCCCGATTTTATCTCAAGGTCGCTTCCTTTTTGACCCTCGCCCTGACGCTTCAAGCTTCCAACCACCAAAGGGCTTCGTGGAAACTCGCCAAGAAATTGCGAAGTACATACGCGGAAGCGATGATCAGTCGGGGCTTCTGGAATCCGCGCCCTTGGGAGCCTGGCTATCGGAGAATGAGGAGTTCTGCATACTCGTCGAAACCTACCTTGACGCATATATGTCCTGGCTCGATACGGATCCAGACATTGCATGCTGGATAGATGCTGTTGCGGTCTGCTCACTAGAATTAGACGGACGCACTCTAAGTAGAACTCCAGACGCCATCATCCTTTCGCCCCTTCACCCATTACGTCTTGCGTGGCACTGTCTTGCCCAAAAAGTCTTGTGGGATGAGGTGGAAGGCGACTCACTCTTGCCCTGCCCAGCGGCGAGCATTCTTGATCCAGATTGCGTTCCCGATCTACTAACTATCTCCTTACAGTCCCCAAGTGGCGTAGAGCGTATTGACTTTCTGTCCGTGGAATGTAGCTCCGACTACTGGTCAGTACTATGGAACGGCTCTCGCCTGGGCCAGTTACCTGCCCGTACCCAACGCCCCCCATTTGACAACACATTCGGTTTAACAGTCGGTGGGATCTCGAGTGGATTTAGTCCAGCACAGGTCTCGCGTGCTCTAGACGATGTCACTGGCCTTCTGGCCGCAAAGCCGATTATCAGCCTGGTAGTGTCTAGTGCAGCAGGTACCACTGATGCTTGCAACGAAGGTTTGACCAACTGGTGCACCAAGCGGTTTCGTAGTGGTGATACGGATCTTTCGAACCAAAGTATCGGCGCGAAAATTCTTGAGGTATTCGACACGAGGACTTCGGGAAGGCCGGATCAAGCGACGATCGCAAATCTGTCTGAAGACACTGATAACCACGTTCGGTGGTACGAAAAGCAACCGATTGGCGCCAAGCCAGATTTAGGAATCATCGCGCAATTGGACTCAGCAGAGCCCGAGTCCAAAGAAGTTGGCATGCTCTCACCTATGGGCGCTGGTGGGCTAATCAGGCACCGTGTCAGGCGTCAACTTCAAAGCTCCTTCTTGTGTGAGTCCCGCCAAGGCCTGCAGATGCCCCCTTCCGGCGACCCATTCGCCGATAAGGTGTCAGCGTGCATGCTTAAAGTAGAAAGGATGAGGGACAGCGCGATAGGTCTGCAATTCTCGCCTAGCGTCCATGCAATATCCGACATGCTTACGCAAAATAGCGCCGGATATGTTGCAGTCTCGTCTTCTGCAATTGATCCTGCCTGTTTTTTGGGTGGCTGGATCAAAGGCACATACCTGTGGGACTACGACCTCCCTTCCTATTCCCATCGTGCAGGCGATACCAGCGGTTACTACCTATTATCACAGGTCAAGCAAGCCGATCGTGATGCGTTGCGCCGTGTCTTGAAGCCCCTTCCAGGGTGCGACAACTTAGAAGATTCCAAGGTCGAGCAGATTCTTCTAGAGGTCGCGAGGAGAGGAATTCCAACCGTACGCGGCCTCTCTGGAGATGATACAGGAGCCACAGGCGACCTTGGCCTCTTCCTCGCGGTCCGACTACTTCAAGACCAGTTCCGTATAGAAGGAAACCTGAACAGCTTATTACCAGTTCTCGCAGGTTCGTCTGACGAATCTACGATCGCACTTATTGTTCCTGTCGATCCGTTCAGAGGGTATCTTGCCGACCTTGCACGCTCCCTTGGCAAGGAGCGTAAAGATGCTTCTCTCTCACGTCCCGACTTACTTGTCATTGGCGTGAGGATCTCTAACGACAAAGTCCAGTTGCATCTGACCCCTATAGAGGTCAAGTGCCGTCAGGGGACCGTGCTTGGTGCCTCCGAAGCCGTCGACGCCCTTTCACAAGCCAGGGCACTCTCTACACTTTTACAGGCCATCGAGGTACGCGCTAGCAAGTCTTTGGCATGGAGCCTGACCTACCAGCATCTCCTACTTTCGATGATTGGTTTTGGTTTACGAGTCTACAGTCAGCATCAGGCAGTAGAAGGGCAATCTACTCGTTGGGCAGGCTACCATGAGCAAATCGCAGCAGCGATTCTCGACCCAAGCTCGAAACCAAGCATCGATTTGAGAGGGCGACTGATCGTCGTGGACGAATCCACTTTGAGCGGCCCACTCGATCGTGACGGCGACAATTTCGAAGAGACGATTGTCATTTCAAACAAGGACGCAGGTCGTATCGTAATCGGCAATGATTCACAGTCGTTCTACGACGCCGTGCGTGCCAAAGTGGGAGATTGGGAGCTGCTGCCTCCGCAATCAAATCCGGTTGCCAGTTTGATCGAATTCGGCCAGTTACCGGCGCAAAGTGCGCCTTTGGTAGATCCATCAATATCCCTAACCAAAGAAACCGACCTATCGCATTCACTCGACGGAGACACATCGTCCGACAAACCAAATGTGGACACCGTTTCATCCTTAACTTCTGGCGAGTTAGGAGGGGGAATAGTCCTTTCTGTGGGCAAAACAGTCGATGGTTTCGAGCCAAGAAAGCTAAGCCTTAACATATCCGATACTCGACTCAACCAATTGAACATTGGTGTGGCAGGTGACCTTGGAACGGGTAAAACTCAGTTCCTCAAGTCGCTCATCCTACAGATCTCCAGGGCCAGCGATGCAAACCGCGGGATCAAACCACGCTTCTTGATCTTCGACTATAAAAATGATTTCAGTAGCCAGGATTTCGTAGAGGCTACTGGGGCAAAAGTAGTGAAGCCCTACCATCTCCCTCTTAACCTGTTCGACACCACCGGAATGGGAGAATCAACGGCTCCTTGGCTAGATCGGTTCAAATTTTTCGCTGATGTGCTCGACAAAGTGTATTCGGGCATAGGCCCTGTACAGCGGGACAAACTCAAAGCCGCTGTCCGCAATGCCTACGAGACAGCAAACGCTCAAGATCGCCAACCTACGATATACGACATCCACTCGGAGTACAGGGAGATACTCGGTGAGAAGTCGGACTCCCCAATGGCGATTATCGATGACTTGGTGGACATGGAGATATTTACACGGGCCACCGAAGGGACAAAGCCGTTCGATGAATTCTTTGATGGTGTCGTAGTTATATCTCTGAATGCCATGGGGCAAGACGACCGAAGCAAGAACATGCTCGTCGCTATCTTTTTGAACATGTTCTTCGAGAACATGAAAAAGACAATCAAGCGTCCCTTCCTGGGCGAAGATCCCCAGCTCAGAGCGATTGACTCCTACCTATTGGTAGACGAGGCCCACAACATCATGCCCTACGAATTCGACGTACTACGGAAGATCCTGCTAGAGGGGCGGGAGTTCGGTACCGGCGTGATACTAGCATCGCAGTTCCTTAAGCACTTTAAGGCTGGGGCGACCGATTACAGGACACCATTATTATCCTGGTTCATCCACAAAGTGCCGAACATCACTCCTGCTGAGCTGGGAGTTCTTGGATTTACGTCAGATTTGGCGGAGCTTTCAGAGCGCGTGAAGACTTTACCTAACCATCACTGCCTCTATAAATCATTCGATGTTTCAGGAGAAGTGATTCATGGGCTTCCCTTCTATGAACTGATCAAGGAGGGAAATGATAGCCCTTCGTAAGAGCATTCCCTACGAGGTCCGAGAATGACCGACTTCCTTTCTTCTAAAGAACGGTCAGAGAGGATGGCCCGGATCAAGGGGAGTAACACCCGCCCAGAAATGGCTCTGCGCAAAGTATTGCATCGTCTCGGAATGCGTTACCGTCTGCATGGATCAGGCTTGCCCGGCAGGCCTGATCTTGTGTTTCCGCGGTACAAGACAGTGATCTTCGTCCATGGATGCTTCTGGCACAGGCACTTCAACTGCAACATCGCTACGACACCGAAAAGCAACACAGCATTTTGGGTGGAAAAATTCGAGAAAAATGTCGCTCGGGATAACCGAGTGACGGCGCTACTCAACGCTGCCGGCTGGAGAGTTTTCGTCGTGTGGGAATGCGAGCTAGGATCGGCGAGAAAGGCGCAGGCGACAGGGGAGCGAATAGCGGAACTGATACGAGAAAAAAAGGGACCTTGAGAACAATCCAAAGGGTATGAAGGTCAGCTTCATCCCTTGGGTGATTTTTTCTTGAAATATTTTTTTTCGCCGAAAAACAGTACGACCTGAGAGAATGTACGTGGTCGGCACATGGTTTCAATAATGGCTTTGTAGGCACTTCGTGATGATTACTGTAAAGCGATGGACCATGCCTTATCATCTCGCAGCACGCGTCTGGCGTCGACTACCGAGCTTTTTGCGATGCTGGCCATTTGTGCCCAGACTATCCACGCTCACACAGTAGAAAAGTTAAAATCACCAAGGATTATTCATGGTTACTCTAGCCCCCCAAGCGACGCCCGAGCTTTTAACGGGGCGGAGGATTGAAATCCTCGGCGTGTTCGGCTCCGGCAAGACAACGCTCGCTAAAAAGCTTATCGAAGAATCTGAGGAGCCTCAGCCATTACTCGCCGAGCAACACGAACAAAACCCTTTCTGGGGGGCTGAACGCCAAAATCAGATTCTTGGCTACCTTGCTTACGATCTTTCTTTTCTAATGCAGCACGCACATTTGGTGGCGAGCATCAATTCCGAAGGAATTCACTTTTGCGATTGGTCATTTAGATCCGATAGAGTCTGGGCGTCAATGCGACTGGATCAAGAGTTTCCCGCATACGATGCCGTTTATAACTCTATCCAGCAAAGACTGCCTTCACCTTTAGGCTACCTTTATCTAAAACAACCAGTTGACTTAATTGCGAGACGTTTAGGGTTGCGAGGACGAGTTGCAGAACGAAGTTTTCTAGATTACGTGAAATCAGCCACCGAACAGCTAGATGAATTTGCCCGCACACTCTCATCGGATCAAATCATGGAAGTTACAGATGATGTCTCGCTTTCTGAAATTTGTGCATGGCTTGAAAAACGCGGGAAGAATGATAATGAATGACTACGCCAGAACTCCCGCAGCGGAGACGCTTAAGGCATATAAAGTGGACGGCGCAGCTCTCTACTTAGTTGGAACTTTTGATACGGGAGTGACTGTATTCAGCCAGCAAACACGCGCACTTAACCTTGCTTGGGCAGCTGTAGAGTCAGGGCTTGTCCCGACAACACCAAAGGAGCCAAGCGACACAATGGTTCCTCAGTGTAAAATCGCAATTGTCGGAGCTGGTTTTGCGGGATTATCAGTAGCTGCAGGATTAATATCCAAAGGGTCAACTGCAGATATTACAATCTTCGAACAAAGAGATACACTTCTCCCTCTCCAACAGGGAAGTGACTCGCGCTGGTTACACCCTCGCATTTATGATTGGCCTCGAGAAGGGAGCCAGGCAAGCGTAGCGATGTTACCTGTTTTAAATTGGACAGCGGCTCGAGCTTCTGACGTAGTGGTTCAGGTACTTTCCGAATGGAAAAAAACTCTTTGCGGTTCCGATACCGACCCCACTCTGTATTGCAACACACGACATCTGCAAATTCACGAATGCGGTGATGGCTCACCTCGGGTGAAACTTGAGTGGGTTGGTGAAAAAAGAACGGCCATTGACGGTACTACTAAGCAGGACAGCTCTCAGAGTAATGTTGGCCGATCCGATATTTTTGATTTAGTCATTCTTGCGATAGGGTTTGGTGTCGAACGGGACGGGGCACTTTCTTATTGGCGAAATGAAACCATGGGGCAGCCGAGCCTAGATCAACCCCGCCGCACATTCTTAGTTTCCGGCCAAGGGGACGGAGCTATGATTGACGTGCTACGCCTCCGCATTTCGCAATACCGACAAGATCGTATTCTTGAAGAGCTTTTCAACGACAAAAAAATCCTATTTACTCTAATTCAGAATTTGCACACTAAATATACAGATGATGAACACCGGAAAGGTCTATTCGCTGACTTTGAGGCTCTAGAACGCAACACGGACTCTAATGCAGAGTTTGAAGACGTAATCAAACAGCTTTCGAGACGCCTAAGAAGAGATACGGATGTAATCCTACATCTGCAAGTAAGAAACCTATCTCAACTCCTCGATCCACCAACATCTAGAATCTCTTTTCAAAATAAGATTCTAATATTTTTTCTTTATAAATGCGGTGGTTTCGTGCCATCGACCCTAGACGAAGAAAAGTTAATCAAGCAACATGCGATCCATAAGAGAAATATCGTACGGCGTCATGGCACGTACCGCGACGATCAACTTAGCGCGATTTTATCTGACCATCTTTATAAAGCAATAAAAACTAGGCGGGGAGATGCTAAACCAGATCCGTTCTCTCAGCCTGATCGTGCACGCTGGCCGGGAGGCTACTTCGATTTTCGGGGAAAAAGCCAAGACAGTTTCTTGATTGAAGATAATAAACGTGGACACTGGCGAAAAGAATATTTACCTGGACCGACGGAGCTAATGGCAACCGCTTTCTGCGCTACACTTGCCGGACTTATTTGCTCACGTCATACAGAGCCTGGTCGATTAAGAGTAACACTACACCGCGCAATATCTTTCGGGGATGAAGAGCTGCTGCAGCAGGCTTGCGACTATCAGGGAACAGATACGGCCAGAGGTAATAAGACCGCAGCAGCGCGCACTTTTCCAGCAAACAATGGGACGATTGGAATTGCATATCGCTGCCATAAAATCGTTAGATCAGTATCAAAAATAGCACCCACGCAATTAAGCGAAGCCATGGACTCGCTACAACTCAATGAAGCCTCTAGAAAAATGTCTAGCAGCGTGAAGTTCGTATTAGCAATTCCGTTACTAGAACCAGAAGGTTCACCACCCCATGCACCTTCCGTGACCGGAGTTATATACATTGATAGCGAAGCCGAAAATTTCTTTATAACAAATGAAGAGCTCGCCGGCATTGTGCGCATGGCCACAGAATTACTTAACGCGCTGACCAGAGCAAATAACAAGCCTTTCGACAGAATTAGAAACATTGCAATCTCCGGCACGAACAAACAGTCAAAACCTATAGATAGCCTACCTCAGGAAGCAAGAGACACTTTGGAGCTCGTAACCGAAATATCACCACCACAAACTAACAAATCGTTGAACCTGAATTTTGATTATTCAGACTTTTCTCCTGCACTAGAGGAAAACAACGTTGAGCACTCATGAACTAAAAAGTTGGCCTAAATTTTTTGAGCAGCTGTCCACTGGACTTCGAACGCATGAACTACGCCGAAACGATCGAAACTATCAAGTTGGGGACTACGTCAACCTCCTTGAGTACGACCCCAAAGCTAAAAAGTATACAGGCCGCAATTGCATAGTCGAGATTACTTCAATGACTTCAATTGAGGAGCCTTGTGCTGTTTCTGACGAAGCTTTGCATCACGAATTTTGCATTTTCAGCGTAAGACTGATCTGACCACAAATATTTGCTACCGCTAATACCTTCGAACATGGATGCGATGGGAAATTACGGTAGCATCAAGGCATAAGCTTCTTGGCATCGACGGGGCCAGACAGGAAGCCATGGATAAGGTCAGTACATGTTCGTGCCCCCCAGCCCCCCCTTACGCGCAAACTCAATGGGGGGATAAATGGGGGGACAGAATGATTGAAACCGCAGAAGCCCAGTAAAATAAGGGCAAATGCCTAAAATAACGCCGCCCACAAGCCGGCTTTTTAATGTCTGAAATATACCCACACCGCCAGAATGCCCAGTCAAAGCTCAAACCGTATCCGAGTTTCGCGACGCTGTGCCTGTGGCAGATCCTCGCCACGCTTCACGGCGGCCAGTAGTTGCTCAACTCCAATATGTACGGCATCCGCTTGCACATTGGCAGGTTTGAAATCCGCTACGTTGTCGAGGCCTTGTCGGTGCGCCTGACCACAATAACGCTGACTCGCCTGAAGGTGGACTTGCGCACCATGGCGGCCATCCTGCTTGAATGGTTATGCATCATCGTGACGTTACGCATTGCGCTTTATGTCTCGGACTGGCGCTTGTATTGCTTGGCCTTCATCATTATTGCGGCGCGCCAACACGTGCTTTTCATTCTGTACCACGACGCGACTCACTATCACCTGACTCGTCATCGCGGTATCAACGACTTTTTGATTAACCTGGCCATTGCGGGAACCACGAGATATCCGGAAAGACGGTTTCTTTACAACCAGCAACCTTGGGAATTCCGCCCTCTAGGCGGGAAATTATTGCTTCGGCAACTGCTGGGAGACCTGTTCATTATCAATACGCTGCGTAATCTGCGCGCCTACAGAGCCGCAGGCGGGGCGTCACCGACGATGACTCGACCCGTTGTTGCATCAGGCATAATCTGGCTCACCCTGTTATCGTTCACCGCTTGGCAAACCAACGCCCAGACGATTCTGCACCTGCATCATCATCGCAATGCCAACCACCCCTGGCACACCCTGCCCGGCCTGGTGAGTGCCGATGAACGTCTGATGGACTCGCGTACTCTGCTTTCCCTGCTCTGGTCGGGGTCGAAGAAAAACAGCTGATTAACACCACGCTTCGGACGAAAAAAACCAGACCTACTACGAAGCAATAACTTGGGATACCGACGGTGCATACAAACAGGGAAGTTACAGGCGACTTGGATTTCGTCGCCGCCAATACCGCATTGATCCTCGAGACTAATAATCTGCGCGGCGGCAATGACTCACGGGAAGCGCTGGCAAGCCTGAAACGGCTAATCACCACATTGGGCCAACAAACGCTGCCAACTCAGTCGTTTGCGCAATGGATCATCACCCACGACGGTCTGGAAGCGCAGGCGTGCAAAGCGTTGTGCGAGCTGGCCGGGCGACCTATCGAATTCGTCGAAATTACCTCGTTCACCGGCTACTACGATGCGAAAAACGTCGGTTTCGAGGCCGTCGATCAGAGCCGATGCCAGTACGTTGTCTTTGCTGACGCCGACTGTATTCCCTGCACCGACTGGCTGGAGCAATTGCTCTCTCCCTTTACCCTGCCTGCCGCTACCGCACCCGTGGCGGTCGCCGGGCGCACCAGTTACGACGCGAGCATTATGGGCAGTGCATTGACCGCGATCGACTTCATGTATTTCCCCAGTCCCTTGCGTGAAGGTGCCACGCGCAATTTTTATGCGAACAACGTCGCGTTTCGCCGCGATACGTTCGAACAGCATCGCTATGAGCCACTTGATGGCATCTATCGCGCACATTGCCAGGTCATGGGCTTGCGCCTGCAAGCCGCCGGCGTCGCAGTGGCGTATGCCCCCCGTGCGCACACAGAACACAGGCTTCCGGATACCCGCGGCGAAGTGGTTCAACTGCGCTGGCTGCGCGGTGGCGACAGCGTCGGTCTCACGCCGTATCTGGTGCGCGCTTATATGCCAGCCTGGCTCCAATGGCTCGGCCGCAGTGGCCCGCTGGGGCCGTTTTGCGTAATGGCGGGGCGACTCAGCTACAGCTTGCGTGCCTTGAATCATCAGGATTTACCGCCGCTGCACGGTTTGCGCCGCATCTTGGCGACGGCGATGGTGATCGGCATGTCGTTGCTGGATACCGCCGGGGCAATCGTTCGGGGACTGGGCATCTCGGCCGGCCGCGCGAAAGCTCGCCATTCTGAAGCACTGTCCTATCACCGAACTCTGGATTGATACCGTCTAACGTCGAATTTTTTTCGCACGTCACGTCGCGTTTACAGGAAGTAACGATGAAAACTGACTCCATCGCGTCACTCTGCTCGTACATCACCGGCCTGGTCTTGTTGTCGCTGAGTATTCAAGTCTATGCCTCCCCTTCGGAGTTTGCGGGGCGTGGGGTCTACCACTTCGCCTCAACCAATGGTTGTCCGCCAGACCTTCTCGGCGGCGGCAACAGGCTCAACTCACAATGCAACCGCGTGGCGCTGGATGTCGCGGATGCCCGCGCCAGTGTCGACCCTGTGTCCCTGACCATCCTGATTTCCGCCGATGCCACGCATGACAGCAAAACCGTGATTGGCGACGTATTGCTGCACGGCAGCGGCATCGACTCTGACGGTCAGCGAGTCCCTTTGAGCCTGCATGTGCTGCTACGTCGATCGGGCAAGGAGTGGAAGCCCGACACCTATGTACATGCGCCAGTTAGCGGAAAATTCACTGATGTCGTGATTCCCCGTTACCGGATCAACGTCCTCGAAGGCAACACCGAGCGCGTGCTGTTCACCGCCGAACAGACGCGCGATGTGCTCGCCCATCCTTCGGTCGCTGCGCGGGTCGCCAGCTATTTCATCGGCGTGCGCCCAAGCAATGCGAAAGATCCGGCCGCCAACGACATTACGATTTCCCTTGGTGTAGGCCGGTTATCGAAATCGCTGATGCGCGCCAGTTTTACCTCGCAAGAACCGGATACCGGTGACCTGAATACGCTGCTTTCCAATGGTACTTGGGGGCTTAAATTGCAGGCACTGAGCAGCCACATCCCCGTTTGGGTGGTGCAGCGCCAGCTGTTCATATTCGGTCTTGAGGACAGCCCGCTCCTGCAAGATGTGCGTCGTCGCGGTTTGAACAAACTGGATACGCTGGAATTCGGGGCCCTCAACGGCAACGGTTATCTGCGTCTCAATGGTCATGAAGAAGCGTTCTCCGGCGCCGCTGCTACGGGTTATGCCTTCATGCAGGACAGCTTTATCGGTCTGATCCTGGCATGGCACCGCACGCCGCAAGTGCAAACAGCTGAAATCGATACTGCACAGCAGCCGACGCAATGACCGTGGTTGATCAAGTCTGCATCGAGGCCGACTTCGCGTGTCTGGCCACCCCGAAAGCACAAGGGCTGATCGCCCTGCAAGCGCGCTGGGTCGACCGCATCAAGCGTGCGGCACTGACGCGCTTGCACGGCAGTCGGCGTGGCGAGAGGCTGTTGCTGCGTATGTACCTTGCCGGAGAAGACGCGACCGAACGCGCACTGCTGGAAGAGTTACTGCCTCAGTCACCCGACTGGCTAGAACGTCAGGTCGAACAACATCTGGCGGATGAACGCCGGCATGTGACGCTGTTCAGCGATGCATTACGCACCGCCGGGGATGAGGGCCAAACGCGCCTCGAGCCAGACTGGCTCAGCCGCCGCAAGATACGGCGCTGGCAGCGCCTGGCGCATCGCTATGAAAAGCATTTCGAGCAGGGCCTGTTAGTGCCCGCCTATGCGACGGGGCTGTGCGCCGAGCAGATGGCAGAGCGCGTACTCAGTCGCCATTGCTCAGTCATCGGTGCCGAACATGGCTTTTATCCGCTGTTATCGCGGGTTCTGGCCGACGAAAAAGCACACGTCCGGCTGTGCGAACACACCTTGCGCAAAATCGTGGCGCCCCATGAAACGGGCCATCTGGCCATGTTGCTGGCCGAGATTCGGAACATCGAATCAGGTTTCGGTGTCACCGGCGCACTCGCGATGTACCTGGCGGGTTGGGTCTATGGCGGCTCAAGCCGCTTGAGCGGTGGCGAGCGATGAAACCACGCATCCTCTACCTCGCCACCGCCGACGCACGCGGTCATTTAATGCGCGCGCAATTGCTGGTGCACGCACTGCGCAAGGTCGGCGCACACGTCGAGGTGCTGACCACTTCGGATCAAGGGCAGCGCTTTCTGCAGAGCTTCGGTATTGATAGCGAAGTACTCTCGCCGCACTACGCAGTTCAGTTCGACAGCGGCCAGAACATGCTGCGCAAGGCAACCAACAGCAATGTGGCACATTATGTTTTCCGCCCGGGCAGAATGCTGCGGGACATCATCCGCTTACGCCGCAAACTGCATGACGTAGACCTGCTGATCAATGACTCCTTTCACCCGGCGTTACTGTTCATGGGCACCTTGCCGGGTTGGCGGCGCAAGGTCGTGCATGTGTATGGCGCAAGCTTGAAGGTCGCGCTGATCAACAACTTCGAGGGGATGTGGCCGCGTGTCTTCGGGCAGATTTTTGGCTGGATCGTTGGCCGACAGATCGACGCCGCGCGATCGTGTATCGAACATGATTTCGCCTATGACATCGACGATACAGCGGCACCTGCGCTGTTTCGATTGCCGACACCCGTCGCTCTGGCCGACGTTCAATCGACGCCACACCGAGATGGTGCGGCGGTCTATCTGAATCCGCATTTCAGTGACCCTCGCCTGGCCGAAGCGTTAGATGCAGGTATCGCCGATGCAGGCCTGAGCGCGCACTTAGTGGGCGAAGGTTATACCCACCTTCGCGGCTGGCTGGGCGTTGACCCGAACTGGGCTAGCCGTGCGGCGCGGGCGCAACTGATCGTGTCGGCACCCGGGATGGCCGCGCTGTCAATCGCGCGGATCTATCAGCGCCCGATCATCCTGGTCCTCACTGATCAGCCCGAACAGGCTACCAATGCCGCGCGTGCGGCCCGATTAGGGTTGGTGCATCGCGTGGTGACCTGGCGCGGCGATACTGCTGATTTTCGCCTTCAGGTGGCACACGCCGCCGCAGAACTGACCCTCACACCAATGTTTGATCCCGACGGGTCGGCCGGTAATGCGTGTGCCCAGGCGCGCATCGACGCATGGGTCAGCCGCCTGCTCACCTTATGAGTCGGGTGTCCCCGCAACCCCTCGACAAGGAGATGATGCAGGTGCTCAAACCGAAGTCCCGTGCAGGCGACAATCCGGCGCTGAATGCGTTTATCCCGCCCGCCGAGCTATTCGCCTTGAAACCGTGGCGGGCCTTGCTGGCGTTACTGGCCGACTGGGGATTGATCGCCGCGTCATTGGTAGCGGCGGCGACCTGGCCACACCCCGTCACGTACCTGTTGGCAGCGATCATCATTGCCCGCAGTCAACTTGCGCTGGCGGTGATCATGCACGAGAGCGCCCATGGAGTTTTACTGCGCCGCCAAGGCCCGAATGATCTGATCGGGCAATTGTTTGCCGCTGGCCCGTTGTTTCTTTCGCTGAAAACCTACCGCGCCGGTCATTTGAAACATCACTTGGCGCCGATGCAGCATGACGACCCCGTAGTCGCTGTGTTTGGTCTGGGTGACTTCCCACTACCCAGGGGCAAACTGGCCATAAAGTTACTGGCTGACATAGGGGGGGTGGGCTACTTCATCAGTGCCTATAAATTTGCCCGAGGCGATTATCGCGAGATCATGCCCAAGGTCGAAAAATCAACAGGCCAAGTGGCGTGGGAAATTTTTTCAATGCTGCTCAGCAATGGCCTGCTGTTTGGCATCCTGAGTGCGTACGGGCACGCCGGCCTGTACTTGGGCTTGTGGTTGTTACCGGCCATTACCCTGCTGCCATTCATGGGCCGCGTCCGGGCAATCATGGAACATGCCGGCTTGCCCGCCTGCGATGACCAAAGCCAGAATGCGCGCAGCATTGTCCGTGCGAACTGGCAGACCTTTGTGTTCGGCCCGCATGCCGTCCACTACCACATCGAGCATCACCTCTTTGTGCGCATGCCCTTTTACCATTTGCACCGCGTGAATCAGCAACTCGTGGCGCAACAACTCGTGCCCGCCGGCAACCTCTATAACGGCTACATCGAGGTGTTACGGGACGTCAGTTAATCCCTTTGGCGCATTGAGCTGTTCCTTCGTCAAAAAGTGAAAAAGCCGAAGATGCTTTACGCGTCCTGCCCCAGCTTTCATCTGTTGAACACATCGTTATTCAACTACCGCATAACAGGTCCCACGGAAGCAGATCAGTCGCCCTCCCGCCTCACGGATAACTAAACCCCTTAACCAACGTCAACTCCCCCACCGCCCGCATCGGCACCAGAAAAGTCTCCATCTTCTCGTTAGGCGTCCCTTCCTCCGTAATCACCGTCACCTGCGCGGTCGTCAGCGCCTGCACCGCGTCTTCCTGCCCGTCCTCATCACTCCGATACCCGCCACCAAAGTAGTTCACATAAACCAGATACTGCCCCTTGATCGGCGCCGGCATGGAGAAGATCTCCGGGCCATACCCCGTGGTCACGTCGACATCCAGCGCCGCGCCGTTCGGTGCGACCCGATCTCCGTACCAGATGTGTGCGCCGTCGGGCGTCACCAGGTGCAAATCCAGGTCCGTGTTGTCGCTGTCCCACGACAACAACACCCGCAACTTGGCCGGCGTAGCGCCACCGCTGGTGTGAAGGAATTGCGTGCGATGCCGCTGCTGCCCATCCGGGCTACGAACTTCAACGCTGTTACTGCCATTGGGAAACGAGTACGGCCGATCAAAGCGTCCTGAAGCGTCAACCTTCAGCGGCATGCTGATGCCGTTGACGATCAATCGGCCAGGCTCGCCCGACTTGGGCGTGGCTTTGATCTGGCCGCTGATGCGTGCGGTGTTGGCCTGGCCCACCGGGGTGTTGACCGAGGACGCGGGATAGTTGACGGGCTGGCGGTAGTTTTCGCCTTCGCCTTCAACCGCACCGGTTCGCCAACCGCCCACGGGGGTATCGAGGTCGACAGCGGCGGCGAAGGTCGTCGGCAGTGCGCAAAAGGTACAGAGGAACAGGAAGACCTGTGGATAACGGAGTTTCATGGCCTATTCCAGCAAGAGGTGGCGGGCGAGCCCTTCGATGTAGGTTTCATCCTGGCCGTTCGGGTGTGCTTCGAAGGCCAGGTGCAGGTATTCGTGAGTCAGGTCGAGGCGGTCCTGGAGGGACAGCACGCCGCGCACGTAGATGCGTTGGCGTTCGCGGTCGACATAGGGGCGGCCGAAGGCCAGGCGGCAGACGGCGAAGGTGTTGACTTCGTTGTAGCCGACTTCGTTTTCGAGGCGTTGGCGCCAGCCGCGGCGTTGGGTTTGTAGCCAGTCTTGCGCGGCGGGCAACGCTTCGCAGGAGGCGACGGGGTTGTCCCAGCGGCTGAGGCTGGCGCGCGGGTAGGCGTGCAGCAGGATCGCGTCGTAACGTTGGCCGGCGTTGGCTTGTTCGACGGCTTGTTGCCAGGAGAGTTTGTCCGGGCCGGATTGGTCGGAGTGATAGGTGACGGTGCTGCCGGCCAGGACCAGATCGCTGGTCCAGGCTGCAATGTTGCGCGATTCGGCGGTGGCCGGGCGTGGCGCAACGCGCTGACGGCTGCTGCTGTCGTCGATGCTCAGGCAGTCACCGTTGCGCGTGGCGTTTTGTAGAAGATAGGTGCGGATAGCGACGGCCAGAGCCTTGGCAGCCTCTAAAGGTTCGGCTTTAGCTTCCCGTTGCAAGACGCGGGCGACGTATTCTTCGCGATCCAGACGGGCGACGAGTTTGTCCTTGAGCAGAAACAGTTCGCCGTCGCTGTGGATATCCAGTTGATTGCCATTGGCGAATTCAACACGATAGTCGCCCTGCAATGGCCCATCGGAAACCACCCGATCCCCTGCCAGAACGCGACCAATCGGATAACGTGAAAACAACCCGACTTCGACACAACGCCCCGCATCCACCGGCCAATCCACCGGCACCACCGCAGCCAGCGCCGCACCATAATGCCGAAGCACCATCTGGCTGGTCCCGCGTCCACCGGCCCAGATCGGCGTGCCATCCAGCGTCCAACCGGCAAACCCGCCCTGACGCGACGCCGGATCCTGATCTCCCAGCCAGCTCCAGGTTTTCACCCGCAACCGGCCACCGAGCTCACCGACGACATTGCCGTCAGCGGCGTTCAACACCACGTCCAGCAACACGCGCCGCGCTTGATCCTGCGCCGGCATCACGGCCAGCACCTTCAACAACTCAACAACTGAAACCCGCGTCGATGGCTGTAGCGACGGTAAATTCAGCAACCACTCCGGCGCCTGTCGCGCCTGCCAATACGTGCGCCAATCAGCAGCCAAAATGCCAAGCCGCGCAGGCTCAAAGTACAACCCGCAGGACTTCACCAACGCCTGATCACGGCCAATCTTGCCGCCAGCCGTGCAGCAATAAACTTCTTCCTTCGACTGCCCGCGACACTCATACGCAGATTCCCGCGCACCGGTATCCACCAGCCAGCCGTAGACAAACAACTTCCACAAACTGCCTAACGGCGTCTGCAGATCTGAAGGCAACGGCTCACGTGAAATCACTTGAGTCGGGCTCAACGAAATCAACTCACCCTTGAAGCCCAGCCGCAGCGGTTCGTCCTGCGCTGTCGCCAGCGCAGGGAGCAAACACAGCAGCAACCAGACCAGAGGCCGGGTCATGTCAGTTGACCGTGACCTGGCCGAGCGCCGGTTTCTGTTCCTGGGCCTGATGCTGTGGCGCGTAGACCTGAGTGAAACGCACCGGCGGCAGGTTGAACTGGCCTTTCTGCGAGAAGCGCACCAAGTGACGCACGCGCAATTCGCCGCTCAAGGCGTCCACCGGAATCGCGTAAGCCAGTTGGCCCGGTTCGAAACGCGCCTTCTCCAGCGCCGTCGGTTCGGTGCCAGCCTTGCCCATCAACTTGATGCCCCACGTGGTGCGCTCGACATCGGCGCCCGGTGGCAGCGGCACTTCGATCATGCCGTAGCGCAGCGGTTTCGCGGCTTTGCTGGTGATGATCACTTCGTCCAGGTACAGGCTGTCGCTGGACAACGGCTTGGTGCCGACCGCTTCGAGTTTGAATTCGAACGCTTCGTCACCCGGCACCAGACGCGACAAGCGACGGGTGATGGTCACGGCCATTGGATCGATTGGCGGTTGCTTGGTCTGATAGCTCAACGCGGCGCGCAGCGGACGTTCCTGGGTTCCGGCCAGCGACAACACTGGCGGCACCGGCGTAGCGCCCTGCCAGGTCCAGTACATTTCGCCGGTATCACCGTAGCGTTTCTTCCAGCCTTCGCCCGGCGCCAGTGCAATGGTCGGCGAAGCCTGTTCGATGCTGCGCTGCAACCAGCTCAGTGCCAAGGCGCGTTCCAGGGTCGATTGCTGTGGCAGCAGACGTTGCAACAACTGTTGCGCATGAGCCTGATCGAAAGCTTGCAGCGACAGGTTCAACGCTTCGGCAAACGGCTGCGAACTCACGGCCAGACGTTGTTGCGCATCCGGCAATTGACGATTGAATGCATCCGGCAGCGTCACTTTGGACTGCTTGGCCAACGAAGCCGTCAGCGCACGCGCCGCCGCCAGGCCCAGCGCCGAATCCGGATCGCTCATGACCAGACTGTCTTCGCCGTCATCCATCAGGTTCGCCGCGTTGCCGTCGCCGGCCTTCGCCAGGTCATCCATCAAACCGCTGAGCAAGGTGTTCACCGGCAATTGCATCTGCTTGGCGAACGACAGGATCAACGCCCGTTGCAGCAACGGCGTGTTCTTCGCTTGCTTGGAATACACCTCCAGCACCCGCTGCCAATGCTCCGGCGGCAGGCTCAGTTCCAGCGCTTTGCTGGCGTACCAGTCGGCGTAATAAGCGTAAGCGGTGAGGAACGCGTCCGGCTCGCCGTCCATGCCCCACCAGGTGAAACTCGCCGAAGGCCCAGCCATTTGCACCAGGCGCAGACGGCTGTTTTGCATGATCAGACGCAAGCGATCGCGGATCTGCGGGTTCGACGACAGCGATGGATAAGCGATGCTCAGCGGCAGCAAACGGCTGGCGGTTTGTTCGACGCCGCCATACGGATAGCTCAGCAGATCATCGAGGGCCGAGCGGAACAGCGCTTGCGGACTGTCATCCAGGCGCAGGCGAATATCCGTCGCGTCCGCCGGCAAGGTCAGCGGCGTATCACCGCTGGCCACGTCCAGGCTTTGGCTTTGCGTGACCTGCCAACCTTCGCCGGTCGCGGTCAGGCGCACGGCCAGGGCGTCGGCGGTTTTGCCGTCCTGCACCAGCTCAGCGGTCCAGTCGCCACTCGCGAGTGCGAACGACGGCAGTGCGATGTAGTTGATGCCGTTGTTCAACGTCACCGGCACACGCTGCTCAGTGCCACCGTTATGAATTACCAGCTCAGCCTTGACCGGTTTTTCGGCCTGGCTGAAAGCGAACACGCCGAGATTCGGTTTGTCGCCGGTGCGGAATTTAGTCGGGCCGCTCCACTTCAGGTACAGCGGTTTTTCCGAACGAACGAATTGCTTCTTCTGCCCGACCTGGCCGTCATCGGCGATGGCCCGGGCAGTGATACGCCAGCGGGTCAGCGAGTCCGGCATCTTGAAGGTGAAGCGGGTTTTACCGTTGGCGTCAGTGATCAACTCCGGCTGCCACGCGGCGGTGTCGACGTCTTCACGACGCGGCCGCTCCAGCACCTTCACGCCCCGCTCGCTGCGGTTGGCTTTGCCCGGCGCGCCTGGGCTGCCCGGCAACGCCACGTCGTAGCTGATGAACGACAGGCTGGCGCTGGTGCGCACGTTGTTGCGGCGCGGGTGGTAGAAGAACTGGTCGATGGTCGGCGCGACTTCCGGTTGCAGCGCGTAGATCATTTCATCGACGACGCTGACCGTCAGGTGCGCCGGAATCGGCTTGCCGGCGAACTGGGTGCTCAGGTCCACCGACACGGTGTCGCCCGGCTGATACGACTCTTTGTCCGTGGCAATCGCCACGTCGATTTGCGGCGTGATCACCTTGATGCCAGCGTTCTGGAAGCTGTACTGACCACCCTTGGTGTACAACACCGAGAACGTCAGGTTCGGCGCGAAGTTGTCCTTCACCGCAATCCGCGCGCGGTATTGGGTTTCGCTGAGTTTTTCCATCTTCAACCAGTCAGCGCCCTTGGACAGCAGCGCCGTGGCCTCGACCTTGTCACGTTCCAGGGACAGCAGCGCATCGCTGATCGGTTCCGGGAACGTGATCAACGCCATGGCTTCGTCGCCGGCCTTGTACTCGGGTTTGTCGAGGACGATTTCCACGGTGCCCGGCACGGCTTTGACGCCTTCGCCGGTAACCGAATGCCCGGTCGCACCGACCACGCGGCCGTGGTCATCCTTCAACGTCAGGTTGTAGGTGCCCGGGCGGTCGAACGCGAGGCTGAAGCCTTTGTCTTTCGCCGTGAGCTTGCCGTCGCCAGTGGTCTGGTCTTCCAGACGCACCCAGCTGTAACTGCTCGGCGTAACCGCTTTGCTTTGCTCACTGCCGCCTTCGTTCACGTAGCGGAATGCAACCTTGTCGCCGACGGCGCTGAAGCGTTGCGGTGCGCGCAGGCTGAAGCTCGCGGCGCCACGGTCGATGAGGATTTCCTTGGTGGTCTTGACCCGATACGCCGCGCCATCGCTGGCGAACACGGTGAGCATGTAGCGGCTCGGTTTGTCGGCGGCCGGCAGGTCGAGGGTCGCGTTGCCCTTGGCGTCGGTAGTCAGTTCGGTGCTGGTCAGCTCAATCGGGAATTGCCCGAGGTATTGCAGTTCGTTATCGACCATCGACAGTTGCTGGGCGCGCAGGCTCAGGGTCAATTTGGCGTCGGCCACCGGTTTGCCGTCCGGGTACAGCAGCACCAGGCTGCCTTTGACCGGTTCGCCAGTGCGGTAATCCTGTTTGGCCAAATTGAGCGAGATTTCGAAGTGTGGCTTGATGTATTCGGCAACGCGGAAGGCACTGCTGTAGGCCTGATCCTTGTAGCTGAAACGCAATTCATAACCGCCTGCCACCGCGTTGTCCGGCAACTGGAAACGGCCCTGCGTGCCGGACTTGGAATCGAGCTTCAGCGCCAGCGATTGCAGCGCGGTGCCGGTGGCATCAAGCACGGTCACATTGACGTCGGCAGCGGTCGGCGCCACGGAATCCCGGGCGTTCTTGAACTCGCGACCGACGATTTTCAGCGACACCCAATCTCCCGGCCGATACAGCGGTCGGTCGGTGAACGCGTAAAGCTTGGTGTCGTAGATTTCGCTGTCGTAATAGAAGTTTTCGGAGACAAACACCCCACCCTCTTCGTCTTCGCCGATCACGAAGGAACGCTCGGGGCTGACGTGTTTCAACCGCAGCAAACCATCGGCATCGGTGGCGCCGCTGCTCATCACACCCAGACCATCAGTCCACAGCACATTCACTTTTGGCACCGAACTGCCTTCGTGTTTGCGCGCGGCCCACACCAGCAATTCATCACCGGCAATCTTGCTCACGGCCACGGTGTTGGAAACGAAAACCATGGTAGTTGCGCGGTACTTGCCGATCAGCGCTTCCACCAGGTACAGACCCGGTTTCAGGTGACCCAACGGAATGTACACGTTGCCCGGCGCAACACTGACGAATTCACTCGAAGAGCCGGCCAGGTTCACGCCTGCGGGCGGCTGGATCGGTTTGGCTTCCCACAGCGGATAACGGAACTGACTGACCACCGGCAGGCCCGGAATCAATGCGAATTGCGGCTGGGCGTCGTAGGGCGTTGGCGCGGCGATCGCGGTGCCCATCTTCAGCTCCGGCACTTCCTCGGTGACTTGTTTGCGCGACTCGTAGGAAAACGCCCGTTGCATCACGCGACGGGATTTGCGGTACCAGTTGTCCCACAGGTACGCGAGGGTGTTCGACAGGCCTTCGCCCTTGAACTGGCCGTCGCTGACCACGCGGTGCAGGTTCTTCTGGCGCTTGAGGAAATCCAGCGGCTTGTCGATGCGGTACACGCGAATGTCGGCTCCGCCATAAGGCTCCATGCGGAACCGGCGATAGTCACGGCCCGGCGCTTCGAGGCGCACCATCGCCTGTTCATCGGCGGCGAAACTGCTATCCGCCAGCAGGAAAAAGCTTTCACCGGCCACCGGCGTGTAGCCGCTTGGCTCGACGGTGTCTTCGGCATTCACCGCCGAAAACGGCAGCACTAAAACCAACAGCAGAGGCAGTAAACGCAGCATGCGGGCACCGATCATTGGGAGAGAAAGTTCAGTCGATAGACGCCGATGAAGTTGGGATTGGCTGCGTCGGGTATCCATCGGGTGTCCTTCCATGTCATGAGTTGCTGCAGGCTCGCGGATCGCATGCCGTTGTCAGTGGGGGTGGTGGTGCCGGTGTGATAGGCGATGTAGCGGCCCATCCAGATCATCAGGTGCTGGTCGTCGCCCTGATCGAAAAACATCAGGTCGCCGGGCCGGGCTTGGGATACGTCGCGGCCGACCAGATGACTGTTGAACTGAATCAGTTTGATCGCGTTGACGTACGCCCCGACCTTGCCGCCGCCCTGCTGCCATTGCTGGGCGAGACCGCGTTGGGCCTCGCTCAGTTGCAGTTCCGGCGGCAGGTAGCGGTTGGACAGGCCATTGCTGCGCAGCCATTTGTCGTCGTGGACCTTCAGCGCTTCGTTGGCGGCGAAACGCACTAGGCCCGCGCAGTCCTGCTGATACCAGCGCGGGCTCGGGCCTTGGGTCAGTTGCTCTTGGGCGATGCGCACGAACCAGGCGCGAAACACCTGGGATTGCTGCGCATCCAGCGGCGCGGCTTCAGTGGCAAACACCCGACTGCCGAGCAACATCGCCAGCAGGCCGAGGCCTCGGATAAGGGCTGTCACAGAGCTTTCCACTCCAGCGGCAGCCATTGCCAGTGGCCGTCCGGCTCGCTGCCTTCAGGCAGGGTCAGCGCGTATTTGCCGTAACCGCCGAGCTTGCGCAGTTTCGGGATCAGGTAGGTTTGCGCGGCGTTGTAGAACACTGGCTCCATGTCCTGCGGCAGGCTGTCGAGGGTTTCCTGTTGCATCAGCTGCGCCATGGAATCCGGGCCGAAGTAGACCGGCATCAGCAGGTCTTTCGGCACCACATCGGCCATAGGCGGGAAGCGTTTGTCGAGGGTGCCGAGGGCTTTATCCACCAGCTTGTCGTCGAGGGAGAACAACAGCGTCGAACCGTGGCGAGCGAGGCTGACTTTCATGAATGCCTTGCCGGTGATCGCGTCCGGGTTCTCGGCATCCTTGGCTTTATAAGGGCCGAAGTTGGAGCTGACCTGGCGCTGCCATTGGTGGCTTTCGCCTTCCTTCTTCTCAACCACCGGGAATGCGTGTTCTTCGACGTTGCCTTCATAAGCGCCGACCATCGAGCCGAACAGGTTGCCCAGGTCGCCATCAAGTTTGGCGCTGTCGCTGTCGTTCAGGCTGGCTACCAACAGCGGCGTGTACAGCCGCGAATCGGCATACCAGCACAGACCCGCCGCACCGGCCATGTGCTCGGTCAGGGCCTGGGCGACTTTTTCTTCGGCACCGAGTTTTACCAGCAACGGTTTCTGTTGTTCGGCGGCGAGTGGCAAAGCTACGCAAGCACTGGCGCCCATCGGCATGGCTTGCCAGATCGGTTTGAAATCGAAGTCCGGTTGGTTGTCCAGTTCATCCATGGCCAGGAAGCTGTGCCAGCCCTTGTCGTCCATGTCGAAACGCAGACCAGCGAAGTTCGGGATGAAACGCTGATAACCCATGGCCAGGACGCTGGAGTTGACCGACAGGCGTTGTTTCACCTCAGGGGCGCGGGGCTGCAGGCCGAAGGCTTCGGGGAACAGTTTTTGGCCCCCGAGCAGTGCTTCGAGCGACTGAGTCGAGACCATCCCCGGTTCATCGACCGGACCATGGCCGCCTTCGTACAGCTTGGCCGGGTTCGACAGCACCACCAGTTTGTCGCCATGGGAGGCAAACAGCAGCGACTTCGTTGCGTTATAGGTCAGCTGATAGAGCGCCACATCATCAGCGCCGACTTTCACCGTGGCGACCTGGGTCAGTTGCGTGTCATCCAGTGCAACCTTGGCCAGCGGCTCCAGCATCTTGGCCAGACCACCGCGATCCATCACCAGCAAGAAGTCTTTCAGGCGACCATCCGCCCCACGCCACAGCGCCACGTCCGCCGGTTGATCGAAAAGTTGCTCGATCAGGCTGTCCTGCAGCTTCAGGTCATGCTCGTAGATGATCCGACGCAAGCTGCCGATCAAGCCGAGGCGATCGGCGTGGGCTTCGTAATAGAAGACGAAATCTTCGGTCAGGGTCTCCTTGAGGAACGGCACGGCCAGCAAGTCCTTGGGCAATTGGCTCAAGGAGTTGGTTTCCAGCAGACCGTCCGGGCGGCTCATGCCCAGTTTGTCACTGGCCAACGCCGCCAGCGGCACTTTGGGTTTGTGCATGAACCAGCCCAACCCGGCCGCCACGCCGGCCACCAGACACAGCCCGATCAGCACGGCAGGCCAACGACGTGAAGGTTTGGCTGCAGGCGTTTCGGCTGCCGGGGAAACCGCTGGTGAATTCGTGTTATCGCTCATGTTCACGCTCATGTTCCCAAAGCTCAGCAATTCATCCGTGGAGCGGGATGCTTAATAGTTGAAAGTCTTGACCAGCAACAGGTCACCGATAGCCCGCAGGGGCACGATGAAGGTCTCGCGTTTTTCGTCGACGGTGTTTTCGTTGAGTACCAGGTTGATTTGCGAGGTGATGACCTCGTTCTGGTTGCTGGTCTCATCGAAGTTATAGCCTTCGCTGCCGAAGTTGCCCCAATAGTTCACGTAAACCAGATAGGTGCCATGCATCGGGGCGGTCATGGTGAACATTTCCGGGCCAGGGCCATCGACCCCATCCGGGTCGAGGCCGCCGCCGTTGGTCAACGCCGTGTGGGCGAAGAAAGCGTGCTGGCCGTCGGGGGTGATGATGTGCAGGTCGAGCTCGGCTTTGGGGTCGTCCCAACCGAGCACCACGCGAATCCGCGCCGGGGTGCGCAGGTTGTTGGCTTCATAGAATTGAACGCGCTTGAGCGATTTGCCCTCGGCGCTGCGCACTTCGACACTGTTGGAACCGGCGCCAAACGCATACGGCCGAGCGAAACGCCCTTCGTCGTCGGTGTACAGATTCAGTGGATTGCCGTTGACCGCCAGGGTATGCGGCCCGCGCTGAGTGCCGATGGCCTTGAGCTGGCCTTCGATCATCGTGCGATTGCGTTGTACGCCCCGGTCGATAGGCGGTGTGGGATAGGCGACTTGAGGGTTTTCACTGCGATCGAGCAAGCCGTTAAAGCGCCAGCCGCCCACCGGTTCCGACATTTCAGCCGTCGGCTCGGCCGAGGCCGCGGAGGCCCAGGCCAGCATTATCAGCAGTGAAAGAAAGCAACGCATGTGACGCCTCCTGCCATGCACAACGAAACCTTGCGCCCGATCCTCGGCGCGTTACAGATGTAAAAACTGCGTTTCGTCAGAAAGACCCGTGACTATTGGGTCGTAGAAGGCGCGAAGGTTAGCTATTCGGCAGTTTTTTAACAATCAGATACATGTTTATTTGTGGTGGAAATCACGATGATTGTTGGGCGTGAGCCGAATAGAGCGGCTATTCGGCTCACGAAATGAGCCGAATAGACCATTGAGTTGATTTGCACTCCAACCTGTAGCAGCTGGCGAAGCCTGCGTTCGGCTGCGCAGCAGTCGTGAAATCGGAACGCACGCTACATCAGGTGTACCGTACAAACAGGGTTGACGACTGCTGCGCAGCCGAACGCAGGCTTCGCCAGCTGCTACAAAGGTGCATCGAAGCTGAAACAGGTGCTGCCGGAACAGAGGCAAACACCCCGCTCATTTGCCCATAACCCCCATGTCTGCTAGTGTCGCGCCGGTTTAACGTCAACCGGAAATAGCCGCCATGGCCCGCAAAAAAGCTGCACTGGATTTCGAACAATCCCTCGCTGACCTGCAAACGCTGGTGGAGCGACTGGAGAACGGCGAGTTGTCGCTGGAAGATTCGCTGACGGCTTTCGAGCAAGGCATCGGTCTGACCCGCGATTGCCAGGCAGCGCTGGCCCAGGCTGAGCAAAAGGTTCAAGTGCTGCTCGAGCGTGATGGCGAGTTGGCCGAGGAACCCTTCGACGCGGATCAGCCAGAATGATTGCAGCGTATTCGGCGACCAGCCAGGCCCGCGTCAACGCAGCACTGGAGACCCTGTTCAACCCGCCGAGCCCCGAGCTCGCCCGCCTCTATGAAGCCATGCGCTACAGCGTAATGAATGGCGGCAAGCGTGTGCGCCCGCTGCTGGCCTACGCCGCGTGCGAAGCGCTGGGCGGCAAGGCTGAGCAGGCCAACGGTGCGGCTTGCGCGGTGGAGCTGATTCACGCCTATTCCCTGGTGCACGACGATTTGCCGGCGATGGACGACGACGATTTGCGTCGCGGCCAGCCGACTACGCACAAAAAATTCGACGAAGCCTGCGCAATCCTTGCCGGTGACGGTTTGCAGAGCCTGGCGTTCAGCGCCTTGCTCGACCCGCGCCTGAGCACACCGGAAACCGAAATTCGTCTGCAAATGGTCAGCGCACTGGCGTTGGCCGCAGGCCCTGCGGGCATGGTCGGCGGCCAGGCCATCGACCTCGGTTCGGTCGGCCTGAAGCTCGATCAAAAAGCCCTCGAAACCATGCACCGGCACAAGACCGGCGCGCTGATCGAGGTCAGCGTCAAGCTCGGCGCCCTGGCCAGTGGCCGCGCCGAGAAAGACGAACTCAAATTGTTGCAGACCTATGCACAGGCCATCGGCCTGGCGTTCCAGGTCCAGGACGACATTCTCGACGTCGAAAGCGATACCGAAACCCTCGGCAAACGCCAGGGCGCCGATATCGCTCGGGACAAGCCGACTTACCCGGCGCTGCTCGGTCTCGATGCGGCCAAGGCCTACGCCCTGGAACTGCGCGATCAGGCCCTGCATGCGCTGCGACCGTTTGACGCGGCAGCCGAGCCTTTGCGCGATCTGGCCCGCTATATCGTCGAACGGCGTAGCTGACAGCGTATCCGCCAAAAAAGAGCAACGCGTGGGCAGGGGCCGATGCATCAGGTAAACTGCCGCCTCTTCTATACCTATAACGATTCGCCTGATGCCCACGACGTTTCATGAGATTCCCCGCAAACGCCCGACCACGCCCCTGCTCGACCGCGCCAACACGCCGGACGGCCTGCGCCGGTTAGGTGAAGCCGAGCTGGAAACCCTGGCCGATGAATTGCGCCTGGAATTGCTCTATACGGTCGGACAGACCGGTGGGCATTTCGGTGCCGGCCTGGGCGTCATCGAGCTGACCATCGCGTTGCATTACGTGTTCGACACCCCGGACGACCGGCTGGTGTGGGACGTGGGTCATCAGGCGTATCCGCACAAAATCCTCACGGGCCGTCGCGAGCGCATGGGCACCCTGCGCCAGAAGGACGGCGTCGCAGCCTTCCCGCGGCGTTCCGAGAGCGAGTACGACACCTTTGGTGTCGGCCACTCCAGCACCTCGATCAGCGCAGCGCTGGGCATGGCGATTGCCGCCCGCCTGCAAAACAGTGATCGCAAGGCGATTGCCGTGATCGGCGACGGCGCACTGACCGCCGGCATGGCTTTCGAGGCGTTGAACCACGCGCCTGAAGTCAACGCCAACATGCTGGTGATCCTCAACGACAACGACATGTCGATCTCGCGCAACGTCGGCGGCTTGTCGAATTACCTGGCGAAGATCCTCTCCAGCCGCACTTACGCAAGCATGCGTGAAGGCAGCAAAAAGGTCCTGTCGCGCCTGCCCGGCGCCTGGGAAATCGCCCGACGTACCGAAGAATACGCCAAGGGCATGCTGGTCCCGGGCACGCTGTTCGAAGAGCTGGGCTGGAACTACATCGGCCCCATCGATGGCCACGACCTGCCAACCCTGATCGCCACCCTGCGCAACATGCGCGATCTGAAAGGCCCGCAATTTCTCCACGTCGTCACCAAGAAAGGCAAAGGCTTCGCCCCGGCGGAAGTCGACCCGATCGGTTACCACGCGATCACCAAACTCGAACCGGTTGATGCGCCCGCCGCTGCGCCAAAGAAATCTGGTGGGCCGAAGTATTCCGGTGTGTTCGGCGAATGGCTGTGCGACATGGCCGCGTCTGACCCGCGTCTGGTCGGGATCACTCCGGCGATGAAGGAAGGCTCGGATCTGGTGGCGTTCAGCGAGCGTTTCCCGCTGCGCTACTTCGACGTGGCGATTGCCGAGCAGCACGCCGTCACCTTCGCCGCCGGTATGGCCTGCGAAGGCGCGAAACCGGTGGTGGCGATCTATTCGACGTTCCTGCAACGCGGCTACGACCAACTGATCCATGACGTCGCGGTGCAAAACCTCGACGTACTGTTCGCCATCGACCGCGCCGGTCTGGTAGGCGAAGACGGCCCGACCCACGCGGGCAGCTTCGATCTGTCGTTCCTGCGCTGCATCCCCGGCATGCTGGTGATGACCCCGAGCGACGAAAACGAACTGCGTAAAATGCTCACCACCGGCCACCTGTACAACGGCCCGGCGGCGGTGCGCTACCCGCGTGGCAACGGCCCGAACGCATCCATCGAAAAAGACCTGCAACCGATTGAAATCGGCAAGGGTGTGGTTCGCCGCCAGGGCAATAAAGTCGCCCTGCTGGTGTTCGGTGTGCAATTGGCCGAAGCGCTTAAAGTCGCCGAAACGCTGGATGCGACCGTGGTCGACATGCGCTTCGTCAAACCGCTCGATGAAGCACTGGTTCGCGAAATCGCCGGCAGCCATGAGTTGCTCGTGACCATCGAAGAGAACGCAATCATGGGCGGCGCCGGTGGCGCGGTCAGCGAGTTCCTCGCTCGCGAGAACATCCTCAAGTCGATGCTGCACCTGGGCTTGCCGGACAGCTATGTCGAACACGCCAAGCCTGCGCAGATGCTGGCTGAGTGTGGGCTGGATGAAGCGGGGATTGAAGCTTCGATTCGTGAGCGTTTACAGCTACTGAATCTGTAAACCGGTCCCCCGTAGGAGCTGCCGAAGGCTGCGATCTTTTGATCCTGATCTCCGGCAGCGCCACTACCGCCCTAAGATCAAAATCAAAAGATCGCAGCCTTCGGCAGCTCCTACGGGATTGCGCCGAATTCGTCATGGATTGCCAATGAATCTCCCCCGCCTAGCTCTTACGCTGACCTTGCTGCCAGCCGGTCAACTCCTGGCCGACACCTTCGAGCGCGACCAGGCCCTCAAGCTCCCCGACGTGTTGATCAGCGCCAACCGCCAGGTCGAAGCGCGCAACGACAGCAGCGCCGCCAACACCGTGTTCACCCGCGAAGACATCGACCGTCTGCAACCGAGCAGCGTCACCGACCTGTTGCGTCGTGTGCCGGGCGTGCAAGTCGGGCAAACCGGTGGGCGCGGCAGCTTGCCGGGGATTTACATTCGCGGCACCAAATCGGCCCAGAGCCTGGTGCTAGTGGATGGTCAACGCATCGGCAGCACCACGTCGGGCGACAGCAACCTGCAACACCTGAACATCGAACAGATCGAGCGCGTGGAAGTGTTGCGCGGCTCGCGTTCGGTGATTTATGGCAGTGATGCGATTGGCGGGGTGATTCAGATTTTCACCCGTCGCGGCGGCGAACAAGGTCTGCAACCACGCCTGCATGTGGGGTTTGGCAGCAACCAGACGTGGGAACGCAGCCTCGGCTTGTCCGGTGGCAATGAGAAAACCCGCTTCAATCTCGGCGCCAGCCTTGATGAAACCGCCGGAATCGACCGCACTCATGAGTCATATCCCAGCGACAGCGATCACGATGAGTACCGCAATAAATCCGTGAGTTTGAGCCTGAGCCACGCCCTCACCGATGACATCGAGATCGGCGCGAACGTGCTGGATAACCACGGCAAAAGCGAGTTCGACAACCCGTTCGGTCGCTTCGACATGAACACCTTCGAATCGGTCCAGCAGCAGCCTTACAGTGAGTTCGATGTCAGCAGTGTCAGCAGTTACATCGACGCGCGTATCAACGACGTGTGGAAAACCCGCATCGAATTCGGCCACAGCGAAAACCGCGAGAAGACCCTCGATAAACTCAGCGATGAGCGCACGGTGTTCAACACCTACCGCGATTCGGTGAACTGGCAGAACGACCTGACCCTCAATGATCGCAACAGCCTGATCCTCGGCGGCGACTGGTACGAAGATCGGGTCAACAGCAGCACTGCGTTCGACGAAGACAGTCGCTGGAACCGCGCGGCTTTCATCCAGCATCGCTATCAGGCCGACAGTTTCTCCACGGAACTGGGCCTGCGTCGGGATCAGAACCAGCAGTTTGGCGGCCAGAACAGCTGGAGCGGCACCTTCACCCTGCCGTTGAATCCGGATAACGACGTGCTGCTGACCTACAGCGAAGGCTTCCGCGCGCCGACCTTCAACGACCTGTACTACCCGGACTTCAGCAACCCGGACCTCAAGCCTGAAACCTCGAAAAGCTATGAGCTGCAATGGCGCAGTCAGTTGACCGAAAGCAGTCGCTTGGAAGCGTCGCTGTACCGCACCGATCTGGAAGACGCGATCATCTTTGGTAGCAACAATCGCCCGCAGAACGTGGCTTCAGCACGGATCAATGGTTTCGAAGCTGCGCTGAAACAGGAACTGTTCGGCTGGCAGAGCAACCTCGGCGTGGCGATCATCGACCCGCGGGATCGCGACAGCGGTCATACCCTGGCCCGTCGGGCGCGGCGCACGTTGAGCCTGGATCTGGATCGGCAGTTTGATCGGCTGGGTCTGGGGGCGAGTTGGCAGGCGGTGAGCAGCAGTTATGACGACGAGAACAATCTGCAGCCGTTGGGTGGATATGCCTTGCTCGGGTTGCGCAGCAGTTGGGCGTTGAATCGGGAAGTGAAGCTTGAGTTGAAGGTGGATAACCTGCTGGACAAGGGCTACAGCCGGGCGTTGTACAGTTATGACGGTGGTCAGTATGGGTATCGCGAGGAAGGACGGGCGTGGATGTTTGGGGTGACTTGGACGCCGGGGCTCTGATCCTGAATTTGCGGTGTCTGGACTGGCCTCTTCGCGGGCAAGCCTCGGTCTGAACGGTCGGGCGCTATCACCTGGCAGAGCTTGGCCGTCGCCTCAATCATCTGCCCACTCGGCCGCTCCAACCCCTTGTCCGTCACCAACAACAATTGCTTGCGCGCCACCGCCGTCACCTGCGGCCAGGCTTTCCACGCGTCCAGCTGCGCCTGATCACTGGCCAGAATCACTTCGGGATTGCGCTGTAATACCGCCTCAATGCTGACCTGCGGCGCCGGCAATGTCAGGTCGGCAAACACGTTACGCGCCCCACACACTTCCAGCGCATCGCTGATGATCTGCCCGCCGCCGACGGTGTACAGCGGCCGATCCCAGACTTGATAGAACACTTGCAACGGCTTGTCCCGGCGATAGCGTTGGCGCAGGTCTTCCAGCTTCTGGCGCAGATCAGCCGCCAACCTGACACCCCGCTCCGGACGCCCCAGTTGCGTGGCAATCGCTTCAATCTGCGCGGTGAGCTGTTCGAGGTTGTGGGGTTCGGCGACGTAGGTGGGAATGTTCAGGCGCTTGAGTTGTTCACGCTGGGCCGGGCCGACGCTGCCGGGCCAGAGCAACAGCAGATCGGGTTTGAGACTGAGCAAGCGCTCCATGTCTAACTGACCATAACGCCCAACGGAAGGAAGATCCTTGAGTTCGGCAGGACGCTCACCGGCATCCAGCACACCGACCAACAAGTCGGCGGAGCCCAGCTCTACAACGATTTCAGACAGAGAAGGCGCGAGGCTGACCACGCGCTCAACCGCATAGACCGAGCCGCTGACGGCCAGCAGCAACACCGCCAGCCAATGACGAAGCATCAGCCGAGTTGACGCGGAATACGGTAGAGGTAGAACAGCACCGCCGTCGACAACGCCAGGAGCATCAGCGGCACGGCTTCGAGGCCGACGAATACCGCCAACGCACCGACCCAGGCCGGCAGGCTCGCGGCCAGGAATGCGATACGGCGCTTGGCGGCCAGGGCAATCCAGGCGGCGGGTTCTTCAGGGGTGTCGAGGGCTTTCTGGGTGGCGATCAACGCGTGTTTGTAGCCATTGAAAAACTTCAGGCTGACAAACATCGAGGCCACACCGGCAATGAACAGCGGCATCGCCAGCACCGGCAGGATCGCCTCGCTCTGGCCGAACACGCCGTTGATCACGAACAACGGCAGCAACGCCAGCGCCAGGTATTGCCACCAGCTGAAGGACAGTCGTCGCCGAACCTGGCCGCGGGTCACGCCCGGTCCGCCTCGCCCTGATGCTCGTTGCCCATCATGTGGTCGAGCTTGCTCGCCTTGGTGGCCAGGTAGAGTTTGTTGTGCGGGTTATGGCCGGTGTGCAGCGGCACGCGCTCGGCGACCACAATGCCCATGTCGGTCAAGGCTTTGACCTTGCGTGGGTTGTTGGTCATCAGCCGCAGGGATTTCACGCCCAGGTGCTGGAGCATCGGCAGGCACATGGCGTAGTCACGCTGGTCGGCAGCAAAGCCCAGACGCTCGTTGGCTTCAACGGTGTCGGCGCCGCCATCCTGCAATTCGTAGGCGCGGATCTTGTTCAGCAGGCCAATGCCACGGCCTTCCTGACGCAGGTAAAGCAACACGCCACGGCCTTCACGGGCGATGGCTTGCAACGCTGCTTCAAGTTGCGAGCCGCAGTCGCAGCGCTGGCTGAACAAGGCATCGCCGGTCAGGCATTCGGAGTGCAAACGGCCGAGTACCGGGGCGCCGTCGGCGAAGTCGCCCAGGCTGAGCACCACGTGCTCGCGTCCGTTCTCTTCATCGAGAAAGCCGTGCATGGTGAATTGCGCAAAAGGCGTTGGCAGCTTCGAAGCGGCGACAAAAACGACAGGCACCGGTGTGCTCCTGATCAATAAGTACTGGAGTTTCGCAGAGGCGGCATTGTAACAGCAGCTTTCTTCAGACGCTTAGGCTGAATTATGGGGCATAACGATCAAAAAGTTTGATCACTGCGTCAACAACACCATTCCCCTGTGGGAGCGAGCCTGCTCGCGAAAGTGTCAGCACATTCATCATCTGTGTGGCTGACCTACCGCTTTCGCGAGCAGGCTCGCTCCCACAGGGTTGTCATCAGCCCATAGCTCGGTGTTCAGTTCGCGTCAAACGGATAAGGCTGTTTCCACTTCGCAAAGATCGGTTTCAACTGGCCGCTTTTCACCAACTGCTCCATGCGCTGGTCAAACAACGCCATCAGCGCGCGGGCCTTGGGGTTGTCGGCGAAGCACAGGTACAGCGGCAACTCGGCGATGTGGGTGCGGCGGAACTGCGACGGATCCCTGGCCCGGGCGACCACGTAATCGATTTCGGTCAGGGCATCGATGTAATAGTCGGCACGGTTATGGGTCAGCATCGACAGGATGCCGGTTCGCCGCACCACTTCGTTGAAGCGCTGCACGTTCGGCAGGTAATCCTGGTACTTGTAGCCGCGCACCCAGGCCAGTCGATAGTTGCCAAGGGTGTCCGGGGTCGGCGACGGGTTGCTCGCCAGGCCGAGGGCATAGATGTGGTCGGTGTCGAAGTTCCAGTGCGGATAGAGCACGTCACTGTTTTCATTGTGATAAGCGCCGACGCAGGCATCCACTTCGCCACGCTGGGCCAGGCCGACGGCTCGGGTGTAGGGTTCGGTGCGGATGTCCAGCTTGACCCCGGCCGGCTCGAAGATCGCTCGCAACACGTCCCAACCCAGGCCATGCCCGTCAGCGGCGGTGTAGTCTTCCCAGTCTTCGCTGGCCAGATGAATCACGGACGGCGGCGCGGTTTCCCCCGCCTGGGCGAGCGAGCAAAACAACGCGAAAACCATCATCAACCAGCGTCGAGCCATCCCTAGTCCCCTGCTTCACCACTCAGGCGAAAAACCACACCAGGCCCTGCATCCCCAGCCACGCAAAGACCCCGGCCAGGACGTCGTCGAGCATGATCCCGACGCCGCCATGTACATGGCGGTCGATCCAGCGGATCGGCCACGGCTTGAGAATGTCGAAGAAACGGAACATCAGGAAACCCGCCAATAACCAGTACCAGCCTTCCGGCACCAGCCACAGGGTGATCCACATCCCGACCATCTCGTCCCAGACGATGCCTTCGTGGTCGTGCACTCGCAAATCGTCGGCGACTTTGCCGCACAGCCAGAAGCCGAACAGCATGGTGACGCCAAGCATCAGCCAGTAACCCCAGTCGGGCAGCATCTGCCACAACGGGATAAAGGGTAGCGCAACTAACGACCCCCAGGTGCCCGGTGCCTTTGGCAAGGTGCCCGAGCCGAAGCCGAACGCCATGAAATGCCAGGGATTGCGCCAAACCGAAGGCGGAACGAATTCCGCCGGGACCTGTTTGGGATGATCTGTCACGGTGTCTCCCGAAAATGTTGATAGCCCCGGGTTGGCGGGGTGATGTCGTGTCCATCGGCGTCCAGCAGCACAACGCCCTGCCCCGCCACGACCTGACCCACCACATGGATCGGCCAGCCGTCCGCCAGCAATCGAGGCAATTCGACGGGCGGCAAGGTAAAGGCCAGCACGTAATCGTCGCCACCGCTCAGGGCAGCGTCTTCAGCGCCTGTCTGGCCGAGGAACGCGACTAACGCAGCGGCCAATGGCAGCTTGCTCCGCTCGACCTGAATCCCGACTTTCGACGCGAGCGCAATGTGCCCGCAATCGGCGAGCAGACCATCGGAGATATCCAGCGCCGCCGTGGCTCTGCCGCGCAACGCCTGACCGAGGGCCAGTTGTGGTTGCGGCGACCAGTAATGACGCAGCAGCGGATCGGCGATGTCTGCATCAGCAGTCCGTTGACCCAGCACCAGCGGCAAGGCACCAGCCGCATTACCCAACTCACCGCCGACGCACAGCAAGTCACCCGGTTGCGCACCGCCGCGCGTCAACGCCTGACCGGTCGGCACTCGCCCAAACACAGTCATGGTCAAACTCAGCGGTCCACGGGTGGTGTCGCCGCCGATCAGCGCCACGCCACAACTCTGCGCCATCACATTCAAACCACGGGCATAGGCGTCCAGCCAATCGGCGGTCACCGTCGGCAAGGTCAGGGCAAGGGTAAAGGCAACGGGAGTGGCGCCCATGGCGGCCAGGTCACTGACTGCGACAGCCAGCGAGCGCTGACCGAGCAAAAACGGGTCGCAGGGATCTGCGAAATGCACACCGGCAACGAGCGTGTCGGTGGAAATCGCCAACTGTTCCCCGAGAGGAACAGCCAGCAAGGCGCAGTCATCACCGATCCCAAGGGCAACACCCTCGCCGCCCTGCGCACAAGGCGCGGCGGCGAAGAAATTGCGGATCAGTTCAAACTCGCCCATGGCAACTACAAGCGCTTGTTAGCGCTTGAACGCCTTCACTTCAGCTTCACGCAGGCGCGGGGCCAGCTTGTCGAGTACGCCGTTGACGAACTTGTGGCCGTCGGTGGAACCGAAGACTTTCGCCAGCTCGATACCTTCGTTGATCACAACGCGGTAAGGCACGTCGACACGCTTGATCAGCTCCCAGGTGGACAGGCGCAGAACGGCCAGTTCAACCGGGTCCAGCTCTTCGATCGTAATGTCCAGGCACGGAGCCAGGGCAGTATCGATCTCGGTGCGGTGCGCCGGAACGCCGTGCAGGATGTCGTGGAAGTAGGCGGCATCGACATCGCTGAAATCGTTATCGACCCGGAATTGCGCTTCGATCTCGTTCAGCGACTGCTTGGCCATGTGCCACTGGTACAGCGCCTGAGTCGCGAGCTGACGAGCTTCGCGACGCTTGACGCTTTTCGATGGCTTGCCGGCATCCGCAGGCTTTGGATCGCGCGGGTTGAACTGATCGCTGTCGTCGCTAATCACTTGGCCTCCAACTGCGCCAGCAGGCTGACCATTTCCAGAGCGGACAGGGCAGCTTCAGCACCTTTGTTACCGGCCTTGGTGCCGGAACGTTCGATGGCTTGCTCGATGGAATCAACGGTCAGCACGCCGAATGCGACTGGAACGCCGAACTCCATGGACACCTGGGCCAGGCCCTTTGTGCATTCGCCCGCCACGTATTCGAAGTGCGGAGTACCGCCACGAATGACCGCGCCCAGGGCGATGATTGCCGCGTATTCGCCCTTCTGAGCGACTTTCTGCGCAACCAGCGGGATTTCGAAGGCGCCAGGCGCACGGATGATGGTGATGTCGCTTTCGCTCACGCCATGGCGAACCAGGGCATCAACTGCACCGCTGACCAGGCTTTCAACGACGAAGCTGTTGAAACGGCCCACTACCAAAGCGTAGCGGCCTTTAGGGGCGATGAAGGTACCTTCGATGGTCTTCAGGGTCATTCGTTAGATCTCTTAAAGAGCCGGGACGCGTTTTCTACGCGTCCCTCAGTGATGTGTTAACCGCGAATCAAGGACTGGAAACAACCGGTCATTATTCGGAGGGCACGTATTCTACAACTTCCAGATCGAAACCGGATATCGCATTAAATTTCATTGGCGCACTCATCAGGCGCATTTTGCGTACGCCCAGGTCCCGAAGGATCTGCGAACCGGCACCGACAATGCTGTAGGTGGTCGGTTTTTTCGCCGGGATGTGCTCCGCGGTTTCGCGGATGTGCGCCAGCAATACGTCGCCATCGAGCGGGTGACCGAGCAGCAAAACCACACCGCTGCCGGCCTCGGCAACCGCGGCCATGGCGGCGCGCAGGCTCCAGCGGCCCGGTTGCTTGACCATCAACAGGTCGCGCAATGGGTCCATGTTGTGCACCCGGACCAGGGTCGGCTCTTCGGCGCACACGGTGCCCAGGGTCAGGGCCATGTGCACGTCGCCTTCCACGGAGTCACGATAGGTCACCAGGTTGAATTGGCCCAGTTCGCTGTCCAGCGGCTGCTCGGCAATCCGCTGAACGGTACGTTCGTGGATCATCCGGTAGTGAATCAGGTCGGCAATGGTGCCTATCTTGATGTTGTGTTCGGCGGCGAAGGTTTCCAGTTCAGCGCGACGGGACATGGTGCCGTCGTCGTTCATCACTTCGCAGATCACGCCGCTCGGCTCGAAACCGGCCATGCGCGCCAGGTCGCAGGCGGCTTCGGTGTGGCCGGCGCGAGCGAGGGTGCCGCCCGGCTGGGCCATCAGCGGGAAGATGTGGCCCGGGCTGACGATATCTTCAGCCTTGGCATCCTTGGCGGCGGCAGCCTGCACGGTACGCGCGCGGTCGGCGGCGGAGATGCCGGTGGTCACGCCGGTGGTGGCTTCGATCGACACGGTGAACTTGGTGCCGAAACCGGAACCGTTGCGCGGCGCCATCAATGGCAGCTTCAACAGTTCGCAGCGCTCGCGGCTCATCGGCATGCAGATCAGGCCACGGGCGTGCTTGGCCATGAAGTTGATGTGTTCAGGCTGGCAGCACTCGGCGGCCATGATAAGGTCGCCTTCGTTCTCGCGGTCTTCGTCATCCATGAGGATGACCATCTTGCCTTGGCGGATGTCTTCAACCAGTTCTTCGATGCTATTGAGCGCCACAAGGCACCCCCTTGAGTCAGGATTTGAGGTAGCCGTTGGCGGCCAGAAAGCTTTCAGTGATGTTCCCGGATGTCGGCTCTGCGGCCTTGTCGCCCAGCAACAGGCGCTCCAGATAACGTGCCAGCAAGTCCACTTCCAGATTCACCCGGCGACCTGGCTGGTACGACGCCATGATGGTTTCGCTCAGGGTGTGGGGAATGATCGTCAGCAAGAACTCGGCGCCATCGACTGCGTTCACGGTCAGGCTGGTGCCGTCGACGGTGATCGAGCCTTTATGGGCGATGTACTTGGCGAGGTCTTTCGGCGCGCGGATACGGAATTCCACCGCGCGAGCATTCTCGGTGCGGGCAACCACTTCGCCCACGCCATCGACGTGACCGCTGACCAGATGCCCGCCAAGGCGCGTGGTCGGGGTCAGGGCTTTTTCCAGGTTGACCGGGCTGCCGCTTTTCAGGTCATTCATGGCGGTGCAGTCGAGGGTTTCACGGCTGACGTCCGCCGCAAAGCCGTTGCCTGGCAATTCAACCGCCGTCAGGCACACGCCGTTGACCGCAATACTGTCGCCCAGTTTGACGTCGCTCAGGTCGAGCTTGCCGGTTTCTACGTAGACCCGCACATCTCCGCCTTTTGGGGTCAATGCACGAATACTGCCGATGGATTCGATGATGCCGGTAAACATGAAGTCCTCCTCGAGAACAAAGCCGTCGCGTGGCGCAGGCCGGGAATTATACGCTCGCTGCCGGCACAGGAATGGCGATGACTCGCCAGTCATCGCCAACCGCGCGAATTTCGGTGATTTTGAGCTCAGGCGCGTCTTTCATTTGCGCCAGCGGCCAGTCCAGCAATGGCCGGGCCGAGGAGCCAAGGAACTTGCCCGCGATGAAGATCTGGAATTCATCCACCAGGCCTAGCTGGGCAAAAGCCCCGGCGAGGCGCGGACCCGCTTCGACCAACACTTCGTTGGTCCCACGGTTGGCCAGTTCGACCAGCAATTTGCGCAGGTCCACCAGACCATCATCGCCGGCCACGATCAGGCATTCCGGGCCGTTGGCGTACTGTTCTTCAATCGCCATGCAGGTGGCGACCAGCACCGGGCCAGCCTTGAAGAACGGCGCATCCAGCGGCACGCGCAGGCGACCGTCGATCAGCACGCGCAGCGGCGGACGGCTCATGGCCAGGGCGGTTTGCTCCGCGTCCAGACCCAGTTCAGCGGCACGCACGGTCAAACGCGCGTCATCCGCCAGCACTGTGTCGGCGCCAGTCAGCACCACACTCGCCTGGGCGCGCAGGCGTTGTACCGCCGAACGTGCGGCCGGGCCGGTGATCCATTGGCTTTCGCCACTTTCCATCGCCGTGCGACCGTCAAGGCTCATGGCCAACTTGACCCGCACAAACGGCAAGCCGTGTTCCATGCGCTTCAGGAAACCTTCGTTGAGCTTGCGCGCTTCGCCTTCCAGCACGCCGCTTTCAATGGCGATGCCGGCCTGGGCCAGACGCTGCATGCCGCGACCAGCCACCGACGGGTTCGGGTCCTGCATCGCCGCGACCACACGGGCGAGGCCGGCATTCACCAGCGCATCGGCGCAGGGCGGCGTACGGCCGTGATGGCTGCACGGTTCAAGGGTCACGTAAGCGGTGGCACCCCGAGCCTTGTCGCCAGCGGCGCGCAAGGCGTGAACTTCGGCGTGGGGTTCGCCGGTGCGCACATGCCAGCCTTCGCCGACAATCTGCCCGTCCTTCACGATCACACAGCCAACCCGTGGGTTGGGATGCGTCGTGTAGTGACCTTTGCGCGCCAGTTCGAGGGCGCGGGCCATGTAATGGGCGTCGAGGATGGCGTGTTCGGGGGGGGGGGTCATTCTTTCACCGGCTCACGGGCCAGGCGATCGATCTCTTCGCGGAACTCGTTCAAGTCCTGGAAGCGCCGATACACGGAGGCAAAACGAATGTAGGCGACTTCGTCGAGCTTTTGCAGCTCGGCCATCACCAGTTCACCGACCACGAGGGATTTGACCTCACGCTCGCCGGTGGCGCGCAGTTTGTGTTTGATGTGCACCAGCGACGATTCGAGACGCTCGACACTCACCGGGCGCTTCTCCAGCGCCCGCTGCATGCCGGCGCGGAGTTTTTCTTCGTCGAACGGCTGACGGCTGCCGTCGGTTTTGATCAGGCGCGGCAACACCAGTTCGGCAGTCTCGAACGTCGTGAAACGCTCGCCGCAGGCCAGGCATTCACGCCGGCGGCGCACCTGTTCGCCCTCGGCGACCAGACGCGAGTCGATGACCTTGGTGTCGTTGGCACCGCAGAAGGGACAGTGCATGGTGGCAGGCAACAAAAAAAGGGAGGGCCATGGTAGCGCATCCCCGTGGCAAGACAAGCCATAGGGTTTGCGGTATACAGACGAGCTATATGTTTGATTCATGGATTTCACCTTGCTGGAGCCACACATGTCGCTACGACCGCTCGTCCTGCTCAGTGTTTTAAGCCTGCTGGTGGCCTGTGGCAGCGATGCGCCCAAGCCCCAGCCGCCGACACCCGGCCCCGCACCGCAACAGGCGCAGAAGAAAGCCAAGGAATCGGCTGATCTCGGCCCGCTGCCGGCCTATCAGCGTGAATTGAGCGGCACCCTGCAAGGTGTGCCCGCCGGTGCCGAAGTCGAATTGGCGCTGCTGGTGATCGACGATAAATCCCGTCCGCAGCAATTGCTCGCCAGTTCCAGCCTGATCGGCACGAACCAGGCGTTGCCGTTTCGCCTGCGCTTCAACCCGGAATCCTTCCCGGTCGGCGCCCGCGTTGAATTGCGCGGTCGCGCCAGTCAGTCCGGCCAGTTGATTCTGCACCTGCCGTCGCAAACCATTACCCAGCCGACGACCCAGGCTTTGGGTCAACTGCAATTCGTCAAAGCCCCATGATTGCACCGCTCGACCTGCAACAGGCGTTGGGTGAACTGCTGGGTGATGCGCAGCTCGTCGCTTGTGCATTACCGGACACCGACCTGAAACTCTGGCTGATCGACGGCGACAACATGGATCGCGCCTTCAGCCAGGACGAAATCCAACGGATTCTGCATGAACCGCCGTACTGGAGTTTTTGCTGGGCCAGTGGCCTGGCGGTGGCGCGCTATCTCGCTGAGTTTCCAGAGTGGGTCAAAGGCAAGCGCGTACTGGATTTCGGCGCCGGTTCCGGGGTGGCGGGGATTGCCGCGCTGAAGGCCGGCGCACTGGAAGTGGTGGCCTGTGACCTGGACCCGCTGGCGATTGCGGCGTGTCGGGCGAATGCTCGGCTTAATGACGTAGAACTCAATTATTCGACGGATTTCTTTGCCGAGGCGGATCGCTTTGATCTGATCCTCGTCGCCGATGTGCTGTACGACCGGGCGAATCTGCCGCTGCTCGATGAGTTCTTGAGTCGCGGCCAGGAAGCCTTGGTGGCGGATTCTCGGGTGAGGGATTTTCGTCATCCGTTGTACCGGCGCATCGAAATGCTGGAGGCGATGACCTTGCCTGATCTGGCCGAGCCTGAAGAGTTTCGGTATGTGAGCCTTTACCATGCGCGCCGCTCTTAAAAGCTTCGCGGGCAAGCCTCGCTCCTACAGGGTTTGTGGTGATTTCGAATTCGACGCGGACCTGTAGGAGCGAGGCTTGCCCGCGAAGGCTGCCTGTCAGACTGCCCACACTTCCGGCCGCACCCCGCCAAGCCTTATAGTGGCCTCATTCACGCTTCCAAGAGATCCCCCATGAGTCAGGAAACGCCGTACATCTTCGACGCCACGACTGCTGATTTCGACCAGTCGGTGATCGAGAACTCTTTTCACAAACCGGTGCTGGTGGATTTCTGGGCCGAATGGTGCGCGCCGTGCAAGGCACTGATGCCAATGCTGCAAACCATCGCCGAGAGCTATCAGGGCGAGTTGCTGCTGGCCAAGGTCAATTGCGACGTCGAGCCGGACATCGTCTCGCGCTTCGGCATTCGCAGCCTGCCGACCGTGGTGCTGTTCAAGGACGGTCAACCGGTGGACGGTTTTGCCGGTGCACAACCGGAATCCGCGGTCCGCGCCATGCTTGAACCGCATGTGCAGATGCCGCCACCGGCCGCTTCCGATCCGTTCGAACAGGCTCAGGCACTCTTCGACGAAGGCCGTTTTGCCGACGCCGAAGCCATTCTCAAAGTGCTGCTGGGCGAAGACAACACCAACGCCAAGGCGCTGATCCTGTATGCCCGCTGCCTTACCGAACGTGGCGAACTGGGCGAAGCGCAAACCGTGCTCGACGCGGTCAAGACCGATGAGCACAAGGCTGCGCTGGCTGGCGCCAAGGCACAGATCCAGTTCCTCGGCCAGGCCAAGGATTTGCCGGATGCGGCGGATTTGAAAGCACGCCTGGCGAAAGACCCGCAGGACGATGAAGCGGTGTATCAACTGGCGATCCAGCAACTGGCCCGTCAACAATACGAACCGGCGCTGGATTCGTTGCTGAAGCTGTTCATCCGCAACCGCAGCTACAGCGAAGGCTTGCCGCACAAGACTTTGCTGCAGGTGTTCGAACTGCTGGGTAACGATCACCCGCTGGTGACCACGTACCGTCGCAAGTTGTTTGCAGCGTTGTATTAATCGGATTCGGGCCCTGTGAACCCGATCCCGTAGGAGCTGCGGCACGCTGCGATCTTTTGATCTTGTTTTTGCGGTGCTGGAACAACCGAAAGATCAAAAGATCGCAGCCTTCGGCAGCTCCTACGCTGGCTCGCGCCAGCTGTACAGCGGCGTATCTCCACCGCTCACCACCTTCACATCCGCACAATGGCGCAAGCGCACCAACAACCGCTTGCCCGACGCAGCGCTGCCCGTCAGCCCTTCCAGCTGTTCCAGCAAATCCGGACCGCTCAATTGCCCAGCCTTGCGCAGCAGGTCCTTGGCGATCTGCCACAGCGCGTCATCCTGATTCAGCGGTTTCGCCGCCGGGGCGCTGACTTCCTCGGTTTTGCTGACCTGCAACTGCGCGCCGAGCCGTGCCCAGTCGCCGTCGTCCATCTCCAGGGTCAAATCCACCGGCCAGTCGCCGATGCTTCCGCGTATTCGCAACATGAGTCTGCTCCTGCACATTTCTGACCTGCATGCTCCCATGGGTCTTGTGCAACGCCAAGCGGGCGGTCAAACTCTCCGCACTTTCGTTATAAGATTACATAACAAACCTTTCACTTTACTTTCCGGAGACCCGCCATGCGTCGTCTGCTTCTCGCTCTGCCGTTTGCCCTGTTGCCGCTGGCCGTCGCCCATGCCGCTGATGAACACGGTAGCCTCGGCGCCCATGAACATGGCGTCGGTCGCCTGAACGCGGCGCTGGACGGCCAGACCCTGGAACTGGAACTGGAAAGCCCGGCGATGAACCTGGTGGGCTTCGAGCACGCCGCCACCAGCGATGCCGACAAAGCCAAAGTCGCCGCCGCCAAGGCGAAGCTGGAAAACCCGCTGGCGCTGTTCAACCTGCCGAAAGCCGCCGGTTGCAAGGTCGCGACCCAGGAACTGGAAAGCCCGCTGTTCGGTGACAAGCCGGACGCCGACGATGATCACGACGAAGCGGACAAGGACGGTCACGAGCATCACCACGACCACAGCGAAATCCACGCCCACTACCAATTCAGCTGCTCGGCACCCGGCGCGCTGAAAACCCTGGACCTGGCGACGATCTTCAACACCTTCCCGGCGACCCAGAAGATTCAGGTACAACTGATCAGCCCGAGCGGCCAGCAAGGCGTTGAAGTGACGGCCAAGGCTGCTGCCCTGAAATTCTGATCCACCCCAAAACCCTTGTAGGAGCTGACGAGTGAAACGAGGCTGCGATCTTTTGATCCTGATCTGTAAAGTCAAAAGATCGCAGCCTCGTTTCACTCGTCAGCTCCTACACAGGTCATCAACACCCATGAAATCGGCGCCATGACCCAAGCACTCATCGAACTGTCCGACCTGGGCTTCAGTTGGCCCGGTCACCCGCCGCTGCTGGATATCCCGGCGTTTCGCCTGGAGCCCGGTGAAACCCTGTTCCTCAAAGGCCCCAGCGGCAGTGGCAAGACCACCCTGCTCGGCTTGCTCGGCGGAGTGCAGAAGCCGAATCGCGGCAGCATCCGTTTGCTCGGCCAGGAACTGACCGACCTCGGCGCCGGTGCGCGGGATCGTTTTCGTGTCGATCACACCGGCTACATCTTCCAGCAGTTCAACTTGCTGCCGTTTCTCTCAGTACGCGAGAACGTCGAGTTACCCTGCCACTTCTCCAAGTTGCGCGCCGAACGCGCGAAACAGCGCCACGGTAGCGTCGATCAGGCCGCCGCCACCCTCCTCGCGCATTTGGGTTTGAAGGATGAAAGCATCCTCGGCCGCCGTGCCGATTCGTTGTCCATCGGCCAGCAACAACGGGTCGCCGCCGCTCGGGCGTTGATCGGCCAACCGGAACTGGTGATCGCCGACGAACCGACTTCGGCGCTGGACTACGACGCTCGCGAGAATTTCATTCGCCTGCTGTTCGCCGAGTGCCGGGAGGCGGGTTCGAGCCTGCTGTTCGTCAGCCATGACCAGAGCCTCGCGCCGCTGTTCGACCGCAACCTGTCGCTGGCCGAGCTCAATCGCGCCGCCACCCCGTTCGAGGTCTGAGATGTATTTGTTTCGTCTAGCCCTGGCCAGCCTGGCTAACCGCCGCTTCACCGCGATCCTCACCGCGTTCGCCATCGCCCTGTCGGTCTGCCTGCTGCTGGCCGTTGAGCGCGTGCGCACCGAAGCCAAGGCCAGTTTCGCCAGCACCATCAGCGGCACCGACCTGATCGTCGGCGCCCGTTCCGGTTCGGTGAACCTGTTGCTGTACTCGGTGTTTCGCATCGGCAACGCCACCAACAACATCCGCTGGGACAGCTTCGAACACTTTGCCAACAACCCGAAAGTGAAGTGGGCGATTCCGATGTCCCTTGGCGATTCCCATCGCGGCTACCGCGTGATGGGCACCACCGAGGCCTACTTCGAGCACTACCAGTACGGCCATCAGCAACACCTCGAACTGGCCGACGGCCGTGCCTTCGCCACCGACCCGTTCGAAGTGGTGCTCGGCGCCGAAGTCGCAGATGCGCTGCACTACAAACTCGGCGACAAACTGGTGTTGTCCCACGGCGTGGCGGTGATCAGCCTGGTCAAGCACGACGACAAACCGTTCACCGTGGTCGGCATTCTGAAACGCACCGGCACTCCGGTGGACCGCACGTTGCACATCAGCCTCGGCGGCATGGAAGCGATCCATATCGACTGGCACAACGGCGTGCCCGCCCAGGGCAAAGGCCGGATCAGCGCCGATCAGGCACGCAACATGGACCTGACGCCGCAAGCGATCACCGCGTTCATGCTCGGTCTCAACAGCAAGATTTCGACCTTCGCGGTACAGCGTGAAATCAACGAATTCCGTGGCGAACCGATGCTGGCGATCCTGCCGGGTGTGGCGTTGCAGGAGCTGTGGAGTTTGATGAGCACGGCGGAAAAAGCCCTGTTCGTGGTCTCGCTGTTTGTGGTGCTGACCGGGTTGATCGGCATGCTCACGGCGATCCTCACCAGCCTCAATGAACGTCGCCGCGAGATGGCGATCCTGCGTTCGGTGGGCGCGCGGCCGTGGCATATCGCGACGTTGCTGGTGCTGGAAGCCTTTGCCCTGGCGCTGTCCGGGGTGATTGCCGGCGTGGCGTTGTTGTATGTGTGCATCGCCGCCGCCCAAGGTTATGTGCAGGCCAATTACGGTTTGTACTTGCCGCTGGCGTGGCCGAGCGAATATGAATGGACGCTGCTCGGTGGCATCCTGATCGCCGCGCTGCTGATGGGCAGCGTGCCGGCCTGGCGCGCGTATCGCCAATCATTGGCCGATGGCCTGTCGATCCGTTTATGAGGACGTTGAAGATGCCCCGCGCTCTGCTCGCGCTGTTGATGCTGGTCGCCCTGCCCCTGTGGGCGGCCGAGCCGAAGGATTTGACCTGGTCGGAAATGATCCCGCCGGACGCCCCGGCGGAAGTGCCGAACATGACACCGCTGCATGATCTGTCGCAGATGAGCAGCACCCTGGAGTCGGCGCCCGCCGCCAAGCAAGACCTGCCGAATGCGCCGGTGGTGAAGAGCCTCGATGGCCAGAACATCCGCTTGCCGGGTTACATCGTGCCGCTGGAAGTGAGCGAGGAAGGTCGCACGACGGAGTTTTTGCTGGTGCCGTATTTCGGCGCCTGCATCCACGTGCCACCACCGCCGTCGAACCAGATTGTGCATGTGAAAAGCGAAGTCGGCGTGAAGCTAGATGAGTTGTATCAACCGTACTGGATCGAGGGGGCGTTGCAGGTCAAGGCGTCCAGCAGCGAGTTGGCGGATGCGGGTTATCAGATGGAGGCGGACAAGATTTATGTGTATGAACTGCCGGAGTGAATCCGGCGTTCGGTGTTGTTTGATCGATTCGCGAGCAGGCTCGCTCCCACAAGGGATCACCTAACCCTGTGGGAGCGAGCCTGCTCGCGAAGAGGCCAGTAAAGGCTCCACAAAAAACAGGCCCATCACTGTTTCATTGAGCTGCATCAAAAGACCGTATCAGATGGCTCTTTACCATTGGACATCGAACATTTTTAACGTCCTTTGGAGCCCCCATGAACAAGTCCTTGCTCAGCGCCTCGCTGTTTGCCCTCGCGCTCGCAGCCCCGCTCGCCCACGCCCACGAGGCCGGCGACATCATCGTTCGCGCCGGTGCGATCACCGTCAACCCGAAAGCCGACAGCTCCAGCGTCAAGGTTGACCAGGGTCCGTTGGCGGGTGCCGATCTGGGTGGCAAGGCCACCATGAGCAGCGACACGCAACTGGGTTTGAACTTCGCCTACATGATCGACAGCCACTGGGGGATCGAGCTGCTGGCGGCCTCGCCGTTCGAGCATGACGTAAAAATCAAAGGCACCGCCCTGGGCGCGGCCAACGGCAAACTCGGCACCCTCAAACACCTGCCGCCGACCCTCAGCGTCGTGTACTACCCGCTCGACGCCAAGTCGGCATTCCAGCCGTATGTCGGCGCCGGCATCAACTACACCTGGATTTACGACGAACACGTCGGCAGCGAAGCCCAAGCGAACGGCTTCAGCAACTTCAAGGCTAAAAACTCTTGGGGCATGGCGTTCCAGGTCGGTGCTGACTACATGATCACCGACAACATCATGCTCAACGCCCAGATGCGCTACATCGACATCGACACCCGCGCGACCGTGGAAAACGACGCCGTGGCGCCGGGCACTCGGGCCAAGGTCAATGTGGATGTTGATCCATTCATCTACATGGTCGGGCTTGGTTACAAGTTCTAAGGCCCCTTCGCGAGCAAGCCCGCTCCCACAGTTGATCGCATTCCCCTGTGGGAGCGGGCTTGATCGCGAAGACATCAGCCCAGACAACAAAAATCCAGCATAAAAAAAGGCGCCTCAACAGGCGCCTTTTTTTCGATCAGCGGCCGAGCAACCGCGCCAACCCCACACGCATCGGCGTCTGCTCCGGATAGGTAAACCGCTCCAGCAACCGACGATTGTTCGCCCGCGAGTGACGGATGTCTCCGGAACGCGCCGGGCCGTAACTCACTGGCGGCAACTCACCGACCACTTGCTGCAACGCTTCGAGCATTTGCTTGAGCGTGGTCGCCTGATTCCAGCCGACATTCACCGCGCCGACTTCGATCTGCGGCTTCTCGATGGCCTGCACCAGCAAATCCACCAGGTCCTCGACGTAGACAAAATCCCGGGTCTGCTCGCCATCGCCGAACACGGTGATCGGCAGGCCTTTCTGCGCGCGTTCGCTGAAAATGCTGATCACCCCGGAGTACGGCGAGGACGGGTCCTGGCGCGGGCCGAAGATGTTGAAGAAGCGGAACACCACCGGTTCCAGGCCATGCTGGCGGCGGTAGAAATCGAAGTAGTACTCGCCGGCCAGTTTGTCCGAAGCGTATGGCGTCAGTGGCGCCTTGGCGGTTTCTTCGTCAATCGACTCGCCTTCGCCATTGTTGCCGTACACCGCCGCACTGGAGGCGAACAGCACCCGCTTCACGCCGGCCTGGCGCATCGCCTCGCAGACATTCAGGGTGCCGATGAAGTTGCTCTGGTGGGTTTTCACCGGATCGTCCACCGATGCTTGCACCGAGGCCACCGCCGCCAGGTGCGCCACGGCGCTGCAACCGAGCATGGAGCGGGCGACCAATGCCGCATCGGCGACGTCGCCGACGATCAGCTCTACCTTGGGGTTGTCCAGCGGCAGGTTGCTGCGTTTGCCGGTGGAGAGGTCATCGAGAATCCGCACCGAGTGGCCCTTGGCGAGCAAGGCATCCGTGAGGTGGGAACCGATGAAACCGGCGCCGCCGGTGATGAAAACTGGGCCGTCAGCCATGGCGATAGAACCTATCCAGTAAGCCCGGGAGCGCCGCGCGCCAGGCGCGGGGCTTGATCCCGAAGGTGTGCAGAATTTTCTTGCAGGCCAGCACCGCGTGTTGCGGCTCTTCGGCAGCGTCGGGCCGGGCGGCGTGAGCCTGGGCGGTCGGCGCGTCGATGGCCAGTTCATGCAGGTTGCGTGCTTCGGTGATGATCGCCTGCCCCAACGCCAGCGGCGTGGTCGCCTCATGTCCGGCGTAATGATAGGTGCCCCACAGCGGCGCCGCACAATCGAGTTGCTTGAGCACCGAGATGATCACCCGGGCCGCATCGTCGACCGGTGTCGGATTACCCCGGCGGTCGTCGGCCATCAGCAGTTCTTCGGGTGTTTCAGCCCGCGCGAGGAAGCGCCCGAGGGTGCCGTCAGGGCTGTCGTCGAGCAACCAGCCGAAACGCAGCAATACGTGTTGCGGGCAGGTGGCGCGGACGCTTTGTTCGATCCGCCACAAGGCCTGACCACGCAGGCCCAAGGGCACCGGTTCGTCTTTTTCGCTGTAGGCCGTGGCCCGCGAGCCGTCGAATACCCGATAGCTCGACGGTTGCAGCAACACGATGTTGTGGTGCTGGCACAGTTCGGCCAGACGCTCGACCGCGCGTTCCTGCCCGGCCAGACGCTGTTCGCTGACCGCCTCCGCCTGGAACCAGTCAAAGTAGTAGGCGAGGTTGATCAGCGCGTCCGGACGGGTGTCGTCGAGCAGTTGCGTCAAGCTTGCGGCGTCCCAGCCGTCTTGTGGTGGGCGGGGGGCGAGGAAGCCGATGTCTTCCTCCGCACCGAGGCGAATCAGCGCCTGCCCAAGGGCATTTCCGCCGCCCAGTAACATAAGGCGCATTCGCATAGAGTCAGCAGGCCCAGTCTGATTGGAACAATGGTTTTATCGACACCGCCCGCAGGCAATGTCGTCGATAGATGCCGGAATCGTTGCATTTTGCGGGTTTAGTGCGCAACCGTCATCCGTAAAGTGTAGATCCCCGATTTTCGCAGTGCCTGCACCGTTCCCTGTAGGAGCGAGGCTTGCCCGCGAAGAGGCCCTCAGCATCGAGACACATCCCAAGCGGTACTTGCATCTTCCCCACCCCGCCCGCATAAATTAACCCATGAATCTGCCCATCCCCGCAGACAGCGCCCTGGCCGGCTTCCATCCCGCCGTCAGCGCCTGGTTCAGCAAGACCTTCCCGACGGTCACCGCCGCCCAGGCCCGGGCGTGGCCGTTGATTCGTCAGCATCGCTCGACGCTGATCGCCGCGCCCACTGGCTCCGGCAAAACCCTGACGGCGTTCCTCGCCGTACTCGATGCGCTGGTGCACCAAGGCCTGGAAAATAACGGCGTGTTGCCCGACGAAACCTTGGTGGTCTACGTCTCGCCGCTCAAAGCGCTGTCCAATGACATCCAGATCAACCTGCAAAACCCGCTGGCCGGGATCACCGAGCAACTGCGCCTGATGGGCCTGCCCGAATTGCAGATCAACACGGCCGTGCGCACCGGCGACACCCCGCAAAAAGACCGCTCGGCGATGCGCAGGACCGCGCCGCATATTCTGGTGACCACCCCGGAATCCCTTTACGTGCTGCTCGGCTCCGACTCCGGGCGAAAAATGCTCGGTACCACGCGCACGGTGATCGTCGATGAAATCCACGCCATCGCCGCCAGCAAACGCGGCAGTCACTTGGCCCTGAGCCTGGAGCGCTTGCAGGCGCTGTGCCCGCACCCGCTGATGCGCATCGGCCTGTCCGCCACGCAGAAACCCATCGAAGCCGTTTCGCGGTTCTTGGTCGGGCGTGATCGTGAGTGCGAAATCATCGACATCGGCCACGCCCGCCCACGGGATCTGGGCATCGAAGTGCCGCCGGTGCCGCTCTCGGCAGTCATGGCCAATGACGTCTGGGAACTGGTCTACGACCGCCTCGCCGCCCTCGCCCGGGAACATCGCACCACGCTGATTTTCGTCAACACCCGGCGTCTCGCCGAACGCCTGAGCCGGCACCTGAGCGAGCGCCTCGGTAAAGAAGCGGTGGCCGCGCACCACGGCAGCCTGGCCAAGGAATTTCGCCTCGACGCTGAACAACGGCTCAAGCGCGGCGACCTGCAAGTGCTGATCGCCACCGCGTCGCTGGAATTGGGCATCGATATCGGCGATGTCGATCTGGTCTGCCAGATCGCGTCGCCGCGCTCGATTGCCGGATTTCTGCAACGGGTTGGCCGTTCCGGACATCAGGTCGGCGGCACGCCAAAAGGCCGCTTGTTCGCCACCACCCGCGACGATCTGATCGAATGCGCCGCGTTGCTCGATTGCGTGCGCCGGGGCGAACTCGACACCTTGCTGATCCCGGTCGCGCCGCTGGACGTGCTTGCCCAGCAAATCATCGCCGAGGTCAGTTGCCAGGAATGGCACGAAGACGCGCTGCTGGCGCTGTTCCGCCAGGCCTCGCCCTACGCCAGTCTCGACGAAAAACACTATCAGGCGCTGCTGCAAATGCTCGCCGAAGGCTACAACGGAAGTCAGGGAGTCCGCAGCGCTTACCTGCATCGCGACGCCGTGAGTCGCACCTTGCGCGGGCGTCGCGGCGCCAAGCTGACGGCGGTGACCAGCGGCGGCACCATCCCGGACAACGCCGACTACAGCGTGCTGCTGGAACCCCAAGGGCTGAACATCGGCAGCGTCAACGAAGACTTCGCCGTAGAAAGCATCGCCGGGGATATCTTCCAGCTCGGCAACACGTCATACCGCATCCTGCGGGTCGACACCGGCAAGGTTCGGGTCGAAGACGCCCACGGCCAGCCGCCGACCATTCCGTTCTGGCTCGGCGAAGCGCCAGGACGCAGCGCAGAACTGTCGTTTGCCGTGGCGCGCCTGCAAGCGCAACTCGATGAACTGCTCGGCGCCACACCCGGCAACTTGCAACCCGCCATCGACTGGCTGACCGACACTCTGGGCCTCAACCTCGCCAGCGCCGATCAACTGGTGGATTACCTGGCCCGCGCACGCCTGACCTTGGGCGCCCTGCCGTCCCAGGACACGTTGCTGATGGAGCGGTTTTTCGACGAGTCCGGCGGCACCCAACTGATCATCCACACGCCGTTCGGCAGCCGCATCAACCGTGCCTGGGGCCTGGCCCTACGCAAGCGTTTCTGCCGTACCTTCAACTTCGAATTGCAGGCCGCCGCCAGCGAAGATGCGATCGTGCTGTCGCTGTCCACCAGCCACAGCTTTGAACTCGATGACGTCTGGCGCTACCTGCACAGCAACAGCGCCGAGCACATCCTGATTCAAGCCGTCCTTGAGGCGCCGCTGTTTGGCGTGCGCTGGCGCTGGAATGCCGGGGTCGCCCTGGCGTTGCCGCGCTACACCGGCGGGCGCAAAGTCGCGCCGCAGATCCAGCGGATGAAAAGCGAAGACCTGATCGCCAGCGTCTTCCCCGACCAGATTGCCTGCGTGGAAAACCTCGCCGGCGAGCGGGAGGTGCCCGAGCATCCGTTGGTGGAACAAACCCTCGACGATTGCCTGCACGAAGCCATGGACACCGAAGGCTGGCTCGCGCTGTTGCGACGCATGGAAAGCGGCGACGTGCGCCTGATCAGCCGCGACCTGCCGGCGCCTTCGCCGCTGGCGGCAGAAATCCTCAGCGCCCGGCCCTACACTTTTCTCGACGATGCACCGCTGGAAGAACGCCGCACGCAAGCGGTGCTCAACCGGCGCTGGAGCGATCCACAATCCACCGACGACCTTGGCGCGCTGGATGCCGAGGCGATTCAAGCGGTGCGCGATGAAGCCTGGCCGGCGCCCACTGGCGTCGATGAAATGCACGAGGCGTTGATGAGCCTGACGTGTATTTCCGATGCCGAAGCTCAAGCCAACCTGCATTGGCTCGAATGGTTGAACACCCTGGCCGAGTCGGGGCGCGCCAGCCGTTTGCAGATCGATCACGGGCAATCGCTGTGGTTGGCGCTGGAGCGCTTGACCTGCCTGCGAGCGATTTATCCACAGGCGGTTTTAACCCCACCACTGCAAGCGTTGCCCGGTTTCGATGAAACCTGGGACACCGATGAAGCGGTGCTGGAAGTGATTCGTGCGCGGCTTAGCGGGTTCGGTCCGCTACCACTGAAAGCGATCGCCGAACCGCTCGGATTACCGCCGACTCAAGTCACTCAAGCCCTGGCGCAACTGGAGCGCGAAGGTTATGTGCTGCGCGGGCAATTCACGCCGGGCGTTGATGAAGATGAATGGTGCGAACGGCATTTGCTGGCGCGGATTCATCGCTACACGGTCAAGCGCCTGCGCCGGGAAATCGAGCCGGTGGCGTTGCAGGATTTCATGCGATTTCTGTTCGACTGGCAGCATCTGTCCCCCGCCACCCAAGGCCAGGGCAGCGCGGTGTTGCCAGCGATTGTCAGTCAATTTGAAGGCTACCCGGCCGCTGCATCGGCGTGGGACAGCGACCTCCTGCCGGCGCGGCTCAAGGACTATTCGCCGAGCTGGCTGGATGACCTGTGCCGCAGCGGCAAACTGGTGTGGACGCGCCTGACCGCGCGCAATAAAAGCACGGGCACGGCGCTGCGCAGCACGCCGATTCTGCTGTTGCCGCGCAGTCAGGTCGGGTTGTGGAGCGGTTTGACCGAGCAAACGCCAGTCAGTGAACTCTCACCGAAGACGCAAAAAGTTTTCGAGGCACTGAGCCAGCACGGCGCATTGTTTTTCGATGAGTTGATCCATGAGGCGCACCTGCTGCGCGCGGAACTGGAAATCGCCTTGCAGGAACTGGTGGGCGCCGGGTTGGTAAACGCCGACAGCTTCGCCGGGTTGCGCGCACTGATCACGCCTGCGAGCAAACGCCAGCAGCGCAGCAGTCGGCGGGGGCGCGGGGCGTTTGTCGGCGGCATGGACGACGCCGGGCGCTGGGCCCTGTTACGACGCGGACCGCCAGCGCCGGTTGTGGATAACAAACGCCCGGCGCCGACGCCGAGCGACACCCTGGAACACATCGCCATGACTTTGCTGCGCCGCTACGGCGTGGTGTTCTGGCGCTTGCTGGAACGCGAGGCGGATTGGTTGCCGAGTTGGCGCGAATTGCTGCGCACGTTTCATCGGTTGGAAGCACGGGGCGAGATTCGCGGTGGGCGGTTTGTCAGTGGCTTGGCCGGAGAACAGTTTGCGTTGCCCGAGGCTATTTCGTTGCTGCGGGAGGTGCGGCGCCGGCCGCATGACGGGAGTCTGGTGGCGGTATGTGGAGTGGATCCGCTGAACCTGGCCGGGACGTTGTTGCCGGGTGCGAAAGTGCCGGCGTTGGCGAGTAATCGGTTGGTGTATCGGGATGGCTTGCCGGCGGCCGCCGAGATTGCGGGGAAGCAGGTTTTTTGGGTGGAGCTGGATCAGTCCGAGAGTGCTGAACTACACAGCAAACTGATCCGGCATTGAGGTAGGTTGGGCCGGCCCCTTCGCGAGCAAGCCCGCTCCCACATTGGAATGCGTTCCCCTGTGGGAGCGGGCTTGCTCGCGAAGGGGCCATCAGCCACAACATCCATCACTGGCTGCGTGGTTGATTCGGCAGCAACACTGGGGAATTTTCCGGTGCCGGCCCTTCCTCTTCCACGCCATCCACCGCCCGATGCGGCATCAAAACCTGCTGTGGATAAGTCTGCGCGAAGTGCACCCACGGACTGTTATCCACAAGCTTTTTCAAGCGCTGGTTGAACGCCCGGCTCACCGCGTATTGCCCACCGGACACCGTGCGGAACTGCGCCGTCAGCACCACCCCGTTGAGGTCCATCTTGTCGACACCGAATACGTCGAGCGGCCCTTGCAGGTTGTACTTGAGGAACGCGTCGTCGCGGATCGAATCACCGGCCTCGCGGATCAGCTCAATCGCCTTGTCCACATCGGTGTCGTAGGTGAACTGCACCGAGAAGAACGCATAGGCGAATTGCCGCGATTGGTTGGTCACCGCCTTGATCTGCCCGAACGGTACCGAATGCACAAAGCCCTTGCCGTCGCGCAGGCGCAAGGTGCGGATGGTCAGGCCTTCGACGGTGCCGGCGTGGCCGGAGTCGAGCACCACCCAGTCGCCAATCGACAGCGTGTCTTCGATGATGATGAACAGCCCGGTGATCACGTCCTGCACCAGTTGCTGGGAACCGAAACCGATGGCCAGACCGACCACCCCGGCACCCGCCAGCAGCGGTGCAACGTTGATCCCCAGATTGGCCATGGTGGTGATCGCGCAGATCACCACCAGGATGATTTTGATCGCATTGCGCAGCAGCGGCAGGATGGTTTTGACCCGTGTGCTCGGTTGCCGCGTCGAGCGCTTGCTGACCGGCGGTTTCAGCGCTTCCTGAATCGCGGTGTCGAGCACCACCCACAGCAGCCACGTCACCAGGAAGATCAAACCGATGCTGCTCAGCGCATTGCCAATCGCTCGGCCGACGGTGTTTTGCTCGGCGAATTCGAACAGCGAAATGCCCCAGATGCGCCCAAGGATTTCAATGAAGGCCACAGCAATGACGATCCGCAACAAAGCGTGCAGCAGGCTGAGAAAGCGATCCTTGTAGGCGCTGCTGCGCTGGATTCTTTCGGCTTTCCGGGATTTGAACAGGTGCTGGAAAATCGTGCTCAGGAACACCGTGGCGATCAGCAGGATCGTGGTGAACAACGCACAGCGCAGGGCTTTTTGATTGTCCTCGCCGACGCCGATCAGGTTGATCGCCGAGACCATCACCATCAGCAAAATCGGCCAGTACCAGAGACCGGAAAAGATTCGCAGGGATTCTTGCAGCGACGGTTGTTTCAGGCGTTGGGCCAGTGGGCGGTTGCGGATCAGATGCGCCACCGGGCGTCGCAGGCGGATGACCAGATAACCGAAGATGATCGAGGCAAACAGCCCGGTAAACACCGCCACACTGCTGGTGATATTACCGCCCAGTTGTCGGGCGATCTGCGGGCTGGTCAACGCATCGCTGAGCGCCGCAAGGAAGCCGATCAGGAACAGCGGCTTGGGACAGAAATCGCGGATGATCTGCACCGCCGGACGTTTGTGGCCGGTGTTGAACATGACGACCACGCACAGCAGCATCGAGGTCGAGAAAATGCCGCTGCTGGTGGCGTAAGCAAAACACAGCGCCAACGCTCGCCCCGCCGAGGCTTGCAGGAAATGGCTGACGTAAAGGGTCAACGGCAGGCTGGCAATCGCCGGCAGCGTGTAGGGCAGCAGGTAGCCGAGCAGGTCCTGACTGCGTTGGCGGGTGCTTAGCCAACGGCCCTGGATCAGGCGTTTGGCCGCCAGACCGCCGAGCACCGTGAGCAAGGCAAAAGTGCCGAGCCAGACGCCGGACAGCATCAGGAAATCCCCGGTCACGCTCCAGCCGGAACGCGCGGATGGCTGGTTGACCAGTTTGTCGACTTCATCCGCCGCCCGATCCGCGCGCACGCGCCAGGCGTCCACCAGGTTGTCGTTGAGGTCGAGTTTGTCCTGCACGTCGTCGATGCTGGAACTGATGGCGCCGAGCAGGCCGCCCTGGACCAGTGGTTCGGCCGCGGCAGGCGCTTCGGCGGTGGCGGGAACGCCCGGCAGCGCGGCGGCTTCTAGCTCGCCGCTGCCCAGAATCAGCAACGCCCCCAGTAGTATCGCGGTCTTGAACTTGAACAAAACGCGGAGCTCCTTGCGAAGGGTCTGTAAGGAACTGATCGGCAAATGCCGGGCAAGTTCGGTTTTAGCCCGGATTAAACCAACACCGCAACCTCCCTGTGGGAGCGGGCTTGCTCGCGAAAGCGGTGTGTCATTCAACCTATATATCAACTGACACACCGCTTTCGCGAGCAAGCCCGCTCCCACATGGGGACTTGCGGTGCTTTTTCGATATTTGATCTGAACGCAAATATCAAATGCCCATCCCCCTATTTTTCCGCACAACCCAAACCCCGACACTGCGCTCCATCAAATAACCCACCGGAGTTGCAGTCATGCCCATTGCCTTGCTCGCGCTGACGCTCAGCGCCTTCGCCATCGGGACGACCGAGTTCGTCATCGTTGGCCTGTTACCCACCATCGGCGCCGACCTCGGGGTCAGCCTGCCGTCCGCCGGCCTGCTGGTCAGCCTCTACGCCTTGGGCGTGGCCATCGGCGCGCCGGTGCTGACCGCCCTCACCGGCAAAGTCCCGCGCAAATTGCTGCTGTTGTCGCTGATGGTGCTGTTCACCCTCGGCAACCTGCTGGCCTGGAAAGCGCCGAGCTACGAATCGCTGATCATTGCGCGGATCGTTACCGGCCTGGCCCACGGGGTGTTTTTCTCGATTGGCTCGACCATCGCCACCAGCCTGGTGCCGAAGGAAAAAGCTGCCAGCGCGATTGCGATCATGTTCACAGGCCTGACCGTGGCGCTGGTCACCGGTGTGCCGTTGGGGACCTTTATCGGTCAGCATCTCGGCTGGCGTGAAACCTTCCTCGCCGTATCGGCGCTGGGTGTTATCGCGTTTATCGGCAGCCTGTTGTATGTACCGAAAAACATTACCCACAGCAAACCCGCCTCGTTGCTGGAACAACTGCAAGTGCTGAAACAACCGCGCCTGTTGCTGGTGTATGCGATGACGGCGGTCGGGTACGGCGGCTCGTTTATCGCGTTCACCTTCCTGGCACCGATCCTTCAGGACATCTCGGGTTTCAGCGCCAGCACGGTCAGCCTGGTGCTGCTGGTGTACGGCATCTCGGTGGCGGTCGGTAATATCTGGGGCGGCAAACTGGCGGACAAACGAGGCCCGATCAGCGCGCTGAAAATCATCTTCGCCCTGCTCGCTGCCGTGCTGTTTGTACTGACCTTCACCGCCAGCAATCCATGGCTGGCCCTCGCCACCGTGTTGGTCTGGGGTGCGGTCGCGTTCGGCAACGTGCCGGGGCTGCAGGTGTATGTGGTGCGTCAGGCCGAACATCACACCCCGAATGCCGTGGACGTGGCTTCAGGCCTGAACATTGCGGCGTTCAACCTCGGGATTGCCGGCGGTGCGTGGGGCGGTGGCTTGATCGTGGCGAATATGGGGCTGATCCATACCGCGTGGATCGGTGGCCTGGTGGTGTTGGTGGCCCTGGCGCTGACGGCGTGGAGTGGGCGGCTTGACCGGCTTGGGCCGGTGTATGCCGAAAGCTCGACCCGCGTTGTAGCCGGTCACTGATACACATCCCTTGTGGGAGCGGGCTTGCTCGCGAAGGCGGTGGATCAGTTAGCATTAATGTTGAATGAAAGACCGCTTTCGCGAGCAAGCCCGCTCCCACAGTTGATTTGTGCTGTCTTTCAGGAAACTTACCGTCCGTAGCCCCGTGGAAACTTTCTCGTTTGCCCGACAGTCATCAAAAGACGGAGGGTATTCGACGGGGAGGACACATGGCGGCGATTCATATTGGTATTTCAGGCTGGCGCTACACACCGTGGCGCGGGGGGTTCTACCCGAAGGGGTTGACCCAGAAGCGCGAACTGCAATTCGCCTCGCGGGCGGTCAACAGCATCGAAATCAATGGATCGTTCTACGCCCTGCAACGGCCTGAACGCTACCTGCAGTGGTACGACGAAACCCCGCAAGGCTTCGTCTTCAGCGTCAAGGCCCCGCGTTTCATCACCCACATCAGACGTCTACGAGACATCCACAAACCCCTCGCGAATTTCTTCGCGTCCGGGGTGTTGGAACTCAAGGAAAAACTCGGCCCGATCCTCTGGCAATTCCCGCCCAGCTTCAAATTCGACGCGGAGCTGTTTGAACATTTCCTCGAACAATTGCCGCACAACACCGAACAGGCCGCCGCCCTCGCCCGCCAGCACGATCCGCATGTGAATGGCCACGCGAGCCTGAAAGCCCACGGCAAAAAACCGTTGCGCCATGCCGTGGAAATTCGCCACGACAGCTTTGTCGACCCGGCCTTCACCCGTTTGCTGCGGCGCTACAACACCGCCCTGGTGATCGCCGACACCGCCGGCAAGTGGCCGTACCGCGAAGACATCACCAGCGATTTCGTGTACCTGCGCCTGCACGGTGCCGAAGAGCTCTACGCCAGCGGCTACACGCCCCAGGCGCTGGAACACTGGGGCGAACGGATCGATGCCTGGAACCACGGCCGACAACCGGCGGACCCGCATTTGATCGCGCCACGACAAAAACCCAAGGTGCGTAAATCCCGGGAAGTCTTTTGCTATTTCGATAACGACATCAAGGTCCGCGCACCCTTCGACGCACGCAGCCTGCTGGAGCGCTTCCACCTCGACGATGACCTCGCCACCCGCCCCGGTGAACCCGCTGCCGAAGGAGTGCTGTCATGAGCATTTCCGAACCGGTCGGCACCACCGACGAGCAGGAAACCATCATCACCGCGGTGCGCCGCTTTACCGTGCTGACGGTCAATACTCATAAGGGTTTCACCGCGCTCAACCGGCGCTTCATCCTGCCCGAGTTGCGTGAGGCCGTGCGTAGCGTGTCTGCCGATGTGGTGTTTTTGCAGGAAGTCCACGGCACCCACGAGCAGCATCCCCAGCGCTACAGCAACTGGCCGACGATGCCGCAATACGAATTCCTCGCCGACACCCTGTGGCCGCAGTTCGCTTACGGCCGCAACGCGGTGTACCCGGCGGGCGATCACGGCAATGCCTTGCTGTCGAAATTCCAGATCGTGCGCCACGACAACCTCGACGTGTCCATCAGCGGCCACGAGAACCGCGGCATCCTGCATTGCGTGCTGCGCTTGCCTGGCGACGCTCAGGAAGTGCACGCGATTTGCGTCCACCTCGGGCTGCATGAAGCGCATCGCACCGAACAACTGAATTTGCTGACCCGGCGCCTCGCAGAGCTGCCGGAGGATGCGCGAGTGATCGTCGCCGGTGACTTCAACGATTGGCGCCAGCGCGCCGATGCGCTGCTTAAACCTGCGGGCCTGCGTGAAGTCTTCGCCGAACACCACGGCAAACCAGCCCGTACCTTTCCGGCGCGCTGGCCGGCGCTGCGCCTGGACCGCATCTTTGTGCGCAACCTCAAGGCCAGTCGTCCGCAAGTATTGGCCGCGCGGCCCTGGTCCCACCTCTCTGACCACGCACCGCTTTCGGTGGAGATCGAGCTATGAGCAATCCCCCGATGGAGAAAGCCAGCGTGCAACAAATTCCCGCGCCACCGATGGTCGAGCCGGCGGCGGTTGACGTCGAATATGCCTGGCAGGGAAACAACCTTGTCGAGCTACTGGAAAACGGTGAAGCGTATTTCCCGCGGGTGTTCGAGGCCATGCGCGCGGCCAAGACTGAAATCCTCCTGGAAACCTTCATTGTTTTCGAGGACAAGGTCGGCAATGAGCTGCAGCAAGTGCTGATTGAAGCCGCACAAAGGGGCGTGCGCGTCACCGCCAGCCTCGACGGTTTCGGCTGTGGCGAGCTGACCACCGGTTATCTCGCGGCCCTGAGCGAGGCTGGCGTGCACATCCAGATCTTCGACCCGGCGCCCAAGCATCTGGGATTCCGCACCAACTGGTTCCGCCGCCTGCACCGCAAGATTGTGGTGGTCGATGGCACGATTGCGTTTATCGGCGGGATCAACTTTTCCGCCGACCACCTGGCCGATTTCGGCCCCGAGGCCAAGCAGGATTATTCCGTAGAAGTGCAAGGCCCGGCGGTGGCGGACATTCATCACTTCGCGTTGCTGCAAAGCGGTCGTCCGGCTCGCGCCAAGTATTGGTGGCAACGCCGCCGCCAACGACGCTCGGAACTGGCCTTCAATGATCACGACGGCCAGGTCCGGCTGGTGTATCGCGACAACGGCGACCATCGCACCGACATTGAGGAGGTTTACCGGCAAGTCCTGCGCAGCGCCCAGCGCCGTGTCGTGATCGCCAACGCCTACTTCTTTCCCGGTTATCGTCTGCTGCGGGAGATCCGCAACGCGGCCCGGCGTGGCGTCGAGGTGCGGCTGATTCTGCAAGGTCAGCCGGACATGCTGGTGGCCAAGCTTGCCGCACGCATGACCTACGACTATCTGCTCAAGTCCGGCGTACAAATTCACGAATATTGCGAGCGGCCGCTGCACGGCAAGGTCGCCCTGGTGGATGAAGACTGGAGCACAGTCGGTTCGAGCAACCTCGACCCGTTGAGCCTGTCGATGAACCTGGAAGCCAATGTGTTGATCCGCGACCGAACCTTCAACCGCCAATTGTTTGAGCGCCTTGAAGACCTGAGCAACAACCATTGCAAAGCCATGTCGCCGGACAAAGCCCCACGCGGGCGGGTCTGGCACATGACCGTCGGCTTTCTGGTGTTCCACTTCCTGCGCCATTTTCCGGCATGGGCCGGTTGGCTGCCGGCGCACAAGCCGCGCCTGAAACCTTTCATCCATACGGCCGGGAGCGATCATCATGAGCCACTCTGATGCACCACCGGCGACCCACGCCGACAGCGCTACGCCTGCAAAAAAATCCCGTTGGAGCCGTTGGAAAAAACCGCTGACGATGCTGTTTTTCCTGGCACTGATCGTGTTGTTCACGATGCTCGCCCAGCGCATTGAATGGAACGAGGTGTTCGACACCCTGGCCGATTTCAAGGTGCGCACACTGATCATCGCTTCCGGCCTGACGCTGGTGAGCTTCCTGGTCTACGCCTGCTTCGACCTGATCGGCCGCACCTACATCCGCCAGGACCTGACCTGGAAACAGATCCTGCCGGTGGGCATCATCAGCTACGCCTTCAACCTCAACTTGAGCGCGTGGGTCGGCGGTATTGCCATGCGTTATCGGTTGTATTCACGGTTGGGCGTGAGCAAAAGCAACATCGCGAAAATCCTCGGTTTGAGCCTGGCGACCAACTGGTTTGGCTACATGGTGATCGCCGGCGCGATCTTCAGCAGCGGCCTGGTGAGAATGCCGCCGGGCTGGAAACTGAGCAGCGATGCGTTGCAAGTTGTCGGGGTGGTATTGCTGCTGGTGAGCGCGGGGTATCTGGCGGCGTGCCAGTTTTCCAAGCGTCGGGAATGGGCGATACGCGGGGTGGAAATCAACCTGCCGTCGTTGCGCATGGCGGTGCTGCAACTGGCGCTTGGGGCGTTGAACTGGTCGCTGATGGCGGCGGTGATTTTCACCCTGCTGCCAAGCAAGCTGGATTATCCGTTGGTGCTGGGGGTGTTGCTGATCAGCGCGATTGCCGGAGTCATTACGCACATCCCGGCGGGGCTTGGGGTGCTGGAAGCGGTGTTCGTGGCACTGCTGCAACATGAAGCATCGCGGGGCAGCCTGGTGGCGGGGTTGTTGGCGTATCGGGCGATTTATTTCATCTTGCCGCTGTTGATTACGCTGGTGATGTATTTGGTGGTGGAAGCCAAGGCCAAGTCGTTGCGGATTGCGAAGAAACCTCGGGATTAAAAGCAAAATCAAAAGATCGCAGCCTTCGGCAGCTCCTACAGGTGGATGCATTTCAATGTAGGAGCTGCCGAAGGCTGCGATCTTTTGATCTTGCTGGAATCACGATGACTGAATAATGCTCAACCGCTCACCCACCACCATTTCCGTGATCCAGTCCACGAGGATCGAGGTGTAGGCCTGTTGTGAAACGGGGTCGCTCAGGGCGTGATCGGCGCCGTCGATGATGCGGTGGGTCAGCGAGTGCGTCTGCTGGCACGCCGCGCGGTAACTCATGATCGTCGCGTGGGGAATGTGGTCGTCGGTCTCGGATTCCACCAACAGCACATCCCCGGTAAACGCCGCACAGGCATGCAGCGCCCGATTGTTCTCGGAATGCACCAGGGTGCTGCGGTAATCCAGCAGATCCACCTTATCCAGATCCCGCTTGGGGGTGTGCCATTGCTCGTCGCGATACAGCGCTGGCACCCGCAGCGCCAGCCAGCGCACCGGGCGCAATGACGTGAGAATCGCCGCCAGGTAACCGCCATAGCTGGTGCCGACCACCGCAATCGCCGAAGTGTCTAGAGCTGGGTGTGCGAGCAAGCGGTCGTAAGCGGCCAGCAAATCTCGCAGGTTGTCCTCGCGAGTCACTTGGGACAAGGCAATGCCGGTGCCCCCCGTGTGACCGCGCAAGTCGAAGGTCAAACAGACACAGCCCAAACCGGCGATGCCTTTGGCGCGTTCCAGATCTCGTTCCTGACTACCGCCCCAGCCGTGCACAAACAACACGCCCGGGACTTTCGATTTGGGGCTCAGGAAATGCCCGGTCATCTGTTCGCCGTCTATATCGATTTCAATCGTTTCGCTTCTAGCCGTCATAGGATTTGACCGTTACGTACTTGAGAAGAAAGTCGCTGTTTTCCGCCGGGCCGCGATACACCTCGATGGCATCCGCCGGCAGCGGTTGATCGATGTAGGTTTCCACCGACGACACGCGAATCGCGCTCATCCCCGGATCGTTGATAAAGCTCTGCAGCGCGGCGACTTCGGCGCTGCTGGCCCCGCCCATGCGCCAGGATTGTTCGAGTACGCCGCTGCGTTGTTTGCCGTTGCTGTCCAGGCCCTGAGCGATGTCGTAATTGCGCCGCGAAGCGTAGAAACCGGGGTAAGCCTCGTCCGCTGCGTTGTCGAATACCTGGGCTTGCTGGATTGCCAGGCGCACATCGTCCGGCAGCTCCAGTTCCAACAAATCCTCGTAGTAGCCCTGCACCACCAGCAAGTTGGAACCTCCGTAAACCTGCTCGCCTCGACCGTCTTCGGTCAAGTATTGATCGCCGCAGTAACTCAGCACCTTGTCGCCGATAAAGGTCTGGCCAACGCTGTGGGTAATCACCTGGTCGAGGTCCTGCTCCAGCACGACGCCCTCGGTGAACAGCTGCTCGGCGTCAGGCCGGGCGAGGATGGCGTCGAACTCGCTCAGGCTTTTGATCACTTCCTGGCCGCGTCCAGCGCAGGCATGAATCGGTTTGAGGCGGATCGGGCCGCTCTCGAGCAAGTGCTCCGCCGCCGGGCGCGCGTCCTCCAGCGAAAATACGCTGAGACCATCGAGAACGACGTGGCGCACGCGTTCGGAAAACAGCGGTGACCAGCCTTCCGGCGCCTGGGCATCACGATTGAGCAAACCGTGGCTGATGGCTTTGGTGCAGATGAAGTCGTGGTCGACGTAGCCGCCCCACAAATCCTCCGGGCCCCTGACCCCCAGTTGCCGAGCGTTAGCGACGCCCACCAGGGTCTGGGTCGGTAATAGATACAGGTCGCGGCCGCTGTGCTGTTCGGGATCGTAGCTGCCGCCGTACTTGAGCCCGAGGATCTGCGCCAGCCACTTGGCCAGCGCCCGATTGGTTTCGACTTCGTGCAGCGGGGCTTCAGGCCGAACGGAATGGGCGACGACCAGTTTTTTGCGATTTGTTGGGGTCATGCGTCCCCCTTCAATCTGCGCTGATGAATGTGGCTTGAGGGGTGCAGGGATCAAGCCAACGGTGCCTGAAAATAAATGGCTTTCAGATCAGGCGGTTGCTCAAACGATGATGGCGTTAGGCCTGTTTGATTCTGCACGACTTACTTCAAGACTAGAGCATTTTGCACGGTCCGAAGACTTGCACCGTTTCCCTGTGGGAGCGGGCTTGCTCGCGAAAGCGGTATTTCAGACACATTGATGCTGACTGACACTCCGCCTTCGCGAGCAAGCCCGCTCCCACAGTTTGATTGGCTGTGTAGTTCGCTATCGGGTGACGGCCCCAAACCGCGCCCGATAATCACTCGGCGCCAGCCCGGTGATTTTCTTGAACGTGGCGCGAAACGCGCTCGGGTCTTGATAGCCCACGGTCCAGGCGATGTGGTCGATGGTGCCGTTGGTGAATTCGAGCATTTCCCGCGCCTTGCCGACTCGCAAATGCTGGCAGTATTCGGTGGGTTTGAGCCCGGTCGCCGTGCGGAATCGGCGCAGGAAGGTGCGCTCTTCCAGCCCTGCGCGCTCGGCCATCGCGGTCAGCGACACATCGGTCGCGCCGGTGCTTTGCAGCCAGTGCTGGACCTTGAGAATCGACGCATCGCCATGGCTGAGAATCGGCGCAAAGTTGCTGCCGCACTGGCTCGCGCTGTCGCTGTGTTCCACCACCAGAAACCGTGCAGTGCCGCTGGCGATGCTCGGCCCGAGCAAGCGATCGACCATGCGCAAACCCAACTCGGACCAGGCCATCAACCCTGCGGTGGTGATCAGGTCGCCGTCATCGACGATGGGCGTGTCGGCCAAGAGTTTGATCGCCGGGTAACGTTCGGCAAAGGTTTTGGCCGAGGTCCAGTGGGTGGTGGCGCTGCGACCGTCGAGCAGCCCGCTTTCCGCCAGCAAGATCGAACCCACGCACACGCCGCCCAAGGTCGCGCCTTGGGCATGTTGCTGGCAAATCCAGCGAATCACGCCTTGTGGCGCCTGGCTCTCGGAAAAGCCGCCAATCGATGGCGGGATCATCACTGCTACCAAGGCGCTGTCCGGGCCGGGATGACTGTCGTACACCCGCTCGGGCACCTGATCGCCCTCGCCGCGCCAATGACTGATGCGCAGCATCGGCAATTGCGCCGCCTGATGCTCCGCAGCAATCCGGTTCGCGACCCCGAACAGGTCCGTCAACCCATGCACCGCCGCCATCTGCGCGCCGGGATAGATCAACACGCCCAATTCGGCGACTGGCCTTTCTACGCCCATTGTCAGTTTTCCCCCTTCTATTGTCGGTGCGGCCAATCCTCGGCGGGCCGGCCAGCGCCGATACTTCATTCCACACCCACACACACTTCGAGGAAACACTCATGGCCAAGCAAGCGCTCATCGTAGTCGATATCCAGAACGACTACTTCCCCCAAGGCAAGTGGCCGCTGGTCGGCGCCGACGCGGCGGCGGACAAGGCCGTACGGCTGATCAACGCCTTCCGCGAGGCCGGTGATCCGGTGGTGCATATCCGCCACGAGTTCACCTCCGACGCGGCGCCGTTCTTCACCCCCGGCTCTGACGGCGCGAAGCTGCACCCCAAAGTCCTCAACCGCGCAGACGAACCGGTGGTGCTCAAGCACTTCGTCAACTCGTTCCGCGAAACCGAACTCGAAGCCATCCTTGACCAACAAGGCATCGAAAACCTGATGGTGGTCGGCAGCATGAGCCACATGTGCGTCGATGGCATCACCCGCGCCGCCGCTGATTTGGGCTACAACGTGACAGTGATCCACGACGCCTGCGCCAGCCGCGATCTGGAGTTCAACGGTGTGACGGTTCCGGCTGCCCACGTTCACGCAGCTTTCATGTCGGCACTGGGATTTGCTTATGCGAGCGTAGTGTCCGCTGAGGAATTCCTCGCCAGCTGACACCATCGAAACAATTGGTTAAATAAAAAGGCCCGCAGCGATCTCGCGCTGCGGGCCTTTGTATTTCCATCCGTAAAAAATCTCACGCGTGAGCTATTGAGGGCCTCGAAAATTCACTGTAGTGTTTCTCACGCGTGAGATTTTCACTACGGAGTCACCAGCATGAAAAGTAGCTCTCCGTCAGGTCCGCCTGCCGAGCCTGTTACCGATACAGCGAGCCGCAAGGGAGAGCGCTCGAAGCCGTCCGCGAAAAAACCGTCGAGCTTCTACATGAAGCAGATGCGTGCGGGCCTGGGTGCCGCCGGTTATGTGAAACACGAGACTTGGGTGCTTCCCGAAAACCGAAGCCTGCTCAAGCAGATGGAGAAACAGCTACGCCAACCGATCCTGGCTGGCTCATTCATGTCGGAGAATTACATGAGCGCAGGTACAAACTGGAACATCGACCGCCTCTTCAGCGCCCTCCAGGCCCTTGATGAAGTGGTTTCCAACGACATCACCCTTTCCCTCGTTCAGGGCTCCGAGCCGAGCATCAAGCTGGAGATGAACGACTTCGGCGGCTTGCCGATTTACATCGCGGTGGTGGGCGAGCAGATCATCGTCGACACCGTGCTGGTGGACGTCGAGTCGATCAAGGACGTGCCGGCCTTCAATGACGCCGTACTGCGCAGCCGCGAGCTGTTCCCGTTGTCCTCGATCGGTATCGAGTCGATGCCGAACGGGCAGACCGTCTACAACATGTTTGGCGCATTGAGCTCCGATTCCAGCCTGACCAACGTTGTGACCGAGGTCAAAACCCTCGTCGACAACGTGCAGCGCGCCAGCGAAGCCTTTGAACGGTTCTTCCATTAATTTTTCAGGAATAGGCGATATCCAATGACTCAGTCCATTTGGAGCAAATTGTTCACCGCGCTGCGCGGCGGCGCCAGTGAAGTCGGCGAGTCCATCGTCGACCAACAGGCCCTGCGTATCCTCGACCAGGAAATCCGCGACGCTGATGGCGCCTTGGCCAACGCCAAGCGCGAGCTGGTCACCATCATGGCCAAGCACAAGCTGTCGGCCGATCGCGTGGCCGAGTACAACGCCAAGATCAAGGACCTGGAATCCAAGGCCATGGCCGCGATCCAGGCCAACCGCGAAGACTTGGCGCTGGAAGTGGCCGAAGCCATTTCGACCCTGACCAACGAGCTCGACGTCGAGCAGAAGCAAGCCACCGAATTCGGCGGTTACGCGGACAGCATGCGCAAAGACATCACCAAGGCCGAAAGCCGGATCAAAAGCCTGCGCCAGCAAGTGGACATGGCCAAGGCTCGCGAAAGCGTGCAGAAAGCCCAGGTCAGCGCTTCGATTGCCAGTGGCGGCGCCAACGGCAAGCTGGAAACCGCCGTCGGTACGCTGAACCGTTTGCAGGCCAAGCAGCAGCAACGTGCTGCCGAGCTGCAAGCCCAGGACGAACTGGCCGACGTATCGACCGGCACTGACCTGGAGCGCAAACTGCGCGAAGCCGGGATTACGCCAGACACCGGCAGCGCGAATGCGATCCTGGAACGCCTGAAGCAAAAATCGGCGGAGTAATCAGGCCGGGCGCAAAACCTGTGGGAGCGAGCCTGCTCGCGAAGAGGGAGTATCAGTCGACATCGATGTTGCCTGATACATCGCTTTCGCGAGCAGGCTCGCTCCCACATGGGTTGTGGTGATCAACTTTTTATCGAGTCGAGGTCAAGGATGGATGCCCTGAAGGGTTTCAAGACAATCGCCGGCCTGGCGATTTTCATGGTCGCGCTGCAAGTGTTCAACGCCGTCAGCGGCTACAGCCTCCTTTCATTTGGCCTGGTCCCGAGAACCCTTTACGGGCTGCCTGGCATCTTCACCTCGCCTTTTCTCCACGCATCTTTCGCTCACTTGAGCGCCAACCTGATTCCCTTCTTGATCCTCGGCACGTTGGTTATCGTCGACGGACTCAACCGTTTCATCGCCGCCAGCGCGATCATCATCGGCCTGGGCGGCTTGTTGGTCTGGCTGTTCGGTTTTTCCGGCGTGCACATTGGCGCCAGCGGCTGGGTGTTCGGGCTGTGGGCGTACATCCTGTCGCGCGCCTGGTTCCAGCACAGCTGGGGCAACCTGATCACGGCGATTGTCGTCGCGTTGTTGTATGGCGGATTGGTCTTTGGTTTCCTGCCGCGCCAGGGTGTTTCCTTCGAAGGTCATATCGCCGGGGCTTTTGCCGGATTTATTGCAGCCAAGGTACTTCTCTCGGCGCCGCGCAACAGGTTTAATGCCGCCCGGTAACTGCAGATTCGGGCCACGAGCATTACCTGGAACGAGCCTTCCCAAGGAGTCAGGGACGTCATGTCGATTTTTCTTCTATTACGCGTGTACGCCTCGACCTTCTTCCACCGTTTCGGCTGGGCGGGACTGGCGATTGCATTGGGCGTTCACCTGAGCACGGCGTATCTCGGCCTGGTGCTGCTGGGCGAGCAGCATCTCACCGCCCCCGCCACATTTACCTACTTCTATCTCACCACCACGCTGACTGTCGGCTATGGCGATCTTGCGCCACAGACTGCGGCCGGACGGGTTTTCGTGGCTACCTGGGTCATGCTCGGGGGCATTGCGCTGTTGACGGCAGCCATCGGCAAGACCACCAGCAGCGTTATCGATGTATGGAGAAAAGGCATGAAGGGCAAAGGCGATTTCACCGGCAAGACCGGCCATACGGTGCTCATCGGCTGGGAAGGCTCGTCCAGTGAGCGGGTCATTGAGTTGCTGCTGGAGGATGAAACCTCCAACGACAACCTGATCGTTATTTGCGATTGCGACCTTGAAGAAAACCCGATGCCGGGCAAAGCCGCGTTTATCAAAGGCGAAAGCCTGTCCTCCGGCGCGCTGTTGGTGCGCGCCGGCGTGCCCGGGGCCGAACGCGTGCTGGTGCGTACACACTCCGACGACTTGACCCTGGCCACCGTGCTGGCGGTCAATCAACTGAAACCGGTCGGACACGTGGTCGCCCACTTCAACGAAAGCGAAATCGCCGCCCTCGCCAGTTCCTACGCGCCGAGCCTGGAATGCACGTCGAGCATGGCCATCGAAATGCTGGTGCGCGCCTCCCAGGATCCGGGCTCCTCTGTCGTCATCAACGAGTTACTGTGTGTGGGCCAAGGCGCCACGCAATACCTGATGAAATTGCCCGAAACCTATGTGGCAACCTTCGGCGAGCTGTACACGCGGATGAAAGATCGCCACAACGCGACCCTCATCGGCTACCGCGCCAAGGGTGCACAGCAACCTTCGATCAATCCGCCCAATGCCACACGCATTGAGGGCGGCGAACTCTTCTACATTGCCTCCACTCGCCTAAAGGAAATCTCCAATGGGATGGTTTAAACAGTTGATGGGGCTTGAGGCCCCGGCCACGAATTCCAACTCGAACTCGAAGTGGACCGCCAACGACACGCCACCGGTTGTCGGCCCGCTGGGGCTGGCGCAGGGCAAAGGCGTGATGTTCGACAGCACCCTGAAATTGCTGCTCGACGAAAAAACCAGCGTGACCATCCCCGGCTCCCAACAGATCTGGAGCGTCGGCCATGTCGACCTCGGGCAGTCGACATGGCTATCGCGCTATTACATGAACGACGAAGACTACTGGCTGCAAGTCCACACCACCGGTGAAATCGACGGGCAGGTAGAGTCAGTGATCCTGTTCAATTACCTCAGCTACGTGACCATCACCAGCGAAGCGGAATTGCGCCGTTTGGCCGGGCCGCAAAGCCTGATCGGGCTGCCGACCTACACCCACAACGGCGTCGAATACACCCGTGAATGGGGGACCGAGGAAGGGCAAACGGAACTGGTGCCCCTCAGCGAACACGTCAGGAATCCAGACGAGTCCTACACCATCGAGCACCGTTCGATGCTGTATGCCCGTGATACCGGCCTGACCGATCGTCGCGAGTTGTTGCTGTTTTCCGTGGAGGAAGACGCTGAAGGCACCATCAGCCTGAGCACTTCGCTGGGTATTTCGCTGTACACCACCGACTTGAACACACTTTAAAAAAGGAAGATCCCCATGCTTGAAGCGCTCTCCATCTCCCTGAACAAGGCCGCCGTCCTCGGGTTTGTGTCGTACATCATCGGCGCCGCCGTGTTGTTCGGGCTGTTCCAGTTCATCTACACCCGCATCACGCCGCACAAGGAGTTCGAACTGATTCGCGCCGGCAACGTGGCCGCGGCGATTGCCCTCGGTGGCGCGATCATTGGCTTCGCCATTCCAGCGAGCAACGTGATTGCCTATTCGATCAACATCCTCGACTTCGTGGTCTGGGCCGTGATCGCAGCGTTCGTTCAACTGTTGGCGTTCCTGATGACCACACTGGTGCTCAAGGGCACGTCCGAGCGCATCCGCAATGGTGAAATCGCTGCCGGCATCTACGTGGCAGCCGTGGCCATCAGCGTCGGCATGCTCAACGCCGCGTGCATGACCCCTTCCCAGAACTGATCGCGCGCAACGGAGATTGTGATGAAACGAAGCAAGTACGTTCAGCTCTCCCTGGCCGCGTCGGTCGCCATGGCGATCTCAGGCTGCGGGCCGACGGAAAAAACCTACGAGATACACAAGAAGTACAACTTCCAGTCCGTCCAGCAGTGCGCCGATGAAAAGCTGCCGGTCGACATCTGTTCCGATGCCTACATGAAGGCCATGGCCGAACATCGCCAAATCGCGCCGGTGTACGACAACCAGGCCGATTGCGACGCCGACTTTGTCGCCGACTGGTGCCAGCAGGACTCCGCCGGCAAGTTCATTCCCAAGCTCGGCGGTTTCGAACTGAACGCCGATGGCGAAGTGACGCAATCCGAAGTGGATGCGGCCAAGGCCAAGCTGCCCGCCTCGGAGGCCAGCGCCGTCAGTGGCTCGGGGTTCTCCGGCAGCAGCCTGCTGACCGGTTTGCTGATCGGCAACATGCTGAGCAACAACCGCAACAGCTACTACTCGGAGCCGGTCTACCGCTATCGCGATGATCGCGGCAGTTACTCGAACTCGACACTCAGCCAGCGGGTTTCGAGCGGTTCGACCTTCAACCGGTCCAACCAGGCGCGCTACGGCAGCAGCAACTACAGCGACACCATCACCCGCAGCAAAGCGGCGACGGTCGCCTCGGCCACCTCGCGCGGCGGCTTCGGCAGCCAGGCCAGTGCACGCAGTGGCTGGGGCGGTTCGAGCAAGAGTTCCGGCGGTTCGAGCAGTTAAGGAGCAGCGCCATGAAGAAAATCCTCTGCGCCGAACGTCATGACTGGAAACAGACAGCCGAAAGTCTCGGCTTTCTGTTCCACACCATCGACGACGAACCCTATTGGGATGAGAGTGCGTACTACCAGTTCACGCTCAAGCAGATCGAAAACGACCTGGAAGACCCGACCACCGAGCTGCATCACATGTGCATGGACCTGGTGGCCCGCGTGGTGCAGAGCGAGGAATTGCTGGAGCGCCTGAGCATTCCCGCGCCGTTCTTCGACCTGGTTCGTACTTCATGGCTCGAAGGCCATCCGCACCTCTACGGGCGCATGGACTTCTCCTACAACGGCACCGGGCCGGCCAAGTTGCTGGAACTCAACTACGACACGCCGACCAGTCTGTATGAGGCGGCGGCGTTTCAGTGGGGCTGGCTGGAGCAATGCATCGAACGCGGTCTGCTGCCCAAGCATGCCGACCAGTTCAACAGTATCGACACCAAGCTGCATCAGGCCTTTGCCCAATTGCAGCTCAAGCAGCCGTTCTATTTTGCGTCGATGAAAGACTCGGTCGAAGACAAAGGCACCACCGACTACCTGCGCCTGATCGCGGAAAAAGTCGGCATCGAATCACGCCACATCGACCTCGAAGACATTGGCCTCACCAGTGACGGACGTTTCGTCGATCTCGAAGATCGCTGGATTCCACACCTGTTCAAGCTGCATGCCTGGGAGTTCATCTTCCACGAGCCGTTTGGCGCTGCAATCGCCCAGAGCGACACGCAGTTTTTCGAGCCGGCCTGGAAATCGATCATCTCCAACAAAGGCATCCTGCCGTTGCTGTGGGAATTCAACAAAGGTCACCCGAACCTGCTCGCGGCGCACGTAGACACCGATCCGAACCAAGCCGTGCCGAAAGGCTGGGTGCGCAAGCCCTACTTCTCCCGGGAAGGCGCCAACATCGAGTTGCAAACTGTCGACGGTCTGATCGTGAAAGAGGACGGCCCCTACACGGATGCGCCGTTTATCCTTCAGGAGTTCGCCCCCCTGCCCCGGTTTGGCGACAGCTTCACGCTGGTGGGTTCCTGGGTGATCGGCGACCAGGCCGCCGGCATCGGCGTGCGCGAAGACAACAGTCTGATCACCAAGGATTCGAGCCGGTTTCTGCCGCACCTGATCCTCGATTGATCGATCCATCGCCCACAAAAAAAGCCCGGTGCCGTGCATCGGGCTTCAGGGTGAAACAGGGACAAACCAGGCACAGAACGAGACTTACGACTGAAAAGCCGGATAATGGCGGCCAATTCGCCTATCCCGTTATTCTGGTAATCCCCCATGGAAATCAAGGTCAACTTTCTCGACAACCTTCGGCTTGAAGCAAAGTTCGATGACTTCACGGTGGTGGCCGATCAACCTATCCGCTACAAGGGCGATGGCTCGGCACCGGGCCCGTTCGATTACTTCCTGGCTTCATCGGCGTTGTGTGCGGCGTATTTCGTGAAGCTGTACTGCGACACTCGCAGTATTCCCACCGAGAACATCCGCCTGTCGCAGAACAACATTGTTGATCCGGAAAACCGCTACAACCAGATTTTCAAGATTCAGGTCGAACTGCCTGCGGATATTTCCGACAAGGACCGCCAGGGCATCCTGCGCTCCATCGACCGCTGCACTGTGAAAAAAGTGGTGCAAGCCGGGCCTGAGTTTGTCATCGAAGAAGTGGAAAACCTCGACGCCGACGCCCAGGCGTTGTTGATGCCGGCGTCCAGTTCAGAGGCGAGCACTTTCATTGCTGGCAAGGATCTGCCGCTGGAGCAGACCATCGCCAACATGTCGGCCATTCTGGCGGACCTGGGCATGAAGATTGAAATCGCTTCGTGGCGCAATATCGTGCCCAACGTATGGTCGCTGCACATCCGCGACGCGCACTCGCCGATGTGTTTCACCAACGGCAAGGGCGCGACCAAAGAAGGCGCGCTGGCGTCGGCACTGGGCGAGTTTATCGAGCGCCTCAACTGCAACTTCTTCTACAACGACCAGTTCTGGGGCGAAGACATCGCCAACGCAGCATTCGTGCATTACCCGGACGAACGCTGGTTCAAGCCTGGTCGTAAAGACGCACTGCCGAGCGAAATCCTCGACGAATACTGCCTGAAGATTTACAACCGCGAAGGCGAGCTGCGTGGCTCCCACCTGATCGACACCAACTCGGGCAACGAAGAACGCGGCATCTGCTCGCTGCCGTTCGTGCGCCAGTCGGACGGCGAAGTGGTGTATTTCCCGTCCAACCTGATCGAGAACCTGTTCCTGAGCAACGGCATGAGCGCCGGTAACACGTTGGCCGAAGCCCAGGTGCAGTGCCTGTCGGAGATCTTCGAACGTGCGGTAAAACGCGAAATCATCGAAGGCGAATTTGCCCTGCCGGATGTACCAGCTGAAGTGCTGGCGAAGTATCCCGGGATTCTGGCCGGGATTCAGGCACTGGAAGAACAAGGGTTCCCCGTGCTGGTGAAGGATGCGTCCCTGGGTGGTGAATTCCCGGTGATGTGCGTCACGTTGATGAACCCGCGCACCGGCGGCGTGTTCGCCTCGTTCGGCGCGCACCCAAGCCTGGAAGTCGCGCTGGAACGCAGCCTCACCGAATTGCTCCAGGGCCGCAGCTTCGAAGGCCTCAACGACTTGCCGCAGCCGACGTTCGAAGGCCATGCGGTGACCGAACCGAATAACTTCGTCGAGCACTTTATCGACTCCAGCGGCGTGGTGTCGTGGCGCTTCTTCAGCTCCAAGTCGGATTACGAATTCGTGGAGTGGGACTTCTCCGGCCAGGGTGAAAACTCGAATGCCGAGGAAGCTGCGACCCTGTTCGGCATTCTCAAAGACATGGGCAAAGAAGTGTACATGGCGGTCTACGAGCATATCGGCGCGAAGGCCTGCCGCATCCTGGTGCCGGACTACTCGGAAATCTATCCCGCCGACGACCTGATCTGGGATAACACCAACAAAGCGCTGTTCTTCCGCGCCGACATCCTCAACCTGCATCGCCTGGACGAAGAAGAACTGCGAGCGTTGGTTGAGCGCCTGGTGGAAAGTGAGCTGGATGACTACACCGACATCACTTCGTTGATCGGCATCGAATTCGACGACAACACGGCGTGGGGTCAGCTGACGATCCTGGAGTTGAAGCTGCTGATTTATCTCGCCTTGCAGCAATACGAAGAGGCGAAAGAAGCGGTGGAAATGTTCCTGCAGTACAACGACAACACGGTTGAGCGCGGCTTGTTCTACCAGGCCGTCAACGTGGTGCTGGAGATGAAACTGGACGAAGACCTGGAACTGGAAGACTACGAAGCCAATTTCCGCCGGATGTTTGGCAACGAGCGCACGGACGCAGCGATCGGCTCGGTGGACAGCAGCGTACGCTTCCATGGCCTGGCGCCGACCAGCATGAAACTGGAGGGGCTCGACCGGCACCTGCGGTTGATCGAGAGCTACAAGAAACTGCACTCGGCACGCGCTAATGTGACCGCTTTAACCCGTTAAACAACGCCAACAAAAAAGCGAAGCCAGATGAATGGCTTCGCTTTTTTTGTTTACGGCGCCTGAATCAGCTATTGATCAGAACGGGATATCGTCGTCAAAGCTGTCGAAATCCGGAGCCGGTTGCGGCGCTGCCTGCTGTGGAGGCGGAGCCTGACGCGACTGTTGTGGAGCCGACTGCTGCGGACGCGGAGCCTGTTGGCGTGGGGCTGGAGCGGACTGCTGGTAGTTATTGCCCCCGCCTTGTTGGTCGCCCTGTTGTGGACGGCCGCCCAGCAGCTGCATGGTGCCTTGCATGTCGACCACGATTTCAGTGGTGTAACGCTTGATACCGTCTTTTTCCCACTCGCGGGTTTGCAGCTTGCCTTCGATGTAGACCTGCGAACCTTTACGCAGGTATTCGCCGGCGATTTCGGCAACCTTGCCGAACATCGAAACACGGTGCCATTCGGTCTTCTCGACCTTCTGACCGGTTTGCTTGTCGGTCCACTGTTCGCTGGTCGCCAGACTCAGGTTGGTCACGGCGTTACCGTTAGGCAAGTAGCGAACTTCGGGATCCTGGCCGCAAGTACCGACCAATATGACTTTGTTAACCCCACGGGCCATAACGTTCTCCTAGGCTACGCACGCTGCCTCGGGCGGGTTGTTCACCAGGCGCTCGAGGGTGGTGCGATCCAATAGTTCTGTGTCCAATTTGATGTAAATCGCCGCTTCGTCTGCAACGATCACTGCATCTGTTACCCCTACGACGGCCTTCAGGCGCTCGACCAGACCCGCTTCGCGGATCGCCTCGGCCGACAACGGCAAGCGCAGGCTCGTCACGTAGGGAGGTTCGCGCATGGTAACAGCAAAGGCTAGCCAAAGTGCAGCCAGGCCGGCGCATCCAAGGAACACAACCGACAAACCGCCATGCTGGAAAAGCCAGCCTCCGAGGATGCCACCGAGCGCCGAACCAAGGAACTGGCTGGTGGAATAAACCCCCATCGCAGTGCCTTTGCCGCCCGCCGGTGAAACCTTGCTGATCAGCGATGGCAAGGAAGCTTCCAGCAAATTGAACGCGGTGAAGAACACCACCGTCCCGATCACCAGAGCCCGCAAGCTGTCACCGAACTGCCAGAAGAATAGCTCAGTGAGCATCAGCGTCGCGACGGCGCCCAATAAAACTCGTTTCATTTTGCGTTTCTTCTCGCCGTAGATGATGAACGGGATCATGGCGAAGAAGGAGATCAGCAGCGCGGTCAGGTAGACCCACCAGTGCTGTTCTTTGGGCAGCCCGGCTTTTTCGACCAGGGCCAGGGGCAATGCAACGAAGCTCGACATCAACATCGCATGTAACACAAAAATGCCCAGGTCCAGGCGCAGCAGGTCCGGATGTTTGAGTGTCGGCAGCAGAGCCTGGCGCGCGACGCCGGATTCGCGATGCTGCAACGGGCCGGTGGATTTCGGCACCATGAACATCACGATCACGATGCCGAACAGCGCCATGCCACCGGTAGCGAGGAACAGTCCGGACAGTCCGAAGGCGCGGGTCAGCAACGGTCCGACCACCATGGCGACGGCGAACGACAGCCCGATCGTCATGCCGATCATGGCCATGGCTTTGGTTCGGTGCTGCTCGCGGGTCAGGTCTGACAGCAAGGCCATGACCGCTGCGGAAATCGCGCCGGCGCCTTGCAGGACGCGTCCGGCGATAACGCCCCAGATCGAATCGGCGTTGGCCGCCAGCACACTGCCCAGCGCAAAGACGATCAGCCCCAGGTAAATCACCGGACGTCGGCCGATACGGTCGGAAATGATCCCGAACGGAATCTGGAATAGCGCCTGGGTCAGGCCGTAAGCGCCAATCGCCAACCCGATAAGGGCCGGGGTCGCTCCCGCCAGATCCATCCCATAGGTCGCCAGTACCGGCAACACCATGAACATGCCAAGCATACGGAAGGCGAACACCAGGGCCAGACCACTTGCTGCGCGGGTCTCACTGCCACTCATGCGTTCGCTGTGGGGATCGTGCATGGAAAAACCTCATGTGAACCGGCGGCGATTCTACCAGTCCCATCGATTGACGGGGTATATCGCGACGCTATGACGCGCATAGATGACGCAGTCTTCATGTAAGCCTGCGCACCCCGCATTTGATAGTGTGCATCCATCCAGTATTTGGCCGTATACTCCTACGTTTTCGACGCCCGCCGAGCGAGGCCACTTTGGACAAGATCCTGATTCGTGGGGCCCGAACCCACAACCTGAAGAACATCGACCTGACCCTGCCACGGGACAAACTGATCGTCATCACCGGCCTGTCCGGATCCGGCAAGTCTTCCCTGGCATTCGACACGCTGTACGCCGAAGGCCAGCGCCGCTATGTCGAATCGCTGTCGGCCTACGCCCGGCAGTTCCTGTCGATGATGGAAAAGCCTGACGTCGACACCATCGAAGGCCTGTCGCCAGCGATCTCCATCGAACAGAAGTCGACGTCGCATAACCCGCGTTCGACCGTCGGCACCATCACCGAAATCTACGACTACCTGCGCCTGCTCTATGCCCGCGTCGGTATTCCGCGCTGCCCGGATCACGACATTCCGCTGGAAGCCCAGACCGTCAGCCAGATGGTCGACCTGGTCCTCGCGCAACCGGAAGGCAGCAAGTTGATGTTGCTGGCGCCGGTGATTCGCGAGCGTAAAGGCGAGCATCTGTCGGTCTTCGAAGAACTGCGCGCCCAGGGTTTTGTGCGTGCGCGCGTCAACGGCCGGCTGTGCGAGCTGGACGAGTTGCCGAAGCTGGATAAACAGAAGAAGCATTCGATTGATGTTGTCGTCGACCGCTTCAAGGTCCGCGCCGATCTGCAACAGCGCCTCGCCGAATCCTTCGAGACCGCGCTGAAGCTGGCGGACGGTATCGCCCTGGTGGCGCCGATGGACGACGAGCCCGGCGAGGAGATCATCTTCTCCGCGCGCTTCGCCTGCCCGATCTGCGGCCATGCGATCAGCGAGCTGGAACCCAAGCTGTTCTCTTTCAACAACCCGGCCGGCGCCTGCCCGACGTGCGATGGCCTGGGGGTTAAACAGTTCTTCGACATCAAGCGATTGGTGAACGGCGAACTGACCCTGGCCGAAGGCGCGATACGCGGCTGGGACAGGCGCAACGTTTATTACTTCCAGATGCTCGGGTCGCTGGCGTCCCACTACAAGTTCAGCCTGGAAGTGCCGTTCAACGATCTGCCGGCCGATCAGCAGAAATTCATCCTGCACGGCAGCGGTTCGCAGAACGTCGACTTCAAGTACCTGAACGACCGTGGCGACATCGTCAAACGTTCGCACCCGTTCGAAGGCATCGTGCCGAACCTGGAACGCCGCTACCGCGAAACCGAGTCTGCCTCGGTGCGCGAAGAACTGGCGAAATTCCTCAGCACCCAGCCTTGCCCGGATTGCCGTGGCACGCGTCTGCGTCGGGAAGCGCGGCACGTCTGGGTGGGTGAGAAGACTTTGCCAGCCGTGACCAATCTGCCGATTGGCGATGCTTGCGAATATTTCGGCGTGTTGAAGCTGACGGGCCGTCGCGGCGAAATTGCCGACAAGATTCTCAAGGAAATCCGCGAGCGCCTGCAGTTCCTGGTTAACGTCGGTCTTGATTATCTTTCGCTGGATCGCAGCGCGGACACCTTGTCCGGCGGTGAGGCCCAGCGGATTCGTCTGGCCAGCCAGATCGGTGCGGGCCTGGTGGGGGTTCTGTACATCCTCGATGAACCATCGATTGGCCTGCACCAACGGGACAACGACCGCTTGCTCGGCACCCTCAAGCACCTGCGCGACATCGGCAACACGGTGATTGTGGTCGAGCACGACGAAGATGCGATTCGTCTGGCGGACTACGTGGTCGACATCGGCCCTGGTGCCGGCGTGCACGGTGGGCATATTGTCGCCGAAGGTACGCCAGCCGAAGTCATGGCGCACCCGGACTCGCTGACCGGCAAGTACCTGTCGGGCCGCGTGAAGATTGCCGTGCCGGCCAAACGTACACCGCGTAACAAGAAGATGACCCTGTCGCTCAAGGGCGCTCGCGGCAACAACCTGCGCAATGTCGACCTGGAAATTCCGCTGGGACTGCTGACGTGCGTGACTGGCGTGTCCGGTTCGGGCAAATCGACGCTGATCAACAACACCCTGTTCCCGCTGAGCGCCACGGCACTCAACGGTGCAACGACCCTCGAAGCTGCCGCTCACGACAGCATCAAGGGCCTGGAGCATCTGGACAAGGTTGTGGACATCGATCAGAGCCCGATTGGTCGGACGCCGCGTTCCAACCCGGCGACTTACACCGGGCTGTTTACGCCGATTCGCGAACTGTTCGCCGGCGTGCCTGAGTCCCGCTCCCGTGGTTACGGCCCGGGGCGTTTCTCCTTCAACGTGAAGGGCGGGCGCTGCGAGGCTTGCCAGGGCGATGGCCTGATCAAGGTGGAAATGCACTTCCTGCCGGACATCTACGTGCCGTGCGACGTGTGCAAGAGCAAGCGCTACAACCGCGAAACCCTGGAGATCAAGTACAAGGGCAAGAGCATCCACGAAACCCTCGAGATGACCATTGAGGAAGCGCGGGTGTTCTTCGACGCGGTTCCAGCCCTGGCGCGCAAGCTTCAGACACTGATGGATGTCGGTCTGTCGTACATCAAGCTTGGTCAATCCGCGACGACGCTGTCCGGCGGTGAAGCCCAGCGGGTGAAACTGTCCCGCGAGCTGTCCAAGCGTGATACCGGCAAGACCCTGTACATCCTCGATGAGCCGACGACCGGCCTGCACTTCGCGGATATCCAGCAATTGCTCGACGTGCTGCATCGCCTGCGCGACCACGGCAACACTGTGGTGGTGATCGAGCACAACCTGGACGTGATCAAGACTGCCGACTGGTTGGTGGATCTTGGGCCGGAAGGCGGTTCCAAAGGTGGGCAGATCATTGCCGTCGGTACGCCGGAAGAAGTGTCGGAGATGAAGCAATCTCACACCGGCTTCTACCTCAAGCCGCTGCTGGCTCGCGACAAGGCCTGATCCAGGCCCATGAAAAAGCCCCTGTCACTTTGTCGGTGACAGGGGCTTTTTTGTATCCGGGGTTTTTTCCGGGAATCAAAACTGCGATTGCAGGTAATTCTCCAGACCGATCAATTTGATCAGACCCAACTGCTTCTCCAGCCAGTAGGTGTGATCTTCTTCGGTATCGTTCAGCTGAATGCGCAGAATCTCACGGCTGACGTAGTCCTTGTGCAACTCGCAGAGCTCGATACCCTTGCAGAGTGCGGCACGGACCTTGTATTCCAGTCGCAGGTCAGCAGCGAGCATGTCAGGCACTGTGGTGCCCACATCCAGATCGTCCGGACGCATGCGCGGCGTGCCTTCGAGCATCAGGATGCGACGCATCAAGGCGTCAGCGTGCTGAGCTTCTTCTTCCATCTCGTGGTTGATACGTTCGTAGAGCTCGGTGAAACCCCAGTCCTCGTACATCCGCGAATGGATGAAATATTGATCACGCGCCGCCAGTTCGCCGGTCAGCAACGTGTTGAGGTAATCGATTACGTCTGGGTGGCCTTGCATCGCCCTACATCTCCCTGCTTGAAAGTCTGTAGTTTGAACCAAGGAGACTGTTTGGTCACGCCGAATGCGCGATAAAAGCGAAGATATTCTGAGAAAAGTGGTTTAAATAACGCAAAAACCGCCCAAATGAGGGCGGTTCTGCTTCTCGTTTAGACTTAGTTAAGCTGTACGCCCAACGCCTTTGCGATTGCTTCTCCGTACGCCGGGTCGGCGCGGAAGAAATGTTGCAATTGACGATCGACCACGTCGCTGGAAACCCCGGCCATTGCGCCGGCAATGTTGTTGATCAGCAGGGCCTTCTGCTCATCACTCATCAGGCGGAACAGCGCACCGGCGTGGCTGTAGTAATCGGTATCTTCGCGGTGATCGTAGCGATCCGCCGCACCACTCAGGGCCAATGCAGGTTCGGCGTAACGAGGCGCTTGCTTTGGCGATTCCACGTAGCTGTTTGGCTCGTAGTTTGGCGCTGCACCACCGTTGCTGCCAAATGCCATCGAACCGTCGCGCTGGTAGGTATTGACCTGATTGCGCGGAGCATTCACCGGCAGTTGCTGATGATTGGTGCCGACACGGTAGCGGTGTGCATCAGCGTAAGCGAACACACGACCTTGCAGCATGCGATCCGGCGACAGACCAACACCCGGGACCATGTTGCTCGGACCGAATGCCGCCTGCTCCACTTCAGCGAAGTAGTTCTGCGGATTGCGGTTGAGCTCCAGTTCACCGACTTCGATCAGCGGGAATTCTTTCTGCGACCAGGTCTTGGTCACGTCGAACGGGTTCTCGTAGTGCGCCGCGGCCTGGGCTTCGGTCATGACCTGAATGCACACTCGCCATTTCGGGAAGTCACCGCGCTCGATCGCACCGAACAGATCCCGCTGGGCGTAATCCGGGTCGGTACCGGCCAGGCGTGCAGCGTCTGCCGGCGCGAGGTTCTTGATCCCTTGTTTGGTCTTGTAGTGCCATTTCACCCAGTGACGCTCGCCCACGGCGTTGATCAGGCTGTAAGTGTGGCTGCCGAAGCCGTGCATGTGACGGTAGCCGTCAGGAATGCCGCGGTCCGAGAACAGGATAGTGACCTGGTGCAGCGCCTCAGGAGAGTGCGACCAGAAGTCCCACATCATCTGAGCGCTTTTCAGGTTGCTTTGCGGCAGACGCTTTTGGGTGTGGATAAAGTCAGGGAATTTCAGTGGATCGCGAATAAAGAACACTGGCGTGTTGTTGCCAACGATGTCCCAGTTGCCTTCTTCGGTGTAGAACTTGAGCGCGAAACCGCGTGGATCGCGCTCGGTATCCGCCGAACCGCGCTCACCACCTACGGTGGAAAACCGCAGGAAGGTAGGTGTTTGCTTACCAACGGATTCGAACAGCTTGGCGCTGGTGTATTGAGTGATGTCGCGAGTGACGGTGAACGTGCCGTAAGCGCCCGAACCTTTGGCGTGTACGCGACGCTCAGGAATGTTTTCACGGTTGAAGTGGGCAAGCTTCTCGATCAGATGAAAATCGTCGAGCAGCAGCGGACCACGAGGGCCGGCGGAGCGGGAATTCTGGTTGTCGGCGACAGGAGCGCCACTGGCGGTCGTAAGCGTTTTGTTTTGGCTCATGCGATCTTCTTCCTCTGTCAGTTTTGGAACTGCCGGCTAATCGGCTTGGGACGGAGTATTGACCATTCATCAGGAAGGCTACAAATTCATTAATTTGTAGTGATCAATAGAAAAATACTACCAACGAAACCCGTTCGTATCATGACGGTAGAGACCGCGGTGAAGCTTGTATAAACAGCGCGTTTCTTACAGGCACAAAAAACCGGGCACTAGGCCCGGTTCTTCGTTTCAGACTGACGTCTTACTCAGCGGATACTGCTTCACCGCCAACTGGACGATCAACCAACTCGACGTACGCCATAGGCGCGTTGTCGCCAGTGCGGAAACCGCACTTGAGGATGCGCAGGTAGCCACCCTCACGGGTAGCGTAACGCTTGCCCAGGTCGTTGAAGAGCTTACCAACGATAGCTTTCGAACGAGTACGGTCGAAAGCCAGACGGCGGTTAGCCAGGCTGTCTGTCTTGGCCAAAGTGATCAGCGGCTCAGCAACGCGACGCAGTTCTTTAGCTTTCGGCAGTGTAGTTTTGATCAGCTCGTGCTCGAACAGCGACACTGCCATGTTTTGAAACATGGCCTTGCGGTGCGAGCTAGTGCGGCTCAGGTGACGACCACTTTTACGATGACGCATGGTTCATTCCTTACCAAACACAACGTTCGGTGATTACGACGATCAGGCAGTCGCCTTGTCGTCCTTCTTAAGACTTGCAGGCGGCCAGTTGTCGAGGCGCATGCCGAGGGACAGACCGCGGGAGGCCAGAACGTCCTTGATTTCAGTCAAGGATTTCTTGCCAAGGTTCGGAGTCTTCAACAGCTCTACTTCGGTACGCTGAATCAGGTCACCGATGTAGTAGATGTTTTCCGCCTTAAGGCAGTTAGCCGAACGTACAGTCAGTTCCAGATCGTCAACCGGGCGAAGCAGGATCGGATCGATCTCGTCTTCCTGCTCGACAACCACTGGCTCACTGTCACCTTTGAGGTCGACGAACGCAGCCAACTGCTGTTGCAGGATGGTTGCAGCGCGACGGATAGCCTCTTCAGGATCCAGGGTACCGTTGGTTTCCAGATCAATAACCAGCTTGTCCAGGTTAGTACGCTGCTCGACACGGGCGTTTTCCACCACGTATGCGATACGGCGAACCGGGCTGAACGAAGAGTCAAGCTGCAAGCGACCAATGCTGCGGCTTTCGTCTTCATCGCTCTGACGCGAGTCTGCCGGTTCATAACCACGACCACGAGCTACGGTGAGCTTCATGTTCAGGGCGCCGTTAGACGCCAGGTTAGCGATTACGTGATCGGGGTTAACGATCTCGACATCATGATCCAGCTGAATATCGGCAGCGGTAACCACCCCCGAACCCTTCTTCGACAAGGTCAGCGTAACTTCGTCACGGCCGTGCAGCTTGATAGCCAGACCTTTAAGGTTCAACAGGATTTCAATTACGTCTTCCTGTACACCTTCGATGGCGCTGTACTCGTGGAGCACACCGTCAATCTCGGCCTCGACTACTGCACAGCCGGGCATTGAGGACAACAGGATGCGTCGCAGCGCGTTGCCCAGGGTGTGGCCAAAACCACGCTCGAGAGGCTCGAGAGTGATCTTGGCGCGGGTTGGACTGACAACCTGCACATCAATATGGCGGGGTGTCAGGAACTCATTTACCGAAATCTGCATGGATGCACCTATTTTCTAGCCCTTACTTGGAGTAGAGCTCGACAATCAGGCTTTCGTTGATGTCGGCGGACAGATCACTGCGAGCAGGAACGTTCTTGAAAACGCCCGACTTCTTCTCAGTGTCTACTTCTACCCATTCTACGCGGCCACGTTGGGCACACAGATCGAGAGCTTGGACAATGCGAAGTTGGTTCTTTGCTTTCTCGCGAATCGCGACCACGTCACCAGCACGAACCTGGTACGACGGCACGTTTACGGTCTGACCGTTAACGCTTACGGATTTGTGCGATACCAGCTGACGGGATTCGGCACGAGTAGAGCCAAAACCCATACGGTATACAACGTTGTCCAGACGGCATTCGAGCAGTTGCAACAGGTTTTCGCCAGTTGCACCTTTCTTGCCAGCAGCTTCTTTGTAGTAGCCGCTGAATTGACGCTCGAGAACGCCGTAGATACGACGGACCTTCTGCTTTTCACGCAGTTGGGTGCCGTAATCGGACTGGCGACCGCGGCGTTGGCCGTGGATACCAGGTGCTGCTTCAATGTTGCACTTCGATTCGATCGCGCGCACGCCGCTCTTCAGAAAGAGATCGGTGCCTTCACGACGAGCGAGTTTGCATTTTGGACCAATGTAACGAGCCATTCTTTACAATCTCCTGGATTACACGCGGCGCTTCTTCGGCGGACGGCACCCGTTGTGCGGGATTGGCGTCACGTCGGTGATGCTGGCGATCTTGTAGCCACAGCCGTTCAAAGCGCGGACTGCGGATTCACGACCTGGGCCTGGACCTTTGACGTTAACGTCGAGGTTTTTCAGACCGTATTCCAGCGCAGCTTGACCAGCACGTTCAGCAGCTACTTGAGCAGCAAACGGCGTGGACTTGCGGGAACCGCGGAAACCCGAACCACCGGAGGTAGCCCAGGAAAGAGCGTTGCCTTGACGGTCGGTGATGGTCACGATTGTGTTGTTAAACGACGCGTGGATGTGGGCGATGCCATCAACCACTGTCTTTTTAACTTTTTTACGAGGACGAGCAGCAGGTTTAGCCATGATTAATTTCCTGTCGATTCGCTGGGGCGATTACTTGCGGATCGGCTTACGCGGACCTTTACGGGTACGCGCGTTAGTCTTGGTACGCTGACCGCGCACTGGAAGACCACGACGATGACGCAGACCGCGATAGCAACCGAGGTCCATCAAACGCTTGATTTTCATGTTGATTTCGCGACGCAGGTCACCTTCAGTGGTGAACTTCGCCACTTCGCCACGCAGCTGTTCAATCTGCTCGTCGCTCAGATCTTTGATCTTTGCGGCTGGGTTTACCCCAGTCACTGCACAAATCTTCTGTGCAGTAGTGCGACCAACACCATAGATGTAGGTCAGCGAGATAACAGTATGCTTGTTATCTGGAATGTTAACGCCTGCAATACGGGCCATTCAGTGGGACTCCAATTGACAGCTACCTACGCCCCGGAAGCCAAGAAATAGGGCGCGAGATAATATCGCTGTAATAACAAATAATCAACCCGGCAGCGCACTAGCTGCCGGGCTTGAAGCACAATCACACTCAGCCTTGGCGCTGTTTGTGACGCGGTTCCGCGCTGCAAATTACTCGAACAACACCTTCGCGGCGAATAATCTTGCAGTTACGGCACAGCTTTTTCACCGATGCACGAACTTTCATCACCAACTCCTCGAACCTTATGGGTACTCAGCGCAACATGCCGCTGCCGTAACCCTTCAGGTTGGCTTTCTTCATCAGGGATTCGTACTGGTGCGAAACGAGGTGCGATTGTACTTGGGACATGAAGTCCATCACAACCACGACGACGATCAGCAACGAGGTCCCGCCAAGGTAGAACGGTACGTTTGCCGCAACCACCAGGAACTGGGGAAGCAGACACACGGCCGTCATGTAAAGAGCACCGAACATGGTCAAACGAGTCAGAACGCCATCAATGTAGCGCGCAGACTGCTCGCCTGGACGGATGCCCGGAATAAAGGCACCGGACTTCTTCAGGTTTTCCGCTACGTCTTTCGGATTGAACATCAACGCCGTATAGAAGAAGCAGAAGAAAATAATCCCTGCACTAAACAGCAGAATATTCAACGGCTGACCAGGAGCGATCGACTGCGAGATGTCCTGCAACCAGCCCATACCTTCAGACTGACCAAACCAGGCACCCAACGAAGCCGGGAACAGCAAAATGCTGCTCGCGAAAATGGCCGGAATAACGCCGGCCATGTTCACCTTCAGCGGCAAGTGGCTAGTCTGCGCAGCAAAAACCTTGCGGCCCTGCTGACGCTTGGCGTAGTGAACAGCAATACGACGCTGACCACGCTCAATGAACACCACGAAACCGATAATCGCTACTGCCAGCAAACCGATGGCTACCAGGGCGAAGATGTTGATATCACCCTGACGTGCAGACTCGAAAGACTGCCCGATCGCTCTCGGAAGACCGGCGACGATACCCGAAAAAATCAACATCGAGATACCGTTGCCAACACCACGCTCAGTAATCTGCTCACCCAGCCACATCATGAACATCGCACCAGCCACAAAAGTGGATACCGCGACGAAATGGAAGCCAAAGTCACCAGTGAACGCAACGCCCTGCCCTGCCAGACCAATGGACATGCCAATAGCCTGAACGAGAGCGAGGACGACAGTGCCGTAGCGGGTGTACTGGCTGATCTTGCGACGGCCAGCTTCACCTTCCTTCTTCAACTGTTCCAGCTGCGGGCTAACGGCGGTCATCAGTTGCATGATGATCGATGCCGAAATGTACGGCATGATCCCCAGTGCAAAGATGCTCATCCGTTCCAGCGCGCCGCCGGAAAACATGTTGAACAAGCTAAGAATGGTCCCCTCATTCTGTCGAAACAGGTCCGCGAGTCGGTCCGGGTTAATACCTGGAACCGGGATGTGTGCGCCTATTCGGTAGACGATAATCGCCAGGAACAGAAAACGCAGACGAGCCCAGAGTTCAGACATACCGCCTTTGCCGAGCGCAGAGAGAGCACCTTGCTTAGCCATTTATTCCTCGAACTTGCCGCCAGCTGCTTCGATAGCCGCACGCGCACCTTTGGTGGCGCCGATTCCCTTTCCGATGGTAACAGCGCGAGTAACTTCGCCGGACAGCATGATTTTCACACGCTGTACGTTGACGTTAATCACGTTGGCATCTTTCAGGGACTGCACGGTGACGATGTCGCCTTCCACTTTGGCCAGCTCGGACAAACGCACTTCTGCGCGGTCCATGGCTTTCAGGGAAACGAAACCGAATTTCGGCAGGCGACGATGCAGCGGCTGTTGACCGCCTTCAAAGCCTGGAGCAATGGTGCCACCGGAGCGGGAGGACTGACCTTTGTGGCCACGGCCACCGGTCTTGCCCAAACCACTACCGATACCACGGCCCGGACGATGCTTTTCGCGACGGGAACCCGGCGCTGGACTCAGATCATTGAGTTTCATCGATTAACCCTCGACACGCAGCATGTAGTAAGCCTTGTTGATCATCCCGCGATTCTCGGGAGTATCAAGTACTTCTACAGTGTGACCGATGCGACGCAGACCCAGACCCTTAACGCACAGTTTGTGGTTAGGGATGCGGCCGGTCATGCTTTTGATCAGCGTAACTTTAACGGTAGCCATGATCAGAAGATCTCCTTGACGCTTTTGCCACGCTTGGCGGCAATGGATTCAGGAGATTGCATAGCTTTCAAACCTTTGAAAGTGGCGTGAACCACGTTTACCGGGTTAGTCGAGCCGTAGCACTTGGCCAGAACGTTCTGAACGCCAGCAACTTCGAGGACAGCACGCATAGCGCCGCCAGCGATGATACCGGTACCTTCAGAGGCAGGCTGCATGTACACCTTCGAAGCGCCGTGACCGGACTTCATTGCGTACTGCAGGGTAGTGCCGTTCAGATCAACTTGGATCATGTTGCGGCGAGCAGCTTCCATTGCCTTCTGGATCGCGGCAGGCACTTCACGTGACTTGCCACGGCCGAAGCCAACGCGCCCTTTACCATCACCAACCACGGTCAACGCGGTGAAAGTGAAGATACGGCCGCCTTTAACGGTTTTGGCTACGCGGTTAACTTGAACCAGCTTCTCAATGTAGCCTTCGTCGCGCTTTTGGTCGTTATTTGACATAACTTAGAACTCCAGCCCAGCTTCACGAGCAGCATCAGCCAGCGCCTTGACGCGGCCGTGGTACTTGAAGCCAGAGCGGTCGAAAGCCACCTGCGAGACGCCAGCGGCTTTAGCACGCGTAGCGACCAGCTGGCCAACCTTAGTGGCCGCGTCGATGTTGCCAGTGGCGCCATCACGCAGTTCTTTATCCAAAGTCGAGGCAGATGCCAGGACTTTGTTGCCGTCGGCCGAAATGACCTGGGCGTAGATGTGCTGCGACGAGCGGAACACGCAGAGACGCACGACTTCGAGTTCGTGCATTTTCAGGCGTGCTTTGCGAGCGCGACGCAGTCGAGTAACTTTTTTGTCGGTCATTTGCTATGCCCTACTTCTTCTTGGCTTCTTTACGACGGACGACTTCGTCCGCGTAGCGCACACCTTTGCCTTTGTACGGCTCTGGTGGACGGAAGTCGCGGATCTCGGCGGCCACTTGACCTACTAGCTGCTTATCGATACCCCGGATCAGGATGTCGGTTTGGCTAGGAGTCTCAGCGGTGATGCCTTCCGGCAGTTCATAATCCACTGGGTGCGAGAAGCCAAGAGCCAGGTTCAGCACTGTGCCTTTTGCTTGCGCTTTGTAACCAACACCGACCAGCTGGAGCTTGCGCTCGAAGCCTTGGCTTACGCCTTGGACCATGTTGTTTACCAACGCACGAGTGGTACCAGCCATTGCGCGAGTTTGTTGATCGCCATTGCGAGCAGCGAAACGCAGCTCACCAGCTTCTTCAACGATCTCAACGGACGAATGGATGTTCAGTTCGAGAGTGCCCTTGGCACCCTTCACCGAAAGCTGTTGGCCTGCGAATTTTACTTCGACACCGGCTGGCAGCTTAACGGGGTTCTTAGCGACGCGTGACATGCTTATCCCCCCTTAGAACACAGTGCAAAGAACTTCGCCGCCGACACCGGCAGCGCGCGCAGCACGATCCGTCATCACACCTTTGTTGGTGGAGACGATAGACACACCGAGACCGCCACGAACTTTTGGCAGATCATCGACGGACTTGTACTGACGCAGGCCTGGACGGCTAACGCGCTTCACTTCCTCGATGACCGGACGGCCTTCGAAGTACTTCAGCTCGATGGACAGCAGTGGTTTGATTTCGCTGCTGATCTGATAACCCGCAATGTAACCTTCGTCCTTCAGGACTTTGGCAACAGCTACCTTCAAAGTAGAAGATGGCATGCTTACGACGGACTTTTCAGCCATCTGGGCATTACGGATTCGAGTTAGCATGTCCGCTAACGGGTCCTGCATACTCATGGGCTAGACGCTCCTAATACAAAAAAATTAGCCTTGCGGCTACTACTTTTCGCCGAGCTCATCCATGCGAAAAAAGCACGGGCTCAGGCGAGCCGGGTATTCTAGACACACCCCACAAATGAATCAAGCCCCAATAGGGGCTTGATTCAAGTTCAAGGTCACCGGCGGTCAGGATCTTGCGAACCTGGACGCCGAGACTTTGATAGTGCTTACCAGCTGGCTTTAACCAGACCAGGTACGTCACCACGCATTGCAGCTTCACGCAGTTTGTTACGGCCGAGGCCGAACTTGCGGTAAACGCCGTGTGGACGACCGGTCAGGCGGCAGCGGTTACGCATGCGCGAAGCGCTTGCGTCACGTGGCTGCTTCTGCAGAGCTACTGTAGCTTCCCAACGCGCTTCTGGACTTGCGTTCAGATCAACGATGATTGCTTTCAGTGCTGCACGCTTTTTGGCGTACTTGGCAACCGTGAGCTGACGCTTCAGCTCGCGGTTTTTCATGCTCATCTTGGCCATTTTCCTACTCCAATCAGTTGCGGAACGGGAATTTGAAAGCACGCAGCAGCGCGCGACCTTCATCATCGTTCTTGGCAGTGGTGGTCAGGGTAATGTCCAGACCGCGGAGAGCATCGATCTTGTCGTAGTCGATTTCCGGGAAGATGATCTGCTCTTTAACGCCCATGCTGTAGTTACCACGACCATCGAAGGACTTGGCATTCAGGCCGCGGAAGTCGCGAACCCGAGGCAGGGAGATCGACAGCAAACGATCCAGGAATTCATACATACGCTCACGGCGCAGAGTCACTTTGACGCCGATCGGCCAACCTTCACGGACTTTAAAGCCAGCGATGGATTTCCGAGCGTAAGTCACAACGACTTTCTGACCGGTGATCTTTTCCAGGTCGGCAACAGCGTGCTCGATGACTTTTTTGTCACCGACCGCTTCGCCCAGACCCATGTTCAGGGTGATCTTTGTAACGCGTGGAACTTCCATCACGTTCGAAAGCTTAAGTTCTTCCTTAAGCTTCGGTGCGATTTCCTTCCAGTAAATCTCTTTTAGTCGTGCCATGGTCTTCTACCTAGCAGTGTTCAAGCATCAACCGCTTTTTGGGTCGACTTGAAGACACGAATTTTCTTGCCGTCTTCTACTTTGAAACCAACGCGGTCAGCCTTGTTGGTTTCGCCGTTGAAAATGGCGACGTTAGAAGCGTCCAGTGGAGCTTCTTTTTCGACGATACCGCCTTGTACGCCCGACATCGGGTTAGGCTTGGTATGACGCTTAACCAGGTTCAGACCGCCGATAACCAGACGGTTATTAGCGAGAACCTTAAGCACCTTACCGCGCTTACCTTTGTCTTTGCCGGCGATCACGATGATCTCGTCGTCACGACGAATCTTTTGCATGTCGGATCTCCTTACAGCACTTCTGGGGCGAGCGAGACGATCTTCATGAACTTCTCAGTACGAAGTTCACGGGTCACTGGCCCAAAGATACGGGTGCCGATCGGCTCTTGCTTGTTGTTCAGAAGAACAGCAGCGTTGCCATCAAAGCGGATAATGGAGCCATCAGCACGACGTACGCCGTGACGAGTGCGGACTACAACAGCAGTCATCACTTGGCCTTTTTTCACTTTACCGCGAGGAATTGCTTCCTTCACGGTAACTTTGATGATGTCACCGATACCAGCGTAACGACGATGGGAGCCACCCAGCACCTTGATGCACATAACACGGCGAGCGCCAGAGTTATCGGCCACATCGAGCATGGATTGAGTCTGAATCATATAATTTCTCCGACCCCTAGTCCTTAGACTTCCACAGCGCGTTCGAGAACATCAACCAGCGCCCAAGACTTAGTCTTGGCCAAAGGACGAGTTTCACGAATAGTGACTTTGTCGCCGATGTGGCACTGATTGGTTTCGTCGTGCGCGTGCAGCTTAGTCGAACGCTTAACGTATTTACCGTAGATCGGGTGCTTTACGCGACGCTCGATCAGAACGGTGATGGTCTTGTCCATTTTGTCGCTGACAACACGGCCAGTCAGCGTACGGACGGTTTTTTCGGCTTCAGCCATGATTACTTACCTGCCTGCTGTTTGAGCACAGTCTTCACGCGAGCGATGTCACGCTTAACTTGCCGGAGCAGGTGAGACTGCCCCAACTGGCCAGTTGCTTTCTGCATGCGCAGATTGAACTGGTCGCGCAGCAGGCCGAGCAGTTGCTCGTTAAGCTGCGGCGCGTCTTTTTCACGAAGTTCATTCGCTTTCATCACATCACCGTCCGTTTAACAAAGGCGGTGGCGAGCGGCAGCTTTGCAGCAGCCAGGGCAAAAGCCTCACGCGCCAGCTCTTCAGTTACACCCTCGATTTCATACAGGACTTTACCTGGCTGAATCTGGGCAACCCAGTACTCCACACTACCCTTACCTTTACCCATCCGAACTTCGAGTGGCTTTTTGGAAATAGGCTTGTCCGGGAATACACGGATCCAGATCTTGCCGCCACGTTTAACGTGACGGGTCAGAGCACGACGCGCTGACTCGATCTGACGAGCGGTGAGACGACCACGAGCTACAGACTTCAGCGCGAACTCGCCGAAGCTGACTTTGCTACCGCGCTGAGCCAGACCACGGTTGTGGCCTGTCATCTGCTTGCGGAACTTCGTACGCTTTGGTTGCAACATTTGGCGTACCCCTTACTTAGCAGCTTTTTTACGAGGCGCTGGTGCTTGTGGTTTCAGTTCTTCTTGGCGACCACCAATTACTTCGCCTTTGAAGATCCAAACCTTTACACCGATCACACCGTAAGTGGTGTGAGCTTCGTAGTTGGCATAGTCGATGTCGGCACGCAGGGTGTGCAGTGGCACACGACCTTCGCGATACCATTCAGTACGTGCGATTTCAGCACCGCCGAGACGACCGCTCACTTGGATTTTGATGCCTTTGGCACCAATGCGCATGGCGTTCTGAACAGCGCGCTTCATAGCGCGACGGAACATTACGCGACGCTCCAGCTGCTGAGCTACGCTCTGCGCAACCAGCATACCGTCAAGCTCCGGCTTACGGATCTCTTCGATATTGATGTGCACAGGCACACCCATTTGCTTGGTCAGGTCCTGACGCAGTTTCTCAACATCTTCACCTTTCTTCCCGATAACGATACCTGGACGAGCGGTGTGGATGGTGATACGTGCAGTTTGAGCCGGACGATGGATATCGATACGGCTTACGGACGCGCTTTTTAGTTTGTCTTGGAGATACTCGCGCACCTTCAGATCAGCGAACAAATAGTCCGCATAAGTCCGACCGTCTGCGTACCAGACGGAGGTGTGCTCCTTGACGATTCCCAGGCGAATGCCAATGGGATGTACTTTCTGACCCATCTCTTCGACTCCGTTACTTGTCAGCAACCTTGACAGTGATATGGCAAGACCGCTTGACGATGCGATCAGCACGGCCTTTGGCACGTGGCATGATTCGCTTCAGCGAACGCCCTTCGTTGACGAAAACGGTGCTGACTTTAAGGTCATCAACGTCTGCGCCTTCGTTATGCTCGGCGTTGGCTACGGCCGACTCCAGCACTTTCTTCATGATCTCGGCGGCTTTCTTACTGCTGAAAGCCAACAGGTTGAGCGCTTCGCCCACCTTCTTCCCGCGGATCTGGTCGGCGACCAAGCGGGCTTTCTGGGCGGAGATTCGAGCGCCCGACAACTTAGCGGCTACTTCCATCGTTCCTTACCCCTTAACGCTTGGCTTTCTTGTCTGCCACGTGCCCACGATATGTGCGGGTACCGGCAAACTCGCCTAGTTTGTGGCCGACCATGTCTTCGTTCACGAGAACTGGAACATGTTGACGACCGTTATGCACTGCAATGGTCAAACCGACCATTTGTGGCAGGATCATCGAACGACGCGACCAGGTTTTAACTGGTTTGCGATCGTTCTTTTCCGCCGCCACTTCGATCTTCTTCAGTAGGTGAAGATCAATAAAAGGACCTTTTTTCAGAGAACGTGGCACTGTCGTATCCCTCTATTTACTTGCGACGACGGACGATCATTTTGTCGGTACGCTTATTACCACGAGTCTTCGCGCCCTTAGTCGGGAAGCCCCATGGCGATACCGGATGACGACCACCAGAGGTACGACCTTCACCACCACCATGTGGGTGGTCAACCGGGTTCATGGCAACACCACGAACGGTTGGGCGAACGCCACGCCAGCGTTTGGCACCAGCTTTACCCAGCGAACGCAGGCTGTGCTCGGAGTTCGAGACTTCACCCAGGGTCGCGCGGCATTCAGCCAGCACTTTACGCATCTCACCAGAACGCAGACGCAGGGTCACGTAGACACCTTCACGAGCGATCAGCTGAGCCGAAGCACCAGCGGAACGAGCGATTTGCGCGCCTTTACCTGGCTTCAATTCGATGCCGTGTACGGTGCTACCAACTGGAATGTTACGCAGTTGCAGAGCGTTGCCCGGCTTGATCGGCGCCAAGGCACCTGCGATCAGCTGGTCACCAGCACTCACGCCTTTAGGGGCGATGATGTAGCGACGCTCGCCATCTGCGTACAGCAGCAGAGCGATGTGAGCAGTACGGTTTGGATCGTATTCAATACGCTCGACAGTGGCAGAGATGCCATCTTTGTCGTTGCGACGGAAATCGACCAGACGATAATGCTGCTTATGGCCACCACCGATGTGACGAGTGGTAATACGACCATTGTTGTTACGACCACCAGTCTTCGATTTTTTCTCGAGCAGCGGTGCGTGAGGAGCGCCTTTATGCAGCTCCTGGTTGACCACCTTGACCACAAAACGGCGGCCAGGGGAAGTCGGTTTGCATTTAACGATTGCCATGATGCACCCCTTCCTTACTCAGCACTGCTGCTGAAATCGAGATCTTGGCCTGGCTGAAGGGAGATAACTGCCTTCTTCCAGTCATTACGCTTGCCCAGACCGCGAGCAGTGCGCTTGCTCTTACCCAGAACATTCAGGGTAGTAACACGCTCTACTTTCACGCTGAACAGGCTTTCGACGGCCTTCTTGATTTCCAGCTTGGTTGCGTCAGTTGCAACCTTGAAAACGAACTGGCCTTTCTTGTCAGCCAGAACCGTAGCCTTTTCGGAAACGTGCGGGCCAAGCAGAACTTTAAATACGCGTTCCTGGTTCATCCCAGCAGCTCCTCGAATTTCTTCACGGCCGACACGGTGATCAACACCTTGTCGTATGCGATCAGACTAACTGGATCGGAACCTTGAACGTCACGTACATCAACGTGTGGCAGGTTACGAGCAGCCAGGTACAGGTTCTGATCAACAACTTCAGACACGATCAAGACGTCAGTCAGGCCCATGCCGGTCAGTTTGTTCAGCAGATCTTTGGTCTTCGGTGCATCAACAGCGAAGTCCTGAACCACAACCAGACGATCAGTACGCACCAGCTCAGCAAGGATGGAACGCATTGCTGCGCGATACATCTTCTTGTTCAGCTTCTGGGTGTGATCCTGAGGACGAGCTGCGAAAGTGGTACCGCCGCCACGCCAGATTGGGCTACGGATAGTACCGGCACGAGCACGGCCAGTACCTTTCTGACGCCAAGGGCGCTTACCGCCACCACGAACGTCGGAACGGGTCTTTTGCTGCTTGCTACCTTGACGGCCGCCGGCCATGTAGGCCACGACTGCTTGGTGAACCAGCGTCTCGTTGAATTCGCCGCCAAATGTCAGTTCGGAAACTTCGATCGCTTGAGCGTCATTTACATTTAATTGCATGTCAGCTTCCCCTTAACCGCGAGCCTTGGCTGCTGGACGTACAACCAAGTTGCCGCCAGTAGCGCCAGGAACAGCACCCTTGACCAACAACAGATTGCGTTCAGCGTCCACGCGCACTACTTCCAGGGACTGCACGGTCACGCGCTCAGCGCCCATATGACCGGACATTTTTTTGCCCTTGAATACACGACCAGGAGTCTGGCACTGGCCGATAGAGCCTGGAACGCGGTGGGACACGGAGTTACCGTGGGTATTATCTTGCCCGCGGAAATTCCAACGCTTGATCGTACCCTGGAAGCCTTTACCCTTGGACTGACCGGTTACATCAACCAGTTGACCAGCGGCGAAGATTTCAGCGTTGATCAGATCGCCGGCCTGGTACTCGCCTTCTTCAAGACGGAATTCCATTACGGTACGACCAGCGGCAACGTTCGCTTTAGCGAAGTGGCCAGCTTGAGCAGCTGTAACACGCGAAGCACGACGCTCACCTACAGTGACTTGCACTGCACGATAGCCATCGGTCTCTTCAGTTTTGAACTGGGTGACGCGATTCGGTTCGATCTCAATGACCGTGACCGGAATGGAGACACCTTCTTCGGTGAAAATACGGGTCATACCGCATTTACGACCGACTACACCAATAGTCATGTTGTAAACCTCATGAGTGTACGGGGCTTTCACCCGCTATGGCCGCCCATTTCAGAGCGTTACACGACTAAGACCGAGTCTTAGCCGAGGCTGATCTGTACTTCCACACCGGCCGCAAGATCAAGCTTCATAAGAGCATCAACGGTTTTATCCGTTGGCTGGACGATGTCCAGTACGCGCTTATGAGTACGGATCTCGTACTGGTCACGCGCGTCTTTGTTGACGTGCGGGGAGACCAGAACGGTGAACCGCTCTTTACGGGTAGGCAGTGGAATTGGACCACGCACTTGAGCACCAGTACGTTTCGCGGTTTCCACGATTTCCTGGGTGGATTGGTCGATCAGGCGATGGTCAAAAGCCTTCAACCTGATACGGATTTGCTGATTTTGCATTGGATTTCAGACTCCGGCTGCTATTCCCACCGAGCGCAATACGCCCGTTAAAAGGAGGCGCAATTCTATAGACGGGCTACTACAGTGTCAACCCAATAAAAAGCCCCCGCTAGGCGGGGGCTTTTTCAAGTCATCACTTATTAAGCGATGATTTTGGCTACGACGCCAGCGCCGACGGTACGACCGCCTTCACGAATAGCGAAACGCAGACCATCTTCCATTGCGATGGTTTTGATCAGGGTGACAACCATTTTGATGTTGTCGCCTGGCATTACCATTTCAACGCCTTCCGGCAGTTCGCAGTTACCGGTCACGTCAGTGGTCCGGAAGTAGAACTGTGGACGGTAGCCTTTGAAGAACGGAGTGTGACGACCGCCTTCTTCTTTGCTCAACACGTACACTTCAGCTTCGAAGGTAGTGTGCGGCTTAACCGAACCTGGCTTGACCAGAACCTGGCCACGCTCAACGTCGTCACGCTTGGTGCCGCGCAGCAGCACGCCGCAGTTCTCGCCAGCACGACCTTCGTCGAGCAGCTTACGGAACATTTCAACACCGGTGCAGGTGGTGACGGTAGTGTCACGCAGACCAACGATTTCCAGTGGATCCTGAACCTTGACGATACCGCGCTCGATACGACCAGTTACAACAGTACCGCGACCGGAGATCGAGAATACGTCTTCGATTGGCATCAGGAACGGCTTGTCGATAACACGGACTGGATCTGGGATGTAGCTGTCCAGAGTCTCAACCAGTTTACGAACGGCAGTGGTGCCCATTTCGTTGTCGTCTTGGCCGTTCAGAGCCATCAGAGCCGAACCGATGATGATCGGAGTGTCGTCACCTGGGAAGTCGTAAGTACTCAGCAGATCGCGCACTTCCATCTCAACCAGTTCCAGCAGCTCAGCGTCGTCAACCATGTCAGCCTTGTTCAGGAAGACAACGATGTACGGAACGCCAACCTGACGGGACAACAGGATGTGCTCACGGGTTTGTGGCATCGGACCATCAGCGGCCGAGCAAACCAGAATAGCGCCGTCCATTTGAGCAGCACCGGTGATCATGTTCTTCACATAGTCAGCGTGACCTGGGCAGTCAACGTGAGCGTAGTGACGGATCAGCGAGTTGTATTCAACGTGTGCGGTGTTGATGGTGATACCACGAGCCTTTTCTTCTGGAGCGCTGTCGATTTTATCGAAAGCAACAACAGCCGAACCGAAAACTTCGGAGCAGACGCGAGTCAGAGCAGCGGTCAGCGTGGTTTTACCGTGGTCGACGTGACCGATGGTGCCAACGTTGACGTGCGGGAGGGTACGGTCAAATTTTTCTTTAGCCACGACAATTAACTCCTAGCCTAAAGGGGCTGAATCAGCCTTGTTTTTTGGTAACGGTTTCGACGATGTGCGACGGAGCCGTATTGTATTTTTTGAATTCCATAGAGTAGCTTGCGCGACCTTGGGACATGGAACGGACGTCGGTCGCATAACCGAACATCTCACCCAACGGAACCTCGGCGCGAATCACTTTGCCGGAAACCGTGTCTTCCATACCCAGGATCATGCCGCGACGACGGTTAAGGTCGCCCATCACGTCACCCATATAGTCTTCAGGCGTAACAACCTCTACCGCCATGATCGGCTCGAGCAACTCACCACCGCCCTTCTGGGCCAGTTGCTTGGTCGCCATGGAAGCAGCCACCTTAAACGCCATCTCGTTGGAGTCGACGTCGTGGTAGGAACCATCAAACACGGTAGCCTTCAGGCCGATCAGCGGATAGCCGGCAACTACGCCGTTCTTCATCTGCTCTTCGATACCCTTCTGGATAGCCGGGATGTATTCCTTAGGAACCACACCACCCACTACTTCGTTCAGGAATTGCAGACCTTCCTGACCTTCGTCAGCAGGAGCAAAACGAATCCAGCAATGACCGAACTGGCCACGACCACCGGATTGACGAACGAACTTGCCTTCGATTTCGCAGCTCTTCGTGATGCGCTCACGGTACGAAACTTGAGGCTTACCGATGTTGGCTTCGACGTTGAACTCACGGCGCATCCGGTCAACCAGGATGTCCAGGTGCAACTCGCCCATGCCGGAGATGATCGTTTGACCAGTCTCTTCATCAGTTTTGACGCGGAAAGACGGGTCTTCCTGAGCAAGTTTGCCCAGAGCGATACCCATTTTTTCCTGGTCGTCCTTGGTCTTAGGCTCTACGGCAACCGAAATAACCGGCTCCGGGAAGTCCATGCGAACCAGGATGATTGGCTTGTCAGCGTTGCACAAAGTCTCACCAGTGGTGACGTCCTTCATGCCGATCAAGGCCGCGATGTCACCAGCGCGTACTTCCTTGATTTCTTCACGGGCGTTTGCGTGCATTTGCACCATACGACCCACGCGCTCTTTCTTGCCTTTAACCGAGTTGATCACGCCGTCGCCGGAGGCCAACACGCCCGAGTAAACTCGAACGAAGGTCAAGGTACCCACGAATGGGTCAGTGGCAATTTTGAATGCCAGAGCGGAGAACGGTTCGTTATCGTCTGCATGACGCTCCAGATCGATAGTCTCGTCATCCGGGTCAGTACCCTTGATGGCAGGAATATCAACAGGCGCAGGCAGGTAATCGATAACGGCGTCGAGAACCAGGGGAACACCCTTGTTCTTGAAGGAAGAACCGCAAACAGCCAGAACGATCTCACCAGCGATAGTACGCTGACGCAGAGCGGCCTTGATTTCCTCGTTGGTGAGTTCTTCACCTTCGAGGTACTTGTTCATCAGCTCTTCGCTGGCTTCGGCCGCAGCCTCAACCATGTTACCGCGCCACTCGTCAGCCAGTTCCTGCAGTTCAGCAGGGATAGGCTTACGAACTGGAACCATACCTTTGTCAGAATCATTCCAATAAACAGCTTCCATAGCCATCAGATCGATCTGACCCTGGAAGTTGTCTTCGGAACCGATAGCCAACTGGATTGGCACCGGAGTGTGACCCAGACGCTGCTTGATCTGACCGATCACGCGCAGGAAGTTGGCACCAGCACGGTCCATCTTGTTTACGTAAACAAGACGTGGAACGCCGTATTTGTTGGCTTGACGCCATACGGTTTCCGACTGAGGCTCAACACCCGAGGTGCCGCAGAACACAACAACCGCGCCGTCGAGAACACGCAGGGAACGTTCAACTTCAATAGTGAAGTCAACGTGGCCCGGGGTGTCGATGACGTTGAAGCGGTATTGGTCCTTGTGCTGCTTCTCGGAACCCTGCCAGAAGGCGGTAATGGCAGCAGAAGTAATGGTAATACCACGCTCCTGCTCCTGCACCATCCAGTCTGTGGTCGCGGCGCCGTCATGCACCTCGCCCATTTTGTGACTTTTGCCAGTGTAAAAAAGGACGCGCTCGGTGGTGGTGGTTTTACCAGCATCCACGTGAGCAACGATACCAATGTTACGGTAGCGATTAATCGGTGTAGTACGAGCCATAAAGCCCTCGCAAAATTAGTGACGCTAAAATTAGAAGCGGTAGTGCGAGAAAGCCTTGTTGGCTTCAGCCATACGGTGCACGTCTTCACGCTTCTTAACTGCAGCACCTTTACCTTCAGCGGCGTCCAACAGTTCGCCAGCCAAACGCAGAGCCATAGACTTCTCGCCGCGCTTGCGGGCGAAGTCTACCAACCAGCGCATTGCCAGGGCGTTACGACGGGACGGGCGAACTTCGACCGGAACCTGGTAAGTAGCACCGCCTACACGGCGCGACTTCACTTCGACCAGCGGAGCGATGGCGTCGAGAGCTTTCTCGAAGATTTCCAGGGGATCGCTGTTCTTGCGTTCTTTAACCTTTTCCAGCGCGCCATAAACGATACGTTCGGCAACGGCTTTCTTGCCGCTTTCCATAACGTGGTTCATGAACTTGGCCAGGATTTGGCTTCCGTATTTTGGATCGTCAAGCACTTCGCGCTTGGCTGCTACGCGTCTTCTTGGCATGGATAAGCCCTCAAACGGTCTTCAGGTTCGCTCGGAATCGGTGCCCTTTCGGGACGCCTCCGACCTTACTCTTATCGACTCAGAAAAATAGAAAATCAGTTTTTACAAAAAGCCGCTACTACTTAGGCTTCTTGGTACCGTACTTCGAACGACCCTGGTTACGACCTTTAACGCCGGAAGTATCCAAAGAACCGCGTACGGTGTGGTAACGAACACCTGGCAAGTCTTTTACACGACCGCCGCGGATCAGTACCACGCTGTGCTCTTGCAAGTTGTGGCCTTCACCGCCGATGTACGAGGAAACCTCGAAACCGTTGGTCAGGCGCACACGGCATACTTTACGCAGTGCCGAGTTAGGTTTTTTCGGCGTGGTGGTATACACACGGGTGCATACGCCACGACGTTGCGGGCAGTTCTGCAGCGCAGGTACGTCGGATTTCTCGACGATACGCTTACGCGGCTGACGTACCAGCTGGTTGATAGTTGCCATCTACTAGCTCCACTGTTGTCTTGCGACGCTATTGTCTTGCAAGAAAAGCAAAATGGCAGGAACGAATTCCCGCCAAATTTAGGGGTACAAGAGTCTAAAGAGGATCTTGTCCCCAGTCAAGGCAAGGCCCCAACCTCCCCGCTCATCCAACCTCGACAAATTGTCTCGATTCGATGAACGGAAAGGCCGGGGCCCCACGCTTATTTACTGCTGAACTCAGTTACCGCTCGAGTTCAATGCTTCGGTCAGTGCAGCTTCCACTTCACTGGCGCTTACGCGCAACGGTTTGTCAGCATCACGGCGGCGCTTACGTTCGCTGTGATAAGCCAGACCGGTACCGGCCGGGATCAGACGACCCACAACCACGTTTTCTTTCAGGCCGCGCAGGTAATCGCGCTTGCCGGTTACCGCCGCTTCGGTCAGTACACGAGTGGTTTCCTGGAAGGAAGCCGCCGAGATGAACGATTCGGTGGACAACGACGCCTTGGTGATACCCAACAGCACGCGAGTGAACTTGGAAACGAATTTCTCGTCGCCAGCCAGACGCTCGTTCTCTACCAGAACGTGAGTCAATTCCATCTGGTCGCCCTTGATGAAACTGGAATCGCCGGATTCAGCGATTTCAACTTTACGCAGCATCTGACGCAGGATGGTCTCGATGTGCTTATCGTTGATCTTCACGCCTTGCAGACGATAAACGTCCTGGATCTCGTTCACGATGTACTTGGCCAGCGCACTCACACCCAGCAGACGCAAGATGTCGTGTGGATCGCTTGGACCGTCGGAGATAACTTCGCCGCGGTTTACCTGTTCGCCTTCGAAGACGTTCAGGTGACGCCACTTCGGAATCAGCTCTTCGTACGGATCGCTACCGTCGTTCGGGGTAATGACCAGACGGCGCTTGCCTTTGGTCTCTTTACCGAACGCGATGGTGCCGCTGACTTCAGCCAAGATCGAGGCTTCTTTCGGACGACGGGCTTCGAACAGGTCGGCAACACGCGGCAGACCACCGGTGATGTCACGGGTTTTCGAAGTTTCTTGCGGGATACGGGCGATAACATCACCGATCGCAACCTGCACACCATCCGCTACACCGACCAGGGCGTTAGCCGGCAGGAAGTACTGAGCCGGTACGTCGGTACCTGGCAGCAGCAGATCCTTGCCATCGACACCGACCATCTTAACGGCAGGACGGATGTCCTTACCGGCAGCTGGACGGTCTTTGGCGTCGAGTACTTCAATGTTGGTCATACCGGTCAATTCGTCAGTCTGACGCTTGATCGTGATGCCTTCTTCCATGCCCACGTAGGTCACGGTACCTTTCATTTCGGTAACGATTGGGTGAGTGTGCGGATCCCACTTGGCCACGATTGCGCCAGCGTCGACCTTGTCACCTTCTTTAACCGAAATCACAGCACCGTACGGCAGCTTGTAACGCTCGCGCTCACGACCGAAGTCATCAGCGATTGCCAGCTCACCGGAACGGGACACAGCAACCAGGCAACCATCCACTCGCTCAACGTGCTTCAGGTTATGCAGACGGACGGTACCGCCATTCTTCACCTGAACGCTGTCAGCTGCGGAGGTCCGGCTTGCCGCACCACCGATGTGGAACGTACGCATGGTCAGCTGGGTACCCGGCTCACCGATGGACTGGGCAGCGATAACGCCGACCGCTTCACCGATGTTCACCTGGTGACCACGAGCCAAGTCACGGCCGTAGCACTTGGCGCAAATGCCGTAGCGGGTTTCGCAGCTGATCGGCGAACGCACGATCACTTCATCGATGCTGTTCAGCTCAATGAACTCAACCCACTTCTCGTCTACCAATGTACCGGCAGGAACGATGATTTCTTCGGTACCTGGCTTGAACACGTCACGGGCAATGACACGACCCAATACGCGCTCACCCAGCGGCTCAACAACGTCACCGCCTTCAATGTGCGGAGTCATTACCAGGCCATGCTCGGTGCCGCAATCGATCTCGGTCACAACCAGATCCTGCGCCACGTCTACCAGACGACGAGTCAGGTAACCGGAGTTCGCAGTTTTCAACGCGGTATCCGCCAAACCTTTACGAGCACCGTGAGTCGAGATGAAGTACTGAAGTACGCTCAAACCTTCACGGAAGTTCGCAGTAATCGGCGTTTCGATGATGGAACCGTCCGGCTTGGCCATCAGGCCACGCATACCGGCGAGCTGACGGATCTGCGCAGCAGAACCCCGTGCGCCCGAGTCGGCCATCATGTACATCGAGTTGAAGGACTCTTGGTCGACTTCGACGCCATGACGGTCGATGACTTTCTCTTTCGAGAGGTTGGCCATCATCGCCTTGGAAACTTCGTCGTTCGCCTTGGACCAAAGGTCGATCACTTTGTTGTACTTCTCGCCCTGGGTTACCAGGCCGGAGGCGTACTGACTTTCGATCTCTTTCACTTCGTCGGTAGCAGCACCGATGATGCGGGCTTTTTCATCCGGGATAACGAAGTCGTTAACACCGATGGAAACGCCGGAAATGGTCGAATAGGCAAAACCGGTGTACATCAACTGGTCAGCGAAGATCACGGTCTCTTTCAAACCAACCACGCGGTAGCACTGGTTGATCAGCTTGGAGATCGCTTTTTTCTTCATCGGCTGGTTGACGACGTCGTACGACAGGCCAGGTGGAACAACCTGGAACAACAGCGCACGGCCAACGGTGGTGTCGACGATACGGGTGTTCTTGACGCTGCCACCATCACGATCGTTGACGGTTTCGTTGATCCGCACTTTGACTTTAGCGTGCAGTGCGGCTTCGCCGGCACGGAACACACGGTCAACTTCTTGCAGATCCGCGAACACACGACCTTCGCCCTTGGCGTTGATCGCTTCACGAGTCATGTAGTACAGACCCAATACAACGTCCTGCGACGGAACGATGATTGGCTCACCGTTGGCTGGCGACAGAATGTTGTTGGTCGACATCATCAACGCACGCGCTTCCAACTGGGCTTCCAGTGTCAGCGGTACGTGCACGGCCATTTGGTCGCCGTCGAAGTCGGCGTTGTACGCAGCACAGACCAGAGGGTGCAGCTGGATAGCCTTGCCTTCGATCAGTACTGGTTCAAACGCCTGGATACCCAGACGGTGAAGGGTCGGTGCACGGTTGAGGAGAACCGGGTGTTCACGGATCACTTCAGCGAGAACGTCCCAAACCTCTGGCAGCTCGCGCTCAACCATCTTCTTGGCAGCTTTGATGGTGGTAGCGAGACCACGCATTTCCAGCTTGCCGAAAATGAACGGCTTGAACAGCTCGAGAGCCATTTTCTTCGGCAGACCGCACTGGTGCAGACGCAGGGTTGGACCTACGGTAATTACCGAACGACCGGAGTAGTCAACACGCTTACCGAGCAAGTTCTGACGGAAACGACCTTGCTTACCCTTGATCATGTCAGCCAGGGATTTCAGAGGACGCTTGTTCGAACCGGTGATAGCGCGGCCACGACGACCGTTGTCGAGCAGTGCATCGACGGCTTCCTGCAACATACGCTTTTCGTTGCGCACGATGATGTCCGGAGCGGACAGATCAAGCAGGCGCTTCAAGCGGTTGTTACGGTTGATCACTCGACGATACAGATCGTTGAGGTCGGAAGTCGCGAAGCGACCGCCATCCAGCGGGACCAGTGGACGCAGATCTGGCGGCAGAACCGGCAGAACGGTCAGCACCATCCATTCTGGAAGGTTGCCGGAACCCTGGAAGGCTTCCATCAACTTCAGACGCTTGGACAGCTTCTTGATTTTGGTTTCGGAGTTGGTTTGCGGAATTTCTTCACGCAGACGGCCAATCTCGTGTTCCAGGTCGATAGCGTGCAGCAGTTCACGGACTGCTTCGGCACCCATACGGGCATCGAAATCGTCGCCGAACTCTTCCAGCGCTTCGAAGTACTGCTCATCGTTCAGCAGCTGACCTTTTTCAAGGGTGGTCATGCCCGGGTCGATAACGACGTAGCTCTCGAAGTAGAGAACGCGTTCGATATCACGCAGGGTCATGTCCATCAGCAAGCCGATACGCGACGGCAGCGATTTCAGGAACCAGATGTGGGCAACCGGCGAAGCGAGTTCGATGTGCGCCATGCGCTCACGACGAACTTTAGCCAGCGCGACTTCAACGCCGCACTTCTCGCAGATCACACCGCGGTGCTTCAAGCGCTTGTACTTACCGCACAGGCACTCGTAATCCTTTACCGGGCCAAAGATCTTGGCGCAGAACAGGCCGTCACGCTCAGGTTTGAACGTACGGTAGTTGATGGTTTCCGGCTTTTTAACTTCACCGAACGACCACGAACGGATCATCTCAGGCGATGCCAATCCAATACGGATGGCGTCGAACTCTTCGACTTGACCCTGGTTTTTCAGCAAATTCAGTAGGTCTTTCAAGGCCTTTCCTCCTGGCGGAGCAGAGAGCGGGCAATCCTGCCCCGCTCTCGATTCGCGTCACGTGTTATTCGGTTTCCAGATCGATATCGATGCCGAGGGAACGAATTTCCTTGATCAACACGTTGAAAGACTCGGGCATGCCCGGCTCCATACGGTGATCGCCATCCACGATGTTTTTGTACATCTTGGTACGGCCGTTCACATCGTCCGACTTCACTGTGAGCATTTCTTGCAGAGTGTAAGCAGCACCGTATGCTTCCAGTGCCCAGACCTCCATCTCCCCGAAACGCTGACCACCGAACTGTGCCTTACCACCCAGCGGCTGCTGGGTAACCAGGCTGTACGAACCGGTAGAACGAGCGTGCATCTTGTCGTCTACCAAGTGGTTCAGCTTCAGCATGTACATGTAGCCAACAGTAACCGGGCGCTCGAACTTGTTGCCGGTACGGCCGTCGGTCAGCTGCATCTGGCCGCTTTCTGGCAGGTCTGCCAGTTTCAGCATGGCCTTGATTTCGCTTTCCTTGGCACCGTCGAACACTGGAGTGGCCATTGGAACGCCGCCACGCAGGTTCTTCGCCAGATCCAGGATTTCCTGGTCGGAGAAGCTATCCAGATCTTCGTTACGACCGCCGATCTGGTTGTAGATCTCGTCGAGGAATTTACGAAGCTCAGCGACTTTGCGCTGCTCTTCGATCATCCGGTTGATCTTCTCGCCCAGACCTTTAGCCGCGAGGCCAAGGTGGGTTTCAAGGATCTGACCAACGTTCATACGCGAAGGTACGCCCAACGGGTTGAGGACGACGTCGACCGGGGTGCCATTGGCATCGTGCGGCATGTCTTCAACCGGCATGATCACGGAGACCACACCTTTGTTACCGTGACGACCGGCCATCTTGTCGCCCGGCTGGATGCGGCGACGGATTGCCAGGTAAACCTTGACGATTTTCAGCACGCCTGGAGCCAGGTCATCGCCTTGCTGCAGTTTGCGCTTCTTATCTTCGAACTTGTCGTCCAGCAGACGGCGACGATCAACGATGTAGGCCTGAGCCTTCTCGAGCTGCTCGTTCAGAGCATCTTCGGTCATGCGCAGTTTGAACCACTGACCATGCTCAAGACCGTCGAGAACTTCGTCGGTGATGTCCTGACCTTTCTTCAGGCCGGCGCCGCCTTCGGCTTTGTGGCCGACCAGAGCGGAACGCAGACGTTCGAAAGTTGCGCCTTCAACGATACGGAACTCTTCGTTCAGATCCTTGCGGATCTCGTCGAGTTGAGTCTTCTCGATGGACAGTGCACGAGCATCACGCTCAACGCCGTCACGGGTGAAGACCTGTACGTCGATGACGGTACCCTTGGTGCCGGTAGGCACGCGCAGGGAGGTGTCTTTAACGTCGCTGGCTTTTTCACCGAAGATGGCACGCAACAGCTTCTCTTCCGGAGTCAGTTGGGTCTCGCCTTTCGGAGTGACCTTACCTACCAGAATGTCGCCTGCGCCAACTTCAGCACCTACGTAAACGATACCGGCTTCGTCCAGCTTGTTCAGTGCAGCTTCACCCACGTTCGGGATGTCTGCAGTGATTTCCTCTGGCCCAAGCTTGGTGTCACGCGCCACACAGGTCAGTTCCTGAATGTGGATCGTGGTGAAGCGATCTTCTTGAACAACTCGTTCCGACAGGCAGATGGAGTCTTCGAAGTTGTAACCGTTCCAGGCCATGAACGCGATGCGCATGTTCTGACCCAGTGCCAGCTCACCCATGTCGGTGGACGGACCATCGGCCATGATATCGCTGCGCTGAACCCGATCACCTTTACGCACCAGCGGACGCTGGTTGATGCAGGTGTTCTGGTTGGAGCGGGTGTATTTGGTCAGGTTGTAGATGTCGACACCGGCTTCACCGGTTTCAACTTCGTCATCAGCAACACGAACCACGATACGGCTTGCATCAACGGAGTCGATCACGCCGCCACGACGAGCCACGACGCAAACGCCGGAGTCACGGGCTACGTTACGCTCCATGCCGGTACCGACCAGCGGCTTGTCAGCGCGCAGGGTTGGTACAGCTTGACGCTGCATGTTCGAACCCATCAACGCACGGTTGGCGTCATCGTGCTCGAGGAACGGGATCAGCGACGCTGCAACCGAAACTACCTGCTTCGGCGATACGTCCATCAAGGTGACGTCTTCCGGCGCCTTGACGGTGAACTCGTTCAAGTGACGAACAGCTACCAGCTCGTCGATCAGCATTTTCTTGTCGTTCATCGTGGCCGAAGCCTGAGCGATCACGTGATCAGCTTCTTCGATGGCGGACAGGAACACGATCTCGTCAGTGACCAGAGCGTCTTTCACCACACGGTACGGGCTCTCGAGGAAGCCGTACTGGTTGGTGCGCGCATAGGCGGCCAGGGAGTTGATCAGGCCGATGTTCGGACCTTCCGGCGTTTCAATCGGGCATACACGACCGTAGTGAGTCGGGTGTACGTCACGAACTTCAAAGCCAGCACGCTCACGAGTCAAACCGCCAGGGCCGAGTGCAGACACACGACGCTTGTGGGTGATCTCGGACAGCGGGTTGTTCTGGTCCATGAACTGGGAAAGCTGACTGGAACCGAAGAACTCTTTCACCGCCGCAGCCACTGGCTTGGCGTTGATCAGGTCTTGCGGCATCAGGCCTTCGCTTTCAGCCATCGACAGACGCTCTTTGACCGCACGCTCAACACGTACCAGGCCAACGCGGAACTGGTTCTCGGCCATTTCGCCTACGCAGCGAACACGACGGTTACCCAGGTGGTCGATGTCATCGACGATGCCCTTACCGTTACGGATGTCGACCAGAGTCTTCAGAACAGCAACGATGTCTTCTTTGCACAACACGCCCGAACCTTCGATCTCGGTACGACCGATACGACGGTTGAACTTCATCCGGCCGACCGCAGACAGGTCATAGCGCTCAGGGCTGAAGAACAGGTTGTTGAACAGAGTCTCGGCAGCGTCTTTGGTTGGCGGCTCGCCTGGACGCATCATGCGATAGATTTCGACCAGCGCTTCCAATTGGTTGCTGGTGGAGTCGATCTTCAGAGTGTCGGAGACGAACGGACCGCAGTCGATATCGTTGGTGTACAGAGTTTCGATGCGAACAACCTGGGCCTTGGCAACTTTTGCCAGGATCTCGGTGTTCAGCTCGGTGTTGCACTCTGCCAGGATTTCGCCGGTTGCCGGATGCACGATGGCCTTGGCGGTAGTGCGACCCAGGACGTAGTCCAAAGGCACTTCCAGGGTCTTGAGACCGGCTTTTTCGATCTGGTTGATGTGGCGCGCAGTAATACGGCGACCAGCCTCAACGATGACCTTGCCCTTCTCGTCCTGAATATCAAGTACAGCGATTTCACCACGCAGACGCGAAGCAATCAGTTCCAGGCTGAGGGTTTCGCCGCTCAGATGGAAAACGTTGGTGGTGTAGAACGCGTCCAGCACTTCTTCAGTGGTATAGCCGAGCGCGCGCAGCAATACCGATGCAGGCAGCTTGCGACGACGGTCGATACGCACGAACACACAGTCTTTCGGATCGAACTCGAAGTCCAACCACGAACCGCGGTAAGGAATGATGCGCGCGGAGTACAGCAGTTTACCGGAGCTGTGCGTCTTGCCACGGTCGTGGTCGAAGAACACGCCCGGGGAACGGTGCAGCTGGGAAACGATTACACGCTCGGTACCGTTGATTACGAAGGTACCGTTCTCAGTCATCAGGGGGATTTCACCCATGTAGACTTCTTGCTCTTTGATGTCCTTGATCGCTTTGTTCGACGATTCTTTGTCGAAAATGATCAGGCGCACTTTTACCCGCAAAGGTACGGCGTAAGTTACACCGCGCAATACGCATTCTTTGACATCAAATGCCGGTTCGCCCAAGCGATAACCGACGTACTCCAGCGCAGCATTGCCGGAGTAGCTGATGATCGGGAAAACGGATTTGAAGGCCGCATGCAGGCCCACGTCGCGGAACTGATCTTTAGTCGCTCCCGCTTGCAAGAATTCACGATACGAATCCAGCTGGATGGCCAGGAGGTACGGCACATCCATGACGTCCGGCAACTTGCTAAAGTCCTTGCGGATACGTTTTTTCTCAGTATATGAGTAAGCCATCAGCGTTCCCCAGCTTGGTCACCTGCTTGTTTGGCCCCTCCCGACGGGAGCAGCCAGAAAATCGTGCAAACCCCATGGTTTGCGCCACCGCATCGGGTGGTTACAGCTCGTTATCAGCACCGACCCAGTCGGCTGCCAATAACGGAAAAAGGCCGGTGGCAAGAGCCACCAGCCATCAGCCTTTCGCTTAACGCTCGGGCTGGAGACGCAAAGTCGATGCTTACTTCAGCTCGACTTTAGCGCCTGCTTCTTCCAGAGTGGCTTTGGCTTTGTCAGCTGCGTCTTTCGAAACAGCTTCCAGTACCACGCCAGGAGCGCCGTCAACTACAGCCTTGGCTTCTTTCAAGCCCAGACCGGTCAGTTCACGTACTGCCTTGATCACGTTAACTTTCTTCTCGCCAGCTTCCAGCAGCATGACGTTGAATTCAGTTTGTTCTTCAACAACAGCAGCGACAGCAGCTGGACCAGCGGAAGCAGCGGCAGCGGAAACGCCGAACTTCTCTTCCATGGCCTTGATCAGCTCAACGATTTCCAGAACGGATTTTTCGCCGATTGCTTCGATGATTTGGTCGTTAGTCAGAGACATGACTATAAATTCCTGTATTGGGGTGACAGCCTACGCGGCCATCGAAATAAACAATAAACGCTGAAAGGAGTCGCTCAGCCTTAGGCTGCGGCAGCTTCTTTCTGGTCGCGAAGGGCCGCCAGAGTACGAGCCAATTTGCTGGTTGCGCCTTGAATCACGCTCATCAGCTGAGAAATTGCTTCGTCACGGGTCGGCAGACTTGCCAGTACGTCGATCTGATTAGCTGCGAGGAACTTGCCCTCGAACGCAGCTGCCTTGATCTCGAACTTATCCTGACCTTTTGCGAACTCTTTGAAGATACGAGCAGCAGCGCCCGGATGTTCTTTGGAGAATGCAATCAAGGTCGGGCCAGTGAACACGTCGTTGAGCACGTCATATTGAGTGCCAGCAACGGCGCGCTTGAGCAGGGTGTTACGTACAACACGTACGTAAACGCCAGCTTCACGAGCCTCTTTACGGAGTCCGGTCATAGCGCTTACTGTCACGCCGCGGGCATCAGCCACAACAGCAGACAGGGCAACATTGGCAGCCTCGTTGACTTCAGCGACGATGGCCTTCTTGTCTTCGAGTTTAATTGCCACGGGTTTAACTCCTGCTTGTTACCGTTTCATCCAACCGGAGCCGGATGTCGTTTTGGTGTCTGATTCGGTAAGGAACCGGGAGCACCATCTGCGTAGGCTTGAGGTTTAAGACTTGCGTCGCCTACGGTCTTGGATAGCCCCCGCCAGGCAGGGACCCCAATCTTTCAATTGGCGCAATCGCTTGCGCCAACCTGTGTCTTACGCGTCGAGCGAGCCTTGGTCGATGACCAGACCTGGACCCATGGTGGTGCTCAGGGTAACGCGCTTGACGTAAATGCCTTTCGAGGAAGCTGGCTTGATACGCTTCAGATCAGCGATCAGGGCTTCAACGTTTTCCTTCAGCTTGACAGCGTCGAAACCGACCTTGCCAACGGAAGTGTGGATGATGCCGTTTTTGTCGGTGCGATAACGAACCTGACCAGCCTTGGCGTTTTTAACCGCGGTAGCTACGTCTGGAGTTACGGTGCCGACTTTAGGGTTAGGCATCAGGCCACGTGGACCGAGGATCTGACCCAACTGACCAACAACGCGCATTGCATCCGGGGATGCGATAACTACGTCATAGTTCAGGTCGCCGCCTTTCATTTCGGCAGCCAGGTCGTCCATACCTACACGGTCAGCGCCGGCAGCCAGAGCGGCCTCAGCAGCTGGACCCTGGGTGAACACAGCTACGCGAACAGTCTTGCCAGTGCCGTGTGGCAGCACAGTAGCGCTACGAACGACCTGGTCGGATTTACGCGGGTCAACGCCCAGGTTTACAGCAACGTCAAACGACTCGCTGAACTTGACAGTCGACAGCTCGGCCAGCAGAGCGGCAGCGTCTACAAAGTTGTAGGACTTGCCTGCTTCGATTTTGCCGGCGATAGCCTTTTGACGTTTGGTCAACTTAGCCATTACACACCCTCCACGTTAAGGCCCATGCTACGAGCAGAACCGGCGATAGTACGCACGGCCGCGTCCATATCAGCTGCAGTCAGATCCGCGTTTTTGGTTTTCGCGATTTCTTCCAGCTGAGCACGGGTAACGGTGCCAACCTTGACAGTGTTCGGACGAGCCGAACCGCTAGTCAGACCAGCAGCTTTCTTCAGCAGAACCGAAGCAGGTGTGGATTTGGTTTCGAAAGTGAAGCTACGGTCGCTATAGACAGTGATGATCACTGGAGTCGGCAGACCAGCTTCAAGACCCTGAGTACGGGCGTTGAAAGCCTTGCAGAATTCCATGATGTTCACGCCGTGCTGACCCAGAGCAGGACCAACAGGTGGGCTTGGGTTAGCCTGAGCGGCCTTCACTTGCAGCTTGATGTAAGCGGTAATCTTCTTGGCCATGAGGCACTCCAATTACGGGTTCGAACGCCTCGAAAGGCTCCCCGGTTACTTGCGCGTTTATCCCAGTGACGACAAAACCCCACAGCCTAGGGCTGCGGGGTTGGGATGCTTGTTCGGCTAGACCTTTTCGACCTGGCTGAACTCTAGCTCTACCGGAGTAGAGCGACCGAAAATGAGCACCGCCACTTGGATCCGGCTCTTTTCGTAGTTAACTTCTTCGACCGTGCCAGTAAAATCAGCAAACGGCCCGTCGTTGACGCGCACCGATTCGCCTGGCTCGAAGAGAGTCTTCGGCTTCGGCTTGTCGCTACCATCAGCAACGCGACGCAGAATCGCTTCTGCCTCTTTATCTGTGATTGGCGCAGGTTTATCAGCAGTACCGCCGATGAAACCCATCACCCGAGGAGTATCCTTGACCAAGTGCCAAGTACCCTCATTCATGTCCATCTGAACCAGCACGTAACCTGGGAAGAACTTGCGCTCGCTTTTGCGTTTCTGGCCATTACGCATTTCAACCACTTCTTCAGTGGGAACCAGAATTTCGCCGAAGCCATCTTCCATGCCAGCCAGCTTTACGCGCTCTAACAACGAGCGCATGACATGCTTCTCGTAACCGGAGTAAGCATGCACAACGTACCAACGCTTAGCCACGGGACACCCTTAGCCGACAATCAAGGAAACAAGCCAGCCGAGCAGGGAATCAAGCCCCCACAACAGCAACGCCATAACCAGAACAACAGCCACTACAATCAACGTGGTCTGCGTGGTTTCTTGGCGAGTTGGCCATACGACTTTACGAATCTCGGTGCGAGCTTCCTTAACCAGTACAAAGAAAGACTTGCCCTTGACTGTCTGCAGGCCTACAAAGGCAGCTACAGCAGCAATGGCAAGCAAAGCTAGTACGCGGTACAGGATCGGCGAAGCAGAGTAATACTGATTGCCAACAACGCCAACAACCACCAAAGCGACTACTACTAGCCACTTGAGCAGATCGAAGCGAGAGCCTTGAGCTTCAGCTTTAGGAGTCATCTATGAAGATCCTGTGAAAAGAAAGCCAGACACACCAAGTGAATCTGGCAGGTCAGGAGGGAATCGAACCCCCAACCTACGGTTTTGGAGACCGTCGCTCTGCCAATTGAGCTACTGACCTAAAACAAAATCAGGCCGACCATTATGCCGGCCCGAAAAAGACATTACAACAACTTACTCGATGACTTTAGCTACGACACCAGCGCCGACGGTACGACCGCCTTCACGGATAGCGAAACGAAGACCATCTTCCATCGCGATGGTTTTGATCAGGGTAACGGTCATCTGAACGTTATCACCTGGCATCACCATTTCAACGCCTTCTGGCAGTTCGCAGTTACCGGTCACATCCGTAGTACGGAAGTAGAACTGTGGACGGTAGCCTTTGAAGAACGGAGTGTGGCGCCCGCCTTCTTCCTTGCTCAGAACGTAAACCTCTGCAGTGAACTTGGTGTGCGGCTTGACAGTGCCTGGCTTGACCAAAACCTGGCCACGCTCAACATCATCACGCTTGGTACCGCGCAGCAGCACCCCACAGTTCTCGCCAGCACGACCTTCGTCGAGCAGTTTGCGGAACATCTCAACACCCGTACAAGTAGTTTTGACAGTGTCACGAAGACCGACAATCTCAACTTCTTCCTGAATGCGAACAATGCCACGCTCAACACGGCCAGTCACAACAGTACCGCGACCGGAGATCGAGAACACGTCCTCGATCGGCATCAGGAACGGCTTATCAATAGCGCGCTCAGGCTGCGGAATGTAGCTATCCAGAGTCTCAACCAACTTCTTGACGGCAGTTGTGCCCATCTCGTTGTCATCTTGACCGTTCAACGCCATCAGCGCAGAACCGATGATGATTGGAGTGTCATCACCTGGGAAATCATAAGTGCTCAGCAGATCACGCACTTCCATCTCAACCAATTCCAGCAGCTCAGCATCATCAACCATGTCAGCCTTGTTCAGGAAGACAACGATGTACGGAACGCCAACCTGGCGAGAGAGCAAGATGTGCTCACGGGTTTGCGGCATCGGACCATCAGCGGCCGAGCAAACCAGAATCGCGCCATCCATCTGAGCAGCACCGGTAATCATGTTTTTTACGTAGTCGGCGTGACCTGGGCAGTCAACGTGTGCGTAGTGACGCACGGCCGAATCGTATTCAACGTGAGCGGTGTTGATGGTGATGCCACGAGCTTTTTCTTCTGGGGCGCTATCGATCTTGTCGAAGTCGACCTTTGCCGAACCGAAAACTTCGGAGCAGACACGGGTCAAGGCAGCTGTCAAAGTAGTTTTGCCATGGTCTACGTGACCAATGGTGCCCACGTTGACGTGCGGCTTATTACGTTCGAACTTTTCCTTAGCCATCGAAATAACCCCTAGCAGAAGAATTGAGCAAGTAACATCAGCCATTAAAACAAAGGCAGATATTTTCATATCTGCCTTGTTATATGGAGCTCTTGAGCGGACTTGAACCGCTGACCTCACCCTTACCAAGGGTGTGCTCTACCAACTGAGCTACAAGAGCGCAACACTTTGCAGGATCTGCAAACTTGGAGCGGGTAGCGGGAATCGAACCCGCATCATCAGCTTGGAAGGCTGAGGTTCTACCACTAAACTATACCCGCGGAGCTTGCAGCTCTCGCTAAAAATGGTGGAGGGGGAAGGATTCGAACCTTCGAAGTCGTAGACGTCAGATTTACAGTCTGATCCCTTTGGCCGCTCGGGAACCCCTCCTAAGCGAGCCGGCATTCTATATCATGCCAGCCTTCTGTCAAGCATTTTCTCATAAAAAACCTGAGGTTAGCTGCGTTGACACCGCTTCGCGACGTTTACCGTTAAAGGTGTTCACTGCGAAGCGGGCGCCATTCTATGCAAACTATTCGACAGGTGCAACCCCCTCGCACGGCATTATTTTATGTTTTAACTCATTGAATTCTTTGGAAAGGTTTTGCAGCTTCGAGTCGTCCAGTAATCGCCGGCTTTCGGGCGCTACACGAACCCAGTATCCCCCTACCTCAGGAGAATCCTTTGGCAAAGACTGAACCTTGACATCCATGCCATTTAATCGACGTTCAATTGCCTGCTGGGCGTCCTGCCGAGCAAAACCTCCTACATAGAGACAATCATTGTCCGCCTGGGGTGGCTTTCCCTTATCACGAGCAGCGTCAGGCGCCTCGCTCAACAAGCGAATGTCCTGCTGGGAACCCCGATACAGACTTAGAGGCGTTACATCTTTCGCGCGAAGTGGCGCCTCTTGTTGATGCCAGATGTAATAAAACACATTGAGGACGAGCAGCAGCAGAAACAACCAACGCATAAGAACCTCAGGGCAAAGGACACGCCATAGCCAAACCGACAAAAACGAGATCAGGAACCACCCTGGCTTCAGGCACGACTTCAGAAACCAGGTCCGCATCCCCTCCAGTAAGGAATACTGTGAAATGCTCCCCCCAGTAGCTACGCGCCAACTGGAGCTGGGTCAGGACAAACCCCCGAAGCATCAAGGAACACCCCCTCTCAACCGCTTCCACGGTTGTACGGCCAGGAACAAGACTTTCCAGAGCACGCTCAGCTGCAAGATCCCCGTAACGGATTCGACGGGTGTGGGTGCGCAGCTGGTTGCGCATCAAAGGCATACCTGGACAAATGAATCCTCCCAGATGCTCTCCATCACCGGCTATAAAGTCAGCAGTGACCGCGGTACCAAAATCCAATACAAGGCATGCGCCCGAAGCGAGATGAAACCCTCCGAGCATCGCAAGCCAGCGATCGAGACCCAGTTTTTCATAATCCTCGTAGCCGTTACGCACGCCGGATGTTTCACGGGCAGGTGCCGCGCATATCACAGACACCCCAAACGCCTGACTCAGAAGAGAAATCAAAGCGCTGGTTTCTTCGCCGGTTCTAACACTTACCAGGCGACAGTGATTCAGAACCAAATCATTGAGCCGATTCAAACTCTCCAGCAACGCAAGGTCCGAATCGACCACACCTTCTGCGATCACCAGCCGGACGTCCGCACCCAGCACACGCCACTTGATAAAACTGTTTCCGCAGTCGAGCTCAAGAATCATCACGCAACCTCAGGCTGAGCTCACCACCACTAAAGATTTTTTCCACTTCGCCCACCTTCAAGCGCAAGGCACCCTGCCTGTCGATACCCATTACAACCCCATCTATCTGGTTAACACCGGCAATCAACGACACAGCTCGCCCTTGCCATAGATGGTTTTGCTCCCACTCAGCATGGATAGCGGCAAACCCATCGCTCTGATGTCGATTCAGATATGCCTGCAGCACAAGCCCCAGGTCCGCCACCAACTGATTGCGATCAAACACTTGGCCAGACTCTAGCCGCATGGACGTCCACTGCTGATCGACTTCGTCAGCCGACTGCATGTTTACATTGATGCCTACACCTAGCACTACATGACACACATCAGCGGGATCACCTACCAGCTCAAGCAGTATGCCGGCGATTTTTTTTTGCCCCACAAGAAGATCATTAGGCCACTTCAGCCCGACACCAGGAACACCTTGCTTTCGCAAGGAGTGCATTACGGCGAGCCCAACAACCAAGCTCAAGCCCTCCAGCTGTCGCATCCCACCCTCGATGCGCAGCACCAGGCTGTAGTAGATGTTTTCCGCGAACGGGCTCACCCACTTACGACCTCGCCGTCCGCGGCCAGCCGTTTGCCGCTCTGCAAGCACCAAAAAGGGCGCAGCTTGCCCCCGCTCGATTGCGCGCAGGGCTTCAGCGTTAGTGGAGTCGATAGAATCAAAGACCTGGACAGGCCAACCGCAAGCGGGCGACTTGCGGTCTATTTCAACAGGATCGAGCAACGTCAATGGTGCAGCCAATTGATAGCCGCGTCCGCGCACCTTATGGATTGATAAACCCAACTCAGCCTCCAGATGCTGGAGCTGTTTCCATACGGCACTACGGCTGATACCCAGGGCCATGCCCAAGGCCTGGCCTGAATGGAATTTGCCATCCTTGAGAAGCTTTAACAACGTCAGCATGCAAGTATCGCCTCACAATGAGGCCCGAATGATAGCCATGCCCCGAGCCGTTGCATAGAAACCCTATTGGCCGGATTTTTCTTCGGGCAAAACAAAACCCCTACCTGCATACGCAGATAGGGGTTTCGGAATTTAATCTTGACGATGACCTACTCTCACATGGGGAAACCCCACACTACCATCGGCGATGCATCGTTTCACTGCTGAGTTCGGGATGGGATCAGGTGGTTCCAATGCTCTATGGTCGTCAAGAAATTCGGGAGCCGGCTCGTTTGCCCTTACGGGTTTACGCTCCAGCGAATGGGTATGTGATAGATCTCGGTGTTTTGTGAGCAGTTTCGAACTTTCGGTTCGTTTCGTCTTCACACACCGCAATCTGGTGCTCTTTCGCTTTTCAGCTCGAAGCAAGCAAATTGCTTGGGTGTTATATGGTCAAGCCTCACGGGCAATTAGTATTGGTTAGCTCAACGCCTCACAGCGCTTACACACCCAACCTATCAACGTCGTAGTCTTCGACGGCCCTTCAGGGGACTCAAGGTCCCAGTGAGATCTCATCTTGAGGCTAGTTTCCCGCTTAGATGCTTTCAGCGGTTATCTATTCCGAACATAGCTACCCGGCAATGCCACTGGCGTGACAACCGGAACACCAGAGGTTCGTCCACTCCGGTCCTCTCGTACTAGGAGCAGCCCCTCTCAAATCTCAAACGTCCACGGCAGATAGGGACCGAACTGTCTCACGACGTTCTAAACCCAGCTCGCGTACCACTTTAAATGGCGAACAGCCATACCCTTGGGACCGGCTTCAGCCCCAGGATGTGATGAGCCGACATCGAGGTGCCAAACACCGCCGTCGATATGAACTCTTGGGCGGTATCAGCCTGTTATCCCCGGAGTACCTTTTATCCGTTGAGCGATGGCCCTTCCATACAGAACCACCGGATCACTAAGACCTACTTTCGTACCTGCTCGACGTGTCTGTCTCGCAGTCAAGCGCGCTTTTGCCTTTATACTCTACGACCGATTTCCGACCGGTCTGAGCGCACCTTCGTACTCCTCCGTTACTCTTTAGGAGGAGACCGCCCCAGTCAAACTACCCACCATACACTGTCCTCGATCCGGATAACGGACCTGAGTTAGAACCTCAAAGTTGCCAGGGTGGTATTTCAAGGTTGGCTCCACGCGAACTGGCGTCCACGCTTCAAAGCCTCCCACCTATCCTACACAAGCAAATTCAAAGTCCAGTGCAAAGCTATAGTAAAGGTTCACGGGGTCTTTCCGTCTAGCCGCGGATACACTGCATCTTCACAGCGATTTCAATTTCACTGAGTCTCGGGTGGAGACAGCGCCGCCATCGTTACGCCATTCGTGCAGGTCGGAACTTACCCGACAAGGAATTTCGCTACCTTAGGACCGTTATAGTTACGGCCGCCGTTTACCGGGGCTTCGATCAAGAGCTTCGCGTTAGCTAACCCCATCAATTAACCTTCCGGCACCGGGCAGGCGTCACACCCTATACGTCCACTTTCGTGTTTGCAGAGTGCTGTGTTTTTAATAAACAGTCGCAGCGGCCTGGTATCTTCGACCGGCATGGGCTTACGCAGTAAATGCTTCACCCTCACCGGCGCACCTTCTCCCGAAGTTACGGTGCCATTTTGCCTAGTTCCTTCACCCGAGTTCTCTCAAGCGCCTTGGTATTCTCTACCCAACCACCTGTGTCGGTTTGGGGTACGGTTCCTGGTTACCTGAAGCTTAGAAGCTTTTCTTGGAAGCATGGCATCAACCACTTCGTGTTCTAAAAGAACACTCGTCATCAGCTCTCGGCCTTAGAATCCCGGATTTACCTAAGATTCCAGCCTACCACCTTAAACTTGGACAACCAACGCCAAGCTGGCCTAGCCTTCTCCGTCCCTCCATCGCAATAACCAGAAGTACAGGAATATTAACCTGTTTTCCATCGACTACGCTTTTCAGCCTCGCCTTAGGGACCGACTAACCCTGCGTCGATTAACGTTGCGCAGGAAACCTTGGTCTTTCGGCGTGGGTGTTTTTCACACCCATTGTCGTTACTCATGTCAGCATTCGCACTTCTGATACCTCCAGCAAGCTTCTCAACTCACCTTCACAGGCTTACAGAACGCTCCTCTACCGCATCACCTAAGTGATACCCGTAGCTTCGGTGTATGGTTTGAGCCCCGTTACATCTTCCGCGCAGGCCGACTCGACTAGTGAGCTATTACGCTTTCTTTAAAGGGTGGCTGCTTCTAAGCCAACCTCCTAGCTGTCTAAGCCTTCCCACATCGTTTCCCACTTAACCATAACTTTGGGACCTTAGCTGACGGTCTGGGTTGTTTCCCTTTTCACGACGGACGTTAGCACCCGCCGTGTGTCTCCCATGCTCGGCACTTGTAGGTATTCGGAGTTTGCATCGGTTTGGTAAGTCGGGATGACCCCCTAGCCGAAACAGTGCTCTACCCCCTACAGTGATACATGAGGCGCTACCTAAATAGCTTTCGAGGAGAACCAGCTATCTCCGAGCTTGATTAGCCTTTCACTCCGATCCACAGGTCATCCGCTAACTTTTCAACGGTAGTCGGTTCGGTCCTCCAGTTAGTGTTACCCAACCTTCAACCTGCCCATGGATAGATCGCCCGGTTTCGGGTCTATTCCCAGCGACTAGACGCCCTATTAAGACTCGCTTTCGCTACGCCTCCCCTATTCGGTTAAGCTCGCCACTGAAAATAAGTCGCTGACCCATTATACAAAAGGTACGCAGTCACCCAACAAAGTGGGCTCCCACTGCTTGTACGCATACGGTTTCAGGATCTATTTCACTCCCCTCTCCGGGGTTCTTTTCGCCTTTCCCTCACGGTACTAGTTCACTATCGGTCAGTCAGTAGTATTTAGCCTTGGAGGATGGTCCCCCCATATTCAGACAAAGTTTCTCGTGCTCCGTCCTACTCGATTTCATGACTAAGAGATTTTCGCGTACAGGGCTATCACCCACTATGGCCGTACTTTCCAGAACGTTCCGCTAATCTCAAAGCCACTTAAGGGCTAGTCCCCGTTCGCTCGCCACTACTAAGGGAATCTCGGTTGATTTCTTTTCCTCAGGGTACTTAGATGTTTCAGTTCCCCTGGTTCGCTTCTTAAGCCTATGTATTCAGCTTAAGATACCTAACTTATGTTAGGTGGGTTCCCCCATTCAGACATCTCCGGATCAAAGTCTGTTTGCCGACTCCCCGAAGCTTTTCGCAGGCTACCACGTCTTTCATCGCCTCTGACTGCCAAGGCATCCACCGTATGCGCTTCTTCACTTGACCATATAACCCCAAGCAATCTGGTTATACTGTGAAGACGACATTCGCCGAAAATTCGAATTTCTCAACTAAGAGAACTCACAAATTTTACCTTAGCCTGATCCGTTACCAGTGAAAGTAACGTTCAGTCTATCTTTCTATCACATACCCAAATTTTTAAAGAACGATCTAATCAAAGACTAGAAATCAACATTCATCACCGTTTTGGCGGAATGCTCATTTCTAAGCTTTCAACAAACAGAAGCAGTAGTGGTGGAGCCAAACGGGATCGAACCGTTGACCTCCTGCGTGCAAGGCAGGCGCTCTCCCAGCTGAGCTATGGCCCCGTATTTCTACAGGCGTTCCCACACAAGCAAAATTGGTGGGTCTGGGCAGATTCGAACTGCCGACCTCACCCTTATCAGGGGTGCGCTCTAACCAACTGAGCTACAGACCCAATTTCGGGCTGCTTCTTATCGTCTTCTTCAATGAATCAAGCAATTCGTGTGGGAGCTCATGGAGCAGCTGATGTCGTCGATTAAGGAGGTGATCCAGCCGCAGGTTCCCCTACGGCTACCTTGTTACGACTTCACCCCAGTCATGAATCACACCGTGGTAACCGTCCTCCCGAAGGTTAGACTAGCTACTTCTGGTGCAACCCACTCCCATGGTGTGACGGGCGGTGTGTACAAGGCCCGGGAACGTATTCACCGCGACATTCTGATTCGCGATTACTAGCGATTCCGACTTCACGCAGTCGAGTTGCAGACTGCGATCCGGACTACGATCGGTTTTCTGGGATTAGCTCCACCTCGCGGCTTGGCAACCCTCTGTACCGACCATTGTAGCACGTGTGTAGCCCAGGCCGTAAGGGCCATGATGACTTGACGTCATCCCCACCTTCCTCCGGTTTGTCACCGGCAGTCTCCTTAGAGTGCCCACCATGACGTGCTGGTAACTAAGGACAAGGGTTGCGCTCGTTACGGGACTTAACCCAACATCTCACGACACGAGCTGACGACAGCCATGCAGCACCTGTCTCAATGTTCCCGAAGGCACCAATCCATCTCTGGAAAGTTCATTGGATGTCAAGGCCTGGTAAGGTTCTTCGCGTTGCTTCGAATTAAACCACATGCTCCACCGCTTGTGCGGGCCCCCGTCAATTCATTTGAGTTTTAACCTTGCGGCCGTACTCCCCAGGCGGTCAACTTAATGCGTTAGCTGCGCCACTAAGAGCTCAAGGCTCCCAACGGCTAGTTGACATCGTTTACGGCGTGGACTACCAGGGTATCTAATCCTGTTTGCTCCCCACGCTTTCGCACCTCAGTGTCAGTATCAGTCCAGGTGGTCGCCTTCGCCACTGGTGTTCCTTCCTATATCTACGCATTTCACCGCTACACAGGAAATTCCACCACCCTCTACCATACTCTAGCTTGTCAGTTTTGAATGCAGTTCCCAGGTTGAGCCCGGGGATTTCACATCCAACTTAACAAACCACCTACGCGCGCTTTACGCCCAGTAATTCCGATTAACGCTTGCACCCTCTGTATTACCGCGGCTGCTGGCACAGAGTTAGCCGGTGCTTATTCTGTCGGTAACGTCAAAACACTTACGTATTAGGTAAATGCCCTTCCTCCCAACTTAAAGTGCTTTACAATCCGAAGACCTTCTTCACACACGCGGCATGGCTGGATCAGGCTTTCGCCCATTGTCCAATATTCCCCACTGCTGCCTCCCGTAGGAGTCTGGACCGTGTCTCAGTTCCAGTGTGACTGATCATCCTCTCAGACCAGTTACGGATCGTCGCCTTGGTGAGCCATTACCTCACCAACTAGCTAATCCGACCTAGGCTCATCTGATAGCGCAAGGCCCGAAGGTCCCCTGCTTTCTCCCGTAGGACGTATGCGGTATTAGCGTCCGTTTCCGAGCGTTATCCCCCACTACCAGGCAGATTCCTAGGCATTACTCACCCGTCCGCCGCTCGCCACCAGGTACAAGTACCCGTGCTGCCGCTCGACTTGCATGTGTTAGGCCTGCCGCCAGCGTTCAATCTGAGCCATGATCAAACTCTTCAGTTCAAACATCTTTGGGTTTTTAAGAAACCCTAAACTTGGCTCAGCAATCGTTGGTTACATCTTTGATTTCTCGCGGAGTAACTTGTGATGCTGATAATCTTGTTGACTATCAGTCTGACTCCACAAGCACCCACACGAATTGCTTGATTCAGTTGTTAAAGAGCGGTGGGTTGATTCTTTCGTCTCAACCGAGGCGCGCATTCTACAGCAGCGCCAGTTACTGTCAAGCGGTTATTTTAAGAAGTTTTCAAAGTTTCCTTTGTAACTTCAACCACTTGCGCTTTCGATCTCTCGTTAGCGGGAGGCGAATTCTACAGCGTTACTCGCTGCTGTCAACACCTCTTTTTCAACTCCTTTCGTGCCTCGATGAACTGAAGCAACTCACTGCCGAAACCTGCGTAACTCTTTGTTTACCAAGGAGTTTTCCGTTTCGACTGCGCCGGAAGTGGGGCGAATTATAGACTTCCAGAATCTGCCGTCAACCCCTGATTTCAGGTTTATTCGGATTTGAGCGTAATACGCGCAAATGCCTTCTTTCCGGCCTGGCAAACATGGGTCGCACCCAGTACGTATATAAAGGTGCGGTCGACAACCTCACCATCTATACGCACACCACCGGAATTCAGAAGATCACGCGCCACAGCCGAGTTCTTCACCAGGCCAGCCTTATTAAGGACAGCGGCGATCGGCATATCTTCGGCAGCCGTCAACTCGATCTCTGGCAGATCATCCGGCAGCTCGCCTTCCTTCATGCGATTACCCGCCGCACGATGGGCATTGGCCGCAGCCTCTTCACCATGAAAACGCGCAACGACCTCTTCGGCCAGCTTGATCTTGATATCCCGCGGATTGGCACCCGCCTCGACATCAGCCCGGAATGCATCGATCTCATCCATGGAGCGGAAGCTGAGCAGCTCGAAATAACGCCACATCAGCGCATCGGGAATGGAAACCAGCTTGCTGTACATCACACCCGGCGCTTCCTGGATACCGACGTAGTTGCCCAACGATTTGGACATCTTCTTCACGCCATCCAGGCCTTCAAGCAACGGCATGGTCAGAATGCACTGCGGCTCCTGGCCATAACCACGCTGCAACTCACGCCCCATCAGCAGGTTGAACTTCTGATCGGTCCCACCCAACTCGACATCCGCGCGCAAGGCAACCGAGTCATAACCCTGGACCAGCGGATAGAGGAACTCATGAATGGCGATGGGTTGATTGGTCGTGTAGCGCTTATCGAAATCGTCGCGCTCGAGCATGCGAGCCACGGTGTATTGCGAGGTCAGGCGAATGAAGTCAGCCGGCCCCATCTGATCCATCCAGGTGGAGTTGAACGCCACCTCGGTTTTGGCAGGATCCAGAATCTTGAAGACTTGAGTCTTGTAGGTCTCGGCATTCTCGAGAACCTGCTCGCGGGTCAGCGGAGGACGAGTAGCACTCTTGCCACTCGGATCACCGATCATCCCGGTGAAGTCACCTATAAGGAAGATCACCTGGTGGCCCAGCTCTTGGAACTGGCGCAGCTTATTAATAAGCACCGTGTGACCCAAGTGCAAATCCGGCGCAGTCGGATCAAAGCCCGCCTTAATACGCAGCGGTTGGCCACGCTTGAGCTTTTCGATCAGCTCGGACTCGACCAACAGTTCTTCCGCACCACGTTTAATCAGCGCTAGCTGCTCTTCAACCGACTTCATAACAGACCCGCAAGGCTCAGATTCAAAGGGAACCAACCATACAAGATCGCGCACCAAATACAAGTTTTGCCCGGCGCACGCACGCCAATCCACGGACAGAGCATCCGCAGGCTTGCTTCAGAGATGATTTGGTTATATTTTATACAGTTATTTCATCTTCATCATGTCATTCATCTTTTCCAATTCATCTTTTCAAAGTCAAAAATTACCTATGACCACAGAACCGTCTAAAGCGCCCCCGCTTTACCCGAAGACCCACCTGCTTGCCGCAAGTGGAATCGCCGCCCTTCTCAGCCTGGCGCTCCTGGTATTCCCTTCCAGTGATGTTGAAGCCAAAAAGACGACCCTGAGCCTTGAACTGGAAAGTCCTGCTGAACAACTGACACAAGATCAAGACGCTGCCGAAGCCGTCCAAGCCACAAATGAGCCAGCAGCTTCTCCTTTCGCGCAGATCGAAGACAGCGCCGAAGACACCAAGCAAACAGCCCAGGCCGCGCCTGAGCCAGTGGTCGAAGCAAAGAAAGCACCGAATCATAAAGAAGTGATCGTCGGCAAAGGCGACACCCTTTCGACTCTGTTTGAAAAGGTCGGCCTTCCCGCCGCCTCCGTGCATGAAGTCCTGGCCAGCGACAAGCAGGCCAAGCAATTCAGCCAGCTCAAACATGGCCAAAAACTTGAATTCGAACTGACCCCTGAAGGCCAACTGACCAACCTGCACAGCAAGGTCAGCGACCTCGAAACCATCACCCTGACCAAGAATGACAAGGGTTATGTGTTCAACCGCGTTACCGCCAAACCGACCGTGCGCTCCGCCTACGTTCATGGCGTGATCAACAGCTCGCTGTCGCAGTCCGCCGCTCGCGCCGGCCTGTCTCACAGCCTGACCATGGATATGGCCAGCGTGTTTGGCTACGACGTCGACTTCGCCCAGGATATTCGCCAGGGTGACGAATTCGACGTGATCTACGAACAGAAAGTCGTCAACGGCAAGGCTGTCGGCACCGGTCCGATCCTTTCCGCACGCTTCACCAACCGCGGCAAGACCTACACCGCCGTGCGTTACACCAACAAACAAGGCAACAGCAGCTATTACACGGCTGACGGCAACAGCATGCGCAAGGCGTTCATCCGCACCCCGGTAGACTTCGCCCGCATCAGCTCGAAGTTCTCCATGGGCCGCAAGCACCCGATCCTTAACAAGATCCGCGCCCACAAAGGCGTCGATTACGCAGCCCCTCGCGGCACGCCGATCAAGGCCACCGGTGACGGCAAAGTATTGCTGGCCGGGCGTCGTGGCGGTTACGGCAACACCATCATCATCCAGCACGGCAATACCTACCGTACGCTGTATGGCCACATGCAGGGCTTCGCCAAAGGCGTGCAGACCGGCGGCAGCGTCAAGCAAGGCCAGGTGATTGGTTATATCGGCACTACTGGCCTGTCCACCGGCCCGCATTTGCACTATGAGTTCCAGGTTAATGGCGTCCACGTTGACCCACTGGGCCAGAAGCTGCCAATGGCTGATCCGATCGCCAAGGCCGAGCGCTCACGCTTCCTTGCGCAAAGTCAGCCGCTGATGGCGCGGATGGATCAAGAGAAGGCCACCATGCTGGCTTCGAGCAAACGCTAAGCCATGGCGCTCTATATAGGTGTGATGTCCGGGACCAGCCTCGACGGCCTGGACATCGCGCTGATCGAGCAAGCCTCGGCGATCAGGCTGATCGCCACGCACTACATCCCCATGCCGGAATCCCTGCGCGCCGAGCTGCTTGGCTTGTGCGCCAGCGGCCCGGATGAGATTGCCCGCTCCGCCATCGCCCAGCAAAACTGGGTGAAACTGGCCGCACAGGGCATTCACACCCTCCTCGATCAACAACATCTGAAACCCGAAGACATTCGCGCGATTGGCAGCCACGGCCAGACCATTCGCCACGAACCGGCGCGCGGTTTCACGGTGCAAATCGGCAACCCTGCCCTGCTGACCGAGCTGACGGGCATCACCGTGGTCAGCGACTTTCGCAGCCGTGACGTCGCCGCCGGCGGACAGGGCGCACCACTGGTTCCAGCCTTCCACGAAGCCTTGTTTGAAGAACGACCAGGCAATCGCGCGGTACTGAACGTCGGTGGTTTCAGCAACCTCAGCCTGATCGAGCCTGGCAAACCGGTCGCCGGTTTCGACTGTGGCCCGGGGAATGTGTTGCTGGATGCCTGGATTCACCAGCAGCGAGGCGACAATTTTGATCGCGACGGCCAATGGGCAGCCAGCGGCAACGTCGAACCTGCCTTGTTGAGCGAGTTACTCAGCGATCCCTTCTTCGTGACCAAAGGCCCGAAGAGCACCGGCCGCGAAGTGTTCAACCTGCCTTGGCTGATGCAGCATCTGTCGCACTTGCCCACCTTCGCTACTGAAGATGTACAAGCGACCCTGCTCGAACTGACCGCCCTGACCATCGTCGAGTCACTGCAAAGTGCCCAGGCAGATACCCGAGAACTGCTGGTCTGCGGGGGCGGCGCGCATAACGCTACGCTAATGGCCCGTTTGGCCAGTTTGTTACCCAACGCCAAGGTCAGCAGCACCGCAACTTACGGCGTAGACCCGGATTGGGTCGAAGCGATGGCTTTCGCCTGGCTGGCCCATTGCTGCCTGGAAGGCATCGCCGCCAATCGTCCGAGCGTCACCGGCGCCCGCGGCTTGCGCGTACTTGGCGCCATCTACCCCGCCTGACAACCCCGACTGACCTATCCCGATGAATCCCGGACAGCAAAACGCCGCAGGACTGTGAAGCCCTGCGGCGCTTTGTAATTCGGTGACGCGGATCAGATCGAGAACGAGGAACCGCAGCCACAAGTCGTGCTGGCATTCGGATTCTTGATCACGAAACGCGAGCCTTCCAGACCTTCCTGATAATCCACCTCGGCACCTGCCAGGTATTGGAAGCTCATCGGATCGACCACCAGACTCACACCTTCGCGCTCGACGATGGTGTCGTCATCGGCCACTTCTTCATCGAAGGTGAAGCCGTACTGGAAACCTGAACAACCACCGCCCGTAACGAATACGCGCAGCTTCAAGCGATCATTCCCCTCTTCATCGACCAGGCTCTTCACCTTGTGCGCGGCACCGTGGGTGAATTGCAAAGCCGTGGGGGTGAAGGATTCGACGCTCATGCTAACTATCTCCCGGCGTTACGCCGCCATAATGCGTGATGTCGGGCATTATCCGCTTCTCCTAGAAAATTGGTCAACTATTGTTACGGTATATCAATCGATCCAATTGTCAGACCAGAATGCAAAAAGGCCCTTTAGAAGGGCCTTTTTGCCGAACGGGATAAAGCCTTACGGCAGCATGCCCGCGTGGGACAGGCCCAAGCGCTCATCCAGACCGAACAGGATGTTCATGTTCTGCACCGCTTGGCCCGACGCACCTTTGACCAGGTTATCGATCACCGACAACACCACCACCAGGTCACCATCCTGTGGACGATGCACGGCGATACGGCAAACGTTGGCACCGCGCACGCTGCGGGTTTCTGGATGGCTGCCAGCCGGCATCACATCGACGAACGGTTCGTTGGCATAACGCTTTTCAAACAGCGCCTGCAGATCCACCGAGCGATCGACGACAGTCGCGTACAACGTCGAGTGGATGCCGCGAATCATCGGGGTCAGGTGCGGAACGAAGGTCAGGCCGACGTCCTTGCCCGAGGCGCGACGCAGGCCCTGGCGAATTTCCGGCAGGTGACGGTGCCCTTTGACGGCGTAAGCCTTCATGCTTTCCGACGTCTCGGAGTACAGCGAACCTACCGCAGCACCACGACCGGCACCGCTGACACCGGATTTGCAGTCAGCGATCAGACGGGAAGTGTCCGCCAGGCCCGCTTCGAGCAATGGCAGGAAACCCAATTGCGTGGCGGTTGGATAGCAACCCGGCACGGCGATCAGGCGCGCTTGCTTGATTTGCTCGCGATTGACTTCCGGCAAACCGTAGACTGCCTCTTCCAGTAACTCCGGCGCACCGTGCGGCTGGCCGTACCACTTGGCCCACTCATCGGCATCTTGCAGACGGAAGTCTGCCGACAGGTCGATGACCTTGGTCCCGGCGGCCAGCAGTTCACCGGCCAGGGCGTGAGCAACACCGTGAGGCGTGGCGAAGAACACCACGTCGCAGGCGCCCAGGGTCTTGATGTCCGGAACGCTGAACGCCAGGCCGTCGTAGTGGCCTCGCAGGTTCGGGTACATGTCAGCCACGGCCAGACCGGCCTCGGATCGGGAAGTGATCACTACCACTTCAGCTTGCGGATGCTGTGCCAACAGACGCAGCAGTTCGACACCGGTGTAACCCGTGCCGCCGACGATACCGACCTTGACCATAAACCTGCCCTCAACGAACCCACTGGAAAGCCGTCGATAATAGGGGCCGCGCGCGCCTGCGACAACCGTCAAGGTGACGTGCGGAGCTTCTAGCCTCTACTATTCCCGCTACCGTGAACCTGGGAATAACTAAAAATGCTTTATCTGTGGCTCAAAGCGCTTCATATCGTCAGCATGGTCTGCTGGTTTGCCGGCCTGTTTTATCTGCCGCGCCTGTTCGTTTATCACGCGCAAAGCGAAGACACCGTCAGCAAGGAACGCTTCAGCATCATGGAGCGCAAGTTGTACCGGGGCATCATGGGCCCGGCGATGATCGCCACCCTGTTCTTCGGTATCGCACTGATCTACCTCAACCCCAGCATCTTCAGCCAGGGCGCGTGGATTCACGCCAAGTTGACCCTCGTCGTGATCCTCATCGGCTACCACCACATGTGCGGCGCCCAGGTAAAACGTTTTGCCCGTGGCGAAAACACCCGCAGCCATGTCTTTTATCGCTGGTTCAATGAAGTGCCGGTTCTGATATTGCTGGCAATCGTAATTCTGGTCGTGGTTCGACCGTTCTAAACTCAATAAGCCGCAACTAACCGGGGTACTTCCAATGTCGCTGCCCGCTCTGCTCGAACAACGCTTGCGTCTGCCGGTAGTAGCCGCGCCGATGTTCCTGATTTCCAATCCTCAATTGGTGCTGGCCTGCTGCCGAAATGGCGTAGTCGGCAGCTTTCCTGCCTTGAACCAACGCGAAAGCAGCGGCTTCAAGGCGTGGCTGGAAGAGATCGAAGCAGGCCTCGCGACGCTGGAGAACCCGGCGCCTTACGCGGTGAACCTGATCGTTCACAACACCAATCCACGACTGCAGGCCGACCTTGCGATCTGTATCGAGCACAAAGTGCCGATCGTGATCACCAGCCTCGGCGCGGTAAAAGAAGTGGTCGATGCGGTGCACAGCTATGGCGGTCTGGTGTTTCACGACGTGACGACGCGTCGTCATGCCGAGAAAGCCGCCGAAGCGGGCGTGGACGGTTTGATCGCCGTGGCCGCCGGTGCCGGTGGACATGCCGGAACCTGGAGCCCGTTCTCGTTGATCGCCGAGATCCGCCAGTTCTTCGACAAGACCCTGTTGCTGGCCGGCTGCCTGAACCACGGCCACGAGATTCTCGCCGCGCAATTGCTCGGCGCGGATTTGGCCTACTTCGGTACGCGATTTATCGGCACGACTGAAAGTCATGCGCCTGACGCCTACAAGGAGATGCTCCTGACTTCCAGAGCAGCAGACATCGTGCATACTCCAGCGGTGTCGGGCGTACCGGCGAGTTTCATGCGCCAGAGCCTGGAAGCGGCCGGTTTCGACATGGCGGCACTCCAGGGTAAAGGCGAAGTGAACTTCGGCTCCAAACTCAAGCCTATAAGCGATGAAGCCAAGGCCTGGAAAACCGTGTGGTCTGCCGGGCAAGGCGTTGGCGAAATCGATGACTTGCCCAGTGTCGATCAGCTGGTCGCCCGGCTGGATGCGGAGTACCGCAAGGCGCTGGAACTGGCGGCACAGTTACCTAAACGCTGGCCGCGCTGACTGTAAAGCTTGGCCAGCCACTTCCGGCTGGCCTTACACTGCTCGACCGCAACAACCCCTTTCCAAACCTGCGCGACAAGGATGCCTCGGACATGAGCGAAAACCGTTTCAAGATCGTCTTCGACGGCGCTCTGCTGCCAGGCGTCGACGTCACCACCGCCAAACTCAACCTCGCTGAACTGTTTAAAAGCGACGTCGCCGCCATTGAACGGCTATTCAGTGGCCGCACTGTTGCGCTCAAACGCGACCTGTCACAGCTCGACGCACAATCCTATCTCCAGGCGCTGACGAAAACCGGCATCGATGCCCGAATCGAAGCCGAGCCGTCGATCGAGCTGAACCTGTCCGACGTTCACGAACATGTCCCCACCAGTTACCAGACAGTATCGGCAGACCCTGAGTCGCCGTATGCCCCGCCACGGGCAACCGTCGGTGAAGCCTTGCCAGCGTTCGCCACTCTCAAGCCGTTCAGCTTCGAAGGTCGTATCGGGCGCTTGCGATTCCTGGCCTGGACCATGGCCCTGACCCTGGTGACGTTGGCCGTGGGTTCGGTGCTGGCACTATTCGGCCTCGCGCTCATCGGCGCGGACTCGACCGCCGGCCTGATTCTCGGCGGTCTGGTGGCCTTTATTCTTTTTGTGGCACTGGGGTTTGTCAGTATTCAGTTCAGCGTCCAGCGTCTGCATGACTGCGGTTGGTCCGGATGGCTATGGCTCCTGAACCTTGTGCCGTTCGTGGGTAGCTTCTTTCCGTTCGTGATCATGGTGGTTCCGGGTAACCCCACCGCCAATCAGTACGGCGCACCGCCCCCGCCGAACAGTACGGCGGTCAAAGTGCTGGCCTGGCTCTGGGTGGTATTTATTGCACTCATCTTCATCGGCGCACTGGCCGGCGGCATCACCGCTATCCAGCAAGAGTATGAAAGCGCGGCCGAAACCAGCTATGACAGCGGCTCGGTGACCACCGACGAAGTGGAAGTCGAACCGGCGGACGAGGCTGAACAAGCACCAAATGCAGCCGACGATGCAGCGGATGCAGCCGAAGAAGCCCAGCCCCCTGTAGACTCTGCGAAAGAATGAACAGCGCTCCCCGCCCGTGACACCTGCGTCGCTGGCGCGGAGCTGTTGCGATGGAGAACTGCATGACCCGTTACGCTCTGATCACTGGCGCTTCCAGCGGCATCGGCCTGGCGATGGCCGAAGCGCTGGCCCGGCGCGGCCACAGCTTGATTCTGGTGGCCCGACAACGTGATCAGCTGGAAAGTATTGCGATTGAACTGACTCAACGTTTTGGCGTTGAGGTGTTATTCCGCGCCTGCGACCTGGGCGAGCCGCTAAGGCTGTCCGGGTTTCTGCTGGAACTGGAGGAAGGCGACCGGCAGATCGACTTGCTGGTCAACTGCGCCGGCATCGGTACGTGCGGCCCGTTCCTGGCCCAGGACTGGATGACCGAGCAAGACCTGATCGAGGTAAACATCCTGGCCCTCACCCGCCTGTGCCACGCCATCGGTAACAGCATGGCCTTGCAGGGCGGCGGTCAGATTTTGAACGTGGCCTCGGTGGCGGCATTTCACCCCGGCCCGTGGATGAGCACTTACTACGCGAGCAAGGCTTATGTGCTGCATTTTTCCGAAGGCCTGCGCGTCGAGCTGAAGAAATGTGCGGTAAAGGTATCGGTGCTCTGCCCCGGCCCGACGCGCACGGGGTTTTTCCATACGGCGCAACTGGACACGGCAAAGGTCACCGACAGCAGGCTGCTGATGAGCCCGGAAGAAGTCGCGTTGTACACCGTGCGGGCCCTGGCGAAAAACCGCGCGATCATTATTCCCGGAAGGTTGAATCGATGGTTCGCCTTCCTGCCGCGACTTGGCTCGCGGTGGCTGACCCGGACAATCGCCGGTATGGTCAACAAGGCCTACTGCCCGCGCTAACAGACCTTAAAGGTAAATGGCTGGGCTCGGGTTTACCCCATGGGTACACTCAGGCCAGCCCAAACAACGGAGAAAACAGCTGTGGATACTCTGTTCACCAAGATCATCAACCGGGAAATCCCGGCCAAGATCATTTACGAGGACGACCAGGTACTGGCCTTCCACGACATCGCCCCACAGGCACCGGTGCATTTTCTGGTAATCCCGAAGAAACCGGTGCGCACCCTCAACGACCTGACCGAGGACGACAAGACGCTGGCCGGGCATATTCTGTTCACCGCCCAACGTCTGGCGCTGGAACTGGGTTGCGAAAAAGGTTTTCGCGTTGTCATGAACTGCAATGAAGAAGGTGGGCAGACTGTCTACCACATTCATATGCACGTGCTGGGTCAGCGCCAGATGACCTGGCCGCCGGGCTGATTCACCGCCCAGCCATGCAGGAGCAAGGCTTGCCCGCGAAGAACGATAACGCGGTCTATCTGAATGACCGCGTTGACCCCATTCGCGGGCAAGCCTCGCTCCTACAGGTTCGGTGGCGGCCTCGCCTGAAATGACCCAGCGCAAACCTTCCCCGGCCGATTCGGTTAAACTGGCCGCCGAGATTCCTCCGGAGGTCAGCATGACTACCCAACGTCACTACTCGCCGATTGACCGTCTTCTGCTGCAAGCCGATGCCGCGATGCGTACCCTGCTGCCTTTCAGTGGCCAGCCGTACCGTCCGTCGCCGGCTATCGTGCAGCCGGAAACGCAAATGAGCGACGAAGACACCCGGCACGTTGCCGGCCTGATGCGCATCAACCATACCGGCGAAGTCTGCGCCCAGGCGCTGTATCAGGGTCAGGCCCTGACCGCCAAGCTGCCGCAAGTGCGCGCGGCCATGGAACATGCCGCTGAAGAAGAAATCGATCATCTGGTGTGGTGCGAACAACGCATCCATCAGTTGGGCAGCCACACCAGCATCCTGAATCCGCTGTTTTATGGCATGTCGTTCGGGATTGGCGCCGTAGCCGGGTTGATCAGCGATAAGGTCAGCCTGGGATTTGTTGCCGCCACCGAGCATCAGGTCTGCAAACACCTGAACGAACACCTTGAGCAACTGCCGGCCGAGGACGAAAAGTCCCGGGCGATTCTTGAACAGATGCGCATTGATGAAGAACATCATGCGGAAAGTGCGCTGGAGGCTGGTGGGTTCCGCTTTCCGGCACCGGTGAAGTTCGGGATGAGTTTGCTGGCCAAGGTGATGACCAAGAGTACTTATCGGATCTGACCTGTGGGAGCGGGCTTGCTCGCGAAAGCGGAGTGTCAGTCGACATCATTGTTGAATGAGCGACCGCTTTCGCGGGCAAGCCTTGCTCCTACGGGGGCTCTGCGAGACCCATAAAAAAGGCGACTGCCGTGAGGTAGTCGCCTTTTTTGTACCCGAAAATCTTAGGTCGGCATGTTGCGCGCGTAGAAGATTTCCAGCATTTCGTGTTTCACACGGTCGGTCACCTGGGCGCGTTGCTCAGTGGACAGGCTGTTGGTGGCGTCGCCGAACAGGTAGTCGTCCAGTTCGAAGTTCTTCAGCAGCATTTTGGTGTGGAACAGGTTTTCCTGGTACACGTTCACGTCAGTCATCTGGTAACTGTCGCGGGTGTCTTCGGAGAGGTAGTTCTGGATCGAGTTGATCTCGTGGTCGATGAAGTGCTTTTTGCCTTCAACGTCACGGGTGAAACCGCGCACGCGATAATCCACGGTCACGATGTCCGAATCGAACTGGTGAATCAGGAAGTTGAGCGCTTTAAGCGGTGAAATGACACCACACGTCGACACGTCAATGTCCACACGGAACGTCGCGATACCGTCCACCGGATGGATTTCCGGATAGGTGTGCACCGTGATGTGGCTCTTGTCGAGGTGGGCCAGGATAATCTCGGGCAACGGGCCCGGCGACTCTTCGATCTGGCTGTCGGTCGGGGTTACCGGCTCTTCAGAGATCAGAATCGTGACGCTGGCGCCTTGTGGATCATAGTCCTGACTGGCGATGTTCAGGATGTTGGCACCAATGATATCGACAACTTCTGTGAGGATCTGCGTCAGGCGCTTCGCGTTGTACTCTTCATTGATGTACTCGACGTAAGCCTGCTGGTCTTGCGGGGTTTCCGCGTAGCAGATGTCATAGATGTTGAAGCTCAAGGTCTTTGTCAGGTTATTGAACCCGTGGAGCTTGAGTTTGCTTTTCACCGTTAAAAACTCTCTATGTATTGCGGCCCGGGCCGCGTGATCAAGCATGCCCGTCAGATGCGAACAACGCAGCTGCGTAGGACGGTTAACACCTCTTCGCGATGGCGATTTTGGTTGTCTGTTCGGGTGCGGGGCCTGTCGGGTGACGGGCCACGACCCTGAAAAAAGTGGCGCATTATGCAGACGTCAGCTATGGATCGCCAGAGTCTGCACTGCTTTTATGATAGTTGAATGTCGATTCAACCGAGTTCGATGATCTCGTAGTCATGCGTAATAGCGACGCCAGCGGCGCCGAGCATGATCGAGGCCGAGCAATACTTCTCGGCAGACAGTTCAATGGCGCGTTTGACCTGGGCTTCTTTCAGCCCGCGGCCCTTGACCACGAAATGCATGTGGATCTTGGTGAAAACCTTTGGATCTTCGGTCGCGCGCTCGGCTTCGAGGAAGGCTTCACAGCTTTCGACGGCCTGACGGGACTTCTTGAGGATGCTGACCACATCGAAATTGCTGCAGCCGCCGACACCCAGCAGGAGCATTTCCATCGGGCGTACACCCAGGTTACGACCACCGGCGTCCGGCGGACCGTCCATGACCACGACATGACCGCTGCCGGATTCACCGAGGAACATGGCTTCGCCAGCCCATTGGATGCGTGCCTTCATCGCCAAGACTCCACTGTCTAAAAAAGGGTCGCCAGCTTAGCACAGGGCCCCGCTATGACAGCGTTTCACCTTCCTGGGAGGAGTGTCCCTGTGCTGTAGGTAAATTCTCGAATCTTGTAGGAATGTGTCTGTTAAGCTGGCGCCAATTCGCTGGCGCATAGCCAGCCATCAAGCGAATGAAAAAATCGCAGGCTTCACCCGCTCCTAAAACAATCAAAAACACCGTGCAGTCTTTTCGGGATACAACCATGGTTGCTATTACCCCCACACCCAAAATCAAGAACCTCGACAAGCTATTGATGCATTGTCAGCGCCGTCGTTATGCGGCCAAGAGCAATATCATCTGTGCCGGCGATCGCTCGGACACGTTGTTCTTCATCATCAAGGGCTCGGTCACCATCCTGATCGAGGACGATGACGGCCGCGAGATGATCATCTCCTACCTGAACGCAGGGGACTTCTTCGGTGAGCTTGGCTTGTTTGAACAGGCCGGCCTGGAACAGGAACGCAGTGCCTGGGTACGCGCGAAGGTCGAATGCGAGGTTGCGGAAATCAGCTACGCGAAGTTCCGCGAACTGTCCCAGCAAGATCCAGACATTCTTTACGTGCTCAGCGGACAAATCGCACAGCGCCTGCGTAACACCACGCGCAAGGTCGGTGACCTGGCGTTCTTTGATGTCACCGGTCGCGTCGCCCGTTGCCTGTTGGAATTGTGCAAACAGCCAGACGCCATGACCCACCCGGACGGCATGCAGATCAAGGTGACCCGTCAGGAAATCGGGCGGATTGTCGGGTGTTCCCGGGAGATGGTCGGTCGCGTGCTCAAGGACCTTGAGGAACGCAACCTGGTGGATGTCAAAGGCAAGACCATGGTGGTCTTCGGCACGCGTTAAGCCTCGTACATTCCCGCCAGCAACTGGCGATACAGTGCGTCGAGACGCTCCAGTGCATCCGGCGCGGCAAATTTTTCATGCAGGGCGGTGTGGCTTTCGGCGCGAACCCGCTGTTCCAGGCCGCACGCCTCATTGAAGCGGTTGACCGCCGCGACCATCGACTCCCGTTCGTTATCCAGCAGCAACGCCCCGTGCACCAGCCCGACCGGACGTGTCCCGCCCTTGCTTTGGCGCCAGCGCTGGGCGGTGCCGACCATCTTGCGACCGTCGAGATTGACGTTGAAACGTCCATCGCAGAATGCGCCTTCGACTTCGCCCAATGACGAAGTGCCGCCCAACTCATCAAGTAGCTGACAAATCGGATCGCAGAGTCTTCGGTAGGCAGTTTCGATGCGGTTTTGATCACCTTCGCTGCGCGGTGGTGCGTAGACCAAGGCGATGTTGATGGTTGCAGACGATTGCGGGACGGGTTCGCCGCCGGTTTCGCGCAGCAGGACTGGCCAGCCAGCGGCGGCGGAGACTTCGCAGGCAGATTCGAATTGTGGCAGACGATTCAAGCGGCGCGGCATGACCAGTGCGCGGTCATTGGGTTGCCAGAACAGCAGGCTGAATTCTGAGCTGCCGGTGCAGACGGAGGCCAGCAGATCCTGTTCGGCGAGCAGGCCGGCTTCGGTGGTCAGAATGGTCGGCTGGAACATGAGCTACTCCGCAAGACATAAAATCTTTGGGACTTTTGAGTGCCCCTTCGCGAGCAAGCCCGCTCCCACAGGGGAACGCATTCCAAATGTGGGAGCGGGCTTGCTTGCGAAGGGCGCACCTCGGTTGGTCGGTCAGCACTCAGTCGAGTGTCGAACCACTCACCGCCGAACCACGCTCAGGGAAGAACAAACGCTGCAGTTCAGTGCCAGGGCTTTCGGCGCGCATGAACGCTTCGCCAACCAGGAAGGCGTACACGTCGCTGATTTCCATCAGTTCGACATCGGCGCGGTTGAAAATACCGCTCTCGGTAATCACCAGACGATCACGCGGAATGCGCGGCAACAGGTCGAGAGTAGTTTCCAGATTGACGTCGAAGGTGTGCAGGTTGCGGTTATTCACGCCGACCAATGGCGTGTCGAGGGTTTTCAAGGCCCGCTCCAGTTCGTTGCCGTCGTGGACTTCCACCAGCACATCGAGGCCGACGCTTTTTGCGACGGCCGCCAGTTCAGCCATTTTCACGTCGTCCAAAGCGGAAACGATCAACAGCACGCAGTCCGCGCCCAAGGCACGGGCTTCAACGATCTGGTACGGATCGATCATGAAATCCTTGCGGATCACCGGCAGTTTGCACGCCGCACGAGCCTGTTGCAGGTACGCATCGGCACCCTGGAAGTAGTCGATATCGGTGAGCACCGAGAGGCACGTGGCGCCGCCCTTCTCGTAGCTTTTGGCGATGTCGGCAGGAACGAAGTTCTCGCGGATCACGCCTTTGCTTGGCGAGGCTTTCTTGATTTCGGCAATCACCGCCGGCTGCTTGAGCTTGGCCTGGGCGATCAGTGCCTTGGCAAAACCACGGGGAGCATCGGCGGCCTTGGCCAGGCTTTCCAGCTCGGCCAGACTGACACGGGCGCTACGCTCGGCAACTTCCTGGACCTTGCGGGCCAGAATGTTTTCCAGAACCGTCGGTACACTCATCCCTCATTCTCCACTCGAAATACCGCGGTAAACGCACCCAGCTCCTCGAGTTTCTCCCGAGCGAGGCCGGTGTGCAGCGCGTCGTGCGCCAGGGCAACGCCCTCTTTCAAACTTGTTGCGTGGTCAGCGGCATACAGTGCGGCACCGGCATTGAGCACAATCATCTCGGCGGCTTTCTGGCCGTTCTCGGTTTTGCGCTTGCCCAGGGCATCACGAATCAGTTCGAGGGAAGCGGCCGGGCTGTCGACCGCCAGACCGTGCAGGCTCTGGCTCTTCATGCCCAGGTCTTCCGGCTCGACCCAATACTCGGTGATCTGGTCATTCTTCAGTTCCGCGACAAACGTCGGCGCGGCCAGGCTGAATTCGTCCAGACCGTCCTTCGAGTGCACCACCAGCACATGCTTGCTGCCCAGACGCTGCAAGACTTCGGCCAATGGCCGGCACAACGCCGGGGTGAATACGCCCACCACCTGATGTTTCACGCCGGCCGGATTCGTAAGCGGGCCGAGCATGTTGAACAGGGTGCGCAGGCCAAGGTCCTTGCGCGGGCCGGCAGCGTATTTCATGGCGCTGTGGTGAGTCTGGGCGAACATGAAACCGATGCCGACGTTATCGATGCAGCGCGCGACCTGGACCGGCGTCAGGTTCAGGTAGATCCCGGCCGCCTCCAGCAAGTCGGCACTGCCGCTCTTGCCCGAGACTGCACGGTTACCGTGCTTGGCCACGGTGCAACCCGCCGCCGCGACCACGAAGGAAGAGGCGGTGGAAACGTTGAAAATGTTCGCACCGTCACCGCCGGTGCCGACCACATCGACGACGCCGTCGAGGGTCTTGAGTTCGACCTTGTCCGCCAGCTCGCGCATGACCGACACCGCGCCGACGATTTCGTCGATGCTTTCGCTCTTCATGCGCATGGCCATCATGAACGCGCCGATCTGCGCGTCCGAGCATTGCCCGGTCATGATTTCGCGCATCACATCGCGCATTTCATCGGTGCTGAGGTCGAGGTGATCGACGATACGGCCCAGGGCTGTCTTGATGTTCATGAAAAGTCCTTAGCGCGTGCCGCCGGTTTGTTTGAGGAAGTTGGCGAACAGCTCATGGCCCTGCTCGGTGAGGATCGATTCAGGGTGAAATTGCACACCCTCGATGTTCAGCGTCTTGTGGCGCAGGCCCATGATTTCATCGACCGAGCCGTCTTCGAGCTGGGTCCAGGCAGTCAGCTCCAGGCAGTCAGGCAGGGTTTCGCGCTTGACGATCAGCGAGTGGTAGCGAGTGACCGTCAACGGCCGGTTCAGACCTTCGAAAACACCCTTGTCCTCGTGGAATACCGGGCTAGTCTTACCGTGCATGACTTGACGGGCGCGCACCACATCACCGCCGAAGGCCTGGCCGATGGACTGGTGGCCGAGGCAGACGCCTAGGATCGGCAGCTTGCCGGCAAAGTGCTTGATCGCTTCGATGGAGATGCCGGCTTCGGTCGGCGTGCAAGGACCGGGGGACACAACGATGCGCTCAGGGTTGAGCGCTTCGATTTCGGCAATGGTGAGTTCATCGTTGCGCACGACTTTAACCTGGGAGCCGAGCTCACCAAGGTACTGCACAACGTTGTAGGTAAAAGAGTCGTAGTTATCGATCATCAGCAACATGGCGATGGAAACCTCTTGAATTCACTGACTTTTAAGACTGCCTTCGAATGAATACCCGCAGTGTGCTGCGCTTTGGCAGGCGCTGGAGTGGACCCAGCAAAGCGGCATTTCAAACAGGTAAAGAAGGCGAAGCGGTACAGGTCCGGCGGGGCCGGCAAAAGAATTCAGGCGCGCCAACGCCAGCGGGCGTGTGCCTTGATGACTTGATCCAGGAGTTTGCTGATGATCAACACGGGAAAGGTCTCATTCATACGTCTTGGCACAGTAACTTAGCTGGGCAGAGCGTGCAATATGGCGCACGCGAAGGCTGGCGAAACAAATGAAGGGTTCGCGACAGATGGCAAAAGGCCGGAAGTTTTTGGTACTGTCGTTTCGTTCACTACAACAATAAATAAACGGACTTGCACATGATCAAACAGACGTTGTTTGTACCGCTCGCCAGTTGCCTGCTCGCCATGGCCTGCGCCCAGGCGAATGCGGCGCCCAATCCTTACACGAACTTCGTCGTCTTCGGCGACAGCCTCAACGATGCCGGGACGTTTGCCGACACCGGCGGGCCTGCAGGGGCCACCCAACGTTTCACCAACCGCACCGGCCCGGTGTATCTGGACGGCAGCGGTGAAGAGCGCTCGCTCAACGCCACGCAAATCCTTGGGGGAAAACTGGGGTACTCGGCGGACCAGACAGCGTCCTCGTCTTCGGCGGTACGCGCCAACGAAGGCCTGCCCGATGGCAACAACTGGGCGGTCGGCGGTTACCGCACCGACCAGATTCTCGACTCGATCACCGGTACCTCCGCCACTGGCGAGCGCACCCGTGCGGGCTATCTGCCGTCGAACAACTTCCGCGCCGACCCGAATGCGCTGTATTACCTCTCGGGCGGTGGTAACGATTTCCTTCAGGGTCGCGTGACCAGCCTGCCCCAGGCCAGCGCCGCCGCCGATCGCCTGGCCGACAGCGTGCAAACCCTGCAACAGGCCGGTGCTCGCTACGTGATGGTCTGGCTGCTGCCGGACATCGGCTTCACCCCGGCTTTCAACGGCACCCCGCTGCAAGCCTTCACGTCCCAGCTCAGTGCGCAGTTCAACACCGAACTGGTAAGCCAACTGCAGGACATCAATGCCAACATCATCCCGCTGAACATTCCGGTGCTGCTCAAGGAGACATTCGCCAACCCGGCGCAATTCGGCCTGGCTGCCGACCAGAACCTGAGCGCCACCTGCTTCAGCGGCAACGGCTGCACCGAGAACGCCCGCTACGGGATCAACAGTGCGACGCCGGATCCGAGCAAGCTGATCTACAACGACTCGGTGCACCCGACCGAAGCCGGGCAACGCCTGATTGCCGATTACGCCTACTCGCTGCTGTCCGCGCCATGGGAAGCAACCCTTCTGCCTCAAATGGCCCAAGGCACGTTGCGCTCGCATCAGGATGAGTTGCGTAACCAGTGGCTGGCGGATTGGGAAAACTGGCAAGGCGTGGGTCAATGGCGGGCGATCGTCGCCGCTGGCGGCCAGCACCAGGATTTCGACAGCCAGCGCAGCGGCGCCAGTGCTGACGGCAATGGTGCCAACCTGAACATCGGTGGCAGCTATCGGTTGAACGATGCGTGGCGCGTGGGTCTTGCGGCAGGTTTCTATAACCAGAAACTCGAAGCTGGCGACAACGACTCCGATTACAAACTCAACACGTATATGGGCACGGCGTTCGCCCAGTACCAGCAAAACCGCTGGTGGGGTGACGCGGCAGTGACTGCCGGGCATCTGGACTACGACAGCCTCAAACGTAAATTCCAGTTGGGGGCCAACGAACGCGGGGAGAAAGGCGACACCGATGGTTACCTGGTCGCCATCAGCGGCCGTTTGGGTTACGACATCGCGCCAGAAGCGAGCAGCCCATGGCACCTGTCGCCGTTCGTCAGCGCTGATTTCGCCAAGGTTGAAGTCGACGGGTACTCGGAAGACGGCGCGGACTCCACCGCATTGACCTTCGATGACCAGTCGCGCATCTCCCGGCGTCTTGGCCTCGGGATCCAGGGCAAGTACCAGATCACGTCGCAGACCCAGGTGTTTGGCGAACTGGCCCACGAGCGCGAGTACAACGACGACACCCAGGACGTGACCATGAACCTCAACAGCCTGCCAGGCAACACCTACACCCTGGCCGGCTACACCCCGCAGACCAACCTGAACCGCCTGAACCTGGGCGTGAGTCATAACCTCACCAAAGATTTGGCATTGCGGGCCAGTTATGACATTCGCAAGGATGATGACTTTACCCAGCAAGGTGTGAACGTGGGGGTCAGCCTGGACTTCTAAATCGCAGGCCATAAAAAACGCGGCGCCCTCACAGGCGCCGCGTTTTTTTATGCTGGTGAAATCCCTGTGGGAGCGGGCTTGCTCGCGAAGAGGGAGTGTCAGTCAACACACATGTCGCCTGACACGACGCCTTCGCGAGCAGGCTCGCTCCCACAGGTACAGTGCAGTGCTGCGACTCAAGCGTCCGGGGTTTGCTCGGCCAATGCCACGGCGCGGAACATTGCGCGGCGTTTGTTCAGGGTTTCTTCCCATTCCAGCGCTGGCACCGAGTCGGCGACGATGCCGCCACCGGCCTGCACGTGCAGTTCGCCGTCCTTGATCACCGCCGTGCGGATCGCAATCGCGGTGTCCATGTTGCCGTTCCAGGCGAAGTAACCGACCGCACCGCCATACACGCCACGCTTGACCGGTTCCAGTTCGTCGATGATTTCCATCGCGCGAATCTTCGGTGCGCCAGACAAAGTGCCCGCCGGCAGAATCGCCCGCAGCGCATCCATCGCCGTCAGCCCGGCCTTCAGTTGCCCGGTGACGTTGGACACGATGTGCATCACGTTGGAATAACGCTCGATGACCATCTTCTCGGTGAGTTTCACCGACCCGATTTCCGAAACGCGACCGGTGTCGTTGCGACCGAGGTCGATCAGCATCAAGTGCTCGGCGATTTCCTTGTCGTCCGACAGCAGGTCTTTTTCCAGCGCCAGATCCGCCTCTTCGTTGGCCCCGCGTGGGCGGGTGCCGGCAATCGGGCGCACGGTGATCAGGTTGTCTTCGACCCGAACCAGCACTTCCGGCGAACTGCCGACGACGTGGAAGTCGCCGAAGTTGAAGAAGTACATGTAAGGCGTCGGGTTGAAGCAGCGCAGCGCCCGGTACAGATCAATTGGCGCAGCCTTGAAGTCGATCGACATGCGCTGGGACGGCACGACTTGCATGCAGTCACCGGCGAGGATGTATTCCTTGATGGTGTCGACGGCTTTTTCGTAATCGTCCTGAGTGAAGCTCGAACGGAACACCGGATCAGCGGATTGTTGCTTGCTGAAATCCAGGCCGCGACGCGGCGTGATTGGCTGGCGCAGTTGTTCCAGCAATGCTTCCAGGCGAGCCTGGCCTTGCTCGAAGGCGTCGGCCTGCGCCGGGTCGGCGAGGACAATCGCGTGCATTTTGCCGGCGAGGTTGTCGAACACCACCACCGCGTCGGAAACCATCAGCAGAATGTCCGGCACGCCCAGCGGATCCGGATTCGGGCATTTGCCCAGACGTTTCTCTACATAGCGCACGCAGTCATAACCGAAATAACCCACCAGACCGCCGTTGAAGCGCGGCAGGCCGGGAATAGTCGGCACGTTGTAGCGGGCTTTGAATTCTTCGACGAAGGCCAATGGATCTTCGGCTTCGTGGCTTTCGATCTCGACGCCGTCGTGGGTCACGCTGATGCGGTGATCGTGAACCCGCAGCACGGTGCGGCACGGCAGGCCGATGATCGAGTAACGGCCCCATTTCTCGCCACCCTGCACCGACTCCAGCAGGTAGGAGTTGGGCTGGTCGGCCAGTTTCAGGTAGATCGACAGCGGCGTGTCGAAGTCGGCCAGGGTTTCACAGGCCATCGGGATACGGTTGTAGCCGGCAGCGGCCAAACGCAGGAATTCTTCGCGGATCATGGGGGTAGCCTCGTGGCTTGAGGGTCTAACAGTCAGGTATGCAAACGCGCCGGGATACCGGCCAGGAACAAGTCAGGCGCGCCAACGCCAGCGGGCCAGGGCCTTGATGACTTTCATCCAGAGTTTGCGAGTGACCACCACGATGGGATTTCCAGCAGGGGATTGAACAGCGTCGGGCAACGTTATCTCAGCGGCCGGGTCCAGGCAACCGGGAATTAGCTTGCGCAGATCGTCGATCACCAGCGCCGGCGATTCTTCGGCAATCGGTCGACCATGGTTGTAGCCATAACTCAGGGCCACACACTTGACCCCCGCCGCTTTCGCCGCCAGCACATCACTGCGCGAATCGCCGACAAACAGCGATTGCGAAGCCGGAATGTTGGCCATTTTCATCACGAAAAACAGCGCCGCCGGATCGGGTTTCTTTTGCGGCAGGGTGTCGCCGCCGATGATCCACTTGAAGTAGCGACCGATCTTCATCTGATCCAGCAGCGGCGCGACAAAGCGTTCCGGCTTGTTGGTGATCAGCGCCATCTCGACGCCCTGCTTGTGCAGCCATTTCAGGGTGTCGCGCACGCCGGGGTAAACCACGGTCAGCTCATGGCTTTCGCTATAAGCCTCCATGAAAATCTCCAGCGCACCTTCGGCCTCACCGTCATCGACCGTCGAATGGTCGATACCGCCCGCCAATGCACGGCGAACCAGCACTGGCGCGCCGTTACCGACCCATTCGCGCACCGACGCGAGGCCGGCGGGTTCGCGGCCCATCTTGAGCAGCATGTTATCCACGGCAACCGCGAGGTCGGGGACCGAATCGATCAACGTGCCATCCAGATCGAACATCACCAGTCGCGGCAGTCGCCCCGGGAACAGCTGCTCAAAGCCACTCATGGGCGAGCCAGCGCCAGTTCGGAACGCATCTTCTCGATCACTTCCTGGTAGTTCGGCGCATTGAAGATCGCCGAGCCGGCCACGAAGGTGTCGGCGCCAGCAGCGGCGATTTCGCGGATGTTGTTCACGTTCACGCCGCCATCGATTTCCAGGCGAATGTCGCGACCGGAGGCATCGATCAGCGCACGGGCCTGACGCAGTTTGTCGAGGGTGCCGGGGATGAACTTCTGCCCGCCGAAGCCCGGGTTGACGCTCATCAGCAAGATCATGTCGACCTTGTCCATCACGTATTCGAGCACGCTCAACGGAGTCGCCGGGTTGAACACCAGGCCGGATTTGCAGCCGCCTTCGCGGATCAGTTGCAGGGAGCGATCAACGTGTTGCGTGGCTTCCGGGTGGAAGGTGATGTAGGTCGCGCCGGCTTCGATGAAGTCTCCGACGATGCGATCCACCGGGCTGACCATCAAGTGTGCGTCGATCGGCGCGGTCACGCCGTATTTGCGCAGTGCCGCGCAGACCATCGGGCCGATGGTCAGGTTGGGCACGTAATGGTTGTCCATGACATCGAAGTGCACGAAGTCGGCGCCAGCGGCCAGGACGTTGTCCACTTCTTCGCCCAGGCGGGCGAAGTCGGCGGAGAGAATCGACGGAGCAATTACGAAGGGCTGCATGACGCACCTTTTCTGAGCAGAATCACGATGGCGCGCATTGTATACCTCATGCTTTGACGCGCGCACTGTGACCGCGATGATTGGGCCTGCCTTCAATCATTAAGTGCCGAGGGGCTCTAGTACGCCGCCCGGTAGATCTTCTCGATATCGACGGCACTCAATTTGCGCGGATTGTTGCGCATCAGGCGCTCGATCCCCGCCGCTTCTACGGCCATGGCCGGGATCGCGTCTTCAGGTACGCCGAAGCTGCGCAGGCCCAACGGGATTTCCACCGCCAGGCACAACGCGGTCATCGCCTCCACGGCTTTGTCCGCCGCATCGATGGCGCTCAAGTGCGCGGTTTTCACGCCCATGGCTTCGGCAATATCCTGCATGCGCTCGACGCAGGCCAACTTGTTCCAGGTCATGACATACGGCAGCAGCAAGGCATTGCTGACGCCGTGGGCAATGTTGTAGCGCCCGCCCAGCGGATACGCCAGCGCATGCACCGCGCCGACCCCGGCATTGCCGAACGCCATCCCGGCCATCAGGCTGGCGGTGGCCATGTCTTCGCGGGCTTGCAGGTTGGCCGGGTTGGCGTAGGCCTTGGGTAGTGCCTGGGTGATCAGTTTGATCGCACCGATCGCCAAGGCATCGGTAATCGCCGAGGCATTCAGCGACAGGTAGGACTCGATCGCATGCACCAGCGCATCGACGCCACTGGCGGCAGTGACACTGCGCGGGCAGGTCAGGGTCATTTGCGGGCTGACCAGTGCAACGTCCGGTAATAGATAGTCGCTGACGATGCCCTTCTTCAACTGTGCGAGCTTGTCGGAGAGGATCGCCACGTTGGTGACTTCGGAGCCAGTGCCGGCGGTGGTCGGGATGGCGATCAGCGGCGGGCCTTTGCGCGGTACCTGATCGACGCCGAACAGATCCTCCAGCGCGCCGTGATAACCGGCGTAAGCCGCCACGCTCTTGGCGATATCGATGGCACTGCCGCCGCCGAGGCCGATCAAGCCGTCATGCCCGCCTTCGCGGTAGACGCGCATGCAGTCTTCGACGATGGCGATTTCCGGGTCAGGCAGGACGCGGTCGAATATTTCGTAGGTGCGACCACCCAGATGGGCCAGCGCCAGCTCGACCGTGCCGGACTTGACCAGCGCGGCATCGGTGACGATCAGCGGGTTATCGACATCCAGACGAGTCAGCTCGGCGGCCAGTTGCTCGATGGCAGCGGCGCCGGTGATCAGTTTGTGGGCAATTTTGAAAGAGGAAAGACTCATGTGCGCAGCCTCTTATCGTGATGGGAGCTGGGCACAATAGTAGCTGGGGATTGGGGTTTGTCGTTTATTCACGGCGCGAATGACCAGAGATCTCGACTACCACACAAAACCAATGTGGGAGCTGGTAGGAGCTGTCGAGTGAAACGAGGCTGCGATCTTTTGATCTTAAAAAGTCAAAGTCAAAAGATCGCAGCCTTCGGCAGCTCCTACAGGGGATCGCGTTAAACCTGCGCGGTACGCAGTTTCTCGCTACGGCCACGCAGCCATTCCAGCGTTAGCAACAGAATCACCGAGAAGGCAATCAGCAACGTCGCAGCCGCCGCGATGGTCGGGCTGAGGTTTTCGCGGATACCGCTGAACATCTGCCGTGGCAAGGTCGCTTGTTCAGGGCCGGCGAGGAACAGCGTCACCACCACTTCATCGAACGAAGTGGCGAAGGCAAACAGCGCCCCGGAGATCACGCCCGGCGCGATCAACGGCAAGGTCACCCGACGGAACGCGGTCAGCGGCGAAGCCCCGAGGCTGGCAGCGGCGCGCACCAGGTTGTGGTTGAAACCCTGCAAGGTCGCCGACACGGTGATGATCACAAACGGCACGCCCAACACCGCGTGCACCACGATCAGCGAGAAGAAGCTGTTGCCCAGGCCCAGCGGCGCGAAGAACAGGTAACTCGCCACACCGATGATCACCACCGGCACCACCATCGGCGAAATCACCAACGCCATCACCAGCGCCTTGCCCGGGAAATCACCACGGGTCAGGCCAATCGCCGCCAGCGTGCCGAAGATCATCGCCAGCACCGTGGCCGCCGGGGCGACGATGATGCTGTTCTTCAGCGAGCGCATCCATTCCGCCGAGGCAAAGAAGTCCTGATACCAGTGCAGCGAAAAACCTTGCAGCGGGTACACCAGGAAACTGCCCGAGTTGAACGACAGCGGAATGATCACCAGCACCGGCAGGATCAGGAACAACAAAACCAGGCCGCAGAGAATCCGCAAGCTGTAGAACCACACCCGCTCAACGGGCGACATATAAGGACTCAGCATTTCAATTCTCCCCTTAGCTCAGGCGCAGGCGGCTGGCGCCCACCAGCCAGCTGTAAATCAGATAAAGCACCACGGTCGCCAACAGCAGCAGCCCACCGAGCGCGGTCGCCATGCCCCAGTTGATGCTGGTGTTGGTGTAGAAGGCGACGAAGTAGCTGACCATCTGATCGTTCGGGCTGCCCAGCAACGCCGGGGTGATGTAGTAGCCGATGGCAAGGATGAACACCAACAGGCAACCGGCGCCGACACCGGCGTAGGTCTGCGGGAAATACACCCGCCAGAAGCTGGCGAACGGGTGGCAGCCGAGGGAAATCGCGGCGCGCATGTAGGTCGGCGAGATGCCTTTCATCACGCTGTAAATTGGCAGGATCATGAACGGCAGCAGGATGTGCACCATCGAGATGTAGACCCCGGTGCGGTTGAACACCAGCTCCAGCGGCTTATCGATAATGCCCATGGCCATCAGGCCGCTGTTGATCAACCCGCCGGATTGCAGCAACACGATCCACGCGGCGACCCGCACCAGGATCGAGGTCCAGAACGGTAGCAGCACCAGAATCATCAGCAGGTTGCTTTGACGCGATGGCAGGTTCGCCAGCAAGTAGGCCAATGGATACGCGAGGAACAGGCAGATCACGGTGATGACCAGGCCCATCCAGAAGGTGCGGGCGAAGATGTCGAGGTAGATCGCTTGATCCGGGGTGGCCGGGGCCACTTCGCCGAGGTCGTCGATCCGGTGATCGACCGCCGCCAGCAAGTAGTAAGGCGTGATGCTGCTGGTGTTGCGCCGCACGGCTTGCCAATAGGCTGGATCGCCCCAGCGCTCGTCGAGACTTTCCAGCGCTTCTTTATAAGAGGTCGGTTCGGTGGCGAACGGCAAGGCGCGGGCGGTTTTGGTCAGCAGGCTGCGGTAGCCGGCCAGTTCCATGTTCAAGCGCTTGGACAGGTCGCCCAAGGTCTGGTTTTTACGCGCTTCGGCGAGGTCTTCGCTGGCGGCTTTATAAACCGGTTCGGCTGGAAGGCCACGGCCATCCCAACTGGCGATAGCCGTCACGGTGCGCGGCATGCCGCCGACCACTTCCGGGTTACCGACACTTTTGTAGAGCAGCGCCACGATCGGCACCAGGAACACCAGCAACAGAAACAGCACCAGTGGCGCGATCAAGGCTTGTGCTTTCCAGCGGTTGATCCGCTCGGCGTGCTTGAGCCGCTGCTTCAAGGTGGGGTCAGTGCCCGCGTTCAGGGGAATGGCAGTGGCCATGGCGTACTCCGGAAATCTTTGATCGTTACAGAGGCGGCCAGGCCGCCTCTGTTCTTGTTAGCTATACATCCCCCTGTAGGAGCGAGGCTTGCCCGCGAAGACGGTGTGTCAGTCAACACCAATGTTGAATGTACCGACGCTTTCGCGGGCAAGCCTCGCTCCTACAAGGGTGGATAAGCCCACAGGTGGGCTTATTTGGCAGCCCAGGAATTGAAACGCTGTTCCAGTTGCTCGCCGTTGTCAGCCCAGAAGCTGACGTCGATCTGCACCTGGTTGGCGATGTTTTCCGGGGTGGTCGGCATGTCTTTCAACACATCCTTGGCCAGCAACGGTACGGCTTGGGTGTTGGCCGGGCCGTAGGCGATGTTTTCCGAGTAAGTCTTCTGCTGCTGCGGCATGACCGAGTAAGCGATGAATTTCTTCGCCGCTTCGGCACGGGTTTTATCCAGGCCTTTTGGAATCGCCCACGCGTCGAAGTCGTAGATCCCGCCGTTCCACACCACTTTCAGGTTGCTTTCTTTCTGTACGGCAGCGATCCGGCCGTTGTAGGCCGAGCTCATGACCACGTCACCGGAAGCGAGGTATTGCGGCGGCTGTGCGCCCGCTTCCCACCACTGGATGCTTGGCTTGAGTTCATCGAGTTTCTTGAACGCGCGGTCCTGGCCATCCTTGCCGGCCAGCACTTTATAGACGTCTTTCGGCGCAACGCCGTCGGCCATCAGAGCGAATTCCAGGGTGTACTTGGCGCCTTTACGCAGGCCACGCTTGCCCGGGAATTTCTTGGTGTCCCAGAAATCGACCCAGCCAGTCGGTGCGGAAGCCAGTTTGTCGGCGTTGTAGGCCAACACGGTCGACCACACGAAGAAGCCCACGCCGCACGGCTGGATCGCGCCTTTGACGTAGTCTTCAGTCTTGCCGAACAACTTCGGATCGAGCTGCTCGAACATGTCTTCGTCGCAACCGCGGGACAGCTCTGGCGATTCAACTTCTACCAGGTCCCAGGACACGCTCTTGGTGTCGACCATGGCTTTGACCTTGGCCATCTCACCGTTGTATTCGCCCGCGACGATCTTGCCGTTGCCCGCCGCTTCCCACGGTGCATAGAAGGCTTTGACTTGCGCTGCCTTGTTCGCCCCGCCAAAGGACACCACGGTCAGGTCCGGGCCCGCCGCCATCGCGTGTGCCGCACCGATCATGCCCACGACCAAAGCGGTGAATTTCAGGGATCTCAACATTTATTGTTCTCTCCACGTGCAGGGTTGGTGTTGGTGTAGCCGGGGCGATCAATGCGCCTCTAAAAGTGGGTCGAGCGCGCGAACGTGTTCGACCTGCCAGCCAAGCGGTACCACGTCGCCCACCGCCAGCTCGGGATCGAGCTCGGCAATCGGTTGTTTCACGAAGAAGTCGGTCTTGCCGCAGACTTCCAGGCGAACCCGGACGTGGTCGCCCAGATAGATGAATTCCGCCACCCTTCCTGAGAAGCGATTGACGCAGGATTCGCTCGAACCATTGAGGCTCACGCGTTCCGGGCGAATCGACAGCGTGACCGGTTCGCCGGTCTTGCCGACGTTGACCGCCAGGGCTTCAACCTTTTCGCCGCGACCGAGTTCGACAATGCAGCGGTCGCCGGTCTGGCTGTGCAAGCGGCCGTTGAGACGGTTGTTCTCGCCGATGAAGTTGGCGACGAAGGTGTTCTTCGGTTCTTCGTAGAGGGTGCGCGGCGGGGCGATCTGCTGAATCTCGCCCTGGTGGAACACTGCCACGCGGTCGGACATGGTCAGGGCTTCGCCCTGGTCGTGAGTCACGTAGACCACGGTCACGCCGAGGCGCTGGTGCAGGTGTTTGATTTCCATCTGCATGTGTTCACGCAGTTGTTTGTCGAGTGCGCCGAGGGGTTCGTCCATCAGCACCAGTTGCGGTTCGAACACCAACGCACGGGCCAACGCCACACGCTGTTGCTGACCGCCGGACAGTTGCGCCGGGTAGCGCTGGGCGAAGGCGTCGAGCTGAACCATGCTCAGGACTTTTTTGACCTTGTCGCTGACATCGCTCTTGTTCAAGCCGCGCACGGTCAACGGGAACGCGAGGTTCTCGGCGACGGTCATGTGCGGGAACAATGCGTAGTTCTGGAACACCATGCCGATGTCACGCTTGTGCGGCGGCACGTTGTTGATCGAACGCCCGGCCAGCAGGATTTCCCCGGCGGTCGGGGTTTCGAAACCGGCGAGCATCATCAGGCTGGTGGTCTTGCCGGAGCCGGACGGCCCGAGCAAGGTGAGGAATTCGCCTTTGCGAATGTCCAGGTTGAGGTCTTTGACGATCAGGTTCTCGCCGTCGTAGCTTTTCTGCACTCCACGAAAGCTGACCAGAATGTCATTGGCCCCTGCACTTGAATCGACCTGGCTCATACCCACACCTTTGTTGTTGATGACTGCTTGTGGTCTAAGCCTAGTGGACGCTGGGGACCACGCAAATCGGGGCGCAGGAGAGAATCGCCTCAGCCGGATGGAAGGTTGGGGGTAGGGATTGCCCTACAAGGATGGCGTGATTTGGTAAGCGCAGCGGCTAGCGGTGAGTTGCATGCCGCTAGGACAGGCAAAAGCAGGTTTTCGGGGTGTCGCAAATGGATATGCCAACACGATCCCTGTAGGAGCGAGGCTTGCCCGCGAAAGCATCAGCCCATTCAACATCGATGTTGGCTGACACGCCGCCTTCGCGGGCAAGCCTTGCTCCTACAGGATTGCGTGTGTCAGGCAATATTGATGTCGACTGACTTGGCCCCTTCGCGAGCAAGCCCGCTCCCACAGGGGGGATTGCAGTGAGTCAGTAGCAAGCGTTCTTTATTAGAGGAGTTTGTGTTCCATCGCGTATTTCACCAGTTCCGCCAGGGAGGTGATGTTGAGCTTCTGCATCAGCCGTGCCTTGTGGGTGCTGATGGTTTTGCTGCTCAGGGCCAGTTGCTGGGCGATGTCGTTGACGTTGGCGCCCTGGGCCAGGCGTTCGAACACCGAGAACTCGCGTTCCGACAATAAGGAGTGCAGCGGTCGCGAATCGGTCAGGCCGACTTCGAAGACCATGCGGTCGGCCAGGTCCGGGTCTATATAGCGCCCGCCCGCCGCGACTTTGCGGATCGCCGTCAGCAACAGCGCCGGATCGCTGTCCTTGGTCGCATAACCTGCCGCGCCAACCTTCAATGCGCGCGCGGCCATTTGCGCTTCGTCGTGCATCGACAGCACCAGGATCGCTGGCGGATTGTTCAACGCGCGAATCCGTGGGATCGCCTCCAGGCCGTTGACCCCAGGCATGGAGATGTCCAACAGCACCACTTCGCAGGGCACATGACGCAAGGTCTCGAGCAACTGCTCGCCATTGCTCGCCTCCCCGACCACCAGCAAGTCCTTGGCCAGGCCGATCAATTGCTTGATGCCTTCGCGGACGATGGTGTGGTCTTCGGCTACCAGTACACGGATCACTTGCCTCTCCTCATAAAATGCGTTGATGCCAAAAAGATCGCAGCCTCCGGCAGCTCCTACGCCGAACGCATATCCCAGTAGGAGCTGCCGCAGGCTGCGATCTTTTAGCGATCCACAGGCACTCGCACGCTCAGGGTCGTGCCCTCCCCCGGCTCACTCTCAAGCGACAACTGCCCGCCCATGATCAACACCCGCTCGCGCATGCCTACCACCCCAAAAGAGGTTGGCCGGCCGGTGGCGGGAACAAATCCTACGCCATCATCGCTGACCGTCAGACACAACTCGTCGCCTTCCAGCGCCAGGGTCAGTTCGACAGTATGCGCCTGGGCATGGCGCATGACATTGGTCAGCGCTTCCTGAAGGATGCGGAACAAGCCAATCGCCTTGGCATCGCTGAGCACCGGCAGATTCTCCGGCACCTGAACCAAACACGGAATCTGTGTACGCGCCTCGAAGCGCCGGGCCTGCCATTCGATGGCAGAAGCGATCCCGGCATCAAGAATCGGTGGCCGCAGCGCCGTGGCCACATCCCGCACCAGTTGAAACAGCTGGGCGATCAGTCGCTTCATACTGTTCAAGCGCTCGTTCAAACCTGGGTCGAGCTGGGCGTAGGCCAATTCGCACATGGAGGTTTCCAGTTTCAACACGGTCAACATCTGCCCCAGTTCGTCATGAACCTCCCGGGCGATGCGGGCCTTTTCCTCTTCCCGCACACTCTCCAGGTGCGCCGACAACTCGCGCAATTGCTCCCGGGAGCTGGCCAGTTCCAGCTCGATGCGCTTGCTCTCGCTGATGTCCCAGACAATCCCGTCCCAGACGTACGCGCCATCCTCCAGCTGCCGGGTAATGGCCTTGATCTCGGCCCAGCGCTGCTCGCCGGAACGCGTGAGGATGCGTCCTTGCCATGACCAGTCGCTGTCGGTGTCCAGCGCATGATCCTGCGTCAGGTGATAACTGACCTTGTCGTCCGGATGCACCAGACTTCGTAGTCCTTTATCCCGATGGGCCAAAGTCGCCGGTGAGTAACCGACCAGGCTCTCGCTGCCTTCGCTGATGTAGGCAAAGTCGATCTGCCCGGTCACCGGCGCCCGCTCCAGGCGAAAGACCAATCCGGGCACGTTGGCGGCGATCCCTTGCAGTCGTGCCTCGCTTTCCTGCAACGCGGCCAAGGCACGCCGGCGTTCGGTGACGTCGTTGAGGTAAACCACCAGGTATTCGCCGTCGCGAAACCGCAGGAAGCTCAACGACACATCTGCTGGCAGGATGCTGCCGTCGGCCCGCACACAATTGGTTTCGAAACTTTGCGGCCCCTCCTCGCTGGCCCGCGCGCGTTTCCACAGGTTCAGCCAGCGGTCCATGTGCAGGCCAGGTTCGAAGTCGATCAACGGGCGGTCGATAATCCCGCCGGACGGATAGCCGAGCATGCTTTCGGCGGCGCGGTTGGCGTAGCGCACGTGGCTGTCCCAGTTGACCCAAAGGATGCCAACGGTGCTCTGATCGATGGAAAACTGGGTCAGGCGCAGGGCTTCTTCGCTCGCTTCGCGCAGGGCGATGTCTTCCCGCGCCGCCAGCAGCCGTTGCTCCAGGCTGTGTTGCTGGCGCCGCTGCCAGAACACGATGGCCATGCTGCTCAGCAACAACACCGCCAACAGCAGGCAAAGGTTTTGCCAGAATCCCGGCGACTCGGACAGTCGCGGGTATTTGGGTTGCAGCCATTGGTTGTGCAGTTGCTCCAGGTCCTTGGCCGGGATCGCCCGCAGCGCACTTTCGACGATGCCGGCCAGCTCCGGCCAGTCCCGTCGCGTGGCCACCCGCAGCAATTGCGGCAAGCCAATGTCGCCCACGACCACCAGCCCGGCGAACTCCGGCTCGGCGGATAGACGCCCGAGTTGCGCCTCGTCGACCACCGCGTAACCGGCCTGCTGACTCAACAGCAACTGCAACGCCTGACGCTCGATCGGCACGCCTTGCAGGTTCAAATGGGGGAAGTTGCTGCGCAGGTAATCGGCGATAACACTGGGCATGCGCACGGCGACGCGAGTCTGGCTGTCGAGTTTTTCCAGCTCCACCACACCGGCGCCCTTCTGGTCACTGACCACCAGTTGCGGCACGCGCATGTACGGATCGGAGAACTGCCAGAGCCGCAGCCCGCCAGGAGTCTGGGTCAGCCCGGGAGCGATATCGACTTCACCTTCGCGCACCGCCGCTTCCAGTTGTTCCACATCCGGGAAGTTGCGCCAGCTGAGTTCGACCTTGAGCGCCTTGGCCAGCCACTTCATCAGTTCGACGTTGACCCCGGACAAGCGTTGCAAGCGACGATCGTATTGCGCATAGGGCGATTGCAATACAACGCCGACGCGCAATTCGCCATGCTCGGCCAGCCATTGCTGCTGGGCCGCCGACAACTGTGCAACATGCACCGGGGGCGCGGGAGCCGCCCAGCCCATCAAGGGAAACCACAAACAGCCGATAACCCACAGGCAGCGAAAACGCATCATTGAAGTCTCACACACTGACAAATACTGACCAACCCATTAGGCTGCCGGAATAACTTCTGGCCTGGAATATCCGATGCCCCCTGTCTCCCGCCTGGCACTGCCAGCATTGTGCCTGTCGCTGTTCCTGCCTTGCGCCTTTTCCGTCGAGGCCGCCGACCCTGCACCTGCTTCTACCGAAAAAGCCGCAGAAACAAAACCGGTGGAACGTCAGCCGCTGCTTGAGCGTAGTCAGGAAGAAGCGACAGCACTTGAGCGAAAAATTCCTGCCCAGGAACAGCAACAGCTTCAGGCCGGTGCCGATACGTTTCTCGCCCTGTGGAAACCGGCCAACACCGCAGACCCCAGGGGCGCGGTGATTATCATCCCCGGCGCCGGCGAGACCGTTGACTGGCCGCAAGCAATCAGCCCTTTGCGCAACAAATTGCCGGACGCCGAGTGGAGCAGCCTGAGTATCACCTTGCCGGACCTGCAAAGCGATGCCATTGCGCCGCGCGTCGTCGAAGTCCCGCCGACGATCAAAGCCCCTGATACCGGCAGCAAAGACTCGACCACCGCGAAGCCTATCGAGCAGGCGGCCAGCGGTGAATCGGACATCGCCGACAAAGCAGTCGTGGAAACCACCGAAGAACAGTCCAAGGCTGACGCCGAGCGCATCTTCGCGCGCATTGATGCCGCCATCGCCTATGCCGAACAGCAAAGTGCGCGGCGTATTGTCGTGCTGGGACATGGCACCGGGGCTTACTGGGCCGCGCGCTACCTGAGCGAGAGGCAGCCGTCGCAAGTGGAAAAATTCGTGATGGTCGCGGCGCAGACGCCGTTGACGGTCCAACCACCGTTGGCTGAATTGACGCCAACCTTGAAGTTGCCGACTGCCGACCTCTTCTATAAGGACAAGCCGCTGGATCGCAGCGCGGCGCTTGAACGCATGCAGGCCAGCAAACGCTTGAAGACTTCGGCGTTCAGCCAGGTGTCGCTCAAGGCATTGCCGGGCAATGTCCAGGCTGAGCAAGAGCAGTTGTTTCGCCGGGTGCGTGGGTGGTTGAATCCGCAGCCTGTGTCGGAGTGATAGACCGAGTCGCCCTCATTCGCGAGCAAGCCCGCTCCCACAGGGGATCTTCTGTGTGCCACAAATTGTGTGAACACCAGAGAACCAATGTGGGAGCGGGCTTGCTCGCGAAGGGGCCGTCACTGACAACACAAATACTGGCTGCTAACGAAAATCCCGCCGTTCCTTGATCAACGTATACGCGTTGTGCAACTCACGGGTCTTGTCCGTCGCTTCCCGCACCTGCATCGCCGTCGCCCCGGAACCGGCGATCTTGTCCGGGTGATGGCGACTGAGCAGACGCCGATACGCTCGCTTGATCTGCGCCGGCTCGCTGGTGGCCGACACTCCCAATAACCGCATGGCGTCCTGATAAGTCACGGCGCTGCTGACTTGCGGGCGTTTCTGCGGTTCATAGTCATGCGCTAGCGCCAGTACCTGTTGCGGCGTCCAGCCCAGCCATTTGCCCCATTGCGCCAGCAGATCACGCTCACTGGCCCCTGCACGACCGTCGGCCCAGACCATTCGCCAACAGGCGCGCAGCACGCCTTCGGCTGCATGGGGCTGCGCACTCAGGCGCCGTAAATAACCGCGCAAACGGTCGTGCCCGGTTTTGCCACGATTGAACGCGGCAATCGCACGGCGTTGTGCCGACTCGGTCATTTCCAGCGAGCGCATCTCCTGACGGGCCTGCTGAATGTGTCCGTCCACCACGCGCCCATCGCACTTGGCCAACCGACCGAGCAACACGAACAACAGTTCATCGTTGCGCAATACCGGTCGCCCACCGAGTTTTTCGCGCAAATGCGCCCAGCTCTGCAATTGCAGGCGCCGGTCCAGCGCCTGCCCTAACAATGCGCCGAGCATGGCCCCCGGAATGCTGGCTATGGCAAAACCTGCTCCGGCTCCGATCAGAGTCCCTGGCCACAACATGTCAGCGGCTCGCTTCTATCAGAGTTTCGGCTTCGGCCAAGCGCTCGTAAGTGCCCACATCCACCCAATGCCCGTCCAGGCGTTCACCCGACACCTGCCCGGCGGCCATGGCCTTGCGAAACAGTGGCGCCAGTTTGAATGCGCCCGCCGTGCATCCCTCGAACAGCTTCGGGTGCAGCACGGCGATGCCGCTGTAGGTCAGGGTCTTGGCAGCGGGTTCGCCATCGCGCACCTGGCCATCGACCAGGATGAAATCCCCGGCCGGGTGATGGGCCGGGTTGTCCACCAGTACCAGGTGAACCAGGCCGGCAATCGGTTGGTGCAAGGCGTTGAAGTCGTAATCGGTCCAGATATCACCGTTGACCACCACAAACGCCTCGTCTCCCAGCAACGGCAAGGCACGGAAAATTCCACCGCCGGTTTCCAGCGGCTCACCTTCCGGCGAATACTGAATGCTGACGCCGTAGCGCGAGCCATCACCCAGGTAGTCTTCGATCTGCTGACCGAGCCAGGCGTGGTTGATCACGATCTCGGTAAACCCGGACGCCGCCAGGGCGCACAGGTGATACTCGATCAACGGCACGCCGCCGGCACGCACCAGCGGTTTTGGCGTGGTCAGGGTCAGCGGACGCATGCGTTCGCCTTTGCCCGCAGCCAGAATCATTGCCTTCATGCATTGGCTCCAGCACGCAGACTGGCCAACAACACATCCAGCTCCGCCAACTCGGGACGACGGGCAATCACCGCGTCTATATAAGCAAAGAAACGCGGCACGTCGGCGAGGTAGCGCGGTTTGCCGTCGCGATGACAGATCCGCGCGAAGATCCCAATCACTTTCAAGTGACGTTGCACGCCCATCAGGTCGCTGGCACGGTGAAACTCGTCGAAATCAGGCTGAACCGGGATGCCCAGTGCGCCGGCCTGCTGCCAGTAATCCTGCAGCCAGGCGAACACACGTTCTTCGGGCCAGCTGAGGAACGCATCCTTGAACAGGCACGTCACGTCGTAGGTCACCGGGCCATAAACCGCGTCCTGGAAATCCAGCACGCCGGGATTCGGCTCGCTGAGCATCAGGTTGCGCGGCATGTAGTCGCGGTGCACCAGTACTTTGGGCTGAGCCAGGGCGCTGTCGATCAACAGTTCAGTGACCTGTTGCCAGAGCATTTGCTGCGCGGCGTCAAACTCGATGCCCAGTTCATGCTTCACGTACCACTCGGGGAACAGTTCCAGTTCGCGATGCAGCAGTGCCACGTCATAACTTGGCAGCGGCGCCACCATTGGCAATTGTTGAAATGCCAACAGTGCCTGTAGGGCATCCTTGAACAAATCGTCGGCATTTTCGCTGTCGATTACATCCAGATACGTCTTGTTGCCCAGGTCATTCAGCAAAAGAAAACCGCGTTCGAGGTCTTCGGCATAAATTTTCGGAACATTTATTCCTGATTTCGCCAGCAGAAAAGCGATATCCACGAAGGGTTTGCAGTTTTCCTGGGGCGGCGGAGCGTCCATCACGACAAAACTTCTGCCCTCGCCTTCCCAGCGGAAATAGCGTCGGAAACTCGCGTCGCTACTGGCCGCAGTCAACGTGGCCGGGGGAACGGCGCCCCAGCCTTGCTCGGCAAAGAGGGTCGCCAACTGCTCGTCGAGCCAAACTTTCAGGTGTTGCAAGCGTACATCTTGGTCAGGCATTACAAGGGTCTCCGACGGCGCTAGCCGTCAAGCGGGTCATGCTTTATTATCCAGCATCTTTTTCAGACCATCGAGAGGCGTGCGGCCCACACCGCGGGCAGATGGCACGCAGGAAGCCCGGACTAATAAGATGGCATTGAAATCCCCCGCGTTTCGTAAAAAATTTCCGTTGTTGGTTACCGGCAGTCTGCTGGCCCTGCAACCCCTAGCCACTTCCTACGTGGTCGCCGCGGAACAGTATGACTGCTCAGTCTCTGCTTCGGGTGCCTGGGACTGTGCGCCCAAGTCGCCGGCAGCTGCATTGCCGCCGCGACCCGTCCATGACGGCAGCGCAACAGTCACCGCGAACGGCGAAGCTCCGGCCCAGAACGGCTCCAGTGAAGACACTGGCGCCAAGCCTGTGCTCGTCACCGAGTCCAAGGGCCGCGGCCTGAAGTCCCGTAGCGCAGACTACAGTCACCTCGACTGGGTTCCGCGTGAGAACCTCACTGCTGCGCAGTTGGCCGAAACCGGTCCTTACTGCTCTGGTTCCTATATCGAACCAATTCGTCCTGGCATGAATGACAAGACGAATAAAAGTGACGCACCGACCTTTATCGGCGCGAAGGCTTCGCGCTATAACACCGAAGATCAGGTCGGCACGCTGGCCGGTGACGTCGTCATGCGCCAAGGCAGCATGCAGGTCGAAGCCGACGAAGCGAGCCTGTACCAGGCCGAGAGCCGTGGCGAACTGAACGGCAACGTCCGCGTTCGTGATAACGGTGCACTGATCGTGGGCGACCACGCCGACGTGCAGCTCGACACTGGTGAAGCCAAGGTCGATAACGCCGAATACGTGATGCACAAGTCCCGTATCCGCGGTAACGCGCTGTACGCCAAACGTGCTGAAAACGCGATCATCCGCCTCAAGGATGGTACGTACACCACGTGCGAACCGGACAGCAACGCCTGGCAGCTCAAGGGCAACAACATCACCTTGAACCCGGCCACCGGTTTCGGTACCGCGACCAACGTGACGCTGCGGGTCAAGGACATTCCGGTCCTGTACACGCCGTACATCTACTTCCCGATCGACGACCGTCGCCAATCCGGTTTCCTGCCGCCGACCATCGGCACCGGCAGCGATACCGGCTTCATGCTGGTCACGCCGTACTACTTCAACCTGGCACCGAACTACGACGCCACGTTGTATCCGCGCTACATGAGCAAGCACGGCATGTTGGTGGAAGGCGAGTTCCGTTACCTGACCAAGTCCAGCGAAGGTCAGTTCGGCGCCGCGTACCTCAACGACGAAAGTAACGATCGCGACAAGCAGACCGATTCCGAAAAAACCCGCTACATGTACAACTGGCAGCACAAGGGTGGCCTCGACTCTCGCGTGTTCACGCAGGTCGACTACACCAAGATCAGCGATCCTTACTACTTCCAGGATCTTGAGACTGACCAGATTGGCGTGAAAAGCGCGGATTACGTAAACCAGCAGGGTTCCGTCACGTATCGCGGCGACAGCTACACCGCTCGCATCAATGCGCAGGCGTATCAGTTGGCGACCGTTTCGAACATCACGCCGTATGACCGCTTGCCGCAGATCACCTTCGACGGTGCCCTGCCTTATCACCCGGGCGGTCTTGATTTCGCATACAACACGGAAATCGTTCGGTTTGACCGGGACTTGAAAACCGGTAGCTATACCAATGAAGACGGAACCGATCCGCAGCCGCGACTCGACACCAACGTTTTCGGGTTGGCCCGCGCCAACGGTACTCGTCTCAACGTCGCCCCGGTTGTCAGCTATCCGATGAACGCGACCTATGGCTTCCTGAAGCCGTCGCTCAAGTATCAGTACACCCAATACGACCTGGATCTCGATAACCAGGGCAAGGGCGACATCGCGATACAAGGCGCTGAAGGTGACCGCCTGAACGGTACCTATAGCCGCAACCAGAACCGTGGCGTACCAATCGCCAGCATTGACAGCGGCCTGTACTTCGACCGCAACACGCAATGGTTCGGCAAGAACTACCGCCAGACACTCGAACCGCGCCTGTACTATCTCTATGTCCCTGAGAAAGACCAGTCCGACATTCCAGTGTTTGACACCAGCGAGTACACCTTCAACTACGCGTCGCTGTTCCGTGACAACCGTTTCTCCGGTGCTGACCGTGTCGGCGACGAGAACAAGTTGTCCCTCGGCATCACCAACCGCTGGATCGAAGACAACGGTTTCGAACGTCAACGCATTAGCGTCGGCCAGGCTGTGTACTTCAAGAATCGTGAAGTCCAGTTGCCAGGCATCGACGTCAAGGATCGTGATGACGCCAGATCCAAGGTCTCGCCATACGCTCTGGAATACGAGTATCGCTGGAACCGCGATTGGCGCACCACGGCCGACTACAACTGGGATCCGGACAGCCGCAGCCCACGTTCGGGCAGCGCGATGTTCCACTACCAGCCTGAAGACAACCCGAACAAGATCATCAACGCCGGTTATCGCTATCGCAATGACCAGGTCCGTTACGACCAGACCACCGGTAAGTGGTCGGTGGGCGGCGGTGACTACGGCGCTCCGGGCGATCCGAACTACGTGAAGGATTACTACAAGATCGAACAGCACGACTTCTCGGTGATGTGGCCGATCGTGCCGCACTGGAACGCCATCAGCCGCTGGCAGTATGACTACAACCGCAACCGTACCCTGGAAGCCTTCGGTGGTTTCGAGTACGACAACTGCTGCTGGAAACTGCGCCTGATCAACCGTTACTGGGTCAGCTATGACGAATTCAGTCAAAACGCGCCAGAAAACGAAAAAGGCGACCATGGCGTCTTCCTCCAAATTGTTCTGAAGGGACTCGGCGGCCTCACCGGCGCCAAAGTAGAGAGCTTCCTCGACAAAGGCATTCAAGGTTATCGTGAACGTGAAGACCAAGCTTTCTGATTGTCTGCGCCCGCTAGTGCTGGGCGCGCTGTTCCTGGGTACTGCGGCTAACGCCGCGGTACAGTCCATCGATAAGGTAGTGGCGATCGTCGACAACGACGTGGTCATGCAGAGCCAACTGGACCAACGGGTCCACGAAGTTCAGCAAACCATCGCCAAACGTGGCGCTGCCGTACCGCCGACCAGCGTGCTGGATCAGCAGGTACTGGAGCGCCTGATCGTCGAAAACCTGCAATTGCAGATCGGCGAACGTTCCGGCATCCGCATTACCGATGAAGAACTGAACCAGGCCGTCGGCACCATTGCCCAGCGCAATAACATGTCGATCGACCAATTCCGTGCCGCCTTGGCCCACGACGGTCTGTCTTACGACGACGCCCGTGACCAGATTCGTCGCGAGATGATCATCAGCCGTGTGCGCCAGCGTCGTGTGGCCGAGCGCATCCAGGTGTCCGAGCAGGAAGTGAAGAACTTCCTGGCTTCCGACCTGGGCAAAATGCAGCTGTCCGAAGAATTCCGTCTGGCCAACATCCTGATTCCTACGCCGGAAAGCGCCAACTCCGACGCGATTCAGGCTGCAGCCAAACAAGCGGATGCGGTTTATCAGCAACTCAAGCAAGGCGCTGACTTCGCTCAGTTGGCAATCGCCAAGTCCGCCAGTGAAACCGCGCTGGAAGGCGGCGACATGGGCTTTCGCAAAGCGGCTCAATTGCCACCTCCGTTCGATCGCATGCTGAGCACCATGGCTGTCGGCGATATCACCCAGCCAATGCGCACCCCGGGCGGCTTCATTATTCTGAAGATCCTCGAGAAGCGTGGCGGCGAGACCCAGATGCGTGACGAAGTGCATGTACGTCACATCCTGGTCAAACCAAGCCCGATTCGCGACGAAGAAAAAACCAAGGCTCTGGCTCAATCGCTCTACACCCGTATTGAAGCAGGCGAAGATTTTGGCGAGCTGGCGAAAAGCTTCTCGGAAGATCCGGGTTCCGCCCTCAACGGCGGCGATCTGAACTGGATCGATCCGAACGCGTTGGTGCCTGAGTTCCGCGAAGTGATGGCCAGAACCCCACAAGGTCAGTTGTCCAAGCCGTTCAAGACCCAATATGGCTGGCACGTTCTGGAAGTCCTTGGCCGCCGCGCCACTGACAGCACCACCCAGGCCCGTGAGCAGCAAGCTATGACCGTACTGCGTAACCGCAAATACGATGAAGAGCTGCAAACCTGGCTGCGTCAGATCCGTGACGAAGCGTACGTAGAGATCAAACTCCCTGGTGCAGACCAGGCAGCGCAGTGAAACCCAAGCGTTTCGCGCTGACACCCGGCGAACCGGCCGGCATAGGTCCTGACCTGTGCCTGCTGCTCGCCTCGCAAGCCCAGCCACACCCCCTGATTGCCATTACCAGCCGCGACCTGCTCACCGAGCGGGCCGCGCAGCTGGGCGTGGTCGTCGACCTGTTGTCGGTCACCCCTGACAACTGGCCGGACATTCCTGCGCCAGCCAACAGTCTTTACGTCTGGGATACTCCGCTCAACGCCAAGGTCACCGCCGGGCAACTGGACAAGGCCAATGCGGCGTTCGTCCTGGAAACCCTGACCCGTGCCGGCCAAGGCTGCATGGGCGGGGATTTCGCCGGGATGATCACCGCGCCGGTTCACAAAGGCGTAATCAATAAGTCCGGGATCGCCTTTTCCGGGCACACGGAATTCCTCGCTGACCTGACCCATACCGCACAAGTGGTGATGATGCTCGCCACGCGCGGATTGCGCGTAGCCTTGGTCACCACTCACCTGCCCCTTCGCGAGATTGCCGATGCAATCACGCCGGAGCGTCTGGAACGGGTGACACGGATTCTGCACACCGACCTGCAAGAAAAATTCGGCATTGCCCAGCCACGTATCCTGGTCTGTGGGCTCAACCCCCACGCCGGTGAAGGCGGACACCTGGGCCATGAAGAAATTGACATCATCGAACCCACCTTAGAGCGTCTGCGCGGCGAAGGCATGGACCTGCGTGGTCCCCTGCCCGCCGACACTCTGTTTACCCCCAAATATCTGGAGCACTGCGACGCAGTGCTGGCGATGTACCACGACCAGGGCCTGCCGGTGCTGAAGTACAAAGGCTTCGGCGCGGCAGTCAACGTGACCCTCGGCTTGCCGATCATCCGCACATCGGTGGACCACGGCACAGCCCTGGACCTGGCCGGTAGCGGCAAAATCGACACCGGCAGCCTGCAAGTCGCCCTGGAAACCGCCTACCAGATGGCCGAGACCCGTTTATGACCGAGCATTACCAACACAAGGCGCGCAAACGCTTTGGCCAGAACTTCCTGCACGATGCCGGCGTTATCGACCGCATCCTGCGCGCCATCCGCGCCAAGCCCGAAGACCGCCTGCTGGAAATCGGCCCGGGCCAGGGCGCTCTGACTCAAGGCCTGCTCAACAGCGGCGCGCAACTGGACGTGGTTGAACTGGACAAGGACCTGATCCCGATCCTCAACCAGCAATTCGCCGACAAGAGCAATTTCAACCTGCACCAGGGTGACGCGCTGAAGTTTGACTTCAACAGCCTGAACGCCGCGCCGAACAGCCTGCGTGTGGTCGGTAACCTGCCGTACAACATCTCCACGCCGCTGATTTTTCACCTGCTGAACAACGCCGGCATCATTCGTGACATGCACTTCATGCTGCAAAAGGAAGTGGTCGAGCGTCTGGCGGCGGGCCCTGGCGGCGGTGACTGGGGTCGCCTGTCGATCATGGTTCAGTACCATTGCCGGGTCGAGCATCTGTTCAACGTCGGTCCGGGGGCGTTCAATCCGCCGCCGAAAGTCGACTCGGCCATCGTCCGCCTGGTGCCCCACGACGTACTGCCGCACCCGGCCAAGGACCACAAGCTGCTGGAGCGCGTCGTGCGCGAAGCCTTCAACCAGCGCCGCAAGACCCTGCGCAACACCCTCAAGTTGCTGCTGAGCAACGACGAGATCGAAGCCGCCGGTGTCGATGGCAGCCTGCGTCCCGAGCAGCTCGACCTGGCCGCTTTCGTGCGCCTGGCCGACAAGCTCAGCGAACAAGTCCTGCAGGCTCCCGCCGCCGACTGATAACCGATGAGCGTGATCGGGTAGGACGCCAGACGCGATGTCTGGTTTACTACCCGATACTTGGCCTAGACTGAATCCCATCAGCTACGCCCCGCGTCTCGCATCGTTTTTAAGGCCTCTTGCATGTCCGATCCTCGTTATCAGGTCGACGTCAGCGTCGTCACTCGCTATCTGGCAGAACAATCGCAACCCGAGCACAACCGCTTTGCCTTCGCCTACACCATCACCGTGCACAACAATGGCGAGCTACCGGCCAAGCTGTTGTCGCGGCACTGGGTGATCACCGACGGTGACGGTCACGTGGAAGAGGTTCGCGGTGCTGGCGTCGTGGGTTTGCAGCCGCTGATCCAGGCCGGTGAAAACCACACCTACAGCAGCGGCACGGTGATGACCACTCGGGTCGGCACCATGCAAGGCACCTACGAAATGATCGCCGACGACGGCAAGCATTTCGATGCCGTGATCGCGCCGTTTCGCCTGGCGGTGCCCGGAGCCCTGCACTGATGGCGACGTATGCCGTCGGCGACCTGCAAGGCTGCCTCGAACCGCTGCAATGCCTGCTCAAACAAGTAGCCTTCGACCCTGCCCGGGACACACTCTGGGTCGTGGGCGATCTGGTCAACCGCGGGCCGCAGTCGCTGGAAACCCTGCGCTTCCTCTACAACATCCGCGAATCGCTGGTGTGCGTGCTCGGCAACCACGATCTGCACTTGCTGGCCGCCGGGCACAACATCGAACGCCTGAAGAAAAGCGACACCCTGCGCGAAATCCTCGAAGCGCCAGATCGTGCGGAACTGCTGGAGTGGCTGCGTCAGCAAAAACTCATGCACTACGACGAACAGCGCGATATCGCCCTGGTCCATGCCGGCATACCGCCACAATGGTCGCTGCGCAAAGCCTTGAAGTGCGCCGGTGAAGTCGAAGCCGCCCTGCGCGACGACAACCTGTTCGCGCCGTATCTGGATGGCATGTACGGCAACGAGCCGACCAAGTGGAACAGTGATCTCACCGGCGTGGAACGCCTGCGGGTGATTACCAACTATTTCACCCGCATGCGCTTCTGCACCAGCGAAGGCAAGCTCGACCTCAAGGGCAAGGAAGGCGTCGACACCGCGCCACCGGGTTACGCCCCGTGGTTCAAGTACAAGGAGCGCAAGACCAAAGGCCTGAAGATCATTTTCGGCCATTGGGCAGCCCTTGAAGGCAAATGCGACGAGCCCGGCATCTTCGCCCTCGACACCGGTTGCGTCTGGGGCGGCGCCATGACGCTGATGAACGTCGACACCCTTGAGCGCCTCAGTTGCAAATGCGACGAACAGGGCCACGCCCAGCCGTCAGTCGCCCCACTTACTCCCGAACAAACGTCAGCCAGCGCCCAGCGCTAGACTGCGCTTTCAGCCGAGCCACAGGAGCCCGCCATGAGCGAATTCAAACGTATCCCCCCAGAACAGGCCCAAGCCTTGCGCGAACAAGGCGCAGTGGTCGTCGATGTCCGCGATCCGCAAACTTACGCCGCGCTGCACATCGCAGGCTCCAAGCATCTGGACAACGTTTCCATCTCGGATTTCATCCGCGCCGCAGACCTGGATGCACCGACGGTCGTGGTCTGCTATCACGGCAACTCCAGCCAGAGCGCCGCGGCGTACCTGATCAGCCAGGGCTTCTCCGACGTCTACAGCATGGATGGCGGTTTTGAGCTGTGGCGCACGACTTATCCCTCGGAAACTGCGCAAGGCACTTCCGAATAATTTTTTTGTAACGTGCAAGCCCCGGCCCCCGTGGGCTCGCGCGGTGGCAGACGAACGGTCTGCCACAACTAATTACGTATCTCGCCTTTACCTCCCGAATAAGCAACTATCCTTAAGCGCAGGCCATCCAAAACAGGGGAGAGCCGGTACACCGGCGCGCGGGTCATCGGGAGTAGCTTTCGGGGGAGTCAGCTCCGAAAGAGTTCTGGGGGGTAAACAGCGACTGACTATTCGGTTGCTGCCAGCATCGACTGAATGATCCGGCGTCGGCTCCACGTATCGAGCGAGGTGACGTCATGAGTATCTTTAGCCACTTCCAACAACGCTTCGAGTCCACACGCCAGGAAGAACTCTCATTACAAGAGTATCTGGAGCTGTGTAAAAAGGACCGCAGCGCCTACGTTTCCGCCGCCGAGCGTTTGCTGCTGGCCATCGGAGAACCGGAGCTGCTCGACACCTCGGCCAACTCGAGACTGTCGCGAATCTTTTCCAACAAGGTGATCCGCCGCTATCCGGCCTTTGAAGACTTCCACGGGATGGAAGAATGCATCGACCAGATCGTGTCGTATTTCCGCCACGCAGCCCAAGGCCTGGAAGAGAAGAAACAAATTCTCTACCTGCTCGGCCCCGTCGGCGGCGGTAAGTCATCCCTGGCCGAGAAGCTCAAACAGCTGATCGAGAAAGTGCCCTTCTACGCGATCAAGGGCTCCCCGGTATTCGAATCGCCCCTGGGTTTGTTCAACGCCACTGAAGATGGCGCGATCCTCGAGGAAGACTTCGGCATTCCACGGCGCTACGTCAACACCATCATGTCGCCATGGGCGACCAAACGCCTGGCCGAATTTGGCGGCGACATCAGCCAGTTCCGGGTGGTGAAACTCTATCCGTCGATCCTCAACCAGATCGCCGTGGCCAAGACCGAACCTGGAGATGAAAACAACCAGGACATCTCGGCACTGGTGGGCAAAGTCGATATCCGCAAACTGGAAGAGTTCCCGCAAAACGACGCCGACGCCTACAGCTACTCGGGCGCTCTGTGCCGGGCCAACCAGGGCCTGATGGAATTCGTCGAAATGTTCAAGGCGCCGATCAAGGTGCTGCACCCATTGCTGACGGCCACCCAGGAAGGCAACTACAACAGTACCGAAGGCCTGGGCGCGATTCCGTTCACCGGGATCCTGCTGGCTCACTCCAACGAATCGGAGTGGCACACCTTCCGCAACAACAAGAACAACGAAGCGTTCATCGACCGGATCTACATCGTCAAAGTGCCGTACTGCCTGCGGGTCAGTGACGAAGTGAAGATCTACGACAAACTGCTGTTCAACAGCTCGTTGGCCAAGGCTCATTGCGCACCCGACACCCTGAAAATGCTCGCCCAGTTCACCGTGCTCTCGCGTCTCAAAGAGCCGGAAAACTCGAACATCTACTCCAAGATGCGCGTGTATGACGGCGAGAACCTCAAGGACACCGACCCTAAAGCCAAGTCGATCCAGGAATACCGCGATAACGCCGGCGTGGATGAAGGCATGAACGGTCTGTCGACCCGGTTCGCGTTCAAGATCCTGTCGAAGGTCTTCAACTTCGACCCGCACGAAATCGCCGCCAACCCGGTGCACCTGCTCTACGTGCTGGAACAACAGATCGAACAGGAACAATTCCAGGCCGAGACCCGCGAACGCTACCTGCGTTTCCTCAAGGAATACCTGGCGCCGCGTTATATCGAGTTCATCGGCAAGGAAATCCAGACCGCCTACCTCGAGTCTTACAGCGAGTACGGCCAGAACATCTTCGATCGCTACGTGCTGTACGCCGACTTCTGGATCCAGGACCAGGAATACCGCGACCCGGAAACCGGCGAAATCCTCAACCGCGTAGCCCTGAACGAAGAACTGGAAAAAATCGAAAAACCGGCCGGCATCAGCAATCCGAAGGATTTCCGCAACGAAATCGTCAACTTCGTACTGCGCGCCCGGGCCAACAACAACGGCAAGAACCCGACCTGGCTCAGCTACGAAAAACTGCGGGTGGTCATCGAGAAGAAAATGTTCTCCAACACCGAGGACCTGCTGCCGGTCATCAGCTTCAATGCCAAGGCCAGCAAAGAGGACCAACAGAAGCACAACGACTTCGTCACAAGGATGGTCGAGCGCGGCTACACCGACAAACAGGTACGACTGCTGTCCGAGTGGTATCTGCGGGTCAGAAAATCACAGTAACCCGCTGCCGGTCAGACCGGTTGTCGTCAGCCAGGGGCCTGTGCACGGTTTTTCTGTTACACAGACCTCTGGAAGGTGTTCGAAAGTCGGTAACGAGGTTCATGCAGCATCCATAAGCGCTTGGGGGAGCGTGATCATCCCTTCGCTCGGTCGATGCTGCAAAACCGCTCGCCCCTTTCAGGACAGCTTCTAAGGAGCAGTCATGAGCTATGTGATCGACCGACGTCTCAATGGCAAGAACAAGAGCACGGTGAACCGCCAGCGGTTCCTGCGGCGTTACCGTGATCACATCAAAAAGGCCGTCGAAGAGGCGGTCAGCCGGCGTTCCATTACCGATATGGAACATGGCGAACAAATCAGCATCCCCGGCCGCGACATCGACGAGCCGGTGCTTCACCACGGCCGAGGCGGCAAGCAGACCGTCGTACACCCCGGCAACAAGGAGTTCACCAGCGGCGAGCACATTGCCCGGCCACCCGGAGGTGGCGGTGGCAGAGGTCCCGGCAAGGCCGGCAACTCTGGCGAAGGGATGGATGAGTTCGTCTTCCAGATTACCCAGGAGGAATTCCTCGAATTCATGTTCGAGGACCTCGAATTGCCGAACCTGGTCAAACGCAACCTGACCGGCACCGACACCTTCAAGACCGTTCGTGCCGGCATCAGCAACGAGGGCAACCCGTCGCGGATCAATATCATCCGCACTTTGCGTTCAGCCCATGCCCGGCGCATCGCCCTGTCCGGCAGCAGCCGCGCGAGGTTGCGCGATGCCAAAGAGGAACTGGCCCGACTTAAACGGGAAGAACCGGACAATTTCGGCGATATCCAGGAAATCGAAGCGGAAATCGAAAAACTCAGCGCGCGGATTCACCGGGTGCCGTTCCTCGATACGTTCGACCTCAAGTACAACTTGCTCATCAAGCAGCCCAACCCCAGCTCCAAAGCGGTGATGTTCTGCCTGATGGACGTGTCCGGCTCGATGACCCAGGCGACCAAGGACATCGCCAAGCGCTTCTTCATCTTGCTGTACCTGTTTCTCAAGCGTAACTACGACAAGATCGACGTCGTGTTCATCCGCCACCACACCAGCGCCCGCGAAGTGGACGAGGAAGAGTTTTTCTACTCACGGGAAACCGGCGGCACCATCGTTTCCAGCGCCTTGAAACTGATGCAGGAGATCATGGCCGAGCGTTATCCGAGCAACGAGTGGAACATTTACGCGGCCCAGGCTTCCGACGGCGACAACTGGAACGACGACTCGCCGATCTGCCGCGACATCCTGATCAACCAGATCATGCCGTTTGTGCAGTACTACACTTACGTTGAGATCACCCCACGCGAACACCAGGCATTGTGGTTCGAATACGAACGCATCGCCGAAGCCTTCTCTGACACTTTTGCCCAGCAGCAACTGGTCTCGGCCGGGGATATCTATCCGGTCTTCCGTGAACTCTTCCAGCGCAGGTTAGTGACATGACCGCCAAAGAGCAGAAGCGCCAACCCATATCCACCGGCTCCGAATGGACATTCGAGCTGATCCAGGCCTATGACAAGGAAATCAGTCGCCTGGCGGCCCGTTATGCCCTGGATACGTACCCCAACCAGATCGAAGTGATCACCGCCGAGCAGATGATGGACGCCTACGCCTCCGTCGGTATGCCCCTGGGTTATCACCATTGGTCCTACGGCAAACACTTCCTCAGCACCGAAAAATCCTACACCCGCGGACAGATGGGCCTGGCTTACGAGATCGTCATCAACTCTGACCCGTGCATCGCCTACCTGATGGAAGAGAACACCATCTGCATGCAGGCGCTGGTAGTGGCGCATGCCTGCTATGGCCACAACAGCTTCTTCAAGGGCAATTACCTGTTCCGCACCTGGACCGACGCCAGTTCGATCATCGACTACCTGGTGTTCGCCAAGCAGTACATCATGCAGTGCGAAGAGCGCCACGGCATCGACGCGGTGGAAGACTTGCTCGACTCCTGCCACGCGCTGATGAACTACGGCGTTGACCGTTACAAACGTCCCTATCCGATTTCCGCCGAAGAAGAACGTCGTCGGCAGAAGGATCGGGAAGAGCATCTGCAGAAACAGATCAACGACCTGTGGCGCACCATTCCAAAAGGTGCGGACAAGTACAGCGACAAGGACAATGCACGCTTCCCCGCCGAACCGCAGGAAAACATCCTGTACTTCATCGAAAAACACGCGCCGCTGCTGGAGCCGTGGCAGCGGGAAATTGTGCGGATCGTGCGCAAGATTGCGCAGTATTTCTACCCGCAACGCCAGACCCAGGTGATGAACGAAGGCTGGGCGACGTTCTGGCACTACACGCTGATGAACGACCTGTACGACGAAGGCCTGGTCACCGACGGCTTCATGATGGAGTTCCTCACGTCCCACACCAGTGTGGTGATGCAACCGGGCTTCGACAGCCCTTACTACAGCGGCATCAACCCTTATGCCCTGGGTTTTGCGATGTACCGGGACATCCGGCGCATGTGCGAGCACCCAACCGAAGAGGATTACCGCTGGTTCCCGGAAATCGCCGGCACCGACTGGTTGTCGACCATCAAGTTCGCCATGAGTAGCTTCAAGGATGAGAGCTTCATCCTGCAATATCTGTCGCCTCAGGTGATCCGCGACCTGAAGCTGTTCAGCATTCTCGATGACGATCAGAAGGATGACTTGCTGGTCCCCGCCATTCACGACGAGCCCGGCTACCGGACCATCCGTGAAACCCTGGCGGCCCAGTACAACCTGGGCAATCGCGAACCCAACGTGCAGATCTACAGCATTGATCGACGTGGCGACCGTTCATTGACCTTGCGTCACCAGCAACACGACCGCAAACCGCTGGGCGAATCCACCGAGGAAGTGCTCAAGCACCTGCATCGGCTATGGGGCTTCGACATCCACTTGGAAACCCTGCAAGGCGACCAGGTGATGAAAGTCCATCACGTACCGCCCAGAAGTGAACACGCCGAGGGGGATTACGGTCGGCTCGATCTGGCTGTCATTCACCTTTGATATGGTTTCTGCCTCCGGAAGTTCGACGCAACGGTTATTCTGTCGAGCTAACGGAGGTTTTTTATGCAGATTTATAAAGTTGGCGGCGCCGTACGCGATCGCCTGCTGGGCAAGCCTGTCACCGATATCGACTGGGTCGTGGTAGGCGCCACCACCGAAGAAATGCTCGCCAAGGGTTTTCGCCCGGTGGGCTCGGACTTCCCGGTGTTTCTTCACCCAAAAAGCGGTGAGGAATACGCCCTCGCCCGGACCGAACGCAAAAGCGGACGCGGTTACGGCGGCTTCACCTTCCACGCCAGCCCCGAAGTTACCCTCGAAGAAGACTTGATCCGCCGCGACCTGACGATCAACGCCATGGCCGAGGATGATCAACAGAACCTGACCGACCCTTACCACGGCCAGCGCGATCTCGAAGCGCGCTTGCTTCGTCACGTTTCCCCCGCGTTCGCCGAAGATCCGCTCCGGGTACTGCGTGTTGCGCGCTTCGCCGCGCGCTATGCAACGCTGGGTTTTACCGTCGCACCGGAGACTCTGGAGCTGATGCGTCAGCTCAGCAATTCCGGCGAACTGGAGGCGCTAACCGCTGAACGCAGCTGGAAGGAAATTTCCCGCGCCCTGATGGAAGATCAGCCACAGGTCTTCATAGAAGTCCTGCGTGCGTGCGGCGCACTCAAAGTGCTGATGCCAGAGGTCGACGCGCTGTTCGGCGTCCCGCAACCGGAAGCCCATCACCCGGAAATCGATACCGGCGTGCACACCCTGAGCGTGCTTGAACAAGCGGCGCTGCACAAACAACCGCTAACGGTGCGCTGGTCGTGCTTGCTACATGATTTGGGCAAAGGCCTGACACCCGAGGAGGAATGGCCGCGACACATTGCCCATGAGCACAAGGGGCTGAAGCTGATCAAAGCGGTCAACGAACGGTTCAAGGCACCGAAGGATTGTCAGGAACTGGCATTGCTGGTCGGGCAATATCACACTCACGGGCACCGAGCCCTGGAGCTGAAGCCATCGACGTTGCTAGAGCTGTTGCAAAGTTTTGACGTCTATCGTCGACCGCAGCGGTTTGAGGAGTTTATTGCGGCGTGCGAGATGGATGCTCGTGGGCGCAAGGGCCTGGAGCAGCGAAGTTATCCACAGGCGGATTATTTGCGCGGGGCGGCGAATGCGGCGCGGGGTGTCGCTGTGCAGCCGTTGCTGGAGAAGGGATTTAAAGGGCCTGAGCTGGGTGAGGCGATCAAGCGTGAGCGGCTTAAGGCGTTGAAGGCCTATAAAGAATCGGCGTCTAGCTGAAAAGCTTCGCGGGCAAGCCTCGCTCCTACAGGGGGCGTGTCGTTTGCAAACGACTCGAATCCTGTGGGAGCGAGGCTTGCCCGCGAAGGCGTCATCCGCCTCACAACAAATTCGAAGGGGTGAGTTGCTCACCGCGCCACTCAAACGCCACCGGCGCCAACACCTGATCAATCTGCGCTTCAGCCCACAGGGCCGCAAAGCTTTTGCCTACGCCCGGATGCACCCGGTCCGGCGCAATCAGCGACAACGGCCACAGCACGAAGGCATTTTTAAGGATTTCTGCCCGGGGCAGGATCAATCCGTCGAAGTTACCCACCAGATCACCGAACAACAAAACGTCGATATCCAAGGGCAAACCCTTGCGATCCGGCGCGTAGCGGCCGTTGTCCGCCTCGATGAATTTCAGTCGACGATCGAGTTCCACCAGTGGCAGGTCAGTGAACGCCGACACCACGAAATTGAAGAACGGACCACTCTTGATGCCCACCGGCTGGCTTTCAAACACCGCCGAGCAGCGGATATCCACCAGAAAACCTGCCAAGGCTTCCAGGCCAGCCTGCAAATGGGCTTCGCGCTCGATATTGCTACCGAGCCCGAGGTAAACCTGAGTCAGCGACATCCGCGCTCGATCTCCACGCCCACGCCACCGGTGGCCGCCGGCACAGCGCCCGGCTTGGTCAGTTTGAGGCGCATCCAGGTGATCTTGAATTCGCTCATCAACACTTCAACCAAACGCTCGGCAAAGGTCTCGACCAGTTGAAACTGCGCCTGCTCGGCGAACGCCTGGATACGCGACGAAACGCTCGCGTAGTCGAGCGCCAGGGTCAGGTCATCGCCAGCCGCTGCCGGGCGATTGTCCCAGGCGAAGCTCAGGTCCAGTCGCAGACACTGGCGGATGCCTCGTTCCCAGTCATAGGCACCAATCACGGTGTCGACTTCCAGGCCCTCGATAAACACTCTGTCCAAGCACTTTTCTCCGCTGCACGACAAGGGCGCAATGCGCCGTTAGAATCAGGGCGTCCTCGCCCGGAATAGTTAGCATGTTTTGGTTATTGGCGACCCTCGCCTACCTGCTCGGCTCTCTGTCCTTCGCCATTTTGCTCAGCCGCCTCACCGGTAACCCGGATCCGCGAATGAGTGGCTCGGGCAATGCCGGCGCCACCAACATGTTGCGCCTGGTCGGCAAGAAACTCGCCGTCCTGACCTTGCTCGGTGACCTGTGCAAAGGCTTGTTGCCAGTACTGATCGCCGCTGTTGCCGGCCTTTCGCTACAAGAACAGGCCTGGATCGGCGTTTATGCCGTCATCGGCCACCTGTTCCCAATTTACTTCCGCTTTCGCGGCGGCAAGGGTGTCGCCACCGCGGCCGGCATGTTGCTGGGCCTGTACCCGCCAGCCGCCTTGCTGGCCGTATGTGCCTGGCTGCTGACGTTCTACCTGACCCGCACCAGCTCACTGGCGGCGCTGATCGCTACACCGCTGACCCTGCCATTGCTCGCCTGGCAAGAGCCCGCGGCATTGCTGCCCATGAGCGCGCTCACGGCGTTGATCGTCTGGCGGCATCGCGGCAATCTACGCGACCTGTTTGCAGGGCGCGAACGGCATTTTTAAATACCGCACATGAGCGCCGCTCATCGCTCTCGCCATCAAAGCGCCGATAACTGCTCCATCGGCCAGCGCGCCTGCACGCTGATCGCCAGGCTTTCGTGCTGACCCGCCTGCAAACGCTGACAACCGGCAAACGCAATCATCGCGCCGTTATCGGTGCAGAACTCGGGACGCGCATAAAACACGTCACCCTTCATGTCACCGAGCATTTTTTCCAGTGAAGTGCGCAAAGCCTTGTTGGCGCTAACGCCCCCAGCAATCACCAGACGCTTCATGCCGGCCGCTTTCAGGGCGCGCTTGCACTTGATGGTCAAAGTCTCCACCACGGCTTGCTGGAACGCCAGCGAGATGTCGCAACGGGCTTGCTCGCTGTCGTCCCCGGCGCTGACGCATTGCTGCCAGGTGTTCAGGGCAAAGGTTTTCAAGCCGCTGAAGCTGAAAGCCAGGCCCGGACGGTCGCACATCGGGCGCGGGAACGTGAAACGCCCTGCAACCCCCTGCTCCGCCAGACGCGCGATTTCCGGACCACCCGGATAATTGAGGCCCATCATCTTCGCGGTCTTGTCGAACGCTTCACCGGCGGCATCGTCGAGGGTCTCGCCCAACAACGTGTATTGGCCGATCCCGTCGACCTGAACCAGCTGCGTATGACCGCCCGAGACCAACAAAGCGACGAACGGGAATTCCGGCGGTTGCGACTCCAGCATCGGCGCCAGCAAATGACCTTCCATGTGGTGCACGCCGAGGGCCGGAATGCCCCACGCAAAGGCCAGCGCCTGGGCGCAGGAAGCCCCCACCAGCAGCGCTCCGACCAGGCCGGGACCGGCGGTATAAGCGATGGCGTCGATCTCGGTCGGCACGCAGCCAGCTTCCGCCAACACCTGACGAATCAAGGGCAGCATGCGTTTGACGTGATCACGCGAGGCCAGCTCCGGCACCACACCGCCATAGGCGCGATGCAGGTCGATCTGACTGAACAGCGCGTCGGCCAGCAAGCCGCGTTCACTGTCATATAATGCGACACCGGTTTCGTCGCAGGAGGTTTCTAATCCCAGTACTAGCATGGGTTTGCGCCTTGTTTAGGCTAGATTCGAAGGCGCGCATAATAGTCGCCATGGGATGCCCCGACTAGCGGTTTTCGATCAGAGGCTTTGCATTCCGGTCGATGAGGAGTTAACATCCGCAACCCTTAAAAACCGACGTCTTCAAGTGCTCTTTTGCCGCGAGGATGTTGACCCCGGTAATGAATGAAGGTAGCTCTGGATGCCAGCCGTCAAAGTAAAAGAGAACGAACCCTTCGACGTAGCTCTGCGTCGTTTCAAGCGCTCCTGCGAAAAAGCCGGTGTACTGGCTGAAGTTCGTAGCCGCGAATTTTACGAGAAGCCAACTTCTGAGCGTAAGCGCAAAGCAGCAGCCGCTGTTAAGCGTCACGCCAAGAAAGTACAGCGCGAACAGCGCCGCGCCGTTCGTCTGTACTAATACACAGACGTTCGTAGCAAGCTTCTGCCAAGCCCGGCCCTCAGCCGGGCTTATGGCATTTGCGTAAAACGCTTGATGCTTCACCGTCTACGCCGCAGATGCGACTCGGACAAACCTGCTTCACAGCGTCAGACCTGGCTCTTTTGCCAGCGGTGCACGTCTTTTCTGACGAGCCTTCCAAGGCTACTGACGAGCACACCCACTGATTCCTCTTACGACGATCAGCCCAAGGCACCTGCTTGCGTGCCCGCTTATTGAGCTATCCGAGGCCATCGATTGGCCGTAGCGGATTTTCAGCGCAACACTTTCAAATAGTCGAATACTGAATGGTACTAACGTCAGTGGATTTTCGGCAGATACACTTCCCGACAGCGATTACGCAGACGACACCGGTCGAGCCACATATACGTGTGCCTCAAGCAACGACCCGCGTTCGTTCGCCGTTCGTTTTGGATCCGTTTCAGCGCAGATGACGAGAACGCCATGGCCGGGCTAATTCCCCAGAGCTTCATTGACGACCTTCTGAACCGCACCGACATCGTCGATGTGGTCAGCTCGCGCCTGCAAATGAAAAAAGCCGGCAAGAACTACACCGCCTGCTGCCCGTTCCACAAAGAGAAAACCCCATCTTTCAGCGTCAGCCCCGACAAACAGTTCTACTACTGCTTCGGCTGCGGCGCTGGCGGTAACGCCCTCGGCTTCATGATGGACCACGACAACCTGGATTTCGTCCAGGCCGTCGAAGAACTGGCCAAAGCCGCCGGCATGGAAATCCCCCGCGAAGAAAGCGGCCGCCCGCACAAACCGCGGCAGCCGACCGATTCGCCGCTGTACCCGCTACTCACCGCCGCCGCCGACTTTTACCGGCAGGCGCTGAAAAGCCACCCATCGCGCAAAGCCGCCGTGGATTATTTGAAAGGTCGCGGCCTGACCGGCGAAATCGCCCGGGACTTCGGCCTCGGCTTCGCCCCGCCCGGCTGGGACAATCTGTTCAAGCACTTGAGCAGCGACACCCTGCAACAGAAAGCCATGGTCGATGCCGGCCTGCTGATCGAGAACGCCGAAACCGGCAAACGCTATGACCGCTTCCGCGATCGCGTGATGTTCCCGATTCGCGATAGCCGCGGGCGCATCATTGCCTTCGGTGGCCGCGTACTGGGCGACGACAAACCGAAATATCTGAACTCACCGGAAACCCCGGTATTCCATAAAGGCCAGGAGCTTTACGGCCTCTATGAAGCACGCAAGAACAACCGAAACCTCGACGAAATCATCGTCGTTGAAGGCTACATGGACGTCATCGCCCTCGCCCAGCAAGGCCTGCGCAATGCCGTCGCAACCTTGGGCACCGCGACCAGCGAGGAGCACTTGAAGCGACTGTTTCGCGTCGTGCCCAACGTTTTGTTCTGTTTCGACGGCGACCAGGCTGGCCGCAACGCTGCATGGCGAGCACTGGAAGCGGCGCTGCCGTGCCTGCAAGACGGGCGGCGCGCGCGTTTCCTGTTCCTGCCCGAGGGCGAAGACCCGGATACGCTGGTCCGTTCCGAAGGCACAGATGCCTTCCGTGCGCGGATCAATCAGCACGCGCAACCGCTGGCGGATTATTTCTTTGAGCAACTGACCGCCGAATCAGACCCGCGCTCGCTTGAAGGCAAGGCCCATATGGCCACCCTCGCAGCACCGCTGATCGATAAAGTGCCGGGTGCCAACCTGCGCATCCTAATGCGTCAACGACTGACCGAAATCACCGGCCTGACTGGCGAAGCTGTCAGTCAACTGGTGCACAGCGCTCCTCAGGACGCGCCGCCGGCCTACGATCCGGGCATGGATTACGACGCCGTGCCGGACTACAGCGACTACCATCAGCCTCAAGCGCAAGACATGTACGCGCCGCAGCAGGAATGGACGCCAAAGAAACCCGGCGCCGGCGGCAAGAAATGGGACAAGAAACCCTGGGACAAGAATGGCAAGCGTGGCGGCGATCGTGATCAACCGAGTGCCCCGCGCACGCCGATTGCCGTCGAAGCACCAACGCTGATCGCATTGCGCACGCTCATCCATCACCCGGACCTGGCCGGCAAGGTAGAAACCGCCGACCACTTCGCCAATGAGAGCAACACTTACGCTCAGTTGCTGGTGGCCCTGATCGGAGCGGTGCAAAAAAATCCTAAGCTAAACTCAATTCAGCTAATGGCCCGTTGGCACGGGACCGAACAGGGGCGTTTGCTCAAGGCATTAGCGGAAAAGGAATGGCTGATTGACGGTGACAACCTTGAACAACAGTTTTTAGACACCATTACTAGGTTATCCGCCTCTCAACACACGGATAGCCTGGAAGAACTAATCAGAAAAGCAAGGCAGCCAGGACTGACCGCGGAGGAAGCAAATCAGATCGCAAATCAGATGCGCGACCTATTAAAACGCAATATGGCTGTATCAACCCCGACCTCAACTGGCGCGTGAGGTCATAGCTCAGGTATAATCCTCGGCTTGTTTTTTGCCCGCCAAGACCTTCAGTGGATAGGGTGTTATGTCCGGAAAAGCGCAACAGCAGTCTCGTATCAAAGAGTTGATCACACTTGGTCGTGAGCAGGGTTACCTGACTTACGCGGAGGTCAACGACCACCTGCCGGAGGATATTTCAGATCCGGAACAGGTGGAAGACATCATCCGCATGATCAACGACATGGGGATCAACGTATTCGAGGTTGCGCCAGATAAGGATTCCCTTATGCTGGCCGACGCCGATACCGACGAAGCCGCGGCCGAAGAGGCAGCAGCAGCGTTGGCAGCGGTCGAGACCGACATTGGTCGCACCACCGACCCAGTGCGCATGTACATGCGCGAAATGGGTACGGTAGAGCTCCTCACTCGTGAAGGCGAAATTGAAATCGCCAAGCGTATTGAAGAGGGCATCCGTGAAGTGATGGGCGCAATTGCGCACTTCCCTGGCACGGTTGACCACATTCTGTCCGAATACACTCGCGTCACCACCGAAGGTGGCCGCCTGTCCGACGTCCTGAGCGGTTATATCGACCCGGACGACGGTATTGCGCCGCCTGCAGCCGAAGTGCCGCCGCCTGTCGATCCGAAAGCCGTGAAAGCGGATGACGACACCGACGACGACGAAGCTGAAGCCAGCACCGACGACGAAGAAGAAGCCGAAAGCGGTCCGGATCCGGTCATCGCGGCACAGCGTTTTGGCGCTGTCTCCGATCAGATGGAAATCACCCGCAAGGCGCTGAAGAAGCACGGTCGTGGCAACAAGGCGGCAATTGCCGAACTGGTGCTGCTGGCTGAGCTGTTCATGCCGATCAAACTGGTGCCGAAGCAATTCGAAGGCCTGGTCGAGCGTGTTCGCAGTGCCCTGGATCGTCTGCGTCAGCAAGAGCGCGCGATCATGCAGCTCTGTGTTCGTGATGCGCGCATGCCGCGTGCCGACTTCCTGCGCCAGTTCCCGGGCAATGAAGTCGACGAAAGCTGGTCCGACGGCCTGGCCAAAGGCAAAGGCAAATACGCCGAAGCCATTGGTCGCCTGCAACCGGACATCATTCGTTGCCAGCAAAAGCTGATCGCGCTGCAAACCGAAACCGGTTTGACGATTGCCGAGATCAAGGACATCAACCGTCGCATGTCGATCGGTGAGGCCAAGGCCCGCCGCGCGAAGAAAGAGATGGTTGAAGCGAACTTGCGTCTGGTGATCTCCATCGCCAAGAAGTACACCAACCGTGGCCTGCAATTCCTCGATCTGATCCAGGAAGGCAACATTGGTTTGATGAAAGCGGTGGACAAGTTCGAATACCGCCGCGGCTACAAATTCTCGACTTATGCCACCTGGTGGATCCGTCAGGCGATCACTCGCTCGATCGCCGACCAGGCCCGCACCATCCGTATTCCGGTGCACATGATCGAGACGATCAACAAGCTCAACCGTATTTCCCGGCAGATGTTGCAGGAAATGGGTCGCGAACCGACCCCGGAAGAGCTGGGCGAACGCATGGAAATGCCTGAGGACAAGATCCGCAAGGTATTGAAGATCGCTAAAGAGCCGATCTCCATGGAAACCCCGATCGGTGATGACGAAGACTCCCATTTGGGTGACTTCATCGAAGACTCGACCATGCAGTCGCCAATCGATGTTGCTACCGTTGAGAGCCTTAAAGAAGCGACTCGCGAAGTTCTCTCCGGCCTCACTGCCCGTGAAGCCAAGGTTCTGCGCATGCGCTTCGGTATCGACATGAATACCGACCACACCCTCGAAGAGGTTGGTAAGCAGTTCGACGTGACCCGTGAACGGATTCGTCAGATCGAAGCCAAGGCGCTGCGCAAGCTGCGCCACCCGACGAGAAGCGAGCATTTGCGCTCCTTCCTCGACGAGTGATCACAGAACCCCCGGCCCAGGCCGGGGGTTTTGCTTTTTGCAGATAAAATCCCCCGCAATACCCCCCCGCCGAATTGCCCGTCTACACTCGAAACATTCCCCCCGAGCCATAACGAGACCGTTATGCCCAGATTGTCGACCGTGCTTTTTTTGCTGTCGCTGATGACCTGGACCGCAACGGCTGGCGCGCTGACTCTCACCGACGAAGAACGTAGCTGGCTGGCGGCTCACCCGGACTTGCGTCTGGGCGTCGATGCGTCTTGGCCACCTTTCGAGTTCCGCGACGAGCAGAACCGTTATCAGGGCTTGGCTGCGGATTATATAAACGTGATCCGCCAACGCCTGGACATCAAGCTCACGCCCATCGAGCCGGTGAGCTGGACGGTGGTCCTTGAACAGGTCAAACAGGGCAAGCTGGACTTGCTGCCGGGCATCATGTCGACGCCGGAACGCCAGACCTACCTGTCATTCACCCGACCCTACCTGGATTTTCCGATAGTCATCCTCGCCCATGTCGGCGGTGCCCAGCCGCGCAAAATCGAGGACCTGTACGGCCTGAAAATCGCCGTGGTGGAAAACTACGCCCCTCATGAATTGCTGCGCACCCACCACCCGGACCTGAATCTGGTGGCGATGCCAAACGTCAGCTCGGCATTGCAGGCATTGGCCACCGATGAAGTGGATGCCGTGGTCGGTGATCTCGCTTCGAGTGTCTGGAGTCTGCGTCAACTCAAGCTCGATGGGCTGTATGTCAGCGGTGAGACGCCCTATCGCTATCAATTGGCGATGGCGGTGCCGCCGAAAAACAAAATGCTCGTCGGCATCATCGACAAAGTCCTGGCGGACATGAGTTCGAGTGAGATCAGCACCATCCAAGAGCATTGGGTGGGTAACGTCCTCGATCATCGGACTTTCTGGTCCGACTTGCTGGTTTACGGCTTGCCGGGCCTGCTGTTGCTGATGATCGTTCTGGCAATGGTCATCCGGATCAACCGCCGACTAAGTTCGGAAATTGCCCGGAGGATCGATCTTGAACAGGAACTGCGCAGCAGCGAATACCACTATCGCGGGCTGGTGGAGAGTCTCTCGGCCATTGCCTGGGAAGCGCGGATCAGCGATTTCACCTACAGCTACGTGTCGCCCCACGCCGAGGACCTGCTCGGCTATCCCCTGTCCCATTGGCTGATCCCGGGTTTCTGGCGCAACATCATCCACCCCGCCGACCTGACCCGCGCCCAGACCTTTTGCGATCACGAAGTGCTGGCCGGTCGCGATCACAGCGTCGATTACCGGGTCATCACCGCCGACGGCCGCTGCCTGTGGGTGCGCGATATCGTCAGCCTGATCGAGCACGGCCATGAGCCGGTGCTGCGCGGGCTGATGATCGACATCAGCGATGCCAAACGTACCGAAGAGGCGCTGCGCCTGTCGGAACAGAAGTTCGCCTCGGTGTTCCAGCAATGCCCGGACATCCTGGTGATTGCGCGGCTTTCCGATGGCTGCCTGCTGGAGGTCAACGAAGCGTTTGAAGAACAGATCGGGCTCAAAGCCGTGGACGTCATCGGCCAGACCGCCACCGATCTGAATATCTGGGGAATTCCAGGGGTCGGCCCAGGTTTGTTGCAGCGGTTGCAGGCCGGCAGCATCCGCAATCTGGAAATGCCCTTTCGCCGCAACAACGGCCAGGTGTTTACCGGCCTGATTTCCGCCGAGCCCTTCGATCTCGACACCACGCCCGCGCTGGTGGTGGTGGTGCGCGACATCAGTCAGCTCAAGGAAACCCAACAACAGCTGCAAACTTCCGAGGAGAAGTTCGCCAAGGCCTTCCACGCATCGCCTGACGGCTTGCTGTTGTCCCGGCAGAGCGATGGCCTGCTACTGGAGGTCAACGAGGGCTTCAGCCGCATTACGGGCTTCAACAGCGCGATGTCAGTGGATCGCTCGGCGCTGGACCTGGGCATCTGGGTCAATCTGAACGAACGCAAACAGATGCTCGACTTGCTGCACCGGGACGGCTTCGTAAGGGACTTCACCTGCCACATTCGCCGCAACGACGGGCAAATCCGCCTCTGCGAGGTGTCGAGCCGTCCGCTGCCGATTGGCGAAGAAGATTGCATGCTGACCATCGCCCGGGACATCACCGAGCGGCACTTGATGCAGGAAAAATTGCAGCAGGCCGCCACCGTGTTCGAGAGCACCGCAGAAGGCGTATTGATCACCGACACCCAACAGCACATCAGCGCGGTCAACCGCGCATTTACCGAAATCACCGGTTACAGCGAGAGCGAAGCTCTGGGCCACACCCCTCGCCTGCTCGCCTCGGGCCTACATGACAGCGCGTTCTATGCGGCCATGTGGCATCAATTGACCGATGAAGGACACTGGCAAGGCGAGATCTCCAACCGGCGCAAAAACGGTGAGCTCTATCCGAGCTGGTTGACCATCAGCGCCGTGCGCAATCGCGACAAGTTCATCACCCACTTTGTCGCCGTGTTCGCCGATATCTCCAGCCTCAAGCACGCCCAGGCCAAGCTCGATTACCAGGCCCACCACGATCCGCTCACCGGCCTGCCGAACCGCACGCTGTTCGAAAGCCGTCTGCTGACTGCACTCAACAACCAGCAGGAAAACGGTGGCCAGGGCGCGGTGCTGTTCCTCGACCTGGACCGCTTCAAGCACATCAATGACAGCCTTGGTCACCCGGTCGGCGATCTGTTGCTCAAGGGCATCGCCGTGCGCCTGAAAGAGCAACTGCGGGACATCGACACCGTGGCGCGCCTGGGCGGCGATGAATTCATCATCCTGCTACCCGGCCTGCAGCAAGCCACCGATGCCGACCACATCGCCACCAAACTGCTCAATTGCTTTGCAGCACCGTTCCAGGCCGGCGAGCATGAGTTTTTCATCAGCGCCAGCATCGGCTCCAGCCTGTACCCCAAGGACGGTTGCGACGTTGCAACCCTGGTCAAAAACGCCGACGCGGCGATGTATCGCTCCAAGGCCAAGGGCCGCAACCGGGTCGAAAGCTACACCCGCGACCTCACCGCCCAGGCCAGCGAACGCGTGGCGCTGGAACACGAACTGCGCCGCGCCATCGAGCGCAACGAGCTGCACCTTTTCTACCAACCGAAGATCAGCCTCGACGATCATCGCCTGGTCGGCGCCGAAGCGCTCATTCGCTGGCGTCACCCGACTTTCGGCGATGTCCCGCCGGAACACTTCATTCCCCTGGCCGAAGAAAACGGCATGATCCTGCAGATCGGCGACTGGGTGCTCGAGACCGCGTGCCGGCAGATGTTCGAATGGAATCAGCTCTACACAAGCCTCGGCCCGCTGTCAGTCAACCTCGCCGGCGCGCAACTGCGCCAACCGAACCTGCTCGGTCGCATCGAACAACTGCTCAGGGACAACCGTCTCAAGCCCGGTTTTCTGCAACTGGAAATTACCGAAAACTTCATCATGAGCCAGGCTGAAGAAGCGCTGGCCGTGCTGCACCAGCTAAAACGCTTGGGCGTGCAATTGGCGATCGATGACTTCGGCACCGGCTATTCATCCCTGAGCTACCTCAAACGCCTGCCGCTGGACATCCTCAAAATCGACCAGTCTTTCGTCCGCGGCCTGCCGGACGACCCCCACGACGCGGCCATTGTGCGAGCCATCATCGCCCTCGGCCGCAGCATGCAATTCACCATCATCGCCGAGGGCGTCGAAACCCAGGCCCAGCAAGAATTCCTCGCCACCGAAGGCTGCGAACAGATCCAGGGCTACATCGTCAGCCTCCCATTACCGCCCGAGGAATTCGCCGCGACGTTTCTTCGTATAGCCGTATCGGATTTTTCGGATAGCACAGCCGAGAAACCGTCGCTATAATCCGCGGCCTACTGAGGGCCTATAGCTCAGTTGGTTAGAGCAGAGGACTCATAATCCTTTGGTCCACGGTTCAAGTCCGTGTGGGCCCACCAAACAAAAAAGCCGCGCAATCGCGCGGCTTTTCGTTATCTGCAATTCCCCCCTTACTCAGGGCAACGCATACGCAATCACATAGTCCCCCCGATCCGACGACTGTCGTGCGCCGCCTACCGTGAGCAAAATGTACTGCTTACCGGTTTTCGGCGAGACATACGTCATCGGTCCCGACTGACTGCCCACCGGCAAGCGCGACTTCCAGATCTCATTACCGTTGCCCGTATCGAAAGCACGCAGGTAGAAATCCTGCGTTCCGGCGAAGAACAGCAACCCCGACTGGGTCGCCAGCGAAGCACCCAGGGTCGGCATGCCGATCGGGATCTGCAAATGCATGCGAATCCCCAGCGGCCCGGTGTCTTGCACGGTGCCGACCGGAACCTGCCACATCAACTTGTGGGTCTTGAGGTCGATGGCGGACATGGTGCCGAACGGTGGTTTTTGGCACGGAATCCCGGCGGCTGAAAGGAAGCGTTCGCGCATGGCGCCGAACGGTGTGCCTTCCTGTGGCACGACGCCCATTTCGATACCGCTGGCCCCGGCGGCGATCTTGTTGCGCGGGATCATGTAGTTGGCCAGGCCCAGGCGCATGTCGTTGACGAACATGTAGTTGGTGTTCGGATCGACCGAGACGCTGCCCCAGTTCATGCCGCCCAGGGAGCCCGGGAATTGCAGCGCGCGATCAAGGCCCGGCGGCGTGTAGACGCCTTCGTGGCGCATGCCTTTGAACTGGATGCGGCACATCAACTGGTCGAACGGCGTGGCGCCCCACATGTCGGATTCGGTCAGGGTCTGGTTGCCGATTGACGGCATGTCCACCGAGAACGGCTGGGTCGGCGAGTAGCGTTCGCCGGGCACGTTGCCTTGCGGCACCGGGCGTTCTTCGACCCGCGCTATCGGCACGCCGGTTTCGCGGTTGAGCAGGAAGATCTCGCCCTGTTTGGTGACCTGCGCCAAGGCTGGCTGGGTGCCGCCCTTGTCGTCCGGCACATCGTAAAGCAGCGGTTGCGCCGGCAAGTCGAAGTCCCAGAGGTCGTGGTGGGTGGTCTGGAAGTGCCAGCGTACCTGGCCGGTCTTCACGTCAATGGCGACGATGGACGAGTTCCACTTGTCATCGAAGGCCGTGCGTTGGCCGCCGAAGAAGTCCGGGGTGGCGTTGCCGGTTGGCAGGTAGACCAGACCGAGCTTGGCGTCGTAGGACATGGCCGACCAGACGTTCGGCGTACCACGGGTGTAAGTTTCGCCAGCCGGCGGGCGTTTGGTGGTGTTCGGGTTGCCCGGATCCCACGCCCACACCAGCTCGCCGCTGCGCACGTCGTAGGCACGCACCACGCCTGGCGGTTCGCCGGTGGAATAGTTATCGGCCACGCGACCGCCGACGATCACCACATTGCCGGCGACCAGCGGGGTCGAGGTTTGCTGGTAGTAACCCGGTTTGACTTCGCCCATGTCGGTTTTCAGGTCGACGGTGCCTTTGTCACCGAAGTCTTCGCAGGGCTTGCCAGTTTCGGCGTTGATGGCGATCAGGCGCGCATCGCCGGTCGGCAGAAACAGACGTTTCGCACAGGCGGCTGGCTGGTTATCCGAAGACACAGGCGTTTCGGAGTAGCCCAGGCCACGGCAGCGTTGCCAGTTCGGCGCGGTGCCTTGGGGATCGAACTTCCAGCGCTGGGTGCCGGTGTCGGCGTCCAGGGCGAAGACTTTGCCGTAGGCGGTGCAGGTGTAGACCGTGTCACCGATTTGCAACGGAGTGTTCTGGTCTTCAGCGCCTGCGCCGGTGCTTTGCGGGATATCGCCGGTGTGGAAGGTCCAGGCCACCTGCAACTTGTCGATGTTGCCTTTGTTGATCTGGTCCAGCGCGGCGAAGCGATTGCCGGCGGTGGTATTGCCCCAGTGAGCCCAGTCCTTCTGCTCGGTGCCCGGCGCGACCGGCGTTACCGCAGGTTCACTGCTGGCCTTGACCACATGAGTCGGCACAAACATGTAGGCCAGCGTAGCGACTACGCCGACACCCAGAATACCGGCCAAACCGTAAGCGCCACGCCCCGCCGTGGCGCCGGAAGCGCGCACCAGCTTCGGATAAATCAGCGCGATAACCAGGCCGATCACGGCGAACGTCAGCACCCGCGAAACCAGCGGCCAATAATCGAAACCGCTGTCCCACACCGCCCAGATCGCCGTCAGGATCAGCGCCAGACCATACAGCCACGCACCTTGCGGCTTGCGCCGGGCAATCATCAGCCCGGAAACCAGCATGGCCAGGCCCATCAGCAGGAAGTACCAACTCCCGCCCAACGTCACCAGGTAAGCACCGCCACCCGCCAGGCCAAGCCCGATCAACGCGATCAGGACACCCAGCCCCAACAGCAACCATTTGCTGCCGGCGGCAGCCCCAGAATTATTCATGTCGGAAGTTTTCCCCATTTGTGACAAGGGCGAAATGATGTACTACCTAGTTACTTATGGCAATTTGTCGCAGGCAAAATGTTCTGAACGGTACAAAACCAGGCTCAAATAAGCGCCACGAGCGCTGTGTGGGATGTGTCTGTAACATGCTGCCCATTGATGCATGCCGCTGGAGAAGCCCCTTGCCTGACACCCGTCCACCCGTGCTCGACGAAATCGACCGCCAATTGATCGCGGCTTTGCAAATCAACGCCCGCGAAAGCGTAGCCATGCTCGCCCGGCAGCTGGGTATCGCGCGCACCACAGTAACTTCGCGATTGTCGCGGCTGGAAAAAGCCAAGGTAATTACCGGTTATGGCGTTCGCCTGGGGCAACGCGTGGTGGATGGCGGTTTGCAGGCGTATGTCGGGATCACTGTGCAACCGCGTTCCGGCAAGGAAGTGTTGCGCCGGCTTAGCGCGATGGCTCAGGTTCAGCAGCTGTGTGCGGTGAGTGGCGAATTTGATTATGTGGCGTGGTTGCGGACCGAGTCGCCGGAGCAGCTGGATCAGTTGCTGGATCAGATCGGCAGCGTGGATGGGGTGGAGAAGACCACCACTTCAATCATCCTGAGCAGCAAGATTGATCGGGGACAGCCGGTTTAGACACTGTCCATGTGGGAGCGGGCTTGCTCGCGAATGCGGCGCATCAGTCACCATTGCAGTTGGCTGACCCACCGCATTCGCGAGCAAGCCCGCTCCCACAATGGGCGATGTGTAGCGATAGATCGTCATATTGATCAGACAACTGGCAAAACGACGACACATTGCGTCTTATTAACGTGTTCTACGCTCTCTAGAATGGCTGCCATCTTTTCCTATACTCAGACGCGCATCCCGCGTCGGGTCGCCAGCAAGGTCAGCCATGAACAAGAACAATCGCCATCCTGCAGACGGTAAGAGACCAGTCACCATTTTCGGCCCGGACTTTCCTTTCGCCTTTGACGACTGGATCGAACACCCGGCCGGCCTGGGCAGCATCCCTGAGCATAACCACGGTGCCGAAGTGGCGATCGTCGGCGCAGGCATCGCTGGGTTGGTGGCGGCCTACGAGCTGATGAAGCTGGGCCTGAAACCCGTCGTCTACGAAGCCTCGAAGATGGGCGGTCGTCTGCGCTCGCAGGCGTTCAACGGGACCGATGGCATCGTCGCCGAATTGGGCGGGATGCGCTTCCCGGTGTCGTCTACCGCGTTCTATCACTACGTCGACAAGCTCGGCCTGCAGACCAAGCCTTTTCCGAACCCGCTGACGCCCGCGTCGGGCAGCACGGTGATCGACATCGAAGGCAAAACCCATTACGCACAGAAACTGGCGGATCTTCCTGCACTGTTCCAGGAAGTGGCTGACGCCTGGGCGGATGCACTGGAAGCCGGTTCGCAGTTCGCCGATATCCAGCAAGCGATCCGTGACCGTGACGTGCCGCGCCTCAAAGAATTGTGGAACACCCTGGTTCCGCTGTGGGACGACCGCACCTTCTACGACTTCGTCGCGACCTCCGAAGCCTTCGCCAAACTCTCGTTCCATCACCGCGAAGTGTTCGGTCAGGTCGGCTTCGGCACCGGCGGCTGGGACTCTGACTTCCCGAACTCGATGCTGGAAATTTTCCGGGTAGTGATGACCAACTGCGACGATCACCAGCACCTGGTCGTCGGCGGGGTCGAACAAGTCCCGCAAGGCATCTGGCGCCATGTGCCAGAACGCTGCGTGCACTGGCCCGAAGGCACCAGTCTCAAGTCTTTGCACCGAGGCGCGCCGCGCTCTGGGGTCAAAAAAATCGCCCACGCCGCGGACGGCCGTTTTGCGGTCACCGACAACAACGGCGACACCCGCGAATACGCAGCCGTACTGACCACCTGCCAGAGTTGGCTGCTGACCACCCAGATCGAATGCGACGAAACCCTGTTCTCGCAAAAGATGTGGATGGCCCTCGACCGCACCCGCTACATGCAATCGTCGAAAACCTTCGTGATGGTCGACCGCCCGTTCTGGAAGGACAAGGACCCGGAAACCGGCCGTGACCTTATGAGCATGACCCTCACCGATCGCCTGACTCGCGGCACTTACCTGTTCGACAACGGCGACGACAAGCCGGGGGTGATTTGCCTGTCGTATTCGTGGATGAGCGACGCGTTGAAAATGCTGCCGCACCCGGTGGAAAAACGCGTGAAACTGGCGCTGGATTCGTTGAAGAAGATCTACCCGAAAGTCGATATCGCCGCGCGGATCATCGGCGACCCGATCACCGTGTCCTGGGAAGCCGACCCGCACTTCCTCGGTGCCTTCAAAGGCGCCCTGCCCGGCCACTATCGCTACAACCAGCGCATGTACGCGCATTTCATGCAGGACGAGATGCCAGCCGAGCAGCGCGGGATTTTCATCGCCGGCGACGACGTTTCGTGGACGCCAGCGTGGGTTGAAGGCGCGGTGCAGACCTCGCTCAACGCGGTGTGGGGCATCATGAAACACTTCGGCGGTGAAACTCACGCCGAGAACCCGGGTCCAGGAGATGTGTTCAACGAGATCGGTCCGATCGCCCTGCCCGAGTAAGAGGAATCCGAAATGCGCGTAGCCCTTTACCAATGTCCACCGCTGCCCCTGGACGTCGCCGGCAATCTGCAACGCCTGCATCAACTGGCGCTGGAAGCCAAAGGCGCCGATTTGCTGGTGGTGCCGGAGATGTTCCTGACCGGCTACAACATCGGCGTCGATGCAGTCAGCGTCCTCGCCGAGGTGCATAACGGTGAATCGGCGCAACAGATTGCGCGCATTGCCAAGACTGCCGGGATCGCCATTCTGTATGGCTACCCCGAGCGCACCGAAGACGGCCAGATCTACAACTCGGTGCAGTTGATCGATGCGAATGGCGAACGGCTGTGCAACTACCGCAAGACGCACCTGTTCGGTGACCTCGATCATTCGATGTTCAGCGCAGGCGGGGATGATTTCCCGCTGGTTGAGCTCAATGGCTGGAAGCTCGGTTTCCTGATCTGCTACGACATGGAGTTCCCGGAGAACGCCCGGCGCCTGGCCATGGCCGGCGCCGAACTGATCCTGGTGCCAACGGCGAACATGATTCCCTTCGATTTCGTCGCCGATGTCACCGTCCGCGCTCGCGCCTTCGAAAACCAGTGCTATGTGGCCTACGCCAACTACTGCGGCCATGAAGGCGAGATCCAGTATTGCGGCCAAAGCAGCATCGCCGCACCGGATGGCAGCCGCGTCGCGCAGGCGGGTCTGGATGAAGCGTTGATTGTCGGCGAGCTGGATCGGCAGTTGATGGTCAATTCGCGCGCAGCCAATCGCTACCTGATTGACCGCAGGCCTGAGCTTTACGGTGCGCTGAACAAGCGCTGAGTCCCTGTTATCCGCTAGCATTAGCGCTTCTCTGTACTGGAAGTGCTCATGCCTGCGCTGAATCATCCCCGCCCCCACACTGAAACCCTGGTCAACGGCCTGCGGGTGACGCTGCGTCATGCCCCCGATTTGAAGCGCAGTGCTGCGGCGTTGCGGGTGGCTGCCGGCAGTCATGATGTGCCTCTGGCGTGGCCCGGCCTCGCGCATTTCCTTGAGCATCTGTTGTTTCTCGACACCGAGCGTTTTCCTTCCGGCCAAGGGCTGATGGCCTACGTCCAGGGGCACGGCGGGCAAGTGAATGCACGCACCAGCGAGCGCACCACGGATTTCTTTTTTGAGTTGCCGCCGCAGACATTGGCCGGTGGGTTGGAGCGTCTATCAGACATGCTCGCTCACCCGCGTATGAATCTGGACGATCAATTGCGGGAACGAGAGGTTTTGCAGGCCGAATTTGTGGCCTGGTCCCAGGATGCGACAGCGCAACAGCAACTGGCGCTATTCAATGGGCTGTCCGCGGCGCACCCGTTGCGGGCGTTTCATGCAGGCAATCGCGACAGTCTGCCGGTGCCGCAACCTGAGTTTCAGCAGGCGTTGAAAGACTTCTATCAGCGGTTTTATCAGACCGGGCAGATGACCTTGAGCCTGGCGGGCCCGCAAACCATTGATGAACTCAGGACGATGGCAGAGGCGTTCTCCGCCACTATTGCCATAGCTGAAAAAGCCCCTCAGGCAATGCCCACAGCGTTAACGGATTCTTCCGACAATAGTTATCAACAGGTCAGCGAATCGCGACTGGATCTGCTGTTCACGTTCGAAGCGCTCCCAGAGTCGTCTCCTGAAGCGTTGGCATTCTTGTGCCATTGGTTGAATGGGGCGAAACCCGGTGGTCTGCTGGCCAAGCTGCAAGACAGTGGATTGGCACGCAGCCTGAAAGCCTCGCCGCTGTATCAGTTCGCCGGCCAAGCCTTGTTGCACATCGAATTCAAACTGCTCGCCAACGCAACACCCGCCGCCATTCGTGAACAATTGATGGATTGGCTGGGGTTCTTTGCCGCCCAACAAAACTGGAGCGGGTTACGCGATGAGTACGCAGCCCTATTGCAACGCCAACAGCAAGTCAGCGGCGCGTTGCAATTAGCCCAACGAGACACTGAACAACTTGAAACCGGGTTATCCGAACAAGGTGTCGCCGCCCTTAAGGACATCCTGAAACAAATCGGCGCTGTGGATAACTTCAGCGGCGAATGGCAACTGCCGGCGCCCAACCCGTTTTTGCGTTCCGAGGCGCCCGCTGCCAATGCCGGATTGATTCGTGGCCAGACCAGCGCCCACCGTGGCCTGCGCACGTTTGCTCAGGATCGCTCTCGCGGTCGTCGTGAACGCTCGTCGATGCAATTCAGCACCACGCTGCCGGGCAATACCGATGAAGGCGCGATTTACCTGCGCTGGCGCCTGGATTCGGCGCCGGATAGCCGGCTGCAATCGAGCCTGGAAAACCACCTCCAGCCATTGCGCGAAGATGCTCGTCAGGCCGGCGTGGATTTTTCCTTCAGCGCAGCGGGCAATGAATGGCTGCTGAAGATGACCGGTCTGCAAGAGCCAATGCCGACCGTTCTCGAACACGCGCTGACAGCTCTGACAAAACTTGATGCTGATTTCCCACAAACAGAATCGACAAGCCCGGCATTGATGCCGATTCGGCAGTTACTCAAAGTGCTGCCTGAGCGTTGCCTTGAAAACTCCGCTGTTTCAGCCGACCTGCCACAACTCTGGTCGAATGCCCGTTGGGATGGCCTGGCCATCGGCCTGTCCGCCCAGACTCAAGCGGCCATGGGTGTAGCGCTGAGTCGTATCCCCGGTGTTGCGGACAATCAACTGACACCGCCGCCCTCAATCAACTCACAGCATGTGTGGAACACCGTCGACACCGGCTCCAGCGAACACGCGCTGCTGCTGTTCTGTCCGACCGCCACCCAGGAAATCTCCGACGAGGCTGAGTGGCGTCTGCTCGCTCATTTAATCCAGACATCGTTCTACCAGCGCCTGCGGGTCGAGCGACAACTGGGTTATGCGGTGTTCAGCGGACTACGCCAGTTCAACGGCCAGACAGGTTTGCTGTTTGGCGTGCAATCCCCGAGCGTTGCCGCCGCGGATCTGCTGGAACACATCCAGCACTTCCTGAACGAACTGGACGATCTGATTCAACACATCGACGACGCGACGTACCTCGCACAGCGCCAAGCCCTTGCTGATCAATTCGACAGCCAGGCCCTGCCCAACCTCCAGGCCGCCGAACTGCTCTGGCAGGCCAAGCTCGCTGGCCACTCGTCGGATTACCTGACGCAACTTCCTGAAGCAATTTTAAAGATCGACCGCCAAGCACTGCTCGCCGCCGCGCAACGGCTGAACAACGCCGAAGGTGGCTGGCGCTGCCTGGCCAGCGACGCTTGTCCGGGTGCGCCTTGGCAAGGGGCAAAATGATCATTACCGAGGCTGCAATTAGCTTTCTCAAAGTTTCACGGGCAACGGCTCTGTAATTTTGAGTAACATAGCCACCTAACTATCTGAACATCTCCGGCTGGAGGTGGACTATATGTATAGGTCTCAACTGTCCCATCCACCTGAAAGGAGCACTCTTATGTCCTGGTCCAAACCTGCTTACACCGACCTGCGTATCGGCTTTGAAGTCACCATGTACTTCGCAAGCCGCTAAGTTTGTCTTGTCGTACAGCGCCTCGGTCTGCCGGGGCGTTTTTATTTTTAGCGTTCAAAATGATGGAGCGGCCATGTTTGTCCAGATTCTAGGTTCCGCCGCCGGCGGTGGTTTCCCGCAGTGGAATTGCAACTGCGTGAACTGCGCAGGCTTTCGCGACGGCAGCCTGAATGCCAAGGCGCGTACCCAGTCGTCCATCGCGATTTCCGATGATGGCGTGAACTGGGTGCTGTGCAACGCTTCACCGGACATCCGCGCCCAACTCCAGAGCTTCACCCCGATGCAACCGGGCCGCGCCCTGCGTGACACCGGCATCAGCGCGATCATCCTGATGGACAGCCAGATCGACCACACCACCGGTCTGCTCAGCCTGCGTGAAGGTTGCCCGCATCAAGTCTGGTGTACCGACATGGTCCACGAAGACCTGAGCACCGGTTTTCCGCTGTTCACCATGCTGACCCACTGGAACGGCGGGCTGAACTGGAACCGCATCGAACTCGACCAGAGTTTCAGCATCCCGGCCTGCCCGAACCTGCGTTTCACCCCGCTGCCGCTGCGCAGTGCTGCGCCGCCCTATTCGCCGCACCGCTTCGACCCGCACCCCGGCGACAACATCGGCCTGATCGTCGAAGACCTGAGCACCGGCGGTAAACTGTTTTACGCACCGGGCCTGGGCAAAGTCGACGCACCGTTGCTGGAGATCATGGCCAGCAGTGATTGCCTGCTAGTGGACGGCACGATGTGGGATGACGATGAAATGCAGCGCCGTGGCGTCGGCACCCGTACCGGTCGCGAGATGGGCCATCTGGCGCAGAACGGCCCCGGCGGCATGCTGGAAGTGCTGGAACAATTGCCCGAGCAGCGCAAAGTACTTATCCACATCAACAACACCAACCCGATTCTCGATGAGAATTCGCCGGAGCGGGCGGAGCTGGTTCGGCGCAATGTTGAGGTGGCGTATGACGGCATGGGTATTGTGTTGTAGCTAATGGCCTCTTCGCGGGCAAGCCTCGCTCCTACAAGGACAGCGCTATCCCTTGTAGGAGCGAGGCTTGCCCGCGAAGGCTTCAGATCAGACACCAACGAATTAACCGGTCGTACCCGGAGAACCGAAATGACTGACACCGCAATGTCCCCCACCGAGTTCGAAGCCGCCCTGCGCGCCAAGGGCGCCTATTACCACATCTACCACCCGTACCACGTGGCGATGTACGAAGGTCGGGCGACCCGCGAGCAGATCCAGGGCTGGGTCGCCAATCGCTTCTACTATCAGGTGAACATCCCCCTGAAAGACGCCGCGATCCTCGCCAACTGCCCGGACCGCGAGATCCGTCGCGAGTGGATTCAGCGTTTGCTGGACCATGACGGCGCCCCTGGCGAAGACGGCGGCATCGAAGCCTGGTTGCGCCTGGGCCAAGCCGTCGGCCTCGACCCGGATCAACTGCGCTCCCAGGAACTGGTGCTGCCCGGCGTGCGTTTCGCCGTGGACGCCTACGTCAATTTCGCCCGTCGGGCCAGTTGGCAGGAAGCCGCCAGCAGCTCGCTGACCGAACTGTTCGCGCCGCAGATCCACCAATCGCGCCTCGACAGCTGGCCGCAGCATTACCCGTGGATCGACCCGGCCGGCTACGAGTATTTCCGCACGCGTCTGGGTCAGGCCCGTCGCGATGTCGAGCACGGTCTGGCGATCACCTTGCAGCACTACACGACGCGGGAAGGCCAGGAGCGCATGCTGGAAATTCTCCAGTTCAAACTGGACATCCTTTGGAGCATGCTCGATGCCATGAGCATGGCCTACGAGCTGAATCGCCCGCCGTATCACAGCGTGACCGACCAGCGGGTCTGGCATAAAGGAATCACCTTATGAGTTTTGATCGCAGCAAGACCCCAACCTGGCGTACCGGCTACCGCTTCCAGTACGAACCGGCGCAAAAAGGCCACGTGCTGCTGTACCCGGAAGGCATGATCAAACTCAATGAAAGCGCCGCGCTGATCGGCGGTTTGATCGATGGCGAGCGGGATGTCACGGCAATCATCGCCGCACTCGACGCGCAGTTCCCCGGCGTGCCCGAGCTCGCTGAAGACATCGAGCAATTCATGGAGGTCGCCCGTGCTCAGCACTGGATCGAACTTGCCTGATTCCGTGTCGGACAAGTTACCGCCAAAACCGGAAATCGGCCTGCCGCTGTGGCTGCTGGCCGAGCTGACCTATCGCTGCCCGCTGCAATGCCCTTACTGCTCCAATCCGCTGGATTTCGCCGAGCAGGGCAAAGAACTCAGCACCGAGCAGTGGATCAAGGTGTTTCGCGAAGCGCGGGAGATGGGCGCGGCGCAGTTGGGCTTCTCCGGCGGTGAACCGCTGGTGCGCCAGGACCTCGCCGAGCTGATTGCAGAGGCGCGCAAGTTGGGTTTCTACACCAACCTGATCACCTCCGGCATCGGCCTCACCGAACAGAAAATCAGCGATTTCAAGAAGGCCGGCCTGGACCATATCCAGATCAGTTTCCAGGCCAGCGACGAACAGGTGAATAACCTGCTGGCCGGCTCGAAAAAAGCCTTCGCCCAGAAGCTGGAAATGGCCCGCGCAGTGAAGGCCCACGGTTATCCGATGGTGCTGAACTTCGTGACCCATCGGCACAACATCGACAAGATCGACCGCATCATTGAGCTGTGCATCGCCCTTGAAGCGGACTTCGTCGAGCTCGCGACTTGCCAGTTTTACGGTTGGGCGCAGCTGAACCGCGTCGGCCTGTTGCCGACCAAGGAACAACTGGTCAACGCCGAACGTGTGACCAATGAATACCGCGCCAAACTGGAAGCCGAAGGGCATCCGTGCAAGTTGATTTTCGTGACACCGGACTACTACGAAGAACGCCCGAAAGCCTGCATGAATGGCTGGGGCAGTATTTTTCTGACAGTCACGCCGGACGGAACGGCCCTGCCCTGTCACGGCGCCCGACAGATGCCGGTACAGTTTCCCAATGTGCGCGACCACAGCATGCAGCACATCTGGTACGACTCGTTCGGCTTCAACCGCTTTCGCGGTTACGACTGGATGCCCGAGCCGTGCCGCTCTTGCGATGAAAAAGAGAAGGACTTCGGTGGCTGTCGCTGCCAGGCGTTCATGCTCACCGGCGACGCCAGCAATGCCGACCCGGTGTGCAGCAAATCGGAACATCACGGCGTGATCCTCAAGGCCCGCGAAGAAGCCGAGCACGCGACCCAAACCATCGAACAATTGGCCTTTCGCAATGAACGAAACTCACGCCTCATCGCCAAAAGCTGAACCCTTCAGCGCCATCAAGGCCGTCGCGGCCGGCATCGACTTTGCCGAGCTGCTGGTCGGTCGTCATGGCCTGTTCTGGAACGAATACCGTCCCGAGGACGCCGCTTGCCGGATCTGGCACTGGCGCGATGGTCAGGCCACGTGCCTGACACCACCGGGATTCAGTGCGCGCAGCCGCGTGTACGAATATGGTGGCGGAGCGTTTTGTCTGACGGATGACGGGATCGTTTTCGTCAACGAGGCGGACCAGCAGCTGTATCGACAATCGCTGAAAGGCGAGACGCCTGAAGTGTTGACGTCGAGTGACTGCCGTTACGGTGATCTGCAGTTTGCGAATGGCCAGGTGCTGGCGGTTGAAGAAAACCATGACCAGCATCGATTGGTGGCCATTGACTTGGTGGACGGCACTAAGCATTTGCTGGCGGAAGGTGCGGATTTTTACGCGGCACCAACGCTCAGTCCGGATGCCCAACGCCTGGCCTGGATCGAGTGGAGCCGGCCGGATCAGCCGTGGACCGCGACCCGTTTGATGGTTGCCGAACGCCAAGTCTCGGGCAGTTTCGGCAAGCCTCGCTGCGTGGCGGGCGAAGGGGTTCAAGAATCGCTGCAACAACCTCGTTTCGATGAACGTGGTCGCCTGTATTGCCTGACGGATCGCGGCGGCTTTTGGCAACCGTGGGTGGAATCCGCCGAGGGACTGAGCCCACTGGCCAGCGCTGCGGCCGATCACGGTCCTGCGCCATGGCAACTCGGTGGTAGTACCTGGTTGCCACTTGGCGACGATCGTTATCTGGCGAGCTGGACCGAAGGTGGTTTTGGCCGACTGGGTCTTTGCGGCGACACACCTGAGGACTTCACTGGGGACTACAGCCGTTTCCGAAGTCTCGCGCTGGATGACCAGTCTATTTACTGCATCGCAGGCTCGCCTATCAGTTCCTCGGCGGTGATTGCCATCGACCGCAATTCGCGGCAGGTCAAGGTTCTGGCCGGTGGTATCGCACCGCTGCCCGCCGAACAAATCAGCCGCCCGCAAACCCTGCGCTACCCCAGTGGTTCGGGCGAGGCCCACGGCTTCTTTTACCCAGCGATGACCGGTGTGGCGAAACCGCCGCTGGTGGTGTTCATCCACGGGGGCCCGACCTCGGCCTGTTACCCGATGCTCGACCCGCGCATCCAGTATTGGGCGCAACGGGGCTTCGCCGTGGCCGACCTCAACTATCGCGGCAGCAGCGGCTACGGCCGGGATTATCGCCAGGCGCTGCACTTGAGCTGGGGCGACGTGGATGTGGAGGACGCCTGCGCGGTGGTCACGTACCTCGCCGAACGTGGCCTGATCGATGGCGACAAAGCCTTCATTCGTGGCGGCAGTGCTGGCGGTTACACGACGCTTTGCGCACTGGCCTTTCACAAGGTCTTCCGCGCCGGGGCCAGCCTGTATGGCGTCAGTGATCCGGTTGCACTGGCCAGGGCCACGCACAAATTCGAAGGCGACTATCTGGACTGGTTGATCGGCGATCCGGAGTCGGATGCCGAACGCTATGCGGCACGCACTCCGCTATTGCACGCGAGCAACATCTCGGTGCCGGTGATCTTCTTTCAAGGCGAGCTGGACGCAGTAGTGGTGCCGCAGCAAACCCGCGACATGGTTACGGCGCTGGAGGACAACGGCATTCTGGTTGAGGCCCATTATTATGCGGACGAGCGTCATGGGTTTCGCAAGGCGAGTAACCAGGCGCATGCGCTGGAGCAGGAGTGGTTGTTTTATCGGCGGGTGATGGAATTGGCGGATTGAAGACAGAGTTCGGTGCATGAATAGCGGTGCGCCCTTCGCGAGCAGGCTCGCTCCCACATTGGATCTGCGGTGGACGCAATTCCCTTGTAGGAGCGAGGCTTGCCCGCGAAAGCGATTACCTGTCGCCGCGAATCTCAGCGCTTGGCAATGATATACACCGCATGCACGATCCCCGGAATATAACCGCACAACGTCAGCAGAATATTCAGCCAGAACGCCCCGGCGAAACCGACTTGCAGAAACACACCCAGGGGCGGCAATAGAATGGCAATGATGATTCGAATAAAGTCCATGGGTCAGCTCCTGATTGATGATGGCTCGCACGAGCCACACAACCAATCGACCTGTGCCGTTCGTCAGGGTTCAGTGCAGTTCTTCAGGCCAGTATCTCAAGACCGTATTTCTGAACGATGCTCAACAACTTCAGAGCCATACCGCTCGGGTGCTTATCCCCCGCTTCCCATTGCTTGACCGTCGAGGCGCTGGTGTTCAGATAACGCGCAAATACCGGCTGGCTGACGTTATTGCTTTCGCGAAGCGCCTTGATCTGTTCCGCCGGGATTGCGTCGGGCACTTTTGCCAGGCAGGACTCATCGAATTCGCGCATTGTGGCCTTGCTGATTGCACCGATGGCGAATAAGGCACTGGCTGATTCGTGTATTGATTCGAAAATTTCACTTTTGTATTTTTTACTCATGAGGTATCTCCACAAATTCTTTCGTATCCAGCAAACCCTGAACTTGCACGTCGGTAAGTTCCGCGTAGGTCTTCGCCAGGATGCGCAACTCACTAAGCTCCGCCGAACTGATATTGCTTCGATCCTGTTTGGCAAACAGCACCTGATAAACCCAATACCGACCGCCTTTTGCCAGGACAAGCGACCGATGTCGATTGGCATTCAAACGTTTCTTCCACACCCCACCACCGAGATTCACAGCCTGGCCATTGAGCATCTCCACAAAGGCGTCCCTTAGCTCGTCATCACTGATCCAGGCCTTGCCAGCCTGTATTGCAAAACCCTTCGCTTTGAATAACCTCAGCAACATCGGCATCCCTTCCAAAAACATACCACCCAGTGGTACAGATTTCAAAACCAGCTCTCCAACAAATTTGTATCGCTGGCACCGGCACTCCCTGCCGACGCCGTCTAAAAAGCCATCAATCCAGCCATCTCTCAAGCACCAAATGCCCTCTGGCAAAACGCAGAGACAAAAAACGCCCCACGCCAAAAGAGTCAGGCATGGGGCGATGCGTTATTACCGCGAGACGGTTCGGGGATTCGTGTAGGACGGATCTGATCAGACGGCAATCCCTTTGCGGCATTGCAGTTGCGCGGTGCGTACACGGGAAAACGCTCGGGCGAGGCGCAGGAGCATTTCGTCGATGTTGGCTTTGCTGACGGTGAGGGTTGGGGTGAAGCGCAGGCAGTCGGGTTGCGGGGCGTTGAGCAGCAAGCCTTCGTGGAATGCGGCTTTGACTACCGCTTCTGCTGAATCTTCCGACAACGTCAGCCCCCAGAGCAGCCCTTGTCCGCGCAGTTCGCCGTGATCGTAGCGATGGGCCAGGCACCCGAGGCCTTCGCCAAGGTACTGACCGGTTTGCTGTACATGCTCGAGAAAGCCTTTGTCCTGCACGCTATCGAGAACGGCCAGGCCAGCAGCGGTCATCAGTGCATTGCCGTGATGGGTGCCAGTCATTTCGCCGGTGTCGAAACAGCAGGCTTTGCCCCGGGCCAGCAACGCAGCCAGCGGCACGCCACCGCCCAGGCCTTTGCCGAGGACGACGATATCGGCGCGCACGCCGTAGGATTGCTCCGCGAGCAAGCTGCCGCAGCGACCGATCCCGGTTTGGACTTCGTCGAGGATCAGCAGGATGCCCAGCTCGCGACACAAGCGCTCGACACCCTTGAGGTAGTGCTCGTCGGCCGGGATCACCCCGGCTTCGCTCTGGATCGGCTCGAGCATGATGGCGACGGTTTGGGCATCCACAGCCGCGTGCAACGCGGGAAGGTCATTGAACGGGACATGGCTGAAGCCCGGCAGCTGCGGTTCGAATCGGTTGATCAGCGTCGAACTGTCCGACGCCGAGATCGTCCCGAGACTACGTCCATGACAACCCTTGTTGGCCACGATGATCCGCGAAGCCCCGCCGCGATGCAGTTGGCCCCATTTGCGAGCCAGTTTGATCGCCGTGTCGCAGGCTTCACTGCCACTATTGAGCAGGTACGCCTGGTCGCTGCCGGTACTGGCGCAAAGACGTTCAGCGAGGTTGAGCAAGCCACGGTTATGCAAGCCGAAACCAGGGTTGATCAGTGCCCGGGCCTGATCCGAGATCGCGTCGACCAGCACCGACGGACTGTGCCCCAGGCTATTGGCCCCGCCACCCTGTGAAAAATCCAGATAAGCGCGGTCATCGCTGTCCCACAACCACGAACCCTGGCCTCGGACAAAAATCTGCTGGGGCCGCTCGACACTGGGCATCAGGCACTCGCAGGAAAGATTGTCATTGCGCGCAGGCAATGAAACGTCCACCACCAAGTCGTCAAGACTGGGTGGATTACGCCGCAAACTGAACAGATTCATCACAGAAAACCTCGTTTGAGATTTTTTGTCTTTCCTATGTAAACACCAACACGGTAATCGGTATTCATCGCGCTTTCCGGCCCTGTAAGCCTTGTGAATGCGGTTAGACTAGGCTCAGGCACGGCGCTGAGCCATTTCGATTTCACAGCATTTTCGATAAGTATTACTTATGGATTTCAAGCAACTGCGTTATTTCGTCGCGGTCTACGAAGAAGGCCATGTGGGCCGGGCCGCCGAGCGACTTTCGATCTCCCAACCGGCGTTGTCGCAGCAGATCCGCCACCTCGAACAGAACCTCGAGGTGAGCCTGTTCGAACGCAGCAGCAAACGCCTGCTGCCGACCCTGGCGGCGCACACGTTGTACAACCACGCACTTCCCCTGCTCGACGGATTGCAACGGGCGCGAGAAGCGTTGGGCAACTTCAAGGGGCAGGCACTGCGCACCTTGGCCATTGGCGTGTTGCAGACGGTTCACACCAGCCTGGTGCCGCAGATGCTCGAACGGGTGCGCAAGGCGCAGCCGCATCTGGTGGTGCAGATCTATGAGTTGACGGGTATGGAGATTGAGCGACGCTTGCTCAACGGTTCTCTGGACATCGGCATCAGCTACCTGCCACCCCGTCAGCCGGGGCTGCATGGCGTGATGCTGTACGAAGATGAACTGACTCTTGTCATCCCGGCGGATCATCCGCTGCGCGAATTCAAGAAAGTCTCCATGAGTCAGGCCGCTGAATTGCCGATGCTCCTGTTGGGCGAAGAGTTTCAACTGCGACAGATCTGGCAAGCTCAATTGGCCAGCCTGGGCCGACGCCCGCAGGTGCAGGCCGAACTGAATAACATGGCGGGGATTCTCGACAGTCTGCCTCACACCCGATTGGCTACGGTCCTGCCGGGGCGCTCGCAACAGGCGCATGGTAACCACGAACTGCTGTGGAAACCGCTGACCGAGCCGCGCGTGCCGCTGAAAGTCGGGTTGGTGTGTCGAGATGTGCAACGGCAACAGGCCTCGCTGGCCTTGTTGCAGACATTGCTGGAAGAAGTGCTGAATGGACCCGATGACCGTTTGAAAGGCCCGGTAGCAATAACTTGAGCACTTTTCTGCGGGCAAAAGAAAACCCCGCCGAAGCGGGGCTTTGCAGACTGTTTCCCTGACATCCATTTCACTCCGCCGTCCTGGCAGAATCCTACGTGTCCGTGTTGTTGCTTTGCGCTTCCTGCGCGACGTCCATGTGAAGTAGATTAGCTCTGGATCCAATCCGCGCATATGGGAAAACAGCAGTACGTCATGTAAGAGAATGCTTACATAACGCTGAAGGGTCAGAACTGTGATGCGTCTAGCAGGAACAGAGACTCACTACCGGCCTTCACCGACGCGCTCAACGAGTGAATACGCGGCAGCAGACGGGCGAAATAGAACCGCGCCGTACCGAGTTTGCTCGCGTAGAAATCGTCCTGCGCTTCTTTGCCAAAGGCTGCCTTGGCCATCAATGCCCACATGTAGGCGTAGGAAACGTATCCAAATACTTGCAGATACTCGACCGATGCCGCGCCGATTTCATTCGGGTTGTTTTTCGCCCGGTCCAGCAACCACGAAGTCAGCTCATCGAGGGTGGTCACCGCGTCGTTCAATGGCTTGGTGAATTCCGCCAGGTCAGCACTGGCCGTTGCCGTGAAGTGACGAATCTCGTCGGCGAACAGGTTGTAGAACGCCCCGCCGCTGCCGACGATCTTGCGTCCTACAAGGTCCAGCGCCTGAATGCCGTTGGTGCCTTCGTAGATCTGGGTGATGCGCACGTCACGCACCAGTTGTTCCTGGCCCCACTCACGAATGTAACCGTGGCCGCCGAACACTTGCTGACCGTGGACGGTGGTTTCCAGACCCAGGTCGGTCAGGAATGCCTTGGCCACTGGCGTCAACAGCGCAACCAAATCTTCCGCACGCTTGCGGGTGGTCGCGTCTTCGCTGAACTTGGCGGTGTCCAGTTGCATCGCCACGTACGTCGAGAAGGCACGGCCGCCTTCGTTCGAAGCTTTCATGGTCAGCAACATGCGACGCACGTCCGGGTGGACGATGATCGGGTCAGCGACTTTGTCTTTGTTTTGCGCGCCAGTGGGCGAACGACTTTGCAAACGATCACGCGCATATTCGACGGCGTTCTGGTACGAGCGCTCGCCAGTGGCCAGACCCTGGATACCGACACCCAGACGCTCGTAGTTCATCATGGTGAACATCGCCGCCAGGCCTTTGTTCGGCTCGCCGACCAGGTAACCTACCGCTTCGTCGAAGTTCATCACGCAGGTTGCGGACGCCTGGATGCCCATTTTGTGTTCGATCGAACCGCAGTTCGCCGGGTTGCGCGCGCCCAGGCTGCCATCGGCATTGACCATGAACTTCGGCACCAGGAACAGCGAAATGCCTTTCGGCCCCGCCGGCGCGTCCGGCAGTTTTGCCAATACCAGGTGAATGATGTTCTCGGTCAGGTCGTGTTCACCGCCGGTGATGAAGATCTTGGTGCCGCTGACTTTGTAGGAACCGTCGGCCTGAGGTTCGGCCTTGGTGCGGATGATCCCCAGGTCGGTACCGGCGTGGGGCTCGGTCAGGCACATGGAGCCGGCCCAGACGCCGGCGTACATGTTCGGCAGGTACGCGGCTTTCAGCTCGTCGCTCGCGTGGGCATTGATCGACAGGCAGGCACCGGCGGTCAGCATTGGGTACAGGCCAAACGACAGGCTGGCGGAGTTGACCATTTCTTCGACCTGGGCCGAAACCGCCTTGGGCATACCCATGCCGCCGTAGGCCGGATCGCCACCGACGCCGACCCAACCACCTTCAGCATAAGTCTGATAAGCCTGTGGGAAACCTGCCGGCGTGGTGACGGCACCGTCCGCCCAATGGCAACCTTCTTCGTCAGCCGCACGGCTCAGGGGCGCAATGCTTTTGCTGGTGACCTTGCCGGCCTCTTCAAGAATGGCTTCGACGGTTTCGGCATCGACGGTATCCGCCAGCGCCGGCAACTCGGCCCAGAGTTTGGCGACCTCGAAAACTTCATTGAGGACGAAGCGCATATCGCGCAGGGGCGCTTTGTAGTCAGCCATGGCAAACCTCGCAGGATCTAAACGGGTGATTCGTGGGAATGGTGTTTTCGTTGGGTTCGAGTGTAACCCAACAACTTTTACGACACATAGGGTCAGCTCATGACTGATTTGTAATGTTTAGTCATTACGATCTTGTGTCTGCCGAAACGCATTCAAGGGCAAGCCTCGCTCCTACAGGTCATCGGCGTACGCACTACGCGAACAACACCAGACTTGTAGGAGCGAGGCTCGCCCGCGAAGCTCTTAACAATGATTAAAGCGCAAACAACCCCGCCGGCAACTTCATCAAGCAATCACTCCCCGCCTCGATCGCCGCCCGATGAGCGGCGGTGCGTGGCAGCAATCGCTTGAAATAAAACTCGCAGGTCGCCAATTTGCCCTGGCAATAATCGGCATCGCCGCTGCCGTCGTCGAGTTGCGCCTGAGCCACCAGCGCCATACGCAGCCACAGGTAGCCGAGGATGATGTAGCCGCTGTACATCAGGTAATCCACCGACGCCGCACCGACTTCGTCCGGATTTTTCATCGCAGCCATGCCGATCCTGGTGGTCACCTCGCCCCACTGCTGATTCAAACCATTGAGCTGAGCGACGAAGCTGCCGAGTTGCGGATGCTCGGCGTTTGCAGCGCAGAACTTGTGAACGATTTTAGTAAAGCCACGCAACAGTTTGCCCTGGCTGCCAAGCACTTTGCGCCCCAGTAGATCCAGCGCCTGAATGCCGTTGGTGCCCTCGTAGATCGGCGCAATCCGGCAGTCACGTACCAGCTGCTCCATGCCCCACTCGCGGATGAAGCCGTGGCCGCCAAACACCTGCATGCCATGGTTGGTCACTTCCAGCCCGGTGTCGGTCATGAAGGCTTTGCAGATCGGCGTCAGGAACGCCAGCAAGTCCTCGGCCTCCTGACGTGCCGTTGCGTCAGCACTCAGATGAGCAACATCCAGCAACTGCGCGGTGAAATAGGTCAGCGCGCGGTTACCTTCGTTGAAAGCTTTCATGGTCAGCAACATCCGCCGTACATCCGGATGCACGATGATCGGGTCAGCGACTTTTTCCGGCGCTTTAGGTCCGGTCAGCGAACGCATCTGCAAACGATCGTTGGCGTATTTGATCGCGCCCTGGAAGCTCGCCTCGCCCAGACACAAACCCTGCATGCCGGTGCCCAGGCGTGCGTGGTTCATCATGGTGAACATGCAGTTCAGGCCTTTGTTGGCTTCACCGATCAGGAAGCCCTTGGCGTCATCAAAATTGAGCACGCACGTGGCCGAGGCCTTGATGCCCATTTTGTGTTCGATGGAGCCGCAGGAAACGCCATTGCGCTCGCCCGCTTCACCTTCGGCATCGGGCAGGAATTTAGGCACGATAAACAGCGAAATGCCCTTGGTCCCGGCCGGCGCATCCGGCAGTTTGGCCAGCACCAGATGAATGATGTTGTCGCTCATGTCGTGTTCACCGGCGGAGATGAAAATCTTGCTGCCGGAGATCGCGTAGCTGCCGTCGGCCTGGGGCACGGCGCGGGTCTTGATGATGCCCAGGTCGGTGCCGCAATGGGCTTCGGTCAGGCACATGGTGCCGGTCCATTGGCCGGCGGTGAGTTTGCTCAGGTAGGTCTGTTTTTGCGCTTCGGTGCCGTGGGCGTGAATCGCCGACATCGCGCCGTGGGTCAAGCCGGGGTACATGCCCCAGGAGGTGTTGCTGGAGGCGATCATCTCGCTGATGACCAGCCCCAGCGAAAGAGGCAGACCCTGGCCGCCATACACCGGATCAGCCGCCAAACCGTGCCAGCCGCCCTCCACGTATTGTGCGAAGGCTTGCTTGAAGCCTGTAGGCGTTGTCACCACGCCATTGTCGAAATGGCAGCCCTCTTCGTCGCCGCTGCGATTCAGCGGTGAGAGAACGTTCTCACAGAATTTCGCGCCTTCTTCGAGGATCGCACTGACCATGTCCGGGCTAGCATCGGTAGCGCCCAGCGCGGCGTAGTTACCGTGAAAGTCGAAGACGTGGTCGATCAGGAAGCGCATGTCGCGCAGGGGAGCTTTGTACTCAGGCATGGTCGTTTCTCCGGCAGCAGATTGCTCAAACCTACTGCCGTGTCCCACGCCTCACAATCACAGTCCAGACGCTGAATGCGCCATCATCACTCAACCCGCAGCGCCGTCCATGCGCACCGCGCCACGACGGCTTTGACCGAACGCGACCACACAGTTTCGCCCGGCGCCCTTGGCGCTGTAGAGCGCCTCGTCGGCGGATTTGAGCACTTGTTCCGGCGTGCGCTGTTCCAGGCGTTCGGCGACGCCGATGCTGACCGTGACCGACACGCTGGACGCAGCGGAACCGGCTCGACGTTGGCGACCTTGTTGATCGTCCTGTGGGCGGTCCGGGTTGCGCAGTTGAATGTTGTAGGAGGCAATCGATTCGCGGATGACTTCGAGGTGCGGCATGCACTCTTCAAGCGTCTTGCCCGCGAATACCAGGGCGAATTCCTCGCCACCATAGCGATACGCCCTACCGCCTCCGCTGATTTTCGACAGTTTGCTGGCGACCAGTCGCAGCACCTGATCGCCGACATCGTGACCGTGGGTGTCGTTGAATTTCTTGAAGTGATCGACGTCGCTCATGGCCAGCACGTAATTGCGCCCGAGCCGCTGCATGCGTTCGTTCAATGCGCGGCGGCCCGGCAGACCGGTGAGTTCGTCGCGGAAGGCCATTTGATAGGCTTCATGGGCAACGGCCGCGGCAATCATCAACATCACCTGGCTGCACATGATGTTCAGGGTAAACGGCAGGATGAAGGTTTTCGGCAACATCCAGAACAACCCCAGCAAACCCACCAGCTGCGCGGCGTGCAAGGGTCGCGGGTTGCGCCAGTATTGCCAGGCCAGCAGTACAAACGAGGCGATAAACACCGGGTAGGACAACTGGATCAGGCTCATCCACGCGCCGTGCAACGCAGGCCAGCGGATCTCCGACAGCCACATCAGCAGCGCCTGTGGGTAACTTTGCTCAACGCCCAGTGCAACGCTGCCGAACGCCAGCAACACGGCGAAGCGCGCGACCATGTCCTGGAACAGATGGGTACGCTCCTGCCACGCCGCGAACAGGCCGAACAACAACGGCAGCAGCAGACAGCAGAGGTGGAATACCACTGCCGCGTCTTCGCGAACCTTGCCGTTGTCGCGGTAATAGTCGGTTTGGGTGTCGAGCAGGAAGTAGGCGATGTATACGGTGACCATCAGAAACAGTTCGCGCTGGCGTCGGTATACCGCGCAATACGCGCCGCCGAGCAACAGCACCAGGGTTGGCAGCACGTTGAACAGCGAAGTGAAAAAGACGTTGAGATCCTTGATGTACGCAGCCGAAAGCCCAGCGAGCAATAGCAGTAATGAGGGCAAAAAGTGGCTGAAACGTACAGCGGAAGAACGCGGCAAGGGTAAAGCTCCGACCCGGCATAGCAGTTGATGGCATTGTGCCTGCAAAGCGCACGATTAAGCACACGAAATGTGACGCAGGTCACGTGAACGTCTCTTTAACGGCAGAAATGCTGAGTTTCTGAGGAAGTTACCGAGGTTTTTTAATGACAGCGCAAAACTGTGGCGAGGGAGATTGTTCTCTCGCCACAAGAATTTGCCTGGTTCAAAGATCGTTATAGAACGCCTGCAACGGCCCCTCACTGACACTGCGACCTTCTGCGCCAATCGGTTTGAGCGAAATCGGTGCATCGAGCGCCTGCCGGGTCGAAATCTTCGGACTGACGGCCCGCGCCGTCACCGCGTTTTCGTCCCCCACATGGCCCTGCGGAATGACCAGCGACGGATGATCGAACGGCGCCTGCTCCCAGGCAACGCGTGGATCGGTCAGCCCGACTTCCATGAATTTCACCAGTGCATCCACCTCATCGGGGGTCAGGTTCAGCGAAGTCATGTCCGGATCGAGGTTCGAGGCGTTGTGCTGATTCGCCGACGGATGTTCGAAGCCGCTGGTGTTGCTCGCATCCTCACCGCGCCGGTCGCCGCCGCGGTTGTAGAACTCCATCACCTGTTTAAGCGTCGCCCGGCTGCCGTTGTGGAAATACGGCCCGGTCAGCGCGATGTTACGCAGCGTCGGCGTCTTGAAGGCGCCATCGACCGCATCACGGAAACCGACATTGGGCTTGAGCGTTGCGTCGCAGGGCAGCGCCGCACTCAACGGTGTTTCGAAGGTGCAGACATCGACATCGAGCGGGTCAGGCACGTTGCCGCCCTGCAACAGGGTGTTGTACTCACGGGTGAAGGACAACGGATTGCCCCACGCGTCCGAACCGCCGAGCGCCAGGTCTTCCGAGGTCGGACGCACACCGGTGTTGTAGAAGCCGTTGTCGTAGAGCGTGGTGAGGTTGTCGGCCATCAACATGCGTTCGATGCGCTCACGGGGATGGAACAGCAAACGGCTGCCAGCGTTGGTCAGCTCCGCGCCGCCGTGACAAGCGATGCATTTGCCCTTGCCGAGGAACAGGTTCATGCCCTGCACCTGCTGGGCATTCATTGCCTGTTGATTACCTTGCAAGTAGGCATCCAACGGGGCTTGGTCCGAGATCAAAGTCGATTCATACATCTGGATCGCCAGCCCGAAGAACAGCGGGAAGTTGGCCTCCATCTGGGTGTACGGCGCATCGCCCAGCAACACTTGTTGTGTGGCATTCCACAGCCGTGGCTGGAAAGCAGCCTTGATCAGCTCACGGTAAGTCGGCCGACGCGCACCGGAAACCGGGGCCAGCACCGAATCGTTCGAGGAAATCCGTTGTTGCTTGAGCATCAGCGTGTCGAGCATACGTCGACCGATGTCTGCGAAGGTGCGCCCGCCGCAGGACATTTCCACCGGACTGCCCGGAGGCCCCACGGCTTGCGAAGCCGCCGAAGCATCCTTGAGTGCCAGCCGCACTTTGGTCGCCACGCCACTGCGATCACTGGTGACGAAAATTCCTGCATCAGGATCGCGATTACCGAACGGCGAGAAGCCGTTGAACACATTGTTCGCACGACCATCCCAGAAATTTCGCACGTTGAACGCGGCGTTGATCACCGTCGGCGCATTGCGTCCGGTACTGCGGCGGACGTTGATGCCGCCGACCTGAAAAATGCCGTCCGGTTGCTGCGTGCACTTGTCGAAACGCGGCTGATGCGGCTTGACGAAGTTGGCGTCGAATACACCTTGGGAGCCGATCACGTCGTCGGTGGAATAGACGATCGGCGAATTGCGATCCAGCGGATCGGCCAGCACGTGGGTCGGGAAGTCGGTTTTCTTCAGCGTGTAGTTCGGGCCGCCCTTGCCTCCGGATTTAGTGGCGTAGGAAGCCACGTCGCCGGGGATGTCAGACGCTACAAACGGTTTGTTGAAGATCGACGCCACGTTGGCATTGGTGTGCGCCTGGCCAGGGTTGATCTGGTTGGTAATCCGGTGATCGACCCCGGCGTGATAGTGGCAGGACGCACAAGCGGTCGAGCCATCGCTGCCGATCTCCATGTCCCAGAACAACGCTTTGCCTAGCAGGATCGCTGCTGAGCGGTTGAGGACATAATCAGTCATCAAGTCGACCTTGCGCCCGCCTTCGGTTCCCGATGGATCGGGTGGCGTCATGCCGCGCAGTGATTGCAGGGTGGGGATCTCAGGGGCGGGAACATCAATCTCTGGCGCTGTCGCGGCCCAAACGCCCTGGACGGGCAGCACGAACAGGCAGGCCAAACCAACCATTCGAACGATGTTCATGTGTTTCACCCTGACGACAACGCTGATTCGATTTATTGTTTCCAGGGATTTTGCAATTAATCTGCCAGTACGCTGAAGGCCCGGCCTGTCTGGCTTTACCCGGCCAATACGATTATTCCGGGGCGTTAAAACCGGGGATTGGGTCCCAACAATGGGGGCTCGAATTCAAGGCAAAAAAAAGCCGCTGCTCCCGAAGGAACAGCGGCCTTTGAAGGACAGCGCTAAGGCTTAGTAGCCCAGTGCGAAGTCTTCTTCTTTCATGTCCATCAGGTTGTTGGCGCCCGACAGCATGGTCACTACGTGAGTGCGGGTACGCGGCAGGATGCGCTGGAAGTAGAAGCGTGCAGTCTGCAGCTTGGCGGTGTAGAACGCCGTTTCGGTGGTGCCGGCAGCCAGTTTCTCGGCAGCCAGGCGCGCCATGTCAGCCCAGAAGTAGGCCAGGCAGGCGTAACCGGAGTACATCAGGTAGTCCACGGAGGCCGCGCCGACTTCTTCGCGATCTTTCATGGCGGCCATGCCGACCTTCATGGTCAGTTCGCCCCACTCTTTGTTCAGCGCAGCCAATGGCTCGACGAACTCTTTGACCGCTTCGTTGCCTTCGTTGGTCTGGCAGAACTTGTGGACGATCTTGGTGAAGCCTTTCAGAGCTTCGCCTTGGGTCATCAACACTTTACGGCCCAGCAAGTCGAGTGCCTGGATACCGGTGGTGCCTTCGTACAGCATCGAAATGCGGCTGTCGCGAACGTTCTGCTCCATGCCCCACTCGGCGATGAAGCCGTGGCCGCCGTAGATTTGCACGCCGTGGTTAGCGGATTCGAAGCCGACTTCAGTCATGAAGGCTTTGGCGATTGGAGTCATGAAGGCCAGCAGTGCGTCGGCTTTCTTCTTCTCTTCTTCATCCACGCCGTATTTGACGATGTCGACTTGTTTAGCAGTGAAGTAAACCATCGCGCGGTTGCCTTCGGCGAACGCCTTCATGGTCAACAGCATGCGACGGACGTCTGGGTGCACGATGATCGGATCAGCGGCTTTTTCTGGCGCTTTCGGGCCAGTCAGCGAGCGCATTTGCAGGCGATCGCGAGCGTATTTCAGGCCGCCCTGGAAGCCGATTTCGGCGTGAGCCAGACCTTGCAGCGCGGTGCCCAGGCGAGCGGTGTTCATAAAGGTGAACATGCAGTTCAGGCCTTTGTTCGCCGGGCCGATCAGGAAACCGGTGGCCCCGTCGAAGTTCATCACGCAAGTGGCGTTACCGTGGATGCCCATCTTGTGTTCCAGGGAACCGCAGGTCACAGCGTTGCGAGCGCCGATCGAACCGTCAGCGTTCGGCATGAACTTGGGAACGATAAACAGCGAAATGCCTTTGGTGCCAGCCGGTGCGTCCGGCAGGCGAGCCAGCACGATGTGGACGATGTTGTCGGCCATGTCGTGTTCGCCAGCCGAGATGAAGATCTTGGTGCCGGAGACTTTGTAGGAACCGTCGGCCTGAGGTTCGGCCTTGGTGCGCAACATGCCCAGGTCGGTGCCGCAGTGCGGTTCGGTCAGGCACATGGTGCCGGTCCATTCGCCGGAAACCAGTTTGGTCAGGTAAGCCTCTTGCTGCTCAGGCGTACCGTGCTCGGAAATGGTGTTCATCGCGCCATGGGACAGGCCTGGGTACATGCCCCACGACCAGTTGGCTTCGCCGACCATTTCGCTGACGGCCAAACCCAGAGACTCCGGCAGGCCTTGGCCGCCGTGCTCTACGTCGTGAGCCAGGCTTGGCCAGCCGCCTTCAACGAATTGTTTGTAGGCTTCTTTGAAACCAGTCGGGGTTTTAACGCCGGACTCGCTCCAGGTGCAGCCTTCGGTGTCACCCACGCGGTTCAGCGGAGCCAGTACCTGCTCACAAAACTTGGCGCCTTCTTCGAGAATGGCGTCAACCATGTCCGGAGTTGCGTCTGCACAAGCCGGAAGGCTCTGATAGTGCGCTTCGTAGCCGAGCAGTTCGTCACGAACGAAGCGAATATCACGCAAGGGGGCCTTGTAGTCAGGCATAGCGATAAACCTCTGCTGATGTAACCGGGAATGAACGACCGCGTTGATTTGTTGTGGCGGTCAAACAGTTGTTTGAAACATACGTTTACGCCCAAATCTTGTCAAGCGCCGATCTTTTGCCGTTCGTCATCATCGCGCTTGCACAACGGCCACGCAGCCGCGCGCCGCCGTCGAAAAGGCAACAGGCCATGCAGGAAAGATTAGTTGAGGGAGAAGGACTTACGCAGAAAAACGCCGCGAAGATTCGCGGCGTCGGAGTAGCGGGTTCAGCTAGCGATCAAGCGTAGGTATCAATCAACGTCCCGAGCATTTCATCGGAAGCCTTGGCGACTTTCGCGCCCAGCTCGACCTGAAACTTGCCTTGGGACATCTCGACCATGTTGCTGGCCAGGTCAGATTCCTGGCTGCGGTCCACCGAACGCAGGCGATCGACCTGAGATTCGGAAGACTGGCTGGTCTGCGAACGCTCAATGGTGGAGTTGGCAATCTGGCCGGCGGCCTGATCGACACGGTTCTGCCCTGTCTGAATAGTGCTCAGACCGGCATAAAAAGCGGTGCTTCCTGAGATTTCCATGGGAGAACTCGTCCTGATAAAGGATCAACAGCGGCCATTGAAGCAGACACGCCAGCAAAACACCCGACAAAAACACTAATGGCACAGTGCCGCGTCATAGGCAAAAACATTAATCGAGCAGATCCAGCTGAAGATGCTCGGCCACCGCCGCCGCCGTCACCGACTTGAGTTTCGGCACCCGGCCCAGGCATGGCGCGGGTATCCGCTCGGCCAGCGTGGCAAGGTTCTCCTCCAGGCGCGAGGTCTTCGGCTCAATGATGTTGGCCACCCATCCAGCTAACTGCAGACCATCGTTAGCAATCGCTTCAGCCGTCAACAGCGCATGATTGATGCAACCCAGTCGTACGCCGACCACCAGAATCACCGGCAGATCCAGCGCGATCGCCAGGTCCGACAAATTATCCTGATCCGCCAACGGCACGCGCCAGCCGCCGGCCCCTTCGATCAACGTGAAATCCGCGTTCATCTCCAGGATCTCGCGCATCGGCGTCAACAAGGATTGCACCGTCAACGCGATGCCCGCCTCCCGCGCTGCCAGATGCGGAGCGATCGCCGGCTCGAACGCCACTGGATTGACCTGTGCATACGTCAGCGGCACCGAACATTCCGCCAACAACGCCAAGGCGTCGGCGTTGCGCAAGCCTTTTGGGGTCACCTCGCAGCCGGAAGCCACGGGTTTACCCGCCGCAGTGCTCAACCCTGCCGACCGCGCGGCATGCAACAAACCTGCAGCAACGGTGGTCTTGCCGACATCAGTGTCAGTACCGGTGATGAAATAGGCTGCGCTCATAAGGGTTTCTCCAACACGGCATAAACCACTTGATAAGTCGCCGGCAGTCCTTTTGCCTGACGAAACTGCTCATACGCCTCGACCAGGCCGAGGATTCGCGCCCTGCCAGTCAAACCGCCCGGCCGACCAGGGTTCAGGTTATGCGCCCCCAACGCCTTGAGTTCATGGGTCAGGCTGCGCACATCCGGGTAATGCAACACATGTGGACAGGTTTGCAGGCTGATGACCTGCAAGCCACTCGCCGCGCACAGCTGTTGATAAGTCTCGAACTCGCGGAAGCGGTTGACGTGCACCATGCCATCCACCTGACGCCAGCTGTCACGCAATTCGTACAGCGTGCCGACACACAGACTAGCAAACGCGAAAATTCCGCCCGGTTTTAATGCCCGATACGCTTCACTGAGCACCGAGGCGAAGTCTGAACACCACTGCACCGCGAGGCTGGAAAAGATCAGGTCGCAGGTCGAATCCTGCAACGGCAACCGCTCGGCATCGCCAGCGATAAAGTGTGTGGCGCCACCCAATGGCCGCGCGTGATTGAGCATGCCTTCGGCGATATCCAGCGCAATACCGTGACTCGCCAGAAAACGCTCACCCAGCGCACGGCTGAAATAACCGGTGCCGCAACCCAGGTCCAGCCAGCGACCCGGCACAAACTCATCGGGCAACCGACGCAACAACTCGCTGCCAACATCCCGTTGCAATTCAGCGACGCTGTCGTAGCTGGACGCCGCGCGGGAAAAAGAGGCGGCTACCTGACGTTTATCGGGCAAACCACCCGGTAGCTTGGGAAGGGATAAATCAGTCATCACCGGACTCATGCAAAAAGGCCTGGATCGCCCCCGCCACACCGTGGGGGTCTTCCAGTAGAAACGCGTGGCTGGCCTGTTCGATCAGGCCGATTTCGACATCCGGCAACAACGCCAGCAAGTCCCCCGCCGCTTCGGCCGGGACCAGCCCGTCGAGGCCGGCGAACAGATGCAGTTGCGGCCCCCGAAACGCCTGCAGCGCTTGCCGGGTATCCAGTTGTGCGAGGACTTCCAGGCCGCTCATCAAGACTTGCGCCGACGCATGCGGCGCGCCGCCGAGCAACAGTCGCGACAGACCACGTGGGTCTTCTGCACCTTGGGCGCAGAGCAGCGAAAAGCGTTTCAAGGTCATGCGCGGATCGGCGTTGCAACCGGCCAGAAACGCGTCGAAGGTCTCACCGGGCATCGCGCTCGGCCATTGCTCATGGGCGACAAACGAAGGATTGCTCGCCAGGGTCAGCAAGCCGCAGCAGCGATCACCGCGCCGCGCCGCCAACTCGGACGCGAGCATGCCGCCCAATGACCAGCCACCGAGCCAGGTATCCTGAGGCACTGTCGAATCCAGTTCATCGAGCCACTCTTGCAGCTCGCCCGACGCCAGTTCCGACAACGGCTCGATCTCGACCCGCAGGTGTTCATCCAGGCCCTGCAAGGCTGCGGCCAACGGCTCCAGCGGCGAAATCCCGAGGCCCCAACCGGGCAGCAGAATCAGTCGATTACGCATGGCTTGGCTCCGGTCCCAGTTGTGCAAAACAATCGGCGAGTCCATTTAACAATAGCTGCACCTGCGCTTCGCTGTGGGCAGCGGTCAGGGTCACCCGCAAGCGAGCGCTGCCGGCCGGCACCGTCGGCGGACGGATCGCAGTGACCATCAAGCCGCGCTCGCGCAGCATCTGTGACAGCCGCACCGCGCGACCGGCATCTCCAATCATGATCGGCTGGATCGGTGTGAAGCTGTCCATGAGTTCCAGGCCGATCTGCTCGGCACCGCGACGGAATTGACGGATCAGCACATTAAGGTGCTCGCGTCGCCAATGCTCGCTGCGCAGTAATTCGAGACTTTTCAGCGTCGCGCAGGCCAGCGCCGGTGGCTGGCTGGTGGTGTAGATGTAGGGACGCGCAAACTGGATCAGGCTCTCAATCAGCTCTTCGCTACCCGCCACAAACGCCCCGGCCGTACCGAACGCCTTGCCGAGGGTGCCGACCAACACCGGCACGTCCTCCTGACTCAAGCCAAAATGCTCGACAATCCCGCCACCGTTGGCGCCCAGCGGACCAAAACCGTGGGCATCGTCAACCATCAGCCACGCGCCTTTGGCCTTGGCTTCTCGCGCCAGCGCCGGCAGGTCGGCGATATCGCCGTCCATACTGAAAACGCCATCGGTGACCACCAGCGTATTGCCGGTGGCTTTCTCCAGACGCTTGGCCAGACTGGCCGCGTCGTTGTGCAGATAACGATTGAAGCGCGCACCGGACAACAACCCGGCATCCAGCAGCGACGCGTGATTGAGCCGGTCTTCCAGCACCGTATCGCCCTGCCCGACCAACGCGGTGACTGCGCCGAGGTTCGCCATGTAACCGGTGGTAAACAGCAGCGCGCGCGGACGACCGGTGAGATCGGCCAGCGCTTCTTCCAGCTCATGGTGCGGCGTGCTGTGGCCGATGACCAAGTGCGAAGCCCCGCCGCCGACGCCCCAACGCGCTGCGCCAGCGCGCCAGGCTTCGATCACTTGCGGGTGATTGGCCAGGCCCAGGTAGTCGTTGTTGCAGAACGCGAGCAACGGCTGGCCATCAACCACCACTTCCGGGCCTTGAGGGCTTTCGAGCAGCGGGCGTTGGCGATAGAGATTGTCGGCACGACGGGCAGCAAGGCGTGCGGCGAGATCGAAAGACATGCAGGCCTCGAAGATCAATATGGGAATGCACCCAATCCCAGTGTGGGAGCGGGCTTGCTCGCGAAGGGGCCGTCACATCCAACATGGATGGTGACTGAAACTCCGCATTCGCGAGCAAGCCCGCTCCCACATTGGATTTGTGTCGGGTCAAACAGCAGCGTTATAGAACTGCTCGCTGCTCTTCTGCTCAACCAACGCCTGCTCGATAGCCGCTTGGTGCACTTCGTCGGCATGCTCTTCGCGCGCTTCCGGCAGGATGCCCAGGCGCGAGAACAGTTGCATGTCCTTGTCGGCCTGCGGGTTGGCGGTGGTCAGCAACTTGTCGCCGTAGAAAATCGAGTTGGCGCCGGCGAAGAATGCCAGTGCCTGCATTTGCTCGTTCATCGCTTCGCGGCCGGCGGACAGGCGCACGTGGGATTGCGGCATCAGGATGCGCGCGACGGCGAGCATGCGGATGAAGTCGAACGGGTCGATGTCATCGGCGTTTTCCAGCGGCGTACCGGCGACTTTCACCAGCATGTTGATCGGCACCGACTCCGGATGCTCCGGCAGGTTGGCCAGCTGGATCAGCAGGTTGGCGCGGTCGTCGAGGGACTCGCCCATGCCGAGGATGCCGCCGGAGCATATCTTCATCCCAGACTCACGCACGTAGGCCAGTGTTTGCAGGCGCTCGCTGTAGGTGCGGGTGGTGATGATGCTGCCGTAGAACTCCGGCGACGTATCAAGGTTGTGGTTGTAGTAATCGAGGCCTGCGTCGGCCAGCGCAACGGTCTGGTCCTGGTCGAGGCGACCGAGGGTCATGCAGGTTTCCAGACCCATGGCTTTCACGCCCTTGACCATCTCCAGCACGTACGGCATGTCTTTGGCCGACGGATGTTTCCACGCCGCGCCCATGCAGAAACGGGTCGAACCGATGGCCTTGGCGCGAGCGGCCTCTTCGAGGACCTTCTGCACTTCCATCAGTTTTTCTTTTTCCAGGCCGGTGTTGTAGTGACCGGACTGCGGACAATATTTGCAATCTTCCGGGCAAGCGCCGGTTTTGATCGACAGCAGCGTGGAAACCTGGACCCGGTTGGCGTCGAAATGCGCGCGGTGCACGGTCTGCGCCTGGAACAACAGGTCGTTGAATGGCTGAACGAAGAGTGCTTTGACTTCGGCCAAAGACCAGTCATGACGCAGGGTTGCAGAGGTGCTGGCGCTCATGGGCGTTTCCTTGATTTATGCTTGGCAAGCGGCTGGGGAATGGAATACCCACAGGCGCGACACGGATGTTCGGCATATTTAAGGAAGAGCGATGCGCTGTCAACCACGATGCGAAGGACTGGTTTACATCTGGTTAAAAAATAAACAATCCTGTTTGCTCTGTTCAGAGCCCGCCGATGACATAACACCCATCTGTACAGCCTGCGAAACCGAGCTGCCCTGGCTCGGCGATCACTGCCAGACCTGCGCCCTGCCGCTGCCCGCGTCTGGCCTGACATGCGGCCAATGCCTTAAACAACCACCGGCCTTTGAGCGCGTCGCGGCGCCCTGGACCTACAGCTTTCCGGTGGACACGTTGATCACCCGTTTCAAACACAACGCGAAGTGGCCGTTTGGCCGCCTGCTCGGCGAACTTCTTGCGCAGTTCCTGCAACATCGCTTCGATGAAGACCTGGAGCGACCCGATCTGCTGATCCCGGTGCCGCTGGCGACCAAACGCCTGCGTCAGCGGGGTTTTAATCAAGCGGCGATGCTCGCGCGCTGGCTCAGTGAATACTTGGACATTGCTTGCGACGAAACACTGTTGTTGAGGATTCAGGACACCAGCGCGCAACAGGAACTGAAGGCCGAAGCCCGCAGGCGAAACTTGCGGAATGCCTTCGCCCTCGCACCCGGTGCGTCTGTCACGGGCCGTCATCTGGCCCTGATCGACGATGTGCTGACTACGGGTGCGACCGCGCAAACCCTGGCGCGGTTGTTGATAGACGCCGGTGCCGCCCGAGTAGACGTCTACTGCCTGGCCCGCACACCAAAACCCGGCGACACCACTTGACCCTGTGGGAGCGGGCTTGCTCGCGAAGACGGCGGCACATCCAGCATCGATGTGACAGACAGATCGCTTTCGCGAGCAAGCCCGCTCCCACAGGGACTGAGTTCAACCAGACTGTTTGGCGCCTGACTTGACTCCCGAGCCCCAAGCCGCCAACGTCCTCCAACCGCCACCGCCCAAAGCACTCGCCATGTCCCTGCCTACTTTATTGTCCCAGCACATCGTCCGCCGTCCGCAGCGCATTGCCCTGCTGCAACACATCGCCGAACAAGGCTCGATCACCCGCGCCGCGAAAAGCGCGGGCCTGAGTTACAAGGCGGCATGGGACGCTATCGATGAACTGAACAACCTCGCGCAAAAGCCGCTGGTGGAGCGCAGCGTCGGCGGCAAGGGCGGCGGTGGCGCCAAGTTGTCCGAAGAGGGTCAGCGGGTGTTGCGCCTCTATCAAAAGCTGCAAGTGTTGCAGGCCCAGGTGCTGGAAGCCGCCGAAGACGCCAGCGACCTCGACCTGCTTGGCCGCCTGATGCTGCGCACCAGTGCGCGCAATCAATTGCACGGCAAAGTCGCGGCGATCGAATCCCAGGGCCGTAACGACAACATTCGTCTCGAACTGGCCGAAGGCTTGAGCATCGACGCGCAGATCACTCACGACAGCACCTTGCGCCTGGAGCTACAAATCGGCACCGAAGTCGTCGCCCTGATCAAGGCCGGATGGCTGGAATTGTTGGCCGTCGATCAAGCTGCAACACCTGGCAACAATTGCTTGAACGGCACGATCGAGGAAATCCTCGACGCCGAAGACGGCCCCAGCGAAGTACGCATCGGCCTGCCCAATGGCCAGACGCTGTGCGCCCTGGCCGAGCCGCTGCATTTAAGAACCTCCGGCCTTGGCGTCGACCAACCGGTGTTGGTGCAATTCGCGCCGTCCAACGTCCTGCTCGGTACACCGCTCTGAAACAAAACCTTCACTAACGCTCATTAAGGTGACTGCAAAAACCCGCAGGGAGCCTGATGTGAGCCTATTAGAAGAACACCAATCCACCGACCTGGAAAAAATGGTCGGCCTCAGCCGTCGCGGTTTTATCAGCGCCGGCGCCCTCTGCGGTGCGGCGATGTTCCTCGGTGGCAACCTGCTGAGCCGCAGCGTGCTGGCCGCGAGTGTCAGCGCTGGCTCGAGCAAACTGCTGGGTTTCGACAGCATCGCCGCCGCCACGACCGACGCCATCACCCTGCCGCCGGGCTACAAGTCCTCGGTGTTGATCAGCTGGGGCCAGCCGTTGCAGAAGAACGGCCCTGCTTTCGATCCGAGCGGCAACGGCAGCGCCGAACATCAGGAACTGCAGTTCGGCGACAACAATGACGGCATGAGCCTGTTCGAGTTTCCCGGTGAAAAAGACCGGGCGCTGATGGCGATCAACAATGAATACACCAACTACCGCTACCTCTACGCCCACGGCGGCATGCCGCAATCGGCGGAAGAAGTGCGCAAAGCTTTGGCCTGTGAAGGCGTGACGGTGATCGAAGTGCAGCGCAAGAACGGCCAGTGGAAATTCGTCCAGGGCTCGCGCTACAACCGGCGCATCCACGGCAACTCGCCGCTGCGTTTTAGCGGCCCGGCGGCCGGTCACGAATTGTTGAAAACCAGCGCCGACCCGCACGGCAAGCAAGTCCTCGGCACCTTCCAGAACTGCGCCAACGGCAAAACGCCGTGGGGCACTTACCTGACCTGCGAAGAGAACTTCACCGATTGTTTCGGCAGCAGCAACGCCGAGCAAAAATTCGATGCTGCACAAAAACGCTACGGCGCGGTGGCCGCCAGCAAGGAAATCAACTGGCACCAACACGACCCGCGTTTCGATCTGGCGAAAAACCCCAACGAACTCAATCGTCACGGCTGGGTGGTGGAAATCGACCCGTTCGACCCGAAGTCGACGCCGGTCAAACGTACGGCACTGGGCCGTTGCAAACATGAAAACGCCGCCCTGGCCGAAACCAAAGACGGCCACGCAGTGGTCTACATGGGCGACGATGAGCGCGGCGAATTCATCTACAAATTCGTCAGCCGCGACAAGATCAACCACAAGAATCCGAAAGCCAATCGCGACCTGTTGGACCACGGCACCTTGTACGTGGCGCGTTTCGACGCGGGCGACGGCAATGCCGATCACCCGAAAGGCCAGGGCCAGTGGATCGAACTGACCCACGGCAAGAATGGCATCGACGCCAGCAGCGGTTTTGCCGACCAGGCCGAAGTGCTGATTCACACGCGCCTCGCCGCCAGTGTGGTCAACGCTACACGCATGGACCGCCCGGAATGGATCGTCGTCAGCCCCAAGGACGGCCAGGTTTATTGCACCCTGACCAACAACGCCAAGCGCGGCGAAGACGGTCAACCGGTGGGCGGGCCGAACCCGCGGGAGAAAAACGTTTACGGACAGATCCTGCGCTGGCGCACCGACCGTGATGATCACGGCTCGAAAAGCTTCGCCTGGGACTTGTTCGTGGTCGCCGGCAATCCGGGCGTGCATGCCGGCACACCGAAGGGCGGCTCGACGAATATCACCCCGCAGAACATGTTCAACAGCCCGGACGGCCTGGGGTTTGACAAGGCTGGACGCTTGTGGATTCTGACTGATGGCGATTCGAGCAATTCCGGGGATTTCGCGGGCATGGGCAATAACCAGATGCTCTGCGCCGACCCGGTGACCGGGGAAATTCGCCGGTTCATGGTCGGACCGATTGGTTGTGAAGTGACGGGGATCAGCTTCTCACCGGATCAGAAAACCCTGTTCGTCGGGATTCAGCATCCGGGCGAGAACGGTGGTTCGACCTTTCCTGAGCATTTGCCTAACGGCAAGCCACGGTCTTCGGTGATGGCGATTACCCGCGAGGACGGCGGGATCGTCGGCGCCTGACAGGCCCTCTTCGCGGGCAAGCCTCGCTCCTACAAGGAATCTGCATAATCCTGTAGGAGCGAGGCTTGCCCGCGAAGGCGTCCGCACACAGTCACCACCTATCTTCCCCCGTCTGCGCTACCATGCTTGGCCGGACGCGGCAGCCTGCTGCGCGCAGGAGTCAGCATGGCCCACCCGTTTGCAACCCTCACCCCAGACCTCGTGCTCGATGCCGTCGAAAGCATCGGCTTTCTCAGCGACGCGCGCATTCTGGCGCTCAACAGCTACGAAAACCGCGTCTACCAAGTCGGCATCGAAGACTCCGAGCCGCTGATCGCCAAGTTCTACCGCCCGCAGCGCTGGACCAACGAAGCGATTCTCGAAGAGCACCAGTTCACTTTCGAACTCGCCGAATGCGATGTGCCGGTGGTCGCGCCGATGATTCACAACGGCGCCAGCCTGCATGAACACGCCGGGTTCCGCTTCACCCTGTTTCCTCGCCGTGGCGGCCGCGCGCCAGAGCCAGGCAATCTTGATCAGCTGTATCGCCTGGGCCAATTGCTCGGACGCCTGCACGCCGTCGGCGCGACCAAGCCGTTTGAGCACCGTGAAGCGCTGGGCGTGAAAAACTTCGGCCACGATTCGCTGAACACCTTGCTCGAAGGCAATTTCGTACCGAAGAGCCTGCTGCCGGCCTACGAGTCCGTGGCCCGCGACCTGCTCAAGCGTGTGGAAGAGGTCTACAAGGCCACGCCGCACCAGAACATCCGCATGCACGGCGATTGCCACCCCGGCAACATGATGTGCCGCGACGAGATGTTCCACATCGTCGACCTGGACGACTGCCGCATGGGCCCGGCAGTGCAGGACATCTGGATGATGCTCGCCGGAGATCGTCAGGAATGTCTCGGTCAGTTGTCGGAATTGATGGACGGTTACAACGAGTTTCATGACTTCGACCCGCGTGAATTGGCGCTGATCGAACCGTTGCGCGCCTTGCGCCTGATGCACTACAGCGCCTGGCTCGCACGGCGCTGGGATGACCCGGCGTTCCCCCACAGTTTTCCGTGGTTCGGCAGCGAGCGGTATTGGGGCGATCAGGTGTTGGCGTTGCGCGAGCAGTTGTCCGCGCTCAACGAAGAACCCCTGAAACTCTTCTAACACCGCAACCCCCTGTAGGAGCGAGGCTTGCTCGCGAATGCGGTGGGTCATTCGGCAAATATGTTGCCTGACCCACCGCATTCGCGAGCAAGCCCGCTCCCACAAGGTCCGCGACCATTCCGACAATTCTCCTTACAATCCCCTCTTTGTTAGCTGCCTAAGCAAGGATTCTGCATGCAAGCCGCCAACCCGCGTCGCGGGTACATCCTGGGCCTCACTGCCTACATCATCTGGGGACTTTTCCCCATCTACTTCAAAGCCATCGCCTCGGTGCCGGCTGTAGAAATCATTATCCACCGGGTGCTCTGGTCTGCACTGTTCGGCGCTTTGCTGCTGATGGTCTGGAAGCATCCGGGCTGGTGGCGCGAACTGCGGGACAACCCCAAGCGCCTGGCGATCCTGGCCCTGAGCGGCACGCTGATCGCGGCCAACTGGCTGACTTACGTCTGGTCGGTGAACAACGGGCGGATGCTCGAAGCCAGCCTCGGTTACTACATCAACCCGCTGGTGAACGTGCTGCTGGGGATGCTGATCCTCGGCGAACGACTGCGGCGCATGCAATGGATCGCGGTGGGTCTGGCAGCGGTTGGCGTGGCGCAGCAAGTGTGGCAAGTCGGCAGTCTGCCGTGGGTGTCGCTGGTGCTGGCGCTGACCTTCGGCTTCTACGGGCTGATTCGCAAACAAGCGCCAGTCAAGGCATTGCCGGGGCTGGTGGTGGAAACCTGGATGCTGGTGCCGATTGCCGTGGCGTGGTTGCTGTTCAATCCGTCGGCGGCCAGTGCACAACCGGCGTTCTGGACCACGTCTGAAGCCTGGTGGCTGGTGGCGGCCGGTCCGGTGACATTGGTGCCGTTGGTATGTTTCAACGCCGCCGCACGGCATTTGCCCTACACCACCCTCGGATTTCTCCAGTACCTGGCGCCGACATTGGTGCTTCTGCAAGCCGTCCTGCTGTTTGACGAACACTTGTCGTCCAGCACCCTGGTGGCGTTCATCTTTATCTGGGCGGGCCTGGCGATTTACAGCGTCGATGCGGTGATCAGCATGCGTCGGCAGCTGATCAGAAAACGTACAAACCTCTACAGGCCACGTTGTTCGTGGCCTGCATCAATCCTTCCCAAGGTTATCCACAGCGTGATCCCCGGCGTTTGTGCGCAACTTGTTGAAACTGCTGGTTTTTTGATCAGATCCTGAAGAACCCCGGCCGGCGTGGCCTGGCGAGGTGTCTCTACAGGTTATCCACAGGCAGGTGCACGTTTAACTTGGATAACCCGTTTTAAGGATCGCTGCGCAGCACCAATTCCACCATCAAGTCATCGGCCAGTGTTTCCAGGCGTGTTTGCAGCACATCCAGGGACAAGGTCAGCGGCACCGCGAGAATTGCCTCGGCGTGGAACAACGGCTCGCTGCTCATCGGTGCCGGGCGCACTTCGGTGACCAGACGCTCGAGGTTCACCCCTTGCTCACTCAACAAGCGCGTGATGTCGCGCACGATCCCTGGCCGATCATTGCCCACCAGTTCCATGGCGATCGGCTTCCAGGTGCAGGATTGTTCGATGCCGCTTTCAGCAATCAACACGCGAATGCCATGGGTGGACAACGCTTGTAGGGCATCGACCAATTCATCGTAGGCTTCGGCCGGCACGCCCACCCGAAGGATCCCGGCGAACTGCCCGGCCATGCGCGACATGCGGCTTTCCAGCCAGTTGCCGCCGTGCTCGGCAATGCATTGGGCAATGCGCTCGACCTGCCCTGGCTTGTCCGGTGCGAATACGGTGAGTACGAGGTGGTCCATGGCGCAGCCCTCTTTTGTTATAGAAAGAGAAGTATAGGCAAGGGCTGATTCTGCGCTGGCAGGTCAGACGCCTTCGCGGGCAAGCCTCGCTCCTACGAGGGATTGCGTAACCCCTGTAGGAGCGAGGCTTGCCCGCGAACGGCACACCACCAATACCCTACCAAAACACAAATCGTGTACAAGTTTTTATATTTAACTGGAACAATCCAATAGTTTTTTGAGAACATCCTGTTCCCCGACATGACTGCAATGCGTCATGGGGTCGCAGAACGACGTAATTAGTCTAATTTTCACAAGCGCAATTCATCATGTAGTATGCCGCAGCGCGCACTACATAACGTTGGATCGATGTCTGCCACCGGCACACTCGCAACCCTGAAAGCCCCGTCAGCAAGGCCTCCAAGCCGTTGATTGGACCGAACCCAGCCGCCCGCAAGGGCATGTACTGGCGGACGGGTTTGTGGTTTAAATGGCCAGAGGCTTCATTGTCAAAATTGAAGAGCTGAAAAGCGAAATAGCTGAGCAGAGTGAGGCAAGCAATGACTGAACACGTTCAAGTCGGTGGCCTGCAGGTCGCCAAAGTCCTGTTCGACTTCGTGAACAACGAAGCCATTCCCGGTACCGGCCTCACCGCCGATAAGTTCTGGGCCGGTGCCGATAAGGTCATTCATGACCTGGCGCCGAAGAACAAAGCCCTACTCGCCAAACGCGATGATTTCCAGGCTCGTATCGATGGCTGGCACCACGCGCGTGCCGGTCAGGCGCACGACGCCGTGGCTTATAAAGCCTTCTTGCAAGACATCGGTTATCTGCTGCCAGAAGCGGCCGATTTCCAGGCAACGACGCAAAACGTCGATGACGAAATCGCCCGCATGGCCGGCCCGCAACTCGTGGTGCCGGTGATGAACGCGCGTTTTGCGCTCAATGCTTCGAACGCCCGCTGGGGTTCGCTGTACGACGCGCTCTACGGCACCGACGCCATCAGCGAGGCTGACGGCGCGGAAAAAGGCAAAGGCTACAACAAGGTTCGCGGCGACAAGGTCATCGCCTTCGCCCGCGCCTTCCTCGACGAAGCGGCGCCTTTGGCCGCTGGCTCCCACGTCGATTCCACCAGCTACAAGATCGTTGACGGCAAACTGGTGGTCGCCCTTAAAGGCGGCAGCAACACCGGCCTGCGCAACGATGCTCAGTTGATCGGTTTCCACGGCGACGCCGCCGCACCGACCGCGATCCTGCTGAAAAACAACGGCCTGCATTTCGAAATCCAGGTCGATGCCAGCACCCCGGTCGGCCAGACCGACGCCGCCGGCATCAAAGACATCCTGATGGAAGCCGCACTGACCACCATCATGGACTGCGAAGACTCCGTCGCCGCCGTCGATGCTGATGACAAAGTGGTGATCTACCGCAACTGGCTCGGCCTGATGAAGGGCGATCTGTCGGAAGAAGTCTCCAAGGGCGGTCAGACCTTTACCCGCACCATGAACGCCGACCGTACCTACACCGGCGTGGATGGCAAGGAACTGAGCCTGCACGGTCGTTCGCTGCTGTTCGTGCGCAACGTTGGCCACTTGATGACCATCGACGCGATTCTCGACAAAGATGGCAACGAAGTGCCGGAAGGCATTCTCGACGGTCTGGTGACCTGCCTCGCGGCGATCCATAGCCTCAACGGCACCAGCTCGCGCAAGAACAGCCGCACCGGCTCGGTCTACATCGTGAAGCCGAAGATGCACGGCCCGGAAGAAGCGGCGTTCACCAACGAGCTGTTCGGGCGCATCGAAGACGTGCTCGACCTGCCGCGCAACACCCTGAAAGTCGGGATCATGGACGAGGAACGCCGTACCACGGTCAACCTCAAGGCCTGCATCAAGGCTGCCAGCGAGCGCGTGGTGTTCATCAACACTGGTTTCCTCGACCGCACCGGCGACGAAATCCACACCTCCATGGAAGCCGGCCCGATGGTGCGCAAGGCCGACATGAAGGCTGAGAAGTGGATCGGCGCCTACGAAAACTGGAACGTCGATATCGGTTTGAGCACCGGCCTGCAAGGTCGCGCCCAGATCGGTAAAGGCATGTGGGCGATGCCCGACCTGATGGCGGCGATGCTCGAACAGAAAATCGCTCACCCATTGGCTGGCGCCAACACCGCTTGGGTGCCATCGCCGACCGCCGCTGCGCTGCACGCGCTGCATTACCACAAGGTTGATGTGTTCGCCCGTCAGGCCGAACTGGCCAAACGTGCGCGCGCCTCGGTGGACGACATCCTCACCATTCCGCTGGCCGTCAACCCGAGCTGGACCGCAGAGCAGATCAAGAACGAACTGGACAACAACGCCCAGGGCATTCTTGGTTATGTAGTGCGCTGGATCGACCAGGGCGTGGGCTGTTCGAAAGTGCCGGACATCAATGATGTCGGCCTGATGGAAGACCGTGCGACGCTGCGGATCTCCAGCCAGCACATCGCCAACTGGCTGCGTCATGGCATCGTCACTGAAGATCAGGTCCTGGAAAGCCTCAAGCGCATGGCGCCGGTGGTTGACCGCCAGAACGCCAATGACGCGCTGTACCGTCCGCTGGCGCCGAACTTCGACAGCAACATCGCCTTCCAGGCGGCGGTCGAATTGGTGATCGAAGGTACCAAGCAGCCGAACGGCTACACCGAGCCGGTCCTGCACCGTCGTCGTCGCGAGTTCAAGGCTGCCAATGGCCTGTAACTGAGCGCTGATGCCGCACAAAAAAAGGCCCTGATCTTCGGATCAGGGCCTTTTTATTTGTGAGTGCTTTCCCCTGTGGGAGCGAGCCTGCTCGCGAAGAGGGAGTGTCAGTTGAAATAAATATTGGCTGACACGCTGCCTTCGCGAGCAGGCTCGCTCCCACAGGGGATGTGCGGCGTTCACAGGGTTGAACTAAGGCTCCATCCCCAACTCATGCTTGACCAACGCCAGCAACTTGCCGGTATCGATCGGCTTGAGCAGGAAATCCACCACGCTCAAGTGCATCGCGGCAATCGCGTCTCCGACGTCGGCATCGCCAGACACAATGATGATCGGCATCGCCGCCCGGACCGACTCGCGCACCTGGCGAATCAATTCCAGGCCATCCACATGCCCCATGCGCAGATCGGTAATTACCAGTCCAATCGAAGGTTTCTCGTCCAGCATCTTGAGTGCGGTTTCGCCGCTGGCAGCGGTCATGCAGCGAATACCGTCCAGACCAAGAATCTCCGATAGCAGCTCCCGGGCATCTTTGTCGTCATCGACAATCAGCACCCGCTGCGGCGGAAGATCAGGCTCCAGCATGATCGCACTGAGCGCCTCGCGCTCGGCGTCACTCAAAATATCGTGGTCGGACATGGCTTTCTCTACGTTTTCTATTCAATCCCCTAGCACAGTGGTCAGACATCGCTAAGCAGAGCTTCAATGTGCACTTCGTCGGATATTTTGCCTAGAGGAAAAATGAGACGTTTTCCCACAATGGGCGTAGGGCATATCCGAAATATAGCCATATCCACCGGCTACCTAGACTTACGTCCAATGGGCACCCTGCGCACAGGGGCCGACCATGGCTGAACAATCCGACAACAACAATTCAAAAAAGACTGCGGTAATAGTGATGAGTAAAGCGGACGCCTTCACCCAGGCAGGGAAAACCGCGGTATTGCAAAACATCCAGGGCACCTTGCAATTCCTCCAGCGTTTCCCGCCCTTCAATCAAATGGAACATGCACACCTGGCCTACCTGGTGGAGCAATGCCAGCTGCGTTTCTATGCGCCCGGCGACAGCATCATCAAACCCGCCGACGGTCCGGTTGAGCATTTCTACATCGTCAAACAAGGCAGAGTCGTCGGCGAACGCCCGCACACGGCCAAGGGCGGCACCGAAACCACCTTCGAAATCACCACCGGCGAGTGTTTCCCCCTTGCCGCGCTGCTGGGTGAACGCGCGACCCGAACTGAACACCTGGCCGCCGAAGACACCTTCTGCCTGCAACTGAACAAACTGGCCTTCATCAAGCTGTTCGCCCTCTCCAATACCTTTCGCGACTTCGCCCTGCGCGGGGTCAGCAGTCTTCTGGATCAGGTCAACCAGCAGGTCCAGCAAAAAGCCGTGGAAACCCTCGGCACGCAATATTCCCTGAACACCCGGCTGGGCGAACTGGCCATGCGGCACCCGGTGACCTGCAGTCCGATCACCCCACTGCGCGAAGCCGTGACCCTGATGCACGAGCAGCAGGTCGGCAGCATCGTGATCGTCGACGAACAGAAAGCACCGCTGGGCATTTTCACCCTGCGCGACCTGCGCCATGTGGTGGCGCAAGGCATCAATGATTTCAACGAAGCCATCGAGCGCCACATGACCCGGGCACCGTTTTTCCTGACCCCGGATCACAGCGCTTTCGACGCTGCGATTGCCATGACTGAACGGCACATCGCCCACGTCTGCCTGGTCAAGGACCAGCGACTGTGCGGCGTGGTGTCCGAGCGCGATCTGTTTTCACTGCAACGGGTCGATCTGGTGCACCTGGCGCGGACCATCCGCAGCGCGCAGAAAGTCGAAAACCTGGTGGCACTGCGCGGCGAAATCGGCCAATTGGTGGAGCGCATGCTCGCCCACGGCGCGTCTTCGACCCAGATCACTCACATCATCACCCTGCTCAACGACCACACCGTGTGCCGGGTGATCGAACTGACCCTCGCCGAGAAAGGCGACCCGGGCGCGCCGTTCAGTTGGCTGTGTTTCGGCAGCGAAGGCCGCCGCGAGCAAACGCTGCACACCGATCAGGACAACGGGATTCTGTTCGAAGCGCGGGACGCGGCGCATGCCGCCGAGCTTCGCGGCAAGCTGTTGCCCATCGCCCAACAGATCAACCACAGCCTGGCGCTCTGCGGCTTCACCCTGTGCAAGGGCAACATCATGGCCGGCAATCCCGAGCTGTGTTTGTCCCGGGCCGAATGGGCGCGGCGGTTCGCGGCGTTTATCCGCGAGGCGACGCCGGAGAACCTGCTGGGTTCGAGCATTTATTTCGACTTGCGGGTGGTTTGGGGCGACGAACAGGGCTGCGAACAACTGCGTCGAGGGATTCTCGATCAGGTGGCCGACAACCGTTTGTTCCAGCGGATGATGGCCGAGAACGCGTTGCGCAACCGTCCGCCCGTAGGACGATTCCGAGAGTTCGTATTGGCGCGCAAGAATGGCGAGAAAGCCACGCTGGACCTGAAAGTCCAGGGCCTGACGCCGTTCGTGGATGGCGCCCGATTGCTCGCGCTGGCGAATGGCATCGAAGCCAACAACACTCAGGAACGCTTTCGGCAACTGGTGGATAAAGAAATCATCGATCCGCTGGACGGTGCTGCGTACGAAGAGGCCTATCACTTCATTCAGCAAACCCGCATGCAGCAACATCAGCTACAGACCCGGGAGAACTTGCCCTACTCCAACCGCGTCGATCCCGACATCCTCAATCATCTGGACCGGCGCATCCTGCGTGAATCCCTGCGCCAGGCCCAACGCCTGCAAAGCAGCCTGGCCCTGCGGTATCAGCTATGAGCCTGTTTTCATGGTTGCGCCCGGCGACCCCGCTGCTACCCGAGGCTCTGCAACAGCGACTGCAGCAATTGCCGGTCGGCGCCGGACTGAGCGAATGCAGCCTGCGCGAGCAGCGCTGGGTGGTGCTGGACCTGGAAACCACCGGGCTGAACCTGAACAAGGATCGGGTGCTGTCCATCGGCGCCGTGGTGATCGAGGACGGCGCGATCGATTTCAGCCAGCAATTCGAACGCACCCTGCAATGCGTCGATATGAAACTGGCGCCGAGCATGCTGATCCATGGCCTGGGGCCCAGCGCGATCGCCGCCGGCAGCGACCCGGCCGAGGCGTTGCTGGAGTTCATGGAGTTCCTCGGCGACAGTCCGGTGCTGGCGTTTCATGCGCCGTTCGATCAGCACATGCTCGGGCGCGCGCTGAAAGATCATCTGGGCTACAAGTTGCAGCATCCGTTTCTGGATGTGGCGGACATCGCGCCGCTGCTCTGCCCGCAGGCGAACATTCGCGAGGCCGGGCTGGATGAGTGGATTGAGTGGTTCAAGCTTGAAGTCTTCGAGCGCCATAACGCCAGCGCCGATGCGTTGGCCACGGCGGAACTGGCATTGATTCTGTTCAGTCGTGCGCGGCAGCAGCAGATTCATAGCCCGCTGAATCTGCAGCAGCGGATCAGCCAGTGGAAACGGCGGCAGCGGGCGCCTTCGTTCTGAATCTCCGGCGCCTGTTCTGGCGCCTTCGCGGGCAAGCCTCGCTCCTACAGAATTGATGCTTTGACCTGTAGGAGCGAGGCTTGCCCGCGAAGAACGATAACGCGGTCTCCCGACCAGCGTTAATTGCTTACCTCCCCCGCCTCTGCCACAATCGCGAACAATTCTCGTTAGTTAACACTTCCCAATCGGTGATGCTACGTGTCGTCAGTCCAAGGCCCCCACAGCGAGCTCGTCGGTGCGTTATATCGCGACCATCGCGGTTGGCTATTGGCTTGGCTGCGCCGCAATGTGGCCTGTCCGCAACGGGCCGAGGACCTAAGCCAGGACACCTTTGTTCGCCTCCTCGGTCGTGACGAACTCAAGGAACCGCGCGAACCCCGGGCATTCCTGGTGGCGATCGCCAAGGGTCTGCTGTTCGACTATTTCCGTCGCGCCGCGCTGGAACAGGCCTACCTCACCGAACTGATGCTGATTCCCGAAGGCGAGCAACCGTCGGTGGAAGAACAGCAAATGATCCTCGAAGACCTCAAGGCCATCGACCGCCTGCTCGGCAAACTCTCGTCCAAGGCCCGGGCGGCGTTTCTGTATAACCGTCTCGATGGCCTGAGCCACGGCGAAATCGCCGAAAAACTGGGGGTCTCGGTGCCGCGAGTGCGTCAGTACCTGGCCCAGGGCATTCGTCAGTGTTACATCGCCCTGTACGGTGAACCGGTATGAGTCCGGCCAGTTCCAAACCGGTGTCGGCACAGGTGCTGGACGCCGCGATTGCCTGGCAATTGTCGCTGGATTCCGGCAGCCCGATCGAGCGCGAAGAATTCGCCAAATGGCACGCCGCCCACGAAGAACACGCCCGCGCCTGGCGCCAACTGGGCATGCTCGACCAGCGCTTCAGCGTTGCCAGCGGCCCGGCCCGCACGGCGTTGCTGCAATCACGCGAAAGCATCCGCCGGCGAGTGCGCAAGCTTGGCAGTGGCTTGGCCAGTGTTGTCGCGGTGATCGGTTTGGCGTTGTTCGCCGGTGATCGTTACCTGCCCATCGACTACTGGCTCGCCGATCAGCGCACCGCCACCGGTGAACAACGCACCCTGCGCCTGGCCGACGGCACCGTGATCAATCTCAACACCCACAGTGCCGTGGATGTGCGCTTCGATGAGAAGCAGCGGCGGATCATTCTTCAGGAAGGCGAAATCCTCGTCGAAACCGGTCATGGCGATGCCCGGCCGTTTATCGTCGAAACCCGCGAAGGCAGCATGCGCGCACTCGGGACGCGGTTCCTGGTCAAGCGCGAAGACGAAGGCACGCGGCTGAGCGTGTTGAAATCGGCGGTGGCGGCTCATCCGGAGTCGAGCCCGGAAGAACAGATCCTGCGCGAAGGCCAGCAAGTGCTGATGCGCAGCAACGGCCTGGGGCCAATCCTCGCGCTCAACCTCGGCGCCGATGCCTGGACCCGCGGCATGCTGGTCGTGGACAACGCGCGCCTGGAAGACTTGGTGCATGAACTCGGCCGTTACCGCCGTGGGTATCTGGGCGTGGCGCCGGAGATTGCCGATTTGCGGATCACTGGCAGCTTCCCGCTGCACGACACTGACAAGGCGTTGAGCGCGCTGCTGCCGACCTTGCCGGTGCAGATCGAACAGCACACGCCGTGGTGGGTGACGGTGGCGAAGGCTGACGCCAAGCCTTAAGCCCTGCGGAGCCTGGTAAGACGCCTTCGCGAGCAAGCCCGCTCCCACAGGGGTTTTGTGTTCGCCTCAGATCAACTGTAGGAGCGAGGCTTGCCCGCGAAGAGGCCGGCAGCCACACCGCAAATCACGAATCAAAATTATTTTCATCCAGCCCTATCACTTTTGCATTCTCGTTCGGCACCTAGGCAATTGAGAAATATTTCCATTCAGGAGCCTCTGTATGTCCCGTTCGCTCGACACCTTGTTGCGCCCCAGTTTGCTGGCGGTCGCCATTGCCCTCTGTGCCCCCCTGGCCAGCAGCCAACTGATCGCCGCTGAACAGGCGTCCAGCGTTCGCGCCTACAACCTGCCGGCCGCGCCGTTGGCCAGCACCCTGAACCAGATCGCCAGCCAGGCCGGTCTGGCGCTGTCGCTGAATCCGTCCCTGGCGGCGGGCAAGACCTCCGCCCCGGTCAACGGCCAGTTCGACGCCACCGGCGCCTTGCGTGAAGCCTTGCGCGGCACCGGTTTGCAACTGGAACAAAGCAGCACCGGCACCTACAGCCTGGTGGCCGTGCCCGACGGTGTGATGGCCCTGCCGGAAACCGCGGTCATTGGTGTGGAAAACGCTGAAACCGCGTGGAGTCCAGTTGAAGGCTACGTCGCCACGCGCACTGCTGCCGGCACCAAGACCGACACCGCACTGGTCGAAGCACCGCGTTCGATCTCTGTCGCTACCCGTCAGCAAATGGAAGATCGCGGTGTGCAAAACCTCGATGACGCCGTGCGCTACATGCCCGGCATCACCGCCAGCAGTTACGGCAGTGACACGCGGGACGACTGGCTGCGAGTGCGCGGTTTCGAGCCGACCCAGTTCCTCGATGGCCTGCCCCTGCCCCGGGGCGTCTACTCCAACCCGAAACAGGAAACCTGGAACCTTGATCGCCTGGCCCTGCTGCGCGGCCCGGCCTCCTCGGTGTACGGCCAGACCCCGCCGGGCGGCCTGCTGGACATGGTCAGCCGCCGCCCCAGCGCCGAGTCGAGCAATGAAATCCAGCTGCAATACGGCAGCGACAACCATCGCCAGATCAGCTTTGCCAGCACCGGCAAGATTGATGACGAAGGCCGGTTTCTCTACGGTCTGAGCGGTGTCCTGCGCGACAGCGGCACACAGGTCGATCACGTCGACAACAAGCGCTACAACATCGCACCCAGCCTGACCTGGAACATCGACCCAGACACCAAGCTCACCCTGCTGACGCAATTCACCCGCGACGATACCGGCATCACCAGCCAGTTCCTGCCGGTGCAAGGCACGAAGATCCGTTCGCCGCTCGGCGATATCTCCCATCACAAAAACCTGGGCGACCCGGACTGGGAATACTACGACCGCACCTACTACGCACTGGGCTACGCCTTTGAACATCGTTTCAACGATGTCTGGCAGTTCAAGCAGAACCTGCGCTACACCAAGTCGGACCTGTCGTTCCAGGCGCTGACGCCAGGTGCGTACCCGTTCACCCAGGTTGACGCCCAGGGCAACGTGGGTCGCTCGAGCACCAGTGTCGACGAAGACATCAGCCAGTTCGCCGTGGACAACAACTTGCAGGGTGACTTCGCCACCGGCGACATTCGCCACACCCTGCTGATCGGTCTCGATCACCAGCGCAGCAACAACAACTACACCTCGATCTTCGGCGACGGTCTGACCACCAACGTCAATAACCCGATCTATGGCCAACCCATCGAGCGCCCAGCACGTTCGACGGCGTTCTACGACTACGACCAGAAGACCTACCAGACCGGCGTATACGTCCAGGACCAGATGGCACTCGACCAATGGCGCCTGACCCTCGGGGGGCGTGAAGACTGGGTCCACACCGGCACCAAGTTCTTCAACAAGGACGATGCGACCAACACCGAGCGGGACAAGAAATTCAGCGGCAACGCGGCGATCAGCTATGTGTTCGACTCGGGCTTCGTGCCCTACCTGTCCTACGCCGAGTCGTTCCAGCCGACCAGCAAAGCTACATCCTCGCCGACCGAGTCGTTCAAACCGACGGAAGGCAAGCAGTGGGAACTGGGCATCAAGTACCAGCCACCGGGCAGCAATACTCTGCTGACCGCTGCGGTGTATGACCTGACCCAGAAAAACGTCTCCGTCACCACGACCAACTCGGACAACATCTCGATCACCAGCCAATCCGGCGAAGTGAAGGTCAAGGGCCTGGAACTGGAAGCGGTTTCCGACGTAACCGACAACCTCAAGGTCATCGCCGCCTACACCCTGGCCAAGTCCGAAGTGCAAAAAGGCGATTTCAAAGGCAACCGCCTGCAACTGATGCCTAACCAGCAAGCCTCGCTGTGGACCGATTACACCTGGCACACCGGCGTGCTCGACGGCTTCGGCATAGGCGGCGGCGTGCGCTACACCGGCAACACTTATGGCGATCAGGGCAACACCTGGCTGGGCAAGGCTGACGCCTACACGGTGTTCGACGCAGCGGTGCATTACGACTTGGGTCGTCTGGATAACAGCCTGAAAGGCGCATCGTTGGCACTGAATGCCACCAACCTGTTCGACAAGGACTACATCTCGACTTGCGACAGTTTCTACTGCTACTACGGCGACCAACGCAGCGTCGTCGCCAGCGCCACTTACAAGTGGTAATCGCCTGACCTGACACGCGCTATGACCAAGCCGTCCTTCGTGGACGGCTTTGGTATTTCTGAAGGCCACGAAATGAAAAGTAAAACAATTCGCCGCTGGTCCTGCATCCACACCTGGACCAGCCTGATCTGCACGGTGTTCCTGCTGATGCTGGCACTCACCGGCCTGCCGTTGATCTTCCACCACGAGATCGACCATTTGCTGGGCGATGCCGCCGAGTTGAAGGTCATGCCGGCCGATACGCCGCAGCTGAATTTGCAGCAGTTGGTGGCAGCCGCGGAAAAACATCGTCCCGGCGAAGTCATGCAGTACTTCGGCTACGACGATGAAGACCCCAACGGCATGATCGCGATCATGGCGAAAACCGCTGGCACCGAACCCAACTCGTCCCACACCTTCATGCTCGACGCCCGCACCGGCGAAGCGCTGGAGATGCCATCGGCCAACGGCGGTTTGATGATGGTCATGTTGCGCTTGCACGTGGACATGTTCGCCGGGCTGCCGGGCAAGTTGCTGCTGGCGTTCATGGGGATCATGTTTGTGGCGGCAATCGTTTCCGGGACGGTGCTGTACCTGCCGTTCATGCGCCGTTTGAAATTCGCCACCGTGCGCCAGGACAAATCCACCCGTTTGCGCTGGCTCGACCTGCACAACCTGATTGGCGTGGTAACCCTGACCTGGGCACTGGTGGTCGGTGTGACCGGCGTGATCAGCGCTTGCGCCGATCTGCTGATCGCCGCGTGGCGCAACGACAGCCTGAGCGCGATGGTCGCGCCCTACCGCGATGCGCCGCCGCTGACACGACTGGCCCCCGCCACCCGTTTGCTCGACATCGCCAAGGACGTCGCGCCGGGCATGCAGCCAGACTTCATCGCCTTCCCCGGCACGCGCTTCTCCAGCGAACATCATTACGCAGTGTTCATGAAAGGCAGCACGCACCTGACGTCGCACTTGCTGACTCCGGTGTTGATCGACGCCAGCACGCTGAAGGTCACCGCCGTGGCCGAGCGTCCGTGGTACATGGATGCGATGGGCATGTCGCAACCGCTGCACTTTGGTGATTACGGCGGCATGCCGATGAAAATCCTCTGGGCGACGTTGGATGTACTGACCATCATCGTGCTCGGCAGCGGGGTTTATTTGTGGGTGGTGCGGCGCAGAGCGGCAAAACCTGTGCCCGCCAAAGTGGAGCAAACGGCATGAAACCGAGGCAGTCGAATTTCTGGAAAGTGTTTGCGACGCCGACGGTGATTGCTCTGCTGAGCGCTGCGGGGTTGTTCTCTGCATTGCTGGGGGATGGAATTTGGGATGCCTTGAGCTGGCTGGGCCTGGGCATCCCCGCCGCCCTCGCCCTGCGCGGACTACTGCAACGCCGCTAATCCACCAGAACACCACATCCCCCTGTGGGAGCGAGCCTGCTCGCGAAAGCGGCCTATCAGACAACATCAATGTCGACTGATATGGCCTCTTCGCGAGCAGGCTCGCTCCCACCGGTTTTGATCCAGGCATTTCTGGTCTTGAGCTATCGAACCAACGCGCTATGCTGCCTCGCACTGCCACCGACCGAGACGCTGCCATGTCCGCCCCGAGCATGACCCTGTTCTACAACGCCGCTTCGCCCTTCGTCCGCAAAGTCATGGTGCTGCTGCACGAGACCGGCCAGACCGACCGCGTGGCTCTGCAACTCAGCCAGTTGACGCCGGTCAGCCCGGACCTGGCGCTGTGCGAAGACAACCCGCTGGGCAAGATCCCGGCCCTGCGCCTGGCCGATGGCAACGTGATCCATGACAGCCGGGTGATCCTCGATTACCTCGATCACCAGCATGTCGGCAATCCGCTGATCCCGCGCGACGGTCCGGCCCGTTGGCGCCGCCTGACCCTGGCCTCCCTGGCCGACGGGGTCATGGACGCCGCGGTGATGATTCGCTACGAACAAGCCCTGCGCGCCCCGGAGAAACACTGGGACCAGTGGCTCGACGGCCAACGCGACAAAATTCGCCGTGCCCTGGCTTTGCTCGAAACGGACGCGATTGCCGAACTGACCAGCCATTTCGATGTGGCTGCGATCAGCGTAGCGTGCGCCCTGGGTTACCTCGACTTGCGCCATCCTGATCTGGACTGGCGCGCAGCGAATCCGAAACTGGCCGAGTGGTTTTTCGAGGTGAGTCAGCGGGCTTCGATGTTGGCGACGATGCCTAAGGTTTGATCTCTGGTCGGCCACGCCGGCCTTAGAAGATCGCAGCCTTCGGCAGCTCCTACGCCGAGCGCGGACTCCTGTAGGAGCTGCCGCAGGCTGCGATCTTTTGATCTTTCGGGAAACAACCCAAAAATCAGCGTCGCCAACACCTCCCCTTCCCGCTGATCCTCACGCAACCCCAACGACCGGCTCATTCCACCGCTCCCATATCAAACTCCAACGGCTTGGCCGACTTCGCCCCGATCCCGTACCAGTCCAGTTTGCGGGTCAGCACCATGAACACACCCAGCAGCCCGAACAGCAACAGCGAGCCCATCAACAGCGCGTAATCCTCGGCACTCAGCAAGCCATAAAGCAAACCGTACAACGCCGCCAACCCCGCCGAAAAACTCAAGCCGTGGCGCACGCTGCGCAGCACGTGGCAGACATAGAAACCGATCAGCAACACACAACCGCTCGCCGACAACAGATACGCCAGGGCAAAGCCAATGTGCTCGGACAACGACAGCAGCAACAGGTAGAAGAACGCCAGGGCCACGCCGACCAGCGCGTACTGCACCGGGTGCACTGCCAGGCTTTTCAGCACTTCGAAGAGGAAGAAACCGGCGAACGTCAGCACGATAAACAGCAGCGCGTATTTGATCGCCCGATCGCTTTTCAGGTACTGGTCCACCGGGTCGATGAAGCTCACGCCGAAGCTGCGTGCGTTGAACGCTTCACAGCCGGCGCCGACCGCGCAACTGCTCAACGCTTCTTGCAGGTTGGTGGAGAAAAACGAGGTCTGCCAATTGGCGGTAAAACCCTGATCGCTGACTTCACGTTGGGTCGGCAGGTAGTTGCCGATGAAGCTCGGGTGCGGCCAATTGGCGGCGAACGATACCTTGCTGGTCTTGCCCACTGGCAGCACTTGTAACTGACCGGTGCCCTGCAAACGCAGGTCGAAACCGAAGGCCAATTCCGTGGCTTTTTTCGCATCCAGCGTCGGCAACATCACATGCACGCCCTCGCCCAAAAACCCGACCTGGCTACCCGGAACGAAGTCCAGGCGCTGGCCATCGAGCTCCAGTTTCAGCGCGTTCTCGATGCCGCGAATATCGCTGATGCCGACGGCCAGGAATGGCTGGTCGAATTGGTAGTCGGCGAAGTCTTCCTTGATACCCAGTTGTTCTGGAATCGAGAAATGCCCGCTGATGCGGTTGTCGGCGTGGAACAGCCGCGCTTCATAAATGCCCCGGGAACGCAGTTCGGTCTGGACGTTGCCATCCAGTTCAAAGCGTTCCGGCAGGAAGTACAAACGGCCCCGTTCTTCGCCGATTTCCTGGTAACGCTCGTTGGTTTTTTCGTTGAGCTTCCAGCTGCGCACAACCTTGCGGTACGGCACCACCATCAGCGGCCCGCTCAATTGCTGGCTGTAGCTGGAGCTGCGGGCAATGTCTTCAAGCACGCCATCGCGCAATCGCTGACGGTCCTGGATCACGCCGTTGATCATCAGCAACGGGATCAGCAATAACAGAATCAGCAGGGCAATCGCCCCGAGTTTGATGGTCAGATTGCGGTTCATGTGGGTCTCTCCCTGTTCGAATGAGGGAGAGTCTGAGAGAGCTCTGTGGGTGTTTCGTGGAGGCTGTGTGGAGATTGCGTGGAAATGCCTGTAAAAGTCGTTTGCGCCTTGGCACACTGCGCGGCTTCAAAGCTGACTCCGACTATTTGATCCCCCAGGGGAGACATTTTCGGACACATACAATTAAGGATTATGGCCGTTGGATTGCTCCAACCAGGTCAGGCAAGGAGTGCTGCATTGCGTAACAATTCGTTTGATCTGATCAGGCACCTTGCCGCGCTTATGGTTCTGGTCAGCCACCACTATGTGCTGGCAGGTTTTAGCGAGCCCGCCATCCAAGGTTACAACTCGCTGGGTGGTATAGCGGTTCTTTGTTTTTTTGCGATTTCCGGGTTGTTGATTACGCTCAGTTATCTGAATACCGCCAGCCTTCAAAATTACTTGCTGAAGCGCGTTGCACGGATCTTTCCCGCACTCATCATTTGCTCATTCGTTATGACTTATGTGGCCGGGGCTTTCTTTGCCAGCGACTATGTTTCGGGGGCGGGCGCCTTCATCGACTTTCTGCGAATTTCAGCGTTCGGACGGGCAACTATTGATGAAGTGACCCACGACTTCATATTTAGCGAATCCTTTAATGGAAGCCTCTGGACGCTGAAGATTGAATTTGCCTTTTATATTCTGCTGGCGTTGGTCTTGACCCTTTATCGCAGCGCCTTGATGCCTTGGGCACTGCTACTGCTGTTTTGCATCGCGACCTATGTTCTGGGCAACTATCCCGTGCATGCGCTGGCGCAGAAGCTCCTGGTGTATTGCGCCGCCGGCATCGCGTTTTTCTCCGGATCGTTGATCGCTTTCTATAAACAGCACTTCGATAGGGCGCGGACAAAGTTCATAGTCCTGGCAGTTGCCAGTCTTATGGTGTTTGTTTCTCTGGGCTCTTCGGCGGCCTGGGTTCTGGCAACGCTGGGGATCAGCCTGGCGACCATCAGCCTGGGTTTGTTGTACGTCGATAAAACCATCAGGGGACGCTTCGATATCTCCTATGGCATCTACCTGTACGCCTTTCCCGTCCAGCAATTGATCATCAATAAAACGCAACTGGGCTTTTTTCCCTCGATGGCTGTTTCGGCGTTCATCGTCGTTGGCCTGGCAACACTTTCATGGTTGATCATCGAGCAGCCAGCGCTTGCCTTGGCGCATCGAAACACGCCTCGCAAATCGGCGCCCGCACCGCAGGCCTCCCAAGTACCTTAGGACAACCTGACCCTCGCCTCAACGCCACCTTGCACATTGGCGACCCACAGTTGGCCGCCATGCAACTTAACCACCTCTTCCACGAAGTTAAGCCCCAACCCCGTACTTTTACGCCCACTGTCCGGCCGCGGCAGCGAGTAGAACCGCTCGCTCAACCGCGGCAGCGCATAGTCGGGAATCGCCTCCGCCTGGTTAAACAACCTGAACTCAATCCCCTCCTCAACCCGCTCCGCGCTAAATCGCAAAACACCCTGGACTGGCGTGAAGTCCAAAGCGTTTTCCAGCAAGTTGCCCAACGCCTGACGCAACAAAAACGGCTCGCCAACCAAGACCAGATCCGCCGCAATCGTCTGTTCAACCCGCAACTGCTTGCCTTCGATTCGCGCTGCCTGAGCGTCCAGTAATTCGTTCACCAACGCAGCCAACGGCACTTCAACCCGCTCTTCCAGACCTTGGCGCTGTTCGACCTGCGCCAAATTCAGCAACCGTTCGATCAACTGCTGCATCCGGGCACTTTCGCTGTCGATGTTGCTGACGAAACGCTGCTGCTGGGCCAGCGGCATCTCGCCTTGCAACAATTCCGCCGCGCCGCGAATCGCCGCCAAGGGGCTTTTCAATTCGTGGGTCAGGGTGTGCACGTAGCGCTCGACGTAGGCCTTGCCTTCCAGTTGCGTGCGCATCTGCTCCACCGCCGTCGCCAGTTGTTCCAGCTCGCCGCCGCGATAATGCGGCACTTCGACCCGTCGGCCTTCGCTGACCGCTTGGGCATAAGCGGTCAATCGTCGTAGCGCCGCGCTCAGCCACCACGACAGCAACGCGCCGAACAACAGGCCGAGGCCGATCAACCCGGCGCCGTAAGCGAATAATCGGCGTTCCGTGCGATCGACGTAGGGCTGTAATGAGCTGTTGGGTTTGGCCACGGTGACCACGCCGATGATCTGGCCGTTGTCGCGAATCGGCGCGCCGACGTGCATCACCGAGGAGCTCGCATCGTTGGGATCGCTGCGGCTCGAACGCGCGCCGTATTCGCCGCGCAGGGTCAGGTAGACGTCGTTCCAGCGCGAATAATCCTGGCCCACCGCCACGCCGCTGGAGTCCAGCACCACGATGCCTTTGGCGTCGGTGACGTAGATGCGGTGGCTGACCTGATTCTTCGGCAAGCCCCAGATGCTCGCCTTCGGTTGCCGCTCGCCGTAGGCCTTGAGCAGTTGCGGCCAGTGATTCTGGTTGAGGGTGCCGGCCTTGAAGTCGTCGCGCAGGATTTCCGCCATCAGGTTGGCAGTGTCCACCAGGGTTTCTTCGGTGGACTGGCGCACACCAGGGCGAATTTCCTGCATCACGGTGTTGAGCACGAAGTAACCGGTCAGGCCGATGAACAGCACGTAGACCAGGAAGATGCGGATGCCCAACGCCATCAGCTATGCCCCGGGCTGTAGCTGTAGCCGAGGCCGCGATGGGTCTGGATCGGTTCGGCGTCAGCCTGCACCAACCGCAGTTTGGCGCGCACGCTCTTGATGTGGCTGTCGATGCTGCGTTCATAACCGGCATCGGCGGACACGCCCAGGGCATCGAGCAGTTGCTCGCGGCTGAAAACCCGTTCGGGCTGTTCGAGCAGGCATTGCAGCAGGCGGAATTCGTGGCGAGTCAGGTTCAGGGTTTGGCCACGATAGGTGATCTGCACCCGTTCGCTGTCGACGCGAAACAGCGTCGATGCCGCCTCGGGCGCCGCGCGGGGCGCCATGCGCTTGAGGATCGCCCGGACCCGCGCCGCCACTTCCCGTGGGCTGAACGGCTTGACCACGTAGTCGTCGGCGCCGATCTCCAGGCCCACCACCCGGTCAATTTCGCCGTCCCGGGCGCTGAGGAAAATCACCGGCACCTCGCTGAAACGGCGCAATTGCTTGCAGGTCTCGAAGCCGCTGATGTCCGGCAGGCCAATGTCGAGAATGATCAGGTCGGCCGGGGTCTGGCGCTGATGCTCAAGCGCGGCCGCGCCGAGGCTTACCCAAGTGGTGGTGAAGCCTTCGCCCTGCAAGGCAAATATCAACGTGTCGGCAATGGCCGCTTCGTCTTCGACTATCAGGATATGAGGCATGGTGTCCGAGCACGGCAGTTAAGTTGCGCAACGGTGGCCCAAGCCTCTCATCCCGTCAATCAGCAGTCGGGTTTGTCCGCAGTAAAGCGCCGCGCCGGGTTCACCGCCGCACCGAATTCGCGCAAGGCCTTGGCGCCGATCAGCAGCGGGTAATTGAAGCTGCTGCGGTCGGTGAGGTTGACCTCGACCGTGCGCTTGACGTTGCCCAGGCACAGTTCCAGATCGACGACTGGACGCTTGGTGGGGGCGGCCTCGTCCTTGTCGTCCTCGTCTTCTTCAGAGCGGGTCTTGATCTTGCTGATCCGCGAGATCTTGTGCTCGTAGACCTTGTTGCTCGCGTCCTTGGTGCCGAGGCGGAAACGCACCCAGTCGTCGCCGTCACGAGTGAACATTTCAATGTCCTTGGCCGACAGCGACGCGGTCAGGGCGCCGGTGTCCATTTTCGCCTTGAGGACTTCACCGCCGATTTCCGGCAGCGCGATGTATTCGTAGCGCCCGTACAGGGTCGGCTCGGCGGCCATGACCGGCAGGGCCACGAGGGTCAGCAGTGCAAGGAGGGATTTCACGTAATGGGCTTCCATAAGGAGTGAGCAGCGGGATTTTAGACCGTTACCTTTGAATTCGTTCGGCGCTTGCGAAACCAGAAGATCAAAAGATCGCAGCCTTCGGCAGCTCCTACAGGTGTTCGGCGTGCTTTTGTAGGAGCTGCCGAAGGCTGCGATCTTTTCAGCCGGCCTGCAGCATACCGCCACAAAGGTGAAACATTCGTCACCGCCGATTTGGCCTGTCGCCCGAAGCTGCTTATCATGGCGCGCCCAAACGCTTTCAAGAGTTACTTATGCGCCGCCTGCTCACCGGCTGTTTCGTTACCCTGCTGTTGTTGCTCAACACCCTGGTCCTGTTCGGGCCCCTGATGGTGTTCGCCTTGCTCAAACTGATCCTGCCCGGGCGCTTTCGCGACTATGCCTCGTGGTCGGTGATGTGGATTGCCGAGACCTGGGCCGAAATCGACAAGCTGATCTTTCGTCTGTGCATCCCCACCCAATGGGACATTCGCGGCGGCGCCGACCTGCGCGGCGACACCTCGTATCTGGTGATCAGCAACCACCAGTCCTGGGTCGATATCCCGGCGCTGATCCAGACCCTGAACCGGCGCACGCCGTTCTTCAAATTCTTCCTCAAGAAAGAACTGATCTGGGTGCCGTTCCTCGGCCTCGCCTGGTGGGCGCTGGATTACCCGTTCATGAAGCGCTACACCAAGGCGTTCCTGGCGAAAAACCCTGAATTGGCCGGGCATGATCTGGAGATCACCAAAGCGGCGTGCGAACTGTATAAGCGCCAGCCCGTGACGGTGGTGAACTATCTGGAAGGCACGCGTTTCACAGCGGCTAAAAGCACTCAGCAGCAATCACCGTTCACCCACCTGCTCAAGCCCAAGGCTGGCGGCGTGGCGTTTGTGCTGGCGGCGATGGGCGAACAGCTGGACGCCATTCTCGATGTGACGGTGGTGTATCCGCAGCAAAAGATTCCGGGATTCTGGGATCTGATCAGCGGCAACGTACCGAAGGTCATCATCGACATCCAGACCCGCGAACTGGACCCGGCGTTGTGGCAGGGGGATTACGAAAACGATCCGGTGTTTCGTGAAACGGTCCAGAGCTGGGTCAACCAGCTCTGGATCGAGAAGGACCGGCGCATCGACGCGTTGCGCGCCGAGCGCCGCTGAATCAGCTACCGGAACCGGCGCCCCAGATCCCGCCCAGGCTTTCCAGCAGTGGACCACCAACGCCTTGGCCGCCGAGGTATTGGAGGATCACCGGGGCGAATTGGCCGATCATCCCGCTGTCCATGCCCAACGCGCTGAACGCAGTGTTCAGGTCATTGGTGTTCTTTACGTTGCCCAAGGCATTTTCCAGGCCTGCGGATTTACCGGACGAGCCGAGCAACCCGCTCAGGGCGCCCAGTTGACCGCCACCCGAGAGCTTGTCCAGGCCCGGCACGCTTTTGGCCAGTTGCGAGTAGTCGGTGGAGCTCAGTTGATTCTTGGCCAATCCCAGCATCGCCGCAGTGCCACCAACGGCCTGCTCGGGTTTTACATTCAACTGCGACGTCAGCGCGCCGAGCAGACCAGCGGTTTCCTGCGTCGGGGCGGCGGCAGTGGCGGCGTTACCACCCTGCATGCTCGAAGCCGCTTTGGTCACATCGTCCAGGCTGAACCCGGCGAAGACCGGGCTGGCCGCCAAAGTCATAAGCGAAGCCAGTACAAAACCGCGTGAAATCTTCATCGAGACAACCTCTTTAGGCATAAACCACCCACCGATGGGCGGCGAAAAGCTGTGCGTTCGACTGACATCCCCGGGGATTGTTCCCGCCCTCCCCTGTGGGAGCGGGCTTGCTCGCGAATGCGGACTGACATTCAACACATGCGTTGACTGACACGACGCCTTCGCGAGCAAGCCCGCTCCCACAGGGATCATGGTCGCCCATTAAAGATCGTTCGTGCTGCATCCAGTCTAGCCCCACGCACGTATATCAAACACGGACAGGAACAACCGCTCGCAGTGAACTAACCTCTTCGCAGCTCACTGCCACTCCTTTGATTGCCTGGAGAACCGTTATTGCTATCGCCGACACCGATCAGCTCCGGCAGCTTCTGGCCCAGTGTTCACTGGGGGACCGCCGAGCGTTCGAGACGCTTTATCGCAGCGTCGGCCCGCGCTTGTACGGTGTCGCCCTGCGTTTCATGGGCCGTCATGACCTGGCCGAAGAGGTGCTGCAGGAGAGCTTCGTGCGTATCTGGAACAACGCCTCGCGCTATGAATCACACCTGTCGGCGCCGCTGACCTGGATGATCAACATCACCCGCAACCAGGCCATCGACCAGTTGCGCAAACACCGCGACCGGCCGTTGACCGATCAGGAAGAACTGGCGCTGGTGGACGAAAGCCCCTCGGCACACGAATTACTGAACCGGACCCGCGAAGCCAGCGCCTTGAACCGCTGCCTGGAAAGCCTCGACGGCATGCAGCGTCAATCGATCACCGTCGCCTACTTTCAAGGGCTGTCCTGCTCTGAACTCGCCGAACACCTGGCCGCGCCGCTGGGCTCGGTCAAATCCTGGATTCGCCGTGGCATGGAGCGCCTGCGCAGGTGCCTTGAATCATGAACTACCAGACCCCGACCCTGCGCCGCGCCCTTGCTGCCGATTACGCCATCGGTTTGATGCCTGCCTCTGCTCGCCGACGCTTTGATCAGTTGCTGCTGGAAGACGCGGCGTTACGCGCAGAACTGGCGCATTGGCAGGACAGCCTCGTCAGCCTGACCGAAGCGTTGCCCGAACAGCCGGTGCCGGAGCGAGTGTGGGAAGCGATCACTGCGCGGATCGAACCGCAGCATCTGCATGTACCCGAGAAGCGTTCATTCTGGAACTGGAAGCGCGTGACCGCCGCCGTTTGTTCGCTGGTGGTGGTCGTGTTCCTGAGCATGCTCTACAACCGCGACGATGCACGCTACAGCGCCACCCTGCTGAACGCCGATGCACAGCCGGCGCTGAAAGTTGAAGCGCATGAGAATTACCTGAACGTTGAACCGCTGACATTGGCCGCCGTCACACCGGAGCAAAGCCTGGAGTTGTGGGCGATACCGGCGGATGGCAAGCCGATTTCCCTCGGCGTGATTCCGCGTGGCGGCAAGGGCAAGGTTGAATTGAGCGAGGCGCAGCAGGCGTTGATCGGCAAGCCGATTGCGTTGGCGGTGAGTCTGGAGCCGAAGGGCGGCTCGCCAACCGGACAACCGACGGGGCCTGTGTTGTATCAAGGGGCGTTGGTGGCGCTGTGAAAACACAAGATCAAAAGATCGCAGCCTTCGGCAGCTCCTACAGGGAAATGCGTTCGGCGTAGGAGCTGCCGAAGGCTGCGATCTTTTGATGTAAAAACGGCGACCCGAAGGTCGCCGTTTTGCATTGCGTGAAGCCTTACGCCGCGCTGAACAACTTGTGCGGATCGATCACAAACTTCTTCGGCACACCGGCATCGAACTCGCCGTAGCCACGTGGTGCGTCATCCAGGCTGATAACTTCCACGCCGACGATATCGGCAATGTGGATGCGGTCCCACATGATCGCCTGCATCAGCTGGCGGTTGTACTTCATCACCGGCGTCTGGCCGGTGTGGAAGCTGTGGGATTTGGCCCAGCCCAGACCGAAGCGAATGCTCAGGCTGCCCATTTTCGCGGCAGCGTCTACAGCACCTGGATCTTCGGTCACGTACAGGCCCGGAATCCCGATTTTGCCCGCCACGCGAACCACACCCATCAGGGAGTTGAGCACGGTGGCCGGTGCTTCGTGTTTCACGCCGTCATGCCCGTGACCGCGCGCTTCGAAGCCTACGGCGTCGACGGCGCAATCCACTTCCGGCTCGCCCAGCAGTGCAGCGATTTGCTCGTGCAGCGGCGTGTCGAGGGACAGGTCAGCAATTTCAAAACCCTGAGCCTTGGCGTGCGCCAGGCGAATTGGGTTGACGTCACCGATGATCACCACCGCCGCGCCCAGCAGGCGAGCGGATGCAGCAGCGGCCAGACCGACCGGACCGGCGCCCGCGATGTACACGGTGCTGCCCGGGCCAACACCGGCAGTCACTGCCCCGTGGTAGCCGGTCGGCAGGATGTCGGAGAGGCAGGTCAGGTCGCGGATTTTTTCCATCGCGCGATCACGGTCCGGCAGTTTCAGCAGGTTGAAATCCGCGTACGGCACCAGCGCGTATTCAGCCTGGCCACCGGTCCAGTCGCCCATGTCGACGTAACCGTAAGCACCGCCGGGACGGGCCGGGTTGACGCTCAGGCAGACGCCGGTGTGCATTTCCTTGCAGGAACGGCAGCGCCCGCAAGCCACGTTGAACGGAACAGAGACCAGGTCGCCGATTTGCAGGTTCTCGACGTCGCTGCCCTTCTCGATCACTTCACCGGTGATTTCATGGCCCAGGACCAGGCCGGTTTGAGCGGTGGTACGACCGCGCACCATGTGCTGATCGGAACCACAGATGTTGGTAGACACCACGCGCAGGATCACAGCGTGATTGATCTTCCTGCCACGCGGGTCCTGCATTTTCGGATAGTCGATTTTCTGTACTTCGACCTTGCCAGCGCCGAGATACACCACACCACGATTGCCAGACATGCTTTCACCTCGCTGTTGTTTTTATGTAGCGGTCGCGTCGCCAGACAGCGGCGGCGCGTTGATTGCTCTGGGTTGTGCTTGTGTCTTTGTCTTGTGTTGTTTGTTGTTGCCTCTTCGCGGGCAAGCCTCGCTCCTACAGGATTGAGGTTGTTCCCTTTATTGCGGCTCGCCTCACCCCTGTAGGAGCGAGGCTTGCCCGCGAAGGCGATCTAAAGAACGACCGTGCGATTGGCGTTCAAAAACACCCGTCGCTCAATGTGATACCCCACCGCCCGCGCCAATGTCAGCCCTTCGATATCCCGCCCCTTGGCGATCAAATCTTCCGGGTAATGACTGTGGTCCACCACCTCCACGCCTTGGGCGATGATCGGGCCTTCGTCCAGGTCGTTGTTGATGTAATGCGCCGTGGCGCCGACCAGTTTCACGCCCTTGTTGTAGGCCTGGTGATACGGCTTGGCGCCCTTGAAACCGGGCAGCAGGGAGTGATGGATGTTGATCGCCTTGCCGTCGAGTTTGCGGCACAGCTCTGGCGACAGGACTTGCATGTAACGGGCAAGGATCACCAGTTCGGCGCCGGACTCTTCGATCACCTGCAACACCTGACGCTCTTGCGACGGTTTGTCGTTCGGGTCCAGGGGGAAGTGGTAGTACGGAATCTGGTGCCAGTCCGCCAACGGCTTGAGGTCCGGGTGGTTGGAAACCACGGCGGCGACGTCCATCGACAACTGGCCGATGCGCTGGCGGTAGAGCAAATCGTTGAGGCAATGATCGGCCTTGGAGACCATGATCACCACTTTTGGCCGGTAATTCGGTGCGGAGAGTTCGAAGATCATCCCGAAATGTGCGCCGCGTTCTTCGAGCCCGGCGCGGAAGGCCTGTTCGTCGAAGCCGTCAGGCTGACGGAACTCCACGCGAATGAAGAAACGACCCGAGAGCCGGTCATCGAAGGAATGGTGCTCGGTGACGTAGCAGCCCTGCTCGAACAAAAAGCGGGTCACCGCATCCACGGTGCCGAGGACGCTTGGGCAATCGGCGGTCAGAATCCATGTGTCTGGGGCGCGGCTCATAGTGCGGTGACTCCTGTTGTTATGGGCAACCGCTTCGCGGTTGTTCGCGGGCAAGCCTCGCTCCTACAGGTCCGCGTCGTACGAATTATTCGCGCACGAACCGTAGGAGCGAGGCTTGCCCGCGAAGGCAATCTCAAGCCTGGACGCTAAGCCCGTACTCAGCCGCCGCATCCTGCAACCACAACCACCAGTAGTCCGAGAAGCTGCGACGGATCAGCAGTTCCCAGGTGTCTTCAGCGGTATGGCGGATCACCAGTTGCGACTTGGCGAACACCGTGCCGACAGCCTTGCCCGCCGGGAAGCTGTTCGGATGCACGTCGTAGCTGGTGGATTTCATCAGCACCTGGCGCACGTTCGGGCCGCTCAGTTCGAGGATCTGCTGGCCGCCACTGACGTTGACGATCTGGATATGCAGATCGCCCAGCGCTTCACGGAGTTTTTGCTCGGCGGCGAACTCTTCACCGCTCGGCACGATCAGCAGCCACTCATCCGGCCCCATCCATTGCAGGCTGGTTTCGCCTTTGACGATGACGGTCAACGCGCCCGGCAATTCGATGCCGAGGGCTTTGTGCACGCCAGCGCTGAACGCAGCATCGTGGCCATCGCCACGAATGGTCAGGTGGCCGAGGAGTTTTTTCTCACGCACGATCACGCCGGCGTTTTTGCGGCCCTTGCCCACCAGGCTGGCGAGGTCGGCATGATGCAGCGACGACTCGGCCTTGGCCCCAGTGGTTGGGCGTTGTTGGTACACATTGGCTGCGGTCATAAAGCACCTGTTCCTGAATTCTGTTGAGTCCGGCCCTGTGGTGGCTGGTCCGACGCCTTCGCGAGCAGGCTCGCTCCCACATTCGACCGTATTCCCCTGTGGGAGCGAGCCTGCTCGCGAATAGCCGCCCGCCCACAGGACCCGAAGCGAATTAAATGTTCTGGCGATCACCCTTCGGATCGAAGAACACCGAAGAAACAATCTCCGCCTCGATCACGCTGCCGTCGGCCAGCGGTGCGAACACTCGCTCGCCCATGCGCTTCAAGCCGCCCTTGACCACGCCCATGGCAAACGAATAGCCGAGGGAGTTTTGCGCGTAGCTGGAAGTCACGTGGCCAACCATGGTCATCGGGATGGTTTGCTTGGTGTTGAACACCAGTTGCGCCCCTTCCGGCAGCCATTTGGTCGGATCGATCGGCTTCAGGCCCACCAATTGTTTGCGTTGATCTCGTACGCAATCTTCGCGATTCATCCCGCGCTGGCCGATCCACGAGAACGGTTTGGTGCGACCGACACACCAGCCCATGTTCAAGTCGTCCGGGGTCATCGAACCGTCGGTGTCCTGGCCGACGATGATGAAACCCTTCTCGGCCCGCAGTACGTGCATGGTTTCGGTGCCGTACGGAGTCAGGTTGTACTGTTTGCCAGCCGCGACGATTTTCTCGAGCACGCCCATCGCATAGTCGGCCTGCACGTTGACTTCGTACGACAGCTCACCGGTAAACGAAATCCGGAACACGCGCGCCGGCACACCGCCGACCAGGCCTTCTTTCCAGGTCATGAACGGGAAGGCTTCGTTGGTCAGGTCGATGTCGGTGACTTCGCTGAGCAGCTTGCGGCTGTTCGGCCCAGACAGGGTCATGGTTGCCCAGTGATCCGTCACGGAAGTGAAGTACACCTTCAGGTCTGGCCATTCGGTCTGTTGGTAGATTTCCAGCCATTGCAGTACGCGTGCAGCGCCGCCAGTGGTGGTGGTCATCACGAAATGGTTGTCGGCGAGACAAGCGGTTACGCCGTCGTCGAAGACCATGCCGTCTTCTTTGCACATCAGGCCATAACGCGCCTTGCCCACATCGAGCTTGGTCCAGGCGTTGGTGTAGATGCGGTTCAGGAACTCCCGCGCATCCGGGCCTTGAATGTCGATCTTGCCGAGGGTCGAAGCGTCCAGCAGGCCGACGCTGTCGCGCACGGCTTTGCATTCGCGTTTTACCGCGGTGTGCAGGTCTTCACCGTTTTTCGGGAAGTACCAAGGACGTTTCCACTGACCGACGTCTTCGAATTCCGCACCGTTTTTCACGTGCCAGTGATGCAGCGCGGTGAAACGAACCGGTTCGAAGATGTGCCCACAGTGACGACCGGCCACGGCGCCGAAGGTCACCGGCGTGTAGTTCGGGCGGAACATCGTGGTGCCCATCTGCGGGATGGTCACGTTCAGCGAACGGGCGGCAATTGCCAGGCCGTTGACGTTGCCGAGCTTGCCCTGATCGGTGCCGAAGCCCAGCGCGGTGTAGCGTTTGACATGTTCGACCGACTCGAAGCCTTCGCGGGTCGCCAGTTCGATGGCGGCGGCGGTGACGTCGTTTTGCAGGTCGACGAATTGCTTCGGCGCCCGTGCGGTGTTCTTTTCGTGCGGCACCTGGAACAGCGCCAGGGTCGGCTCTTCGAGACGGCTCAGGGCTTTCGGCAAGGTGCCTTCGACCACACTGAAACCGGCTTCGCTGGCTGCGCGAGCGCCGCCTTCAAAACCATCGGCCAACGAATCGCCGAGGCCATAGACGCCGTTGATGCCACCGACACACACGCGTTTCTGCGGTGCTTCGCCCGGTACGAAACCGAGGATGTCTTCACGCCAGGTCGGCTTGCCGCCCAAGTGCGAAGCCAAGTGGACCACCGGGCTGTAACCGCCAGACGTCGCGACGAGGTCGCAATCCAGCCATTCGCCAGGACTGGTCACGGCGTGGGCTTTGACATCAATCGCAGCGATGCGCGCCGCGGTCACGCGCTTGGTGCCGCGAGCCTCGATCACGGCACTGCCGGTCAGGATGCGGATGCCTTTGGCGCGAGCCTCTTCCACCAGCGCACCACGCGGGTTGCTGCGGGCGTCGGCAATCGCGACGACTTGCAGGCTGGCGTCGAGCCAATCCAGCGCCACGCGATAAGCGTGATCGTTGTTGGTCGACAGCACCAGTTTCTTGCCTGGCGCCACGCCGTAACGGCGCACGTAAGTCGAGACCGCGCCAGCCAGCATGTTGCCCGGCACATCGTTATTGCCGTAGACCAGTGGACGCTCGCAAGCGCCGGTCGCCAGCACCACACGCTTGGCGCGAACCCGGTGGATGCGCTGACGCACTTGGCCAATCGGCGCGCGGTCGCCGAGGTGATCGGTCAGGCGTTCGTGAATGGTCAGGAAGTTATGGTCGTGGTAGCCGTTGACCGTGGCGCGCGGCAACAGCAGCACGTCCGGGGTGTCTTTCAGTTCGGCGATGACGCTGGCGACCCATTCGGTAGCCGGTTTGCCGTCGAGGCTTTCGCGGGAATCGAGCAGGCTGCCGCCGAACTCTTCCTGCTCATCGGCCAGAATGACGCGAGCACCGCTGCGCGCAGCGGCCAATGCAGCGGCCAGGCCAGCAGGGCCGGCGCCGACGATCAGCACGTCGCAATGCTGGTTCATGTAGTCGTAGGTGTCCGGATCGTTCTCGGTCGGCGAGCGGCCAAGACCGGCGGCCTTACGAATGTACTTCTCGTAAGTCATCCAGAACGATTGCGGGTACATGAAGGTTTTGTAGTAGAAGCCCGGCGGCATCAGCTTGCCGCCGACCTTGCCGAGAATGCCCATCATGTCGTTGTTCACGCTCGGCCAGCCGTTGGTGCTGGTGGCGACCAAACCTTGGTACAACGCTTGTTGCGTGGCGCGCACGTTCGGGATTTGCGTAGCTTCGGTAGCGCCAATCTGCAGCACTGCGTTCGGCTCTTCGGCACCGGCGGCGAAGATGCCGCGCGGACGGGAATACTTGAAGCTGCGACCGATAATGTCGACACCGTTGGCCAGCAAGGCAGCGGCCAGCGAGTCGCCTTCAAAGCCTTTGTAGACCTGGCCGTTGAAGGTGAAGCTCAGCACTTTGTTGCGGTCGATCCGTCCGCCGTTGGACAGGCGATTGATCTGGCTCATACCTTCTCTCCCAGAGCCGTCGTAGCCGCTTTCGAGCTATCGGTCTTGTCGGTGAATTGTGGCTTGGTGCCGATCTTGTAGGTTTCGAGAATCTCGTAGGTCACGGTGTCGCGGGTCGCGTTGAAGTACTGACGGCAACCGGCGGCGTGGATCCACAATTCGTGGTGCAGACCGCGAGGGTTATCGCGGAAGAACATGTAGTCGCCCCACTCCTCGTCGGTGCAGGCAGTCGGATCCAGTGGACGCGGGATGTGCGCCTGGCCGGATGCGTGGAATTCCTCTTCGGAGCGCAGCTCGCCGCAGTGAGGACAGAAGATATGCAACATAGGAAATTTCTCCTGTTAGTGGGCGACGGCCGCAGCGCCGTGTTCATCGATCAACGCGCCGTTATGGAAACGGTCGATGGAGAAAGGTGCGGCCAATGGGTGCATTTCACCCTTGGCCAGGCTCGCGGCAAATACGTTGCCCGAGCCGGGTGTTGCCTTGAAGCCACCGGTGCCCCAACCGCAGTTGAAGAACATGTTCGGCACCGGGGTTTTCGAGATGATCGGGCAGGCGTCCGGCGTGGTGTCGACGATGCCGCCCCACTGCCGGTTCATGCGTACGCGCGACAGTACCGGGAACATTTCGACGATGGCCTGGATGGTGTGCTCGATCACCGGGTAAGAACCGCGCTGGCCGTAGCCGTTGTAGCCGTCGATACCGGCGCCGATCACCAGGTCGCCCTTGTCGGACTGGCTGATGTAACCGTGCACGGCGTTGGACATGATCACGCTGTCGATAATCGGCTTGATCGGCTCGGACACCAGCGCTTGCAGCGGGTGGGATTCGATCGGCAGACGGAAACCAGCGAGTTTGGCCATGTGCCCGGAGTTACCGGCAGTCACTACACCGACGCGTTTGGCGCCGATGAAGCCTTTGTTGGTTTCAACACCGATGCACACGCCGTTTTCCTTGCGGAAACCGATGACTTCGGTCTGCTGGATCAGGTCCACGCCGAGTGCGTCAGCGGCACGGGCAAAGCCCCAGGCCACGGCATCGTGACGGGCCACGCCGCCACGGCGCTGGACGGTGGCGCCCATCACCGGGTAGCGAGTGTTCTTGGAGCAGTCGAGGTACGGAATCTCGTCGGCCACTTGCTTGGCATCGAGCAATTCGCCGTCCACGCCGTTGAGGCGGTTGGCGCTGACCCGACGCTCGGAATCACGGATGTCTTGAAGCGTGTGGCACAGGTTGTAGACGCCGCGCTGGGAGAACATCACGTTGTAGTTCAAGTCCTGGGACAGGCCTTCCCACAGTTTCATCGCGTGTTCGTACAGGTGCGCCGACTCGTCCCACAGGTAGTTGGAGCGAACGATGGTGGTGTTGCGTGCGGTGTTACCGCCGCCCAGCCAGCCTTTCTCGACCACGGCCACGTTGGTGATGCCGTGTTCCTTGGCCAGGTAGTAGGCGGTCGCCAGACCATGCCCGCCACCGCCGACGATGACCACGTCATAGACCTTTTTAGGGGTCGGCGTGCGCCACATTTTCTGCCAGTTTTCGTGATGGCTGAGGGAGTGTTTGAAGAGGCCGAAGCCCGAATAGCGTTGCATAGTCATTTACTCCAAAACCGCGCTCAGCGATAAACCGGGAAGTCCGCGCACAGGGCTGCCACTTGCTGCGCGACATTCGCCTCGACATCGGCATCGCCGAGGTTGTCGAGGATGTCGCAGATCCAGCCGGCCAGCGTCACGCACTGGGTAACCTTGAAGCCGCGCGTGGTCACCGCCGGGGTGCCGATGCGCAGGCCCGAGGTCACGAACGGCGACTGTGGATCGTTCGGTACAGCGTTCTTGTTCACCGTGATGTGGGCGCGACCGAGGGCGGCGTCCGCGTCTTTGCCGGTGAGGCCCTGACGGATCAGGCTGACCAGGAACAGGTGGTTGTCAGTACCGCCGGACACTACATCGTAGCCGCGTTTGATAAACACGCCGGCCATGGCCTGGGCATTGTCGATTACTTGTTGTTGGTAAGCCTTGAAACCAGGCTCCAACGCTTCCTTGAAGCACACCGCTTTACCAGCGATCACGTGCATCAGCGGGCCGCCCTGTGCGCCGGGGAATACGGCGGAGTTGAGCTTTTTCTCGATCTCTTCGTTGGCCTTGCACAGGATCAGGCCGCCACGTGGACCGCGCAGGGTCTTGTGGGTGGTGGTGGTGACCACGTCGGCGTACGGCAGCGGGTTCGGGTACAGGCCAGCGGCGACCAGACCGGCAACGTGGGCCATGTCGACGAACAGCAGCGCACCGACCTTGTCGGCAATCTGGCGGAAACGCGGGAAGTCGAGGGTCTTGGAGTAAGCCGAGAAGCCGGCGACGATCATTTTCGGCTTGCACTCGACGGCCAGACGCTCAACTTCGTCGTAATCGATCAAACCGGTCTTGGTGTCGATGCCGTACTGCACGGCGTTGTAAAGCTTGCCCGAGGACGACACTTTCGCGCCGTGGGTCAGGTGGCCACCGTGGGCCAGGCTCATGCCCAGAATGGTGTCGCCCGCTTGGATCAGGGCCAGGTAAACGGCGCTGTTCGCGGAAGAACCGGAGTGCGGCTGCACGTTGGCGTAATCGGCGCCGAACAGTTGCTTGGCGCGTTCGATGGCCAGGGCTTCGACCTTGTCGACGTGCTCGCAGCCACCGTAGTAGCGCTTGCCCGGATAGCCTTCGGCGTACTTGTTGGTCAGGCCACTGCCTTGCGCTTCCATGACGCGTTTGCTGGTGTAGTTCTCTGACGCGATCAGCTCGATGTGATCTTCCTGGCGTTGCTCCTCGGCATTCATCGCCGCCAGCAGTGCATCGTCGTAGCCCTTGATCTGGTCTTGCTTGCTGAACATCGCGTCTCTCCCAGCGGCGGCTTTGTGCGCCTTTCGTCTCGGTGAGGCACGTACCTTTCGGCAGTGCCCTTTGGACACGATGGTATGACCGGCGCAGACAGGTCAAATGCCTATGGACGCCACGCAAAGGTGCGTTTACGACATGGGTTGAAATGGCTGGCTGAACAGCTACAGGATCCACTGAAGATCCCTGTGGGAGCGAGCCTGCTCGCGAAGGCGGTGCATCAGCAAAGGAGGATGTCGCCTGACCCTCCCTCTTCGCGAGCAGGCTCGCTCCCACAGGGGGTTAGGCGATGATCTGACGTACTGCGAGCAGCAGTAAGAAGTGCATGGGATAAAGCGCATACGCCCAGCGCCGCATTGGCGGCGGTTTCAGGCGACCGGCATGTCGCAACAGGAGCACACCCGCCAATGGCGCAACCAGACAAGCGGCCATCCCGAAAATCGCCGCGCCATTGCCCATCCGCGCAGCGGCATACAACACACTCCACTGATTCGCCGCCAGACACACCAGTCCCGGCAGCAGGCTGAAATACCAGGGCCAGCGGATCACCAGCAGCATCGCCAGCGGCAACAAAACCCCAAAGAAACCGAACATCAGTCGCTCCGGGAACAACACCGCGAGCAGCACGGCGCCCACCGCCAGCAGTCGCGATGGCAGCGTCGGTTGTAGCCAACCCCGCGCCACCAATAGGCCGAGCACCAACGTGGGCATCACGTTTAACGTGTCGGGATCAGGAATAAACAACCGGTATGGAATTTCGCTGATAGCGCTAAACGCTATCAACCAACCCAGATAACGCCATTGATTACCGGCCGGTGCGGCGCGCGCCCGAGACAGATTCGCCGCCATCGCCAGGCAAAACCACGGAAACGCCAACCGCCCCGGCACATACAGAAAATCGACGGAGTAACCGACATATCGCAGGTGATCGAGCACCATGCTCAGCAGCGCCAGCCACTTGAGCAAATCCAGCGCGCCGTCCCTTTGCGTCATGTGCATAATTGCCCGTCAACTGTGTAATTTTCTGACAGCATCACCGCGTGTGCTCCCCGGACGATCTTCGGTAAAGTGCGCACCATCATTGACCACAAGACTCCTCACCATAGGGGTTTTGAACACGGAATCAGGCCATGACCGATAAGAGCCAACAATTTGCCAGCGACAACTATTCCGGTATCTGCCCTGAAGCCTGGGCAGCCATGGAACAGGCCAACCACGGCCACCAGCGCGCTTACGGCGACGATGAATGGACCGCTCGCGCGTCCGACGATTTCCGCAAACTGTTTGAAACCGACTGCGAAGTGTTCTTCGCGTTCAACGGCACCGCGGCCAACTCGCTGGCCCTGTCGTCGCTGTGCCAGAGTTACCACAGCGTGATCTGCTCGGAAACCGCTCACGTCGAAACCGACGAATGCGGCGCGCCGGAATTCTTTTCCAACGGCTCCAAACTGCTGGTCGCGCGCACTGAAAACGGCAAGCTGACGCCGGATTCGATCCGCGAAGTCGCGCTCAAGCGCCAGGACATCCACTACCCGAAACCTCGCGTCGTGACCCTGACCCAAGCCACGGAAGTCGGCAGCGTCTACACCCCGGAAGAAATCCGCGCCATCAGCATCACCTGCAAAGAGCTGGGCCTGAACCTGCACATGGACGGCGCGCGCTTCTCCAACGCCTGCGCGTTCCTCGGCTGCACTCCGGCTGACCTGACCTGGAAGGCCGGCGTCGATGTGTTGTGCTTCGGCGGCACCAAAAACGGCATGGCCGTGGGCGAGGCGATCCTGTTCTTCAACCACAAACTGGCTGAAGACTTCGACTACCGCTGCAAACAGGCCGGGCAACTGGCCTCGAAGATGCGCTTCCTCTCGGCCCCGTGGGTCGGCATCCTGGAAAACCACGCCTGGCTCAAATACGCCAAACACGCCAACCACTGCGCGCAACTGCTGGCAGAACTGGTCAGCGACATCCAGGGCGTGGAACTGATGTTCCCGGTGCAAGCCAACGGCGTATTCCTGCAACTCTCCGAACCGGCCATCGCCGCCCTCACCGCCAAGGGCTGGCGCTTCTACACCTTCATCGGCAACGGCGGCGCGCGCTTCATGTGCTCGTGGGACACCGAAGAAGAGCGCGTGCGCGAACTGGCGGCAGACATCCGCGAAGTCATGAGCGCCTAAGCCCTCCCTCAACCTGCCCCTGTAGGACCCGTAGGCCCCGTAGGAGCTGTCGAGTGAAACGAGGCTGCGATCTTTTGATTTTAAAGATCAAGATCAAAAGATCGCAGCCTCGTTTCACTCGACAGCTCCTACGGGTCTACATTGTTTGTCGAGCCTCCCGCTCACATAACAATAATCAGGAGCGCACGCATGTCTTTACAAGGCAAAACCCTGTTCATCACTGGCGCCAGCCGTGGCATTGGGCGCAAGATCGCGCTGCGGGCCGCGCGAGACGGGGCCAATATTGTGATTGCGGCCAAGAGCGCCGAAGCGCATCCCAAGCTGCCGGGCACGATTTTCAGTGTGGCCAAGGAAGTCGAAGACGCGGGCGGCAAGGCGCTGGCGTTGCAGGTGGATGTGCGCGATGAAGTCGCGGTGCGGGAGGCGCTGGCCCGGGCCAATGAGCATTTCGGCGGGATTGATGCGCTGATCAACAACGCCGGGGCGATCAAGTTGACCGGTGTTCAGCATGTCGAGCTCAAGCGTTTCGACCTGATGCACCAGATCAACACCCGTGCGGTGTTGCTGTGCAGTCAGGCGGCCCTGCCTTATCTGAAAAAATCCAATGGCCACATTCTCAACCTGTCGCCGCCGTTGAACCTGGCGACGAAATGGTTCGCGCAATACAGCCCCTACACCGTGACCAAGTACGGCATGAGCATGCTGACACTGGGGATGAGCGAGGAATTCGCCAATTACGGTATCAGCGTTAATTCGCTGTGGCCTCAGACGATGATCGCCACGGCTGCCATCGAGTTTCAGCTTGGCTCGCGGGAATCCTTCAAACACGCACGAACGCCGGCAATCATGGCGGATGCCGCGCATATCATTCTGGGCAGTAGCGGTCGCAGCATTACCGGGCGGTTGCTGATTGATGAGGAGATTTTGCGGGAGCATGGGGTGACGGAGTTTGAGGGGTATCGGTTTGAGCCGGACTCGACCGACACGCTGATGACAGACCTGTTTATCGACTGAATATTCACAACCGCCCTGTAGGAGCTGTGTAGGAGCTGTGTAGGAGCCGTGTAGGAGCCGTGTAGGAGCTGTCGAGTGAAACGAGGCTGCGATCTTTTGACTTTGATTTTTTAAAGATCAAGATCAAAAGATCGCAGCCTCGTTTCACTCGACAGCTCCTACACAGCTCCTACGGGGTTATTGGGCGGCTATCAGAACTCGATCCGCACATCGCCCTTCGGCACGCTGCAGCACGACAGGATGTAACCCTCGGCTTCGTCTTCCTCGGTAATCCCGCCGTTGTGGTCCATCTCGACTTCGCCGCCCAGCTTCAACACCTTGCACGTCCCGCAAATCCCCATCCCGCACGCCTTAGGAATCAGCAAACCAAGCTTGGCCGCCGCCGCGTGCACGGTTTCACCCGGGGCCACGCGAATGCTTTTGCCGGACGAGATAAATTCGACTTGATGCAGGTCCGCCAGATCGACTTCCGGCGCATCCGCCGCGATTTCCGCTTGTTCCACCGCATCGGCGCGGGCTTCGGGTGGCGTGGCGCCGAAGGATTCCTCGTGATAGCGGGACATGTCGAAGCCGGCCGCTTCGAGCATGCGCTTGACCGCGTTCATGTACGGCGTCGGGCCGCAGCAGAACACTTCGCGCTCCATGAAGTCCGGGGACATCAGTTCAAGCATCTTGTGGTTCAGGTAACCGCGATAACCGGCCCACGGTTCGCCCAGGCCATGCTTTTCGCAGATCAGGTGCAGGCTGAAGTTGTCGATCCGCGACGCCATGTGTTCCAGCTCGCGGTGGTAAATGATGTCTTTCGGCGAGCGGGCGCTGTGGATAAACACCATGTCGACGTTGCCGTTGGTGTCGTAGAACCAGCGCGCCATGGACATGACCGGCGTGATCCCGACGCCGCCGCTGAGGTACAAGACCTTCGGCGCAGTGAAGTCCATGGCGTTGAACAGCCCGACCGGCCCGTGCACCGCCAACTCCTGGCCTTCGTGCAGGGTGTCGTGCAGCCAGTTGGAAACCTTGCCGCCCGGTACGCGTTTGATCGTCACCGAAAAGCTGTACGGCACCGATGGCGAGCTGGAAATGGTGTAGGAGCGCATGATCGGCACGCCTTCGATTTCCAGCTCCAGGGTCACGAATTGCCCGGGCTTGAAGAAGAACAGGATCGGCTGATCGGCCATAAAGCAGAAGGTGCGCACGTCCCAGGTTTCCTGGATGACTTTGACGCAACGGACGATGTGTCGACCATTGGCCCAGGTCTGGGTAGTTACCGGATTCAGGAAGCTGTTGGACATGCTGTTCTCCACCGCCGATGGTCGGCCTTATGTTGGCGATTCTGCGTATAGCGCGAGCCACCCATTTACCTATCTGCGACATTCACATACTTATCGCGACCAGCCCCCAACTACCGGGGGTTGCGCGTCGGGAACAGATTGGGCCATGTCGCCCATGGATAAGGTTCTGGTATGCGCCGGCCCCACACTCGCTCCATACAACGACAGATTCTTTACACCTTGCGTAGCAAACCGGTGGCCGGTGTAACGGGGTTGGGTGGAGCAGGTTCGGATGCATGAAGTTCTGAGACAAGGCGCCGCGACGACTCATAGCTCGCTATGGGGAGGAGCGGCAACGCAGGATCAGAATTTCATGCGCCGGACCTGCCCGCCCAAACCCGCTACACCGGCCACGTAGCCACTTTCGCCGGCCACACAGAATGGCCTTGAGGATCAAATCGATGGACGTCACCGCAAAAATCAGCCTGGGCGATCCGCTGGAACCCGCACGCAAGGCCACCGCGCAGATGCTGCAAGAACGCGAGCGGACTTTCTCGCTGCCGCAGCCGTTTTACTCTGACGAGCGGCTGTTTGATATCGATATGCAGGAGATCTTCCAGAAAGAGTGGTTGATCGCCGGCATGGCTTGCGAAATCCCGACCAAGGGCAACTACCTGACCCTGCAAGTCGGCAAGAACCCGATCATCGTGATTCGCGGTGCCGAAGGCGTGATTCATGCGTTCCACAACGTTTGCCGTCACCGTGGCTCCCGTCTGTGCACCAGCGAAAAAGGCAAAGTCGCCAAACTGGTCTGCCATTACCACCAGTGGACCTACGAGCTGGACGGTCGCCTGCTGTTCGCCGGCACCGAAATGGGCGCCGACTTCGACATGAAGCAATACGGCCTCAAGCCAGTGAATGTGAAGACCGCTGGCGGCTACATCTTCATCAGCCTGTCGGAAAACCCGCCGGCCATTGATGACTTCCTGTCGACGCTGAGCCATTACATGGAACCGTACGACATGGAGAACACCAAGGTGGCGATTACCACCACCTTGATGGAAAAGGCCAACTGGAAACTGGTGCTGGAAAACAACCGCGAGTGCTACCACTGCAACGCGTCGCACCCGGAACTGTTGAAAACCCTGCTGGAATGGGACGACGTCACCGACCCGCGCGCCGACCAGGCGTTCAAGGACCACGTTGCCGCGTCCGCCGCTGCCTGGGAAGCCGAGAAGATTCCTTACGCCCACGCCAGTTTCGGCCTGCGTAACCGCATCGTGCGCATGCCGCTGCTCAAGGGCACCGTGTCGATGACCCTCGACGGCAAACAGGGCTGCGCCAAACTCATGGGCCGGATCAAGAACCCGGACCTCGGATCGATGCGCATCCTGCACTTGCCGCACTCGTGGAACCACTGCATGGGCGATCACATCATCGTGTTCACCGTGTGGCCGATCAGCGCCCAGGAAACCATGGTCACCACCAAGTGGATCGTGCACAAGGACGCGGTTGAAGGCGTGGACTACGACGTCGACCGCATGCGTCAGGTGTGGGATGCGACCAACGACCAGGACCGTCGCCTGGCTGAAGAGAACCAGCGCGGGATCAACTCCACGGCTTACCAGCCTGGGCCTTACTCCAAGACCTATGAGTTTGGCGTGGTGAACTTTGTGGATTGGTACAGCGAGCGGTTGCTGAGCAATTTGGGGGCTGAGCCTGCGCCTTACCTCAAAGGGGTTCCGGTTCAGGGCTAACAGCAAAAGCTTCGCGGGCAAGCCTCGCTCCTACAGGGGAAATACGATCTCCTGTAGGAGCGAGGCTTGCCCGCGAAAGCGATCTTTCAGTCACCCAAGATCATTGGGCTAATGAAGACCACCGCACCGACCCATCCTCCCCGATAAACGTCTCCTCGATGTTCTCCCCCACCAACCTCACCTTCACGTAACCATTCAACACCCGCAGCGGATACGCCTCATCCCGCGCATTCTGCGTTTCCGACCACAACACCCGCGAATGCCCATCCAGCTCGCTGGCATTGCCATACGGAATCGCCCCGTGCCCGGCGCACCGCGCATGCAACCGCCCCTGAGCGGCGTAACAGATGCCGTTGTGCAAATGCCCCCAATACCAATAATCCGGCTCACGTCCCAAGGCATCACACACCGTTTTGAACAGCGCCGTGGTGTTGTGCCCGGAGATATCAAAGCCTTGGTGATGACTGAGCACCATGATCTTCTTGCGCTGGGGCAGCTCTTTCATCCAGGCGATTTGCTCTTTGTTCAGCGTGCCGTCCATGTACAGATTGATCGCGTCCGAGGCGTAGGCGCTGTCGAGCCCGATCACCACCCAATCATCGTTGTACAACGCGAAATAACTGGTGCCCTGCTGCGTCGGGAAACGCTTGGCGAGTTCCTTGAAGTAACCGTGGGCGCCGCTGTACATCTCGTGGTTGGAATTGAGCGTGAACGAGCCGTGCTTGCCCATCGGCCAGCCGACCATGTCGACGTCTTCCTGGGAATGAGTACCGGCGTAGTACACGTCCCCCAAATGAACGGTGAAATCCGCCTGGGCCAGTTGCATCTGATTCGCCACCGCCACCGCCGGGGCATGACTGTCGAAGGGTCCGGTGCCCCAGTCGCCGGCAATCGCCAGGATCACGTCGCTGTCCATTTTCATCAGCGCCGGAGTGGTCGCAAACGTCGCGTGATGCCGCAGGTTTTCGATCCACTTGAGCAGCGCCTCGCTCCACAGCAAATCCAGCAGTTCCCATTTGCGACAACCGAGCAGACTGCCGTCCTTGAGCACCCGGGTTTGCAAGTCGTCGGTGGATTGCGGCAACGGCGTGGCGTTGCCGATGTGCAGGATCGACAAGCCGTGGGACAACTCCCACGGCACGCTCGGTTCATCGTCCGGCAGGTCGCCGTGCTTGAGCACGTATTGCGCCTGGTCGTGACCACGCTGCAGCAGCGCGACAATGGCCTGGAACTCCTCGGGTTCCAGCTCGCTGATGAGTTTTTTCCATGACATCTCCAGTCGCGTGTACAGCCCATGCAGGCGCACTTTGACTTTGTCGTACTCATGTTCCCAGTGACTGACCAGTGACATGTTGGCATTCCTCCATCCGTAGTGGGATCACAGGGTTTTCATGAATTCGATGAGCGCCCGTTTATCGATGTCCGACAGTTGCGTGCCATACAGATGACCGCTGTTGTGGTTGCCTTCCAATCGCGTGTCGTATTTGAAATCCGCCGAAGCCTTGGCCTGGGCACCGCTGGTGACGAAGCCGACTTTCTCCTGGTCGTAGACGTCGGAGCCGGTGAAGAACACCTGTGGCCGTTGTTCCGGCGGTTGCAGCAAATCCCACAGCGTCGGCACCGAACCGTTGTGCAGGTACGGCGCACGCATCCAGATGCCGTCGGTGGGCGTGTTGCTGTAGCTCTGGGTCTTGCGATAGGCGTTGAAGTCGAACGGCGGTTTCTTGAAGCCGTGGAACGCGGTCACCAGACCGGTGGTGAACGAGTCCAGCCGATGGGGATCGGTGCCCAGCTCTTCGATGTTGGTGGTGACCTGGCCGGTGTCGGTGCGGCCGAATTCATGGCAACCGGCGCAGTTTTTGTCCCAGATCGGTTTGCCCTGGGCGACTTTGGCCTGATCCAGACCCCACGGCCACGTCGGTGGTTTGGTGCCAAGCAACCAATTGGTGACGCGATTGAAGCTTTCCGGCAGTACCGATTCCGGCGTCGCGCCCACGGCCATCGCCGCTGCGTAGTTGCGTTCGTGGATGTCGTTGTTGTTGCCGTCCCAGTGCAAGTACAGCGACTCCCGGGGTTTCTGGTTCCAGACTTGCGGCAAGTCCACGGTGCCGATGGTCGAGTCATCCGGGAAGCCGAACACCACCATTTTGGTCGGGTTGAAGGTGTCGGTGCGTCCCGGTCCTTGGGGTGGCCGCAGCTTCTGCCAGGCGTAGGCCTGTTTCTGCGCGAGCAACGCACTCTTGGCCATCGGGATGATCAAGTAGCGGTTGTACAGTCGCTCGAAAAACCCGAGCTGGAACTTGCCGTTGATCGCCGTCATCACCGCGTCGGTGGTGAATTTCGGGTCGCTGGCGCAATCGTAGGCGAACCACTGGAAGGCTTGCAGTTGCAGGGTATTGGCCGGCGCGGTGGCCACCGGCGTGGCGACTTCGCCGGCATTCGCGCGGTAGGAACCGGTGTGGCACAGGGCGCAATTCGGTTCGACGGTCGGGTAGCCGATCTGCCGCTTGGCCATGCCGATGGGCAGGTCCTTGCCATTTTCAAAGAGGAAGCCGAACACTTCGTAGCCGCCGGGTTTCGGCAGTTTTTCCGGGCACATCTGCGGCAGTACGGCGAACAGGTAATACGGGATCCGCGCTTCGATGCCGAGGCCGATGGCGGCGTATTTGTAGTGGTCTTCGTCGGATGCGTACTTCTTCGCCGGCACCACCCGCAGCATCTGGTACCAGGTTTCGTAACCGATGAATCCGACCAGCAGCATCACGATCAACGTACCAACCTTGAAGCCGTGGCTTTGCCAGCGCAGCGCCCAACCTGCGCGCCATTCCCGCCAGCCGTCGCAGAGCAACGCCAAGGGCCGCGTGGCCGGCGTGGTGCCGAGGTACAGCAGGATTCCGAGGATCAGGAACATGCTCAAATCACCGAGGAACATCGGCACGAACACCGTGGCCTGGTTGCTGGTGTTGATCAAGTAAATCCAGAACGCCACCGCGATCAATCGCGACAGCACGCACAACCACGAATTCACCACGAAGCGTGGCGCGTTGAAGCCCGACGGCATGTAGAACACGCTGATGCCGACCAGCAACATGCCGGCGTTTTCCAGCCACGGATCGGAGAGTTGCGGCGGCAGGCCGAGCATCGACGTCAGCAACGCCGGGGCGAACAGGGCCGGCAGCGCGAAGAACATATTCATCACGATGCCTAGCCAGATGAAGCGTTGAAACCAGCGGATGTAACTGTCCATATCATCCATTTCCTTGTGCATGACCCGCGAGGTATAGCGCCTTGTAGATCGCCTTCGCGGGCAAGCCTCGCTCCTACAAAAGCGACGCAAAACCTGTAGGAGCGAGGCTTGCCCGCGAAGGGGTCGCCTCGGTCTACCGCCTAGCCGATAGCGGTTTTCTCCAGGTGTTGCAGGATGATCGGGTACACATCGACCACTGCGTCCTTGCCGAACATGCAGTCGATGTGGCCATAGCCCGGCACCACTTGCCGGCTGTAGTTTTCCGGCCCATGCACCTTGCACACGCGCTCATAGGTCTTGAGCGTGCTTTCCGGCAGGTAGCACTGGTTGTCCGCGCCGCTGATAAAGCAGATCGGCATGCTCAGCCGATCGAAATGCGACATGTAGACGTCCTCACCCTTGAAGTTCACCAGATGCCCTTTGCGCACGATCAGCGCCAGATGCTCGAAGGTCTGCATGTTCGATTCGCCGAACAGTTCATGCAGGTTGTCGTGCAGGGTTTCGTTGAGGGTGTCGTGGCGATACAGCGACGCGTACATGAAGGTGATGCGGTGGCACACCGGGTTGGTGCAGTAGCCCTGCGCCTCGATCCGCGCATAGCCGTTGAGGGCTTTGTCGTAGAGTTTGTTGAACCAGTTTTCCTTGTTGTCGGCGTAGGCCGTGAGGGACTTCACACCGATGGCATCGAGCATCCCCGGCAAATGCAACCCAGCCTTCAGGCCTGTCGCAGTGGCCACGACGGTATCTGCCGCAATCTGCGAACAGACCACCGAGCGCACACCTTGCAAGCCGGCCAGCAGCGACATGAAGAATGTCGTCGCCCCGTAGCAATGCACCACGCACTGCACGTCTTTCGCCTGGGTCGCTTGCTGGATCTGTGCGATGGCCGCCTTGAAGTCGTACTGGGCGATCTGGTCGCCGTTCCATTCCTTCTTGCTCGCCGGCAGCAGGATGCTCACCCGCAAATCCAGTAGCCACACGTCGTACTCATGCTTGCACAGGAATTCCAGCAGGTTGGCCTGGATGGTGTCGGTGGAGAAAATGTTCGAGCCCACACCCAAGCCATGCACCAGCATCACCGGGCCTTTAATGCCGCCCTGATATCGGGTCAGGCGCAGTTCGACATTGTCCTCGGTCTGGAAGAAATGCACGCTCGGCGGTGGCGCATCCAGCGGCCTTTTCAGCCGTGGCGGCGCATCCGGGTTGAAGTAGATATCGCCCGCGAACACCCCGCCGTAGCTCTCCCACAAAATGCCGGCGAAGAACTTGCCGAAGCGCGCCAACCCTTCGATGCGCTCGCGCTCGTTGCGCGCATTGAGCACTTTCATGGTGGTCATTTGCTTGGCGAAGTCAGTCGGGTGGATGTGCATCACGCCTGAGCCGATCACCGCGCCGGTGTTGTCTGGCCCGTTATACAGCGTGACGTAGAGGGTGCTGGTGTCGTGCCAGATATTCAGCACGCCGTTGTCTTCAGGTACGGTTTTAAAGGCGCTGAAGAAATAGTCGTGGCCGTCCTCGGCGGTCAGTTTCATGTCGTATTTCATGTGGCGCACGCCGACCTGTTGTTCGTACTGCTCGAACAGGTTGAACACACCGTTGCTGGCGGTCAGCGGCTGTGGCGACAGGCCCGGCGCGTTCAGCGTGCCGACCAGGGTCGCAGCGTGGGCCGGCTCCTTGATCATGCGATTGAGGTCGTTGGCGGTGATGGTCAGGGTGAATTCGATCGGCGAGTTTTCCGATTCGCCGCGTTTGGCCGCCGTCTCGTACAACGGCAGATCGGTGCCTTGGGGCTGGGTGAAATCCTTGGAGAAGTAGCCCTTCATGGTTTCCGTGAATTGCACGCCAAGAGTAGGCGGTGCCACTTGTTTGCGCGGTGCCGACGGCAGTGTGTAATCAATCGTCCAGCCGCGATCAGCCGCCAGCAACCCCATGTTGCGCTCGCTCACCGCCGAGATGGTCAGCAGCGGATTGACCGCCAGGGACGTCGGGATCACCGCGCCGTCGGTTACGTACAAACCGGCGTACACATCAGTGCCACTCGCACCGCTGAACACCTGGCCCTTGTGGTTGACCACGCCCTGCCCCGCGTCCTCGCCCATCACGCAACCGCCCAACGGATGGACAGAAACGATGCTGTGCTTGAGCAATTTGGTCCAGATAGGATTCTCGACCCAGATCCCGCCCAACGCCTTGGTGCTCAGGTGCAGACGCTCATTGCCGAGCTTGACGTTTTCCTGCTCGCCGACGCCCGGCCAATCGATGCGCAGCTGATCCTTGCTGTCGAGCACCATGCGGCCCTTGCCGTCGTCGTGGCTCATGATCAGGTACGTTTGCATGTTGTGCAGCGCGCCGTAATACGGGCCACGCAGGAAGCTTTCGGCTTCGCGTTCCTTGTACTTCAACTGGCCGGTGAAGCTGTCGTCAGTCGGTTGACCAATCAGTTCGGCAAACCCGGCCATGCTCGGCACCATCGGCCGGCCAAGGGCGCCAGGGATCGAGCCTTCTTCGATGACCATGCGGCTGCGCCAGTCGCCTTCGGTGCGCATGTCGATGATCGAGGTGATGCACGGGCCGACCGGCTGCAATTCCTTGGCCGGATGCGCGCCGAAACCGATGCCGTTGATCGGCTGTTCGCAGTTGTGGCCGAAGCCGAGGATGTCACCGTTGCCGCTCATGTTCTCGCCGAGCTGGTTGGACGTGGACAAGCCTTTGTCCCGGGAGCGCAGGAGGATTTCCGTGGAGCCCAGCGTGCCGGCGGACACCACCACAATGTCGGCTTTGACGAACAGCGTCGGCGCCGAGAACTTCTCGCGGCCGCTGTCCAGATACTGGAAGTGCACGATCCAGCCATCGCCGTCGCGCTCCAGATGCCGCACTTCGGCCTGGCAGAAAATCTCCGCGCCGTGGTTCCAGGCGTCCGGCAGGTAGTTCATCAGCGTGGTGTTCTTGGCCTTGTTGTTACAGCCGGAAACGCAGTCACCGCAGTGGTTGCACGGCAGTTGCTCGACGCCGACGTGGTTGAGGTTGTTCGGCAGTTTGTCGAACGTCACGTTGATCGGCGGCCGGTAGAAATGCGCGCCTTGCTTGAGGTACTCCGCGGACTTCTTGTTGGCTTCGAGTTTCGGCAATACCGGTGACGTGTTCGGGTATGGATTGGGCTTGAGCATTTCCCGGGCCCGGGCGTAACCGTCCTTGAGCAAGGTGTCGCGATGTTCACGCACCGCCAGCGGCCAGCGCGGGTCGTCGAACACACCGGGTTCCGGTTCCAGGGCGACGTTGGCGTTGATCAGCGACGTACCGCCGAGGCCGCACCCGACCACCACGTTCTGCTGGGCATTGACGTGCAGGTCGAACAACCCGGTGCGCGAACCGATGTGGCCGTCCGGGTCATGCACCTGCAATTCCTCGGTAGCCGCCAGCATCGTGTTCGGGTACTCGCCAGGCTGCATCTCCCGACCACGCTCCAGCAGGCAAACGCGCTTGCCGGCCCGGGACAGGCGCGAAGCCGCAATCCCGCCGCCATAGCCGGAGCCGATGACGATCACGTCGTAATGTTCCTTGATGTCGCTGATGGGCGTAGCTATCCGGGTCATGGGTCTTTCCCTCTCAGGCAGATGGGGCAACTCTGCGGTTGCCTGCTTTCAACGGACGAACGAGTACCTGGCCACCGAACGGATTCGGCGGCAGCCAGCGGCGTTATCGAAAAGAGTCAGGCGCTATAGACGCGCACGCTGATTGGCAGCACGGCGATGGATTCGCTTGCGCAGCGAAGTCGCGACGGCCGGGACGCAGGTCGTGCAGGGAATGGGGTGCGAGCGGTGTGTCTGGCTATCCATCACACGTTCTCCCTGAACCAGATGTGGATAAGTTGCGGCTGTCCTTGGTAACTGCTTAGTGAAGACACGCGGCAGTTTGAAGTCAAGGAAGCGCCTTAGAACTGTATGAAATCTGATCTATCGCGTTCGGCGCTATAAACGGCGTGGCTTGCAGCGTTTAGCGAACAAGTTATCCACACCTCCACCCACAGCTAATGGGGACAACTATGGGTTTTTACGAAAAGTTGATGATAAATAATCAAGAAAAACCGTGACTTATCCAGAAGCAGGGTTTGCGAGGGCGATTGGGTGTTTTTTGATCAGATGCTTGTGAGGCACGGTTTGTATGGGCTGTAGAGGATGGCGAACAGTTTATCCACAGAAGCGCCAACAGACTTTGGGGGCAACTTTGGTGTAACTGTGGAAAACCGTGGGAAGGCTTGATAAGTCGGGGTTTTCGAGGGGTTTGTTGGTGTAAAACGGTGAATTGATTGTTTTTTGATCAGCCGCCTGATAAGCCCGGTTTGTATGGCCTGTAGCGGACAGCGAACATCTTATCCACAGAAGCGCCAACAGAGATTGGGGGCAACTATTAAACTTATCCTCGGGAAAAAGCTCGAAAAAACCGTGGGTTAGGCTGGTTGTTTTTTGTACGAAGGCTTGCAAGGCTTGGTTTGTATGGGGTGTAGCGAGGGGTGAACATGTTATCCACAGAAGTGATAACAGGGATTGTGGATAACCTTGGGTTTGCGTATGGCTTGGGATTGACCCCTCACCCTAACCCTCTCCCCAGAGGGTAGAGGGGACTGACCGAGGTGTTCTTAGAGCTACATCGACCTGAAAGTCCTGAGTTGAACTCGGGGTTTGAAAAGCCCCCGATCGGCTCCCTTTCCCCCTCTCCCCGCTGGGGAGAGGGCTGGGGTGAGGGGTGGTTCTTAGGCCACCCACAAAATCAGCAGACCACCCCTCACGGGCGGTACATCAGATACGCTTCCCCCGTCACCCGAATCATCGGATGCGGCGTGATCTGGCAGGTGTCCACAATCCGGAACCCATGCCGCTCATAGAACCGCCGGGCGCCGGTGTTGGCGGCGTAGTCGATCAGGCTCAGGCCATTGAGCCCCAACTGGTTGGCGCGGTCGTAGGCGTAGGCGAGGAATTGTTGGCCCAGCCCCTGATTGCGCCAGCCTTCGTGCAGGGCGAGGCTCGAGATATACAGGGTGTCGGGGATTTCCATCGTGGCGTACGGCGCCAGCACCGGATCGGTCACGGGAGCGGCTTCGGGATCATGGCGCATCACGTAGCTGTGCAGCATGCCGACCACGTTGCCCTCGGCCTCCGCGATCAGGCAGTTCTGATAAGAGAAATCTACATCGTCACGGGCGTAGCGACTGGCGCCGACCTCCAGCAGATCCTGGCCAGGCTGGGCCAGTTGGCTCCAGATGTAATCCGCCGCGCCTTCTGATGAAATCTGAAACAAGCGAGCAATCTCCCGCGCATCCGAGCGCAGGGCCGAACGAAATTCCACTGCCATTGTTTTCCCCCTGTGGGAGCGGGCTTGCTCGCGAAGGCGGTGTGTCAGTCGACAAAAATGTTGAATGAATGACCGCTTTCGCGAGCAAGCCCGCTCCCACATTTTTAGATAGGTGTTGGTTTTCGGTTAGCGAACCACGCCTTCTTCGATCAGCAACTTGAGAATCGCTTCAGCCCCCGCTTGCGCCGTCACGCCCTTCAGCACTTGCCCACCGCCGCCACTGGCCTTGGCCGTCGCGGCTTTCATGCGATCGGCGCCGCTTTTGGCCTTGATCACTTTCAGGCGCTTAGGCCGAGGCTTGGCCGGTTGCAGGGTTGCGACCGCCAGCAATTCATCGTCGACGACTTCGACTTCATCCGCCTGCAACACCCCACGCCGAGCCGGCCCGTAAGCACTTTGTCGAGGCTTCGGCGCCGCGTTATCCACAGTTGCCAGGAATGGCAACCGAACCTTCAAGCGACGCCGCTGACCACGAGGCAAGGCCTGCAGCACCAGGGCCGAATTGCCGTCGATGGATTCCACCTGAGCCAACCCCACCACCAGCGGCCAGCCGAGGCTTTCTGCCAACAGGAACGGTAGCATCCCCGAGCCTTCACCGGTTTCCGCCTGGCTACCAGTGAGCACCACTTGAGCCCCGGCGTCGCGCAAATAAGCGGTCAACGCCGGCAATGCATCGGCGCCTTGCGGTTGTTCCAGCACATGCAGTTGTTCCAGGCCCATGCCCAGATAAGCACGCAGCGCCGGTTCCGCAACGTCGCCGGCATGCAGCACTTGCAGGTTATCCCCAGCCAGTTGCAGGCCCAGTTCCACGGCGCGCGCGTCTTGCTCGGCGCGGCGTGGCCGGCCGGAGGTCGGGTGGGCGCCGATGGACACCAGGCTGATGACGTTCGTACTCATGAGCTTTTCCTTCCCTTAAGCCGCATCGCGCTTGGCGTCGTTGCGATAAGCCGCCATCGCATCGATCAAGGCTTGAAGAATCTCGGCACTCTCGCCGATCACCGACAGGTCGGCCCGTTTGATCATGTCGCAGCCCGGGTCGAGGTTGATCGCCACCACCTTGTCGCAGGCACCGATGCCTTGCAGGTGCTGGATCGCCCCGGAAATCCCCACGGCCACATAGACCCGTGCAGTGACCCAAGTGCCAGACGCGCCGACCTGACGGTCCCGCGCCATAAAGCCATCGTCCACCGCCACCCGGGAGGCGCCTTCGGTCGCGCCCAACGCTTCGGCGGTCCTGTGGAAAAGTCCCCAGTCCTTGACCCCATTGCCGCCGGAGAAGATGAACTCCGCTTCGGCCATCGGAATCGCCGCCGGGTCCACCGCCACCGCGCCCAAATCCTCGATGCGCGACAGACTGCGCACCACGGCTGTGGATAACTCAACCGGCAAGGCTTCGTGACGGGTTTCGCTGACCGGTTCGGCGCACTCGACGGCAGCCAGGATCAACCGTGCAACCGGGCGGGCAAGGTCTTGCAGGCCAGCGCCAGCGCGGCCGATGCATTCCTGATCCTTGACCTGCCAGACCCGTGTGGCCGGGCGCTCGCCCAGTGCCGCGGCGAAGCGCCGACCGAGTTCACCGCCACCGCTGCGACTGTCCGGCAGCAACCAGTGACGCGGGTTGAACTGGTTATCCACAGCCCGCAGGCCCTGGACCCGTTGCTCCGGTGCATAACCATTGAATTGATCGCCCTCAAGTACCAGCAGGCGATCAACGCCGGCGGTGGCGAAGGCGTTTTCCTTGTGTTCGCCGAAGACCACGGCCAACACCGCACCGTCCTTGCCGGCCAGTTGATGCGCCAGGCCGAGCAAGTCGCGGTCGTGGCTGCTCAAGCGGCCGCCGACCATGTCCGGTACGACGCTGATGTAGAAGGCCGGTGCGGCCACTTGATGCAGCGGCAATTGCACTTCAACAGCGGCCGAGCGCTTGGTCGCCCCGCCCTGTTGCGCGCCACTGCGGTCGATACGCTTAATGCCGTTGGGGCCGATAAAACCAATGCCGTGCAGATTCTTGCGGATGACGCCGTTCGGCCCCATCCAGCTGTGCTGCGCCGGTTGCATCGCCGCGTGCAGCGGGTGCAAACGGTTACGGGCAATCCATTCGGCGCGAGGGTCGCGGCGGATAATGTCGCTCATCAGTGGGCCTCCGCAGGTTCACGTTTGGCCGGGGTGTTTGGCTTGCTCGGTGCAGCGTCTTCGAGCAAAGCGTCGGCCACCAGTTCGGCGATGTCCTTGATCAGCGGACGCGGTTCGACCACGCCTTCGAGCATCGCGGTGCATTGTGGGCAACCCACGGCCACCAGTTCGGCGCCGGTTTCGCGGATGTCGTCCATGCGCATGTCGGGGATCCGCTGCTTGCCCGGAATGTCGGTGATCGGCGCGCCGCCGCCACCGCCGCAGCAGCGCGAGCGGAAACCGGAGCGTTGCATTTCCTTCACTTCAATCCCGAGGGCACGCAGCACTTCGCGCGGTGCCTCGTATTCACCGTTGTAGCGACCGAGGTAGCACGGATCGTGATAGGTCACGCTGCTGCCTTTGTGTTGGCCGAGGTTGAGCGCACCAGCGCCGATGATCTCGGCCATGTAGGTGCTGTGGTGCTGCACGAGATAGTTGCCGTCAAAGGCGCCGTACTCGTTTTTCAACACATGGAAACTGTGTGGATCGCAGGTGACGATGCGGTTGAAGCTGTACTTGGCCAAGGTCTGGATGTTGCGTTTGGCCAACAGCTGGAAGGTTGCTTCATCGCCCAGGCGTCGGGCCACGTCACCGCTGTCGCGTTCTTCAAGACCGAGCACCGCGAAGTCGACTTTGGCCGCTTTCAGCACTTTGACGAAGGCGCGCAGGGTGCGCTGGTTGCGCATGTCGAAAGCACCGTCACCGACCCAGAACAGCACGTCGACGGACTTCTTCTCGCTCATCAGATTGAGGTTCAAATCCGCCGCCCAGTTCATCCGCCCGCCCGGCGCAAAGCCGCCCGGGTTGTCGGTGGCGATCAGGTTTTCCAGGACTTCGGCGCCCTTGTTCGGGGTCGCGCCTTTTTCCAGGGTCAGGTGACGGCGCATGTCGACGATGGCATCGACGTGCTCGATCATCATCGGGCATTCCTCGACGCAGGCGCGGCAAGTGGTGCAGGACCACAGGGTTTCTGCATCCACCAGACCGTTGACGATCGGTTGATGCGGATTGCCTGCGTGTTCGCCAATCGCCTTTCCTGGGTACGGACTGCCGGCGAACTTGGCGTCGGTGCCGCCAGCGAGGCCGACCACCATGTCTTGAATCAGTTTTTTCGGGTTCAGCGGCTGGCCGGCGGCGAACGCCGGGCACGCGGCTTCGCATTTACCGCACTGCACGCAGGCGTCGAAGCCGAGCAGTTGGTTCCAGGTGAAATCCTTTGGTTTTTCCACACCCAATGGCGCGGTTGGATCGTTGAGGTCGAGAGGTTTCAAACCGGTGGAACGACCACCGCCAAAACGTTCGGCGCGACGGTGCCAGGCCAGGTGCAAGGCACCGGCGAAGGCGTGCTTCATCGGCCCGCCCCAGGTCATGCCAAAGAACAATTCGCTAACGCCCCACAACACACCGACGCCCAGAATCGCCGCCACCACCCAACCGCCGAAGTTTTCCGGGAGGATGCCGGCGACCGGCAGGGTCAACAGGAAGAAGCTCGCGGAGAACGCCAGAAGACTTTTCGGCAAACGCATCCACGGCCCTTTGGAGAGGCGAGCCGGGGGATTGCGACGACGCAGGAACATGAAGATCGCCCCGACGAACATCACCGCCGAGGCAATCAGCAGCGCAAAGCCGAGAATTCGACTGTGCAGGCCGAAACCGTGAACCAGGATCGCCAGCACAATCGACGCCACCGCACCACCGGCCGTGGCCACGTGGGTGTTGGCGATGTATTTGTCCCGCGCGACGACGTGGTGCAAATCGACCATGTAGCGCTTGGGCATGGCGAACAGGCCGCCGATCAGGTCGACCTTCGAGGCACGGCCCCGGCGCCACATAGCCACCCGCCGCAACGCGCCGAGGACAGCAAGGCCCAGGGCGGCGAACAACAGGATTGGAAGAAGGGTGTTCAACATGGTGGAGCTCCCGCCAGTACATCTTGAAGAAACGCGGTCGGCGTAGGAGCTGCCGCAGGCTGCGATCTTTTGATCTTCAGGTGTCGCGACTTTTGAAGATCAAAAGATCGCAGCCTGCGGCAGCTCCTACAGGGGGTTAGCCTGGCTTAGAAATCCTTGCACAACCGCAGCGCGTCGTAGATCGCCGCGTGGGTGTTGCGCTGGGCCACGCAGTCGCCGATGCGGAACAGCAAGTAGCCGTCACCCGCCTGGCTCAGCGATGGCTGCGGCTTGATCGCGAACAAGGCTTCGATGTCCATCTGGCCCTTGTTGCGCGACGCTTCCTTCAGCGCGTAATAGATTTCTTCGTCCGGACGCACGCCGTTTTCAACGACGACCTGGTCCACCACCCGCTCCTCTTTGGCGCCGGTGTATTCGTTTTCCAGCACCGCCACCAACTTGTCGCCTTCGCGGTAGACCTTCTCCAGCATCATGTCGCCGGTCATGATCACTTCTTTCGGGTACATGCTGCGGTAGTACGTCGGGAACGACGTACCGCCAATCGCCACGCCCGGCTTGATGTCGTCGGTGACGATCTCGACCTGGCTGCCCTTGTCGGCGAGGAAGTCCGCGGTGGACATCCCGGTGAATTCGCAAATGGTGTCGTAGACCAGCACGTTCTTGCCCGGCGCTACTTTGCCGTCAAGGATGTCCCAGCTGCTGACCACCAGACCTTCAGCCGCGCCCCAGTGCTCGTTCTGCTCCAGGAATGGATGACCGCCGACGGCGAGCACCACCACATCCGGACGCAGGTCGAGAATGGTCGCTGCATCGGCCGCCACACCCAGGCGCAGGTCGACTTTCAGCCGCGCCAGCTCAAGCTGGAACCAGCGAGTGATACCGGCGATCTGGTCCCGTTGCGGGGCTTTCGAGGCGGTGGTGATCTGCCCGCCGATAAATTCTTTCTTCTCGAACAGGGTCACGTCGTGGCCACGTTCGGCGGAGACGCGCGCTGCTTCCATCCCCGCAGGACCGGCACCGACCACCACGACTTTGCGTTTCACACCGGTCGACTTCTCGATGATGTGTGGCACGCCCATGTATTCACGGGAAGTCGCGGCGTTCTGGATGCACAGCACGTCCAGGCCCTGGTACTGACGGTCGATACAGTAGTTGGCGCCGACGCATTGTTTGATCTGGTCCACCTGGCCCATTTTGATCTTGGCGATCAGGTGCGGGTCGGCGATGTGGGCGCGGGTCATGCCGACCATGTCCACGTAGCCGCCTTCCAGGATACGGGTCGCCTGGTTCGGGTCCTTGATGTTCTGCGCGTGCAGGACCGGGGCCTTGACCACTTCCTTGATACCGGCCGCCAAATGCAGGAACGGCTCCGGTGGATAACTCATGTTCGGGATAACGTTGGCCAGGGTGTTGTGGGTGTCGCAACCCGAACCAACCACGCCGATGAAGTCGATCATGCCGGTGTCGTCGTAGTACTTGGCGATCTGCTTCATGTCTTCGTGGGACAAACCGTCCGGGTGGAACTCGTCACCGCACAGACGGATGCCAACGCAGAAATCCGGTCCGACTTCCGCCCGCACAGCCTTGAGCACTTCCAGGCCAAAACGCATGCGGTTCTCGAAGCTGCCGCCCCATTCGTCGGTACGCTTGTTGACTCGCGGGCTCCAGAACTGGTCGATCATGTGCTGGTGCACGGCGGACAGTTCAACGCCGTCCAGGCCTCCGGCCTTGGCGCGCGCGGCGGCGCTGGCGTAGTTGCCGATCACCCGCCAGATTTCTTCCGGCTCGATGGTTTTGCAGGTCGCACGGTGCACCGGTTCACGGATACCCGATGGCGACAGCAGGGTTGGCCAATGCTCGCCGTCCCAACGCGAGCGCCGGCCCATGTGGGTAATCTGGATCATGATCTTGGCGCCATGCTTGTGCATGGCATCGGCCAGGTTCTGGAAGTGCGGGATGATCCGGTCATCGGCCAGGTTGACCGACTTCCACCAGCCTTGCGGGCTGTCGATGGCCACGCTGGAGGAACCGCCGCAAATCGCCAGGCCGATCCCGCCCTTGGCTTTCTCTTCGTAATACTTGACGTACCGGTCGGTGGTCATGCCGCCGTCGGTGGCATACACCTCGGCGTGCGCGGTGCTGAGCACGCGGTTGCGGATGGTCAGTTTGCCGATCTGGATCGGCTGGAACATTGCTTCGAAAGCCATGGCGGGTTCCTCGACTTACAACGGCTTGACGGTGAACAGGCCGTCGTCGTGGCCTTCTTCGGAGCCACCGTAGACTTGCTCGGCAACCGTGCGAATCTTGCTGCCGCGAGCCTCAAGAATCTGGTCCATGGCGCCGGCAAACCAACCGGTGAACATGTAGTCGACCTTGCGCCCGACCTTGCCGTACACATAGACGAACGCCGAGTGTTCGAGCTTGACGCTGGCGGTGCCTTTGTCGAGGTCGATGTCCTGGATCTTGAACAGGCCCCAGCCGCGTTGCGACAGGCGTTTCATATAGTGTTCGAACACCGCGACGCCTTCCAGGCCGTGGCATTCAGCTTCTTTCTCACACCAGTGCCAGGCGGATTTGTAGCCGGCCTTGTAGAGGATCTCGGCGTAGGCTTCGGCGCCCAGCACTTCCTCGATGCCCATGTGGTTGTTGACGAAGAAGTGACGCGGTACATACAGCATCGGCAGGGCGTCGGAGGTCCAGACACCGGTTTCGCTGTCGACTTCGATTGGCAATTGCGGGGCGATCTTGGCCATGGAAACTTAACTCCAGAAAATTCGTTATGTTGGTGTGCCGTAGCATCCGTAGCAGCTGCCGAGCCTGCGAGGCTGCGTTGGGCTGCGAAGCGGCCCCCGAGGGCGGTCCTGCGGACCGCAACGCAGCCTCGTGCCTCGGCAGCTGCTAAAAGGGATCGTTATTTATTCGCCCCAGACGTCCTTGAGGACGTTGACCCAGTTCTCGCCCATGATCTTGCGGACCACGCGCTCGGAGTGGCCGCGCTTGAGCAGGGTTTCGGTCAGGTTCGGGAACTCGCCGACGGTGCGGATGCCCAGCGGGTTGATGATCTTGCCGAAGCTGGTCAGGCGGCGGGCGTAGCCCTTGTCATGGGTCAGGTATTCGAAGAAGTCCTGGCCATGGCCCTGGGTGAAGTCGGTGCCGATGCCGATGGCGTCTTCGCCGACGATGTTCATGGTGTATTCGATGGCTTCGGCGTAGTCGTCGATGGTCGAATCGATGCCCTTGGCCAGGAACGGCGCGAACATGGTCACGCCAACGAAACCGCCGTGATCGGCGATGAACTTCAGTTCTTCATCGGATTTGTTGCGCGGGTGAATTTTCAGGCCCGACGGCAGGCAGTGGGAGTAGCAGACCGGTTTCTTGGATTCGAGGATAACTTCTTCGGAAGTCTTGGAGCCGACGTGGGACAGGTCGCACATGACGCCGACACGGTTCATCTCGGCGACGATTTCACGACCGAAGCCCGACAGGCCGCCGTCGCGCTCGTAGCAACCGGTGCCGACCAGATTCTGGGTGTTGTAGCACATCTGCACGATACCGACGCCGAGCTGCTTGAACACCTCGACATAGCCGATCTGGTCTTCAAAGGCGTGGGCATTCTGAAAGCCGAAGAGGATGCCGGTCTTGCCCTGCTCTTTCGCCTTACGGATATCGGCAGTGGTGCGCACTGGAATCACCAGGTCGCTGTTCTCGCGGATCAGCTTCTGGCTGGCAGCGATGTTGTTGACGGTGGCCTGGAAGCCCTCCCACACCGACACGGTGCAGTTGGCCGCGGTCAGACCGCCCTTGCGCATGTCTTCAAACAGCTCGCGGTTCCACTTGGCGATAATCAGCCCGTCGATAACGATGCTGTCGGCGTGCAATTCGGCTGGGCTCATCAGGCTGTCCCCTATTAGCGATTCATGCGCCGAATCGTGTGCCGGCGCTTTGGGGCCAGCATATGCCTGAGGACCGGGGCAGCCGGGTGCAAAAACGACAGGGGGTTTGCCGAAAGCGTCAATCCGCGACAAAGGGTCGTCACCGCGACCGATCACGCACCTGTTCAAGGGCCTGCGCATGCGCCAGAATTCGGCGCATCAATGGATGCTTACTGGATTTAGGGCGACGCAATGAAATCGATCTTCCTGGCTTTGGCACTGATAGCGACCGGCGTACAGGCGGCTGAAGAGTCCGACAACAACCCCTGCGATGCCGTCGAAAACGACGTCCAGACCCTGGAATGCTCGGCCTACAGCAGAACCACCGCCGAAGATCTGCTCAAAGAAAACTACCAGGGCCTGAACGAGCGCCTGCAGTCGGTCTACGGCAAAAACAAGGCGCAATTGAGCGACATCACGGAAAAACTCAAGGTCGCCCAGCAGCAATGGCTGAAAACCCGTGATGCGGATTGCGCCGTGGAAGCCTTCCCGGCGACGAGCGGTAGCAAGGCGTTCACCATTGCGCAGAATGACTGCGTGGCGCGGATGAGTGATGAGCGGTCGGAGTTTTTGGAGTCGATTTCGCAGGAGTGAGGCGTTAGAGCGTTTGCCACACGGATTCGAGCACGGTCTGCAGTTTGTGGCTCTGCTCGTTATTGATCTCAAGATCGGCGCAGCAGAGGTGCCACCCGGAAAAAGCGTCTAACGTCTGTTCGATGTAGCGTTCCGGCTCAAGAAAGCTAAACGGTTTGCAAACCTCAGTGAGCGCTTTGCGTGTGGGTTTGCCTCTGCCAGCGAATGCCGTGGTGTGCTCGTTCCCACGCCCCCCAGTGCTGGAAAAGGTCAGATCGTAAGCCGGGGCCATTTTCCAGCCATCACTTCCGCCAAAAAATGAGAAATTCTTCGCATGATCGTCGCGGTTGTGGGCGAGAGCGTTGAAAACCATCAATCGGGCCATTTTTTCGACCTCGATAGCATCCCGTGTCATTGCCCAAGTCGCTCGCAGCAGGTCGCTGTAATCGAGGCTTGGTGCGCGAAAGTCAGCGTACAAAATCGCCGCAGCGGTGAGCATATGACGTTTGAAACCTGCTTCTCGATCAAAGCGTTTCGTGGCGAAGAATTGCTCTGTGCCCCTGGCGGTTTCCACTTGAAACAGTTTCGACTCGGAAATCTCGATCCCGGCCCTACGCGCCACCAATGCGTACGCCTGCTCGATGGCACCGCTATCCCGATGTTCTTCTTCGCTGCGAAATTTGATCAACCAATGCTCATAACCCTCAGGCATCCGACCGAATGACGAAACCGCCCGGCGCAGGTCTGGCGAAAGCCCGATAACCGCCTTGGGCCGGGCACCACCGGGGGAACCACCTGCGAGCCGCAGCGACGTGATGACCTCGTCGGCGCTGCCGGAAAGTATGATTTGTGATGCCTCATAGAGCGCAGCCAGATCGAGGTCTTCGTCTGCTTCAATGGTTTCGAACATCGGAACATATTCAAGCGCGCCCATGCTTCGATTGCCCATATACGCAAGACGATCCAGCGGGCTGATTGCGTGGCGCTCAACGCCCAACTGACTTCGAAAAAACCGATCCATCAGCAACAAACCCCAGCCATCGGGCAAAGAGTCACTGAAAGCACCGTGCAGGCCGTCGAATAATCCTACGTCGGCCGCTTTCTGAGGGTTAATCGAGAATTCCAAATGAAACGGGGCCAAGTTGAATCCTTTCGCCAACCAACCCGGGTCATAGGAGAAAAACAAGCCCTGACGAGGAATCGCGACCAACTCGCCGACCCTCGACTCCTGAAACATGACGCTGAGCGCTTTGACGGATTTCATTGTCGGCCACGAGCCCTTTCGTAGTTTTTCAGTTCTTGGAGTGTCAGCGCCGGAGTTGCGGCAAACAAATTTGTCAGCGGCTCCTCAGCTCCCAGGCAAATCGCGATAAGCAACAACCCATCGAGCGAAATCTTACCAGTGGTTTCGAAACGCTTGATGTTCGATTCCGGTACGCCGGACTTTTGTGCGAGGGTCCGCCGGGAGAGGTTTTTGCTGAGCCTCAGACGCTTGGCATTCTCGGCGATCTGAGAGGCAATCTCTCCGGGGGAGTAGAGAATATGGGTAAGGGCCATTCTTCGACCTCCTTTGGAGTGTGAGCAAGTGTAGCAGCGCAACGAGTATCTTATTTTTATAAGGCTATATTTAGCCATTTAATTTATGTTAATTCATATAAAAGACAATATATTGACCTTTAACATAGTAAGCATTAACCACCGTTCACTGCACACTTCAGATTGAGTTGTAAGCTCTCCGCCATCAGCTCGTTAAGGAATATCCAATGAACATCTGCGGCATCGAAATCAAAGGCAGCGAAGCGATCATCGCCGTGGCCGCTCTTGACGGTCAGGCCTTGAGCCACGTCGCCCTGGCCACCAAGAAAATCGCCCTGGACGATGACGACGAGGCTGCCAACGTCAAGGTCTTCGCCGCTCAGGTTGCATCGTTTGTGCGGGAGAACTCCATTGACCGGATTGCGATCAAGAAGCGCAGCAAGAAGGGTGAGTTTGCCGGTGGGCCGACGACGTTCAAGATCGAGGGTGTTTTTCAGTTGCTGGAGAATTGCGAGGTGACGCTGTTGTCGCCGCAGACGATCAATGCCCAGGCCAAAAAGCACAATTTTGAACTGCCGGGGACGCTGAACAAGTATCAGCATGAGGCTTATAAAGCGGCGTGTTCGGCGTTGGTGAAGAAGTAAGAGCGCAGCAGATTCCCCCTGTGGGAGCGGGCTTGCTCGCGAAAGCGGTGGGTCAGTCAATTCATATCTCGACTGACACACCGCTTTCGCGAGCAAGCCCGCTCCCACATTGGTTTTTTGTGTGGCTCAGACCTTTGCGGTACGTCGGTCTTCTCGCGGACACCGCTCAAACCGCGCCCGATAGCTGCGGGTGAAATACGACGGTGATTCAAACCCGCACGCGATGCTCACTTCCAGCACGCTCATGTCGGTCTGGCGCAGCAACTGCCGCGCCTTCTCCAGGCGTAATCGAAGGTAGAAATTGCTCGGTGTGTCGTTCAGGTGCAGGCGAAACAGCCGCTCCAACTGCCGCCGTGTCACCTTGATCGACTCCGCCAATTCCAGCGTGCTCAGCGGCGGTTCGCTGTGTTGTTCCATCTCGCCAATCACATGCACCAGTTTCTTGTTGCTGATGCCATAGCGCGTGGCGACTTCCATGCGTTGGTGGTCTTTGCGCGGGCGGATGCGCCCGAGTACGAATTGTTCGCTGACCTGGATCGCCAGTTCCGGGCCGTGGGCCTGGCCGATCAGGTCGAGCATCAGGTCGATGGAGGCGGTGCCGCCGGCCGAGGTGATGCGGCGGCGGTCGATCTCGAACAGCTCCTGGGTGACGCTGAGCTGTGGATAGGATTCCTTGAACGCGTCGATGGCTTCCCAGTGCAGCGTCAGGCGATGGCCGTCGAGCAGACCGGCTTCGGCGAGGACGAAGCTGCCGGTGTCGATGGCGCCGAGGGTCACGCCTTCGTTGTCCAGTCGGCGCAGCCAGTGCTCCAGCGCGGGCGTGGCGAATTTCAGCGGTTCGAAACCAGCCACGACCAATAGCGTCGCGCCTTTCTTAAGCGGTTCCAGCGCCGCATCGGCGTTGACCGACATGCCGTTACTGGCCAATACCGCACCGCCATCGGCGCTCAGCACATGCCAGCGATACAGCTCGCCGCGAAAGCGATTGGCGACCCGCAGCGGCTCGATGGCCGAGATAAAACCGATGGCCGAGAAACCCGGCATCAACATGAAGTAGAAATCCTGGGACATGGAGCGCACTCGACTGGCGGGGAACGTGAGGGCGGGGAGCGTGTGGACGTTGATACGCCACTTGTCGATGGCATTCAAGGGGGCAGGTCGCTGCAGTGCAAGAGCTGGTCGCCGCAGTGCGCTTTAACGGGGGCATAGCTGCGTAACTTGGTCATCACCGGCGCTGGGGTATCCGGTCTTACGAATAGCTGCTCAATTTTGGCAGCGTCTGTTGCCCTCATGCTGCGTTGCCGCTCCTCGTCATAGCGCTATGACTCGTCGCGGCGCCTTGCCTGAGGACAACAGCCACTTGCCAAAATGTGAGCGCTATCCGCAAGACCGGATACAGACACCGGACCCACAATAACGACCTGCCGAGGAACCCACCATGAAACGACTGATCAGCAGCTGTGTTCTTGCACTCAGCGGTACCGCTTTGTTGAGCGCCAATGTCATGGCCGCCGACCCCGCCGCGTGCCAGAACGTGCGCATGGGTGTAGTGAACTGGACCGATGTGATCGCCACCAGCGCCATGACTCAGGTATTGCTCGATGGCCTCGGCTACAACACCAAACAAACCAGTGCGTCCCAGCAAATCATCTTCGCCGGGATCCGCGACCAGCGCCTGGACATGTTCCTGGGCTACTGGAACCCGCTGATGACCCAGACCATCACCCCGTTCGTCGATGGCAAGCAGGTCAAAGTGCTTGAAGCGCCAAGCCTGAAAGACGCCCGCGCCACCCTCGCTGTGCCGACTTACCTCGCCGACAAGGGCCTGAAAACCTTCGCCGACATCGCCAAGTTCGAAAAAGAACTGGGCGGCAAGATCTACGGCATCGAGCCTGGCTCGGGCGCCAATACCCAAATCAAGGACATGATCGCCAAGAACCAGTTTGGCCTCGGCAAATTCCAGTTGGTCGAGTCCAGTGAAGCCGGGATGCTTTCGGCCGTCACTCGCGCCACCAAACGCAACGAAGCCATCGTGTTCTTCGGCTGGGCGCCGCACCCGATGAACGTCAACGTGAAGATGACCTACCTCACCGGCAGCGAAGATGCCCTGGGCCCGAACGAAGGCATGGCCACGGTCTGGACCGTCACCGCGCCGAACTACGCACAGCAATGCCCGAACGTCAGCCGCTTGCTCAGCAACCTGACCTACACCGCCGAAGACGAGAGCCGGATGATGCAGCCGCTGCTGGATCACAAGGACGCCTTCGAATCCGCCAAGCAATGGCTCAATGATCACCCGCAAGACAAGCAACGCTGGCTCGAAGGTGTGACCACGTTCGATGGCAAACCAGCGGCTGAAAACCTGCAATTGACCAGTAAATAAACCCGATTGAACCACCGATTCGCAGCCCTGCATGGGCTGCGGACGGCTAAATCACGCCTGTAAGGATCTGACAAATGAACCACGACGTCATCATCACCTGCGCACTCACCGGTGCTGGCGACACGACCGCCAGAAGCCCACATGTGCCGGTCACCCCGAAACAAATCGCAGCCGCCGCCGTGGAAGCCGCCAAGGCTGGCGCCACCGTGGTCCACTGCCACGTTCGCGATCCCGAAACCGGCAAGTTCAGCCGCGACGTCGCGCTGTACCGCGAAGTGATGGAGCGCATCCGCGAGGCGGACGTGGACATCATCGTCAATCTTACCGCCGGCATGGGCGGCGACCTGGAAATCGGCTCCGGCGAGAACCCGATGGAGTTCGGCCCGAACACTGATCTGGTCGGCCCGCTGACCCGTCTGGCCCACGTTGAAGAATTGTTGCCGGAAATCTGCACCCTGGATTGCGGCACCCTGAACTTCGGCGATGGCGACACGATTTACGTGTCCACTCCGGCACAACTGCGCGCTGGCGCCAAACGCATTCAAGAGCTGGGCGTGAAAGCCGAGCTGGAAATCTTCGACACCGGTCACCTGTGGTTCGCCAAGCAGATGATCAAGGAAGGTTTGCTCGACAACCCGCTGTTCCAGCTGTGCCTGGGCATCCCGTGGGGCGCGCCGGCCGACACCACCACCATGAAAGCCATGGTCGACAACCTGCCAGCCGACGCGGTCTGGGCCGGGTTCGGCATCGGCCGCATGCAAATGCCGATGGCCGCACAAGCGGTGCTGCTCGGCGGCAACGTACGGGTCGGTCTGGAAGACAACCTGTGGCTGGACAAAGGCGTGCTGGCGACCAACGGCCAACTGGTCGAACGCGCCGGCGAAATCCTCAGCCGCCTCGGTGCGCGCGTCCTGACCCCGGCGGAAGGCCGGGCAAAAATGGGCCTGACCAAGCGCGGTTAAACCTTACGCATAACCCATGTAGGAGCTGCCGCAGGCTGCGATCTTTTGATCTTGTTTTTGAAAACCAAAGTCAAAAGATCGCAGCCTGCGGCAGCTCCTACAGGGGATCACCAAAATTATTAAGGAAGTCGCCATGAGCTTTATCACCGAAATCAAAACCTTCGCCGCGCTAGGCAGCGGTGTCATTGGCAGCGGTTGGGTCTCCCGCGCCCTCGCCCATGGCCTCGACGTCGTGGCCTGGGACCCGGCGCCCGGTGCCGAAGCGGCACTGCGCAAGCGGGTCGCGAATGCCTGGGGCGCGCTGGAGAAACAAGGCCTGGCACCCGGCGCTTCACAAGATCGCCTGCGCTTTGTCGCGACCATTGAAGAATGCGTGCGCGATGCGGATTTCATCCAGGAAAGCGCCCCGGAACGCCTCGAACTCAAACTCGAACTGCACGCAAAAATCAGCGCCGCGGCTAAGCCCAATGCGCTGATCGGCTCCAGCACCTCGGGGCTGTTGCCGAGCGAATTCTACGAGGGCTCGACCCACCCGGAACGCTGCGTGGTCGGGCACCCGTTCAACCCGGTTTACTTGTTGCCATTGGTGGAAGTGGTCGGCGGCAAGAACACCGCGCCGGAAGCCATTCAAGCGGCGATCAAAGTCTACGAATCCTTGGGCATGCGTCCGCTGCACGTGCGCAAGGAAGTGCCGGGATTTATCGCTGACCGTCTGCTCGAAGCGCTGTGGCGTGAAGCGCTGCACCTGGTCAACGATGGCGTGGCGACTACCGGTGAAATCGACGATGCGATTCGCTTTGGCGCGGGTTTGCGCTGGTCGTTCATGGGCACTTTCCTGACCTACACCCTGGCCGGTGGCGATGCGGGTATGCGGCACTTCATGGCGCAATTCGGCCCGGCGTTGCAGTTGCCTTGGACCTATTTGCCAGCGCCGGAACTGACTGACAAGTTGATCGATGATGTGGTGGATGGCACCAGTGATCAGTTGGGCACGCATAGCATCTCGGCGCTGGAACGCTATCGTGATGATTGCCTGCTGGCGGTGCTGGAAGCGGTGAAAACCACCAAAGAGAAGCATGGGATGGCGTTCAGCGAGTAACGCCTCAGCAGGTCTGGCCCCATCGCGAGCAAGCTCGCTCCCACAGGTGACCGCGTTCCAATGTGGGAGCGAGCTTGCTCGCGATAGCGGCAGTCCAGTCACCACATATCTTGGATCACTCATCATGCCCGCTCTCACCACCTACCAAACCAAAATCATCCCCGACTGGGTCGATTACAACGGACACCTGCGCGATGCCTTCTACCTGCTGATTTTCAGCTACGCCACCGACGCCCTGATGGATCGCCTGGGCATGGACAGCAACAACCGCGAAGCCAGCGGCAACTCGCTGTTCACCCTCGAACTGCACCTCAACTACCTGCACGAAGTGAAGCTCGACGCCGACGTCGAAGTGCACACCCAAATCATCGCCCACGACAGCAAACGCCTGCACCTCTACCACAGCCTGCACCTGGTGGGCGGTGACAAAGAGTTGGCCGGCAACGAGCAAATGCTGCTGCACGTCGACCTCGCCGGGCCGCGCTCAGCGCCGTTCAGCGAAGACACCCTGGCCAAACTGCAAGCCATCGTCGCCGAACAAACCGACCTGCCTACCCCTGACTACGTTGGCCGAGTGATCGCACTGCCCCCAAAAAAATAACCAGGAGATCGCCATGAACACCGCCGCCGCTTTTGCCGACTTCCGCACCTATCCGTTGATCAGCGCGTTAACCGCCGTGCAAACCCTGGCGGATCAAGTTCAAGTGACGTGGGCCGATGGTCGCGTCAGTCCCTTTCATCACCAATGGCTGCGGGACAACTGCCCATGCCCGTTGTGCGTCTACAGCGTCACCCGCGAACAAGTGCTGGAAATCGTCGATGTCGCTGAAAACCTGACACCCAGCGCCGCGCTTCTCGACACCGACGGCTGCCTGCACATTGACTGGCAGGATGGCCACCTCAGCCGCTTCGATCCGGGCTGGTTGCGAGCGCATGCCTACGACGACGAATCCCGCGCCGAACGGCGTGCGGCCAAACAGAAATCCCTGCTTTGGAACAGTGATCTGAAGTTGCCTGTGTTCGAGTATCAGGCCCTGATGAACGACAACCACGCCTTGCTGCAATGGTTGCTCGCGGTGCGGGATATCGGCCTGACCCAGGTTCGCGGCGTGCCCACCGAACCCGGCTCGCTGAAGCTGATCGCCCAGCGGATTTCTTTTATCCGCGAGAGCAATTTCGGTGTGCTGTTCAACGTGCAATCAAAGGCCGACGCCGACAGCAACGCCTACACCGCCTTCAACCTGCCGCTGCACAGCGACTTGCCGACCCGAGAGTTGCAACCGGGGCTGCAATTCCTGCATTGCCTGGTCAATGACGCCGAGGGTGGCGAGAGTATTTTCGTCGACGGTTTTGCCATCGCCGAGGCGTTGCGGGTGGAGAGTCCGGAGGCGTTCCAGGCCTTATGCGAAATCCCCGTGGAATTTCGCAACAAGGACCGCCACAGCGACTACCGCTGCCTGGCGCCGATCATCGCCCTCGATGCATTGGGGCAAGTGTCGGAAATCCGCATGGCGAATTTTCTGCGCGGGCCGTTTGATGCGTCGATCGAGGACATGCCCAAGCTCTATCGGGCGTATCGGCGGTTTATTGCCATGACCCGCGAAGCGCGATTCCGGGTGATGACGCGGCTTAATCCGGGGGAGTTGTGGTGCTTCGATAACCGCCGCACCTTGCATGCGCGCAATGCGTTTGATCCGGCCACGGGTGCCCGGCATTTCCAGGGATGTTATGTAGATCGGGATGAGTTGTTGTCGCGGATTTTGGTTTTACAGAGGTAAACCGCGTCATCGTTCTTCGCGGGCAAGCCTCGCTCCTACAGGGGATCGCAAACCTCTGTAGGAGCGAGGCTTGCCCGCGAAGGCGTCCTCCCAAACAACACATACCCACCTGATTCCCAGACAAAAAAAAGCCCCGATCAAGCCGTGACAGGATCGAGGCACAAGGTACTGTTGAGGAGCCGTTGCGCGAGGGTGACCAAACCATCGTGTAGCCAGCTGAATCCAGTGTGCCCACTCCCCTCCTTGGCAAGTTAGCCGAAAACGACCTGTTCATAGGTATTGCGGCCATTGCGACAAATCGTCCTTGCCGCCATCCCGTACCCCTACGAGAATCGATCCACGACACCGTTCCCTGAAGAAGGATTGCGTCATGATGTACGCCGATTTGATTGACCAGGAAGACCTGTTGGGCCAGCTGAAATCATTGGGCTTTCCAATCCCGACCGGCGCCACGGCCGAGCAGGCGTGCGAGTGTGCCGTGCGGGGTTTGAACGATGAGCGGGCGATAGTGCTGCGCACGATGGTCAAGCAGATGTACACCAGCAGCGCGACCATTCTGCCGGCGGTGCGCCAGGCTATTGATAGGCAGTTGTTGCCGGCGCTGGCGGAGTATCAGCAGAGTCGTAGCGCCTGATAAATTGCCTTCGCGAGCAGGCTCGCTCCCACAGTGGACCGAGTACCCCCATGGGAACACGGTCGAATGTGGGAGCGAGCCTGCTCGCGAATAGTGAAGGCCCCTCGGTCTAGAGCCTTACGCTAGCAAACGTCGACTCATTACGCGCCTGACTCAACGCCGACAACGGCCCGGACAACGGCGACAGCACCAACGCTTGCGGCAACGGCATCATCGCTACCTGTTGCGTGGTGTTCGACCCTACGCGCTCGTCACGCGGCGGAATGCCGAAGTATTCGCGGTAGCACTTGGAGAAGTGCGGCGTGGACACGAAACCGCACACCGACGCCACTTCGATGATCGACATCGGTGTTTGCTTGAGCAATTGCCGGGCACGGATCAGGCGCAGCTTCAGGTAGTAGCGCGACGGCGAGCAGTGCAGGTATTTCTGGAACAGCCGCTCCAGCTGACGACGCGACACGGCGACGTACACCGCCAGTTCGTCGAGGTCGATCGGCTCTTCCAGGTTGGCTTCCATCAGCGCGACGATTTCCTGCAACTTCGGCTGGTTGGTGCCAAGCATGTGCTTGAGCGGCACGCGCTGGTGATCCTGCTCGTTGCGGATGCGTTCGTAGACGAACATTTCCGAGATCGCGGCGGACAGTTCGCGCCCATGATCACGGCTGATCAGGTGCAGCATCATGTCCAGCGGCGCGGTGCCGCCGGAGCTGGTGAAACGGTTACGGTCGAGGGTGAACAACCGGGTGCTCATGGCCACGCGTGGAAATGCTTCCTGCATGGCGGCCAGGCATTCCCAGTGCACGCTGCAATCGAAACCGTCCAGCAGGCCGGCGCAGGCCAGGGCCCAGCTACCGGTGCAGACCGCACCGAGACGCTTGGATTGACGCGCCTGGCTCTGCAGCCATGACACGTGTTCACGGGTAACGGTGCGCTGAATGCCGATACCGCCGCATACGATGATGGTGTCCATGGACGGCGCTTTGTGCATGGAGGCGTCGGGGGTGATTTGCAGACCGTCACTGGCCCAGACCTGGCCACCGTCAACGGTGAGGGTGGTCCAGCGATACAGCTCGCGGCCGGACAATTGGTTGGCCATGCGCAGGGGTTCTACTGCGGAGGCCAGAGAAATAAGCGTGAAATTGTCCAGCAGCAGAAAGCCGATGGATTGAGGCGCACGGTTCTGGGGTTGAGCCCCGGAGTTGAACGTCGTCATCGCGGTATCTCCTCACACAAAGCGGGTGATGGCCTCAGGCGGAGGCTCTTGTTATTGCCATCGTTCTCGCGTGGGAGACGGGCTTTGTAATGACAGAGCAATTGCCATGCCTAAAGTTGAATGGTCATTCAATAACTCCTGAAAACGACGTCGCGGCGTGTCTATATAAGCCGTGCGCAGAGTGGGGGTTATAAGTGCCATCAGGACGAGCAAATGCTCTGTGTTGCAGGGTGTGAGCAAATCGGTAGCACTTGTGGGAACAGGGGCTGCGAGCTGCTGGAGAAGAGTGTCACCACAAGCACAGGTGACAGGCGGTAATGGCCAGACTGGATCCCGGATCATGGGAAGTGCGCTTGTCTGATTACGACGCGCTAAAAGGTGGCGTGATTGTGTGGCGGTGTTCACTTAGCGCGCAGTTTTGACTGGTCTGGCCTCTTCGCGGGCAAGCCTCGCTCCTACAGGTTTTGTATGGCCCTTGTAGGAGCGAGGCTTGCCCGCGAATCAGAGCGACTCGGTCTTACCGAATCAGCACTCCACCGCGCTAACCGCCAACCCACCCCGCGATGTCTCTTTATATTTGTCATGCATATCAGCGCCGGTATCGCGCATGGTGCGGATCACCCGATCCAGCGAGATAAAGTGCTGGCCATCGCCACGCAACGCCATCTGCGCCGCGTTGATCGCTTTCACCGCGGCAATCGCATTGCGCTCGATGCACGGCACTTGCACCAGGCCACCCACCGGGTCGCAGGTCAGGCCCAGGTTATGCTCCAGGCCGATTTCCGCCGCGTTGCACAACTGCTCCGGCGTCGCGCCGAGAATCTCCGCCAACCCCGCCGCCGCCATGGCGCAGGCCGAACCGACTTCACCCTGACAGCCGACTTCGGCACCGGAGATCGAAGCGTTCTTCTTGCACAGGATCCCCACCGCTGCGGCGCTGAGGAAATAGTCCACCACGTTGGCGTCTGTTACCGCCTCGCTGAATTTCATGAAGTAATGCAGCACCGCCGGGATGATCCCCGCCGCGCCGTTGGTCGGTGCCGTGACCATGCGCCCACCGGCCGCGTTCTCTTCGTTGACCGCCAGGGCGAACAGGTTGACCCATTCCATGGCGCTCAAGGTCGAGCCAATCACGTTGGGCTTGCCCAGCTCTTGCAGGCTGCGATGCAACTTGGCCGCACGCCGACGCACGTTGAGTCCGCCGGGCAGGATGCCTTCGTGCTTGAGGCCCTGATCGACGCAATCCTGCATGGCGCGCCAGAGTTTCATCAGGCCGGCGCGGATGTCGTCCTCGCTACGCCAGACCTTTTCGTTGGCCATCATCAGCTCGGCCACGCGCAGGTTGTGCTTCTGGCACAGCTCAAGCAGTTCCACCGCACTGGAGAAGTCGTAAGGCAACACGGTGCGATCCAGATCCACCACGCCGCTGGACGCTTGCGCCTCATCCACCACAAAACCGCCGCCAATCGAATAGTAGGTGTCGCGGTGCAGCTCACCGTGATCGCCTTCTACAATTAATGTCATGGCATTCGGGTGGAATGGCAGGTTCTCGTCGATCAGGCGCATGTCGCGAGCCCAGATGAATGGCACCGATAAACGACCGTCGAGTAACAAGGTGTCGGTTTCACGCAGAGTGGCGATATGCAGGCCGATTTGCGACGGATCAATCGCGTCCGGCCACTCGCCCATCAGCCCCATGATCACGGCGTTATCGCTACCGTGACCGATGCCGGTGGCCGATAACGACCCGTAGAGCTGAACTTCGACCCGCCTTACTTGTTCCAAAAGACCCTGCTCACGCAAACCTTGCACGAACAGCGCCGCGGCCCGCATAGGGCCGACCGTGTGCGAACTGGAAGGGCCGATGCCGATTTTGAACAGGTCGAAAACGCTGATAGCCATTACTGCCGAACTCCTGGATGTGCCTACTCCAGACGCAAAAGCGCCCAGTGACGGAGCTGCTACGCTCAAGCTGCAATCCGCCAGATTGGCTGCATCATCAGGCTTTTGTGGTGTCGTTCGACGTCTCACACCGACGCACTCATGTCCACCAACGCCGCGGGTCTTTGACGCTGCGTTTTCGCCGTTTTTTAGCGGATCAGAGGGGCAAAAGGGGCTGAAAAAATCTGTAAACGACGTCACCGACACTGGATGCGACCATCCCTGTACTGGTTACGACGCACCCTGTAGGCGTCAGATTTTCACTGGTACATGATCGTATCGACTCGATTGCAAGGCGCCGTGGTAGAGCTGTCTCCAAAACGCCATCCAACCGCAACCTATAAGTGCGGTGGTCCAGTCGGAACACTGCCAAAAAAAACACCAAGGAGTCCATCCATGAAAGGTTCCCCGTCGTTGTTGTTGGCCGCCATGCTGAGTCTGCCGTTACTGGCTCAAGCCGCAGAACCCGCTCAGTGCAGCACCGTAAACTTCTCTGATGTCGGCTGGACCGACATCACCGCGACTACCGCGACCACCAGCGTTGTCCTCGACGCTCTCGGCTACAAAACCAAGACCACCATGATTTCCGTGCCCGTGACCTACAAGTCGCTGGCCGACGGCAAGAACATGGACGTGTTCCTCGGTAACTGGATGCCGACCATGGAAAACGACATCAAGGCCTACCGCGATGCGGGCACCGTTGACGTCGTGCGCACCAACCTCACCGGCGCCAAGTACACCCTCGCCGTGCCGCAAGCGCTGTACGACAAAGGGCTGCATGACTTCGCCGACATCGCCAAATTCAAGAAAGAACTCGACGGCAAGATCTACGGCATCGAGCCAGGCAACGACGGCAACCGCCTGATCCAGAGCATGATCGAGAAGAACGCCTTCGGTCTCAAAGACGCTGGCTTCAAAGTCGTCGAGTCCAGCGAAGCGGGGATGCTGTCCCAGGTCGACCGTGCGCAGAAACGCGATACCGCCGTGGTCTTCCTCGGCTGGGCACCGCACCCGATGAACAAGCGCTTCAAGATTCAATACCTGACCGGTGGCGATGACTTCTTTGGCCCGGACTTCGGTGCGGCCACGGTAGCCACCAACACCCGCAAGGGCTACGTCCAGGAATGCAGCAACGTCGGCACTCTGCTGAAAAACCTGGAATTCACCGTAGACATGGAAAGCGCGCTGATGGGCAACATCCTGGACGACAAGATGAAGCCTGACGCAGCAGCCAAGGCCTGGCTGAAAAAGAATCCACAGGTGCTCGATACCTGGCTCGCTGGCGTGACCACCATTGACGGTAAACCAGGCCTGGAGGCCGTGAAAGCCAAGCTCGCACAGTAATCGCTTACGCCGGACGGCTTCGGCCGTCCGGGCTGTTTATTTCCTTGCATGCGGACGTTCACTACCATGCTGATTGATCAGAAAATCCCCCTAGGCCAGTACATCGCGGGCTTCGTTGAATGGTTGACGCAACACGGCGCCAACACCTTCGACGCAATCGCCGTGACACTGGAAACGATGATCCACGGCGTGACGTTCGCGCTGACCTGGTTCAACCCGCTGGCATTGATCGGCCTCATCGCGCTACTGGCACACTTTATTCAACGAAAGTGGGGGCTGACCGTTTTCGTCATCGCCTCCTTCTTGCTGATCCTCAATCTGGGGTACTGGCAGGAAACCATGGAAACCCTTGCCCAGGTGCTGTTTGCCACCTTCGTCTGCGTGATTATCGGCGTGCCGTTGGGCATCGTCGCCGCGCACAAACCGATGTTCTACACACTGATGCGTCCGGTGCTCGATCTGATGCAGACCGTGCCGACCTTCGTGTACCTCATTCCTACCCTGACCCTCTTCGGGCTGGGTGTGGTCCCGGGCCTGATTTCGACGGTGGTGTTCGCGATTGCCGCGCCGATCCGCCTGACCTACCTGGGCATCCGTGATGTTCCCGCAGAATTGATGGACGCCGGCAAAGCCTTCGGCTGCTCGCGCCGCCAACTGCTCTCGCGTATTGAACTGCCCCACGCCATGCCAAGCATCGCGGCCGGTATCACCCAGTGCATCATGCTGTCGTTGTCGATGGTGGTGATCGCCGCACTGGTGGGCGCCGATGGCCTGGGCAAACCCGTGGTCAACGCACTGAACACCGCCGATATCGCCCTGGGCTTCGAAGCCGGGTTGGCAATCGTACTGCTGGCGATCATGCTCGACCGTATCTGCAAACAACCCGACGCTAAAGTAGGGGGTGACGCATGAGCATTATTCGCTTCGAAGACGTCGACGTGATCTTCTCCAAAGATCCACGTGAGGCGCTCAAACTCCTCGACCAAGGCATGACCCGCGACCAGATCCTGAAAAAAACCGGGCAGATCGTCGGCGTTGAAAAAGCCAGCCTGGACATCGAAAAAGGCGAAATCTGCGTATTGATGGGCCTCTCCGGCTCAGGCAAATCCAGCCTGCTGCGCTGTATCAACGGCCTCAACACCGTCAGCCGTGGCAAGTTGTTCGTCGAGCACGAAGGCAAGCAGATCGATATCGCGTCCTGCACCCCGGCAGAGCTGAAAATGATGCGCACCAAGCGCATCGCGATGGTGTTCCAGAAGTTCGCCCTGATGCCGTGGCTGACGGTGCGCGAGAACATCAGTTTCGGTCTTGAAATGCAGGGTCGCCCCGAGAAAGAACGGCGCAAACTGGTGGATGACAAGCTTGAGCTGGTGGGCCTGACCCAGTGGCGCAACAAGAAGCCTGACGAACTCTCCGGCGGTATGCAGCAACGTGTGGGCCTGGCCCGTGCGCTGGCGATGGACGCCGACATCCTGCTGATGGATGAACCGTTCTCGGCCCTCGACCCGCTGATCCGCCAAGGCCTGCAAGACGAACTGCTGGAACTGCAAAGCAAGCTCAACAAGACCATCGTTTTCGTGAGCCATGACCTTGATGAAGCGCTGAAACTCGGTAGCCGCATCGCGATCATGAAAGACGGGCGCATCGTGCAGTACAGCGTGCCGGAAGAGATCGTACTGAACCCGGCGGACGATTACGTGCGGACCTTCGTGGCCCACACCAACCCGCTGAACGTGCTGTGCGGTCGCAGCCTGATGCGCACCCTCGACAACTGCAAACGCATCAACGGTTCGGTGTGCCTGGATCCGGGCGGCGATTCGTGGCTGGACCTGGCGGAAGGCAACACCATCAAGGGTGCACGCCAGAACGGCGCGGCCCTCGACCTGCAGAACTGGGTGCCTGGGCAAGCGGTTGAAGGTTTGGGTCGCCGGCCAACGCTAGTGGACTCCAACATCGGCATGCGCGATGCGCTGCAGATTCGTTACCAGACCGGCAACAAACTGGTGCTGCACGACAACAACAAAGTGGTCGGGATTCTCGGCGACAGCGAGCTGTATCACGCGCTGCTCGGCAAAAACCTGGGCTAAGGCAACACACACAAAAACGCCGCGAGAGGATCGCGGCGTTTTTGTTTACGTGGATATCGGGTCATTCAGTGTTGCGGCGGATGGCCCCTTCGCGGGCAAGCCTCGCTCCTACAAGGACAACGCGAAACCTGTAGGAGCGAGGCTTGCCCGCGAAGAATGCAACGCGGTGCATCTGATGCACCGCGCCCTCAGCATTTAGCTATAGACACGGCCAAGGAGCTGCCGATGGCTTTCAAACTGATCGAGCACGTCACGGGTGATCTGATCCTGAGTGAAGCCCATCAAGTCATAGTCTTGGCTGCCGTTGTGCAGGTACACCTCGGCGCGGTAGTAGCGCGCACGCGGTTCATCAGCACTCTCAGCCGACACCGTCTCGCTCGCCGCTGCCAGGTAGCCATCCAGGCTCACTTCGTAGACAAAAGGGTTGCCCTCTTCCATCTCGATCCGCACGCCCATGCAACGCTTGGACTTGCCCAGCAACGTTTGCACATCCAGGCCCTGGGCACGCAATTGCACCGCCGCATCTTCCAGCGCCGGGCTGACTTGCTTGTCCATGAAGCGCTGCACGATCGACTGGTTCGGTTGCAGGTCCAGTTGGGTCAGACGCTCGCTGAAACCGCGACGACCGCGCGCTGCCAGCTCCGCTTGCTCCTGTTCGATCTGCACGTCCTGGCGCATCGCCTTGTGCAAGCCGAACATGAAGAACACCAGCACCACCGAGAACGGCAGACCGGCCAACACCACCATGGTTTGCATGGCTTCGAAGTTACCGGCGAACAGCAGGCCGATGGTCACCAGGGTAATCACCGCCGACCAGAAGATCCGCAGCCAGTGCGGCGCATCTTCGTCAACGTTGCCGCCCTTGCAGGAAAGGTTGGCCATCATCACCGCGCCGGAATCCGCCGGGGTCAGGAACAAAACGAAACCGACGAAAATCGACACGCCGATCACAATCTTCGACGCCGGGTAATGCTCAAGCAGTTGATAGATCGCCATCGACGGCTGTTCCAGCGCCGTCTTCCCGAGCTCCACCGCCCCATGGTTCATCACCAGGTCCAGGGCCGAGTTACCGAAGATCGACAGCCACGCCAGGGTGAAACCCAGCGGGATCAGCAGCACGCCGGCCACCAGTTCACGCACGGTGCGACCACGGGAAATACGCGCGATGAACATGCCCACGAATGGGGCCCAGGAAATCCACCACGCCCAGTAGAACAAGGTCCACAGTCCCAGCCAGCGGCCGGACTTCTCACTGTCACCTTCGTAAACGTACAAGTCGAAAGTCTTCAGCACCACGCCGTTCAGGTAGTCACCGATGTTCTGCACGAAGCCGTTGAGCAGGTGCAGGGTCGGGCCGAACAGCAGCACGAAAATCAGCAGGCCGCTGAACAGCACGATGTTCAGGTTGGACAGACGGCGGATACCGTTTTCCACGCCGGACACAGCGGCGATGGTCGCCACGGTGCTCATCACGATGATCACGATCAGCAGGTTAGTGTTGCTGTGTTCCATGCCGAACAGGTTTTCAAGGCCCGACGACACTTGCAGCGAACCAATCCCCAGGTTCGTCACCAGCCCCAGCAGGGTCACGAACATGCCGAAGCCGTCCACCGCATGCCCGGCCGCGCCTTTGACCCAACGCTCGCCGACCAACGGATACAGCGCCGAACGCAGCGCCAACGGCTGGTTATGGCGGTAAGCAAAGTACGCCACGGCCAGGCCGACCAATGCGTAGATCGCCCAGCCATGCAGGCCCCAATGCAGGAACGTCAATTGCACAGCCTGACGCGCGGCCATGTTGCTGGCGGCTACGCCTTCCGGCGGATTGAAGTAGTGGTCCAGCGGCTCGGAAGCGCCGAAATACAGCAGCGAGATGCCGATACCCGACGAGAACAGCATCCCCGCCCAGGCGCCGTAACTGAAGTCCGGGGTGTCGTCCTTGCTGCCCAGTTTGAGTTTGCCGTACGACGAAAACGCCAGGCCGACGACGAATACCAGATAGGCGGCGATGACCACCATGTAGTACCAGCCGAAGCTGCGGGACAGCCAGGCCTGGGCGATGCCGAGCAATCTGCCCGCCTCTTGCGGGGCGATGATCAGAATGGCGGTCAACAACAGGATCAACGCGGTAGAGGTGTAGAACACCCAACCGTTGACCGTCACCTTCTCGGGTGGGGTCTTTATAAGAGAGGCAGAACTCATGGCACAGATGCTCCGGGCAGTGCGGGAGAAGAACACAAGGCAACGCGTTACCCGACCAATCGGTTAGTTGGCAGCCGACCGGCGGGTGATATAAAGACAGCCCGAAAAAAGCCCGAAGCCTTTGAGCGCCAGTGCGCGGGGGTTTCGAGCGGTTTCAGATGTCGTTTTTCCGCCGACTACACGTAGGAAAAACCTGTAGGCAGCGACGAATTGTCGCAGATCTTATTCTTTGTTGATTGAACGTTCAATCAAAACAAAATAGACTGGCCCTCAATCCGATAGACGTTTTTCGTCCGTCGGAAGGCCTAAGGAGATGTGCAAGATGCCCAAGGTCGGTATGCAACCCATCCGCCGCCAGCAATTGATCGAAGCCACATTGCAGGCTGTCGATCAGGTCGGAATGGGGGACGCCAGCATTGCGCTGATCGCCCGTTTGGCCGGTGTCTCGAATGGCATCATCAGTCACTATTTTCAGGACAAGAACGGCCTGATAGCTGCCACGGCGCAGTATCTGATGAGTGTCCTCAGCGAGAACGTCACTGCGCGCCGTCAGGCGCTGGAGGACAGCAGCCCGCGGGCGCACCTCCAAGTGATCATCGAAGGCAACTTCGACGCCAGCCAGGTCAATGGCCCGGCAATGAAAACCTGGCTGGCCTTCTGGGCCACCAGCATGCACCACCCGTCTTTGCACAGGTTGCAGCGGATCAACGATCACCGCCTGTATTCCAACCTGTGCTGCCAGTTCCGCCGTGTATTGCCGCTCGATGACGCGCGCAGTGCAGCTCGAGGCCTGGCAGCCCTCATCGACGGTTTGTGGTTGCGCGGCGCCCTGTCGGGAGATGCTTTCGACACTGAGCAGGCGCACCGCATCGCTTACGAATACATGGATTTCCAATTGGCCAAGCAGGTGAGCTAGAGCACACATAACCGCTCAGCCCCTGAACCGTCACTGATCAGCGTCGCCAATGCGACACGGCACGCCCAGTGACCAACGCCAACCACTTATGCACTTGCGAGGACACTATGGCCCGTTTCGAACTGCAAAAACTCTACATCGATGGCGGCTACTCTGACGCCAGCAGCGACGCCACCTTCGAAGCCATCAACCCGGCTAACGGTGAAGTCCTCGCAAAAGTACAGCGTGCGACGAAAGAAGACGTCGAACGCGCTGTGGTCAGCGCCGAAAAGGGCCAGAAAATCTGGGCCGCCATGACCGCCATGGAGCGTTCGCGCATCCTGCGTCGCGCCGTGGACATCCTGCGCGAGCGCAACGATGAGCTGGCCGCCCTGGAAACCCTGGACACCGGCAAGTCGTTCTCCGAAACCAAATACGTCGACATCGTGACCGGTGCTGACGTACTGGAATACTACGCCGGCCTGGTGCCCGCCATCGAAGGCGAGCAAATCCCGCTGCGCACCACCTCGTTCGTCTACACCCGTCGCGAGCCGCTGGGCGTCGTGGCCGGTATCGGCGCGTGGAACTACCCGATCCAGATCGCCCTGTGGAAATCCGCACCGGCCCTGGCCGCCGGTAATGCGATGATCTTCAAGCCAAGCGAAGTCACCTCGCTGACCACCCTGAAACTGGCCGAGATCTACACCGAAGCCGGCGTTCCGGCGGGCGTGTTCAACGTACTGACCGGCAGCGGCCGTGAAGTCGGCACCTGGCTGACCGAGCACCCACGCATCGAAAAAATCTCCTTCACCGGCGGCACCGACACCGGCAAGAAGGTCATGGCCAGCGCTTCGAGCTCCTCGCTCAAGGAAGTCACCATGGAACTGGGCGGCAAATCCCCGCTGATCATTTTCGACGACGCCGACCTCGATCGCGCCGCCGACACCGCGATGATGGCTAACTTCTACAGCTCCGGTCAGGTCTGCACCAACGGCACTCGCGTGTTCGTACCGACGCACCTGAAAGCCGCTTTCGAAGCCAAGATCGCCGAGCGCGTTGCACGCATCCGCATCGGCAACCCGGAAGACGAAAACACCAACTTCGGCCCGCTGGTCAGCTTCGCCCACATGGAAAGCGTGCTGGGTTACATCGCCAAAGGTAAGGAAGAAGGCGCTCGCGTACTGTGCGGCGGCTCCCGTCTGACCGAAGGCGACCTGGCCAAAGGCGCATTCGTGGCACCGACCGTGTTCACCGACTGCACCGACGAAATGACCATCGTTCGCGAAGAAATCTTCGGCCCGGTCATGGCGATCCTGACCTACGACACCGAAGAAGAAGTGATCCGTCGCGCCAACGACACCGAGTTCGGCCTGGCCGCCGGCATCGTCACCAAGGACCTGAACCGCGCTCACCGCGTGATTCATCAACTGGAAGCCGGTATCTGCTGGATCAACGCCTGGGGCGAGTCCGACGCGAAAATGCCGGTCGGCGGCTACAAGCAGTCGGGCGTGGGCCGTGAGAACGGCATCACTTCGCTGAACAACTTCACACGCATCAAATCGGTACAGGTCGAACTGGGCGATTACGCCTCGGTGTTCTAAGGCACACCCGCAAAACCTGAAGCAGCTGTCGAGGCACGAGGCTGCGTTGCGCGTCCGCAGGACCGCCCTCAGAGGGCCGCTGCGCGACCCAACGCAGCCTCGTACCTCGGCAGCTGCTACAGGCGACCTGACCAACTTCAAAGAGGGTGCATTTAATGTCCCAAGAATACGATTACATCATCATCGGTGCCGGCTCGGCCGGTAACACCCTGGCGACCCGTCTGACTGAAGACGAAGGCGTCACCGTCCTGCTGCTTGAAGCGGGCGGCCCGGATTACCGTCTCGACTTCCGCACGCAAATGCCGGCCGCCCTGGCGTTCCCGCTGCAAGGTCGCCGCTACAACTGGGCCTACGAAACCGATCCAGAGCCACACATGGACGGTCGCCGGATGGAATGCGGTCGCGGCAAGGGCCTCGGCGGTTCTTCGCTGATCAACGGCATGTGCTACATCCGCGGCAACGCGATGGACTACGACAACTGGTCGAAACTGCCAGGTCTGGAAAACTGGACCTACCTCGACTGCCTGCCGTATTTCCGCAAGGCTGAAACCCGCGACATCGGCCCGAACGACTACCACGGTGGCGACGGTCCGGTCAGCGTGACCACGCCAAAAGCCGGCAACAACCCGCTGTTCCACGCGATGGTTGAAGCAGGCGTGCAAGCCGGTTACCCGCGCACCGAAGACCTGAACGGTTACCAGCAGGAAGGTTTCGGTCCGATGGACCGCACCGTGACGCCGAACGGCCGTCGCGCCAGCACCGCTCGCGGTTACCTGGACATCGCCAAGAAGCGCTCGACCCTGACCATCGTCACCCACGCCCTGACCGACAAGATCCTGTTCGAAGGCAAGCGTGCGGTCGGCGTGCGTTACTTGATCGGCGCCGCCGAAGAGCGCGTTGAAGCCAAGGCCCGCAAAGAAGTGCTGCTGTGCTCCGGCGCCATCGCTTCGCCGCAGATCCTGCAACGCTCCGGCGTCGGCCCGGCCGAACTGCTGAAGAAACTCGATATCCCGGTGGTCCACGACCTGCCAGGCGTCGGCGAAAACCTGCAGGATCACCTTGAGTTGTACCTTCAATACGCCTGCACCCAACCGGTGTCGCTGTACCCGTCGCTGCTCTGGTACAACCAACCGGCCATCGGCGCCGAGTGGCTGTTCAACGGCACCGGCATCGGCGCCAGCAACCAGTTCGAAGCTGGCGGTTTCATCCGCACCCGCGAAGAATTCGATTGGCCGAACATCCAGTACCACTTCCTGCCGGTCGCGATTAACTACAACGGCAGCAACGGCGTGAAAGAACACGGCTTCCAGGCACACATGGGTTCCATGCGTTCGCCAAGCCGTGGTCGCATCCAGGCCAAGTCGAAGGATCCGCGCGAGTACCCGAGCATCCTGTTCAACTACATGGCCACCGAGCAAGACTGGCAGGAATTCCGTGACGGCATCCGCCTGACCCGTGAAATCATGCAACAGCCTGCGCTGGATGCCTTCCGTGGCCGCGAAATCAGCCCGGGCATCGACGTGCAAACTGATGAGCAGCTCGATCAGTTCATCCGCGAACACGCCGAAACCGCGTTCCACCCGTCCTGCTCCTGCAAAATGGGCACCGACGAAATGGCCGTGGTTGACGCTGAAGGTCGCGTGCATGGCATGCAGAGCCTGCGAGTGGTCGATGCCTCGATCATGCCGATCATCACCACCGGTAACCTGAACGCGCCAACGATCATGATCGCCGAGAAAATCGCCGACAAGATCCGTGGTCGTCAGCCATTGCCACGCAGCAAGGCTGCCTACTTCGTGGCCGGTGATGCACCGGTGCGTGGCAAGCCGATGCGCGATGTGAATCCTACTGCTCAGTAACACAGCGGCACCGCGTCACGGCCAATCGCGAGCAAGCTCGCTCCCACAGGTTTCGGGTTGAATTGCAGATTTGTGATCAAACCCGGTCCCCTGTGGGAGCGAGCTTGCTCGCGATGGGGCCTGACAAGACAACAAAAATCCCCCTGCCCCACCTCGGGTAAACTTTTCCTACACCTATCCAAGCTTGATCCTACCCCCCGCGCAGGCCTAATCTAGCGCCACGCAAACGTTTCACCCCCCTCGCCGTACCGATACGCTGCTTCTCCATTCCAAGGAGGTTTTCGAATGTTCGATTTCCACCCCCAGCTCAAGCAGCGCTTTGCTGCCTTGCGCACGGGCGCTGAATTCTTTTCGCTGCGATATGTACGCGAGTCCGGCCAATACCTGTCTGTACGCAAGAACGTCGCCGAACCGCCGAGCCTGAGCCGTGACGAGGGCGCGATGCTGACCGTTCGGGTCAACGGTGTCGAAGCCTATGCCGCGACCAACGACCTGTCGCAACAAGGCTTGCAAGCCGCGCTGGAAAAAGCCGAGCAACAAGCTCGCCGACTCAAGCCCCATGCCTTGCTCGACCTGAGCACGCAGCGTGTTTCCAGCGACCGCGCCGACTACCTGTCGCCGAACTTCGACCAGCCCTTCCCGTCCCTGAGCGACTGCTACCAACTGCTCGGTGCCGAATCCGCCGCCGTGCCCAAGGATGAGCGCCTGGTGAACTGGCAGGTGAGCATCGGCATCACCAACGTCGAACAGATCTACCTCAGCAGCGCCGGCGCCGAACTGCGCCAGGCCCAGCGTTTCGTCTACCCGAGCCTGGAAGTCACCGCTTACGACGGCAACGACAGCCAGACCCGCACCCTGGGTCGCGAGAACTTCGGCCAACAGGGCGGTTTCGATGTGATCAGCCGCTGCGGCCTGGTCGGTGCCGGCCCGAAAATCGCCGATCAGGCGTTGCAATTGCTACTGGCACCGAACACCCCGCAAGGCCCGCGCGACCTGCTGTTGATGCCGGACCAGATGATGTTGCAGATCCACGAATCCATCGGTCACCCGCTGGAACTCGACCGCATCCTGGGCGATGAGCGCAATTACGCCGGCACCAGTTTCGTCAAGGCTGAAGACTTCGGCAGCCTGCAATACGGCTCCAAACTGCTCAACGTGACCTTCGACCCGGACATTCCCGAACAGCTCGCCAGCTATGGGCATGACGACGACGGCACCGCCGCGAGCAAGCAATTCCTGATCAAGGAAGGTGTGCTGCTGCGTCCATTGGGCGGCGCGTTGTCGCAATTTCGTGCCGGCATGGACGGCGTGGCCAACAGCCGCGCGTGCGGCTGGAACCGTCCACCGATCGACCGCATGGCCAACCTGAACATCGAGCCCGGCGATCAGCCGCTGGAACAACTGATCGGTGGAATCGAGAACGGCATCTTGATGAGCACCAACCGTTCCTGGTCCATCGACGATGCGCGCAACAAGTTCCAGTTCGGCTGCGAATGGGGCCAGTTGATTGAAAACGGCGAACTCAAAGGCGTAGTGAAAAACCCGAACTACCGGGCGATTTCTGCACACTTCTGGAAAAGCCTCAGCGCCGTCGGCGACGCCAATACCTTCAAGGTTCTGGGCACGCCAAACTGCGGCAAGGGCGAACCGAACCAGGTGATCCGCGTCGGCCATGCGTCGCCGGCCTGTGTGTTCAGTAACGTTGATGTGTTTGGGGGAGACGCCTGATGACTACGTCGAAAAATCAGGCCGACGCTTTCAAAGCTTTGGTCCAATGGCTGCGGGAAGCGATTCGCGAGCCAGAACAATTCACCCTCAGTTACGCCGCCGAGTCCTCGGCCTTCGTGCGCTTCAACCACGCCAAGGTCCGTCAGGCCGGGCAGGTGCAGCAGGCGAGCGTCGGTTTCAAACTGATCGACGAGGGTCGCCACGCCGATCTGAACATCACCCTTTCCGGCGATGCTGAAACCGATATCCAGCGCCTGGCCGAAGGTCTGCAACAACTGCGCGAAACCCTGCCACTGCTGCCAGCGGACCCGTATCTGCTGCTCAATCACAATGGCTGGCAGAGCAAGAACCTGCAGGATCATCCGCTGCCGGACACCGAGCAGGTCGTCGCCGAAATCACCCAGGCTGCCGAAGGGCTGGACCTGGTGGGGTTCTATGCCGCCGGGCCGATCAGTCGCGGCTTCGCCAGTTCCTCGGGTGCGTTCGGCTGGCATCAGGCCAACAGCTTCAACTTCGATTTCAGTTTGTTCCATGACAACGGCCAAGCGGTGAAGGCCAGCTACGCCGGGCACGACTGGAACAGCGAAGGTTTTGCCAAGCGCTTTGCCTTGGCGCGCGAACAACTGGCGTTTCTCGGCCGACCGTTGCGCACCTTGGCACCGGGGCAGTACCGCGCTTACCTCGCGCCAGCCGCCATGGAAGAAATCATGGACATGCTGGGCTGGGGCGGTTTTTCGGCGCAGTCGATTGCCAGCAAGAACAGCCCGTTGCAGAAGCTCTACGCCGGGGATCAGTCGTTCAGCCCGTTGGTGTCTGTCGATGAGAAAGTCAGCGGTTCCCTGAGCCCGGCGTTTTCCGGCGAAGGGTATCCGCGCAGCGATCTGGGCTTGATTGTCGAAGGCAACGCCGGCGCGCAAATGGTCAGCTCGCGCAGTGCCGCCGAGTATGGTCTGACGGCGAATGGTGCTGGCGGCGATGAAATGCCAAGCGCGCTGAACATGGCGGCCGGCGTGTTGCCGGAAGCCGAGATTCTCAAGCAACTGGGCACGGGGTTGTACATCAGCAACCTCTGGTACCTGAACTACTCGGACCAACCGGCGGCGCGCCTGACCGGCATGACAAGGTTTGCGACGTTCTGGGTCGAGAACGGCGAGATCCAGGCACCGGTGAGCACCATGCGGTTTGATGACAGCGCCTACAGTTTGCTCGGTTCGCAGTTGGAAGCGTTGACCGAGGAGCGCGAGTTGCTGCTGTCGGCGAGTACCTATAGCCAGCGGGCGACGGCGTCGGCGTTGTTGCCGGGGGCGCTCGTCAGCCGATTGACCTTGACCCTGTAAAAGCTTCGCGGGCAAGCCTCGCGCCTACGGGATCGGGGTTTGCCGCAGGTTAGCGGACAACGCCAGACCTGTAGGAGCGAGGCTTGCCCGCGAAGAATCCACCAAGGACTAACTGACTCACACTCACTAGAGGTCCCATGCCCAACCGCCCACCTCTCGACCCTGTCACCGCCCGCTGGTTGCCGTGGGTCGTCGCCATTGCCTTCTTCATGCAATCCCTCGACGGGACGATCCTCAACACCGCCCTACCGGCCATGGCCCTGGACCTGGCGGAAAACCCGCTGCGCATGCAGGGGGTGATCATTGCCTACATGCTCACCGTCGCCTTGCTTATCCCCGCCTCGGGCTGGATCGCCGACCGCTTCGGCACCAAGAAGATCTTCTTCGGCGCGATCCTGCTGTTCAGCATCGGCTCATTGCTCTGTGCACTGTCGAGCACCCTGACCATGCTGATCGGCGCCCGGATCATTCAAGGCCTGGGCGGTGCCTTGATGTTGCCGGTCGGCAGGCTGGTGGTGCTGCGCGCCTACCCGCGTTCGGAGCTGGTGCGGATCATGGGTTTCATCACCATTCCCGGCTTGCTCGGCCCGTTGCTGGGTCCGACTACCGGCGGTTGGATGGTTCAATACCTGTCCTGGCACTGGATCTTTTTGATCAACCTGCCGGTCGGCGTGATCGGTTGCTACGCCGTGTGGAAATTCATCCCCGACCTGCGCGGCAGCGAACGCACGCGGTTCGATGGCCTCGGTTTCATACTGTTCGGCGCGGCGATGGTGCTGATCACCATCGCCATGGAAGGCCTCGGCGAATTGCACTTGCCGCACCTTCGCGTGATGTTGCTGCTGTTCGGCGGCATGGCGTGCCTGGCGGCGTATTGGCTGCGGGCCGGGCACATCGACAATCCGCTGTTCGCGCCGTCGCTGTTCAAGACCCGGACGTTCGCCGTCGGCATCCTCGGCAACCTGTTCGCCCGCCTGGGCAGCGGCGCCCTGCCGTTCCTCGTGCCGTTGCTGCTGCAAGTGGCGCTGGGTTATTCGCCGTCCCAGGCCGGGATGAGCATGTTGCCGCTGGCTGCGGCGGCGATGTTCGCCAAGTCCGTGGCGCGACCGCTGATCGAACGCCTGGGTTATCGCATCGTGCTGACCGGCAACACCCTGGCGCTGGGCATCATGCTGGCGGCCATGGGCCTGGTCAGCGAGCAGACGCCGTACTGGCTGCTGCTGGTGATGCTGGCGATTGCCGGCGCGATCAACTCCTTGCAGTTCACCGCGATGAATACCGTGACCCTGATCGACCTCGACGACGCCAGCGCCAGCAGCGGCAACAGTTTGCTGTCGGTGGTGGCGCAATTGTCCTTGAGCCTCGGTGTAGCGTGCGCCGGTGCGCTGCTCGGCGGGTTTACGGCGGAAATCGGCAACGATGGTGTGGAAACGGTGCTGGGCGCGTTCCAACTGACCTTCGTAACGGTCGGAATCATGGCGATGCTCGCCGCGACGATCTTCTCGCAGCTTTCACCCAATGATGGTCGACGGGTGATCAGTCGCGAACACGACATAGAGCACTGATGTAGCAGCTGTCGAGGCACGAGGCTGCGTTGCGCGTCCGCAGGACCGCCCTCGGGGGCCGCTTCGCAGCCCGACGCAGCCTCGTACCTCGGCAGCTGCTACAAATACGAGGCTGCGTTGCGCGCTTGCGGGGCCACCCTCGGCAGCTGCTACATGCTTCTCGTCCAGAATTTGCAGGTGCGACACGCAGGCCTGATACACTGCGCGACATTTTGTTTTGCAGGCCAGTCCCGTGACCACCATCGCCACCGCTTTTAATACTTTGCCGCTGTCCGCCGCCATGCTGGCTAACCTCGACTCCCTCGGTTATGCCCAGATGACGCCGATCCAGGCGCAAAGCTTGCCGGTGATCCTCAAGGGGATGGACCTGATCGCGCAAGCCAAGACCGGCAGCGGCAAGACGGCTGCCTTCGGCATCGGCCTGCTGAACCCGATCAATCCGCGTTTCTTCGGTTGCCAGGCGCTGGTCATCTGCCCGACGCGTGAGCTCGCGGATCAGGTTGCCAAGGAAATCCGTCGCCTGGCCCGTGCCGAAGACAACATCAAGGTCCTGACCCTGTGTGGCGGCGTGTCGTTCGGCCCGCAGATCGGTTCGCTGGAGCACGGCGCGCACATCATCGTCGGCACCCCGGGTCGCATTCAGCAGCATTTGCGCAAAGGTTCGCTGGTGCTGCATGGCCTGAACACGCTGATCCTCGACGAAGCCGACCGCATGCTCGACATGGGTTTCTACGATTCCATCGAAGAAATCATTGCCCAGACCCCTGAGCGCCGCCAGACCCTGCTGTTCTCCGCCACTTACCCGACGGGCATCAAGCAACTGGCCGCGAAGTTCATGCGCAACCCGCAGATCGTCAAGGCCGAGGCGTTCCACGACGACACGCAGATCGAGCAGCGCTTCTACGAAATTTCCCCGGAAGAACGCATGAGCGCCGTGACCAAGGTCCTCGGCCACTTCCGCCCGGCGTCCACCGTGGCCTTCTGCTTCACCAAGCAACAAGTCCAGGAAACCGTTGATCACCTGACCTCCAAAGGCATTTCCGCCGTCGGCCTGCACGGCGATCTGGAACAGCGTGACCGCGACCAGGTATTGGCGATGTTCTCCAATCGCAGTACTTCGGTACTGGTTGCCACCGACGTCGCCGCGCGCGGTCTCGATATCGATGCGCTGGACATGGTGATCAACGTCGAACTGGCCCGTGACTCGGAAATCCACATTCACCGCGTTGGCCGTACCGGTCGCGCCGGTGAAAAAGGCATCGCGATCAGCCTCGTCGCCCCGTCCGAAGCGCACCGCGCCCAGGCCATCGAGAAGCTGCAACAGTCGCCGTTGAGCTGGGATCAAATCGACAACCTCACCTCCCAGGGCGGCGCACCGCTGCTGCCGGTGATGAGCACCCTGTGCATCGGCGCAGGTCGTAAAGACAAGGTTCGCCCGGGCGACATTCTGGGTGCACTGACCGGTGATGCCGGTATTCCGGGCGCCCAGGTCGGCAAAATCGCGATCTTCGACTTCCAGGCGTATGTGGCAGTGGAACGCGGGATTGCCAAGCAGGCCCTGCAGCGTCTGAACGACGGCAAGATCAAGGGCCGTTCGTTGCGCGTGCGTATTCTGTAAGAACTGCGCACATTCCCCTGTGGGAGCGAGCCTGCTCGCGAAAGCGGTCAGTCAGACAACATCAATGTTGAATGTACCGACCTCTTCGCGAGCAGGCTCGCTCCCACAGTTAGTTTTGTGGTGAGACATTAAGAGGACACCGTTTTGCGCTCTACCGAAGTCGTGATCATTGGCGCTGGCGCCGCAGGGTTGATGTGTGCGCTGACCGCCGCCGGGCGCGGGCGCAAGGTGATGTTGCTCGACCACGCCAACAAGGCCGGCAAGAAAATCCTGATGTCGGGCGGTGGCCGCTGCAATTTCACCAACATGTACACCGAACCGGGCAATTTTCTCTCGCAGAACGAACACTTCTGCAAATCCGCGCTGGCGCGTTACACCCAGTGGGATTTCATCGGTATGGTCGCCAAACACGGCGTGCCGTACCACGAGAAGAAACTCGGCCAGTTGTTCTGCGATAACAAATCCAGCGACATCCTCGAAATGCTGCTCAACGAGTGCGCTCAGGTCGGCGTCAGCCTGCACCTGGACACCTCGATCCAGACCATCGAGAAACTCGAAAGCGGTTACTTGCTGGACACCACCCTTGGTCAGCTGGCCTGCGAATCGTTGGTGATCGCCACCGGCGGCCTGTCGATTCCGACCCTGGGCGCCACCGGATTCGGTTATCAAGTGGCCAAGCAATTCGGCCACGACTTGTTGCCAACCCGCGCCGGCCTGGTGCCGTTCACCATCACCGATCAGCTCAAAGAACTCTGCACCGAGCTGTCCGGTACGTCGGTGGATTGCCTGGTGAGCTGCAACGAGCAGAGTTTCCGCGAGAACATCCTGTTCACTCACCGCGGCCTCAGCGGCCCGGCGATTTTGCAGATCTCGTCGTTCTGGGAATCCGGCGATACGGTCGAAATCAACCTGATGCCGGACCACGACGTGCCGACCTGGCTGCAACAGCAGCAAGCCGAACGCCCGAACAGCGAATTGAAAACCTTGCTGGGGGAAATCTTCACCAAGAAGATGGCCAACCTGCTGGCGGACAACTGGTTCGTGTCCAAACCGATGAAGCAATACACCCACGCGGAAATCGCCGACATCGCCGAAAAACTCGCGAGCTGGAAAGTCGTCCCCGCCGGCACCGAAGGCTACCGCACCGCCGAAGTGACCCTGGGCGGCGTCGACACCCACGAAGTGTCGTCCAAGACCATGGAATCCCTGAAAAGCCCCGGCCTGTACTTCATCGGCGAAGTGCTCGACGTTACCGGCCATCTGGGCGGCTTCAACTTCCAGTGGGCATGGGCCTCGGGCTACGCCGCCGCACAATACGCCTGACCCCACCACTCGGTGCAGGAGCTGTGTAGGAGCTGTGTAGGAGCTGTCGAGTGAAACGAGGCTGCGATCTTTTGATCTTGCTTCTGAAAAAACAAAGTCAAAAGATCGCAGCCTCGTTTCACTCGACAGCTCCTACAGGGGATTTCATTTCAAGGTGATAACCCCGTGTTCACCACGCAAGGAACAGATTTTGCTGTCAGATGTGATCGGCGCCATTGCGTCGGCGTCATTACTGGCTCAATTTAGCGTCATCGCCTCGGAAGGCCCTCGCACTTCATGTCATCGACCCCTTTTAGTCAGTCTCTGCGTCGCCTCTGGGCGCTGGATAAATTCAGCTACAGCGTGCGGGTGTTCATCGCCCTGACCGGCAGCATGGCCGTTTGTTGGTATCAGGATGAAATGGGGCTATTGATCCCGTTGTTCCTGGGCATTATCGCCAGCGCCCTGGCCGAGACCGACGATAGTTGGCAGGGCCGCCTCAATGCGCTGGCCGTGACGCTGGTGTGTTTCAGCGTTGCCGCGTTCTCGGTCGAATTGCTCTTCCCCTACCCCATCATCTTTATCGTCGCCCTGGCGTTGGCCGCCTTCGGCCTGACCATGCTCGGTGCCCTCGGCGAACGCTATGGTGCAATTGCCTCGGCGACGCTGATCCTGTCGGTCTACACCATGATCGGCGTGGACCAGCGCGGCGGCGCGGTGACCGATTTCTGGCACGAACCGGTGCTGCTGGTGGCCGGTGCGGCCTGGTACGGATTGCTCTCGGTGCTGTGGCAGGCGATGTTTTCCAACCAGCCGGTGCAGCAGAGCCTGGCGCGATTGTTCCGTGAATTGGGTTTGTACCTGAAGCTCAAATCGTCGCTGTTCGAACCGATCCGGCAGATGGACGTGGAAGCGCGACGCCTGGAACTGGCCCAGCAAAACGGCCGGGTAGTGGCTGCGCTGAACGTCGCCAAGGAAATCATTCTGCACCGGGTTGGCAATGGCCGGCCGGGCTCGAAAGTCAGTCGTTACCTCAAGCTGTACTTCCTCGCCCAGGACATCCACGAGCGCGCCAGTTCCTCGCACTACCCTTACAACGCGCTGGCCGACGCGTTCTTCCACAGCGACGTAATGTTCCGCTGCCAGCGCCTGCTGCGCCAGCAAGGCAAAGCCTGTCGCGCCCTGGCCGAATCGATCCAGATGCGCCAGCCCTTCGTCTATGACGCCAGCTTCGCCGAAGCCCTGGGCGACCTGCACGCTTCCCTCGAACACCTGCGCATCCAGAGCAACCCGGCCTGGCGCGGACTGCTGCGTTCCTTGCGCGCACTGGCGGCCAACCTCGGCACCCTCGACCGTTTGCTCAGCGACGCGAGCAACCCCGACGCCCTCGCCGACGCCACCGACAGCAGCCTGCTCGACCGTTCGCCACGCAACCTCAAGGATGTGTGGCTGCGCTTGCGCACGCAACTGACGCCGACCTCGCTGCTGTTCCGCCACGCCCTGCGGTTGCCCCTGGCGTTGAGCATCGGCTACGGCATGGTGCATATGATCCACCCGTCCCAGGGTTACTGGATCATCCTCACCACGCTGTTTGTCTGCCAACCTAACTACGGCGCGACCCGACGCAAACTCGGGCAGCGGATCATCGGCACCGCCATCGGCCTGACCCTGGCCTGGGCGCTGTTCGACCTGTTCCCGAACCCGTTGGTCCAGTCAGGTTTCGCCATCGCCGCCGGGGTGGTGTTCTTTATCAACCGCACCACGCGCTACACCCTGGCGACAGCGGCGATCACCTTGATGGTGTTGTTCTGCTTCAATCAGGTCGGCGACGGTTACGGGCTGTTCCTGCCACGACTGTTCGATACCTTGCTCGGCAGCCTGATCGCCGGACTGGCGGTATTCCTGTTTCTGCCGGACTGGCAGGGCCGTCGCCTGAACAAAGTGCTGGCCAATACCCTGACCTGCAACAGCATTTACCTGCGCCAGATCATGCAGCAATACGCCGCCGGCAAAAGCGACGACCTGGCGTATCGCCTGGCCCGACGCAACGCACACAACGCCGATGCGGCGCTGTCGACCACACTGGCGAACATGCTGATGGAGCCGGGGCATTTCCGGAAAGAAGCGGATGTCGGTTTCCGTTTCCTGGTGTTGTCCCACACGTTGCTGAGCTACTTGTCAGGCCTCGGCGCGCACCGTGAAACGCAGTTGCCGCAGGATGTGCGAGAGCATTTGATCGACGGTGCCGGGGTAAGTCTGGCGGCGAGCATCGATGAGATCGCTCAGGGTTTGGCGAGCAAACTGCCGATTGCGATTCAGAGCGATGCGGAAGAGGCGCTGGCCAATGAGCTGGAGCAGATGCCGGATGAGATCGATGAAGGTCAGCGATTGGTGCAGACGCAGTTGGCGTTGATTTGTCGGCAGTTGGGGCCGTTGCGGACGTTGGCGGCGCATTTGATCAAGGATACGAGCGAGGATTGAGTGTCGCGTTGACCGGGCAGGCCCTTTCGCGAGCAGGCTCGCTCCCACAAGGGTATGCATTTCAATGTGGGAGCGAGCCTGCTCGCGAAGGCAATATCAGCCACACCCAAACAACTGGATCAACCCGCCTCACATCCCATGCTGCTTCATCAACCGCTCATAACTCCCATCCGCCTTCATCGCCGCAATCTCCCGATCAAACCCCGCCACAATCTGCTCATGCTGCGGGTTCTTCAGGCTGACCAGAATGTGCAGGCTGTTTTCACTCAGCGGCTTGGGCAGGAATTCGACCGAATTGCGCACCTTGGCCGATTCCCGGGCCAGGTAGTAACGAGCGACGTACTCATCTTCCAGGGTCAGTTGGACCCGATCAGCCGCCAGCATGCGCACGGCCATGGCGAAGTTATGCACCGGGATTTTCTGCAGCGCCGCATCCTCATCGAACTCCGGCGAGTAGGCGTACCCGCGCACTACTGCGATCGGGTAGGTGTGCAGTTGCTGCAAATTGTTGTATTCGATGGGCGCGTCTTTGCGCTTGATGAAGCGCACGCGGTTGAGCAGGTATTCGCCGGAGAATTGCCCGAGCTTGGTGCGCTCGTCGTTGTACCAGGCGTTGACCAACACGTCGTAGCGGCCCTCGCCTACGCCGAGCAAGGCACGCGCCCAAGGCACCTGCTCGAAATCGCTGGAATAGCCGGCCCGGGCCAGCGCAGTGCTGACAATGTCGGTGGCCAAGCCACCGTTGACCAGCGTGGCGTCGGTAAAGGGCGGCCATGCATCGGCCACCAGACGCAGCTTTTCCGCCGCCGCGTTCTGTGTCAGCAACAGCAATCCAATCAAAGCAAAAGCTCGATGCAATCGCGGCATGCTAGAAAATCCTTAGCGGGCGGGCTGCCCGGCGTGTTTTTCAGCCAAAACTCCAAGACTCGAGTACCGGCCTGCCGGTACTAAACCTTAGCTCATTGAAGCCACTGCACAGCGCTTGATTGCAGATTACACAAAGAAGACAACGCCGCGCGAAATGAATGATGGCATTTTGGCCTATGTCACAGATTTATCAGCCATCGAGACATCTTTCGCCGGGACGCTTAGTATCGGGAGGACGTTGGTCAAGGAATGTGAAGATGACAATCGAGTGGGTCTGCAAACATCACAGCGATCTGGGTAAAGAGCAGCTGTATGCCATTTTGAAATTGCGCGCCGAGGTGTTTGTCGTCGAGCAGCAATGTGTCTACCAGGATATCGATGGCCAGGATCTGGAAGGTGACACCAGCCATTTGATGGGCTGGGATGGCGAGCGTCTGGTCGCGTACCTGCGTTTGCTCGACCCGGAACTGCAGGGCGGCGACGTGGTGATCGGCCGGGTGGTGACCGCGCCTGAAGGTCGTGGCCAGGGGCTGGGGCATGCAATGATGGAACAGGCGTTGAAACAGGCTGAAAAGCGCTGGCCCGACATGCCGATTTATCTGTCGGCCCAGGCGCATTTGCAGGGGTATTACGGGCGATACGGGTTTGCGGTGGCGGGTGAGGAGTATGTCGAGGATGGCATTCCGCATATCGGGATGCGGCGGTCTTAAGGGCCGCTTCGCGGGCAAGCCTCGCTCCTACAATTATTCGCGGTGTCCACAAATGATGCGGACAACCCAAATCCTGTAGGAGCGAGGCTTGCCCGCGAAGGCGTCGGAACAGACGCCACAAAACCTCAGGGATATTCCAGCACCGCTTTAATCTGCCGCAAATTGCGCTCGATCCACCCCCGGTCAATCGCGCCCCAATCCCGAATCCGATAATGCCCGGCATGGTTACGCGCGCCGTCTTCCTGCTCGAATTCACACACGATATCCAGATCCGCCAACGCCGCGATGGTGTCTTGGGCCGTGCGCCGAGGCATGCCGGTGACGTCGGTAAGGGTCGGGACGCTGCTGGCCAGCCCGCTGTCGATCAGGTACGCCACGTACAACCGGCGGTAGAAGCTGCTTTTGGTCTTGCTGACGTCCATCCATGCGCTCCGGGTTAATTAGAAGATCAAAAGATCGCAGCCTTCGGCGGCGCCCATAGGCGCGTAGGAGCTGCCGAAGGCTGCGATCTTTTGATCTTGATCTTCTATTGCATATCCCGCCAAGTCAGATACACCCGCAGATCAAACTCCACCTGGTGATACCCCGGCAACATGTGTTCGCACAGCTTGTAGAACGCCTTGTTGTGATCGGACTCCTTGAAATGCGCCAACTCATGCACCACGATCATTTTCAGAAATTCCGACGGCGCCTCCTTGAACAGCGAGGCCACGCGGATTTCTTTCTTGGCCTTGAGCTTGCCGCCCTGCACCCGGGAAATCGTGGTGTGCAGGCCGAGGGCGCGGTGGGTCAGGTCCAGGCGGTTGTCGAACAACACTTTGTCGATGGACGGGGCGTTGCGCAGGTATTCCTGCTTCAGGTCCAAGGCGTAGGTGTACAACGCCTTGTCGCTTTGCACATCGTGTTTTTGCGGGTAACGCTGGCTCAGGTAATCGCCCAGCCGACCGTCGGCGACCAGCTGGCACACCTGGTCCTGCAATGCAGCGGGATAAGCCTGGAGGTATTTCAACGCGATCATCGGGCGGGCAACATGCAGCATGAAAAGGTCGCCAGTGTAGCGAATTCAGCCGGGCAGCGCGCTCCAGTCGAAGGGCTGCACAAAGGCGCCGGCATCCTCGGCCATCATCGGCCGCGCGACCAGGAAGCCCTGCACATACTCGCAGCCGTTGGCCTGCAGCCACTCATACTGCGCCGGCGTTTCCACCCCTTCGGCAATCACCAGCAAACCGTATTGCTTGCACAGATCGATCACCGTGCGCACCAACGCCGCGTCCCGAGACGACTCGGGCAGGCGGGCGATCAGATGCCGGTCGAGTTTCAGGGTGTCCAGCTCCAGATCCCGCAGATGCGCCAGCGAACACGACCCCGAGCCGAAGTCATCCAACGCCACCCTCACCCCCAGGTTGTGCAGCAAGCGCAGCTGCTTGCGGGTTTCCTCGGGGTTAATCATCAACGCTTCTTCGGTGACCTCGACTTCGATCTGGCGCGGCTTCAATTCATGGCGCTCCAGCACCTGGCGTAATTCGGTGACCAGATTGGGCATGCCGAACTGGGTGCTGCTCAAACTCACTCCCAACACCAGATCCTCGGCAAACAAGGTTTCCCAGGCTTTACGCTGTTTGGCGCTGCGATGGTAAATCCAGCTGCCCAGGCGACTGATCAACCGAGCCTCCTCCAGCAACGGCAAAAACAGCCCCGGCGGCACATCGCCGACACTCGGGTGCTGCCAGCGCAGCAACGCTTCGAAACCGCGAATCTGCCCGCCATCGATTGCGACTTGCGGTTGATAGACCAGATTGAAATCGCGGTTCTCGATGGCCGTGCGCACGCTCTCTTCGAGCATCAGCCGCGAGCGCGCCCGGCCGTTCATTTCGTGATCGTAAAAACGATATTGCTGACGCCCGGCGCGCTTGGCTTCGTACATCGCGATATCGGACGCGCGCAGTAAACCGTCAAGGTTGGAGCCGCAATCCGGGTAAGTCGCAATGCCGATGCTGGCGCCGAGGGCAATGTCCAGGCCTTCGATCTGCTGACAGATCGACACCCGCTCAATCAGTTTCTCGGCAATCTTCGCCGCCTGCTCGGGGAATTCCAGGTCCAGCAGCGCCGTGAATTCGTCGCCGCCCATCCGCGCCAGAATGTCAAAGGGCCGCAGGCAAGCCTTCAACTGCTCGGAGACCCAGCGCAGCACCCGGTCGCCGGCATCGTGACCGAGGGAATCATTGACCCGCTTGAAGCCGTCCAGATCGAGATACATCAGCACCCAGGAGCTGTCGGTACGTTCGCCACGCAGCAGCAGGTTTTCCACGGTCTGGTGAAAACCGCGCCGGTTGAGCAGCCCGGTCAGCGGATCGGTGACAGCCTGGAACTCCAGTTGCTGATGCAGGTGGCGCACTACCGACATGTCCAGCACCGTCACCACCATCGCGTGCTGCTCGGAAGGCAATGGCGCGCAGGACAACGCCACCGGAACCTGCTGGCCCGGCGCTGTACGCAACAGCGCATCGTGCAGACGCGAGGTCTCGCCGCGCTTGTAGCCGTTATAAAGATCGGAATCGGCCCAGACCGGAATGTGCGGCTTTTGCAGGAAATCCAGAAACTCCTTGCCCTGCAAATCCTTGACCGTGGCATTGAGCAGACGCGACATCGCCGGGTTGGCGAAACGGATCAGGCCGTCCTCCCCCACCACCAGGATGCCTTCGGCAGCGTTGTCGAGCACCGACGCATTGAAAGCCCTGGCAACCTCCAGATCGTGGCTCAGGCGCTGCAAGGCCCGACGATTGCGTTGATGCTCAAGCAACGCCTGGACCTTGGGCTTGAGAATCTGCGGATCGAAGGGTTTGAACAGGTAATCCACCGCGCCACTCGCGTAGCCCTTGATCACGGCGTCCTGGGATTGTTCGTTGGCGGTGAGGAATATGATTGGGGTCAGGCGGGTGCGTTGACTGCCGCGCATCAACCGCGCGACTTCGAAGCCGTCCATACCGGGCATCTGCACATCCAGCAGCACCAGGTCGATTTCGTGTTCCAGGAGCAAACTGAGGGCCTCGAAGCCCGAGGCGGCGGTCATGACCTGCCAGTCCTGGCGCTGTAACAAGGCGCGCATGCTGATCAGGTTTTCAGGGTAATCATCAACGACTAAAAGGACAGAGTTGCCTTCACCTGGCGTGGGTTGCGCGCATTCCATGCTGCTTCTCTTGTTCGGGGCGACAGGCCGGTTTCTCGTGAAAACCGGACAAATTCTACGCCTTCACTCTAGACCCGGATCCGCAAAAGCAGTAGGTGTCATCACGCCATCATTTAACCAAAGCGTCCATAAGCCGACTAACGGTCGGCTCTACAGCCCCCGGAAACCGGGGAAGATGGCTTTTTGACAGGATGTTGACGTCAATCATCTGCCAGGCGGGCATTAACAAAGACGCCCGCTACGCTTATAAAGACTGCCCTCCAAGGCCCGTGTTAGAGCTTCTGGCACGGGCGTGCAGCATGAATTTGTGGAAGCTTTGTCTATGATCGATCTCGCAACATGGAACCTGAGTGTTCCTGTCGGCAATCCGCCGTACACCGTTGATACAGCCAAACTGGTGAACGGTTTCAAGGACCAATACTTCCACTCTGACACCGGCACCCTGTTCTTCTGGTCCCCGGTCACCGGCTCCAAAACCGCAAACGCCAAATACCCCCGCACCGAACTTCGCGAAACCTATAGCAACGGTACCCTGCGCAACTGGCTCTACCCGGACGCCGACAATTCCCTGCGCGCGACCCTGGCAGTCAATCAGGTGCCGAGCTCGGGCAAGATCGTCATCGGCCAGATCCACGCCTATGAAAGCCAGAAACCCCTGATCAAGCTTGAATACCAATTCAAGACCGGCACCCAGACGGGCAACATCGTCGCCAAAGTGCGCATGCACCCGGATGACGGCGAAGGCCGGGTGATCACCATCGCGACCGGCGTGAAGCTGGATCAGGAGTTTTCCTACCTTCTTCACCTGAGCCCCGGCGGTGCATTAGGCATCAGTGCCGCGGGTTATCAGTGGGACTCGAACATCAGCGCGACGTGGCGCGACAAACCGCTGTATTTCAAGGCGGGCGTGTATGTGCAGGACCACACCGGGTATACCAGCGAAGGCGGGAAAGTGACGTTCAGCAAGCTGGATATTGATCACGATAAGTAGATCGTTGGCTGACGCTAACCCTTGTGGCGAGGGGGCTTGCCCCCGTTGGGCTGCGCAGCAGCCCCCCATCACTCTCTAGCCATCCTAAAATCTCGTAGGAATCCACCCCTTGTGGCGAGGGAGCTTGCTCCCGTCGGGCGGCGAAGCAGCCCCAAACCCTGCCACCGTATTCCTACAATCCACCGCAGCGCCCGGTTTTGCGGCGGCTGCGCCACCGAATGGGTGCAAGCCCCCTCGCCACATCTTTATCCAATAAAAACCCGCACGACGGCGGGTTTTTATTAGCGCGCTTTTTAATCCCAACTCTTTTGAAAGCGTGAATTGCTAATAACAGAAAGAGCACGGGACGGCCAACGAAATAGACCATTACGATAGTTGTGAAGAGGGGACCTATTAAATAAATCTGTTCACTTTTCCTTTGTGACGTCAGACCAGCATCAACTACTCAGGCCTACCCTAACGATATGAATGTTCCCTCTACTGAAAAGACCCCCTCCTCAAAAAGTTTGAATTCCCCCTCGGGATAATTCCCACCCTTTGACAAACGAAACGTACCACTGGCATATTTATCACCTTCAATATTATCAATCTCCAAATGCGCTGCAACGGGCTCATCATTTCGGTCTAGCGTGTAGGTCTTTCCAACCTCAAGGTCGGTTCTAAACTTAATTCCCATATAATAACGGTGCCCGTCTATCTCCCTATAACCTGGAGTAACATGAAAGAACCCGTCCTTATTAGAAAAGAGGCCCTGCCCCGCAAGCTTCAACGTGTGATCACCATAGTCTTGATGTTTGAATATGACGTCCAGCTCACCAGAAACATTGCCACTAGCGCTATTTTTAGTTTCCATTCTTTTCATCCAGCAAGTGAGTGAGTTCAAAGAATAGGCGTCTGCCAGCGCTAGCACACCTGTAATATCTGACAGGTATTTATATCTTTTTGCAATAAATAACCCTTATCTAGCAACAAAAAAATCAACCCACTGAAGCAATTACTCAATTGACCATAACGAAGTAATTTTGGATTATGCAACAGCATAAATGTCACCTATATAGAACCTTTAAATCTTTAAGATTGATTATGCTCACTATGTCGCCCCGGCCTGATGATGCAAATGACGCCCACAAAAAAACCCGCCTCTCGGCGGGTTTTTCATCAACGCTGTTTCACACTCAGGCTTAGTTAACCTTAGCGTTCAACTCACCTTTCAGGTAACGCTGATACATCGCTTCCAACGAGATCGGCTTGATCTTCGAAGCATTGCCGGCAGTACCGAAAGCTTCGTAGCGAGCGATACAAACATCACGCATCGCCGTCACAGTCGCGCCGAAGAACTTGCGCGGGTCGAACTCGCTCGGGTTGGTGGCCATCAGGCGACGCATTGCGCCGGTGGATGCCAGACGCAGGTCGGTGTCGATGTTGACCTTGCGCACGCCGTGCTTGATGCCTTCGACGATTTCTTCAACCGGTACGCCGTAGGTTTCTTTGATGTCGCCGCCGTACTGGTTGATGATCGCCAGCCAGTCTTGTGGCACCGAAGAAGAACCGTGCATCACCAGGTGGGTGTTCGGGATGCGTTTGTGGATTTCTTTGATGCGGTCGATGGCCAGCACGTCGCCGGTAGGCGGCTTGGTGAACTTGTACGCGCCGTGGCTGGTGCCGATGGCGATGGCCAGGGCGTCGACTTGGGTGCGTTTGACGAAGTCAGCGGCTTCTTCCGGGTCGGTCAGCATCTGGCTGTAATCCAGAACGCCTTCGGCGCCGATGCCGTCTTCTTCACCGGCCATGCCGGTTTCCAGCGAACCCAGGCAGCCCAGCTCGCCTTCTACCGAAACGCCGCAGGCGTGAGCCATGGCCACGGTTTGTTGGGTAACACGGATGTTGTAGTCGTAGTCGGTCGGGGTCTTGCCGTCTTCGCCCAGGGAACCGTCCATCATTACCGAGCTGAAGCCCAGTTGAATGGAGCGCTGGCAGACGTCAGGGCTGGTGCCGTGGTCCTGGTGCATGCACACCGGGATGTGCGGGAATTCTTCGATTGCCGCGAGGATCAGGTGACGCAGGAACGGGGCGCCTGCGTATTTGCGAGCACCGGCCGAAGCCTGGACGATCACCGGGGAGTCAGTCTTGTCAGCGGCTTCCATGATGGCGCGCATCTGCTCAAGGTTGTTGACGTTGAAGGCTGGAACGCCGTAGCCGAATTCGGCTGCGTGGTCCAACATCTGGCGCATGCTGATAAGTGCCATTGTGTGTGTCTCTCCCGGTTTGGGTCGTTAATCGTGCCAGCCTGCCGTAGCGGCGGCGGCTATTCAAGTTATTGCAGATCGGGGGTTGGTCCGGTCCGCTCATTCGGTATTACAAAAATCTTGAGAACTACACAAATCCCTTGTGGGAGCGAGCCTGCTCGCGAAGGCGGTATTGCAGTCAACAGTGCAGTGACTGTCAGACCGCTTTCGCGAGCAAGCCCGCTCCCACATTAGGTCCGTGGCGTTTCAATTACTGCGCTTTACAACCGCGGCCAATCAAATCATTGGTGGCGACCCAGTACACCAGGCCTTCCTCACCTTTTACGTGAAACGCCAGCATGTCGTTGCTGTACAGCGAACCTTCGGCGCCCGGTTCAAGCTTCAAGCGGTAGACCTGATCAGCCCCGCCGAGGCGCACGTCGACTTCCTTGCGGCTGTCGTCGGTGTAGCGCCACAGCACTTTCGCCTGGCTGTCGCAGGTCCAGGTGGTCCAGTTGTCCGCCGGTGCCGACGAGTCGAACAGGTTGAAATTCGAACAACCTGCCAGCAGTGCCAGCGCCATGACGGTGATAAAACCTTTCATCCGTGTTCCTCGACCGACGGCGCACGCTGCCGGCCTTGAGTAAAGAGTCAGACCCGTCAAGGGCAGCCATGTTCCTTGGCCGGGGTCTGTGTCTCGTATTTGTCCAGGCCATCCGGCCCGGAACGCTTGTTGAGCACCGGGTTGGTTTCGGCCTGCCAGTCGGCCTGGTAACAGCCTTTATCAGCCGGCGCAGACGGCGCGGGTTCCGGTTTGGCTTTCGGGTTACTCCCGCAAGCCGTCAGCGAAGCCGCGACGATCAACAGCGCTATCGTCCTGACCATGTAAACACTCCTTTGCCTGGTCAAATGGGTCGCCTCAGGCCTTGGCCCGGCTTTCCAGGACCTCAACGGCCGGCAGCACCTTGCCTTCGACGAACTCAAGGAATGCGCCACCACCGGTGGAAATGTAGGAGATCTGGTCAGCAACGCCATACTTATCGATGGCCGCCAGGGTGTCGCCACCGCCAGCAATCGAGAACGCCGAGCTTTCAGCGATAGCCTGGGCCAGGACTTTGGTGCCGTTGCCGAACTGGTCGAATTCGAACACGCCCACCGGGCCGTTCCACAGGATGGTCTTGGACGACTTCAGCAGCTCGGCGAAATTCGCCGCAGTCTGTGGGCCGATGTCCAGGATCATGTCGTCGTCGGCCACGTCGGCGATCAGCTTGACGGTAGCGGTAGCGCTTTCAGCGAATTCCTTGGCAACCACCACGTCCACTGGCAGCGGCACGCTGACTTTGGCGGCGATGGCGCGGGCGGTGTCCAGCAGGTCCGGTTCGTACAGCGACTTGCCGACCGGGTGACCGGCTGCGGCCAGGAACGTGTTGGCGATGCCGCCACCAACGATCAACTGGTTGCAGATCTGGCTCAGGCTGTTGAGGACGTCGAGTTTGGTCGACACCTTGGAGCCGGCAACGATCGCAGCCATTGGCTGGGCTGGAGCGCCGAGGGCTTTGCCCAGTGCGTCCAGTTCAGCGGCCAGCAACGGACCAGCGGCAGCGACTTTGGCGAACTTGGCCACGCCGTGGGTCGAACCCTCGGCACGGTGAGCGGTGCCGAAGGCGTCCATCACGAATACGTCGCACAGGGCGGCGTATTGCTGGGCCAGTTCGTCAGCGTTCTTTTTCTCGCCTTTGTTGAAGCGTACGTTTTCGAACAGCACGATGTCGCCGGCCTTGACGTCAACGCCGCCCAGATAATCGGCCACCAGCGGCACTTCGCGGCCCAGGGCCTTGCTCAGGTAGTCAGCGACTGGCTTGAGGCTGTTCTCGGCCGAGAACTCGCCTTCGGTCGGACGGCCAAGGTGCGAGCAGACCATCACGGCCGCGCCTTTTTCCAGGGCCAGCTTGATGGTCGGCAGCGAAGCCAGGATACGCGCATCGCTGGTGACAACACCGTCCTTGACTGGGACGTTGAGGTCTTCGCGGATCAGTACGCGCTTACCTTGCAGATCGAGGTCGGTCATCTTCAACACGGTCATGGGTCGCAATTCCTGAGTTACTGTTTTTTAGAGACAGAAAGTGGAGCGGCTATTTGCAGGTAGTGCTCTGCAACGTCCAGCATTCGGTTGGCAAACCCCCATTCGTTGTCGAACCAGGCCAGGATGTTCACCAGCCGTGGGCCGGAAACGCGGGTCTGACTGGCATCGACGATGGCCGAATGTGGGTCGTGGTTGAAATCACAACTGGCGTGAGGCAATTCAGTGTAGGCCAGCAGGCCTTTGAGCGGACCGCTGGTGGCGGCCTCGCGCAGGATCCGGTTGACCTCGGTGGCGTCGGTGTCGCTGACGGTTTGCATCGTAATGTCGAGGCACGACACGTTCACCGTCGGCACCCGTACGGCTTTGGCCTGAATTCGCCCGGCAAGTTCCGGTAGCAGGCGTTCGATGCCGCGCGCCAGACCAGTGGACACCGGGATCACCGACTGGAACGCCGAACGGGTGCGGCGCAGGTCTTCGTGGTGATAGGCGTCGATCACCGGCTGATCGTTCATCGCCGAGTGGATGGTGGTGATCGACACGTATTCCAGACCAATGGCCTGATCCAGCAGGCGCAACAGCGGCACGCCGCAGTTGGTGGTGCAGGACGCGTTGGACACCAGCAGCTCATCACCGGTCAGGCAATCCTGGTTCACGCCGTAGACGATGGTGGCGTCGACATCCGCTTCGCTGGCCATCGGCTGGGAGAACAACACTCGCGGGGCGCCGGCGTCGAGGAAGCGCTGGCCATCTGCACGAGTGTGATAAGCGCCGGAGCACTCCAGCACCAGATCGACGCCCAGGGACGCCCAATCGATGCCTTCGGGAGTGGCACTGCGCAGGACCTTCACGCAGTCGCCATTAATATGCAGACAATCGTCCTCAACCCGCACTTCGCCGGGAAAACGCCCGTGAGTGGAGTCGAAGCGTGTCAGGTATTCGATGCTGGCCATGTCTGCCAGATCGTTGATCGCGACAATTTCAAACCCGGCCTTCTCGCCTCGTTCAAACAACGCACGCAAGACGCAACGACCAATCCGGCCGTAGCCGTTGAGTGCAACTTTGTAGGGACGCGGTTGAGGCATGGGGTTCTCGATGGACGCAGGCAGACAAATTCTCGTTAACAACACAGTCCGCGTAGGAGCTGTGTAGGAGCTGTCGAGTGAAACGAGGCTGCGATCTTTTGATCTTGTTTTTTTAGATCAAGATCAAGATCAAAAGATCGCAGCCTCGTTTCTCTCGACAGCTCCTACAGGGACCGCGGCAGCCAGGGCCACCGCGCTGTGTTTTAGTCTTCCAGCAGCTCTTCAGCCTGACCCAGGATGTTTTCCAGGGTGAAGCCGAACTCTTCGAACAAGGCTGGCGCAGGCGCCGACTCGCCGTAGGTGGTCATGCCGATCACGCGGCCTTCCAGGCCCACGTATTTGTACCAGTAGTCCGCGTGAGCAGCTTCGATCGCGATACGCGCGCCGACTTGCAGTGGCAGGACGTCTTGCTTGTAGCCTGCGTCTTGCGCGTCGAACACGCTGGTGCACGGCATCGAAACGACGCGAACCTTGCGACCTTGCTCGGTCAGCTTGTCGTAAGCCTGAACCGCCAGGCCAACTTCCGAACCGGTAGAGATCAGGATCAGCTCAGGCTCGCCTGCGCAATCCTTCAACACATAACCGCCACGGGCGATGTCGGCGATCTGGCCGGCATCACGTTCCTGATGTTGCAGGTTCTGACGCGAGAAGATCAGCGCCGAAGGGCCGTCCTTACGCTCGATCGCCAGTTTCCAGCACACCGCCGATTCAACCGCATCGGCTGGACGCCAGGTGTTGAGGTTCGGCGTGCTGCGCAGGCTGGTCAGTTGCTCGACCGGCTGGTGCGTCGGGCCGTCTTCGCCCAGACCGATGGAGTCGTGGGTGTAGACGAACACCACGCGTTTCTTCATCAGCGAAGCCATGCGTACTGCGTTGCGCGCGTATTCCATGAACATCAGGAAAGTCGCGCCGTAAGGCACCAGGCCGCCGTGCAGGGACACGCCGTTCATGATCGCGCTCATGCCGAACTCGCGAACGCCGTAGTACATGTAGTTGCCGCTGGCGTCTTCAGCCGAGACACCTTTGCAACCTTTCCACAGGGTCAGGTTGGAACCGGCCAGGTCAGCGGAGCCGCCCAGCAGTTCCGGCAACAGCGGGCCGTAGGCATTCAACGCGTTCTGGCTGGCTTTACGGCTGGCGATGGTTTCGCCCTTGGCCGCAACTTCAGCAATATAAGCCGAGGCTTTTTCCGCGAAGTCGGCTGGCAATTCACCGCTCAGGCGACGCACCAGTTCGTTGGCTTCGGTCGGGAATGCTGCGGAGTAAGCAGCGAAACGCTGATCCCACTCGGCTTCAGCAGCGCGACCTTTTTCCTTGGCATCCCACTCGGCATAGATGTCGGCCGGGATTTCAAACGGGCCGTGATTCCAGTTCAGCGCCTTGCGGGTCAGGGCGATTTCCGCGTCACCCAACGGGGCACCGTGGCAATCTTCCTTGCCTTGCTTGTTCGGCGAACCGAAACCGATAGTGGTCTTGCAGCAGATCAGCGTCGGCAGCTCGCTTTTGCGTGCAGTCTCGATCGCAGTCTTGATTTCTTCCGGGTCGTGACCGTCGACATTGCGGATCACTTGCCAGTTGTAGGCTTCGAAACGCTTCGGCGTGTCGTCGGTGAACCAGCCTTCGACTTCGCCATCGATGGAGATGCCGTTGTCATCGTAGAAGGCGATCAGTTTGCCCAGGCCCAAGGTGCCGGCCAGGGAGCCGACTTCGTGGGAAATGCCTTCCATCATGCAGCCATCACCCAGGAACACGTAGGTGTGGTGGTCAACGATGTTGTGGCCAGGACGGTTGAACTGCGCCGCCAGGACTTTTTCTGCCAGGGCAAAACCCACGGCGTTGGCCAGGCCTTGGCCGAGTGGACCGGTGGTGGTTTCAACGCCCGGGGTGTAGCCGAATTCCGGGTGACCAGGGGTGCGGCTGTGCAGCTGGCGGAAGTTTTTCAGGTCTTCGATCGACAGGTCGTAGCCGGTCAGGTGCAGCAGCGAGTAGATCAGCATCGAGCCGTGGCCGTTGGACAGCACGAAGCGGTCACGGTCGGCGAACGATGGATTGCTCGGGTTGTGCTTCATGTAGTCACGCCACAGTACTTCGGCGATATCCGCCATACCCATGGGGGCACCGGGATGGCCGCTGTTGGCCTTTTGCACGGCATCCATGCTGAGGGCACGAATGGCGTTGGCACGCTCACGACGGCTTGGCATCGCTGTTCTCCTACGGGTTCTGTATCGAGAGTGAATAAAACGAATCGGAAAAAAGGCGAGCATTTTCCCTCACCCACCCGCCTCGGGGCAATGACAGATAAGCATCTGGAGACGTTTTTCCAATGGATAACGGAGGTTTCGACTGATGAAACCTTTCCGCAGTTCGTTTGTTGACTGAACCTAACGTCGAGAAGTGCCATCTATCGAGCAATATCAAAACTTTTTGATATTGCTCTTGCGGGGTTTTCTGACCATCACTAGACTGCTGGCCTTATGAATTTACGCGTGCCTTCCATTCAACATGACGATTGCGATGAGCTGGCGGCCCTGTGCAAGGCCGGCGGTGATCCTCTGCGGCTGAATGTATTGCGCGCGCTGGCCAACGATTCGTTCGGCGTGCTGGAACTGGCGCAGATCTTCGGCATCGGCCAGTCAGGCATGAGTCATCACCTCAAGGTGCTGGCCCAGGCCGACCTGGTGGCGACCCGGCGTGAAGGCAACGCGATTTTCTACCGTCGCGCCCTGCCCCACACCGATCTGCTGGGCGGCAAGCTGCACGCGGCCTTGCTCGAAGAAGTGGATAACCTGACCCTGCCTGGGGATGTGCAGTCGCGGATCGGTCAGGTCCATGGGCAACGGGCAGCGGCCAGCCAGGACTTTTTCTCACGGGTGGCGGAGAAGTTTCGCGCCCAGCAAGACTTGATCGCCGGCCTGCCGCAGTACCGCGAAAGCGTGGTGGCGCTGCTCGACAAGCTGAGTTTCAGCGCAGGCGCCACGGCGATTGAAGTCGGCCCCGGCGACGGCGGTTTCCTGCCGGAACTGGCGCGCCGCTTTACGCAGGTCACGGCGCTGGACAACAGCCCGGCGATGCTCGAACTGGCGCGCCAGGTCTGCGAACGTGAAACGTTGACTAATGTCAGCCTGCAATTGGCCGATGCACTGAACGGTGTGAGCCTTACCGCCGATTGCGTTGTGCTGAACATGGTACTGCACCATTTTGCCGCGCCGGCCGAAGCGCTCAAGCACATGGCCGGTTTGCTGCAACCGGGCGGTAGCCTGCTCGTGACAGAGTTATGTAGCCACAACCAGAGTTGGGCCAGGGAGGCCTGCGGTGATCTGTGGTTGGGGTTTGAACAGGACGATTTGGCCCGTTGGGCCACCGCTGCGGGACTCGTTCCCGGGGAAAGCCTCTATGTAGGCTTACGCAATGGTTTCCAGATCCAGGTCCGCCATTTTCAGCGGCCGACTGGCGACACTCACCATCGGTAAATTCAGGAAAACATCGAGATGAGCGAATACTCCCTCTTCACCTCCGAGTCCGTGTCTGAAGGGCATCCGGACAAAATCGCCGACCAGATTTCCGATGCGGTGCTGGACGCCATCATTGCTGAAGACAAGTTCGCCCGTGTGGCGTGCGAGACTCTGGTCAAGACCGGCGTGGCAATCATCGCAGGTGAAGTCACCACGTCGGCCTGGGTCGATCTGGAAGAAATCGTGCGTAACGTCATCCTGGACATCGGCTACAACAGCTCCGATGTCGGCTTCGACGGCGCCACTTGCGGTGTGATGAACATCATCGGCAAGCAGTCCCCAGACATCAACCAGGGTGTTGACCGCGCCAAGCCTGAAGATCAGGGCGCCGGCGACCAGGGCCTGATGTTCGGCTACGCCAGCAACGAAACCGACGTGCTGATGCCAGCACCGATCACGTTCTCGCACCAGCTTGTGCAAAGGCAAGCCGAGGCCCGTAAATCCGGCCTGCTGCCTTGGCTGCGCCCGGACGCCAAGTCGCAAGTGACTTGCCGTTACGAAGGCGGCAAGGTTGTCGGCATCGACGCCGTTGTACTGTCGACCCAACACAACCCTGAAGTGTCGTACAAAGACCTGCGCGAAGGCGTGATGGAGCTGATCGTCAAGCACGTGCTGCCTGCCGAACTGCTGACCAAAGACACCCAGTTCCACATCAACCCGACTGGCCAGTTCATCATCGGTGGCCCGGTTGGCGACTGCGGCCTGACCGGTCGCAAGATCATCGTCGACAGCTACGGCGGCATGGCCCGTCACGGCGGCGGCGCGTTCTCGGGTAAAGATCCATCGAAGGTTGACCGTTCGGCCGCCTACGCTGGTCGTTATGTAGCCAAGAACATCGTCGCTGCCGGCCTGGCCGAGCGTTGCGAGATTCAGGTTTCCTACGCGATCGGTGTGGCCCAGCCTACGTCGATCTCGTTGAACACCTTCGGCACCGGCAAAATCAGCGACGACAAAATCGTCAAACTGGTTCGCGAAGTGTTCGACCTGCGTCCATACGCAATCACCACCATGCTCGACCTGCTGCACCCGATGTACCAGGAAACCGCTGCGTACGGCCACTTCGGTCGCACCCCGCAAACCAAGACTGTGGGTGACGATACTTTCACCACCTTCACTTGGGAAAAGACCGACCGCGCCGACTCGTTGCGCGCTGCTGCCGGCCTGTAAGACTTCCCCGGCGGTACCAAAAGCCCCGCACGGTTCGCGCCGTGCGGGGCTTTTTATTAGGCAAAATCAAAAGATCGCAGCCTTCGGCAGCTCCTACATTGGTTTGACGTACACCTGTAGGAGCTGCCGAAGGCTGCGATCTTTTGATCTTTCGCGCTCGAAACACCCCGAAAAACAACCCGGACCCACAAAGCGCAAGACCGACTAGCCTCTCAAGCATTCCAATGAGCAAGGACGCTCTCGATGCTCCCCAACCTGCGCCTGTTTTTCGCCCTCCTGCTGACAACGCTGACCGCCAGCGCCACCGATTGCCCCGACTGGCCTCCCGCCCGTGCCCAGGCCGAGATCAATTCTGTCCAACAACAAATCGACTCGTGGGACGAGAACTACCACCGCAACGGCCGCTCACTGATTGCCGATGAACTCTACGACCAGTCCCGCGCCCGTCTGACGCAATGGCGCGCCTGCTTCAACCTCGGCGCCACTGACGAGCCGCTACGAACGGCGGGCGGCAAGGTGCCTCACCCGACCGCCCACACCGGTCTGGAAAAACTCCACCATGGCCGCGGCGTCGAACACTGGTTGCGTGAGCGCAAGGACGTCTGGGTTCAACCCAAGGTCGATGGCGTGGCCGTGTCATTGATTTATCGCAAAGGCTTGCTGCATCAGGCGATCAGTCGGGGCGATGGATTGCACGGCCAGGACTGGACCAGCTCCGCCCACCAGATCGCCGCCATTCCTCGGCAACTGGCCCGACCGCTGGACTTGTTGGTGCAAGGCGAACTCTATTGGCGCCTGACCGATCACGTGCAAGCCCAAGCCGGCAGCCTCAACGCCCGGGCAACCGTTGCGGGATTGATGGCGCGCAAGACGCTGAGTGCCGAGCAGGCTGCCGGGATCGGTCTGTTTGTCTGGGATTGGCCGCAAGGCCCGGCCAGTTTGCCTGCCAGGGCGGCGGCGCTGAGTGAGTTGGGTTTCCCGACCACCGAGGCCTTCAGTCAGCCGATCAGTACCTTCGCCGACGCTGAACGTTGGCGTGATCACTGGTATCGCTCCCCGCTGCCCTTCGCCAGCGACGGTATCGTCCTGCGCCAGGATCAGCGCCCGTCCGCCGAGCGCTGGCAGGCGCGGCCGCCTTATTGGAGCGTCGCCTGGAAATACCCTTTTGCCCAGGCGCTGGCCGAGGTGCGCAAAGTCAATTTCAAGATCGGTCGGACCGGGCGGATTACGCCAGTGCTGGAGCTTGCGCCAGTGAAACTCGATGACCGCCAGATCAAGCGCGTGAGCGTCAGCTCCCTGCAACGCTGGGAGAAACTGGATATTCGCCCCGGCGATCAAGTCGCCATCAGCCTCGCGGGCCTGACCATTCCAAGGCTCGATGATGTGGTGCTGCGCAGCACCGAACGCCCTGAAGTGAATGCACCGCTGGCGTCGGACTTTCATCACTTGAGTTGCTGGCAACCGACACCGGGATGTGAGAGTCAATTCCTTGCGCGGCTGACCTGGCTCAGCGGCAAGCAGGGGCTGGCAATGCCCCACGTAGGTCCTGGCACCTGGGAGAAACTTTTCGAAACAGGCCGCCTCAACAGCCTGCTGGATTGGTTGACCCTCGATGCCCAAGAGCTTGCTAACATTGATGGCTTCGGCGAGCGCAGCAGCGCTCGTCTTTTAAACAGTTTTGAAAGTGCCCGGCGACGTCCTTTCGCTCGCTGGCTAAAAGCGTTGGGCTTGCCACCGACGGGTCAGGCGCAGCTCGCTGATTCGTGGCAGGTCCTGGCCCAACGCAGCAACGAACAATGGCAAGCCGAAGCAGGCATCGGCCCGGGACGCGCAGCGCAACTGAGCGCGTTTTTCCGCGACCCGCAGGTCCTGGCCTTGAGTGAAACATTACGGGTGGCAGGCATCGACGGTTTTTAGCGACCAACAATGCTTGTCAGCCTGGGAACCCAATGGTGGCGCTGCGCTCAAACAGCCCATTGCCACATCGATCCGATTGCCTTTGCGCATGGAGCTTTTATGAAACTACTTTCACCGCTCGCCCTGCTGGCCGTTTGCGGCGTGTTGGCCACCCCACTGATGGCCGCCGAAGAAATTCCGGAACTGACCGGTTGCGCCGCCAAGAAACAAGGCATCGTTAACCAGATCGAGTTGGCCAAGAGCCACGGCAATGCCGATCAGCAGGCCGGTCTCCAGACCGCCCTGGACGAAGTCACCGCACACTGCACCGACGCCTCCTTGAAAAAGGAACGCGAGAACAAGGTGCTCGATGCCAAGCATGAAGTCAGCAAGCGTCAGGCCGATCTCGACAAGGCCATGAGCAAGGGCGATGCCGAGAAGATCAACAAACGCAAAGACAAACTCGCCGAATCCCGCAAGGAATTGCAGGAAGCGCTGGATGAGTTGGATAAGTAAGAAAAGGTAACCCCGGAGGCTTGTGTCGATCTTCTGGCAGCCTTCGCGAGCAAGCCCGCTCCCACAGTTGGAATGCGATCAACTGTGGGAGCGGGCTTGCTCGCGAAGGCGTCAGCCAGAACACCACAAATCAATGATCCCGAAACTGTTTATGGCACGCACTGCAGGCATCTTCGACTTTCTGCACCGCCGGCCCAAGATTACTGGCCTTGTACGGCTGGACCTGGCTGGCGATCACCAATTCACCGGTGGCGCTTTCAAGGGTGCGGGCCATTTCCTGGAAGCGTGCCTGTTGCTGCCACACGTTGTCTTTGGCGCTGGTGTGATCTTCTTCGCGCACCTGCGGGAAATGTTTCCATGGCTCATGGGACAACGCGTCGAGTTTCGTCGCGCCTTCAGCGAACTTCGGACCGTCAAACGGAATACGACCACGCAACATGCCACCCAGGTCTTCGCCGGTCTTGAGCATTTGCTTGAAAATCGCCTTGCGTTGACCCAGCGGAGAATTCGGGTCAACACCGCCGCAGGCAGACAAGGTCAGGCAGGCCAGCAATACAACAGAAAGTCTTTTAAGAGTCATGGTGGCTTCAGGTCACGGGGAACGGCGGCCAGTATCCTCGCGTCATCGTTAAAGACCAATAGCCCTATTATCAATAAGGGTTGTTTGAGCGCATGGAGCACTCAGGCAACCGTCAAAGGAAATTCTCCATGAACAGCCGTTTCAAGGCATGGCGTCCCCGTCTCGCCTGGACCCTTCCGATGGTGGCCGTGCTCGCGGGCTGCACCGGTGGCGAAAACAACACCCCGAAAACTCATGCCCTGGCCACTTATTCCAGCGCCACCTGGGAAGCCTTGCCGGCCGTGTCAGATAGCGACCTGGTGGCGGGCTTCGGTTCCTGGCGCAGCGCTTGCACCCGACTCAAGGCCGACCCGGTCTGGGGCTCGACCTGCGCGGCGTCGGCGAATGTGCCGCAAACCGCCGGAGAGATTCGCGGCTTCCTCAAACAGAACCTCGACGTTTACGGCCTGCGCGCCGCCAACGACAATCCCAACGGCCTGATCACCGGTTACTACGAACCGGTGTACCCCGGCAGCCTGACCCAGACTGAAGTGGCGAACATCCCGGTGTACGGCGTGCCCGAGGACATGATCATTGTGTCCCTGGACAGCATTTACCCGGAACTCAAGGGCAAGCGTCTGCGCGGTCGACTTGAAGGTCGCGTGCTCAAGCCGTATGACGACGCCGCCACCATCGAGAGCAAAGGGGTCAAGGCACCGGTCGTTGCCTGGCTGACCGATCCGATGAACCTGCAGTTCCTGCAAATCCAGGGCTCCGGGCGTATCCAGCTCGACAGTGGTCGCCAGTTGCGTATCGCTTATGCCGACCAGAACGGCCATCCCTATCGGCCGATTGGCCGCTGGCTGGTGGATCAGGGTGAATTGAAGAAGGAAGACGTGACCATGGGCGCGATCAGCGCCTGGGCCAAGGCCAATCCGTCGCGCATTCCGCAACTGCTCGGCAGCAACCCCAGCTACGTGTTTTTCACCCAAAACCCGGACAGCAACGAAGGGCCACGCGGCTCGCTGAACGTTCCGCTCACGGCCGGCTACAGCGCGGCGGTGGATCGCAAGGTGATTCCGTTGGGCAGTCTGTTGTGGCTGTCGACCACCAAACCGGACGGCAGCGCACTGGTTCGCCCGGTAGCCGCTCAGGACACGGGCGGCGCGATTGCCGGCGAAGTCCGTGCGGACCTGTTCTGGGGCACCGGCGAAGCGGCCGGGCAACTGGCCGGGGACATGAAACAGCAGGGGCAAATCTGGATGTTGTGGCCTAAGGGTGCGGCGTTGCCGACAGTTCCTCAGGTAGCTGATGCGGTGAAGCCTTGAGTCATCTATTGGCCGTTCGATAGCTTTCGCGAGCAGGCTCGCTCCCACATAGGAATGCATTTCCCTTGTGGGAGCGAGCCTGCTCGCGAAGAGGACCTAACTAGCACCAAAAATCCCGACAGCCAGCTTCAGACCGACACAAAAAAGAAACTCGCAATCAACCCCATCCCCACAAACCACACCAGCGACCGCAAGATCGCCCAGTCCGCCAGATAACAAATGATGTACAGCAACCGACTGGTGATAAACAGCACCGCCAGCACGTTGACCGTCACCAACTGCGCTGTGCCCACCAGATGCGCCACGATCACCGCAATCGCAAACGCCGGCATCACCTCAAAACTGTTCAACTGCGCCGCATGCGCCCGTCTGGCGAAACCATTCAACGACTCAAGAAAATCACGGGGATCATGGTTGTCTTGCAACCGGTACCCGCCACTGGCCTTGGCAACGGCCGTGCAGATATACGGCAGGAAAATCGCGATCAATACGCACCACAGAGCAACCGTCATAAAGCAGTCCCTTCTTCAATTTAAAAAATTCGGGGGCCAGTCAAAACTTCATCACCAGCATGCCGATCAGCACCAGCCCACAGGCTAAGAGCCGTGGCCGGCCGAAAGGTTCTTTCAAGTAGCGCATGCCGAACAACACCACCAGAATCACACTGATCTCGCGCAACGCGGCCGCTTCGGCAATCGAGCCCAGCTGCATGGCCCACAGCACCAAAGCGTAGCTGAACAACACGCAAAACCCGACCGCCAGCCCCAGTCGCCACTGCTCACGCCAAAACAGCATGAACGCCGGTCGTTTGCGCACCAGCGCCAGCAACGGGAACGGCCAGGCACTGAGCAACGTGACCCAGACCAGGTAATCCAGCGGATGCGACCAGCGCCGCAAGGCCTGACCATCGATAAAGGTGTAGCAGCCGATGCACAGGCCGATTAGCGCCACCACCGGCAACATCGACCACGGCAAGCGCGCACCGCCACCGCCCTGCCAGAGCAGGCAAAGCATGCCGAACGGGATCAGCAAAATGCCGAAGATCTGCTGATGCGTCAGCACTTCCCCGGCGAAGATCAGCGTCAGCGCCAGCACCACCAGTGGCGACAACCCACGCATCAGCGGATAGACCAGCCCCAAGTCACCGACTCGATAGGCCTGGATCAGCAGATAGCGATACAGCAACTCGAACGCCGCCGACGCCAGAATCCACGGCCAGATATCCATGGGCGGCAGGTTCACGAACGGCAGCATCACGGCGACAAACAACATCGCCACGCTGTCCATGCAAGCCACCACCAGTAATCGCTCGGCGCTGAACTTGATCAGGGTATTCCACGCCGCATGCAACAGCGCCGCCACCAACACCAGTGCTGTTGCAAGCACGGCCCACTCCTTTTTTGCCCGCCGCGCCCCCCGTAGGAGCGAGGCTTGCCCGCGAAGGCAATCTCAAGAACGCCTTCGCGGGCAAGCCTCGCTCCTACAAGACGCAGGCAGATAATTGATTCGCCATATGTCCGCAGCTGTTTATACTGCAAGCGACCACGCCGCACTCAGTTGCGCACAGACTAATTCCAATAATTTCTGCCCCCGCCCGTCCTCCTCGAGAACGGTCGTTGGCCTGCGTATGCCTGATCAGAGCGTCAAGACTACCGACAGAGACCTTGCGCATGCCACTCGCCTTGCTTGCCCTCGCTGTTGCCGCGTTCGGCATCGGCACCACTGAATTCGTCATCATGGGCTTGCTGCCCGATGTTGCCCGCGACCTCGCCGTGAGCATTCCCCACGCCGGTCTGTTGATCACCGGTTACGCCCTGGGCGTAGTGTTCGGCGCGCCGATCCTGGCGATCGGCACCGCCAACATGCCACGCAAAGCCACGCTGCTGGGGATGACGTTGATGTTTATCCTCGGCAACATTCTGTGTGCGTTGGCGCCGAATTACGCGACGCTGATGGCCGCCCGGGTGGTCACCGCGCTGTGCCACGGCGCGTTCTTCGGTATCGGCTCGGTGGTCGCAGCAGGTTTGGTCGCTCCAAACAAACGCGCCCAGGCGATTGCCATGATGTTCACCGGCCTGACCCTGGCCAACGTGCTCGGCGTGCCACTGGGCACCGCGCTTGGGCAGTACGCCGGTTGGCGCTCGACGTTCTGGGCGGTGTCGGTGATTGGTGTGATCGCGGCCATTGCCCAGTGGGTCTGGCTGCCGAAAGACATCGCCATGGACAAGGCCAACCTCGCCAGTGAGTTCAAAGTGCTGGGCAAGGTCAATGTGTTGTTGGCCTTGGGCATGAGCGTGCTGGCGTCCACCAGTCTGTTCAGCGTGTTCACCTACATCGCGCCGATCCTGCAAGACATCACCGGCGTCAGTCCGCATGGCGTGACCATCATGCTGCTGTTGTTCGGCGTCGGCCTGACGGCGGGCAGCATGCTCGGTGGTCGGCTGGCAGACAGTCGCTTGCTGCCGTCGCTGGTGGGCATGGCGCTGGCGGTCATGGTGGTGTTGGCGGCGTTCAGCCAGACCAGCCATTCGGTGATTCCGGCGGCGATTACGCTGGTGTTGTGGGGGATTTTTGCGTTTGCCCTGTGCCCGATCCTGCAACTGCTGATTATCGATCAGGCGCATGAAGCGCCGAATCTGGGTTCGACGTTGAACCAGAGTGCATTCAATCTCGGCAATGCCGCCGGTGCGTGGATTGGCGGGCTGGTGGTTGCCAGTGGCGCGGACCTGGCCGACTTGCCATGGACCGGTGCGCTGGTCAGTGGCCTGACGGTGCTCACGGCGCTTTTCTATATCTACCTGCAACGTCGTGGCGCGACTGCGGTCAATGTGTCCGGCTGAATAATTGAGTTGCTCCCGAGATTGCTTTCGCGGGCAAGCCTCGCTCCTACAGGACTTACACAGCCCCCTGTAGGAGCGAGGCTTGCCCGCGAAGAAACCAACTCGGTCCAACTGCCTGAAACCCCCATTTCTCACCCCTCATCCAAAGGACCCCGGATGCTTGAACTTGTCGCTGCGTTTATCTGCCTCACCTCCCTCCTCACCTACGTGAATTTCCGTTTCATCGGCCTGCCGCCGACCATCGGCGTGATGGTCACCGCGCTGATGTTTTCCCTGCTGCTGCAAGGCCTGAGCTTCATCGGCTACCCCGGCCTGGAAGAACGCGTGCAGCAACTGATCGGCCAGATCGATTTCGGTGATCTGCTAATGAACTGGATGCTGTCGTTCCTGCTGTTCGCCGGCGCGCTGCACGTCAACCTGAACGACTTGCGCAGTTACCGCTGGCCCATCGGTCTGCTGGCGACGTTCGGTGTGTTGATCGCCACCGCAGTGATTGGCAGCCTCGCCTATTACATTTTTGCCCTGTTCGGCTGGCACGTGAGCCTCCTTTATTGCCTGCTGTTCGGCGCGCTGATTTCCCCCACCGACCCGATTGCCGTACTCGGCGTGCTGCGGACCGCCAACGCGTCCAAGCCACTGAAAACCACGATCGTCGGCGAGTCGCTGTTCAATGACGGCACGGCGGTGGTGGTGTTCACCGTGTTGCTCGGCATCGCGCAGCTGGGTGAAACCCCGACCGTCGGCGCCACGGCTATGCTATTCGTCCATGAGGCGATTGGCGGTGTGCTGTTTGGCGGGCTGATCGGTTACCTGGTGTACCTGATGATCAAGAGCATCGAGCAGCATCAGATCGAAGTGATGCTGACCCTGGCGCTGGTGATCGGCGGTTCGGCCATGGCCTCGGAGCTGCACGTTTCCGCACCGATTGCGATGGTGGTCGCCGGCCTGATCATCGGTAACCTGGGACGCAACCTGGCGATGAACGACATGACCCGAAAGTACCTGGACGGTTTCTGGGAATTGCTCGATGACATGCTCAATGCCTTGCTGTTCGCGCTGATCGGCATGGAGCTGTTGCTGCTGCCGTTCAATTGGCTGCATGTGCTGGCCGCAAGTTTGCTGGCGCTGGCCATTCTGCTGTCGCGCCTGCTGACGGTGGCCCCGGCCATCCTGCTGCTGCGGCGCTGGCGCACGGTTCCGCGCGGGACGATCCGGATTCTGACGTGGGGTGGTTTGCGCGGCGGTGTTTCGGTGGCGCTGGCCCTGGCGTTACCGCTGGGCCCGGAGCGCGATCTGATCTTGAGCATCACCTACATCGTGGTGTTGTCGTCGATCCTGTTGCAGGGTTTGAGCATCGGCAAACTGGTCAAGCACGTGACCAAGGATGAGCCTGCGCCAACGGCACAGGCTGAGCATCACTGATTACTTCTTGAGCTTGCGCGGATCGGCCTGCTGATCCGTGCCCTGCTTCGGCGGCCCGCTTTCGCTGCGGATCTGCGCATGACTGATCAGCGCAAAGATGCAGCTGCCGCCGATGATGTTGCCCGCCAGCGTCGGCCCGGCGAACACCAGCCAGAAATCCTTCCACGGCAACTCGCCGGCAAACACCAGATACGACACTTCCGCCGAACCGACCACGATGTGGGTGAAATCCCCCAGCGCCATCAGGTAGGTGATGAGGATGATGATCCACATCTTGGCGCTCTCCATGGACGGAATCATCCAGACCATGGTGGCGATCATCCAGCCGGAAATGATGCCTTTGGCGAACATCTGGCTGGCGCTGTTTTCCATGATCTTGCGTCCGATCTCGAGGAAGGCCAGGTCGGTCTTGGTATCGAAAATCGGCAGGTGCAGCATCACGTAGGCCACCAGCAACGTGCCGCACAGGTTGCCAAACAACACGACGCCCCACAGACGGATCAACCGACCGAAATTATTCAGCGTGGGCTTGGTCATGACCGGCAGCACGGCGGTGAGGGTGTTTTCGGTGAACAGTTGCTGGCGCGCCAGGATCACCGCGAGGAAACCGGCGCAGTAGCCGAAACTGGCGATGACCTTGAAGCCTTCACCGTCCGGCAGCCGCGAGTTGAGCAACCCCATGGCCATCAGCGACAGGCCCATGGTCAGGCCTGCTGCGAGGGCCGACCACCAGAGGGCGGCGACGCTGCGCTCGAGCTCCTGATCGCCCTGGGTGCGGATGATTTCATGCAGCACCGCCGCACGGGGCGGCTGGTTCTTTTCGACGTCGTGCTGTTCTTCAGCCGAGAGGTTCGGGGTCTTGCCGTCTTTTTGAGTGTCCATGGAGCTCCGGAACCGGTGGCGTGTCATGTACGTACGACACGCGGGGTTCGGAGCTGTTCACTGACCGTTAAAACAACGGTGATCTTTCGGTCGCCTTCGCGAGCAGGCTCGCTCCCACATTGGATCGCGGCCTAATGTGGGAGCGAGCTTGCTCGCAAAGGGCGCGCCACCGATTTCAATCGCTGACGACTTCATCCTTGAACTGGTCTTTGACGTACAGGATCTCGGTCCGCCCGTGCGGCGCCGGCAAGCCATCCTCACCCAGGTTGACGAAGACCATGCGCTCTACCGTGAGGATGCTTTTGCGCGTGATCTTGTTGCGCACTTCGCACGTCAGGGTGATCGAGGTGCGGCCGAACTCGGTGGCAGTGATGCCCAGTTCGATGATGTCGCCCTGGCGCGAGGCGCTGACGAAGTTGATTTCGGAAATGTACTTGGTGACCACGCGCTGGTTGCCCAGCTGGACGATGGCGTAGATCGCCGCTTCTTCGTCGATCCAGCGCAACAGGCTGCCGCCAAACAGCGTGCCGTTGGGGTTGAGGTCTTCGGGTTTTACCCATTTGCGGGTGTGGAAATTCATATTCACTCCTGAGCGTCTTGCCGAATGATGGGCGCCATCATGGCAGAGCCCGACCTAGAGCTCTATCAAGCATCGACTATGGGCTCGATTACCGTTCAGACATTGACCTGCAGAAAGGCTTTGGAAGATAAGAATAGCCCGCTATAATCGCCACCGTTTCAGAACGGTAACGATCCTTTGATACCGTTTTCCCGCCACCTGTCCGAGGGGCGCTGCAGCAGGTCAAACCTGTCAGGCTCGGATGGGGCGTTGCCTGGTCTCATCGACCGGACACTAAACGCACAACGGCGCCCATTCGCATACATTACGAATGGAGGCTCATCATGAGCGCTGTTATCACGCCTGCAGGTTTTACCGATTACAAAGTTGCCGACATGTCCCTGGCTGCCTGGGGTCGTCGCGAAACCATCATCGCCGAATCCGAAATGCCAGCCCTGATGGGTCTGCGCCGCAAGTACGCCGGTGAGCAACCGCTCAAAGGCGCCAAGATTCTCGGCTGCATCCACATGACCATTCAGACTGCCGTGCTGATCGAAACCCTGGTTGCCCTGGGTGCCGAAGTTCGCTGGTCGTCCTGCAACATTTTCTCGACTCAAGACCAGGCCGCTGCTGCCATCGCCGCTGCCGGCATCGCTGTTTACGCCTGGAAAGGCGAAACCGAAGAAGAGTACGAGTGGTGCCTTGAGCAAACCATCCTCAAAGATGGCGCGCCATGGGATGCCAACATGATCCTCGACGACGGCGGCGACCTGACCGAGCTGCTGCACAAGAAATACCCGGCGATCCTGGACCGCGTCCACGGCGTCACCGAAGAAACCACCACTGGCGTTCACCGCCTGCTGGACATGCTGGCCAAGGGCGAGCTGAAAATCCCGGCCATCAACGTCAACGACTCGGTCACCAAGAGCAAGAACGACAACAAGTACGGCTGCCGTCACAGCCTGAACGATGCCATCAAGCGCGGTACCGACCACCTGCTGTCCGGCAAGCAAGCGCTGGTCATCGGTTACGGTGACGTGGGCAAGGGCTCGGCCCAGTCCCTGCGTCAGGAAGGCATGATCGTTAAAGTCTCCGAAGTCGACCCGATCTGCGCCATGCAAGCCTGCATGGACGGTTTCGAACTGGTTTCGCCGTTCATCGACGGGATCAACACCGGCACCGAAGAAAGCATCGACAAAGCACTGCTGGGCAAGATCGACCTGATCGTGACCACCACCGGCAACGTCAATGTTTGCGACTCGAACATGCTCAAAGCCCTGAAGAAGCGCGCTGTTGTCTGCAACATCGGCCACTTCGACAACGAAATCGACACCGCTTTCATGCGCAAGAACTGGGCATGGGAAGAAGTGAAGCCACAGGTTCACAAGATCCACCGTACCGGTCCTGGCGCATTCGATGCCCAGAACGACGACTACCTGATCCTGCTGGCCGAAGGCCGTCTGGTTAACCTGGGTAACGCCACTGGTCACCCAAGCCGCATCATGGACGGTTCGTTCGCCAACCAGGTTCTGGCTCAGATCTTCCTGTTCGGCCAGAAGTACGCCGACCTGTCGCCAGCCCAGAAAGCCGAGCGCCTGACGGTTGAAGTACTGCCGAAGAAACTCGACGAAGAAGTGGCCCTGGAAATGGTCCGCGGTTTCGGCGGCGTCGTGACTCAACTGACCAAGACCCAGGCCGACTACATCGGCGTGACCGTCGAAGGTCCGTTCAAGCCGCACGCATACCGCTACTGATCGACCTGCAGCCTGCTCTCCCTTGTGGGAGCGGGCTTGCTCGCGAATGCGGTTCATCATTCAACATTAATGTCGTCTGACACACCGCATTCGCGAGCAAGCCCGCTCCCACATTGGGATGTGCAAGCCTCTGGCTTACGCGTTTCCAAGGATATGACCATGTCCCAAGATCGTCGCTACAGCTTCGAGTTCTTCCCTACGAAGACCGACGCTGGGCATGAAAAGCTACTCGCCACTGCTCGTCAGTTGGCAACTTACAACCCCGACTTCTTCTCCTGCACCTATGGCGCTGGCGGTTCGACCCGTGATCGCACCATCAACACCGTGTTGCAGCTCGAAAGCGAAGTCAAAGTCCCTGCCGCACCGCATCTGTCTTGCGTGGGCGACAGCAAGGACGACTTGCGTGGCCTGCTGACGCAATACAAGGCAGCCGGCATTACCCGCATCGTTGCCCTGCGCGGTGACTTGCCTTCGGGCATGGGCATGGCCAGCGGTGAACTGCGCCACGCCAACGACCTGGTTGAATTCATTCGTGAAGAAACCGGCGATCATTTCCACATCGAAGTCGCCGCCTACCCGGAAATGCATCCGCAGGCGCGCAATTTCGAAGACGATCTGAACAACTTCGTGCGCAAGGCCAACGCTGGCGCCGACAGTGCAATCACCCAGTACTTCTTCAACGCCGACAGCTACTTCTACTTCGTCGAGCGTGTACGGGCGATGGGCGTGAATATCCCGATCGTGCCGGGGATCATGCCGATCACCAACTACAGCAAACTCGCGCGTTTCTCCGATGCCTGCGGTGCGGAAATCCCGCGCTGGATCCGCAAGCAACTGGAAGCCTACGGCGACGACACCCAGAGCATTCAAGGCTTTGGTGAGCAAGTCATCACCGAGATGTGCGAACGCTTGCTGCAAGGTGGCGCGCCAGGGTTGCACTTCTACACGTTGAACCAGGCTGAACCAAGCCTGGCGGTGTGGAACAACCTGAAGTTGCCGCGTTAAGAAACAAGCAAAAAACGAAATAAAGGCAAGATCAAAAGATCGCAGCCTTCGGCAGCTCCTACGCGTCTGTGGGCGCTGCCGAAGGCTGCGATCTTTTGCTTTTGAGGCCCGAAGCAGAGCTTCTGCGGCCAGTTTCTGGCTCTTTACGGTTTCTCGTCGTAATCTCAAGCCATGCCTTTGATCACGCAGTTACTGACCCTGCTTCTTTTCACTTGCCTGAGCTTTGCCGCTCGGGGCGAGAAATTGCGCATTGTCACGGAGCCGTGGGCACCTTACGTGTACGAGGAAAACGGCAAATCCCTGGGCCTGGACTACGAAACCACGGCCATCGTTTTCAAACGCCTGGGGATTGAAGTGGAATGGCAATTCCTACCGTGGAAGCGCTGCCTGTCGATGCTCGACACCGGTCAGGCCGACGGTGCGCTGGATATTTTCCACAGCGACGAGCGTGACGCCACGCTGCTCTACCCCAGCGAACCACTCTCCGAAGTCGAGTTCGTGATGTTCTACGCCAACGAGCGCCCCCATCCGTTCAGCACCCTCAATGACCTGAAAGGCCTGACCATCGGCACCTCGCCGGGTTATCTTTACAGCGAGGACTTCAGCGGCTCGACGCTGTTTACCCGCGAGCCCGCGCCGACCCACGAAGCCAACTTCGGCAAACTGCTGCGTGGACGGATCGACCTGCTGATCACTGATCGCCGGGTCGGCCAACATTTGCTGGATGAGCTGAAGATCCGCGATCAGATCACCGAAAACCCCACGATCATCAGCCACCAGAGCCAATTTCTGGCGGTTCGGCGCAACGCCGGTATGGATTTGCTGGTGCAACGCTTCGGCGCCGAACTCAAGCGTTTCAAGCGCGAGCCCGCGTATGCGGAGCTGAGCGCCCGTTATGGCGCAAGTCCCGGCCCCGATATCAAAGCCACAAGCGCCACCGCCGTGCGCGAGAAAACCGTTGAGCAGCAGGAAAGCGGCGCGCAGTGATTGCTCTGTTATACTCCGGCCTTCCCGCCAGGCTCACGCCCGGCCGCTCGGAATCGTTCAAGGCATCTCGACCCCGCTACAGCGCAGCTTTTCAGCCCGCGCGAGCGCTCCAGACGAGCCTTCGAAACCCAGCAGGACCGGACGGGATTGCGTTCCTCTTAAACGCCATTCGCGCCAGGCAAGACTCCCATTGGGCCAAGCCCTAACTAAAACAGGATTACTCATGTCCTTTGCTTCCCTCGGTCTCTCCGAGGCTTTAGTCCGCGCCATCGAGGCAGCGGGCTATACCGAGCCTACTCCGGTGCAACAGCGGGCCATTCCCGCCGTGTTGCAAGGTCGCGACCTGATGGTCGCGGCTCAGACAGGTACTGGTAAAACCGGCGGCTTCGCCCTTCCGATTCTGGAGCGGTTGTTCCCCAACGGTCACCCGGACAAATCCCAGCGTCACGGCCCGCGCCAACCGCGCGTACTGGTCCTGACCCCTACCCGCGAACTCGCGGCTCAAGTACACGAGAGCTTCAAGGTCTATGCCCGTGACCTGAAGTTCGTCAGCGCCTGCATTTTCGGCGGCGTCGGCATGAACCCACAGGTTCAGGCCATGTCCCGCGGTGTTGACGTGCTGGTGGCCTGCCCTGGCCGCCTGCTCGACCTCGCCGGCCAAGGCAGCGTCGATTTGTCCCACGTGGAAATCCTCGTGCTGGACGAAGCCGACCGCATGCTCGACATGGGCTTCGTCCATGACGTGAAAAAGGTCCTCGCCCGTCTGCCGAGCAAACGCCAGAACCTGCTGTTCTCGGCGACGTTCTCCAAAGACATCACCGACCTCGCCGGCAAGCTGCTGCACAACCCGGAACGCATCGAAGTCACGCCGCCGAACACCACGGTCGAGCGTATCGAACAGCGTGTGTTCCGCCTGGCCGCCAGCCACAAGCGTTCGCTGCTGGCGCACCTGATTACCGCCGGCGCCTGGGAACAGGTTCTGGTCTTCACCCGCACCAAGCACGGCGCCAACCGCCTGGCCGAGTACCTGGACAAACACGGCCTGAGCGCCGTCGCCATCCACGGCAACAAGAGCCAGAACGCGCGCACCAAAGCCCTGGCCGACTTCAAGGCCGGTGAAGTGCGCATCCTGGTTGCCACCGACATCGCCGCTCGCGGCCTCGACATCGACCAGTTGCCACACGTGGTCAACTTCGAACTGCCGAACGTCGATGAAGACTACGTGCACCGTATCGGCCGTACTGGCCGTGCCGGTCGTTCGGGCGAGGCGATCTCGCTGGTGGCCCCGGACGAAGAAAAGCTGCTGAAAAGCATCGAGCGCATGACCAAGCAGAAGATTGCCGACGGCAACCTGATGGGCTTCGACTCCAGCGCTGTAGAAGCCGAGAAACCAGAAGTCCGCGAGCGTCCGGATGTGCGTAACCCGCGCAACCCACGTGGCCCGCGCGGCGACGGTCCGACCGGCACTGGCGGTGGCGGCGGTCGTAAAGACAAAGGCAAGGACAAGGGCGGCAAGGAAAAACCTGCTGCCACTGGCCGTGGCGATCGCCCGGCCCGTGAACACAAACCACGCGAAGGCACCCCGGCGCGCGAGCAACAGCGTCCGGCGCCACGCGCTGCCGCCGCTGATCGTGCTCCGGACGAGTTCCTGGACGACGATGTGGATAACTTCGGTAACCGCGTTGACTACGTGCCTCAGGCCAAACCGGCCCAGGGTCGTGGTCGCCGTCCAGGTGCTCCGGCACAAGGTACGGCAGCTGGCGCTGGTGCAGGTGCTCCGCGCACCGGCGGCAAGCCGCAGGGTCGCCAAAGCGGTCCACGCAGCAGCGACGGCGCCACCACCGGCACCCCGCCAGCCAAGCGTAGCGGCCCACGCAACGGCGCTCCACGTGACGGTCAGGCCCGTCGCGAAGAGTCCCGCAACCGCCGTCCGGCCCGTGACGACCAGCCTCGTTCGGAACCGGCCGTGCAGAACCCGCGTGGCCCGGCACCGAAGATCATCCATAAAGAGTCGAAAACCGATCGGTTCCCGACTCCTGAGCAACTGGATCAACTGCCAGGTCGCCCGCGCGGCGAAAAACCAGCCTTGCTGACCCGCAATCGCTGAGTTTTTGAAGTAAACAAAAAATGCCCCGGATCGCGAGATCCGGGGCATTTTTGTTTCCCTGCCCCCACAAACAATCCCTGTGGGAGCGAGCCTGCTCGCGAAAGCGATTGAGCATTCAACATTGATGTCGACTGATGCGCCGTCTTCGCGAGCAGGCTCGCTCCCACAGTGGATCTCTGTCGTGTCCGATGTTTGTGTTTACTGGAGATCAAAGGTGGGAGCGGGCTTGCTCGCGAAAGCGGTCTGCCAGTTAACTGAGATGTTGTCCGATACGACGCCTTCGCGAGCAAGCCCGCTCCCACAGGGGATATGCGGAGGTCATGCGGATTTTGGCAGGCATAAAAAAACGCCCCCGATCGCGAGATCGGGGGCGTTTTTGTGTGCGCTACGAAGAGCTTTTGTAGGAGCTGGCGAAGCCTGCGATCTTTTGATTTTAAAAGATCGCAGCCTGCGGCAGCTCCTACAGTCTCAGCATTACTTCGCTTTCACACCTTCAAAGGTGATGTACAGCTCGACCGCATCGGACGATGGGCCCAGGTCTTTCTGCTTGCCGAAGTCGGAACGCTTCAGGTTGGTAGTACCTTCGAAGCCTGCACGGTAGCCGCCCCATGGATCCTTGCCTTCACCCAGGAAAGTCGCCTTGACCACGATTGGCTTGGTCACACCAGCAATGGTCAGGTCGCCGGTCACGTCAGCAGTGTCTTTGCCAGCGGCGTTTTTGCCGGTGGATTTGACTGCGGTGGAGACGAAGGTGGCTTTAGCAAACTTGCTCGCGTTCAGGAAGTCAGCGCTGGCGATGTGCTTGTCACGCTCAGCGTTGTTGGTGAACACACTGGAAGTGTTCACATTGAACTCGATCTTGCTGTCTTCCGGCTTGGCAGCGTCGAAGCTGAACTTGCCGTCGATATCCTTGAAAGTACCGGTGATGAAGCTGTAGCCCAGGTGGCTGATCTTGAAGTCGACGAAGGCGTGCTGGCCTTCTTTGTCGACGGTGTAATCAGCAGCCATCGCGTTGGCGGACAGCAGAGCAGAACCGATTGCCAGAGCGGCGAGAGTCTTTTTCAACATGCTTTCTATTCCTTTGGAGTCGAGGTTGAACTTCAAGCTTTGCGGCCGAGCATTCGCATCAGCGTCGCATCACGGTCGATAAAGTGGTGCTTCAATGCTGCCAACGCATGGAGACCGGAAAAAATTACCAGTAGCCATGCCAGATACAGATGAATCACACCGGCGGTATCTGCCTGATCCGGTAGTCCGGACACCAGCGCAGGAATCTCAAACAGGCCAAACACCGGGATACCGACACCGTCTGCGGTGGAAATCAGGTAGCCGGCAATCATCACAGCAAACAGACTGATGTACAGGAACGCATGGCCGAACTTGGCGCCAAGGCGCGTCATGCGGCTATAGCTCTGCAATGCTGGCGGCGGCGGACTGATGAAACGCCACAACACCCGCAGCAGCATGATGGCGAACAGCGTCAGGCCAATGCTTTTGTGCAGGTCCGGCGCGTCTTTGCGCCAGGTGCTGTAGTAATCCAGGCCAACCATCCACAGGCCCAACGCGAACAGCCCGAAGACCACCAACGCCACGCCCCAGTGCAGTAGAACGCTGACCCAACCGTAGCGAGAAGAAGAGTTACGTAGCTGCATTGCCCATATCCCGTGAGAACTGCGACCAAGACTATCGAGTTATCTATCGATTTAAAGCGGAAAATTTCGCTTTGAAATATCGAGAAATACGATCAAGAGTCTGTAATGCATCAGTTAAGGAAAGATTAAAGACCCAATGTGTGAAAAGAAAAGACGTCCAATCAAAGAACACCTCCACCACAAGGTTTATTCGATTCTTGATAACGGCTTTCTTCAGGCATAAAAAAAGCGCGGCATCGCTGCCGCGCTTTTTATCAACTCAAAGCCTTACTGCGCTTTGGTATCGGTCGCTGCCGGGGTCGTTGCAGCGGGCTTGGCCGCTGGTTTCTTCGCCGGTTCAGCTTTCTTCGCTGCCGGTTTGGCCGGTGCCTTTTTGGCCTCGGTTTTCGCCGCAGGTTTCTTCGCCGCAGGCTTGGTCGCTTTTTTCGCTGGCTCGGCTTTGACCGGGGCCGCAGGCTTCGGTGCTTCCACTGGCGCAGGGGCCGGGGTTGGCACTGGAGCAGGTGTCGGTGCTGGCGGAGCTACAGGTTCTGGCACCTTGACCGGTTCTGGCTTCTTGTCGTCATCCGACGAGCCACCGAACAGGTTGGTGAAGAAGTTACCTTTCTTCGCCGCCACTGCGCCGGCCGCTGCAGCGGTGGCTGCTGGAACAACTTTCACCGGCTCAAACGACTTGCCGGCCGCCAGGTCTTCAACCTGACCGGCCGCACGCTGACCGGTGCGCAATGCGCCTTCCAGGGTGCCCGGATACAAGGTGTCGGTGTGTTCGCCGGCAAACGCTACGCGTTGCAGCGGACGTTCCCACAGGCGCCAGTACTTGCTGATCTGGCCCGGGCCGAAGGCCAGGTAAGCGCCACCCATCGACGGGTCGGTGCTGTAGCGGCGGATTTCATAACCAGTGAACGAACCACGGGCCTGTGGATAAAACGCGTGCAGACGAATCAGCACCTGATCGGCCATCTGCTTGTCGCCGAAGGCCTGCATCACCCGGGCGTTGTCGCCGGACAGGTTGATCACCACGTTGGCGCCGCCCTTCAGCGCCGGCTCTACCCACAACATGCCCAGACCGGCGTTGCTGTAGATCTCGCCGGACATCCGCGCCTTGCTTTCCCACACTGGCGTCTTGAACTTCAACATGATCTGGTCGCGCCAGCCGTAGTTGGTGCCCTTGATCGCGCCCATGTGCTGGGCATCCAGCGACGGGGTCATGACGATTTTGCTGAGTGCGCGCAATGGCACGGCAACCACCACGTAGTCAGCCTGGTAGCCCACGCTGCCGACTTTGACGGTCACGCTGTCCTTGTCCTGGGTAATGGACGAAACCGGCGAGCTGGTCTTGATGGTTTTCAGTTGTTTGACGAAGGCCTGGGCCAACACCGGGCTACCACCGATCAGGCGCGAAGCGCGCAGGTCACGGTCGGAAACACCTCGGTAAACCCGGTTCTGCTGGGCGAAGTACAACAGCGACAGGCGCGAAGGTTCGTCGTAATGGGTACGAATCTCCTGATTGATCAGTTGGCGAGCCGTGGCTGGCAATGCCAGACGATCGAGCCAGTTGGAAACGTTGATCTGATCCAGGGCATGCAACGTGTTGTTCGCGGCCGGGTTTTGCGGATCTTCGATCGAGCTTGCCAGGTCATCCACGGTTTTTTCGTAGCGCTTGAGCGCTTCGGCAGTCACCGGGTCCTTGGTCGCCAGATCAGCAGCGGTGAAATACACGCCGTCGATCAGGTAGCCCGGCGTACGCACGAATTCAGGCGCTGGCGTGGTGCCAAGCTTGAACGTCGATACGTACTTGTTCAGTACCGGCTGGGCCTTGTCGTTGCCGATCCACTCGCTGGTGGCCATGCCGGAGCGACCGCCCAGGCTTGGCTTGGCTTCCAGCAGGGTCACCTGCCAGCCTTTGTTTTGCAGCTCGTAGGCCGCGGTAAGGCCCGAAAGCCCGCCGCCGATCACGATCGCCGTTTTATCTTTGGCCAGCGCCGAAACGCTGAACAGCCCCAACATCACCAGCGCACAGGCGCGCAGCCAACCAGCAGACATTCAGCGAACTCCGGAAATACACGAGAAAAAGCGGTTTTGCGAGCCAGACGACTCAAAGAACCGCGAAGAATACGTCAGCCATCAAAACGCCGCCAGCGACGTCTATCGCCCCATACAAAGTAGCTCAATCGACACAATGGGTTGTCCCCGCGCGATGCATTGCATAGGCTTGCGCGATTGTTTGCCCGCGCCCGCCGCGGACCGCCTCGAGGAGACTGTAAATGGGCCTGAATAATCAGTGGATGCAACGGGACCTGGCCGTGTTATGGCACCCCTGCACCCAGATGAAAGACCACGAACAGCTGCCGCTGATCCCGATCAAGCGCGGTGAAGGCATCTGGCTGGAGGACTTCGAAGGCAAGCGCTACCTCGACGCCGTCAGCTCCTGGTGGGTCAACGTGTTCGGCCACGCCAACCCACGGATCAACCAGCGCATCAAGGACCAGGTCGATCAACTGGAACACGTGATCCTCGCCGGTTTCAGCCATCAGCCGGTGATCGAGTTGTCCGAGCGCCTGGTGAAGATGACTCCGGAAGGCCTGACCCGGTGCTTCTACGCCGATAACGGCTCGTCCTGCATCGAAGTCGCGCTGAAAATGAGCTTTCACTACTGGCTCAATCGCGGCCAGCCGAACAAGAAGCGCTTCGTCACCCTGACCAACGGCTACCACGGCGAAACCATGGCGGCGATGGCAGTCGGCGACGTGCCGCTGTTCACCGAAACCTACAAAGCCCTGCTGATGGACACCATCAAGGTGCCGAGCCCGGATTGCTACCTGCGCCCCGAAGGCATGAGCTGGGAAGAACACTCGCGCAACATGTTCGCCGCCATGGAACAGACCCTGGCCGAGAACCACGACACTGTCGCTGCGGTGATTCTGGAGCCATTGATCCAGGGCGCCGGCGGCATGCGCATGTATCACCCGGTGTACCTGAAGTTGCTGCGCGAAGCGTGCGACCGTTATGGCGTGCACCTGATCCACGACGAAATCGCCGTCGGCTTCGGCCGCACCGGCACGATGTTCGCCTGTGAACAGGCCGGCATCCGCCCGGACTTCCTGTGCCTGTCCAAAGCCCTGACCGGCGGCTACCTGCCGCTGGCGGCAGTGCTGACCACCGATGACGTCTACAGCGCCTTCTACGACGACTACCCGACCCTGCGCGCGTTCCTGCATTCCCACAGCTACACCGGCAATCCGCTGGCGTGCGCGGCGGCATTGGCGACTTTGGATATCTTCGAAGAAGACAACGTCATCGAGAACAACAAGGCCCTGGCCCAGCGCATGGCCACCTCCACCGCGCACTTGGTGGATCACCCGAACGTCGCGGAAGTGCGCCAGACCGGCATGGTCCTGGCCATCGAGATGGTCAAAGACAAAGCGACCAAGGAAGCGTATCCGTGGCAGGAGCGGCGTGGCTTGAAAGTGTTCAAGCATGCGTTGGAGCGAGGTGCTTTACTTCGTCCGTTGGGCAGCGTGGTGTACTTCCTGCCGCCGTACGTGATTACCCCGGAGCAGATTGATTTCCTGGCGGAAGTGGCCAGCGAAGGGATCGACATTGCGACCCGTAACAGCGTCAGCGTGTCGGTGCCTGAGGATTTTCACCCGGGTTTCCGTGATCCGGGCTGATCGAACCTGCTTGAACTGCTGTGGTGACTGAGCAGCCGCCTTCGCGAGCAAGCCCGCTCCCACATTTGGAATGCATTCCCCTGTGGGAGCGGGCTTGCTCGCGAATGAAGTCGACACAAATCCAGATGATTCACACCCTTTCCAGAGACCCAAGATGAGACTGTCCCGCTTCTTTATCGACGCCCCCCTGAGCACTGGCGAGCACGAGTTGCCCGAGGCCCAGGCCCATTACATCAGCCGCGTGCTGCGCATGGCCGAGGGTGATGCGGTGCAACTGTTCGACGGCTCGGGCCACGAGTTTCGCGGCTCATTGGTGGAAGTCGGCAAGAAACGCGTGGTGGTGCAACTCGATGAAAGCTTCATCGGGCAGGTCGAGTCGCCGCTGCAGATCCATCTTGGCCAAGGCTTGTCCCGTGGCGAGCGGATGGACTGGGCGATTCAGAAAGCCACCGAACTGGGCGTCACGGAAATCACCCCGATCTTCACCGACCGTTGCGAAGTCCGCCTCAAGGACGAACGCGCCGACAAACGCCTGATGCACTGGCGCCAAGTGGCGATCAGCGCTTGCGAACAATGCGGGCGTTCACGGGTGCCGGTGATTCATCCGCCGCTGCTGTTGGCGGATTGGCTGAAGCAGACCGAAGCGGAATTGAAACTGGTGCTGCATCCGGTGGCGGAGCCTTTGGTGAGTCACGCGAAGCCGCAGACCCTGGCATTCCTGATTGGGCCGGAGGGTGGGTTGTCGGATGCTGAGGTTGATCAGGCCAAAGGGGCTGGTTTCCATGCCGCCCGGCTTGGGCCTCGGGTGTTGCGCACCGAGACAGCGCCGGTTGTGGCGTTGGCGGTGGCCCAGCAGCTTTGGGGTGATTTCTAAAACATCATCCCCTGTAGGAGCGAGGCTTGCCCGCGAAGGCGTCATCAGCGACACCACAAAAACCGAGGTGAAGCCTTCGCGGGCAAGCCTCGCTCCTACAGGATGCATTATCGATTTTGATCGTTCCGGAGCTATTGCACCGGATCACTCACCGGCTTGGCGATAATCGCTTTCAACTCGCTGGTCATCGGAAACTCCAGGTTCAGCCCTTTAGGCGGAATCGGCTGCTGGAACCAGCGGTTGTAGATGCCGTTGATTTCCCCGGAGCTGTAAAGATCGGCAAGCGTCGAGTTCACCAACTCGAGAAATTGCGGGTCGCCCTTGCGCACCATGCAGCTGTAGATTTCCCGCGATTGCTCCTCGCCGACCACGACCCAGTTATGCGGATCGCGAGCCTTGGCCCGCTCGCCGTAGAGCAGCGCATCGTCCATGTAAAACGCCGCAGCCCTTCCGGACTGCAACATCTGGAACGCTTCGCCGTGATCCTTGGCGCTGATCACGAACATGTCGATCTTGTGATCGACGTTGTAGCTCTTCAGAAACCGCTCATTGGTGGTGCCGGCGGTGGTCACGACATTCTTGCCGCGCAGGTCGGCGAAGCTTTTGATGCCGCTGTCCTTGGCTGTGAGCAACTGCCCCTTCACATAAATAAACCCGTAGGAAAACGCTACTTGCTGCATGCGCTCAGCCGTCACGCCGGTGGAGCCGCACTCAAGATCGACCGTACCGTTCTGCACCAGCGGAATACGGGTTTGCGAGGTCACCAGGTTGTACTTCACCTGCAGGTTCGGCTGATCGAGTTTTTGCTTGATGCGCTCGACAATCTTGCCCGCCAGATCCACCGAATAGCCCATCGGCTGCCCCGAGTGATCACCCACATACGAGAACGGCACCGACGCATCGCGATAGCCCAGGGTGATGCTCTTGGCATTGGCGACCTTGTTCAGCGTGCCGGTCAGCGGCGCTTCACTGGCGTGGGCCTGACTGGTGAGCAGCAGGCCGAGGGTGCAGCCGATCAACGTGATTTTTTGCATTGTTATTCTCCGTTGTGGGTGGGGCGATTAGCGGCGGGCGGCTATCACAGTGATTTCTACCAGAACCTCTGGACGGGCCAGTTGCGCCTGCAATGTGGTACGGGTCGGCGCCTTGTCCGGCGACAACCAGTGTGACCAGACCTCGTTCATGGCGGCGAAATCGCGGCCAATGTCGCTCAAGTAAATGGTCGCGCTGAGCAGGTGATCCTTGTCGCTGCCCGCCTCGGCCAGCAGCGCATCGATTTTCGCCAGCACCTCGGCGGTCTGGCCGCTGACATCGGGGCTGTCGCCGGGCACCTGCCCCGAGAGAAACACCAGTTCGCCAAAGGTCAGGGCGGCAGAGAGTCGACTGTTGCTGTTGATTCGGTTGATGCTCATCGTTTCTTCCTTATCAAGATCAAGTCAGGCGACGCGAGGCGCGAGGCCGTGCATTTCAATCGAAGGTGCGCGCTGCGTCATCAAATCGCTGAGCAGCCGCGCGCTGCCGCAGGCCAAGGTGAAACCCAGCGCGCCATGGCCGAGGTTGAGCCAAAGGTTGCGGTACGCCGTGGCGCCAATCAGCGGCACGCCACTGGGCGTGGCCGGGCGCATGCCGGCCCATTCGATGGCAGCGTCGTAGTCGCCGGCATTAGGCAAGGTGTCCTGGGCCTGACGTTTGATCAGCGCCAGACGCTTGGGATCGAGCGCCGGATCGAAGCCGACAATGTCGACCATCGCGGCCACGCGCAGTTGAGCACCGATGCGCGCGTAGACGATCTTGCGGTTGTAATCGGTGATGCTCAGGTCCGGCGCGCGATGTTCGGCGCGAATGGGCGCGGTCAGGCTATAGCCCTTGAGCGGATACAGCGGCAGGTTCATACCGGGCAACGCCAGCGCCGGGCTGCGATGCCCGGCCGCGATCACCAGTTGCTCGACCGGCAGCACTTGCGAACCCATTTCGATGGCCTGCACCGCGCCGCCCGTTTGGCGAATGCCGGTGACCTGTTGACCCAGCAAAAACTCGCAACGCCCCGATGCCTTGAGCCGGGCCACCAATTGCTGGCAGAACGCGTGGCAGTCGGCGACTTCTTCATCGGGGGTGTAAATCGCGCCCACGAACGGCGCCTCGGCGAGTGCCGGTTCCAGTTGGGCGCATTCGGCCCGGGACAACACCTGTTGCTGTTGCGGATCAGCCAAACCGTGGCGCGCATGCTCGAAACTCGCGGCTTCACGAAACGTCACCAGTTTGCCGTTGCGCCGCCAGTCAAAACCGCCCAGGCGATCGTCGTCGCGCCAGCCTTGCAGCGTGGCTTGGCTCAGCAGCGCCAGGCGCAGTAAATGCGCGCTGTTGCGCTGGTTCACCGAACGCCGGCAGGCCGCCAGAAAGGAGGCCATCCAGCGCCATTGCGCCGGGTCCAGCCGTGGGCGCAGCTTCAGGGGCGAGTCACCGCGCAGCATCCAGCCAATGGCTTGCAGCGGCACGCCAGCATCGGCCAATGGCGCGACGTAACGGTAGGACAACTGGCCGCCGTTGGCGAAACTGGTTTCGCTGGCCAGCGAGTCCCGGGCCTCGACCAGCGTCACGTCGATGCCGTCGCGAACCAGTGCGTAAGCCGTTGTCAGCCCGATGACGCCGCCGCCGATGATGCAAACCCGCTGAGCCATGTCTGTCCTTAACCGTTGTTGAATCAGGCCTCAGGTTAGGACCAGGTGACAGTCGTTGAACAATGCATAAAGATGGCTGACCCATAAACAAAGGTTATGGACTTGCCATGCGCCTGCGCCACATCGAGATTTTCCAAGCCATTCGCCAGACCGGGTCGGTCAGTGGCGCCGCACAGTTGCTGCACGTCTCGCAGCCGGCAGTGAGCAAAGTGCTGCAACACGCCGAACAGCAATTGGGCTTTGCGTTATTTCTGCGGGTGCGCGGTAAATTGCAGGCCACGCCCGAAGCGCTGGAGCTTGAGCGCGAGGTCGATAAGGTCACCGAAAGCCTGCAAGGCGTGCGGCGCCTGGCCCAGAGCCTGCGCCGTGAGCCGGGCCACAGCCTGCGGATCGGCGCGATCCCGGCGTTGGCGCTGTCGCTACTGCCACCGGCGATCAACGAGTGGACACAACGTTACCCGGACATTGTTTGCGAACTGTCCAGTGCCCATAGCCGTGAGTTGATGCAGAACCTGTTGATGCGCGAAGTGGATGTCGCCCTGACGTTGCAGCCGCCGGATCATCCGGGGTTGAAGGCGCAAACCCTGGCCAGTGGAATGCTGGTGGCGCTGGCGCCGCTGGGCTATTGGCCCGTCGCCAGCCACGGCCAACCGTTGCCATTGATCGAGTTGGCCGGTGCGCCACTGATCGGCCTGTCCAGCGCCGACCCGTTGGCCGCCAGGCTCGACAGCTACCTTGAAGCAGTCGATCCTCCACCCCGGGTGCGCATCGCCGTGCAGACCTATTCACTGGCGCGGGCGATGGTGGAATCCGGTGCCGGGCTGGCGGTCATCGACCCATTCACCGCGCTCGGGGCCTCCCCCGCCACGACCGCGATTCGCCCCCTGGCGCCGGCGCTGCCGATCACCCTGTACGCCGTGACCCGCGCCGACGAACCGCCGCCCCACACCTTGAGCGACTTGTTGCAGGTCTTCAGCCGACGGGCGCAGGCGCAGCTGGATCGCTTGATTGTGGGAGCGGGCCTGCTCGCGAATGGCCGCGACACGGTTCAAAGAACGTAAAACAATATCGCCACAAAGTGCAGCAAACTCCCGGCAATCACGAACAAATGCCAGATCCCATGGGCATGCCGCAGGCGATGGTCCAGGGCAAAAAAGATAATCCCCACGGTGTACAACACCCCGCCCGACGCCAGCCACGCGAAACCTGTGGAGCCCAACGCCGCCAGCAGCGGCTTGACCGCCACCAGCACAATCCACCCCATCACCGCGTAGATCACGATCGACAAAATCCGCGCTTCCGAACGCGGCTTGATCTCTTGCAGGATGCCGATCAGCGCCAGCCCCCAGACAATCCCGAACAACGTCCAGCCCCACGGCCCGCGCAGGGTCACCAGGCAGAACGGCGTGTAGCTGCCGGCGATCAGCAGGTAGATCGAAAAGTGATCAACCTTCTGCATGATCTCTTTCTTGCGCCCGCGCACGCTGTGGTACACGGTCGAGGCGCTGTAGAGCACCATCAAGGTAAATCCGTAAATCGCCACGCTGACAATCTTCCACGGGCTGCCGTCCATGCTGGCAATCACCAGCATCCACACCACCCCGACCGTCGCCGCCACCGCCCCGACCAAATGCGTCCAGGCGTTCAATCTTTCCCCGTGATACATGAATCGCTTTCCTCAAAATTCGCTACAACATGGCGCAAGGCGTAGGAGCTGTCGAGTGAAACGAGGCTGCGATCTTTTGACCTTGATCTGCGGTGCCTTTGTAGACGCCAAGATCAAAAGATCGCAGCCTCGTTTCTCTCGACAGCTCCTACACAGCTCCTACACGGCTCCTACAAGAACCCACTTACGTGCACAATCAGGTCATTCCAAAAAGAGTCCGGCCCATGCTGATCGACGAAGAGTTGACCCTGAAAAAACTCGAGGTGTTCCTTGCCTTCATGCGCACCGGCAATCTGGCCCGTGCCGCCGCCGAGTTGCAGACCAGCAATGTCAGCGTGCACCGCGCCATCCACTCCCTGGAAAGTGCCCTGCGCTGCCCGCTGTTCAAACACGAAGGCCGTAACCTGACGCCGCTGGAAAGTGCGTATGTACTGGAAGAACGGGCGCAGAAGCTGATTCAGGACGTGGTCGAAAGCGTGCGCCTGACCCGCGAAGCCGCCGGATTCTCGGCGGAACGCTTCAAGCTCGGCTCGCTGTACTCACTGACGGTGAAAACCGTGCCGCAGCTGATCATGGGCCTGAAAATCCGCCGCAGCGAACTCAACATCGACCTGATCCTCGGCTCGAACATCGACCTGCTCTACAAGCTCAAAAACATGGAAGTCGACGCGATCCTGATGTCCCTGGACGACAGCATCAACGACCCGGATTGCGAGCATATCCAGCTGTTCTCCGACGACATCTTCCTCGCCACTCCGGCGGACTCGAAGTTTGCCCAACGGACCGAAGTCGACCTCGCCGAAGTGCGCGACGAAACTTTCATCACCCTGACCCAAGGCTTCGCCACGCACCAGGACGGGATCCGGGTGTTCAAGCAGGCGGGGTTCGAGCCGAAGGTGGCGATGCAGGTCAACGACATCTTCACCCTGCTGAGCATGGTCAGCTCGGGAGTGGGTTATGCGTTGCTGCCGGGGAGGATTGCGGCGGTGTATGAGAACCGGGTGAAGCTGATTCCGTTGCAGGAAAAGTACCGGTTGCAGCAGCACATTGGCGTGGTGTTCTTGAAGGCCAAGGAGCGCGATCCGAATTTGCTGGCGTTGTTGGCGGAGTGTCGGATGTATGCGAATCGCCAGGCTTGAGACCGTGGCGCCCCATTCGCGAGCAAGCCCGCTCCCACAGGAGGATGCATTCCAATGTGGGAGCGGGCTTGCTCGCGAAGACGTCGGTACAGTCAACAAAGATCCAGCGGTTTAACCCACAATCCCGCGAACAATGAAGTACAACAACGAAGGCCCCAACAAACACCCAAGCCCGGTATGGAACGTCGCGGTCAACGCCCCATAAGGCACCAACCGCCGATCCGTCGCCGCCAACCCCGCCGTCACACCGCTCACGGTCCCGGCCAACCCACCAAACACCATCGCCGAACGCGGGTTATCCAGGCCCATCCATTTCGCCGCCATCGGCGTGCCGACCATTACCAGAATCGCCTTGATCAAACCGGTAGCAATCGACAACGCCACCACATCCGAACTGGCACCAATCGCCGCCCCGGTCACCGGCCCGACGATGTACGTCACCGCGCCCGCGCCGATGGTGGTCATGCTGATCGCATCGCGATAACCGAAGGCCCAGGCAATGCTCGCGCCGACAATGAACGGCAGCACCGTGCCCAGCAGCAGCGCAATCGCGCCGACCAACCCGGCCTTTTTCGCTTCGGTGGCTTGCACTTCGAACGCCGTGGCGACGATGGCGAAGTCCCGCAGCATGGCGCCGCCCATCAAGCCGATGCCGGAGAACAGCGTCAGGTCTGCCAAACCTTTTTGCCCACCGGTCATGGTGCCGCCGACCCAGGCCAGCACCAGGCCGATGACGATCGCAATCGCCGAGCCGTGAATCCGCCCGTAAGTCAGGCGTTTGGACAACACCACCGACACCCACATGATGATGCCGACGAACGCGAACGCGGTGACCAGACCATTGGCGGTCAGGCCTTTATCAATGAGTTCCCACATATCAGCGACCTCCTACTGGGGTGCCGAGCGGGGTCACTTCCGCCGGTTCATCGGGCAAAGGTTCGCCTTTATGAGTCCGGCTGATCAGGGCAATCGTGCAGCCGCAGATCACCACCGAACCGATGGCCGCCAACACCGCCACCGGGCCACCGTGCAACGCAGTCACGACGTTCTGTTGTGCCGCCATCGCCACCACCACCGGAATGTACATCGCGCCCCAGAAACCGACGCCCATCTCGCAATCCTTGGTCATGCCGCCGCGTTTTTGCATGTACAACCGTGCGCAGATCAACAGGATCATCGCGATCCCGACCCCGCCAACGTTAGACTTCACGCCCAATAACATGCCCAGGGCATCGCCCATGATCACCCCTGCCAGCGTACAGATCGCTAACAGCGCCACACCGTAAATAATCATTGTTGTAGTCCTCAAAGTGCATCGTCGAAGTTGTTGTTTTTGTGCTTCGCAAGCCTGAGTCGGTGTTCTAAAGTTGGCGGCTTCCCTCCTCACGCAACAGCGCTTGCAAGGTGTCCAGCCGAGCACCGTCGAAGGCAATCACGGTGCCCTGCTCGAACACCCGGCGCGCCAGCCCGGTCAACACCGCACCGGGCGGCAGTTCGATGTGTAGACGTACGCCACGCTCGTAGGCGCTTTGCACGGTGCCGCGCCAATCGACGACGCGGCACATGTTGAAAGCGAGGTCGTCGCGCAGGGCTTCAAGGTTGACGATGGGCCGAGCGCGACTGCCGCTCAGATAACCCATCGTCGGTGTTTTGAGTGTCACTTTGGCGAAGGCTTCGGCGAGGGTTTTGGCTGGTGCATCCAGTAACGGACAGTGCGACGGCACGCTGACCGCCAAGCGTTTGGCCAAACCTGCACCGCGACTTTTAGCCAACTGCGCCACGGCTTTCATCCCTTCGTCACTGCCGGCAATCACCACCTGGTTATCGGCGTTGATATTGGCCAGGTACACCGGCGTTTCGACGCTGTGAACCTGCGCCAGCAAGGTTTCCACGGTGGATAAATCCAGACCGATGATCGCGGTCATTCCATAGCCCTGTGGATAAGCCTGCTGCATCAGTTCACCGCGCAGGCTGACCAGATGCAGCGCATCGCTGAAGCTCAAGGCGCCGGCGACCACCGCTGCCGGGTACGCGCCGATGGACAATCCCGCCACATAATCCGCTGGTTCCTGCAATTGCCGCGAAGCCGCGACGCCAGCGATCAGCAAGCAGAGCTGAACCGCCCTCGTGGTCTTCAACGCTTCGGCGGAATCCAGCAGCAACGCGTCTTCGCCCAGGACATCACTCGCCTCGTTCAGCGTTTCCCGAGGCAAACGCTGCAGCATGCCGGGCTGCTGCGCGCCTTGGCCGGGGAACACCAGCAGGCTGCTCATGCGGCTTGCTCCTGTGGGTTCCATGGATCGATGACCAGACAGGCTTCGCGCGCATTTTTCAGCAGCACCCGACGTGCAGGGCCGGCCCATTCGCGCAAGGCGACGGCACCCAACGGCGTTTGCAATTGCATGTCCACTTGGCAGGCGCAGGTATCGAAAATCTTCACCCACTCCCGAGCCTGTTCACGGTCCAGCGGTTGCGGTGTGCGCAGGATCAAATCGAGATCGCTGCGTTCATGCAGCGCCTCAACACCGCTGGCCAATTCAAACCCGGCGCTGCCGCTGATGCCCCAGACCCAGCCGCTGGCATCCAGCATCGCCCGCAGTTGCGCCAAGGCGCGCAAGGCCGGCAGATCGCGATCAATCGAGACATGGCACAGCTCTTCCGGTTTGATCCGACGCTGAATCGAATCGACCGACATCACCGCTGCATAACGCTGTTCCCGCAATGGCCCACGCACCCCGACCGCGACCTGACCCGGCGCGCTCAATGCACGCCGAACCACTACAGGCTGACCGGAGCCAAGCGACTGAATCGCCCACAACGGCGCATCCGCAGGCAACTGCGCCGGGGTCATGCCCCAGAGCAAGTCGTGCGCCAGAAGCGTGTTCACCACTGCGCTCTCAGCAATTCGCGAACCTTGCTCGACGCGGCGCGGTTGCTGGCGCCCAAGCGGCTGCTCAAGTCGCGACCGCTTGCGGCGACATCGCTGATCGCCTGATTCAGGCATTCCGTCACGCGGGAAAGATCCTGCGCCGTCGGCTGTTCGATCTTCTCCACCGACAAGGTTTCCCAAAGCAAACCGAGGCTCGCGTAGCTGTCGATGTCATACGCCATCGGCGGCACGCTGGCGGCCAGGGCTTCGAGTTCTTCAACGCTGCGCAAGGTCACCCGCGCCGCTGAAGCCTTGCCCATCGCATGCACCATCACGCCCGGATCACGCAAGGCGATCAGTCGATTGGCCTGATACCCGTGAGCCAGAAACGCCCCGGACATCGCCTTGCCCACCAGCAAACCGATCACCGCGTGGCCAGCCAGACGTGCGCGAGCGTAACTGTCCGCCGCACCGGCCAATGCCTGATGAATCCCGAGGGCTTCTTCGCGGCGACCGTAGGCTTGGCTCGGTACATCGACGATGGCGATCAAGGCGCGCTTGTTCGGTTTATCTACGTCAGCAGTGATCACTTCATCCACGGCTTTGGCCAAGCCCCAGCCTTCCAGCAATCCGACCTCGCCATTGCGAGCGCGGGCGAAGCGGTTGTCGGGGTCAGTCACCACGGCAATAAACCGCACCGATTGATCGCCCAACACGCCGTCGGCAACCTTCAAAGAAGCCGGCAAACCCTCGACCGGTTTGGCGCCAGCACTCAAAGCATTGAACCAGTTCAAACCTCTCATGCGCCCTCTCCTTGATACAGATCGCGAACCACCGACGGCTCGATTTGCGGCTCGGCATCCAGACGCGCCAAGCGTTGCAGGAACAGTTCGGATTGCTGGCTACGCTGCTTCGCGGGCACGCCTTGCTTGAGCAATTCGCTGACCTGCTGCTGAATCTCTGCCACATCATCAGCGGCATACCGATCCACCAAACCACTGGCAAACCGCTGCTCGCCACCGGTCAGGCTCCAGATGAAAGGACGATCCCGCGAGTCGTATTCCTCAATCCCGGCTTCCTGCTCGATCACTTGCGGGCCGTTCAACCCAAGCCGTGCTTCCTGGGTCACCAGCAAATAGCTGCACAACCCGGCGGCAATCGACATCCCGCCAAAGCAACCGACGCTGCCGGCGACGACGCCAACCACCGGTTGGTACTGACGCAAATCGACAATCGCCGCATGAATATCCGCAATTGCCGCCAGCCCGAGATTGGCCTCCTGCAACCGTACGCCACCGGTTTCCAGCAGCAGCACGGCGCGGGTCGGAATGCCCTTGCGGTTGTCTTCAGCGGCCAATTCCAGCGCACCGGCCATCTTCGCCCCGCCGACTTCGCCGAGGCTGCCGCCCTGGAACGAGCCTTCAATCGCCGCGATCACCACCGGCAATCCGCCGATGCTGCCCTTGGCGATCACCACGCCGTCATCGGCTTGCGGCACCACGCCTTGGCGCGAGAGCCATGGCGACATGATGCGTTGAAACGGATCGAGCAATTCGCGGAAGGTGCCGGCGTCGAGCAAGGCTTTCGCCCGCTGGCGCGCGCCGAGTTCGACGAAGCTGTGTTTACGCAGGAGATCAGTCATGGCCGATCTCCTCAAAGCCTTGTTCCAGACGCAAACGCACCACACCCGGCGTCGCGCCGAAGTCGTGGATATCAATCGCCATCGCCGGCGGGGTCTGCCCGTCGAACATCCGTGCGAACAGATGCTGCCAGCGTTGTTCGGCGCCATTCACCGAGGTCTGCACCTGGATGGTCAGCTTGCCGGCCTGACCCGGTTCGATCAGCACTTCCAGATCGCCCGAGCCGACACAGCCCACCAGCGTCCGGCCCCGGGGCGGCTGCCCGGCGGGGAATTCAAAGGATAAGGTTTCCATCAGAAAGCTCCGGATTCGATGCGGTCGATGAACAGGCAAGCGGCGAGCAAATCAGCAGCGCCGCCCGGCGAGGCGTTCAACGCGATTAATTGTTCATCCAGTTCATGCAAGCGCCGACGACCGCCGAGGCTGGCACTGCCGCCCGCGTCGAGCACGGCTTGGGCGCCGAGTTGCATGGTTTGCAGGCCTTGTTCGCCGGCGCGGTAGAGCACGCAGGTGTCGGCCAGTCGGGTCATGATCGCGAGCAAGGCGTCGAGGCGCGCGTTCTGCTCGCCGTGGCCCAAGGCGCGGCTGCGCTGAAGTTGGGGCAGTGCGCGTTGCAGCACCGAAGGGAAACCAAGTTGTGCTTCTTCACGGGCGCCGCGTGCGCCGTAGCGTTGGGCGACTTGGGCGCCGTGGCTTAGAGGACGTGGTGCATAGCGGTCATCGAGCAAGGCCAAACGTGCGGCGCACAGAGTGACGGCGCTGGCCTTTGTGTTTTCAAGTGCAGCGGCAGCGACCAACAGCCCCAAGGCCCAAATCGCCCCACGATGAGTATTCACACCGCTGGTAGTGGCGAGCATCGCTTGCTCCCCTTCCCGGCCAATCCGCCCAAGGGCTTCGCGCAGTGGTAAGCCGACTTCGCCAAACTCGATAGCGGCTTCCGCCATTTCCTTGAACGCCGGCCACAACGACAGCGCCGAGGCGTGCATAAGCCCGAGGTGCAAATCGGTGTGGGCGCCATTGCCACGACGGTCCACCAGCGCCGGTTTCGGCGACAGGTCCGCTTCGTCGATCAGCGCATCCACCGCCAAATCCGCCAGCCGATCGGCCAGGGTCAGTGTTTTGGGTTGCAGGTTAAGTGCGTGCATTTACCAGCTCCTGAACTTGGCGGGCGGGTTGTAGAGGCCACCGGACCACTCCACCAGATCGGCCACGCTTTTCGCCGCGAGCAGTTCGCGGGTGGCGTCGGTGCGGCGGATGCCGAGGTCTTCGGGCAAGGCGATCAAGCCTTCGCGGCGCATGCGCGCGGTGTCTTTCGGGTTGTGGCGCATGCCGATCACGGTGACGCCCGCGACCGCCGCGATCATCGCCTGGCGTTCTTCCAGCGAGCGCGCCTTGTACAGATAGGCGATGCCTTCTTCGGTCAGCAGGTGGGTGACGTCGTCGCCGTAGATCATGATCGGCGCCAGCGGCATGCCGCTTTTACGTGCCACTTCCACCGCGTCGAGGGTTTCGACGAAGGTCGGTTTGCCGCCCTCCTGGAACGTCTCGACCATTTGCACCACGAGTTTTTTACCGCGTTCGAGCAAGGCTTCCGGCGCATCGTCGTAGCGCATATCGAGCCAGGCAGGCGTGCCATGGCGGCGACCGCGCGGGTCGTGGCCCATGTTCGGCGCACCACCGAAACCGGCGAGGCGTCCACGGGTCACGGTGGAGGAATGACCATCGCCATCGACTTGTAGGGTCGCGCCGATAAACAGGTCCACGGCGTATTGCCCGGCCAATTGGCAGAACATCCGGTTGGACCGCAGCGAGCCGTCGCGCCCGGTGAAGAACACGTCGGGCCGGGCGGCGATGTAGTTTTCCATCCCCAGTTCGGTGCCGAAACAATGCACGCTTTCGACCCAACCGCTTTCAATCGCCGGGATCAGGGTTGGGTGCGGATTGAGCGTCCAGTTGCGGCAGATTTTGCCTTTGAGGCCGAGGGATTCGCCGTAGGTCGGCAGGATCAATTCGATGGCAGCGGTGTTGAAACCGATGCCGTGGTTCAGCGACTGAACGTTGTGTTTTTCGTAGATCCCGCGAATCGCCATCATCGCCATCAACACGTGCACAGGCTTGATGTGGCGCGGGTCGCGGGTGAACAGCGGTTCGATATAGAAAGGCTTGTCGGCCACCACGACGAAATCGACCCAGGACGCGGGGATATCGACGCGCGGCAGGTCGGTGACGTCGTCCACCAATTGGTTGACCTGGACGATGACGATGCCGTCGCTGAACGCGGCTGGTTCGATTAACGCTGGAGTGTCTTCGGTGCTCGGGCCGGTGTAGATGTTGCCGGCGCGGTCGGCCATGAAACCGGCCGAGAGCACGACGTTGGGGATCAGGTCCACCACCAGCCGTGCATAGAGTTCGATGTAGGTGTGGATCGCGCCGATTTCCAGCAGGCCATCTTCCAGCAACTGGCTGATGCGCAGGCTCTGGGTACCGGCAAAGGAGAAATCGAGCTTGCGGGCGATGCCGCGTTCGAACAGGTCCAGGTGCTCGGAGCGACCGACGCTGGGCATGATCATGTGCAGGTCGTGCAACTTGGCCGGATCAGCCTTGGCCAGGGAGCGCGAAAGGAAATCCGCCTGCTTCTGGTTATTGCCCTCCAGCACCACACGGTCGCCGGGCAGAATCAACGCCTCCAGCGCCGCGACGATGTTCTCGGTGGGCAACACCACACCGTCGGCCAGGCCTTTGACCAACTCAAGACGCCGCTGCTTCTCGCTGCGCCGCCGCGTCCATCGCGCGTCGGGGGATATTGTTGTAGTCATGACCACTCCACGGGTTCGCTGTCGTGGAGTCACCTTAGGAGGGTTGGGTGTGGGGCATCAATCAAGCAGAGTGTTTGATTGTTACGGTTAGGGTAATGGTTGGCTGTACTGACGCCTTCGCGGGCAAGCCTCGCTCCTACAGGGTTTATGCCGTACACAAATTACGCGAACACCATAAACCTTGTAGGAGCGAGGCTTGCCCGCGAAGAGGCCAGAACAATCACCGCGGTCTTCGACCAGTCCCAAAAAAGGACCGATCAGTCCCTTTTTGGGACTCTTCAACCCTTCCCAGCCAAATGGGGATTTGTGTTTAAAAGTTGCGTCGCAGGAGGGGTGAGCGGCTACGTGGTCTGGCGTTGTTGCCTACAGCAATGCGGGAAGCCGCTGACTGGTGGGGTTTTGCGTTGATCGTTATCGTTTGGGGGTCGCTGCCAATTCAGCGACCGGGGCTGGAAACCCCATGAGTACGGGACGCAAAAGCGTCCTTCATAACGTATGCTTGCGCACCTTTAATGTGTGCACTCCGTTATGGCGGCTGTGCGCGGAAGACCTTAGGGTCTGCCGGGTCACCGTACCCCGGGTTTCCAACCGCGTACAGCTGCCACCCATTCGATTGGAAACCAAATGGGCCAGCTTCACCCCTGTACGGAGATTCACTATGTTCAAAGCTACCCCCAACCCCCCGGAATCCGGCACCGATTCCCAAGCATCCCTCGATGCAGAAAAAATGAAAGAAGCCGCCGACCGCGCCTTCGCCCATTACTTCCCCGCGGCTGAAGAAAAACGATCCAGCCACCGTAAGTACCACCTCTTCGCCGTCGCCCAGGGTGTCAACGACCCCGAAGCCATGCTGGCCAATGCTTCCGAAGATTTGATGTCCATCAGCGCAATTGCGGCTGGCCTGGCGGACGATGTGGAAGGTTCACGCCGTTCGGTCGTCCTGGGGATCAGCCGTTTGAGTGATGGTGTGCAGTTATTGGTGGAGCGGGTGTTGAATTACCATGAGGCGATGGCTGAGGGTAAGGTTTAGCCGATAATTTTGTGGTGAATTGAAGGCCGCCTTCGCGAGCAAGCCTCGCTCCTACAAGGTCATGTCGTACACAAATTCTGCGAACGACATAAACCCTGTAGGAGCGAGGCTTGCCCGCGAAGAGGCCCTTCAGACGATCAGTGGGCCAGGCCTGCTGCGATGAGCAACTCTTCCAGCGCCAGCAAATCCGGCACTTTGGCCACTTGCTCCCCCACCTGCACCGCCGCTTGCTCAAGCGGACACAACGGCACATCCACATAGCTCAACTGACTATCGAGCTTGTAAGACCGCGGAATCCCCTGCACCAGCAGCGCAATGAATTTCAACTCCGGCCGCCCGCCGAGGGCATTGAGGATGACGATGCGCACGCGCTCGCCAATCACCACTTTGTTGCCACACGCCGACTCGAAACTCAGCAACGGAATCTGCCGATCCCGCCACGTCACCAGCCCCAGATACCACGGCGGTGTATCGAGATCGAACGCCGCCGGCTGATAGTCGATCAGTTCAGCGACGGCGACGTTGGGCAGGATCAAGTTTCGGTCCGCCAAGGGCAACAACAGCCCGGTGAGGTTGCTGGTGCGATGTTCAAGCATGGGTTTTGCTCCACAGGGCGATGCTTTCGAGCAGCACCGATTCCTGGTACGGCTTGCCGAGGTAGTCGTTGACGCCGATGGCCATGGCGCGGTCGCGGTGTTTCTGGCCGGTGCGCGAGGTGATCATGATGATCGGCAGGTGCTGCAAGCGTTCATCGGCGCGCACTTGGGTCGCGACTTCGAAGCCGTCCATGCGCGGCATTTCGATGTCCAGCAGCATCACGTCAGGCAGGTGATCTTCGAGCAGCAGCATGGCGTCGACCCCGTCCTTGGCGGTCAGCACGTTCATGCCGTGGCGTTCGAGCAAGCGGCTGGTGACTTTGCGCACGGTGACCGAGTCGTCCACCACCAACACCAACAGCGGCTTGTGCGGCTCGGCCTCGACATCCTGGGTCACCGGCCGTTGCGGCACGCGGGTTTGCATGGCACGGATCGGCGCCAGCAAATCGAGAATCAGCACCACCCGGCCATCGCCCAGAATCGTCGCCCCGGACAAGCCCTGCACCGCCGCAAATTGCGGGCCGAGGCTTTTGACCACGATCTCGCGGGTGCCGGCCATCGAATCCACTTGCACGGCGATGTGCCGTTCGTTGCATTGCACCAGCAACACCGGCAACGGCAGGCTCTGGCCCAGCAGTTTCGGGCGGGTGCTGGTTTTCAGCAGTTCGCCGAGGTAGCACAGTTCATAGTGCTGTCCGGCGTATTTGTAGGTCGGCGGATCGAGGCGGTAATGGCCTTCGAGTTCGTTGGGCAACACACGGACGATGCCGTCGATGGTGTTGAGCGGGATCGCGTATTGATCCTCACCGCACTGCACCATCAGCGCCCGGTTGACCGACACGGTGAACGGCAAACGAATGCGAAAATGCACACCCTGCCCCGGCACAGAATCGATAAACATGCTGCCACCGAGTTGCCGCACCTCTTCATGCACCACGTCCATGCCGACGCCGCGCCCGGAAATCTGGGTGATTTTCTCGGCGGTGGAGAACCCCGGTTGCAGGATGAATTGCAGCACGTCGCGGTCGCTGATGTCGCTGTCCGGCGCGAGCATGCCGCGCTTGATCGCCTTGCGCCGCACCGCGTCCAGCGGCACGCCGGCGCCGTCATCGCGGATGTCGAAAATGATGTCGCCGCCCTCGCGCGCGAGGTCCAGCGTAATACGACCCTGCGCCGGTTTCCCCGCCGCGACTCGCACCTCAGCGGACTCCAAACCGTGATCCACGGCGTTGCGCAGCATGTGTTCCAGCGGCGCGGCCATGCGTTCCAGCACGTTGCGATCCATCTCGCCTTCGGCGTTGCCGACCACGAATTCCACGTCCTTGCCCAACTCGCTGGAGACCTGCCGCACGATGCGTTTCAAGCGCGGCAGCATCCGTTCGAACGGCACCATGCGCGTGCGCATCAGGCCTTCCTGCAATTCGGTGTTGATACGGCCCTGCTGTTGCAGCAGGTTTTCCGCGTCCTGATTGGTCCGGTCGAGGGTTTCCTTGAGGTCGAGCAAGTCAGAGGCGGATTCGAACAGCGCCCGGGACAGTTGCTGCAATTGCGAATGGCGATCCATTTCCAGCGGATCGAATTCTTCGTAGCCCAGGCGTTCGGCTTCGACTTGCTGACGACTGAGAATTCGGCCCTGGGTTTCGGTGTCCAGGCGGCGTAATTGATCGCGCATCCGCTCGATGGTGGTTTCCATTTCGCTCAGGGCCACGCGGGCGTCGTTGACCTGCTGTTCGATGCGGCCACGGAAGATCGAAGTTTCCCCGGCGAGGTTGACCAGATCGTCGAGCAACTCCGCCGAGACCTTGACCATGTCGGCGCCAGCGTCAGGCGCCGGCACTTCAATCTTGGCAGCCACCGGCGCGACGACCGGGGCTTCGGGAACGACCGGATGGCTGAAGTTCTTGATCGCGTCGATCAGCCGATCTGCTGGCGGGCAAGGCTGGCCGGCGCGGGTGGCGTCGAGCATCTGCGCCAAGCGGTCGTGGCTGCTTTGCAACAACGTGAACAGCGCCGCCGTGGGTTGCAGAACGCCGGCGGACAGGCCTTCGTAAAGGAATTCCAGCTCATGGGCCAGATCGCCAATCGGGGCGATTTCCACCATCCGCGCGCCGCCCTTCAGCGTGTGCAAATCCCGCAGCAGGGTTTCGACTTCCTGGCGGTTCGACGGCTCGGCCTGCCAGCGCACCAGCGCCGCGCCGGAGTTTTCGATGATGTCGAAACCTTCTTCGAGGAAGATTTCCAACAGTTCCGGGTCATGCCCCGGTGAATCATGTTCGTGGGCCGGTTCGACGGTTTCAGCGGTGACGGTGTTGCCCTGGCGAAACTCGCGAATCGCCGCGATCAGCTCGTCCGGATCACCCAGCGCTTTCTGGTTTTGCAGTTGCTCAAGCAGCACCGCCAAGCGGTCGTGACTGGTTTGCAGCAGCCGCGCCAGGGTTTCGCTGTGGCTATAGCGACGATCCACCAGACCTTCGTAAAGGTTTTCCAGTTCATGGGCGAGGTCACCGACCGCCTCGACTTCGGCCATCCGCGCGCCGCCCTTGAGGGTGTGCAAATCCCGCTGCAAGGACGACAGCGGCGCGGCGTTGTCCGGGTCGCTCAACCAGCGCTGCAAGGCCTGGCCGGCGCTTTCGAGGATGTCCACGGCTTCTTCGAGGAAGATCGAAACGATTTCGTCGTCGTGTTCAATCTGCGTCGCGGTGTGCGACAGCTCAGCAGTGGCGCTACCGAGTTCGCGAATGCTCAGGGTGCGGCTGCCATCGCTGCGAATCAGGCCCATAGCCGACGGGTCGAGGCTGGTATCGAGCAACCCGCGCAAGGCCCGCACACGTTCCGGTTGCGGGCTGACTTCCTGGCCGGCGGCCAGTTCGTCGAGCATGTTGATCAGCGCTTCGTGGGCACTTTGTGCCTCATGAAAAAAGGCGTCGCTGACCGCCAGGCTGCTCTCTTCGACAGCGCCATACAGGTCGAGCAAGGCTTCGCAGAGTTCATCCACCGGGTGCAGATCGGCGAGGTGCGCGCCTTCGCCGAGGGTGGTCAGTTCGTCGAGCAACGCGCTGAGTTCCTGGCGCTCGCCGGGGTGCTGCTGCCAACGCTGCAACAGGCTTTCGGCGTCGAGCAGGATGTCCATGCCCTGGGCCAGAAAGTTGTTGATCAGTTGCGGATCGCGCTTGACCCGCACGGCGCGGTTCGGCGCACTGAGGATGGCTTGCAGGCGTTCGTCCAGCAGCGCATGGGTGCGTTCGATCAGCGAGCGGGCGTCGGGGATTTCTGCCAGCGGATCAGTCTTGAGCTGACGCAAACCGAGGCGAAACAGCCCTTCGGCCTCCAGCATCAATTCGACTTCATCCAGGTCGAGGGCAATCAAGTGCGCCTTGTACTCACGGGCCAGTTGATCCAGCGGCGCGGCCAGCTCGGCAATCGGCAACACGCCAGCCATCGAGGCGCTGCCCTTGAGGGTGTGCAAGGCGCGTTGCAACTCATCGCTGGCTTGCAGCGGCACGTGTTCGGCGGCTTGATCGAGGAAGCGATTGAGGCTGGCGAGGTGGGTTTCGGCCTCGTTGCGGAAGATCTCCAGCAACAGCGGATCGAGGGCGGCGACGTCTTGGGTGTCCTCGTCGGACAGCGATGTATCGCCCTTGGCCAAGGCATGTGCCCGTGCGGCCAAACGGTCCACGTCGTCACGTTGGCGCTGGGCATTGGCGGCGAATTCGCTGATGAGTTCCGGCAGCAGATTGAGTGCATCGGTCAGCAGTTGTTGCACCGCGAGCCCAGGCTTAACACTGTGCTCCAGCACCCGATTGAGCAGGTTTTCCATGGCCCAGGCCATTTCACCCAGCACCAATGCGCGGACCATCCGGCCACTGCCTTTCAAGGTGTGAAAGGCGCGGCGCAATTCGCTCAACGCAGCGGCGTCGTCAACGTTGGCCGACCAGCGCGGCAGGTATTCGTGCAGCACTTCCAAGACTTCGTCGGTTTCTTCGAGGAAGACTTCCCGCAGTTCATCGTCCACCGGTTCTTCGCCGAACGGCGGCGGCAACAGGCTGCCCGGCGTGTTCAGGGCGGGCGGGTTGACGGCGGACACCGGGCTGGCCAACACAGCGGCCAGGGATTGCACGGTGTCGGGATCGTCCAGTTCCTGAAGGTCCTGCATGACCTGGGCTTCGTTGGGGCTGAGTACGTCTTCGAGCACCGGCACGAGTTTTTCGCTGGGAAAAAACCCGAGTGAGGCGAGGCTGTTTTCAGCGACGTCGAGCAGTTGTTCGTCCGCCTCTTGCGGATCGTCGTTCAGGCGTTCCAGGTAGTACTCGATGCTGGTGATGACGTCGGCCAGGTTGTCGAGTTGCTGCCAGCCGGGATGATCGGTGTCCACCAGCAGGTGTTCGCGGATAAAGCCGTTGCAGGCTTCGATCAGGCTCGCGGCACGGGTCAGCGGAATCATCGCCAATGCGCCGCGAACCTGGGTCAGCAACGCGGGCAACGGTTGCAGTTGCTGGCGGTCCCAATCGGCGTCGATGTAGTCGACGATCATGTCTTTGGCTTGCTGCAGGCAAATCCGCGCTTCGCGAATCACGATCTGGTGAATCTGGGTCAGGTCGGTGGTCGGCAGGCGGCTTTCTTCCTGGCTTTCCGGCTCCACGGTGCCGACCATTCCGGCCAGCGTCGCTTCGACGTAGAGCAAGGCGCCGGCCACGTCCATGAGGATCGCGTCGTTGGGTTCGCGCTGGCCCTGGGCGAGGCTCAGCACCACCGCCAGTTGATCGATGATCACCTTGCGCGGCTGGCCGAAACCGAGCACCGCCAAGGTGTCGGCAATTTGCCGCAGGGGCGCCAGCAGGCTTTCAAGGTCCGAGGTGTGCTGGCGGTCGCTGCGCACGAACAGGTCCAGGCGTTCCTTGACCCGCACCAGCTCTTCGCACAGCGCGGCGAGTACCGAGCGCATGGCATCGCGGTCGGGGCCGGCGAGGCGTGCGCGTTCTTCGTCGACCATCGCGCTGTCGGGCAGCGCATCGTCCAGTCCGTAGCGATCTTTCATGGTCAGCATCTGCCCGGTGGGATGTTCGGCTTTGGCAATGTAGAACAACAAGCTTTTCAGCAGCTCGGGCGGCGGCGCCTGATTGACGCCGGCCATGCCCTGTTCCAGCAAGCGTTTGAGTTCCTTGTCGGCGTCCTTGAACAGGCTACGCAGCGCCGGGCTGTTGGCTATCGCGCCTTTTTGCAGGCCTTCGACCAGCGCCGACGCCACCTGCCACAACGGGCTCACCGGCGCGTTACCGCACAACGCTTCAAGCCGGGCGAAGACCTTGGTCAGGTAATCCAGATTGGTTTCGCCATCCTGCTCGCGAAGCAAACCGACCAACGCCATCTGCAACATTTGCCGCAACTTGCGCAGTACATTGGGCAAGTCTGCCGGTTCAAGCCGCGCCAGCTCTTCGTCGTCCAGGGGCGACAACTCCGGCAATTGCGGGCTGAACAGGCTGGTTTCCGACAACAGGCTTTCGCCGCGCGCACTGCGCAGATCGTTGATCAGCGGCAGCACCACCAGCGGCAAGTCGCGGCGCGCACCTTGCACCCGGTCGAGGTAGATCGGCAATTGCCCCAGCGCCTGTCTTAACAGATGAATGGCTTCATCGCGATGACTGACGCGGTTTTGTTGCAGGGCAGCGGTCAGTTGCTCCATCTCTTCGGCGAGCAGGGCCGCGCCGTAGAACTCGACCATCTGCAAGCTGCCGTGAACCTGATGGATGCACGCCAGGCATTCACTCAGCGCGTGCGTCGCCTGCGGGTCATCCAGCAGTTGTTCCAACGCTTGATGAGCCTGCTTCAGCGTCTCGGCAATCTCGCCTTTGACCCACTCGAGGGCCACATAGTCGTGCCGATCACCCATAACCACTCCGCTCTCTATTCCTACAGCAGCAATTCATACGCCCGCAGGCGTTCACGCGTTGTCCGTGGCCTGCTTGGGCTCGGCCGGCAAGGTGAAACCCGAGACCGAGCGCCGCAACTGGCTGGCCATTTTCGCTAGGTTGCCGATGCTTTCGGCGGTCGCCGTGGAGCCGGACGACGTCTGCGTGGTGATCTGCTGGATCACGTTCATGGTCAGGGAAATCTGCCCGGCCGACGACGTCTGTTGCTGCGCCGCATTGGAAATGCTCTGGATCAACGCCGCCAAGGTCTTCGACACGCCTTCGATTTCTTCCAGGGCCACACCGGCATCCTGCGCCAGCCGCGCGCCGCGCACCACTTCGGTGGTGGTCTGCTCCATGGAGATCACCGCTTCATTGGTATCAGTCTGGATCGCCCGGACCAGGGTTTCAATTTGTCGGGTCGCGGCGGACGAGCGCTCGGCCAGGCGCTGCACTTCGTCGGCCACCACGGCAAACCCGCGCCCGGCATCACCGGCCATGGAGGCCTGGATTGCCGCGTTGAGCGCGAGGATGTTGGTCTGGTCGGCAATGTCGTCGATCAGGCTGACGATATCGCCGATTTCCTGGGAAGACTCGCCCAGACGCTTGATGCGTTTGGCGGTGTCCTGGATCTGCTCGCGAATGTTGTCCATGCCATGGATGGTGTTGTGCACCACCTCGTTGCCCTTATTGGCGATTTCCACCGAACGCTCGGCCACCGCTGAGGATTCGGCGGCGTTGGCCGAGACCTGGTCGATGGACTGGGCCATGTCGTTGATTGCCGTGGAGGCTTCGCTGATCTGTTGAGCCTGATGTTCCGAGGCCTGGGCCAGGTGCATGGCGGTGGCCTGGGTTTCCTGCACGGCAGCGGCAACTTGCCCGGCGGTGAGGTTGATGGTCGCCACCAGATCGCGCAATTGGTCCACGGAATAGTTGATCGAGTCGGCGATGGTGCCGGTGAAGTCTTCGGTCACCGAGGCGGTCACGGTCAGGTCGCCGTCGGCGAGGTCTTCGATCTCATCCAGCAGACGCATGATCGCGTTCTGGTTGCGCTCGTTCTTCTCGGCGGTCTCCTGCAACTGACGGTTGGTTTCGCGAACCATCACCAGACCAATGAGGATGATCGACATCAGCGCCAACAAGCCCAGCACGTAGCCGCCGATGGTGTCGGTGTTGCGCCCGCCGGCCAGGTTTTCGAAACCGGTGGCCAGGTGCGAGGCTTCATCGAGCAGGGTTTGCGACAGGGTGAAGATGCTGGTCGCCGACTCGCGGACCTTGAACAGCTCGGGCGAGGTTTCGAGGATCTCATCCACCGAGCCGGAGACGAATTCGAACAGTTCGGAGATTTCCGTGAGGCGAGCGCGGGCGTCCTTGTCTTCGACCTGGCTGACTTTCAGCGCCGGATTGCCCTGGAGCATGCCGGTTAACACTTGGCCGAAACGTGCGGCATCGCGGCCGAAGGCGTCGGCGGCTTGCTGGGAGTTTTCGTCGCCAGACAGCACGGTATTCACTGCACCGAGAATCCGTTCCGCCAACAGCGACTGACGCTGGGCCATGGCCACTTGAGCCGCCGGGGCGCCGCGTTGAAGAAGGATTTCGACGACTTTTTCGTACTCGACCTGCAACTGCGGCACGGTTTCGGCCAGGGTTGCGGCGACTTGATGCAGGGACAGCACAGTCTGTTCGCTGGAGAGAATGGCGTCGGTGTTTTTCAGCAGGCGTTCCCAGTCCAGCTGCACGGCACGCATTTCCGGGCGCACGGTGGACGGTGCGGGCGGCAGGCCGGTGCTTGGGTCGCCTTTCTTCAGGTAACCCCAGCGCTGGGCAAAGTCGTTGCGTGCATCGCTCAACAGCTTGAACGCGGCAGCCTTGCCGGCGGCGGCTTCGGTGGCGTTCTTGGCGATGCGCTGGGACAACACGCGCAGCTCACCGGCATGGCCGATGTACTGCTTGTCGTAGGTGGCCTGGGTATTGAGGTAAGCGAAGTTGGCGAACAGCAGCATGATGAAGATGATCAGCGCGATAAACAGCACGATGATCTGCGAACGGCTGCGCGACCCTTCTGGCTTGCCTGTTTTTGCTTTTGTCATCGGTCCTCGCCTGTTAACCAACCTTTAGAACCCGCCGTAGATCCCCTTGTGGGAGCGGGCTTGCTCGCGAAGGCGGTCATTCATTCAACATTGATGTCGACTGACACAACGCCTTCGCGAGCAAGCCCGCTCCCACAGGGGATTGGTGTTGGGCCGGTTACACCGCGACATGCATGAAGTCCTGGGACTGCGCCAACGCAAACGGGCTGAACACTTGCCAGCTCTGCTCGCGCTGGAACCGGCCCTGCACGAATGCGCCAATCGCGCCGTTCAACTCGTTCGACGGCACCGCTTCCAGGCTGTCCTGGGCAAAGTGCTGCAAACCGTAGACTTCATCGACCATCAACCCGGCAAACACGTCTTTGTATTCCACCACCAGCACCCGCCGTTGCTTGCGCCCCCCCGACAACTCATGCCCAAGCTCTTTATCCGAAAAGAAGGCACAAATATCCATGATCGGCAGCAACCGCCCGCGCAGGTTGGCCACGCCCTTGACCCAGGGTTTGACGCCGGGCAGTTGGGTGCAGCGCGGTTCATGCAGGACTTCGCTGACTTCGCCCATCGGCGCGACGTACCAGTGCTCGCCGAGGCGAAAACCGATGCCGCTCCAGCTGTCCTGGCGGGTTGGCTGGGACGGCAAGTCCGCCGCCAGCACGCGACAACGCTGGTCGATCTGCAACAGCAGTTCGAAAGCCGTCAGCGACTCGGTCATGGCCGGGGGATCAACCGGCGAGCACGTTGTTCAGGGTTTTGATCAGGGTGTCTTCGTCGACCGGTTTGGTCAGGTAGTCCTTGGCGCCCTGGCGTGTGCCCCAGACCTTGTCGGTTTCCTGATCCTTGGTGGTGATGATGATCACCGGGATGTGCCCGGTTTCCGGGTCTTTGGTCAACTGGCGGGTGGCCTGGAAACCGTTGAGGCCGGGCATGACGATGTCCATCAGCACGGCGTCAGGTTTTTCCTGGCGGGCCAGGGCCACGCCGTCGGCGCCGTTTTCGGCTTTCAACACTTCATGACCGTGCTTTTCCAGCATGCCGGTCAGTTTGTACATTTCAGTCGGCGAATCATCGACGATCAGAATACGTGCCATGGTCTTCCCCATTCTTGTCAACGCCGGGCCCGCTGGCCGAGCGTCACTGTGCGTGTCCTACTGCGGCAAAACGGCGGCGAAGCCCGGAACATGGGCCTGGATCGCGTTCAGCAGTTCTTCCTTGCTGAAAGGCTTGGTCAAAAACTGGTCGGAGCCGACGATGCGCCCCTTGGCCTTGTCGAACAGCCCGTCCTTGGACGACAGCATAATCACTGGCGTGGACTTGAACGCACTGTTGTTCTTGATTAAAGCGCAGGTCTGATAACCATCCAGACGCGGCATCATGATGTCGACAAAGATAATGCCCGGGTGATTGTCGGCAATCTTGGCCAGCGCATCGAAACCATCGATGGCCGTGATGACTTCACAGCCTACGTTTTTCAACAGCGTTTCGGCGGTGCGGCGGATCGTCTTCGAATCATCGATCACCATGACCTTCAAGGCGCTGGAATGCTGTTCCATAAATGCTCTACCGTCGCCTTTGAGAAACAATTTGTCCGTTTGACGGCTCGAAACCCTTGATACTGAAGGGCCAGCGCGACATGGCGACCTTTTTAGCACAGTCTCAATAACCAATCTATCGGCCGACCCGCGCAGAGGTTTTTCCTTGACCGGGAACACACTCAGCGCCACTCTGACGCCACTTTTTCGTGTCCATTCGGACCACCCCATTTCGAGGAAAAACCCATGAGCGTTCGCGTCGGGATTGTCATGGACCCTATCGCCAGCATTTCCTATAAAAAGGATAGCTCGCTGGCCATGCTGCTGGCTGCGCAGAAGCGCGGCTGGGAACTGTTCTATATGGAACAGAAGGATTTGTATCAGGGCGAAGGTGAAGCACGGGCGCGGATGCGGCCGCTGAAAGTCTTCGCCAACCCTGAGAAGTGGTTCGAACTGGAAGCCGAGACCGACGCGCTGCTGAGCGATCTGGACGTGATCCTGATGCGCAAGGATCCGCCGTTCGACATGGAATTCGTCTACTCCACGTACCTGCTGGAGCAAGCCGAGCGCGCCGGCGTGCTGGTGGTCAACAAGCCGCAGAGCCTGCGCGACTGCAACGAAAAACTGTTCGCCACGCTGTTCCCGCAGTGCACGCCGCCGACCGTGGTCAGCCGCCGCGCCGACGTGTTGCGTGAATTCGCCGCCAAGCACGGCGACGTGATCCTCAAGCCGCTGGATGGCATGGGTGGCACCTCGATCTTCCGTCACCGCGCAGGCGATCCGAACCTGTCGGTGATTCTGGAAACCCTGACCGCGCTGGGCACCCAGCAGATCATGGGCCAGGCCTACTTGCCGGCGATCAAGGATGGCGACAAGCGCATCCTGATGATCGACGGCGAACCAGTGGATTACTGCCTGGCGCGGATTCCGGCGGCTGGTGAAACCCGTGGCAACCTCGCGGCCGGTGGTCGTGGCGAAGCGCGCCCGCTGAGCGACAAGGATCGCTGGATCGCCGCACAAGTCGGCCCGACCCTGCGTGAGAAAGGCCTGCTGTTCGTGGGCCTGGATGTAATCGGCGAACACCTGACCGAAATCAACGTCACCAGCCCGACTTGCATTCGCGAGATTGATAACGCCTTCGGCACCGACATTGGTGGCCTTTTGATGGATGCCATCGATCAGAAGCTCAAGGCCCGTTGATATAGAACAGCCAAGAAACGACCAACATTGCGTTATCATCCCCGGCCTGTAAAAAACGCGATGTTGGTTTTCTTGTCATGACGCTCCCGTCCGATCTGCCCGCTGAACTCGCCCATACTGGCGTGCGCCCGGCCGATCGCCTCGGTTTTACCCTGTTTCTCGCGGCGTTGATTCACCTGGCCTTGCTGTTGGGCGTCGGCTTTTCGATGGTCGAACCCAAGCAGATCAGCAAAACCCTGGAAATCACCCTCGCCACTTTCAAAAGCGAAACCAAGCCTAAAAAAGCCGATTTTCTTGCTCAAGAGAATCAGGAAGGCAGCGGCACCCTGGATAAAAAGGCAATTCCCAAGACCACCGAGGTCGCGCCGTTCCAGGACAACAAGGTGCAGAAAGTCACCCCGCCGCCGGCCGCCAAGCCTGAAGTGCAGGAAGCCGCGCCCAAGGCCGCCGTGACCACCGTCGCGCCGAAGCCGAAAAAAGCCGCCGCCAAAAACGAAGAACCCAAGACCCCGCCCAAGCCCGCCGTGGCCGCGCCGACGTTCGACAGCTCGCAACTGTCCAGCGACATCGCCAGCCTGGAAGCGGAACTGGCCAACGAACAACAGCTGTACGCCAAGCGCCCGCGGATTCACCGCTTGAGCGCGGCCTCGACCATGCGCGACAAAGGTGCCTGGTATAAAGACGAATGGCGCAAGAAGGTCGAGCGCATCGGCAACCTCAATTACCCCGACGAAGCGCGGCGCAAGCAGATCTACGGCAATTTGCGTTTGATGGTCTCGATCAACCGCGACGGCTCGCTGTATGAAGTGCTGGTGCTGGAGTCCTCCGGGCAACCGCTGCTGGATCAGGCGGCGCAGCGGATCGTGCGGCTGGCGGCACCGTTTTCGCCATTTACCGGGGATTTGTCGGACATCGACCGACTGGAAATCATCCGCACCTGGAAATTCGCTCGCGGCGACAAGCTCTCCAGTAATTAACCGAAAGATCAAAAGATCGCAGCCTTCGGCAGCTCCTACAGGTGTACACATTCCCCCGTAGGAGCTGCCGAAGGCTGCGATCTTTTGATGTGCTTCGGCTTGTCAGTTCGCCCCTCCAACGCCACACTAGCGCTCATGAAGAACGTCAGCCCCAGCTACCTCAAGCATCACTTCCTGATCGCCATGCCGCACATGGCCGACCCGAACTTTGCGCACACCTTGACCTACATCGTCGAGCACACGGCCAATGGCGCCATGGGGCTGGTGGTCAACCGTCCGCAAGACCTGAACCTGGCCGATATCCTCGAACAATTGCGTCCTGACATCGAGCCACCCGTGCTCTGCCAGCACGTGCCGATCTTTATCGGCGGCCCGGTGCAGACTGATCGCGGCTTTGTCCTGCACCCGTCAGGGAAAACCTTCCAGGCGACCGTTGATCTGGAAGGCGAGCTGTCCTTATCGACTTCCCAAGACGTGCTGTTCGCCATCGCTGACGGCGTCGGCCCGGCGAAAAGCGTGATCACCCTCGGTTACGCAGGCTGGGAAGCCGGGCAACTGGAGGCCGAACTGGCCGATAACGCCTGGCTGACCTGCCCTTACGACGCCGACATCCTGTTCAACACCAGCAGCGAATCGCGCCTCGAAGCGGCGGCCCGGCACCTGGGGATCAACCTCAGCCTGCTGACCAGCCAGGCGGGCCACGCCTGATGGCCCTGCGACTGATTCTGGGTTTTGACTACGGCACCAAACAGATCGGCGTAGCGGTCGGCCAGGTGATTACCGGTCAGGCCCGCGAGCTGTGCACCTTGAAAGCACAAAACGGTATTCCCGACTGGAATCAGGTCGAAGCCCTGATCAAGGAGTGGAAACCCGACGCCGTGGTGGTTGGCCTGCCGCTGAACATGGACGGCACGCCCAGCGACATGTGCCTGCGGGCCGAGAAGTTCGCCCGCCGCCTCAATGGCCGTTACAACCTGCCCTTCTATACCCACGATGAACGCCTGACCACCTTCGAAGCGAAGGGCGAGCGGCGTGATCGTGGCGGGCAAAAAGGCAGTTACCGCGACAACCCGGTCGATGCCATCGCCGCCGCCCTGCTGCTGCAAGGCTGGCTCGACGAAAACACCGCACTGTTCGAATCCTGAAGAGTCGTCACCACGTCTCTCTATAGCTACAACCCGAGCCAAACCCCGCACGCACCGGCTCGGGCCCAAGAAGGAGCAACCATGAGCCTGCCCAATCCCGCCGAACTGATCAGCCAGATGGCGATCCGTCTCAAGGCACACCTGGAACACCGTGGCATCAGCGAACCGCGCTACATCGGTATCCGTACCGGCGGCGTCTGGGTCGCCCAGGCGTTGCTCGATGAACTGGGCAGCGACTCGCCGCTCGGCACGCTGGACGTTTCCTTCTACCGCGACGACTTCAGCCAGAACGGCCTGCACCCGCAAGTGCGCCCGTCAGCCCTGCCGTTCGAGATCGAAGGCCAGGACCTGGTGTTGATCGACGACGTGCTGATGAGCGGCCGGACCATCCGCGCCGCCATGAACGAATTGTTCGACTACGGCCGCCCGGCCAGCGTAACGCTGGTCTGCCTGCTGGACCTGGACGCCGGCGAGCTGCCGATCCGTCCGAACGTGGTCGGCGCGACGCTGGAGCTGGCGGCCCACGAACGGGTGAAGCTGTCCGGCCCTTCGCCGCTCGTACTTGAACTGCAAGACCTCGCCCTTTAATTCGCCCTATTGAGAGTCCCCTCGCGATGACGCCTCTAGAAACCAAGCGCCCGCTGCAGCTCAATGATCAGGGCCAGCTGCGCCACTTCCTCTCGCTCGACGGTTTGCGCCGCGAGTTGCTGACGGAAATCCTCGACACCGCCGACTCGTTCCTCGAAGTCGGCGCCCGGGCGGTGAAGAAAGTCCCGTTGCTGCGCGGCAAGACCGTGTGCAACGTGTTCTTCGAGAACTCCACCCGCACTCGCACCACCTTCGAACTGGCGGCCCAGCGGCTGTCGGCGGACGTGATCACCCTGAATGTGTCGACGTCCTCGGCGAGCAAGGGCGAAACCCTGCTCGACACCCTGCGCAACCTGGAAGCCATGGCCGCCGACATGTTCGTCGTGCGTCACGGTGATTCCGGCGCCGCGCACTTCATCGCCGAACATGTGTGCCCGCAAGTGGCGATCATCAACGGCGGCGACGGCCGTCACGCACACCCGACCCAAGGCATGCTCGACATGCTGACGATTCGTCGGCACAAGGGCGGTTTCGAAAACCTCTCCGTGGCCATCGTCGGCGACATCCTGCATTCGCGGGTCGCGCGCTCGAACATGCTCGCGCTGAAAACCCTCGGCTGCCCGGACATCCGCGTGATCGCGCCGAAAACCCTGCTGCCGATCGGCATCGAGCAATACGGCGTGAAGGTCTACACCGACATGACCGAGGGCCTGAAAGACGTCGACGTGGTGATCATGCTGCGCCTGCAGCGTGAGCGCATGACCGGCGGCCTGCTGCCGAGCGAAGGCGAGTTCTACCGCCTGTTCGGCCTGACCACCGCGCGCCTGGCCGGGGCCAAGCCGGATTGCATCGTCATGCACCCGGGGCCGATCAACCGTGGGGTGGAGATTGAGTCGGCGGTGGCCGACGGCCCGCACTCGGTGATCCTCAATCAGGTTACTTACGGTATTGCGATTCGTATGGCCGTGCTGTCCATGGCCATGAGCGGGCAGACTGCCCAGCGCCAATTCGAGCAGGAGAACGCCCAGTGAAGCTCAGCATTCTCGGCGCCCGCGTCATCGATCCGGTCAGTGGGCTGGATCAAGTTACCGATATTCATGTTGAAGCCTGCAAGATCGTCGCCTTCGGTGCCGCTCCGGCCGGTTTTGTTCCTGTTGAAACCATCGACGCCAAAGGCCTCGTGGCCGCGCCTGGCCTGGTTGACCTGAACGTCGCCCTGCGCGAACCGGGTTACAGCCGCAAAGGTTCGATTGCCAGCGAAACCCGCGCAGCCGCTGCCGGAGGCGTGACCAGCCTGTGCTGCCCGCCGAAAACCAAACCGGTGCTGGACACCTCGGCTGTGGCCGAACTGATCCTCGACCGCGCCCGCGAAGCCGGCAACACCAAAGTCTTCCCGATTGGTGCCCTGAGCAAAGGCCTGGACGGCGAGCAGCTGGCAGAGCTCGTTGCCCTGCGCGATGCCGGCTGCGTAGCCTTCGGCAACGGCCTAGAGAACTTCCGCAACACCCGCACCCTGTGCCGGGCGCTGGAATACGCGGCGACCTTCGACCTGACGGTGATTTTCAACTCTCAGGATCACGACTTGGCTGAAGGTGGCCTGGCCCATGAAGGCCCGACCGCGAGTTTCCTTGGCTTGCCGGGCATCCCGGAAACCGCCGAAACCGTGGCCCTGGCCCGGGACCTGCTGCTGGTCGAGCAAAGCGGCGTGCGTGCGCACTTCAGCCAACTCACCAGCGCTCGCGGCGTGGCCCTGATCGCTCAGGCCCAGGCCCGTGGACTGCCGGTGACTGCCGATGTGGCGTTGTATCAGCTGATCCTGACCGACGAAGCCCTGATCGACTTCAGCAGCCTCTACCACGTCCAGCCGCCGCTGCGCACCCGCGCCGACCGCGATGGCCTGCGTGCGGCGGTGAAGTCCGGCGTGGTTTCGGCCATCTCCAGCCATCACCAGCCGCATGAGCGCGATGCCAAACTAGCACCGTTCGGCGCGACTGAACCGGGGATCAGCAGTGTTGAACTGCTGCTGCCATTGGCGATGACGTTGGTTGAGGATGGGTTGCTCGATCTGCCGACCCTGCTGTCGCGCCTGAGTGCCGGCCCTGCCGAGGCGTTGCGCCTACCGGCGGGCAAGCTGGCGGTGGGTGGCGCGGCGGATATCGTGCTATTCGACCCGACGGCCTCGACCGTGGCCGGGGAAACCTGGCTGTCGAAGGGTGAGAACTGCCCGTTTATTGGCCACAGCTTGCCGAGTGTGGTGCGGTATACGTTGGTGGATGGGCGGATTAGCCACCAGGCTTAAGACCGCGTCGCCTGCATTCGCGAGCAGGCTCGCTCCCACAAGGACTGTATTAATCCTGTGGGAGCGGGCTTGCTCGCGAAGGCTTACTGACAGGCACCTCTTTAGCGGGAGGCGGCCCGGTTACTGATGGTGTTCACCACGGACACCTGGGTATTGAGCGTCCAGAAGTCGAACAACACCCCCAGAAAGAACACACCTCCCGTTACCAGGTACAGCAAGCCGCTGAGCCATTTCCCCTGATACATCCGGTGCACGCCGAATACCCCAAGGAATGTCAGCAGGATCCACGCCACGCTGTATTCGATCGGCCCGGCCTCAAAGCGCAGGTCGGCCTCACGGTCCATGGACGGGATCAGGAACAGGTCGATCAGCCAGCCGATGCCCAGCAAACCGAAAGTGAAGAACCAGATCGTCCCGGTCACCGGCTTGCCGTAATAGAAGCGGTGAGCCCCGGTAAAACCGAAAATCCACAGCAGATAACCGATCAGTTTGCTGTGGGTGTCTTGATAGGCCACGGGGTGTTGATAGGTGTTCATGAGGGTCCTCGATTCACACGATAGATAAAAATTGTTGAATTCTTTGTGACTTTTTTACAGGCGTCCGACGTATGGCAAATGCTACCTTCACTCCCGCCAAAGCCTTGTAGTACAAGCACTCTGTCCGACAATTGCGTCAACTCGCTGCTTATTTGGTTCCGTTGACCCCAAGGTCCAATCGACCAACGGCCTCGGAAGGGTCAAAAAAGCTGTTATAAAGTTGCGCGCTAACCCATATGAGCCTTGCCTAATGCGTCCATTTTTCAAGACATGGCTAACCATTTGCCTTTTGATGCCACTGGCCGCCCACGCCACCAATCGTGAGCAACGTCTTCCTAACGTTAATGGTTACACCCCGAAATCCCATGTTTCTGCTCCTTCGAGCAAAAACAAGCAAACCACGAAACGCTCCACCACGCTGGCCACCGCCAACGCCAAGCTGGTGCCGCCGATGGCGACCAAGCAAAGCAGCAACGTGTTGAGTCGTGCAGTCAACGTCCTCGGTACTCCATACCGTTGGGGCGGCAGCAGCCCAAGTAAAGGGTTCGATTGTAGTGGTCTGGTGAAATACGCGTTTAACGACGCGACTTTCGACCTGCCACGCACCTCGAACGCCATGGCCAGTGGTCATGGACAGAAAGTCGATCGCGCGGATCTGAAGCCGGGCGATCTGATTTTCTTCAACATCAAGAGCCGTCGGGTCAATCACGTTGCCATTTACCTGGGCAACGATCGCTTCATCCACGCGCCACGCCGTGGCAAAGCGGTGTCCATCGATACGCTGAAGAAGCCGTATTGGGAAAGCCACTATGTGGTGGCCAAGCGGGTTCTGCCGAAAGAACCGAACCAGATGCGCGTCGTTCAGCGCTGATTGTTTAAAGCAAGATCAAAAGATCGCAGCCTTCGGCAGCTCCTACACAGGGATTCGCGTTTCCCTGTAGGAGCTGCCGAAGGCTGCGATCTTTTGCTTTTCAACGACCTCAAAAATTATCCGGCGACCGCGCTTTTTCCCGCGCATGCTCGCGGCTGATCAAGCCCTTGGTCACCAATTCCTTCAAGCACATATCCAGCGTCTGCATCCCCAGATTGCCCCCGGTCTGAATCGACGAGTACATCTGCGCCACCTTGTCCTCGCGGATCAGGTTACGGATCGCTGACGTGCCGAGCATGATCTCGTGCGCCGCAATCCGTCCGCCGCCAATCTTCTTGATCAGCGTCTGCGACACCACCGCCAGCAACGACTCGGACAGCATCGAGCGCACCATCGACTTCTCATCTCCCGGAAACACGTCTACCACCCGGTCAATCGTCTTCGCCGCCGACGTGGTGTGCAGCGTGCCAAACACCAGGTGGCCGGTCTCGGCTGCGGTCAACGCCAGGCGAATGGTTTCCAGATCGCGCATCTCCCCCACCAGAATTACATCCGGGTCTTCGCGCAATGCCGAGCGTAGCGCGGTAGCGAAACTGCGGGTATCGCGGTGGACTTCGCGCTGATTGATCAGACATTTGCGTGATTCGTGGACGAACTCGATCGGGTCTTCGATGGTGAGGATGTGGTGATGGCGATGGTTGTTCAGGTAATCGATCATCGCTGCCAGGGTGGTGGACTTGCCGGAGCCGGTCGGGCCCGTCACCAGCACCAGGCCACGGGGGGCTTCGGTAATCTTGCGAAACACATCGCCCATGCCGAGGTCGTCCATGCTCAGGACCTTCGACGGAATGGTCCGAAACACCGCGCCGGCGCCACGATTCTGGTTGAACGCGTTGACCCGGAAGCGCGCCACGCCCGGCACTTCGAAGGAGAAGTCGGTTTCCAGGTGCTTCTCGAAGTCCACCCGCTGGGTGTCGTTCATGATGTCGTAGATCAGCTCGTGCACCTGTTTGTGGTCCAGGGCCGGCAGGTTGATGCGCCGCACATCGCCATCGACGCGAATCATCGGGGGCAGGCCGGCAGACAGGTGCAAGTCGGACGCGCCCTGTTTGGCGCTGAATGCCAGCAGCTCAGTGATATCCATAGCGCTCCTCAATTCCAGTAGAATGCCGCGAACCTTCAGACCGCCGGCGCCTCTCGATGTCCACGATAGCAGACAACATCCTTCAGGTTAGTTCGCGTATCCAGGCAGCGACCCAAGCTGCCAAGCGCGACGAGCACAGCGTCCAGCTGCTGGCCGTGAGCAAGACCAAACCCGCCCAAGCCCTGCGTGAAGCCTACGCCGCCGGGCTGCGGGACTTTGGCGAGAACTATCTGCAGGAAGCCTTGGGCAAACAGCTCGAATTGGCCGACCTGCCCTTGATCTGGCACTTCATCGGCCCCATTCAATCGAACAAGACTCGCGCTATCGCCGAGCACTTCGCTTGGGTGCATTCCGTGGATCGTTTGAAAATCGCACAACGCCTGTCCGAACAACGTCCTGCCGATCTGCCGCCGCTGAACATCTGCATCCAGGTCAACGTCAGCGGCGAGGACAGCAAGTCCGGCTGCACCCCGGCTGACCTGCCAGCCCTGGCCAAGGCTATCAGCGAATTGCCGCGCCTGAAGTTGCGCGGGTTGATGGCGATCCCCGAGCCGACTGAAGATCGCGCCGCCCAGGACGCCGCTTTTGCTGCCGTGCAGCACCTGCAAGCCAGCCTCGAACTGCCGCTCGACACGCTTTCCATGGGCATGAGCCACGACCTCGAGTCGGCCATCGCCATGGGCGCCACGTGGGTCCGTATCGGTACAGCCCTGTTTGGCGCTCGCGGCTCTCAACAAATGCATGGCCAGCCTTGAAAAATGGCTGACTCCTCTCTTTATAAGGACCTGACATGAGCAAGACTCGTATTGCCTTTATCGGTGCCGGCAACATGGCCGCCAGCCTGATCGGTGGCCTGCGCGCCAAAGGTCTGGACGCGGCCCACATCCGCGCCAGCGATCCCGGCGCTGACACCCGCGCTCGCGTGAGCGCCGAGCACGGCATCGAAGTATTCGCCGACAACGCCGACGCCATTCAGGACGCCGACGTGGTCGTGCTGGCGGTCAAACCCCAGGCGATGAAAGCCGTGTGCGAAGCCATTCGCCCCAGCCTCAAGCCGCATCAACTGATGGTATCCATCGCTGCGGGCATCACCTGCGCCAGCATGAACAACTGGCTCGGCGCCCAGCCGATCGTGCGCTGCATGCCCAACACCCCGGCGCTGCTGCGTCAGGGCGTGAGCGGTTTGTTCGCCACGGCTGAAGTGACGGCCGAGCAACGCCAGCAGGCTCAAGAGCTGCTGTCCGCTGTCGGTATCGCGCTGTGGCTGGACGAAGAACAGCAACTGGACGCGGTCACCGCTGTTTCCGGCAGTGGCCCGGCGTATTTCTTCCTGTTGATCGAAGCGATGACTGCGGCGGGCGTGAAACTCGGCCTGCCGGCGGACGTCGCCGCGCAACTGACCGTGCAAACTGCCCTCGGCGCCGCACACATGGCGGTTGCCAGTGACGTGGACGCCGCGGAACTGCGTCGTCGCGTGACCTCGCCTGCGGGCACCACGGAAGCTGCGATCAAGTCGTTCCAGGCTGGGGGCTTCGAAGCCCTGGTCGAAACAGCACTCGGCGCCGCTGCACATCGCTCGGCCGAGATGGCCGAACAACTGGGTCGCTAATCAGCTCTTACAAAGGAATCAATGATGCTCGGACTCAATGACGCTGCCGTTTTTATCATCAAGACGCTGGGCAGCCTGTACCTGCTGATCGTGCTGTTGCGCTTCATCCTGCAATTGGTTCGGGCGAACTTCTATAACCCGCTCTGCCAGTTCATCGTCAAAGCCACCCAACCGCTGCTCAAGCCGTTGCGCCGGGTCATCCCGAGCATGTTCGGGCTCGACATGTCGTCGCTGGTGCTGGCGTTGATCATTCAAATGCTGCTGATCGCGGTGATCCTGCTGCTCAAAGGCTTCATGGTCGACTGGTTGCTGTTGGTGCCTTGGGCGCTGATCGCGCTGTTCTCGCTGTTCTTGAACATCATTTTCTACGCGATGATCATCAGCGTGATCCTGTCCTGGGTCGCCCCGGGCAGCCACAATCCGGGCGCCGAACTGGTGGCTCAGATTACTGAACCGGTACTCGCCCCGTTCCGTCGGATCATTCCGAACCTGGGCGGCCTGGATATCTCGCCGATCTTTGCGTTTATCGTGATTCAGTTGCTGCAGAGCTGGCTGATCCCGCGCCTGGCGTACTTTGCGTTTATGCCGCAGGGTTTGCTTGGGCTGATCTGATCCAGAGCGCTGACCGCGTTATCGTTCTTCGCGGGCAAGCCTCGCTCCTACAGGACCTATGCGATTCCCTGTAGGAGCGAGGCTTGCCCGCGAATGCCGTACCTCGGTCCAACTGAATGAAATCAGGCCTGCCGTTCGCTTGCTGCTAAGGGCAGCGGTCTTTAGACTTACGCCTCATTTCAACGAGAGCAGGGTCGATGCCAACTGCCTTTCCCGCCGATTCTGTTGGTCTGGTGACGCCGCAAGTGGCGCACTTCAGTGAACCCCTGGCCCTGGCCTGCGGCCGTTCGCTCCCAGCTTATGACCTGATCTACGAAACCTACGGCACGCTGAACGCCACGGCGAGCAACGCCGTGCTGATCTGCCACGCCTTGTCCGGACACCATCACGCTGCCGGTTTCCACAGCCCCGACGACCGCAAACCCGGTTGGTGGGACAGCTGCATAGGCCCCGGCAAGCCAATCGACACCAGCAAGTTCTTCGTGGTCAGCCTGAACAACCTCGGCGGCTGTAACGGCTCCACCGGCCCGAGCAGCATTAACCCGGAGACCGGCAAGCCCTTCGGCGCCGACTTCCCGGTGCTGACCGTGGAAGACTGGGTGCACAGCCAGGCGCGCCTGTCTGACCTGCTCGGCATCAGCCAGTGGGCGGCAGTAATTGGCGGCAGTCTCGGCGGCATGCAGGCCTTGCAGTGGACCATCACTTACCCGGACCGCGTGCGGCATTGCCTGGCCATCGCCTCGGCGCCCAAGCTGTCGGCGCAGAACATCGCGTTCAACGAAGTGGCGCGCCAGGCGATCCTCACCGACCCCGAGTTCCACGGCGGTTCGTTCCAGGAAGCCGGCGTGATCCCCAAGCGCGGCTTGATGCTGGCGCGGATGGTCGGGCACATCACCTACCTGTCCGACGACTCCATGGGCGAGAAATTCGGCCGTGGCCTGAAGAGCGAAAAGCTCAACTACGACTTCCACAGCGTCGAGTTCCAGGTCGAGAGCTACCTGCGTTATCAGGGCGAAGAGTTCTCCGGGCGTTTCGACGCCAACACGTACCTGCTGATGACCAAGGCGCTGGATTACTTCGACCCGGCGGCGAACTTCGACGATGACCTGGCGAAAACCTTCGCCGGCGCCACGTCCAAATTCTGCGTAATGTCCTTCACCACCGACTGGCGCTTCTCCCCTGCCCGCTCCCGGGAACTGGTGGACGCGCTGATGGCGGCCAAAAAAGACGTGTGCTACCTCGAGATCGACGCTCCGCAAGGCCACGACGCCTTCTTGATTCCGATCCCGCGCTATCTGCAGGCGTTCAGCAATTACATGAACCGAATTAGTTTGTGAGTAAGCCATGAGAGCTGATCTGGAAATCATCCAGGAATGGATTCCCGCCGGTAGCCGCGTGCTCGACCTCGGTTGCGGCGACGGCGAACTGCTGACCTGGCTGCGAGACAACAAGCAAGTCACCGGCTATGGCCTGGAAAACGACGCGGACAACATCGCCGAGTGCGTGGCCAAGGGCATCAACGTGATCGAGCAGGATCTGGACAAAGGCCTCGGCAACTTTGCCAGCAACAGTTTCGACATCGTGGTCATGACCCAGGCCCTGCAAGCCGTGCATTACCCGGACAGGATCCTCGACGAAATGTTGCGGGTCGGTCGCCAGTGCATCATCACGTTCCCCAATTTCGGTCACTGGCGCTGCCGCTGGTACCTGGCGAGCAAGGGCCGGATGCCGGTGTCCGAGTTCCTGCCGTACACCTGGTACAACACGCCGAACATCCACTTCTGCACTTTCGGCGACTTTGAAGAGTTGTGCCGCGAACGTGAAGCGAAGGTCATTGATCGGCTTGCCGTGGATCAACAGCACCGACACGGGTGGGCCAGTAAGCTATGGCCTAATCTATTAGGTGAGATCGGTATCTACCGCGTCAGCAGCCCAGGGCTGCAAGACCACAAGGTCGCGGTCTGAACCACGCCATTTCAAGGAGAACGATCATGGGTCGTCTAGCGCTGTTTCTACTTACTGCCTGCCTGAGCGTCACTGCCATGGCCGCCGACATCATCAAGGGCGAGCGCCAGGAAACCTTTGGCGACGTGACGGTGCATTACAACACCTTCAACTCCACGTTCCTGACACCGGACATCGCCAAAGCGGCGGAACTGGTGCGCAGCAAGAACCAGGGCGTGATCAACGTCTCGGTGATCAAGGACGGCAAGCCGCTGATCGCCCAGGTCAACGGCACGATCAAAGACCTCACCAGCCAAAGCGTGCCACTGAAATTCAAACAGATCACCGAACAAGGCGCGGTCTATTACATCGCGCAATATCCGGTTGAACAGCAGGAAGTCCGCACCTTTGAAATCAAGGTGCAGAACGGCGACAAAATCAACACCATCAACTTCAACCAAGAGCTTTTCCCCGGCGAATGATGAACTTCACGCAACTCGTACTGGCCAGCCATAACGCCGGCAAACTCAAGGAACTCCAGGCCATGCTCGGCGCATCGGTGCAACTGCGCTCGATCGGCGAGTTCAGCAGCGTCGAGCCTGAAGAAACCGGCCTGTCGTTCGTCGAAAACGCCATCCTCAAGGCCCGCAACGCCGCGCGCATCTCCGGTCTGCCGGCACTGGCCGACGATTCGGGGTTGGCGGTGGATTTCCTGGGTGGTGCACCAGGGATTTACTCCGCTCGTTATGCCGACGGCAAGGGTGATGCGGCGAACAACGCCAAGCTGCTCGACGCTATGAAAGACGTGCCTGAAGCCGAGCGTGGCGCGCAGTTCGTTTGCGTCCTGGCGCTGGTGCGACATGCCGACGATCCGCTGCCGATCCTGTGCGAAGGTCTGTGGCACGGGCGCATTCTGCCGGCGGCCAGCGGTGAGCACGGTTTTGGCTATGACCCGCTGTTCTGGGTGCCGTCTCGCGATTGCTCCAGCGCCGAGTTGAGCCCAAGCGAAAAGAACCTCATCAGCCACCGCGCCCGTGCAATGGATCTGCTGCGCCAGCGTCTAGGCTTGATATGACCCACGACTCATCCGCGTCGCCACTGATCTTCGGTGGCGCCGCACAATCGCCTCGGGCCGCGCTGCCTACGCTGCCGCCCCTGGCGCTGTACATCCACATCCCGTGGTGTGTGCGCAAATGCCCTTATTGCGACTTCAACTCCCACACCGCCAGCCCCGTGCTGCCGGAAGAAGAGTACGTCGACGCGCTGCTGGCCGACCTCGATCAGGATTTGCACGCGGTCTACGGCCGTGAGCTGAGCTCGATCTTCTTCGGCGGCGGCACGCCGAGCCTGTTCAGCGCCGAGGCCCTGGGCCGTTTGCTCAAAGGTGTGGAACAGCGCATTCCGTTTGCCAGTGATATCGAAATTACCCTGGAAGCCAATCCCGGAACCTTCGAACAAGAGAAGTTTGTCGCCTACCGTGCGCTGGGCATCAATCGCCTATCGATCGGCATCCAGAGCTTTCAGGAAGAGAAACTCAAGGCCCTGGGACGGATTCACAACGGTGACGAAGCGGTGCGCGCCGCGGGCATGGCCCGTCAGGCCGGGTTCGACAACTTCAACCTGGACCTCATGCACGGTTTGCCCGATCAATCCCTGGACGATGCGTTGAGCGATCTGCGCCAGGCGATCGCCTTGAAGCCGACTCACCTGTCCTGGTACCAACTGACGCTGGAACCGAACACGGTGTTCTGGAATCAGCCGCCAACGCTGCCGGAAGACGACACGTTGTGGGACATTCAGGAAGCCGGGCAAGCGCTGCTGGCCGAGCACGGTTACGCACAATACGAAGTCTCGGCCTATGCCCAGCCCGGGCGACCGGCGCGGCATAACCTCAACTATTGGAGTTTCGGCGACTTCATCGGCATCGGTGCCGGCGCCCACGGCAAACTCAGTCACCCGGACGGGCGCATCGTGCGCACCTGGAAGACCCGCTTGCCGAAGGATTACCTCAACCCGGCCAAAAGCTTCAAGGCTGGCGAGAAAGCCCTGACCAATGACGAGTTGCCGTTCGACTTCCTGATGAACGCCCTGCGCCTGACCGAGGGCGTCGAATCGCGCCTGTATCCGGAACGCACCGGCCTGCCCCTGGAAAGCCTCGCCGAAGGTCGCCGGGAAGCCGAACAAAGCGGCCTGTTGCAGGTCGAACCGTCACGTCTGGCGGCCACCGAGCGCGGACAACTGTTCCTCAATGACTTGCTGCAGACATTTCTGAGCTGATTTCAGCCTTAAGGGAAAACCAATGGATTTGATCCTCGACCTGCTCGCCACCGTGTCCCGCTGGAGCCGCAGCAACCTGTCGGAAATCTCGCTGGCTCTGGTGGGGTGCCTGCTGGTGCTGTTCGGCGCCGACATCAAAGGCTGGGTCGAACAACGCCTGGGCGGCATCGCCGGCGCCCTGCGCGTCCCGCTGATGGCCCTGCTGTGCATGGTCGGCAGCGGCGTCGCACTGATCTACGCCACGCCGTGGATCATCAAAGGCCTGAGCCAGTTCAACAACTACAGCCTCGCGCCGGTGTTGTTGGTGGTGCTGGTGCTGATCGGCGTAGTGGCTGACCGCCGCTGAATCCCGAACACACCACAAAACAAATGTGGGAGCGGGCTTGCTCGCGAAGGCGTCGTGTCAGTCGACATTAAAGTTGAATGACACACCGCATTCGCGAGCAAGCCCGCTCCCACATGGGGTGTTGCGTAGGGCTCAGGACTGTTTCTCGAACTTCAGGTCCCACACGCCATGCCCAAGCCGTTCGCCACGGCGTTCGAACTTGGTGATCGGGCGTTCGATCGGGCGTGGCACGCATTTGCCGTCTTCGGCGAGGTTGCGGTAGCCCGGCGCGACGTTCATCACTTCCAGCATGTACTCGGCATACGGTTCCCAGTCGGTGGCCATGTGCAGAATGCCGCCGACCTTCAACTTGCTGCGCACCAGTTCAGCGAACGACGCCTGAACGATACGGCGCTTGTGGTGACGGCTCTTGTGCCACGGATCCGGGAAAAACAGCATCAAGCGATCGAGGCTGTTGTCGGCGATGCAATTGTTGAGCACTTCGATCGCGTCGCAATCGTAGACCCGCAAGTTGGTCAGCCCTTGGGTCAGCACGCCATTGAGCAGCGCGCCGACACCCGGACGGTGAACTTCCACACCGATGAAATCCTGCTCCGGCGATGCCGCAGCCATTTCCAGCAGCGAATGGCCCATGCCGAAGCCGATTTCCAGCGAACGCGGCGCCGAGCGGCCGAACACCTGGTCGAAGTCCACCGGCGCGTCGGCCAGCGGCAGGACGAACAGCGGCGTGCCCTGCTCCAGGCCTTTTTGCTGGCCTTCGGTCATGCGCCCGGCGCGCATCACGAAACTCTTGATGCGGCGGTGTTGGCGCTCTTCGCCTTCTTCCGGCTGGATAGGCGTTTCGTTCGATTCAGTCATCAATGGCTCTTACTTGATCAGACCATCCAGCGGCGAGGAAGCGCTGGCATAGAGTTTTTTCGGCATGCGGCCGGCGAGGTAGGCCAGGCGACCTGCAACGATCGCATGTTTCATGGCTTCGGCCATCACGATTGGCTGCTGGGCATGGGCGATGGCCGAGTTCATCAGCACTGCTTCACAACCCAGTTCCATGGCGATGGTGGCGTCGGAAGCGGTGCCAACACCGGCATCCACCAACACCGGGATCTTGGCTTCTTCGAGGATGATCTGCAGGTTGTACGGGTTGCAGATCCCAAGACCGGTGCCGATCAGACCGGCCAGCGGCATCACCGCGATCACGCCGATTTCCGCCAGTTGACGGGCAATGATCGGGTCATCGCTGGTGTAGACCATCACGTCGAAGCCTTCCTTGACCAGCACTTCGGCGGCCTTGAGGGTTTCGATCACGTTGGGGAACAGGGTTTTCTGGTCCGCCAGCACTTCCAGCTTCACCAGGTTGTGGCCACCGAGCAGCTCGCGGGCCAGGCGGCAGGTGCGCACGGCCTCGGTCGCGTCGAAGCAACCGGCGGTGTTCGGCAGGAAGGTGTAGCGATCAGGCGACAGGACTTCGAGCAGGTTCGGCTCACCCGGGTTCTGGCCCAGGTTGGTGCGACGCACGGCGAAGGTGACGATCTCGGCACCCGAGGCTTCGATGGCCAGGCGGGTTTCTTCCATGTCGCGGTACTTGCCGGTACCTACCAGCAAACGCGACTGGTAAGTACGACCGGCCAGGACGAAGGGCTTGTCGCTACGAACGATGCTCATGGGAAATCCTCTGTAGGGGTGAGGTTCTTGCAGAATTCTGTGCCCTTGCGGGCCGGGCGACTAGCCGCCGCCGATGGCGTGCACCACTTCGACACTGTCGCCGTCGTTCAGCGTGGTGTCGGCATGCTGGCTGCGCGGGACGATATCCAGATTGAGTTCGACCGCCACCCGGCGTCCGGTCAGATCCAGACGGGTCAGCAGGGCCGCAACGGTTTCACCGTCGGGCAGTTCAAGGGATTCGCCGTTCAACTGAATGCGCATGCAAGAAGCCGCCATCATTTTTAGGGGCAGGCATTCTAGCCCGATCGGTCAGACTGACCCAAGCCATTCGTCTTGAAACACGATCCTTGTAGGAGCTGCCGCAGGCTGCGATCTTTTGATCTTGCTCTTTTGAAGATCAAAAGATCGCAGCCTGCGGCAGCTCCTACGGGTCAGCTCAAGCGCCAGGCGGCCAGGCCCAGGCAGAACCAGCCGATCAGAAACGCGAGACCGCCAAAAGGCGTGATGATCCCGAGCTTGCTCACGCCAGTGATCGTCAGCAGATACAAACTGCCGGAAAACAGCAGGATGCCAATAGCGAAGGATGCCCCGGCCCAGGTGATCAAGCGACCCGGAATCTGCGTTGCCAGCAGCGCCACGCCCAGCAGCGCCAGGGTGTGCACCAGTTGGTAGGTAACGCCGGTGTGGAAAATCGCCAGGTATTCCGGGGTCAGACGGTTTTTCAAGCCGTGGGCGGCGAACGCGCCAAGGGCAACGCCGGTGAAGCCGAAGAAAGCGGCCAGCATCAGAAAGCCACGCAGCATGAAGAACTCCAGTCAGACTCGATCAACAGGGTCTGTATAATGGCCCGCTCAACGGGTTCGGCCAAGCCATCTCTATGCTGCGTTTAATTTTGCGACGATTCACGAAGGCCCTGCTCTGGTTCGCGGGCGGCAGCGTGTTGCTGGTTCTGATTTTTCGCGTGGTGCCGCCACCGGGCACGGCGCTGATGGTCGAGCGCAAGGTCGAATCCTGGTTCGATGGCGAACCCATCGATCTGCAACGCACCTGGAAACCCTGGGATGAAATCTCCGACGACCTGAAAGTCGCGGTGATTGCCGGAGAAGACCAGAAGTTCTCTGAGCACTGGGGTTTTGATTTCGGCGCGATTCAAGCGGCGTTTGCCCATAACGAACGCGGCGGCACGATTCGCGGTGCGAGTACGTTGAGCCAGCAGGTGTCGAAGAATCTGTTTTTGTGGTCCGGCCGCAGCTGGCTGCGCAAAGGCCTGGAAGCCTGGTTCACCGGGTTGATCGAAGTGTTGTGGCCCAAGCAGCGGATTCTTGAGGTGTACCTGAACAGCGTCGAATGGGATGACGGAGTGTTTGGCGCCGAAGCGGCGGCCCGGCATCACTTTGGTGTGAGCGCTAAAGGTCTTAGCCGTCAGCAATCGAGCTTGCTGGCGGCAGTGTTGCCCAATCCAAGGGTGTGGAGCGCCAGCCATCCGACCAACTATGTCGCGCGGCGGGCCGGGTGGATTCGTCAGCAGATGAGTCAGTTAGGTGGCGACAGCTATCTGGTGGGGCTCAATGATTCGCGGCGTGCGCCTTGGGCCCAGTGACCCACAGATCAAAAGATCGCAGCCTTCGGCAGCTCCTACATGGGAATGCGTACACCTGTAGGAGCTGCCGAAGGCTGCGATCTTTTGATCTTAAAAACAAAAACGCCCCGATCATCGCTGATCGGGGCGTTTTTTATTGGCGGTTCACCGATTAGGCGGCGATCGACAACTTGAGCTTGTTCATCGCGCTCTTTTCAAGCTGACGAATACGCTCGGCCGACACGTTGTACTTCTGCGCCAGGTCGTGCAGCGTGGCTTTTTCTTCTGCCAGCCAGCGCTGGTAGAGGATGTCACGGCTGCGGTCGTCCAGCACTTCCAGCGCTTCGTGCAGGTTGTGGTTGGAGTTGTCGCTCCAGTCGGCATCTTCCAGTTGACGGGCCGGGTCGTACCGGTGGTCTTCCAGATAGTTGGCCGGCGATTGGAAAGCGCTGTCGTCGTCCGCTTCTGCGGCCGGGTCGAAGGCCATGTCATGGCCGGTCAGGCGACTTTCCATCTCGCGCACTTCCCGCGGCTCTACGCCGAGGCTTTCCGCCACACGGTGGACTTCCTCGTTGTTCAGCCACGCCAGACGTTTCTTCTGGCTGCGCAGGTTGAAGAACAGCTTACGCTGGGCCTTGGTGGTCGCGACTTTCACAATGCGCCAGTTGCGCAGGATGAACTCGTGAATTTCCGCTTTGATCCAGTGCACAGCGAACGAAACCAGGCGCACACCCATTTCCGGGTTGAAACGCTTAACAGCCTTCATCAGGCCGACGTTGCCTTCCTGGATCAGGTCAGCCTGAGCCAGGCCGTAGCCGGAATAGCTACGGGCAATGTGTACGACAAAACGCAGGTGGGCGAGCACCATCTGCCGAGCCGCCCCCAAATCCTGCTCATAATAGAGACTCTCGGCCAGTTCACGCTCCTGCTCCGGCGTCAGCAATGGAATGCTGTTCACCGTGTGCACATAGGCCTCCAGGTTTGCGCCTGGGACCAGAGCATAAGCAGGTTGCAAAGAAGTGGTCATACGAAAAAACCTCCGACTTACATAACTCGTGCAGTTCAGCACTGCGAAAATTGACCGGAAACCAAAGGACAAGTTCCCATAAAAACCGAAAGGTCAATACGCGCAAAAAGATACTACTTCGGCGCCAACTCCCTGAGATGACGTGCGACTGCAATCCATGCACCGATATAACCCAACAGCACCGCGCCAAGCAAGAGCGACAGACCATCGGCAACTGGCACTCCGGCCAGCGCAAAATTACTGCCGTACAAGCCGGCCAAACCAACCACTGCGTCGTTCAACCAGTTAAGGCCGAACGCCAAGACGCCCCAGGACAGAATCCCCGCACCGAAGCCATATAGCGCGCCCATATACAGAAAGGGCCTGCGCACATAGCTGTCCGTGCCGCCGACGAGTTTAATCACTTCTATCTCTGTGCGGCGGTTTTCAATATGAAGACGAATGGTATTGCCTATCACCAAAAGTAATGCAGACACCAAAAGCACGGTCAGACCGAAGACAAACCGGTCGCCCAGCTTGAGGATGGCGGCCAGACGCTCGACCCAGACTAGATCAAGTTGTGCCTGTTGTACCTTCGGCAGCTCGGAAAGTTTTTGTCGTAATGCTTCAAGCGTGGGCTTGTCGACCTCGTTCGGCGTCACCAGCACCACGCCCGGCAGCGGGTTTTCCGGCAGCTCCTTGAGCGCCTCGCCCAGACCGGACTGCTGCTGGAACTCTTCCAGCGCCTGATCGCGGCCAACATATTCAGCCTCCGCGACGCCGGGCATGCCTTTGATCTGCTCGCGCAGCGACTCGCCCTGTTCCGGACTGGCGTTCAATTCCAGATAAAGGGAGATCTGCGCCGCACGCTGCCAGGAACCGCCCAACCGCTCGACGTTATTCAGCAAAAGTGACAGCCCCATGGGCAAACTCAGAGCCACCGCCATCACCATGCAGGTGAAGAAGCTGCCAATCGGCTGTTTGCCCAACCGGCGCAGGCTGTCCAGCAGACTGGCGCGATGGCTTTCGATCCAGGCACGCAGCAGCGTGGCGAAGTCCGGGCCGTCGTCATCGTCGCGTTTTTTCTTTTGCGGTTGCGGGTCGGCAGCTTTCGGGGCTACGCGCTCGGAAACCTTGGGGCTGCGAGTCGCACTCATACGCCGGCCTCCCCGTCGCCGATCAAGCGGCCGCGTTGCAAGGTCAACATGCGGTGGCGCATGCGGGCGATCAGGGCCAAGTCGTGGCTCGCGATAAGAACGCTGGTGCCCAGACGGTTGATGTCTTCAAACACGCCCATGATCTCGGCCGCCAGGCGCGGATCGAGGTTACCGGTCGGTTCGTCCGCCAGCAGCAAGGCCGGGCGGTGCACGATGGCGCGAGCAATGCCGACGCGCTGTTGCTGACCGGTGGACAGGTCGCCGGGGTACAGATCGGTCTTGTCCGAGAGCGCCACGCGCTCCAGGGCCGAATCCACCCGCTTGGCGATCTCGGGCTTGGACAGGCCGAGGATCTGCAACGGCAGCGCGACGTTATTGAACACCGTGCGATCGAACAGCAACTGGTGATTCTGGAACACCACGCCGATCTGCCGTCGCAGATAAGGAATCTGCGCGTTGCTGATGGTGCCCAGGTCTTGCCCGGCCAGCAGCAATTTGCCGGTGGTCGGACGTTCCATGGCCAGCAACAGCCGTAACAGGGTGCTTTTACCGGCGCCGGAATGGCCGGTGACAAACAAGAATTCGCCCCGACGGACTCGAAAGCTCAGCTCATGCAAGCCGACGTGACCGTTCGGGTAGCGTTTACCGACCTGTTCGAAACGAATCATGAACGCTCCCGCTCGGCAAACAATGCCTGGACAAAGGGTTCTGCTTCAAAGGTACGCAAGTCATCGATGCCTTCGCCGACGCCGATGTAGCGGATGGGCAAGCCAAACTGCTTGGCCAGGGCGAAAATCACCCCGCCCTTGGCGGTGCCGTCGAGTTTGGTCAGCGCCAGGCCCGTCAACTGCACGGTCTGGTTGAATTGCTTGGCCTGGCTGATCGCGTTCTGGCCAGTACCGGCGTCGAGTACCAACAGCACTTCGTGCGGCGCGTCGTCGTCCAGTTTGCTGATGACCCGGCGAACCTTTTTCAGTTCTTCCATCAGGTTGTCTTTGGTGTGCAGACGACCGGCTGTGTCGGCGATCAGCACGTCAATGCCGCGGGCCTTGGCGGCTTGCACGGCATCGAAGATAACCGAAGCCGAGTCGGCGCCGGTGTGCTGGGCGATCACCGGGATCTTGTTGCGCTCACCCCAGACCTGCAATTGCTCCACCGCAGCGGCGCGGAAGGTGTCACCGGCGGCGAGCATGACTTTCTTGCCTTCCAGTTGCAGCTTCTTCGCCAGTTTGCCGATGGTGGTAGTTTTGCCGGCGCCGTTGACGCCGACCACCAGAATCACGAACGGCTTGTTCTGCGAGTGGATTTTCAGTGGCTGCTCGACGGGCTTGAGCATTGCTGCCAGCTCCGCCTGCAGGGATTTGTACAGCGCGTCGGCATCGGCCAATTCTTTGCGCGCAACTTTCTGGGTCAGACGCTGAATGATCACCGACGTCGCCTCGACGCCAACGTCGGCGGTCAGCAGGCGCGTTTCGATGTCTTCAAGCAATTCGTCATCGATGATCTTCTTGCCGAGAAACAGGCTGGCCATGCCTTCGCCGATACTGGCGCTGGTCTTGGACAGGCCTTGCTTGAGGCGGGCGAAGAAACCGGCCTTGGTTTCTTCGGTGCGCGGCGGCTCGGCCGGGGTTTCGATGATGGCGACAGGTGCAGCGACGACAGGTGCAGGTGCAGGTGCAGGTGCAGGTGCAGGTGCAGGCTCTGGCGCCTGAACAATCGGTGCAACAGGCGCAACGAATGCCGGCACGACAGGCTCTGGAACCACCGGTGCAGGCTCGGCCACGATGACCGACTCAACCACTGGCACATGAACCGGCTCAGGCGTAAACGCAATCGGTGCTGGAATCGGTGGAGTAACGTGCGGCGCCTGTTCGTCTTCGACCAACGCCACCGGTTCTTCCGCCACCGGCAATGTCAGCCATGGCTCAGCGGCTGGCGTGAGCGGCAACTCGGCCGCGACATCGACTTGAGGCTCGGGCTCAAGCTCAACCGGTTGCAATACCGGCTCTACGCTCGGTAGAACGATCGGCGTCGGCTCTTCTTCTATTACCGGCGCTGGAATGGGCTCAGGAGTGGGCTGTGGCTGTTCGACGACGGGTTCCTGCGGCTTTTTGCGCAGCCATCCGAACAGGCTTTTCTTCTCGCCAGCCGCAGCTGGGGTCTTCTTGTCGTCGTTGGAACCAAACATGGAGGACGGCTATCTCACGGTAGCGACGCGCCAAAGGGCGCCCCGGCAAATAAATATTCGATGCAGAACAGACTGCGATTGACCCAGCTTGTTCACGCGCAACAATTTATCGAAGTGCCAACGGCACCTCAAAGGTCGACTAATACGAAGGACTGGACCGGCATCGTCGGCGAAAACGCAGAGTCTAGCTGACAAACTCAAAGCTTCTGCCGAGAACCCATACAACCTGCGCGCCGATAAAAGGCTCACAGGCGTGGCCGCCAGTAAAACGGATCAGTATCCTAGCACCCTCTCGCCCGCTGACGCTAAGAACAAGCGGGCAGCTCAACAGGTTTAAAAACGTATGAATGCTCTAGCCCGCCGCGCTGCAGGCCTGCTGCTCAGCACAGTTTGTCTGCCCCTCTCGGCCCTGGCTGCCGATCCGCAACCCACCCACGAATTCACCCTCGACAACGGCTTGAAGGTCGTCGTGCGCGAAGACCATCGTGCACCGGTGGTGGTTTCCCAGGTCTGGTACAAGGTTGGTTCCAGCTACGAGACCCCAGGCCAGACCGGTCTGTCGCATGCCTTGGAACACATGATGTTCAAGGGCAGCGATAAAGTCGGCCCTGGCGAAGCGTCGCTGATCCTGCGCGACCTTGGCGCCGAAGAGAACGCATTCACCAGCGACGATTTCACGGCTTACTACCAGGTTCTGGCCCGCGACCGCCTGGGCGTGGCTTTCGAACTGGAAGCTGATCGCATGGCCAACCTGAAACTGCCGGCCGACGAGTTCAGCCGCGAGATCGAGGTTATTAAGGAAGAACGTCGCCTGCGCACCGACGACAAGCCGATGTCCAAGGCCTACGAACGCTTCAAGGCCATGGCCTACCCGGCCAGCGGCTATCACACGCCGACCATCGGCTGGATGGCTGACCTGGACCGCATGAAGGTCGAAGAACTGCGCCACTGGTACAAATCCTGGTACGTGCCGAACAACGCCACATTGGTGGTGGTCGGCGACGTGACCCCGGATGAAGTCAAAGCCCTGGCCCAGCGTTACTTCGGCCCGATTGCCAAGCGCGATGTGCCACCGGCGAAAATCCCGCTGGAACTGGCCGAACCCGGCGAACGGCAGATCACCCTGCACGTGCAGACCCAACTGCCGAGCCTGATGCTGGCCTTCAACGTGCCGAGCATCGCCACCGCCGAAGACAAGCGCTCGGTGAACGCCTTGCGCCTGATCTCCGCCCTGCTCGATGGCGGTTACAGCGGTCGTATCCCGACGCAACTGGAGCGCGGCGAAGAGCTGGTGTCCGGCGGTTCGTCGAGCTACGACGCCTACACCCGTGGTGACAGCCTGTTCACCCTGTCGGCCAGCCCGAACACGCAAAAGAACAAAACCATGGCCCAGGCCGAAGCCGGTCTGTGGAAGTTGCTCGAACAACTGAAAACCACCGCGCCTTCGGCTGAAGAGCTGGAGCGCGTGCGGGCCCAGGTGATTGCCGGTCTGGTCTACGAGCGTGACTCGATCACCAGTCAGGCCACCGCCATCGGCCAACTGGAAACCGTCGGCCTGTCGTGGAAATTGATGGACACCGAACTGGCCGACCTGGAAAGCGTCACCCCAGAAGACATCCAGAAAGCCGCCAAGCTGTATTTCACCCGCGAACGTCTCAGCGTCGCCCATGTACTTCCACTGGAGACGACTCATGAGTGAGCGTAAAAAACCACGCCTGGCGCTGATCGGGCTGATCCTGGTGGCATTGATCGGTTCGGCGACGGTCTACCTGTTGCGCCCAAATGATTCCACGGCCAGCGAAGCCCTCGACAAAGCCAAGTCCAGCCAGAAGCTGCAATCGCTGGCTGAACTCGACGGCAAGGCCCCGAGCCACCGCAACATGAACGTGCAGAGCTGGACCACGGCCGAAGGCGCCAAGGTGTTGTTCGTCGAAGCCCGTGAGCTGCCGATGTTCGACATGCGCCTGATCTTCGCCGCCGGCAGCAGCCAGGACGGCAACGCACCCGGTCTCGCGCTGCTGACCAACGCCATGCTCAACGAAGGCGTGGCCGGCAAAGATGTCGGTGCCATCGCCCAAGGCTTCGAAGGCTTGGGCGCGGACTTCGGCAACGGTGCTTACAAGGACATGGCGGTCGCGTCGCTGCGCAGTTTGAGCGCCGTGGACAAACGCGAGCCGGCCTTGCAGCTGTTCTCTGAAGTCATCGGCAAGCCAACCTTCCCTGCTGACTCGTTCGCACGCATCAAGAACCAGATGCTCGCCGGTTTCGAATACCAGAAGCAGAACCCCGGCAAACTGGCCGGCCTCGAACTGATGAAACGTCTGTACGGCGATCATCCTTACGCCAACTCCAGCGACGGCACGGCGAAAACCGTTCCAGCGATCACTCTGGCGCAGTTGCGCGCTTTCCACGAGAAAGCCTACGCCGCCGGCAACGTGGTGATTGCACTGGTCGGTGACCTGTCCCGCGCCGAGGCCGAGGCGATTGCCGCGCAAGTCTCCAGCGCCCTGCCGAAAGGCCCGGCCCTGGCGAAAATCCCGCAACCGGTCGAACCCCAGGCGAGCATCGGCCACATCGAGTTCCCGTCCAAGCAGACCAACCTGATGCTCGCGCAACTGGGCATCGACCGTGATGACCCGGACTACGCGGCGCTGTCCCTGGGCAACCAGATCCTTGGTGGCGGCGGCTTCGGCACGCGCTTGATGAGCGAAGTGCGCGAGAAACGCGGCCTGGCCTACGGCGTCTACTCGGGCTTCACCCCGATGCAGGCCCGTGGTCCGTTCATGATCAACCTGCAGACCCGCGCCGAAATGAGCGAAGGCACGCTGAAACTGGTGCAGGACGTGCTCGCCGACTACCTTAAAACCGGCCCGACCCAGAAAGAACTCGACGACGCCAAGCGTGAACTGGCCGGCAGCTTCCCGCTGTCCACCGCCAGCAACGCCGATATCGTCGGCCAGCTCGGCGCCATGGGTTTCTACAACTTGCCGCTGAATTATCTTGAGGACTTCATGCAGCAGTCCCAGAGCCTGACCGTCGAGCAGGTGAAAGCCGCACTGAACAAACACCTGAGCACGGACAAAATGGTCATCGTCACCGCTGGCCCGACCGTGCCGCAAAAGCCGTTACCGGCCCCATCTGATAAACCCACCGAGCAGCCGCTCGGGGTTCCGGAGCATTAATGGCCAGTCCATCGCGTCCTAAAAAGCCTGTTCACAACGTGCATAACGGCGTGAACCAACTGCGCATCATCGGCGGTGAATGGGGCAGCCGAAAGCTGAGTTTCCCTGATGCTCCGGGCCTGCGCCCGACCCCGGACCGGGTGCGTGAAACTCTGTTCAACTGGCTCGCGCCGTACATCGCCGGGGCCAAGGTGCTGGATCCGTTTGCCGGCAGCGGCGCGCTGTTCCTCGAAGCCCTGTCCCGTGGCGCCGCCATGGGCCAGGCGCTGGATGCGAGCAACATCGCGGTGTCCAGCATCAAGGAACACCTCGGCACCCTGCGTTGCACCACCGGCCAGGTACAGACTGCCGATGCCTTGCGCTACCTGGAAACCCAGGCTGCGACGGCGTATGACGTGGTGTTCCTCGACCCGCCGTTCAACCAGGACCTGTTGCCGGGCGTTTGCGCCTTGCTCGAAGAGCGTCAGTGGCTGGCCGATGACGCCTGGGTCTACACCGAAAGCGAAAACGCCCCCTCGGCGCTGGGTTTGCCGGGCAACTGGCGCCTGCACCGGGAGCAGAAATCCGGTCGGGTTTACTACGCGTTGTGGCAACGCAGCCCGCTGGCAGGCTGAGCCCGTCGTCAGCCTGACGTGAAAAAAAGCATCCCGTGCGGTAAATAGTTACCGCCAAATGCCTCATCCAAACATCCACAGTGGTTTACGTAATTTCCGTAAACCACTGAGGATGAACACGGATGAACATCTCTCGCAGCAAGATGCTGCTCTTTTCCTGGCTACTGCCCTTCACGGCACTGGCCGACCCTGCACAACCCACCCACGAATTCACCCTGAAAAACGGCCTGAAAGTCGTGGTGCGCGAAGACCATCGCGCGCCCGTGGTAACTTCGCAACTCTGGCTCAAGGTCGGCTCCAGCGATGAACCGCCGGGGCAATCCGGCCTGTCTCACGCTCTGGAACACATGCTCTACAAGGGCAGCAGCAAGACCTGCTCCGGCGAAGCTTCGGCCATTCTGGACAATCTTGGCGCTTCGCAAAACGCTTTTACCGACAAGGACGTGACCACTTACTACCAGACCCTGCAGCCGCATCAATTGGGCGTCGCTTTCGAGTTGATGGCCGACATGATGTCCACCGCGCACCTGCGCGCCGAGGATTTCATTCCGGAACTGGCGGTCATTCAGGAAGAACGTCGGTTGCGGGTCGACGATGATCCAGACGGGATCGCACGCGAGCACCTCACGCGCATGGCCTTCCCTGCCAGCAGCTACGGCGCACCGATCATCGGCTGGATGCATGACTTGCAGCGTCTGAACGCCGAAGACCTGCGCCACTGGTATCAAAGCCGCTACGCACCCGGTAACGCCACGCTTGTTATTGTCGGTGACGTCACGCTGGAAAAGGTCCAGCCCTTGGCCGAGCGTTATTTCGGCACGCTGACCGCCAAACCGTTTGCCCCCCGCCGCCTGTCCCTTGAACTGGCCGAACCCGGCGAGCGAAAAATCATCTTGCACCAGGCGATTGCCGCGCCTCGACTGACCATGTCGTTCAACGTCCCAAGCCTTGCAACCGCCGAAAACCGTCGTTCGGTGCACGCGCTGAGGCTGCTCGACACCTTGCTGGCCGGCTCGAACAGCGCCCGCCTGACTAAGCGCCTGCAACTCACCGAAAGGCTGTTTTCCAGCACGTCGTCCAGCTACAACCCGCTGTATCGCGGCGACAGCCTTTTCACCCTTAATGCCCAGCTCACCACTCAAAGCAGCGTCAGCCTTGATCAGGCAGAGGCGCGGATCTGGGCGTTACTCGACGAACTCAAGTCCACCCCGCCCGACAGTGCCGAACTGGAACGCGCCCGCACCCTGCTGATCGCCCGGCAAATCTATGACCGCGACTCTATCGAACACCAAGCGGATCATCTCGGCGCGCTTGAGAGCATTGGCCTGCCCGGACGACTGATGGATGAAGACGCAGATGAACTGAATCAAGTGACCCCAGCCGATATTCAGCTGGCCGCGCAGACCTACCTGACCCGCCAACGCCTGAGCACCGCCCATGTCCTCGTGGAGAAAACCGATGAATAAATTCACCTGCTTGACACTGGGATTGATGGTGCTGGGTTGCTCGCAAGGCTGCCTGGTATTCGCCGACACCGAATCGCAGCAATCGACTGTTGCCCAGCCACCGCGCCTGCAATCCCTGGCAGAGCTGGACGAACAGGCAGCCACCCCGCGCGCCTTGAAAATCCACGGATGGAAATCGCCCTCCGGCGGCAAAGTGCTGTTTATCCGCACCCCGGAGCTGCCGATGTTCGATCTTCACGTCAGCTTCCCCGCCGGCAGCGCGCAGGATGGTGCGCATTCCGGGTTGGCGGCCGCGACGCTCCGCCTGCTCAATGAAGGGGTACCGGGCAAGGACCAGTCAGCAATCCTGGAAACCCTGGATGGCCTCGGCGCAAAACTCGATATGAGCATCGAGCAGGAACGGAGCTCTTTTTCTCTGCGCAGCCTGACCGTCACCGATAAGCGCGACCCAGCGCTGCTGCTGTTCACACAAATTCTGGGCCAGCCGCTGTTGAGTGAGGAGGCGCTGGTCAACGTCAAGAAAGAACTGACCAATATCCTCAAGGCACGGCAGCAGGACCCCGATTCACAAATGGCCCACGCCATGAATGAGCTGCTGTTGCCGGGCCACCCGTATGCCCAACCGATCTTCGGCACGGAAAAAGGTGTGGCCGCGCTCTCCCGCAAACAGGTCCAGGCGTTTCATCAGCAAGCCTATGCCGGGTCCAACGCGGTGATTACGCTGGTTGGCGACCTGACAGTGGAACAAGCCCAAGCCATGAGCTTGCAGGTTTTCAATGCGCTGCCCGCCAGCGCCGAAATGGCCTCCATGACGCCGGTATCGCGCAGCGAAGACGCTGCAACATCACGCCATATCGAGCGCCCCTTGAGCCAGACGCAAATCATGTTGGGGCAGCCGGGCGTGACACGCCAGCATCCCGATTACGCCGCGTTGACCGTGGCCCATACGATTTTCGGCGGGCAGAAAATCTCTTCCCGATTGATGACGGAGCTCAGGGAAAAACGCGGACTGACCTACGTAGTGCAACTGAAGACGGCTTTCCGGCAAGGGGGCGGTTCAGCCATCATCAGCCTGAAAACCAGCCCGCAGTTCAGCGACGGCGCGGTGAAACTCGTGCAGTCGATGTACCGCGACTATTTGCAATCGGGTCCGACCCAGCAGGAACTCGACGACACCCTGCGCCAACTGCGTAGCACCAGCGTGCGTAACAGCGCCAGCAACTCACAGATTCTTTCCCGGCTGGTCACGATCAACCAGCATGACTTGCCGCTCGACCTGGATTTTTCAGTCGAACAAGCTCAAGGATTGACCGTTGCGCAAATCAAAGAGGCCTTGAACCGACATTTTGATGCGGACCAATGGCGGGTGGTGACCTTGGGCCCGACCGTGGAACAACAGCCGTTGCCTCTGCCTGCCAGCAAAGTGCCGCAGAGCATGTGTCGCGCCGAGGCGGGGATTGTGGCAAGTTAGTTTCTTTGGACATCGGCGGCAGAGCCTGGCGTTTTAGCCCTGCCACCGACTGTTTTACCTTTGTAGAGAAACATCGTGCTCGCGCCCAGTGAACGCTTTACCCCGGCCTTCGGGCTCAGTAACCCGCACTTGCAAACCTTGTGGGGACCGCTATGGCGTAAAACCACGCATATCGAACGTGAACGTGAACGTCTTTGGCTGGAGGATGGCGACTTCCTCGACCTCGACTGGCACGGTCCGCACACCGCCACGGCGCCGTTGGTGCTGGTGTTGCACGGGCTGACCGGCTCGTCGAACTCACCCTACGTGGCGGGCCTGCAAAAAGTCCTCGGGGATCAAGGTTGGGCCAGCGTCGCGCTGAACTGGCGCGGTTGCTCGGGCGAACCAAACCTGTTGCCGCGCAGCTACCACTCCGGCGCCAGTGAAGACCTGGCCGAAGCCATCCAGCACCTGAAAGCCAAACGACCGCTCGCGCCGTTGTACGCGGTGGGTTACTCATTGGGCGGCAACGTACTGCTCAAGCATTTGGGTGAAACCGGCAGCGACAGCGGCGTGCTCGGTGCCGTGGCGGTGTCGGTGCCGTTTCGCCTCGATCAATGTGCCGATCGCATCGGCCAGGGCTTTTCCAAGGTCTATCAGGCGCACTTCATGCGCGAGATGGTGGCCTACATCAAGAACAAGCAACGTCAGTTCCAGCATGACGGGCGCGAGGATGGCCTGGCCGCGTTGGCTGCACTGGGCTCCTTGGAAAACATGCGCACCTTCTGGGATTTCGATGGCCGGGTCACTGCGCCATTGAACGGCTTTACCGACGCCGAGGATTATTATCGCCGCGCCTCGAGTCGTTACTTCCTGGGGGAAATTCGCACGCCAACCCTGATCATTCAGGCGGCTGACGATCCGTTCGTATTCCCTCACAGCCTGCCGCTGGCCGATGAGTTGTCCGACTGCACTCAATTTGAATTGCAGGCCAAAGGCGGACATGTGGGATTTGTCGACGGATCGTTCCGACAACCAAGTTACTACCTGGAACGCCGCATTCCCCAGTGGCTGACCGCTGCGGGGCGCGAGTAGGACCATGGACACCGATCAGGGCGAGTCGATTCGTTTCTGGCAAACGGCACCACTGGCCGGCGTCGAGCTGTTATCCGCGCGCTATATCGAACACCGCTTCGCGCCCCATGTGCATGACGGCTACGTCATCGGCATGATCATGGCCGGCGCCCAGCGTTATCGCTATCGCGGTGCCGAGCATCTTGCGGGCAGTGGCACGCTGGTCTTGATCAACCCGGACGAACTGCACACGGGCCATAAAGGTACGGAGGACGGCTGGTTGTACCGGGCGTTTTATCCGGACAGCGGGCAGATTCTGTCGTTGTTGGCCGAGCTGGAATTGCCGACCACTGAGTTGCCCGCGTTTGGCGCCACGCTGTATCGCGATCCGGATCTGGTGAAGGGTTTCTGTCAGTTGCACCGCTTGTTGGAGAGCCCGTCCACGGCACTGCAACAGCAAACGGTCTGGCGCGAAATGATGCTGTTGCTACTGCAACGCCATGCCGCGGTGCCGATTGCCGGCAAACCCGGCAAGGAACATCGCGCAGTGACGCTGGCCAAGGATTTGCTGCATTCGCAACTGGCGGCGCCGCCTTCGCTGGAAGAGCTGGCGAGTGCGGTGAACTTGTCGCCCTTCCATTTCGCCCGCGTGTTCCGCCGCGCCACCGGCATGCCGCCGCACACCTGGCTGATGCAACAACGTATCGCCCGGGCGCGAGCCTTGTTACAGGGTGGGTGTTTGCCGCTGGAGGTGGCTACGCAGTTGGGTTTTGCCGATCAGAGTCATCTGAGCCGGCAGTTCAAGCAGGTTTACGGGGTGGGGCCGGGGGCGTATCGCAGTGCCCGAACAGTACTCAGAGATTAAGAATGGCGCAGGCCCAATGTAGGAGCGAGGCTTGCCCGCGAAGGCGGCGGGTCAGTCGATATTAATGTTGACTGACACTCCGCCTTCGCGGGCAAGCCTCGCTCCTACAAGGGATGTGGGGTTATTCGCCGGTGGCGATACCCCGCGCCGGCTCGTTGATCCACTCGCTCCACGACCCGGCATACAACGACCCCAACGGATAGCCCGCCAGGCACAACGCAAACAGGTTGTGGCACGCCGTCACACCAGAGCCGCAATACGCCACCAATTCCGTCGGCGAGCGATCACCGAGTTTCGCCGCAAAGCGCTGCTTGAGCTGATCAGCCGGCAGGAAACGCCCATCGCCGCCCAGGTTTTCCGTGAACGCCGCACATTGCGCGTCGGGGATGTGCCCGGCAATCGGGTCGATCGGTTCCACTTCGCCCTTGAAGCGCGGCAAGGCGCGGGCATCAAGCAGGGTCAGTGCCGGTTGGCCGAGACGTTGCTGGAGTTGCTCGGCGCTGAGCACCACTGAAGCATCCGGCGTGCCGTTGAAGGTGCCACGTACAACCGAAGGCGCATCAAGGCTCAACGGCAACCCGGCCGCGTGCCAGGCCTTGAGCCCGCCATCGAGGATGAACACGCCGTCGCGCTTGCCCAGCCAGGCCAGCAACCACCACGCCCGCGCCGCGAAAGCACCGGGGCCATCGTCGTACAAAACCACTTCGCTGTCAGCGTTGATGCCCCAGGCTTGCAAGCGTTCGATCAGGTCTTCGGGTTCCGGCAACGGATGGCGCCCGGTAACGCCCTTGACGATCGCCCCGCTCAGATCACGCTCCAGATCGGCAAAGCTCGACCCGGCGATATGCCCTTCGGCATAACTGCGCTGACCGTAGTCCGGGTCTTCGAGGGCAAAACGACAATCCAGAATCACCAGCCCCGGCTGCTCCTTTTTCTGGTCCAACGCTTGCGGGCTGATCAGTTGCGCAATGGGCATAACGGGCTCCTGTGCTTAAGTCGGTGCTTGATCCTACTTCACTTCTTCCAGGGCTTGGGCCAGCGGCACGTAAAACTCTTCGAACAGTGCATTGACCTCATCACGCGCCTGATCAGTGACAAACCCGGCTTCCAGCACCAACACCTGATAGACCCCGCGCTTGATCGCCTGCTCGCTCAAGTGATTGGAGTTTTCCCGCGTGGTGCACAGGAAACGCACCCACGACGTCAGGATGATCCAGGCATTGATCGTCAGGGATTCGATCTGCACGCGGTCCATGTTGAGGATGCCGGCTTCGACGAACCCGACATAGATGGCCGTGCCCTGGATCACGCAACGCTGGGAAAAACGTCGGTAACGGGCGGCCAGGTCCGGGTCGCTCTCGAGCAAATGTTCGAGGTCGCGGTGCAGGAACCGGTAGCGCCACATCGCCGACAGCAGTTCCTTGAGGTAGTAGCGCTTGTCTTCCACCGTGGCGGCGCGCCCCTGGGGCGGACGCAGGAAGCTGTCCACCAGGGTTTCGTACTCACTGAACAACACGGCGATGATCGCCTGCTTGTTGGGGAAGTGGTAGTACAGGTTGCCCGGGGAAATTTCCATGTGGGCAGCGATATGGTTGGTGCTAATGCTGCGCTCGCCCTGTTGATTGAACAGCTCCAGGCTGTTCTGCACGATGCGCTCGCTGGTTTTGATCCGTGGGGCCATGGCTTGAGCTTTAATTCAGAGTGCGATGACGGGCATCTTACGACCTATCCGGGAGTGGATAAAACAAAGGTGCGTCAGGAAGTCATTTGACTTTCTAGAGCATAGACTCTAAAAAGTGCCTAATTATAATAAATCCGGAGCCGACCATGTCCGCCGACATTGCTTATCTGCAGAACCTACAGCAGCCGTTGGACGAGCTCCAGACTTTGTTCGAGGCGCAACGCGTCGCCTATGCCGCCAACCCGATGCCACCGGCCGCCCAGCGCCAGCAATGGCTCAAGGCGTTGCGCGACCTGTTGAGCAATGAACGGCAGGCATTGATCGATGCGATCAGCCAGGATTTCAGCCATCGCAGCGCCGACGAAACCCTGCTCGCCGAACTGATGCCGAGCCTGCACGGCATCCACTACGCCAGCCAGCACCTCAAGGGCTGGATGAGACCGTCGCGGCGCAAGGTCGGCATCGCTTTTCAACCGGCGTCCGCCAAAGTGGTTTATCAACCGCTGGGCGTGGTCGGCGTGATCGTGCCCTGGAACTACCCGCTGTACCTGGCCATCGGGCCTTTGGTGGGAGCGTTGTCGGCGGGTAACCGGGTGATGCTCAAACTCAGCGAATCCACGCCGGCCACCGGGTTGCTGCTCAAGGAATTGCTGGGTCGGGTCTTCCCACAAGACCTGGTCTGCGTGGTGCTCGGCGAAGCGGATATCGGCGTCGCGTTCTCGCGGCTGAAGTTTGATCACTTGCTGTTCACCGGCGCCACCAGCATCGGCAAGCACGTGATGCGTGCGGCGGCGGAGAACCTGACCCCGGTGACCCTCGAACTGGGTGGCAAGTCCCCGGCCATCGTCTCCCGAGACGTGCCGCTCAAGGACGCCGCCGAGCGCATTGCTTTCGGCAAGACCCTCAATGCCGGGCAAACCTGTGTCGCCCCGGACTACGTGCTAGTACCGGAAGAGCGTGTCGGTTCTTTTGTCGAAGCCTATCGCCAGGCAGTTCGCGGGTTTTATCCGACACTGGCCGACAACCCGGACTACACCGCGATCATCAATGACCGACAACTGGCGCGGCTCAACGGTTATCTCAGCGATGCCACCAGCAAGGGCGCGTTGCTGATTCCGTTGTTCGACCAAGGCCAGGGCCGGCGCATGGGCCATAGCCTGCTGTTGAATGTCAGTGACGACATGACGGTGATGCAGGACGAAATCTTCGGCCCACTGCTGCCCATCGTGCCGTACAGCGATCTGGATCAGGCATTTGCCTACATCAATCAACGCCCTCGCCCACTGGCGCTGTACTACTTCGGCTACGACAAGCGCGAACAGAATCGCGTACTCCACGAAACTCATTCCGGCGGCGTGTGCCTGAACGACACGCTGCTGCACGTGGCCCAGGACGACATGCCGTTCGGCGGCATCGGCGCTTCAGGCATGGGCCATTACCATGGACACGAAGGTTTCCTGACCTTCAGCAAGGCCAAGGGTGTGCTGATTAAACAGCGCTTCAACGCGGCGAAGTTGATCTACCCGCCGTACGGCAAAGCGATCCAGAAACTGATTCAGAAGCTGTTTATCCGCTAACGCTCCTCACCGCCGGGTAATAACAATAATGAGCCCAAGCCTGTCCGATACACCCGCGCTGTCACGGCGCGGCCTGCTGAAATTCAGCCTCGGTGCCAGCGCCTTCCTGGCCACGGCCGGGTTGGGAGCGAGCCTCAGTGGTTGCTCGTCGAGTATTTCCGCTGACGGTTTTGCAATTCTGCGCAGCGGCGACCTGCTGTTTTTGCGGGCGCTGATACCGGTGATGCTCGACGGCGCCGTGGCCACCGAGAAAATGCCGGCGGCAGTCGATGGCACCCTGAAAACCCTGGATAACGGCCTCAATCATCTCTCGCCGGAAATGCTCAAGCTGACTCGGCAGTTGTTCGATGTGCTCGGGATGGCCGTGACCCGTGGGCCGCTGACCGGAATCTGGGGCAGTTGGGGAAATGCTTCTGCCGATGAGATCCGGCATTTCCTCGATCGCTGGGAAAACAGTTCGTTGAGCTTGCTGCGCATGGGGCATAGCTCATTGCTGCAACTGGTGATGATGGCGTGGTACAGCCGGGCGGAGTCCTGGGCGCATTGCGGGTATCCGGGGCCTCCCACGGTTTGAATCCGTGGCGCGCCCGCCATTCGCGAGCAGGCTCGCTCCCACAGGGGTTAGGCGATCCAATGTGGGAGCGAGCCTGCTCGCGAAGGCGTCAGCCGAATTACCACAGCCCTCAAAAATAACTATAAGAGAACCCAAACATGCCTGTACCCGATCCGTTCCGCGAAGGCCTGGCCCGTGGCTGGAAAACCTACAACGGTTCGCAACTGACCCAGGACCTGACTCTGGAAGCCGACGTGGCGATCATCGGCAGCGGCGCCGGTGGCGGGACAACGGCGGAAATCCTCAGCGCCGCCGGCTACAAGGTGCTGCTGATTGAAGAAGGCCCGCTCAAGACCAGCAGCGACTTCAAGATGCTCGAAGACCAGGCCTACGCCAGCCTTTATCAGGAAGGCATCGGCCGCATGAGCAAGGACGGCGCGATCACCATCCTGCAGGGCCGGGCAGTCGGCGGTACTACGTTGATCAACTGGACGTCGAGCTTTCGCACCCCGGACCCGACCCTGGAACACTGGGTCAAAGAGCACAACGTCAAAGGTCATAGTCCCGCCGAGATGGCGCCGTGGTTCGAAAAAATGGAACAACGCCTCGGCGTCGCCCCGTGGATGGTTCCGCCCAACGCCAACAACGACGTGATCCGCAAAGGCTGTGAGCAACTCGGCTACAGCTGGCACGTGATCCCGCGCAATGTGCGTGGCTGCTGGAACCTCGGCTACTGCGGCATGGGCTGCCCGACCAACGCCAAGCAATCGATGATGGTGACGACCATTCCCGCGACGTTGGAAAAGGGTGGCGAGCTGCTTTACCTGGCCCGCGCCGAGAAACTGTCGATCAAGGATGGCAAGGTTACCGGCCTGGATTGCGTGGCGATGGACGAGCGTTGCGTCGCGCCCACCGGTCGCAGCATCACGGTCAAGGCACGGCATTACGTGCTGGCCGGTGGCGGGATCAATAGCCCGGCGCTGCTGTTGCGTTCCGATGCGCCCGACCCGCACAAACGCCTGGGTACCCGAACCTTCCTGCACTTGGTGAACATGTCCGCCGGGCTGTTCGACGAGGTGATCAACCCGTTCTACGGGGCGCCGCAGTCGATCTATTCCGACCATTTCCAATGGCAGGACGGCACCACCGGCAAAATGTCCTACAAGCTCGAAGTCCCGCCGCTGCAACCGGCTCTGGCGGCGACCCTGCTTGGCGGCTTCGGCCAGGAAAACTCGCAGCACATGGAAAACCTGCCCCACACCCACGCCATGCTGGCGTTGCTGCGCGACGGTTTCCACCCGGACAGCACTGGCGGCAACGTCGAGTTGCGCGGCGATAACACGCCGGTGCTCGATTATCAGGTTTCACCTTACGCCTGGGACGGTTTGCGCCGGGCGTTCCACAGCATGGCCGAGATCCAGTTTGCCGGTGGCGCCAAAGCGGTGATGCCGATGCATGCCGACGCGCGCTACGTGAAAACCCTCGCCGAAGCCCGCACGTTGATCGACGGACTGAGCCTTGAGCTGTATCGCACACGCTTGGGCAGCGCCCATGTGATGGGCGGTTGCGCGATGGGTGAAGACCCGAAAAATGCGGTGACCGACAGCCTCGGCCGACATCATCAGATCAGCAATCTGTCGATCCACGATGGCTCGCTGTTCCCCACCAGCATTGGCGCAAACCCGCAATTGTCGGTGTACGGGCTGACCGCGCAACTGGCGACAGCGTTGGCAGATCGCCTGAAAAACCCATGAAAAATCGCAATATTCCCATCGTCTATAGTGCTTTCTTACCTAACAGGCGACTTTCCCGACCGGGAAGGCTGCGATACCATCCGAGTCCCCAACGGACTCCCGCCAGGACGACGCGATGAACCGAGTGTTGTACCCAGGTACCTTCGACCCTATTACCAAGGGCCATGGCGATCTGGTCGAACGCGCCGCGCGCCTGTTCGATCACGTGATCATCGCCGTCGCTGCCAGCCCGAAGAAAAACCCGTTGTTTCCCCTGGAACAGCGTGTGGAGCTGGCCCGCGAGGTCACTAAACATCTGCCCAACGTTGAAGTTGTCGGCTTCTCGACGCTGCTCGCGCACTTCGCCAAAGAGAAGAATGCCAACGTGTTCCTGCGTGGTTTGCGCGCGGTGTCGGACTTCGAATACGAATTCCAGCTGGCCAACATGAACCGCCAGTTGGCGCCGGATGTGGAAAGCCTGTTTCTTACCCCGTCCGAGCGTTATTCGTTTATTTCCTCGACGCTGGTCCGTGAAATCGCAGCCTTGGGCGGCGATATCACCAAGTTCGTCCACCCAGCGGTGGCGGACGCCCTCACCGAACGCTTCAAGAAGTAACGACCGCTCAAGCGGCGCCCGCGTGCACTGCGGGCGCCAATGCGGCACAATTGCGCGCATTGGTTTATTGCGCCCGGGCCTGCCGCCCCGGCTGGAGTTAGCATGTCCCTGATCATCACCGACGATTGCATCAACTGCGACGTCTGCGAACCCGAGTGCCCGAACGCCGCCATTTCCCAAGGCGAAGAGATCTACGTGATCGACCCGAACCTGTGCACCCAGTGCGTCGGCCACTACGACGAGCCTCAGTGCCAGCAAGTCTGCCCGGTGGATTGCATTCCACTGGACGAGGCGCATCCGGAGACTGAAGAACAGTTGATGGAGAAGTATCGGGTCATTACCGGTAAGGTTTGAGTTATTTGGCGTCTGTGAGGACGCCTTCGCGGGCAAGCCTCGCTCCTACATGGGATCGCGCAAATCCTGTAGGAGCTGCCGAAGGCTGCGATCTTTTGATCTTGCTTCATCACTCCCGCTGCTCAAAACCTTCCCCGATACACCCCAGGCACCGCACAAACGCGGCTTTCGCCGGATCGACCACCAACGCCTGCCCCGCATCGCCCACACCGCCACCCAGTGCGGTAAACGGCAACGACACCACAAACACCCCCGCACCAATCACCGTCGCCGCCACCAGCAAAGGTCGGGCAATCAGCAAGTCGCCGATCATGGCGTAGGCCGGTGGGTTCTGGATGGTGTAACGCGGGTCGCCGCTGCCGTTTTCAGCCGCCAGCGCCGGCACAGCGACGCTCAGCAGCATGACAACGGCAAAGGTTCGAAACGAATTCATGGCACGGTCCTTCGGCTAGGCAGTGAGAACACTGACTATAGACCGTCGGACGTATCAGCTCTGGCAGCGCGGGCAAAAGACGCTGGCGCGCTGGCCCAGGGTCACACTGCGCAACTCCGTGCCGCAGACTTTGCACGGCTCGCTGCCACGGCCGTAGACGAACAATTCCTGCTGGAAATAGCCCGGCTGGCCGTCGCCGCCGATAAAGTCGCGCAACGTCGTACCGCCGCGCTCGATGGCATGGGCGAGGATGCGTTTGATCTCGATCGCCAGTTTCAGGTAGCGCGCCCGGGAAATGCTCTTGGCTTCACGGCGCGGATCGATACCGGCGGCGAACAGCGCTTCGGTCGCATAGATATTGCCGACCCCCACCACCACCGCGTTGTCCATGATGAACGGTTTGACCGCCATGGAACGCCCACGGGATTGCTGGAACAAGCGCTCGCCGTCGAACAGGTCGGTCAACGGCTCCGGCCCCAGGCGAAGCAGCAATTCGTGATTGAGCGGGTCGAGGCTCCAGAGCATCGCACCAAACCGTCTCGGGTCGGTGTAACGCAACGCCAGGCCGGACTCGAGTTCGATGTCCACATGCTCATGCTTGGCCGCCGGCGTGCCGACTTCCACCAGACGCAAATTGCCCGACATGCCCAAATGGCTGATCAACGTGCCGACCTCGGCGTTGATCAACAGGTACTTGGCGCGACGCTCCACCAGCACAATGCGCTGGCCGGACAGGCGCACGTCCAGGTCTTCGGGAATCGGCCAGCGCAGACGCCGCTCACGCACGATGACCCGGCTGACCCGCTGGCCTTCCAGGTGCGGGGCGATGCCCCGGCGGGTGGTTTCGACTTCTGGCAGTTCAGGCATGCTGTTCTCAGGAAATACCGGGCACTCAGTGATGAGCGCCGAGGTCACGAATCGTTTGTTTGAGGGTCTCGAAATCGTAATCCGAGAGCCCGACATAATCGAGCACCAAAGGCCCGATGCTGTTCCACTCGTGGTCCTCAGTCTGGTTGCCCAGCACTCGATACGACGCACAAATGTGTTCGGCCATTTTCAGGATCGACAGCAGGTTTTTCAGCTGACTGTTGCGCGAAGACTCGTCAGTGAAGATCGCCAAAGCATTGTGGTGATTGGCGATGGCGGCGCTGATGTGTTCCGGCAGGCGCCAGGACTTGGCGGTGTAATAACCGACCACGGCGTGGTTGGTGTTGTAGACCTTGTTCTCGGTGTCCACGACCCGGCATTCGGCACTCGCGCTGGCGTAGGCCTCTTCCAGGGTTTTCATGTAATCGGGGAAACGCTTGAGCATCAGCGGCACGCCGCAATCGTGGAACAGGCCCAATGCATAAGCTTCGTCGCCGGCCTGGGAGCCGATGCGCTTGGCCAGGGTCAGGCAGGTCATCGCCACATCCTGGGCCGTGTCCCAGAAACGGTTCAGGGTGACGATGGTGTCGTCGTTCATCTCGCCCTTGATCGACTGCGCGTTGATCAGGTTGATGATCGAACGGCTGCCCAGCAGGTTCACCGCACGCTGGATCGAGGCGATCTTGTTACTCAAGCCGTAATACGGCGAGTTGACGATTTTCAGCAGTGCCCCGGAGAGGCCCGGGTCCTGGGCAATCAGCTTCGCGATCACTTCCAGGTCCGGATCAGGCATGTACTGCTCCATCTGCAGATCCACCATGATCTGCGGCTGGGCCGGCACGCTGATCCCTTGCAGGGACTGTTGAATCTGTTCGGAAGTCAGCTCTTGGGACATAAGTACACACTCTGGGACAGGCGCCGATTCTAACCTTTATAAAGTTGGATCCGACACCGTGGCCGGCAGATCGGCGAAAATTTCATCCAATTCCCCACATCGCCACAGGTCTATCTGCCGAGCCGGGGCCTTGCGCAACACGCTATACTCCCGCTCTTTTTTCCGGAGCGACGTCATGTCCCTGCCTAGCCTGCGCCTCAAAGCCAACGCCGACCGACGCCTGCGAAACGGCCACTTGTGGGTCTACAGCAACGAAATCGACGTGGCCGCCACCCCGTTGCACGGCTTTCAGGCCGGTGATCAGGCGATCCTCGAAGCCGCCAGCGGCAAACCGCTGGGCATCGTTGCCATGAGCCCGAACAACCTGATCTGCGCCCGCCTACTGTCGCGCGACATCAAGTTGCCACTGGACAAATCGCTGCTGGTGCATCGCCTGAACGTCGCCCTGTCCCTGCGTGATCGCCTGTTCGACAAGCCGTTCTATCGTCTGGTCTACGGTGATTCCGACTTGCTGCCAGGCTTGGTGGTCGACCGTTTCGGCGACATCCTGGTGGTACAGATCGCTTCGGCGACCATGGAAGCGCATAAAGAAGACGTGATCGCAGCGCTGACCCAAGTGCTCAAGCCAAGCGGCATTCTGTTCAAGAACGACTCCGCCGCCCGTGATGCCGAAGGCCTCAACCGCTACGTCGAAACCGTATTCGGCCTGGTGCCGGAGTGGGTTGCGCTGGAAGAGAACGGCGTGAAATTCGAAGCGCCGGTCATCCAGGGCCAGAAAACCGGCTGGTTCTACGACCACCGCATGAACCGCGCGCGCCTGGCCCCTTACGCCAAGGGCAAACGCGTTCTCGACCTGTACAGCTACATCGGCGGCTGGGGCGTGCAAGCCGCCGCGTTCGGCGCCAGTGAAGTGTTCTGCGTCGACGCGTCGGCCTTCGCCCTCGACGGTGTCGAGCGCAACGCCGCGCTGAACGGCGTCGCCGAGAAAATGACCTGCATCGAAGGCGACGTGTTCGAAGCCCTGAAAGAGCTGAAAGCCAGCGAAGAGCGTTTCGACGTGATCGTGGCCGACCCGCCGGCCTTCATCAAACGCAAGAAAGACATGAAAAACGGTGAAGGCGCCTACCGTCGCCTGAACGAGCAAGCCATGCGCCTGCTCAGCAAGGACGGCATCCTGGTCAGCGCTTCGTGCTCGATGCACCTGCCGGAAGATGACCTGCAGAACATCCTGCTGACCAGCGCCCGTCACCTGGATCGCAACATCCAGATGCTGGAACGTGGCGGTCAAGGCCCGGATCACCCGGTGCACCCGGCCATCGCCGAAACTCGCTACATCAAGAGCATCACCTGCCGCCTGCTGCCAAACAGCTGATGACGCGGGTTTGACGGGGAGCCAGCAGGCTCCCCGTTTGCTTTCCAACGACGATTACCTCCCCTGAATTCTTCTATTTCTTACACTTGCCGTCCTACTGACGTGCAGGAAGTTTCCCTGCATCTTAGATTCCAAAGAATAAGACCTACAAGTTAACTTAGACCTGAAGATCGCTCCCACAAAATTACTGGAACATTCCTACTGAATTCCCCCTTGATAAGAACTCATTACAAACTATGATTGAGTTGTCACCAAGGAGTGGCACTCACTATCACTTACAAGGAGTTCAACACATGAAAGCAATTACTCTGGAAACCAACAAAATCGCTAACCTGGCTTTTCTGGTCGCACCTAAAGCTCGCTAAGTAACTGAGACGCTGGGGAGTGCCGGCTTACCCAGCGTTTTCTATGGCCCAGCCCAGAGTGAACCGCCCCGTCATGCATATAAACCCGCATCTATTCATACTGCCGCGCACGCCCGGCCAAATCCTCTGGGATTACCGAAGCCACAAACAATTCGAACTGAATCTTGAGTATTCAACACGACTTGCACAACTGATCGACAATCCTGAATCGTTCGACACTCTCAATATAATAGACACTCAATTCCTGAACACCGGAATACTCACAACTTCAATACAAAGCACTAATGAATGGGGCTGGGATGATCTATCAAAGATATTTCATATCGGCACCAAGAACATACCTTGCGAATATACCCCACAGAATATTTATGAATGGTCGAGACATTATCTGGACCATTGCAACGACGTATTGACCTCCAGTGCACCTGACACCGGTTTCGTGCACCGGCCGACCAGCGAGCTGATCAGTCTGCCCGCGCCCGCAGGGTTACCGGCAGATAGCCTGGCCGATGCGCTGGTGAAGCGGAAGACCTGCCGCTCTTTCACCGGCGCAGCGGTGTCCCTCGGCGATATCAGTACGTTGCTTTATCTGTCTCTCGGCTACCTGAAGGAGCGCGAGGACGATATCGACGAGACGGTCGCCGAAGGCTTGACCGCACGCCGTAGCAGCCCTTCGGGCGGAGGTTTGAATGCCTGCGAAGGTTTTCTGCATGTGCAAAACGTCAGCGGCCTGGAGCCTGGGCTCTATGCCTACCATCCGGCTGATCATGCGTTGAGCTTCGTCAGCACGCTGCCAACTTCGCCCCTGGGCCAGTTGCTGTGCGGGCAACACTTCATCAACAACCTGCCCGTTGGCCTGTTCATCACCGCGCGTTTCGACAAGTTGTGGTGGAAATACCAACACTCCCGGGCTTACCGGATGGCCTACGTCGAGGCGGGTCATATTTCCCAGACCTTCCAACTGGTAGCCACCGCACTGGGCCTGGGCACCTGGCTGACGGGAGCACTGACGGATGATCAGGTCGAAACGCTGCTGGGGCTCGAGGACAGCGCCGAACAACCGTTGTTTTTTGTCGGCTGCGGCCTGAGCGACGGGCAAGCGATGTGCAAGGAATTGAAAGCGCTGCTGAACGAGGGCCCGCCACAATGACCAGCGCCTCCTCTCTCCCGGATTTCTGGGCCCAGCGTTTCACCCTGGGCGACTGGAATACCCGAGCCTCGGTCCGGACCAGCGAACACTCCTACCTGTTGCCGTCGGACCTGGAACAGCAATTGGAAACGCGACACTGGTTCCCGCCAGCCTTTCTGCCCTATCTGAGTCACCCGAGTATCAAGGCAGCAGGCCAACCGGTTATCCATCGTTTATCGGCCAATCACCTGGTGTATTTCCTCGACTACACCACCCTGCTGGAACACCGCATCGTCAACCGTTCGGTGGAAACCATCGCCCATGGCGAACTGGGGATCAGCATCCCGCAGCGAATGAAAACCGCCGCTTTGCAGCTCTACACCGACGAGGGTTTTCACGCGCTGTTTTCCAACAGCCTCGCCGAGCAGATTGCCAGTCATTACGGCATCAACCAGCGTCCGGTGATGCCACACCGGATAACCCGGTTGAACGCCTTGCTCGAGCAAACCCCGGACCGGTACAAGACGCTGGCCTGGTTTCTGGTCGGCTTCGTCTCGGAGACGATCATCGCCCGGGAACTGCTCGAGGTTTGTCGTGACACGCTGGTGTCCTGCGTCCAGGAAATGCTCAGGGACCACCTCACTGACGAGGCGCGTCACAGTCGCTACTTTTCAGAGGTATTCCATTATCTATGGCTGACCCTGACCAGCAGCCAACGCACGTTCGCCGCCAAATGGCTGGTGGAGATCATTCTGGTGTTCTTTGAAGTCGATGAGCGCTGGCTCAAGGAAAGCCTGAATAGCGCGGGGCTCAATGGCACCTGTGTTGCAGAGATTCTTGGGGGGCTGGCAGGCTCGCCGGCCGTAGTCCAGCGGGCCCGCTCAGGGGCGGGTGCTACGCTCCAGGCCTTACGCAATGCCGGGTTCTTCGACCTGCGCAGCAATCAGCAACTTTTCATGCAGGCAGGACTTGTCGATGGATGAAGGAAAACCGGCTGTCAGCCTCAAAAAACGCCGTGCCGCCGTCATTCTGTTGATGACCATGGTGTTGCTCGGGGTCTTTCCGCTGGATGTCCTGCTGCCTTCCTTTCCGGCACTGGCCGAACATTTCCGGACCACCCCCGCGGACATCGCGTTTTCCATCAGCCTGTTTGCCGTCGGAATCTCCCTGTCCCAATTGTTGATCGGGCCGCTGTCGGACAGCATCGGACGTAAAGGGCTGCTGCTGGCGGGCATGGCAGTGTCGATCATCGGCGCGACAGGTTGCCTGTTGTCCACCGAGTATTCTTGGTTCCTGTTGTTCCGGCTGGTCCAGGCCATCGGCTGCGGGTGTTTTGTGCTCACTCAAGCCCTGGTTCAAGACCTGTTCGAAGGCAAGGAGCGGGACCGCCTGAGGATTCTCATGGTGACGGCCAGCGGGATCTTCATTTCCATTTCGCCCCTGGCCGGAACCTTGCTGCAACAAGCCCTGGACTGGCCCGGCAGCTTCGTGGCCTTTATCGCGCTGGCCGGCGCCGTGTTCCTGAAAGCGTGCTTCTTCTTGGAAAACCAGCGCCCGACCAACGTCATACGCCAGGGCATCGTCCAGTCATACCGCGTGGTCTACCGCGATGCCGGTTTTCTGGGCTACTGGTTGATTGCCTCGATTGCCTTCGCCTGCCATTTCTCCTTTATTGTCATTTCGCCGCTGATCTTCATGGACCAGTTGCAGCTCTCGCCCTATGCGTTCTCACTGGCTCTGCTGCTCTACGGCTTGGCGTACATCATCGGCGGCATCATCGCCCGGCTTATCGGCGGCCGGATCACCCCCAACACACAAATCATCGTGGGCCTGGGCCTGATCTTCTTTTCGGGCCTGATGATGCTCATGCTTTCAACATGGCTGGGGCTTTCGACCCTGACCGTGTTGGTCCCGATGATCATCTGCACGGCCGGCACCACCATTGCCCGTCCTGTCGCGACCTCCAAAGCCATGGAGGTGTTTCCGGACAAGGCAGGCACGTCGGCGGCAGCGGGCAACACGCTGGTGTTCATCTTCGGCGGGCTGATCAGCGCCTTGATCAACCTGAGCAGTACCGACTTGCAGACGACCCTGGCCCTCAGTTTTCTCCTGTTAAGCGCCTTCGGTATCGGCCTGAATGCGCTGATTACCCGGCGTCACCGGGTGCTGTCGGTCGGGTGAAAGCTGCCGGTCGTCATCCCACACGCTGCGTCAGCGCTGGATCAACACTTTCCGGCATTCCCTCCTGACGCCAGCGGTGTAGAATCGCGGGATTCATCGCCATTCATCCCCCGGCGGGTTTATGAGCTCAGGCTGAGGCAAGCGGCGATCCCGCAAAGTCATCGGCAACTTCCGGACACACGGCCATTTCTGAGTGTTCCAGACGTCAATAGAAGCTCACTCCCCTTTGATACCTGATTAGCCGCCCGGAGTGCTCCATGCCTGATTACCGCTCGAAAACATCCACCCACGGCCGCAACATGGCCGGTGCCCGCGCACTGTGGCGCGCCACGGGGATGAAAGATGACGACTTCAAGAAGCCGATCATCGCCATTTCCAACTCGTTCACCCAGTTCGTACCGGGCCACGTCCACCTCAAGGACCTGGGCCAACTGGTCGCCCGCGAGATCGAACGCGCCGGCGGTGTAGCGAAAGAATTCAACACCATCGCCGTGGATGACGGCATCGCCATGGGCCACGACGGCATGCTGTATTCGTTGCCGAGCCGCGAGATCATCGCCGACTCCGTCGAATACATGGTCAACGCCCACTGCGCCGACGCCATCGTCTGCATCTCCAACTGCGACAAGATCACCCCTGGCATGCTGATGGCCGCGTTGCGCCTGAACATCCCGGTGATCTTCGTTTCCGGCGGCCCGATGGAAGCCGGCAAGACCAAACTCGCCAGCCACGGCCTCGACCTCGTCGATGCCATGGTGATCGCTGCCGACTCCAGCGCTTCTGACGAGAAAGTCGCTGAGTACGAGCGCAGCGCCTGCCCGACGTGCGGTTCGTGCTCCGGCATGTTCACCGCCAACTCGATGAACTGCCTGGTCGAAGCCCTGGGCCTGGCCTTGCCGGGCAACGGTTCGACCCTGGCCACCCACAGCGACCGCGAACAGCTGTTCCTGCAGGCCGGCCGCACCATCGTCGACCTGTGCAAGCGTTACTACGGCGACAACGATGAGTCGGTACTGCCGCGCAACATCGCCAACTTCAAGGCGTTCGAAAACGCCATGACCCTGGACATCGCCATGGGCGGTTCCACCAACACCATCCTGCACTTGCTGGCCGCCGCCCAGGAAGCCGAGATCGACTTCGACCTGAAGGACATCGACCGCCTCTCGCGCCACGTACCGCAACTGTGCAAAGTCGCGCCGAACATCCAGAAGTACCACATGGAAGACGTGCACCGTGCCGGCGGCATCTTCAGCATCCTCGGCTCCCTGGCCCGTGGCGGCCTGCTGCACACCGAGCTGCCGACCGTGCACAGCAAGAGCATGGCCGAAGGCATCGCCAAGTGGGACATCACCCAGACCACCGACGAAGCCGTGCATCACTTCTTCAAGGCCGGTCCGGCGGGCATCCCGACGCAAACTGCGTTCAGCCAGTCGACCCGTTGGGAAACCCTGGACGACGACCGTGAAAACGGCTGCATCCGCAGTGTCGAACACGCTTACTCGCAAGAAGGCGGCCTGGCCGTTCTCTACGGCAACATCGCCCTCGACGGTTGCGTAGTGAAAACTGCTGGCGTCGACGAGTCGATCCACGTGTTCGAAGGCAACGCGAAGATCTTCGAAAGCCAGGACAGCGCCGTACGCGGCATCCTCGCTGACGAAGTGAAGGCCGGCGACATCGTGATCATCCGTTACGAAGGCCCGAAAGGCGGCCCGGGCATGCAGGAAATGCTGTACCCGACGTCCTACCTGAAATCCAAAGGCCTTGGCAAAGCTTGCGCCCTGCTCACCGACGGTCGTTTCTCCGGCGGCACCTCGGGTCTGTCCATCGGTCACGCTTCGCCAGAAGCCGCTGCTGGCGGCGCGATTGGCCTGGTGCAGGATGGCGACAAGGTATTGATCGACATTCCGAACCGTTCGATCAACCTGTTGATCAGCGATGAAGAACTGGCGGCACGCCGGGTCGAGCAGGATCAGAAAGGCTGGAAGCCCGTCGAGAAGCGCCCACGTAAAGTGACCACCGCGCTGAAAGCCTACGCCCTGCTGGCCACCAGTGCCGACAAGGGTGCCGTGCGTAACAAAGCGATGCTTGACGGGCTGTAAGCCTTAGTCGCCGCAATAAAAAATGCCCCGCCAAGTGCGGGGCATTTTGTTTTCGCAGATCCCCTGTAGGAGCTGCCGAAGGCTGCGATCTTTTGATTTTCAGCCGTCGCGCCAAAGAAAGATCAAAAGATCGCAGCCTTCGGCAGCTCCTACATTTGATTCCGCGACTCTGGGTTTACTGAATCTCTTCAGGCTTCACGATCACCCAGTTCTTGTCCGCCGTCACCGGCAACCCTTCCTTGGCCTGGGCCGCTGCGTGCTTGGCCATCATGCCGTTAATCTGGGTCATGTATTTGTCTTTGCGGTTGACCCACAAGTGGATGCCGCCCTTGGCCACGTCGACGCTGTGGAACAGCATGTAGCCGTCGCTGCTCGGGGTGTCGCCGCCCACCAGCACCGGTTTTTTCCATTCATCGATGTAGGTCAGGATCGCCGCTTGCTTGCCGGCCATCCAGGTCGCTGGTGTCCACAGGTACGGGGTCAATTCGAGGTTGAGGTTGGCTTTCTCGTCATACTTGCCGGCGGTGATTTGCTTGCGCGCGGTGGTCAGTTCGCCAGTCTTGCGGTCCTTGAGCAGCGTGGTCACGCCGATCACGTTCTGCGGTTTGACGTTGTAGCCATACTTCGGATCGGCCGCGACCATGCGCACCAGTTCTTCGGAGGCGGCGGTCATCACGTAGACCTCGATGCCGTTCTCCATCAGCTTGTTGTACAGCTCGGCCTGACCGGTGAAGACTTTCGGCGGCTGCACGTCGATGGTCTTGACCACATCGCCGTCGTAATAGGTGCTCGGCACTGGTTTGCCGGAAGCCATCAGCTCATCAACGTAACCCTTGAGTTCTTTAAGCGTGAAGCCGGAGAACACTTGGGCGACCCATGGATAGCACACCATGTCGTCGATTTCGCAGAGACGGTAGTAGTAGCTGAACAGGCTTTCCTTGTGGTCGGCCGTGTCTTTGAACGGAATCAGTTTCAGGGAGGGGTCGAGCTTCTCGCGGGTGATCAGGCCTTTGTTTTCCATGAACGGCAGCAACGACTCTTCGAGGTCGTAGCGGTAACTGGTGTTGTCCATGTCGAACACCGCGAAGTTACCCTTGTTGGCATTGGCCGCGATCATCGCGTCCAGCGCCTTGGCCTGATCGGCTGGCCAATGCTTCAAATCCGTGGCGAATACCTGGCCGGCGAGGCCGAGGCAGAGTGCAGCAGCCAGCATTTTCGGTGCGAACTTCATCTGCATGCTTCCTTATAAAGAGACCTGATTCAAAGACATCGACGCTAACAAAAAACTGTGACAGTTCCCGTCTGCCCGCGACCGCTTGCATCCACATCGCGCCAGCTGCATCCCTGCCAGCGACACCGGCTTATTCCAAAAACGACAGTTAACCTCTGTTTTTGGTATTAATTCATTAGATATCAAGCTGTTAGGCTTGCCGGTTCGCAGTCACACAAGAAGGTGGCTGGCACAAGTCTATGGAGTCTTTATGAATCTGCCGCTGATTCTCAATCTGCTGGTGTTCCTCGCCCTGCTCTTTGGCCTGGCGCAAACCCGTCACACCTCTTGGAGCTTAGCCAAGAAAGTCCTGCTCGCGCTGGTATTGGGCGTGGTCTTCGGCGTGGCGTTGCACACGATTTACGGCGCCGGCAACCCGGTGCTGAAAGCGTCGATCGGCTGGTTCGATCTGGTCGGCAATGGCTACGTGCAGTTGCTGCAAATGATCGTGATCCCGCTAGTGTTCGCTTCGATCCTCAGCGCCGTGGCCCGTCTGCACAACGCGTCGTCCCTGGGCAAAATCAGCTTCCTGACCATCGGCACGCTGCTGTTCACCACCGCCATCGCGGCACTGATTGGTATCGGCCTGACCAACCTGTTCGGCCTGACCGCCGAAGGCCTGGTCGCCGGTACTCAGGAAATGGCGCGTCTGCAAACCATCCAGACCGACTACGCCGGCAAAGTCGCGGACCTGAATGTGCCGCAATTGCTGCTGTCGTTCATCCCGCAAAACCCGTTCGCCGACCTGGCGCGCGCCAAGCCGACATCGATCATCAGCGTGGTGATTTTCGCCGCGTTCCTCGGGGTCGCCGCGCTGCAACTGCTGAAAGATGACGTTGAGAAAGGTCAGAAAGTGATCAACGCCATCGACACCCTGCAAGCCTGGGTGATGCGTCTGGTGCGTCTGGTAATGAAGCTGACCCCGTACGGCGTATTGGCGCTGATGACCAAAGTGGTCGCTGGCTCCAACCTGCAAGACATCATCAAGCTCGGCAGTTTCGTCGTGGTGTCGTACATCGGCCTGGGCCTGATGTTTGTAATCCACGGTGTGCTGGTGTCGGCGGCCGGGATTAATCCGCTGCGTTTCTTCCGCAAAATCTGGCCGGTGCTGACGTTCGCGTTCACCAGCCGCTCCAGCGCCGCGACCATTCCGCTGAGCATCGAAGCCCAGACCAGCCGTTTGGGCATCCCGCAATCCATCGCCAGTTTCGCCGCTTCGTTCGGCGCGACCATTGGCCAGAACGGCTGTGCCGGCCTGTACCCGGCGATGTTGGCGGTGATGGTGGCGCCGACCGTGGGCATCAACCCGCTCGATCCGCTGTGGATCGCGACGCTGGTGGCGATTGTGACCCTGAGTTCCGCCGGTGTGGCGGGCGTGGGTGGCGGCGCGACGTTTGCCGCGTTGATCGTGCTGCCGGCCATGGGCTTGCCGGTGTCACTGGTGGCGTTGCTGATTTCGGTTGAGCCGCTGATTGATATGGGCCGCACAGCGTTGAACGTCAGCGGGTCGATCACGGCGGGGGCGATTACCAGCCAGATCATGCAGCAGACCGATAAAGAGCTGCTGGATGCGGATGAGCATGCGGAGTTGGCTCAGGCTTAAGATTTTCAGCGATTGAGCGGGCCCCTTCGCGGGCAAGCCTCGCTCCTACGGGTTATGCGCCAAATTGCGCCAACCCTGTAGGAGCGAGGCTTGCCCGCGAAGCTTTTAGGCTTTTTCCCATACCTCAAAGTTGTACGCCGGCTTGTCATCCACCGCCGGATTCTCGATGTTGGACACCAGCTTCCACTGGTTCAAATCAAACTCCGGAAACCAAGCATCCCCTTCCGGGCTCAGCGCCACGCGCGTCAGGTACAGCCGATCGGCCTGCGCCAAGCCTTGGGCATACAACTGCGCCCCGCCAATCAGCATCAACTCATCGACGCCCTGCTCTTTCGCCCAGGCTTCGGCGCGAACCACTGCAGCCTCCAGCGACGGATAAACCTCCGCGCCTTCGAGCACCAGATCCGCCTGACGGCTGACCACGATGTTCAAGCGTCCCGGCAGCGGACGGCCGAGGGAATCCCAAGTCTTGCGACCCATGATGATCGGCTTGCCCAGGGTGGTGGCCTTGAAGTATTTGAAGTCCCCCGGCAAGTGCCAGGGCATGCTGTTGTCGACGCCGATCACACGGTTTTCACCGAGGGCTGCGATCAGGCTGAGGGGGAGTGATTTAGTCATGCCGGCGAGGATACCAGAGCCTCCCTTTCCCCGATAAGCGCCACAGCGGTTATGCTCACCGTTCATTTGAGCGACGGGATGCCGCGTGACTGAACTGAATAACCTCTGGCTGACGGAAACCATTCGCCTGCGCGAAGAACACGCCGGCCCTCTGGACGACCTGGAAGCCAACCGACTGGCCCGCACCGCTGGCGGTGACCTGTCGAGCCGCATACAACGCCGAGCCCTGTGGCTGGCCGAACGCGACGGAATGACCAACGCCCTTAAACACTGGCTGCAAGGTGCACGACTGGCGCTGTTTTTGCTCGCGATACTGGCTGTGGTCAGCGGCGCCGGCCTGGCGTTTGCCGCACTCGGTGACGGGCAAGTTTCGGTGAATGTGTTCTGGGCCTTGGGCAGTCTGCTCGGGCTGAATCTGATTCTGCTGCTGAGCTGGGCCCTGGGCCTGGTGTTCGCCGGTGAACACGGCGCCACCCTCGGACGGCTGTGGCTGTGGCTCAGCGAAAAACTCGCCCGTGACGCCAAAGCCGCGCAACTGGCCCCGGCCCTGTTGCTGTTGCTGCAACGGCACAAACTCAATCGCTGGGCGGTTGGTGTGCTGGTCAATAGCCTGTGGTTGCTGGCGATGCTCAGCGCGCTGGCGATTCTGCTGACGCTGATGGCGACCCGACGCTATGGCTTCGTCTGGGAAACCACCCTGCTCAGCGCCGACACCTTCGTGGCGATGACCCAAGCCCTCGGCGCCTTGCCGGCCTTGCTCGGCTTCAACGTGCCGACCGTAGAGATGATCCGCGCCAGCGGCGACACCGCGCTCAATGTCGAAAGCGCGCGCCAGGCCTGGGCGACATGGCTGGTCGGTGTGTTGGTGGTTTACGGTGTGCTACCGCGCCTGCTGCTGGCGCTGTTTTGCCTGTGGCGCTGGAAAACCGGTCAGGCTGGATTGCGCCTGGACCTGAACCTGCCAGGCTATGCGCAATTGCGCGAACGGCTGATGCCCACCAGCGAACGCCTGGGCATCAGCGATGCTGCTCCGGATCAGCTTCACCGCGTCGAAAGCGCCGTCAGTGACCTGCACAGCGAAGGCGCGCTGCTGGTGGCCATCGAACTGGACAACCAACGCCCCTGGCCGCCACCACTGCCGAAATCCGTGAGTGATGCCGGCATCCTCGACAGCCGCGAATCCCGCCATAAGCTCCTCGAACAACTCAGCCGCTTTCCCCCGGCACGCCTCGCCATAGCCTGCGATCCGCGCCGCTCGCCGGATCGCGGCAGCCTGGCGTTGATCGCCGAACTGGCGCGCAATGCCACGGCCACCCGGATCTGGCTGCTGCAAGCGCCGCCCGGCGAAGCGCTGGATGCTGCGCGTCTCGGCGATTGGCACGTGGCGCTGCAGCAACTTGAGCTGCCCTTCGCCGATAGCGCGCCGATGAACTGGCTGGAGACCGGTCATGATTAAGCCTTTGAAGCTCGCGGTCGTCGGTCACACCAACGTCGGCAAGACATCGTTGCTGCGCAACCTTACCCGTGACGTCGGTTTCGGTGAAGTGTCCCACCGGCCCAGCACCACACGACACGTTGAAGGTGCGCGGCTTTCAGTGGACGGCGAGCCGCTGCTCGATCTCTACGACACGCCGGGCCTGGAAGACGCCATCGCCCTGCTCGACTACCTCGAACGCCTGGAGCGACCGGGTGAACGCCTTGATGGCCCGGCGCGGCTGACGCGGTTCCTTGAGGGCAGCGAAGCCCGGCAACGCTTCGAACAGGAAGCCAAGGTGCTGCGCCAACTGCTGGCCTCGGACGCCGGCCTGTATGTGATCGACGCCCGGGAACCGGTGCTGGCCAAGTATCGCGATGAACTGGAAGTGTTGGCCAGTTGCGGCAAACCGTTGCTGCCGGTGCTGAATTTCGTCAGCAGCGCCAATCATCGCGAGCCGGATTGGCGTGAAGCGTTGGCGCGGTTGGGTTTGCACGCGCTGGTGCGCTTCGACAGCGTCGCCCCGCCGGAGGATGGCGAACGCCGACTGTATGAAAGCCTCGCGCTGCTGCTGGAAAATGCCCGTCCGCAACTGGAACGCCTGATCAACGATCAACAGGCCCAGCGACTGGCTCGCCAGCAAAGTGCAGCACGTTTGATTGCCGAATTATTGATCGATTGTGCCGCGTGCCGCCGCAGCGTGATCAGCGAGGCCGAACAGGAACAACAAGCGATCAGCGAATTGCGCAAAGCCGTGCGCCAACGGGAACAGCGTTGCGTCGAAGCCTTGCTCAAGCTCTATGCCTTCCGCCCGCAAGATGCTGCGGCCAGCGATTTGCCGCTGCTTGATGGTCGCTGGGGCGATGACCTGTTCAACCCCGAAACCCTCAAGCAACTCGGGGTGCGGGTGGGCGGCGGTATTGCGGCGGGTGCGGCCGCCGGTGCTGGCGTGGACCTGCTGGTCGGCGGCCTGACCCTCGGCGTAGCGGCACTCGCCGGAGCCATTGCCGGCGGCGCGCTGCAAACCGCCCGCAGTTACGGCAGTCGCTTGCTGGGCAAGATCAAGGGTCAGCGAGAACTGACCGTCGATGACAGCGTGCTGCGGTTGTTGGCTTTGCGTCAGCGGCAGTTGGTCCAAGCCCTGAACCAGCGCGGGCACGCAGCGATGGACAGCATCCAGGTGGCCACGCCCCAGGACAAGACCTGGCGCGAAGGCAAACTGCCCGAGGCACTGAACAAGGCGCGGGCGCACCCGCAGTGGTCGTCGCTTAATCCGCAGGCGAAGTTGAATCAGGCGGAACGGCAGGAGCAGGTTGAGGGGTTGGCGCAGCAGCTTTAGATTGGCTGTGCCGGGGCCGGCGTCTTCGCGAGCAAGCCCGCTCCCACAGGGGAATGCATTTCAAATGTGGGAGCGGGCTTGCTCGCGAAGGCCGCAACTCGGATTCACTGAATGGACGCTACCAACCCACCTTCAAAAACTGCTTCACCAACGCCGTCACCCGACTCCGATCCGTGCGATCCGAACGCCCGTCATTGTCTACATCCGACGCCAGTATCAGCTCCAGCCCACCATCGTTATCCAGATCCTGAGCCGCGGCCTTATAGACAATTACCGGCCCCTCACGAAAATGCAGATGGACGATTTCAGGTGTGCCGTCGCCAGAAAGATTCTGCGAGAAGATCCGCAGATAGCGCTCCTCACCTTCCCCAGCATTGAACCACGCGCACTTCAGATAGGTTTTGCCAAACACCTTGAGCCGCCGAAGGTCAGCCTCCGTCGCCTCGCGCTGCAACTGGTCATCTTCATAAAACCGATAAAGCAACGTATCGGCCTTACCGTCCCCGTTTCGATCCTGGGCAATCACGTTCAAGTCACGCATCCATGCGTCTCCCTGCAAAAAACTCAGCATGAACCCATGACGCAGTGCGATCCATGCAACGTTTCCCAAACCTGTGTGAGACGGTTCAGCACGCTACGCCAGACAAAAGCCCCAGCGCCTTGCGCTTCAAGATGTCGAGATCCAGCACCGGCACCCACAGTTCCTTGGCCTGCTCATCCCATTGCCGCATGCGCAAACTGACCGCACACAACGGATCGCGCTCGAACGCTTCGGCCTCCGCCGCCGTCATCACCCCACCCTGATATTCCAGGGTTCGGCGGCTGGCTTCGCTGAGTCGCTCGTAGTACCCCGGCTCTTTCAGCGTCAGATAACGCTTGGCCTGCACGTGGTATTCCACCAGCCGCGCCATGCGTTCGCTGAAACCGGCGCGGCGCAGGTAGTCCGCGCCGAGGCGTTCATGGCTGACCACGCCGAAGCCGCCCATGTTCTCGGCGCTCTCGGCGCAGATATGTCCGATGTCATGAAAGAACGCCGCCAGCACCACTTCATCGTCGTAGCCTTCGGCCATGGCCAGTTCGGCGGCCTGGGACATGTGCTCGATCTGCGACACGGGTTCGCCGATGTAATCGCAGTCGCCAAAACGTTCGTACAGCGCGAACACCTCGTCGACCACTCGCTCCACACTCGCCATCACACTTCTCCCAACAATAGGGCGACGTTGCGCTCGGCCATCGCCGGGCCGACGCTCATGCCAACGCCGGTGTGCATCAGTGCCACGCTCACGCCGGGTTGCGGGCGCAGGAACGAGAACGGTCCTGGCCCCTTCGAACCATAGACGCCCTGCCAACGCTCGATCACCTGAATCCGACAACCCAAGGTCTGCTCGGCCAGTTCGATCATCCAGTTGTCGACTTGCTCGGCGTTGAACGGCGACGGATCGCGGCCGTAATGGTGCGAGTCGCCGATGATCAACTCGCCATGCGGCGTCGGGCTGATCAGCAGGTGAATGCCGTTGTCGTGCAGGTGCGGCGCATCGCGCAGGATTTGTGCCTGCACCGCTGCGGCTTCCGGCAGGTCGGCGAACGCGCCGTAATGCACGCAACTCAATCCGGTGAGCAACGCGTGTTGCAGATTCAAATTGACCTGCGCCCGGACGCGAAGCATTTGCAAACGGCAGATTTGCGGGTTGAGCTCGGCAATCGGCTCAGCGAGCAAGGTCTGATAATCGTGGCCGGAACAGACGATGATCTGCCCGGCGCTGAAGCTGCCAGCGGTGCTGTGCAAGCGGCCCGGCTCGATGTCGCGCACCAGGGTGGAGAAGTGAAACGCCACGCCGAGTTCGCGGCGCAGGTAGTCGATCAACGCCGGAATTGCTTCGCGGGAATACAGTTGCTGATCGTCCAAGCCATGCAACGCGGCGCGGTGATGGCTGAACTGGCCGCCGTACAAATCCCGCAACGCCGCGCCGCGCAACAATTCAACGTTGTAGCTGTGCTCCACGGCGCGGCCGTTGCAAAAGGCTTGCAGCAGGTGTTCTTCGGCTTCGGTGCGGGCGAACAGGTACGAGCCGTTGCGCTTAAGGTGCAGGCCGGCGAGTTGCGCCCATTGCCCCCAGATTTCACGGCTGGCCTTGGCCAGTTCGAGCATCGGGCCGGGTGGTTGGCCGGTGACCAGGGCCTGACCGAAGTTGCGCACCGAAGCGCCTAACGGGGTTTCGCTGCGCTCGAAAACCGTGACCTTCAGGCCGCGTCTGGCGGCGGCGTAGGCGTGGGACAAGCCCAAGATGCCGGCGCCGACGATGAGCATGTCGTTGTGTTGTGTCATTTAGAGGTGTCCTGAATTCAGGACCGCTATCGCGAGCAAGCTCGCTCCCACATTGGATTTGTGATCGACGCACATCCCCTGTGGGAGCGAGCTTGCTCGCGAAGAGGCCCTGTCAGCCTACGAAGATTTACTTGGCGACCACTTTCTCGGACTTACCGTCATAACGCTTACGCCACTCAGCCAAAATCTCGTCGCGATTTTTCGAGGCCCAGGCAAAGTCGTTCTTGATCAAGCGCTGCTCATAATCCGCCGGCAACTCGGTCTGCGGCTTGGCAATGCCCGGCTGCGCGAGGACCGCGAAGTTCTCCTTATAAAGCTCCATCGCCGCCGGGCTCGCGGAGAAGTCCGCCAGTTTTTTCGCCGCATCTTCATGGGCCGTGCCCTTGATCACCGCAGTCGCTTCGATCTCCCAGCCCAGGCCTTCTTTCGGCAGGATGATGTCCAGCGGCGCGCCCTGGCGCTTCAGCTGTACGGCCGGGTATTCAAAGGAAATACCGATCGGGAACTCCCCGGACGCCGCGAGTTTGCAAGGCTTGGAACCGGAGTGAACGTACTGGCCGATGTTCTGGTGCAAGCCGTCCATGTAGGCCCAGCCCTGCTTCTCGCCGAAGGTTTGCAGCCAGGCGCTGACGTCGAGGAAACCGGTGCCGGACGAGGCCGGGTTGGGCATGACGATCTTGCCTTTGTACTCAGGCTTGGTCAGGTCTTGCCAGCTCACGGGTTTGGTCAGGCCCTGCTTCTCGGCTTCGACGGTGTTGAAGCAAATGGTCGCGGCCCACACGTCCATGCCGACCCACGCTGGCGGGTTGGCGGCGTCGCGGTAGTTGCCGCCGATCTTGCCCAGGTCCTTCGGCGCGTAGCTTTGCAGCATGCCTTGCTGATCGAGGATCGCCAGGCTCGACGCGGCCAGGCCCCACACGGCGTCGGCTTGTGGACGCTCTTTCTCGGCCAGCAACTTGGCGGTGATGATCCCGGTGGAGTCACGCACCCACTTGATCTCGACGTCCGGGTTGGCCTTTTCGAAAGCGTCCTTGTAGGTCTTCAGTTGTTCGGCTTCGAGGGCGGTGTACACCGTCAACTCGGTTTTCGCCGCGAAGGCGTTCAGGCTGAAAGCGGTGAGGACAGCAGCGGCCAGGGCCAGGGGCTTGAACATGATCTTTTCCTGTCTTTGAGTTGAGGGGCTTTCGGTTTTCAGGAGCAGCAAATCAATTGCCGGGCGCGGTCTGCCGCCAGGCCTGGGAGCGGCGCAGCAAACCGCGCGAGGCCCAGGCCAGCAGCAGGGACACGCCCGCCGAGGTGAACAGAATCAGGGTCGACATCGCCGCCGCGCCGCCGACGTTGCCGGCGTCGTCCATGTTCAGCACCGCCACCGCCGCGAGGATGGTGTCCGGGCTGTAGAGGAAGATCGCCGCCGAAACGGTGGTCATGGCCGAGACGAACAGGTAGCGCACGATGTCCAGCAGCGCCGGCAGGCAGATCGGCACGGTGACCCGCAGGTAATGCCGATACAGCGGCGCCTTGAGCGACAGCGCGGCGGCTTCGAACTCGGCGTCGAGCTGGCGCAGCGCGGTGGTGGCGGTCATTTGCGCAGTGGTCAAATAGTGAGCAATGGTGCAGACCACCAGCAGGGTCATGGTCCCGTAGAGCACGTGCAGCGGGTTGCCGTTGAGGTTGAAAAAGAAGACATAACCCAGGCCCAGCACCAGGCCCGGCACCGCCATCGGCACGAAACTGAGCATGCGCAACGTCAGGTTCAGTCCGCGCTGGCCCTTGGTTTTTTCCATCAGGTAGGCGCCGGTGAAGATCAGCACGCTGCCGATCAGCGCCGTGCACAACGCCATCTTCACGCTGTTGCCATAGGCCAGCCAGCCGCCGCCAGCGGTGTCGTTGAACTGGTAATGGTTGAGCGACAGCGACAGGTTGTACGGCCAGAATTTCACCAGCGACGAGAACACCGCCATGCCAAACACCAGCAGCAACACCGCGCAGATCAGCAGCACGATGGCCAGGTAGCAACCGTCGCGCAGTTTCGATGGCGCCGGTTTGAACACTTGTGCCCTGCCACTCATGGAATCGCCGTGACGCCGACGCAACCAGGCATCGACGCCGAAGCTGAACAGCGCCGGCAACAGCAAGACCATGCCGATCAACGCGCCGCGACCAAACTGTTGCTGGCCGACCACGGCTTTGTAGGCTTCCAGCGCCAGCACTTGATAGTCGCCGCCGACCACCACGGGCACGCCGAAGTCGGTGATAGTCAACGTGAACACCAGACAGAACGCGGCGAACACCGCCTGACGAGTCGCCGGCCAAGTGATGCTGCGAAAGGCTTTCGCCGGACTGGCGCCCATGCTCGAAGCCGCGTCGAACAGTCGCGCATCCGCCAGGGAAAGCGCCGACAGCAAAATCATCAAAGCGTGTGGGAAGGTGTAGATCACCTCACCCAGAACAATGCCCCAGAAGCCGTAGATATTGTCCGAGAGCAAGCCACGCAACATGCCCTGGTTGCCGAACAGGTAAACCAGCGCGATCCCCGGCAGCATCGATGGCGCCATCAGCGGCAACAGCGACATGCCGCGCCAGATCCCTTTGCCGGGAATCAACGTGCGTTGCAGGGCGTAGGCAAACAGGTAGGCCAACGGTACGACGATGGCCGCGACGCTGAGGGAAACTTTCAGACTGTTGCCGAGCAACCAGTGGAAATTGGCACTGGTCACCAGTTCACGGGCGGCGATCAGACCACCGCCCTGCCCGACCTCAGAGCTGAAACCGCGCCAGAAGATTGCCAGCAACGGCATCAACACTGCGATGCCGAGCAACACCAGCAACAGCACTTTGCCGCCGACCACAAACACCCGGTCGCCGATCTCGGCACGGGAGGTCTGCCGAACCTGCTTGTGCGGTATCGGCAGCGCGAGGTTCGCGCTCATCAGGCAAACACCTGCAGGCTGCGTGGTGGCAAGGCGACCATAATCTGCTGCGCGCCGAGGCGGGGCATGGCTTCCGGCGCAAGTTCCGCGAGCAAGGCATGGCCCGGCAGTTGATCGAGTTCGAAGCTCATGCGGCAACGGTTGCCGAGGAAGGTAATCTCGCGAACCTTGGCCGGGAACAGGTTTTCTTCATGCACCGGCGGGTTGACGTTGATTGCCTCCGGGCGGCAGAACAAACGGCCTGATGCGGTTTTCGCGCTGCCGTCGGCCAGGCGCATGTTCATCCCGCCGACCTGAGCGTGGCTGTCGCTGCTGCGGCGGAACGGCAGCCAGTTGCCCTGACCGACGAACTCCGCCACAAACGGGGTAGCCGGGCGGTCGTAGATTTCCTGCGGTGTGGCGTACTGCTCGACCTTGCCGTTGTTCATCACGGCGATGCGGTCAGCCATCAGCATCGCTTCGTCCTGATTGTGCGTGACCATCAACGTGGTGATGCCGAGGTTGCGTTGCAGTTGGCGCAGCTCGGTGCACAGATGCTCGCGAACCCGGGCGTCGAGGGCCGACATCGGTTCGTCGAGTAACAACAAGGAAGGCGCGGGGGCCAGGGCGCGGGCCAGTGCGACACGTTGCTGCTGACCACCGGACAGTTGGCCGGGGTATTTTTTCTCACTGCCGATCAGGCCGACCAATTCCAGCATCTGCACGACACGCTTGCGCACTTCATCGCGACCACTGCCGGCGAGGCCGTAGGCAATGTTCGCTTCGACGGTGAGATTGGGGAACAACGCGTAGGACTGGAACAGGATGCCGTAGTCCCGGGCTTGCGGCGCCAGGTGGGAAACGTCGCGATCGCCGAGGTACAACTCGCCGCTGTCCTGCTTCTCCAGACCGGCGATGCAGCGCAGCAAGGTGGTTTTGCCACAGCCCGACGGGCCGAGCAGACACACCAGCTCACCGGCCGCGACGTCGAGGGAGACGTTATCCAGCGCGGTGAAGGCGCCGAAGCGTTTCTGCACGCCGCGCACCTTCATGGGCGCGCCGGGGTTGGTCAGGGCAGTTGCGATCGAGTGGTTCATGGACAGACCTCATCAAGCAGATGAGGGTCATCCTAGGTTTGTAATGCGTCGGTCATGTGGCAGTGAGGCAAAAACGGTTGATAGTGGTATTCGGGGATTTGGGTTGGGTTATGTGTTGTCTGGTCTGGCGCTTTCGCGGGCAAGCCTCGCTCCTACAATTCGATCGCATTCCCCTGTAGGAGCGAGGCTTGCCCGCGAAGAGGCCCGCACAGTCACCGCAAATCTCAGGCCGGCGCCATTTCCTGCGCCAACCCGAGAAACGCCGCCGGCAACCGCGCACCTTTGCGTTCCTTCAGGCAATACAGGTACTCCGGGATCTGCGGCGCGTTCTCGATGGTCAGCACCCGCAACTGCGGATCATGGGGTACTTCCTGCCGAGCAATGATGCTGATCCCGATATTTCGCAGCACCGCTTCGCGAATCGACTCACGGCTACCAATCTCCAGCAACGGCCCGAAACTCACCCCCGCACTGGCCAGCAATTCCTCAGTCAGCCGCCGCGTGGTCGAGCCCGATTCGCGCATCAACAACGTATGCCCGGCCAACGCGCTCAGCGGCACATGGTCGTGCACCGCCAGCGGATGATTGCGATGCACCGCCAGCACCAGCGGATCACTGCCGAGCACCCGGCGGATCAGCCGTGCATCATCGAGCAATTGCGAGGACGCGGCGACATCAACCCGGTAATCCTCCAGCGCTTCGAGTACTTGCTGGGAGTTGCCGATTTCCACCGACACTTCCACTTGCGGCAGGCGCTCGCGGAAGGTCTTCACCAGGTCGAGGATGTAATACGGCGCGGTGGCAGCGATGCGCAGCGTGCCTTGGACCTGGCCGCTGTTGCGCAGGAAAAACTCGATGTCGGCCTCCTGCTGCAACAGCGTCTTGACCATCGGCAACAGCCGCGCGCCCTCATCGCTGACGCTGAGGCGACGGCCGCCACGGTAGAACAGTTCAACCGAGTACTGGCTTTCCAGGTTGCGAATCTGCGTGGTCACGGTGGGCTGGCTCAGGCCGAGTTTCTTCGCCGCCAGGGTGATGCTGCCCAGGCGGGCCACCATGTAAAACGCCTTCAGCTCGGCACTCAGCACACCCGTTCCTCATCGCTTATTTGCGCAACAGGCGCAAACCGTTGAACACCACCAACAGGCTCACGCCCATGTCGGCGAACACCGCCATCCACATGGTGGCGATCCCGGCGAAGGTTACCCCAAGAAAGATCACCTTGATGACCAAGGCGAGGGCGATGTTCTGCTTCAGGATGCTCGAGGTCTGGCGCGACAAGCGAATGAAGGTCGGGATCTTGCGCAGATCATCGTCCATCAGAGCCACATCAGCGGTCTCGATGGCGGTATCGGTGCCGGCCGCCGCCATGGCAAAACCGATCTCCGCCCGCGCCAGCGCCGGGGCGTCGTTGATACCGTCGCCGACCATGCCGACGTTATGACCTTTTGCATAAAGCGCTTCGATGGCTTGCAGTTTGTCGGTCGGCAACAGGTCGCCCTTGGCCTCGTCGATGCCGACTTGTGCGGCAATCGCCTGGGCGGTGTGGACGTTGTCGCCGGTGAGCATCAGGGTTTTGATGCCCAGGTCATGCAGTTGTTGAATCGCTTCGCGGCTGGACTCTTTGACCGTGTCCGCCACGGCGAACAACGCCAGCGGACCGGACTGGTCGAGCAGCAACACCACGGATTTGCCCTGCTTCTCCAGAGCGAACAGCTTCTCTTCCAACTCGGGCGAGCACAGGTTCAGCTCTTCCACCAGGCGATGGTTGCCCAAGTGGTAGACCTGACCGTTGATCTCGCCGCGCACACCGCGACCGGCCAGGGCTTCGAAGTTATCCACAACCAGCGGCGCGAATTGTTTATCCACAGCCGCGTTGGCGATGGCCAGCGACACCGGGTGATCGGAGCGACCGGCCAGCGCCGCCGCAATCGCGGGTGCTGTGGCATCGGCGGTTGGGTCGAGGGACAGATAATCGGTCTGCACCGGTTTGCCGTGGGTGATGGTGCCGGTCTTGTCGAGGGCCAGGTAATCGAGTTTGTAACCACCCTCCAGATAAACGCCGCCCTTGACCAGAATCCCTTTGCGCGCCGCCGCCGCGAGGCCGCTGACGATGGTCACCGGGGTGGAAATCACCAACGCACATGGGCAGGCGACCACCAGCAATACCAGCGCCCGGTAGATCCAGTCGAACCACGCGGCCCCCATGAACAGCGGTGGAATCACGGCGATCGCCAAGGCCAGCACGAATACCGCCGGGGTATAGATTTTCGAGAACTGGTCAACGAAACGCTGAGTCGGTGCCCGCGCGCCTTGGGCCTGTTCCACCGCATGGATAATCCGCGCCAGCGTCGAGTTGTTCGCCGCAGCGGTCACGCTGTATTCCAGCGAGCCCGCTTGGTTGATGGTGCCAGCGAAGACTTTATCGCCCACGGTCTTCTCGATCGGCAGGCTTTCGCCGGTGATCGGTGCCTGATCGATGGTGGATGTACCGGATACGACTTCGCCGTCGAGGCCGATTCGCTCGCCCGGCCGCACACGCACTCGGGCGCCCAGTTCGATGCTTTTAACCTCCTGTTCGACCCAACTGCCATCAGCCTGCTGCACCGTGGCCTGTTCCGGGGTCATCTGCATCAGCCCGCCGATGGCGTTGCGTGCGCGGTCCAGGGATTTGGCTTCGATCAGCTCGGCCACGGTGAACAGGAACATCACCATCGCCGCTTCCGGCCACTGCCCGATCAGGATCGCGCCCGTCACCGCGATGCTCATCAGCGCGTTGATGTTCAGGTTGAGGTTCTTGAGGGCGATCCAGCCTTTCTTGTAGGTGGTCAGGCCACCGCTGAGGATCGAAACCAGCGCGATGATTGCCACCACCCAGTTCGGCGCGGCGTTGGTGAAATGGATCACTTCGGCGGCGAGCGCACCGACGCCGGACAGCGCCAAGGGCCACCAGTGTTTTTTCTCGGCGACGGGCGCAGGAGCTTCAACGCCCTGCTCCAAAGGCTCGGCCACCATGCCCAGCGACTTGATCGCCTCGATGATCGGCGCCGTGCTCGGCAGGTCATGGGTCACGCCCAACACCCGGTTGATCAGGTTGAATTCCAGCTGCTGCACACCCGTCAGCTTGCCCAGTTTGTTCTGGATCAGCGTCTGCTCGGTCGGGCAGTCCATCGCGTCGATGCGGAAACTGCTCAGACGTGCGCCGTCGGTCGGCTTGTCGCTCAACTTGATCAGCGACGGCGCCGCCACTTTCGAAGCACAGCAGGAATCCCCGTGACCGCCGTGGTCATGCTTCTTCTGCACAGGCTGCAGCTTGTGGCTGTGATCAGCATGATCGTGATCGTGCGCGTCTTCGGGCTTGTGGGTGTGAAGGGAATCGCTCATCGGGTTGCGTCCATAAAGGTGCCTGTTGCCAAGTAAAGACCCTGTAGCCACTATAGGGTCAAGCAACCTTTTGGAGATTGTCGCGATGAAGATCGGAGAACTGGCCAAACTGACCGACTGCGCCGTGGAAACCATCCGCTATTACGAGCGCGAAAGCCTGCTGCCAGAGCCGGCCCGCAGCGATGGCAACTACCGCGTCTACACCCAGGCCCACGCCGAACGCCTGACGTTTATCCGCAATTGCCGCACCCTCGACATGACGCTTGAGGAAATCCGCAGTTTGCTGACCCTGCGCGACAGCCCGCAGGACCAGTGCCAAAGCGTCAACGCGCTGATCGACGAACACATCCACCACGTCAAGGCGCGGATCGACGGCTTGCTGGCCTTGCAGACACAACTGCTCGACCTGCGCCAACGCTGTGGCGAAGGGCCGGATATCGATCAATGCGGGATTCTGCAGCGGTTGGAAGTGAGCGGCGGGGTTGTGGCGACGGAGGTTGAGCATTCGCACGTGGGCCGCAGCCACGGGCATTAAAACCACCCCAAAACCCTGTAGGAGCTGCCGAAGGCTGCGATCTTTTGATCTTGGCAATGCCAAAGCCGCCGAAAATCAAGATCAAAAGATCGCAGCCTTCGGCAGCTCCTACAGGGGATCGGCGCGAGGCTTTAAACCGCCATCGGCGCGGTCATCGGCGCGTGGTGCTGATAACCCTCAAGCGAGAAATCGCTCGGTTCGATCAGCTCCAGCCACTCCGGCTGATAAACACCGGTCTTGGCAAACTCTGGCACACGCTCACTAATCACCAGTTTCGGCATCGGGAACGGCTCGCGGGTGAGCTGTTCATTCAGCATGTCCAAATGGTTTTCGTAGACGTGGGCATCACCGATGAAATAGGTGAACCAGCGCGGCGTGTAGCCGGTCAGGCGCCCGATCAGGCTCAGCAGCGCAGCGCCTTCGGTGAGGTTGAACGGCGTACCCAGGCCCAAATCGTTGGAACGGATGTAGAGGGTCAGGGAGATTTCCTTCGTCTCGACATTCGGGTGGAACTGGTACAGCAGATGGCACGGCGGCAGGGCCATTTCATCAAGCTGCGCGACGTTCCAGCCGTGGAACAGGATGCGGCGGCTGCCCGGGTCCTTGATGATGGTGTCGACGCACTGGCGGATCTGGTCGATCGCCTTGTACAGCACCACATAGGCCTGACCGTCTTCTTCGCCTTCAGCGATCTGACGATAGCCTTGGCTCAAAGTCTGCTCGATGGCGGCTTTGTTGCTGACCGGGATCTGCTTGTACGCCGGCCATTTGCGCCATTGCACGCCGTAGATTTCGCCGAGGTCGTCTTCGCCCTGACGGAACGGGTTGGCCAGCCACTGCGCGTTTTCGTTGGCGTTCTGGTCCCAGACCTTGCAGCCCAAGGCACGGAATTCAGCGGCGTTGTTCACGCCACGCAGGAAACCGCACATCTCGCCGATGGCCGATTTGAAGGCCATCTTGCGCGTAGTGATCGCCGGGAAGCCTTCCTTCAGGTCATAACGCAGCATCGCGCCAGGAAAACTGATGGTGTTGACGCCAGTGCGGTTGGCTTGCTTGGTGCCGTTCTTGATGACGTGGGCCACCAGATCGAGATATTGCTTCATGAGTTACCTGTGTCCTTGAACCCGGGAGCCGTCGCCCCCGGGATTCGAATTTATACCGCCGCCGCTGGCGCCGCCGGAGCGCGATGATACGCCAGCCAGATCAGGAACAGACCGGCGAGCACCATCGGTACGCACAGCACCTGACCCATGGTCAGCCAGCCCCAAGCCAGATAGCCCAGTTGCGCGTCCGGTACGCGGACGAATTCGACGATGAAACGGAAGATGCCGTAGAACAGCGTGAACATGCCGGACACTGCCATGGTCGGCCGCGGCTTGCGCGAGAACAGCCACAAGATCAGGAACAGCGCGACGCCTTCCAACGCAAACTGATACAGCTGCGACGGGTGACGCGGCAACTGCGACGGATCGCTGAACGGCGGGAAGATCATCGCCCACGGCACGTCGGTCGGCTTGCCCCACAGCTCGGCGTTGATGAAGTTGCCGATACGCCCGGCACCCAGGCCGATCGGCACCATCGGAGCGACGAAGTCCATCAACTGGAAGAACGACTTGTTATTCTTTTTACCGAACCACAACGCCGCCAGCATCACACCGATAAACCCGCCGTGGAACGACATGCCGCCCTTCCACACTTCGAAAATCAGCGTCGGGTTGGCCAGGTACGCACTCAGATCGTAGAACAACACGTAGCCCAGGCGGCCGCCGACAATGACCCCCATCGACATCCAGAAGACCATGTCGGAGAGTTTCTCCTTGGTCCAGGTCGGGTCGAAGCGGTTCAGCCGACGGGACGCCAGCAGCCAGGCGCCGCCGATGCCGATCAGGTACATCAGACCGTACCAGTGGATTTTCAGCGGACCGATGGCCAGGGCCACCGGGTCGATCTGCGGGTAAGGCAGCATTGCGACTCCTCGTTAGAGTTGAAACCTTCAAAATTCCCGGGGGACGCTGCCACCTCAGGATTAAGCCAGGATTGTGCCCGGCGTCAGAGCAGGAAATTCAGCCCCACGCAGAACAGCAAAGCGGCGAACAGTCTTTTGAGCAAGCGCGGCGACAAGTTGTGCGCCAGTCGCGCGCCGAAGCGGGCGAAAAACATGCTGGTCAGGGCGATCCCCAGCAACGCCGGCAAATAAACAAAACCCAGACTATGGGCCGGTAACAACGGATCGTGCCAGCCCAGAATCATGAAAAATAATGCACTGGACACGGCGATCGGCAAGCCGCAGGCCGATGAAGTCGCCACCGCTTGCTGCATCGGCACGCTGCGCCAGGTCAGGAACGGCACGGTCAGCGAGCCGCCGCCAATCCCGAAGATCGCCGAAGCCCAGCCAATCACACTGCCGGCCACGGTCAGACCGACTTTGCCCGGGACCGTTCGGCTGGCCTTGGGTTTGAAGTCCAATGCGAGCTGAACCGCGACGATCAGTGCGAATACGCCGATGATCTTCTGCAAATGCGGGCCGGAGATCGCCTCGGCGGTCAGCGCGCCGAAACCGGCACCGATCAGAATGCCGAGGGTCATCCAGGCAAAAATCGGCCAACGCACAGCGCCACGGCGGTGATGCTCGCGGATGGCATTCACCGAAGTAAATATGATTGTCGCCAGGGATGTACCGACGGCCAGGTGCGTGAGGATCGACGGATCGAAGCCCTGCAGCTTGAAACTGAACACCAGCACCGGGACGATGATGATCCCGCCACCGACCCCGAACAGCCCGGCCAGCACACCTGCACAGGCGCCCAGCGCCAGATAGAGCAGAAATTCCATGGCCGTTGTTCCACGCGTCGCGAAAATAGGAGCGGCATGGTAACGGATGCATGGCCTCCAGCTCTACTGGATGGCGATGGATGCGCGGGCAATGTCTGCGTAGAGTGAGCAAAAAACACACAAGGACCACCTTATGTGCCTGATTGTTTTCGCTTGGCGACCGGGGCATGCCCAACCGCTGATCGTGGCGGCCAACCGCGACGAATTCTATGCCCGGCCTACCCAGCCCCTGGCGCAATGGCCGCATGCGCCCCATGTGCATGCCGGTCGCGACCTGGAAGCGGGCGGCACCTGGCTGGGTGTCGGCACAAACGGGCGCTTCGCTGCCCTGACCAATATCCGTGACCCTCATCAGCCACCGTCGCCTCGATCACGCGGTGAACTGGTGGCAGGTTTTTTGAGCGGTGAGAGGTCGATTGATGACTATTTAGCCGACGTTGTCAGCCGTTCGCGGGAATATGCCGGGTTTAATCTGCTGGTCGGTAATTCCAACGAGCTGTGGCACTTCAACGCCCGGGACAGTGAGGCGGTAATGCTGGCGCCTGGGGTCTATGGGTTGTCGAACGCGGGGCTGGATACGCCGTGGCCGAAAGTGCTCAAGGCCAAGGCTGCGTTGAGTGAACTGCTGGAGGACCCGCAGCCCGAGGCGTTACTGGCGATTTTGCGTGACTCGCAGACGGCGCCGCTGACGGATCTGCCGGATACCGGAGTGGGAGTGGCTACCGAGACGTTGTTGTCGAGTGTGTTTATTGCCAGCCCGACTTATGGGACCCGGGCGAGTACCGCGTTGATTGTCAGGGCGGACGGGACGCGGCATATGGTCGAAAGGAGTTTCGGGCCGTATGGCGGGCATCTGGGGGAAGTGGAGTTGAGGATTTAGATATCTGGCGTCTTTGAGGAGGCCTTCGCGGGCAAGCCTCGCTCCTACAGGATTTGGGTGATCCTGTAGGAGCGAGGCTTGCCCGCGAAGAGGCCAGCCTTTCAGACGGTCTTGGCCGAAGCCGGATTAACCATCCGCGCCAACCCAAGGTTCTTCAGCGCCAATTGCAGCGAGCTGTGGATAACTTGCGGGTTGTCGATGGTCATCAGCTCCGCCAGCAATTCCTTGGCCATGCTCAGGTTGACCTGACGCAACATCCACTTCACCTTCGGCAAGTTGGTGGCGTTCATCGACAGGCTGTCGAAGCCCATCGCCATCAACAGCACTGCCGCTGCCGGGTCGCCGGCCATCTCGCCGCAGATACTCACTGGTTTGCCTTCGGCATGCGCATCACGCACCACGTTCTGCAAGGCTTGCAGGACCGCCGGGTGCAGGTAGTCGTAGAGGTCGGCCACCCGCGGGTTGTTGCGATCCACGGCCAGCAGGTACTGGGTCAGGTCGTTGGAGCCTACCGACAGGAAGTCCACTTGCCGCGCCAGTTCCTTGGTCTGATAAACAGCCGCCGGAATCTCGATCATCACGCCAATCGGCGGCATCGGCACATCGGTGCCTTCGTCACGGACTTCGCCCCAGGCCCGGTGAATCAGGTGCAGGGCTTCTTCGAGTTCGTGAGTGCCGGAGATCATCGGCAGCAGGATTCGCAGGTTGTTCAGGCCTTCGCTGGCCTTGAGCATCGCGCGGGTCTGGACCAGGAAGATTTCCGGGTGGTCGAGGGTGACGCGAATACCGCGCCAGCCGAGGAACGGGTTGTCTTCCTTGATCGGGAAGTACGACAGCGACTTGTCACCGCCGATGTCCAGGCTGCGCATGGTCACCGGTTGCGGATGGAACGCGGCGAGCTGCTCGCGATAGATCGCCAGCTGCTCTTTTTCACTCGGGAAGCGCTGGTTGATCATGAACGGCACTTCGGTGCGGTACAGACCAACGCCCTCGGCGCCACGCTTCTGCGCGCGCGCCACGTCCGCCAGCAGGCCGGTGTTGACCCACAGCGGCATGCGGTGACCATCGAGGGTCACGCACGGCAAGTCGCGCAGGGAGTCGAGACCGAGCGCCAGTTGTTTCTCTTCTTCCACCACTTCGGCGAACTGCTTGCGCAGCACGTCGCTGGGGTTGGTGTAGACCTCGCCGCGATTACCATCGACGATCAATTCGATGCCGTCGACCTTGGCATACGGCAGGTCGACCAGGCCCATCACCGTCGGGATGCCCATCGCCCGAGCGAGGATCGCGACGTGTGAGTTGCCTGAACCAAGCACCGAGACCAGACCGACCAGCGTGCCTTCCGGCACCTCGCCGAGCATCGCCGGCGTCAGTTCTTCGCTGACCAGAATGGTTTTTTCCGGGTAGACCAGGTTCTGCTGACGCTCTTCCTGCAAGTAGGCGAGCAAACGGCGGCCAAGGTCCTTGACGTCCGAGGCGCGCTCACGCAGGTAGGCATCGTCCATCAACTCGAAGCGATTGACGTGATCGGTCACCACCTGGCGCAACGCGCCCTGGGCCCACTGGCCGGTCTTGATCACGGTGGTGACTTCGCTGCCCAGCGCGGCATCGTCGAGCATCATCAGGTAGACGTCGAACAGCGCGCGCTCTTCCGGGCGCAACTGGGTCGCCAGTTTGGCCGACAGCGCGCGCATGTCGGCGCGCACGCCTTCGATGGCGGTCTTGAACAACGCCAGTTCAGCGTCGATGTCGGTGATGGTCTTGTCCGGCACCACGTCCAGGTCGGCGGGCGGCAACATGACCACGGCCGTACCAACCGCAGCACCCGGCGAACCCGGTACGCCGACGAACTTGGCTTCCTGGATGCCTTTGCCCTGGCGGCCCAGGCCACGGATCGAACCGGTGGCCTCGGCGTGGGCGATAACGCCGGCCAGTTGCGCGCTCATGGTCACGAGGAAGGCTTCTTCACCTTCATCGAACTGGCGGCGTTCTTTTTGCTGAATGACCAACACGCCGACGACGCGACGGTGGTGAATGATCGGCGCCCCGAGGAATGAGGCGTAGCGTTCTTCACCGGTCTCGGCGAAGTAACGATAGCGCGGGTGATCCGCGGCGTTTTCGAGGTTCAGGGGTTCTTCACGCGTGCCGACCAGGCCAACCAGACCTTCGTTGGGTGCCATGCTGACTTTGCCGATCGAGCGCTTGTTCAAGCCCTCGGTGGCCATCAGCACGAAGCGGTTGGTTTCCGGGTCAAGCAGGTAGACCGAGCAGACCTGGCTGCCCATGGCCTCTTTGACGCGCAACACAATAATCCCCAACGCCGCCTTGAGATCCTTGGCGGAGTTAACTTCCTGGACGATCTTGCGCAGCGTATTGAGCATGGCTCGGGGTCGAACTCCGTCGTCAGTCGCGCGTTAAAAGGCGCGGGGCAAGCTCTTTGAGAGCGCGTCGATACACCTCGCGCTTGAATGTCACCACCTGGCCCAACGGATACCAATAACTGACCCAGCGCCAGCCATCGAATTCCGGTTTACCGGTCAAATCCATCCGCACCCGCTGCTCGTTGGAGATCAGGCGCAGGAGAAACCATTTCTGTTTCTGGCCGATGCACAGCGGTTGGCTGTGGGTACGGACCAGACGTTGCGGCAAACGATAGCGCAACCAGCCCCGGGTGCAGGCGAGAATTTCAACATCTTCGCGCTCCAGGCCGACTTCTTCGTTCAACTCGCGGTACAAGGCGTCTTCCGGCGTCTCCTGGGGGTTGATCCCTCCCTGTGGAAACTGCCAGGCATCTTGATTGATACGGCGAGCCCATAGCACCTGGCCGGCATCATTCGTGAGAATGATCCCGACATTGGGGCGGAAACCATCGGGGTCGATCACGGCAACAACCTCGCAAACGCATGTCGCCGCATTGTTCCACAAAGGTTGTGAAGGCAGCAACGAGCCGGCCCACCTTATGTGCACTCTTGTGAAAAGTACGTATTCTGGGGACCTTTCTACAGACTTTTCAGCGAGTAACTGCAATGCGGCTGGCTTTATTCGACTTGGACAACACGCTTTTGGGCGGCGACAGTGACCACGCTTGGGGCGATTACCTGTGCGAACGCGGCTTTCTCGATGCCGTGACCTACAAGGCACGCAACGACGAGTTCTATCAGGACTACCTGGCGGGCAAGCTGGATAACGCCGAATACCTGAACTTCTGCCTGGAAATTCTCGGCCGCACCGAGATGGCCACCCTCAATCAATGGCATCTGGACTACATGCGCGACTGCATCGAGCCGATCGTACTGCCCAAGGCCCTCGAACTGCTGGCCAAGCACCGCGACGCTGGCGACAAACTGGTGATCATCACCGCCACCAACCGCTTCGTCACCGGACCGATTGCCCGGCGCCTGGGCGTTGAAACCCTGATCGCCACCGAATGCGAGATGGTCGATGGCCGCTACAGCGGGCGCAGCACCGACGTTCCGTGCTTCAAGGAAGGCAAGGTCACGCGGCTGAATCGTTGGCTGGAAGAGACCGGGTATTCGCTGGAAGACAGTTATTTCTACAGTGATTCGATGAATGATTTGCCGTTGCTGGAGCAAGTGGCGAATCCGGTGGCTGTGGACCCTGATCCAAATTTACGTGCCGAAGCCGAGAAACGTGGCTGGCCGGTGATGTCGTTGCGCGATTGAAACCCTTTGTAGCAGCTGCCGAGGCACGAGGCTGCGTCGGGCTGCGCAGCGGCCCCCGAGGGCGGTCCTGCGGACACGCAACGCAGCCTCGTGCCTCGGCAGCTGCTACAGATTTCGGGTTAAACCGGCTTGGCGCCCATCAACCCTGCAATCGCGATCAAGCAGACAAAACTGAACAACGCCAACGCAACGGTAAATTTCCCCACGCCACCCGGCGCCTTGCGCAGTTTGTTAAGGCGCACCAGCAACCAGAACCACGCCAGCGCCGCCACGGTGTACAGCACGCTCGACGCCAGAATCCAGGTCTGCCCCAGCGGCCAGCCCACCAGATGCACCATCCACCAGCCGGTGAACGGCATGCTCAGCAACGCCAGGCCCATCAGCAACCAGACAAACACTCGCGGCCGTTGCAACGTGCGACTTCCCGCCGTCGCATCACCCTTGCGCCGCGCAAGTCCGACCCATATCGCCAGACCCAGGGCGCTGGCCAGCAGCAACACCGTTGCCACCACATGCGCCACTTTCAGGGCGGTTAACGTTTCCATGGTTCGATTTCCTTATGACGTGCCCATCAGCGTAGCCGCTCAGCCGAGAAACAGTTTGTAGGCCGGGTTGTCGCTTTCATCCCAGTACGGGTAGCCGATTTCTTCCAGTGCTGCGGGCACCAGATGACGCTCATCGTGAGGCACTTGCAGGCCGGCGACCACACGCCCATCCGCGGCGCCATGGTTGCGGTAGTGGAACATCGAGATGTTCCAGCGCCCGCCCAGCTTATTAAGGAAGTTGAACAGCGCGCCCGGACGCTCCGGAAATTCGAAGCGCAAAATCACTTCATCGACCACGTGCGCCGCGCGACCACCGACCATGTGGCGGATGTGCAGCTTGGCCAGCTCGTTGTCGGTCAGGTCGAGCACCGGGAAACCTTGCTCGCTGAGGCTGGCGATCAGCGCACTGCGCGGGTCGTTGTCCGGGTGCGTCTGCACGCCAACGAAGATGTGCGCTTCGCTGCCGGTGTTGTAGCGGTAGTTGAATTCGGTGATCTGGCGTTTGCCGATGGCTTCGCAGAACGCTTTGAAGCTGCCCGGTTTCTCGGGGATGGTCACGGCAATGATGGCTTCGCGACCTTCGCCCAACTCGGCGCGTTCGGCGACATGGCGCAAGCGATCGAAGTTGACGTTGGCGCCGGAGTCGATGGCCACGAAGGTGTGACCGGTGACGCCATTCAGGTCGACGTACTTTTTGATCCCGGCCACGCCCAGAGCGCCGGCAGGCTCGGTGATCGAGCGGGTATCGTCGTAGATATCCTTGATTGCCGCGCAGATTTCATCGGTGCTGACGGTGATCACTTCATCGACGTAGTCTTTGCAGATATCGAAGGTGTGCTGGCCGATCTGCGCCACCGCCACGCCATCGGCAAAGATGCCCACGGTCGGCAGAATCACGCGCTCACCCGCCGCCATCGCGGCTTGCAGGCAATTGGAATCGTCCGGCTCGACGCCGATGATCTTGATTTCCGGGCGCAGGTATTTCACGTAGGCCGCGATGCCGGCGATCAAACCGCCGCCGCCCACCGGGACGAAAATCGCATCGAGACGGCCAGGGTGCTGGCGCAGAATCTCCATGGCCACCGTGCCCTGCCCGGCAATGGTGTGGGGATCATCGTACGGGTGGATGTAGACGTAGCCTTTTTCGTCGACCAGTTTCAGCGAGTAGGCCAGGGCTTCCGGGAACGAATCGCCGTGCAGCACCACTTTGCCGCCACGCGAGCGCACGCCTTCGACTTTGATTTCGGGGGTGGTCTTGGGCATGACGATGGTCGCTTTCACGCCCAACACCTTGGCCGCCAGGGCCAGGCCCTGCGCGTGGTTACCCGCCGAGGCAGTGACCACGCCGCGCGCACGTTCTTCGTCGCTCAACTGGGTCAGCTTGTTGTAAGCGCCGCGAATCTTGAACGAGAACACCGGCTGCAAGTCTTCGCGCTTGAGCCAAATACTGTTGCCCAGCCGCTCGGAGAGCTGGCGAGCAGTCTGCAACGGGGTTTCTACGGCAACGTCATAAACGCGCGAGGTGAGGATCTTTTTGACGTACTGTTCGAGCATCGGAAAGCATCACTGAGCGGGTTGGGCAGGGCCAAGGAGTCTAACCCGGCTTTCGGGCGGGCGACCACACTAAACAGGTGGTTTTAGCCTCCCCGGATCGGATCATGGACCTGTAGGAGCGAGGCTTGCCCGCGAAGGAGCCGTGAGATCCAGCATAAATGTTGGCAGTTGGATCGCTTTCGCGGGCGAGCCTCGCTCCTACAGGTAGCGGTTGCAGGTAATGCTCGCGGCCTGCCAATCGGCCAATGACCTTCCCCGCCCCGAAGCCTATAATGCCGGCCTTTCCGTTCTCCCCTTGCCCGCTTCGGAGCCCGCATGACCCAGGATCAACTCAAACAGGCAGTGGCCCAGGCCGCCGTCGACTTCATCCTTCCGAAACTCGACGACAAGAGCGTCGTCGGTGTCGGCACCGGCTCCACTGCCAACTGCTTCATCGATGCACTGGCCAAGCACAAGGGTGCGTTCGATGGCGCCGTCGCCAGTTCCGAAGCCACCGCCGCGCGCCTGAAGGGCCACGGGATTCCGGTGTATGAGCTGAACACCGTCAGCGACCTGGAGTTCTACGTCGATGGCGCCGATGAAAGCGACGCGCACCTGAACCTGATCAAGGGCGGCGGCGCAGCCCTGACCCGCGAGAAGATCGTCGCGGCCGTGGCCAAGACTTTCATCTGCATCGCCGACGGCAGCAAACTGGTGCCGGTGCTCGGCGCGTTCCCGCTGCCGGTGGAAGTGATCCCGATGGCCCGCAGCCACGTGGCCCGCGAGCTGGTGAAACTGGGCGGCGACCCGGTTTACAGGGAAGGCGTACTGACCGACAACGGCAACATCATCCTCGACGTGTTCAACATGCAGATCACCAATCCGGTGGAGCTGGAGACGCAGATCAATGCGATCGTCGGCGTGGTCACTAACGGCCTGTTCGCGGCGCGTCCAGCGGATTTGCTGTTGTTGGGGACTAGCGAAGGCGTCAAAACCCTGCGCGCTGAGTAACCCGCCACGCAGATAAACCTGTGGGAGCGGGCTTGCTCGCGAAGGCGGTGTGTCAGTCGACATTTCTATCGACTGACACGGCCTCTTCGCGAGCAAGCCCGCTCCCACAGTTGTTTTGGGGTGTTGGTCAGGGTTGTGCGGGCTTTTTGAAGGTGTAGAACAGGTTCGGTTCACTCACCAGATACAACGTGCCGTCGTCATCCATCGCAATCCCTTCAGCCTGCGGCACAGTCTTTTGCAGCCCCTGGCGCCCCTTGTTCAGGGACATCGTGCTCAGCGGTCGCCCGTCCACATCCAGTTCCATGATCAGCCGTGACTCATCGGACAGCGCCATCAAGTGGCCGCTGCGCTCGTCGTATTGCAGGCTCGACAGGTCCCGCACAAACATCCCGGCATCGCGCTTGGGGTTGTTGACCACATGCACGGCGTAGGATTTTTCCGGGTTGTAATGCGGGAAGCCCTGCACTTCGTAGATCAGCATCGGGTCGCGCTCCTTGGCGACGAACAGGCGCTTGCCCACCGAGTCGTACGCCAGGCCTTCGAAACCCTTGTTGCCGCTCATGTGCACACCGAGGGTCATTTGCTCAGCGTCAGCGGCGTCGAGGAACGTCGTGTCTTTCTCCAGATGAATCTTGATCAGGCGCTGCTGGCTTTCATCGGTGACCACGTAGGTGTCGGCGCTGATGAACTCCACCGCTTCCGGGTCGCCGAAGCCGATCAGAGAAATCCGCCGCAAGATCTTGCCGTCCAGGGACAACTCAATCAGTTCGGCATTCTTGTTGGTCACCGTGAACAGGCTTTTGCGCACCGGATCGTAGGTCAGCGCCGAGACGTCATCGTCCAGGCCGTCGATCACTTGCGCCTCGATCACCACCCGATAGTGGTCCAGGCCAATGGAATGCTCACCTGCCGGCTGCCATAGCGTGTGCATATTGAACCAGGCGCGTTCGAACAGGCGCAGGTACTGGCCGAGCGCGACGAGCACGATCAACGCAATCACCGACAGGATCAAAATCAGGGGTTTGGGACGGGCAAGTCGACGCATTCAGGCAGGCTCGAAAACAGGGCGGGCGGATGAAATACCACGGCCATCTGAATTCAAGCTTAATGGCCAGTGGCCTTCGACCACAACTGTGAGAGCGAGCTTGCTCGCGATGGCGACCTCATGGACGCCTTCGCCGGCAAGCCGTGCTCCTACAGGTGTGTTTCGCGTAGGGCTCGTTACTTCTGCTTTTCGAAGCGATAAAACAGATTCGGCTCGCTGACCATGTACAACGTGCCCGCTTCGTCCATGGTCACGCCTTCAGCGCGGGGAATGGTTTTCTTCAGGCCGTTGAACCCGCCCAGCAGGGTCATGAAGCTGACCTGCTCGCCCTTCTCGTCTAGCTCCAGCAACAGGTGCGAGTCGGCGGACAACACCAGGGTGTGGCCGGTGCGCGGGTCGATGGCCAGGGCCGACAGGTTGCGGATGTCCAGCTCGTTACTGGTGAGTTTCTGCTTGTCACCCTTGAGAGTCTGGCTGCCATCGCTTTTCCAGCTGAACAGCGCTGGTGGGCGCTCTTCACCCAGCAGCAGTTGCTGGTTGCGCGGGTCCCAGACGATGGCTTCGAACGCCTTGTTCTGGTCTTTCGACGGGCCCAGGTCGTATTTCGGGAAGTCTTCGCGGCGCAGTTCGCGAGTGGAAGCATCGACCTTGATGATCGACAGCATGTGCTCGCGTTCATCGGTGATGGCGATCAAGCCATTGCCCATGGTCGTCACGCCTTCCGGGTTGGTCCAGCCCACCAGCGGCATCTTGCGCAACACCTCACCCTGCAGGGTCAGTTCGACCAGGAACGGGTTCTTGCCCATGACCGAGAACAGGGTTTTGGTCTGCGGGTCGTAGGACAGGTCCGACGCCTCGTCCTTTTCCATGCCCGGCAGCAACTTGGCATCGATCACCGCCCGGTAATCCGGGAGCCAGACACTCTGCTGACGCTCGGCCGGGGTTTCCAGACGCTCGCGCAACCACAGCACACCGCGGTCATCCCAATGCATGGCAAACGCCAGGCCATAACCCGCCGCAATCACCAGCAACAGCCAGTAATACCAGCGCATCAGGAATCGTGGACGACGAGGGGTTTGCAGAGTCGGGAGCGGTTGCGTGGCCATCAGGGGATGCGTTCCAGAAATTCAGGCTAAGGGTAATAGCACAAACGAGCCGGCTCAGACGCCAGGAACCGCGGAATTATCCAGACAGAATGTGAAAAAAACGGGAAATGGCGGGAAAGCCCTTTTCAGGACATCCCAAAAACCAATGTGGGAGCGGGCTTGCTCGCGAAAGCGGTGGCTCAGTCAACATCATCGTTGAATGACACACCGTATTCGCGAGCAAGCCCGCTCCCACAGGAGGGTTATGCGTGAATCAGCGAACGCTGCTGGTGAAGCTGCTGGCGCCCGGCAATTCCAACACGATCTCATCACCGACATTCAGCGGACCAACGCCCACCGGCGTGCCGGTCAGGATCACGTCCCCGGCTTGCAGCGAGAAGCAGCCGGCCATGTACTGGATCATCGGCACGATCGGGTTGAGCATGTCCTTGCTGTTGCCATCCTGGCGGACTTCGCCGTTGATGGTCAGGCGGATGCCGATGTCGGTCAGGTCGGCAAAAGTGCTGCCAACCACGAACGGTGCAATCACTGCCGCGCCATCAAACGACTTGGCGATTTCCCACGGCAGGCCCTTGGCTTTCAGCTCGGACTGCTTGTCCCGCAGGGTCAGGTCCAGGGCTGGGGCAAAACCGGAGATCGCATCCAGCACTTCTTCGCGGCTCGGCTTGGTCGACAGCGGCTTGCCGATCAACACGGCGATTTCCGCTTCGTAGTGCACCCCGCCACGTTCGGTCGGAATGGCAAAACCGCCTTCCAGCGGCACCACGCAGCTGCCCGGCTTGATGAACAACAACGGCTCGGTAGGGACCGGATTGTCCAGTTCCTTGGCGTGCTCGGCATAGTTACGGCCGATGCATACCACTTTCCCGAGCGGGAAGTGAATACGCGTACCGTCGACATACTGGTGCTGATAGCTCATTACCGACTCCTGCCTGGTGAATTCGTGAAGTTCGCGGCTCACACCGCGAAGATTTTGCCCGGGTTCATGATTCCGTTCGGGTCGAACACTGCCTTGACGGCTTTCATGTACTCGATCTCAACCGGCGAGCGGCTGTAGGTCAAGTAGTCACGTTTGGTCATGCCCACGCCGTGTTCGGCGGAAATCGAACCGTTGTACTTCTCGACGGTTTCGAACACCCATTTGTTCACCGTAGCGCACTTGGCAAAGAACTCATCCTTGCTCAGGTTTTCCGGCTTGAGGATGTTCAAGTGCAGGTTGCCGTCGCCGATGTGGCCGAACCAGACGATTTCGAAGTCCGGGTAGTGTTCGCCGACGATCGCGTCGATTTCCTTCAGGAATGCCGGGACTTTCGATACGGTGACCGAAATGTCGTTCTTGTACGGCGTCCAGTGGGAGATGGTTTCGGAGATGTACTCGCGCAGCTTCCACAGGTTCTGCAGCTGGGTTTCGCTCTGGCTCATCACACCGTCCAGCACCCAGCCCTGCTCGAGGCAGTGCTCGAAGGTTTCCAGGGCGTGGTTGGCCACTTCTTCAGTGGTCGCTTCGAATTCCAGCAGCGCGTAGAACGGGCAATCGGTTTCGAAAGGCGCCGGTACATCGCCGCGGCCCATGACTTTGGCCAGGGCTTTGTCGGAGAAGAATTCGAACGCGGTCAGGTCCAGTTTGCTTTGGAACGCGTGCAATACCGGCATGATCGAGTCGAAATCGGTGGTGCCGAGGACCATGGCGGTGAGGTTTTTCGGCGCACGGTCGAGGCGCATGGTCGCTTCAACGACAAAACCGAGGGTGCCTTCCGCGCCGATGAACAACTGACGCAGGTCGTAGCCAGTGGCGTTCTTGATCAGGTCGCGGTTCAGTTCCAGCACATCACCCTTGCCGGTGACGACTTTCATGCCGGCCACCCAGTTGCGGGTCATGCCGTAGCGAATCACCTTGATCCCGCCGGCATTGGTGCCGATATTGCCGCCAATCTGGCTCGAACCGGCGGAAGCGAAGTCCACCGGGTAGTACAGGCCTTTCTCTTCAGCGACGTTCTGCAAATGCTCGGTGACCACGCCTGGCTGACAAACAGCGGTGCGATCGGTGAGGTTCACATCGAGAATCTGGTTCATGTAGTCGAACGACACGACCACTTCGCCATTCGCGGCCACCGCAGCGGCGGACAGCCCGGTACGACCGCCGGACGGCACCAGCGCAACCTTGTGCGCGTTGGCCCAGCGCACAATGGCCTGGACTTGCTCGGTGGTCTTGGGAAACACGATGGCCGTAGGGGCCGGGGCGAAATGCTTGGTCCAATCCTTACCGTAAGCATTCAGGGAGTCGGCATCGGTCAGCACCTTGCCAGGCTCAACCAGGGTCTTCAGCTCTTCAATCAGGGCAGGATTGGTCATCGACAGAACTCTCGAACAATTCATGGTCATCCTGAGAACGCTTCACGTCGCAGGAATGAGTGTTTAGCGGGGTGCGTATGCTAGCATACCGACCCCGCAGGGTAGTGCCCAAAGGCTATTCTGCGGTAACGGCATTCTTGCCGTTCGGGTCAGCATCTGTTGACCATTTCCTGCCATTTTTCTCCGGGATACAGGTTTACGCAGATGAGCAAGACTTCTCTCGATAAGAGCAAGATCAAGTTCCTTCTTCTCGAAGGCGTCCACCAATCGGCTGTCGACGTTCTCAAGTCGGCGGGCTACACCAGCATTGAGTACCTCACGGGTTCTCTGCCGGAAGCCCAGCTGAAGGAAAAGATCGCTGATGCGCACTTCATCGGCATTCGCTCCCGCACTCAACTGACTGAAGAAATCTTCGATCACGCGAAGAAGCTCGTGGCTGTAGGGTGTTTCTGCATCGGCACCAACCAGGTTGACCTGAACGCTGCCCGCGAACGCGGTATCGCGGTGTTCAACGCGCCGTACTCCAACACTCGCTCCGTGGCTGAGCTGGTGCTGGCCGAAGCGATCCTGTTGCTGCGCGGCATCCCTGAGAAGAACGCTTCCTGCCACCGTGGCGGCTGGATCAAGAGCGCGGCCAATTCCTTCGAAATCCGTGGCAAGAAGCTCGGCATCGTCGGTTACGGCTCGATCGGTACGCAGCTGTCGGTCCTGGCGGAAGGCCTGGGCATGCAGGTGTATTTCTACGACACCGTGACCAAGCTGCCATTGGGCAACGCGACTCAGGTCGGCAGCCTGACCGATCTGCTGGGCATGTCCGACATCGTCACCCTGCACGTTCCGGAAACCGCCGCCACCCAGTGGATGATCGGCGAGAAGGAAATCCGCGCCATCAAGAAGGGCGGCATCCTGATCAACGCCGCTCGCGGCACCGTGGTTGAGCTGCAAGCCCTGGCTGACGCGATCAAGGACAAGCACCTGATCGGCGCCGCTATCGACGTATTCCCGGTGGAGCCACGCTCCAACGACGAAGAGTTCGAAAGCCCGCTGCGTGGCCTGGACAACGTGATCCTGACCCCGCACATCGGTGGTTCCACCGCTGAAGCGCAAGCCAACATCGGTCTGGAAGTGGCAGAGAAACTGGTCAAGTACAGCGATAACGGTACCTCCGTATCGTCGGTGAACTTCCCGGAAGTGGCCCTGCCGGCTCACCCTGGCAAGCACCGTCTGCTGCACATCCACGAGAACATCCCGGGTGTGATGAGCGAGATCAACAAGGTCTTCGCCGAAAACGGAATCAACATCTCCGGTCAGTTCCTGCAGACCAACGAGAAAGTCGGCTACGTGGTTATCGACGTAGATGCCGACTACTCGGAAATCGCCCAAGAGAAACTGCAGCACATCAACGGCACCATTCGTTGCCGCGTGCTGTTCTGATAGCGATTTGAGCGACAAAAAAAGGAGACCTTCGGGTCTCCTTTTTCATGGGCACTACACTGTCATTTAACGTTGACGGTGATCTTCTTCGAAACGATCGGTGGATCGAACGGCATGTGGCCGCTGTCACCCAGCTCCAGTTGCAAGGTGTGCTTGCCCGGGGTCAGTTTGATTTCGGCCTGGGTCTGCGCCTTGCCGAAGTGCATGTGGTTGGCGTCCAGCGGAATCGGCGCGCCGGCGGCGGGCAGTTTGTCGACATCAATCAGCAAGTGATGGTGACCCGTGTTCTTGGTGACATCACCGGCCGGTGCCAGCGAAACATCCTTGACGCCGAATTTGACGATGGAGGTTTGCTCGATGGTGGCGCCGTCTTCGGGAGATACGATGAACACTTCCGCACCTTTAGGCGCCGGAGTCGCGGCGCTGGCCAGCACCGACACACCCATCAACAGGCCAGCCAATGCTGCTCGTGACATAAACGTTTTCATTCTCTTCTCCAGTTTTTCCGTAAAATCCGCGTGGCCGAGACAACTTAACGGCCATTCGTTGTCGAAGGACCTCGACAACCATAGCAAAGCGAGCCTGAACCAGAGCATCGCGATAATGAATTCAAAGGAGTGACCATGCGTTTTTTGCCTGGCCTGATCTGCCTGCTACCCCTTTTGAGCCCTTTGGCTCATGCCGAATTGATTGACGATGTATTTGACCGCGGCGAATTGCGTATTGCTCTTGAGGCTAATACACCGCCCTTCAATTTCAAGGACGACGGCAAACTGACCGGGTTCGAAGTCGAGCTGGGCCAACTGCTGGCCAACGAACTGGATGTGCGCGCCGACTTCGTCGTCACCGACACCAGCGATCTGCTGCCAGGCGTTGAAACCGGCAAGTACGACGTGGCGATCAACCACATAGCAATGACCGCGGATCTGAAGGATCGTTTCGACTTCAGCGAGCCCTACAGCCACACCGACGCGCAATTGATCGTGCAGAAAGAAGAGCCGCAGTCGATCCTGCTGGTGCAGTCGCTCAAGGAAGCGGTACCGAAGGAGAGTCAGCCGGTGACACTGGCGATTCCGTTCCAGAAAGGCAACCCGGCGTTCCACGCCAGCCTCGACAACGCGTTGCAGCGGATCAAGGCAGATGGACGATTGGAAGCGTTGACGCAGAAGTGGTTTGGGGCGGATACGAGTGTGGAGCCCAAGCCCTGATTTCAGGCTGATGAATAACCTCGTAGGAGCTGTCGAGTGAAACGAGGCTGCGATCTTTTGATCTTGCTTTTAAAAAGATCAAGATCAAAAGATCGCAGCCTCGTTTCACTCGACAGCTCCTACAGGGGATTTTCGTGGGGCGTTAGTTCAGGGTTGCCAATGCAGCCGCTGCTTCGGGCAACTCCAGCTCACTGAACACTTTCACCCCATGACGCTTGAGCAACGCGGCCGTCACGCCTTCACCGGCGACCTTCACACCGCTGAAGCTGCCGTCATAGGTCAGTAGGTTCCCGCACGACGGACTATTAGCCTTCAAAACAGCAATCCGGATGCCGTGCTTCTGCACCAGTTCCAACGCCTGATAAGCCCCCGACAGAAACGCCGCACTGACGTCCTCACCCTCGGTAGTAATCACCGCTGCCTGGCCATCCAGCACTTCCCCACCCTGCCCGCCCGGAATCTCCGCCGCCGCCCTCGGCGTCGGCAAGCCACCCGCCACTTCCGGGCATAACGGCACGACCCGGCCCTCGGCGATCCATTGGTCCAACAGATCAAACGGCCCGCTCGCGCCGCCGTCGTAACGTACGCGATGGCCCAGCAGGCAGCGGCTCACCAGAATCTTGTGCATGATCAGAACGGCTCGTTACCGCGACGGCGGAACCAACCGGTCAACGACAGGCGATCCCGAGTGGCGGGCAGGACTTCGTGGGGCACTTCGCCCGACAGGAACACCACCAGGCAACCGCCGGTGGGCACCACATTGTGTTCGACGCCGTTCTTGAGGTACATGCGCAGTTCGCCGCCGTGTTCGGGCAGCCAGGCGTCGTTGAGGTAGATCACCGCCGAGACCATGCGTCGGTCGTCGTCACGAAAACGGTCCACATGCTTGAGGTAGAACGCGCCGGGCGGGTACAGGGCGAAATGGCTTTCGAAATCTTCCAGGCCGAGGAACAACCCGCGGTTCATCGCCTCGCGCAGGCTGTCCATCAAGCTGAGGTAACTGTCGCAGGCCTCGGTTTCGCCGGGTTCGAGCCACTGGATGTGATCACCCCGGATACCCTCGCGAATCTCTGATGTCGGCCCACGGCCCACCGCCGCCGGGGCCAATTCACCCTCGGCCGCACGTTTACGGCACTCAGCCGCCAGTTCCCGGGTCAGACCCAGAGGCAGGAAAATATTCTGCTGCGACCAGCCCTGTTCGGCCAAGTCGTCGACGATACGTAACAGCAGCGGGTGATCAGAGGGTATTTGCATGGCGCGCATAGTATTCCTGTGCCCACAAATCCGACAGAGCCGCGCAGCGGGCTGACACGAATTCTCGACAAGTTCTTGTACCGCACGGAGAATAGTCGCCTGCCGACAGGAGTCCCTATGCGCCGTTTGCTTTTTTCACTGTTGATGTTCTGTGTTTTGCCCGCTTGGGCAGACGGCCACGACCAGTTGTACAAGGTCGCCGGTTGGCCAGATCAACGCGCGCATTTCAACGACGCCCTCTCCGCCGCCCAGCAGCGCTACCAGAACAGCCTGCCGCCCGCCGTGTTTCAAGCACTGGTGAACAACAGCAACCAGCGCTTCGCTCCTCAGGCCATGGACCAGCGCGCCGAAGCACAACTGCGCAAGACCCTCGCCGACCCGAAACCGGCCCTCGCGTTCTTCCAGACCCCGTTGGGCAAGAAAATCGTCGCCGCCGAATTGCTGGCGACCCGCCGCGATCAACTGGCGAAAAACGCCAAGGGCTTGCCCAAGATTGAAGCCAGCGACACCCGCCTGCTGATCATCGGCCACTTGGCCCAGGCCCTGCCCGCCCGCGAGGCCGGCGCCGAAGTAACCCTGGCGATTGCCGGCGTCGCGGCGGACAGCTTGAGTTCGATGATTCCCGGGCTGCTCGGTGGCGGTCAGGCACCGGGGATGTTGAATGGTCAGCGCCAGCGCCTGATGGATCAGATTGGCGCCGACCTCAACAACACGCTGCTCTACGTGTATCGCGACTTGTCGGATACCGAACTGGAAGAATTCGCCACGTTTGCCGAGTCGGCGGAAGGCAAGGCGTATTACCAGGCAGCGCTGGCGGCGATTCGGGCGGGGTTGGCGGTGGGGCAGACGAACCTTCAGTAATTTCGGTGCCTGATAAATCGCCTTCGCGAGCAGGCTCGCTCCCACATTTGCAATGCATTCCAATGTGGGAGCGAGCCTGCTCGCGAAGAGGCCCTAATGTTCGCTACAGATTCCTACCCTTGATCCGCTTCGTCAAAAACCCGAAATACTCCTCCCGCAACGCTTCGGTCTCATTCGCCAAATGATGCCGCGCCTCCGGCAGCATCAACACTTGCGGCCGATCAAACTTGGCCTTTAGCACCTCAAGGTTGTGCTCCCAGTCCACCGTCATGTCCGCCTGCCCTTGCACGATCAGTGGCCGTCGCGGACTGTGCGCCGCCGCCTCGATGCGCTTGATCCAGCGCCCCAACGCCCCCACCCAAGCTGTCGGCAAACGCAGCGGCTGCAACGGATCGGCCTGCAGGAACGGCAAAAACGCCGGGTCATTGGAGTTCTCGCTGAAGCGCCGGGCGATGCCTTTGACGAAAGGCCTGAGCAGGTAATAACTCAACTGCGACCAACCCCAGGCACGAGGCCGAACCAGCGGCGACAACAAAATGATCTGACCCTGAGCCGGGCTGCTCGCCCCTTGGTTGAGCACATGATCAACCACGATCGCCCCGCCGGTACTCTGCCCGCACAAGTGCCACGGCTGCGGCAGCTCCAGGGACTGCGCCTCGGCGAACAGGCCTTGCAGGGTGTCCTGATACTCGGCGAAATCCTTGATGCTCGCGCGTTCGCCGCTGGACAGTCCATGCCCCGGCAAGTCGCAGGCGATCACCGCGAAGCCCTGATCCAGCGCCCACTCGATCACATGCCGATACAGCCCGGTGTGATCGTAGAAACCGTGAAACAGAAACAGCGTTGCCTTCGCCCGCTCCGGCCACCAGACCTGGCTGACCACCTCATAATCATCGACCTGAAAACGCCCCAGACCATGGCGCAGCGTGCGGCCGGGGAAATCCAGTCGATAAAAAGCTTGATAGGCCAGGCCCTCCGTCGACAACGGCTGCCACTCGGCCAATGGCCGCAGGCTGGCGCGCAAATGATCGGGGTCGAAAGTGGCAGGCATGGTTATTCCAGAACGCGAAACAGACTTTATGGGCCTGCGATATTCATCTGTCGCGGCAAGCATGGCAAGCTGGGCGACCTTCGAGGATTGAAACCCATGCGTCCGGCCTACCGCACCACTCTACTTGCCAGCCTGCTCGCCCTCGTGTGCGCCGGCGTGCTGTGGGCGGCTTACGACTGGTTTCAGGGGCGTTACCTGCGGGCGTTCAGCGAACACACGGCGGTGTTTTCCGGCGATCCGCTGCTGCTGCCCGACGACATCGCCGGCCCCGGCGCCATCCGCCTCGTGCATTTCTGGGACCCGGCGTGCCCGTGCAACGTCGGCAATCAACAGCACCTCACCGAACTGGTCGAGCACTACGTGCCGCAAGGCGTCGAGTTTTATGCGGTACAAAAACCCGGCAGCCACGGCCAGTTGCCGAGCACCTTGAGCAACCTGAAAACCATCACTGTGCTGCCCGGCTCCGAGCAGATCCCCGCCAGCCCGGCGGTGGCGATCTGGGACCGCGCCGGCAAGCTCGCGTATTTCGGTCCGTACAGCGAAGGCCTGACCTGCAATTCGAGCAACAGCTTTATCGAACCGATCCTGCAAGCGCTGAACGAAGGGCGCGCGGTGAGCGCGACGCACACGCTGGCGGTGGGTTGCTACTGCCCATGGCCGGTGGAAGTGCAGTAAGGCATTCCGGACTATTCGAGGACGGCAGTGCCCGGCACAGGAGGTCTGTGCTACATGTTTGCAGCCCGCACGGGCGGCAATCGAAGAAGAACAAGGAGTCACCATGAAACGCGTCCTGACCGTACTTGCCTTGCTGATCGTCGTGCTCGCCATCGGGGTTGGCGGGTATCTCTACAGCAAGCAGCCGACGCGCCAGGGCCAGGTGGAGCTGCAACACCTGCAAGGTTCGGTGACCGTGCGCTACGACGAGCGCGGCGTGCCGCACATTCGCGCCGACAACGAAACCGATCTCTATCGCGCCCTCGGCTACGTGCACGCCCAGGACCGCTTGTTCCAGATGGAAGCCATGCGCCGCCTCGCTCGCGGCGAACTGGCGGAAGTCCTCGGGCCGAAACTGCTGGACACCGACAAGCTGTTCCGCAGCCTGCGCATCCGCGAGCGTGCCGAGAGTTACGTGGCCTCTCTGGATCGCCAGTCACCGGCGTGGAAGGCCCTGCAAGCCTATCTGGACGGGATCAACCAATATCAGGACACCCACGCCGCGCCCATAGAGTTCGACGTGCTGGGCATCCACAAGCGCACTTTCACCGCCGAAGACAGCATCAGCGTCGCCGGCTACATGGCCTACAGTTTTGCCGCGGCGTTTCGCACCGAACCCTTGATGACCTATGTGCGCGATCAGCTCGGCCCCGACTACTTGAACATCTTCGACCTCGACTGGCAGCCCAAAGGCGTGTTGGCCAAGACCCACGCCAAACCCGGCCCGGCCCTCGCCGCTGGCGACTGGAAAGACCTGAACGCCCTCGCCCGCCTCAGTGAACAAGCCCTGGCCGACAATGGCCTGCCGCAGTTCGAAGGCAGCAACGCCTGGGTCATCTCCGGCAACCACAGCAAAAGCGGCAAGCCGCTGCTGGCCGGTGACCCGCACATTCGCTTCTCGGTGCCGTCGGTGTGGTACGAGGCGCAACTGTCGGCGCCAGGTTTCGAGTTGTACGGTCATCATCAGGCGCTGGTGCCGTTTGCCTTTCTCGGGCACAACCTGGATTTCGGCTGGAGCCTGACCATGTTCCAGAACGACGACCTGGATCTGATCGCCGAGAAGGTCAACCCGGACAACCCGAACCAGGTCTGGTATCGCGGCAAATGGGTGGACATGCTCAACACCGAGCAGCAGATCGCCGTGAAGGGCCAGCCGCCGGTCACGCTGATCCTGCGCCAGTCGCCCCACGGTCCGATCATCAACGATGCGCTCGGCACCGCAGCGGGCAAGACGCCGGTCGCCATGTGGTGGGCGTTCCTCGAAACGCCTAATCCGATCCTTGAAGGCTTCTATCAGCTCAACCGCGCCGACACCCTGGCCAAGGCCCGCGCCGCAGCGGCCAAGGTGCAGGCGCCGGGGCTGAACATCGTGTATGCCAATGCCAAGGGCGATATCGGGTGGTGGGCTTCGGCCTTGCTGCCCAAGCGCCCGGCCGGGGTGAAGCCCGGTTTCATCCTCGACGGCAGCAGTAATCAGGCGGACAAGGAAGGCTTCTACCCGTTCAGCGCCAACCCCCAAGAAGAGAACCCGGCGCGGGGCTATATCGTCTCGGCCAACTTCCAACCTGTGTCGCCCACCGGCATGGAGATTCCCGGTTACTACAACCTCGCCGATCGCGGTCAGCAGCTCAATCGCCAGCTCAGCGACAAGAACGTGAAGTGGGACAACGACGCCAACCAGAAGCTGCAACTGGGCACCACCACCGCCTATGGCCCACGCTTGCTGGCGCCGTTGCTGCCGGTATTGCGTGAAGTGGTGAGCGATCCGGCCGAACGCAAACTGGTCGAGCAGCTGGCGCAATGGTCGGGCGATTACCCGCTCAGCTCTATCAGCGCCACAGTGTTCAACCAGTTCCTGTTCAACCTGACCGACGCGACGATGCGCGATGAACTGGGCAATGATTTCTTTGAAACCTTGCTCTCGACCCGAGTGATCGACGCCGCGCTACCGCGCCTGGCCGCCAGCGCGGATTCGCCGTGGTGGGACAACCGCAACACCCCGGCCAAGGAAACTCGCGCCGACACGGTCAAGGTCGCGTGGCAGGCGAGCATCGCGCATCTGAAAACCACCATGGGTGCCGATTTCACCCAGTGGCAGTGGGGCAAGGTGCACACGTTGACCCACGGTCATCCGCTGGGGATGCAGAAGCCGTTGGACCGGATTTTCAACGTCGGTCCATTCGATGCGCCCGGCACCCACGAAGTGCCGAACAACCTCTCGGCCAGGATCGGCCCGGCGCCGTGGCCAGTGACTTACGGGCCGTCGACCCGGCGCCTGATCGACTTCGCCGACCCGGCCCACAGCCTGACCATCAACCCGGTCGGCCAGAGTGGCGTACCGTTCGACAGTCACTATGACGACCAGGCGGAGGCGTATATCGAAGGGACGTACGTGCAGGCGCATTTCAGTGATGAAGAAGTGACAGCGAATACGCGGAGCACGTTGAAGCTGTTGCCGGCGCGGTAGATTTTTATTGTTTATGCCGCCGCCTTCGCGAGCAGGCTCGCTCCCACATTGGAATGTGATTCACCTGTGGGAGCGAGCCTGCTCGCGAAGAGGCCCGCATTTACACTGCAAAATCTAAATCCCCCGCCGCACCCGCCCCGGCGCTTCCCCATAAATCTCCTTGAATTTCTTGCTAAACGCCGCCTGCGATTGATACCCAACCTGCAACGCAATATCGCTCAAACCCAGATGCGACTGGCTCAACAAACTGAACGCCAATTCCATCCGCACCTGCGTCAGCAACACCCACGGCGATACGCCGGCCACTTTCACAAAGGCGCGCATGAACGTCGCCCGGGACATGCTCGCGGTTTCGGCCAAGCTTTCGATGGTCCACTCATGCGCCGGATCCGCCAGCATCGCCTGCCAGGCGCGGCCCAGGCGTTTGTCGCCGAGCAGCGCCAGGGTGCCGCTGGCCGGACCCAGCGTGGCCAGGTGCGCGCGCAGCATCAGGGTGAACAACGCCTGGGACAACGCGTCGAGCAAGAACTTCGCCCCGGCCTGATTGCCTTCCGCCTCACCGCGCAACACCGCGACCAACGCCGGCAACGGCCCATCGGCGGGCAATGCGCCGCTGGGAATCACCAGATAATCAGGCAGTGAAGCAAACAGCAGCGAGGCGCGGTTGTAGTGAAAAGTCCCGCAGAGCATGTCCAGATCCGCGCTGGCACCGCCGATGCGATGCACCGGCAACGCACCACCACGGATGATTTTCTGCGCAGTCGGCGCGACGGTTTTTCCGGGGCTGTGGATCACGTGAGGCGTGCCGCCGGGCAGTAGCAGAATGTCGCCGGCACGCATGGGCAGGCGCTGGCCGTCAGGGAATTCCACACGGCAGTCGCCGGCCAGGACGATGTGATAAGGCGCCATCCCCAACGCCTGTTGCTCGTGGGCCAGCGCCCAGTCGCCCTGGAACTGGCAGCGCAGATCCAGACTGCCGCGCACGTTGGCGAGGGTGATGAGTTTATCGATCGGATTCATTTGAGCGCATCGAGGAAATGACTGAGCGGATCGGACAAACCCGAACCGCGCCAAAGGACAAAACTGAGCGTGTCGAAACAGTACACCCAACCCGCTCAGGAGTTAATGCAATGTTCAATAACTGGTCCGAACTGCTGCCCACCATCCAGAAAGCCTTTGGCGCACTGGGCAAGAGCAACCCGAAAATGGTCAAGGCCTACACGGCCCTTGGCGAAGCCGCAGCGGAAAACGAGGTGCTGGATGCCAAGACCCGCGAACTGATTTCCATCGCGGTGGCGATCACCACCCGTTGCGATGGTTGTATCGCGGCGCACACCGACGCGGCGATCAAGGCCGGCGCCAGCCGCGAAGAAGTGGCCGCAACATTGGCCACGGCGATTTCGCTGAATGCCGGCGCGGCGTACATCTACTCGCTGCGCACCCTTGAGGCGTATGACAGTCTGAAAAACTGAAATGCAAAACCTGTGGGAGCGAGCCTGCTCGCGAAGGCGGCCTATCAATCAACTTTTATGTCGACTGATAAACCGCTTTCGCGAGCAGGCTCGCTCCCACAAGGTGCATGTCTTAATTGATTGGCTGCTCACACCATCGCCGCAAAGTTCAGCCTGAACTGCTGCGGCGTCACCCCCAGCCTGCGGTTGAACACGCTGCGCATATGCTGGGCATCGCGGAACCCGCACTGATACGCCACCGTCTTCAGCGGTGACCGCGTGCTTTCCAACAGCACCCGCGCCGCATCCACCCGCGCCCGCTCGACAAACTCCGCCGGGGTGACTTTGGCTTCCTTGGCAAACACTCGGGAAAAGTTGCGCGCGCTCATGTTCGCGGCGTTGGCCAGGTCGGTGAGGGTCAGGTCGCCGGTGAGGTTGGCGAGCACGTAGAGTTGCACCAACGCCACCGCCGAGGTCGGCTCGGCGTGGGGCGTGAGGAACGGGCTGAACTGCGATTGCCCGCCCGAGCGCTGGGTGAACACCACCAAACGCTTGGCGACACTGAGCGCGACTTCCGGGCCGTGATCGCGGCCCAGCAAGTACAGCGACAAATCGATCCCCGCCGTCACCCCGGCCGAGGTGTAGAGCTCGCCGTCCTGCACGTACAAACGATCAGCCTCGACCTGCGTCGACGGACACAACGCCGCCAATGCCGTCGCATCGCCCCAATGGGTGGTGACGGTCCGGCCATCGAGCAAACCGGCCCGGGCCAACATGAACGCGCCATTGCAAATCGAACCAAAGCGCTGCGCCCGCGCGCAGGCATCCCGTAACCAGGCGTCGAACGTCGGGCCGAAATTCAGGAACGGCAACTGCGGCCCACCGGCCACCAGCAGCAAGTCATAAGCCTCCAGTGCTTCGCTGAAATGCAGGTGAGCATTCAGCGACAGACCGTTGGAACACGGCATCACCCCACGCTCGATGCCGATCACCTCCAGCCGGTAATGATCTTGCGGCGCCAGGAAGCGATTGGCTTCGGAAAACACATCCATGGGGCCGGTGACGTCCAGGGATTGCACGCCGGAAAACACCACGATGGCGACGGTTTTTTGCATGGCTCGAAACGCCCTCTATGGCAGTGGCATGAATGGCAGCCGATCCCTTGTAGCAGCTGTCGAGCGGAGCGAGGCTGCGTTCGGCGGCGAAGCCGTCGTGAGATCAGACTATGCGGTGTTTCAGGTAGACCGCGTGCACAGGGTTTACGACGACTTCGTCGCCGAACGCAGCCTCGCTCTGCTCGACAGCTGCTACAGAACCGAACGCAGCCTCGCTCTGCTCGACAGCTGCTACAGGGCTGCGATCTTTTCAGGAATCACCTCCAACCCTAGCCAATCCACGGCCAACAAGCGAGGTTGGCTCGATATGTATGCTCATTGGCCGGGATCGCTGCCATGGATCGATTGTCCGGTTTCGGGTGCGGGAACAGACTTTACCCATCAGCGCCGCCACGGCGTTCCCCACGAGGAAATCACCATGAGCAGCATCATTGCCGGTATCAAAATCCCCGACAGCGCATTGGCCAAGGCCACCACCGAATACATCCGCGACGTCGAATCCGACCTGCTGTTTCACCACTCACGCCGGGTATTCCTGTTCGGCGCCTTGAGCGGTGAACGCAAGCAACTGGCCTACAACCCGGAATTGCTCTACGTCGGCGCGATGTTCCACGACCTGGGCCTGGTCGAAGGTCAGCGCAGCGACAACGAGCGTTTTGAAGTCGACAGTGCCAACGCCGCAAAAGCGTTTCTCAAGCCTTACGGGTTGAGCGACGACGATATCGAACAGGTGTGGTTGTCGATTGCTTTGCACACCACGCCGGGCGTGCCGCAACACCTGCGGCCGAATGTGGCGCTGGTTACTGCTGGCGTTGAGATGGATGTGCTGGGCATCGATTACGCGGCGTTCCCGACTGCGCAGCGCGAAGCCGTGGTGCATGCCCACCCGCGTGGCGAAGGATTCAAGGAATGCATCCTGTGTGCGTTCGCCAATGGCTTCAAGCACAAGCCTGACACCACGTTTGGCACGGTGAATGCGGATGTGCTGGTCGACAGCGAGCCAGGGTTCAAGCCGATGAACTTCGTAGAGATCATCCGCAAATCCCCTTGGATTGCCTGACCCATAAAGTCAAAAGATCGCAGCCTTCGGCAGCTCCTACAGGTTTTGAGTACATCCGCGAAATAGCGGGTGTATCGATTTCTGTAGGAGCTGCCGCAGGCTGCGATCTTTTGATCTACAGCGGTATCAGGCCGCTTCCGGCGCCTGTTGCGCCCGGCGCACGTCCGGTTGTTTCCAGGAGTCCGCAGCGCTTTCTTCGATGGCTTGCTGAATCGCACGCTTGCGGCTTTCTTCGGCGCGACGGCTGAAGAACCACACCAGGAAGGTCACGATCGACACCGCCAGCAGAATCAGACTGGCCACGGCGTTGATCTCTGGCTTCACGCCCAGACGCACCGCCGAGAACACTTCCATCGGCAGGGTCGTCGAACCCGGACCGGATACGAAGCTCGCCAATACCAAGTCATCCAGCGACAACGCGAAGGACATCATCCCGCCCGCCGCCAGCGATGGCGCGATCATTGGAATGGTGATCAGGAAGAACACCTTCCACGGCCGCGCACCGAGGTCCATCGCTGCCTCTTCAATGGACAGGTCCAGCTCACGCAAGCGCGCCGAGACCACCACCGCCACATACGCCGCACAGAACGTGGTGTGGGCGATCCAGATGGTGACGATGCCGCGTTCCTGTGGCCAACCGATCATCTGCGCCATGGCCACGAACAGCAGCAGCAGCGACAGACCGGTGATCACTTCCGGCATGACCAACGGCGCGGTGACCAGACCACCGAACAGCGTGCGGCCCTTGAAGCGGGTAATCCGGGTCAGCACGAACGCGGCCAATGTGCCGAGCGCTACCGCGGCAATCGCGGTGTAGCAGGCGATTTCCAGCGAGCGCACCACCGAGCCCATCAGTTGCGTGTTGTCGAGCAGGCCGACGTACCACTTGATCGACCAGCCGCCCCACACCGTCACCAGTTTCGAGGCGTTGAACGAGTAGATCACCAGGATCAGCATCGGCGCGTAGATAAACAACAGACCCAGCACCAGCATCAGGCTAGAGAAACGGAAGTTCTTCATTCTTTGCCCTCCATTTCCTTGGCCTGACTGCGGTTGAACAGGATGATCGGCACAATCAGGATCGCCAGCATCACCACCGCCAGGGCAGACGCCACCGGCCAGTCACGGTTGTTGAAGAACTCTTGCCACAGCACTTTACCGATCATCAGCGTCTCAGGACCGCCGAGCAGTTCCGGGATCACGAACTCGCCCACCACCGGAATGAACACCAGCATGCAGCCGGCGACGATGCCGTTCTTGGACAGCGGAATAGTGATCTTCCAGAAGCTGTTGAAGGTGCTCGAACCCAGGTCGGACGCGGCTTCCAGCAGGCTGTTGTCGTGCTTCACCAGGTTGGCGTAGAGCGGCAGGATCATGAACGGCAGATAGGAGTAAACAACACCAATATAGACCGCGAGGTTGGTGTTGAGGATCTGCAGCGGTTCGTCGATCCAGCCCATGGTCATCAGGAAACCGTTGAGCAGGCCGTTGTTGCTGAGGATGCCCATCCACGCGTAAACGCGGATCAGGATCGCGGTCCAGGTCGGCATCATGATCAACAGCACCAGCACCGTTTGCAGCTCTTTACGGGCGCTGGCGATGGCGTAGGCCATCGGGTAGCCGATCAGCAGGCAGAGCACGGTGCTGATCAGCGCCATCTTCAACGAGCCGAGGTAGGCGGCGATGTACAACTCGTCGTCGCCGAGCATCGCGTAGTTGCCCAGGTTCAGCAGCACCTGGAGCTTCTGGTCGATGAAGCTGTAGATCTCGGTGTACGGCGGGATGGCCACGTCGGCTTCGGCGAAGCTGATCTTCAAGACGATGAAGAACGGCAGCATGAAGAACATGAACAGCCAGATGAACGGAACCCCGATGACCAGTTGGCGGCCACCGGGAATTATTCGATTGAGGCGGCGTTTGAATTTGCGCATGTTCATGAGCGAAGTACCACGCCGCTGTCGTCTTCCCACCACACGTAGACCTGATCGCCCCAGGTCGGACGCTGGCCACGGCGCTCGGCGTTGGCGACGAAGGACTGCACCAGTTTGCCGCTCGGCAATTCGACGTAGAACACCGAGTGCCCGCCGAGGTAGGCGATGTCATGCACCTTGCCGCTGGACCAGTTGTATTCGCAGGTCGGCATTTCGGCGGTGACCAGCAGTTTTTCCGGACGGATCGCGTAGGTAACGGACTTGTCCTGCACCGAGGTGCTGATGCCGTGGCCGACATAGATCTGCCGGTCCAGGTCTTTGCAGGTGATGGTCGCGTGGCCTTCGGCGTCGTCGATCACTTCGCCTTCGAAGATGTTGACGTTGCCGATGAATTCGCAGACCAGGCGGCTGGTCGGGGTTTCATAGATGTCGATTGGGCTGCCGATCTGGGCGATCCAGCCCAGGTGCATGATCGCGATGCGCTCGGCCATGGTCATGGCCTCTTCCTGATCGTGGGTCACCATGACGCAGGTTACGCCGACACGCTCGATGATCTCGACCAGCTCAAGCTGCATTTGCGAACGCAGTTTTTTATCCAGTGCACCCATCGGTTCGTCGAGCAGCAACAGCTTCGGGCGCTTGGCCAGCGAGCGGGCCAGGGCCACACGCTGACGCTGGCCACCGGACAACTGGTGCGGCTTGCGCTTGGCGTACTGGCTCATCTGCACCAGCTTGAGCATTTCGGTCACGCGGGCGTCGACTTCCGAGGCCGGGATCTTGTCCTGCTTGAGGCCGAAGGCGATGTTCTGCGCCACGGTCATGTGCGGGAACAAGGCGTAGGACTGGAACATCATGTTGATCGGTCGCTCGTACGGCGGCATCTCGGTGATGTCGACGCCGTCGAGGTAAATGCGCCCCTCCGTGGGCCGTTCGAAACCTGCCAGCATCCGCAGCAAGGTGGATTTGCCCGATCCCGAACCGCCGAGCAGGGCGAAGATCTCGCCCTTCTTGATTTCCAGGGACACATCGTCCACGGCAATCGTCTCGTCGAACTTCTTCGTGACCCGGTCGATTTTGACCAACACCTGTTTCGGTGATTGGTCGCCCTCGAGGGCTTTCTTATAGGCGCCGGAGGCAACTGCCATTTACGAAACTCCCAGAAAAAAAGAGTGCAGTTCGCTCAAGGTGAGCCAACCTGGATAGTTTGAGCCTTTGAAGCTATTTACCCGACTTGACCTTGGTCCAGCTGCGGGTCATCAAACGTTGAATATTCGGTGGTAACTCGACCGACACGTAGGTCTTGTCGAGGACAGCTTGCGGTGGATAAACCGAGGCGTCGGTGCGGATGGACTGTTCCATCAATTTGTCCGAGCCGGGGTTCGGGTTCGCATAGCCAACGGAATCACTGACCTGTGCAATCACCTCGGGTTTGAGCAAGTAGTTGATGAAGGCGTGGGCTTCCTTGACGTTGGCCGCATCCTTGGGGATCGCCAGCATGTCGAACCAGAGCGCGCCGCCCTCTTTCGGAATTGTGTAGGCGATGTTCATTCCTTTGCCCGCTTCAGCGGCGCGGGCCTTGGCCTGGAACATGTCGCCAGAGAAGCCGATCGCGATGCAGATGTCGCCGTTGGCCAGGTCCGCGATGTATTTGGACGAGTGGAAGTACGTCACGTAAGGCCGCACCGCGAGCAACTTGGCTTCGGCCTTTTTGTAGTCTTCGGGGTTGGTGCTGTTGGCATTCAGGCCCATGTAGTTAAGGACCGTCGGCATCATTTCATCGGCGGAATCGAGGAACGCTACGCCGCAGCTGTGCAGCTTCTTGATGTTCTCCGGCTCGAATACCGCAGCCCAGGAATCAATCTTGTCGACGCCAAGCACTTCCTTGATCTTGTCGACGTTGTAACCGATGCCGTTAGTGCCCCACAGATACGGCACGGCGTACTGGTTGCCGGGATCGTTCTGTTCCAGGCGCTTGAGCAGCACCGGGTCGAGGTTGGCGTAGTTGGTCAGCAACTTACGGTCGAGCTTCTGGAACGCGCCGGCCTTGATCTGCTTGCCGAGGAAGTGGTTGGACGGCACGACCACGTCATACCCCGTACGCCCGGCGAGCAACTTGCCTTCCAGGGTTTCGTTGGAGTCGAACACGTCGTACACCGGCTTGATGCCGGTTTCTTTCTGGAAGTCGGCCAGGGTGGTCGAACCGATGTAGTCCGACCAGTTATAAATATGCACAGTGGGGGCCGCCTGGACGCTGACAGCAAGTGTCAGCCCCGCGCCGACCAGCATGGCATTGCGCAACAAAGAAAAAATAGGCAAGTGGAGGTCCTCTAAAATTAGTTGGGCCCAAGTTGCCCCGCGTGACATGACAGCCGTAGCTGCCTGGCAACAAAACCGGCGCGCAACTTACCCTCGATAAACCATTCCAGCAAAACTTTCTGTCATTTAATTGTTCCTGTTGCCGCCACCGCGCAGGCAGCGACAACAGGTTGTTGCCTCAAACCGGCTTACTTACCGGATTTGATCTTGGTCCAGCTGCGAGTCAGGTCACGCTGGGTGGCCGCCGGCAAATCGGCGATCGCATACAACTTGGCCTGCACATCGGCCGTCGGGTAGATGCCCGGGTCCGAGGTGATGTCCTTGCTCACGAACTGGGTCGCTTCGGCGTTACCGTTAGGGAAACGCACGGCGTTGGTGATGTCGGCCATCACTTTCGGCTGCAACAGGTAGTTCATGAACTTGTAGGCACCGTCGACGTTTTCCGCATCTTTGGGAATCGCGACCATGTCGTAGAAGCTGCCAGCGCCTTCTTTCGGAATGGCGTAGCTGACTTTGACCTTGTCACCGGCTTCAGCAGCGCGGGACTTGGCTTGTTGCACGTCACCCGAGTAACCCACAGCTACGCAGATGTTGCCGTTGGCCAGGTCGGAGATGTACTTGGACGAGTGGAAGTAGGTCACAGAAGGACGAATCTTGAGGAACAGTTCCTCGGCTTTCTTGATGTCGTCTTTCTTCTGGCTGTCGGTTGGCAGGCCCAGGTAATGCAGCGCGACCGGAATCATTTCGGTCGGCGAATCGAGGAAGCTCACACCGCAGCCCTTGAGCTTGGCGATGTTTTCAGGCTTGAACAGGGTGTCCCAGGAATCGATGGTGTCGACGCCCAACGCGGCTTTGACTTTCTCCGGGTTGTAGCCGATGCCGATCGAGCCCCACATGTAAGGGAAGGCATGTTTGTTGTCCGGGTCGCTGACGGAAACCGCTTTAAGCAGCGATTTGTTCAGGTTGCCGTAGTTGGACAGCTTGGACTTGTCCAGCTCCTGGTAAACACCGGCCTTGATTTGCTTGGCGAGGAAGTTGTTCGACGGCACGACCACGTCGTAGCCGGACTTGCCTGCCAGCAACTTGGCTTCCAGGGTTTCGTTGCTGTCGAAAACGTCGTACACCACCTTGATCCCGGACTCTTTCTCGAAGTTCGCGATGGTGTCCGGTGCAATGTAGTCGGACCAGTTGTACACGTGCAGCACCTTGTCATCGGCCTGTACTGCACCCGCCATCACGCCCATCAGGGACATGGCGAGGAGGGTCTTGCCAGCTATCTTCATACCTAATGCCTTCATGTGGGTAATGCTCCAATTTTTCTTTTTAACCACGAGCTCAGCGGCCTGTTACTGGGCATCCGAACAACCGGTAGTCTGGCAAGTTCCGAGGCAGGCTTTCAAGGAAAGACCCCTCCTTTATTTGCACTGGACGAAGTGTCGACCGCACACCTCGCCCAGAGCCTAGCACTTAGCCCTGCAACGCACTCAGGGTCAGGTCCAGGCACTTGCGTGCCTTGGTCACCAACTCATCGATTTCCGCCGGTGTAATCACCAGTGGCGGGGAAATGATCATGGTGTCGCCCACGGCACGCATGATCAGTCCGTTGTCGAAGCAGAAGGTGCGGCAAATCATGCCGACGCCCTTGCCTTCGTAACGTTTGCGAGTGGCCTTGTCCTGGACCAGTTCGATGGCCCCCAACATGCCTACACCGCGCACTTCCCCCACCAACGGGTGATCGCTCAGTTCCCGTAGACGCTTTTGCAAATAGGGTGCCGTTTCGGCATGGACGCGCTCGATAATTTTTTCTTCGCGCAGGATGCGGATGTTTTCCAGCGCCACCGCAGCCGCCACCGGGTGCCCGGAATAGGTGAAGCCGTGGTTGAAATCGCCACCCTCGTTGAGCACCGCCACCACGTCGTCACGCACGATCAGCCCACCCATCGGGATGTAGCCGGACGTCAGGCCTTTGGCGATGGTCATCATGTCGGGCTTGAGGTCGTAATGATCGGAACCGAACCACTCACCGGTACGGCCGAAACCGCAGATCACTTCGTCCGCCACGAACAGGATGTCGTACTTGGCGAGGATTTCCTTGATGCGCGGCCAGTAGCTGTCTGGCGGCACGATCACGCCACCGGCACCCTGGATCGGCTCGGCAATAAAAGCACCGACGTTGTCCACGCCGACTTCCAGAATCTTCTCTTCCAGCTGATTGGCGGCCCAGATACCGAACTCTTCCGGGCTCATGTCGCCGCCTTCACCGAACCAGTACGGCTGGGCGATGTGGACGATGCCCGGGATCGGCAAGTCGCCTTGTTCGTGCATGTAGGTCATGCCGCCCAGGCTCGCGCCGGCCACGGTGGAACCGTGATAACCGTTCTTGCGGCTGATGATGACTTTCTTGTTCGGCTGGCCCTTGATCGCCCAGTAGTGGCGGACCATACGCAGCATGGTGTCGTTGCCTTCGGAGCCGGAACCGGTGAAGAACACATGGTTCATGCCTTCCGGCGCGATGTCGGAAATGGCTTTGGCCAGTTCCAGCACCGGTGGGTGAGCGGTCTGGAAGAACAGGTTGTAATAAGGCAGTTCGCGCATCTGTTTGGCGGCGGCGTCAGCCAGTTCATCACGACCGTAACCGATCGCCACGCACCACAGGCCGGCCATGCCGTCGAGGATCTTGTTGCCTTCGCTGTCCCAGAGGTAAACGCCCTTGGCGCTGGTGATGATGCGCGGGCCTTTCTCTTTAAGCTGCTTGAAATCGCTGAACGGGGCCAGGTGGTGATCGCTGCTCAGGGCTTGCCATTCACGGGTTTGCGGGTTGTTGCTGGTCATGCGAATTCTCCTAAGATTCCAGTAGAGGGCGCCGCCAAGTGCAGCGGCGCCCGGCGTATCAGACGGCGAAGAGCAGGAATTCCCGCTCCCACGAACTGATCACGCGCTTGAAGTTTTCATGCTCGGCCCGCTTGACCGCGACGTAGCCAGTGATGAATTTCTTGCCCAGGTATTTCTCGATGGTCGCGCTGTTTTCCATGCGATCCAGCGCGTCTTCGATGGTCAGTGGCAGGCGCAGGTTGCGGCGTTCATAGCCACGACCTACCACCGGCGCACTCGGGTTCAAACCTTCGACCATGCCGATGTAGCCGCAGAGCAGGCTCGCGGCAATCGCCAGGTACGGGTTGGCGTCGGCGCCCGGCAGGCGGTTTTCCACCCGACGGTTTTGCGGCCCGGCATCCGGCACCCGCAGGCCCACGGTGCGGTTCTCTTCGCCCCACTCCACGTTCACTGGCGCCGAGGTATCCGGCAGGAAGCGGCGGAACGAGTTGACGTTCGGTGCGAACAGCGGCAGCAATTCGGGAATGAGTTTCTGCAGGCCACCGATGTGGTGCAGGAACAACTGGCTCATGGTCCCGTCTTCATTAGAGAAGACGTTCTTGCCGGTCTCGAGGTCGATGATGCTCTGGTGGATATGCATCGCACTGCCCGGCTCGCCGGTCATGGGCTTGGCCATGAAGGTGGCCGCCACGTCGTGCTTGAGCGCGGCTTCGCGCATGGTGCGTTTGAACACCAGGATCTGGTCGGCCAGGGACAGGGCATCGCCGTGACGGAAGTTGATTTCCATCTGCGCCGTGCCGTCCTCGTGGATCAGCGTGTCGAGGTCCAGTTCCTGCAACTCGCACCAGTCGTAGACATCTTCGAACAACGGATCGAATTCGTTCGCCGCCTCAATCGAGAACGACTGGCGACCGGTTTCCGGGCGACCGGAACGGCCAATCGGCGGTTGCAGCGGGAAGTCCGGGTCTTCGCAGCGCTTGGTCAGGTAAAACTCCATTTCCGGCGCCACGATCGGCTGCCAGCCCTTGTCGGCATAGAGTTTCAGGACCTTTTTGAGCACGTTGCGCGGCGACAGCTCGATCGGGTTGCCTTGCTTGTCGTAGGTGTCGTGGATCACCTGGGCGGTCGGCTCGATGGACCAAGGCACCAGGAACACCGCGTTCGAGTCCGGACGGCAGATCATGTCGATGTCGGCCGGGTCGAGCAGTTCGTAATAGATGTCGTCTTCGACATAGTCGCCGGTCACGGTCTGCAACAGAACGCTCTCGGGCAGGCGCATGCCTTTTTCGGCGATGAACTTGTTGGTCGGCGAAATCTTGCCCCGGGTGATCCCGGTCAAGTCGGCGATCATGCATTCGACTTCTGTGATCTTGTGGTCTTTCAACCAATCGGTGAGCTGGTCGAGGTTGTTACTCATAAATGCCTCTGGGCTGAGTTTCCTGACTCTGATAAGTCAGGCGTTGTTTGACGCGTCCGCGTCGCGTGTTACAGATTGCCATTGCAAGGGCCGCGCACAAACACTCGCCGCGACCATGCCGTGGGTCAGGGAGAGCGTAGTCGGGCGTGCAGAATCATGAGCAGTGCCAGACGCATTGGTCGGGCCGCTGAAGTGAAACGGTTCTATATTGGGAGTAAGGTCAGTAAAGAGAATGTCGTGCGAACCGTCCAGAATATCGGACGGGGACAGCGAGGCCACCGGGGAAGGAAGAGTCGACGGCACGCCTTTGGCAATATGAGCCTTGGCGTGAACGCAACGATCGCCACTGATGTGATAAGCATGCAGACCGTTCTGCCCAGAGCAGACGGCGACGCCGATTAACGGCAGGCGAGACATGAAGCACCCCGGTATTATTGCTGTTATGGGTTTGAATCGAGCTTAGCCTTGTTCATTTTTTTACACAACACCCCCGTAAAAAATACAACACGGCCCGCTCAAACTCGCGGGCGCCAAAGTGCTCAAAGGCATAAAAACGCCCCAAAGTGCCTCAAAAAAGCCTCACGAGCGCTTTTTTAGGGCAAAAAAGGCCTCGCTTGACTTCGGCATGCCGTTCGGGTTGACTGGAATCCGAAGAGATCAATGATTGATATTTTTAACAACAAAGGTGTTGCATCATGTCGGTACCCCCGCGTGCCGTTCAGCTTAACGAAGCGAACGCGTTCCTTAAGGAACATCCTGAGGTTCTGTACGTTGACCTTCTGATTGCGGATATGAATGGTGTGGTGCGCGGCAAGCGCATTGAACGCACCAGTCTCCACAAGGTTTACGAGAAAGGCATCAACCTGCCGGCCTCTCTATTTGCTCTGGATATCAATGGCTCGACGGTGGAAAGCACCGGCCTGGGCCTGGACATCGGCGATGCTGACCGAATCTGCTATCCAATCCCCGACACCCTCTGCAATGAGCCTTGGCAGAAGCGCCCTACCGCGCAACTGTTAATGACCATGCACGAACTCGAAGGTGAACCTTTCTTCGCGGATCCCCGTGAAGTGCTGCGTCAAGTTGTTACCAAGTTTGACGAGATGGGCCTGACCATCTGCGCCGCATTCGAACTTGAGTTCTACCTGATCGACCAGGAGAACGTGAACGGCCGTCCACAACCGCCGCGCTCGCCGATCTCCGGCAAACGTCCGCATTCGACACAGGTCTACCTGATCGACGACCTCGACGAATACGTCGACTGCCTCCAGGACATTCTGGAAGGTGCGAAAGAGCAAGGCATCCCGGCCGACGCCATCGTCAAGGAAAGTGCCCCGGCGCAGTTCGAAGTGAACCTGCACCACGTGGCCGACCCGATCAAGGCTTGCGACTACGCAGTACTGCTCAAGCGCCTGATCAAGAACATCGCCTACGACCATGAGATGGACACCACCTTCATGGCCAAGCCTTACCCAGGCCAGGCAGGTAACGGGCTACATGTCCACATTTCGATTCTCGACCGCGACGGCAAGAATATTTTTGCCAGCGAGGATCCCGAGCAGAACGCCGCACTGCGTCACGCGATCGGCGGTGTGCTCGAGACCCTACCGGCGCAGATGGCTTTCCTCTGCCCGAACGTCAACTCGTACCGTCGTTTCGGCGCACAGTTCTACGTGCCGAACTCGCCGTGCTGGGGCCTGGACAACCGTACCGTGGCGATTCGCGTCCCGACCGGTTCTTCCGATGCCGTGCGTATCGAGCATCGTGTAGCCGGTGCCGACGCCAACCCGTACCTGCTGATGGCTTCGGTCCTGGCAGGCGTGCATCACGGCCTGACCAACAAGATCGAGCCGGGCGCGCCCGTGGAAGGCAACTCCTACGAGCAGAACGAGCAAAGCCTGCCGAACAACCTGCGCGATGCATTGCGTGAGCTGGACGACAGCGAAGTCATGGCCAAGTACATCGATCCGAAATACATCGATATCTTCGTGGCCTGCAAGGAAAGTGAGCTGGAAGAGTTCGAACACTCCATCTCCGACCTTGAATACAACTGGTATCTGCATACCGTTTAAATGGTTGCAGTAAAAAGAACGCCGCAGGCCTCACAGCTTGCGGCGTTTTTTTATGGCCGCCTTCGGCGGTTCGCGGGCAAGCCTCGCTCCTACAGGTTGTGCGCGATTTTCAAATTGGCGCATGCCCCGTAGGAGCGAGGCTTGCCCGCGAAGGCTTCCTGGCAGACAACACGAATGCCTGCTCGTACAATGCCCCCTGCCCCGCAGGAGACTCAAATGACGCGCCCCGCCCCTATCCGCAAACCCCGCGCACGCAGTCAGGCGCGGATCGATTCGATCCTTGATGCCGCCCGCACGCTGCTGGCCGCCGAGGGCGTGGCCAGCCTGTCGATCTACAGCGTCGCCGAGCGCGCGGAAATCCCGCCGTCCTCGGTCTACCACTTCTTCGCCAGCGTCCCGGCGCTGCTCGAAGGGCTGACGGCGGACGTCCACGCCGCGTTCCGCGCCTGCCTGCAAGAACCCATCGATCACGACGCGCTCCGCGACTGGCGCGACCTGTCGCGGCTGGTCGAGCAACGCATGCTCGATATCTATGACGAAGACGCCGCCGCCCGCCAGTTGATCCTCGCGCAACACGGGCTGACCGAAGTGACCCAGGCCGACCGTCAACACGACCTCGAACTGGGCGATCTGATGCACACGTTGTTCGACCATCACTTCGAACTGCCAAGGCTGCCGATGGACGTCGATGTGTTTGCACTGGCCATGGAATTGGGCGACCGCGTCTATGCGCGCTCGGTGCAGCAACACGGGCAGATCACGCCGCGCATGGCTGAAGAAGGGATGCGGGTATTTGATGCGTATCTGGGACTTTATCTGCCGCCCTACCTGCCAAAGCGCGCCCTTTCAGCCTGAGATCTGTGCTGACCTCACTGGCCTCTTCGCGAGCAAGCCCACTCCCACAGTGGATCTTCGGTGAGCATGGGATTTGTGTTCAGCACAAACTCCCTGTGGGAGCGGGCTTGCTCGCGAAGGCCGCACCGCCGAACTCACTGAATCACACGCATAAAAAAACCCCGAAGGGCTTAAACCCTTCGGGGTTGTTGTTTGCGCGCACGCTTACAACTTGGCGATCGACACCTCGGTGGATTTCACGAAAGCGATCACTTCGCTGCCGACCACCAGTTCCAGCTCTTTCACTGAACGGGTGGTGATCACTGAAGTCACGATGCCGGACGCGGTCTGAACGTCGATTTCCGACAGCACGTCACCCAGCACGATTTCCTTGATCGAGCCTTTGAACTGGTTACGAACGTTGATGGCTTTGATAGTCATGATTTGATTCCTGTCAGTTGAGGTGAGGCGTGAGTTATTGAGCCCAACGCAGTTGCGTAGGCAATGGTGAAACGGGTTCCGGTTCCGGCGGTTGGCCGGGCAGTGACAGCACGCGGTTGAGGACCTCGGTTTCCAGCGCCGCCAGCCGGTGGGAGCCACGAACCCGAGGGCGCGGCAGTTCCACTTGCAGGTCGAGGCCGACTTCGCCGTCTTCGATCAGGATCACCCGATCGGCAATCGCCACCGCTTCACTGACGTCGTGGGTCACCAGCAACACGGTGAAGCCGTGTTTTTGCCAGAGCCGTTCGATCAGTTGCTGCATTTCAATTCGGGTCAGGGCATCCAGGGCGCCCAGGGGTTCGTCCAGTAGCAGCAAGCGCGGTTGGTGGATCAGCGCGCGGGCCAGGGCCACACGTTGCTTCTGCCCACCGGACAGCGCGGCTGGCCACTCATTGGCGCGATCTGCCAGGCCCACCGACTCCAGCGCTTCCAGGGCTTGTGGCCGCCAGTTACCCTTGAGCCCGAGGCCGACGTTGTCGATGACCTTTTTCCACGGCAGCAGACGCGCTTCCTGGAACATCAATCGCGTGTCTTCCCGAGCGTCGCTCAGCGGTGCGGAACCGGCGAGCAATTCGCCACCCGTGGGTTTGTCGAGACCGGCAAGCAAGCGCAGCAAGGTACTTTTGCCGCAGCCGCTGCGACCGACCACGGCCACGAATTGACCGGCCGGAATGTGCAGGTCGATCTCGCGCAGCACTTGCCGCGCACCGAAGGTCTTTTGCAGCTTGCGCACCGCCAGCGGAATTCCGCGCAGCAGGCGTGGAGGTTGAGCGGTCATGCGGCACCTCCCTTGGCAACTTGATAAGCCGGATGCCAGCGCAGCCATACCCGTTCAAGTCCACGGGCCGCGAGGTCGGCCAGTTTGCCGAGCACCGCGTACAGCAGAATCGCCAGCACCACCACGTCAGTCTGCAAGAACTCCCGGGCATTCATCGCCAGGTAGCCGATGCCGGAGCTGGCGGAAATAGTTTCGGCCACGATCAACGTCAGCCACATAAAGCCCAGGGCGAAACGCACACCGACCAGAATCGAAGGCAGCGCACCCGGCAGGATCACCTGGCGAAACAGGCTGAAACCGGACAAGCCATAACTGCGCGCCATCTCCACCAGTGCCGGATCGACGTTGCGGATGCCGTGATAGGTGTTCAGGTAGATCGGGAACAATGTCCCGAGCGCCACCAGGAAAATCTTCGCCGACTCATCGATGCCGAACCACAGGATCACCAGTGGAATCAGCGCCAGGTGCGGCACGTTACGGATCATCTGCACCGAGCTGTCGAGCAGGCGTTCGCCCCATTTCGACAGGCCGGTGATGAAACCCAGTACCAGACCGATACCGCCGCCGATGGAGAAACCCAGCGCCGCACGCCAGCCGCTGATGGCCAGGTGAGTCCAGATTTCGCCGCTGCGTACCAGGCTCACCCCGGCCTCGATCACCGCAATCGGTGCCGGCAGAATCCGTGTCGACAACCAGCCCGCCGACACCGACAACTGCCACACCGCCAGCAACAACACCGGCAACGCCCAAGGCGCGAGGTTGTGGATAATTCTTTTCATGGCGGCGCCTCAGCTCTGGGACGCGGCTTTGGGAAGGATGTCGTTGGCCACCATCTCGCCGAACGGGCTGACGAAGTTCGCGCCTTGAGGCTGTTCCGGACGCTGCACGTCAATGTGCGGGAACAGCAGTTCGGCGACGCGATACGCCTCCTCCAGGTGTGGATAACCGGAGAAGATGAATGTGTCGATGCCCAGGTCCGCGTATTCCTTCATGCGCGCAGCCACGGTCGGGCCGTCGCCTACCAGCGCCGTACCGGCACCGCCACGCACCAGGCCGACACCGGCCCACAGGTTAGGGCTGACTTCCAGATTGTCGCGACTGCCGCCGTGCAGCGCGGCCATGCGTTGCTGGCCGACCGAATCGAAACGCGACAGCGAAGCCTGGGCCCGGGCGATGGTTTCATCATCCACGTGGGAGATCAGTCGATCCGCCGCTGCCCATGCTTCTTCGTTGGTTTCGCGAACGATCACATGCAAGCGAATGCCGAAGCGCACGGTGCGACCGAGCTTCGCGGCTTTGGCGCGTACTTGTGCAATTTTCTCGGCGACGGCGGCTGGTGGTTCGCCCCAGGTCAGGACCATTTCCACCTGTTCGGCGGCCAAGTCTTGAGCGGCCTCCGACGAGCCACCGAAGTACAACGGCGGACGCGGTTGCTGGATCGGCGGATAGAGCAACTTCGCGCCTTTGACGCTGATGTGCTGGCCGTCGTAATCGACGGTTTCGCCTTCGAGCACGCGACGCCAGATGCGGGTGAATTCCACCGAGGCTTGATAACGCTCTTCGTGGCTGAGGAACAAACCGTCGCCGGCCAATTCATCCGGATCACCGCCGGTTACCAGGTTGAACAGCGCACGACCACCGGACAAACGATCCAAGGTCGCCGCCTGCCGCGCCGCGACCGTCGGGGAAATGATCCCGGGGCGCAGGGCAACGAGGAACTTCAAACGCTGGGTCACCGGGATCAGCGACGCGGCCACCAGCCACGAGTCTTCGCAGGAGCGGCCGGTGGGGATCAACACCCCGCCGAAACCCAGGCGATCCGCTGCCTGGGCAATCTGTTGCAGGTAACCGTGGTCAACGGCGCGAGCGCCTTCGGCGGTGCCAAGGTAATGGCCGTCGCCGTGGGTAGGCAGGAACCAGAAAATATTGAGGCTCATGGAGTGGTCTCCTTGGGGATTCGAATTACTGCGCTTTGGCAACGGCCGCCGGTGGCGTCCAGATCACGTCTTTGATGCTGAGCGGCTTCGGAATCAGCTTGAGCTGGTAGAAGCTGTCGGCGATTTTCTGTTGCGCGGCGACCACTTCAGGCGTGAGGAACAGCGCGCCGTAACCCTGGCGTTTTACCGAGGTCAGGGTGATGTCCGCTGGCAGGCCGAGCAGTGGCGAAACCTGCTTGGTCACGTCTTCAGGGTTGGCCTTGGACCATTCGCCGACTGCGCGCACTTCTTCGACGAGGGTCTTGATCACCTCGGGATTTTTCTGCGCGTAAGGCTTGGTCGCCAGGTAGAACTGATGGTTGTCGACGATGCCTTGGCCATCACGCAGGGTGCGTGCTTGCAGTTGCTGTTCGGCGGCAGCCTGGTACGGGTCCCAGATCACCCAGGCATCCACGCTGCCTCGCTCGAACGCGGCGCGGGCATCGGCGGGCGGCAGGAATACGGTCTGGATGTCGGTGTATTTGAGGCCAGCATCTTCCAGCGCACGCACCAACAGGTAGTGCACGTTGGAGCCTTTGTTGAGGACGACTTTCTTGCCCTTGAGGTCCGCGACGGATTTGATCGTCGAATCCTTCGGCACCAGGATCGCTTCGCTGTGCGGCGCTGGCGGTTCGTAGGCGACGTAAAGCAGATCGGCGCCGGCGGCCTGAGCGAAGACCGGTGGAGTCTCGCCGGTGACGCCGAAGTCGATCGAGCCGACGTTCAGGCCTTCGAGCAGCTGTGGGCCGCCGGGGAATTCAGTCCATTGCACGTCCACGCCTTGGGCGGCGAGGCGTTTTTCCAAAGTGCCTTTGGCTTTGAGCAGCACCAGGGTGCCGTACTTTTGATAGCCGATTCGCAGGGTCTCGGCTTGTGCTTGGGAAATAACGCCGAAGGACACAGCCGCCACAAACAGAGCGACCAGACCACGACGCAAAATGACAGTGCGCATAGCGCTCTCCTATTTGCTGTTGGGTTTTGGCTGCACCTGCTTGGCCGTTGGCGGCTGAGTAAGGTGAGTACTTCAAATTCAGATGTGGTTTGAGTGCGGGCTTAAATGCTCCAGCGCGCACTCAACAAACGTTCATTCAACAGGTGCGGGTCGATCGGCTTGGGCCGTCGCGCCATGGCGCTGAAAAACAGTTCCAGCGATTCATTCAGTCGTTGTTCCAGCTCCGGCGCCAATTGCGCCTGGGCACTGCCTTCGCCGTAAGCGATCTGGCTGTCCACGGCGAAGATCCCGTGGAGCATTTCCTGGGCCTTGAGTGCCGACAGCACCGGTTTGAGTGCGTAATCCACCGCCAGCATGTGGGCGATGCTGCCGCCGGTGGCCATGGGCAACACCACCTTGTGGGCCAAGGCGCGCTCGGGCAGCAAGTCCAGTACGGTTTTCAATGCACCGGAAAACGATGCCTTGTAGACCGGCGTGGCAATCAGCAGGCCATCGGCATTTTCAATCTGTTGCAACAGGTCGATCACCTTCGGGCTGTCAAAACGTGCGTGCAGCAAGTCTTCGGCCGGGAAGTCCCGTACCTGGTAACTCACCACTTCCACTCCTTGCTCTTGCAACCAGCGTTGAGAACGCTCCAGCAGCACCCCGGAACGAGAGCGTTGGCTGGGGCTGCCACCGAGTGAGACGACCAGCATTCAGGTGATTCCTTGAGCGTTATGGGCGATTCGCAGTGCGCGATCTCGCTTCGATGGAGTGACCTTAACAGGTGATTTATATATCCATAAATCATATTTATTCATTTGGTTATTCTTTGTAGATCTATGCGGAATAGCTTATTCCAGGCAAAAAAATAGGCCGTCGTAACGGCCTGAAAATCCCCTGCTTTGTGGATGCGTTTCAAATCCGGGTTCTGCGGTGTTTGCCAGGGGCCCTTCGCGAGCAAGCCCGCTCCCACATTGGTACGCGGTCTACTGTGGGAGCGGGCTTGCTCGCGAAGGCGGCATCAGCCACGCCGCATTGGATGGCTTAGCGGTTCGGCTGTGGCGTCAGGCGCAGGTAAGGCTTCACCGCGCGATAGCCCTTCGGAAAGCGTTTCTTGATTTCATCTTCGTCCTTGAGCGACGGCACGATCACCACTTCGTCACCGTCCTGCCAGTTGGCCGGGGTGGCCACTTTGTAGTTGTCGGTGAGCTGCAGCGAGTCGATCACCCGCAGGATTTCATGGAAGTTGCGACCGGTGCTGGCCGGGTAGGTGATGGTCAGCCGAACCTTCTTGTTCGGGTCGATCACGAACAGCGAGCGCACGGTCAGGGTGTCATTGGCGTTCGGGTGAATCAGGTCGTAGAGGTCCGAGACCTTGCGATCGGCGTCGGCCAGGATCGGGAAGTTGACGAGCGTGTTCTGGGTTTCGTTGATGTCCTCGATCCACTTGTGGTGCGAGTCCACCGGATCAACCGAAAGGGCGATGGCTTTGACGCCACGGTTGGAAAATTCATCCTTGAGCTTGGCGGTGAAGCCCAGTTCGGTGGTGCACACCGGGGTGAAGTCCGCCGGGTGGGAAAACAGCACGCCCCAGCTATCGCCGAGCCATTCGTGGAAACGGATGGTGCCGGCGCTGGAATCCTGTTCGAAATCGGGGGCGATATCGCCAAGTCTGAGGCTCATGGTGCTGCTCCTGGTGAGTGCTTGTTGAGCTCAACTGTGCCTGCATTCCGATTGAATTAAAAAGAATAAATATCGATTTATTTAGATCATAAATGAATATTAAAGATCTGTTCACTGGACCTTCCCGGCCATCGCGACGAACATCGCCCACAAGGTTCGAGAAGGCCTTGAGTAGCTGCAAAAGAGGGGCAATTTCAGGGCGGGATTACGGGGGTGACTCCGCCTTGAAAACGCAAAAGCCCCGCCCGGCGAGGTGCCGGGCGGGGCTTTATTTACGCAGGCTTACTGGAGCACGCTATTACAACAGCGGGATCGAGTAGCTGACGATCAGACGGTTTTCGTCCTGCGAACGTGTGTTCGGCAGGTCGGTGCGCCATGTAGCGTTTTTCCACATGAAGCCAACGTTTTTCAGCGGACCTTCTGGTACGACGTAAGCCAGGGTGAAGTCACGCTCCCACTCGGAACGATTCGAAGCGCTCTCGCGACCATTGGTGCCCACGGTGTCGATGCTGTCACCTTTGAGGTACACGGCACCGGCGGTCAGGCCTGGTACACCGACTTTGGCGAAGTCATACGAGTAGCGTGCTTGCCAGGTTTTCTCGCCGGCACGACCGAACTTCTGGATCTGCATGTCGGTGATGGTGTAGTTGGACGAACCGTCACCCTGGTTCAGCCAAGGGAAGTCGCTGCTACCGTTGCTGACCTGATAACCGCCACCGAAGGTGTGACCCGCAACGGAGTACAGGAACAGGCCGCTGTACAGGTTGTTGGAGACTTCACCACGGCCGTTACGGAAACCGGTGTAGTTACCGGAACTGTAATAGGCCGAATCAGTGCCGTTTTTACCGTCATCAGAGCTGTTGAAGTAGCGCAGGTCGGACTTCAATACACCCGGGCCGATTGCCCAGTTGTGAACCAGACCCAGGAAGTGTTGCTTGTAGAAGTCTTCCAGGTTGCCGTAGTAGTACTGGGCAGTCAGGTCTTTGGTGATTTTGTAGTCACCACCGGCGTAGATGAACTTGTTGCTGTCACGGAAGGCGGTGCCACGAGTGTTGGCGCCGCCGATGCTCAGCTGTTCATTGTTGCTGGAGTTACGACCTTTCACGGCTTCAATCTGGCCACCGACCAGAGTCAGGTCCTTGATGTCGCCGGAAGTGATCTGGCCACCCTGCCAGGTTTGTGGCAGCAGACGACCATCGTTGGTCACGATAACCGGGTTCTTAGGCTGCAAGGTACCCAGCTTCAGCTCGGTCTGGGAGATCTTGGCTTTAGCCGTCAGGCCCAGGCTGGAGAAGTCATCAACCGCTTCGCCGTTGGACTTGCTCGGGAATACAGTGCCGCCGTAGGAGGTAGCAGTGGCGCCGTTGGTGCCGCCGCCCGAATCCAGTTTCACACCCAGAAGGCCGATCGCATCGATACCGAAACCGACGGTGCCTTGGGTGTAACCGGAGATGAAACGCAGATCGAAGCCTTGGCCCCATTCTTCGTTTTTGTTCGGACCGGTGCCGTCACGGTTATCAGTGTTGATGTAGTAGTTACGCAGACCCAAGGTAGCCTTGCTGTCTTCGATGAACCCCGCGGCGCCTGCCTGCTGCGCCAAAACCCCTACAGCCACAGCCAGGGCCAAGGTGGACTTATTCATGTTTCGCTCCTCTCTTTTCTAATTCTTGTGTTCCTGGTCCCGGGTCGAATGCCCTGGATCCTAAGATGCGCGATTAGCGCCAGACCGTGACTGACAAGTCAATCGTAACCTTGTGTGTCTACGACCAAGGTCTAATCACCGTGATTTGGTCCCTGCAGGGTAATGAATTCCTCATAAACCCAAAAAGAATTATTTCATTCTTTTTCATACCGCAATGGAATATAGCCCAGCACCGCAAAACCGTACCGAGACATCCGGTATCGGCTCATAAGCTAATTACTAAATGGTATTTGTTGGCCTTTTTTTAGATCGATTAGCTTTGACGCATCTTACATACGTCAATCCCTATCGAAAAGGCGACGCCATCATGGCCAAACGCGCACTATCCAGTCAAATTGTTACAGTTTGTGTATCGGTTTTATTTTCTTTTGGTGCTCAGGCAGCCAACCTCACGGTGGGCTATCAGACCGGTATTGACCCCAGCAAAGTGCCCCAGGCCGATGGCGTCTACGAGAAAACCATTGGCCAGAAAATCGACTGGCGCCGCTTCAACAGTGGCCCGGAAGTCGTTACTGCCATTGCCTCCGGCGACGTGCAGATCGGCAACCTCGGCTCCAGCCCTCTTGCCGCCGCCGCGTCACGCAACCTGCCGATCGTGGCGTTCATCGTGTCGGCCCAGATCAACGCCGCCGAAGCCTTGGTCGTGCGCAATGGCAGCGGCATCGATAAACCGGAAGATCTGATCGGCAAGACCATCGCCACGCCCTTCGTTTCGACCTCCCATTACAGCCTGCTTGGCGCGCTGAAGCACTGGGGCCTGGATGCCTCGAAAGTCAAAGTGGTGAACCTGCAACCAGCCGAAATCGCTGCCGCCTGGAAGCGCGGCGACATCGACGGAGCGTTTGTCTGGTCGCCGGCCCTGGGTGAAATTCGCAAGACTGGCAAGACCTTGACCGATGCCGCACAGGTTGGCCAATGGGGCGCGCCGACCTTTGAAGTCTGGGTAGCCCGCAAGGATTACGCCGAGAAGCATCCAGAGGTGGTGGCCAAATTCGCCAAGGTCACTCTGGATTCGTTCGCCGACTACGCCGCCCATAAAGACAGCTGGACCGCCGACTCGGTGCCTGTACAGAAAATCGCCAAACTGACCGGTGCCAACGCCGTCGATGTGCCGGAGTTACTGGCCGGCTCGACCTTCCCGGACGCCAAGGCCCAACAGACCACCGCACTGCTCGACGGCGGCACGGCCAAAGCCATCGGCGAGACGGCGAAGTTCTTGAAGGAGCAAGGCAAGGTTGAAACGGTGCTGCCGGATTACTCGCCGTATGTGAGCGCGAAGTTCGTCACCGAGTAACACCACCCTCTTGTAATGATCGCTCCCACTGCGTGGGAACGATCAACACCACCCTCCTGTAGGAGCGAGGCTTGCCCGCGAAGGGGCCGTCATGGCTGACATGAATGTTGACCATGACGACGCTTTCGCGGGCAAGCCTCGCTCCTACAGGGGGGCGGGGTTATCAGAGGGTTTTTTCGAAGATCTTCGAATTGCGCTGATAGTTGTACAGCGACGCCCGCGCCGACGGCAGGCGCTCGACGCTGCTTGGCTCGAAACCACGCTCGCGGAACCAGTGCGCCGTCCGGGTCGTCAGCACGAACAAGGTCTTCAGCCCCTGGGCACGGGCACGGGTTTCGATGCGCTCGAGCAACTCATCGCCGCGACCGCCATGGCGATATTCCGGGTTAACCGCCAGACAGGCCAACTCCCCTGCATCCGAATCGGCAATCTGATACAGCGCCGCGCAGGCGATGATCATGCCTTCACGTTCGACCACGCTGAACTGCTCGATCTCGCGCTCCAGCACTTCCCGCGAGCGACGCACCAGAATCCCCTGCTCTTCCAGCGGGCTGATCAAATCCAGCAGACCGCCGACGTCTTCAATCGCTGCTTCACGCACCAGTTCGAATTGTTCCTGGGCCACCAGCGTACCGCCACCATCGCGTGTGAACAGCTCGGTCAGCAGCGCGCCGTCTTCGGCGTAGCTAACGATGTGGCTACGCGCCACGCCGCCACGACAGGCTTCAGCCGCCGCATCCAGCAGTTCGCCCTGATAGTTGCTGCCCAAGCGTTGCAGATGCGCCGGCACTTGTTGCGGACGCAACTCACGGACCAGACGACCGTTTTCATCGATCAAGCCCAGGTCGGCGCCGAACAGCAGCAATTTGTCCGCGCCCAAGTCGATGGCCGCGCGGGTGGCGACGTCTTCGCAAGCGAGGTTGAAAATCTCACCGGTCGGCGAGTAGCCCAGCGGCGACAGCAGCACAATGGAGCGCTCGTCCAGCAGGCGATTGATGCCCTTGCGATCAACCCGGCGCACTTCGCCGGTGTGGTGATAGTCGACGCCTTCAAGCACGCCGATCGGCCGCGCCGTTACCAGATTGCCGCTGGCCACCCGCAGGCGCGAGCCCTGCATCGGCGACGAGGCCATGTCCATGGACAACCGCGCTTCGATGGCGATGCGCAGATGGCCGACCGCGTCGATCACACACTCCAGGGTCGCGGCATCGGTGATGCGCATGCCGTGGTGGTAATGCGGGATCAGGCCGCGCGCAGCGAGGCGGGTTTCAATTTGCGGACGAGAACCGTGAACCAGCACCAATCGCACACCGAGGCTGTGCAACAGCACCAGGTCGTGGACGATATTGCCGAAGTTCGGATGCTCCACACCGTCGCCGGGCAGCATGACGACGAACGTGCAGTCGCGGTGGGCATTGATATAAGGAGAAGCGTGACGAAGCCAATTAACGTATTCGGGCATGAACCTGGGCCTGTAATAAATAGCAGCCAAAAAATGGGTGAACCATAAAACGCACAACGGGCTGGTGGTTATCGTCGGAACAGGCTTGGCGACACGCGAGCTCTCCTCATGAATACGGGTTGGGATACCGGCAATTTATACGCGAAACCTGTAGGAGCTGCCGAAGGCTGCGATCTTTTGATCCTGTTTTTCGAAGCAAGATCAAAAGATCGCAGCCTTCGGCAGCTCCTACATGGGTTCGCATTTCAAGCCACAGGCACCGTCGTTTGGGCCGGTGTCAGGCAGTAATGTTCAATCAATTGACGTAATAGATGCACGGTAGGCTGCAAACGTGACATTTCGAGGTATTCCCCCGGTTGATGAGCGCAGGCGATATCGCCCGGGCCGAGCACCAGTGTTTCGCAGCCAAGGCGCTGAAGATAAGGCGCTTCCGTGCCGAACGCCACTGCTTCGGCGCGATGACCGGTGAGCTTTTCCGCAACCCGGACCAATTCGGCGTCTTCGGCCTGCTCGAACGGCGGCACTTCGGGGAACAGCGGCGCGTAATCGATCTTCACCTGATGCCGTTCGGCAACCGGTTTGAGCCTCGCCAGAATTTCCGCACGCAGGATCTTGGGGTCCATGCCCGGCAGCGGTCGCAGGTCGAATTCCAGCGAACACTGGCCGCAGATGCGATTGGGATTATCGCCGCCATGAATGCAGCCAAAATTCATCGTCGGGGTCGGCACGCCAAACTGCGGATTACGGAATTCGCGCTGCCACAACAGACGCAAGCCGCGCAGTTCGCCGATGGCATCGTGCATCGCTTCGAGGGCGCTGTGGCCCAGGCGCGGGTCCGAGGAATGGCCGCTTTGCCCAAGGATGTCGATGCGCTCCATCATGATGCCTTTGTGCATGCGGATCGGCTTGAGCCCGGTCGGCTCGCCGATCACCGCCGCCCGGCCCAGCGGACGTCCGGCTTCGGCCAAGGCGCGAGCCCCGGACATCGAGCTTTCTTCGTCGCAAGTGGCGAGGATCAGCAACGGTTGCTTGAACGGTTTGTCTAGCAACGGGATGACCGCTTCGATGGCCAGGGCGAAAAAGCCCTTCATGTCACAACTGCCGAGGCCAACCCAGCGGCCGTCAACTTCGGTCAGCTTCAAGGGATCGGTCTGCCACAACGCACCATCGAACGGCACGGTGTCGCTGTGCCCGGCCAGTACCAGGCCGCCAGGGCCGGAACCGAAACTGGCGAGCAGGTTGAATTTGCCGGGGCTGACCTGCTGGATATCGCAGGCAAAACCCAGATCACCGAGCCAGGTCGCCAGCAAATCGATCACCGGCCGGTTGGTCTGATCCAGGCTAGCCTGCGTACAGCTGACGGACGGCGCAGCGATCAGCGCAGCGAACTGATCTTTCATGGACGGCAAAGGCATCGCTGACTCCAACTCCCGAATTGAGGTCCATCATAGAACCATCCGGCGACAGGAATAAACCGCCGCGGCACGTAGGAACGTTCACTCCTGTACACTGCACGACCTTGGCAGCCACACATTCCCCCGGCTGCGCTCCCGATCCTGGATTTTCCGGCCATGCAGAAAGAAACCGAAATCAAACTCCGCGTCAGCCGCGAAACCCTCGCCGCCCTGCGCGAGCACCCGCTCCTGAAAAAACGCAACAAAAGTGGCTGGGAACGCCGTGAGTTGATGAACCAATACTTCGACACGCCTGAGCGCGACCTGGCCCGCGCCAAGGTTGCCCTGCGCCTGCGCCGCGATGGCGAAGAAGTGATCCAGACCCTCAAGACCCGTGGCCAGAGCGTTGCCGGTCTGTCCGAGCGTAACGAATACGACTGGAACCTGCCCAAAGCCAAGCTCGACGTGAAGAAACTCGACGGCGAATGCTGGCCTGAAGAGCTGGCCGAGCTGGACAAGAAAACCCTGAAAGCCATCTTCACCACCGATTTCGTGCGCGAACGCGCGGAGATCGCCTGGGGCCGTGGCAAGACCAAAGTGGTTATCGAAGCCGCGCTGGACTTCGGCCACGTGGTGGTCGGCAAGCAGAAAGAAGAAATCTGCGAGCTGGAACTGGAACTGCGCGAAGGCGAACCCGCCGCGCTGCTGGAACTGGCTGCCGAATTGGCCGCGACCCTGCCCCTGATGCCATGTGACATCAGCAAGGCCGAGCGCGGGTATCGTTTGTACGACGCCAACAGCTACTCGCTGAGCCTGCCGGCGCCGCAGATCACCGCCGAAATGCCGCTCGACGACGCTTTCGCTGCGCTGAGCTGGCACTTGCTGGGCAGCAGCCAGCGTCTGGCTGAACAGTATCGCTTCAATGGTCACTGGCGTTTGCTGCAGGACTGGGTCGAAAACCTCGGTGAACTGCGCGCGCTGCTGAGCAGCCTCGGCCAAGCCGCACCGCGTCAGTCGACTCACGACCTGCGCATTGCGCTGGATGCTTTGCTGGAAGACTGGCGTCCGCTGGTTCAAGCCGGTCTGGACGATGAAGACGTGCGCAAAGCCGCGCCGGAGCAGTTCCTCGAAGAACTGGAAGACCCGCGTTGGGGCTTGTTCTCGTTGAACACGTCGCGCTGGTTGCTGGCGCGCACCTGGGCTGCCGATCGCAACGTGCGTGGCAATCGCCAGGGCGCTGCACAATTGGCCAACTGGTTGCCGCGCCTGCTGGGCGAAGAAGCCACATCCCTGCAATTGCAACGCTACCAGCAACAGCCGGAAGACCTGGCCGAGCAACTGCCGCGCATCGAACGCATCCAGGCCTGGATGCACCACGCCCGTGGCGTGCTGGACATCCCGGAAATGGATCGCCTGTACGGTGAACTGAACAAACTGGCGCAACTGGCCAACGAGCCGATCACCGACGAAGCCCTGGATGCGCGTAAGCAGCAGGCGATCGCCGTGTATCAGAATCGTGCCTGGAAGATGTTGCTGCGCATGTAACACCGTTAAAAGATCGCAGCCTTCGGCAGCTCCTACAGGTGTATGCATTCCCCTGTAGGAGCTGCCGCAGGCTGCGATCTTTTGCTTTACCGCATCACCGGCAAACTCGTCGTGGACTTGATTTCCGACAACGCCACAATCGAATTCACCTCCTGAATCCCCGGCACCATCGACAGCTTCTCGAAGAAGAACCGCTCATACGCCTCGATGTCCGCCGTGACAATCCGCAGCAAAAAATCCACCGACCCCATCAGCACATAACACTCCAGCACTTCGGGAAAACCGCGAATCGCCTCGGTGAACTCGGTGAAGTTCGAACGCCCGTGGGCGTTGAGTTTGATCTCGGCAAAAATCTGCGTGTTGAGGCCGATTTTCTTGCGATCCAGCAACGTCACCTGCCCGCGAATGATCCCCTCCTCCTTCATCCGCTGAATCCGCCGCCAGCACGGCGACTGCGACAGCCCGACCTGTTCGGCGATCTGCGCACTGGAAAGCGAAGCGTCCTCTTGCAGCAACGCGAGAATCTTGCGGTCGTAGCCATCCAGCTCGGCGTGCATAGAAAAACCCTTGAATGATCACTTGTTGAATCAAACGATTCGATAAATCGCTAATACGCCCGATCATAGCCAAGAAATGCCCGGCACCGAATGTAAAAATTCCTCCAGTGATTTTGGAGACCGAGCATGCCGCATTTAGAAGCCGTGAATACCCCAGCACCCCGCGCCGATGTGTGGAACGTCAGCAACGCCCATTGCCGCGTGCAATACCAACTGCTGGCCGAGGCCGAACCGGATTTGCTGTGCCGAGCACTCAACCTGTTCGCCTTGCAGTTCCTGACCCCGGAGCAGGTCAACGTGCAACGCATGGACGATCTGCTGTCGATCGACATCGTGATCGACGGCCTGAGCTGGCACCGCGCCGAAGTGATCGCGGAAAAACTTCGTAACCTGATCAGCGTCTGCTCGGTGAACCTGCAAAGTGCCGATGCGGCATGGGACGGGCAGGCTCAAGCGGCCGGCTGAAGGAACTGGAAACGGCTTCGTCGGGTAGTGGCCCAACGGTCAGCGGCTCCGCGACTATCCTTTGCACACTGCGGTCTAGATCGCTGTTTGCAGGATTGTTCAAAAGGAACCCGCATGTCCGTTCAACTTGCCACACAGGACCGCTGGCTGGATCTCAATGATTTGCTGAGAGAGCTGGTCGCCCAAGGCTTTATCAATCAGGATTCCGCCGAACTCGCGCTCAACGCCCGACGCCGGCACGCCGCCAATGGCCAGTTGCACCCATTGGAGTTTATTGCCAGCCAACACCTCGACGACCTCAGCCGTCCCGGCAAACACCTGGATCTGGAAAGCCTGACCCTGTGGCTGTCGCAGCAGGCCGGCCAGCCTTATTTGCGCATCGATCCGCTGAAGATCAACGTCGCGGCCATCACGCCGTTGATGTCCTACGCTTTCGCCCAGCGTCACAAGATCCTCGCCGTCTCCATCGACCGCGACGCCGTGACCGTGGCCAGCGCCCAGCCCTATGTCACAGGCTGGGAAGCCGATCTGACCCACGTGTTGAAGCTGCCGATCAAGCGCGTTGTGGCCAACCCGGCGGACATCCAGCGCTTCAGCGTGGAGTTTTTTCGCCTGGCCAAATCGGTCACCGGCGCGACCAATGCCGATCAACAGACCAGCACCCTGGGCAACTTCGAACAACTGCTCAACCTCGGCGCCAGCGACCAGGAGCCGGACGCCAACGACGCGCACATCGTCAACATCGTCGACTGGTTGTTCCAGTACGCGTTCCAGCAGCGGGCCAGTGATATCCACATCGAACCGCGCCGCGAGCAAGGCACCGTGCGGTTTCGCATCGACGGCGTGTTGCACAACGTCTATCAATTCCCGCCCCAGGTGACCATGGCCATCGTCAGTCGCCTGAAAAGCCTGGGCCGGATGAACGTCGCGGAAAAACGCAAACCCCAGGATGGCCGGGTCAAGACCAAGACCCCGGATGGCGGCGAAGTCGAACTGCGGCTGTCGACCTTGCCTACCGCGTTTGGCGAAAAAATGGTCATGCGGATTTTCGACCCGGAAGTGCTGCTCAAGGATTTCGATCAGTTGGGTTTCTCCGCCGACGACCTGCGCCGCTGGCAAGACATGACCCGCCAGCCTAACGGCATCATCCTGGTAACCGGGCCGACCGGTTCGGGCAAGACCACCACGCTCTATACCACCCTGAAAAAACTGGCGACGCCGGAGGTCAACCTCTGCACCATCGAGGACCCGATCGAAATGGTCGAGCCGGCCTTCAACCAGATGCAGGTCCAGCACAACATCGACCTGACCTTCGCCGCCGGAGTGCGCGCGCTGATGCGGCAAGACCCGGACATCATCATGATCGGCGAGATCCGCGACCTCGAAACCGCCGAAATGGCGATCCAGGCCGCGCTCACCGGTCACTTGGTGCTTTCGACCCTGCACACCAACGACGCGCCGAGCGCCATCAGCCGTTTGCTGGAACTCGGCGTGCCGCATTACCTGATCAAAGCCACGGTGCTCGGGGTCATGGCCCAGCGTCTGGTCCGCACCCTTTGCCCGCACTGCAAAGCGCCGCTGACCCTCGGCGAAGAAGACTGGCAAACCCTGACCCGCCCCTGGCAGGCACCGCTCCCCAACAATGCCCACCGCGCCATCGGCTGCCTGGAATGCCGCGACACCGGCTACCGCGGCCGCGCCGGGGTCTACGAAATCATGCAACTGACTGACAGCGTCAAGGCGCTGATCACCCCGGATACGGACCTACTGGCGATTCGGCGCCAGGCGTTCAAGGAAGGCATGCGCAGCTTGCGACTGTCCGGCGCGCAGAAAGTAGCGGCGGGGCTGACGACGATTGAGGAGGTGTTGCGGGTGACGCCGCAGAGCGAGCAGAAATGAAACCTTTTATGTCTCCTGATGATGCAAGGATTGACTAAGCAGTTCTGCTCGCCGACCCGCGCCGCTACACTCCTGCCATCGCCAATACATAAACAGGGAATCGTTATGCAGATCGGTAGTGTGCTTTTACTCTTCGTCGGGCTGGTCGTGGCCATTCTGTTCATGGGTTTCAAGGTTGTGCCCCAAGGCTACCAATGGACGGTCGAGCGTTTTGGTCGTTACACCAACACTCTCAAGCCTGGCCTGAACATCATCATTCCAGTGATGGACCGCATCGGTCGCAAGATCAACGTGATGGAAAGCGTGCTGGATATTCCGCCGCAGGAAGTCATCACCGCTGATAACGCCACCGTGCAGATCGATGCTGTGTGCTTCTTCCAGGTGGTCAACACTGCCCAGGCGGCCTACGAGGTGAACAACCTCGAACACGCGGTGCGCAACTTGCTGCAAACCAATATTCGTACCGTGCTCGGCTCCATGGAGCTGGACGCGATGCTCAGCCAGCGCGACAACATCAACGAAAAACTGCTGCGTACGGTGGATGAAGCCACGGCGCCGTGGGGCATCAAAATCACCCGGATCGAGATCAAGGACATCAGCCCGCCAGCAGACCTGATGGCCGCCATGTCTGGCCAGATGAAAGCCGAGCGGATCAAGCGTGCGCAAATCCTCGAAGCAGAAGGCCTGCGGGCTGCCGCGATCCTGACCGCCGAAGGCAAGAAACAGGCGCAGATCCTGGAAGCCGAAGGTAGTCGTCAGGCCGCGTTCCTGGAATCCGAAGCCCGGGAACGTCAGGCTGAAGCCGAAGCCCAGGCCACCAAAGTGGTGTCTGAAGCCATCGCAAGCGGCAACGTGCAGGCGGTGAACTACTTCGTCGCGCAGAAATACATCGATGCCCTGGGCAAACTGGCCTCGGCCAACAACAGCAAAGTAATCCTGATGCCGCTTGAGGCCAGCTCGATGATCGGTGCTGTCGGCGGCATCGGCGAAATCGTCAAGGCCACGTTCGACAACAAGAAAGCCTGAGGCGCGCCATGTGGGCATTTCTGCAACATTTATCGTTCTGGGACTGGCTGGCCTTCGGCACGGTGCTGCTGATTCTTGAAGTATTCGGCGCTGGCGGCTATCTGCTGTGGATCGGCATGGCCGCGGCAGCGGTTGGCGTGCTGACTTTTGTGCTGCCCGGCCTGTCATGGGAGCTGCAGTTCCTGCTGTTCGGCCTGCTCTCGATCGCCACCGCGCTGTACTGGTGGCGACGCCAGCGCAGTGCCGTACGAGAAAGCGATCAGCCAAACCTGAATCTGCGCGGTCAGGAATTGATCGGCAAAACCTTTGTGGTACATGAGGCGATTGTCGACGGTCGCGGCAAGATCAAAGTCGCCGATGGTGTGTGGATGGCGCGCGGGCCAGACGCCGCGTTGGGTAGCCGCGTTCGTGTGGTCAGTCAGCAAGGGGCGATTCTGCTGGTGGAACCGGCTGACTGAGCGGTCACGGAACTCGATTGGGTAAATGACGATCCAACCCCGTAGTTAACCCCCAGTGGAGTCTCCATCATGCGTCTCAAACTTGCTGTCGCTACCCTTGCCTTGCTGTCCCTGCCCGTTGGTTCAGCGATGGCCGACAGCTTTTGGCGTAACGTCATTTCCTCCGGTGCAACCACCGGTTCGACCTACCTGACGTTCAAGGATCACAAACTGATCGTCGCGGCGCAGGACGATGCCGGCAGCTTCGTCGCCAGTGACGGCGGCATCCGCGGTCCTTACCTGGAAGCCGCGATGCAGAAAGTCCGCGCCGACAACCCGGGCCTGCAAGCCACGGACATGGAACTGGCGAATGCGATCCTGGCGAAGAACGCCGTCGCTTCGGAATAAGCTTTTCGCTGAACAAAAATGCCGCTCATATGAGCGGCATTTTTTATGGGCCAGAAAAACTGCACCACACTTTCCTACGGCAAAGAGTGCCAAAACCCTGGCGTCCTGATGAGTATTCCTCGGCGCACTGAGGAAGACTCTGATATTAGCGCCCGACGTGTGAATCCAAACTTTGTCGATTCGAATTTCCACACAAGCGAATCGCCATCCATGATCAAACCAACCCTGTCTTTACTGCTGCTCGCCACCGCGTTCAGCCATTTGTCCCATGCCGAAGGCCTGTATGGCTCGGTAAAGATCCAGAGTGTCCAGCAAGACCTTGGAAACTCCCTGCTGACCAGCCCCAGGGTCAGCCATCGGGTCGTCCGCCCGGACAGCAACAAGGACGTAGGCGGTTCCGTGGCGCTGGGCTACGGGTTCAAGGGCAATTGGCGACTGGAAGCTGAATACAGCATCAAGCAGGATTCGGAGTTCAAGAGCCATTGGGCGCCGTTCAATGCCAACGTCAACAACATGCAAGTCTCGTCCAAGCGCCTGATGTTCAACGCCTACAAGGACTTCCCGCTGAACGCCTACCTGTCGCTGTACGCAATGGCGGGTGCAGGCGTGGCGAACATCAATTCCGAAGGGTATCAATCCAACCCTTCGCGACGGTTTGCCAACAACAGTCAGAACAACTTCGCCTATGCCCTGGGCGTTGGGGCAGACCTCAAGCTCAATCAACAAATCACCCTGGGCACCGGTTATCGCTATGTCGATATGGGCGACATTGAAACCGGCTACAACACCTTCGCCAACCGCATTAATGCCCGGGACGAACAGCTCAAGGGCAAATTGCGGGAGCAGAATCTGTACGTCGAGGCGAGGATGGCGTTCTGATCTTTTGAACCTGCATTAAATCTACTGTGGGAGCGAGTGTTGCCCGGTAGATCAGCGGTAATCATCCACCGGCACACACGCGCAGAACAGGTTGCGGTCGCCGTAGACGTTATCCACGCGGTTCACCGCCGGCCAATATTTATGCGCCTTGGTGTGGGCGTCCGGCGTCACCGCTTGCTCGATGCTGTACGGCCGCTCCCATACCCCGGTGATGTCGGCCAGGGTGTGCGGCGCGCGTTTCAGCGGGTTGTCTTCAGGGTCCCAGTTACCGTTTTGCACTTCGGTGATTTCCGCACGAATACTCAGCATCGCCCCGATAAAACGGTCCAGCTCAGCCTTGGATTCGCTTTCGGTCGGTTCGACCATCAACGTCCCCGGCACCGGGAACGACATCGTCGGTGCATGGAAACCGTAATCCATCAAGCGCTTGGCCACATCCTCTTCGCTGATGCCAGTCAGGACTTTGAGCGGCCGCAAATCCAGGATGCATTCATGGGCCACCCGCTCGTTGCGCCCGGTATAGAGCACCGGGAAGGCGCCGGACAAATGCTGCGCCAGGTAATTCGCCGCCAGAATCGCCACCTCGCTGGCATCTGCCAGTTGCGGCCCCATCATGGCGATGTACATCCAACTGATCGGCAAAATGCTCGCACTGCCCCAAGGCGCGGCACTGACAGCGCCGTTCTGCGGTTGCGGGCCGTCGATCGGCACCACGGGATGATTGGCCACGAATGGCGCCAGATGCGCGCGCACGCCAATCGGCCCCATGCCCGGCCCGCCACCGCCGTGGGGGATGCAGAAGGTTTTGTGCAGGTTCATGTGCGACACATCAGCGCCGATGTCCGCCGGCCGCGCCAAACCCACCTGAGCATTCAGGTTGGCGCCATCCATGTACACCTGGCCGCCGTGGCTGTGGATAACTTCACAGATTTCGCTGATACCTTCCTCGTACACACCGTGGGTCGAAGGATAAGTCGCCATCAGGCAGGCGAGTTTGTCCCCCGCCGCTGCGGCTTTGTCCTTCAGATCATCCAGATCGACGTTACCTGCCTCATCGCATTCGACGATGACCACGCGCATCCCGGCCATTTGCGCCGACGCCGGGTTGGTGCCGTGGGCCGAGGAAGGAATCAGACATATATCCCGCGCACCTTCGTGGCGGCTTTCGTGATATTTGCGGATCGCCAGCAGCCCGGCGTACTCACCTTGGGCGCCGGAGTTGGGCTGCATGCAGATCGCATCGAAACCGGTAATCGCGCAGAGCCAACGCTCCAGTTCCTCGATCATCAACGCATACCCCACGGCCTGCTCTTTCGGCACGAACGGGTGCAGGTTGGCGAATTGCGGCCAGGTGATCGGGATCATCTCGCTGGTGGCGTTGAGTTTCATGGTGCAGGAGCCCAGCGGGATCATCGACTGGTTCAGCGCCAGGTCCTTGTTCTCCAGTTGTTTGAGGTAGCGCAGCATCTCGGTTTCGCTGTGATGGGCGCTGAATACCGGGTGACGCAGGTACGGCGTGGTGCGCAGCAAGCCGTCTGGTATGCCGGAAACCAGGGTTTCGGCGTCGAGTTCGTCGACGTTCATCCCATGATCGGCACCGAGGAACACATCGAACAATTTCGCCACGGTGGTTTCGTCGCAGGTTTCATCCAGGCTCAAGCCCAATTGCCCGCGTCCGAGAATGCGTAAATTGATCTGCGCTGCCTGGGCGCTTTCGATAATCGCGGTTTGCGCGCCGCCGACTTCAAGGGTCAGGGTGTCGAAGAACTGCTTGTTGAGACGCGTAATGCCGTGGCGTTCGAGGCCGGCGGCGAGGATGCAGGTCAGCCGATGCACGCGCTGGGCAATCCGTTTCAGCCCTTCCGGGCCGTGGTAGACCGCGTAGAAACTGGCGATATTGGCCAGCAACACTTGGGCGGTGCAGATGTTCGAGTTGGCCTTCTCCCGGCGGATATGTTGCTCGCGGGTTTGCAGGGCCATGCGCAGGGCGACGTTGCCGCGCGCATCTTTCGACACGCCGATGATCCGCCCCGGAATCGCCCGTTTGTACTCATCGCGACTGGCAAAAAACGCCGCGTGAGGTCCGCCGTAACCCATAGGCACGCCGAAACGTTGGGATGAACCGAACACCACGTCAGCACCCGATTCCCCCGGTGGCGTCAGCAACAACAGGCTCAGCAGATCGGTCGCAACGCAGGCCAGCGCTTGCTGCGAATGCAGGTGATCGATCAATGGCCGCAGATCGCGAATCTCGCCGTGGGTGTCGGGGTACTGCAGCAATGCGCCGAACACCTGGTGCTGTTTCAAGTTATCCACAGTGTCGATGATCAGCTCAAAACCGAAGCCGTCGGCCCGGGTCTGGACCACAGAAATGGTCTGCGGATGGCAGTTCTCATCGACGAAAAACAGATTGCTCTTGGACTTGGCGACTCGCTTGGCCAGGGCCATGGCTTCCGCTGCGGCCGTGGCTTCATCCAATAGCGAGGCATTGGCCAGTTCAAGGCCCGTGAGGTCGATGGTCAGTTGCTGGAAGTTGAGCAGCGCTTCGAGCCGGCCCTGAGCAATCTCTGGTTGATAAGGCGTGTACGCGGTGTACCAACCGGGATTTTCCAGCACGTTGCGCAGGATGACGGTTGGCGTCAGGGTGCCGTGATAACCCATGCCGATCAGGCTGGTCCAGACCTGGTTCTGCTCGGCATAGCCGCGCAGCTTGGCCAGTGCAGCTTCTTCATCAAGGGCGGGCGGCAAATCCAGTTCGCGGTTAAGGCGAATGCCCGGCGGCACGGTCTGTTCGATCAGCTCGACCCGGCTGCCAAGGCCAAGGCTGTCGAGCATTGCCTGCTGCTCGGCGGCATCGGGGCCCAAGTGGCGGCGCAGGAAGGCATTCGGATCGCGTAACTGGCTCAAGGACGGCAACTGGGACATGACGGGCTCTCTCTTGACTGGCGCTCAACGTCGATGCAACACGGTCAAACCAGCATAGCAGCCGATACCCGAGCGGATGGCGTGGCGGCTTCGCTCAATCCCGAGCATCATGTTCGGCGCCTATTTAACGTCCGCTATCGGGTGTCTATCGTTTATGAGCCAACTGCCATTTCTGCCCTTTTCCAAACCCGTCATCGATGAAGCCACGATTGCCGCGGTCGGCGACGTGCTGCGTTCGGGCTGGATCACCAGCGGTCCCAAGGTCCAGGCGTTTGAAGCGCAACTCTCGGTGTTCTTCGGCGGGCGCCCGGTGCGCACCTTCAACTCCGGCACCTGCACCATGGAAATCGCCCTGCGCATCGCCGGAATCGGACCGGGCGATGAGGTGATCACCACGCCGATTTCCTGGGTCGCCACCACCAACGTGATTCTGGAAGTCGGCGCCACGCCAGTGTTTGCCGATATCGACCCGGTCACTCGCAATATCGACCTCGATCAGTTGGAAGCCGCGATCACGCCGCGCACCAAGGCGATCATTCCGGTGTACCTCGCCGGGTTGCCGGTGGATATGAACCGGCTGTATGCGATCGCCAAAAAGCACGGTTTGCGGATTGTCGAAGATGCCGCCCAAGCCTTGGGTTCGAGCTGGAATGGCCAACGTATCGGTGCCACCGGCGACTTCGTGTCGTTCAGTTTCCAGGCGAACAAGAACGTCACCTCTTCGGAGGGCGGTTGCCTGGTGTTGAACACGCCTGAAGAAGCGCGGCTGGCGGAGAAGTATCGTCTGCAGGGTGTCACCCGCAACGGCTTCGATGGTCTGGACGTGGATGTGCTGGGCGGCAAGTTCAACATGACCGATGTCGCGGCGGCGATTGGCTTGGGGCAGTTTGCGCATATCAAGGCGATCACGGCTCATCGGCGTGAGCTGGCGCGGCACTATTTCGCGTGTTTCGGTGCAGATTTCGAAGCGCAGTACGGCGCGCAATTGCCGCCAGCGGATTTCGAGAACAGCAACTGGCACTTGTTCCAACTGGTGCTGCCCGAGCGTAAGGACGGCCAACCGGCACGGGCTACGTTCATGGAGCAGATGCAGGCACTGGGCGTCGGCATCGGCTATCACTACCCGCCGATCCACCTGCTGAGTCTTTACCGCGAGCGCGGTTTCAAGGAAGGCATGTTTGCGGTGGCCGAACGAGTCGGGCGCCTGATTGTTTCGTTGCCGATGTTTACGAGCATGACCAAGGCGGATGTCGAGCGGTCGGTGGCAGCGGTCAAAGCAGTTCTGAAGCCATAAGCCAACCTGTGTAGGAGCTGCCGAAGGCTGCGATCTTTTGATCTTTAAACAGCGAAGATCAAAAGATCGCAGCCTTCGGCAGCTCCTACACTGGGCGAGGGTTATTCGCCGATAGCAGCTTTGTAGCCTGCTGCATCCAGCAGTTTGTCCAGCTCAGCCGGGTTGCTTGGCTTGAGTTTGAAGATCCACGCACCGTACGGATCGGTGTTCAGCGCTTCAGGCGAACCGCTCAGGTCTTCATTGATCGCGATCACTTCACCGCCAATCGGCGAGTAGATATCGGAGGCGGCTTTAACCGACTCAACCACACCGGATTGATCGCCGGCAGCAAACACTTTGCCGACTTCAGTCAGTTCAACGAACACCACGTCGCCCAAGGCTTCCTGAGCGTGATCGCTGATGCCCACGGTGACGGTTCCATCGGCTTCCAGACGCGCCCATTCGTGACTTTCGGCAAAACGCAGGTCGGCAGGGATATCGCTCATGTTCTGTGTCCTCAAGAAAAATGTCAGCGGTCGTTGCCCGCCAGAAAAGGTTTAGATCAAGGTTTTGCCATGGCGTACGAAGGTCGGTTTGACCACTCGGACCGGGTACCACTTGCCACGGATTTCCACTTCTGCGCGGTCGGCGGTCGCCATCGGCACGCGCGCCAGTGCAATCGACTTGCTAAGCGTAGGAGAGAAACTACCACTGGTGATCTCCCCTTCGCCAACATTGGCGATACGGACGACTTGATGAGCGCGCAAAACCCCACGTTCCTCAAGCACCAGACCGACCAGTTTGTGCTGCACGCCGTTGGCCTTCTCGGCTTCGAGGGCCGCACGCCCGATGAACTGGCGCGAGGCCGGTTCCCAGGCAATGCTCCAGGCCATATTGGAGGCCAACGGTGAGACATCTTGATGAATGTCCTGGCCGTAGAGGTTCATCCCGGCTTCGACGCGCAAGGTATCCCGGGCGCCAAGACCAATGGGCGAGATGCCCGCGCCCACCAGGTCGTTGAAGAAACCCGGCGCCTGATTGGCCGGCAACACGATTTCCAGGCCATCTTCGCCGGTGTAACCGGTGCGCGCGATAAACCAGTCACCGTCGAACTGACCTTCGAAAGGTTTGAGTATCTGGATGAGATTGCCACGGGACTGCGTGACCAGCTCGGCGATCTTGTGCCGCGCGTGGGGACCTTGAATGGCCAGCATCGCCAACTCGGAGCGCTCAAGCAGGCGCACATCGAAGCCGTCGATATGCGCCTGCATCCAGGCCAGATCCTGATCCCGGGTGGAGGCGTTGACCACCAGCCGATAGCCGTCTTCGAGACGGTAGACGAGCATGTCGTCGACGATACCGCCGCGCTCGTTGAGCATGGTGCTGTACAAGGCACGGCCGGGGCTGTGCAGGCGTTCGACATCATTGGCCAGCAAGTGCTGGAGCCAGGCCTTGGCCTGGGGGCCGTCGACATCGATCACGGTCATGTGGGATACATCGAAAACCCCGCAATCGCGGCGCACCTGATGGTGTTCCTCGACCTGCGAGCCGTAATGCAGTGGCATATCCCAACCGCCAAAATCGACCATCTTCGCGCCGAGGGCGAGATGAAGGTCATACAGAGGCGTACGCTGTCCCATGGGTTTCTCCTTCCGGGCGTGGCGAAGGTGCGGACAAGCACTGCATGGGTTGAAAGCCTTGAAATAGAGGGCCTACAGCCGATTTCAGCTACCTGATCTGTCAGACGGACCGCACCGAATGCCGCGCATTGTAGCCGCAAGGTGTAGGACTGGCACCTAGGCGTTTCGATGCGCCGAACGTCGAATCAATCCGATGACCGGTAACAGTCCGACCAAAACCAGGGTCAATGCCGGCAACGACGCCCTCGCCCACTCTCCTTCGCTGGTCATTTCAAAGATGCGAACTGCCAGCGTGTCCCAGCCAAACGGGCGCATCAGCAGGGTCGCGGGCATTTCCTTGAGCACATCGACGAACACCAGCAACGCCGCGCTCAAAGTGCCGGGCAGCAAAAGCGGCAGATACACTTTGAAAAACAGTCGTGGCCCACTGACCCCAAGGCTACGTGCCGCTTCGGGCAAAGAAGGCCGTATTCGCGCCAGACTGCTTTCCAGCGGCCCGTAAGCCACCGCGATGAAACGCACCAGATACGCCAATATCAGCGCCGACAGGCTACCCAGCAACAACGGCTTGCCCGCACCGCCGAGCCAGCCCGACAGCGGGATCACCAATTCGCGATCCAGATAACTGAACGCCAGCATGATCGACACCGCCAACACCGAGCCGGGCAAGGCGTAGCCGAGGTTGGCCAGGCTTACGCCGGAACGGATCGCCCGGGTCGGCGCCAGGCGTCGGGCAAACGCCAGCAGCAAGGCGACGCTGACGGTAATCAGCGCGGCCATACCGCCAAGGTACAGGGTGTGGACGATCAGTCCGGCGTAACGCTCATCCAGATCGAAGCGCCCGCGCTGCCAGAACCACACCACCAGTTGCAGCATCGGAATCACGAAGGCGCAGGCGAACACCAGTCCGCACCAACTCATCGCCGCCAATGCCTTGATGCCGCGCAGGTGATACAGCGCCTTGACCCGCGGCCGCTCGTTGCTCGCTCGATTGGCGCCCCGGGCGCGGCGCTCGCCGTAGAGCACCACCATCACCACCAGCAGCAACAGGCTGGCCAGTTGCGCGGCGGTCGAGAGGCTGAAGAAGCCGTACCAGGTTTTGTAGATCGCAGTGGTGAAGGTGTCGAAGTTGAACACCGACACCGCGCCGAAATCCGCCAGGGTTTCCATCAGCGCGAGCGCCACACCGGCACCGATGGCCGGACGCGCCATGGGCAATGCCACGCGCCAGAACGCTTGCCATGGCGATTGCCCGAGGACTCGGGCGGCTTCCATCAGGCCTTTGCCCTGAGCGAGGAACGCGGTGCGCGCCAACAGGTAAACGTAGGGGTAGAACACCAGCACCAGCACGAGGATCACGCCACCGGTGGAACGCACGCGCGGCAAGCGCAGCCCGCTGCCGAACCATTCGCGCATCAGGGTTTGCACGGGACCGGCGAAATCCAGCAGGCCGACGAAGACAAACGCCAGCACGTAGGCGGGAATCGCGAACGGCAGCATCAACGCCCAATCCAGCCAGCGCCGACCGGGGAATTCACAGAGGCTGGTAAGCCAGGCCAGGCTCACGCCCAACAGCGTCACACCGACACCGACGCCGAGTACCAGGGTCAGGGTGTTGCCCAACAGCCGTGGCATCTGCGTGTCCCAGAGGTGGGACCAGATTTGTTGATCGATGGTTTGCCAAGAGAAAAACAGCACGCTCAGCGGCAGCAGGACCAGCGCGGCGATGGCGAAGACCAGGGGGTACCAGCGGCGTTGGGCGGGGTGGGCCAAGGAAAGCTCTCAGGGGTGAATCAGCAGAAGTGTATGTACATTGCAAAAAGATCGCAGCCTCGTTTCACTCGACAGCTCCTACAGGGTTACGCGATCCCAATGTAGGAGCTGTCGAGTGAAACGAGGCTGCGATCTTTTGATCTTCAGTTCCAGCCAGCGCGATCCATCATGCGAATCGCTTCAGCCTGACGCTTGCCGGCAATTTCCACCGGCAAGGTATCGGCGACAAACTTGCCCCAGCTCGCCACTTCAGCCGATGGCTGTACCGCCGGGTTGGCCGGGAATTCCTGGTTCACATCGGCGAAGATCTTCTGTGCTTCCGGCGTTGTCATCCATTCAACCAAGGCCTTGGCCGCTTCCGGGTGCGGCGCATGTTTGGTCAGGCCGATGCCCGACAGATTGACGTGCACGCCACGGTCGCCCTGGTTCGGCCAGAACAGTTTCACCGCCAGGTCCGGTTTCTGCTTGTGCAGGCGGCCGTAGTAGTAGGTGTTGACGATGCCGACGTCGCACTGGCCAGCGTTGATCGCTTCCAGCACCGCGATGTCATCGGAGAACACGTCGGTGGACAGGTTGCTCACCCAACCCTTGAGGATCTTCTCGGTTTTATCGGCGCCGTGGACTTCGATCATGGTGGCGGTCAGCGACTGGTTGTAGACCTTCTTCGCCGTGCGCAGGCACAGACGACCTTCCCATTGCTTGTCGGCCAGCCCTTCATAAGTCGTCAGTTCACCGGGTTTCACGCGGTCAGTGGAATAGGCGATGGTCCGCGCCCGCAGGCTCAGGCCGGTCCAGGCATGGGACGCGGCGCGATATTGCAAAGGAATGTTGGCGTCGATGGTCTTGGAAGTGAACGGCTGGAGAATGCCCATCTGCTCGGCCTGCCAGAGGTTGCCGGCATCGACGGTGAGCAGCAGGTCGGCGGTGGCGTTTTCGCCCTCGGCCTTGATGCGCTGCATCAGCGGTGCTTCCTTGTCGGTGATGAACTTCACCTGAACACCGGTTTTCGCGGTGTAGGCATCGAAGACTGGCTTGATCAGCTCGTCGATGCGTGAGGAGTAAACCACCACCTCGTCGGCGGCCTGGGCGGCGGTGCTGCCGATCAGGGTCAGGGCCAGCGCGGTCAATAGACGCTTCGGTGCCAACATGGGAGCGGTCTCGATTGATAAATGAGGCCAAATGATAAGGACTCACATTTGTCAGCTCAATCGAACAGTTTGCGGGTGAGTTACCAGATGTTGCACAGGTTGAGATGTGCGTTGGATGTTCTGACGCCTTCGCGGGCAAGCCTCGCTCCTACGGATCACCTCAACCCTGTAGGAGCGAGGCTTGCCCGCGAAGAGGCCATCAGCCCCAGCGAAAATCTCAAGCCTTGGCCAGCGCCGGCAAATCCCCGGTCAACCCCAGCGCCTCGCGCACAAACAACGCCTTGGCCTCCGGCAATTGCTCGACGATCTTCAGCCCGGCATTACGCAACCAGCGCACCGGCAGCGGATCGGCCTGGAACAGGCGCTCGAAACCTTCCATCGCCGCCATCAGCGCCAGGTTGTGCGGCATGCGCCGACGCTCGTAACGGCTGAGGACTTTCACATCCGCCAGGCGCTCACCGCGTTCCGCCGCTTGCAGCAACACTTCAGCCAGCACCGCCGCATCCAGGAAACCGAGGTTCACGCCCTGCCCGGCCAGCGGGTGAATGGTGTGCGCCGCATCGCCGATCAGCGCCAGGCCTTCCGCCACATAGCGCTTGGCATGCCGTTGACGCAACGGCACGCACACACGCGGATCAGCACTGAGCACTGTACCCAAACGGCCCTCGAAGGCCCGCTCCAGTTCGCGGCAGAAACCTTGGTCATCCAGTGCCATCAGGCGTTCGGCTTCGCTCGGCGTGGTCGACCAGACGATCGAACACCAATCCTGCTGCCCGTCCCGCTCCAGCGGCAAAAACGCCAGTGGCCCGTTATCGGTAAACCGCTGCCAAGCGGTCATCTGATGCGGTTTGGAGCTGCGCACGCTGGTCACGATCGCGTGATGCATGTAGTCCCATTCGCGGGTCGCGACACCGGTCAGGCGTCGCACCGCCGAGTTGGCGCCGTCGGCCGCGATCACCAACGGCGCGCGCAAGGTGCGGCCATCGGCCAGGGTCAGCAGCCAGTCATCGCCGGAGCGGCGCATCTGCTCCAGGCGCGCATTGGCCAGCATCCCGAGATCACAGTCGTGCAAGCGGTCGAGCAAGGCATCCTGGACCACGCGGTTCTCGACGATATGGCCCAATACGTCGGCGTGCACACTGGCCGCCGAAAAATGGATTTGCCCGGTGCCGCTGCCGTCCCAAACGTGCATATCGGTGTAGGGGCTGCTGCGCCGGCTGGCGATGCCGTCCCACACGCCGAGGCGCTCAAGAATGCGCTGGCTGGCGGCCGACAAGGCGCTGACTCGCGGCTCGAATGTCGCTTGGGCATCGAAGGGTTTGACGCTCATGGGGCTGCCGTCCAGCAGCAGGACTTCCAGCCCGCTGTCCTGTAACGCCAGCGCCAGGGCGCTGCCGACCATTCCGGCCCCGACAATCAGCAGATCTGCGCGCATTTCCATGCTTTAAGCCTGTCTCGCTTGCGGCTTGAGCCGCACGTAAAGGGTTTTTTCGACCCGCGCCACCAAGGTGCCGGCGCCGTCGTGAATATCGACCTGCAACTGCGGCAGGTATTTTTCGCCACTCGCCGTCTGCCGGCGGATCTCGTCGAGCAAGGTCTCGTCGATGTTGAAGCGGGCGAACACCGGGCCTTTGCCCGGCGCAATGAAATCGATGTCGGCGGCCTTGTCCCAGACGATGTACCGGTGCCCGAGGTTTTCCATCAGCATCAGCATGTAGAACGGATCGACCATCGAATACAGACTGCCACCGAACTGGGTGCCCACGTAATTGCGGTTGTACCAGCCCAAACCCATGGACACTTTGATGTCCCGGAAGTCATCGCTGATGTGCTGCACTCGGACACCGGCGCCGAGGTACGGCGGGTAGAACGTCATGACCCAGCGCATCAACCGCGCCTTGCCGAATTTTGCAGTCAGCCACTTAAGCATCCGGGCGAGTACCCAAACCCATGGCCTGCCGGGCGAACCAGCGCTTGGCCGGCGGCAACAGATCGAGGCCGAGCAGGCCGATATTACGGCCTAGGGACACCAGCGGCTGGGTGCTGCCGAACAGGCGCGTGACCTGATCGGAGAAGCCCACGGTCAGGTTCTGATCCATGCGCTGGCGCTCGCGATAAGCCTGCAACGTCGCAAAGTCGCCGGGCGAGGTTTCGCTGGCCAGCAACGCATCGGCCAAGGCCTGGGCATCGCGCAAGGACAGGTTGAACCCCTGCCCCGCAATCGGATGCAAGCTGTGAGCGGCGTTGCCGAGAATCGCCAGATGCGGACGCACCTGCTCTTCGGCCTCGATCAAGGTCAGCGGGTACAAATGCCGCGCGCCGACCTGTTTCAACGTGCCGAGGCGATAACCGAACACGCCCTGCAACTCGCTGAGGAAGCTCTTTTCATCGAGGGCCGCCAGCCGTTGCGCGTCCATGCCCAGACGGGTCCAGACCAGGGCGCAGCGATTGTCCGGCAGCGGCAACAACGCCATCGGGCCGTCATCGGTGAAGCGCTCGAAAGCCATGCCGTTATGGGCTTCGCTCGGTGTGATGTTGGCGATCAGTGCGCTCTGGTTGTACGGGCGCGTCTTGATGCCGATCCCCAGTTGTTCGCGCAGACCGGAACGCCCGCCATCGGCGAGCACCGCGAGGTCGCATTCCAGGGTGGTTTCGTCATTGAGGGTCAGGCGATAGCCATCGGTCAGCGGTTCCATGCGGATGACTTCAGCCGGACAACGCCAGCTGACCACGTCCTTGTCCAGGCCTTGCCAGAGGCATTGACCAAGCCAGGCGTTTTCCACCACATAACCGAGAGCCGGAACGCCCTCTTCCATCGCCGACAGTCGCGCCGTGGAAAAACGCCCACGGTCGGAGACATGAATCTGCTTGATCGGCTCGGCGCGGCGAGAGATTTCCTGCCACACGCCCAACCGTTGATAAATCTGCTTGGCGCCATAGGACAGCGCCGAAGAACGCGCGTCGTAGCTCGGCTGATAACTGTCACCGGGGGCGAACGGTTCGATCAACACGATCTTCCAGCCGCGCGCCTTGGCCCCGGCTTGCAAGGCCAACGCCAGACTGGCGCCGACCAGGCCGCCACCGATGATTGCCAGATTGACTCGACTCATGCCGCTTGTGTCCGTGCTTGCGCCATCAAGGCCTCGATCTCGGCGACCGTTTTCGGCACGCCTTTCGTCAGGATTTCACAACCGGTCTTGGTCACTACCACGTCGTCCTCGATACGCACGCCAATGCCGCGCCATTTCTTCGCCACGTTTTGGTTATCGGGGGAGATGTAGATCCCCGGCTCAACCGTCAGCGCCATGCCGACTTCCAGCACGCGCCATTCGCCGCCGACCTTGTACTCGCCGACGTCATGCACATCCATGCCCAGCCAGTGGCCGGCGCGGTGCATGTAAAACGCTTTATAAGCTTCGCTGGCGATCAACTCGTCGACATCGCCCTGCAACAGGCCCAGTTTCACCAACCCGGTAGTAATCACCCGGACCGTGGCTTCGTGTGCCTGATTCCAGTGTTTGTTCGGCGCGATCTCGGCAAACGCCGCTTCCTGCGAGGCCAGCACCAACTCGTAGATCGCCTTCTGCTCGGCCGAATACTTGCCGTTGACCGGCCAGGTGCGGGTAATGTCGCTGGCGTAGCAATCGATCTCGCAACCGGCATCGATCAGCACCAGGTCGCCGTCCTTGAGCACCGCATCATTCTGCTGGTAATGCAGGATGCAGCTGTTGCGCCCCGAGGCGACGATCGAGCCATACGCCGGCATCTTCGCCCCGCCCTTGCGGAACTCGTAATCAAGCTCGGCTTCCAGGCTGAACTCATGCAAACCGGCGCGGCTGGCCTGCATCGCGCGGATATGCGCCTGGGCGGAAATCCGTGCGGCTTCGCGCATCACCTTCACTTCTGCCGCCGATTTATACAGGCGCATGTCGTGCAGCAGATGATCCAGGGCAACGAATTCGTTCGGCGGCTGGGCGCCGAGGTGCGCTTTAGAGCGGATCACGTTGATCCAGTCCATCAGGTGCCGGTCGAATTCAGGGTTACTGCCCATGGCTGAATACACCCGGTCGCGCCCTTCGATCAGGCCCGGCAGGATGTCGTCGATGTCGGTAATGGGGAACGCGTCGTCGGCGCCAAAGTCGCGGATCGCGCCTTCCTGACCAGCGCGCAGCCCGTCCCACAGTTCGCGCTCGGCGTTGCGCTCGCGGCAAAACAGCAGGTATTCGCCGTGCTCACGGCCGGGCATCAAAACGATGACGGCTTGAGGCTCGGGGAAACCGCTGAGGTACTGGAAGTCGCTGTCCTGACGGTAAACGTGCTCGACGTCGCGGTTGCGGATCGCCACCGCGGCGGCGGGCAGGATCGCGATGCTGTTGGGTTCCATCTGCGCCATCAAGGCCTTGCGGCGACGACTGTATTCCGATTTCGGGATATGAATCATGGGCAGATGGCTTTCCCTGGCAGGCGATTAATGCAACGACGGTTTGGCAGCGGCCGGCTCGGCAGGTTTCTTGGTTTCGGTGAACAGCAGCAGCGGCGCGACGCGCAGGTACTCCATGACTTCCATGTAGTCGCTTTCGCCGTCGTCGGACTCTTCCAGGGCGTCTTGCACCTGGGCGATGGCGGCCAGGTCTTGCAGGACCTCGGTCGCTTCAGTGCTCAGCGCGTTGTCGCGGTAGGTCAGGCCGAAACCGGCGAGGAAGCCCTGGCACCATTGGCCCAGTGCAGCAGCGCGGTCTGCCAGCGGCGCATCGTCGGTTGGCAGCAGCAGGACGACGGTCATGTCGTCGCCGGTCAGCTCGCCCTTGACCATCTCTTGCAGGCCGATCAAGGCGTTGCGAACGTTATCTTGCGGCTCGCCTTCGAGCAGTTCGCCAGCGTCGGACAGCCAGCTGTCGGCTTCAAAGCCGGCACCGGCGCAACTGCGGCCGAGCAACAGGCCATGCAGTTCGGCAGGCGAGACGTTATGACCGCTGGAAGTCAGCAGGGTGGCGAAGGCTTGGTACGGGGAATTCTGAATGGGCATGGGCAGCTAGGCGCCAGACGGCGCTATGTCTAGAATGAAGGCCTTGTATCCTACATCGACAGACTCGCCAAGACTATTAAAGGCTGTCCCGCAGCTTTCCCCCATCAGACACAAATTCAGTGGACACAATGGAAGACACCGATCTGCAAGCGCTGATGGCAAGACTTGAGCTGCTAATTAGCCGAGTCGAGCAACTAAAGAGCCAAAACGGACTCCTATTAGCGCAGGAAAAAACCTGGCGCGAGGAACGCGCGCACCTCATTGAAAAAAACGAAATCGCCCGGCGTAAGGTCGAATCGATGATTTCGCGCCTCAAAGCCCTGGAGCAAGACTCATGAGTTCAAGCAATAGCGTTACCGTGCAGATCCTCGACAAAGAATATTCGATCATCTGCCCCCAGGAAGAGCGCAGCAACCTGGTGAGTGCCGCCCGTTACCTGGACGGCAAGATGCGCGAAATCCGCAGCAGCGGCAAAGTCATTGGCGCCGACCGTATCGCCGTGATGGCCGCGCTGAACATCACCCACGACCTGCTGCACAAGGAAGAACGCCCGGACGTACAGGCCAGCGGTTCGACCCGTGAGCAGGTTCGCGACCTGCTTGATCGCGTCGATCTGGTGCTCGCAACCGATCCGGACGTCACCAAGGGCTGAAACGCGAAACCGCTTGGGGTATACTCGCGTCACTCCCTGGGGTGCTTGCCAGTTGACCACGTCCCTGAGCCGATTCGCACTACCCTGGAGGCTGCACGTTGGGCTGGTGTGCATGTCCGCTAGACGGAAAGCCTTAAAGCCTACTGCATCTTCCACCTTGAACTTTCGGGTTCAAGGGCTAAGTCAGCAGCGGTTCATCCGGGGAGCCTGATTCCAGTCCGATGCCGGTTTAAATACCGGCATCGGCTTTTTTACGGGTACGCTTTACGTATTCGTCCTGCCGAAGCTGAATTCATGACCGAACCTGCGCTGCTTCCCCGCCCGCAACTTCGACGCATGCTGCGCAAGGCCCGCCGCGCACTGACACCCAGTCAGCAGCGCCAGGCCGCTCGCGGGTTATATAAGCAATTGGCCCAGCACCCACAGTTTCGCCGCGCAAAACATATCTCTCTGTATCTGCCCACTGACGGTGAAATCGATCCGCGCGTGTTGCTGCGTGCCGCGCAACGCCGGGGCAAGGCGACTTATCTGCCGGTGCTCAGCGCCTGGCCGCGAACCAAAATGGTGTTCCAGCGAATTCGTCCCGGCGAAAAACTCAAACCTAACCGCTTCCGCATTCTCGAACCCCGGCACAACGTCGCCCGGCAACGCAAAGTCTGGGCGCTCGATCTGGTGCTGTTGCCATTGGTGGGTTTTGACGATGTCGGTGGACGCCTGGGCATGGGCGGCGGTTTCTATGATCGAAGCCTGGCGTATCTGGCGCGGCGCAAAAACTGGCGCAAGCCGACGCTATTGGGACTGGCCCATGAATGTCAGAAGGTCGAACGATTGGCTCAAGCGAGCTGGGATGTGCCGTTGCAAGGAACGGTGACCGACAAGGCGTGGTATTTCGCAGGCTGACGCCACTGTAATCAGCGGCGTCTGGAAGACAGGTTCAGCGCTTGAAGGCAGACGGCTGTTGTTGCTGCGCGATCTCGATCGGCGCATCCGTCTTGTTGCTCCACAAGCTTTGGGCATAGCCAGTGGTCACGACGCCGAGGCCGAACAAAATAACCAAAATCCATAGTAAATCCGGTTTGCGTTTCATCGATTGCCCCCCAAAGGCACATCAACACGATGACAGCAGCGGTTTCCGTTGTAGGCCGTGCAGCAGCGTCAAGCTTAGAAGGCCGGCATTTTGCGACAACGTGAACCGACACGCAAACACTGGCGTCAACCGACTGTCGGTTTGTCATAAAATTGCCCGACAACTTGCCCACTCACCTCGCAAGGAGCAAAAACCATGGCTTATTGGCTGATGAAATCCGAGCCCGACGAGCTCTCGATCAACGACCTTGCGAAGCTAGGCAAAGCGCGCTGGGACGGGGTTCGAAACTATCAGGCACGTAATTTCCTGCGGGCGATGGCGGTGGGTGACGAGTTCTTCTTCTATCACTCCAGCTGCCCGGAGCCCGGGATTGCCGGGATCGGCAAAATTGTTGAAGCGGCCTATCCAGACCCGACGGCGCTGGAGCCTGAGAGTCATTACTACGATCCGAAGGCTACAGCCGAGAAAAACGCCTGGAGCGCGATTGATGTCGCGCATGTCGAGACGTTTTCCAGGGTGTTGAAGCTGGATTATCTGAAGCAGCAGACGGCGCTGGCCGAGATGCCACTGGTGCAGAAAGGGTCGCGGTTGTCGGTGATGCCGGTGACCGCCGAGCAGTGGGCGGCGGTGATTGCGTTAAGAGCTTGAGCCTTGCAGCGACAGGGTAAATGCCTTCGCGAGCAAGCCCGCTCCCACAAGGGATTGCGTAGATCACCTGTGGGAGCGGGCTTGCTCGCGAAGAGGCCCGCCCGGACAGCGAGAGTCTTACTGAATGATCAAGTTGTTAAACAACAGATCCTCAACCACCGGCTTACCCGTTTCGTCATTCATCACTTGCTGGGTTTGCTTCAACGCTTCCTGACGCAGCTTTTCCTTGCCCTCGACGGTGTTCATCGCCTCGGTGGTTTGCTGGGTGAACAACGCCACCAGTTGATTGCGAATCAACGGCTCATTGGCCTTCACCAGTTTGGTCGCTTCTTCACCGGTCACGCGCAATGCCACATCGGCCTTGAACACCTTCAGCTTCGGCGTGCCGTCCAACCCATAGTTACCCACGAATGGCGGGCTCAGGGTCAGGTAGCTGACTTTCGGGGCTTCGCCTTCTTTGGCGGCTTCTTCGGCCATCGCTGCCATGGGCAGAGACAGGGCCAGCATCAACATGATCCACGCTTTCACAATTCGCTCCTTATCCGGTTTGCGGCCTAGCATATCGACCCGCCGCGCAAGCACAAGCTTATGGCTGGTTATCAGGGTCGGGCATGCTCGTTGACCCAACGATTCACACACCTACACTTATCGGCCATCACTCCCAAAGGAATAGCCCTGATGAAAGCCGTGCTATGCAAAGCCTTCGGCCCCGCCGAATCGCTGGTGCTGGAAGACGTCGCCAGTCCTGTCGCGAAGAAGAACGAAGTCCTGCTGGACGTGCACGCCGCCGGGGTCAACTTCCCGGACACGCTGATCATCGAGGGCAAATACCAGTTCAAGCCGCCCTTCCCGTTTTCCCCGGGCGGTGAAGCGGCGGGTGTGGTCAGTGCCGTGGGCGAAAAGGTCAGCCACCTCAAGGTTGGCGACCGGGTCATGGCCCTGACCGGTTGGGGCAGCTTCGCCGAACAGGTCGCCGTGCCAGGCTACAACGTGCTGCCGATCCCGCCGTCGATGGACTTCAACACCGCCGCCGCCTTCAGCATGACCTACGGCACCTCGATGCACGCCCTCAAGCAACGCGCCAACCTGCAACCGGGCGAAACCCTGCTGGTGCTCGGCGCATCCGGCGGTGTCGGCCTGGCCGCCGTGGAAATCGGCAAAGCCATGGGCGCCCGGGTGATCGCCGCCGCCAGCAGCGCGGAAAAACTCGCCGTGGCCAAAGCCGCCGGCGCCGATGAACTGATCAACTACAGCGAAACCAGCCTCAAGGACGAAATCAAACGCCTGACCGACGGCCAGGGTGCCGACGTGATCTACGACCCGGTCGGCGGCGACCTGTTCGACCAAGCCGTGCGCGCCATCGCCTGGAACGGCCGCCTGCTGGTGGTGGGTTTCGCCAGCGGACGCATCCCCGAATTCCCGGTCAACCTCGCCCTGCTCAAAGGCGCAGCGGTGGTCGGCGTGTTCTGGGGCTCGTTTGCCCAACGCCAGCCCCAGGACAACGCGGCGAACTTCCAGCAATTGTTTGGCTGGTTTGCCGAAGGCAAGTTGAAGCCGCTGGTGTCGCAGGTGTATCCGCTGAGCAATGCGGCGCAGGCGATTAATGATCTTGGCCAGCGCAAAGCGGTCGGGAAAGTGGTGGTGCAGGTTCGCTAAGCCTGATGCAGCGATCTGGCCAGTAGACGCTACTGGCTGGATCGCTTCTTCTTTATATGAAGGACGTTTCCGCAAAAGCCGTGCTATTTCGAGCCGCTAGCCGCACGAAGCCCTATCGGTAACCTTTCCCACACCGTCCTTCACTTATATCTGAGCGACATGTTCATAAAGGAACACGCGATCTCCAACATTTCCGCTGTTTTGCCAATGCGAACCGGTGCTATTTTCGGTAACGAAACTGTAACATTCGCATCCGCAGTCAAAACAAGAAATCTGGAGCTCTTGAATGTTTGCTTTCTTTCGTCCTGCCGCACATCAGGCTCCATTGCCTGAAGAAAAAATAGACAGCACCTACCGACGCCTTCGCTGGCAGATCTTCGCCGGGATTTTCATTGGCTACGCGGGTTACTACCTGCTGCGCAAGAACTTCACCCTGGCGTTCCCGGACCTGATTGCCCAAGGCTATACAAAGGGTCAACTGGGTGTGGCGATGTCGGCGATTGCGATTGCCTACGGTCTGTCCAAGTTCCTGATGGGCATCGTGTCCGACCGTTCCAACCCGCGTTACTTCCTGCCCTTTGGACTGGTGGTGTCTGCCGGGGTGATGTTCGTTTTCGGTTTCGCACCGTGGGCGACGTCCAGCGTGACCATGATGTTCATCCTGTTGTTCATCAACGGCTGGGCGCAAGGCATGGGCTGGCCACCGAGCGGGCGGACCATGGTGCACTGGTGGTCGCAGAAAGAACGCGGTGGCGTGGTGTCGGTCTGGAACACTGCGCATAACGTTGGCGGCGGTTTGATCGGCCCGTTGGCGATTCTCGGCATGGGTTGGTTCAACGACTGGCACAGCAAGTTCTATGTGCCGGCCGCCGTGGCGCTGCTGGTCGCCGTGTTTGCCTTCATTGTGATGCGTGACACCCCGCAATCGACCGGCCTGCCGCCGATCGAGAAGTACAAGAACGATTACCCGGAAGGCTACGACGCCAGCCACGAAGAAGAATTCAGCGCCAAGGACATCTTCGTCAAATACGTGCTGCGCAACAAAATGCTCTGGTTCATCGCCTTGGCCAACGTCTTCGTCTACCTGTTGCGCTACGGCATCCTGGACTGGGCACCGACCTACCTCAAGGAGGTCAAGCACTTCGACTTTGACAAGACCTCGTGGGCTTACTTCCTGTACGAGTGGGCAGGCATTCCCGGCACGTTGTTGTGCGGCTGGATGTCGGACAAGATCTTCCGTGGCAACCGCGGCCTGACAGGCATGGTGTTCATGGCGCTGGTGACCGTTGCGACGATCGTGTATTGGCTGAATCCGCCGGGCAACCCGATGATCGACATGATCTCGCTGTTCGCGATCGGCTTCCTGATCTACGGCCCGGTAATGCTGGTGGGTTTGCAAGCACTGGAATTGGTGCCGAAGAAAGCCGCCGGTACCGCCGCAGGCTTTACCGGTCTGTTCGGTTACCTGGGTGGTTCAGTCGCGGCCAGCGCCCTGATGGGCTACACCGTGGACTACTTCGGCTGGGATGGCGGTTTCATTCTGCTGGTCGTTGCCTGCCTGCTGGCGATGGCGTTCCTGGCACCCACGCTGGGTCACAAGAACGTCGCCAGTCAAAGCCGCGATGCGATCGCCTGATCGTCTTTTAATTTGCAACGCTTGAGCCGCGCCTCCAGATTCTTGTCTGGCATGGCGTGGCTACGCAGGGCGTTGGCGGTCTGCTCGACATAATCGCGAGTGGTGCCGTAACGCCCGCAAGCGCTTTCGAATACCTGGCTCAGCACATGATCCGGCAAGTTGCCGGCATAGCTGGGCAGGTGCCGTTCCAACACAAATCCCAATGCCTGAACCTGACTTCCATCTTCAAGACGGCAGTTGAGCCAGTGCGGGCGATAGGACGGAAATGGCATTTCGCGCTGCCACAGCGCATAAAGCGACGCTTCGAGTTGTTCTTCAGGCAAGCGATAAGCGAAACCGCTGCAAGAGCCGCCGCGATCCAGACCGAATACCAAGCCCGGCACTTCAGGCGTGCCGCGATGTTCGTGGGACCACAGGTACAAACCGCGATGATAGCCGTGCACTCGACCGCGAACACGTTCAACCGCCGGGCATTCAGGACGCCAGATCAGCGACCCGTAGGCGAACAGCCAGACCGGCCCACCCTTGTGGCGCGCCATGGTCGATTGCATCGAGCTGAGCAATTGTTCGTGCGTAAGCTGCGGCCCAAGATCGAGCCGCGGCGGGTAAGCCAGGTTCAGAAAAGCAGATTCAATGGCGCTCATGGCGAATAGCGTTCAGCTCCCCGCGGATAAAGAATTACTTAATAGAACGCACCGCTGTAACAATAAGGCACATATGTTTTAAGGCAATTTAAGTGCCATGGCACAGTTCTTAAATAATTGCCTATATGACATATAACCTACCGGTATTTATATAAATCTATAAATACCGATCGGCTATATAGGGAGTTATAACGATCAGACCGCGGATCAAGATCGCGGCGCGTAGGCGAACACGTCCGCGCGCATTTGATGAGCATCCATACCCGCCTCGACCAACGCATCCAGCGTGCCGTAGACCATGGCCGGTGAGCCGCTGGCGTAGACATGCAGCAACTTCAGATCAGCAAAGTCCTCGCACACCGCCTCATGCAGCATGCCGCAGCGCCCTTCCCAACCGCATTGATCGCTGACGACTTTATGCAGGAACAGATTGGGCAGTTTCAGCCATTCGTCCCAATGTTCGATTTCATAAAAGTCTTCGGGACGGCGCACGCCCCAATACAGATGTACCGGATGCTTGAAACCGGTGGCGCGGCAATGTTCGATCAGGCTGTGGATCTGGCCCATGCCAGTGCCAGCTGCGATCAACACCAGCGGACCGTCCGGCAATTCCGCCAGATGGGTATCGCCGAAGGGCATTTCGATGCGCACCATGGCGTTGCGTTGCAACTGGTCGATCAGGCTCAGCGCACTGCTTTCGCGCGCCAGCACATGGATTTCCAGATCGCGCCCGGCATGCGGTGCCGAAGCCAGGGAGAACGCGGATTTTTCACCGTTCTCGCGCTCGATCATCAAGTACTGACCGGCGTGATAGCGCGGCGGTTTGCCGGCGGGTGCCCGCAGGTGCACCCGAAAGGTATCCCCGCCAACGTCCCTGCATTCAATGACCTGACACGACAAGCTGCGCACCGGCAGTTCTCCCAGCGCGAGCACGCCATCCCACAGCACGATGCAGTCTTCCAGCGGCTCTGCTATGCAAGTGTAGAACTCGCCGTGGTCACGCACATTGCCGGCCTGTTCGACCCGGCCTTCCACCAGCAACGCCGCGCAGACATGGCAATTGCCGTTGCGGCAGCTTTGCGGGCATTCATAGCCCAGCCGCCGCGCGCCATCGAGAATCCGCTCGCCGGGCAATATCTCAAGCACTGCTCCGGAGGGCTGCAAGGTTACACGCATCAATCTATTCCTAACTGATTCCAGATGGCATCGATCCGTTTGGTCACGGCTTCATCCTTGACGATCACCCGGCCCCACTCGCGAGTGGTTTCGCCGGGCCATTTATGCGTGGCATCGAGTCCCATCTTCGACCCCAGGCCGGACACCGGCGAGGCGAAGTCGAGGTAATCGATCGGCGTGTTGTCGATCATCACCGTGTCGCGCTTGGGGTCCATGCGCGTGGTGATGGCCCAGACCACGTCGTTCCAGTCTCGCGCGTTGATATCGTCGTCAGTGACGATAACGAACTTGGTGTACATGAACTGTCGCAAAAACGACCAGACACCAAGCATTACCCGCTTGGCATGCCCCGGATACGACTTCTTCATGGTCACGATGGCCATGCGGTACGAGCAGCCTTCGGGCGGCAGGTAGAAGTCAGTGATCTCCGGGAACTGCTTCTGCAGGATCGGCACGAACACTTCGTTCAGCGCCACACCGAGGATCGCCGGCTCATCCGGTGGACGGCCGGTGTAGGTGCTGTGGTAGATCGGTTTGATCCGGTGGGTAATGCGCTCGACGGTGAACACCGGGAAGCTGTCGACTTCGTTGTAATACCCGGTGTGATCGCCGTACGGACCTTCGTCGGCCATTTCGCCGGGATGGATCACGCCTTCGAGGATGATTTCGGCAGTGGCCGGCACTTGCAGATCATTGCCACGGCACTTCACCAGTTCGGTGCGGTTACCGCGCAGCAGACCGGCGAAAGCGTATTCGGACAGGCTGTCCGGCACCGGCGTCACAGCGCCGAGAATGGTCGCCGGGTCAGCGCCCAACGCCACGGAAACCGGAAACGGCTGGCCGGGATGTTTCTCGCACCACTCGCGGTAATCCAGCGCGCCGCCACGGTGGCTCAGCCAGCGCATGATGACCTTGTTGCGGCCGATCACTTGCTGACGGTAGATACCGAGGTTCTGGCGATCCTTGTTCGGGCCTTTGGTGACGGTCAGGCCCCAGGTGATCAGCGGGCCGACGTCGCCAGGCCAGCAAGTCTGCACGGGCAGCATCGCCAGATCGACGTCGTCACCTTCAATGACCACTTCCTGGCACACCGCGTCTTTGACGACTTTCGGCGCCATGGCAATGATCTTGCGGAAGATCGGCAGCTTGGACCAGGCATCCTTCAAGCCCTTCGGCGGCTCGGGTTCCTTGAGGAACGCCAGTAACTTGCCGATTTCACGCAGCTCGCTGACTGCTTCGGCGCCCATGCCCATAGCCACCCGCTCGGGAGTGCCGAACAGGTTGCCGAGGACCGGGATGTCGTAGCCGGTCGGGTTCTCGAACAGCAACGCCGGGCCTTTGGCCCGCAGCGTGCGATCACACACCTCGGTCATCTCCAGCACTGGAGAGACAGGGACATGGATGCGTTTCAACTCTCCGCGCTGCTCAAGCTGCTGCACGAAATCCCGAAGATCCTTGAATTTCATTGATGATGGCACCCGTAAAATAGGCGTACATCCTACCTGCTCTGCCGGCCGCTGGCAGCTTATCGCTGCTTACTTCGCCGCATTCACGTTGCCATTGCCGACTCTCGCTTGGGCCTGCAAGCGCTTGAACAGTGGCTCAAGCACCGGCGCCACGAGCCGTGCGCCAATCTCCGACAGGTGATTGTCGTCGGTATACAGCGAATGCCCGTCGAGCTCGACCCGGCACAGTCCCGCGTCATCACACAGCAGCGGCGCCGGATCCACCACGGTCACCCCCGGATTGGCAGCGGCCAGTTGCGCGAACAGTTGGCTGATAAAGGCCTGGCGCTTGAAGTGCTCGGTCACTGCCAAACCAACGTCATCGGTCGGGCGATGCAACATGGCCAGGCGCGTCAGGCGATAGGGCGGGCTGAATTGTTGCAGCGGTGCTTCCTTGACCAGCCAGACGCGATGCCCGTCATTGCGCAGTTGCCGAATCGTGGCCTGCAAGCCGTCAGCCAGACGCTGCTCGGCGGCGGGACGCTCATATTGGCCATGGGAATCACGCAGCGCATGGCCCAGATCGCCTTTCACATCGCCATAGAGATACAGGCTCCAACGCGCGACCAGCACCACATCGGCTACCGATTGCGGTTTCAACGCCTTCTCGACCCGGTGATTGAACCGGGCACATTGCTGATCGTGTTCAAGCCCTTCGACCGGAATGCAGCCCGGGGAACTGGCAAGGATCACACTGACACCATGCTGTTGCGCGCCATCGTCAAAGACCGGGATCAGCGCCGTGGCATGGCTGTCGCCCCAGACCAGGGCTTTTGGAGCCGTCGGCGCTGACGTTCCGTAGTGACAAAACAGCTTGTCGTCAGGGGTTTTGTCGTCGGCCAGACAACGCATCAGTTCCGGCCGCCACTCCTTGCCCTTGGCGTATTGCAACGCCTCATCCGACAAGCGCGAAGGCAAGCCATCGGTCCAGCGCAATGCCTGACCGGCCAGGCCGAGCACCAGCACGCCGCAACCGGCCGCGATCAGGATCTGCCGACGTCCCGCCAATAGGCGTCGCTCGCGGAACGGCGTCTCGACGAATCGCCACGACAGATAACCGAGCACCAGCGTGAGCAGAATCAGCCCTGCGATCTCCACCGGCCCCGACTCATCAACGCTGGCGTAACTGGCGAACACAAACACCGGCCAATGCCACAGGTACCAGGAATAGGAAATCAACCCCAGGCCCACCAGCACACGACTGGCCAGCAACCCACCGACCAGCGTCTGCCGATGACCGTTGGCCCAGATCAGCGCGACCACGCCAAGAGTCGGCAGCAGCGCCGCAGCACCGGGGAATGGCGTGCTGTTGTCGTAGGCGAACACCGCCAGCAGAATCAGCCCGAAGCCGAACAGGCTGACAGCCTGGGCTCCGGCCGCCGTGAGGCGCCACTGGCTTCTGGGCGCAACCGCCAACATGGCGCCGGCCAACAGCTCCCAGGCGCGCATCGGTAACAGGAAAAAGGCTTTTTCCGGGTGGTGCGCCACGGCCCAGACGCTAAGCCCGAACGACACCAGCAGCACACCGAACAATGCCAGCCGCCAGTGTTTGAGGCGGCTCGACAGCACCGTCAGCAGCAGCGGGAAGACAATGTAGAACTGCTCTTCAACCGCCAGCGACCAGGTGTGCAGCAACGGTTTGAGGTCGGAAGCCACATCGAAATAACCATCCTGGCGCATGAACAGGATGTTGGAGACGAACATCACCTGGTAGCGCACCGAGCGCCCCAGTTCCTCATAGTCCTTGGGCGCCAGCAGGAACCAACCCACCGCCAGCACCGCGAGAATCATCACAAACAGCGCTGGCAGGATCCGCCGGGCACGCCGCGCCCAGAAATCGACAAAGCTGAAACGCCCGGCCTGACGCTGGTTCCAGATGATCGAAGTGATCAGGTAACCGGAAATCACGAAGAAAACATCGACACCGACAAAGCCGCCGGTAAAACCAGGAACGCCAAAATGGAACAACACTACCGCGATCACGGCGATTGCCCGCAAGCCGTCGATATCCCTTCGATAAGCAAGTGTGCTCATAAACAGAAAATGCCAGTCAGATTAAAGTTCTGGGCTCGTCGGCCCATTTCGTTTGTTTACAGACCAACCCTAGTCGTAAACCTCCCCTTTTTTTTTGCAAAAAAAAATGGCGCCCCGAAGGACGCCATTTTTAGCGGTTGGAAAACCGTCTTACTTGCGCTTCATCGACAAGAAGAACTCGTCGTTGGTCTTGGTCGTTTTCAGCTTATCGACCAGGAACTCGATGGCAGCGATTTCGTCCATCGGGTGCAGCAGCTTGCGCAGGATCCACATGCGCTGCAACTCGTCGTCGGCGGTCAGCAACTCTTCGCGGCGGGTGCCGGAACGGTTGATGTTGATGGCCGGGAAAACGCGTTTTTCAGCGATGCGGCGATCCAGAGGCAGTTCCATGTTGCCCGTGCCTTTGAATTCCTCGTAGATCACTTCGTCCATCTTCGAGCCGGTTTCAACCAGCGCGGTGGCGATGATGGTCAGCGAGCCGCCTTCTTCGATGTTCCGTGCAGCGCCGAAGAAACGTTTCGGTTTCTCCAGGGCGTGGGCATCGACACCACCGGTCAGTACCTTGCCGGAGCTCGGGATCACGGTGTTGTAGGCGCGAGCCAGACGGGTGATGGAGTCAAGCAGGATCACCACGTCTTTCTTGTGTTCGACCAGGCGCTTGGCCTTCTCGATCACCATTTCGGCAACCTGCACGTGGCGGGTTGGCGGCTCATCGAACGTCGAGGCAACCACTTCGCCGCGCACGGTGCGCTGCATTTCGGTTACTTCTTCCGGACGTTCATCGATCAGCAATACGATCAGGTGAACTTCAGGATTGTTACGTGCGATGTTCGCTGCGATGTTTTGCAGCATGATCGTTTTACCGGCTTTCGGCGGTGCAACGATCAGACCGCGCTGGCCTTTGCCGATCGGGGCGCACAGGTCGATGACACGACCGGTCAAGTCTTCGGTGGAACCGTTGCCGGCTTCCATCTTCATGCGCACGGTCGGGAACAGCGGGGTCAGGTTCTCGAAGAGAATCTTGTTTTTCGCATTCTCGGGACGATCGTAGTTGATCGTGTCGACCTTGAGCAGCGCGAAATAACGCTCGCCTTCCTTTGGAGGGCGGATCTTGCCAACGATGGTGTCACCGGTACGCAAGTTGAAGCGGCGGATCTGGCTCGGCGAGACGTAGATATCGTCCGGGCCGGCGAGATAGGAAGCGTCAGCGGAGCGCAGGAAGCCGAAGCCGTCCTGGAGAATCTCCAGCACGCCATCACCGGAGATTTCCTCGCCGCTTTTCGCGTGCTTTTTGAGCAGGGAGAAAATCACGTCCTGCTTGCGCGAACGGGCCATATTTTCTATGCCCATCTGTTCGGCCAATTCGAGCAGTTCGGTAATCGGCTTTTGCTTGAGTTCAGTCAGATTCATATAGGAATGACGTAATCATTTATGGAGGGGGGGAAATTAAGCTTTTGGCTTAATGAGGCCGCGCCGCAGAGAAGGCGACAGGATCGCGTACTTATTCGAAAAGGAGTGCGTCGGCGACGGCTAGCAGGGGGCAGTGGAGAAACCAGTGCGGGGCCGAATGTACCACCTGAGTTTCGGAGCGTCTAGCCCTGAATATGCAAAAAGCCCCGCAATATGCGGGGCTTTTTTTACAACGTCGCCGACTTAGATGTTGGCGTCGAGGAATGCAGCCAGTTGCGACTTGGACAGCGCGCCAACCTTGGTCGCTTCCACGTTGCCGTTCTTGAACAGCATCAGGGTAGGGATACCACGCACGCCGTGCTTGGCCGGGGTTTCCTGGTTTTCGTCGATGTTCAGTTTGGCAATGGTCAGCTTGCCTTTGTAAGTCTCTGCAATTTCGTCCAGAACAGGAGCGATCATTTTGCAAGGGCCGCACCATTCAGCCCAGTAGTCGACCAGTACAGCGCCTTCGGCCTTGAGTACGTCGGCCTCGAAGCTAGCGTCGCTAACGTGTTTGATAAGATCGCTGCTCATGGAAGTCTCCAGGTTGTAAGCAAAAAAACGTGGCCCATCATAGCCGCCCTTCCCTCGTTCAGGAAGGTGCAGATGATTGAGTCTCGCTATGGTGGTCCATGAGTTTGGGTATAGCTCAAGTCAAGACGTGGCGGGAGCGACGAAGGCAATTCCGGTGCGCAGCGCAGCATTGCGCACATGTTCCTGCATCGCCTTCTGCGCGGCGGCGGACGAGCGTCGCGCCAGTGCGCGGAGGATTTTGCGGTGTTCCTGCCAGGTTTCCATGGCCCGCTCGGCCCGGATGAACGGTAGCTTCTGACTTTCCAGAAAGATGTCGGAGCGCGCCGTCAGGATGCTCAACATCGCCTGATTACCGCTGGCCAGCAGGATGCGCCGGTGAAATTCGAAGTCCAGCCGCGCCGCCGCATCAAAGTCGCCGGTCTTCAGTTCGTTGCGCATGGCAGCTACGTTGTCTTCCAGCGCATCAAGCTCATCAGTAGTCAGAGTCACGGCCGCCAGGCCCGCCGCGAAACCTTCCAGGGCATAGCGCAATTGAAAGATATCCAGCGGCGAAGCCTGGGCCGCGAAAGGCCAGCTCGCCGCTGCGTCGCCCCGGGGCAAATCCACCGGCGACTGCACGAAAACACCCTTGCCCGGCTGGATGCTGATCACCCCCAATGCACTCAGGGACGACAACGCCTCGCGCAATGACGCCCGGCTGACCCCCAATTGCACCGCCAGATCCCGTTGCGAAGGCAAGGCATCCCCCGGCCCGAAGCCCTGCTCGGTAATCAGTTTGCGGATAGCTTGCAGCGCCACTTCAGGTACGGCGCGAGAGATCGAATTCATGGTTTTTCAGACGAACCAGGCCAATGAACGGCTAGTTGTAAAGCTATTCGCCGCGTCCGGCAAGTCGTGCCCCACGGGGGTTCGGTGCGTCAACGCGATGCGCTATCGAGGTGCGAAATGCGACCTGACTGTTCAGACCAGTAAGACCGATCAAAACCAGCAAAACCGTGGCCTGCCGCCGCCTAATCCTGATGTTGGCATGGCCCGTGCTCTGTCGAACCGCAGAAATCACTTCTCGCCGATTCGGAGATTTGCCATGACCCAGCGTTACAGCGCCCTCCTCGCTGCCCTGTTTGCCAGCCTGATGCTGAGCCAGGCACCCGCCCACGCCGACGGTCTGGAGGATGTGGTCAAGCGCGGCACCCTCAAGGTCGCCGTGCCCCAGGACTTCCCGCCGTTCGGCTCGGTCGGCCCGGACATGAAACCTCGCGGCCTGGACATCGACACCGCCAAGCTGCTGGCCGACCAGCTCAAGGTCAAACTCGAACTGACCCCGGTCAACAGCACCAATCGCATTCCGTTCCTGACCACCGGCAAGGTCGACCTGGTGATTTCCAGCCTCGGTAAAAACCCGGAGCGCGAAAAAGTCATCGACTTCTCCCGCGCCTACGCACCGTTCTACCTCGCCGTGTTCGGTCCGCCAGACGCCGCGATCAAGGGCCTGGACGACCTCAAGGGCAAAACCATCAGCGTCACCCGTGGCGCCATCGAAGACATCGAGCTGACCAAAGTCGCTCCGGAAGGCGCGACCATCAAGCGCTTCGAAGACAACAACTCGACCATCGCCGCCTACCTCGCCGGCCAGGTTGACCTGATCGCCAGCGGCAACGTGGTGATGGTCGCCATCAGCGAGAAAAACCCGAAACGCGTGCCGGCACTGAAAGTGAAGCTCAAGGACTCGCCGGTCTACGTCGGCGTGAACAAGAACGAGCCGGCGCTGCTGGACAAGGTCAACCAGATCCTCGCCACCGCCAAGACCGACGGTTCGCTGGAGAAAAACGCCCTGACCTGGCTGAAAGAGCCGCTGCCGGCCGATCTCTGATCGTCGCGCAGGAGACTATTTATGGCTTACCAGTTCGATTTTCTTCCGGTGGTGCAAAACACCGACCTGCTGTTGCGCGGTGCGCTGTTCACCCTTGAACTGACGGCCATCGGCGCGGTGTTCGGGGTGGGCCTGGGCATCGTCGGGGCGCTGGTGCGGGCGTGGAACATCCGCCCGTTCTCGGCGATCTTCGGCGTGTACGTCGAGCTGATCCGCAACACGCCGTTCCTGGTGCAGTTGTTCTTCATCTTCTTCGGTCTGCCGTCCCTGGGCGTGCAGATTTCCGAATGGCAGGCAGCGGTGCTGGCGATGGTGATCAACCTCGGGGCTTATTCGACCGAGATCATCCGCGCCGGCATCCAGGCGATCCCCCGGGGTCAGCTGGAAGCCGCCGCCGCGCTGGCGATGAGTCGTTTCGAAGCCTTCCGCCACGTGGTCTTGCTGCCAGCGCTGGGCAAAGTCTGGCCGGCGCTGAGCAGCCAGATCATCATCGTCATGCTCGGTTCGGCGGTGTGTTCGCAGATCGCCACCGAAGAATTGAGCTTCGCCGCCAACTTCATCCAGTCGCGCAACTTCCGCGCCTTTGAAACCTACGCGCTGACCACGCTGATCTACCTGTGCATGGCGCTGATGATCCGCCAACTGCTGAACTGGATCGGCCGACGCTATATTTCGCGGAGCAGCCAATGAGCGATTTCACTTTTTGGGACATCCTGCGCAACCTGCTCACAGGCCTGCAATGGACCCTGGCACTGTCGCTGGTGGCGTTTATCGGCGGTGGCGTGATCGGTTTGTTGATCATGGTCATGCGCATTTCGAAAAAGACTTTCCCCCGCAGCTTCGCCCGCACTTACATCGAACTGTTCCAGGGCACGCCGCTGCTGATGCAGTTGTTCCTGGTGTTTTTCGGCGTGGCGTTGGCCGGCGTGGAGATTTCACCGTGGATGGCGGCGGCGGTGGCGTTGACGCTGTTTACCAGCGCTTACCTGGCGGAGATCTGGCGCGGCTGCGTCGATTCGATTCCCAACGGCCAGTGGGAAGCTTCGTCGAGCCTGGCGCTCAACCCGCTGGAGCAATTGCGCTACGTGATCCTGCCGCAAGCCCTGCGCATCGCCGTGGCGCCGACCGTGGGCTTCTCGGTGCAGGTGGTCAAAGGCACCGCCGTCACCTCGATCATCGGCTTCACCGAACTGACCAAGACCGGCGGGATGCTCGCCAACGCGACCTTCGAACCGTTCATGGTCTACGGCCTCGTCGCCCTCGGTTACTTCCTGCTCTGCTACCCCTTGTCCCTCAGTGCGCGCTACCTGGAAAGGAGACTGCATGCCTCTGCTTAGAATTTCGGCCCTGCATAAATATTACGGCGACCACCACGTGCTCAAAGGCATCGACCTGAGTGTCGAGGAAGGCCAAGTCGTGGCGATCATCGGCCGCAGCGGCTCGGGCAAATCCACCTTGCTGCGCACCCTCAACGGTTTGGAGTCGATCAACGATGGCGTGATCGAAGTCGACGGCGAATACCTCGACGCCGCCCGCGCCGACCTGCGCAGCTTGCGGCAGAAAGTCGGAATGGTGTTCCAGCAGTTCAACCTGTTCCCGCACCTGACCGTGGGCGAGAACGTGATGCTGGCGCCGCAAGTGGTGCAGAAAGTGCCCAAGGCGAAAGCGGCGGAGCTGGCGCGGCAGATGCTGGAGCGAGTCGGACTGGGGGAGAAGTTTGATGCGTTCCCCGATCGCTTGTCCGGCGGCCAACAGCAACGCGTGGCGATTGCCCGTGCCTTGGCGATGTCGCCGAAGGTGTTGCTGTGCGACGAGATCACCTCGGCGCTGGACCCGGAACTGGTCAACGAAGTGCTGAGCGTGGTTCGGCAACTGGCCAAGGAAGGGATGACGCTGATCATGGTGACCCATGAGATGAGGTTTGCCCGAGAGGTTGGGGATAAGCTGGTGTTCATGCATCAGGGCAAGGTGCATGAGGTCGGGGATCCGAAAATTCTGTTCGCGAATCCGCAGACGCCGGAACTGGCGAATTTTATCGGGACGGTTGAAGCGGCGGGCTGAAGGATTTTCAGCGCTCTCGAAGCCGCCTTCGCGAGCAGGCTCGCTCCCACAGTAGATTTTGGTGCTCATGCAATCCCTGTGGGAGCGAGCCTGCTCGCGAATGACCGCGCAGCGGTCACTGACTTTCCTGTGTTGGATCAAGGCTTTGAACGCTACGCGTTGGCGCCAGCCTTTGATCGTGGCACGATGTCCGGGTTATCGACCGAGACCCCCTGACCATGCCGCAATCCCAAGCCAAGAATCTGTCCCTGATCGCCGCAATCGACCTGGGCTCCAACAGCTTTCACATGGTCGTGGCCAAGGCCCAGAACGGCGAAATCCGTATTCTTGAGCGCCTCGGCGAAAAGGTCCAACTGGCCGCCGGCATCGACGATGAGCGCCAGCTGAACGAAGAATCCATGCAACGCGGGCTTGATTGCCTGAAGCGCTTTGCCCAACTGATCAACGGTATGCCGCCCGGCGCCGTGCGGATCGTCGGCACCAACGCCTTGCGTGAAGCGCGTAACCGCGCCGAATTCATCCGCCGCGCCGAAGAAATCCTCGGCCATCCCGTGGAAGTCATCTCCGGCCGTGAAGAAGCGCGCCTGATCTACCTCGGCGTCTCCCACACCCTCGCCGACACCCCGGGCAAGCGCCTGGTGGCCGACATCGGCGGCGGCAGTACCGAATTCATCATCGGCCAGCGCTTCGAGCCGCTGCTGCGCGAAAGCCTGCAAATGGGCTGCGTCAGCTACACCCAGCGCTATTTCAAGGACGGCAAGGTCACCCCGGCCCGTTACGCCCAGGCGTACACGGCAGCGCGGCTGGAGATCATGAGCATCGAGCACGCCCTGCACCGCCTGACGTGGGATGAAGCCATCGGCTCCTCCGGCACCATCCGCGCCATTGGCCTGGCGCTGAAGGCCGGCGGACACGGCACCGGCGAAGTGAACGCGACTGGCCTGGCCTGGCTCAAGCGCAAGCTGATCAAGCTCGGTGATGTCGAGAAAATCGACTTCGAAGGCATCAAGCCTGACCGTCGCGCAATCTTTCCGGCGGGCCTGGCGATTCTCGAAGCGATCTTCGACGCCCTCGAACTGCAACGTATGGATCACTGTGAAGGCGCTCTGCGCGAAGGCGTGCTCTACGACCTGCTGGGCCGTCATCATCACGAAGACGTGCGTGAGCGCACCCTCAGCTCGCTGATGGAGCGTTACCACGTTGATCTGGAGCAAGCGGCGCGGGTTGAACGCAAAGCGCTGCATGCCTTCGATCAAGTGGCCGAGGACTGGGACCTCGACGACGGCGTCTGGCGCGAGTTGCTGGGCTGGGCCGCGAAGGTCCATGAAGTGGGCCTGGACATCGCCCACTATCACTACCACAAGCACGGCGCCTACCTGATCGAGCACTCGGACCTGGCCGGTTTCTCCCGCGAAGACCAGCAAATGCTCGCGCTGCTGGTGCGTGGTCACCGCCGCAATATTCCCCGGGACAAGTTTGCGGATTTCGGCAGTGATGGCAGCAAGCTGATTCGCCTGTGCGTGCTGCTGCGCTTTGCGATCCTGTTCCACCACATCCGCGGCACCCAGGAAATGCCTCAGGTCACCTTGCGTGCCAACGGCGACAGCCTGGACGTGCTGTTCCCGGCCAACTGGCTGGACGAGAACCAACTGACCCAGGCCGACTTCGCGCTGGAAGCGGAATGGCTGACGCGGGTTGGGTTCACGCTTAACGTCCGCTGAAAACGAAAAAAGGCCTTCTTCGGAAGGCCTTTTTTATGTCCGCGATTCAGCGGTCAATGCAATTCCCCTTGTGGGAGCGGGCTTGCTCGCGAATGCAGCGTGTCAGTCGACATCTCTATTGACTGACACTCCGCTTTCGCGAGCAAGCCCGCTCCCACAGGTATTGCGGTGTTAACGCACGGCCAGGATCGGGCTACCCAACCGCTCCAGCAAAGTAGCCTGGGCGCTGCGCGGGTTCTGGTTGCCGGTCGGGGTGTTGCGGATGTAGCGACCGTCCGACTGCAGGCTCCAGCTGTGGGTGTTATCGGTGAGATAAAGCTCCAGCTCTTTCTTGACCCGCATGATCAGCTTCTTGCCTTCGACCGGGAAGCAAGTCTCGACGCGCTTGTCGAGGTTGCGCTCCATCCAGTCCGCACTGGAAAGGAACATCTGCTCTTCGCCGCCATTGAGGAAGTAGAAGACCCGGGTGTGTTCCAGGAAGCGGCCGATGATCGAGCGCACGTGGATGTTGTGGGACACCCCCGGAATGCCCGGACGCAGGCAGCACATGCCGCGCACTACCAGATCGATGCGCACCCCGGACTGACTGGCCTTGTACAGCGCGCGGATGATCTTCGGATCGGTCAGCGAGTTGAACTTGGCGATGATGTGCGCCGGTTTGCTCTCGAGGGCGAACTGCGTCTCCCGGGCAATCATGTCGAGCATGCCCTTCTTCAGTGTGAACGGCGCGTGCAGCAGCTTCTTCATCCGCAGGGTCTTGCCCATGCCGATCAACTGGCTGAACAATTTGCCGACGTCTTCGCACAACGCGTCATCCGAGGTCAGCAAGCTGTAGTCGGTGTACAGACGGGCGTTGGCCGCGTGGTAGTTGCCAGTGCCCAAGTGCGCGTAGCGGACGATCTCACCGGCTTCGCGACGCAGGATCAGCATCATCTTGGCGTGGGTCTTGAAGCCGACCACGCCGTAGATCACCACCGCGCCGGCCGCTTGCAGGCGGCTGGCCAGTTGCAGGTTGGACTCTTCGTCGAACCGCGCCCGCAACTCGATCACCGCCGTGACTTCCTTGCCGTTACGCGCGGCATCCACCAGCGCATCGACGATTTCCGAGTTGGCGCCGGAGCGGTACAACGTCTGGCGCACCGCCAATACATGCGGGTCCTTGGCAGCCTGACGCAGCAAATCGACTACCGGGGTGAACGACTCGAACGGGTGCAACAGCAGGATGTCCTGCTTGCTGATCACGCTGAAAATGTTCTCGCTGTTCTGCAGCAGTTTCGGGATCTGCGGCGTGAACGGCAGGTATTGCAACGCACGCTGACTGTCCAGGCCGGTGATGCTGAACAGACGGGTCAGGTTGACCGGGCCGTTGACCTGATACAGCTCGGTCTCGTGCAGGTTGAACTGCTTGAGCAAGTAGTCGGACAGGTGTTTCGGGCAAGTGTCGGCGACTTCCAGGCGCACCGCATCACCGTAGCGACGGGAGAACAACTCGCCGCGCAGGGCGCGGGCCAGGTCTTCCACGTCTTCGGTATCGACCGCCAGGTCGGCGTTTCGGGTCAGGCGGAACTGATAGCAGCCTTTCACCTTCATGCCCTGGAACAGGTCGTCGGCGTGGGCGTGGATCATCGACGACAGGAACACGTAGTTGTCGCCAGGGCCACCGACTTCTTCCGGAACCTTGATCACACGGGGCAGCAAACGCGGCGCCGGGATGATGGCCAGGCCAGAGTCGCGACCGAAGGCGTCGATGCCTTCGAGCTCGACGATGAAGTTCAGGCTCTTGTTCACCAGCAACGGGAACGGGTGCGTCGGGTCGAGGCCGATCGGGGTGATGATCGGCGCGATCTCGTCGCGGAAATAGCGGCGCACCCAGGTTTTGATCTTGGTCGTCCAGTGACGGCGACGGATGAAGCGGACCTGATGTTTCTCCAGCTCCGGCAACAGGATGTCGTTGAGGATCGCGTACTGGCGGTCCACATAACCGTGCACCAGCTCGCTGATGCGGGCCAGGGCCTGGTGCGGTTGCAGGCCATCAGCGCCAGCCTGTTCACGGGCGAAGGTGATCTGTTTCTTCAGGCCGGCCACGCGAATCTCGAAGAACTCGTCCAGGTTGCTGGAGAAGATCAGCAGGAATTTCAGCCGTTCCAGCAACGGGTAGGACTCATCCAGCGCCTGCTCCAGCACGCGGATGTTGAACTGCAGTTGCGAGAGCTCGCGATGGATGTACAGGCTGCTGTCATCCAGGCCGGGAATGGCAATCGCCGGGACTGCGGGCGCAGCCTCGATGACCACCGCGGGTGGAGTAGGCTCCAGCTCCGGCGGTGTTTCGGCGATTTGCTCGACCACGGCTTGAGCTTCCTTTACTGCAACTTCAGAGAGTCCTTCGGTATTCATCGAATGTTCCTGGGAGGGCTATTTTTGCTCTCGTAACAATTGGGCAGCGCGCACGGCAAAATAAGTCAGGATGCCATCTGCGCCTGCACGTTTAAAAGCGGTCAGGGATTCGAGGATAACCCCTTCGCTCAACCAGCCATTCTGGATCGCCGCCATGTGCATGGCGTATTCGCCGCTGACTTGGTAAACAAACGTCGGCACTTTGAATTCTTCTTTGACCCGGTAAAGGATGTCCAGATACGGCATGCCTGGCTTGACCATGACCATGTCCGCGCCTTCTGACAAGTCCGCCGCCACTTCGTGCAGGGCTTCGTTGCTGTTGGCCGGGTCCATCTGATAGGAGGCCTTGTTGGCCTTGCCCAGGTTCAGCGCCGAACCCACCGCATCGCGGAACGGGCCGTAATAGGCGCTGGCGTACTTGGCCGAGTAAGCCATGATCCGCACATTCACGTGATCGGCCAGTTCAAGGGCTTCGCGGATCGCCTGGATGCGACCGTCCATCATGTCCGACGGCGCCACTACCTGAGCGCCGGCTGCGGCGTGGGACAGGGCCTGCTTGACCAGTGCGTCGACGGTAATGTCGTTCTGCACGTAGCCTTCTTCGTCGAGGATACCGTCCTGGCCGTGGGTAGTGAACGGGTCCAGGGCCACGTCAGTGATCACGCCGAGTTCCGGGAAGCGATCACGCAGCGCACGAGTGGCGCGCTGGGCAATACCCTCTGGATTCCAGGCTTCGGCGGCGTCCAGCGATTTGAGTTCCGGCGGCGTCACCGGGAACAGCGCCACAGCCGGAATCCCCAGCTCGACCCACTTGGCCGCTTCTTCGAGCAACAGATCGATGGTCAGGCGTTCGACGCCCGGCATAGATGCCACCGCTTCGCGACGGTTTTCACCGTCCAGCACAAACACCGGCAGGATCAGGTCATCGACGGTCAAAACGTTTTCACGGACCAGTCGACGCGAAAAATCATCACGGCGGTTGCGACGCAGGCGGGTTGCAGGGAACAAACGGTTGGCGGGGGTAAAGCTCACGGCAGACTCCTGAGCCCGCGCTGGCAGGCGAGCGTGACAGTTATAAGCGGCCATTATGACGAACAGATGACAGTTGTGCTTACCCCCGTGACACGTAGCCGCATTCCATTGTCCGTGTAGGAATTGTTCACGTCGAGACACATTTGGACACTTTCATGAATGTGCACGAAGGGTTAGGCTGCGCGTTCATTTCGCCAGCACCCAGACAATGCTCCAACAATTTCTGCATGACTTCGGCTACTTTGCCCTTTTTCTCGGCACGTTCTTCGAAGGCGAAACCATCCTGGTGCTCGCGGGCTTCCTCGCGTTTCGCGGATACATGGACATCAACCTGGTCGTCGTCGTGGCGTTCTTCGGCAGTTATGCCGGTGATCAGCTGTGGTACTTCCTGGGGCGCAAGCACGGCCGCAAATTACTCGCGCGCAAACCGCGCTGGCAGTTGATGGGCGACCGGGCGCTGGAGCATATCCGCAAGCACCCGGACATCTGGGTCCTGAGCTTCCGCTTTGTCTATGGTTTGCGCACGGTGATGCCGGTGGCGATCGGCCTGTCGGGTTATCCGCCGGGACGCTACCTGCTGCTGAACGGGATTGGTGCCGCGATCTGGGCCAGCGCCCTGGCGGCGGCGGCCTATCACTTCGGTGCGGTGCTCGAAGGCATGCTGGGCAGCGTCAAGAAGTATGAGCTATGGGTGCTCGGCGCGCTGTTGTTGCTGGGCCTGGGCCTGTGGCTGCGCCGGCGCTTCAAGAATGCTCGCCTGGCGAAGAAGATCTACGCCGACGAGCAAGCCTTGAAAGCCGAACAAGCGCGAATCAGCGAGACTAAGACGCCAGTCGAGTGAATCGGTTTCTGCAGCAGTAGAGACCGATCCCGCTGAGCAGGCTGTAGCTGAGCAGCCCGACCCAGCCCACCGCGCTGGCCGGCCACAGCCCGATCAGCGGCGCCAGCCACATCAGCGGCAGGTTCGACGCCAGCCGCACAAGCTCCAGCTTCAACGTCCACGGACGATTCTCCAGGGCCACGCCCAACGTAAACAACCCCAACGCCACCGCACCCCAGCCGAGCACCAGCGCGCCGGTCGGCAGACTGCGTTCGAGGTTCATCAAGTAGCTGCCCAAGGCGATGTAGACGCAGAACTGCAGCGCCACGTAAATCTGCTGGCGCCCATCCAGCGGTACTTCGAATTTGCGGAACTGGCTCAGGTCGGGCTTGTTCATCGGGTACTTCGCCGCCACGTCCGCCGGCCGCCAGCCGGTGCGCATGAACCAGATCCGCAGCTTGTCCCACTTGCTCTGCGCCCGCTTCGCGTCATCCCACAATTGCGCATAGAACTGCACGTTGGCCCACAACGGATTCCAGCTCGCCAGTGGCGTGGTCACGCCGAAAATCACCGGTTCGTTGTCGTCCTCTTCCTGGAACGAGCCAAATAGACGGTCCCAAATAATGAACACCCCGCCGTAGTTGCGATCCATGTAGAGAGCGTTCTGTGCATGGTGGGCCCGATGATTGGACGGCGTGACGAAAAACCACTCGAACCAGCCGAGCTTGGGAATGTGTTTGGTGTGCACCCAGAATTGATACAGCAAGTTCAGCGCCGCAACGCTGATGAACACCAGCAACGGCACGCCGAGCACGGCCATGGGCAGGTAGAAAATCCAGCTCAACAGAAACCCGGTGCTGGTCTGGCGCAGGGCCGTGGACAGGTTGTAGTCCTCGCTCTGGTGATGCACCGAATGCGCGGCCCAGAGGATGTTGCGTTCATGGCCCATGCGGTGCAGCCAGTAATAGCAAAAGTCGTAGAGGACAAAGGCGAATACCCAGACGCTGTCGCCCGAGAGTTTGAACAACGCCAGATGGTCGAGGGCAAACGCATACGTCAGCAGCCCCACGCCCTTGGTCAACAGGCCGGTGGTGGTGGACAGCACGCCGGTGCTGATGCTGTTGATCGCGTCGGCCAGACGATAATTGCTGACCCCGCGCCAACGGTCGGCCAGCAGTTCGACGGCAATCAGCACAAAGAAAAACGGCACCGCATACAGAATGAAGTCCATGACGCGCCCTGATCGGAATCGTGATGACAGATCCTAGGTGTAGCCGCGAATTAACCCTATGGCAACGAGTGACAAATTAGTGGACATTTAACGCCATGAATCTGGAGAAAAGCCCATGAGCAAAAAAATTGCAGTGATCCTTTCCGGCTGTGGTGTGTACGACGGCGCCGAGATCCACGAAAGCGTGATCACCTTGCTGCGCCTGGACCAGCGCGGCGCCCAGGTGCAGTGCTTTGCACCGAACATCGCGCAGTTGCATGTGATCAATCACCTGACCGGCGAAGAAATGCCCGAGTCGCGCAATGTCCTGGTGGAATCTGCACGCATCGCCCGGGGCAATATCAAGGATTTGCGCGAGGCCAGCGTCGAAGACTTCGATGCGTTGATCGTGCCCGGCGGTTTTGGCGCGGCCAAGAATCTGTCTAACTTCGCGGTCGAAGGCGCCGGCTGCACGGTGCAACCGGAAGTCCTGGCGTTGGCCGAGGCGTTTGCCGAAGCGGGTAAACCAGTGGGCTTGATCTGCATCTCGCCAGCGCTGGCGGCGAAGATTTACGGCCCGGGCGTGACCTGCACCATCGGCAACGACGCCGACACCGCGGCGGCCATGAACAAAATGGGCGCCACCCACACTGAATGCGCCGTGGGCGACATTGTCGAGGACAAGGCGCGCAAATTGGTGAGCACACCGGCGTATATGTTGGCGCAGACGATTAGCGAAGCGGCTTCCGGGATCAACAAACTGGTGGACCGCGTCCTCGAACTGACCCACGAAAACGACGCTTAACACGGACTAAAATGTGGGAGCGGGCTTGCTCGCGAAAGCGGTGTGTCAGCCAACATTAATGTTGAATGTCAGTCCGCTTTCGCGAGCAAGCCCGCTCCCACAGGGGTTTTGGGTGTGGCTCAGGGTTTACGGGTTAGCCGGGTGAGTATCCGGTCCAGTGCATTCGCAAACGCCTGCTTCTCCCGCTCGCCAAACGGCGCGGGCCCGCCGCTCATCTGGCCTTGCTCACGCAGGTCGGTGAACAGATTCCGTACCGCCAGCCGATCGCCCATGTTCTGCGCATCGAACTCTTTGCCGCGCGGGTCGAGGGCCGAAACGCCCTTCTTCACCAAACGATCCGCCAGCGGCACATCGCTGCAAATCACCAGTTCACCAGGCACCGCGTGTTCCACCAGGTAATCGTCGGCCGCGTCCGGGCCGCTGGGCACCACGATCAGCTTCACCAAGGCCAGGCCTGGCTTGATCTGCGGCTGACCGGCCACCAGCACCACTTCGAACTGGCGCTTGAGGGCGAACTTCACCACCAGATCCTTGGCCGCCCGTGGGCAGGCATCGGCATCGATCCAGACACGCATTGTGTTTACCTCTTTTTAAAAAGCTTCGCGGGCAAGCCTCGCTCCTACACAGGTTATACGCGACCGGCGCATGAATCCTGTAGGAGCGAGGCTTGCCCGCGAATATGAGCGAAGCGAATGCTTTTTAAGAAACCCGCACCCGCTGCTTCTCCGCCATCCGACTGCGGCTATAAAGCACAACAATCGCAATAATCGCCACCGCCTGCGCACTCAACGAATACGCATCCGCATGAATCCCCAGCCAGTCAAAGTCAAAGAACGGCACCGGCCGGGTGCCGAAGATCCCGGCTTCCTGCAACGCCTTCACGCCATGCCCGGCAAACACCACCGACAACGCGCACAGCAACCCGGCATTGATGCCGAAGAACAGCGCCAGCGGCAGCTTGGCCGAACCGCGCAGGATCACCCAGGCCAGACCGATCAACAGCACCAGCGCCGTGGCGCCGCCCGCCAATACCGCGTTATGCCCGGCAGGACCGGCCTGCAACCACAGGGTTTCGTAGAACAGAATCACTTCGAACAGTTCGCGGTACACCGAGAAAAACGCGAGGATCGCAAAGCCGAAACGCCCACCGCCGCCCACCAGACTGCTCTTGATGTAATCCTGCCAGGCTGCGGCGTGGCGACGGTCGTGCATCCACACGCCAAGCCACAGGACCATGACACTGGCGAACAGCGCGGTGCAGCCTTCCAGCAGTTCACGCTGGGCGCCGCTGACATCGATCACGTAAGCGGCCAACGCCCACGTCGCCAAACCGGCCACCAGCGCCAAACCCCAACCGACGTTGACGCTGCGCACCGCCGATTGCTGGCCGGTATTGCGCAAGAACGCGAGGATCGCCGCCAGTACCAGAATCGCTTCCAGGCCTTCGCGCAGCAGAATCAACAGCCCGGAGATGTAGCTCAAGGACCAGCTCAAGCCATCGCTGCCCAGCAGACCGGCAGATTCCTTCAACTTGGACTTGGCCGCGTCCAGGCGCTGTTCAACCTGAGCTACCGGCAAACCGTCCTGCAACGACTGACGGTACGCCATCAGGGATTTTTCAGTGTCTTTGCGCACGTTGGCGTCGACGTTATCCAGAGAGCTTTCGACCAACTCGAAGCCTTCCAGATACGCTGCCACCGACAGGTCGTAAGCCTGATCGTGCTCGCCAGCACGGTAAGCGGCGATGCTCTTGTCCAGGGTCGCAGCGGTGTAATCGAGCAACTGCGCCGGGCCACGCTTGACCTGCGGCGGCTGCGCCCGTTGTGCGCGGAAGGTTGCCACGGCTTGCGGGCCTTCAGCAGCCAACACTTCGGCCGGCGTCTGACGGGCCAGGTCGGCGATGTTGTAGGTTTTTTCGGATTTCGCTGCCGCCGGATCGGCGCTGAAGCCGGCGATATAGGTCGCCAGGTCCCAACGCTGACGATCATCCAGCTGATCGGCGAAGGACGGCATGTCGGTGCCTTCGACGCCTTGGCCCAAGGTGTTGTAGATCCCGTAGAGGCTCAGGCGATCGAGGCGCGTCGCATCGCGCAGATTGGCCGGCGGCGGCGTCATGCCCACGCCTGCCGGGCCATCGCCAGCGCCCGCGTCGCCGTGGCACACCGAGCATTGCTGGGCGTACAGCGGCGCACCGCGAGTCGGGTCCGGGGTAATCACCGGCGCCTGGCTGACTTCATAGGCTACCGCCAGCTTCGCACCGAGCTGCCGGGCCTGGCGCACGACGTCGGCGCTGTCCTTGCGAGCTGCAATAGCAGCGCTCAGGCTGCTGACACCCTGCTCCAGCTCAGCCTGCTCAGGCTTGGCCGGCAATTCGGCGATCAACCCTTTGAGGACGCCGAGGAATTCCAGCTGTTCGCGGTATTCAGACTCATCGATGACCTTGCCAGCCTCGACCGTTGCCGGATAGTCGGCGCCAATGTAGTCGAGCAAATGCAGCGCTTTGGGCGCGCCTTCGGCGGTGTCGGCCAGCGCATTGAGGCTGCAGAACGCAATAACCGGCAGCACTAGCCACGCCAGAAAACGGGAGGAGGCAGTCATGAATGAATCTCAAGGGGAAATACGAAGTAACACATTGTTAACTTCCAATGGCTTTCACTCAAGCTTTGTTGGCGTTTCCTGCACGGCTGCGTATAAATTCAGCGGCGAATTGCCATCTCCTCGCGATATCCGTTCAGGGAAGAATGATCGTCCATGCGCTCACACCTCTATTTCTCGCTGTTGCTAAGCCTCGTCCTGCAACTGACCGGTTGCGCCGCCTATCGCAACTACGACCTGGAACTGGCGCAAACGACTGACCAGTTGAAAGCAGGAAATCCGCAGGGCGCTCTCCAATTGCTGGAACTGCACAACCCGCAAGAAAATCGGGATCTGCTCTATTACTTCGAAAAAGGAGCCGTCCTGAGTGCCGCCGACGAGATTGCGCAAAGTCAGGTGGCCTGGCGCAGCGCGGAGCAAATGGTGATTCAGCGCCAGGACACCGTTGAATCCACCGGCACTCAACTTCTTTCCGCGATGGGCGATCATTGGGGCAGCATCATCAATGACAAACTGCGTCGCTACGATGGCTACGACTATGAAAAGGTCATGCTGACCACGCAAATGGCCCTGAACCAGTTGGCCGTGAATGACTTCGATGGTGCCCGCGCCGATATCAAGAAAACCCACGAGCGCGAAGCACTGATCGCACGCCAGTGGGAAAAACAATACGAGCAAGTCGAGGAACAAGCCAAGGCCCAGGGCGTTCGCGTGCACTACAAGGATCTTCAGGGCTACCCCGTGGCCACCCTCGATGCGCCCTCCGTCATCGCACTGAAGAACGGCTATCAGAGCGCGTTCAGCCACTACCTGGCCGGGTTTACCTATGAAGCGCTGGGCGAGCGTGACCTCGCGGCACCCGGTTATCGCCAGGCCATCGAGTTGCGACCCGACCTGCCCTTCTTTCAACAGGCCTTGCGCGAACTCGACAAACCCGCCATCAAAGCCAATGAAAGTGATGTGTTGATCATTGTTCAAAGCGGCCTGGCGCCGGCGCGCAGTTCGGTTCGGGTGCCCTATCCGGTTCGCCTGCAAGACGGCCAGGTCATCGTCGCCAACGTTTCGTTTCCGGTGATGGTGCCCGACACCTCGACCCCGGCATTCACACAGATGACCGTCGATGGGCGCAAACAGCCACTGATCCTCGTCAACAGCATCACCGACATGTCGCTGCGGACATTGCGCGACGACATGCCCGGCATTATTCAGCGCACCGCCTATCGCGCCTTCCTGGCGGCTGACGTTCAGGGTACCGATAACCGGCGCGACCCAAGCAAAGCCTCCTACGTGACGCAGCATGATGGCTTTGAGCACGCGGACACTCGCACTTGGCGCACCTTGCCCAACATCACCCAAGTGGTGCGTCTGCACCTGAAAAAAGGCGAGCACCTGATCAGCTTGCCCAACACTCCGGGCGCCGCGCCGCTGAAAATCCGCATCGATCAGAACCATCAAGTCATCGGCCTGCGAGCACTGGGTGGGCGGATCTTCAGCAACGGCGTGGCTTTCGAACCTTCCTCTGCGCCAGACAGCACCGTGGTATCAGGTCTGAAATAAGTAGTGGCACGTTGTGAAAAAATGTAATTAAAAAGCCATTACATAGCCAGCATCCGAGCTTATAATGCCGCCGCCTCGCGATTGCGCCGCGGCATTTAAGCTCCTCTTTTTGAGGAATTGGCAGGACGCCAGTCTCCCTGCCGATAGGTCCCTACAGCCCGACCAGCACGCGCGGCTGCTTCTATTCAGGGAAGAAGTACCCCTATGGCCTCTCGCGCCCTTACCTCGATCGCACTCAGCGCGGTCACCTTGCTCTCCGGCTGTTCCGCCTTTCGCAACTACGACTCCGAACTCGCGCAAACCAACCAGCAACTGGCCGCCGGCAATGTCGATGCGGCGCTGACAATGCTGGAAAAGAACAACTCCGGCCCGGACAAAGACCTGCTCTATTACTTCGAGAAGGGTGAACTGCTGCGCGCCAAGGGCGACCTGTCCGGCAGCCAGAATGCCTGGACCAGCGCCGATCAGGTGGTGGGCAAGTGGGAAGACTCGGTCAAGCTTGATACCGACAAGTACCTGGCGCAGTTCGGCAGCTTCCTGGTCAACGACAAGGTCCGTCGCTACGAAGGCTACGACTACGAAAAAGTCATGCTTACCACCCAGATGGCCCTGAACCTGCTGGCGGTGAATGACTTCGACGGCGCGCGCATGTCGATCAAGAAGACCCACGAACGCGAAGCCGTGATCGCCGATTTGCGCGACAAGGAATACCTCAAGAGCGAAAACGAGGCCGAGAAAGAAGGCATCAAGACCCAGTACAAAGACCTGCAGGGTTACCCGGTCGCCAGCCTCGACGCGCCGGACGTGGTCAGCCTGAAAAACAGCTACCAGAGTGCGTTCAGCCATTACCTGGCCGGTTACGTCTACGAAGCCCTGGGTGAAAAAGACCTCGCCGCGCCGGGTTACCGCAAAGCCGCCGAACTGCGCCCGAACACCCCGCTGCTGGAGCAGGCACTGGTCAACCTCGACAAGCCGGCCAAGACTGACGACAGCGACATCCTGATCGTGGTGCAGAGCGGCCTGGCGCCGTCCCGTGACTCGATCCGCATTCCGCTGCCATTGCCAATCAGCAACCAGCTCGTGATCACCCCGCTGTCGTTCCCGATCATCAAGCCGGACACCTCGACCCCGGCATTCGCCCAGATCGGCGTAGACGGTCAGCAGTTGAACCTGACCCAGCTCAACAGCACCACCGCCATGTCGCGCCGCGCATTACGTGACGACATGCCGGGCATCATTCTGCGCACCACCGTGCGCGCCGTGACCAAAGGCGTGGCCCAGAAGAAGATCAACGAAACCAACCCGCTGGCCGGCCTGGCGGTGGGTATTTCTTCAGCTGTGCTGGAAGGTGCCGATACCCGTACGTGGCGCACCCTGCCGGACAACACCCAAGTGGTGCGTCTGCGCTTGAAGAAAGGTGAACACCAAGTCACCCTGCCGAGCGCCGTCGGCGGCTCGGTGGTCAAGATCACCGTGGATCAGCGTTATCAGGTCATCAGCCTGCGCGCCGTGGGTAATCAGGTATTCGCCAGCGGCCTGGCTGCACACGTGATCACGAGTGCCAACCCGACCGCCGTGGCCAGCTTCAAACAACCTTAAGAACGGAGTCTTTGCATGCGCTTCAAACTCATCGCCGTTGTCGCCCTGGCCTTGTTGGCCGGGTGCGCCACCCCGCCACCACCAGAGCCGGGCAGCGCCGCCAGCAAAGTCGTGGCCATGGGCAAGCTCAAGAACATCGTGGTCGGCGCCATGCGCGTCGCCCGGGAAAACGGCTTCCAGACGGTCAATGTGCAGCTGAGCAACACCAGCTTCAACAACAAGACCTTCTACTACCGTTTTGCCTGGCTCGGTCCTGAAGGCTTCCCGATCGCGGAAGAAGAAACCTGGAAAAGCCAGATGATGTACGGCGAGCAGACCAGTTTCATCCAGGCCATCGCACCGACCGCCAAAGCCGTGGATTTCCGTCTCGAAATCAAGACGCCTTAACCCGACCCTATTCGTTCAGTTCTAGAGAGCATTCCCATGTTTGCACGCTTTTCGTTCATCGCCGTTCTCGCCCTCCTGGCCAGCGGCTGCGCCAACACTTCGCCGACCCTGGGCAGCAAGAACATCAGCTACGGTGACACCAAGGCTGTAGAAACCGTGACCAACGAGTTCGGTTCCACCGACCTGCAGATGATCGCAGAGTCGATGACTCGCTCCCTGGCCCAGTCCGGCATCATGCAGGGCCGCCCGGTGGTTCAGGTCTACGACGTGAAGAACAAGACCAGCGAGTACATTGATACCCGCGAAATCACCACCAGCATCAAGACCCAGCTGATGAAAACCGGTGTTGCGCGCTTCGCCAGCGACAACAACGCGATGCAGAGCCAGGTTGACCAGCTCAAGCTGCAAAACCAGAGCGGCCTGTACAAGAAAAGCACTGTCGCCAAGACCGGCAACATGATTGCTGCCAAGTACCGCATCGAAGGCTCGATCAGCTCGATCGTCAAGCGCAGCGCCGACTACAAGGACGTCTTCTACAAATTCAGCCTGCAATTGATCGACGTTGAAAGCGGTCTGGCCGAGTGGATGGACGAAAAAGAGATCCGCAAAACCACGGAGCGTTAATCGATGCGCACATGGATTGGCATGATGGCCCTGGCTTGCGCGTTCAGCGTGCAAGCGGCCCCGAAAGTTGCGGTCACGGATCTGGCGTACCAGGAGCGGGTGGAGCAGTACATCCACATCGTCTCGGCGCAGAACAATTACCGTGAGGGCTATTACAGCTCCAGCGGTTCGTCGAACTACAACGAGATCGAAGCCACCACCAGCTACATCGAACAGGCCGAACTGCGTAAATTCACCGGCGATATCAAGGGTGAAATCCTGCGCACCGGCATGTTCCAGCTGATTCAGGGCACGCCTTATACCGCCTCGTCCAAGGGTGACATCTACGATGTGATCAAGCGGATCAAGGCTGGCAACTTCAAGGGCGCGGACTATGTGCTGTTTGGCACAGTGTCGGACATCGACTTCACCCAGGACATGAATGAGCTGGCCAACACTGACAGCTATTCGGCGGTTCTGGCGTTGACCCTGGTGGCGGATTTCAGCCTGATCAACACCAAGACCTTCGAAATTACCTCGGCCTTCACGGCGATGGGTGAAGGCCAGGACACCAAACTGGTGAATGGCCGGGACATCAAGATCTCGCTGAACCGCCCTCGGGTGGTGCGTGATGTGTCCAAGGCGTTGGGCGAAGACGTGGCCGGGCAACTGAGCCAACAGCTCGGTGGCCCTAGCTACGAACAGCCGGGGCAAGCCCCGCAACGCAACAACCTGCCAAGGGATACGGCGCCGGTAATCCTGCGCTGATACCAATGTGGTGAGGGAGCTTCTGTGGCGAGGGGGCTTGCCCCCGTTGAGGTGCGAAGCGCCTCCAAAATGGGACCGCTACGCAGTCCAACGGGGGCAAGCCCCCTCACCACAGAAGCCCCTCGCCACAATGAGTGCAAGGCAAACGAAAAAGACGACCTGAAAAGGTCGCCTTTTTTGTGCCTGGCGGTTTTACACCACCGCTTTACGCAGCGTCGCCATGAACGCCGCAGCGCCAATGAACAACCCGGCAAACGTGCGGTTCATGCGTTTCTGCTGTTTGGGCGTGCGCAACAGTCGCAGCACTTTGGCCGCCAGCCCGGTGTAACCGGCCATGACGATCAGGTCGACACAGACCATGGTGACGCCAATGATCAGGTACTGAGCCAGCAGCGGCGCGTGGGGATCAATGAACTGCGGCAACACCGCCAGCATGAACACCAATGCCTTGGGGTTGCTGATGTTCACCAGGAAACCCCGGAACACCAGGGCCAACGGCTTGCCAATCTGCCGCACCGCCCCATCGTCGCTCATGTCGCTGGGCAGTGCCCGCCATTGCTTGACCGCCAGGTAAACCAGATACGCCACACCGAACCATTTGATCGCATAGAACGCCGTCGCCGAAGCCGTGAGAATGGCCCCCACACCCAAGCCGACAATCGCAATCTGCACCGCCAGGCCCAGTTGCAGGCCCAGGGCGTTCCAGTAACCGCGCCAGAAACCATATCGCAAGCCGCTGGACATCGACGCAATCGCGCCGGCACCGGGAGACAGACTGATCACCCAGCAGGCGGCAAAAAACGCCAGCCATGTTTGAAGCACCATCGCACACCTCGACTCAGACTCGTGACAGACGTCTAAGCTAATGCGGCTTTGGGCGGATGACTACCGATTTTTTGTAGGACAGGGGGGACAGGCGACCAGCGTTTGCGGCTGTGAGGGCCTCTTCGCGAGCAAGCCCGCTCCCACAGGGGATCTTCAGCGAACACTCAATAGGTGAACAACATTGATCTACTGTGGGAGCGGGCTTGCTCGCGAAGGCGATAGGTCAGGCAACAGAAAACTTACTTTTCAAACCCACTGGAAGGAAACACATCAGTCCCCCGCCACCGCCGAACCGAGCGCTGGAAGAACAGGCTGTTGGGCACTTGCACCATGGCACTGCCAGTCCCGGCCTCTTCGGCTTCGATCAGCGTGGTAAACAGCAGATTGATCGCCACCACCCGGCCTTTGACGCCAGGCTTGTCGAGGGTGTCCACCAACTCGACCACATCACCGATGCGGAACGGGCCGACGGTGAAGATCAGGATCGCGCACAGCAGGTTCGACAGCACGCTCCACATGGCGAAGAACGCCACCGCAGCCACCGCCACGAACCCCGACAACGCGGTCCAGAGCACCGTGGCCGAGACGCCGAGGCGTTCCAGCACGAAGATCAACGCGCTGCCCATGATCAGCCAGCGCAAGCCACCGCGCAGTGGCATCAACAATTGCGGTGGAAACGGATAACGCTCGCCCAGGCGGGTCAGGCATTTGGCAACGAAGCGCTGGGCGAGGTAACCGGCCAGCAGGATCAGCAGGATTTGCACGCCGAGCCAGATCGGCTCGACCCACATCGGCGGCAGCGGCAGTTTGAAGGCTTCCATCAGGACAACGCCTCCAGCTCCGCCTGCATGCTTTCCAGCAGTTCCAGGGCTTCCATCCAGGACTCTTCCAGCTCCGCTTCACGGACCTTGAGCTTGGCCTGTTCGGCCAGCAGGTCACGCAGTTCGTTCTTGCGCGCTGGTTCGTAGATATCGCTGTCGCCGAGGCTGGCGTCGATCTTCGCCAGTTTCTCGTGCAGCTTGCCCAGCTCGGCTTCGAGCTTGTCGGCTTCACGCTTGTGCGGTGCCAGTTGCTGACGCAACGCAGCAGCAGCCTGACGCTGAGCCTTTTTGTCGGTCTTGTCCGGGTTCACCGGGGTGTTGCTGACCGGGGCGTTGCGCTGGCGATAGTCCACCAGCCAGCGGGTGTAGTCTTCCAGGTCGCCGTCGAACTCTTCGACCTTGCCGTCCGCCACCAGATAGAAATTGTCGGTGGTGCTTTTAAGTAAATGGCGATCGTGGGAGACCACCAATACCGCACCGCTGAACTCCTGCAAGGCCATGGTCAGCGCCAGGCGCATTTCCAGGTCCAGGTGGTTGGTCGGTTCGTCGAGCAGCAACAGGTTCGGGCGGCCCCAGGCGATCAACGCCAGTGCCAGTCGGGCCTTTTCACCACCGGAGAAATTCAGCACCGGCTCATCGATGCGCGCACCACGGAAGTCGAAACCACCGAGGAAGTCGCGCAACGTTTGCTCGCGCTCGGTCGGCGCCAGGCGCTGCATGTGCAGCAACGGGCTGGCCTTGGAGTCCAGCGAGTCCAGCTGATGCTGGGCAAAGTAGCCGACCACGGTGTTCTCGCCACGGGTCAGGCGACCGGACAGCGGCGCGAGTTCACCGGCGAGGTTTTTGATCAGGGTCGATTTACCCGCGCCGTTGGGACCGAGCAGACCGATGCGGGCGCCGGGGGTCAGTTGCAGCTTGACCTTCTCCAGCACGGCGCGCTCGCCGTAACCCAATCGGGCGTCGGAGATATCAATCAGCGGGCTGGAGATTTTGTGCGATTCGCGGAACACGAAGTCGAACGGCGAATCGACGTGGGCGGCGGACAGCTCTTCCATCCGCTCCAGCGCCTTGATCCGGCTCTGGGCCTGGCGGGCCTTGGTGGCCTGGGCCTTGAAGCGAGCGATGTAGCTTTCCATGTGCGCACGTTGCGCCTGCTGCTTCTCGTAGGCCTGCTGTTGCTGGGCCAGACGCTCGGCACGCGCACGTTCGAAGGCGCTGTAGCCGCCGCGATACAGGGTGATCTTGCGCTGATCGACGTGGGCCACGTGATCGACCACGGCATCGAGGAAGTCCCGGTCGTGGGAAATCAGCATCAAGGTGCCGGGATAGCTCTTGAGCCATTCTTCCAGCCAGATGATGGCGTCGAGGTCCAAGTGGTTGGTCGGTTCATCGAGCAGCAACAGGTCCGAAGGGCACATCAATGCCTGCGCCAGATTCAGACGCATCCTCCAGCCACCGGAGAAATCTCCTACCTGACGATCCATCTGATCGTTGGTGAACCCCAGGCCCGCGAGCAATTTGCGCGCCCGGGCATCGGCGGTGTAACCGTCGGCGCTGTCGAGTTCGGCGTGCAGGCGGGCCTGAGCGGCACCGTCATGCGCCGCTTCGGCCGAGGCGAGGTCACGTTGCACCTCGCGCAGGCGCAGGTCGCCATCGAGCACGTAGTCGACCGCGATGCGATCGAGGGTGTCGATCTCCTGGCGCATGTGGGCGATGCGCCAGTCCGCCGGCAAGAAGCAATCACCCGAGTCCGGGTGCAGGTCGCCCAGGAGCAAGGCGAACAGGCTCGATTTGCCGGCGCCGTTGGCACCGATGAGGCCGGCTTTGTGGCCGGCGTGCAGGGTCAGCTCGGCGTCTTCTAGCAGACGTTGCGGGCCACGCTGTAAAGTCAGGTTCTGAAGTCGAATCATAATGGCGGCGGAGTCTACCAGCTTCGCTCGCAACTGGCGCGAGTAGCACTATGTCCTCTGACCTGTGGAGCTTTTCCCTTGGCACTTACGCCCGTCCTGGCGTTGAAGATCTGTGCCTGCAATTGCAGTCGGCGGGGGCGAATGTCTGTCTTTTGCTGTGTGGACTGTGGCTGGAGCAACGGGGGGTGAGCTGCGACGAGCAACGCTTGCAGCAACTTTTGCAGGTGGCCGTGCCGTGGGAAGTGAACGTCGTACGGCCGTTGCGCACATTGCGTCAGCAATGGAAAGCCGCCGCTGCGGATGACGTCGGACTCAACGCATTACGCGAGCAAGTGAAAACTCTGGAGCTGGAATCGGAAAGGCATCTGCTGTTGCAACTGGAGCGCACGGCCCAAAGTTGGCCGCAAGACGAGACGACCGAACGATCGGCCTGGCTGGAAGGTGTGGCGGCAGGCGCCGCCAACCTGAACCGCGACGCGCTGCATCAGTTGCGCGTCGCGGTAACCGGCACTTAGGAAGCGCTGGTTGGGGTGGTGGCAGTGCTCGACACGGCAGCCGGAGTTGGCGCAGCGGTCGCTGTCGAGGTGGTAGCGGATGGAGCAGGCGATGCTGCCGGAGCCGGGGTGGCAGGCTTGGCGACTGGCGCGGTTGCCGGTTTAGCCGCGACTGGTTTTGCTGCGGCTGGTTTTTTCACCGCTGGTTTTGCTGCTGGTTTAGCGGCAGCTGGTTTTGCAGCAGCCGGCTTGGCAGCGGGTTTGGCTGCGGCAGGTTTTGCAGCGCTCGCAGTACCCGGTTTAGCGGCAGCTGGTTTGGCAGCGGCAGGTTTGGCGGCCGGTTTTGCAGCAGCAGGTTTAGCGGCGGCAGGCTTGGCAGCAGGTTTGGCGGCTGCGGTTTTAGCCGCTGGTTTTGCAGCTGGTTTTGCTGCCGGCTTGGCGGCTGGTTTTGCAGCGACTGGCTTGGCAGCCGGTTTCGCTGCTGCGGTTTTGGCAGCAGGTTTAGCGGCCGCTTTTGCAGCAGGTTTAGCCGCTGGTTTTGCTGCTGCGGTTTTTGCTACAGCCGGCTTGGCAGCAGCGGTTTTTGCAGCGGCTGGTTTGGCGGCAGCTGGCTTGGCAGCAGTCGCTTTAGCAGCTGGTTTCGCAGCACTGGCCGCGACTGGTTTTTTCGCTGCAGGTTTTGCTGCGGCTTTGGCCGGTGCTTTAGCAGCCGGTTTGGCAGCAGGCTTGGCGGCTGCTTTTGCAGCAACCGGTTTGGCAGCGGCTTTCTTGGCAGGTGCCGCAGCAGGCTTGGCCGAACGCAGGGACAACGCCTTGCTGACAGCCTCTTGTACGCGACCAACCCCCTGGGCCAGTTTCAGGCTTTCTTGAGCGTCACGCTTGAGTTGCAGAATGTATGCACGGGTCTCGGACTGACGATCCTTCAAGGCATCGAGCAGGTCTTCGAGTTGCTTGACGCCGTCCTTCGCCTTGGCTTGTGCCTTGGCCTTACCGGCGGACGCAGCGTCCTGCAATTTGGTACGGGATTTATGCAGTTTTTCTTGCGCTTTTCCGCGTTGTTTTTCCAGTTTGGCGAGCAGTTTTTCAGCATCAGCCAAGGCTTGGGAACAAGCGGTTTCCAAATGCTCAAGCAGGCTGCCCGAGAGTTGTTGGAGTAAGTGCAACGGAGTATTTACAGGCTTCTTGGTGGCCGACATGGTTTACCTCCTGGCTGACGTGAATGCGGCTCATACTAGACCTCTGCTGACACCGCCGCTAGGTCATGTTGACAGTATCGAAAGCGTTGCGTTGCAACGGATCGAAAATGTTCTGCGTCTACGCAAAAGCAGTTCACCGTTTAACGCATTCTCACTGGCATAATCCTCCGCATCTCAGGTCGGAGAGTGCCCATGTCGCGTTACCTTTTTTTATCCTTGCTGGTGTGTTTTTCCGTTGCTCAAGCCGCGGAAAAAACCGCTGGAAATGACGCTCACGATCTCGCTTACAGCCTGGGGGCAAGCCTGGGCGAACGCTTGCGCCAAGAGGTTCCGGACCTGCAACTTCAGGCGCTGGTCGAAGGTTTGCAGCAAGCCTATCAAGGCAAACCTCTCGCGCTGAAAGATGCACAGATCGAGCAGATCCTTGCCGACCATGAAGCCCAGGTCGCCTTGCAAACACCAGCGCCGCAAACCGAAGAAGCCCTGGAAAAAGAGCAGCGTTTTCTTACCCAGGAAAAAGCCCGGCCCGGGGTTCGCGAATTGGACGATGGAATTTTGCTGACGGAGCTGACCCCTGGCAACGGTGCCAAGGCCGGACCGAATGGCAAGGTCCAGGTGTTGTACATCGGTCGTCTGCCCGACGGCACGGTGTTCGATCAGAACAGCCAGCCGCAATGGTTCAGTCTCGATAGCGTGATCACCGGTTGGCGCATTGCGCTGCAAAACATGCCGGTGGGTGCGAAGTGGCGTTTGGTAATTCCATCGGCCCAGGCCTATGGTGCCGACGGCGCCGGCGACCTGATCGCGCCGTTCACCCCGCTGGTGTTCGAAGTCGAATTGCGCGGTGCCACAAGCTGAATCGCGGAAACGAAAAACGGCGCGCATAGCGCACCGTTTTTTGGGTCTTGCGAAGGAGAGATTCAGGCCTGAACCGAATCCTCTTCCTTGTGAGCAGTGTGCAGCACTTCGATCAGGCAATCTTCCAGTTCGAAGCGTTCATGCAACAAGCCGCCCAGCTCCTTGAATTTTTCCGCAACGCACTTGCCGGCATCGCACAGGTCGTTGAACGCGAGCAGCTTCTCGGTGATGACGTCGATGCGCGGGTAGATCGTCTCGGCCAGCTCAAGACCACGCTTGTCGCCAAAGGCCTTGGCTTCACCGGTGAGCTGTTCGTAGATTTCGAAATGCCCCGCCGATACGTAATCGACCAGCACGCCGCAGAACTCCTGCAACGGTTTGCGATTCTCGCCCAGAGCCTCAGGCTTGGCGCCGAGAGCATCATAGGCCCGAACCAGTTCGTGACGCTCCTGCAACCAGCGGTCGATCAGCAGATGCACTCCACCCCAGCGTTCCTGAGCATTCTGACAACTTTCGAGCATGGTGATCTCTCTTCCCTTGTGGGTCATGCTGCTCCACACCTGTCGCACCCTTGAAGATCAAGAATCGGCCAGGCAGAGCGTCATCGAGCAACATAAATCCAATGACACGTGCGGGCCAGATTATGCCCGCACGACAATGGCTTCAAGGTACGCAGGAGATAAAGTTCATACAAGTGTTTAATCGCCGGCCATGGCCCGGTGCGACGACTCGCCGCTGGGCGGTCGCAGACAAGCGATCCAGACATGGCGCAGCAACTGATAAATCCCCAGGATCAGCATCGCGACGAAGAACAGCAGGCTCCATTCAGGGATGCTCAGGTCGAACAGGGTCCAGGAGATCTCGGCGCAGTCGGCGGCGCCCTTGAACAGCCGTTGAACGGCGCACGCCCAGGGCATGCTCCCTAACAAACCATCCAGATCAGGCGAACAACCCGAGAGTTGTAGCCGCGGATCGCTCTGCAACAACACCTGTCGCCACGCCGCGACCGTGCCGCCCAGGCTGGCGGACAATCCCAACAGCCAATAGACAAAAGAACCGAATCGGCGCGGGCCATGGATCGAAGCCGCCAGGCAGACAACCATCAGCAGCGCCAGGCAAAACCGCTGCAATAAACACAACACGCAAGGTTTGAGCCCGACCGCATATTCCAGGTAATAGGAAACGCCCAAGGCCAGGGCACCTGCGGTGAAAGCCATGAAAAACAAGGAGCGTGAGCAGGCCAAAGACATGGCTAATCCGTAACAGGAGAGACAGGCGGTTACGGTAGAGGAAAGCGCGCCAGCCTTTCAAGACGGCCCACCACGGACACTTCACCAGAAGTGTAGGGAATTCCCGACAGAAGCGAGAGGATTCGATGTAGTCCCTTGTAGGACTATGTCGATCAGGGACTACAAAGCTAAACATTCAGCACGTTGGCCGACCGGCTCACCGCTCAAACTACACCCTGTAGCAGCTGCCGAAGCCCACGTCAGGCTTGTAGCAGCTGCCGAGCCTGCGAGGCTGCGTTCGGCTGCGCAGCAGTCGTCAAACCTAAACACGCGGTCTTCCTGAAACACCGCGTCGGCTGATTTCACGACTGCTTCGCAGCCGAACGCAGCCTCGCAGGCTCGGCAGCTGCTACAAACCCAGGCCTCACCAGTCGGCTCAGACTCGGGCAGGTACGGGCAGCGGCGCCGCCAACAGGCGTTCGTCCAGCAGGCCAAGGCCTTCCTGGAACAACTGGTTGCTGCGCTCGGTATCGCCCAGTTGCGCCAGCAACCTGGCCAGTTCCGCACAGGCTTCCGGGTTGCGCTGCATGCGCAGGCTGCTTTCCAGATAATCCCGGGCCTTGCCCCACAGGCTGCTTTGTAGGCACAGGCGACCCAGAGTCAGGAGCAGACTCGGATCAGCCGGGTGATCCTTGAGCCAGCCCTCGGCGGTTTGCAGCTGCCGCGCCGGATCGCTGCCGCGCACCAGACCGTAAAGGCGCGCAAGATGACTGTCGTACTTGCGCTTGAGCGCTGCACGCAGAGTTTCTTCGGCTTCGGCCTGCGCTCCCAACTGCCGCAGTTGCTCGGCATAGGCCAGCACCAGTTGTGGTTCCTGGCGCTGCGCATTGCTGAGTTGCTGCCAGGCGCGGGTGAGTGACTGCAACCCGACCGTGCCGTCTTCTTCGCGATGCGCCGCCAGGCTGAGGTTTTCGCCCCAGGCGCGACGCTCCAGTTCAATCAGTTCCGCAGCAGGCAGGACCTTGTCCTTGCGCAGCTCCGGGAGCAGGCGAATCACTGCCGACCAGTCGCCCCGCTGCTGATGCAGGCGCTGCAATTGACGCAGAGTCTGCACGTTGTGCGGATGACGCTCGTGCATGGCTTCCAGGGTCGCCAGGGCGCCGTCTGTATCGCCGCGATCGGTCTGCAACTGCGCGTGACTCAAGGCAATCGCCAGCTCTGCCTGGGGCTGGCGATCAAGCGCACGCTCCAGCAGCTTGTCGCACTCCTCGTAGTGACCTTGTTCGTTGGCAGCGCGGGCTGCGCCGAGGTAGTAAAGCAGCGGTTGGCGCTCAGCTTCAGCCGCCCGATGCAGATGACGCTGGGCACTGGCCCAACGCCCCTCGGCCAAGTCCAGCTGACCATGCTCGATCGCCACTTGCACCCGGCGACTGCGATTGCGTCGAGACCACGGATTGACCACACCGCCGGACGTCGTGACCAACTCGATCAACGCCTTGATGCCCCAGAACACCAACCAAAGCACCGCCACCAAAGCCAAGGTCGCCCACAGGCTGGACTCATAGCGGAAGCTTTTGTAGGCGATCAGCACGTAGCCGGAATGCTCGGCAATCGCCAATCCCAGCACTGCGGCGGCAGCGATGACCAGGAACAGGATCACATAGAGGCGTTTCATGGCGTGGCCTCCTGCGCAGTGTTCGCGGCAGGTTTGGCCAGCGGTTTGATCGAATCCTCGGCGCTGACATTACGCCGCTCCAGATACGCCTGGACCGAGCTCAACGTGCCGGTCAGGTCCGGCGTGACGACGGTGACCGGTTGCGTGCCCAGATCAGCAACCTGTTCAAGCATCACTTTACTCTGCGGGTTGTCCGGGTTGAAATTGCCCTTGATCACATCTCGCGCTTCGGTCAGCGCCTGGGTGTACACCGACGCCTGGCCATTCAGCGCGGCCCACTGCGCCTGTTCCAGCGCCAGGCTCAGGGCCAGGCGCACCTGGCTCAGGCTCTGCCCGGCTAGCAACGGGCGAACATTCTTGTCGGCATTGAAGTCGATGCGGATGTAGCGCGAGACCTCGTCCCACCATTGCGCCCAGCGACTGGCGCCGTCGCCATCGGCGGTCAGGCCCAGCAGGGATTCGCCGCGGTCCTTGTACTCCGGCGCCAGCTCGGTGAGGTTGATCACCTGATCGCGCAAGGCACCCAGTTTCAGGAACAACCCGGTGCGGTCCGGCTGTGCAGTGCTGCGCAAGGCCACCAAGGTCTTGGCCACTTGCTCGCGAGCGGCAAAGGCGCCGGGGTCGTTCTGTTCGCGCAGAATCTCGTCGGCGCCCTGCACCAGGGCTTGAGCGCTGCTGATGTCTTGCAGCGCCGACAGACGCAGGCTGGCCAAACGCAGCAAATGTTCAGCCTCGGCCAGACGCCAATCCTTGCGGCTGGCGCCGAGAACGGTTTCCAGTTTCTGATTCAGGCGTTGCTGATCGCCCTGCAACTGCGTCACCAGACGGCGACGGTCTTCCAGCTCATCGGCGGCCGGCAGTTGTTCGAGGCGTGCGGTCAGGCGTTGATCATTGAGCTTGAGGCTCTGGGCCTGATCGTTCAGCGCCTGGACTTCGCTCAATTGCTGCTGGGTACTGGCCTGCAGGTGACGCACCTGCCAGACACCCCAACCGCCGACGGCAACGCCGGCAGCGCCCAGCAACAGGGCGACGATTGCGAGTCCATTGCCTCTGCGCTGCACAGCAGCAGGTGGTGGAGTTTCAACAGGTGCATCGAGCACCGGTTGCACGTCATCTTTAGGCAAGACTGTTTCGCTCACGTATCCATCCTTTGCATTAGAGAACGGGTACGGGTTGCTCCCGTAACGCCGTCAGCAAAGCCGTGGCATTCGCGCCACGACAATCCACAACTGTTTGAGCCCCGGCGGCACGTGCCAGCTCGGCGACCCTTGGGCTTGGAACAAACAACGGCAACTGCGCCAAACGCGGCCAGGCATCGCCGGCCAACTGGTGCAGGTGCTCGAAACCCTGTCCACTGCTGACCACCAGCCCGTTCAAGCGTTCCGCTTCAATCCGGTCCGGCAGTGCAGTTGTCGCGTACTGCGGCAGTGCGCGACGGTATAACTCCAGATACTCGACACTAGCACCAAGCTCACGCAAACGCTCAGCCAGCAACTCGCGGCCACCCTCCCCGCGCATGATCAATACGCACGGATCAGGCCGGGCGATAGCCTCGCGCAACTCGGGAAGATCAAGCAAGGCTTCGCTGTCATCGCCATCCACCGGGAAGCTCACATCGAGCCCGAAACCCTCGAGGATTTGCGCGGTCGCGGCGCCCACAGTGAACCATTTCAACGACGGTGGCTGCGGCCATTGCTGGCTGAGCAGATCGATGCCGAACCGGGCAGCCGGTTTGCTCACCACAATCACCGCGCAATAGCGATCCAGTTCCCGGATCACTCCACGCATTGTGTCAGAGGCGGCAATCGGCTCGATCTCCAAAAGCGGCAGGCAGCTGCTGAAAATCCCGCTCTCGGCCAACACACTGCTCAGCGCCGCCGACTCATCTGCGGGGCGCGTCAGCAGCAGTCGCCAACCGGTCACTCGTGACCTGCCTCGCCGTAGACCGCTTTCAGAATGTCACCGGCGCCCTGGTTCAACAGGTCTTCGGCGACCTGCACACCCAGGGATTCGGCGTCACTGCGCGGCGCGCGGGCTTCGGCATTGAGCAGCAGGCCACCGCTCGGATCGCCCACCAGACCACGCAACCAGATCTGCTCGCCTTCAAGCACGGCGTAGCAGGCGATCGGAACCTGGCAGCCACCATTCAGATGTTTATTGAGGGCACGTTCGGCGGTGACACGGGTGGCGGTGTCCCGGTGATGCAGCGGCGCCAGCAAAGCGTGGATTTCGTTGTCGACGCTGCGGCATTCGATCCCGACCGCGCCCTGGCCACCGGCCGGCAGGCTGTCATCAACGCTGATCGCAGAGGTGATGCGGTCTTCGAAACCCAGGCGAATCAAACCCGCCGCAGCGAGAATGATGGCGTCGTATTCGCCGGCGTCGAGCTTGGCCAGGCGCGTGTTCACGTTGCCGCGCAGGAAACGGATTTCCAGGTCCGGGCGACGGGTCAGCAGTTGGGCCTGACGGCGCAGGCTCGACGTGCCGACGATGCTGCCTTGGGGCAACTCATCGAGGCTGGCGTAGTTGTTGGAAACGAAAGCATCGCGCGGGTCTTCGCGCTCGCAGATGCAGAACAGACCGAGGCCTTCGGGGAAATCCATCGGCACGTCTTTCATCGAGTGCACGGCGATGTCGGCTTCGTTTTCCAGCAGCGCGGTTTCCAGTTCCTTGACGAACAGGCCCTTGCCGCCGATTTTCGAGAGTGGCGAGTCGAGCAGCTTGTCGCCGCGACTGACCATGGGCACCAGCGTTACCAGCAAGCCTGGATGGGCTTGTTCCAGGCGAGCTTTGACGTATTCGGCCTGCCAGAGGGCCAACGCACTTTTACGGGTGGCGATGCGGATTTCGCGAGAGGACATGGATCAATCCGTACTGAATAGATACGGCGGATAATAACAGCTCAGCCAAATCCACTTTGACTTGTATCAGGAACTGCTCGGCCTCCCTGGCCTTCAACGTCCGGCAATCGGGTGTGGGATCCGCCTGTAAACGGCGGATTAAAGCTGTTGCATCATCTTGCGCACGCCTGCCACATGACGGCGACTGACAATCAGCGCATCGCCATTCAGGCCTTTGAGGAACAGTTGGAAGTGCCCCAGCGGCGTGCGTTGCAGGCGTTCGATGCGTTCGCGGGCGACCAGGGCGTTGCGGTGGATCCGCACGAAACGGTCGCCGAATTCGTCTTCCAGGGCCTTGAGCGGTTCGTCCAGCAGCACTTCGCCGCCTTCGTGGCGCAAGGTCACGTATTTGTGGTCGGCAATGAAGTAGACCACCTGGCCCAACGGGATCAGCTCAATGCCTTTACGGGTACGGGCACTGATGTGGCTGCGGGGGCCGCTGCCGGTTTCGGCAGCCGGGCGAGTCAGGGCCGCGAGCTGGACCCGATTGGGCCGCTCGGCCTTCTTCAAGGCTTCGAGCAACAGCTCGGTGCGCACCGGCTTGACCAGATAACCCACGCCGCTGGCCTGCAAGGCTTCCACGGCGAATTCATCGGGGCCGGTACAAAACACCACGGCGGGCGGTGTTTCGCGCTCGCACAATCGTGCAGCCACTTGCAGGCCATCGAGGCCTGGCATGCGGACATCGAGCAACACGATATCCGGCTTGTGGCTGTCGATCAGCGCCAACGCCTCTTCGCCGTTCGTGGCGCCGGGCTCCATGACACTGTATCCCTCGAGTTCGCCGACCATTCGGCTCAGGCGCTCGCGGGCTAGGGGTTCGTCATCAACGATCAGGACATTCATATTGCGCTGGATTCCTGCGTGAGTCTCGCACAAGGATAGCGTAGACAGGTGAAGTGACATCCGTCACCGCGATCCACGCTAAGACTGGCGCGAGGGCCAAAAAGTGCCGCGAGACCGGCGGCTAAATTTTCATCTGCGGGGCGATTGGCGGCCCAGGCCCGCGTTGGCGAGGCGTCGCCGTAGGGTTTGCTGATACACAATATGAACACCCCCTCTTTTTATAGGCAGCGGCAACGCACAGAAGTGCGTTGTTCCTACTGTCCAACTGTAGACGGTTGGCGGCGCGATATTGCTCAAATGAAAAATATCGTTGCGCAATCACTTCTGACATTGCCGCAAGTATGGGCCGGCACATGAGAAAAAAACGTATCGACCAGTGTCAGCGACAGGATTGGCAACCCTGTTATTATCCGCCACAGCGTTCAACGCCAACTTTCTTCAAGCCGATACGAGCGAATTCATGAGCACTGACAAGACCAATCAGTCCTGGGGCGGCCGCTTCAGTGAACCCGTCGACGCCTTCGTCGCCCGCTTCACCGCCTCCGTCACTTTCGACCAGCGCCTGTATCGCCACGACATCATGGGCTCGATCGCCCACGCCACCATGCTGGCCAAGGTCGGCGTGCTGACCGATGCCGAGCGCGACAGCATCTCCGATGGCCTGAAGACCATCCAGGGTGAAATTGAGGCCGGCCAGTTCGACTGGCGCATCGACCTCGAAGACGTGCACATGAACATCGAGGCGCGCCTGACCGACCGCATCGGCGTGACCGGTAAAAAGCTGCACACCGGCCGCAGCCGTAACGACCAGGTGGCCACCGATATCCGCCTGTGGCTGCGGGACGAGATCGACCTGATCCTGGCGGAAATCACCCGCCTGCAACAAGGTCTGCTGGAGCAGGCCGAGCGCGAAGCCGGCAGCATCATGCCGGGCTTCACCCACCTGCAAACCGCGCAGCCAGTAACTTTCGGGCACCACATGCTGGCCTGGTTCGAAATGCTCAGCCGCGACTATGAGCGCCTGGTGGACTGCCGCAAGCGCACCAACCGCATGCCACTGGGCAGCGCCGCGCTGGCGGGCACCACCTACCCGATCGACCGTGAGTTCACCGCGCAGTTGCTGGGTTTCGACGCCGTCGGCGGCAACTCCCTGGACAACGTATCCGATCGTGACTTCGCTATCGAATTCTGCTCGGCCGCGAGCATCGCGATGATGCACTTGTCGCGTTTCTCCGAAGAACTGGTGCTGTGGACCAGCGCGCAATTCCAGTTCATCGATCTGCCGGACCGCTTCTGCACCGGCAGCTCGATCATGCCGCAAAAGAAAAACCCGGACGTGCCGGAGCTGGTTCGCGGCAAGACCGGTCGTGTCTTCGGCGCTCTGATGGGCCTGCTGACCTTGATGAAGGGCCAACCGCTGGCCTACAACAAGGACAACCAGGAAGACAAAGAGCCGCTGTTCGACGCCGCCGACACTCTGCGCGACTCGCTGCGGGCCTTTGCCGACATGATCCCGGCGATCAAGCCCAAGCACGCGATGATGCGCGAAGCGGCGCTGCGCGGTTTCTCCACCGCCACCGACCTGGCGGACTACCTGGTGCGCCGTGGCCTGCCGTTCCGTGATTGCCACGAAATCGTTGGCCACGCGGTGAAGTACGGCGTGGAAAGCGGCAAGGACCTGGCGGAAATGAGCCTGGAAGAACTGCGCAAGTTCAGCGATCAGATCGATCAGGACGTGTTTGCCGTGCTGACCCTGGAAGGCTCGGTGAATGCCCGTGACCATATCGGCGGGACTGCGCCGGCACAGGTCAAGCAGGCAGTGGCGCGCGGTCAGGCTTTGTTGGCTAGCCGCTAAACCGTCAAAAGCTTCGCGGGCAAGCCTCGCTCCTACGGGTTTTGCGTTGATTTTGAAATCAGCGTGAACTTGTAGGAGCGAGGCTTGCCCGCGAATGCATTCTCGAAGACGCTAAAAACCTACTTCTTGGACGCGACCATCGCCAAAAACGCCGGCATCGCCGCTTCCTTGTCCGCCGCGATCCGCTGCACATGCGGGTTTTGCTCCAGACGTTCCAGCAACGCCTTGGCCGCCGGCATCTCGGCCAACAGGTCGATTCCGAACAGCTTCTGCCCGACAGCACAGGCCAGTGGCACGCTGTAGAGGAAATACAGATCCGCAATGCTCAGGCTGTCACCCGCGACATAAGGGGCGAATTTGCCGTGCCGGCCCAGCGAGGCAAAACCCAGCAGCAACTCGGCCTTGGTCTTGTCCTTGATCGCGTCCGGCAAGGTCATGCCGAAGAAGGCTTCGGCGTAGCAGGCGCGGCCCGGCAATTCGATGTACAGCTCGATTTCCTTGGCCAGCGCCAGGGCCTGCGCTCGCTCAAAGGGTTCGCTCGACAACAGTGGCGTGCCTTTCTGGCTTTGTTCGAGGTATTCGAGGATCACGCTGGTTTCGTTGATAAAGCCTTGATCGACGCCCAGCACCGGCACCTTGCCGCGCGGGCTGATGGCCAATGCTTCGGGACTCGGCCCCGGGTAAAACACCACTTCTTCGAATGGCAGTCCTTTCTCCAGTAGCGCCAGTTTCACCATGTTGTAGTAGTTGCTGACGGAAAATCCATAAAGCTTGAGCATCACAAAGCCTCCAGGCCGTGCGGGGTGGGCAGTGCCTGTTTATAGATCGCCGGGGCGTTTCGTGCCAGCAGCATCACAGCGCTGAATGCAGGTAAACTGGCCGCCTTAACTTGAGGAGCCTGCCATGAGCGAGCCAACAGACATCGAGATCGACGAAGAAGAATTCGCCGAGAACACCCTGATCGAAGCGATTGAAAACCAGATCGAAAGCGACAACCCGCCGGCCGCCAAAGCGACGTTCAACAAGCTGACCCTGGTGGGTTACGAGCGTGAAGAAATCCTCAATCTGATGGCCCACGTGCTGGCAGTGGAAATCGATGCGATCCTCGAAGAAGACCGCGCGTTCAATACCGAATGGTACGAAACCGCCCTGCGCGCATTGCCAGAGTTGCCGCCAGAGAAGAAGTAAGCCCGCCCTGCCCTGTAGGAGCGAGGCTTGCCCGCGAAGGCGTCCTCGATTACGCCAAAAGCTTCGCGGGCAAGCCTCGCTCCTACGGGTAATGCATCGTTCTTCCATACCCCGGCTACACTGGGATGCACCCCGTTACTGGGGGAATGTTTCCCGAGGCGAAAAAACCCTGCTGCCAGCACTGGACATGCCGCACGAGTGGGCTCACCTTAGGGACGCTGTCGTCTAATTCCTAGAAAGTCTGGAGTCCTTATGTCGCTTACCCCTGAGTTGGTTGCCGAACTGGAAATCCTTGCCCTCTTCAACCTGGACAGTTCCCAGGAAGGTTTGAAAATTCATCAGACCGCTGCCCCTAAGGCCATTGCCGCCGCCCAACGCCTGTTCGACAAAGAACTGATCACCCAGCCCGATGGCGGTTATCTGACCAGCCTGGGCCGTGACGCCGCGCAAAATGTGCAAACCGTGCTGACCATTCTGACCGTACAAGAAACAGCCTGAATCCCCCCTGCATCGCCCACGGAAACCCCTGTTACGGGATTTCCGCGGGCACACTTGGCTGCCTGCCGTCGCCTGGTGATAGAAATCTGACGCCAGAAATACAAATACAGCTTAAAAGTCCCGGGGCCGAGGCGCTAAACTGCCCCTCATCCGCAGACCCCACGTCCGAGCTTCGCGAGCCGGTTTGAGCTGACATGACCCGCACCCATGAAATCCGCCCCGATCTGGACGAGGGAATCGACCGCAAGGTTCTCAGTCAGCTGCGCGCCCGTTTTCTGAAACTCAACGAAGGCCGCATGGCCCGAGCCATGGAAGGGTTGTCGACGCGCCAGCAAGGCGTGTTGACCCTGTTGCCGCTGTTTTTCCACGTAAATCATCCGCTGTTGCCGGGTTACGTCTCCGGCAGCACGCCGGCCGGGCTGTCGAATTACGAACCCGACACCAACACCCTCGCTGAAGCCCAGCGCCTGACCCGTTCGTTTTCCTACAAGCCACGCCACGGCAGCAATCCGCCGCGACCGATTCATGGCCTGTTCCTGATGGGCAGCCTCGGCACCCTGGCCCAGGCCGACCAGAGCGATATGGACGTGTGGGTGTGCCACGGCCCGGACTTGAGCGAAAGCGAACTCAGCGAGTTGCGCAAAAAATGCCAGTTGCTCGAAACCTGGGCCGCGAGCCAGGGCGCCGAGGCGCATTTCTTCCTGATCGATCCGACCCGCTTCATGCACGGCGAGCGCGATACTCAACTGAGTTCGGAGGACTGCGGTACCACGCAGCATTACTTGTTGCTGGATGAGTTCTACCGCACGGCGATCTGGCTGGCCGGGCGCACACCGATCTGGTGGCTGGTGCCGACCTACGAAGAAGCCGGTTACCTTCAGTACACCCACACACTGATTTCCAAGCGCTTCATCCGTGCCGACGAAACCCTGGACCTGGGGCACCTGGCGCACATTCCGCCGGGAGAGTTTATCGGTGCCGGGCTCTGGCAGCTGTTCAAGGGCATCGAATCGCCCTACAAGTCGGTGCTCAAGCTGTTGCTGATCGAGGTCTACGCCAGCGAACACCCCAAGGTCCATTGCCTGAGCCTGCGCTTCAAACAGGCAGTGTTCGCCAATCAGCTGGACCTCGATGAGCTGGACCCGTACATCGTGGTCTACCGGCGCATCGAGGAATACCTGACCGCCCGTGGCGAACCGGAACGCCTGGAACTGGTACGCCGCGCGCTGTACCTGAAGGTCAATCGCAAGCTCACCGGCAGCAACAGTCGCACCGTGAGCTGGCAGCGTTCGTTGCTGGAACGCCTGGCCAGCGAATGGCACTGGGATCAGCGGCAACTGGCGCTGCTCGACAGCCGCAGCCAGTGGAAAGTGCGCCAGGTCAGCGCCGAACGCCGGGCCTTGGTCAACGAACTGAATTACAGCTATCGCTTCCTGACCCAGTTCGCCCGCACCGAGCAAACCGTCAGCCTGATCAACAAGCGCGACCTTAACGTGCTCGGCCGGCGGCTGTACGCGGCGTTCGAGCGCAAGGCCGACAAGGTCGAATTCATCAACCCCGGTATCGCCCCGGACCTGGCCGAAGACACGCTGACCCTGGTGCAGGCGCCAAACAAGAAAGAACCGGGGCAAACCCAATGGGGTTTGTACAACGGCAGCCTGAACGCCCACGAGTGGGAGCATTTCGCGCCGATCAAACGCAGCCGCCAACTGCTCGAACTGCTGACCTGGAGCCACCGCAACGGCGTGATCGACAGCAGCACTCGACTGGCCTTACACCCCGGCAGCAGCGACTTGAGCGAGTTCGAACTGTTCAATCTGCTCGGCAGCCTGCAACAAACCGTCGCCCTGCCCCTGACCACCGTTGCGGAGGAACCATTACTGCGCGCCGCCATGCCCAGCGAAGTGCTGATCCTGGTGAACGTCGGGGTCGATCCGCTCAAGCATCATCGCGACCTGAACATTCTGATGACCACCGAGCGCACCGATTCCCTGAGTTACGCCGGCGTGCGGGAAAACCTCGTGCTGACCCTGGATCAGGTCACGCTCAACAGCTGGAACGAAGTGCTGGTCAGCCGTTACGACGGGCCGCATGCGCTGCTCGATTGCCTGCGCGACTACCTCAACAACCTGCCAAAGGGCTTGGATCAGCCGCGCTTGCGAGTCCGCTGCTTCTGCCACAACCGTGCGCAGTTCATCGCCCGGCGGGTCGAAGAAATCATCGATACCGCGCAGAACCTGCTGTTGAGCAAGCTCAATCATCGCTATCTGATTCAGGTGCAGCAGCATTACCACGTGCTGGAACTGGTGCCCGGTCACGTCAACCACATCGCCCTCGCTACCCTGCCGGCACTGTTCGATTACCTGGGCGAAGAGCAGGCCAGCTACAGCCCGCTGCACCTGGACCCAATGGCCCTCGAAGAGCAGGACCTCGCGTTGCTGTTGCCGATGGGCCAGCCCGAGTGCATTCAGGTGTTCTACCGGATCACCGAGCAACAGGCTGATGTGTATGTGCTGGATGAATTCAACGCACTGTGGCAGCAGCGCCTGCCCTATCACGACGAGCAAAGCCTGCTGGTGCCGCTGCAACGTTTCCTGCAATCGATCCTGTATCGCCGGGACGCCTTGCTGCCGATGGAAGCTGCCCAGCCGTTGAGCCTCGATACTTTGTATTACCAACTATTGCCGTCCGGCCCCGGGCGCGCACGTCGGGTCGAAGCGCGGCCAGCGCCGCAAACGCCGGTCAACAAACCGTTCTACGACGTTCAGGCGATCATCGGCAAAGCCGCACCAGGCCAGGTGCAGGTCACGTTGTATTGCAATCAGCGGGAGTTTTCGGAGCTGGAGTTTGGCGATCAGCTGTTTAGCGTGGTCGCCCGGGAGATCATCGATCAGCGCCGCGAGACGGAACGCTACCGCTGCTACATCACCGACCTGGACCTCTCGGGCCTGCTCGGTGATGGGCAGAGTTCAAGCAATCTGTATTTGCGCTACAAGGCTGACCTGGAGCGCGCATTGAACGAAGCACTCGAGCAGGTCTGAGGGGAGTTATTCCGGGAAATCGCCGCCATGGGCCGGCTGTGATTCAACTTCCAGCAGGGTCAGTTTCAGGGTCTTGCCACCCGGCGCGGGCCAGTCGATGTGCTGACCGACTTTCAGGCCGAGCAAGGCACTGCCCACTGGCGCGAGAATAGAAATCTTGCCTTCGTCGGCATTGGCATCCTTGGGATAAACCAGCGTCAGGTGGTAGTCCTTGCCGCTGATTTCTTCGCGGCAATGTACGCGCGAATTCATGGTCACGACATCGGCGGGCACTTCATCGTGACCGACCAGTGTATCGGCGCGATCCAGTTCGGTTTGCAGCGCGATAACGCCCGGCAGCGTGTCATCCAGGCTGTCGATCAGGCGCTCCAGACGTTGTACGTCCAGACGGGTAAGGGTGATGGAAGGTACGGTCATGATCCGGGCAGACTCCTTTCTTCTGCACAAAAAAAGCAAAACCCCGCCAGAAAAAGGCGGGGTTTTCACGAGCCTCGATGGGTTGAGGCGTTCCCGGACACTATCACAGCTCAATAAATATACAAGCCAGCACCGGACGGCCTGCTCAATCGCCATCCGCAATCTGCGCATGCCCTTGTAGGAGCTGCCGAAGGCTGCGATCTTTTGATCTTGGGTGTTGCGCCGAAGGAAGATCAAAAGATCGCAGCCTTCGGCAGCTCCTACAGTGGGGATGGCGTGCAGTCGGAAGAGGCAGGTCAGGCGGACGTTTTGCGTTGGGCAGCCTGGACGCAGATCACTCGCCGCCGCTCATCGTCCGCCGAGCGCCATTCGCGGATGTCTTCGACATGGCGAAAGCAGCCCAGGCACACCTTCTGCTCATCCAGCCGGCACACGCCGCTGCACGGCGAAGGCACCGCCGGGCTGACGTTGCTGTAGAGCGGCTTGGGCGGACGAACAGGTGCAGGCTCGGTCACGATCTCACAGGCCTTCGAAATCGAATTCTGCGCCGGCTTGCTGCTTGACGATGCGCTCAAGCATTTCACCCAACTGCTCTTCGCTCTTGTCGCACATCCAGCGCTCGCTCTCTTCGTCATAGTCGAAGTGGAACCCGCCGGACACAGCGGCCAGCCACAGCTGACGCAACGGCTCCTGGCGGCTGAAGATCAACTGGCTGCCATTTTCGAACTTGACGGTGAGCACACCGGCCGAGCTCTCCAGATCGATATCCAGGTCACTCTCGTCGAAAATATCTTCCAGCGATTGCTGGGTGGCATCGACCAGGTCGTGGAAACGGGCTTCGGTCAAACTCATTGCAGGAACCTCAAAAAGTGTCTGATCACGCTCAAGCGCCGCAAGATACGGGCGAGCCCCGGTGATTGCAAAGGATAACGACTGTGGGAGCGAGCTTGCTCGCGAAGAGGCCATCATATTCAACATCAATGGTGCCTGACACTACGCCATCGCGAGCAAGCTCGCTCCCACAGGGATTGCACTTGGCTGACCTGCATTGTCACAAGGCCCGCCGGACGGGTGCCGCGTTACATAGGCAAGCTGCCGGGTGGCCGGTATACTCCGGCGCAATTAACGCATTTTCAAGGATTTCGCCATGAAGCGCCTGATCTCTTCCCTTGCCGCGCTCGTCGCGGTTGCCTGTCTTGTGTCGGCCTGTGGTCAAAAAGGCCCGTTGTATCTGCCTGACGACTCTCAGGATCCTGCCGAGCAGGCTCAGTCCTCGCAAAAGCAGCCGTCCAAAGCACACAAGCACGACGTCTACCAATAATAAGGGAACGCCATGGACGCTTTTAATTACCGTGACGGTGAGCTGTTCGCGGAAGGTGTTGCCCTGTCCGCCATCGCTGAACGCTTTGGTACACCGACCTACGTCTACTCCCGCGCCCACATCGAAGCCCAGTACCTGGCGTATGCCGATGCGCTGGCCGGCGTGCCGCACCTGGTGTGCTTTGCAGTCAAGGCCAACTCCAACCTGGGTGTACTGAATGTCCTGGCCCGTCTCGGCGCCGGTTTCGACATCGTCTCCCGTGGCGAACTGGAACGCGTCCTGGCCGCTGGCGGCAGCGCCGACAAGATCGTGTTCTCCGGTGTCGGCAAGACCCGTGAAGACATGCGTCGCGCCCTGGAAGTCGGCGTGCATTGCTTCAACGTCGAGTCCACCGATGAGCTGGAACGCCTGCAAGTGGTCGCCGCCGAGCTGGGCGTTCGTGCCCCGATCTCGTTGCGCGTGAACCCGGACGTCGATGCCGGCACCCACCCGTACATCTCCACCGGTCTTAAAGAGAACAAGTTCGGCATCGCCATCGCCGACGCCGAAGACGTGTACATCCGCGCCGCGCAACTGCCAAACCTGGAAGTATTGGGCGTCGATTGTCACATCGGTTCGCAACTGACCAGCCTGCCACCGTTCCTCGATGCGCTCGATCGCCTGCTGGGCTTGATCGATCGTCTCGGCGAGTGCGGCATTTACCTGCGTCACATCGACCTCGGTGGCGGCGTCGGCGTACGTTATCGCGATGAAGAGCCGCCGCTGGTGGCCGACTACATCAAAGCCGTGCGCGAGCGCTGCGACGGTCGCGACCTGACGCTGGTATTCGAGCCGGGCCGCTACATCGTTGCCAATGCCGGCGTACTGCTGACCCAGGTCGAGTACCTCAAGCACACCGAATACAAAGACTTCGCCATCGTCGATGCGGCCATGAACGACCTGATCCGCCCGGCGCTGTACCAGGCCTGGATGGACGTCACCGCCGTGCGCCCGCGTGATACCGAAGCTCGCGCCTACGACATCGTCGGGCCGATCTGCGAAACCGGTGACTTCCTGGCCAAGGAGCGTCAACTGGCCCTGGAAGAAGGCGACCTGCTGGCCGTGCATTCGGCTGGTGCCTATGGGTTTGTCATGAGTTCCAACTACAACACCCGCGGTCGTACCGCCGAAGTGTTGGTGGACGGTGATCAGGCATTTGAAGTGCGTCGCCGTGAGACGGTAGCCGAGTTGTTTGCTGGCGAAAGCCTGCTGCCGGAGTAAAACCATGCTGCTGCGTTTTACCAAGATGCACGGCCTGGGCAATGACTTCATGGTCCTCGACCTGGTCAGCCAGCACGCGCACATCCTGCCCAAGCACGCCAAGCAATGGGGCGATCGGCACACTGGCATCGGTTTCGACCAGTTGCTGATCGTCGAAGCGCCGAGCAACCCGGACGTGGATTTCCGCTACCGGATCTTCAACTCCGACGGTTCCGAAGTGGAGCAGTGCGGCAACGGTGCGCGCTGCTTCGCCCGCTTCGTGCTCGACAAGCGCCTGACCGCCAAGCGGCAGATTCGCGTCGAGACCAAAAGCGGCATCATCGAACTGGATATCCGCAGCGACGGCCAGATCAGTGTCGACATGGGCGCGCCGCGCCTGGTGCCGGTCGACATCCCGTTCGAAGCCGAAGGCCAGGCCCTGAGCTATCAGCTCGAAGTCGACGGCACCACGGTGGAACTGGCGGCAGTGTCCATGGGCAACCCCCATGCCGTGCTGCGGGTCAACGACATCAATAACGCACCGGTGCATGAACTGGGCCCGAAAATCGAACACCACCCGCGCTTCCCGGCACGGGTCAATGTCGGTTTTCTCCAGGTCATCGACCGGAACCGTGCGCAGCTGCGCGTCTGGGAACGTGGAGCCGGGGAAACCCAGGCCTGCGGCACCGGCGCCTGCGCTGCTGCAGTGGCCGCGATCAGCCAGGGGTGGATGGATTCGCCGCTATTGATCGACCTGCCCGGCGGGCGCCTGTCCATTGAATGGGCAGGCCCAGGCCAACCGGTCATGATGACCGGCCCGGCAGTGCGCGTATATGAAGGACAAGTGCGTCTTTGAGAGAGCCAAATCCATGAAAGATAAGCCCCAGGTCCCCGCCCTACAGCCCGACGAATCCCCTTCCGAAAGCCTTGAGGCGGCGGCGATTGCCGCGTACCTGGAGGCTCATCCGGATTTCTTCGTCGAGCACGAAGAACTGCTCCCGGCCTTGCGCATCCCCCACCAGCGCGGCGATACCGTGTCGCTGGTGGAGCGCCAGATGACCATCCTGCGCGACCGTAACATCGAGTTGCGTCATCGCTTGTCGCACTTGATGGACGTCGCCCGCGATAACGATCGCCTGTTCGACAAGACCCGTCGCCTGATTCTCGCGCTGATGGATGCCGCCAGCCTCGAAGACGTGGTGATCAGCGTCGAAGACAGCTTGCGCCAGGACTTCCAGGTGCCTTTCGTCAGCCTCATTCTGCTGGGCGACAACCCGATGCCGGTGGGCCGCTGGGCTACCCACGCCGAAGCGCAAACGGCGATCGGCGGCCTGCTTTCGGAAGACAAAAGCGTCAGTGGCAGCCTGCGAGAGCACGAACTGGACTTCCTGTTCGGCGAAGAACAACGCAAGCAGATCGGCTCCACGGCTGTCGTCGCCATCAGTCATCAAGGCATCCACGGTGTTTTGGCCATCGCCAGTCGCGACCCGCAGCACTACAAGAGTTCGGTGGGTACGCTGTTCTTGAGCTACATCGCCGAAGTCATGGGCCGCGTGCTGCCACGGGTCAATAACTCCCTGCGCTCGGTACGCTGATCGTGGAACGGCAACTGGACGCTTACTGCGAACACCTGCGCAGTGAGCGGCAGGTGTCGCCGCACACGCTGTACGCCTACCGCCGCGACCTCGATAAAGTGCTGGGCTGGTGCGTCAAACAGAACATCAGCAGTTGGGCCGCGCTGGATATCCAGCGCCTGCGCAGCCTGATCGCGCGCCTGCATTCACAAGGTCAATCGTCCCGCAGTCTGGCGCGTCTGCTGTCGGCGGTGCGCGGGCTCTATCACTACCTGAATCGCGAAGGCCTGTGCGATCACGACCCGGCCAACGGCCTCGCGCCGCCCAAGGGTGAACGTCGCCTGCCGAAAACCCTCGACACCGACCGCGCCCTGCAACTGCTGGAAGGCGCGGTCGAGGATGACTTTCTGGCGCGTCGGGATCAGGCGATTCTGGAGTTGTTCTATTCCTCGGGCTTGCGGCTTTCAGAGCTGACCGGGCTGAATATGGATCAACTCGACCTGGCTGACGGCATGGTCCAAGTGCTCGGCAAGGGCAGCAAGACCCGTCTGTTGCCGGTCGGCAAAAAGGCCCGCGAAGCCCTGGAGCTGTGGCTGCCGTTGCGCGCCATGACCAATCCGGCAGACGACGCGGTATTTGTCAGTCAGCAAGGCCGGCGCCTTGGCCCACGGGCGATTCAGGTGCGGGTCAAAGCCGCCGGTGAACGCGAGCTGGGGCAAAACCTGCACCCGCACATGCTGCGGCACTCCTTCGCCAGCCACTTGCTCGAATCTTCCCAGGACCTGCGCGCGGTGCAGGAACTGCTCGGCCACTCGGACATCAAGACCACCCAGATCTACACCCACCTGGACTTCCAGCACCTGGCAACGGTCTACGACAGCGCCCATCCGCGGGCCAAACGAATCAAAGGCGATGAGTCATGAGAATCCAGTTGATCACCTTCGACCTCGACGACACCCTGTGGGACACCGCCCCCGTGATCGTCAGTGCCGAAGCGACCTTGCGTGAATGGCTGACCGAGCACGCACCGAACCTGGGCGCGGTGCCGGTGGAGCATTTGTGGGCCATTCGTGAGCGGGTGCTGAACAACGAACCGGGCCTCAAGCATCGCATCAGCGCCCTGCGCCGGCGGGTGCTGTTCCATGCGCTGGAAGAGGCGGGTTACGACCACGGCCAGGCTTCAGACCTGGCGGATCAGAGCTTCGAAGTGTTTTTGCATGCCCGGCATCAATTGCAAATCTTCCCGGAAGTGCAGCCGACCCTGGAAACCCTGGCCAACCATTACGCCCTCGGCGTGGTCACCAATGGCAACGCCGATGTGCGGCGTTTGGGCCTGGCGGATTACTTCAAGTTTGCGCTGTGCGCCGAAGACATCGGCATCGCCAAGCCCGATGCGCGGCTGTTTCATGAGGCCTTGCAGCGTGGCGGTGCGACGGCCGAGACGGCGGTGCACATTGGCGATCATCCCGGCGATGACATTGCTGGCGCCCAACAGGCAGGCTTGCGCGCAATCTGGTTCAACCCGACGGGCAAGGCCTGGGAAGCGGATCGTTTGCCGGATGCGGAGATTCGTAGCCTGACCGATCTGCCGGCGCTTTTAGCCCGTTGGAACGCAGCCTCGGCCTGACCCAAAACCCTGTGGGTGTGTAACACCCTGTGGGAGCGGGCTTGCTCGCGAAGAGGCCGTGCCAGTCAGCATTTAAGTCGACTGACACACCGCATTCGCGAGCAAGCCCGCTCCCACAGGGGTTGTGTTGTGCAGGCGACTTTTATTACGCCCATGAAAAAGCCCGCAGCGACGGCGGGCTTTTTCAGCAAGCCAGTAACAGGCGCTTAGATAGGCCGGCTGCCGTACTTGTTGTCAGGCTTCTTGGGCGGATCGGCGACCACATTGGCCTCCACTTCCTGCACCTTGCCACCTTTGGCCAGGAACTCTTCCATGGCCTTGGCCAGGGCGTCGCGTTCCTTGTTTTTGGCTTCGACGCTTGGCAGCTCATCGACTGACACAGCAGCCTTGGCCTTGCCTTTGGCGGTCGGAACCGGCGTTTCACCGCCGTCGTCGTCAGCAACGTCTTCCGCTGCTGCTTCCAGGCCTTCTTCGGCCTCGTCTTCGTCGCCTACTTCGAGGTCGTCGTTTTCCAGATCATCGTCGCTCATGTTCTACCTCATGACTTGCGAAAAGCAGATTAGTTATAGCCCAGCTTCGCCATCTGTCGAAGGCCGCCGGAAAAAAATCAACAGCCGCTGGCAACCAGCGACTTATGCCCCTTCACCGTGCACGGTGGCGAGGACTTTACGGGCACCGCCAAAATCACGGTGCTCGCCCAGATAAACGCCTTGCCAGGTCCCCAACGCCAGTCGGCCTGCCGAAATCGGCAAACTGAGCTGACAGCCAAGCACGCTGGCCTTGAAGTGCGCCGGGAGGTCGTCCAGGCCTTCGTCGTTATGCTCATAGTCATCTGTTCCTTGTGGGATCAGACGATTGAAAAATCGTTCGAAGTCGCGACGTACCGCCGGATCGGCGTTCTCGTTGATGGTCAACGACGCCGAGGTATGCTGCAGCCACAAATGCAACAGACCGACCCGGCACGCCTTGAGTTCAGGCAGACCGGCGAGTAACTCGTCCGTTACCAGATGAAAGCCCCGGGGCCTTGCCCGCAGGGTAATCAGAGTCTGTTGCCACATACAGTTCTCCGCACGTTCGGGGCGCATTCTAGCGCGCTCTGGGAAAAAACAAAGGCCCTAATATTCCTGCATTGCTGTAAGTTTTTCGCCTCAGAAAAACGCTCGCCGTAAACACGACATAAGCCGTAGGAAAAAACCTTTCAGCTACCGCTTAAATGACAAAACACGGACAAAAAAATGCCCGGCGAGCCGGGCAAGTTTTTTTCTGCGCGTCTTACAAGTTGTAGCCGCGTTCGTTGTGTTGTGCCAGATCGAGGCCAACCGCTTCTTCTTCCTCGGTCACACGCAGACCCATGACGGCGTCCAGGACCTTGAGAATGATGAAGGTGACGATCGCGGTGTAGATCACCGTGAAGCCCACGCCTTTGGTTTGAATCCAGACTTGTGCGGCGATGTCGGTGACGGTGCCGAAGCCACCCAGGGACGGTGCTGCGAACACACCGGTCAGGATCGCGCCGAGGATACCGCCGATACCGTGCACGCCGAAGGCATCCAGGGAATCGTCATAGCCGAGTTTGCGTTTGAGGGTGGTGGCGCAGAAGAAGCACACCACGCCAGCCGCCAGGCCGATGACCAGCGCGCCCATCGGGCCCACGGTGCCAGCAGCCGGGGTGATTGCCACCAGACCGGCGACCACACCAGACGCGATACCCAGTGCACTTGGTTTGCCGTGAGTGATCCACTCGGCGAACATCCAGCCCAGTGCAGCGGCGGCGGTTGCAATCTGGGTGACCAGCATCGCCATACCGGCAGTGCCGTTGGCCGCAGCGGCGGAACCGGCGTTGAAGCCGAACCAGCCGACCCACAGCATGGCCGCGCCCATCAGGGTGTAACCGAGGTTATGCGGTGCCATCGGGGTGGTCGGGAAGCCTTTGCGCTTGCCCAGTACCAGGCAGCAGATCAGACCGGCCACACCGGCGTTGATGTGCACCACGGTGCCGCCCGCGAAGTCCAGCACGCCCCAGTCCCACAACAGGCCGCCGTTACCGGACCAGACCATGTGCGCAATCGGTGCGTAAACCAGGGTGAACCAGATGCCCATGAACACCAGCATCGCGGAGAACTTCATGCGTTCGGCGAAGGCACCGACGATCAGCGCCGGGGTGATGATGGCGAAGGTCATCTGGAAGGTCACGAACACCGCTTCAGGAAACAGCGCGGCCGGACCGGTCAGGCTGGCTGGCGTGATGCCGGCGAGGAACGCCTTGCCCATGCCGCCGAAGAACGAGTTGAAGTTGATGACGCCCTGTTCCATGCCCGTGGTGTCGAACGCAATGCTGTAGCCATAAATGACCCACAGGATGCTGATCAGACCGGTAATGGCGAAGCACTGCATCATCACGGAAAGAATGTTTTTGGAGCGAACCATGCCGCCGTAGAACAGCGCGAGGCCGGGAATGGTCATGAACAGCACGAGGGCTGTCGAGGTCAGCATCCAGGCGGTATCGCCGGAATTGAGGACTGGGGCCGCCACTTCGTCTGCCGCCATAGCCAGGCTGGGCATTACGAGGGACAACAGGGCTCCTAGCCCTGCGAATTTACGCAGAGTCATATTGTTTTCTCCTGGGGCGTTGGGTTTGTGGCGGCTTAGATTGCGTCGGTATCGGTTTCGCCGGTACGGATGCGAATCGCCTGTTCCAGATTGACCACGAAGATCTTGCCGTCACCGATCTTGCCGGTGTTGGCTGCCTTGGTTATCGCCTCGATAACCCGGTCAAGATCCTTGTCGTCAATGGCGACATCAATCTTCACCTTGGGCAGAAAATCGACCACGTACTCCGCGCCGCGATACAGCTCGGTGTGACCCTTCTGCCGACCGAAGCCTTTGACCTCAGTAACGGTAATGCCCTGCACGCCGATCTCGGACAACGACTCGCGTACATCGTCCAGTTTGAACGGCTTGATGATGGCAGTGACTAGCTTCATGAAAACTCTCTCCCGAATTGGTGGACTTGCCCCAGGAAAACAAACCCGTCTCAAGTCTAAGCGCAGTGCCTGGCTTTGTAACGCATCGTCGGCCTAACCTGCCCGTCCGACGCCAGCTAACCACTCCGTGCGAAACTTCCCCGTTCCGCGTGGCGCACTGCATTCGTCACAGCGACTGCATCAGTGCATGGGTCACTAGCGACTAAGCAGAAAGCTTGCCATCTCGCCAAAATCCACTGAATTCAATCCTTTGGCCGCTGCTGCAAGCCACTTCCCACATCTGCCGATGACATTACGCACAACAACAGTGCGCTGCCGTCCGTCCGCCTGCGCGAAAAGCGTGCATCCGTGCCTGCGGATTTGACTATAGACACTGCGTGATACACTGCCCGCCATTGTTTCCAGGACTTTTCCCATGCTCGCGCCCAAAGACTTCCTCGACGCCCTGAGCGGCACCGCCTCCCGCCTCTTCAGCGGCGAAACCCCGCTGCCGAAAAGCGAAATCGAAAGCCAGTTCAAGGCGTTGCTGCAAAGCGGCTTCAGCAAGCTGGATCTGGTGAGCCGGGAAGAGTTTGATAGCCAGATGGTCGTGCTCGCACGCACTCGGGCACGGCTGGAAAGCCTTGAGGCGAAGGTCGCGGAGCTGGAAGCAAAGCTCAATCCGCCGACCGAGTAACGCCGCTGACAATGCGTTCCCCTGTAGGAGCAAGGCTTGCCCGCGAATGAGTCGCCTCGGTCAACCAGCCCTCCCACACTGTAAAGACCACCCTCTGTGGGAGCTGCCGAAGGCTGCGATCTTTTGATCCCCAGCCCTGCAAACATCTCGGCAACGTCCTACAAAGATCACCACCGCCGTCCGATAGCGCTGCAAAGCCCCGGCTCCTAAGCTCACCCGATGCTGAATGTTCAGCACTAGGTTTGGCGACCTGGAACCAAGCTATGCACGCTACCTTTCTCGATATCGGGTATGTCCCTCGATTCGTTATATGGCGGCTGTGTGTGGGAGACCTTCGGGTCTGCCGGTATTCGCTTGGCCGGTTCGCCAACCCGCACGCAGCTGCCACCCTTATTGTTTGGCGACGATAAGTGGCAGCCATCTATCAAGCGAATTTGGGTACTACAACACCATGGACGAAAACTATCTAACTCCACATATCTTCACCCGCCACAAACTCTACCTCCACGCCCTCCTCCTCGAGAACCAACCCTGGTTCAGCGCCCGTGACCTGGGCCGACTCCTGCGCCTGTTCCTCGACGAACGCGCCGTCCGCAAACTCGACCCGGACCAACATCAAACTGCGCAGATGCTCATCCACGGCAGCGTCGAAAACACCCTGTTGATCAGCGAATCCGGCGTCTACGCCCTGTTGGTCTACCACTACTGCCCCGAATACCGAGGCCTGCGCGAATGGCTGACCCACGACGTGGTGCCAGCCCTCAGAGACGCCCTGCAACCGACCTCAACCGAACGCCCGATATTGAGCCTGCTGAACTGGCCAGAGATGTCGTTGAGCTTGCTGCACTGGAATAACCAGCCGTGGATTCGGTTACAGGATGTGCCGCATATGCTGGTGGAGGGTGAGCAGCCACGGCGTGCGGTGAATGCGCCGTGGTGGAAGCGCGCTTCCCGAATGCTCCAGGCATTCTGAACGACACAAAAAACCCCACGCTTGCGGCGTGGGGTTCGTTCTAGAGCAAAGAATCAGGCGCAGTGCGCAAGACGCTCAACCTGATCCCGAATCGCAGCCCCTCGTTCAATTTCGGCTTTACGCAAATCGTAAGTCGATTGCAGGTTCAGCCAAAACTCGGGAGTCGTGTCCAGGCAGATAGATAATCTGAGAGCCATATCAGCACTGACGCCTCGACGCTGAAGCACGATGTCATTCACCGTCGGTGTCGAAACGCTCAATGCTCTGGCCAAAGCCGCCGCTGTAAGGCTCAGTGGCTCAAGGTATTCCTCTTTGAGGATCTCGCCGGGGTGGACCGGGCGCATACCGTTTTTAGTCATTACTCACCTCAGTGATAATCGACGATTTCGACATTCTCTGGTCCGCTAGGACCCCATACAAAGCAAATTCGCCATTGAGCGTTGATTCGGATGCTGTACTGACCTTTTCGACTCCCCTCCAACGCCTCCAAGCGATTGCCCGGCGGTGATCGAAGGTCCATCAGAACGGCAGCAGCATCAAGCATCGTCAGCTTTCGTTCCACGACATTCAGAAGGGCTGACCACATACGGGTCTTACCGTTGCGAAACAGGTACTCGGTCTCAGAACACTTAAAGCTAACGATCATAATTTAAAGCTTAACGTTATGCATTAAGCTTGAGTGTATAGCCTGAACTCACTTGCGCAAATGCACCAGGGTGACTCTTTGGTATCCCTTCAAAATTTTAGGAAAAGGACTACCCAGGGCTTTCAAGACACCTTCAAAAAACAGACGTTTCCTACAAAAAGATGCACCATTTCTCATTGCATCACTACCGCACTCACCTCTTAAGCTGACCGACCTGAAAAACAATCTTCAGATCCAAAAGAGGTCGCTATGAAACCCGGCAAACGAAAAGCCAAACTGGTACTCATCGCTGGATTTCATGCTGAGGCGCGCCGTTTAGCCGGTAACGTGTCTGCGAATCAACGGCGCTTTCTTGAAGTTGGCGCAGCTCGCGGCAAAGAACTTGAGCCTCCGGGCCTGCTTGCCGGTGTGAGAGCCTGAGCCTCGCTGCGCCGGGCAGAGTCCACGCTTGCCTGGACGATCAAATTTGAATAGGCTTCCCGTCGTGGGTGTATCTGTTGAGGATACGCAGGCCTCGGCCTCACCGAAGCCTGCAAATAAAAAACCGTCTACTCAAGGCGGTTTTTTTTCGCCTCCGATTCAGCTTTCGCCGACATCCTTCATCACTCTAGGCAACGTCCTACAACAACCTCATCCCGCGACTGATTACGTCGGCAATCCCCACTCCCTTAAGCTTTCTCCCACTCGAAAGACACTCGCAACATCCTGCGAAAGTTTGGCACCTGCGCCGCCGCACGACCCGGCTACCCTTCACTAACCGCAGGAAGCGGTTCCCGTGAAGCTCAAGGAACGACCATGTCCCTCTCCATCGTCCATAGCCGCGCCCAGATTGGTGTAGATGCGCCCGCCGTTACCGTAGAAGTCCATCTGGCCAACGGTCTTCCCTCCCTGACCATGGTCGGTTTGCCGGAGGCTGCGGTGAAAGAAAGCAAGGACCGGGTACGCAGCGCGATCATCAATTCGGGGCTGCAATTTCCGGCGCGGCGCATCACGTTGAATCTCGCGCCTGCGGATTTGCCGAAGGACGGCGGGCGGTTCGATCTGGCGATTGCCCTGGGGATATTGTCCGCCAGCGTGCAGGTGCCGACGTTGACCCTGGATGACGTGGAATGCCTTGGTGAATTGGCGTTATCCGGCGCGGTTCGGGCCGTCCGCGGTGTGCTCCCCGCAGCGCTGGCAGCACGCAAGGCCGGTCGGATACTGGTGGTGCCGCGAGAGAATGCCGAGGAGGCGTGCCTGGCGTCAGGGTTGAAGGTGATTGCAGTGGATCATTTGCTTCAGGCGGTCGCGCACTTCAACGGACACACTCCGATCGAGCCCTACGTATCCAATGGTTTGCTGTACGCCAGCATGCCTTATCCCGATTTGAATGAGGTACAGGGCCAAATGTCAGCCAAGCGTGCGCTGCTGATTGCGGCGGCAGGCGCGCATAACTTGTTGTTCAGCGGACCGCCCGGGACGGGGAAAACCCTGCTGGCGAGTCGCTTGCCCGGGCTCTTGCCACCGCTGGCCGAGAATGAGGCGCTGGAAGTAGCGGCGATTCAATCGGTCTCCAGTTGCGTGCCGCTGAGCCATTGGCCACAACGACCGTTTCGCCAGCCCCACCACTCTGCATCCGGTCCGGCATTGGTGGGCGGTGGGTCAAAACCGCAACCTGGAGAAATCACCCTCGCCCACCACGGCGTGCTATTCCTTGATGAACTACCGGAGTTTGATCGAAAGGTCCTGGAAGTTTTGCGAGAGCCGATGGAGTCCGGCCACATCGTGATATCCCGCGCCAAGGACCGCGTGCGTTTCCCGGCACGCTTCCAACTGGTCGCCGCGATGAACCCGTGCCCCTGTGGATATCTTGGCGAACCCAGCGGCAAATGCAGTTGTACACCGGACATGGTCCAGCGCTACCGCAACAAACTCTCCGGGCCGCTGCTGGATCGCATCGACCTGCACCTGACCGTCGCCCGGGAAGCCACAGCGTTGAATCCTTTGCCCAAACCCGGCGACGACACAACCACCGCAGCTGCACTGGTTGCCGACGCAAGGGAGCGGCAACACAAACGCCAAGGCTGCGCCAACGCCTTCCTTGATCTGCCAGGACTGCGTCGACACTGCACGTTATCCACAGCCGATGAAAGCTGGCTCGAATCCGCCTGCGAACGACTGACGTTATCGCTGCGAGCCGCTCACCGACTGCTCAAGGTCGCTCGTACCTTGGCGGATCTCGAGCAGGTCGACGGAATCACCCGCGAACATCTGGCAGAGGCGTTGCAATATCGCCCTGCCTCAGCGTGAACATCAAAGAAAACCTAGAAAAGGTTAACCCAGCCAGAGGGCGCCAATATGCTACCGCCTAGATTTTTCGATTTCATCAAAGCACTCACCGCGAGAACCGAGCGGGGTGAATTTTCCTGGAGTTACGACGACAACAACTCGTTTGTAAAACTCAAGGAGAAGGAGTTTTCTCTTTCATTGCGTTACAGCTTCAACGCCGATGAGAAATATGCGGAGTACGTCATCTATTACATAGATGAGATCGGAAATAAGGAACACCGGTTTTATACCAACCAAACCTGGAACGACTTCGATTTCATCCGGCGTTTATTTGATGCTGCTCAAGCCTCAGAAATGAGACTTCCCTTTTAGCCTTCTGATGAGCAGTGAACACAGACTTCCACTGCTCATTTCGTAAGGCTGCTTACTCTTTGGTCAAATCCACCAACGGCGCCTGCCTGACCTCAGTCGCCCGCCCACCCTGAATCTCACTGACCCGCGCCAACGCCTTATCCACAGCCCCTTTATCCGCCAGCAAGCTGTAGTGAATCTGGAACTGCTTCTGTTCTTTCACCCCGATCGTTGGCACCAAACCGAGTGGCCGCTGATAACGACGGTTGTAGGAAAAACTCGTGCCCGGCTCCAGTCCGGTGACATAACCCTGCCCCTGGGTATCGGTGTTTTTCCACAACGAGAACACCGGCAATTGCTGGGTGTTGAAACCGACCGAAACCCCGAGGCTGCCCGCCTTGTTGTGCAGCACGGTCAGCGTATCGCCCTTGGCATCGCCATACGGCACGACGTTGTAAACGGTCTCGTCGTAATCCTTGGTTGGTGCGCGGTAGGTTTGCCAGTCCGGCAAGTCGCCCTTGGCTTTATCGTTGAACGGGGAAACCTGTTTCACCGGTGCAGCAAAACGGGCGCCCTGTTCCAGGAACGGGGTGCTGAAGTTGCTGTGGTACAGCGCCTGGTATTCCTTCGGATAGTCGCCGTTGTTGGTCAGCGTATCGTTGAGGGCGAACGCGACGCTGCCGGGTTCGGTAACCAGTTCGGTCTGCACCGAGAAGTCGACTTTCTTGAACGCCTGTTCCTTCAGCTCGCCACGCAGGCTGATGGCGTACGGTGGTTTTTCGTCGATGTGCAGGGTGACTTTGCTGGCCGGGATGTTGGCGGCGCGGCCGTGGAGGGTCAGCAGCTCGCCGTTGTCCATGCCCGGATGGCCGACCCATTCGTAGCCGCAGCGGGCGACCAGTTCGTTGAAGCCTTCGAGCCAGCCCAGTCCACCGCGACCGTTGAGTTCGATGAAGGACGGATTGACCACGTCCTTGACCGGCGAATCCCAACCCATGCGCACATTGCCTACAGAGGCCTGTAGGACGTTCATCCCACGGGTCGGCACCACCGAGAGTTTCATTTTGCCGTTATCGATGTCGACGATGCTGACGCCCTCCTGCCGACCGCCGTGCAGGGTGCGCAGGGTCACGGAGAAAGGTTGGTCGGTCTTCACGCCCAGTTGTTGGCTGGTGATTTGCCAGTTCTGCGCAGCTTTGTCAGTGTCGAGCAGGACGTAATCCCAGGCCATGGCGTGGGAGGCAGCGGACAGTGCGCTGAGGGCAACGATAAGTTTGAGCGGAGTCATGGCTGAAGCCTTTCTTGGAGTTGTGCCATTTTTATAGTCTTGCTGAAACGATTCATCAAGCTTAAAAATGGAGATATCGCAAGAATTGCTGCTGTGAGCTGGGAAAAGGGGTTGATGCGAAGGAGGGGATTAAAACGAAAATGTGGGTGATCCCTTCGCGAGCAGGCTCGCTCCCACAAAGGATCTCGGGGGCTCACAAATTTGTGTTCACCGCCGGACCAATGTGGGAGCGAGCCTGCTCGCGAAAGCTATTTCAGTGGCGCCTCAACGAAACCGGTCAACCTCATGTCGCAGGTCCGCCGCCAGCGATTCCAGCTCTTTGGCGGTGATGGCCAGATTGGAAACAACCTCACGCTGTTCGCTGTTGGCCAGCGCAATGCTTTGCAGGTTGCTGCTGAGCAACGTCGCCGTGCTGCTCTGCTCCTGAGTCGCGGTGGTGATCGCCGCAAATTGCTGGCCCGCCGAACGACTCTGCTCATCGATCCGCGCCAATGCCGAAGCAACGTTGGCATTGCGCGACAAGCCTTCCTGCATCAGCACATTGCCCTGCTCCATGGTGCTGATGGCGTTGCCGGTTTCCTGCTGGATGCTCTGGATCATCCCGGAGATTTCATCCGTCGCTTCACGGGTACGCGAAGCGAGGTTGCGCACTTCATCGGCCACCACCGCAAAACCGCGGCCCTGCTCGCCGGCACGGGCGGCTTCGATGGCGGCGTTCAGCGCCAGCAAGTTGGTCTGATCGGCAATCGCGGTAATCACCCCGACAATGCCGCCGATTTCCTGGGAGCGCTGGCCGAGGGTGTTGATCACGGTCGCGGTGCTGTTCAACGCGCCGGCGATTTGCTCCAGCGAGGAGGACGCTTCCTGCATCGATGTACGACCGATCTGAGTTTGCTGTGCGTTTTCCTGCGCCATGCGCTGGGTATTGCTCATGTTGTCAGCGATGTTCAGCGAGGTGGCGCTGAATTCTTCCACGGCACCGGCCATGCTGGTGATTTCGCCGGACTGCTGCTCCATCCCTTCATAAGCACCGCCGGACAGACCGGACAAGGCCTGGGCACGGCTGTTGACCTCTGCCGAGGCCTTGCGAATGTGCTCGACCATGGTCGACAGGGCCTGGCTCATCTGGTTGAAAGCCCGGGCCAACTGACCGATTTCATCATTGCTCGACACGTTCAGGCGCACGCTCAAATCACCGGCGCCCAAGGCTTCGGCCTGACGCACAAGGTCGCCCAACGGCGCCAGTTTGCTACGCAGCAACCAGACCGCCGAACCCACCGCGATCAACATCGCCAGCAGACTGCCGATGGCCAGTTGAATGCCGACGCTCCAGGTCACTGCGCTGATTTCCGCTTTCGGCATGCTCGCGACCACCGACCATGGCCCGCCTTCGAAGGGCACGGCCAGGCTGTAGAAGTCTTCCGAGGTGTCGCTCCAGAACTCGCCTTTACCCGGCTTCTGCGCCAACGCCGCAATGGTTGGGACTGCCTTGTCCAGCGCTTGCACGCCAGCAATCGGCACCAGCCATTTGCTTTGCTCATCCAGCAACGCCAAAGAGCCGGTCTTGCCGATGCGGAAGCGTTTCAAGTTCTCGAACTGCGCGTTCTGCGCGTCGGTGTAATCGAATCCTACGAACAGCACGGCAATCACCTTACCGCTGCTATCGCGTACGGGGGTGTACTGGGTCATGTAGGAACGTTCGAACAGCAACGCTCGACCAACGTAGCTCTGCCCCGCGATCAAGCGCGCATAGGCCGGGTGGGCGTGATCGAGCATGGTGCCGATGGCGCGGCTGCCGTCCTGTTTACTCAGGGACGTGCTGACACGCACAAAGTCTTCACCGCTGCGCACAAACAACGTGGCCACGCCGGCGGTCATTTGCTTGAACTCGTCGACTTCCTTGAAGTTGTTGTTCAACACTTCGCTGCCCAGGTGCAGGCCCGGGGTCTGCACGCCCGCCACCGTCACCGGCTCGTCCGGGTGCACGCTGATGCCGGCGCTGAAGCGCTTCTCGAACAAACCACTGAGGCGCTGGGTACTTTCCCGCAGCGTGCCGTGGAACGTACTGAGCTGATCCGCCAGCAACCTGGCCTCACTCGCCAGATGCTCTTCGCGGGTGGCGAGGTTGGCGGTGTCCAGCGAGCGCAGGGCGAACACGGTGCTGCCGCTGATGACAATCGCCAGTATCACGGCAAGCGCAAGACCAAGCTGTGAGGCAATCCGGGCACGGGGTTGAGACATGACAGCTCCTGGCCGAGCGACCGGATCCTCCTTGATCCGGCTCGACGCTCAGCAAAATTTCGAATAATGGGACTCACATGAAACCTGCACGAAGGTTCCACCTGCAGATTTTCGGCGGCAAACCTGAATACTTGAGTTTTTAACCCGGCTATAGCGCATGGCCACTATATCGTTTCAGCTCAGACGTTCAACATCCGGCAGTTCCATGGCCCGGACTTCCCCTTGCAGGAAATCGCTGAGCCGGCGCATGCGCTCACCGCCGGGGCGGGTTTTCGGCCAGACCAGGTAATATTTCTCACCGCTGGCGACGGCGGTCGGCCACGGCAAACTCAGACGCCCCTGCGCCACGTCTTCCGCGACCATCAGCAAATCCCCCATCGACACGCCGTAACCTCGGGCCGCCGCGATCATCCCCAGCTCCAGCGTGTCGAACACCTGCCCGCCCTTGAGCGATATCTGATCAGCCAACCCCATGCGTTCCAGCCAACTGCGCCAGTCGCGGCGATCCGGTGCCGGGTGCAGCAGCTCAGTGCTGGCGAGTCGCGCAACATCCCAGGGCTGGTCGTCCAGCAGGTTGGGGGCTCCCACCGGAATTAATTCTTCCGGAAACAGCAGGGTCGTCTCCCAGTCCGGTGGGAAATTTCCGTTGCTGAGGATCACCGCGCAATCAAACGGTTCGTGGTTGAAGTCCACGGTGTCGATGTCCATCCAGGCACTGGTCAGTTGCACCTCGTTGCCCGGTTGCAAGTGCCGAAAGCGACTGAGCCGCGCCAACAGCCAGCGCATGGTCAGGGTCGACGGGGCTTTCATGCGCAGGATGTCGTCTTCAGCGCGCAGCGTGTTGCAGGCACGTTCCAGGGCCGTGAACCCCTCGCGAATACCGGGCAGTATCAGCCGCGCCGAATCGGTCAGTTGCAGGTTGCGCCCGCTGCGGTGAAACAGCCGACAGGCGAAATGCTCTTCGAGCGTACGAATATGCCGACTGACCGCACTTTGGGTAATCGACAGTTCTTCCGCAGCACGGGTAAAGGAGCTATGCCGCGCCGCCGCTTCAAATGCGCGCAGGGCATACAACGGAGGAAGCCGACGAGACATGCGCAAAGCTCCTATAGCGGGATGAGGCCAACTTATCAGAAAGTCCGCTGGATGAGTTTTAATCATGCCACCCATCCTTTTTATCCCTTTGTGCAAACCTCGCCAAGCGCCGAGAATCAAGCCTTTCCCGTTCACTCTGATCATGGAGCGTGATGACCATGCAGCATCCAGCACGTACCGAACTCTGGGCCATCCTGCGGCTGGCGGGGCCGTTGATTGCCTCGCAGTTGGCGCACATGTTGATGGTCCTCACCGACACCTTGATGATGGCGCGCCTGAGTCCCGAGGCGCTGGCCGGCGGTGGCCTGGGCGCGGCGACTTACTCGTTCGTGTCGATTTTCTGCATCGGCGTGATTGCGGCGGTCGGGACGCTGGTGGCGATCCGTCAGGGCGCGGGCGATATCGTCGGCGCGGCGCGCCTGACTCAGGCCGGATTGTGGCTGGCCTGGTTAATGGCGCTGGTGGCGGGGTTGCTGCTGTGGAACCTCAAACCAGTGTTGTTGATGTTTGGCCAGACCGAAACCAACGTCCACTCAGCCGGGCTGTTCCTGACGTTCCTGCCGTTCGCCCTGCCCGGCTACCTGAGTTTCATGGCCCTGCGCGGTTTCACCAGCGCCATCGGCCGGGCGACGCCAGTGATGGTGATCAGCCTGGGCGGCACCGTGGCCAACTTCGTTCTCAACTATGCGTTCATCACCGGGATGTTCGGATTGCCGAAAATGGGTCTGGTGGGGATTGGTCTCGTGACCGCGATTGTCGCCAACCTGATGGCCGTGGCGCTGGCGCTGCACATTCGGCGGCACCCGGCTTATGACGCTTACCCGTTGCGCCAAGGGCTGTCGCGGCCGAACCAGCAGTACCTGAAAGAACTGTGGCGTCTGGGCCTGCCGATTGGTGGCACCTATGCGGTGGAAGTCGGGCTGTTCGCGTTCGCGGCGCTGTGCATGGGCACCATGGGCAGCACGCAATTGGCGGCGCATCAGATTGCCCTGCAGATCGTTTCGGTGGCGTTCATGGTGCCGGCGGGGCTTTCGTATGCGATCACCATGCGCATCGGCAAGCACTACGGTGCCGGGCAATTGCTCGACGCGCGGCTGTCCGGTCGGGTCGGGATTGCGTTTGGCGGCGCTTCGATGCTCGCCTTCGCCATGGTCTTCTGGTTGCTGCCGAATCAGTTGATCGGCTTGTTCCTGGACCATAACGACCCGGCCTTCCGCCCGGTCATCGACCTGGCTGTAAGCCTGTTGGCGGTGGCCGCGTGGTTCGAGCTGTTCGACGGCACGCAGACCATCGCCATGGGCTGCATTCGCGGGCTCAAGGATGCCAAGACCACGTTCCTGGTCGGGCTCGGGTGCTATTGGCTGATCGGCGCGCCGGCCGCGTGGATGATGGCCTTCAACTTGAATTGGGGGCCGACGGGTGTCTGGTGGGGATTGGCGTTGGGGCTGGCGTGTGCGGCGGTGAGTCTGACGCTGGCGTTTGAGTGGAAGATGAAGCGGATGATTCGGCGCGAGCCTTCGGTACAGGCCAGTTTCAGGGCGATTCAGCCGGATTAAGATCAAAAGATCGCAGCCTTCGGCAGCTCCTACGGGTGTACGCATTCCCATGTAGGAGCTGCCGAAGGCTGCGATCTTTAAATGGCCTCCACAACTGCCTGCTGGCTGGAACCAAACGTCAAATACTCAACCAGCTCAGGCAACGGCAACGGCCTGCTGATCAAATACCCCTGCACCTGATCACACCCAAACCCGCGCAACAAATCCAGCTGCTCCGGGGTTTCCACACCTTCGGCCACCACTTCCAGATTGAGGTTGTGCGCCAGGTTGATCATGGCGTGCACCAGTTTGCGGTTCTCTTCGCGCTCTTCCATACCGCCGACGAAGCTCTTGTCGACCTTCAGCAAGGTAATCGGCAGGCTGTTGAGGTGCACGAACGATGAAAATCCAGTGCCGAAATCGTCGAGAGAGAAGCGCACCCCGAGGCGGCCGAGGGCGTCCATGGTTTGTTTGACCAGGTCGCTGCGGCGCATCACGGCGGTTTCGGTCAGTTCGAATTCCAGCCACTGCGCTTCGACACCGCGTTCAGCAATCAACCGACTCAGCGTCGAAAGCAACTGGCTGTCCTGAAACTGGCGGAACGACAGGTTGATCGCCATGTGCAACGCCGGCAAACCCCGTTCGCGCAATGCCTGCATGTCGCGCAGGGCCCGGGAAATCACCCAGTAACCCAACGGCACGATCAAGCCGCTTTGCTCGGCCAGCGGCACGAATTCACTTGGCGGTAGCAAGCCGCGTTCGGCGTGACGCCAGCGCACCAAGGCTTCGAGGCCGACGATCTTGCCGTCTTCCAGGTTCAGGCGCGGCTGGTAATGCAGTTCCAGCTCATCGCGGCGCAAGGCCCGGCGCAGTTCGCTTTCCAGGTCGGCGACGCTGCGGGCATTGCGGTTGATGCGCTCGTTGAAGATGTGAAAGGTGCAGCCCTGGGTGCTTTTGGCTTGCTGCATGGCGATGTGCGCGTGCCACATCAACGGGTCGGCGCCGGCCTGGGCCCGCGCATGGGCAATCCCGAGGCTGGAGCCGATCAACAGGCTTTCGCCGTCGACCCAGTAAGGCTCGGACAGCGCTTCGGTAATGCGTTCGGCCATCCATTCGGCGCGTTGCGGCGCGCGGCGGGTGTCGATCAGCAGGGCAAATTCATCGCTGCCGAGGCGCGCCAGTTGATCGCCGACCTCGAGCTGGCTTTTCAGCCGCGCGACCACTTGCAGGATCAAGCGGTCGCCGGCCTGATGGCCGAGGGCGTCGTTGGCGTGCCGGAAGTTGTCGAGGTCGAGGTGACCGAGGGCCAGTCCACGGCCGTCGTGTTCCGCCAGGCGCGCCGCCAGCAGGGTCTGGAAACCCTGGCGGTTGGCAATGCCGGTCAGCGGGTCTTGCTCGGCCAGGCGTTGCAGGGTGTTTTCCAGCACACCGCGTTCGCGCACATGGCGCAGGCAGCGGCGCAGCATGCCGGGGTCGAGCACATCGCGCACCAACCAGTCGCTCACACCGTCGGGCGGGGTCGGCGGCTCATGTTCGAGCAGCAACACCGTCGGCAGGCTGCAACGGCCAGGCGCCGGCTGAAGGGCCGGGATCGTCAACAACACCGCGCTGCGGTTGTCTTCGAAAAGACTGCTGACCGACTCCCAGCTCGGCGCGCTGATCAGCACTGCCGAGCTCCCCATTGGAGCCAGACACTCGCGCAACAACGCTGCCCACGCCGGCTCTTCGGCCAGTAGCAGCAAACGCAAGGGTTCGACAGGCGTAGACAAGCTAGCTCCCTAGACTCTGCAATGATGTAGGCGGCGGGCATTATGCCGCGCCGGTAACCAATGACCAAATGACATCGGTTATCAAACACGGCTGTGTATCTGGAATTACGTACATTAGCCGCAAATTCTCCGCGCATCCTGCGTGAAAGTAACAAAACCGGCAATTAGAGATCGCGTGCTGCGTCACAAGTCGGAGAGAGCAGCACAATTCGCTGAGCCTGTTAAAATGCCGGCCCATTTCGCAAATGACTCCCTGATCCTGTATGTCCCGACTCAATCCCCGGCAGCAAGAAGCCGTGAACTACGTCGGCGGCCCTCTATTGGTGCTCGCCGGTGCAGGCTCCGGCAAGACCAGCGTGATCACACGCAAGATCGCGCACTTGATCCAGAACTGCGGCATCCGTGCCCAGTACATCGTCGCCATGACCTTTACCAACAAGGCCGCGCGCGAGATGAAGGAACGGGTCGGCACCCTGCTCAAGGGCGGCGAAGGCCGTGGCCTGACGGTGTGCACCTTCCACAACCTGGGCCTGAACATCATCCGCAAGGAACACGTGCGGCTGGGCTACAAACCGGGCTTCTCGATCTTCGACGAGACCGACGTCAAAGCCTTGATGACCGACATCATGCAGAAGGAATACTCGGGCGACGACGGCGTCGACGAGATCAAGAACATGATCGGCTCCTGGAAAAACGACCTGATCCTGCCGCCCGAAGCCCTGGAAAACGCGCGCAATCCCAAGGAACAGACCGCAGCCATCGTCTACACCCACTATCAGCGCACGCTTAAAGCGTTCAACGCGGTGGACTTCGACGACCTGATCCTGTTGCCGGTGAAGCTGTTCCAGGAACACGCCGACATCCTCGAAAAGTGGCAGAACAAGGTCCGCTACCTGTTGGTCGACGAATACCAGGACACCAACGCCAGCCAGTATTTGCTGGTGAAGCTGCTGATCGGCACGCGTAACCAGTTCACCGTGGTGGGCGACGATGACCAGTCGATCTACGCCTGGCGTGGCGCGCGTCCGGAAAACCTGATGCTGCTCAAGGACGATTACCCGTCCCTGAAAGTCGTCATGCTCGAACAGAACTACCGCTCCACCAGCCGCATCCTGCGTTGCGCCAACGTGCTGATCTCGAACAATCCCCACGAGTTTGAAAAACAACTGTGGAGCGAGATGGGTCACGGCGACGAAATCCGCGTGATCCGCTGCCGCAACGAAGACGCCGAAGCCGAGCGCGTGGCCGTGGAACTGCTGACCCTGCACTTGCGCACCGACCGGCCGTACAGCGACTTTGCGATCCTGTATCGCGGTAACTACCAGGCCAAGCTGATCGAGCTGAAGTTGCAGCACCATCAGATTCCTTACCGACTTTCCGGCGGCAACAGCTTTTTCGGACGTCAGGAAGTGAAAGACCTGATGGCTTACTTCCGCTTGATCGTGAACCCGGATGACGACAACGCCTTCCTGCGGGTGATCAACGTGCCGCGCCGGGAAATCGGTTCGACGACCCTGGAAAAGCTCGGCAACTACGCCACCGAACGCAAAATCTCGATGTACGCCGCCACCGACGAAATCGGCCTGGGCGAGCATCTGGACACACGTTTCACTGATCGCCTGTCGCGCTTCAAGCGCTTCATGGACAAGGTCCGCGAGCAGTGCGCCGGCGAAGATCCGATCTCGGCCCTGCGCAGCATGGTCATGGACATCGATTACGAGAACTGGCTGCGCACCAACAGCTCCAGCGACAAGGCCGCCGATTACCGCATGGGTAACGTCTGGTTCCTGATCGAGGCGTTGAAAAACACCCTGGAGAAAGACGAAGAAGGCGAGATGACCGTCGAAGACGCCATCGGCAAACTCGTCTTGCGCGACATGCTGGAACGTCAGCAGGAAGAGGAAGACGGCGCCGAAGGTGTGCAGATGATGACCTTGCACGCCTCCAAGGGCCTGGAATTCCCCTACGTGTTCATTATGGGCATGGAAGAGGAAATCCTCCCGCACCGTTCCAGCATCGAAGCCGACACCATCGAAGAAGAGCGCCGCCTGGCCTACGTCGGGATTACCCGCGCGCGCCAGACCCTGGCGTTCACCTTCGCCGCCAAGCGCAAGCAATACGGCGAGATCATCGACTGCGCGCCCAGCCGCTTCCTCGATGAACTGCCGCCGGACGACTTGGCGTGGGAAGGCAACGACGACACACCCGTTGAAGTCAAAGCCGTTCGCGGCAATACCGCATTGGCGGATATACGCGCGATGTTAAAGCGCTAGAATCGACTACTTTTTAACCAGCCTTAGACGCACAGCCGTCCTTAGAGGAAAGCTTCATGGAAGCACTGCACAAGAAAATTCGCGAAGAAGGCATCGTGCTTTCCGATCAGGTCCTGAAAGTCGACGCCTTTCTGAACCACCAGATCGACCCGGCCCTGATGAAGCTGATCGGCGACGAATTCGCCACGCTGTTCAAGGATTCGGGCATCACCAAGATCGTCACCATCGAAGCCTCGGGCATCGCCCCGGCGATCATGACCGGCCTGAACCTCGGCGTGCCGGTGATCTTCGCCCGCAAGCATCAGTCGCTGACGCTGACTGAAAACCTGCTGTCGGCGACCGTTTACTCGTTCACCAAGCAGACCGAAAGCACCGTGGCGATTTCCCCGCGTCACCTGACCAGCAGCGACCGCGTGCTGATCATCGATGACTTTTTGGCCAACGGTAAGGCGTCGCAAGCGCTGATCTCGATCATCAAACAGGCCGGCGCGACCGTGGCCGGCTTGGGGATTGTGATCGAGAAGTCGTTCCAGGGTGGGCGTGCGGAACTGGATGCGCAGGGTTATCGGGTTGAATCGTTGGCTCGCGTTCAGTCGCTGGCCGGCGGCGTTGTAACGTTCATCGAATAAAGCCACACCACAATCTCCCTGTGGGAGCGAGCCTGCTCGCGAATGCGGAGTGTCAGTCGACATCATCTTTGACTGACCCGACGCGTTCGCGAGCAGGCTCGCTCCCACAGTTGTTTTGTATCGACTGTTATTGCCCGGTGGCCTTCAGGCCCGTGAGCAACAACCGCTGAAACAAATCCTCCTTCAGCCCTTCCGGGTTGGTCAGTTGCATCCGCTCCAGATGCTCCGGGTATTGCGCAGCCTCCGGTGCATCCAGCGCAGCCTTGCCCAGCTCAAGAATCTCGCTCAGCTTGAACTTGCTCTTCAACCAGTTCAGCGCCCGCAACACGTCCCGCTCCACCTCGGTGAAATCACAACCCAACGGATACTCCGGAAACAGGTTCGGGTGCCGCGCCTTGATGTCCTGCAAACGCTGCGGGCTGTTGTCGGCGAACCGAGGATCGATGCGGAAATTCTTCGGCAACTTGCCGACGGCTTGAGCCTGTTCGATCAGCCCCGGCTGGAAGCGAGAATCGCTGATGTTGAGCAGCGCTTCGATCACCGCTGCATCGGTCTTGCCTCGCAAGTCGGCGATGCCGTACTCGGTGACCACGATGTCTCGAAGGTGCCGTGGAATCGTGCAGTGACCATATTCCCAGACAATGTTCGAACTGACTTCACCGCCCGCCTCGCGCCAGCTGCGCAGGATCAGCACCGAGCGCGCGCCTTCCAGCGCATGGCCCTGGGCGACGAAGTTGTATTGCCCGCCCACGCCACTGAGCACACGCCCGTCTTCCAGTTGATCCGCCACGCCAGCGCCCATCAGGGTCATGGTGAACACGGTATTGATAAACCGTGCATCGAGGCGCTGCAAACGCTTGAGTTCTTCCTGGCCGTAGAGCTCGTTGATGTAGCTGATGCGGGTCATGTTGAATTCGAGCCGCTTGCTCTGCGGCAACTCGCGCAGGCGCTCGTAAAAACTGCGCGGCCCGAGGAAAAACCCGCCGTGCACCGAGATGCCATCGGTTTGCGCCGCTTCGTCGAGGGTGCCGTCGTTGGCCTGTTGCTGGGTCGGCACGTCCGGGTAGACCTTGCGCCGCACGATCCCGGCATCCGCCAGCACCAGCAAACCGTTGACGAACATTTCGCTGCAACCGTACAGACCCTTGGCGAACGGTTCGACGCCGCCTTCGCGTTCGATCAACTGCGCCCACTGGCTCAGATTCAAGTCCGCCAGCAACGCTTTGTAACCGGCGTTATCCGCCTGGCGCGCCAGCAATGCCGCAGTCAACGCATCGCCCATGGAGCCGATGCCGATCTGCAGCGTGCCGCCATCGCGCACCAAAGTGCTGGCGTGCAGGCCGATGAAATGGTCCTGAAACCCCACCGGCATGTTTGGCGTGGAGAACAGCGTGGTGCTGTCCTTCGCGTCGATCAGCAGGTCGAACGCGTCCATGCCGACTTCCGCGTCGCCGGGCATGTAGGGCAAATCGTTGTGCACCTGACCGACGACCAGAATGGTCTCCCCTACTTCCCGGCGCTTGGCGATCATCGGGAACAGGTCGAGGGTGATGTCCGGGTTGCAACTCAGGCTCAGGCGATCCGGGTGATCGGCATGGCTGGCCACCAGTTGCGCAACAAGATTCAAACCGGCGGCGTTGATGTCCCGGGCGGCATGGCTGTAGTTGCTGCTGACGTAATCCTGCTGAGCCTGGGCGCTGTGCAGAAGGCTGCCGGGTTGCATGAAGAATTGCTGGATCTGAATGTTCGGCGGCAGGTTGTCTTTTTGCAGCTCGGCGAGAAAATCCAGCTCCGGATAATCGCCGAAGACGCGTTCGATGAAGGGTTCGAGGAAGCGCTTTTGCAAACCGTCGCCCAAGGAAGGACGACCGAGGCACAGGGCGGTGTAGATCGTCAGCCGCCGCTCGGGCAGTTGCGCGATGCGCTGGAACAGCGCGTTGACGAAGTGGTTGGGTTTGCCCAGGCCCAGGGGCAGGCCCATGTGAATATGCGCCGGCAACCGCGCCAGTACGTCATCGACCGCTTGTTCGATAGAACACAACTGCACCATCTGATCCTCCCGCACGTTCCGTGAATTGGGGTTGGACCGAGCTTGCCGGGTCTTTGCTGCATTGGCCACAAAAAAGCTGATCGGCCAACACCAAAACCAATGTAGGAGCTGCCGCAGGCTGCGATCTTTTGATGTTGATTGCTGAAACAAGATCAAAAGATCGCAGCCTGCGGCAGCTCCTACGGGGAACAGCAGACACAAAAAAGCCGCTCGCAAGCGGCTTTTTCGCGATAGATGCAGGCAGGTTACAGGCCGGACATCTCTTTGATGGCGCCCTTCAGCTCGTCATCCGAGCAATCGGCACAGGTGCCTTTTGGCGGCATGGAATTGATACCGGTAATGGCTTTGGCCAGGATGCCGTCGAGGCCGCCCTGATGATCGGCGCGCTCTTTCCAGGCGGCTTTGTCGCCGATTTTTGGCGCGCCTAGCAGGCCGGTGCCATGGCAAGCGTTGCAATGTTTTGCAATAACATCTTTAGGCGCCTTGGCACCACCGCCGGCGGTAGCGGCAGCGACTTCCATCCCTTTGCATTCTTGACCCGTTACACAAACCTGGCCGACTGGCTCAAGGCGTTTGGCAATGTCGTCGTTCGTCGCAGCTTGTGCGCTCACAGCCCAAAGGGCCAATACAGTTGCTGGTGCAGCCAGCATTTTCATAATTAGGTTCACGCGTTCACCCTCAATGGTGGCTATTCACGCCCGCGGCCACGGTTCGCAGGCGGGCGCAAGTATAACGGCAAGCCCGCCACACTGAAACAACCCCAAAGTCGAAGGGGTCTTGTTGTGCGGTGGAAAACAGCTCGGGCGCCTCGGCGGTACTGGCAGGACGCCTCTTTTCTTAGAAATTCGCCGGCGTGGCTGCGCTGATTAGTCGCGCCGGTGCGTCGAACGGATTCCGGAAACGGTGCGGCTTGGTACTTTCAAAGTAGTAGCTGTCGCCGGCTTCGAGCACAAAAGTTTCTGCGCCGACCACCAACTCCAGTCGCCCCTCGACCAAAATCCCGGTTTCCTCGCCCTCATGGGTGAGCATCTCGTCACCGGTATCGGCGCCTGGCGGGTAGATTTCATTGAGGAATGCGATGGCCCGGCTCGGGTGCGCCCGGCCGACCAGTTTCATGGTCACGGCACCATCGGAAATATCGATGAGCTCGTTGGCTTTGTAGACGATCTGAGTCGGTTTTTCCTGCAGGATCTCTTCGGAAAAGAACTCGACCATGGACATGGGAATCCCGCCCAGAACCTTGCGCAGCGAACTGATCGAGGGGCTGACGCTGTTCTTCTCGATCATCGAAATGGTGCTGTTGGTGACGCCCGCGCGCTTGGCGAGTTCACGCTGCGAAAGACCTTTGAGCTTACGGATGGATTGCAGTCGTTCACCGACGTCCAATGCTGGAGCCTCCAGGGATTCAGGTTGTAGGAATATTGAGCGTTATCATGGCGACAGCGTTCAGTATTTACAACACTTTGGCCTGAATCCTGTTCAGCGAGGCGACTTCCGGCACGCGGTGTTTCGGGTCAAGCCCCGGAATAGAGCAGCGGCACCCGGCGCAGGTTGCAGAAGATCTGGTAAGGAATCGTGTCCGCAGCCATGGCCACTTCGCTGGCCAGCACGTTTTTGCCCCATAACTCGACGGTCGAACCGAGGCCGGCTTGCGGCACATCGGTCAGGTCGATGCAGAGCATGTCCATCGATACCCGGCCGAGCAATTGGCTGCGCTGACCGGCGACCATCACTGGCGTACCGGTCGGCGCGTGACGCGGATAGCCATCGGCATAACCCATCGCCACCACGCCAATGCGCATCGGCTTTTGGGTGATGAACTTCGCGCCATAGCCGACGGGTTCGCCGGCCGGCAGTTCGCGCACGCAAATCACTTTCGATTCGAGGGTCATCACCGGTTGCAGGCGCGAGGCCACGGCGTTGGCTTCTTCGAAAGGCGTGGCGCCGTAGAGCATGATGCCCGGGCGCACCCAATCGCTCGGGATCTGCGGCCAACCGAGCACCGCTGGCGAGTTGCGCAGGCTGACCTCGGCGGCCAAGCCCTGGCGCGCCGCTTCGAACACCGCCACCTGCTCGGCGCTGGCCTGCTCGTGCAGCTCATCGGCCCGGGCGAAGTGGCTCATCAAGACAATTTTCGCCACTTTGCCGCTGGCCAGCAGCCGTTGATAGGCCGCCTGATAATCCTTCGGATGCAAGCCAACCCGGTGCATACCGGAATCGAGCTTGAGCCAGACCGTGATCGGTTTGCTCAGCGTGGCCTTCTCGATCGCTTCGAGTTGCCACAACGAATGCACCACGCACCAGAAGTCATGCTCGACGATCAGCGACAGCTCATCGGCTTCGAAAAAACCTTCCAGCAACAACACCGGCGCCCGAATGCCTGCGGCGCGCAGCTCCAAGGCCTCTTCGATGCAGGCCACTGCAAACCCGTCCGCCTCGGCTTCCAGCGCCTGGGCGCAACGCACCGCGCCATGGCCATAGGCATCAGCCTTGATCACCGCAAGGGCCTTGGCCCCCGCCGTGAGTTCACGGGCGACTTGGTAGTTGTGACGCAGGGCTTGAAGGTCAATCAGGGCACGGGCAGGACGCATGGCGGCAGACTTCTAGGCGGTCATGGGAATAAAAAACCGGCGCTGGCTGACGGCGTGAACCGCCAGCAGCACCGGGAGAGGGATCGTTTCCAACAGGTCGTTGCGGCGCTTTACGGCAGCGCGGCAACTACCGACAACTCAACCAGGATTTCCGGTTCGCACAACTTCGACTCGACGGTGGCACGGGCTGGCGCGACGCCTTTTGGCAGCCACTTGTCCCAGACCGCATTCATGCCTTCGAAATGCGCGTCGATGTCTTTCAGGTAAATCGTCACCGACAGCAAGTGGTGCTTGTCGGTGCCGGCCAGATCGAGCAAACGCTCGATGTTGGCGAGGGTTTCACGGGTCTGCTGTTCAATCCCGGCGCTCATGTCATCGCCGACCTGCCCTGCCAGATACACCGTTCCGTTGTGAGCGACGATCTGACTCATGCGCTCATTGGTGAGCTGGCGCTGGATTGCCATGTTTTGCGGACTCCTGGATTTTGCGGCCATAACGGGAAATATCGAGGCCTTCGGCGCTGATCTGCGGAGTTTTCTTCGCCATCAGGTCAGCCAGCAAGCGACCGGAACCACAAGCCATGGTCCAACCGAGCGTGCCGTGGCCAGTGTTCAAGAACAGGTTGCTGAATTTGGTTGCGCCAACGATCGGCGTGCCGTCCGGAGTGGTCGGACGCAGACCGGTCCAGAAACTTGCCTGGGCCAGATCGCCGCCCTGAGGATAAAGGTCGTTGACGATCATCTCCAGGGTTTCGCGTCGACGCGGGTTCAGCGACAGGTCAAAACCGGCTATTTCAGCCATGCCGCCGACGCGGATGCGGTTGTCGAAACGGGTGATCGCGACCTTGTAGGTCTCGTCGAGAATGGTCGAGGTCGGGGCCATCGCCGGGTTGGTGATCGGCACGGTCAGGGAGTAACCCTTGAGCGGATACACCGGGGCCTTGATGCCCAGCGGCTTGAGCAATTGCGGCGAGTAGCTGCCGAGTGCCAGGACGTAACGGTCAGCGGTTTCCAGTTTGCCGTCGATCCACACGCCGTTGATGCGATCACCGGCGAAGTCGAGTTTCTGGATGTCCTGGCCGTAACGGAATTCCACACCCAGTTTCACGGCCATTTCGGCCAGGCGAGTGGTGAAGATCTGGCAGTCGCCGGTCTGGTCGTTCGGCAGGCGCAGGGCACCGGCGAGGATGTCGGTGACAGCGGCCAAGGCCGGTTCAACCCGGGCAATGCCGGCGCGGTCGAGCAGTTCGAACGGCACACCGGACTCTTTCAGCACAGCGATGTCTTTCGCGGCGCCATCGAGTTGGGCTTGGGTGCGGAACAGCTGTGTAGTACCGAGGCTGCGGCCTTCGTAGGCAATCCCGGTTTCGGCGCGCAATTCGTCGAGGCAGTCACGGCTGTACTCGGACAGACGGACCATGCGCTCTTTGTTCACGGCGTAGCGGTTGGCGGTGCAGTTGCGCAGCATCTGCGCCATCCACAGGTATTGGTCGATGTCGGCAGTAGCCTTGATCGCCAACGGCGCGTGGCGTTGCAGCAGCCACTTGATGGCCTTGAGCGGCACACCCGGCGCGGCCCACGGTGAGGCATAGCCCGGCGATACCTGCCCGGCGTTGGCGAAACTGGTCTCCATGGCCGCAGCCGGCTGCCGGTCCACGACCACCACTTCAAACCCGGCACGCGCCAGATAGTAAGCACTGGCGGTACCGATGACGCCGCTACCCAAGACCATAACGCGCATTTTCATATCCCTCATCGCGGCTTACCGCTGACGTGTGTTGTGCAGACCGAAGATGTGGGCAGTTTAAAAAAGATTAGCCAGTGCATTTCACTATATAAGTGCCTATATTTGGCGACAATTCTCGGCAAAAACCCTTTTCACGGAGGCGCATCCCCTATGCGTACCAACACTCAGACCAAACGTGAGCTGGACAAGATCGACCGCAACATCCTGCGGATCCTGCAAGCGGACGGGCGCATCTCCTTCACCGAGCTGGGGGAAAAGGTCGGTCTGTCGACCACGCCTTGCACTGAGCGGGTCCGGCGCCTGGAACGCGAAGGGATCATCATGGGCTACAACGCCCGGCTCAACCCGCAGCATCTCAAGGGTAGTCTGCTGGTGTTCGTCGAGATCAGTCTCGACTACAAATCCGGCGATACTTTTGAAGAGTTCCGACGCGCGGTGCTGAAACTGCCCCACGTGCTGGAGTGCCATCTGGTGTCAGGGGATTTCGATTATCTGGTGAAGGCGAGGATTTCCGAGATGGCTTCGTATCGCAAATTGCTCGGCGATATCCTGCTCAAACTGCCGCATGTGCGCGAATCCAAGAGCTATATCGTGATGGAAGAAGTGAAAGAGAGCTTGAGTCTGCCGATTCCGGATTGAGTTCAGCGGTGCCTGGACGGACGTCTTCGCGAGCAAGCCCGCTCCCACATTGGAATGCGTTCCCCTGTGGGAGCGGGCTTGCTCGCGAAGGGGGCGACTCGGTCCAACTGAATGAATACCGGATTTAAACCAACACCTGCCGCGTCGAGGCCATGTACTCATGAATCTGCTTCTCCACACGCGGATGAATCAGCTCCACCGGCCCGCGCCCATTGGGGCATGGCAAGGTTTTGGTGGTGCCGAACAACCGGCAGATCAACGGCCTCTCGTCATACACAGTGCAACCGTTGGGCCCCAGGTGTACGCAATTGAGCTCGTCCATCGCCGCATCCTGCTCGGCGCGGGTCTTGCGCGGCAGGCGCGACATTTCTTCCGGTGAAGTCGTCACCGGACCGCAGCAGTCATGGCAGCCGGGCACGCACTCGAACGAGGGAATCTGCTGCCGCAGGGTGCGAATTTTCTGACTGTTGCAGCTCATCGAAGCGGTGACCAAAAGCGGAATAGAGCGCGATTCTGACGCAAAAGCCCCAATCCAGACAGCGCCGCCCGACCAATGTTGCCCGCGCCGGAACGTCCGGCTTATGCTCCGTCAACTTTTTCAAACACCAGAATCAGGAACTCACGCATGAATGCCCCTGCCCGGCACACCGACTCTTACTACGCCGCCAGCAGCCTGCCGCAGCCCGATCACCCGGTGCTCCAGGGCGAATTGATCGCGGACGTATGCGTGGTTGGCGGCGGGTTTTCCGGGTTGAACACGGCGCTTGAATTGGCGGAGCGCGGCCTCAGCGTGGTGCTGCTGGAAGCACACAAGATTGGTTGGGGCGCCAGCGGGCGCAATGGCGGGCAATTGATTCGCGGCGTTGGCCATGGCCTCGATCAGTTCGCCAATGTCATCGGTGCCGACGGCGTGCGTCAGATGAAACTCATGGGCCTGGAAGCGGTGGAAATCGTCCGACAGCGAGTTGAGCGTTTTCAGATCCCCTGCGACCTGACGTGGGGTTATTGCGACCTCGCCAACAAACCTCGCGATCTCGAAGGTTTTGCCGAAGACGCCGAAGAACTGCGCAGCCTCGGTTATCGCTACGAAACCCGCCTGCTGCAAGCCAACGAAATGCATTCGGTGGTCGGCTCCGATCGTTACGTCGGTGGCTTGATCGACATGGGTTCCGGGCATTTGCATCCGCTGAATCTGGCGCTCGGCGAAGCGGCCGCCGCGCAGCAATTGGGCGTGAAGCTGTTCGAACAGTCGGCGGTCACCCGCATCGATTACGGCACCGAAGTTAAGGTCCATACCGCCCAGGGCATGGTCCGCGCCAAGACCCTGGTGCTGGGTTGCAACGCCTATCTCAATAACCTCAACCCCGAACTCAGCGGCAAAGTGCTGCCCGCTGGCAGTTACATCGTCGCTACCGAGCCGTTGAGCGAAGAACAGGCCCACGCCCTATTGCCGCAGAACATGGCGGTCTGCGACCAGCGCGTGGCCCTGGATTACTACCGACTCTCGGCGGATCGGCGCTTGCTGTTCGGGGGCGCCTGCCACTATTCAGGCCGGGACCCGAAAGACATCGCCGCGTATATGCGGCCGAAGATGCTGGAGGTGTTCCCGCAACTGGCCGGGGTGAACATCGACTACCAATGGGGCGGCATGATCGGCATCGGCGCCAACCGCTTGCCGCAGATTGGTCGGCTCAAGGACCAGCCGAATGTGTATTACGCCCAGGCATATTCAGGTCACGGGGTGAATGCCACGCACCTGGCTGGCAAGTTGTTGGCCGAGGCGATCAGTGGGCAGCACAGTGGCGGGTTCGATCTGTTTGCGCAGGTGCCACACATCACCTTCCCCGGTGGCCGGCATTTGCGTTCGCCGTTGTTGGCGCTGGGGATGTTGTGGCATAGGCTTAAAGAGTTGGTTTGAAGGATTTTTGGCGTCTGTGGGGACGCCTTCGCGGGCAAGCCTCGCTCCTACAGGTATCCAGCGCATAACCTGTAGGAGCGAGGCTTGCCCGCGAATGGACCTAAAGAACACCACAGACTTCAGATCCGCCAGAAAGGCTTAAGCCCCTCCTCCAGCGCTTCCTCCCGACTCAACCCCACATCCCGCAACTGCTCCGGGGTCAGGTTCAGCAACGCCTTGCGCGTGTGCAGACGATGCCAGAACAGATCCCAGCGATTCAGGCAGGACGGCGCGTTACGCATGCGCGCCTCACGGGTGCCGTGGTTCTGCCCTGCTGCCAGTTCCTGACTGTGTAACGTCAGCCGCACATCGCTCAAGCCGTTCATTTTGATTGCTCCTGTTTACTTGGGTAGCCAGAGGTTTCATCATGCGCGGACGCCGAAAAGCATTACAGATCCAAACAGAATGTATTATTTCCATACAGATTGGCCGCCAAAAGCTCTGAATCCTGTATTTCTGCCCCATCTGTACCGGTTAACCGAATCACCTGCACCGAGGCAGTGTCATGACCCTTTACGTCAATCTCGCTGAATTGCTCGGCACGCGTATCGAACAGGGCTTCTATCGCCCAGGCGACCGGCTGCCGTCGGTGCGGGCGTTGAGCGTTGAACACGGGGTCAGCCTGAGCACGGTGCAGCAGGCTTACCGCGTGCTGGAAGACAGCGGTCTGGCCACGCCGAAACCGAAATCCGGCTACTTCGTGCCGGTCAGCCGCGAGTTGCCGGAACTGCCCGCCGTCGGCCGTCCGGCGCAGCGCCCGGTGGATATTTCCCAGTGGGATCAGGTGCTGGAGTTGATTCGCGCCGTGCCGCGCAAAGACGTGGTGCAACTGGGCCGCGGCATGCCGGACATCACCACGCCGACCATGAAACCACTGCTGCGCGGGCTGGCGCAGATCAGTCGGCGCCAGGACATGCCCGGCCTGTATTACGACAACATCCACGGCAACCTCGAACTGCGCGAACAGATCGCCCGGCTGATGCTCGATTCCGGCTGCCAGTTGAGCGCCTCCGAGCTGGTGGTGACCACCGGTTGTCACGAAGCGCTGTCCACCAGCATCCGCTCCATCTGCGCACCCGGTGACATCGTCGCCGTGGATTCGCCGAGCTTTCACGGCGCCATGCAGACCCTCAAGGGCCTGGGCATGAAAGCCCTGGAAATCCCCACCGACCCGCTCACCGGGATCAGTCTCGATGCGCTGGAACTGGCCTTGGAACAATGGCCGATCAAGGCCATACAGTTGACCCCCAACTGCAACAACCCGCTGGGCTACATCATGCCGGAGGCGCGCAAACGCGCATTGTTGAACCTGGCACAGCGCTTCGACGTGGCGATCATCGAGGACGATGTGTATGGTGAACTGGCCTACACCTACCCGCGTCCGCGCACGATCAAATCCTTCGACGAAGACGGCCGCGTGCTGCTCTGCAGCTCCTTTTCCAAGACCCTGGCGCCGGGATTGCGTATTGGTTGGGTAGCGCCGGGCCGCTACCTGGAACGGGTGCTGCACATGAAATACATCAGCACCGGCTCCACCGCACCGCAAGCGCAGATCGCCATCGCCGACTTCCTCAAGGGCGGCCACTTCGAACCGCATTTGCGGCGGATGCGCAGCCAATACCAGCGCAATCGCGACATGATGATTGATTGGGTAACGCGCTACTTCCCGGCCGGCACCCGCGCCAGTCGTCCTCAGGGCAGTTTCATGCTGTGGGTCGAACTACCGGAAGGCTTCGATACCTTGAAACTGAATCGTGCGCTGCACGACCAGGGCGTACAGATTGCCGTCGGCAGCATTTTTTCGGCCTCGGGCAAGTATCGTAATTGCCTGCGGATGAATTACTCCGCCAAGCCGACGGCACAAATTGAAGAGGCGGTGCGCAAGGTCGGCGCGGCGGCGATCAAACTGTTGGCAGAGACGGAAAGCGACCGCTAACCCGCCCGACAAACCACCTCGGCGGTGGCGTAAGGCAGGGACGATTCAGGCAGCCGGGTAGCGTCGAGTTCAAGCTGACAAGGCCGGCTTTCCGGGAGCATCACCTGCAGTCGAACGTCGTCAGGCGCATCGGCCAGGTACACCAGGCCGGCGTCTACCACGCTGGTCAGGTACTCGCCCTGAGAGTCATGTACCGAAGCGCCCTTGGGCACCCAATCGCCCTCGGCCGTGCGCACATGCAGCATCAAGCGGCGCACCGAGCCCACGCTGAAATCGAGTCGCAGCACTGCGCCGCGTCCGGCTTCGACTTCCTGATAACCATTGAGCACGTCGAGGTGGCGCGGCAGGCTGACGGTGTCGATTTCGATCCGGCTGGTCTGGTAGGCCGGCAGGCTCGCCGCCACTGCTCGCCCACCGCCATCGGTCCAGACCGGACCTTGGGGTGTGCTGACCTTGACCCCGGCCGCCTCGCCCACCTTGAGCAGGCCGAAAGTATCACGCAACGGATAAGGCGATGCCGTCAGCCCTTTTTCATGGATCGCCACGCCGCCGCGCAGGGTGAGGTCGTAACTGCTGGCGCCGGCACCGCTGCGTGAATAACCAAGATCAACGCTGGTGTAACGGGGCAAGGCATTGAGGCGCCCGTTGAAATCGGTCTGGCCACTGTCAGAACGGTCTGCGCCGAGGCTGTAGCCCAAGGTGTCGCTGAGCTGTTCGGTGTAGCGAGCGCCGCTACGCAGCCCGCTTCGCTGATCGTGGCGCGCGTAAGTACTAAGGCTTCGGTTACGCCCAAGTGGCACGCTGAGGTTGGCATACAGACCCGTCCCACGGGCGTTATCACCGCTGTCGCGCTGCACACTCAACGACAGGTTCGCCCCACTGAACGCCCGTGACCACGAGGTACTGATGCGCGAACGATCCTGCCCACCTGCCACGGTATAGCGTGTCAACGAGCCGGAAAACGCTCCCCATCGCGGGTCCGAATGGCTCAACGACGCGCCCCACTGACGTTCAGAACGACTACCGAACTCATCGGCAACCGCCTCCAATCCAGTGTCAGCCAAATGGCGAAACCCTCGACTGCGCTGACTCGCCGTCAGGCTGGCAGACAATCCTGGGCCCAATGCCGAGCTGAGCGTGGCTTGCAGCTCTCGGCCATGACCACTTCGTGGCGTACGCGAACTCAGTTGCTGGAAACTCACCGCCGAACTTCGCGTCAAGGCTTGCTGCACACCCCAGCCCAAGGATTGGTATTGACCAGCCCCCATCAATCCGCTGCTCAACTGAGTCGCAGCTCCCCACTGCCAGTCCTTGCTCACCGCAAAGAATGACGGCGCCTCGCGCTCGTCGCCGTCAAACCGCCGCACCTTGCCTGCGGCAATCCCAAAGCCAGGCAACGCGCCGACGCTGATCGGACGTACGTTGGCCGCCGGTACGCGAAAATCACGCTGCTCGCCGTTCTCTTCGAAGACGCTGACTTCAAGATCCAGTCGATTGCTGAGCAACGGCAGGTCGCGCAGGGTAAACGGCCCGCTGGGGACGAGCGTGGTGTAGATCACCACGCCACTCTGGCGCACCTCGACCCGCGCCGGAGAATAAGCCACCCCTTGCACCGCCGTCCCGGCGCCCAGGCCTTCGCCGTTGCGCAATGCGAGGGCCATTTCCGGGAGTATCTGCAAGCCGGTGAAGGCTCCCCCGGCAAACAGCGATGAATGCATGTTGAGTTGGCCCAGTTGCACGTTGGCCTGAAAACGCTCCCAGGTACGCGAGGCCTGGGTGTACAGCGTTTCGAAACGCTCCACGCCCTGAAACGAGGTGTAGTTTTGTCGGCTGCGCACCACCCAGTCGCCGGCGTTGAAACCCAGTTCGGTGCCGAGGCTGCGGAACTGGCTGGATTGTCCGGCAGCAGAACTGGTGAGCAGCAGCGCGTCGTAGTTGAACAACCCGGCCATTCCGCCCGTGGACCAGGTTCGCGGATGTGGCACTGACGGCAGCAACAGGTCGGTTGGCACCAACAATTTCACTTGTTGCTTGCCCGGGTCGAGCTGCACCTGTGCACCCTCCAGACCTTCGATGCTCCTTACGCACTGCGCAGCGTCAGCAATCGCGGGCAACTCCGATGGCGCGGCAATCGCGGCCTGATCAAGCAGATTCGCATCGAAGCACAACTGTCCCGCTTCATCGAATGTCGCCATAACCTGCCCCGAAGGTGCGCCATTGACCTGCAGCGCCACGCGATTTCGTCCCGCAGCAAAGCGTGGCGCACGAGCAAAATGCCCGGCAACTTTCGGATCGATGCCACGCGCCTTGAGCACTGACTGATCGAACTCGGTGAGCGCCTCGCCCCAAGTATTTTCCGTCGCCAACATGACCAGAGCAAAGCCGCCGACCAGATTCCAACCGCTGCCATGACTCACTACTGCAAGCTCAGCGGCGCATCATAGTTACCGACGGCAAACCCGTAGGTTGTCGCGGGAAACAGTCGCACATGCGTCGCCAGGATCGACGGCGCAGGGAGGCTCAGCACCTCCCCCGGCAGGATATAAGTGCGTCCCAGGTCCAGCGTCGCACCTCCGGGAATCAGGTTCACCGACCTGGCCAGCCGCACCACATAGGGACTGGGATTACTGACCCGCACCTGATTGCCGGCCCCCGTCCAGACCAGGCGCTTCCAGGGCATGCGATCTACCGGAAGATTGGCCGGACGCAGGATGACCGGAATGTTCTGCCGGATTCCCAGGCTGACGTGTGCACCACTCCTATCGTGTACGGGCTTGATGCCTTCCAGCACCACACGCTTGAGCCGCTCGGTTTTCAGGGGTTTGGCGCTGTGCAGGATGAATCGCACTTGCTGGCTCTGGCCTGCTTCGACCCGCGCCACCGGCGGGTTCAGCAACAACAACGGCTCGTCGTCCTCGGCGATATGCTCGATGGAGCTGTACAGTAGCGCGGGCTGGTCGTCGGAATTCCTGACGTTCAGGGTCGCCTCGCCCAACGCCTGGTCAACCACCACCACGGGCGTTTCGGGGATCATTCCAGCGGCCTGCGCACTCGGAATCGTGAACGACAGGCACACAGCAGCGAAAGCGCTAAGCGCCTTGAAAGATTTGAAGGGATACATGAAAGGCTCCAGAAGGCAGAGACCGACGCTGTTGAAGTCAGCGTCGGCCAATACCCGGTGATGCAATGACGCCTGTCGATAACGGTTTTTCAGGCAAGCCGCGCCCTAGATTCGCACCAGGCAAACCCCGTCAATCAGGCAGGTTCAGAGCACGGTGACGCAGGGGTTGCGCCGGCTCAGAGGTAGTACACGTCAAACGTGACCGAACCATCGAGCAGGAACTCGTCGGTGGTCGGTGGCAGCTCGGAGGTGGCGCGAATGGCCGCTGCCACTTTCATCGGGAAGGTGTGCAGACGTGCTGCGGCCGGGCCTGCTGACGCGTTTGGCCCCCATGAGTAAGAGATCGGCGCATTGGACACCAATCCGCTTACCGGAACACGCCATGCCGGATTGTCCGGCGAGCGCACCAGGAACATTTGCGGATTGCCATCGGTCAATGGTTGACCGGTCAACAGACCGAAACCACCGATGCCGACGCCCTGGGTATTGCCCAAGCCGTAGTAAAGCGCATCGCTGGTCCGGCCATTGAACGTGAGACCGGGCACCTTGGTCGCGCCACGATTGTCAGTGACGGCGATTTCCACCGCCGCCGGCGCATCGCAAGCGATCTTCAGGGTGATATCCCGTGTCGGCAGGTTGTTTTGCGCGGCAGGGTTCAAGGTGGCGGAAAAGATTCGCCCCAGATCGACATTGCTGCCGCCGGCAAAGGCCGGAATGCATGAGGTCGGGATCACCGTGCCGGAGACTGTCAGATCGACGCTCGCAGCCTGCACCGCCGTCGGTGCCAGTGCAGCAGCGAAAACGCTTACCCAATACAACTTCTTCATAATCACTTACCTGTGAAATAGCTGGAAACATGGACGCCCAGGCTGCGCCAGGAATTAGCCGCAGCCTGCCAACGCATCCAATGCCCCGCCATCATTCCGGGTTTTGTAGGACTTTTATGTAGGAAAAGAAGACAAATCGACGGGGCTTTATCTACAGATTTGGTAGTTTCTGATGGTTCACGGAGAACTGTCCGACAACCAGAGGCGTCACATCCTGCAAACGCGATGAATCCCCATGACGTGCCATACTTCGGCCTTTGCAACCACCTGAGACGATCCGATTTGAGAGTCAGCCCGGCACTGCCCTTCGCTCTGTTGCTCGCCTTGCTGCTCAATGGCTGTGCGAGCCTCGACATCCCACGTGAGCCCAGCCAGGCATTGCCGGCGGCGAGTTCGGCGTTCGGCCGCTCGATCCAGGCACAGGCCGCGCCCCATCAGGGGCAATCGGGCTTTCGCCTGCTCTCTAACAGCACCGAAGCCTTCATGGCCCGGGCCGAGCTGATCCGCAACGCGCAAACCAGCCTCGACTTGCAGTACTACATCGTCCATGACGGCATCAGCACGCGAATGCTGGTGGAGGAATTGCTCAAGGCTGCCGATCGCGGCGTGCGGGTGCGGATCCTGCTCGATGACACCACCAGCGACGGCCTCGACCAGGTTATCGCCACCCTGGCGGCCCATCCGCAGATTCAGATTCGTCTGTTCAACCCGTTGCACCTGGGCCGCAGCACCGGCGTGACGCGGACCATGGGCCGCTTGTTCGACCTGTCGCTGCAACACCGGCGCATGCACAACAAGCTGTGGCTGGCGGACAACAGCGTGGCCATCGTCGGTGGACGCAACCTGGGCGATGAGTATTTCGATGCCGAGCCCAACCTGAACTTCACTGACATCGACATGCTCAGCGTCGGACCGGTGGCCGAGCAGCTTGGGCACAGCTTCGACCAGTACTGGAACAGTGCCCTGAGCAAGCCGATCGACGAATTCCTCTCCAGCAAACCGACTGCCAAGGACCTGCAAAACACTCGCACTCGCCTTGAAGAATCCCTGGAAGAAACCCGCAAGCAGAACCACGCGCTGTATCAACAGCTGATGATTTACGACAAACACCCGCGCTTGGACATCTGGCGCCGGGAGCTGATCTGGGCCTGGAACCAGGCGTTGTGGGACGCGCCGAGCAAGGTGCTGTCCAAGGGCGAACCCGACCCGCAACTGTTGCTGACCACGCAGTTGGCGCCGGAACTGAACGGGGTCAGCAAAGAACTGATCATGATTTCCGCCTACTTCGTGCCCGGCCAACCGGGGCTGGTGTACCTCACCGGACGTGCTGATGCCGGGGTCTCGGTGAGTCTGCTGACCAACGCGCTGGAAGCCACTGACGTGCCGGCGGTGCACGGCGGTTATGCGCCGTATCGCAAGGCCTTGCTGGAACATGGCGTGAAGTTGTTCGAACTGCGGCGTCAGCCCGGCGCGGGGAGCGGCAGTGGCCCGCACTTGTTCCGGCGCTCGGCCTATCAGGGCTCGGATTCGAGCCTGCACAGCAAGGCGATGATTTTCGATCAGCAGAAATCCTTTATCGGCTCCTTCAATTTCGACCCGCGTTCGGTGCTGTGGAACACCGAAGTCGGCGTCCTGGTCGACAGCCCGGAACTGGCCGCGCACGTGCGCGAACTGGCCTTGCAAGGCATGGCACCACCGCTGAGTTATGAGGCGAAACTGCAGAATGGGCACATTGTCTGGGTGACCGAGGACAACGGCCAGATGCACACATTGACCAAGGAACCGGGGAGTTGGTGGCGCCGGTTTAACGCGTGGATGAGCACCACCGTAGGATTGGAGCGGATGTTGTAACCCTGTGGGAGCGGGCTTGCTCGCGAAGAGGCCCTTTCAGTTAACAATGATGTCGACTGACACACCGCTTTCGCGAGCAAGCCCGCTCCCACAGGTTTTAGGCCGGCTCGGCCACTGCGCCAAACGCTCCTTGGCGCATCAACAGAATCACCAAACCCAACGCCCCCGCTGCCATCAGCAACGGCAATGCATGCCCGCTGATCCACTGACTGCCGGCCCCGGCCGCTAATGGCCCGACCAGACAACCAATCCCCCACAGCTGCGCGATATGCGCGTTGGCCCGCACCAGCGCATCGTCACGATAGCGCTCGCCGATCAGGATCAGCGACAAGGTGAACAAGCCACCGGCACTCGCGCCGAACAGCACCCACAGCGGCCAGATCAGCAACGTATCGATCAGCAGCGGAATCGCCAGACTCGAAACCAGCAGCACCACGGCACACCCGGTAAACAAACTGCGCCGTGACAGTCGATCCGCCAAAGCGCCGATGGGCAGCTGTAGCAACGCATCGCCGACCACCACCGTACTCACCATCGCCAAGGCAATCTCGGCGGTGAAACCTTGGCGCAGGCAATACACCGGCAACAAGGTCAGGATCATCGCTTCGAACGCAGCGAACAGCGACACCGCCCAAGCGATCGCCGGCAGGCCTCGGCAAAAGGTCCATAAATCGCCGAAGGTCACGCTGCTGGCTTCACTGCTCGGCGCGCCGCTACGGCCGAGCAACAGCAACGGTGCGGTCAGCAGCAAGCCGACGCCGACCCAGAAGCCGTAATCATGCTCGGTGCCCAACGCCCCCAGCAGCAACGGCCCACCGAGTTGGCTCAAGGCATAGCTGCTGCCATACAGCGCCACCAAGCGCCCACGCCACTGCTCAACCACCAGTTGATTGATCCAGCTTTCGCCGAGGATGAACACCAGGGTCAGGATCACCCCGATCATCAGCCGCAACACCAGCCAGATCGGATAGCTCGGCAACAGCGCCAGCAAACCAATGGATACCGCCCCGCCCCACAGGCACAACCGCATCAGGTTGGCCGTGCCGAAGCGTGCCGCCAGGTGGCTGGAAATCTTCGCCCCCAGTAGCACGCCAATGGCCGGCATCGCCGCCATCACGCCAATCGCAAACGAACCGTAACCCCAGCTTTCCAGGCGAAACGACACCAGCGGCATGCTGACGCCCAGGGCCAGGCCGACACTCAAGACAGACGCCAACACGGCGAAATAAGTCGCCCAACGCACGTTCCACGCTCCTGTGGATATTATTTTTCAGACGGCACAAAACAAATGTGGGAGCGGGCTTGCTCGCGAAGAGGCCAGTACATTCAACATCAATGTTGACTGTGACACCGTCTTCGCGAGCAGGCTCGCTCCCACAGGGGATCTGCATCATTCGGGAGACCTGCCTTACAACAGGCCCCCCGTTAACAACTTACAACTTGATCCAGGTCGCCTTCAGCTCGGTGTACTTGTCGAACGCGTGCAACGACTTGTCGCGACCATTACCCGACTGTTTGAAACCACCAAACGGTGCGGTCATGTCGCCGCCGTCGTACTGGTTGACCCACACGCTACCGGCACGCAGTGCCTTGGCGGTCAGGTGTGCCTTGGAGATGTCCTTGGTCCATACCGCAGCTGCCAGGCCGTACGGCGTGTCGTTGGCAATCGCGATGGCCTCTTCGGCGGTGTCGAAAGCGATGACCGACAACACCGGGCCAAAGATTTCTTCCTGGGCGATTTTCATCGCGTTGTTCACGCCGTCGAAAATCGTCGGCTCAACGTAGGTACCACCGGTTTCCTGAAGAATGCGCTTGCCGCCGGCCACCAGTTTGGCGCCGTCGGTGTGACCGGATTCGATGTAGGACAGCACGGTATTCATCTGCTGGGTATCCACCAGCGCACCGACGTTGGTCGCCGGATCCAGCGGATTGCCCGGTTTCCAGGTTTTCAGCGCTTCGATCACCAGCGGCAGGAAGGTGTCCTTGATCGAACGCTCGACCAGCAGACGCGAACCGGCGGTGCAGACTTCACCCTGGTTGAAGGCAATGGCGCTGGCGGCAGATTCGGCGGCAGCTTGCAGGTCCGGGGCATCGGCGAACACGATGTTCGGGCTCTTGCCGCCGGCTTCGAGCCAAACGCGCTTCATGTTCGATTCGCCGGAGTAGATCAGCAGCTGCTTGGCAATCTTGGTCGAACCGGTAAACACCAGAGTGTCCACATCGTTATGCAGAGCCAGGGCCTTGCCGACGGTGTGGCCGTAGCCCGGCAGCACGTTCAGCACGCCTTTCGGGATCCCGGCTTCAACGGCCAGCGCGGCGATGCGGATAGCAGTCAGCGGCGATTTTTCCGACGGTTTAAGGATCACCGAGTTACCGGTGGACAGCGCCGGGCCGAGTTTCCAGCACGCCATCATCAACGGGAAGTTCCACGGCACGATGGCGCCAACCACACCAACCGGCTCGCGGGTCACCAGACCCAACTGATCGTGCGGAGTGGCAGCAACTTCGTCGTAGATCTTGTCGATGGCCTCGCCGCTCCAGCTCAGGGCTTGCGCCGCGCCGGGAACGTCGATGTACAGGGAATCGCTGATCGGCTTGCCCATGTCCAGGGTTTCAAGCAGGGCCAGCTCTTCGGCGTGCTGTTTCAGCAGGCCGGCGAAACGAATCATGGTGGCTTTGCGTTTGGTCGGCGCCAGGCGCGACCACACGCCGGAATTGAAGGTGGCGCGCGCATTTTCCACAGCGCGCTGGGCGTCGGCGGCGTCACAGCTGGCAATCTTGCCCAGCAGACGGCCATCGACCGGGCTGATGCACTCGAAGGTCTCGCTGGAGACGGCATCGGTGTATTCGCCATTGATGTAGGCGCGGCCTTCGATCTTCAGGTCGCGAGCCCGCTGTTCCCAGTCGGCACGAGTCAGGGTGGTCATACGAGTGTCCTCCTCTTGTTGAATACGAGTGCCCCGCGTTTTTCGCGGGTGCTGTCAGGAATTCTGCCCGGCCAGCCTGCTATCGGCCCGAGGCACCTGCCACCCTAAACCAGTGGCCGGGGTTGTTTCAATATATTTGACACAAGGTCGGTAAACGGCCTTGCGGTGTTCATTTTAATAAACATAGACTTTGGCCTTTCCAGTCATCGCGCCGCAATCACGGGGGATTACAACAAAATGAACATCCAGGACGTCGTCGACTTCAGCCAGGCCGCCACCCAGCCCGATCGCTATCGGCCAGACTCGGCCAAAGTCCTCAAGGGCGACCCCGAGCAAGCGGTGTACAACCACTACAACAGCCCGTGCGGCCAGATGAGCGCCGGCGTGTGGGAAGGCGAAATCGGCCAGTGGCTGGTGAATTACACCGAGCATGAATACTGCGAAATCGTTCAGGGCGTGTCGGTGCTGCGCGATAACGATGGCAACAGCAAGACGTTGCGGGTGGGTGATCGCTTTGTCATTCCAGCGGGCTTCCGAGGGACTTGGGAAGTGCTGGAGGCGTGCCGCAAGATTTATGTGGTGTTTGAACAGAAGGCTTGAGGTCTTGTGTTAGCGGGGCGGGCCTCTTCGCGGGCAAGCCTCGCTCCTACAGGACGGATGCGATCACTGTAGGAGCGAGGCTTGCCCGCGAAGGCGTCCTGACAGGCAACACATAACCCGCAGGCAATAAAAAAGGCCCGTATCTCGCGATACGGGCCTTTTTCATAAGTCGGAAAAATCAATTACTTGATTTTGCCTTCCTTGTAGATCACGTGCTTGCGAACAACCGGATCAAATTTCTTGATCTCGATTTTGTCCGGGGTAGTACGCTTGTTCTTGTCGGTAGTGTAGAAGTGACCAGTACCGGCGCTCGAAATCAAACGAATCAATTCACGCATGATTAGCTCCCTTAGATCTTGCCAGCTTTGCGGATTTCGGCCAGCACGACAGTGATGCCACGCTTGTCGATGATACGCATGCCTTTGGCAGATACGCGCAGACGCACGAAACGTTTCTCTTCTTCAACCCAGAAGCGGTGATGCTGCAGGTTCGGCAGGAAACGACGACGGGTTTTGTTGTTTGCGTGGGAAATGTTATTCCCAGTCACCGGACCCTTACCGGTAACTTGACATACTCTCGACATGCCTCAGCCCTCTAAAACCACATGCCCAACCCGGCATGGGTTGGCCGCTTAATCTCTCAGTCATTTGGCGCCAGGCGCCGCGTTTCTTTAGAGGTCTTACCGGCTACACCTACAGTGAAGGAACCGGGCCCCTAGAAAAGAGCGCTGCTTTATACCAGAAAGACCTCAGAGCAACAACATTCTGTGTGCGATGAATTCACAAAAAGCCCATTTTTCGGGCTACGAGCGCCTTGGACAAAGGCTGTCGTCGATGGCGACCGCTCGTCGCAGAGCATCGGCCAACACGCCAATCCGGAGCGTTGTGAAACCGCGCACAGCCAAATAAGGCGCCTATAGTCGCCCCAAAATGAAAAAGGGGATAGTCATTTGCAAAAGAGCCCACTAGGGTAAGCCTTTTCCAGACTGCACTTGCAGATGGGCCTTCGATCTGTAAAGGAATCCGACCATGCGCCTCGCTGCCCTACCGCTGCTGCTTGCCCCACTGCTGCTGAGCCCTCTGGCCCATGCCGCCGCCCTGACCGTCTGCACCGAGGCCAGCCCTGAAGGGTTCGACGTGGTGCAATACAACTCGCTGACCACCACCAACGCCTCGGCCGATGTGTTGATGAATCGCCTGGTGGACTTCGATACCGCCAGCGGCAAAGTGGTCGCCAGCCTCGCGGACAGCTGGGAGGTCACGCCCGACGGCCTGACTTACGTCTTCAAGCTTCACCCGCAGGTGAAATTCCACAAGACCGATTACTTCAGCCCGACCCGCGATTTGAGCGCTGAAGACGTGAAGTTCAGCTTCGACCGCATGCTCGACCCGGCCCACCCGTGGCACAAAGTCGCCCAGAGCGGCTTCCCCCACGCCCAGTCGATGCAACTGCCGGCGCTGATCAAGAAGATCGACGCCCTCGATCCACTGACCGTGCGTTTCACCCTCGATCACCCGGACTCGACCTTCCTCGCCACCCTGAGCATGGGCTTCGCCTCGATTTATTCGGCTGAATACGCCGACAAACTGTTGAAGGCCGGCACCCCGGAGAAGCTCAACAGCCAGCCGATCGGCAGTGGCCCGTTCGTTTTCACGCGGTTCCAGAAAGACGCGTCGATTCGCTACAAGGCCAACCCGGACTATTTCGGTGTCAAGCCGTCGGTAGATCCCCTGATCTTCGCCATCACTCCGGACGCCAACGTGCGTTTGCAGAAGTTGCGCCGCAACGAGTGCCAGATCGCTCTGTCGCCAAAACCGCTGGATGTGGTGGCCGCCAAGCAGGAATCGACGCTGAAAGTGGAAAAGACTGACGCCTTCATGACCGCTTTCGTCGGCATCAACAGTCAGCATCCGCCGCTGGACAAGCCTGAAGTGCGTCAGGCGATCAACCTCGCCTTCGACAAGGCCAACTACCTCAAAGCTGTATTCGAAGACACCGCCGAAGCGGCCAATGGCCCATACCCGCCGAACACCTGGAGCTACAACAAAGGCTTGCCGGGTTACCCGCACGACGTAGCGAAGGCCAAGGCATTGATGGCCAAGGCCGGGCTCAAGGATGGCTTCCAGACCACCATCTGGACCCGCCCTTCCGGCAGTTTGCTGAACCCGAACCCGAGCCTCGGCGCCCAACTGCTGCAATCTGATCTGGCGGAAATCGGCATCCAGGCCGAAATCCGCGTGATTGAATGGGGCGAGCTGATCCGCCGCGCCAAGGCCGGCGAGCATGACTTGCTGTTCATGGGCTGGGCCGGCGACAACGGCGACCCGGACAACTTCCTCACGCCGCAGTTTTCCTGCGCCGCAGTCAAGTCCGGCACCAACTTCGCCCGTTACTGCAACCAGGATCTGGACAAGCTGATCAGCGCTGGCAAGACCACCAGCGAGCAAGGCGTACGCACCAAGCTGTATGAACAGGCCCAGGCGCAGATTCAGCAGCAGGCATTGTGGCTGCCGCTGGCGCATCCGACGGCGTTCGCGTTGACGCGCAAGGATGTCGAGGGTTATTCGGTGAGCCCGTTTGGTCGGCAGGATTACTCCAAAGTCAGCCTGAAGTAACCGCCCCGCCTCCCGTAGGAGCTGTCGAGTGAAACGAGGCTGCGATCTTTTGATCTTAAAAAATCAAAGTCAAAAGATCGCAGCCTCGTTTCACTCGACAGCTCCTACGGGGGAGAAGGCTTGCTAAGGCTTACATCCACCCATACTCCGCCATCGACAGCGGCTCGCCATCCCCAACAATGAAGTGATCAAGCACCCGCACATCCACCAGTTCCAACGCTTCCTGCAGGCGCTTGGTCAGCATTCGGTCGGCCTGGCTGGGGTCGGGGTTACCCGAGGGGTGGTTGTGGCACAGGATCAGCGCAGCGGCGTTGTGCGCCAGGGCGCGCTTGACCACCTGTCGCGGGTAAACACTGGTGCTGTCGATGGAACCGCGAAACAGCGCTTCAAACGTCAGCACCCGATGCTTTGAATCCAGAAACAGGCAACCAAACACCTCGTGGGGTTCATGACGGAGCATCGCCTTCAGGTAATCACGCACAGCCTGCGGGTTTTCCAGCGCCGACTTCTGCCGCGAATGCTCCGCCAAATGCCGTCGACCCATTTCCTGGGCCGCCTGCAATTGAGCGAATTTTGCGGGCCCGAGCCCTAATTGGCTGCTGAACGTTTTTTGATCAGCCTCCAGCAGCGAACGCAAGCTGCCAAACTGACTTAACAAGTGTCGCGCCAGGTCTACCGCGCTTTTGCCGGAGACGCCTGTACGTAAAAAAATCGCCAGCAACTCGGCGTCCGAAAGACTCGCCGAGCCCAACTCCAGTAACCTCTCCCGCGGCCGTTCCGCCACCGGCCAATCACGAATACTCATAACACCTCCCTGGTCTGTGGGCGCCGCTGTTCCGTAGCGGTCGCTGTGATATCGTAGCCCATCTTTTTTGCGGGCGATTTCACTCCTGGGGAGGGGGGTTCGCCTTGCAGTCATCAACGAAATGAAAGGCAGACCTATGCAGCGGCTGTATCGGAAACGCATCGTTCTGGGCGTCGGCGGTGGCATTGCTGCCTACAAGAGCGCCGACCTGGTTCGCCGCCTGATCGACCAGGGCGCCGAAGTGCGCGTGGTCATGACCCGTGGCGGCAGCGAGTTCATCACCCCGCTGACCATGCAGGCCTTGTCCGGCCACCCGGTTCACCTCGACCTGCTGGACCCGGCGGCCGAAGCTGCCATGGGCCACATCGAGCTGGCCAAATGGGCCGACCTGGTGCTGGTCGCCCCTGCCACCGCAGACCTGATCGCCCGTCTGGCCCAAGGCATCGCCAATGACCTGCTGACCACGCTGGTGCTGGCCACCGATGCCGTAGTCGCCGTGGCACCGGCAATGAATCAGGCCATGTGGCGCGACCCGGCCACCCAGGCCAACCTGCAACTGCTCGAAAGTCGCGGCATCAAGTCCTTCGGCCCGGCCTCCGGCAGCCAGGCCTGCGGCGACGTCGGCATGGGCCGCATGCTCGAAGCCACCGACCTCGCCCAGTGCGCGGCGGACTGCTTCCAGCGTCAGGCATTGACCGGCAAGCACGTGGTCATCACCGCCGGCCCGACCCAGGAAAACATCGACCCGGTGCGCTACATCACCAACCACAGCTCCGGGAAAATGGGCTTTGCCCTGGCCGAAGCGGCAGTGGAAGCCGGCGCCCGCGTGACCCTGATCAGCGGCCCGGTGCACTTGCCGACCCCGGATCGCGTCACGCGCATCGACGTGGTCAGTGCCCGCGACATGCTCGCCGCGTGTGAAGCCGCGATCCCGTGCGACGTGTTCATTTCCTCGGCAGCGGTTGCGGACTACCGTCCGGAAGTCGTCGCCCCGCAAAAATTGAAGAAAGACCCTACGAGCGGCGACGGCTTTGTCCTGCAAATGGTGCGTAACCCAGACATCCTGGCCACCATCGCCACTCGCCCCGACCGTCCGTTCAGTGTCGGTTTCGCCGCCGAAACCGAACACCTGCTCGATTACGCAGCGCGCAAGTTGAAAGACAAAAACCTCGATTTGATCGTCGCCAACGACGTCGCCAACCCGAGCATTGGCTTCAACAGCGAAGAAAACGCCTGCAGCGTGATCGACCGTGAGCTACACGCCACACTCTTCGCCCAGACCAGCAAGAGCAAGATTGCTCGCCAGCTGATCACTTTTATCGCCGACCGTCTGAACCAGGTTTAATTTACATGCACGCTTTGCAAGCCAAGATCCTCGACCCCCGCATCGGTACCGACTTTCCGCTGCCGCAGTACGCAACCCCAGGCTCCGCCGGCCTCGACCTGCGCGCCATGCTGGAAAAAGACACCGTGATCAAGCCGGGCGAAACCTTGCTGATCCCCACAGGCCTGTCGGTCTACATCGGCGATCCGGGCCTGGCGGCGCTGATTCTGCCGCGCTCCGGCCTGGGCCATAAGCACGGGATCGTGCTGGGTAACCTGGTCGGGTTGATCGACTCCGATTATCAAGGCCCGCTGATGGTTTCGTGCTGGAACCGCAGCGACAAGGATTTCACCCTGGAAGTGGGCGAGCGTCTGGCTCAGCTGGTTCTGGTACCCGTGGTTCAGGCGCACTTCGAGATGGTCGAAGAGTTCGTCGAAACCGAGCGCGGTGCCGGCGGTTTCGGTCATTCGGGTAGCCATTGATCCGATAGATGCCCTCTTCTGTAGGCGCTGCCGAAGGCTGCGATCCTTTGATCTTGAAATCGAAAATCAAAAGATCGCAGCCTCCGGCAGCTCCTACAGGGGAAGCTCTCTTGTCACAAAATTGCGCCAACATCAGCGATAGTTTTAGCTTCGAAAATCAAGGGATTGGCCGGTCAAGTGCGCGCTGAAACCGGGGTCATGGCCTTTGCACACCACGAACTCTCTGTGGAAAACGCCGTCATACCCTTCAGTTTGTGCCTGCCAACGAGTTATTCCCGGACAGGTCCAGTCACTTTCGAAATGGAGCATTTCCACAGATGAACAGCCCAGCCCAAGTCGCACCCAAGTTCCCCGACAGCATCTTCCGCGCCTACGATATTCGCGGCACCGTCCCGGAATTCTTGAACGGTGAAACCGCTTACTGGCTCGGCCGCGCCATCGGCGCCCAAAGTCTGGCCCAGAATGAACCGAACGTTTCCGTTGGCCGTGACGGTCGCCTGTCTGGCCCGGAACTGGTCGAACGCCTGATCCAGGGCCTGGCCGACAGCGGTTGCCACGTCAGCGACGTCGGTCTGGTGCCTACGCCTGCGCTGTACTACGCGGCCAACGTATTGGCCGGCAAGTCTGGTGTGATGCTGACCGGCAGCCACAACCCGTCGAACTACAACGGTTTCAAGATCGTCATCGCTGGCGATACCCTGGCCAACGAACAGATCCAGGCCCTGCACGAACGCCTCAAGACCAACAACCTGAGCAGCGGTAAGGGCAGCATCACCAAGGTCGAGATCCTCGATCGCTACAACACCGAAATCGTCCAGGACATCAAACTCGCCCGCCGCCTGAAAGTGGTAGTCGATTGCGGTAACGGCGCGGCCGGCGTAATCGCCCCGCAGCTGATCGAAGCGCTGAACTGCGAAGTCATCCCGCTGTTCTGCGACGTCGACGGCAACTTCCCGAACCATCACCCGGACCCGGGCAAGCCTGAAAACCTCGTCGACCTGATCGCCAAGGTCAAGGAAACCAACGCTGACCTGGGCCTCGCCTTCGACGGCGATGGCGACCGCGTCGGCGTGGTGACCAACACCGGCAGCATCGTCTTCCCGGACCGCCTGCTGATGCTGTTCGCCCGCGACGTGCTGGAGCGCAACCCGGACGCCGAGATCATCTTCGACGTCAAATGCACCCGCCGCCTCACGCCGCTGATCAAGGAATACGGCGGTCGTCCGCTAATGTGGAAGACCGGTCACTCGTTGATCAAAAAGAAAATGAAACAAACCGGCGCCCTGTTGGCCGGCGAAATGAGCGGGCACATCTTCTTCAAGGAGCGCTGGTTCGGTTTCGACGACGGCATTTACAGCGCCGCGCGGCTGCTGGAGATCCTCAGCAAGGAAAAATCCACTGCGGAAGAGCTGTTTGCGACCTTCCCGAACGATATTTCTACGCCGGAAATCAATATCCATGTGACCGAAGAGAGCAAATTCAGCATCATTGATGCATTGCACGACGCGAAGTGGGGCGAAGGCGCTGACCTGACCACCATTGACGGCGTGCGAGTCGACTACGCCAAAGGCTGGGGCCTGGTGCGCGCGTCCAACACCACACCGGTGCTGGTCCTGCGTTTCGAGGCTGATGACGAGGCTGAATTGCAGCGCATCAAGGACGTTTTCAAAGTCCAGTTGAAGCGTGTTGCACCTGATCTCCAACTACCGTTTTGATTGAACGATCCACCCGGAGCCCTGAATGACCCTCGAACGCGAAGCCGCCGCCAACACCGCCAAGGTCCTGTCCGAAGCGCTGCCTTACATCCGCCGCTATGTCGGCAAGACGCTGGTGATCAAATACGGCGGCAACGCGATGGAAAGCGAGGAGCTGAAAACCGGCTTCGCCCGCGACATCGTGATGATGAAAGCCGTGGGCATCAACCCGGTGGTGGTTCACGGTGGCGGCCCGCAGATCGGCGACTTGCTCAAGCGCCTGTCGATCGAGAGCCACTTCATCGATGGCATGCGCGTAACTGACGCGCAGACCATGGACGTGGTGGAAATGGTCCTCGGCGGCCAGGTCAATAAGGACATCGTCAACCTGATCAACCGTCATGGCGGCAGCGCCATCGGCCTGACCGGTAAAGACGCCGAGCTGATTCGTGCGAAAAAGCTCACCGTAACGCGCCAGACACCGGAGATGACCCAACCGGAAATCATCGACATCGGCCAGGTGGGCGAAGTGGTCGGCATCAACACCGACCTGCTGAACCTGCTGGTAAAAGGCGATTTCATCCCGGTGATCGCGCCGATCGGCGTGGGCGCCAACGGCGAGTCGTACAACATCAACGCTGACTTGGTGGCCGGTAAAGTGGCTGAAGCGCTGAAAGCTGAAAAGCTGATGCTGCTGACCAACATCGCCGGCCTGATGGACAAGCAAGGCACGGTCCTCACCGGCCTGACCACCCAGCAAGTCGACGACCTGATCGCCGACGGCACGATCTACGGCGGCATGCTGCCGAAGATCCGTTGCGCGCTGGAAGCGGTTCAGGGCGGCGTGGGAAGTGCCCTGATCATTGATGGCCGGGTGCCGAATGCGATTCTTCTGGAGATCTTCACCGATACCGGTGTGGGTACTTTGATCAGCAATCGCAAGCGCCCCTGATTCCAGAAAAACAAAAGATCGCAGCCTTCGACAGCTCCTACAGGTGTACTCAACGCCTTGTAGGAACTGACGGAGGCTGCGATCTTTTTTTGCTTATAGGAAATGCCTGACGCCGCTGCGGGAAGCGTCCGACATCGCAAAAGAAGGAATCTGCCTAGGATCTTCCGTGTACCCACAGGAGATCTTCCCCATGCAAAAAGTTTACGCACCCAATGGAAGCGACGTGTCCGCAGGCACGTACGAATGCGCCGATTGCGGTTACGAATATTCCAATCAATCGAAAAAATCCTTGCCTCCATGCCCGCAACGCCTGGATTCCGTGCACTTGAAAAACGGCTGGAAAATCCTGACTGGCCAAGGCGACGCGGAGGAAGACCCCTACCCGAAGAAGTCCGGCAAGTAATCGCGGAGGACTGAGCCATGCAGATCTCGTTCACGATCGACGCCCAGGCTTTCGAACAGGAGCAAAAGGAGCCGGTCAAGAAAACCCTGAGGATTTCCGACGGTGAAATTGCCCATGCTCTACAGCGTATCGCCAAGGCAAGCCTGACCGAATACCTGAAAATGCTGGTCGAAGGTGGAATGCCCAGCCGGGCGGATGAAGCGAAACAGGATCGCTTGCTGTATCTGATTCAAAACTACTTCGGGCAGACCTTGCCGACCGAATCGCAGATATCGACGATTTTCCAGCTGACCCAGAGCCAAAGCAAAACCCTGCTGAAAAACACGGTTTCACGCTTTCGCAATCAGCTGGACGAGATATTGCAGCACAGCATGCGAGCGGTGATCGCGTCTGCGGAGCACGCGCAGACGGTGTATCTGGTGGTGATCAGCTCCGATGTCATCCGTGATGAGCTGAACATGCTGATTACTCAAAACGAGCCGACCTTCAAACCCATCACCAAGCGCAAAGGTAGCGCCGGGCAGTTCGAGATCAGCGAGGATTCCCACGACTTGCTGTGCGCGACTCTGGGGATCAATGCCGTTCAGTGACATTGTGGCGGTCAGTGGCTTGCTGCTGACCCTGACCACTTTCATGTTCAACCTGGCATGGCCCAGGCTGCATGAAGCGTTGGAGCTGGATGAAAAACAGTCAGGGCCGCTGGCGAGGAAACGCAGCAGGACAAAGGTGATGAACGTTTTGTTCGGCTGCGCCCTTCCGCTGACGGCGGCGTTTATGGCGCTGTTTTACGTCAACCTACCGGCCGCCGTGAGGATCATGAGCACCAGCACACTGGATCTGTGGGACTTCGACGTGGACCGAACGCTGTACGTGTTAGTCGTCGTGGCACTGATGGTGTTTGCGCTATTCAACCTGAGGTTGGCGCTACAACTGGTAGGGAAATGGCAAAGACTGCACTAACGACGCAATCCCTGTAGGAGCGAGGCTCGCCCGCGAAAGCGGTGTATCAGTCAACAAGGATGCTGAATGTAATGGCCTCTTCGCGGGCAAGCCTCGCTCCTACAGGTCCGCGGCGCCAGACACCAAATTGGGCGGGAGACACTTATGCGTGGCGAGGGAACAAGCTCCCTCGCCACACAATCCCGTCCGACAGGGATGGGTGTCAGACGCCGAACTGGGCGCGGTAGGCTTCTACGGCTGGCAAATGCTGCTTGAGCTGCGGATCGTCTGCCAGGAACTCGAGCACCTGGTTCAGCGAAACAATGCTGATCACCGGGATCCCGAAGTCGCGTTCCACTTCCTGGATCGCCGACAACTCGCCGTTGCCACGCTCCTGACGATTCAAGGCGATCAGCACGCCGGCGGCCTTGGCGCCGTCCTGGGAAGCGATGATCTGCATCACTTCGCGAATCGCGGTGCCGGCGGTGATCACGTCGTCGATGATCAGCACATCGCCGGTCAGCGGTGCGCCAACCAGGCTGCCGCCTTCGCCGTGAGCCTTGGCTTCCTTGCGGTTGAAGCACCATGGCAGGTCACGCTCATGATGCTCAGCCAAAGCCACTGCGGTAGTCGCCGCCAATGGGATGCCTTTGTACGCAGGGCCAAACAGAACGTCGAACGCAATACCGCTCTCGACAATGGCTGCCGCGTAGAAACGACCCAGTTGCGCCAGGGCCGAACCGCTGTTGAACAGGCCGGCATTGAAGAAGTAAGGACTGGTGCGCCCGGACTTCAGGGTGAACTCACCGAAGCGCAAAACGCCGCGATCGATGGCAAAACGAATGAAATCGCGCTGATACGCTTGCATGAAAAAAACCCCAAATACCACGGATTTAGCTAATTAGGTTGACGCCGTGTATCATACACGCACGCGATTTTTGGGGCCATTTATGCGGATCATCAGTGTGAACGTCAATGGTATTCAGGCTGCAGTCGAGCGAGGTTTGCTCAGTTGGCTGCAAGCACAGAATGCCGACGTCATCTGCCTGCAGGACACCCGCGCCTCCGCCTTTGAACTGGACGATCCAGCCTTCCAACTGGATGGCTACTTCCTTTATGCCTGCGATGCCGAAGTTCCCGCCCAAGGTGGTGTGGCTTTGTATTCGCGGCTGCAACCGAAGGCAGTCATCAGCGGTCTCGGTTTCGAGACGGCCGACCGCTACGGGCGCTACCTGCAAGCCGATTTCGATAAGGTCAGCATCGCGACCTTGCTGCTCCCTTCGGGGCAGAATGGCGATGAAGACTTGAACCAGAAGTTCAAGCTAATGGACGACTTCGCCCGTTATCTGGATAAACAGCGACGCAAACGTCGCGAGTACATTTATTGTGGCTCGCTGTACGTGGCGCAACAGAAGCTGGATATCAAGAACTGGCGCGACAGCCAGCAATCCCCGGGCTTCCTGGCACCTGAGCGTGCCTGGATGGACGAGATTGTCGGCAACATGGGTTATGTCGATGCCCTGCGCGAAGTCAGCCGTGAAGGCGACCAGTACAGCTGGTGGCCGGACAACGAACAGGCTGAGATGCTCAACCTGGGCTGGCGTTTCGACTACCAGTTGCTGACCCCGGGCCTGCGCCGCTTTGTACGCAGCGCACGCCTGCCACGTCAGCCACGGTTCTCGCAACACGCACCGCTGATCGTGGACTACGACTGGACGCTGACCATCTAAGCGTCGTTTCGCAGATACAAAAAAGCCGACATCGCTGTCGGCTTTTTTGTGCGTGACCACTTTCCAATGTGGGAGCGAGCCTGCTCGCGAAGGGGTCATCACATTCAAAATCAATGCGACTGACAGAACGCTTTCGCGAGCAGGCTCGCTCCCACAGTGAATTTGTGTCGTCGACTATTTCACCAACCGCCAAGTGAAGGGATAACGATAAGGCACCCCATCATTAGCCTTGAGCCCGGCAATGATCGACAGCACCATCGCCACGATCAGCACCAGCGGCAGCAGCGCAAAACCGATCAACACCAGCATCAGCAAATAACAGATGCCCGAGACCAGGGCCACGGTGATCTGGAAGTTCAGCGCTTCCTTGCCCTGGGCATCGATGAACGGATCGGTTTCCCGTTTCCACTGCCAGAGGATCAGCGGCCCGACCAAATGGCCGAAGGGCAACCAGACCCCGAGAAACGCCGAGAGATGACAAAACATGGCCCACTGACGAACCTCGGGGCTCGGGGTGGGAAGCAGCTGTTGTTCATCACTCATGGCGCTCTCCTTTGCCGGGTAGAAACGATCAGTCAGCCAGTGCAGCTTTTTGCAGTTCGAAGATCTCGTTCATGCCCTTCTTCGCCAGTTCGAGCATGGCGTTCAGCTCTTCAGGCTGGAACGGCGCGCCTTCGGCAGTGCCCTGGACTTCGATGAAGCCACCAGTGCTGGTCATCACGACGTTCAAGTCGGTCTCGGCAGCCGAGTCTTCCAGGTAGTCGAGGTCCAGCACAGGCTCGCCCTGGTACATGCCGACCGAAACGGCCGCGATCATTTGCTTGAGCGGGTCGCCGCCTTTCAGGCCGCCGCGCTTCTTGATCACTTTCAAGGCATCGACCAACGCAACCATGGCGCCAGTGATGGAGGCCGTGCGAGTGCCGCCGTCAGCCTGGATCACGTCGCAATCGACGTACAGGGTCACATCGCCCAGCTTCGACATGTCGAGCGAGGCGCGCAGGGAACGACCGATCAGGCGCTGGATTTCCAGGGTGCGGCCGCCTTGCTTGCCGCGGCTCGCTTCACGCTGGTTACGCTCGCCAGTGGCGCGCGGCAGCATGCCGTACTCAGCGGTCAACCAGCCTTGGCCCTGACCTTTGAGGAAACGTGGCACGCCATTCTCGACGCTGACGGTGCAGATGACTTTGGTATCACCAAACTCGACCAGCACAGATCCCTCGGCGTGTTTGGTGTAGTTGCGGGTAATGCGGATCGAGCGGAGCTGATCGGCAACGCGACCACTTGGACGTTTCATAGGGAATACCTGTACTGGGGACGGAAAACTGCGGAGCATTATAGAGCCGCCAGCCACGACTGGGCACTTCTAAAAAATCCGGCCGACGGCTGAAGGCGCGCAAAGCACATAACCGACGGCCTGCAGCCCTTTGTCACAGCGTGTGTTTGGGCGCATCCGCCCCACTGCGCTACAATCCTGCGCCTTTGCTGCCAGTCGGCTTACATTCATTGATATCGGGTCCGCGAAGCCCAAGGGTTTCGCGCCGGCCTGCATTGCGAGGTACCTCCATGGTGCACAGCATGACCGCCTTCGCCCGCGTCGAAAAAGCCGGCGCCCAAGGTACCCTGAGCTGGGAGTTGCGCTCGGTCAACAGCCGCTACCTGGAGCCGCACCTGCGCCTGCCGGAATCGTTTCGCGACCTCGAAGGCGCGGTCCGCGAAGCCCTGCGCCAGGGTTTGTCCCGGGGCAAACTGGAATGCACCCTGCGCTTCACCGAAGAAAGCACTGGCAAACCGCTGCAAGTGGACCGCGAGCGCGCCGCGCAACTGGTGGCTGCCGCTGAAACGATCGCCGGCCTGATCAAGAACCCCGCGGCATTGAACCCGCTGGAAGTGCTGGCCTGGCCCGGCGTGCTGGTGGGCGACGCCACTGACCCGCAAGCCCTGAACGCCGAGGCGCTGGCGCTGTTCACTCAAGGCCTCAAAGAACTGAAGGCCGGCCGCGAGCGCGAAGGCGCGGAGCTGGCACGCCTGATCAATGAGCGCCTGACGTCTATTGAAGAAGACGTGGTGACCCTGCGTGAACTGGTTCCGCAGATGCTTGCCACCCAACGCCAGAAAGTCCTCGACCGCTTTGCCGACATGAAAGCCGAGATGGACCCGCAGCGCCTGGAACAGGAAATGGTCATGCTCGCGCAAAAGAGCGACGTCGCCGAAGAACTGGATCGCCTGAGCACGCACATCATTGAAGTTCGCCGGGTGCTCAAGTCCGGCGGTGCGGCCGGTCGGCGCCTGGACTTCCTGATGCAGGAGCTCAACCGCGAAGCCAATACACTGGGCTCCAAAGCCTTCGACCCGCGCAGCACCACGGCTGCGGTCAACCTCAAAGTGTTGATCGAGCAGATGCGCGAACAAGTGCAGAATATTGAGTAAGGCAAACCCGACATGACCCATAGCACCGGCACCCTGTACATCATTTCCGCCCCATCGGGCGCGGGCAAGAGCAGCCTGGTCAAGGCCCTGACCGACTCCGACCAGGACATTCGCGTCTCGGTTTCCCACACCACCCGCGCCATGCGCCCCGGTGAAGTGGATGGCGTGAACTATCACTTCGTCTCCCGCGAAGCGTTTGTGAAGATGGGCGAACACGGTGACTTCCTGGAGCGCGCCGAAGTGTTCGGCAATCTCTACGGCACCTCGCAAAGCCACTTGCAGCAGACCCTGGACGCGGGCCACGACCTGATCCTGGAAATCGACTGGCAGGGCGCCGAGCAGGTGCGCAAGTTGATGCCCCAGGCGCGTTCGATCTTCATTCTGCCGCCGTCGTTGCAGGCCTTGCACCAGCGCCTGACCAATCGCGGCCAGGACAGCGACGAGATCATTGATGGCCGGATGCGTGAAGCCGTCAGCGAGATGAGCCATTACGTCGACTACGACTACCTGATCATCAACGACGATTTCGCCCATGCGCTGCACGATCTGAAGGCGATTTTCCGCGCCAATCAGCTGCATCAGAAACGCCAGCAGCAACGCAATGGAAAACTTTTGGCCGAATTGCTCGGCTAAACAGCTCTTCCCAAAACCGCTGCCAGGGCTTTACATTGGCACTTGCAGCGCGTTGAAGGGCTTGGTCAAAAAATCAGCGCTTCCCTAATCGCTGGTGATTTTTTAAACTGTTGAGTCCGCTCGCCCAACCGGGCAGCGCGCATATTGCATTCGCTCCGAGGAATACCATGGCCCGCGTAACCGTTGAAGACTGCCTGAACCACGTGGAAAACCGTTTTGAGCTGGTCATGCTGTCCACCAAACGTGCCCGTCAACTGGCCACCGGCGGCAAAGAGCCACTGGTTCAGTGGGAAAACGACAAGCCTACCGTTGTAGCGCTGCGTGAAATCGCTGAAGGCCTGATGAGCTATGAGTTCATCGCCAATGCTGAAATCGTCGAAGACGAACCGCTGTTCGCAGCGTTCGAGGACGAGTCCAACGAGGCCGTCTAAGCCTATGCCTGGTCGACGTAGCACGGCGCGGGGTCACAGCGAACGGCAGGAGTCATCATGCCGAGCATAGACGCCCTCGCCGATCGCTTATCGGCCTACCTCGGCAAGGATCAGGTCAACCTGGTCCGCCGAGCGTATTTCTACGCCGAACAAGCCCACGACGGCCAACGCCGCCGCAGTGGCGAGGCGTACGTCACGCATCCTCTTGCGGTGGCGAATATTCTTGCCGACATGCATATGGACCATCAGAGTTTGATGGCGGCCATGCTGCATGACGTGATCGAAGACACCGGGATTGCCAAAGAAGCGCTGCAAGCGCAGTTCGGTGAAACCGTGGCCGAACTGGTCGATGGGGTCAGCAAACTGACCCAGATGAACTTCGAGACCAAGGCCGAAGCCCAGGCTGAAAACTTCCAGAAAATGGCCATGGCCATGGCCCGCGACATTCGCGTGATCCTGGTCAAGCTGGCCGACCGCCTGCACAACATGCGCACGCTGGAAGTGCTGTCCGGCGAAAAACGCCGACGCATCGCCAAGGAAACCCTGGAAATCTATGCGCCCATCGCCAATCGGCTGGGCATGCACGCCATCCGCATAGAATTCGAAGACCTCGGCTTCAAGGCCATGCACCCGATGCGTTCCGCGCGGATCAACCAGGCGGTCAAACGCGCCCGGGGCAACCGCAAGGAAATCGTCAACAAGATCGAAGAGTCCCTCAGCCATTGCCTGGCGATTGATGAAATCCAGGGCGAAGTCAGCGGGCGCCAGAAACACCTCTACGGCATCTACAAAAAGATGCGCGGCAAGCGTCGGGCCTTCAACGAGATCATGGACGTCTACGCGTTCCGGATCATCGTCGACAAGGTCGATACCTGCTACCGCGTGCTGGGTGCTGTGCATAATTTGTACAAACCGTTACCGGGTCGCTTCAAGGATTACATCGCGATCCCCAAGGCCAACGGCTATCAGTCGCTGCACACCACGTTGTTCGGCATGCACGGTGTACCGATCGAGATCCAGATCCGCACCCGTGAAATGGAAGAGATGGCCAACAACGGCATCGCCGCCCATTGGTTGTACAAATCCAGCGGCGACGAGCAACCGAAAGGCACTCACGCCCGTGCCCGCCAGTGGGTCAAAGGCGTGCTGGAAATGCAGCAACGCGCCGGCAACTCGCTGGAATTCATCGAAAGCGTGAAGATCGACCTGTTCCCGGACGAGGTCTACGTATTCACGCCAAAAGGCCGGATCATGGAGCTGCCCAAAGGCTCCACGGCGGTGGACTTCGCTTACGCGGTGCACACCGACGTCGGCAACAGCTGCATCGCCTGCCGGATCAATCGTCGACTCGCACCGCTGTCCGAACCGCTGCAAAGCGGCTCCACGGTCGAGATCGTCAGCGCCCCCGGCGCACGGCCAAACCCGGCGTGGCTCAACTTCGTGGTCACCGGCAAGGCGCGGACCCACATCCGCCACGCGCTGAAACTGCAACGCCGCTCCGAATCCATCAGCCTCGGCGAACGCTTGCTGAACAAGGTCCTCAACGGTTTCGACAGCACCCTGGACAAAATCCCGGCCGAGCGCGTCAAGGCGATGCTCACCGAATATCGCCTGGAACTGATCGAAGACCTGCTCGAAGACATCGGCCTGGGCAATCGCATGGCCTATGTGGTCGCCCGCCGCCTGCTGGGCGAAGGCGAACAACTGCCGAGCGCCGAAGGTCCGCTGGCGATTCGCGGCACCGAAGGCCTGGTGCTCAGCTACGCCAAGTGCTGCACGCCAATCCCGGGCGACCCGATTGTCGGTCACCTGTCCGCGGGCAAAGGCATGGTCGTGCACCTGGACAACTGCCGCAACATCAGCGAAATCCGCCACAACCCGGAAAAATGCATCCAGCTCTCGTGGGCCAAGGATGTCACCGGCGAATTCAACGTCGAGCTGCGCGTCGAACTGGAACATCAGCGCGGCCTGATCGCCCTGCTGGCCAGCAGCGTCAACGCGGCCGACGGCAATATCGAAAAAATCAGCATGGACGAACGCGATGGTCGCATCAGCGTGGTCCAACTGGTGGTCAGCGTGCACGACCGTGTGCACCTGGCCCGCGTGATCAAGAAACTGCGCGCCTTGACCGGGGTGATTCGCATCACCCGCATGCGTGCGTAGCCCACCCATTACAAGGAGTCATTCATGACCAAGACAGTTATCACCAGCGACAAGGCCCCGGCCGCCATCGGTACTTATTCCCAGGCGATCAAGGCTGGCAATACCGTTTACATGTCGGGTCAGATTCCCCTGGACCCAAAAACCATGGAACTGGTCGAAGGCTTCGAAGCCCAGACCGTCCAGGTGTTCGAGAACCTGAAAGCCGTGGCCGAAGCTGCCGGCGGCTCGTTCAAGGACATCGTCAAACTGAACATCTTCCTCACCGACCTGAGCCACTTCGCCAAGGTCAACGAGATCATGGGCAAATACTTTGACCAGCCCTACCCTGCCCGAGCCGCCATCGGCGTAGCAGCCCTGCCAAAGGGTTCGCAGGTAGAAATGGACGCCATTCTGGTCATCGAGTAATACATCCGGCGCAGCCCCGAAAGGCTGCGCCGTTTTCGTTTTGAAAGGATTCCACCATGCGCAAAGCGCTTGCCCTCTCCTTGCTCGCCGTTTTCCTCGGCGGCTGCGCCAGCAATCCTGCCGACCGTGACATCAGCGGCACCTGGATCAACCAGGTGGCCATCGATGCTGCCGCCAAGGGCGGCCCCCTGCGCGAAGCGCTCCAGGCTTACGGTCCGAACCTGGAATGGGACGTCAACACCAAGGCCGGCCAGGCCCGCTACACCAACGGCTTTGAAAACGTCGAAGGCAAGCTGCTGGCCGATGAGTCCGGCGCCTGGAAAGTCGACTTCTATGGCAGCTCCGCCAGCGAGTTGCGACGCGACGGCAAGCAACTCAGCCAGGTCGCGAACGACAACGAACCCGCGCAAGTCTTCGACCGCGCGTTGATTCCAGTCCCGGAAGGCGCGCCGATGGGTGCGAGCTTCGAGCGCGCGCTGTACACGGCTTATATGGGCGGCAGCTGGAAAATCGTCAACGGCCAGGGTGAAGGCGAAACCGTGCAATTCCAGGCGGATGGCCAAGTAGCCGGCCTGCCGGGTGCGGATCGTTATGCGCTGTGCCTCGCGGGCGATTGCGCGTCGATGAGCGGCGGCAACGACAATATGTGGTTGCAACAGAACGGCCAGGGCAACACCTGGATCTTTGCGCGCAAGGGTAAAGAGCTGGAAATCTTCCAGGCTGTGAACACGGCGCAGGCGGATGAAATGCCTTCGTTTACGCCGGGCGATCGCAAGTGGTTGCTGGAAAAACAGTAAACGAATAGCAACCTGTAGGAGCGAGGCTTGCCCGCGAAAGCGTCATAACAGCCAACATCTATGTCGGCTGTTACATCGCTTTCGCGGGCAAGCCTCGCTCCTACAGTTGTTTTGGGTGTCTGGAAGTTAGCAGCGGCCCTCAAGAATCGCGGCATAGCCTTCGCGATAACTCGGGTACTTCGGCTCCCAGCCCAGCGCTTTCGCCCGTGCATTGCTGCAACGCTTGCTGCCAGTCCTGCGCACACTCTCGTTCTCGGCCCACTCGGTCACGCCCAGATACTCACGCAACCAGCCCACCACGTCAGCCAGTGGCGCAGGCGCATCGTCGACGCCTATATAGACGTCTTCCAGCGTCACGCCACGCTGATCAGCCTCCAGCAGATACGCCATCAACCCAGCCGCATCGTCGGCGTGAATGCGGTTGCCGTACAGCGGCGGATCAATTGCCACGCGATAGCCGCGCCGAACCTGAGTCAGCAAAAACTCTCGGCCCGGACCGTAGATCCCGGTCAAACGGACGATGCTCGCAGGGATGCCGCTATTGAGGGCAATTTGCTCGGCTTCCAGCATCACTTGCCCGGAATAGCCCGCTGCCACGGTTGGCGAAGTCTCGTCGACCCACTCGCCCTCCTGCTGGCCATAAACGCTGCTGCTGGACACGAACAGCAGCCGATTTGGCACCTGGCCATAATCGCCCAGCCATTCCAGCACGTGCTGCAAACCCTGAATATAAGCGGCGCGGTAACCCGCCTCATCGTGATCGGTGGCTGCTGCGCAATACACCAGGTAATCCACCGCTCCGATTGGCCAGGTTTCCGGACAGTCCTTGTTGAACAAGTCGCCGGCAACGCCAATCACCCCTTCGGGCAGGCGCGAGACGTCACGCCGCAAGCCGTGAACTTCCCAACCCGAAGCCAGTAATTGCGTGGCCAGACGACTGCCGACATCACCGCAGCCGGCGATCAAAACAGATGGCGCGGACATCAGAAAACTCCCTCAGGAAAGGTACAGACTAGCGCCCGTATGGGACGAGCGGCTAGCAATGGAAGAAAAAAAGAGACTCTATTACTTCTGTTAACAAGAATTACTTGCAATAATGCCGACCACTTTTGTTCTCGGCCTTACGAGGCCTGGAAGAACATTCACCCTATTTTTCTCTCAGGTCCGGCCAGCATGACACGCAATCAATTCCCCGCTTCGCCAACCAAACGACCTCGCGCCTGGAGCGCTGTGGCCGCCCTGCTGCTCAGCCTGATGCTGGCGCCAACCGCCGCGTTCGCTGATGCAACAGCACCCGCCACCCCAGCCGCTGCGACCGCTCCAGCCCCAGCTGATCACGCCGCTGCACCGGCCGCAACCGACCCGGTCCAGGCTGTCGATGCCACTGCTGCAGACGACGCACCTGAAATCCTCGAACCCGACAACACCCTGGGCATGGCCCATGACCTGTCGCCATGGGGCATGTACCAGAACGCCGATATTATCGTGAAAATCGTGATGATCGGCCTGGCCATCGCCTCGATCATCACCTGGACCATCTGGATTGCCAAAGGCTTCGAGCTGATGGGCGCCAAGCGTCGTCTGCGTAACGAAATCGTACACCTGAAGAAAGCCACCACCCTTAAAGAAGCCAGCGCCACCGCGACCAAGCAAGGCACCCTCGCCAATTTGCTGGTTCACGATGCGCTGGAAGAGATGCGCTTGTCGGTCAACAGCCGCGAGAAAGAAGGCATCAAGGAACGTGTCGCTTTCCGTCTTGAGCGCCTGGTTGCAGCGTGCGGTCGCAACATGAGCAGCGGCACCGGCGTGCTCGCCACCATCGGCTCCACCGCGCCGTTCGTAGGTCTGTTCGGCACCGTGTGGGGCATCATGAACAGCTTCATCGGCATCGCCAAAACCCAGACCACCAACCTCGCCGTTGTGGCCCCGGGTATTGCCGAAGCCCTGCTGGCTACCGCGCTGGGTCTGGTTGCCGCAATTCCTGCCGTAGTGATCTACAACGTCTTCGCCCGCTCCATCGCCGGTTACAAGGCGCAGGTGTCGGACGCCTCTGCTGAAGTCCTGTTGCTGGTCAGCCGTGATCTGGATCACCTGCCGACCGCTGAGCGCTCCACGCAACCCCACGTGGTCAAAGTAGGGTAATCAGCCATGGGCTTGCATTTGAAAGAAGGCGCGGACGACGATCTGGCCGAGAATCACGAAATCAACGTCACGCCGTTTATCGACGTGATGCTGGTGCTGTTGATCATCTTCATGGTGGCCGCGCCGTTGGCTACCGTGGACATCAAGGTCGACCTGCCTGCCTCCAGCGCCAAACCGGCGCCACGGCCAGAGAAACCGGTGTTCCTCAGCGTAAAAGCTGACCAACGCCTGTTCCTCGGCGAAGACGAAGTGAAGGCCGAAGCACTCGGCGCCACACTCGACGCCCGGACCAAGGGCAAGAAAGACACGACGATCTTCTTCCAGGCCGATAAAGGCGTGGACTACGGCGACCTGATGAGCGTGATGGACAACCTGCGCTCCGCCGGTTACCTGAAAGTCGGTCTGGTCGGGCTTGAGACGGCAGTCAAGAAATGATCACGACGCGCCATAAGCTGACGCGTTACAGCGGGAGCCTGGCCGTGGTGCTGGGCGTGCATGCGCTGGCCATCGCGCTGGCGGTGAACTGGACGGCGCGCCCGCCCATCGAGCTGCCACCGCAGGCGATGATGGTGGAACTGGCGCCGGTTCCGGCCCCGCCACCGCCGGCACCGCCTAAGGTGATTACGCCGCCGCAACCACCGGCCCCGGTGGAAGAGCTACCGATCCCGAAACTGGCTGAAGTGCCGAAGGCAGAAATTGCCGTGCCGAAACCGGTCAAACCCAAACCCAAGCCACAACCGCCCAAGCCTGTGGAGAAAAAGCCGGAGCCGCCGAAGGAGAAACCGTCCGAGGCCAAACCGAGCGACGCGCAACCGACCCAGGCCCCGACCGAGAAGTCCGCACAGCCAGCACCAGGTCCATCGCCCGCGCAGCAGGCCGCCAAGGCCAGTTGGCAAGGCACCCTGCTCGCTCACTTGGCCAAGTACAAAAAGTACCCGGCCAGCGCGCAATCCCGGGGCAAGGAAGGTTTGAACCGCCTGCGTTTCGTGGTCGATGGCGAAGGCAATGTATTGTCGTTCGAACTGGTGGGCCGCTCCGGCAACGCCGATCTGGACCGGGCCACCCTGGAAATGATCAAGCGCGCCCAGCCGCTGCCCAAGCCACCGGCCGACATGCTGAACAACGGCTCGATCGAAATCGTCGCACCGTTCGTTTACTCGCTGGAACGCCGTCGCTAAACCACCGCCGAACCATTGTGGGAGCGAGCCTGCTCGCGAAGAGGCCGTCACCTCCAGCATCCATGCTGGCTGACACACCGCCTTCGCGAGCAGGCTCGCTCCCACACGGGCGATGCAACAAATGAAAAAGGCACCGAAAGGTGCCTTTTGCATATCCGCCAGCGGCAAACGCGCATTGCCCTGTGTCACTCAACACACTCTCTCTGATAACGTGCGTCTATCGATTGCAGCCGGTATGCTTGGCCCGCAACTTCATGGACGCTTGCTATGACTCTTACAGAATTACGCTACATCGTTACCCTCGCCCAAGAGCAGCACTTCGGCCACGCGGCCGAGCGTTGCCACGTCAGCCAGCCGACCCTGTCGGTGGGCGTGAAAAAGCTTGAAGACGAACTCGGTGTGCTGATTTTCGAGCGCAGCAAGAGCGCCGTGCGCCTGACCCCGGTCGGCGAAGGCATCGTGGCCCAGGCACAAAAGGTCCTGGAACAGGCCCAAGGCATCCGCGAACTGGCCCAGGCCGGCAAGAACCAGCTGACCGCCCCGCTGAAAGTCGGCGCGATCTACACCGTCGGCCCGTACCTGTTTCCGCACCTGATTCCACAACTGCACCGGGTCGCCCCGCAGATGCCGTTGTACATCGAAGAAAACTTCACCCACGTGCTGCGCGACAAACTGCGCAACGGCGAACTCGACGCGATCATCATCGCCCTGCCGTTCAACGAAGCCGACGTGCTGACCCTGCCGCTCTACGACGAGCCGTTCTACGTCTTGATGCCGGCCCAGCACCCGTGGACCCAGAAAGAAACCATCGACGCCGGCCTGCTCAACGACAAGAGCCTGCTGCTGCTCGGCGAAGGCCACTGTTTCCGCGATCAAGTGCTGGAAGCCTGCCCGACCCTGGGCAAAGGCAACGACGGCGCCAAGCACACCACGGTGGAATCCAGCTCCCTGGAAACCATCCGCCACATGGTCGCCTCCGGCCTCGGCATTTCGATCCTGCCGCTGTCGGCAGTGGACAGCCACCACTACGCGCCCGGCGTGATTGCGGTGCGTCCGCTGTCGCCGCCAGTGCCGTTCCGCACGGTGGCCATCGCCTGGCGCGCCAGCTTCCCGCGGCCGAAGGCGATTGAAATCCTCGCTGACTCCATTCGCCTGTGCTCGGTGGCCAAGCCGCAAGCGCCGGTGGTGGCCGGTTAAGTCGCTGCCATGACCGAGTTGTCGCAAGTGTCGGTAACGGCACTCAAGGGTGTCGGTGAAGCCATGGCCGAGAAATTGGCCAAGGTCGGCCTGGAGAATCTTCAGGACGTCCTGTTTCACCTGCCGTTGCGCTATCAGGATCGCACTCGCGTGGTCCCGATCGGCCACTTGCGACCCGGCCAGGATGCGGTGATCGAAGGCACCGTCAGCGGCGCCGACGTGGTCATGGGCCGACGCCGCAGCCTGGTGGTGCGGATACAGGACGGCACTGGCGGGCTCAGCCTGCGCTTCTACCATTTCAGCAACGCCCAGAAAGAAGGCCTGAAACGCGGCACGCGGATTCGCTGCTACGGCGAAGCGCGGCCCGGTGCGTCGGGCCTGGAGATCTACCACCCGGAATACCGCGCCATTACTGGCGACGAGCCGCCGCCGGTGGATGAAACCCTGACCCCGGTCTACCCGCTCACCGAAGGCCTGACCCAGCAACGCCTGCGCCAACTGTGCATGCAAACCCTGACCCTGCTCGGCCCGACCAGCCTGCCCGATTGGCTGCCGACCGAACTGGCCCGGGACTATCAACTGGCGCCGCTGGCCGATGCGATCCGTTACCTGCATCACCCACCCGCCGATGCCGATGTCGACGAACTCGCCCTCGGTCATCACTGGGCCCAGCATCGCTTGGCTTTCGAAGAACTGCTGACCCACCAACTGTCCCAGCAGCGTCTGCGCGAGAGCATGCGTTCCCTGCGCGCCCCGGCGATGCCGAAAGCCACCAAGTTGCCGGCCAAATACCTGGCCAACCTCGGCTTTACGCCGACCGGTGCCCAGCAACGGGTCGGCAACGAAATCGCCTACGACCTCAGTCAGCACGAACCGATGCTGCGGCTGATCCAGGGTGACGTCGGCGCGGGTAAAACCGTGGTCGCCGCCCTCGCCGCGCTGCAAGCGCTGGAGGCCGGTTATCAGGTCGCTTTGATGGCGCCGACCGAGATTCTGGCCGAGCAGCACTTCATCACCTTCAAGCGCTGGCTCGAACCGCTGGGCATCGAAGTCGCGTGGCTGGCCGGCAAGCTCAAGGGCAAGAACCGCGTCGCCGCCCTGGAGCAGATCGCCAACGGTGCGCCGATGGTGGTCGGCACCCACGCCTTGTTCCAGGAAGAAGTGCAGTTCAAGAACCTGGCGCTGGCGATCATCGACGAACAACACCGTTTCGGCGTGCAGCAGCGCCTGGCGTTGCGGCAGAAAGGCGTTGGTGGGCGGATGTGCCCGCACCAGTTGATCATGACCGCCACGCCGATTCCTCGGACGCTGGCCATGAGCGCCTACGCCGACCTCGACACCTCGATCCTCGACGAACTGCCGCCCGGCCGAACGCCGGTGAACACCGTGCTGGTCACCGACACCCGGCGCGTCGAAGTGATCGAACGGGTACGCGGCGCCTGTGCCGAAGGGCGACAGGCTTATTGGGTCTGCACGCTGATTGAAGAATCCGAAGAACTGACCTGTCAGGCCGCCGAAACCACTTACGAAGACCTCACCGCCGCCCTCGGCGAGTTGAAGGTCGGGTTGATCCACGGGCGCATGAAGCCCGTCGAGAAAGCCGCAGTCATGGCCGAGTTCAAGGCCGGCAACCTGCAACTGCTGGTCGCCACCACGGTGATCGAAGTCGGCGTCGACGTACCCAACGCCAGCCTGATGATCATCGAAAACCCTGAACGCCTCGGCCTCGCGCAACTGCACCAATTGCGCGGCCGCGTCGGTCGGGGCAGCGCCGCCAGCCATTGCGTGCTGCTCTACCATCCGCCGCTGTCACAGATCGGCCGTCAGCGCCTGGGCATCATGCGCGAAACCAACGACGGTTTTGTCATCGCCGAAAAAGACCTCGAACTGCGCGGCCCCGGCGAAATGCTCGGCACGCGTCAGACCGGTCTGCTTCAATTCAAGGTCGCGGACCTGATGCGCGACGCGGATTTACTGCCCGCCGTGCGCGATGCAGCCCAAGCCTTGTTGGAACGCTGGCCGGATCATGTCAGCCCATTACTTGACCGTTGGCTGCGCCATGGGCAGCAATACGGCCAAGTGTGAGCACCGTCGCAGTTTCTGGACCATGGTTTTAAACAAGGTGGTTATACTCCTGCCATTGTTTGCAAACGGATACAGACCATGACTGAAGCTGCCCTCGTCCCTGAAACCCCGCACGCTCCGTCTGTTATTCGGCTGCTGCTCGGCAAACTGGGCATCGCCTACGAAGAAGTCCTCGACCATCACGGCCTGAACGCCGCGCGTAAAGTGCAGGCAGTTTTGCTCGACGATGCGGTCGGCGCGCTCATGGTGTTGTTCCCGCAGAGCCAGTTGCTGGACCTCAATCGCCTCGCCGAACTGACTGGCCGTCGACTGACCGCCGTGTCGACCGAGCGTCTGGAGAAGATGCTCGGCAAACACAGCCTGAGCCTGCTGCCCGGCCTGCCGGCGCTCACCAGTTCGCCGTGCCTGTACGAAGAAAGCCTGCTGCGCGAGCCGAAGTTGCTGATCAACTCCGGCGAGCCGAACGTGCTGCTGGAAATCTCCAGCGACGATTTCAAAAGCATGCTGACCAAGGCCAGCGCCGCCAACTTCGGCGAAGCCCTGACCAGCATCCGCCCAAACCTCGACCGACCCGACGATGACCGCGAGGAAATCACCCAGGCCGTTCAAGCGTTCACTGCGCGGCGCATCCAGCAACGCCTGGAAGCCACCATCGAAATTCCACCGCTGGCCGAAACCGCGCAGAAGATCATCAAGCTGCGCGTGGACCCCAACGCCACCATCGACGACATCACCGGCGTCGTCGAAACCGACCCGGCCCTGGCCGCGCAAGTCGTGAGCTGGGCGGCATCGCCGTACTACGCCTCGCCGGGCAAGATTCGTTCGGTTGAAGACGCAATCGTCCGCGTGTTGGGTTTCGACTTGGTGATCAACCTGGCACTGGGCCTGGCCCTCGGCAAGACCCTAAGCCTGCCGAAAGACCATCCGCAACACACCACGCCGTACTGGCAGCAATCGATCTACACCGCCGCCGTCATCGAAGGCCTGACCCGCGCCATGCCCCGCGCCCAGCGCCCGGAAGCCGGCCTGACCTACCTCGCCGGCCTGCTGCACAACTTCGGCTACTTGTTGCTGGCCCACGTCTTCCCGCCGCACTTCTCGCTGATCTGCCGCCACCTGGAGGTCAACCCGCACCTGTGCCACAGCTACGTCGAGCAACACTTGCTGGGTATCAGCCGCGAACAGATCGGCTCGTGGCTGATGCGTTACTGGGACATGCCGGACGAACTGGCGACCGCGCTGCGCTTCCAGCACGACCCGAGCTACGACGACGCGTATTCCGAATACCCGAACCTTGTGTGCCTGGCGGTGCGTTTGTTGCGCAGCCGCGGGATTGGGTCCGGGCCGGATGAGGATATTCCGGATGCGTTGCTGGAGCGGCTTGGTTTGACCCGCGACAAGGCCAATGATGTGGTCAGCAAAGTGCTCGAGGCTGAAGTGCTGCTGCGCGAGCTTGCCTCGCAATTTACCCAAGCCTAAAAGCGTCGCGGGCAAGTCGAATCGTCGCACCGCTCGCTCCTACAGGGGATTACCTAATCCTTGTAGGAGCGAGGCTCGCCCGCGAAGAATGCACCTCGGTCTACCTGATAGACCTCAAGCCTTCGGCTTAGCCTTTCTAGGCTTCAAATACTTGGTCAACCCCTGGAACCAGATCACCAGCGCCGGGTTGCCCTTGATCTGAATCGACTTGTCCTGAATCCCCTGCATAAACGCCAACTGCTTGTTCTTCGCCTGCATTGTGGCAAAGCCATACGCCGCATCTTTAAAGGCAATCGCAAACGCTGGCTCGGCATACACGCCGGATTTGCTGGTAATACGCTGATCCTTCACAAAGAAATGCCGCGCCACTTTCCCGTCCAGGGTCTGTAGCTGAAACACCAATTCCTTGTCACCCAACTGCTGTTGAAATGCAGGATTAGTCCGACTGGCCTTACCCATCAACAAACCCAGCATCCACAGAAGAAAACGAAATTTCATGCGTGCAGCCTCAAAAGGAAAATGAACGGCTGGCGGAGTGTAGCGAGTTTGGGGGATAACGACACTATCGGGTTACGTTGGAAGAAGATGTAGCGCTTTTTGGCGTCAATGACTGCCAAGTCACACAAATCGTCTGACAAAACATATCCATTTAGGAGCTGCCGAAGGCTGCGATCTTTTGATCTTCAAGTTCCCAATCACTCAACTACTCCATCACTGCGCTCAGTCACTCGCGCAGGAATCTTCGACGCCTTGCCCGCGTCAGTCATCAACGCGGCGTATTGCTTGTAAGCCTGTGCCGCCCGCACTTTATCTTTCAGTCCCCAGTAACTGTCCGCGAGGTTCAGATACGCCACGGTTCGGCTGGGATTTCGGGCAATCACGGCATTCAGCAATTCGATGGATTCTTGGTAATAGCCGGTTTCACCCAATAGAAACCCCAAGTCGTTAGACCAGCCGGGTAGCTGAGGAAAGTCATACTTTGAAGCGATGTAGCCTTCTGGGTCGCATTGGCCCGCGTTGTTGTACATCAGGAAACTTCCCATCAACTCCCGGACCGCCTCGGTCTGCCCTTTTCGATGCAGCGCCAACGCTTGGTCGAGCTTTTCCGCGACGTCAGTCATCATCAATTTCTTGTAGTCGGCAGACTTAGGGTGCAAGTCAGACAGCTGCTCAAACACCTTGCGCCCATCGAAAGACGCCAATGACTTTTCGCCGATCATGCCCAGAGGCATTTCTCGAACACCGACAATCGAGTGATCACAGGCCTCGTTGTTCGTAACCTGCAACACGTTTTTCAGCTCAAACTGTCTGGAGCTTTTGTTGTAGCGAAACACCAGGTTGAAGCTATAAACGGCGTTATCTTCTTCGCTGCTGACCAGTACAAGGGCGCTCCCGGCTTCGGCAGAAGACTGTTTGACCGACACGGATTCACCTTGCATATCGATGATCTTAAGCACCCCTGCCGGGTTGTTGATTATGTTGACACCGAAGACATCGCTCATGGCCGACGAGTATTGGCTCTTGATCAACGGCAAAGCCTTGGAGGTATCCAGCAGGATGTCGTTGCCGGTGCCGTGTTCGGGTGTGATCTGCAGACGGCGGAAGTCTGCCCCGGCGCCGCCGGACAGCACAGACACGTTTTGACGGGATGCATCGCCTAATAAACTGGCCGGTAGTTTTTTGATGACTGTTGGCTGGGTGACTGCGGGACTTCGTTGCGCGACTTCCCCCTTATCCAGTGATGCCATTTTTTTCGAAGTTGACTCGCAGCCGGAATAACACGCCAACTTCAACAACTCAGGTTGATCAGTGCCCTCAAACAGATAAGTCGCAGAGCCATTTTGTTGCCCGTCGTTGTACACCGGAACGCTGACCGCCAACGTACCGGCCGCCAACGACGCGGGGGCGCCATCCGCTACTGATGGGGCGTAGGATTCAACGTCCTTGCAAACAGCATCGAATGAGGAGTCCAGGAGCCCTTGCCCTGCCGGGAAACTCAGCTTTGCGTTGACCGGCCGGCAGTCATAGCCATGCCAGTAAGGACCTGTTTGCATCGAGATGTTCAAGGAAAAAATATAGATATGGTTCAGGACGATGTCTTTACCGTCATAACTGAAGTCCACCCAACGACGGGTTTTGGCGGAAGAGTAATTTTCACTCTCCAGAATGTACCGGCTGCCGGATCGGTACAGCGCGTTTGTAAACATGGCGCCTGTATATTCGGGCCCGTCGAACAGTTTCTTTCCTGAACGGGCATCTAAAATATAGCCGTCTGCATTCAAGGCAACTGAACAACTGCCGGGGGCCTTGCCGTAATACTCACAGATCGTTGCGTGGGGGAAAACCAACTCAGCGGCACCCGCGCCAAAGCTCAATAGCGCCATCAGGAACATTGGAATTTTCAAGGTAAACAGCTTCACCACTGACACCCCTTCTCAGCAGAAGACTCAATCAACGGGTGATGATCAAACGCATACCGCTTTTTGCTTTTAGCGTTCGTGTACGACATGCCGTAAATCAGCGCACCTTGGCGAACCATGACGTATTCACCCGTGACGACGCCGCCAATGACTTCCACCCACGTGGTGGTGAATTGAAAAGGCCGGCCCTCAGCCATTTCTTCTTGCTCGGTACTTTTGAATACCAGCGGGATCGACTCTTTGGACGTCCCATACCTGGCGCCCGCCCCACTCCACTTGGCGGCTTCATCACGGTAGATCCTGAACTCCAGCTTTATGTCTTTGCCTTCCAGGGATTGAAAACAGTCAATTTCCGTTTCCACTTCGCTGTGAGCGAATGCGGGAAAGGCCAGCAACATCAGCATCAATAACTTTTTCAAAGACAACTCCCTTGTTTTGACCAGTGCCACACCCTTGCGTCCAGCCAGATCAAGGCTGCCCATAGGTAATCCTTTTTATCTCCGGGCTTTCCCCGCGAAGGTCTTTCGCGGTCACGCCGTAGGCTTTGATCAACGCTTCAGATGAGCCCTTGGAGCCAAACGAGCGGTAAATATTGCTGTAGGAATACATTTCCAACTTGCCCGCCGTTGAGTAATAGCCATGCCATTCAGGGCAAGCACCACAACCGCCGTAACCACCAATCGCGACCAGACTGCCCTTGGCGCCTTTAATGCAATCCATCGCTACCACCACATTTTCCAACATCGAGACAGTGGTGCCGTCCGTGGTCAATTGGGAGACCTTGCCGATGTCGCGTCTGAGCACTTTGCCGTTGATGTTGATGGCCTGGTCGGAGCACACCGGAATCATCTGGTCCTGCCCCTCTTGCACCGTCACCGACCGGCAAGACGAAACCAATGCCACTTCGACGCCACCGCATTGCATGACGTCGCGCTGCGTGTAGGCATCCGGTGAGGCGGCGCAGACTGACATTGCGAACAGTGCCGAAACGCTGCCCACGCAAAAACGCTGAATCATGAAAAAGTCCCTGTTCTGGCATTCGCCGAATCGTTTATTCGTCCTTGATTTTCAACAGCCGGAATTCGTTATTCACAAACTCGTAATAGCGAGTCCGGTCACGATTCTTCAGCGGTTTACCCTTCAGGTCTTCCTCGGTGTCGACAGTGATGCCGGAGACAATGATCAAGTTGCTGTCGGGCTGGTAAGACAGCGTCAGCAAGTTACCGTCGTAGGCATTGGGCAAACCTGTAGCGACCTCGCCCGTCTGCGCGTCCAGCACCTCGACACACATGGCGCTGCCGCCACAGCCAACCTTGTGCAGAACGTAGTGCCCGGCGAAATTGACCTTGCCGGCAAGCGCTTGTGCGCGCGCTTCATCCATCCATTGGTTGCTGTTTTCCTGCGGCGCCGGGGCGTGGTTTGGACCGGCAAACACTTGGGTGACGTTGAAGTCCGTGAAGGATGGATCGGCGGCGAAAGACAAAGAGGTGGCACTCGCCAGGATGCAGCCCAATAAGATCGATAGTCCTTTCATACTGTAACTCCTGAATAAATTCACTGTTCCCATTGGCATCCCTTCTCCGGAGAAAAGTCGATATTCCAGTTGTGAGAAAAGTCGTACTGCTTGCCATTCGATTTCTTCGTGTAAGTCATGGAAAGGACTGTCACGCCCTGACTCACCATTTCGTACTCGCCGGACACCTTCCCGTCAGACACCTCGGTCCACGTGGTGGTGGCCAGCCAAGGCCTCCCGGGACTCACTTCTTCCGCCTGGTGGTCGGTTAACACCAGAGGAATCGCCACACCGGAGGATGCGTACTTAACAAACCCACCGTGCCATTTGTTCGTTTCGTCGTAGTAAGTCCGAAGCTCGAATTTCACCGAACTCCCCTCACCTCTTTCAAAACACAGATTCTCCGACACAACCTCGCAGTGAGCCGCCAACGGCAGCACGCCAATCACCAACAGCAACAATCTCTTCACTTCAAATCCTTTGAAATAACCCCGGCATTCAAATCGAGAAATCCTGCACTTCGTCCAGTCCCCAACACCCATCTAAACTGAACCGGTAAATAACCTGATAACCCGTATCCGGTTTTTGCAGTTTCACCGTCGCCGACGTCTCGCTCTTGTCCACGACCTGCAGCGTCAGCCCTTGCGTCTCACGCGCCTTCGCCTCAGGGATCAGCGGGAATACCAGCTCGCTGCGATCCAGCAACGTACTGACCTGTTTCGGCTCAGGCTCGGCGTCCACCGTGATCTGCTTCTTCATCGGGACGCGGGTGAAGGCTTTTTGAATGGCCGGGCTTTCCATGAAGTCGGCTAAAAACGCCTCGAAATCCTTCGAAGGGCAGGCCAATGCCTGGGGTTCCTCAGCAGGTTCTTGCGCCAGGCACGGCTTGGCCGCGTTGACCGTTATGCCCTGAGCAATCAGTTGTTCTGCGTTGCTGCGCGAACCTTCCTGCCCCTTGTTGGCCGCCGCCAGGTAACAGGCCAGTGCCCGTTGCGAATCCTGAATGCCCAGCGTGCCGCGTTGAAAGGCGCTGCCGAGGTCGTTGAGCGCATAGGGCGCACCTTGCGCAGCGGACCTTTTCAACGCCGCCAGGGACTTTGCCGGGTCGGCGCAGGGGCGCGGGTCGCCATACTCGCCTTCGTCACAATAAAACCCGGACAGCGCATGGCTGGCCTGCGCGAGCGTTCGGGAACCTTGAATATAAAGTTCGAGGATTTTGCTGTTGTCCAGACGCGGCGCCTGCCCCGAAAGGCTGACCGACGCGGCGGCATACGCGGCCTGGTCGTTACCTTGGGCGGCACCGTCCAGGTAACTGTCCAGGGACGAAACATACAATTGCACATCGGCCGGATACCCCGACTCGTTCGTCAGCGCGTCATACAGCGCGCCTCGCTTGAGGGCGCGGGCACCCGGCGCAGCGCGTAGCTCTCCTTGTTGCGCGGACAGCACTTTTTCCAGTGACCAGTCTTCGACCCGCACCAATTTCCAGCAGTCACCGAACTTGAACGTGAGGACCTTCAGCACTTCGCCTTTGCGGTCGCGGACAAACACATAGTTGGGCAACTGAACCTGCAAACTCAGCCCGGATTTGGCGATGTAATCCGCAGACAGTTCGACCAACGATCGCGGGCTCAGCATCGGCACTTGGCGTTGCACCACCCGGGGTTTCGACCCGGTGGAAACCACTGACAACTCCATCACCGGCGAAGCGACAAAGGCTGGCTGAGTGTCAGCATTCGCCGTAAACGCGGTGACGAACTCCGCAAAATTGGCGCTGGGGCACTGCGCCGCGCCCGACTCCGCCGCGAACACCGCCGACGATATCACCAGCGCCAACCACGCCAGGCACCCACGCTTCACACCCGCCACAAGAGAATTCCTTTTCATCGAAAACTACTTCACCAACGTCAGTTCACCATCGCGATACAGCACCTCACACCCCAGCCACGCCACATCGACCTGAGGCAGCACCGCCGAAGGTTTGCGCAGTTCACGCAACAAGGTCGAGCCGTGGGACAAGCGCCCGCCCATGCGCGCAATCACCGCCCGCGCGGCCTGATAGTGCGCGTGGCGACCGGGGTCCAGGGTGTCTTCGAGCAAAATGTCATCGCCCAAAATGCCCTGCACTTGCCCTGGATAAATCATGAATCCGGTCGCTTGTTCAGTGCCTTCGCGGCCGTCCTGCCAGAAGCTGCCGTCACGGCTGCGAATGTCGGGATGCGGCGCGAACCAGTGCGCTCGGTCGGCCATCGGCATGGCGTGATGAAGGCGGAAGAAGATCCGCATCAGGTTGTCGCGATACCACTCGCGCACTTGCAGGTAATAACCGCGCAGGCCCGGAAGGCCGGTCGAATGGGCCATACGGATAAGCCCCGACCATTGCGGGAAGGCCTGCAACGGCAGGTCGGTTGGCGCCGGGCGTGGCGTGCCTGGATCGGTCTCCCACGGCAATCGATGCGGGCTGTTTTCAAGATCGTCATACGCGGTTGGCGGTCGGCCCAACAGATCACCGCCGCTACTGGCCAACGACGTAGCAATGCACAAATTGCCCTGCACCACGAACACATAAAACCGGGTGAACCAATCAGCGAGTTGCTGGCCGTCGGCGCCTTGTGCGATCAGCTCGGAGAGCTCCTGATCGAAGCGCTGCAAACCCCTTTCCAGTGTCAGCAAATGCCCGCGCGCGATGCGTTGCATCCGTAGAAACAAGGGCAACGAACGCAGCATTCGCAATGGTCGCCAAGGCAGATGCGGCGTCGCGCCGCCGACTTCACCGGCATAGCTGCTGGCAGAAATTCCCCAGTCCGCCAGCCGCGCCAGAAACAGATCATTGTTGATATACGAAGCGCCGCCAAACACTGCAGTGAACGGCTCGTTATCCTGCAGCACCCGCGAATCCCAACGTGCCATGATCTCCGGAATACTCGCCGCCGCACGTCGCTGGGCGTACTCCACGAACACGCTTGGTTGTGGCGGCAGGATCTCGGCGATGTTGGCGGCGGTCAGGTGCCGGCGCCAGCCGTAATCGCTGATCGGCCGGTATTGCAGCAGCCAGAGTTGCTGACCGTCCCAGGCCCACTCGACGTCGCCGGGCACATAGTGAAAGACCCGCAACACACCATGCAGAAACCGCCACAGCAAGTCCGCCGTCAGGCCATGGGAAGGTTTGAACGTGTCGCTGCTCCACGATTCACCGAGGCGCGAAATGATCGCGCGCTCGGGACTCACCTGACCGTCGGCCAAGGATTCGAGATGCCCTTCGACCCACTCCAGTTCGACCGACAGATGCCGCACAAACCCGATCCCGGACACCTTGGGCGTGATGAAGCGTTGCACCACCACTTCTTCCACGCCCGCCGCGCTCAACTCGGTAATGCGCGCAGGCACGTTGGAGGTCGGTTCGCGCAGGAACGTGGTGCTCAATCCGGCATTCGCCGCATCAGCCTGATCCTCGCCATAACTGGAGGAGCGCACTGCCCACGTGGCGTCCGGCTGGCTGGCGAGAAACGCCGGCAAGCGCGGATCGCGGCAATCGCTGAGTGACAGCGCCGGCGGCACCGCTTGCCCGGCCAGCTCAGCCAGACGCAAGCGACCGCCCTTGGTGTGCGCGACGAATCCGCGCTCGCCCGACTCCAGCCACGCGGCGAACTCAGCGGGCGAGTCGATCCACGGGTAATGACCCCAACCGGTTTTCAGGCAGACCGTCAGATCAGCACGCGCCAGAATCGCCGACCACGCCGCAGCCTGGGCGATGCCGAGCACGTTGTCCTGATCGCCCCACACCAACTCGACCGGATCAGTGATCCACTCCAGCAGCGGCAACGCCGTGTCGGCCCGCACCAAGTCCCAGTGCGGCACAAACGCGCGACAGCGCGCATACCCGGCACCCATGCGCTGGTACTGCGCGGGCGTCCAGGTCTGGTTGGAGAATTTGTGTTTGAACAGCGCAGGTTTATTCGCCAGCAGCCAATGAATGGTCTTGCGAATCGGCAGCGGCGACATCAGTGCCGGCAGCCGTCGTTGCCACAAGAACGCCCCGACCGGCGCCAGCAACACGCTGCGGCAATAGTGTCCCGGCTGACGTTGCAGCGCATGCAGCACCAGCAGCGCGTTGACCCCGACCGCCATGATCGCGCTGCCCTGCACCGTCATTGCCAGCAACGCCTGAGCGTACGCCGCGAGGTCTTCGCACGGCGCCTGTGGATTGTCGCCGAAGCCCGGCAATTCGAGCGGCACCACCTGATAACGCTGAAAGTGCGGCAGCGCGTCATCCCACCAATCGGCGGCGCCACCGTTGCCGGCCAGCAGGTACATCACAGGCTTGTTCATGAACACATCCTCAAGCCAGATCGCGCAGGGCAGCGTCAAGCGTCGGGTAGCGGAAGGTGTAGCCCGCCTCGGTCAATCGGCTCGGCACCACCCGTTGACCGTCGAAAAACAGTTGCGCCATCTCACCGGCCAGCGCTCGCACGGGCGCAGCAGGAATGTGGAACCACACCGGACGCTTCAGGGCTTTGCCGACGCGCTCGGCGAACACGCCTTGGCTTATCGCATCCGGCGCCACCAGGTTGTACGTGCCGCTCAAACTGTTGTCGTTGAAGGTTCGGGCGATCACCTGAATCACATCATCGCGATGCACCCAACTCATGATCTGCTGACCATCGCCCATGCGTCCGCCGAAACCCAGACGAAACGGAATCAGCAACGGCAACAACGCGCCACCCGGGCCGAACACCACGCCCAGCCGCAGCACGACCTGACGTACACCGAACTCGGTCGCCGGTTGCGCAGCGGCTTCCCACCGGGCGCACAACTCGGCCATGAAACCGTCGCCCTTGCTCGCGCCTTCATCCAGGCTTTCGCTGGCATCGCGCACGCCGTAATAGCCGATGGCCGAGGCCTGCACCCACAGCGCCGGTTTATGTTTGGCGTTCTTCAGCCAACTCATCAGCGCTTCGGTGGTGTTGACCCGACTGGCGATCAATTGCGCCTGACGCTTGGCACTCCAGCGCGGCCCGGCGACCGGCGCGCCCGCGAGGTTGATCACCACATCGAAGGTTTCGTCATAGCCAAGTTTGCTCAGTGATCGCACGCACCGGGCGCGCCCGTCGAACAGGTACGCGGCCTTCAACGGATCACGCGCCAACACGCTGACCGTGTGGCCGGCGTCGAGCAATTGATTGACCAGCACTTCGCCAATAAACCCGGTGCCGCCGGTCACCAGCACGCGCTTGTAAGCGCCGCCCGCGAACGGGTTAGAAGGTTTACCTTCGCGCTGCATGCGCAACGCCGCCAAGCCGTCGCGAATACCCGACGCCGTCACGCCAATCGCAAACAACGTCAGCAACCAGCCACGCCAGCCTAGATCAATCGCGCTCAACCCAGTCGGCAGACTCGCCCACTGCGCCAGTTGCACGCCATACAGCGCAAAAAACGCGCCGCCATTCACCGCCAACACGGTGTGCATGATCCGCTCGATGGCCGGCAGTTTGCGGCTGCGATCCTCGACCACGAAATCCCACAACGTCAGGCAAATCTCCAGGGCAAACAGCAACGCAATCACAATCGCCCACGTGCCCTGAAACGCCAGATGCGCCATGCCGAGGAACAGAATCCCGTAGAAACACGACCGCAGCGCATGGATCGACAACTCCAGCCGCGCACTGTGCCGATACGGCAGCGCGACCGTCAGTTCGTGGTGATAAATAGTGTCCAGCGCACCCAGAATCGCCTGGGCAATCAGCAGCGCAACCGCCCAATCCAGAAGAGAAAAATCAGGCATGGTCGGCGTCACTCGGTGGGTTGTTTGAAGGGGCGTTGCGGCGGTCGTGGCGATAGAGCCAGAACAGCGGCGGCAATAAAGTCAGCAGTGCGAAACCGTCAATCCACAAGTTCACCCAGAGCTGCGCCGTCAGGGCAAACCACATGTCTTGCGGCGCCCAGATCACGATGCCGGCGATCAACCAACCCCACGCCATCGGAGTTTTCAGGCGATTGCCGATGCGCACGAGGGCGAACATGTAGAGGGAATAGCTTTGCAGCGTCGCGCCGAACACGGCGAGCCACCAGAGTTGTTGCTCGCGAGCGGCGCGCGGTGGCAGGTCCGTCCAGAAGGCGTAGTCGACGTTTTGCAGGTAGACGTCGAGCCATCCCGAAGGGCCGACCCAGGTCAGGATGATGCTGACGAACAGATGCACCAGGGCGGCGGCGGACAGCCAGGCAACCAGGGCTTTGCGAAGCGTGTTTGAAGGGACTGGCATTCCGTGTCCTGAGGTCTTCCTTGAGGGGCGCAAGTCTAAAGGAAAACGCAAGGCTTAGTGATGAATCACCGAGCCCGTTTCGCCTCAGACCGTGGAACCGGGGCCTCGACTAACACCCGTCGGCATCACCGCACAGAACCCAGCCGCGAATAGCTTTCCCCTTGGGGGTTTTGAACATGATTTTCAGGAACCCGGCCTCAGCCCCTTCCTGCAAGACCGAATCGCCCTTGATCAGATACATCTTTGTCACCTCGGCTAAAACCGGCGAACTGTAAATCGAGGTCTTTTTATTGATCGTGAGCTTCACCTCGTCGCCCGCGGCCCAGTGCTTGTAGGCGGCGGAGTTGAGTTTGGCGACGATGGCATCGGCGGTTTTGTAGGGGAACGTGTAGACCAACTCCTCCGACTCGGCATCGCGCGCAATATCGCCGCCATTGCCGAAGTAGGTCGACAGTCGCTCATCCCTCACATAACCCGCTGGTGTGTTGGCGTAGGCATGAACGGTGTAGTAATCGCCCAAGTAATTAACGCCGGTATAGGCTCTGATTCCGACGGCGTGAATGATGATTAGCTCGGGTTCTGCTCCGGGTTTGGTCGTGGCGAAGAAAGCGGCTTTGACCGCGCCCGTGGCCGCTAAAAATGGCAGCCCGACGATGTTCTTCTTTGTACCGTCGGCGCAATTCACAAAATCGACGTCGATGGCTACGTCGTCGGAAGCTTGGGATTCTTCTTCGGGCAGTTTGGTGTAGTTGAAAACGATGGTGCCTGAGTCGGTGTTCAGCGCTGGGAAGGCTTCGCTTTTTGGGGGTTCGCAGGTGATTCGGTCCAGGAGTTTTTTCAAGTCGGAAACGCCTTCTTCATAAAAGGTGTTGCACTGCGAAACCACGACAAAACCCTGGGCTGTTTCTGCTTGAAGTGTGTTGCAGGTTAATGAAAACCCCTCAACATCATCCGGGCCAGGGTAGATAACGTTTTTCATGTCCAACAGCGTCCAGCCTTGCTGCTTCATTAACGCTTTTGCGGTGGGCGCAGCGTCCGAAAACTCCTTGAGTCCCTCAGCATGAGGCACTTCGATCAGCTTGTTGTAACGCCGTGCACTGTCGATTCCGACAACCGCCAAAATGTCCTGCAGGTTTTTCCCGGAGACGATGAAGGTGGGGAGGTTGTCGAAGTCGTTGGTGGACTCAGGTTCGTTGCGGGGCACGAGTTTCAGGATGTTCACGTTCCCTTCCTGCACGCAGCTTGCGACTTTCAGGTCTGTTTGCGGGACATCGAACGGGCAAGGTTGGTCTTCAGCGAATGCATTCGCGCCACCCAGGAACAGGCTCAGTACAAAAGCAGCCTTCAGCGCTGCGCCGAAGCCGCGCTGTTTCACAAAACAATCCATGTCGATCACTCGAAAGCCCTTGTTTAAGCAGTGCGCTGGTTACGTTTAAAAGTGTCGGATCATCCGCTTACATTGCCTGCAAAACCATCGGATATTTCCTTCGATGCGTGGGGGTGTTCGTGAACTAGGCGTCGTTTGCGTTCACCGATAACCTCTTCTGGTCATCGCAAAAAACGGTGACCCAGACGTGCAAGTCCGGAATTGGTACACATCGGTTATGGCTATTCATCGAGCGTTTTCTTATGCTCGCGAATCGTTATGGCGGCTGTGTGTGGGAGACCTTCGGGTCTGCCGGTTTACCGATTCCGGTCTTGCACACCTATACACAGCTGCCACCCCATTCGAAGTGCGAGCGAATGGTGATAGCTCAAAAAATCGGTGCCATTAAATGATCAAACCAACACCAAACCCACCCGACGACTTATCCACATCCCCCTACGAATCCCTCGATTCCAGAAAACTCCACGAGGCCGCCGAACGCGCCCTCGACTATCACCTCGGCCCAAACCCCGAAACGAAAACCAAGCCCAAGCCCCGCAAGGGCGCCCTATTCACCGCCTCCTCCGACCACCAAACCGAAACACTATTGGCCAATGCATCCGAAGACCTGCTGTCCATCAGCGCCATCGCTGCAGATTTGGCGGACGACGTGGAAGGCACACGCCGCTCGGTAGCGCTGGGGCTGAGTCGATTGGCAGATGGGGTGCATCTGATGGTGGAGCAAGCGCTGGATCAAATTGATTCGCCGGATCCGGGGAGCCGTCAGCGGGCTGCGGTGTAATAAAAGTATGAAGGGGACTTAATGTCCCCTTCTTGCGGCGGCTTAAAGCGATCAGCCAGCCCCAACCTCACACGTACCATCCTGAAGATCAGGCGTGCTGTTTTTCCCCTTCGACAGATACCAATCAGCTAGCGAGCTGCTTGAGCAAAAAGCATTTTTCTCAGCATCGAAATAGAGCGCCACGATGTGGTTCACCATCGCGCCACGGTTGGGCAGGTAAACCTCCAACTCGTACACCACATCCGGCAGCGCAGCTTTCCTGTCGGATTTCAGCTTCGGTGGGCCCGTAAACTTGCAGGGTGCGTTCGAAAACACGTTGCCCAGAACACCACCCTGATAGGTATAAATCGAACAATTGCCTATCGAATCCTCATACGCCGCCGCCCCGACAACGCTCCCCTTCCAACTCACCGAACCGTTGGGTATCAGGCGCAGCTCCTGCGCCGACATATGATTTTCCTCTTCAATGGCGGCGATCATGGCTGGGGGCAATTTGGGCTCTACTTGCAGAGTGGAAGGCGCGGCATTAGCGGGCACATCGTCCAACTCCTCGCTTCGTTTTTTAACGCGCTCCGGGATTTTTCGCTGCTTGCCCGACAACACCATTAATTCCGAGTATTTTTTGTAGTGTCCCGACGCAATACGCTTTTCATTCCGGCCCCAATAGGCGTCTGCCAGATTGAGATAAGCGACGGTACGCTCAGGATTATTAGCGATCAATATTTCAAGCAACCAGATAGCATCGTCATTAAACCCGGCTTGTTGCCAGTAATAAGCAATATCATTGTAAAACTGCTGATCCGCCTTAGAGTAACCATTGAGCTTTATATGACGCTCAACAAATGAGCGCTTGGGAAAGCTGCGAAAACGCTTTTCATCAAGATACAGCCGAGCCGTGGCGTTCTTAAACTCGATTAACGCTTCAGTCTTGATACTTAAATCAAGTCGTTGAACGAGTTCTTTCTTAGTTTTACAGTCGGCGGTGTTACAAGAACCAGGCCGCACTGATTCATCAACCAGGTAACAATAAGGTTGAGGTGCATTAGCAGGACTTGGTATTTTGCGCAATCTCACCAGCGCCTCCTGAGGTTCCGACGATATTGAACAATAAGGCACCAAGCCAAAAATATCTGACACTCCTGCCTTATTTTTTTCAACCTCTGTAGGACTTAATACTTTACTTGCATCAACCAGGGCAACAGAAAAGTCATCAGGTTTGCTGACAAGCCAAAAGGTATTTTCCTGCGACGTACAGTCACATTCGCAACTGAGCACATATTGATCAGAGTGCATGTCCCATTTGGTTTTGGCCACTTCACCGACATCACAATAATTATCAATAGTGACAACAGTACAAACATTGGAGTCTGGATCACAATTAAGATTTCCAGCATCCGCCCATACGTGCCCAGCGGTTAAAACCAGAAAGACCACTAACACGATTGACTTCGCACTTACCATCTATTGCCCCAAATTATTGTAAATACTCACAACAAAAATATTAGCTTGCCACGCATCGAACGCAGCGCTCCCGTCGTATATCCATCAAGGAGTAAAAGTCACGAACTTTAATGTTAATACATAAGTAAAAGGGGAAAGATTTATTTATCCATTGACGCTGCGTCAGACAAACTAAAATACTTGGAAGCAGCCTTGGTAGATAAATATTTTTTTACTTGCAAAGCAACGACCAACGCAGGAGTAACACATCCTTTTTCTAGAACCCACTCGTTTGGCGAATCCTTCTCTAATTCATCAGAGATTTTCACCAACGAATCGCCATCCATTTCAACCACGCAGCTACCATAGGTGTTGGCAAACAACTTCATGGCGTTGTCATTATTTTCTAGCAGCGACTGGTAACTCAGTGACTTCAAAGGAACGGTTGGCTTCTGAAAAAAAGTACTTACTAACGCAATTTGATCCGCACTTGAAACCGTCTCCTCTCGCGAGAACACAAACTGCCCGCCTTTAAAATCACTTATGATATTTCTAAGATAGCAAACACTGTTAGAGGGACTACAGAAAAGATATCTGATAGAGATATTCCCATCCACCACAGACAGACCTTGAAAAATTTCCAGCCCGCCACTATTTTTTAGAGTTTTCGGTACGAGGTTTTCATTTTTCAAAATCTCCTTACCATAAGATTCAACAGTGAGTTCGTAAAATTCGGCGTTACTGTCGATGAGTTTTATCTGATCTATACTTCCGTCCCCCGTCACATCTCGGTTAAGCACCATAAAATCGGAAGCATTCGCAAGGCCAATGCAACTACTGAGCAAAGCAACTATAAAAATACCTTTTCCGAAGTATTTTCTGGCTTTTGGCGAACTGATCTGCATTAATAAATCTGTCCCCTTTTCCACGGCAATACGAGGCTGGATGAATAGCAATATAAACAACGTAGTTGCGTGCCCCTGATTAAACATTTAAAGCTACCTTTTAGGCGTCGATACAGTCATTGGCAAGTCTGTCGATCCAGTATAATTTCGAGCATACTCAACCAGATCCCTTGGGTAGACCCTGTGCTCGATTGTGCTGTCATCAATACCATACAGATATGCTATGGCGGCGGCCTCAAGTGCCCAATAACCAACATAGCTCCCCTTGTCACCCATCAAATGAGTATCGTGCCACGGTGCCTGTTCAAACGCGCAATACCAGTTCCGGCAATACTCTTCAAGCAGTGCCGAAGCCTCTCCTCCATCCTCCTCATAAATAGCGTGAACCAGCGGGGTATAGGTTTCGTGGTTCCATTCATCCACGTCGTGACGATTGGGAACGACCTTACTCAGCAAATCCTCAAAAAGCGTATCGTCGCCGGCATAACCCGCGTTATCAAACATAGCGACGAAGGGAACCGCTAAATCTATTCGATGAAGCAATATACATAGGCTGATGACCTGAACACATTCCTCATATTCGTAAAGCAGCCCTAGATCAAGCGGGGGAATATTGGGTGAATTCTCATAAGCTGCGAGGGTTTTCTGGACTTCCTGATATTGCTCGACAAGCTTTTCCAGAAGAGGGGCCAGACTGCCAATTGCGTCCCCTGCCGTGTAACGAATCAATATTTCATCCAGGGTAAGCTCTTGAAAATACCGAGCCCTAAGAGATTTCTCCTGTTCTGGTGAATCAGCTTCAAATATATTTTTATTGGCGAACTCAAGGTCAGATTCTTTGACTTTAAAGAAATTTGAAAGCCTTGCATCACTCAAAAATTCTTGTCGTTTGCTCATGACTATCAAATTTTTTTAACCAAGACCGTCAATGCGCTGAAAAAAGGACATATTTATCATCAAACAATGGCCAATCCTATTGTCTAGTCCTGAAATAGGTTTACACCTGTTTCACCCCAACGCCCGATGCATCGCATCGGGCGTTTTGTATTTCACCGAAGCACCGGACCACTTAGAAAGTGCGTCGTAATAAATTCTAAGTTTAAACTTTACCTGGCTTTCTTGAGATAGCTCAAAACAAAAATTTTCAATGGTTACCTGGCAATATGCCGTCACAGGAAAAAGACACAACGACAACGACAAAAATAGCTTCTTCATATGATATTCCTTATTAAGGTTTCTGATGCTCTAGAGAAACGTCCATCGTGTGCGTCCCCAAATAGTAATTACTCTCCAGGCCCGTAGCCACATTGGCCATCACTTAAATCCGGCGGGTATTTCTTATCGCTATTCTGATACCAATCAGACAAAGAACCGCTGAGGCAATATGTAGCCTTTTGCTCGTCAAAATATAAAGCGATCATTTCGTCAGTCATTGCACCGCGATTAGGAAGGTACAATTTAATTTTATACAAGATATCAGGCATGGAAGTATTTCTTGATTCATTTACGTCTGCCGGACCTTTGAACTCACAGGGAACTCCATTAAACAATGAAAATAAGATGTTGCCGGTATATTTATAAACTGAGCAACTCTTCTGCTCACCCTTGATAGAGATAGAAACTAAATATTCACTCCCCCATTTCAAGGCACCTCCACTTTCAATTTTCACCTTATCCACGGAAGTAGCATTTCTTTCTGATATAGCACCCAACATCACTTTCGGAAGTTCAGGCGCTAGTAGAATGTTTTCATTTGCATTAGCGCAACAACCGGTTGCAAAGCTCAACAGCAAAAAGATCACAAAATTTTTCATGAAGTCTTACTCATTGAATAGTTCATTTTTACAGTCTGACGCGGGGTCGTAAAAGTCTCAGCGACAGTAGTTTCCAGCGAATCACTCAAATAACGGTATATATATTTCGCATAAGCCTGCCTTTCGTGATAACCGTTACCACCGCCGTTGACTGCAACGGATACCGCACCGACAATTTCAGGAGTCATCCCTTTATCACAAGTACGATTTATATTTATGGCGCCACTAGCGATTTTAACTACTTTTGATACCCAGTAGAACCCTCCGCTATCACACGCATTATAAGGCCGGCTTTCTATAAGCTGAGGATCGTAACGGGGCGACCAGCGTTTTGGAATGCCAGTAACTTGACCATTTTGGGGACTAACAGGATCTCCCCAGTAATGGGTAGAGGTCGCTGTAATTCTATCATCTTCATAATGATTATTTACTGGCTCGGGAAGAGATCGTACGGTCCTGTATTCCCCATACGATTCGTAGTTCCCAGCCCATGTCAACTGCATGATACCGCGACCATAAAAGACACTGTAATACTGAGCCTTTGGAATGTTAGGATTTGGATGCCCAGTGCCGTATTCGCGAACTACTCTCCAGCGGTTTGTTTCCAACATAGTCTGAGCAAGAAAGTGAGATTGTCTTAAAGCACCTGTAATGACGTACCTCAAAGCCGTTTTATTTAGTTCTATATAGTATTTACTTAAGCTAGTCTTAGCCCGAGCGTGTGAAATCTCATAGTTGTCTCCACCTGAAGTATTTACAACCCATGTGCTCCCCGTATGATCATAAAAATGATACTTCGGGACCGTATATGCGATTTCATCTAAACTGAGCCATGAGCATTTTCTAAATAAGGAAACAAAAGATCTTGGAGGAAAATGCCAATGCTTGTTTTCAATACTCGGTATACCTGCTTCCTCCCAAAAACCTAACGCTTGCTGGTGGGCTTTTAGTTTTTGATACTTGTCCTGTGCCATTGGACCGCCATCACACACTTTCAGTAACCAGCCGTAGCGAGCATCGAAATCGTTCTTACTCCATTCAGTTGGAAATTTGCAGATGAAATTATTTATCATTCTTTGAACATCAGGATGTTGCAACTTGACCTTATTTGAATTTCGCTCAGCAACATATCTCTCCGACAAGCTTAGTTTATCCTCTGGAGATAGTGCTGCATAGGCAGGAGATGAGGCAATACTTATCGCATCGGTTCTATCAGATACTACTTTGTTTGCATCTAGATCCAATAAACCTCGAATGAACTGCGATTGGCAATGGCTGTCGGCGTCAGTATCATCATCAATAAGTCGCCACCCCATCCAATGAGGAAAGTCAGCATCACTAAACTTGGTAACTGACATATGGTTAAAATCCACCCAGCCTACTTTACTTGTCTCTCCTGTCTTGCCAGGAAATTTTATTGCCCTCCAGTGAGCCGCGTCGGAAGGCTGTAGTTGATCATTGCCTAAAACCCTTCCGAACCGCAAAAGCTCATACCCAGCACTAGGCGACTGAGGGTAGATTTTTTTAGATTTATTATAAAGATTATACTCGTAATCAATCTCTTCCTCTTGCACTCCTATCTCCATGCCAGAGCGTGTAAAAGAAGTCAGGCGGCACTGTCCATTGGCATAACTCATACGGACAAAAAAACCATCTTGGAGCTCTAAAGCCATAGCCCAATCATAACCACCCACTAAAGGGGTTGAGGATGTAGAAGATGAGGGCGAGCCACCTTCTTGAATTGGAGGCGGACCAGCGGACATAGCAGGACATTGATAAACAACAGGAGAGCTATTCTGTGAGCTAACACGATTAGTCGGTGCGCTTTGATAAGCTCTAACTTCAGGAGGTATAAAAAAATACATATCCCCCCAACAACTATCAGTTCTTCCGCTCGCAGTCTGATAATTTAAGTCTCGTGCGGTTCGACCAGTAAAATTCGCGATCTGACTTTGATCAGCGATTACCTCAAAATGAATCCTTCCCTTTTCACCATAAATACTTCCTGCATCGCCAATAGAGTCTTTACGATAAATCACCTTACCTTTTTGTGGACTGGCCACGTTGATTTTCGAAAGATGCATGTAAATGGAATAAAAAACGACTGTAGCTTTCGTACCTTCGCCTATCTCCGTCTCATGCTTAATAACAACACACCCGTCATCAGTCCATTTATCACGGTAACGCAGTGGGTGATTCGGATCGGTACTCTCAGGCGTCGGATTGCGAAAATAAGCCAACGTACCATCAGAGATAGCGCGTACAGGCAAAGCATTCTGACCATCCTTCGGAGCAGTCAGGTGCATGCCACCATGCCAATTAAGGTCAAAACTCAGCGGATATCCACCATCGCCAGGAACGCCGCCAACCATGGCGCGCGCCAGAAATGCCTCGTCGGTTTCTCCTGCAATTTGAGCGGGAATAAAGGGAGGGCTAATAATCATTTTGAAAAATCCTTGTCCATGTTGGCGCTTGTTATTCCGTTCATAGCGAGAAGGGGTAATCGACTGTAGGTTTCAGTTTTTCCGGCGGCGCATTCATCAACGCCTCATCCATCAAACTCCCCGCCTTATCCTGATCCGCAGCCCCCGGCAGCACCGGCGGTTTAATCCCGATCCCGGTCCCACTTCCCGCCGACCCACCAGCGTTGATTTTGATAACGGGCCCAACAACCGTAATCCCGCCAGCATCCAGCTTGATGAAACTCCCCCCGGCCTTAACCGTGAGCTCCATCCCAGCCTCAATAACAATCTTGTCCCCAGCCTTCAGATGTATCTCTTTCCCGACACTCGTCAGCTGCGCAGTCCCCAACTTCACATGCTGGTTCTGCCCAATCGTCAGGTGGTCATCCATCCGCGTTTCAATCTTGCGATCCGAAATCGTGGTGCGATGTTCTTCCGCCTTCAGCTCGGTGTAGGTGTTCTTCTCCACCGTGTCGTGACGTTCATTGCCCACGCGAATCTTCTGATCGTGCTCAATGTTTTCATCCCAATCGCGCTGGGCATGCAGGTAGATCTGTTCCGCGCCTTTCTTGTCTTCGATCCGCAGTTCGTTGTAGCCACCGCCCCCCGGTGAGCTGAGGGTTTTGAACACGGTGCGGGTTTTGTTCGCCGGCAGTTCGTAGGGGACGAGGTTTTCCTTGTGGTACAGGCAACCGGTCACCAGCGGTTGATCGGGGTCGCCTTCGAGGAAGGTGACGAGGACTTCCATGCCGATGCGTGGGATGGCGATGGCGCCGTAGCGGTCGCCGGCCCAGCTTGAGGAGACGCGCATCCAGCAGCTGGTTTTGTCGTCGGCCTGGCCTTCGCGGTCCCAGTGGAATTGCACTTTGATGCGGCCGTATTGGTCGCAGTGGATTTCTTCACCTTTGGGGCCGGTGACCATCGCCGTTTGGCTGCCGAGGACGCGGGGTTTCGGGTGTTCCAGGGCTGGGCGGTAGAACACGGCCCACGGCGTGGCGAGGAAGCGGTTGCGGTAGCCCTGGTGGAAGTCGTCTTTGTTGTCGGTGGTGTCGCTGGGTACCGCTTCTTCGAGGACTTGCGGCTGTTTGCCTTCGTGGAAGATTTCGGTGAGTAGCCAGAGGTCGTTCCACTCGGTGCGCGGGTGGTCGGACATTTCCAGGAAGTGGCCGCTGATTAAACGTGTCTGGTCGCCCCATCCTTCGGCTTGTTGGTAGTCGGCGCGATGGCGTTCGAGGGCGCGTTGGCTGAGGAACTTGCCACGCGCGCGGTCGATGAAGCGGCCGGGGTAGTCGTAGTCTTCCAGGTCCGGTTCGGTGCTTTCGCCTTCGGGTTTGTAGCCGGATTCCAGTTGCAGGCGCGGTTTTTCGAAGTCGTAATCGCGACGGGTCGTGCGGCTGGTGCGGGTTTCCAGGCGTAGCTTGAAGCCTTTGATCACCGGCTCATCCGCAACCATGCCACTGCCCTGCACATACGCGGTCGGCTGGCCGAGTTTCGGGAACACGGTCTGGTCATCGCCGAATACCAGCAAATGAGCTTTTTCGCTGTGCTGGAAGTGGTAGTGAATGCCTTCTTCCTCGCACAACCGCTGAACAAAGTGCAGGTCGGTTTCATCGTACTGCACGCAGTAATCGCGGTCCGGGCACACGACGCTCAACTGGAAGTTGTAAGCGTTGCCTTTGATGCCGTGCTCGTCGAGGATCAGCGCGATGATTTTCGGCGCCGACATCTGCTGGTAGATGCGCTGGTTGGTGCGGTGGTGCAGGTATTGCAGTTGCGGCACCAGGGAGATTTTGTAGCGGGTCAGGCGTTTGCCGGCATCGCCTTGGGCGACGCGGTAGATCTGGCCGTGGATGCCGGAGCCTTGCGGATCGAGGGCGAGGAAGGCCTGTTTGTGCAGGAGTTTTTCCAGGTCCAGGTCCGGGTTTTCGCTGACCAGCTCAAGGTCGAAGCGATACGGCTGGCTGATGCCTTCGGTGCCAGTGAACGACAACACTTGCAGGTCGCCGACGTAGTCTTCAACGGTGAGGCTGAAGTGCGTTTCGTTAGCGGGGTTGAACATAGTTTGCTCCCTGTTCGGTAGTCATCCGTTACGCCCGCAGTCGCATGCGTTGCAGCAAAGACGAAGTGGCGCCCATGGCGCTACGTAATTGGGCGGCGCTGATGGTTCGATCAGCCGCGTTGAAGGTCAGCGCTTTGCGCAAGGCTGGCCAGCAGTGTTTGGGTAGATTGCGGGGGGCGTGCAGTTCGCGCTCCAGGCGTTCGTCGCGGGCCTGGGTCGAAGGCAAGCGGCGGAACGGGTGTTTGCCGCCGGCCAGTTCGTAGAGCACGCAAGCCACGCCGTAAACGTCAGCGCTTGCGGTCAGCGGTTGGCCTTCGAGCAGTTCCGGGGCGGCGTAGCCGGGGGTCCAGGCGTTGAAGCGGCTGCGGCTCAGGTGCGGCAGGCCGGGCAGGATGCCCTCTTCGGCCTGGCCGAGGCCGAAGTCGAACAGGCGCACGCCTTCTTCGCTGAGCATCACGTTGCTCGGTTTCATGTCACCGTGCAGCACGCCGCGAGCGTGGGCGTAGGCCAGCGCGTCGAGCAGCGGCAGCGCGATGTCACGCAGTTCTTTCCACGGCAGGCCCAGGGGCCGCTCGCAGAGTAATTTGTCCAGGGTCAGCCCACGCATGAGTTCCATGGTGATGAAGGCACGCTGGCAGTCGGTGTCGACTTCAAAGGTGTGAAAGCGCAGCACGTTGTCGTGGCGCAAGCGTCGGGTCAGGGCGAACTCGCTGTAGAGCAAGGCACTGGCGTCCGGCGATTCGGCAAATTCTTCGCTGAGGATTTTCAGCGCGATGTAAGGGTCGGGATCGCCGAACTGTTCGCTCAGCAAGTCCCGTGCGCGGTAAACCGCGCCCATGCCACCGGCACCGAGCAGGCGCTCGATGCGGTAACGGCCCGCCAGCACGTCGGGCAATTCGCCGACGCTGGCCCGGGTCGGCGCCAGCGCGGGTGAAGCCGGATTGGGCTTGGCGAACGCAAAGTAGGTCAGGTTGTTGTCCTGCTCTTCGCTCACCAGCAGGTCGTCGATCGGTCGCATGAGTTCAGTCATTGGCGGATCACCACGGCAGTCAGGTTGTCCCGAGCCGAGCCACGCAAAGCGCCGTCGAACAGACGCTCCAGCGCAACGTGCGGCGCGGTCAGGCTCAGGGCGTTGCCCAGGGCATCGCTGCTGAGCCCTTGGTACAAACCGTCGCTGCACAACAGGAACGTATCGCCGGGATAAACCTCAAGTTCGAGCACGTCCAGCGTCAGCACATCGGCCGCCCCGACCGCACGGGTCAGGGCATGAGCCGATGGATGGGCGCGGGCGTCTTCGACACTCATGTTTTGCTCGTCGATCAGTTGCTGTTGCAGCGAATGGTCCTTGGACAGCTGATACAAGCGCTGGCCACGCCACATATAGCAACGGCTGTCGCCGGCCCAGATGCAGGCCGCGCGACTGCCTTCCACCAGCAGCGCCACCACGGTGCTGCCCATGATGCTGTCGTGGCGCCCGGCGGTGACGGTCAACTCCTGGCCCAAGCGGCGGTTGATCCAGTGCAAGCACTGGCGAATGCCTTTGAGTCGTTCGTCGAAGTCTTCCTGCACCGGCAATTCCGCCAGGCTGGCGACGATCAACTGGCTGGCGATATCGCCACCCTGATGACCGCCCATGCCGTCCGCGACCACCCACAGCCCGTGCTGTGGAGCGTCGAGGAAAGCATCTTCGTTGCGCGCCCGAACCTTGCCCGGATCGGTACGCGCAGCGCTGCGCCAGGGACTGGCAACCAGCATCAGAGTTGCACCGGCATACGGAAGGTACGCAGCACGCCCATGTCGAACGGGTTCGGCGTGCGTTGGCTCGACAGCAGGTAGTTGGCGCGCAGGCCACCCACGTCCGCTTTCAAGACCAGCACGTCGCGACCGTTCAGGTACTCGGTCTGCATCAAGTCGAACAGACGGAACAGCGACCATGGGCCGGTGTTCTTCTCAATGCCGATCGGGCGACCGACCATTTTGTCGAGGACCAGGCTGGTGCGACCGTCTTCAGCATCGGTCGGCCATTTGAACGCCATCGGCAGGATCGGGCCGTGACGGTACTCCATGGTCTTGTCGCCAAACTTGAACTCTGAACGGCTGACGGCCGGGTCGAGGGTGTACGGCTCCAGTTTGAATTGCACTTGCGGCTCGGCCGGGTTCTCGGCGAAGAAGCTCTGGCGAATGGTTTGCGCCGCGGCCATCTGGTCGAGGTAGACCTTGGAGATCGGCAGGCTGTGACCATCGACGCTGCGCATGCGGTAGTTGCCCGGATCGCCGCTGACGAAGGGACGCATGTAGGTGTCGAAGAAGCGATCGACGATGCCCTGGGCCTTGAAGAACTCGCGGAAGTCGCTGATCGCGACATCACTGGTGCTGTGGGCGCTGAACGGATAACGCTTGTTGATCGCCTTGCCATAGAAACCGTACAGCTCGCTCTGGTAGCGCTGGTTCAGGTACTGGTAGGAATCGTTGAGCACCAGACGCCAGGTGTCTTCGGCCAACACGTTGAACCAGACACTGACCGGACGTGGCAAACGGTTGGACGCATTGCGCAGGTTGCTCAGCGCATCGCGCTGGCCGCCCATGCGAGTCTTGGCCATTTCAAAAGCAGCCTGCTCTGGCGAACTGGCACGGGCCAGGCTCGCGACTTGCAGCTGCAGGTCGTTGAGCGCGGTCAGGGCCGGGGTCAGATCAGCGGCCGGGCCGTTGTTGTCATCCAGCAGACGGTGCAGTGGTTCGAAGCGCCGTTGCAGGGATTTCTTCGCGGTGTCCGGCAGGTTCTTGGCGGCGGCCATGTCGGACGCCTTGTCCGCTACGGCGGACGCCAGTTTGCCAACCTTGCCCAACTTGCCTTTTTGATCGGCCAGCGCGCCAGCCGCATCGGCTGCTTGATCAACCGGCTCGGCATCTGCCGGGAACCGGGTGTTCTCGCGCACTTCCACCAGCAGTTGCAGGACTGGGGAGTTGGCCGAGGTCAGGCCCGCCAGTTGCTCGGCGCCCTCGCTGAAGTCGCTGATCGCCGGCAAGGCAACTTGGCCCACGGCTTCGCTCCAGAAGTTGGCGTAGTCGCGGAAATACAGTTGTTCCAGTTCGACCATCAGGCGACGCAAGTCCATGCCGCTGATGCCCGAGCCTTCGCCCAGTACCCAGTTGTCACGCAGCATATCGCTGACCAGCGTAGCGCCCTGCACCGAGAAGTACTGCTGATAACCCTGTTGGGTGTAGAACCCCGGGATCACATAGTCAGTACCGACAAACAACGAAGCCTGCGGCCCCATATGTTGGCTCAAACGGTATTCCGGCAGGTTGCGGGCCTGCTCGCGGAGCATCCGGTAAACCACGTTCGCCAAGGACTCGCTACGCAAGACCTGACGCGCCTGGGCCACCAGTTGATCGTTCAGCGGGTAGATAAACGGCTGCTCCAGCAAACGCTCGAAGTGCGTGTTCAAGCCGTTCTGCACCGCGGTGTTGCCGGTGTAACGCTGGGACCACTCGGTGGCGACCCAATCCTTGAGCCAACCGGCGTCGCGGCGATCCTTCATGTTCAGCATCAGGTACGCACGCAGGCTGTTGAGCAAGCGCTCGCGGTCCTGCATGTTGGCGCGGATCTGCCCTTCAAGCAGGGTCGCGACCCGTGGCAACAGCTGCGCTTGAAGCTCACGCTCGTAGGCGGCCTTGACCACCGGGTTAGACTCTTCGCCCTGATACAGACCTCCACGTTCGTGGTAACTCACGTCGCCCTTTTTCGGGAACACCTGAGTCGCCGCGTAGCTGCTGTCGAGGGTTTTCAGTACCGCCATGGAATCATCACGCGGGGTCAGTGCCGAGCGTGATTGCGTCCAGTTTTGTGCCAGGGTCCGCAGGTTTTCCAGACGCTCGTAGTTAGCGGAGAAACCGCCAGCCCAGAGCATGCCGAACAGCGCCAGCGCCGCCAATGCGCCCACGTACAAGGCACGCTGGCCCCAGTGGATGCGGCTGCGTTCGCGCTTGTCCAGGCCGGCCAGATCGGCTTCCGGGAAAATCACGCGGCTGAGCAAATGGTGAATAAAGCGCGAACGACCGCTGCGCAGGGTTGGCAGCACGCCAGAGTTGATGCCCAGATTGGCGCCGATGCCGGCGGTGGTCTGGTCCATCTCTTGGGTCAGGTGCGGTGCGCTGGTCAGGTAGAAACCGCGCAACTGGCTGACACGCTGATAGCGGTTGCCGGTGAACGCCATGTCGACGAACAGGCACAGGCGCTCGCCGATCTGCCCCAGTTGATGCGGGAAGTCGAGGATGCGGCCACGGCGCTGGGTGTCGCGCTCCTGGTGCATGCGCATGATCACTTGGCTGTTCAGGCGACGCAGCAGCTCTTCGAACTCGGCGCGCAATACCGCCACGTCGGTGCCGCTTTGCTCTTTGCGGAAACTGGTGCCGAGCACCTGATCGCTTTCTTCGCGGGTCAGTTGATCGAAGAACTCGTCGAAACCGAGCAGGCGATCAGCCTTGCTCAACACCAGGTAAACCGGCACATCGACGTGCAGCTTTTGATGCACATCCTGCAACCGCGCACGGACCTGGCGCGCCAGGGTGTCGAGGTCTTGCTCGCTGCCGCCCAGCAGGGTTTCCACCGGAATGGTCACCAGTACGCCGTTCAACGGACGGTTGCGGCGACGTTTGCGCAGCAGGTCGAGCAAGGTGCTCCAGGCGCTGCCATCGACTTCGGCATCCGGCTGGGTCAGGTAACGGCCAGCGGTGTCGATCAGTACGCCGTGGTCGGCGAAGTACCAGTCGCAATGACGGGTGCCGAGGGTGTCGCGAGTGAGTTTGCGGTCGATCTTGTTGATCGGAAACTCAAGGCCCGAGAAGTCCAGCAGACTGGTCTTGCCGCTGCCCTGTGGACCGATCAGCAAGTACCAGGGCAAATCACTGCGCCAGCGCTCACTGCGACCGCGATACAGGCTCGAAGTCTTGAGGGTTTTCAGCGCGTCCTTGAAACGCACCTTCAGTTCTTTCTGCTCTTCGTCGATCAGCTCTTCACGGCGGATACGATCCTGGCCGTCTTCGGTGTCTTCGATGGCTTTCTTGCGAACACCCGCGCGCCAGCTGACGAAGACCATGGTCAGGCCCCAGATCAGGAACAGCACACTGATGGTCAGCAGGCGGGAGGTCGAACCTTCCCAGAACTTGTAGTCATCAACGGCCAGCAGCGGCCCGACGAACCACACCAGCAGCGCGAGGAACAACACCACCAGCAGGGTCCAGACCCAGGTCTTGCGCAAGAATGCGCCGACTTTCTTGAAAAACTTTTTCATCACACGTCCCTGTTTACGGCTGCGACTGCGGCTGGACCGCGGCCGGATCTAGCTGCTGATAAGGTTGCAGAACGGTTTCGCGTTGCTCGCCCAGTACCCAGGCGAAACCCGAATACATCACCACCAGGCACACCAACGTGAACAGCACCACCATCCACGCCGGCACGATGCGCACCAGGCTGCGGCGCTGATCGTTCAAGCCTTCCCAATGCGGCGACAGTTCGCGAGGCACGTCGCCGCGCAGTTGACGAATCTGGCGATACAAGGCGTCGCGGATGCCTTCGAGTTCGAGCATGCCGCGGGCTTGCACCCGGTATTTGCCTTCGAAGCCCAGGGACAGGCACAGGTACATCAGCTCCAGCATCGGCAGGTGCTTGACCGGGTTTTTCGACAGGCGATCCAACAGCTGGAAAAACTTCTCGCCGCCGAAGGTTTCGTTGTGGAAGCTGCTGAGCAGGCTCATCTGCGACCACTCGCTTTCGTTGCCCCACGGCGTGGTCACGACGGCTTCGTCGACCACGGTGCAGAGCACGTAACGGGCGGCCATCACCTGGCTGCTTTCGGCGCCGTTGTGCAGCGCGCGCACTTCAAACAGCTTCAGCGCGGAGGTCAGTCGCTCGTTGAGCGCGTACATGTCTTCACGTGTGTCGCTGTGCTTGAGGCGAACCACTTCCGACAACAGGTCAGAGCCTGCGGCCACCAGCGAATTGAGACTGATGTTGAACGCTTCGGCCGGACGCAAGCGTGCGGCGTAGATCATGCGTTCTTCGAGCTGTTCGAAACGCGGCGGTGCGGCGAAGTCTGTCAGTGGACTCTGCGCCGGGCCGTGGCCCTGGCGGTCGAGCAGGACGGTTTTGTCGTCCTGGTTATATTCCGTGTCCTTGATCATGTCGGTCAGTTCCTGATGGCCCAGAATTTCAGTTCAAGCTCGGCAAATTCGCCGGACACGTGGAACGCGAAGCCGCCGGAGCGCTCGAGTTGTGCCAGGTCTTCGGAACTGAGTTCGAGGATGAAATAGGTTTTGTTGGAGTGGAACGCGATCTGCCGCGGGGCCACCGGCAACGGTTTGACCTTGATGCCAGGCAGATGCAGGTTGACCAGTTGGCGGATGCGCTCCACCGGGCCGACCTTGAGGTGCGCCGGCAAGCGGTGGCGCAGTTCTTCGGAATCGCAGTTGGCACTGGCCGCGAGCACGAACGACGCCGAGCCCAGCAGTTTGTGGTCGTGCAACGGCGACACGATGATCCCGTACTGACGCGCTTGCAGCACCAGTTCGATGGCGTGCTGTTCGAGCACCATCGACAGCACCTGACGAATCGCTTCCATCAGTTTGCGGAAGCTCGCGCCCTGGTCGCTGTGCTGGTAACGGCTGTCCAGGCGCGGGCGTTTGCTGTCGCTGGAGAACGTCGCCAGTTCGCCAAGCATGGTCAGCAACGCGCGGTACAACTCTTCCGGGTGAACCTGCTCCAGCCCGAGGTAGTGACGCAGCAGCAGTTCGGTGCGGTTGATCAGTTGCAGCATCATGAAGTCGCCGACTTCAGCGCCACCGACCTTGCCGTTGGAACGGATCCGGTCGGCGATGGTGTCGCCCCGGTGGCCGAGCATGCTGATCACTTCCTTGAGACATGACAGCAAGTAGCTGGAGGAATGCGCCTGGATGTAGGTCGGCACGAAGTCCGGGTCGAGGCTGATCACGCCGTCCGGCGTGGTGTCGAGCACTTCGCAGACCTTCAGTTTCACGTAGGCCTGGTCGCTCTGCTGCTCGCCGAGCAACAGTTTGAAGTCCGGGCGTGCGCAGCTGACCTGGCTGGACGAATCATCGCCCGCGTTGGAGTCAGCGACTTCCGATTCATACGCGGTGTAGCGCGCCAGCACGTCGGATTGCTCCGGGCGACGGGCTTCGATGTGGTTGCCGGTGACCAGCGGCAGCGCCAGGTAGATTGGCGTATTGCCCGTGTTCGGCGGTACGTCCAGGGCCAACGGCTCGGTGTTGCCGCCCAGTTCGAACAGGCTGCCGTCCGGCAAAATCCCCGAGGCCTGGCTGATCACCAGTTTGCCCATGTTGAGGAACTGCAAGTCGATGTCCAGGTTCAGGAAGCCCCAGGTGTAGCTGCCCAGCAACTGGGTGCGGGTCTTCATCTGGTGTTCGTAGTAGCGATCGTTGTGCTGGAAGTGCTGCGGACGCAGCAGCATGCCTTCCTGCCAAATGACTTTATGGGAGTTCATGATCAGTCAACCGCCTTGGCGAGCGTTTCATTGGTGTTGCGGATGCCGGACTGGTCGAGTGTCAGGTCAGCCTCGGTGACTTCCACCGGGGTGACTTGCACCGTGTAGCGCCACTTGGTTTCCGGCAGGTCGCGGTAGGCGGCGAGGACGCCAACGTAGCGGCTGCCCTCCTCCACGCTGAGCTTGAGCTCGACGGTTTCGCCCGGACGCAGCTCCAGTTCTTCGGTGGCCACCATGTCCGGGGCCAGGGATTCCTTGGCGCGCTCGTACAGGCTGAAGAAGTCAGCGTTCTCGAAGGCCACCGGGTGCTTGAGTTCGAACAGGCGCACGACGATTGGCGACGGACGACCGTTAAGGTCCGGGTTCAGTTGATCGCTGGCGGTCAGCTTGAGGTTGAGTTTTGTCACATGGGAGTACGGCGACAGCGACGAGCAGCCGGCCAGCAGCACCAGGGCTGTGAGCGCTGTCAGCGTCTTGAAAAAAGCGGTCGAGCAGCGAGACATGCGCATCACCCTTGGTGGTCGTTGTGAAGGGAGGAAATCAGGCGGATCTGTTCTTCGTAGGCCTGGGCGAAGTCGCGGGCCAGCAGGCGCTCGCTCCAGTCATCGTCCTGACGCAGGGCCTGGTGATAACGACCGTAAGCTCTCCAGCGGCTGCCGGAAGTGGCCAGGATCGGCTTGTTGTCGCGCTCGAAACGCAAGGTCAACTGCTCGGGCGAGAAGTGCTCCAGCGTGCCGCGAACCGCTGCGCGACTGGCGGTCAGCAAGGCCACTTGGTGCGCCTGCAAATCGCGGAACGAACGGGCGATTGCCTGCTCGGCCGGCAACTGCCCCGGCTTGTTCGGCTGCAGCAAAATGCCCAGCGCCTCACCAGCATCCACCGCAAAGCGCAGCGGGTTTTTGTTGGTGCCCTGAACGATCGTTTGGGCCAGTCGCAGTTCGTTTTTCAACTCGCTGCGAGTGCGCAGGCTCTGCTGCAAACCGCCGACGCTTTGCTTGAGCAGGCGCGCGGCGTTCAGTGCCAGGGCTTCGCGGGCGTCGTGATCAAGGCCCTTGAGGTCCACGCCGAGGGCGGCACCGAAGTGCTCCCAGAAACCTTCGCTCTGGCGCTCGACGGCTTTCGGCGGCGGGGCTGGCGCAGGTTCGGCCGGGGCTTCGATCAGCTCCGGGACCATCAGGCTTTCCATGTCGATGCGTGCGTAGTCGGCGCGTTGACGGGTGTCTTCAGGCGCCGCGCGCGGGGAGATCAACTCGTCGATTTCCGAGTAAACGCGCTCTTGCTGATCGAGGGCGTTCAGCGGGTCGAGGTCGAGGAAAGCATCATCAGGAATGATGCTGCCCGCCGCCTGCGGACGGCCGACTTCAACGTCGAAGGTCGCCGGGTCGCGCACCAGTCGCGCACGGATCTCGAAGTCACCCAGCACGTACACGCTGCCGTGTTCGATGCGCATGGCTTCGCCCTTGCGCAGGCGTGCGCCGCTTTCGCTGTCCTGGATACCGTTGCTGCTGGTATCGGTCAGGTAAAACGTGCCTTCGCGGTAGCTGATCAACGCGTGGTGGTTGGACAGGTGACGCTTGCGGTCCGGAATGATCCAGTCGCAATCCTCACCCCGGCCAATCACGCCGCCAGCCTGTTTGAAGGTCTTCTGGCACAAATCCGTGGGCACGAACTGCTTGGTGTTCAGCATTTCGAAAACCAGTTCCATGATGATGCTCCTTGCGGTCACTTGCCGCGATTGACCGCCTGCGGATCACCCAATGGGCGATAGGTGTTGTCGTTGAATTTGTAATTGCCGCTGCAGCCGCCGAGGCCGCATAGAACGACGAGGGTCAGCAGGACGGCTTGCCAGTGACGAACAGACATCAGAGGGTCTCCATGGGTAGACAAAGCACAAAGCGCCGACCCTTTCGGGCGGCGCTGTTAGAAGCGAATGAGGTGAAATCGAAGGTCGTTTGCCTACCCATCGAAATCACCCAAATTGATATTCAGGCGCCCGAGGCGGTACAGCAGGGTGCGGCGTGGCAGTCCGAGTTCGCGGGCGGCGAGGGTCTGGTTGCCGTCGTTTTTGCGCAGGCAATCGACCAGCAGGCTGCGTTCGACTTGCTCCAGGCGTTCGCGCAGGTTCAGGCCGCTGGTGTCTTCCGGCATGGCTTCCATGCGCAGGGAAAAATGCTCGGCCAGTAACTCACCGCCCTCGCACAACAGCACCGCGCGTTCGACCAAGCCTTTGAGTTCCCGTACGTTGCCGGGGTAGTTGTAGCCGGCCAGGTGATCCAGCGCCGCATCGGACCAACGCACCGCGTCCCGTTGCAAGAACGAGCAAGCCTTTTCCGCGAAGTGCCGGGCCAGATCGAGAATGTCGCCTTCGCGCTGACGCAGGGCCGGCAACTCGATCGGGAATTGCGCGAGGCGGTAGTACAAGTCCTCGCGGAATTTACCTTCGCTGACCAGCACCGCCAAATCCCGGTGCGTCGCGGCGATGATGCGCACGTCGATCTTGTGCGTGTCATTGGAGCCCAACGGGCGGATCTCACCTTCCTGCAATACCCGCAACAGCTTGGCTTGCAGGGACAACGGCATGTCGCCGATTTCATCGAGCAACAACGTGCCGCCATTGGCCGCGTCGAACAGCCCCGCGCGGTCGCGATCCGCGCCAGTGAAGGCGCCTTTGCGATAGCCGAACAGTTCGCTTTCCAGCAGGTTCTCGGGGAACGCCGCGCAGTTCTGCACGATGAACGCCTGGGAGCGGCGCGGGCCGCAATCGTGGATCGCCCGGGCCACGACTTCCTTGCCGGTGCCGGTTTCGCCGCGCAGCAGCACGGTGTACGGGCTGTGCAGGACTTTGCTGATCAGCGAATACGTCTGGCGCATGGCCGAACTCTTGCCGATCAGCCCATAGCCACTGACGCTCGGAACGCTGGCCGGTGTCGGCAATGACTGGCCCACCGGCCGGCGCAACCGTTGCAGCAGATGCAATTGGCCAAGCACGAACGACCCCAGTTGCCCGAGGGAATCAGCAAAACCTTGCAGGTCGATATGCCGGTGGCTCGCGCACAGCAACAAGCCCTCGACGGCTTTCTGCTGATTGACCAGTGGCACGCACAGCAGCGATTGCCAGGGCTTGACCTGGGGCGGCAGGAAACTGGTTTCGTGCAGGCTGCCGCTCAATTCACCGAGGCACACCACGCGGTTCTGGCACAGGGCAAACTGCAGCAGTTGTTCGCCGTTGAAATCCGCCGGCAGGCTCTCCGCTTCCCGGGGTTGCAGAATGCCGTTGAGGCACTCGGCGTTCATCCCCAGACACGTATGAGTCGCGTCCAGCAGGTACAACTGGGTCAACTCGCAACCGCTGAGTTCGGCCAGGCCACGCACGAAGTCACCCAGCAGCGCAGCACCGTCCGCCGCCCGCGACAGGCTGGCGAATTGCGCCAGCAAGGCTTCGGCGTAGACCAGTGGTTGCGGCACTTGAGTGAACATCACACCCACCTCAGGCAAACTCGCAGATCACGCTGGCGTTGCCATCGAGCGTTGCGTGAACGCGCTTGAGGCTTTCACCGGTGGCCATCGCATCGAGCAAGCGGTCGGCCACCAGCGGCAGCACGTGCAGGTCCAGCAAGTGGTCGATCAGGCGCGCGCCGCTGTCGCTTTGGGTGCAACGCTCGGACAGGTGATCGACGAGGTTCTGGCACCAGGTGAACTCCAGTTGACGACGGTTCAGGCGCTCGCCCAAACGACCGAGTTTGATCTCGATCAGCTCGCGCAGCACCGGGCCGCCGACCGGGAAGTAAGGAATCACGCGCATCCGCGCCAACAGTGCCGGTTTGAAGTGCTTGCTCAGCACCGGGCGGATGGTTTCTTCGAGGACTTCGGCGCTCGGCCGCTCGCCGTTTTCGCAGAGTTCGGCGATCAGGTCGCTGCCCAGGTTCGAGGTCATCAGGATCAATGTGTTGCGGAAGTCGATCTCGCGCCCTTCCCCGTCGTTGGCCACGCCTTTGTCGAAGATTTGGTAGAACAGGTTGAGCACGTCCGGGTCGGCTTTTTCGACTTCATCGAGCAGCACGACGGAGTACGGCTTCTGGCGCACGGCTTCGGTGAGCATGCCGCCCTCGCCATAACCAACGTAGCCCGGCGGTGCACCGATCAGGCGCGAGACGGTGTGCTTCTCCTGGAACTCGGACATGTTGATGGTGGTGATAAAACGATCACCGCCGTACAGCAAGTCGGCGAGGGCCAACGCGGTTTCGGTCTTGCCGACGCCGCTCGGGCCAACCAGCAGGAACACACCGACCGGCGCATCCGGTTTGTTCAGGCCGGCAGCCGTGGCGCGCATCGAGCGATCCAGCGCGTGAACCGCTTGTTCCTGACCACGGATGCGCACGCGCAGGTCGGTGGCGAAGCTCGCAACCTTGGCGTTGTGCTCACGGGCCAATTGCGCGAGTGGCACGCCGGTCCAGGCGCTGATCACTTCAGCCACCAGACGCGGGCAGACTTCGAAGCTCACCAGACGTTCTTTGACTTGCAGCGCCGTCAGGGTTTTGTGGGTTTCGTTGAGTGCGGCTTCCAGCGCTTCGACAGTTTGGGTTTCGTCGACAGGCACTTCGAGGGTTTCGATCACGGTGCCTTCGGCGTCTTCTTCAACCGTGACGGTTGGCTCGACGGCTACGGCGACCCGGGCCTTGGCCAATTGCTGACGCAGGTCCAGCAGGCGCTCGGCGAGTTCTTTCTGTTCGGTCCAGAGGGCTTCCAGGGCAACGCTTTCGTCTTCGGCTGCTTCCAGACGCGCTTCCAACGCATCCAGCGCTTCGTGATCGATCAGCAAACCAGCCTCGGCATCGCGACGCAGGGCCGTACGCTGACGGCCACCTTCAGCCAGTTCGCCACGCAGGCGCTCCAGGCTTTCCGGGGCGGCGGCGAGGCTGATGCGTACGCGGGCGCACGCGGTGTCGAGCACGTCGACGGCTTTGTCCGGCAGTTGGCGACCGGCGAGGTAACGCGCCGACAATTCGGCAGCGGCGACCACCGCGTCATCGCGCAGGTAGATGCCGTGGCTCTTCTCGTAGACCTGGGCCAGGCCACGCAGGATGGTCACCGCTTCGCTGACGGTCGGTTCGTGCAGTTGCACCGGTTGGAAACGACGGGCCAGGGCCGGGTCTTTTTCGAAGTATTTCTTGTACTCCGCCCAAGTGGTGGCGGCGATGGTGCGCAACTCGCCACGCGCCAGGGCTGGCTTGAGCAGGTTGGCCGCGTCGGAACCGCCGGCATTGCCGCCCGCGCCGATCAGGGTGTGGGCTTCGTCGATGAACAGGATGATCGGTTTTGGCGAGGCTTTGACCTCGTCGATCACGCCTTTGAGGCGACGCTCGAATTCACCTTTGACGCTGGCGCCAGCCTGCAACAGGCCCATGTCCAGCGACAGCAATTCAACGCCTTTCAAGACTTGCGGCACTTCACCGGCGGCGATGCGCGAGGCCAGGCCTTCGACGATGGCAGTTTTACCGACGCCGGCTTCACCGACCACGATCGGGTTGTTTTTGCGACGACGGGCGAGGATGTCGACCATCTGGCGAATCGCGCCATCGCGGCACAGCACCGGGTCGAGTTTGCCGTCGCGGGCCTGTTGGGTTAGGTTGTGAGTGAAGCGCTCCAGCAGGGATTCACCCTGCACGGCGGATTTGCCAGTGGCCGGTTGCTCTTTCTGCGACAGGGCAAATTCTTTCAGGCGCTCGATGTTCAGTTTGGCCAGCAACGCCTGGTAGCGGCTACCGGCGTAGCGCATCGGGTTGCGCAACAGGGCGAGGATCAGCGCCGCTTGTTCGACCTGGGTCTGGCCCAGTTCAAGGTTGGCCACCAGCAAGGCGTCTTGCAGCCATTGCACCAGTTCCGGGGCAAACACCGGGTTGCGCGAAGCGCTGTGCTCGACCCGCGATTGCAACGCGGCGCTCAGTTCGCCGGCGTCCACTTCGGCATCTTGCAGCGCGCGTGCGAGCAGGCCATTCGGGCGCTCCAGCAAGCCCAGCAGCAGGTCTTCGACGAGAATTTTGCTGCCGCCACGGGCGACGCAGCGCTCGGCCGAGCTTTCCAGGTCGCGACGGGTTTCGGCGTCCAGCGCCTGAATCAGTTGTTGCAGGTCTACGTTGCTCATTGGTCATCTGTCCTTAATGAATTTTGCTGCCCAGGGTTACCACGCCGTCCGCTTTTTCGCGGCCGAGCCAACTGGTCCATCCCAGGCGACAGGCGTTCTGCTCACCGATTCGCAGTTCGCGGATTTCTTCCTGGCGCAGCACCAGGCGAATGTCGTAATCAAGCGGGTCACGCAGGGTGAACCGCACCAGCGCGCACAGCGGCTGGTAGCCGAAACCGATCGGCAGGAATTCGTGAAAGCGCAGCCAGTCGAGTTCGCGGATGTGAATCCGGAATTTGCCGCTGCGGTCGCGGACGTGTTCGCCGAGCACCAGGTCTTCACCGAGCATGCTGTTGGCGCGACCCAAACGATTGCGCTGCTCGTCGAGGATTTCCACACGACGCTCGATGCACTGCTCGATGGTCAGTTCAGCGTGCTTGAAGTAGTAACGCAGCACCGCTTCGATCAGTGCCGCCGAGTGCGCCCGCAAGCTGAGCAGGCCGAGGTATGGCAGCAGGCGTTTCCAGTTCAGTTCCTGGGCCTTGCGGATCTCTTCGCCGCCCAGGCCAATCAGCGCAAACAACTGCGCGGAGAACGGATCAAGCGCGCCGCTCTCGAAGCTCGCGCGGTAGCGGTACTTGCGCCAGATCGGCAGCATCAGCCGTTGCAGGCGATGGTGGAACAGGTCGAGGAAGTGACGCGTCGGGTTGCCGTCTTCGCTGTCGCCCAGGGCTTGTTCGCCGTAGAACGCCGGCAGCGGCGAACCGGAACCGACCAGGCCGATCAGGTTGAAACGCATACGCGCGCGCAGGTGCCCGTGCTCGGTGAAAAACTCCACGCGATCAACGTCACTGCCAGGGAAACCCAGACTCGGGTTGGCCTGGAATTCCAGCTGGTCGTACAAATCGTCCTGGCTCAGGTGCGGGTGGGCCTCGCGCAGCCGGTCAACCACCAGCAGCACGGCCTGAAACAGCGAGTACTCGCGTATTCCTCGGGTCAGTCCGCTTAAAGCAGCGGCTGAAGGCCCATACGTGGTGTCCATTGGTACACCTCTCCCTGTGTGCTTTTTACGCGCAACTCGTGGTACGAATTGAGACTGGCGTAAAGCGCGAAAAACTCGTTAAGAACCGAAGCAAAAACGAACAGGTCGCCCTCGCCGATATACCCTTCCGGGTCGATGGTCAGCTCGGTGCGCAACCCGCGTACCGGCAACCCTCGGTGCAATCTGTCGACGTGCTGGTGCTTGATCGACTTGAGCCCGCCCAGCAGGCGTTTGCTGACTTTTTCAGCGTGTTGGTCGTAGTAGCGCGGCAAGTCGTAGGTTTCGAGAATCACCTTCAACGCGTTGACGTCGGCCAGGGATAAATAGTTAAGCGACATGTTGCTGATCAGCTTCCAGAGGAAGTCACGGTTCAGCGGTGGCGCGTAGCTCGGCGTGGCCGGGGTGATGTTGCGGAAACTCAGGAACTCCGGCGTCTCTTCGCAGGCCTGGCTGATGTCGCCGAGCTTGAGCTTGCGCGGCAGGTTCTGGTTAGTGCACATCAGCTCGATCGACAGGGTTTCGTGGGCTTCGGTGTGGCGGATGCCGAAGCTCAGGTAGGTGTCGAGGCCGTCGTGCAACGAAGACGAACGCTGGCGGATGCTGTAGTGCGGACGGCTGTTGGGCACGTCGAAACTCGGGTCGTGCTCGAAGGATTCGAACGGCACGTATTCCTGATAACCGAGACCGCCCGGCTTCCAGCCCGTTACCGTTTCGACGGAGAATACGCCGCAGTTTTCCAGATCGAATTCCGCCGGCAGCAGCAGGTATTCATCCTGTTTGCCGTCGAGGCGGATCGGCAGTGCATCGTGCTTGAACAGGTTCACGATGGGCGTGCAGTAGAGCTTCACGTTGTCCAGGGTCGGACGCAGGCGCTGGATGCCGCTCTTGCGAATGTCGAAGCGCAATTCGAGGCCGCGCACTTGCTTGAGGGTGTCTTCCGGCAGGGCCTTGAGCAGGTCCAGACCGTTGATATCGACGAACAGGAATTTGTCCTGGAAGGCGAAATATTCCTGCAAGTAGCGGTAGCCACGGAAGGTGTTCAGCGGATACGGGATCAACGCTTCTTCTTCGGCAAAACCCACCGGCTGCACGCGGTCGCCGGGCATCTTGAACGCCATCGGCATGCCGTTGACGCCTTTGATTGGCTTGCCGGCGCCATCCAGCGGGATCAGCTCGATGCCTTCCAGGTTGCGCAGCAGGCTCAGGTAGAGCATTTGGCTGATGTAGCGCTCGCCGGCAAAGTGCAGGCGCAAGCGACTCAGCTCCAACTCGCCGAGGTGACCGTCGGCGCTCATTTCCAGACGCAGGCTCAACAACGAACCGTCGCCCTTCACCGAGTAATTCAACGCGGCCAAATCCAGCGGCAAGACTTCAGTTGGGTAGCAGGTGCGGAAGCGGCAGCGCACGTCGTCGATCGGCACGCTTTCCACCGGCGTATCGCGCTCGACCATCAACGCAGGACCCGAACGCTTCAGCGGGTCGAACTGCAAAATGCTGAACGCCGGCAGCGGCCGCATGTAGTTAGGCCACAACAGGTGCATCAGCGAATGGCTGAGTTCCGGCAACTCGTCATCGAGCTTCTGGCGCAGGCGCCCGGTCAGGAAGGCGAAGCCCTCGAGCAACCGCTCCACGTCCGGATCCCGCCCGGCCTGACCCAGGAAAGGCGCCAACGCCGGGCTACGCTCGGCGAATCGACGACCCAACTGGCGAAGTGCGGTGAGCTCGCTTTGGTAGTAGTGGTTAAAGGACACGGGTTACCTGCCTGGTATGAAATCTCATGAATAAAACGTCCAGTAGAGCGCGGCCGTCAGCACGGAAATGACGTAACCGGCGACCAGCAGGTAAGGCAACATCGCCACCCACATAACCATCAATCCGAGCCCGGCAAGTTGCCCAAAAAGCAAAAGCCCCAGCCCGCCGATCACCCATGGCGCCGCGTAAAAAGGAATGAACGTCAGCGGCGCGCACAGGATTTTCTTCAGGACCTGCTGTTCGGCTACTTTGTTCAGCGCTCGCGTTTGCCAAGCGGCAAAAGCGATATAGGCCGGGACGCCGAACGAGAGGACGTGAATCATCACGAACTGCTTCCAGTCTGGTGTCAGTGAGTTGCCCGCGTCCCAATCCAGGATCATCAGAGCCACCAGCGCGACAATCGGCACCCAAAGGGCAGCGCCCAGAAATAGGCGACGGCTCAGACTTATCACTGGCAGACACCTACGGGCGGGTTTTGGCCGATGCGGCGATTCCAGGTTCTCTGGGCCCAACGCAATTCGATGACCTGCGTCGTCAGAATCGCCATGAACGTGACGCAACCCTGGGCCACGCCGTAGAACAACGCGCGCAGCGGATTCTCGGGCATCATCCAGAGCAGGATGAAACCCACCATCACGCTCAGCAACAGCAGCTTGGCCAACAGGTTCGGAAGCAACGCGACGATCAGATTGACCGCCACAAAGATATAAAAGAGTGCGTAGCTGGCCCCGCCGATTGCGACGCCACGGGTGGTGAAACCACCGTTGAATGCTTTATAGGCATGCACGACCGCGTCATTCAGGATCGCGTAAGCCACACAGCCGAGGCCGTGGATCAATACGCTGATTAGCATTCGGCCAAGGGTGTTCATGCCGCCGAACAGATTGCTGTCGGCCACGTACTTCGGGCAACCACGCATCTCGTCCGATACGTTGATCATGGGCAAAAGACTCCATCCTTGAGTGTCCAGATACGTCGACCGCCATCGCGCTCATGCTTGATGCCAAGCAGGGCGTTGCGTATGTCGTGCGCACTGAAGAGACGCGTTTGTTCAGATCCTTTGACGGTCAGCGAGAAGTTGTCATCTACCCGTATGTCGCCCTCTTCGTCGTAAGACAAATAACTGGCCACGGCGTACTGCTTGCCCGGTGCCAGGACGCGCGGCTCCATCAGCGGCAACCAGTTGCTGGCGTTCTGCGATTCGATCTGCAGCGGCACGCCGCAGGTATTCAATAGGTCAACTTCGTAGATGTACGTCAGTTGAGTCGTGCAGCCGGCCAACAACAGGCAACCCACCGCCAACACAGACGCCACGAAGGGGAGAAGGTTCATGGACGAGCCCCTTCTTTGTTCGCTGTCATCGGCAGATACGAATCGATATAGACGTATCCGTCATCGGCGCTGTTGACCCGCGCCATCGTCAACGGCTTACCGTCCGGGGTTTGAAACCGGACCCAACCTTCGCTGTAGATATCGCCATGCTCATACCGCACCTGCACGAAATAATCCGGCGGATTGGACTGGGTGATCTCGATGAAAAAACCGCCATCCTGCGCCCCGCGCCATACCGCATCGGGGTGACCCGGCAGCACTGGCGTTGAAGGGTTGGAGGGACGGAGCGAGATGAACAGCGTCACCAGCGCGATGATCGCCAGCACACCGATGGCGCTCAGCACATGATTGAGCCATTTCCACACCTGCATCGAACGCGTCATGGCGTACACCAGGTGCGCACATCGCGCTTGTCAAAGCCCACGCAATCATTGCGCTTGGCGATTGACCGATAAGGCGCCTCGCGGGTGTAGGCGAAGTAGTAATAGCGGTGCACGTCCTCGCCATACAGCCAGTAATTGCTCGACCCCTGGTTGATCTCGTAGGGCTCGAAGGTCCAGATCGATGACTCACGCGGAATGAAATTCACCCGGTCCATCAGCAACATAAAGGCGTTGGAAAACACTGGCGTCGCCCAGGCCAGGATTACCGTCACTGCTGCGACGGCTAGTGCGCCGAGCGATGTGAATAGCCGCCTCACAACCTGGCCACTCCCTGCGTTGCACGCCAACGGGTAACCGCTACATCGAGGGCACGTGTCACCAGAATTGCAGAAACGGTCAAACCACCCGCCAGCGCGCAATACGCCATGGCGCGAACAGGGTATTGCGGCAGCAGATAAACAAGGATCGAGACCATCATGAAGATCGCCACGCCAAACTTGATGGCCAGGCGAGGGATGAAGACCAAAACGAGGTTCAGGAAAACGAAAAAGTAAAAAACCAGGTACATGCCCATGCCGATGGCGACGCCACGGGAGGTCAGCCCGCCGACCAGGTTTTTATAGATCGGCACGGCGAAGCCATTCATCACGATATAGAGCACGCAAGCCATCCCATGGACGACCAACCCGATCACTCGTTGGCTATTCATATTCAAGCGCTGCCACGCGATTCTTCGCCACGATCAATCACCCAAAATCCCTCTTCCCTTTCATCCTGTAAAAATTCATCCGGGAAACCACCAAAAATACTGGCGATGCAGGCCAGAAATCCCATCACCATCGAAAGCGCTTTAGTCAGATCACTGCAATGCCTCGGCAGGACAGAACGAGCGGTCTTCAATCGTCCATGCACGTACTGCGTTGTCTTCGACCTTCTCCACCCTCGCCAACGCCGTGCGCAACGTCTGCGCATCAATGGTTTTGACGGCGCTGGCGGTTTTGATCACCAGGCTGTACCGGGCGCTTATCTGCCCCGAAACATCCTTCCCTGCCGACCTGTAGTTGGCGATGGAGCGGCGCTCACCCGGGCCCAACGTGAAGCGGCGCGGCTGGTCGTCGTAGTTGGAGTCATGGACCAGCGACAGCTCCAGCGGTATGCCGCAGGTGTTCAGGAAATACACATCGTTTCGGTAGACCCGTTGTGCGGCGCAAGCCGTGAATGAAACGCCGCACGCCAAAAAAACTGTCCACCTGAACATCGAGCTCATCCCTGCCGGCCTTCATCAGCACATGTACGCTAGCGCTTGCTCACTTCCGATAATCACCGTCCCGGAACCCGCCGTAACCTTGTTGCCATGGGTCCCGACGGAATCCACCGTGGCCGCCGGTTTACCGTTAATCAAAACCGTCGTCGCCAACCCGCCGACCATCGCACCACCACACGCCGAGGCATCACCTTGGCGGGCGGCCGCGAGGCCGTCGAAGAACACGTCGCCGGAACCGGCGGCGATCGGGTTGGTGCCGTGGCCGGGGAGCGGGCAAGCGGTCGGGTCGGATACACGTGCTGCGGGTTTGCCAGGCATACGGATCTCCTTAGTTGACCTTCACTTGACCGCTGCCATCCAGGCGCGCGGCGAAACTGACCTGACGCTTGAAACCATCAACTTCCAGCAGGCCTTCGATGCTGAAGGACAGACGAAGCTGATCGTGATCACGCGGCAGGGAGATGACACGCACATTGCTCAGGCGCGGCTCGTAGGCTTCGATGAAATTTTCGATGGCCAGACGGGCCTGACTCAGGGAGTCGTGCAGGCTCAGACGCATGTCATTGAGATCGGGTAGCCCGTAATCGGACAGCGTTTGCACGCTGCCCGCACGGGTGCTGAGCATCTTGGCCAGATGGGCAGCCACGGACGCCATGGCGGAGACCTCGCGGCTCCAACCGACGCGTTTTTCCGCGTCGCCACCCAGGCGTTCGAAAAGGCTGCCGTATCCAGTCATGAGTTAGCTCCGCTTACTCTTTATCCAGCTTGCCAACCAGCGACAGGGTGAAATCGGCACCCATGTACTTGAAGTGCGGACGCACGTTCAGGCTGACGCGGTACCAGCCAGGCTCGCCTTCAACATCGCTGACGATGATTTGGGCTGCACGCAGCGGACGACGGCCACGCACTTCGGCGCTCGGGTTTTCCTGGTCGGCCACGTACTGGCGGATCCACTTGTTGAGTTCCAGCTCGAGGTCGGTACGTTCTTTCCACGAACCGAGTTGCTCGCGCTGCAGCACTTTCAAGTAGTGAGCCAGGCGGTTGACGATCATCATGTACGGCAGTTGGGTGCCGAGCTTGTAGTTCAGCTCTGCAGCCTTGCCTTCTGCGCTGATGCCGAAGAACTTCGGCTTCTGCACCGAGCTCGCGGAGAAGAACGCCGCGTTGTCGGAGCCTTTGCGCATGGTCAGGGAGATGAAGCCTTCCTCGGCCAGTTCGTATTCACGACGGTCGCTGACCAGGACTTCCGTAGGAATCTTGGTTTCGATTTCGCCCATGCTTTCGAAATGGTGCAACGGCAGGTCTTCAACCGCGCCACCGCTCTGCGGGCCGATGATGTTCGGGCACCAGCGGAATTTGGCGAAGCTGTCGGTCAGCTTGGTGCCGAACGCGTAGGCGGTGTTGCCCCACAGGTAGTGCTCGTGGCTGTTGGCGACGGTTTCTTTGTACACGAACGATTTGACCGGGTTTTCTTCCGGGTCGTACGGGTTACGCAGCAAGAAACGCGGCACGGTCAGGCCAACATAACGGGAGTCTTCCGACTCACGGAAGCTCTGCCATTTGGCGAATTGCGGGCCTTCGAAGTGATCTTTCAGATCCTTCAGGTCCGGCAGGCCGGTGAAGCTTTCCAGGCCGAAGAATTTCGGGCCGGCAGCCGCGATGAACGGCGCGTGGGACATGCAGGCAACGCTGGACACGTACTGCATCAGTTTCACGTCCGGCGAGCTCGGGGACATGTAGTAGTTAGCGATGATCGCGCCGACTGGCTGACCACCGAACTGACCGTATTCAGCGGTGTAGATGTGCTTGTACAGGCCCGACTGCATCACTTCCGGCGAATCTTCGAAATCGTCCAGCAGGTCTTCTTTCGAGACGTTGAGGATTTCGATCTTGATGTTTTCGCGGAAGTTGGTGCGATCAACCAGCAACTGCAGGCCGCGCCACGAGGATTCCAGGGACTGGAAGTCCGGGTGGTGCAGGATTTCGTCCATCTGGCGGCTGAGCTTGGCATCGATCTCGGCGATCATGCGGTCGACCATGGCCTTCTTGACCGGCTCACCGTTGTTCTGCGGCTTGAGCAGCTCTTCGATGAACGCCGACACGCCGCGCTTGGCGATGTCGTAGGCTTCGTCGTCCGGCGTCAGGCGGGTTTCGGCGATGATGCTGTCGAGAATGCTGTATTCGCCATTCTCTTTGCTCTTTTGCTGTGCTGCGCTAGTGCTCATGGTGTTGGCTTCCTTGGCTGATAGGGACTCAGGCGTCCTGGGCTGCGGCGTTCAAGCCCAGCTCACCCAGTACGCGACCGCGGGATTCGTCGTCGGCGAGAACGCCTTCGATGGCTTTGCGGAACGCAGGCGCGTTACCCAGCGGGCCTTTGAGGGCCACCAGCGCGTCGCGCAGTTCCATCAGTTTTTTCAGCTCAGGCACTTGATCGACCAGGCTGGCCGGGTTGAAGTCCTTCATCGAGTTGACGCGCAGTTGCACGCCCAGCTCTTCAGTGCTGCCTTCTTCCTGAAGACGGTTCGGCACGTTCAACGTCAGGCTCAGCTCTTGCTTGGCCAGCACTTCGTCGAACGTCATTTTGTCGATGCTGATCGGCTTGCGATCTTCGACTTTGCGTTCGTCCTTGCGGTGGGTGTAGTCACCGATTGCCAGTAGTTTCAACGGCAGTTCGATCTCTTCATTAGCACCGCCAGTGGCGGGTTTGAAGGTGACGTTGATGCGTTCCTTGGGGGCTACCGAGCCTTCTTTGGCCATGGCTTTTCTCCTTGCGGTTGTGGCCCTGGGGCCTATTCGAGTACCACTTCGAGATCGAGGTGGCACAGCCTGCGATAAATCTCTTCCTTGCGTTCACGCACTGCATGGTTCTGCGGCAACAACTCGCAGCAGCTATGCAGTAAATGCAGCACTTCCAGCGCAAGATCGGGCTCCCAGGCGTTCAGGCCTGAGTCCTGTAATGTTTGGTCGAGGGTTTCGAGTTGGGTCCTGGCCAGTTCGTACTTTTTGGCCATGAAGCACAGCCGAGCCAAGGCGAACTGCCAGAAAAATCGTGCCCGCCCGCCTTGGGCGCCTTGCAGGCCCTGCTTGAGGATTTGCACGGCGGCCTTGAGGCCGTCCTTGCGCAAAATCGGCAGGACTTCTTCCAGGGCCACTTCCCAGGCAGGCTGGTTGTCAGCGACTTCAACCTTGCGCGGCGCACTGGCGGTTTGCAGGTGCGGCATGACGTGGGCGCTGACCCAGGCGCGGGTGGCCGGATCGGCAAACGGCGCGCCGTCATGGAAGCGCAATTCGATGATGCCGGGCAGGCGCTGAACCAAAAGCGCGAAGTGGATTTCCACTTCGCGCATTGCCATCTCGGCGTTCAGCCCTTGAAGGCATTCCCAGACCATTCGCTGGCCATCGAACCAGAATGGCGCCTTCGCCAGGCTCGCCTCCAGTTCTACCAGGAGGTCTGCGTATTTGGCCTGGTCGAATCGATCCTGATAGGCCTTGAGCTTGTCTGCCGGCAAACCCCGCAACATGGTGATCTGCTCGGCGTTGCGCTCGGGCACCGCGTCGATGGGCAACCACAGCAACGTACGATTGAGGCGCAGGGCGCGCAGGTCGGTGGCTTTCTGCTTAAGCCACCAGGCACACAGCGGACGGGCGTTTTCCTGCTGGGCGCGCAGGGCCTTGTGGGCTTCTTTTTCGTTGTCGATCGGAGCGCCGGGGGTGAACAGCTGGGTCGCGGCCTGTTTGACCTGAGCGACCGCAGCCCCCACCACGCCGGGTTCCGGCTGGTTATCGGCGGCGCGCTGCACCATGTTTTTCAGGCGACGGGAGATCGGCAGCAGCAACGGCGCGTCGTCACCCAGGTGCTCAGTGCACGCGGCATCGAGGCCTTCGAGGTGTTCCACCATCCGGCGGAACATCGGCAACTGCTCTTTGATCGCGACTTTTTCAGTCAGCACCTGCTCGAGACGCGGCACCAACCAACTGATGGCCGCAGCGCGAGTGCGCGCCTTGTTCGGGTGAACTTCGGTCCAGTGATTTTCCGACAAGTGGTGCAGCAAACCGAGGCCCGCCAGCAGGCCCTGGAAGGATTCACGCTGGTACAAAGCCCAGGTCAGCCAGGCGCCGACGCGCAAATCCTTGGATTGGGTGCGCAGCAGGTTTTCGCTGTTTTCACGGATTTTCAGCCAGTCGATCTGACCGGCTTCGTGCATCGATTGGGCTTTGGCGAGCTCGCTTTCCAGGGCCTCGTATTCGCTCGAAAAGCGAACATCCTCGCCCGCGAAATTCTCTTTGGAAACAGAGGCTTTTGCGAGATCAAGGTAATGGGCGGAAAGTTTGCTTGAGTAGGACATCCATGGCCTTTAATTAGGATTACGGTCACACGCCAATTGGAGTTTCAACGGCGGTGGACAGTATCAAAGAGCTGCGATGATTCTCATCCAATTGAGTTCGTGCTCTTGCAAGTGGGCGCATCGTAATCACTATGATGGCCACTAGCAAGCATCCGATTAAACAACAAGACGAAGTGTTCTCTGTTTCACGTAGGAGATATCCCTATATCTCTCAGGGACTCCCCTGATGTCAGATTAATATTTCATCTGCCAGGCCCTCGCCCTGCAACCATTGATCCAGAGCTGTTCCTCAAATCCCCAGCAACCATTGATGATTCAGTCTGCTTGGCGAGCGCAAATCATGACAAAAATTAAAAATGATAAATGTAGGACTCTTCTGAAAAGTTACTGTGACCGCCTTGGATTTGACGGGATGACAACAGCGAATTAAGAAAGTGCCATTAAAATGATGGCATTTCTATAATTTAATAAATCCTTCAAATGCCGCCATGGGTAGTCAATTGCGTGGAACGACCGTCCAATTACTTACAACTTACAGACTCTCTGCCCCAAGCCAACCCCTCCTTTCTAAACCCGGAACGCTCTGACTGAAGTCCCGGACACTTCCTACTTTTTTTTGTTTATCGGATTGTTAGCGTGGTCTGAAACTCTCGCGAACACAGACCAAGGATGGTTTGAACATCGCGCGTTACTCCCGCTCTGCTTAAGGATAAGCGTATGTTTCGACCCGCCAATACGGCGCATTTCACGCTACAGATTCCTACTGTCCGCAACGATTTCCAGGTGCTGGCATTCGATGGCAACGAAGCCATCAGCACTCTGTACGGTATCCACATTGAGCTGGTCAGTGAGTACCCGGAATTTGATCTTGAGAGCCTCCTCAGTCAATCCGCGTATCTGCAATTCGGTCTCAATGGCGAAGGCATCCATGGCCGTATCGAAGACGTCTGGGTCGGCGAAGCCGGCAAGCGCCTGACCCGTTATCACCTAACCCTGGTGCCGGCACTGCACTATTTGCAGTTCAGCCACGACCAACGAATTTTCCAGCGGCTGACGGTGCCGCAGATCATCACGCTGGTGCTTAAAGGTCACGGTATTCAGAGTGATGCATTTACCTTCCATGTCAGCACCAGTCCGCCGCGTGAGTACTGCACCCAATACGGGGAGTCCGATTTCGAACTACTCCAACGCCTGTGCGCCGAGGATGGTATTGCCTGGCATCACCAGCATTCGCCTGAAGGCCATGTGCTGGTATTCACCGATAACCAGACTTTCTTTCCCAAACTGGGCGCCATCCCTTATCAGCAAGATACGGCGATGGTCGCAGAGCAACCGGTGGTCAGCCGGTTTTCGATGGGCTTCAGCACCCGCACCAGTACCGTCGCACGCCGAGGCTACGACCTGAAACGCCCGAGCCTGTTGCTGGAAAGCCGCTTCACTGCCGAATTCAGCCCCGAGTTGGAAGACTATCGCTATCCGCTGTGGATCGAGAATGAAAAACGCGGCAAACAACTCGCTCGGCAAGCGCTGGAGCGGCACCGCATTGACTATCAGTTGGCCGAGGGCCAGAGCAATCAGCCTTATCTGCGCAGCGGTTACTTTTTTGACCTGACCGAGCACCCGCGCAAATCCTGCAATGAGTCGTGGCTGTTGCTCAGCGTGACCCACACCGGCCGACAACCCCAGGTGCTCGAAGAGTCAGGCAGCAGCGACGTCACACCTGACGACGACTTTACCCAAGGCTATCGCAACAAATTCAGCGCCATTCCATGGGATGTGTTTTACCGACCGCCGCCGCAACCACGAAAAATGCAGCTCGTCAGCCAGACGGCCCGTGTCACCGGGCCGGCCGGCGAAGAGATCTATTGCGATGAGTTTGGACGCGTCAAAGTCGCCTTTCACTGGGATCGCGCTGAACTCACCAACGAACTAAGCAGCTGCTGGCTCAGGGTTTCCTCCAATTGGGCGGGGCAAGATTTCGGCGCGGTGACCATCCCGCGCATCGGCATGGAAGTCGTCGTCACCTACCTTGAAGGCGATCCCGATCAACCCTTGATCACCGGATGCGTCGCGAACAAAGTCACGCCCGTGCCGCACTCCTTACCTGAAAACAAAACAAAGACTGTCCTGCGTAGCCACAGTTCTCCGCATACCGGCGGGTACAACGAACTGTCGATTGAAGACCGCGCCGGACAAGAGCAAATCTACCTGCGCGCCGAACGCGATCTTGAACAACTGATCCTCCATGACAGCGACACCCGGATTGGACACGACCGCCGTGAACAGGTGGACCGCAACAGCCTCAGCCTGATCAAGGGCGACGAGGTGCATAACACCCAAGGCGTGCGTAACACAGTGATTGGCGCAGATGAGTTGGTCACTATCAAGGGTAATAGCAGCACTACGTCTGCTGGCTCACTGGTGATTCAGGCCGGCCAGCGGGCGCAGGTGACCGCCAGCAACGTGGTGATCGATGCAGGTACGAGCCTGACGCTGATGGCCGGTGGTCACCACATCGTCATCGATGCCAGCGGGATTTTCAGTAGCGTGCCCATCGTCGAGGGGGGCGCACCGCTTCTGCCGCTGCAAGCAGTGGTCGGCCACTCCAGCCCTGTCATCGCCATACCGCTGTCCATCCTCACCGATGCGCGGCAACGGGCGGCGGCCTATTGCCCGCTTTGCGAGGCCTGTCTGGCTGGCCAGTGCAGCATTGGAGAAGTCGCATGAACCCGGTCGAACAATGGCTGCGCCAGCAGACCCGCGCCGGGCGCGATCTCTATCTGATGCTCGATAGCGACGGGCAAATGGATGAACGCACTGCGCTGATCAGCGAACTGGGCGTTGACCGGCATCGCAACCTGTATGTCGGGACGCCGGCGAGCGCACTGGCGCAGTCAGGACCGCTGCTTTTTCAGATTGATCCCGTTGGCCATCCAGTGATCCGGACGCTGCTTGACACCCCCGAGCGGAACTGGGGCTGGTTGGCAAGCGCCAGTCATGTCGATCTTGATGTGTTAGCCGCACATTGGCGTGAGCGCGTGATCACCGGTGAACGCCCGAACCTGGCGGTGTATCGCGCACATGACAATCGCATACTCGGGCGCGCGCTGGCCCATCTGCAACCTGAGCAGTACGCCGATTTTCTGGGGCCGATGGCCAGCGTCTGTTACTGGGACGCCGGGCAATGGCGCGTCGCCGACAATCCTGATCCCGGCGAACACCCGCTGCCGGCCGCCCCGCCGTGGTTGCAGACTCCGACACCGGAACAGGTTTACGCCAACATTTTGTTCGATAACGCCCGCCGCTACCTGATTGGCGAGCACACCGAAGCGATGGCAGCTCTCGCAGAGCAACTCGATGTGGAGGCCTGGTTGTGGGGGCATATTCAGTTGACGCGACTGTGGGGCTGGCAACAACCAGAGCAGGTGCATTTTTTGCTAACCCAGAGCTTGAAGACACCGGGCTATCTGCCGCCAAAATCCTGGTTGCCCAAGCCTGAGGAAGACCCGGCGACGCATTTTGAGCGGGTGTATCAGCAGGTGCTGTATTGGCAAGGGGACGCGCCCTTATGAACGATGTGTTTCGATGCCTGACGCTTGGCGGCTGTCTTATTCTGACCGTGGGTTGCTCTGCTGTTGGCAAGCCAGAGAGCTTTACCTTCGTTCCTGACATCCCGCCCAACTTCAAATACGAGCTAACGGCCACCTACGTGCCTGCCAAAGGACAAACGTGCACCGTGCCGGGAGGGAGAAATACGCAGGTTGGCTTCAATAAAATCAACACGCCATATAAAGACACTTCCGAGATAGAGCTGTACAGAACCGTAAGCGACTGCCCGCTGGCGCTGAACCATGTGGAGATAAAGATCACAGGGATTTTTGGCCCGAAACGAGGTGATAGCAGCTATGACTACGCCTCATTTGCCGTACGCCCGGAATTGTTGGAGCGCCACATGGGCACTTTCAGCGATGAAGGCACAGGTGAGTTTTTCGGCGAATGCATGTGGTCTTTTCGCACGACGGGACCAAAGCGCTACCTGATCAAACTGCTTACCTGCAAAAAAATGGACGCACAGGGCAATGTCGCCCGAAGTCGACCTTTCACCGCGTACACGTTGACTCAGCTACCGGGGAAAACCGTGAGGCTGAAGATCAAACTGGCTGATGAAGAAAAACCAGCCTGGGGTGACACCTGGGTTGAAGTTCCGGGTGGCTGGAAACGCTGCATGGGCAAGGGTTTTGAAGATCAGCGAGCGTATTGCAATGGAAATTACAAAGACTTCAGCACTTTCAGGATGGTGGATGAACGGGTCTGCACCATTTACCCAGGATGCACTGAAAACAAGGACGAGACCCCATGACCCCTCAAAACGCACGGTATTGGCGAGGAACTGTCCCGCGCATAAAACAAGTTATTCAACACTTTACCCTCGGCGGCTGCCTGGCCCTGACCGTGGGTTGCTCTGCTGTTGGCAAGCCAGAGAGCTTTACCTTTGTCCCCGATTTTCCGCCTAACTTCAAATATGAACTGACGGCCACCTACGTGCCCGCCAAAGATCAGACATGCTCGGTGCCGGGTGGAAAAGGTACTCAGCTTGGGTTCAATGCAATCAACATGGATTACGAAGCGACCTCCCAGATTCCGCTTTACAGAACCGTGAGCGACTGCCCGCTGGCGCTGAACCGTGTGGAAATAAAGATCACAGGGATATTTGGCCCGGGGCGAAGTAACAGCAGCTACGACTACGCCTCATTTGCCGTACGCCCGGAGCTGCTGGAGCGACACATGGGTACTTTCAGCGATGACGGCACAGGTGAGTTTTTCGGTGAATGCTTGTGGTCTTTTCGCACGGTGGGACCAAAGCGCTACCTGATAAAGCTGCTCACCTGCAAAAAAATGGACGCAGAGGGCAATGTCGCCCGAAGTCGACCTTTTACAGCGTACACGCTGACTCAGCTACCGGGGAAAACCGTGAGGCTGAAGATCAAACTGGCTGATGAAGAAAAACCAGCCTGGGGTGACACCTGGGTTGAAGTTCCGGGTGGCTGGAAACGCTGCATGGGCAAGGGTTTTGAAGATCAGCGAGCGTATTGCAATGGAAATTACAAGGATTTCAGTACTTTCCGGATGGTAGACGAAAGAGTTTGCACTATTTACCCGGGATGCACGGAAAACAAGGACTAGTACCCATGAGCCTCCAAACTTTAGCCGCAAGTAACGCCCCTTTTATGACGGGTAATATTCATGCGTGTCCTCTGCGTGGTCATTCAACGAGTTTTCAGTTAGTGGACGAATTCGGTGATGGCAAACCCTATGCCGGTCTGACATATGAAGTCATCGACTACGAAGACACGGTCTACACAGGAAAACTGGATGCTACAGGCTCCGGAAAGGTGGATAACCATTACTGCGGCCCGGTGGTGCTTAAACTGAACCAACCCTTTAAAGGTGAAGAAGCGCTCTATAAGGATTTAAGAACGAGGCCGCACTACCCGCTCCCCATCACCGAACTCCAAGTACGCGCCGAAAAAACCCGTTTTTTCCACAAGTCAGGTGTACGAACGCAAGCCAATCCAGTTAAAGACCTCGCTGGAACCGATGCCTACTATCAAGTTGAGGTAAGCGAACTGGTCAAGCATGTGGCGCACTTGCCACCCCTGGCCTTGCGTAGCGACCCACCGAATAAGGTGGTGCACAAACTGCTGCGGCCCACTCCCACATCCAGACCGTTTGCGTCAGTTGATAACAGTGTCCCGGACGGAGGACTAAACGCGATTTTCAGCCAGGCAGACCTGGCCACAGTGGAGCTGGGATTTTTCCCGCCGCCACCCACACCCAAGGGCATTGCCCTGTTGCCGAACAAGCACCATGTGATGGAGGTGCGGCCAATGAGGGCGCTGCGCCCGATGTTGTCGACCGGCGACGAATTCTGCGCGCTCAACCTCTATCAACTGTCGCTGATGGCGACCCTTAGTTACACCGACTTTGGTCAGGAGCCGGACACACACCCCGTCAGAACAGATAGTGTGAGCTTCCCCGTGCAACCCAGTAGCGGCAACTGGTTCGGCCACGCTCTGCCGCAGTTTGATGAACTGTGGAAAGTCGATGCCTCGCAGACAAAAAAATACGTCCCGCTGTATGAAGAGGTGCCTTACTCGAAACGGCTGGAAGTAGTGCCATTCGATCCGTCGCTCTACCCAGAGGTCAACAATCCAGAGCTGGAGGATGAGCAGGAGCACCCGGCCAAATTGCACTTTTTCGATGACCGCAAAAAAATCAAAAACTCGGACACCCAGGCTTTTATCACCCATCACGACGAGTTGATATTGATCAGCGTGCGAGGCACCAGCGAGCTTTTAGCCGATGGCTTGCGTGATGGCGATGCCTATCAGGTTCCTTTTGGGGAAGGAGAAGGCAAGGTACACCGCGGCTTTTATGGCGGTGCCCAGGCGGTTTACCCATTTGTCGTGGGCTACCTGGAGAAATTCTACAGCGGGCAAAAGCTGATGATTACCGGACACAGCCTGGGCGGAGCGGTAGCACTGATTTTGTCCGAGATGCTGCGACGCGATCCACAGTATTCACCAAGTATCGTGCTCTACACCTACGGTGCCCCCCGCGCTGGCGACACGACCTTCATCGACAGCGCCCAATCGCTGATCCATCACCGCATCGTCAATCAGAACGACCCGGTTCCGAGCGTACCCGCCACCTGGATGAACACGTTTTCCAAACCCAAGCCGATGTACCTTGCAAACGCAGCAGTACTGACCCTTAACCCGGCCGCCGGGTTTACTTTCCTGGTGTGGGGAATGATCAACTTCTCGGGCGACGACTATGGGCATCACGGCGCATTACGCCACTTCATGCCGGTGGAATTTGGCGAGGGGCATAAGTCTTCCATTCTCTGGGAGCCGGGTTGCAGCACGATCAATGATCATGGCTGCGCCAAAGCCTTACAAAAGATCAATGACTTGCCAAAGCGCAATCCGTTTCTATTTCAACTGTTTGCAGCTGGCGATCACTCGATGGTCGGCAGCTACATTCCCGGCTGCTGGGCCAGCCTGCGCCGCTGGCAGGAGGCGCAGCAGCTCAAACGCTCCTTGGTGACGCACAGGGAGTTCGAATGGGTAAGCGCCGCATTGGAAAACATCAAAAGCCAACTGCGTGCCATTGAACGCAATATCCAAAACCACCCCAGCGCTTATGTGCGGCATCAGGAAAGAACCCAAAAAACCGATGCTCTCAACAATGAAATAGACAAGATCACCATGACTCAGGCTCGCCTGGACGCTTTGCGCGGCCAGCGAGTCACCGAGGCCGACGTCTACGGCAGCTATGCCGACCAACCCGAGTGGGTGCAGGAGAACCTTATGCGCTGGAACACGCACCCGGAGAACACCGTTCAGGAGCAGCTGGCGATGATTCCACCGATCGCCGAAAACCACGACGCAGCCATCGCAGCAATGACCGGTGGACATGCCGTCGGTGCGCCATTTCATCTGGACATAGATTCGCTTGTCTGACCGCCATAAAAAATGGGCATCCGACCGCAATCGGTATGCCCATTTTTCAACACGGTTCTCCCCTTTATTCAGGGAGTTCGCCGCAATTATGGATTAACGCTGTCTTTCAACGATTTGCCTGGTTTGAAGGCGACGGTGTTGCTGGCCTTGATTTTCACAGGCTCACCGGTTTGCGGGTTTTTGCCGGTGCGGGCACCGCGGTGGCGTTGCAGGAAGGTACCGAAGCCCACCAGCGTGACGCTGTCTTTGCGGTGCAGAGCGCCGGTGATTTCTTCGAGAACGGCGTTGAGAACGCGGTTGGCCTGCTCTTTGGTGAGATCTGCTTTTTCAGCGATTGCAGCGGCGAGTTCTGGTTTACGCATTAGTGAAGCCCCTTTGACGGTTTTTTGTTGTTATGTCCGTGCTGTTCTCGTTGGAACAGCGCCCAAGGCGCCGCAGGTGCTCTACTCTGCGGCAGACGGGAGTGAGGATGGCACGCACGGAAGAGCCGCGCCAGTCTCGGCGCGACGTTTGTAGGGGCAAAAGCGGGGTGATTCCGACAGAACGACCAGTATTTACGCCAGCAGGGCCGGAAGCTCTTTGTTCAACGCGAGTTTTTCCATCACCGCCGTGCCTGTCAGGGCATAACCGAGCAATTTGCCTGAGCCATCACGGCACAGCACCTTGATGTCGGCGCCCTGCCCTTCGACCGTCCAGATGCCTTCAGTGCCCCGTGGCGGCGGCGAAACCACCAGCGGGCAGACCGGGGTTTTCACGGTGATCGGCATCGGGCCGTAGTTCACCGCTGTAGGATTTCCCGCCAGGGTTTGGGCCAGCGCTCTCGCACAGCTCATGAGGGGCATCACGTACAACAGATTCAGCCCATCGACCTCGGCGCAGTCGCCCAGGGCGTAGATATTGGCGTGGGAAGTCTTCAGGTGACGATCAACCACGACGCCGCGATTGACCTGAACCCCCGCTGCGGCCGCCAGATCGATGCGCGGACGCAAACCGATGGCCGAGACCACTACATCGCACGCAATCACCTGGCCATCGGACAAGTGCGCTTCCAGCCCGTCCGCCACACGCTGCAGGCGATTGAGTACCGGCCCGAGGTGGAAGCGCGCACCGAGGCTTTCCAGGCCGGCCTGGACCGCAGCGGCTGCCGCCGGGTGCAGCAAGGTCGGCATGACTTGCTCGCACGGCGCCACCAGTTGCACTTCGTAACCACCGAGGATCAGGTCGTTGGCGAATTCGCAGCCGATCAGGCCGGCGCCGAGCAGTAACACCCGACGCTTGCCCGCCGCAGCGGCACGGAAGCGTGCGTAGTCTTCCAGATCATTGATCGGGAACACCGCGTCAGCGCCGTCGCCTTCGATTGGCACCCGCACGGTTTCCGCGCCCCAGGCCAGGATCAGGTCGCGATAGATCACCGATTCCTCGCCGATCCACAGGCGTTTGTGGCCTGGGTCGATGCCGCTGATGCGGGTATGGGTGCGTACTTCGGCTTTCAACTGCTCGGCCATGGCGCCGGGCTCGGCCATGCTCAGGCCGTCGGCATCCTTGTTTTTGCCGAAACCGGTGGAGAGCATCGGCTTGGAGTAAGAGCGCCCGTCATCGGCGGTGATCAGCAGCAAGGGGGTTTCGCCATCGAGTTTGCGAAACTCCCGGGCCAGGTTGTAGCCAGCCAGGCCGGTACCGACGATCACGACAGGTGCGTTCATGCCTTACTCCTCTTTTTGTCTTAGTTGATTTCGATCATTTCGAAATCCATCTTGCCCACGCCGCAGTCCGGGCACAGCCAGTCTTCCGGTACGTCCTGCCACAGCGTGCCGGGTGCAATGCCGTCATCCGGCCAGCCGTCGGCTTCGTTATAGATCAGGCCGCAGACCACACATTGCCACTTTTTCATTCGGTTACTTCCTCAGGATTCAGGCTTTTGCCGGCGCGAACGGTCGATGGGTAAAGCGTTGCCGTCCGGCTCAGGGCGTTTTGTACTGATCGAACCCGGCAGATGCAAGCCTGTTCGACGCAGCAACAGGCAGGCTCAATCAAAATCGCCGGCTGACATGGTAAGCTCGCCGCCTCATTTGCTGCCAATAATGACTCACTGTGCCGCACTCAAAAGCCCCGTTCTGGCTCACCCAAAACCGACTCGCCCCCCTCCCCGACGCCTCTACCCTCGACTGGCTGTTCGACGAAGGATCGCTGACCCGACGCTTGATCCGTCTGTCGAATGATCGCTTCAGCGTCACGCCGTTGTTCGAAGGCTGGCAAGCGTTGCGCGCCGATGAATGTGCCGCGCTGGACCTGGCCGATGGCAGCGAAGGTTGGGTGCGCGAGGTGTATCTGCGCGGCGCTGGCCAGGCCTGGGTGTTCGCCCGCAGCGTGGCGGCGCGCAGTGCCTTGCAAGGTGATGGCCTGCACATGGACGAACTGGGCAGCCGCTCGCTGGGTGAACTGCTGTTCTGCGATCAGGCGTTCCAGCGCCAGGCCATCGAGGTTTGCCACTATCCTCAGGAATGGCTGCCGCTGGAGTCACGCGCACCGGAACTATGGGGCCGTCGCTCGCGTTTTGATCGCGGCGCCTTGAGCGTGCTGGTGGCCGAGATTTTCCTGCCGACCTTGTGGCTCGCCACCCGCGCCCATCCGGAGAACTGCTGATGTACACCAGCCTGCTCAAGTCCCTGAACCGCTTGAATCCCCGGGCCTGGGATTTCATTCAGCTGACCCGCATGGACAAGCCGATCGGTATTTACCTGCTGCTGTGGCCGACCCTTTGGGCGCTGTGGATTGCCGGCAAGGGCTCGCCGTCATTGGCCAACATCGTGATTTTCGTCCTTGGTGTGGTGCTGACCCGCGCTGGCGGTTGCGTGATCAATGACTGGGCGGACCGCAAGGTCGACGGCCATGTGAAGCGCACCGAACAGCGGCCACTGGTGAGCGGCAAGATCAGCTCAAAAGAAGCGTTGGTGTTTTTTGCGCTGCTGATGGGCGTGAGTTTTCTGCTGGTGCTGTGCACCAATGCGCCGACTGTCTGGCTGTCGCTGGGTGGCCTGGCGCTCGCGTTCAGTTACCCGTTCATGAAGCGCTACACCTATTACCCGCAAGTGGTGTTGGGCGCGGCGTTCTCCTGGGGTATGCCGATGGCGTTCACCGCCGAGACTGGTGAGCTGCCGGCTGCCGCGTGGTTGCTGTGGATTGCCAATCTGCTGTGGACCGTCGGCTACGACACCTATTACGCCATGACTGACCGTGACGACGATTTGAAGATCGGCGTGAAATCCACCGCGATTCTGTTTGGCGATGCGGACCGGGTGATCATTCTGACGTTGCAGGGATTGGCGCTGGGCTGCTTGCTGCTGGCCGGGTCGAAATTCCAGCTCGGCGGCTGGTTCCACCTGGGTTTGCTGGCGGCGGCGGGCTGTTTTGCCTGGGAGTTCTGGTACACCCGCGGCAAGGACCGGATGCGTTGCTTCAAGGCGTTTTTGCACAACCACTGGGCGGGATTGGCGATTTTTGTGGGGATTGTGTTGGACTACGCGTTGCGCTGATGAGCTTTCAGGTAGCAGCTGCCGCAGGCTGCGTCCGGCTGCGAAGCAGTCGTAAAGTCTGCTCATGCGGAGTATCAGATGAACCGCGTATGCAGGATTTACGACTGCTGCGCAGCCGGACGCAGGCTTCGCCAGCTGCTACAGATTACATTTTTGGACCGGAATTGGTGATGACGTGCCAGACGTCCTTCATTTTGTCGCCTTCCTTGTCGCCCGGTTTTTTGTCTTTCATGAAGTAGTAAAGCGGTTTGCCGTCGTAGGCCCACTGCATCGTGCCGTCGTCACGTTTGACGATCGACCATTTACCTTCAGCCTTGGCGCCCGCTTCCGCCTTGAATGGCGGCCAGTTTTCCGCGCATTGTCCGGTGCACACCGACGTGCCGCCGGTGTCCTTGTCGAACGTGTACAGGGTCATGCCTTTATGGTCGGCCATCACACCGTCTTTCATCATGACGGGCTCGGCAGCGAAGGCCATTGTCGGCAAAGCCAGGACCGCAGTCAGCATCAGGGCTTTGAAGGATTGCGAGTATTGCTTCATGGAAACCTTCCTTTTGTGGTTGTCAGGATTCGGACTTAGAGCTTAGTTCAGGATCATGACAATCGCCGTGCGACTAAAATACTGTCACACGACTGCAATAATTCCGTTATCTAATGCGGCGCAAGACAGTTAAATGACAAGAGGATTAAGGCATGGTTGGCAGGAGCATTCTGATCGTCGACGACGAAGCGCCCATTCGCGAAATGATCGCCGTTGCGTTGGAAATGGCCGGCTATGACTGCCTGGAGGCGGAGAACTCCCAGCAGGCGCATGCCATCATCGTCGACCGCAAGCCGGACCTGATCCTGCTGGACTGGATGCTGCCCGGCACCTCCGGCATCGAGCTGGCCCGACGCCTCAAACGCGATGAGCTGACCGGGGACATCCCGATCATCATGCTCACCGCCAAGGGCGAAGAGGACAACAAGATCCAGGGCCTGGAAGTCGGCGCTGACGATTACATCACCAAACCGTTTTCCCCTCGTGAGCTGGTCGCGCGCCTCAAAGCGGTGCTGCGCCGCGCCGGCCCGACCGACGGTGAAACCCCGATCGAAGTCGGCGGCCTGTTGCTGGACCCGATCAGCCACCGCGTGACCATCGACGGCAAACCCGCCGAGATGGGCCCGACCGAATACCGCCTGCTGCAATTCTTCATGACCCACCAGGAACGCGCCTACACCCGTGGCCAGTTGCTGGATCAGGTCTGGGGCGGCAATGTTTATGTGGAAGAACGCACGGTCGACGTGCACATCCGACGCCTGCGCAAAGCCCTCGGCGATGCCTATGAAAATCTGGTACAAACCGTGCGCGGCACCGGCTACCGGTTTTCCACCAAGGCCTGAGCTGACTGCCCGGCTCGCTGACAAGGACGCAAGTTTCCGTGAACCAAAACTGGCATGGCACCCTGATTCGCCACATGCTGTTGCTGGTCACCGCCTGCCTGGTGATCGGCTTGATTTCCGGCTATTACGGCTGGAGCCTCGCGGCTGGCCTGGGTCTCTACCTGGCCTGGACCCTCAAGCAACTGCTGCGCCTGCACGAATGGCTGCGCCTGCACAAACCCGATGAAGCACCGCCCGATGGCTATGGCCTGTGGGGCGAAGTGTTCGACAGCATCTACCACCTGCAACGCCGCGACCAACGGGTGCGCGGGCGCCTGCAAGCGGTGATCGACCGGGTCCAGGAATCCACCGCCGCGCTCAAAGACGCGGTGATCATGCTCGACAGCGACGGCAACCTGGAATGGTGGAACCGCGCCGCCGAAACCCTGCTCGGTCTCAAGACTCCGCAAGACAGCGGCCAACCGGTGACCAACCTGGTGCGGCATCCGCGCTTCAAGGAGTACTTCGAACAGGACAGCTACGCCGAGCCGCTGGAAATCCCTTCACCGACCAATGATCGCCTGCGCATTCAGCTGTACATCACCCGTTACGGCAACAACGAACACCTGATGCTGGTGCGCGACGTGACGCGCATTCATCAACTGGAACAGATGCGCAAAGACTTCATCGCCAACGTCTCCCACGAACTGCGCACGCCGCTGACCGTGATCTGCGGCTACCTGGAAACCCTGCTCGACAACGTCGAGGAAGTGAACCCGCGCTGGACCCGTGCCTTGCAGCAGATGCAGCAACAGGGCGGGCGCATGCAGACATTGCTCAATGACTTGCTGCTGCTGGCCAAGCTTGAGGCCACGGATTACCCGTCGGACAACCAGCCGGTGGTCATCGATAGCTTGCTGAAATCGATCAAGAGCGATGCCCAGCAGTTGTCCGCCCAGAAGAACCAGCGCATCACCCTCGAAGCCGATGCGACGATTCTGCTCAAGGGCAGCGAAGCCGAATTGCGCAGCGCGTTTTCCAATCTGGTATTCAACGCGGTGAAATACACCCCGGCCGAAGGCAATATCCGCATTCGCTGGTGGGGCGATGATCAAGGCGCGCACTTGAGCGTGCAGGATTCCGGAATCGGCATCGACAGCAAACACCTGCCGCGCCTGACCGAACGCTTCTACCGCGTCGACTCCAGCCGCAACTCCAACACTGGCGGCACCGGGCTGGGGCTGGCGATCGTCAAACACGTGCTGCTGCGTCACCGCGCGCGCATGGAAATCAGCAGCGTGCCGGGGCATGGCAGCACATTCACCTGCCATTTCGCGCCGGCCCAGGTGACCAAATCCCAACTGATCAACGCGGCCGATTGATACCGGCCAGCACTCGCCACTAGGCAATCACTGAGTCAGCCGCTACATTGGCTGACTTGTGCCTGCCCTTCAGGCACTGCATTTCCCCTTTTTTTGAATACACGGAATCCGCAAAACTCCATCATGGACCCATCCCCTGGCTTGACCCTCGCGACACTCTTCGCCGACTTCGGCATGATTCTTTTTGCTCTGATCCTGGTTTTGCTCAACGGATTTTTCGTTGCGGCGGAATTTGCCATGGTCAAACTGCGCTCGACCCGGGTCGAGGCCATCGCTGAAAAAAACGGCTGGCGCGGACACATCCTGCGCACCGTACACAGTCAGCTCGATGCGTACCTCTCGGCGTGCCAGTTGGGTATCACCCTCGCCTCGCTGGGCCTTGGCTGGGTCGGTGAGCCTGCGTTTGCGCACATCCTCGAACCGATCCTTGAAGCCGTCGGCGTGCAGTCGGCCGAAGTGATCAAAGGCGTGTCGTTCTTCGCTGCGTTCTTCGTTATTTCGTACCTGCACATCGTGGTCGGTGAACTGGCGCCCAAGTCGTGGGCGATCCGTAAACCGGAGCTGCTGTCGCTCTGGACCGCCGTGCCGCTGTACCTGTTCTATTGGGCGATGTACCCGGCGATCTACCTGCTCAACGCCAGCGCCAACACGATCCTGCGCATTGCTGGCCAGGGTGAACCCGGCCCGCATCACGAGCACCATTACAGCCGCGAAGAACTGAAACTGATCCTGCACTCCAGCCGTGGCCAGGACCCGAGCGACCAAGGCATGCGTGTGTTGGCTTCGGCGGTGGAAATGGGTGAGCTGGAAGTAGTGGACTGGGCCAACTCCAGGGAAGACCTGGTGACGCTGGAGTTCAACGCGCCGCTCAAGGAAATCCTCGCGCTGTTCCGTCGTCACAAGTTCAGCCGTTATCCGGTGTACGACAGCGAACGCCAAGAGTTCGTCGGCCTGCTGCACATCAAGGATCTGCTGCTGGAACTGGCGGCCCTGGACCACATTCCCGAGTCGTTCAACCTGGCCGAGCTGACCCGTCCGCTGGAACGCATCTCGCGCCATATGCCGCTGTCGCAACTGTTGGAACAGTTCCGCAAGGGCGGTTCGCACTTCGCCGTGGTCGAGGAAGCCGACGGCAACATCATCGGCTACCTGACCATGGAAGACGTGCTGGAAGTGCTGGTGGGCGACATTCAGGACGAACACCGCAAGGCCGAACGCGGGATCCTCGCGTATCAGCCGGGCAAGCTGCTGGTGCGGGGCGATACGCCGCTGTTCAAGGTTGAACGCCTGCTGGGCATCGACCTGGACCACATCGAAGCCGAAACCCTCGCCGGTCTGGTCTACGAAACCCTGAAACGGGTGCCGGAAGAGGAAGAAGTGCTGGAAGTCGAAGGTCTGCGCATCATCATCAAGAAGATGAAAGGGCCGAAGATTATTTTGGCCAAGGTGTTGATGCTGGATTAAGAACAATGCGGGAAACCGCATTGATCTCAAAAGATCGCAGCCTTCGGCAGCTCCGACAGGGAAATGCATTCCAAATGTAGGAGCTGCCGAAGGCTGCGATCTTTTGATCTTCCCCTGTCACTGCTTGCCCAACGCAAAGTTGGGCAACGCCCCCACCGGTTGATTGAACTGGTACGGAATCGACACCAACCCCAACCCGGTATTGCGCTGCACCACGAAATGCAGGTGCGGCCCACTGCTGTTGCCGGTGTTGCCCGATAACGCCAACGCGCTGCCCACCGCCACCCGCTGACCTTCTCGTACGCTCACCGAACCTTGCTTGAGGTGCAGGTACACGCCCATGGTCCCGTCGTCGTGCAACACCCGCACGAAATTGCCGGACGGATCATTGCCACGGCCACTCTGGTCATTCTCGGTTTTCACCACCATCCCGGCCCGCGCTGCGATGATCGGCGTGCCTTCGGGCATGGCGATGTCCATCGCGTAGCGGTTCTTGGCCCCGAAGTGGCTGTATTGGCCATTGGCGCCCTGACTCAAGCGAAACGGACCGCCACGCCAGGGGAAGGGATAACGATAGCTCTGAGCGGCGCCTGAAGGGTCGCCCATGGAATATTGGAAGCTCGGGGTATACACCAGCGGCTTGCCACTGGTTATCGCCTTGAGCAGCGCCAGGCGCGAGTTGCTGCGCGCCGGCAAGACCCGGCGAATCGGCTGGCTCGGCGCACCTTTGACGTTGCTCAACCCGGCAAAACTCAGCTCGACCTCCACCGGCGCATACAGATCGTTGCGCACAAACACCACGTCGACGCCCTTCTGCTTCTTGATGTCGAGGTACACCTGGCGCTCCAGGTGCTCGACCATCCGGTCCCGAAAGACAAACACCTGGGAGCCTTTCGTGGGGCGGTCGCTGTAGGAGACCACGCCATTGGCATCGGTGGATTTGTAAATGGTCATGGCCACAGCCGAGGTGGAGGCCACGAAAAGACCACAGAAAAACAGCAGGCGCGCGAGCATGGGCAAGAGTCTGTCGAATAAGGCCTGGAAAGGAGCCTAGCAGGTGCAATGGACCTGAGTAGTCGGCAGATGTTTCAAAATGGGATGTTCGGGAGATGTGCGGTGAATTTGATGGCGCCTTCGCGAGCAAGCCCGCTCCCACACTTGGAATGCATTCCAATATAGGAGCGAGGCTTGCCCGCGAAGGCTTACTGACAGGCGACGAAGATTACGCGCCGGGAATGAAATGCTTCTGCGCAGTACCACGGGCAATCAGGCGGGAGATGTAGTCGAGCTTCTGTGCATCCTGATCGACAAAGCGGAAGGTCAGTTGCAGCCAGTCGCTGTCGGGCTTGGGTTCGTGGGCGACGATGGCGTGCAGGTAGCCGTTCAGGCGTGCGGTTTCGGCGTTGTCGCCTTGTTCCAGGTCGAGCACTGCGCTTTCTAGCACTTGCGGCAGGATGTCGGTGCGTTTGACCACCAGCAGCGCTTCCTTGAGGCTCAAGGCCTTGATCACGCAGGCTTGAGTGCCGCTCGAAAGACGCAATTGGCCCTGGCCACGACCGCCGGCAGGTGCGGCCGATGCAGCCGGTGCCTTGACCGGCGGGCTGTTGAGCAGGCCACGGGACGGCGCGGCCGCCGGGGCTGGCGCAGCGGCGACAGGTTTGGCGAACGGGTTGACGGGGGCAGCACCGACCACCTCAGCCTTGCCACCGGTCAGGGCGCTCAGGGAATCATTGCCGAACGCCGAGTTCATCTTGGTCGGCGCGCTGTTCATCAAGGTGTCGAGCTTGCCGACCTTGTTCAGCGCCTGCTTGACCTTGGTCAGCAGTTGCTCGTTGGTGAACGGCTTGCTGACATAACCGGAAACGCCGGCCTGAATTGCCTGGACCACGTTCTCTTTGTCGCCACGGCTGGTCACCATCACAAACGGCATGGTCTTGAGGTTGTCCTGCTCGCGGCACCAGGTCAGCAGTTCCAGCCCGGACATTTCCGGCATCTCCCAGTCACACAGCACCAGGTCGAACGCTTCACGCGCCAGAATCGCCTGAGCCTTCTTGCCGTTGACCGCATCTTCTATCCGGATGCCCGGGAAGTAGTTGCGCAGGCACTTCTTCACCAGGTCACGAATGAACGACGCATCGTCCACGACCAACACACTGACCTTACTCATCCACAACCCCTTTAAAAAATCCCGGCAAGCATACCGCTTTGCTGATGGCACATTGCCAAAAACCTTCAGTCACGCCGGGACTTTTCGTTCGCGGGTGCTGCTTTCGAATTCATTCGCCGCAAACAAAAACGCCCAGCCAAAGGGCCGGGCGCTTTTCTCAGGCAATCTTACTTATCGTCAGCTTTGCCCGGAACATTAGCGGTTTCGCCACTTGTGCCTTCAACTTCTTCTTTCATGCGCTTGAGGCCAAGGTGTCGCACATCGGTGCCGCGCACCAGGTAAATCACCAACTCGGAGATGTTGCGCGCGTGGTCGCCGATGCGCTCCAGGGAACGCAGCACCCAAATGATGCTCAAGACCCGTGAGATAGAGCGTGGGTCTTCCATCATGTAGGTCGCCAGCTCACGCAGGGCGGTCTTGTATTCGCGGTCGATGATCTTGTCGTACTGCGCGACCGACAATGCCAGGTCAGCGTCAAAACGGGCAAACGCATCCAGCGCGTCGCGCACCATGTTGCGCACCTGGTCGCCGATGTGGCGCACCTCGACATAACCGCGCGGCGCTTCGCCTTCTTCGCACAACTGGATGGCGCGGCGGGCGATCTTGGTCGCTTCGTCGCCGATGCGCTCCAGGTCGATCACCGATTTGGAGATGCTGATGATCAGACGCAAGTCGGACGCCGCCGGCTGCCGACGGGCCAGGATGCGCAGGCATTCTTCGTCGATGTTGCGTTCCATCTGGTTGATCTGGTCGTCGATCTCGCGCACCTGCTGGGCCAGGCCGGAGTCGGCCTCGATCAGCGCGGTCACCGCGTCGTTGACCTGCTTTTCCACCAGCCCGCCCATGGCCAGGAGGTGGCTGCGCACTTCCTCGAGCTCGGCGTTGAACTGCGCGGAGATGTGATGGGTAAGGCCTTCTTTGCTAATCATGTTGGCGTCCTTGGAGCGTCCGGTAAGGTGCGGTGGACCGCAGCGTCAGTTCAGTGAGCAACAACAGCTTCCTAGCCGTAACGACCGGTGATGTAGTCTTCGGTCTGCTTCTTCGCCGGATTGGTGAACAAGGTGTCGGTGTCGCCGAATTCCACCAGTTTGCCCATGTACATGAACGCCGTGTAGTCGGAAACCCGCGCGGCCTGTTGCATGTTGTGGGTCACGATCACGATGGTGAACTTGGATTTCAGTTCGTAGATCAACTCTTCGACTTTCAGCGTGGAGATCGGGTCGAGTGCCGAGCACGGTTCGTCGAGCAGCAGCACTTCCGGCTCCACGGCGATGGTGCGGGCGATCACCAGACGTTGCTGCTGACCACCGGACAGGCCGAGTGCCGATTCATGCAGACGGTCTTTGACTTCGTCCCACAACGCCGCGCCTTTCAGTGCCCACTCGACGGCTTCGTCGAGGATGCGCTTCTTGTTGATGCCCTGGATGCGCAGACCGTAGACCACGTTTTCATAGATGGTTTTCGGGAACGGGTTCGGCTTCTGGAACACCATGCCCACCCGGCGACGCAGCTCGGCCACGTCTTCGCCCTTGCGGTAGATGTTGTTGCCGTAGAGGTTGATCGCGCCTTCGACGCGGCAACCGTCCACCAGGTCGTTCATGCGGTTGAAGGTGCGCAGCAGCGTGGACTTGCCGCAGCCGGACGGGCCGATGAAGGCCGTCACGCGCTGTTTCGGAATGTTCATGCTGACGTCGTACAGCGCTTGTTTCTCGCCGTAGAACAGGCTCAGGCCAGGTACTTCAATGGCCACGGTTTCCTGCTCGAGACTCAGGCTCTGTTTGTCGCGGCCCAGGGCAGACATGTTGATGCCGTGGGTATGTGCTTCGTGCTGCATGGGAGGCTCCCTGTGCTAACAAATTCGGTTCGGTTTTTGTGGGAGCGAGCTTGCTCGCGATGGCATCACTGCGGTTTCAACTTAAACCGCGTCGCCTGCATCGCGAGCAAGCTCGCTCCCACATAAAAATCAGTGCGGCGTGATCAGCTATCCAGCGCTTTGTACTTCTCGCGCAGGTGGTTGCGTATGTACACGGCCGACAGGTTCAACGTGGCGATTACCAGCACCAGCAACAGCGCGGTGGCGTACACCAGCGGTCTGGCCGCTTCGACGTTCGGGCTCTGGAAGCCCACGTCATAAATATGGAAGCCCAAGTGCATGATCTTCTGGTCAAGGTGCAAGTACGGGTAGTTGCCGTCCACCGGCAGCGACGGCGCCAGTTTCACCACACCTACCAGCATCAGCGGCGCCACTTCACCGGCGGCACGGGCCACGGCGAGGATCATGCCGGTCATCATCGCCGGGCTGGCCATCGGCAGCACGATCTTCCACAAGGTTTCAGCCTTGGTCGCGCCGAGGGCCAACGAGCCCTCACGCACGGTGCGAGGAATCCGCGCCAGGCCTTCTTCAGTGGCCACGATCACCACCGGCACCGCCAGCAGTGCCAGCGTCAGCGAGGCCCAGAGCAGGCCCGGCGTACCGAAGGTCGGCGCCGGCAAGGCTTCGGGGAAGAAGATCCGGTCCAGCGAGCCGCCGAGTACGTAGACGAAGAAGCCCAGGCCGAACACCCCGTAAACGATCGCCGGAACGCCCGCCAGGTTGTTCACGGCGATGCGGATGATCCGGGTCAGGGCGTTTTGCTTGGCGTATTCACGCAAGTAAACCGCTGCCAGCACGCCGAACGGGGTCACGATCATCGCCATGATCAGGGTCATCATCACGGTGCCGAAAATCGCCGGGAAAATCCCGCCTTCAGTGTTCGCTTCACGCGGGTCGTCGGACAGGAATTCCCAGACCTTGCCAAAGTAGAAGCCGATCTTGGTAAAGGTGCCCATGGCGTTCGGCTGGTAGGCATGCACCACCTTGCCGATGCCGATTTCGAGCTCTTTGCCGTTGGCATCGCGAGCGGTGAGGCTGTCGCGGTTGAACTGGGCGTGCAGGTCGCCGAGGCGCGCTTCGATGTCCTGATAACGGGCGTTCAGTTCAGCCTTTTCTGCGTCCATGTCGGCTTGCGCGGTGGCATCGAGCTTGCCGGCCAGTTCCAGTTTGCGACCGTGCAGACGGATGCGTTCCAGACCGGCGTTGACCGCGCCGATGTCGGATTTCTCCAGGGTCTTGAGCTGTGCCGCGAGCTTGTTGACGCGATCGACACGAGCCTGCAACTCCGGCCACGCCGCCTCACCTTCGGCGATCACCTTGCCGTCTTCTTTGACGTTGACCAGGTAACCGTAGAAGTTGCCCCACTCGCGACGCTCGATGGTCATCAGTTCTGGCGGCGTCTTCTGGTTCGTCAGCCACTCGCCAACGATCCAGGTGAAGTCGTTGCCGTTCAAGTCACGGTTGCCGACCTTGATCAGCTCGCGGGTCATGAACTCCGGGCCGACATCAGGCACCGGCAGGCCCGCGCTTTTCAGACGCTCGCGGGGCACTTCTTCTTTCTGCACCACTTCGCCGATGACCAAATGATTGGCCTGGCCCGGCACGTCATAACTGGCGTGCACCAGGTCTGCCGGCCAGAAGTGGCCCAGACCGCGCACGGCAATTACTGCCAGCAAGCCAATGGTCATGATGACCGCGATGGACACCGCGCCACCGCTGATCCAGACGCCGGGGGCGCCGCTCTTGAACCATCCTTTCAGGGAGTTCTGTTTCACAGACTTCTACCTTTCTTAAAGCGACGAGTATTTCTTGCGCAGACGCTGACGAATCAGCTCCGCGAGGGTGTTCATGACGAAGGTGAACAACAGCAGCACCAGCGCCGAGAGGAACAGCACGCGGTAGTGGCTGCCGCCGACTTCCGACTCCGGCATTTCCACCGCGACGTTGGCGGCCAGGGTGCGCAGGCCTTCGAACAGGTTCATTTCCATGACCGGAGTGTTACCGGTGGCCATTAGCACGATCATCGTTTCACCGACCGCGCGGCCCATACCGATCATCAGCGCCGAGAAGATGCCCGGGCTCGCGGTCAGAATCACCACGCGGGTCATGGTCTGCCACGGCGTGGCACCGAGGGCCAGGGAACCGAGGGTCAGGCCGCGAGGCACGCTGAACACGGCGTCTTCGGCGATGGAGTAGATGTTCGGGATCACCGCGAAACCCATGGCCAGACCGACTACCAAGGCGTTGCGCTGGTCGTAGGTGATGCCCAGGTCGTGGGAAATCCACATGCGCATGTCGCCGCCGAAGAACCAGGTTTCCATGTACGGGCTCATGTACAGCGAGAGCCAGCCCACAAACAGGATCACCGGGATCAGAATCGCGGCTTCCCAGCCGTCCGGCACTTTCAGGCGGATGGACTCAGGCAGACGGCTGAAGATGAAACCGGCCACCAGCACACCAATCGGCAGCAGCATCAGCAAGCTGAAGATGCCCGGCAAATGCCCTTCTACATACGGTGCGAGGAACAGGCCGGCGAAGAAACCGAGGATCACCGTCGGCATCGCTTCCATCAGCTCGATCACCGGTTTGACCTTGCGACGCATGCCCGGGGCCATGAAGTACGCGGTGTAGATCGCCGCAGCGACGGCCAGTGGCGCGGCCAGTAGCATGGCGTAGAACGCGGCTTTCAAGGTACCGAAGGTCAGCGGAGACAAGCTCAGCTTGGGTTCGAAGTCGGTGTTGGCTGCGGTCGATTGCCAGACGTATTTAGGCTCGTCGTAGTTCTCGTACCAGACCTTGCTCCACAACGCGCTCCACGATACTTCCGGGTGCGGGTTGTCGAGCAGCAGCGGTTGAATCTTGCCGCCGGCTTCCACGATCACGCGGTTGGCCCGTGGCGACAGACCGAAAATCCCCTGCCCCTCAACCACTTGATCAACCAGCAAGGTGCGGTGCGCGGTACTGTGGAACACGCCGAGCTTGCCGGACGCATCGAGGGCGATGAAGCCTTTGCGACGCTCTTCAGCGGTGATTTCAACGATTGGCGTAGTGCCCATCTGGAAGTTGCGGATCTGCTTCAGGCGCAGTTCGCCATCCGGGTCGCGGGCCATGAACCACTGGGCCAGACCACCCTTGGAGTCACCCATGATCAGCGAGATACCGCCCACCAATTGGGTGCTGGCGGTAATCTCGGCATCGCCGTTTTCCAGCAGTTTGTAGCGACCGTTAAGGCTCTTGTCGCGCAGGCTGAACACGTCGGCCTGGGCACGCCCGTTGATCACGTACAACCATTGCTGGCGCGGGTCGACGAAGATGTTCTTCACCGGCTCGGTCATTTGCGGCAGGTCGATGCGCTTCTGCTCGTTGGTGACTTCGCCGGTCATCATGTTTTCTTCGCTGGTCAGCGAGAGCACATTGAGTTGCGAACCGGTGGAGCCGACCAGCATCAGCGTGGTGTCGGTGGCGTTGAGGCTGACGTGCTCCAGCGCCCCGCCCGCCTCGTTCAGCGCAATCGGGGTATCGCCGTACGGGAAATCGATGGCCGGCGAGATGGTTTTCTTGTTGTCCGGGTAGCTGACTTTATACGTGTGACGGAACACCAGCGCCTGACCGTTGGACAGACCGACCGCGACCAGCGGATGACCTGGCTGGTCTTCGCCGATGGACGTCACGGTGGTGCCGGCCGGAATCGGCAGATCGACACGCTTGAGTTCGGCACCACTGTCGATGTCGAAGAACAGCGCCTGGCCCTTGTCGGAAACCCGCATGGCGACCTGGTTCTGTTCTTCCAGAGAGATCATCAGCGGTTTGCCGGCGTCTTGAATCCAGGCCGGCGTGATGGCGTCCTTGGCGGTCAGGCTGGCACCCTGGAACAGCGGCGCAACCACGTAGGCAAGGAAGAAAAAGATCAGCGTGATCGCGCCGAGGACGGCGAGGCCGCCGACGAGGACGTACCAGCGGGTCAGGCGATCTTTGAGCGCACGAATTCGGCGCTTGCGTTGCAACTCAGGCGTATTGAAGTCAATTCGCTTGGGGGGATTGGTAGTCATGGTGGAATTGGCCAGATCATTCATGCGCACACCCTAGCGATCCTGTATGACAGAAAGATGACAATGCAGTGACGCAACAAATCCGCCGCCAGAGGGTACTGGCAGAGGACCGAAAATTTTGGGGTATGTGGGAGCTGTCGAGGGCACCGAGGTTGCGATCTTTTGATCTGGCTTTTAACTGCAAGATCAAAAGATCGCAGCCTCGTTTCACTCGTCAGCTCCTACACAGGTCCGGGGCGAGCCCCGGACCTAGGGTGTTACTTCTTTGCGACTTCAGCGCCGCCTTCTTGCAGACCCAGGTCAGCCAGTGCTTTTGCAGCAACCTTGGCCGGCAGTGGGATGTAGCCGTCTTTCACTACAACTTCCTGGCCCTGTTTGGACAGAACCAGTTTCACGAACTCGGCTTCCAGCGGTGCCAGAGGCTTGTTCGGGGCTTTGTTGACGTACACGTAGAGGAAACGCGACAGCGGGTATTTGCCGTTCAGTGCGTTTTCTTCGCTGTCTTCGATGAACTCGGTGCTGCCTTTCTTCGACAGGGCTACGGTTTTCACGCTAGCAGTCTTGTAGCCGATGCCCGAGTAACCGATGCCGTTCAGCGAGGAGCTGATCGACTGCACGACCGAAGCCGAGCCTGGTTGTTCGTTGACGTTTGGCTTGTAGTCGCCTTTGCACAGGGCTTCTTCTTTGAAGTAGCCATAAGTGCCGGATACCGAGTTACGACCGAACAGTTGAACCGGCTTGTTGGCCAGGTCGCCGGTCACACCCAGGTCGCCCCAGGTTTTAACGTCGGTTTTAGCGCCGCACAGACGAGTCGAGGAGAAGATCGCGTCGACTTGTTCCATGGTCAGGTGCTGGATCGGGTTGTCTTTGTGCACGAACACCGCCAGGGCGTCCACGGCAACCGGGATAGCGGTTGGCTTGTAACCGTACTTCTGCTCGAAGGCAGCCAGTTCGGTGTCCTTCATTTTGCGGCTCATCGGGCCCAGGTTAGAGGTGCCTTCAGTCAACGCAGGTGGCGCAGTGGCAGAGCCAGCGGCCTGAATCTGGATGTTTACGTTCGGGTATTCTTTTTTGTAGTTCTCAGCCCACAGGGTCATGAGGTTGGCCAGGGTATCGGAGCCGACGCTGGACAGGTTGCCCGACACACCAGTGGTTTTGGTGTAGCTCGGGATAGCAGGGTCAACAGCGGCGAACGCGTTGGCAGTCGCAACGCCAGCAGCGACAAAAGTCATTGCCGCCATCAAACGCTTCAGTTTCATGCCTTACTCCTAGCAGATAGGGTGTGTTAAGTCGGGGCCAAGTATCAGCGGGCCGTATGAACACTCTATGGCTGAAATATGACAATTGGATGAAAGGCCAGCATTCAGTTTATTGCGGGATAATTCGCGTCATCGTTCTTCGCGAGCAAGCCCGCTCCCACAGTTGACCGCATTTCAATGTGGGAGCGGGCTTGCTCGCGAAGGCGTCAGCACCAAAAGCGCAAAGAGTCGCCTTAACGCCCCTTCTTCCAAAGATAAGCACCCACCAGAATCCCGACCCCGCAAATGATCGCCACATAATAGGCAGGCCCCATCGGGCTTTCCTTGAGCAGCAACGTCACGATCATCGGGGTCAAGCCGCCGAAGATCGCGTAGGCCAGGTTGTAGGAGAACGACAGGCCGCTGAAGCGCACCACCGCCGGAAAGGCTTTGACCATCACGTACGGCACGGCGCCGATGGTGCCGACCAGCAGACCGGTCACGGCGTACATCGGGAACAGCCAATCCGGGTGATCGAACAGGCTGTGGTAGAAGGTCCACGAACTCAGCAGCAGCAACGCACTGCCGAACACGAACACCCGACCGGCGCCGAAACGATCAGCCAGCGCCCCGGACGCCACGCAACCCAGGCTCAGGAACACAATTGCCAGGCTGTTGGCCTGCAACGCGGTGGTCGGGGTGAAGTGGTAGACAGTCTGCAGCACGGTCGGGGTCATCAGGATGACCACGATGATCCCGGCGGACAGCAGCCAGGTCAGCAGCATGGAAATCACGATCGCCCCGCGATGGTCGCGCAGCACCGCGCGCAGCGGCACTTCTTCGGCCAGGGCCTTGCGCAGTTGCAGTTCGGCGAACACCGGGGTTTCGTGGAGCCAGCGGCGCAGGTAGACCGAGAACAGGCCAAACACGCCGCCGAGCAGGAAAGGGATCCGCCAGGCGTAATCCGACACTTCCACCGGGGTGTAAATGCTGTTGATCGCCGTGGCGACCAGCGAACCCAGGAGGATGCCGGCCGTCAGACCGCTGGTCAGGGTGCCGCAGGCGTAGCCGATGTGCCGCTGGGGCACGTGTTCGGAAACGAAGACCCAGGCGCCGGGTACTTCACCACCAATCGCCGCGCCCTGAATCACCCGCATCAGCAGCAACAGGATCGGCGCCCACATGCCGATCTGCGCGTAGGTTGGCAGCAGGCCCATGATCAGGGTCGGCACAGCCATCATGAAAATGCTCAAGGTGAACATCTTCTTGCGCCCCAGCAGGTCGCCGAAGTGCGCCATGACGATGCCGCCCAACGGACGCGCCAGGTAGCCAGCGGCGAAGATGCCGAAGGTCTGCATCAGGCGCAGCCACTCGGGCATGTCGGCCGGGAAGAACAACTTGCCGACCACGGTGGCGAAGAACACGAAGATGATGAAGTCGTAGAACTCCAGCGCGCCGCCCAGGGCGGACAGCGACAAGGTCTTGTAATCGTTGCGGGTCAACGGACGTGCGGATTGCGTTGGCTGCGCAGTGCTCGAGGGCGCTGTGGTCATGGCAAGGGCTTCTCTTATAGTCGGATCTGCAACCCCAACAACGCTGGCGGAGGCTTGGGCAGGTCCGCACGATAGCAAATTGTTCGAAAAAGCACATAGAGGTGCGTATTTGACGGTCGAAATGAGAACCGGACGGTCGTCTCGGAGTCTACCGACCGATATACTCGCAATCTTGCAACAGTTTGTAAGGGTTGCTGTGCGAAAACGCCTGCCGGGCTTCACAGGCGATTTCGCAGAGTTTCCCTTTAGGCGCCTTACGAAAAACGTAACGAACGTAGTATGTTCGGGCTGAATCGTTTTTCTTGAAGACGGCTATTCACCTGAAAGACCAACGTAGAGTCACGGGTAAGAGGCACCCCCGGCATGATAGAGCTCGAACAAGAAGATCCAATCCCGCAAGGCGACCTGGCCCTGCAAATCACTGCACTTCCACGCGAAACCAACGGCTTTGGCGATATTTTCGGCGGCTGGCTGGTGGCGCAGATGGATTTGGCCGGCACCGCAATGGCCAGCAAAGTCGCGGGTGGCCGCGTCGCGACCGTTGCGATCGACCGCATGGCGTTCCTGGTTCCGGTGGCGGTGGGCGCTCAGCTCTCCTTCTATACCCAGGCCCTGGAAATCGGCCGCAGCTCGATCCAGATGATGGTCGAGGTCTGGAGCGACGATCCGCTGTCCAGTGAGTGGCGTAAAGTGACTGAAGCGGTATTTGTGTTTGTCGCCATCGACGGCAGCGGTCGCACCCGTTCGTGCCCGCCAAGAGCGCGCTAAACACAGCGCGCATTTCGCGGTCCATTGCAGTCCTGTTCCAAATTGAGAGTTGTCCCCATGAGCACGCCAAACGTTGAAGCCGTCAAACTGGATGAACTGAACTGCTGGCGCATTCGCCACGGTCAGGCCGAACTGCTGGTGGCCCAGCAAGGCGCGCACATCCTCAGTTATCAATTGGCCGGGCAACCGCCACTGATCTGGCTCAACGACGAGGCAGTGTTCAAGACCGGCAAGAGCATCCGCGCCGGTGTGCCGGTGTGCTGGCCGTGGTTCGGCAACTTCCCGCGCAACCCCCAGAGCGTGCAGGCGATGCGCGTCAGCAGTGAACCCGCTGCCGCTCACGGCTTTGTCCGGGCGACAGATTGGGAACTGGGTGGCATCGAAGCCGAGGGTGAAAGCCTGAAGGTAGAATTTATCCTGCCCTACCCCGAAGGCGGTTTTCCGGGCTGGCCGCATCAGGTGGACTTGAAGCTGAGCATTCGTCTGGATGAACAACTGCACATCAGCCTGACCAGTCACAACCGCGGCACAGAAACCGTGACGATCAGCCAGGCGTTGCACAGTTATTTCGCCGTCAGCGATGTGCGCAACGTGCAAGTCGAAGGGCTGGATGGCTTGAGTTACATCGATACGACCAAGGACTGGGCCACGGCCACGCAGACCGGCGATCTGGCTTTTACCGGCGAGACCGACCGCATCTACCTGAATGTTCCGGCGAAGCTGAGCATTGTCGACCCGGCCTGGGAACGGCGCATCGAGCTGACCAGCAGCGGTTCGCGCACGGCGGTGATCTGGAATCCGTGGATTGATCGCGCAGCAGCATTCAGCGACATGGCCGAAGATGGCTGGCAGCGCATGCTATGCATCGAGACGGCGAATGTGATGGACGATGTGGTGAACCTGGCGGCGGGTGCCAGTCATACACTGGGCGTGAGCATCGGTAGCAAACCACTTTAAAAGCTTCGCGGGCAAGCCTCGCTCCTACAGGTCAGCGCATATCCTGTAGGAGCGAGGCTTGCCCGCGAATCGATCCACCAAACGCTACAAATCCGACTCTTTCACCACCCGCACCTTCGCCGCATCCAGCGCATACGCCGCGTCGGCCAGTTCGTTGTTGACCTTTTCGATCTTCAGCGTGCCGGTCACCCACAGCGGTGTGTAGATATCGTCCAGCTTCAAGCCTTTCGGATAACGCACCAGCACCAATTGGTTAGGCGGCGGTGGCGGCACGTGGATGCAGGCGCCCGGGTAGGGCACGAGGAAGAACAGCGTGCTGCGGCCCTTGGCATCGGACTCCAGCGGCACCGGGTAACCACCGATGCGGATGTTCTTGTCGTTCATCGACGGCACGGTTTTAGTCGAGTACATCACCGCCGGCAAACCCTTGCCCTGCTTCATGCCACCCTTTGACGTAAAGGTGCCATCGCCTTCAGGGGTGTTGTGGTCGATTTCGGGCATGGCTTCGAGGGCTTTCTGGTCCGACTTGGGCATCAGTTCCAGCCAGTCGGTTTCCGGCAGTTCGCCGGCATGGGCAAGGCCCGAGCCCAGGAATAAAAGGGTCAACAGAAGACGGCGCATGGAGATGCTCGGCAAAGGGAGAGTCGATGGAATGGCGAGCATTCTAGCCCTCTCGGCCTGCGCAGCCGAGAGGACTTTGTCGCTTGAATCAGTTTCTTTTGATCAGGCCGTAGACCACCAGCAACACGATCGCACCGACCAGTGCACCGATGAAGCCAGCGCCTTGGCCAGCCTGGTAAATGCCCAGCGCCTGGCCGCCGTAAGTGGCCGCCAGCGAACCGCCGATACCGAGCAGGATGGTCATGATCCAACCCATGCTGTCATCGCCCGGTTTCAGGAACCGTGCCAGCAGGCCGACGATCAAGCCGATAAAGATGGTTCCGATAATTCCCATGGCATTTCCCTCTGATTGGTTGGTTATGCGAAAGCCTAGACAGACTTTGGCATCCTGCCATCAGAGAACGGCGGACACTGAAGGTTCCGCCGCTGCCACATGAAACTATTCGGCGATGAGGGCTTCGACCTTGAGTATCTGCGCCGCCAGCGTCTCGCGATCTGCACACCGCAGATTGGCGTGACCGACCTTGCGGCCGACCTTGAACGCCTTGCCATAGTGGTGCAGATGGCAGTCGTCGATGGCGATGACTTTCTCTACCGGCGGAACAACGCCGATGAAGTTCAGCATCGCGCTCTCGCCGATCTTGGCCGTCGAACCCAACGGCAGACCGGCAATGGCCCGCAGGTGGTTTTCGAACTGGCTGCACTCGGCGCCTTCGGTGGTCCAGTGCCCGGAGTTGTGCACGCGCGGGGCGATTTCGTTGGCCTTGAGGCCACCGTCGACTTCAAAGAATTCGAACGCCATCACGCCGACATACTCCAGCTGCTTGAGCACACGGCTGGAGTAGTCTTCAGCCAAGGCTTGCAGCGGGTGATCGGTGCTGGCCACGGACAGCTTGAGGATGCCGCTGTCGTGGGTGTTGTGAACCAGCGGATAGAAGCGTGTTTCGCCATCGCGGGCACGCACGGCGATCAGCGAGACTTCACCGGTGAACGGCACGAAGCCTTCCAGCAGGCAGGCCACGCTGCCCAGCTCGGCGAAGGTGCCGACCACGTCTTCCGGTTTGCGCAGGACTTTCTGGCCCTTGCCGTCGTAACCCAAGGTGCGGGTTTTCAACACGGCCGGCAGACCGATCGAAGCGACAGCAGCATCCAGATCGGCTTGCGACTGGATGTCGGCGAACGCCGGGGTAGGAATCCCCAGGTCCTTGAACATGCTCTTCTCGAACCAGCGATCGCGGGCGATGCGCAGGGCTTCGGCGCTCGGGTAGACCGGGACGAACTGCGACAGGAAGGCCACGGTTTCAGCCGGGACACTTTCGAACTCGAAAGTCACCAGGTCGACTTCATCGGCCAGTTGGCGCAGGTGATCCTGATCGCCGTAATCGGCCCGCAGATGCTCGCCCAACGCGGCGGCACAGGCATCCGGTGCCGGATCCAGGAAAGCGAAGTTCATGCCCAGCGGAGTGCCCGCCAACGCCAACATGCGGCCCAACTGGCCGCCACCGATTACACCGATCTTCATCGTCAACAACCTCAGGCGATGCGTGGGTCTGGATTGTCCAGGACGCTGTCTGTCTGTTCAGCACGGAAAGTTTTCAGCACGGCGTGGAACTGCGGGTGCTTGGCGCCCAGGATACTCGCCGACAACAACGCCGCGTTGATCGCGCCAGCCTTGCCGATGGCCAGGGTGGCAACCGGGATGCCCGCTGGCATCTGCACGATCGAGAGCAGCGAATCGACGCCCGAGAGCATCGACGACTGCACCGGTACGCCGAGCACCGGCAGGTGGGTCTTGGCCGCACACATGCCAGGCAGGTGAGCCGCGCCACCGGCACCGGCGATAATCACCTCGATGCCACGCGCCTCAGCCTCTTCGGCATACTGGAACAGCAGGTCCGGGGTGCGGTGGGCAGAGACCACTTTCACCTCGTAAGGGATGCCGAGCTTTTCCAGCATATCGGCGGTGTGGCTAAGGGTGGACCAATCGGACTTGGAGCCCATGATCACGCCAACCAGTGCACTCATCGTCGTGCCTCTTCTCTCTGGGCGCCCGCAGGCGCGTCAAAAAACAACAAGCCACGCAAAATGCGTGGCTTGATTGTACGAATTATGGCCGGACGAACCGGCCGAAGGCCGCGCAGTATACCTCAATGAAGCAGATAAACAGCCCCCGTAGCGACCATCTGTCATGTGCCGCAGAAAGGCGTCTTTGCTGACTCGAAAGTCAAAGGATCACAACTGATTTTGATTCGACATGCAACTCTGGCGAAACATCAAAAGACCTCAACTAAGCTCCCTGCTCATTTCTCCCCAAAACATACTGCGCAATACATCCACGAGTGCTCAAACAAACACTACAGGCACTCGCATGGTATATATCGAAACAGCACCAGAAAGAACAACTGTAACTTAAGCTAAAACTCTAACTTGCAACCCTATCGAGAGCTTCCTCTCCTTGAGAACTACCTATGCCCATTTTACTCAGGCTATTTGCACTTACCATCACATTGATGTTCAGCATCAGTGCCAACGCACTCAATAAACCGGTCGGGCTTATCGACGATCGTGACAACCCTTTTCGACTCTTCGTCCTTTTCCACGACGACGTTCCAGAATCAAAACGAAGTACAGCCTATGTTGAGAATATCCGTCCCTTTACGACGGAATTTGAAAAAATAACCAGCCGTAAAATCCACCCAGTCTTTGATCGAAGCCGGCCACCGTATACAAACTTCCATTACAAAGCTGAAGAGCCTAAAGCCATGTTTGACCGCTGGAATGAACTGACATGGAACTATAGAAAAGAACGACATGACAGCAATGAGTTCCGCTTCTCCCGTAACGATCGAGTCCTTTTAATCACCAACGACTTCATAAACGGCAGTCCGCTCTTTGGAGGAATGGGAGGCATCGCAACCCAGCCTGGGAACTCTGCCATTGCTTCGCTTGATTTCAAGCAGATAGTAGGTCACGAACTGGGGCATACATTTAATGCTGTCCATGAAGAAGGCGAAGTACTTTATAACGGATGGTGGTGTGAAACCTTTATGTTCGAACCCCTGCCACTGAGATCGAATTGCTATGTATTCAGTGAAGGAAACGGAAAGCGCATAAAAGCGTACGTTGACAGTCTGTACTAACACCTGCCGCAGGCGCGAGATACTTCTCGCACCTGCAGCACCTGCAACACCTTCACGCTCCAGCCGCTGCCCCACCTTCCAGCTTGCGCCACAGCAACCGCACGTTAGCCTTCCTGACCAGCGCACAGCGATACAAACGGATCTCCAGCGGCACGTGCCATTGCGGGCCGCCGCACACCACCAGTTCACCGCGAGCCAGTTCGGCGCGTACGCTGAGTTGCGGCACCCAGGCAATCCCCAGCCCTTCCAGCGCCATGCTTTTCAGGCTGTCGGCCATGGCGGTCTCATAAATGGTGGTAAATCGCAGGGCGCGCTGGCGCAGCAGCAGGTTCACCGAACGACCCAGAAACGCGCCGGCGCTGTAAGCGAGCAACGGCACACTGCCCTCGCCTTCCAGATCAAACAGCGGCTTGCCCTCGGCATCCGCCGCGCACACCGGCAGCATTTCCGTCTGGCCCAAATGCAGCGACGGAAAGATTTCCGGGTCCATCTGCATCGCCGCGTCCGGGTCGTAGAACGCCAGCATCAAATCGCAACCGCCTTCGCGCAGGGCATGCACGGCATCACCCACGTTGGTCGCCACCAGCCGCGTGGCAATGTTCAGGCCTTCATTACGCAACTGCGCGATCCAGCGCGGGAAGAAGCCCAGTGCCAGCGAGTGAGCCGCCGCCACCTGCATCACTTCGCCCTGCCCGCCTTCCAGGTGATGGAGATGGCGCAACACTTCGCCCAACTGCTCGACCACCGTGCGCGCCGTCACCAGAAACAACTGCCCCGCCGCTGTCAGCTCGACCGGCGTGCGCGAGCGGTTGACCAATTGCAGCCCCAATGCGGCTTCAAGGCTGCGGATCCGCCGGCTAAATGCAGGCTGGGTCACGAAGCGCCGTTCCGCAGCCTGGGAGAAGCTGCGGGTGGCGGCCAGGGCGCTAAAGTCCTCCAGCCATTTACTTTCCAGATTCATCACGCCCTCCCGGACACGCACCAAATTAGGTCACACGCTCGCCGCACACACGGCGTCACATGGGCATTATGCCGAATGTGCATAGGCCAGCGCTTAACAGCATTGGCCCAAAATTCTTCACAAGCCTAGCATTTGCAGCGTTCCGGCACAGACCGGGTCCATATCGAGATGATTTCTATCATGTCCTCCGCTGCATCTTTCCGCACAGAAAAAGACCTGCTTGGCGTACTCGAAGTACCCGCTCAAGCGTATTACGGCATCCAGACCCTGCGAGCGGTGAACAACTTCCGTCTCTCCGGCGTTCCGATTTCGCATTACCCGAAGCTGGTTGTCGGCCTGGCCATGGTTAAACAAGCCGCTGCTGACGCCAACCGCGAGCTGGGTCATCTGAGCGAAGCCAAGCACGCTGCCATCAGCGAAGCCTGTGCACGACTGATCCGCGGCGATTTCCACGAAGAGTTCGTGGTGGACATGATTCAAGGCGGCGCTGGCACTTCGACCAACATGAATGCCAACGAAGTCATCGCCAACATCGCGCTGGAGGCCATGGGTCACCAGAAAGGCGAATACCAATACCTGCACCCGAACAACGACGTGAACATGGCGCAGTCGACCAACGACGCCTACCCGACCGCGATCCGTCTGGGTCTGCTGTTGGGTCACGACGCGCTGCTGGCCAGCCTCGACAGCCTGATCCAGGCGTTCGCCGCCAAAGGTCAGGAATTCGCTCACGTCCTGAAAATGGGCCGCACCCAGTTGCAAGATGCTGTGCCGATGACCCTCGGCCAGGAATTCCGCGCTTTCGCCACCACATTGGGCGAAGACTTGGCCCGTCTGAAGACGCTGGCCCCGGAACTGCTGACTGAAGTAAACCTGGGCGGCACCGCAATCGGCACCGGCATCAACGCCGACCCGCGTTACCAGCACCTGGCCGTTGAGCGCCTGGCCCTGATCAGCGGTCAACCGCTGGTGCCAGCCGCCGACCTGATCGAAGCCACTTCCGACATGGGCGCCTTCGTGCTGTTCTCCGGCATGCTCAAGCGCACCGCGGTCAAGCTGTCGAAGATCTGCAACGACTTGCGCTTGCTGTCCAGCGGCCCACGCACCGGCATCAACGAAATCAACCTGCCGGCGCGTCAGCCAGGCAGTTCGATCATGCCCGGCAAGGTCAACCCGGTGATACCGGAAGCGGTCAACCAAGTGGCGTTCCAGATCATCGGTAACGACCTGGCCCTGACCATCGCGGCCGAAGGCGGCCAACTGCAACTGAACGTGATGGAGCCGCTGATCGCGTTCAAAATCTTCGACTCGATCCGCCTGCTGCAACGCGCCATGGACATGCTGCGCGAGCATTGCATCGTCGGCATCACCGCCAACGAAGAGCGCTGCCGCGAACTGGTCGAGCACTCGATCGGCCTGGTCACCGCGCTGAACCCGTACATCGGCTATGAAAACGCCACCCGCATCGCCCGTATCGCCCTCGAAAGCGGCCGCGGCGTGCTGGAACTGGTGCGCGAAGAAGGCTTGCTCGACGACGAAATGCTCGCCGACATCCTGCGCCCGGAAAACATGATTGCTCCGCGTCTGGTCCCGCTCAAGGCTTGATCGAACGCTGCACGCTCACCAGGTCGAGGGACTAGACACCTCTCACCTTTTGAGGGCTTGGGGATTCGTTCTCCAAGCCCTTTTTTTTAACTCTTTTGCGGCAACAACAGAATGTTTGAACGCTGAAAAATGTGGGAGCGAGCCTGCTCGCGAAGTCGGTGTGTCAGTGACCAGAAATGGTGAATCCAAGACCGTATTCGCGAGCAAGACCACTCCCACATGAAACAGCTTTCACATAAGCCCGACGCCGGTAACGTCGGGTGTTTCAAAGCTTCGTACCGTCGCTTGCACCACAATCGTGCAGACGGGCAACGCACTGATAGGTATAGTGCCGCCCCTCTTCGCGTGAGCGGTCGTCGGTAACGAGGCCCAAACCCATGCGAAACCCGACCTAATAACAACCCGCGATATGGACCGGGACGAACTTCGCCTCACCTGCCATGCCACGCGCAAGCCGGTGTAACGCGATGTTTCTACCCCTCCAGCATTTGCTTAAACAAAAAACAGCGAGGAATAATCCATGCTCGAAGTCATTAACGACTTCCTCTCAGGGAAAGTACTGATCGTGCTCATTGTCGGGCTCGGTAGCTACTTCACGATCCGCTCGCGTTTCGTTCAATTGCGCCACTTCTTCCACATGTTCGCGGTATTCCGCGACAGCCTCAAAAGCAGCGCCGGTCAACTCAGCTCGTTCCAGGCCCTGATGCTCAGCCTCGCCGGCCGTGTCGGTGCAGGTAACATCGCCGGTGTCGGCATCGCCGTGACCCTCGGCGGGCCAGGTGCGGTGTTCTGGATGTGGGTGACCGCGCTGGTCGGCATGTCCAGCAGCTTCTTCGAATGCTCCCTCGGCCAGCTCTACAAGCGCTGCGACTCCGACGGTACTTATCGCGGCGGCCCGTCCTATTACATCCAGCACGGCCTGCAGAAACGCTGGTTGGGGATGATCATGGCGTTCCTGCTGCTGATCACCTTCGGCTTCGCCTTCAACGGCCTGCAATCCCACGCAGTGACTCACTCGCTGAAGAACGCCTTCGACCTTGACCCAACGTACACTGGCGCTGCGCTGGCCGTGTTGCTGGGCCTGGTGTTCATCGGTGGCATCAAGCGTATCGCCAAGGTCGCTGATCTGCTGGTACCGGTGAAAACCCTGGTGTACATCGGCGTAACCATCTACGTGATCGTGCTGCAATTCGACCACGTTCCAGCGATGCTGATGACCATCGTCAAAAGTGCTTTCGGTCTCGACCAGGCCTTTGGCGGCCTGATCGGCAGCGCCATCGTCATGGGCGTGAAACGTGGCGTGTTCGCCAACGAAGCCGGCCTGGGCAGTGCGCCAAACGTGGCGGCGGTCGCGTCGGTCGAGCACCCGGTGGCACAAGGCGTGGTTCAGGCGTTCAGCGTGTTCCTCGACACCTTCGTGATCTGCACCTGCACCGCGTTGCTGATCCTGCTCTCGGGCTTCTACACTCCGGGCTTCGAAGGCGACGGCATTGCCCTGACCCAGAACTCCCTGGCCGCCGTGGTCGGTGACTGGGGTCGCAGCTTCATCTCCGTGGCCCTGTCGTTGTTCGTGTTCACCTCGATCCTCTACAACTACTACCTGGGCGAGAGCAACCTGCGCTTCATGATCGGTGAAAACCGCGCAGCGTTGATCGGTTACCGCGCGCTGGTATTGGTGCTGATCTTCTGGGGTGCCATCGAAAACCTAGGCACGGTGTTCGCTTTCGCCGACATCACCATGACCATGCTGGCGTTCGTGAACCTGATCGCGCTGTTCCTGCTGTTCAAGGTCGGCATGCGCATCCTGCGTGACTACGATGACCAGCGTTCTGCCGGCATCAAGACTCCGGTGTTCGATTCGAGCAAGTTCCCGGACCTGGACCTGGACCTGCAAGCCTGGCCTGCCAACCCGCCAGCCGCCGCCACCAAGGCCGAAGCTGAGCTCAAAGGCGTACCCGCAGCGCAACGCTGATCGGTTAAAGTTCGAAGTACCCTGTGGGAGTGAGCCTGCTCGCGAAAGCGGTTGCCCAGTCAACATTGATGTTGAATGTGCTGGCCCTTTCGCGAGCAAGCCCGCTCCCACAGGAACTCGTCGTTCTCCGGAGAACCTCCATGAATTCCTCGACCTATCCTGCCGCCCAGCACGTCATGGTGCTCTACACCGGCGGCACCATCGGCATGCAAGCCAGCGCCCATGGCCTGGCCCCGGCGTCCGGTTTTGAAGCGCGGATGCGCGACTACCTGCACAGCCAGCCTGAACTGGTGGTGCCACAGTGGCGCTTTCGCGAGATGAGCCCGCTGATCGACAGCGCCAACATGACCCCGGCCTACTGGCAGCAACTGCGTGAAGCGGTGGTCGATGCGGTTGATGTCCAGGGCTGCGACAGCGTGCTGATCCTGCACGGCACTGACACCCTGGCCTACAGCGCGGCGGCCATGAGCTTTCAATTGCTCGACCTGCATGCGCGCGTCTGCTTTACCGGCTCGATGCTGCCGGCCGGCGTGACCGACAGCGATGCCTGGGAAAACCTCAGCGGCGCGCTGGTCGCCCTCGGCCATGGCTTGGCGCCGGGCGTGCATCTGTACTTCCACGGCGAACTGCTGGACCCGACCCATTGCGCGAAAGTGCGCAGCTTTGGTCGCCATCCATTCAAGCGACTTGAGCGTCAGGGCGGCGGTGTGAAGGCGACTTCGCTGCCAGCGCCGTTGACCTACAACCAGCCCAAGCAACTGGCGAAAGTCGCCGTACTGCCGCTGTTCCCCGGCATTGGCGCCGAAGTCCTGAACGGCCTGCTAGATAGCGGCACTCAGGGTTTGGTGCTGGAGTGCTACGGCAGCGGCACTGGGCCGAGCGACAATCCTGAGTTTCTCGCCAGCCTTGAGCGGGCGCGCGATAACGCTGTTGTCGTGGTAGCCGTCACTCAATGCCATGAAGGTGGCGTCGAGCTGGATGTGTACGAGGCCGGCAGTCGCTTGCGTGGTGTTGGCGTGCTGTCGGGTGGCGGCATGACCCGTGAAGCGGCGTTCGGCAAGTTGCATGCATTGCTGGGCGCAGGTCTGGAAAACGCCGAAGTACGGCGCCTGGTCGAGCTGGATCTGTGTGGTGAATTGAGCTGATCCATCGCCTGCCGCCGGCTCCCGAGATGTCGCAGGAGCCGGCTGGCCGCGAAGATTACTTCTTGACCTGATAATCCTGGCCCCACACCCGTACCGTGGTGGACGTCTCGATCGGCCCTTCAAAAATGAATTTCTGCCGCACCGCGGCTTTCGGCGGCACGGTAACGTCATCCGGGTTTTCCAGGCTGGCTGTCAGCCCGTTGGCATACCCGTCCTGATCGATCGCCAGCAAAGCGCCGGCCTGCTTGAGGTTGATCAGGCGCAATTGGCTGTCGCTGCTGTTCTTGAAGCCCAGCGTGACATTGAAGGTGTCGCCGACGGCCTCGGTCTTCAACACCTGAACATCGATGCGGTCCTTCATTTGCTCACGCGAGGAAATGATCGAAGCACCGTCAACGCCTTGGGCCGACTGACGCCCGTCAAGCACCCCTTCACTGACCCCGCCCAACAGGTTTTTGCCGGCCGAAATCGCCGAAGAGACCGCTGCCTTGGCCGAGTCCTTGATACTGCTGTCGTTGGCCGGCTCGCCCTCGGCAAAGCACAGCGAGCTGAGCAACAAGCTGGAGGCCAGGATAATGTGGCGCGAGGGAGTGAAAGTCATACCTAATCCTTTATGGTTGTTTGCGACACCACCCGGAGGGTGAATGGCAGGCAGGTTGCACCAATCGGCTTTTGTCGGCAAGCCAGCACCAGCAGCAGCGGCATACAACTTGCTGCCTTCAAGCAGACTTCATGAACGGACGCGAGCATGCTCCACTCCCACCTCACCACTCTCAACGCCGTCTCCCTGGTGCTCAATACCTTCAAGGCTGAAGGCTTGTCCAGCGAGGCATTGCTCGCGGGAAGTGGCATCAGCGCAGCGGATCTGAGCCGGGCCGACACGCGCATCACCACCAATCAGGAGATGCAGGTCTGCGCCAATGCGGTCGCGCTCAAGCGCGATATCGGCCTGGAGCTGGGCCGTCGGATGCATGTTTCGTCCTATGGCATGCTCGGTTATGCGCTGCTCACCAGTGCCACCTTCGGTGACGCTTTGCGCCTGGCGATACGTTATCCGGCGCTGCTGGGAACACTTTTCGAGCTGAGCCTGGAAGACGATGGCGAACGCATCTGGTTCGTCGCCGCCGATTACCGGGAGAACCCGGCGCTGGCGGTGTTCAATGCCGAGTTCTGCCTGGTCTCGCTGAAAGTCATCTGCGACGACCTGCTCGGCCATCCACTGCCGCTGCTGGCCGCGCGGTTTGAACATTTGGCGCCGGATTATCAGGCGACCTACGCCGAGCATTTCGCTTGCCCCTTGAGCTTCGAGGCGCGGGACAACGCGTTTGCCTTCGACCGACAGTGGCTCGACCAACCGTTACCTCTGGCCGATGTGATCACCCATCAAGCCATGGCCGAACGCTGCCGCAAGCAGAACACCGAGTTCACCGGCCGCCAGGCGTGGCTGGGCCGGATTCGCCAGTTGCTCAGCGCGCAGTTGCATGCCGCGCCGGGGCTTGAAGGGCTGGCTGAGCAGATGAAGTGTTCGCCGCGCACCTTGCGCCGGCATCTCAAGGATTTGGGCTGCAGCTATCAAGAGCTGCTGGATGAACTGCGGTTCGAGCAGGCCAAGCAGATGCTCTGCGAGGATCAACTGCCGATCTATCAAATCGCCGAAGCGCTGGGGTTCAGCGAGACCGCGAGCTTCCGGCATGCGTTTGTACGCTGGAGTGGCGTGGCCCCCAGCCAGTTCCGGCCCCACTGATATCCCAATGTGGGAGCGGGCTTGCTCGCGAAGGCGGTGTGTCAGTTGACATTGATTTGACTGACACACCGCTTTCGCGAGCAAGCCCGCTCCCACAGGTTTTGTATTCCATGCCCAAGGCCAGGGCGCCGATGCGCCAATAAGGGGCGAATTTCGGTCAAATGTTTTGGCCATATCGATCCCCTTTTGGCCTTTCCTGCCGTTCTCCCAAACGCCTCGCCCCGCAAGACTGTGTTCAACCGAATCAGCTTGCGGAGAACAAGAAAATGCTGACGATCTACTCGGACGATCACCACCTGCACCACGGCCGCTGCGAATTGATGGACGGGCAATTGATGCCCTGCTTCGAAATGCCTTCGCGCGCCGACCATGTTCTACAGCGCGTGCAAGACCGCGACCTCGGGCCGGTGGAAGTGCCGCAGGATTTTGGCCTGGAGCCGATCCAGCGCATTCACGACCACGACTATCTCGACTTCTTCAAAGGTGCCTGGGCACGCTGGACCGAGTTCAATACCGACGGCGACTTGCTGCCCTACACCTGGCCGGCGCGGACTCTGCGCCGGATCAAACCCACCAGCCTGCACGGCCAGCTCGGCTATTACAGCTTCGACGGCGGCGCGCCGATCACCGCCGGCACCTGGCAAGCGGCGTACAGCGCAGCGCAAGTGGCGTTGACTGCCCAAGCCGCCATCCAGCGCGGCGCCCGCAGTGCCTTCGCGCTGTGCCGTCCGCCGGGACACCACGCCGCCAGTGATTTGATGGGCGGTTATTGCTACCTCAACAACGCCGCCATCGCCGCCCAGGCGTTCCTCGATCAGGGCCACAAAAAGGTCGCGATCCTCGACGTCGATTACCACCACGGCAACGGCACCCAATCGATTTTCTACGAGCGCAGCGATGTGCTGTTCACCTCGATCCACGGCCACCCGGAAGCCGAATTCCCGTTCTTCCTCGGCTACGAAGATGAGCTGGGTGAAGGCGCCGGTGAAGGCTTCAACTTCAACTACCCTTTGCCCGCCGGCTCGGGCTGGGAAACCTGGAGCGCAGCGCTGGATCAGGCGTGTAAAGAGATCGAGAAGTACGGGGCCGACATCGTCGTCGTGTCCCTGGGCGTCGATACCTTCAAGGACGACCCCATCTCGCAATTCAAGCTCGACAGCCCGGATTACCTGGCCATGGGCGAGCGCATCGCGAAGCTCGGCAAGCCGACGCTGTTCGTGATGGAAGGCGGTTACGCGGTAGAAGAAATCGGCATCAACGCCGTGAACGTTCTCGAAGGTTTTGAAAGCGCCCAATGAGGAATTAGAAGAATGAACAGACTCAAGCGTTTTATCGCTCCAGCGCTATGCGCGACGGTACTTAGCGGTGCCGTTCACGCCGAAGACCGAACGTTGCGCGTCTACAACTGGTTCGACTACATCACCCCCAAAGCCCTCGAAGACTTCAAGGCCCAGAACACCCAGACCAAACTGGTCTACGACATTTTCGACACCAACGAAGCGCTGGAAGCCAAGCTGTTGACCGGCAACTCCGGCTATGACGTGGTGGTGCCGTCCAACGTGTTCCTCGCCAAGCAGATCGAAGCCGGCGTGTTTCAGCCCCTGGACCGCAGCAAGTTGCCGAACTGGAATCACCTCGATCCCAAGCTGATGAAGCTGATCGAAGCCAACGATCCCGGCAACAAATTCGCCGTGCCGTACATGTACGGCACCATCCTGATCGGCTTCAACCCGGACAAGGTCAAGGCTGCGCTGGGCGCCGATGCGCCGGTGGACAGTTGGGACCTGATTTTCAAGGAAGAGAACATCAGCAAGCTCAAGCAGTGCGGCGTCGCCCTGCTCGACTCGCCGTCGGAGATCTTGCCGCTAGCCCTGCAACACCTCGGCCTGGACCCGAACAGCAAAAAGCCTGCGGACTACGACAAGGCTGAAGCGCTGCTGATGAAGATCCGGCCGTACGTCACGTACTTCCACTCGTCCAAGTACATGGCCGACATCGCCAACGGCGACATCTGCGTCGCGGTCGGCTATTCCGGCAGCTTCTCCCAAGCTGCCAACCGCGCCAAAGAAGCCAAGAATGGCGTGGTCGTGGATATGCGCCTGCCGAAAGAAGGCGCGCCGATCTGGTTCGACATGCTCGCGATTCCTAAAGGTGCAAAGAACACGGAAGACGCCTACACCTTCATCAACTACCTGCTGCAACCCCAGGTGATTGCGCCGGTCAGCGACTTCGTCGGCTACCCGAACCCGAACAAGGACGCCACGGAACTGGTCGACCCGGCGATCCGCAACAACCCGAACCTGTACCCGACCGAGTCAGCGATGAGTACGCTCTACACCCTGCAACCGCTGCCGCGAGATGCCGAGCGAGCGCGGACCCGGGCGTGGACGAAGATTAAGTCCGGGACTTGATGGGTAGGTCCATCAGCTAACCCACAGAACCTGTGGAAGACACAGAATCTGTGGGAGCGGGCTTGCTCGCGAAGAGGGAGTGTCAGTCGACATCATCGTTGGCTGACACACCGCTTTCGCGAGCAAGCCCGCTCCCACAGGGATATCGGTGATTGGTTGATCAGCGACACCAGGCAGAACGCAACCTTAGCAACGCCGACTCAATGTCAGTCTCCGGCACCGCAGCAAACCCCAGCACCAACCCCGCACGCTCATCCGCTGGCCGGGTCGAGTCGGGCAGCCAATAACCGCTCAACGCATTGATCTCAACCCCCACCGCTTCCGCTTGGGCCACCAGTTCAGACTCGCGGACCACGCTCTCGACCGACACCGTCAAATGCAGCCCCGCCGCCACACTGGGCAGGTTGCCCACGCCGGGAATGTCCTTCGGCCAACCGGCCAGCAACGTATTACGCCGACTCAGCGCCGCACGACGCATGCGCCGAATATGCCGCTGGAAATGCCCCGCCGCGATGAACTCGGCCATCACGGCCTGAGTGCTGACTTCCGAGTGCCGCACATCCACCGCACGCCGACGGGAGAACGCATCCACCAGACCCGGCGGCAATACCAGATAACCCAGGCGCAATGCCGGGAACGCTACTTTGCCGAACGTCCCGACGTACAACACCCGCCCCTGCCGATCCAGCGCAGCTAACGGTGCCAATGGCGCGCCGCTGTAACGGTATTCGCCGTCATAGTCATCTTCGACGATCCAGCCTTGGGTGCGCTCGGCCCACGCCAACAACTCCAGGCGCCGCGCCAGGCTCATGATCACCCCGGTCGGGTACTGATGAGACGGAGTGACGTAAGCCAGTCGGCAATCCTCCAGCCCTTCCAGTTCGGCGCAATTGATGCCCTCGCTGTCCACCGATACGCCGTGCAATTTGCCACCGGCCACGGCGAACGCATGACCGGCCGCGCGATACCCCGGATTCTCGATCGCCACCCCATCGCCCGGCTCTACCAGCAGCTGTGCACAAAGGCTAATTGCCTGCTGCGCGCCACTGGTGATCACAATTTGCTCAGCCGAGCACTGCATGCCCCGGGAACTGCGCAGATACGCGGCAATCATTCCGCGCAATCTTTCATCGCCTGCCGGGTCGCCATAACACAGCTGCTGCAAATCCGGTTTGCGCCAGAAAGCCGCGTTCAGCTTGGCCCACACCTCGAACGGAAACAGATCGAAAGCCGGCACACCCACCCGAAAAGCCTTCGGCGGGCCACTCGGCGGCAGGGCCAAATGGTTCTTTTCAACCCGCGCCAACGCGCCACTGTGGATAACTTTACTGGATGGAATCACAGGTAAATCCAGCCAATTTGTGGATAAGGCTGTGGGTAACCCTGTTGACAACCCTGTGGATACTTTTGTGGATAGTTTTTTCGTCGGTATCGCGGTTTGCGGCAATTGCGCGACGTAAGTGCCGTCGCCCACCCGACCTTCGATAAAGCCTTCGGCGTAGAGCTGATCGTAGGCACGGACCACGCTGTTTCGGGAAATCGACAGCGCCGCCGCCAAATCTCGGCTGGCCGGCAATCGCGTGCCACTGGCCAGTCGGCCGTCGAGCACGCGCACCCGCAACGCCTGATAGAGCTGACGACTCAACCCCTGGCGCGGATCGAGTTCGATGCCGGCCGGGTTGAAGGACAAGGAAAGCGGCGCATCCTTCATCACAATGGACCTATGAAATTGGTCTTGAATGGCTCTTACAACAGACCAATAGCCTGCCTAGGATGAAGCCATTCGCCAAGGGAAATTTCCATGTACACGCCAAGCAGCTTTGCCATCGACGATTTGCAGGACTTGCATCAGCAGATACTCGCTACCCGCCTCGCCATGCTGGTTACCCATGGCGAGCAAGGCTTGCAAGCCAGCCATATTCCGTTGCTGCTGGATGCCGAACAAGGCCCCAATGGCACCCTTTACGGACACTTGGCCAAGGCCAATCCGCAATGGAAGGAATTGCAAAACGGCGCCGAGGCGCTGGTGATTTTTGCCGGTGCCGACGCGTACGTGAGCCCTGGCTTTTACCCGGCCAAAGCCGAGCACGGCAAAGTCGTGCCGACCTGGAACTACGTCGCCGTTCACGCTTACGGCGTGGCTGAAGTGTTCACCGACGCTGATCGCCTGCGCAATCTGGTCAGCGCCCTCACTGATCGCCACGAAGCGGATCGTACTCAGCCATGGAAAGTCGCTGACGCCCCGGCCGACTACATCGCCGGCATGCTCCGGGCCATCGTCGGTTTCGCCCTGCCGATCGAGCGCCTGGAAGGCAAACGCAAGTTGAGCCAGAACCGCAGCGCCGCAGACATCGCCGGTGTGCGCGAAGGGCTGGCCGCCAGCCCCGACGCGCAGGACCAGGCACTCGCCCACTTGATGCGTTAAGGAATGAACATGAGTCAGATCGAGATCCGCCAGGTCAGCGCCGACGACCACGCCGCATGGTTGCCGTTGTGGCAAGCCTACCTGCGCTTCTACAACACCGAATTGCCCGACGCTGTGACTCCAAGCACTTGGCTGCGCATGCTCGACCCGAACGAGCCAACCCACTCCGCCCTCGCCTGGGCCGATGGCAAAGCCGTGGGGATGGTGAACTTTATCTACCACCGCTCGAACTGGAGCATCGAAAACTCTTGCTACCTGCAAGACCTATTGGTAACGGAGGACACCCGGGGCACCGGCGTCGGTCGCAAGCTGATCGAATTCGTCTACGCCACCGCCAAGGCAGACGGTTGCTGCAAGGTTCACTGGCTGACCCACGAAACCAACGCCACCGCGATCCAGCTCTACGAGCGCATCGCTGAACGCCCCGGTCTCATTCAGTTTCGCAAAGCCCTTTAAGGTTCAAGGAGAACAACAATGTCGACTTCACTCGCGGACTGGAAAGGCGCCCCGGCCCCCACGGTTCAACTGATCGAAGGGCGCTTTATTCGCTTGGAAAAACTCGATCCTGCGCGCCACGCCGATGGCTTGTTCAAAGCCCTGCAAGGGCCCGGCGCCGATCCGAAACTCTGGGATTACTTGCCTTACGGCCCCTTCCCGGAGCGCAGCGTGTTCAACGATTGGCTGAACAACCACGCGGCCAACAGCGACCCGTATTTCTTCGCGGTGATCGATCGTGCCAGCGGTGATGTGCAGGGCATCCTCAGCCTGATGTCGATCGTCCCGGCTCAGGGCCGTATCGAAATTGGCCACGTGACCTTCGGCGCACCGATGCAGCGTTCGCCGAAAAGCACCGAAGCGGTTTACCTGCTGGCCAAAGAATCGTTTGCCATGGGCTACCGGCGTCTGGAGTGGAAGTGCAACAACGGCAACGCCCGCTCCAAATATGCGGCCGAGCGGTTGGGCTTCAGTTTTGAAGGGGTGTTCCGCCAGCACATGGTCGTGAAAGGGCAGAACCGCGATACGGCGTGGTATTCGATTCTGGATTCGGAATGGCCGGCGATTGGGGCGGGGTTTGAGCGGTGGCTTTCTGATGAAAACCAGACGGATTCGGGGCAGGTGAAAACCTTGGCTGAGTGCCGCGGGTAAATATTTAGCGTCTGGACGGACGCCTTCGCGGGCAAGCCTCGCTCCTACAGGGTGATGCGTTGATCCCTATCTTGCGGACAACCCAAAACCTGTAGGAGCGAGGCTTGCCCGCGAATAGCCTCACGCCAATTTCTGGGCTAAAACCGCAATATGCTCCGGCCCGATCCCGCAGCACCCGCCCAAGTGACTGGCACCACGCTGCTGCCAATCCGCCGCCCAATGCAGGTAACCCGGTGGATCAAGATCCTCGCGCAACGGGTCGAGCCCGTCGTTGGCCGTGGCTTCTTTCGGTTGCGGCGGGAAGGCATTCGCGTACGCGCCGATGTGAATGTTCACACCCAGGCGCTCGAACGTTTCCCGCGCCGCATCGATGGCCGCGCCGATCACTTCCGGCTGGCTGCAGTTGAACAGCAAGGTCTCGACGCCCAACTCTGCCGCCACTGCCGCCGCTTCAGCCACCGGCTCGCCAGAACGCAAACGCGGCACGTCGTCGGTGTCTTCATCCTTCAAGGTAAACGACAGCCAGAACGGCTTGCCGTCCTTCGGCAGACCGGCGTGGATCGCCCGCGCTTCGACGATTGAGCTCTGGGTTTCCGCCAGCCACAGGTCAACGTGGGGCGCGAGGCCTCTCACCAGTGGTGTCAGCAATTCTGTCACTCGGGCAGCGTCGAACAGGTCCGGTCGGTAGGAGCCAAACAGCGGTGGCAACGAGCCGGCCACGCGTACCGGTTTGCCTGCAGCGTCTACCGCGCGCCGCGCCAGTTCACCGGCCAGTGCGGCCAGGGCCTGACCCTCGGCGGCAAAACGCTCCTCGCCAATATGAAACGGCACCACCGCATAACTGTTGCTGGTGATGACGTTGGCACCGCTTTCGATATAAGCCGCGTGCACCGCCTCGACCGCTTGCGGCGCCTCACTCAAGGCCAGCGCCGACCACTCGGGCTGTCTGAACGGCGCACCTCGGCGCTGCAGCTCACGGCCCATGCCGCCGTCCAGAATTACTGTGCTTCCTGCGCCCATATGCTTTTCACTCATAAGCTTATGAAAATAACTCACTATCAGAGTCGTTCTTATAACTATTTAATACGTAACATCTGGTTAATAACAACCTCTTTTTTATCAGGGATCGCCTGTGAAATTCCAACCGCTACTGGCCCTGGGCCTGACGATTTTGGCTGCCTCCACCCAAGCCTTTGGCGGCGCCACGCTGGATCGCGTCGAGCAAAAGAAAGAACTGGTGGGCGTGCTGATGGAAAGTTATCCACCGTTCTCCTTCCTCAATGACCAAAACCAACTCGACGGTTTCGACGTCGATGTGGCCAAAGCCGTGGCCGAGAAACTCGGCGTCAAACTGCGTCTCGAAACCCCGTCATGGGACGTGATTGCCGCTGGCCGCTGGAGCGGTCGTTACGACATCTGCATCTGCTCGATGACCCCGAGCAAGGCCCGCGCCGAAGTCTTCGATTTCCCGGTTGAGTACTACGCCTCGCCTGCCGTGATCGTGGTCAACGCCAAGGATGACCGCATCCACAACGCCAAGGACCTGAGCGGCAAAAAAGTCGGCCTCACCAGCGCCTCCAGCTACGAAAGCTACCTGAACAAAAACCTGGTGATCGAAGGCGCCGAAGACACGCAGTTGCAGTACCCGTTCGAGGACGTGCAGATCGCTCCGTATGACACCGATAACGTGGCGTTCCAGGACCTGGGCCTCGGCGCCGGTGTTCGACTGGACGCGATTCTCACCAACCTGGTGACCGCGCAACCGCGCCTGAACGAGGACAAACGCTTCAAACTCGCCGGCGACCCGCTGTACTCGGAGCCGAACTCCGTGGCCATCGAAAAGGGTGACGCGCAGTGGGACAGCAAAGTCCGTGAAGTTTTCGCCCAGCTTAAACAGGACGGCACGTTGACCAAGCTCTCGCAAAAATGGATCGGCGCCGACATCAGCCAATGACTTCTTTCCCGACACCTCCCCAGCCACCGCAACCGGTGGCTGAGTCACGCCTGCAACGGATCTTCGGATTCCGCACGCGGCTGTACCTGACCTGGGCGGCGATGTTCGGCTTGTTCGCCAGTTTCTTCCTGAGCTTCGACCTGAAGTTCTCGATCATCCTCGACAAGCTGCCCAACCTCGTCGGCCTGCACCTTGCGCCGAATGGCTTTCTGCAAGGCGCGGCGCTGACGTTGTTTCTCTGCGCCTGCTCAATCATCGCGTCATCGCTGCTGGGCTTTATCACCGCACTGGGACGACTTTCGAAAAGCGCCGTGGCGTTCGGCATTGCGAGTTTCTACGCGTCATTCTTTCGTGGCACGCCGCTGCTGATCCAGATCCTGCTGATCTACCTTGGCCTGCCGCAACTGGGCGTCGTACCGGGCGCCATCGCCGCCGGGATCATCGCCCTGTCACTGAACTACGGCGCTTACCTCAGCGAAATCTTCCGCGCCGGCATCCTCGGCGTCCCCCACGGCCAACGCGAAGCTTCCTTGGCGCTCGGCATGCGCGAAACCGTAATCTTCTGGCGCGTCACCCTGCCCCAGGCCATGCGCACCATCATCCCGCCGACCACCAACCAATTCATCTCCATGCTCAAGGACTCGTCGCTGATCTCGGTGATGGGGGTTTGGGAAGTGATGTTTCTGGCACAGTCGTATGGGCGCTCGAGCTATCGCTACATCGAGATGCTGACGACGGCTGCGATTATTTATTGGGTGATGTCGATTGGGCTGGAGCTGATCCAGGCGCGGATGGAACGGCATTACGGCAAGGCGTATTTAAGTCGTAGCTAAGCTGAAATACGAAACCCGGTAGGAGCTGCCGAAGGCTGCGATCTTTTGATCTCTCGCAAGCCGCACTATAGAAAGATCAAAAGATCGCAGCCTTCGGCAGCTCCTACATTGTCCAGGTACGCATTAAATTGCGCATAGATGCGTCGAACTCCGAAATATCTGCAAAAGATTGCACTTAACCAACGACATCATTCTGTAAAAACCCTCCGCTATACAAGACGGCCCGCTTATAACAAAAAGGCTGTCCACCCATGCCCTTCTCGCCCCAGCGTCTCGCCCTGACCATTGCGCTGTTGATCAGCACCACCGCCGCCCACGCCAAAAACGTGCAAATCGACACCGCCACCACCGCCGCGCAAACACTCGGCGGTAGCGACACGTTGACGATCTCGGCACCGGGCAGTATCACCAACAGCGGCAAGACCGTGAGCCTGAAGGACAGCGCCAGCGGTGCGGGTGTGGTGATCGATAACTCGGGCAAGATCGTTTCCACCGGTGGCCGGGCGATCGACAGCAGCGGCGATCTGACCAAGGCGCGCAACTACAGCATCTATAACCGCAGCGGCGGGCAGATTCTCGGGTTCAACGACGCGTTGCGCATCGACAGCAATTTCGCCAGCGGCAGTTTGCTGATCGATAACAGCGGCATCATTCGCTCCACCACCGGCCAGGGGCTGGACCTGGATGCCTTGCGCAGCGACGGCGTCAAAACCACCATCATTAACCGCGCGGGCGGGCTGATTCGCGGTGACGCCAGCGACGGCATGAAGACCGGCGCAAATGCGACGATCACCAACTACGGCGAGATTTCGACGGGCGATTCTCACAACGTCGACGAGAAATTCGATGGCATCGACATTGATACCGCGACCGGCGTGACAGTGACCAACTACGGCACTATTTCGGGTGGCCGTCACGGTATCACCACCGACCTCGGCGCCACACTGGTCAACTACGGGCAGATCACCGGCCGCAACGGTTCGGGCTTCGGCTCCGATGGTGACGGCACCGTGATCAACCACGGCACGATCACCGGCGCCTACTCGGGGCTGCAACCCAACGGTGACGGCGATGGTGTGGACATCGACAACATCGCCCACATCGAAAACTACGGCACCATCCAGGGCGTCGGCGCGGGTGGCGTGGACAAGGGTGGTTTCGCCAACGGCAGTGAAGGCATCGCGTTGGGCGGCGGCACAATCTTGAACGCCAAAGGTGCGCTGATCAGCGGCGCCAACAGTGCAATCCTGGTGGATGACGGCAGCGGCGGTTCGGGCGTGGCGGCGACGGCGCTGCAAAACTTCGGCACCATTCAGGGCCTCGACGGGTTCGGTGTGAAATTCGTCGGTGAGTTCGCCGACAGCGTGATCAACGGCGGGACCATCAGCGGCAGCAACGGTCTGGCGCTCGACCTCGGTGGCGGCAACGACAACCTGACCTTGCGCAACGGCAGCCGCTTCGTCGGCGTAGTCGATGGCGGCAGCGGTTATGACCGGGTGATGATGGACGATGTGGCGGGCGGCAGTTTCGGCGCCAGTCGTAATTTCGAATGGCTGGAGGTCAAGCAAGGTGCCTGGACGCTGACCGGCATCGGCGATTTCAGCGACGGCGGCGCGGTGCGCAATGGCGCGACGCTGATCAACCAGGGCGGCATTGCCGGTTCGCTTACCGTGGATCAGGGCGGCCTCTATGCCGGCGGTGGTTCGGTGGGCAATCTGTTGGTCAACGGTACGCTGCAAACCAACACGCAATTGGGCACCGCGAGCGTCGTTCACGATTTGACCTTTGGCAGCGGCGCCACCCTGGCCTATGGCGTGAATGCCGATGGCAGCAGCGCCCCAGTGAGGGTCGGTGGCATCGCCAACCTGAATGGCGCGACCCTGGCGGTGAACCCCGGCAGCGGCACCTATCCGTGGCAAAGCCATTACACCGTGCTGCAAGCCGCGAGCGTCAATGGCACGTTCGGCAAGGTCACCAGCGATTACGCGTTCCTCACGCCGACCCTCGCGTACACCCCGACCCAGGTCGATCTGACCTACACCCGCAACGACATCGCCTTCAACGAATTAGCCGCCACCGGCAACGGCAGCAACGCCGCCAACAGCCTGGCCTCGATCGGCAAAAACAATGCGCTCTACAACGCGTTGCTCAACACCACCACCGCCACGGCAGGCGCGGCTATCGAACAACTGGCTGGCGCGAGCAACGCCAACCTGACCAGCGCCACCCTTAGCGCGAGCAGCCATATTGGCGGCAGCATGCTTTCAGCGATGCAACACATGGGCGGCAGTTCAGGCTTGTTGGTAGGCCTCGATCAACGGGATACGCCGGTCCTCGCGTCCACCGGCGTGCCGGCGGAAGCGCGCAACCTCAACGATCCGAATGCGCAAGGTCGTCTGTGGCTGCAAGCCATCGGCGGTTACGGCAAGCTCGACGGCGAACACGGCAACAGCGGTCTGGAACAACGCACCAAGGGCAGCGTGCTGGGTGCCGACTGGGCGCTTAATCCGCAATGGCGCCTGGGGGTGCTCGGTGGTTATTCGAAAACCGATCTGGATGCCACTGGCGTCGATGGCAATGTCGAGAGCTGGCACGCCGGGGTCTACGCCCTGCGCCAAAGCGGCCCGTTCGCGCTGCGTCTCGGCGCGGCCTACAGCGGCCATCAGGGTGAAAGCAAACGTACGGTCGCGTTCAACGGTTTCAGTGATCGGCCAAAAGGCGATTACGACGCTGACAGCCAGCAAGCCTTCGCTGAACTGGGTTATGCCATGGGCAGCGGTCGCCTCAGCGCCGAACCCTTCGCCAACCTCGGCTACCAGCGTTACCACCGCGACAGCTACCAGGAAAAGGGCGGCGCCGCGGCGTTGCAGGTCGAGGAACAAACCCAGGACAATTTCAGCAGTACCTTCGGCGTTCGCCTGGCGCACCTGAGCACTCTGGACAACGGTATGAGCCTGACTCCGCGCATGAGCGCTGGCTGGAAGCACACCTATGGCGATGTCAGCAGCTCGACGCGTCAGGCCTTTGTGGTCGGCGGCACGGCGTTCAGTGTCGACGGCAGTTCACTGGATCGCGACAGCATGGTGCTTGAGGCCGGGCTGGACCTGGGGATTTCGGCGCGGCATTCCGTGGGGGTTGCCTACAGCGGTGAGATTGGCAGCAATAGCCGTAACCATGGGTTGATTGGACAGTGGCAGATGAGTTTCTGAGTTTTCGCCAATCGAAGATTCCGGGATTGTTGTAGGGAAAAACTGTTGATGATCGGTGAAACCGGACCTGTTTCAGGCCCACGGCAGATTCGGCTACAAGCAAAGGATCCACGCCTTTCAAAACACGCGGAAATGCCCGGCATCCTGAAATTGCTTCGGCTTTTAAAGTTTGGCCTCCCTGCAAAAGAGGCCAAACCCGATGTCCGATCAACACACGTTCCGACCCAAACACCTCACGCTGGCGATTGCGCTGGCGCTGGGTTGCGCTGAGTTTACCAACGCTCAAGATCTGTCTGCTCATACCGAATTGCCTGCCCCCGCCGATGCAAAGGAGGTGCCGAGGGTTGAGTCAAAACGTGATCTGCGGGGTGTTTTTCAAGCGTTCATCGAGAACAACAGCACTGTTCCCAAAGAAATTGACTCACCTGAAAATGTTGTAAAAGGAAGAGACGCCGACGACCTTATCGTCGTGAAGAACGGTGGCAGCTTCAAAGACCGCGCTGAAGGTGGCAAAGGCACGAACGTCATCCATCTTGATGCCTCTGACGGTGGCGAGTTGGGAGACACACGAAACTTCGCTGGCCTCTTCAGTTCTCAGGGCTCGTGGACGCTGACCAGTAAAAGCGACTTCAAGGAAGGCGTGGCGGTGCTGAACGACGGCATCCTGACTAACAACGGGAAGATCCTCGGTCGAGCGATTGCGGTTGGACAACTCATCAACAATGGCGAAATCAGGGGCGGCGTCGACGTCGAAGAAGGTGGCACTTTCGCGGGTGCTGGCACCGTCGGCAGCCTGAACGTGCACGGTCAAGTCAACGTCAACAGATTACACGGCGCCCCAACGGTCAGAGGCAACTTGAGCCTGTCCAAAACAGGCGTCTTGGCCTACGAGATCAATCCCGATGGCCAAGGAGAAACGATCAAAGTAGGTGGCACTGCCAGCCTCGGTGGCTCCACGCTGAAAATCGTCACGATGCCGGGCGACTATCCGCAAAGCAGCCAACACACTCTCATCGAGGCTAAAAAGGTCGAAGGCGAATTTGGTGAAGTCCTCAACGACCTGGCCTTCATGGACCCCAAGCTCGAGTACACCAAAAAGAATGTTGGCCTGACCTACACCCGTAACGATGTGCCTTTCGAGAGCCTTGCCACTTCCGACAACGGACGCGAGTTCGCCAAAAATATCACCGAGCCACAACCCATCCCCGAAGCCGAAGTACTTTCTGAAACCGTGAGCTCCGGCATCGCGGATACTTCCGCCGCCGCCGAAACTTCCGACCCTGCACCACTCCCAGCCGTCGTCGCCGACGCTTCCGATAATACGCAACAACCATCCCCCATCGCTGACATCTCCGGCGCAGCTCCAAAGCCGTCGACCACCGCAAACGCTTCCGCCACCGATCAAAAACCACCCGCCACGACAAACGCCGCCATCGACGCCCTGCTCGCCTCCAACAAGCAAACCGCCTCGCTGGCCCTCGAGCAACTCGCCGGTTCCAGTAACGCCAATCTGGCCAAAGCAACCTTGAGCAGCGTCGATCCGGTCAGTGGCAGCATGCTCTCGGCCATGCGCCAACTGGGCAACACTCACGGCAGCGGCAACCTGCGCGATCGAAAAAATGCGCCAAGGGTTGCAGCTGGAAGCGAGGACAATGGCAGAGTCTGGCTGCAAGCTCTTGGCCACAGCGGGAAACTGGATCGCGACGTTTCCCCCCTGCAGCACTCGACCAAGGGCCTGCTGCTGGGCGCCGACTGGAGCATCGATGAGGAATGGCGGCTGGGGGTCATGGGAGGCAAATCCCAGACTCAGATGGACAGCCGCGAACTCGAGGGCAATCTCGACAGCTGGCACTTGGGCGCTTATGCATTGCGTCAGAACGGTCCGATGTCACTTCGTCTCGGCGCGACTTACAGCAGCCACGACGGCAACACAGCACGCCGGGTAGCGTTCACCGGTTTCAGCGATCGCCCTAAAGGAAGCTACGACGCCAGTACCCAACAAGCCTTCGCCGAAGTGGGTTACAACCTGGGCCGCGCCAACATCAGCATCGAACCGTTCGCCAGCCTCGGCTATCAACGCTATCAGCGCGACGGCTACACCGAAAAAGGTGGAGCTGCGGCGCTGAAGGTCCAGGACCAGGCCCAGAACAACATGAACAGCACGGTTGGCTTGCGTCTGGCGAAGGTCGACATCCTGGACAACGGGATGCGACTGACCCCGCGCTTCAGTGCCGGCTGGAAGCACACTTATGGCGACGTCTACACCCACACTCGCCAACGACTGGTCACGGGCGGCAGCAACTACAACGTTTACGGCGTGGAGCTGGATCGCAACAGCCTTCCGGTAGATGCCGGCCTGGATCTTGGGGTTACGACCAACCATACCGTGGGCGTTGGCCTCAACGGCGAGATCGGCAGTGACAGCCGCAATCACGGCGTAATGGGCCAGTGGCGGATGGCGTTCTAACCAAAAACACCGCAAATACCTGTAGGAGCGAGGCTTGCCCGCGAAGGCGGTGTGTCAACAAACACAAATGTTGAATGTTCTGGCCTCTTCGCGGGCAAGCCTCGCTCCTACAAAGGTATGTGGTGGCCCCAAAACGACGGGCAAAAAAAAGGGGAGCACATGCCCCCCCGAGGTTTAAAGCGGTGTATCGAGGCTGTTAAATCAACCTTCGATCTCGATCAGGATTTCGCCCGGATTCACCCGGTCGCCCTTGGCTACATGAATAGCGGTGACTTTGCCGGCGATGGCAGCCTGGACTTCGGTTTCCATCTTCATCGCTTCGGTGATCAGCACGGCTTGGCCGGCTTTCACGGTGTCGCCTTCCTTGACCAGCACATCAACGATGTTGCCCGGCATGGTGGTGCTGACGTGGCCCGGTGCCGTGGCTTGTTTACGTTTGCTGCTGCCGCCGCTGACGAATTCGTTGAGCGGTTCGAACACCACTTCTTCCGGCATGCCGTCGATGGACAGGTAGAAGTGACGCTTGCCTTCGGCCTTGACGCCGACACCGGTGATGTCGACGCGGTAGGTTTCACCGTGGACGTCGATGACGAACTCGGTCGGTACGCCTTCGCCACCGGCAGAAGCCACACCGCCTGCTTCAGGAATCGGCAACAGCACTTCAGGGGTCAGGGTGCCGGCGTTGCGTTCTTCGAGGAACTTGCGGCCGATGTCCGGGAACATGGCGTAGGTCAGCACGTCTTCTTCCGACTTGGCCACGGCGCCGATTTCGGCACGCAGCTTGGTCATTTCCGGCTTGAGCAAGTCGGCCGGGCGAACGTCGATCACGTCTTCGCTGCCGATGGCCTGACGACGCAGTTTTTCGTTCACGGTGCCCGGCGCCTTGCCGTAGCCACCTTGCAGGTAAAGCTTCACTTCGTTGGTGATGGTCTTGTAGCGCTCGCCGGCCAACACGTTGAAGAACGCCTGGGTGCCGACGATTTGCGAGGTTGGAGTCACCAACGGCGGGAAGCCGAGGTCTTCACGCACCCGCGGGATTTCGGCCAGCACTTCCGCCATGCGGTTCAGGGCACCCTGCTCTTTCAACTGGTTAGCCAGGTTGGAGATCATCCCGCCCGGCACCTGGTTGACTTGCACGCGGGTATCGACGGCAGTGAACTCGCTTTCGAACTGGTGGTACTTCTTGCGCACGGCGTAGAAGTACAGGCCGATCTCTTGCAGCAGTTCCAGGTTCAGGCCGGTGTCGAACTCGGTGCCTTTAAGGGCAGCGACCATCGATTCGGTGCCAGGGTGGCTGGTGCCCGAGGCGAAACTGGAGATTGCGGTGTCGATGTGATCGGCGCCGTTTTCAATGGCCTTGAGTTGGCACATGGTGGCCAGGCCAGCGGTGTCGTGCGAGTGAATGAACACAGGCAGCGACTGCTCGCTTTTCAACGCCCGAACCAGTTCGCCAGTGGCGTACGGGGTCAGCAGGCCAGCCATGTCCTTGATCGCCACCGAGTCGCAACCCATGGCTTCCATTTGTTTGGCCTGGGCCACGAACGCGTCGATGGTGTGCACCGGGCTGGTGGTATAGGCGATGGTGCCCTGGGCATGTTTGCCTGCAGCTTTCACGGCTTCGATGGCCACGCGCAGGTTACGCACGTCGTTCATGGCGTCGAAGATGCGGAACACGTCGATGCCGTTGACCGCGGCTTTAGCGACGAAGGCTTTGACCACGTCGTCGCTGTAATGCCGATAGCCCAGCAGGTTCTGGCCACGCAGGAGCATTTGCAGACGCGTGTTCGGCAGCGCCGCGCGCAGTTGGCGCAGACGCTCCCACGGGTCTTCTTTCAGGAAACGTACGCAGGCGTCGAACGTCGCGCCGCCCCAGCATTCCAGCGACCAGTAGCCGACTTTGTCGAGCTTGTCGCAGATCGGCAGCATGTCTTCGGTGCGCATGCGGGTGGCGAGCAGCGATTGGTGGGCGTCGCGCAGGATTGTGTCGGTTACGTGGATTTTCTTGGACATTGTTTTATTCCTCACAGGCCTGCGTGGGCGGCGATGGCGGCGGCGATGGCCAGGGCCAGCTCTTCGGGTTTGCGCTTGATCGAGTAGTTGGTCAGTTCAGGGTGGCTTTCAACGAAGCTGGTATTGAACTGGCCGCTACGGAATTCCGGGTTACGCAGGATTTCCTGGTAGTACGCGGCGGTGGTCTTGACCCCTTGCAGACGCATGTCGTCGAGGGCGCGCAAGCCACGGTCCATCGCCTCTTCCCAGGTCAACGCCCACACCACCAGTTTCAGGCACATGGAGTCGTAGAACGGCGGAATGGTGTAGCCGGTGTAGATCGCCGTGTCGGTACGCACGCCAGGGCCGCCGGGTGCGTAGTAACGGGTGATCTTGCCGAAGCTCGGCAGGAAGTTGTTTTTCGGGTCTTCGGCGTTGATCCGGAATTGCAGCGCGAAACCGCGGTGCTGGATGTCTTCCTGTTTCACTGAAAGCGGCAGGCCGGACGCAATGCGGATCTGCTCACGCACGATGTCGATGCCGGTGATTTCTTCGGTGATAGTGTGTTCCACCTGCACCCGGGTGTTCATTTCCATGAAGTACACCTCACCCTCGGCGAGCAGGAACTCCACGGTGCCGGCGTTCTCGTAACCCACGGCCTTGGCTGCGCGCACCGACAGGTCGCCGATGTAGGCGCGCTGTTCCGGGGTCAGTTGCGGGCTCGGGGCGATCTCGATCAGCTTCTGGTTGCGGCGCTGGATCGAGCAGTCTCGTTCGAACAGGTGCACCACGTTGCCAAAGCTATCGCCGAGGATCTGCGCTTCGATGTGTTTCGGGTTTACGATGCATTTTTCCAGGAACACTTCCGCCGAACCAAAGGCCTTGGTCGCTTCGGAAATGACTCGCGGGAAGGCTTGTTCGAGCTCTTCGCGGCTGTCGCAGCGACGGATACCACGACCACCACCACCGGAAGTTGCCTTGAGCATGACTGGGTAACCGATACGGTCACCCTCGACCAAGGCTTCGGCGATGTCCGCAACGTTACCTTCGGTGCCCGGCGTGACCGGCACGCCGGCCTTGATCATGCTGCGACGTGCTTCAGTCTTGTCGCCCATGCGGCGAATGACTTCAGCCGACGGGCCAATGAACTTGATGCCGCGCTCGGCGCAGATGTCGGCCAGTTCAGCGTTTTCCGAGAGGAATCCGTAGCCGGGATGCAACGCATCACAACCGGTTTCTACGGCCAGATTCACCAGTTTGCGCGCATTCAAGTAACCGGCCAGTGGCTCGGCACCAATGCTGTGGGCCTCGTCCGCACGCTTCACATGCAAGGCATGGCGGTCGGCGTCGGAATAGATCGCGACCGAGCGAATGCCCATCTCGGCGCAGGCACGCACGATTCGTACGGCAATCTCACCACGGTTGGCGATCAGGATCTTTGTTATCACTTGGAGGTTCCCTTGAGCCGGTGGTACCCACGACCTGCTAGACCAGGTCGACGCGTGACTAAATGTTTCGATTTAGTCGCAGCCCCACACTAGCCCTCACAAGGGATTAACAAAAATGATTAATAATTGGGTCAGGCATAAGTAAAGACTTATAGTTGGCGTATCAGCCTGTGGCCGGAGCCCGCCAAAAATGCGTAAGTCATTGATGCGTATGACATTGCGTCAATTGCAGATTTTCAATGAAGTCTGTGATTTGCGGTCCTACAGCCGCGCGGCTGACGAAATGTCCCTCACACAACCTGCCGTTAGCCTACAGATTCGTCAACTCGAGGAGCTGATTGGTCAGCCTTTGTTCGATTACGTCGGCAAAAAACTCTACATGACGGAAGCTGCCGAAGCCCTTCAACGCGCCAGCCGAGACATTTTCGGGCGCCTGGAAAACCTCGACATGCAGTTGTCGGACATGCAGGGATCGCTGCAGGGCCAGCTGAAACTGGCGGTGGAATCCAGCGCCAAGTATTTCGTGCCGCACCTGTTTGCCGCGTTCAAGCGCCAACACCCGGAAGTGAACCTGCACCTGACGGTGGTCAACCGTGGCCAGGTGATCCGACGCCTGTCGGACAACCGCGATGATCTGGTGATCATGTCGATGGTGCCACAAGACATGGGCCTGGAATTCCTGCCGTTCCTCAACAACCCGATCGTCGCCGTGGCACCGCCGGATCATCCGCTGTGCCACATGGGACCACTTCGTTTGCAGGATCTGGAGCCTTACACGCTGTTGATGCGCGAGCCGGGATCGGGCACGCGGATGGCTTGCGAAGAATATTTCAAAGAGAAACGCGTGCACTTCACCCAGACCCAGGAGGTCGCGTCGGCAGAAGCCCAGCGTGAGTGTGTGTTAGCGGGTCTGGGCCTGGCCTTGTTGACGCGCCATGCCCTGAACCTTGAGTTGGCGACCGGCGCACTCATTGAGCTGCCGGTCGAAGAGCTGCCGTTGTATCGCAGCTGGTGCCTGGTGCAGGCCAAGGCAAAACGCCTGTCACCGGTAGCGCACGCATTCCTTGCGTTTATCCGCAGCGAACGGGTGCAGATCAGCGCGCTGGTTGAGCGTTTCGACGGGAAGTTGCCGGTGCTGCCTGCCAGTAGTTGAGTTCCAGATCCTCGGGGAAATCACCGATCTCAGCCAGAAGCTGGCGGCGTTCGCAACGATCTTCGATAGCGCGGCGGAATTCCATGCGGCGCTGATCTTCTTGCTGGCGACGGGTTCTGAGGGCGCTGTTGCGTTCTTCGTAGGGCTGGGCCATTTCGGGTCTCCCAAGGCGAGTACGGGAGTTACACGATGAACGCTGGGGATGACGGTTTGGCGGCGGGTGGGTTACAGAGGTGTGAATATTGCCGGGAGATGTGGCGTTTTTGAGTAAGTATTCGCGAGCAAGCCCGCTCCCACAGGGGAATCGCATTCCAATGTGGGAGCGAGCCTGCTCGCGATTAAGGTCGGTACGACCTTACGACGACGTCAGTCGTCCAGCGCTTTCACCGATTTAGGCGACAACCGCAAGCTGCGCAGGCTGCGCTTGACGCTCTTGAGGTGGTTGACCAGGCTCGGGCCGCGGGCCATGGCCACGCCCATCGCCAACACGTCGATCACCACCAGGTGGGCGATTCGCGAGGTCAGCGGCGTATAGATTTCAGTGTCTTCGTGCACATCGATCGCCAGATTGACGGTCGACAACTCGGCCAACGGCGTCTGGCTCGGGCACAAGGTGATCAGCGAGGCGCCGCTTTCACGGACCAGATTCGCGGTGATCAACAAATCCTTGGAGCGCCCGGACTGGGATATGCAGATCGCCACATCGGTCGGCTTCAACGTTACCGCCGACATCGCCTGCATGTGCGGGTCGGAATACGCCGCCGCCGTCAGCAGCAAGCGGAAGAACTTGTGCTGCGCATCCGCCGCCACTGCGCCCGACGCGCCGAAGCCGTAGAACTCGACCCGCTGCGCCTGGGACATCAGCGAGACCGCCCGCTGCAACTCCACCGGATCGAGCTTCTCGCGAACCTCCATCAACGTGTGCAGCGTGGTGTCGAAGATTTTCAGGCTGTAGTCAGCGACCGAATCGTCTTCATGAATCGCGAACTGCCCAAAACTCGCACCGGCCGCCAGGCTCTGCGCCAGCTTCAGCTTCAAATCCTGGAAACCGGAGCAACCGATGGCGCGGCAAAACCGCACGATGGTCGGCTCGCTGATCCCCACGCTGTGGGCCAGGTCGGCCATGGAACTGTGCATCACCGCCGCAGGATCAAGCAGCACATGGTCGGCGACCTTGAGCTCCGACTTGCGTAACAGGTGGCGTGACTGGGCGATGTGTTGCAGCAGATTCAAAGGGTTCGACTCTTTGTTATTGGCAGTTGCCGGGGATGTAGCACGCTTGTAGTTATACTACATGAATCGGCTTTTTGCCTGCTCAATGCGTAACTCGATATCCCCATTCCACGCGTTATGCGCTCCATGTAGCACCTTTGGCCTTTGTAGCAGCTGGCGAAGCCTGCGTTCGACTGCGAAGCAGTCGTGAAACCTGAATACCAAATTTTCCTGTTAAACCGCATAACGCCTATTCACGACTGCTTCGCAGCCGAACGCAGCCTTCGGCAGCTGCTACAAAGGGTTGGCGTCGTTGCGCAACAGCTCGGCCAGATCAGTCGCTTCCACTGGACGACTGATCAAATATCCCTGCACTTCGTCACAGCGTTCGCCTTTCAAAAACGCCAGCTGCTCTTCCCGCTCCACACCTTCGGCCACGACTTTCAGCGACAAGCCATGCGCCATGGCGATGATAGCCCGGGTAATCGCCGCATCTTCGCTGCCCTCCCCCAAACCACGGATAAACGCCTGGTCGATTTTCACGTAATCCACCGGAATGCGCTTTAGATAACTCAGAGACGAATACCCGGTGCCAAAATCGTCGATCGCCAGTTTCACGCCCAGGTCGCGCAACTGCTGGAAGGTCGCGATGATGTGTTCGACGCTGTCCAGCAACTGGCTTTCGGTGAGCTCCAGCTCCAGGAAATGCGGCGCCAGACCGGTTTCTTCCAGCACCTGACGCACCAGACTGACCAGTTTGCCCTGGCGCAATTGATGCACCGACAGGTTGACCGAGACCCGAATCGGCGCCAGCCCTTGGCGCTGCCATTCACAAGCCTGCCAGCAGGCCTGGCGCAACACGAACTCGCCGATCGGGCCGATCAACCCGGTTTCCTCAGCCAAGCCAATGAAATCGTTGGGCGGCACCCGGCCCATGCTCGGATGGTCCCAGCGCACCAGGGCTTCGGCAGCATTCAGACGGCCGGTGTCGAGGCACAGTTTCGGTTGGTAAAACACTTTCAGCTGTTTTTCTTCGATGGCTTTGCGCAGCTGGTTTTCCAGCTGCAAACGCTCAAGGGTGCTGGCTTGCAGGCTTTCGGTATAGAACTGGAAATTATTCCCGCCCAAGTGTTTGGCGTGCTGCATGGCCATGTTCGATTGGCTGACCAGCGCGGAAATTTCCCGGGCGTTGTCTGGCAACAAGCTGATGCCCATGGACGCGCTGACCACCAGTTCATGGCCATCCACCGTCACCGGCAAGCGCAATTTGCTCGACAGGCGGGTCGCCACTCGCGCCAAGCTCGACAGGTTGCCGTAAGCATCGAACAACACCGCAAATTCATCCCCGGACAGCCGCGCAATGGTGTCCGCCTCAGGCAATGCGTTGACCAGCCGCCGGGCCATTTTCTGCAATAACTGATCGGCGATTTCATGCCCAAGGCTGTCGTTCAGCAGCTTGAAACGATCGAGGTTGATGTGCAGCAACGCCAGACTGCGCCGCCCGCCCTGCCGAACTCGTTGATGGGCTTCGCGCAATCGTTCGCGGAACAGCGAACGGTTGGCCAGGCCCGTGAGTTCGTCGTAATGCGTCAGGTAGCGCATGCGTTCTTCGGATTCGCGCCGTGCGGAAAGATCGGCGAAGAAGCCCACGATATGACTGACCTTTCCCCGAGAATCGCGCACAGCGTTGAGTTGCAGCCATTGCGGGTAGAGCTCGCCGTTCTTGCGGGTTTCCACCAGTTCGCCTTGCCAACTGCCGTGCTGCTCCAGGGATTGATGAATCGCCCCATAATGCCGACGGGCATCGCGACTGCACGGCAACTCGACAACGTTGCGCCCGAGCATGTCTTCGATGTCGTAGCCCGTCACCCGGCTGAAGGCTTGGTTGACCGCAATCAGCGCGTAATCCGGGTCGAAAATCACGATGCCTTCACTGGCGGCCTCGAACACGGTGGCCGCCAGTTGTCGCTGTTCTTCCTGACCTTTGCTGGCGCTGATGTCGCGACGGGTGCCGACCATGCGAATCACCCGGCCACTTTCACTGCGCTCCACTGCGCGGCCACGGTCTTCGATCCAGACCCAGTGGCCATCGCCATGCCGTACGCGGTATTCGATCTGGTAATCCTCGCTGCGGCCCTTCAAGTGCTCGACCAGCGCGCGTTTGAGGGACGGCACGTCGTCCGGATGCAGGCGCGGCCGCAGGTGACTGAGCATGGCCGTCACATACTCCGGCGCCAGGCCGAACAACTCCTGGATCTGGGTGTGATGGACCTCATCGGTTTGCAGGTTCCAGTCCCACAACCCCAATTCGCTGGCCTTCAACGCCAACGCCAGGCGCGCTTCACTCTTGCTCAGGGCCTGGGTGGCGGCGCTCAGTTCCTGGCTGCGCTCAGCCACGCGATTTTCCAGTTCGACCTGGGCTTCGCGCAGCTCTTCTTCGGCATGGCGGCGCTGGTCGATTTCCTTGGCCAGTTCGTAATTGAGCTGGTCACTCTTGGTCTGGGCGAGCTGCAAATGCTCGATCAGCGCCTGGTTCTGGAAACGCCGAAGCAAGCCGCGATCAATCAACCGATTGACCTGCCAGGCCACCACGCTCAAGGCGCCCAGCAGGATCAGTCCGAACCAGCCCCAACCTTGCTGCTGCTCGTCGCCGCCCCAAAACATATAGCCGATGGCCGGCAACAGACAGGGCAAGGTAAAGGATAGAAATGCAGGCAGGCTGACCGCGTAGGCCACGCTGGCCGAGAGCGCTGCGGCGCCGATCAGGCCGAAGACCCAGGCTTGCTGGATAAAGGTGTCGGCAGGGACCAGCGCGATGCCGGCGCCAGCGAGGGTCAGGCCGGTCATGGCCGAGCCCAGCAGAAACATGCGGATCCAGATCGGATGGGCCTGGCGGTTGGGGATCGCCGAATCGAAGGCTGCCACTTGAATCACGCGTAGCGCCACCAGCGACAACAACCAGACCAGCCAGACGCTGACCAGGAAGTAGCGCTGCGGGCTCCAGAGCAGGCCGGCGCAGACCAGACCATTGATCAGCATGAACAGCGTCGGCAACAACGAGCCCTGGTACAGCAGGCGCGTGCGTTCGACCGCCATTTCCATGGCGTACTGTTTGCGGATAACCCGGGGCTCCACAGAGGGGCCCGACAGGTCGGAGCTGAGGGTCGTAGTCAATATTCTTGTTCTTATAATGAGCGTGGTGAGCCCGAATTGTGCACGGAGCATACACAAGCATGGGCCGGGACCAAACTGCCCCAGATCACAAAGTAGACCAAAGTATCGACCGCCGGCATCGATATAAAAGCCTCCAAGCGAGCCCCGCCGCCGCTTGCAGCCAGTGACCGACCGGTCGTCCTCCGCAGATCTTTCATCGGCTAAATCAAAGCGGGGTTTGCCCGGTGTGGCGCCGCCCCCTAGAATGCCCCGATGCGCGATGATCTCTCCCTTCTGCTGAACTCCCTCAACGATGCCCAACGCCAGGCCGTAGCTGCCTCCGTGGGTCGTCAGTTGGTCCTGGCCGGTGCTGGTTCCGGTAAAACCCGAGTGCTGGTGCACCGTATCGCCTGGTTGATCCAGGTCGAGAACGCCTCGCCCCACTCCATCCTGTCGGTGACCTTTACCAACAAGGCCGCTGCGGAGATGCGTCATCGCATCGAGCAGTTGATGGGGTTGAACCCGGCCGGCATGTGGGTCGGCACCTTTCACGGCCTGGCGCACCGCTTGCTGCGGGCGCACTGGCAGGAAGCCGGGCTGAGCCAGACCTTCCAGATTCTCGACAGCGATGACCAGCAACGCCTGGTCAAGCGGGTGATCCGCGAGCTGGGCCTGGACGAGCAACGCTGGCCGGCTCGTCAGGCTCAGTGGTTCATCAACGGGCAGAAAGACGAAGGTCTGCGTCCGCAACACATTCAGGCCAGCGGCGATTTGTTCCTGGCGACCATGCGCAGCATTTATGAAGCCTATGAGGCTGCGTGCCTGCGCGCGGGCGTGATCGACTTCTCCGAATTGCTGTTGCGCGCCCTCGACCTGTGGCGCGATCACCCGGGTTTGCTGGCGCACTATCAGAAGCGCTTCCGCCATATTCTGGTGGACGAGTTCCAGGACACCAACGCCGTGCAGTACGCCTGGTTGCGTCTGCTGGCCAAGGGCGGCGACAGCCTGATGGTGGTCGGCGACGACGACCAGTCGATCTACGGCTGGCGTGGCGCGAAAATCGAGAACATCTATCAGTACTCCGACGACTTCCCGGATGCCGAGACTATTCGTCTGGAGCAGAACTACCGCTCCACCGCCGGCATCCTCAAGGCTGCCAACGCCCTGATTGCCAACAACACCGGGCGCATGGGCAAAGAGCTGTGGACCGACGGCGGCGAAGGCGAAGCGATCAATCTGTACGCCGCGTTCAATGAACACGACGAAGCGCGTTATGTGGTGGAAACCATCGAAAGCGCGCTGAAAACCGGCTTGGCCCGCAGCGATATCGCGATTTTGTACCGTTCCAACGCCCAATCCCGCGTTTTGGAAGAAGCCTTGCTGCGTGAGCGCATTCCGTACCGCATCTATGGCGGTCAGCGCTTCTTCGAGCGGGCGGAAATCAAGAACGCCATGGCTTACCTGCGCTTGCTGGAGGGCCGTGGCAACGATGCGGCACTCGAGCGGGTGATCAACGTCCCGGCCCGTGGCATCGGCGAGAAAACTGTCGAAGCGATTCGCGACCATGCCCGTCATAGCGATGTGTCGATGTGGGAAGCCATGCGCCTGCTGGTAGCGAACAAGGGCCTGACCGGTCGTGCGGCCGGCGCTCTCGGGGCGTTTATCGAGCTGATCGAGAACCTCGCCGCCAAGTGCATGGACATGCCGCTGCACCTGATGACCCAGACCGTCATCGAGCAGTCGGGGCTGATTGCCTACCACGAAGCGGAAAAAGGCGAGAAAGGCCAGGCTCGGGTAGAAAACCTTGAGGAACTGGTCAGCGCCGCGCGCAACTTCGAAAACGCGGAAGAAGACGAAGACCTGACGCCGCTGTCGGCGTTTCTCGGCCACGCCTCGCTGGAAGCCGGCGACACCCAGGCCGACGAGCACGAAGACAGCATTCAGTTGATGACCCTGCACAGCGCCAAAGGCCTGGAATTCCCTTACGTGTTCCTGGTGGGCATGGAAGAAGGTTTGTTCCCGCACAAGATGAGCCTGGAAGAACCGGGTCGTCTTGAAGAAGAACGCCGCCTGGCCTACGTCGGTATCACCCGGGCCATGCAGAATCTGGTGATGACCTATGCTGAAACCCGTCGCCTGTACGGCAGCGAGACTTACAACAAGGTGTCGCGTTTCGTACGTGAAGTGCCGAAAGGTCTGATCCAGGAAGTGCGCTTGTCCAACAGTGTCAGCCGCCCGTTCGGCGGTGGTCAGCAGCAGAGTTCCAGCAGTTTGTTCGGCGGCAGCGAAATCCCGGACACCGGTTTCAGCCTGGGTCAGGCGGTACGGCATTCGGTGTTTGGCGACGGCGTGATCCTGAACTTCGAAGGCGCCGGGGCACAGGCTCGGGTGCAGGTGAACTTCGGTGAAGGCAGCAAGTGGCTGATGTTGGGGTATGCGAAGCTGGAAGCAATCTAAAGCTGTCAGCTTTTCTGTGGGAGCGAGCCTGCTCGCGAATAGTCGCGCCGCGGTTTATCAGATACTTCGCGGCGCTTTCATTCGCGAGCAGGCTCGCCTCCCACAGACTCCAACTGTCGTGGTTGATCTTATAAGGATGCAAACCATGGGCTCAGGCTTCTTTTCCTCCTGGACATTCTGGGCCCTGTTATCGGCGGCATTCGCCGCCATGACCGCGATCTTCGCCAAGATTGGCATCGAAAACGTCAATTCCGACTTCGCCACCCTCCTGCGCACGATGGTGGTGCTCGTCAGCCTGGCCTTGATTTTGTACGCAACGGGCCAATATCAATCATTAGGATCGATCTCGGCCAAGAGCTACCTGTTCCTGCTGTTGTCAGGACTGGCGACCGGCGCCTCATGGATTTGCTACTTCCGCGCGCTGAAACTCGGCCCGGCCTCTCTGGTCGCTCCGGTAGACAAGCTCAGCGTGGTGCTGGTGGCGGTGCTCGGCGTAATTCTGCTGGGCGAGAAGCTCGACCTGCGCCAATGGGGTGGTATCGGTTTGATTACCGCCGGTGTAGTCATGCTGGCGCTACGACGCTAGGTATCTTTCCTACAAGACTTATCCACTCGTCCTACGGACCAAAGTAACAAGCCTTATTGCGCTGACTGAAGCTGAACATCACCTGTCAGGCAAAAGCCCGAAACACTCTGCCGCTAGCCAGTAACACTTCAGCTGTGCAACATGGCTCGCGTGCAATCCACAAATGGGAATTCCCCTTATGAAACGTTTTCTTAGCATCGCCATGGCCTTGTGTATCGGCCTGACGATGAGCCTCGACGCCAACGCCAAGCGCTTTGGTGGCGGTAAAAGCGCCGGCGCTGCGCCGACCCACCAGACCAGCCAAATGGCGCCTTCTTCTGCCGCAGGCGGCGCTGCGGCCACTGCGGGTGCTGCCGGTGCCGCTGGCGCTGCGGCCAAAGCCGGCGGTGCTTCGCGCTGGCTCGGCCCTCTGGCCGGTATCGCGGCCGGTGGCCTGCTGGCCTCCATGTTCATGGGCGGTGGCTTCCAGGGCATGCAGATCTTCGACATCCTGATCATGGCCGTCATTGCGTTCCTGATCTTCCGCTTCATCGCCGCCCGTCGCCGCAAGCAGCAGGACCACCTGGCTCCGGCCGGTGCGCCGATGCAGCGTGAAACGTTCCAGAACCAACCTGCCGGCGGTTCCATCTTCGGCGGCTCGGCGGCACCTGCCGCAGCTCGTCCGGTGATCAACGCGCCAGCCTGGTTCAATGAACAGAACTTCCTCGAAGCGGCCCGCAACCATTTCCAGTCCCTGCAGCAGCACTGGGACGCCAACGAAATGGACAAGATCGCCGAGTTCGTGACCCCGCAAATGCTGGAGTTCCTCAAGCGCGAACGTGCTGATCTGGGCGACGGTTTCCAGTCCACGTACATCGATAACCTCCAGGTACAACTGGACGGCGTGGATGATCGTGCCGACAAGACCATCGCCACTTTGACCTTCAGCGGCGTGTCGAAGACCTCGCGTTTCGACCAGGGCGAAGTGTTCAGCGAAAGCTGGAACATGGAACGTCCACAGGGCGAGAACCAGCCTTGGCTGGTCGCCGGTATCCGCCAGAACGGCTGAACCGACTCGCGTTAAACCTGTCGCAATGCTATCCCTGTAAAAAGCCCCGGCCTCGGCCGGGGTTTTCTATTTCGCGGTTGCATCTATAGCGAGCTACTGTATAAACCGCCCCAACTAAACCGCGCCATCAGCAAGAGGATCCCGGACGTGGAAGAAATCATCGAACAACTGCGTGAAGCCAACGAACCGGTACCGGTCCCCTTGGAGTTGCCCGACGAAGATCAGATCGTGGAAATCGAAGAACAGCTGTTCATCGACATCCCGTTTGTCTTCAGAGAATTTTTGCTGACCGTCAGCGACGTGGTCTACGGCAGCCTGGAGCCGGTCACTGTGACCGACCCGCAATCCCACACCTACCTGCCGGACGTTGCCGCCAACGCCTGGGACGCTGGCGTTGATCGCAGCATGATCCCGATCTGCCAGGACGGTGACGACTACTACCTTGTCGAAGAAGACGGCACCGTGGTGTTGTGGCAAGCCGAAGAAGAACTGATTGCCGAAGAAACCTGGGAATCGGTGTGGCACTGGGCGCGGGACGTCTGGCTGGAAAGCTGATAGAACCCTGCGGATCCATGTGTAGCAGCTGCCGAAGGCTGCGTTCGGCGGCGAAGCAGCCGCAAATCGGGCAATGGGGTGTTCCAGGCTGACCGGGTTTTCCGGGTTTACGACTGCTGCGCAGCCGAACGCAGGCTGCGCCAGCTGCTACAGAGGCTTCAATGCCCGGACGATTCCTTGTGGTTGTCCAGGGTTTCCAGCAAGGCCACCTGCATGCGCGTATGCACGCGGATGAACCAGCGCCAGAGCAGCGCCGCCACAGCGGCGGTGACCACAGCGATCAGCACCAGCAACTTGTTGGTCGGCAAAATACTGGCCGACAAGGCTGCCAGCAGCAGGAAAATCACCAGCAGCGAGAGGATCGGGATCACTTCGGCGATCACCCGACGCACTCGCTGCGTGTGGCGGCCAGCCATCTCCGGCTTCACGCCCATCTCTGCCAACAGCATCGACAGCGCCTTGAGCTTACGGTAGGCGGCGATCAGGAACGGCAGCGACACCAGCAGCGCCCCACCCCAGATCAACGCTTTCTGCCAGCTCGGGTCACTGATCCAGCCTTGCAGATATTCGGACATGCGCTCGGCGAAAAATGCGCCCGAAAAGAAAATCGCGATCACCAGCGCCAGATTGACCCCCACCTGCAACAAAATCCGCCGGATCATCGACGCCAGCAGTGCGCCTTCGCCCTGAGGCTGAATGCTGCGCAGCCATTCGCCGTACATCCCCAACACGCGACTCAGGCGCCCCGGCATGACCGCCGCCAGCTTGATCGACAGCGGATCGGCGGCGCGAATCAGGTACGGCGTCAGCAGCGTGGTGATCACCGAAACCGCCACCGCCACTGGATAAAGGAAGTTGCTCGTGACCTGCAGGGTCATGCCCAGCGCGGCGATGATGAAGGAGAATTCGCCAATCTGTGAAAGCCCCATCCCGACCCGCAGTGAGGTGCGTCCATCATTGCCGGCGATAAAGGCGCCGAGGCCGCAGGACAACATCTTGCCGAGCACCACCGCCACGGTGATCACCGCGATGGGCCAGGCGTATTGCAGCAGGATCAACGGATCGAGCATCAGCCCGATGGCAACGAAGAAGATCGCACTGAACAGGTCGCGAACCGGTTCGATCAGGCGCTCGATTTTCAGCAATTGGCGGGATTCGGCCATGATCGCGCCAATCAGGAAGGCGCCGAGGACCATGCTGTATTCGAGCTTGACCACTAGCAGGCAGAAGCCGAAACACAGGCCCAGCACGGTGATCAACAGCATCTCATTGCTTTCGAATTTGGCCACATAGGCCAGCAATCGCGGCACCAGCAAGATGCCGATCACCAGCGCGACAATCATGAACAGCGAGAGCTTACCAACCGTGGAGAACACTTCGCCGGAACTGACGGTGCCGCTGACCGCGATGCTCGACAACAAGGCGATGATGCCGATACCGAGGATGTCTTCAACGATCAGCACACCGAAGATCAACTGCGCAAAGCGCTCGTTTTTCATCTTCAGGTCGTTGAGCGCCTTGACGATGATGGTGGTCGAGGAAATCGCCAGGATCGCCCCGAGGAACAGCGAATCCATGGTGTTCCAGTCGAACCAGCGGCCGATTTCGTAGCCGATCCAGATCATCAGCACGATCTCAAGGAACGCCGCGATAAACGCCGTGGCCCCGACCTTGAACAACTTGCGCAGGCTGAACTCCAGGCCCAGGCAGAACATCAGGAAAATCACCCCGAGCTCAGCGAGGGTCTTGATGGTTTCTTCATCGTGGATCAGGCCGAACGGCGGCGTGTGCGGGCCGATGATGAAGCCGGCGACGATGTAGCCGAGCACCACCGGTTGCTTGAAGCGATGAAAGAGCACGGTCACCACGCCCGCGACCAACATGATCACTGCCAAATCCTGGATGAAACTGATGGCATGCATGGTATGGGGCTCCTTGAGATCGACTCTTCGGAGCGTAACACCGCGACTTCCGACAGAAAGGCGGTGCAATATATGGAAACAGATCGATCAGGGCGTGACGACAGCCACCTGCCCGGCGTCCCGATATAGGTTGGTTTGAAAAGCCCGCTACGCACCCGCAGAGGTGCGCTCCCGAAATCCTGCCTTGACCCGTGAGAACGCTATGGAACCCGGAAACGCCCAACTGTCGATGACGGTATTGATGACTCCCGACATGGCCAACTTCTCTGGCAATGTCCACGGTGGCACCCTGCTCAAGTACCTCGACGAAGTGGCCTACGCCTGCGCCAGCCGTTATGCCGGCCGCTACGTGGTGACCTTGTCGGTGGATCAGGTGATTTTCCGCGAGCCGATTCATGTCGGCGAGCTGGTGACCTTTCTGGCCTCGGTCAACTACACCGGCAACACCTCGATGGAGGTGGGTATCAAGGTGGTGACCGAAAACATTCGCGAGCGCTCGGTGCGCCACACCAACAGCTGCTTCTTCACCATGGTCGCGGTGGATGACCAGCGCAAACCGGCCGCCGTCCCGCCGCTGCAACCGCAGAACAGCGAAGACAAGCGCCGCTTCATCCAGGCCCAGCAGCGTCGGCAGATTCGTCAGGAACTGGAAAAGCGCTATCAGGAGATCAAGGGCGACGCCTGACGCGTTGTTCGGTCTCTGGATCGCTTTCGCGGGCAAGCCTCGCTCCTACAGGTCCGAGCCGTACACGCACTATGCGAGCGACTCGGACCTGTAGGAGCGAGGCTTGCCCGCGAAGCTTTTAAAGACTGATCGGCGTCGCTTCGAACCGCACCCGAGGATGGGCAATCCGGTCCTGCGCCCGCACCAGTTCCAGCTCATAACTGGCGCAGGCCTGGGTTTCCAGCAACACCTCGTGCACCGCTGCCGCCGTGAACTCAAACGCCGCCACCAGGCTGTCACCCAACAGCACGCGGGCGAGGAACAACCCGGACGTCAGGTCACCCACGCCCACCGGCTGACGCGGAAACGCCAACAACGGCCGACGTAAATGCCAGCTGCCTTCAGCCGTCACCAGCAGCATCTCGAAAACCTCTTCAGGTTTGCCGGGATAGTCCAGATGCTTGACCAACACCGCCTTCGGCCCACGCGCCAGCAGCGCTCGCGCCATGGCGAGGCAATCGAACAGCGACTGCGGCTTGCGTCCCGAGAAGCTGTCCAGCTCCAGCTGATTCGGGCACATGAAGTCCGCCACGGCAGCGGCTTCTTCCAGCAGGAAATCGCTGACCTCGGTCGGCACGCTGCAACCTTTTTCCGGGTGGCCCATCACCGGGTCGCACAAATACAGGGCCTTGGGGTTGATCGACTTGATCCGCGCCACCCCCGTGAGGATCGCCCGGCCCTGGGCCGCACTGCCGAGGTAGCCCGACAGCACCGCATCGCAGTTGCCCAGTTCACCAATCGCGGCGATGCCTTCCACCAGCTCGGGAATCTGGTGCGGCGGCAATATTTCACCCGCCCACTGCCCATATTGCGTGTGGTTGGAGAACTGCACAGTGTTGAGCGGCCAGACATTCACCCCGACCCGCTGCATCGGGAAAACCGCGGCGCTGTTGCCAGCGTGGCCGAACACCACGTGGGACTGGATGGCGAGCAGATGGGGCGTACGTTTCATGCGGTGAGTTTTCCGTAAAACGATTGAAATTCGAGCCGCGCAGTATGCGACTAAACGCAGCCTGTACGACAGACCGGCGACACAGTTAAGCTGGCACTATCTTGTTGGAGCACTTTGTTGATGCTGACCCTCGGAAATATCTTCGTGCTAATGCTGCTGGCCACTGGCGCCGCGTGGCTGTGGCATAACCACGGCTTGCGCGAGCGTGCGCTGGAGCGAGTCAAGCAGCATTGCGCCAAACTCGAAATCGAGTTGCTCGACGGCAACGTGGCGCTGAAAAAAATCGGTTTTATCAAAGATGCCAACGGCCGTCGACGTTTGGCGCGGGTGTACAACTTCGAATTCACCGTGACGGGCGAAACGCGTCACACCGGGACGATCACCCAGTTCGGGGCGCACAGCGCGCAGATTGAACTGGCGCCTTATCCGATGCCGTTCGACGACACGCCGCCGGTGGTTGAAGTGGTGAAGCCGCGTGGTGAAGTGATTGAGATGAGCCAGTGGCGTCAGGAACACACTAAATGGCGGCCTTGAATTAAAAGCAAAAGATCGCAGCCTTCGGCAGCTCCTACAGGGATCGCATTCCAAATGTAGGAGCTGCCGAAGGCTGCGATCTTTTGATCTTCAACTCAGCCGGCAATCAGCTAGACCTCTTTGCAACGCATCGACATCCTGCGGTTCACTGAAGATCAGCTCAATCCGCGAATCCTGCCGCCATTCACTCCGCTGCCACGCCAACGCCGAGTTATCCACCGCATTCGCTGAAACCCAACCCTCGCCACTGTGGATAACCAGCTTCGCGCGCCGCCAGGCAAGGCTTTCAAGCCACCACGTAACGAGTGCCGAATCAAAGGTCTGACTCGGATGCCAACGCCAGCCAATACTCCAACCGCCCTCCTGCTCCTGACTCAAGCAAATCGGAAACGCGTGATCAGTCCAGATCGCCGGCATCTGCGCCAAGCCTTTGGGGACGACCAAGTTATCCACACCCGCGACACCTCGAGCCTCAAGCCCCGGCAATTCGCTCAACGGCAAAACCGCTTGCTGTGTCCAATACAACGGACGCATCGGCAGCAGTGCCTTGATCCGCTGGCGATCGCCATCATCAAGACCTTCCGACTTGTTCAGCAGCAACAAACCCGCGCTTTTCAGTGCCTCCTGTTGCGCCGCCGGCAGCGGTTTCCCGGCCGCAATCGCCTGGGCATCCAGCACCAAAACACACGGCTGAACCGCCAACACCCCAAGCCACGGCGCCTCGCTCAACTGTCGCAGCAACTGCGCCGGATGGCCCAGCCCGGAAGGTTCGATAAACAACCGATCCGGCCGCGCCTTGCGCAGCAACCGCCCGAGGCCGATCTGGAACGGCGCACCATTGACGCAACACAAACAGCCCCCGGCCACTTCACCCAGTGCGATACCATCGACGTCCTGAGTCAGCAGCGCGGCGTCGAGGCCGATCTGGCCGAACTCGTTGATCAGCACCGCCCAGCGCTCATGCGCCGGCCGCTGCGCCAACAGGTGCTTGATCAGGCTGGTCTTGCCGGCACCCAACGGGCCGGCGATGACGTGAGTGGGGATGTTCTGCAACATGGTCGAGAGTTTCTGAGGAGGTAGAGGATGCGGTTGATGGGATTGTCGTTGCTGTTGGCGCTGACGTCGGGCGAGGCGCGGGCCCAAGCGTGCGTGGTCCATAGCCAGGCGGAACGGCTCGACGTGAAGGTCTGCCAACAGAATCGCAACATCCCGGAAAAACTGTTCGCCGACGGTTTTTGCCAGCCGAACCTGCCCGGTCAGAAAGTCGAAGTGCAATACGTCGACCAATGCCCCACCGGCGCTTTCGGCGTGTGCAGCAACGCCCAAGTCGCCAATATGCCTTACCGCCAGGATATTCACTATTACGGCGTGGCCACCGATGCAGCGTATCTGAAGCCGTTCTGCGAAGCACAGAGCCAGGGAAACTGGCTCAAACCCTGAGCCGTCAGCTCAGCCAGTCGAGGGTCAGGATCAATCGACGCTCGCCTGTCGCTGGTTGCGGCGAGCGATGGATCAAGCCGAAACCTTCGTTGCCGTGCCATTTCTCGCCTTTGAGCAACGCCACGTCGCCACTGTTGATTTGCTGGATCGACGACGGCGGTTCGGCCTCGGGATTGCCCAGTTGCCGGCGATCCATCGCCCCTTCCTTCAGCCACTGACTGCCGACGCCGGCATAGGTGGTGATCAATCGCACCGGCACGTGATCGACGTGGAAGCGCGGGCACATGGCCTTGTCCAGCACCCGCAAACGCAGGCCGACGCGCTTGGCACCGAGCAAGCAGGCGAACGCGCTGACCAGCCAGGAAACGTCGGTGATAAAGCCTTCATAACCTTCCAGATCGCTGAAGCCAGAAGCCAATCCGCGCAGGTTTGGCTCGGCGTCTTCGGTGAGCATTTCCAGGGACAACGCCTCGGCCAAGGGTTCGTTCAGCGACAGCAACAGGCTGGCGAAATCGGCGATGTGTACCGGGAGTTGGCGCTGCCAGACGGCGAGATTGGCGTCGTCGTGGAGGATCTTTGTCAGGACTTTCGGGTTGGTTCCATGATGTTGGCGTGGTGTCCGGACGGACGCCTTCGCGAGCAAGCCCGCTCCCACAGGGTTAAGTGTGAGCATCAGGCCGCCTCTTCGTGCCAGGGGCCGAACGGGTCTGGCAGCAGGCGCCAGCCTTCGATGCCTTGGGCCATTTCATCGTCGGTCAGCAGGCAATTGTCGAGTTCGGCGGTGAGTTGCGCGAAGTCGATGTTCTGGCCGATGAACACCAGCTCCTGACGGCAATCGCCGGTGCTCGCGGTCCAGTTTTCCATGATCCCGGCGGTACTTTCCTCGTCCTGCGGCCATTGGGTTTTCGGCACGAAACGCCACCAGCGACCGGCGAAACCATGGCGCATCAAACCGCCGGCCTGAGACCAGCTACCGGCGTCCATGTGCTTGCTGGCCAGCCAGAAAAACCCTTTGGAGCGCAGCAGTTTGCCATTCACCCACGGGCGGTCGATGAATCTGAAAAAGCGCTGAGGATGGAATGGCCGGCGCGCGCGATAGGCCGTGGAAGCGATGCCGTATTCTTCGGTTTCCGGCACGTGCTCGCCACGCAACTCCTGCAACCAGCCCGGTGCCTGGGCGGCTTTTTCGAAGTCGAAGCGGCCGGTGTTGAGGATCTTTTCCAGCGGGATTTCACCCATGACCATCGGAATGATTTCCGCTTGGGAATTGAGCCGTTCGAGGATCGCGATCAGCTCCTGGCGCTCGCTACTGCTGATCAAGTCGATCTTGCTGATCAGGATCACGTCGGCGAATTCGATCTGCTCAATCAGCAGGTCAGTAATCGAACGCTCATCCTCCTCTCCCAAGGTTTCGCCACGGGAGGCGAGGCTTTCGGCGGCCTGGTAGTCGAGCAGGAAGTTCATGCCATCGACCACGGTGACCATGGTGTCGAGCCGGGCGATGTCGGCCAGGCTTTGGCCTTCTTCGTCGCGGAAGGTGAAAGTTTCCGCAACGGGCAGCGGTTCGGAAATCCCGGTGGATTCGATCAACAAATAATCAAATCGACCGTCCTTCGCGAGTTTGCTGACTTCTTCCAGCAAGTCTTCGCGCAACGTACAGCAAATGCAGCCGTTGCTCATTTCCACGAGTTTCTCTTCGGCGCGGTTCAGGCTGACATCGCGCTGGACTTCGCTGCCATCGATGTTGATCTCGCTCATATCGTTGACGATCACGGCGACTCGCAAATTGTCGCGATTACGTAGTACATAATTCAGTAACGTACTCTTTCCGGCGCCGAGAAAGCCCGACAGGACGGTCACGGGGAGACGATTGGGCATCAGGTATTCCTCACAGGATGTGGCCGGTCGAACGCCAGCTGAGGGCGTTCGCGCAGCTCTTCATGTTCTTGGGGCACAGGGGAAAGCGTTAATTTATGTTATAGTATAACAGTGCAAATAAGCCACTCCCCTCTTGCTCGCCACGACAAAGGGCCCGATGCTTGAACCTGTTCGCCCCTTGAGAAACGCCATGGAAAACGTCCTGAAGTATTCGTTGCTGAGTCTTTCGCTACTGGTCGCCGTCGATGCCTGGGGCCAAATCCCGACACTGGCGAAATGCACCCGCAGCGCCAATCTGCTCGCGTGTGTCGACCCCGACGGGAACGCCTACAGCGTCAACACCGTCGGTAGCACGATCTATCTGCGAGGCTTTGAAGTGGTGGGCAAACGCTATTGGGCGCAGACCAGCAGCCGCTACGGGCAGCTGACGTTTTTCACCGGGCTCGCCTCCGACGGCGAAGCCTGGATTGGCTACACCCGCCGAGTTGGCTGGACCACCATCAATCGGTTTTCCAGCTCCGGCGGTAGCAGCGGCAAATTCACCTGCAGCCGGATTGCCGGCTGCTAGACCTGGGCTTTTTTCTGTTCCTGCTGCCAGGCGACGTAGCTGTTGAGCGGCGGATTCTTCTGGAAATAGCGCTGCAGACCTTCGAACAATCCGTCAGCCACAGCCTGTTGATGCCGCGCCGTCACCAGCCGCTGACTGTCGCGGGCGTTAGAGATGAAGCCGGTTTCCACCAGGATCGATGGCACGTCCGGCGACTTCAGCACCGCGAATCCGGCTTGTTCCACGCGCTTCTGATGCAACGTGGTGATGCCCGCCAAACTACCGAGTACGGTGCTGCCCAGTTGCAGGCTGGCGGCGATGGTCGCGTTCATCGACATGTCGAGAATCACCCCGGCGAGCATCGGGTCCTTGTCCTTGAGATTGAGCAGGCTAGTGGCGCCCAGCAGATCGGCGCCGTTCTCCCGCTGCGCCATGAAACGGGCCGTGGCCGAGGTCGCGCCGCCTTCGGACAGGCAATACACCGATGCGCCGGACGCGGTAAGCCGTGGTGCGGCATCCGCATGAACTGAGATGAACATGTCGGCATTGTGCTTGCGGGCGATCTCCACGCGTTTGCGCAGCGGGACGAAGAAGTCGTCGTTGCGCACCAGTTTCACGTCGTAGCCCTTCTCGCGTTTCAATCGTTTGGCCAGCAACTGTGCGATCGACAGCACCACGTCTTTTTCCCGCTCACCTTTGGCGCCGACCGCGCCGGGATCTTTGCCGCCGTGACCGGGGTCGACGACCACGATGATGTCGCGTTTGGGGTGAGCCTTGTCGATGATCGGCTCAGGGGTTGGCGCCGCTGCAATCTGCATCGGCACAGCGGTCTTCATATCGAGCACCAGTCGATGGCCCTGCCCGTCCTGGGGCGGCAGTTGAAAACTGTTGAGCTGCACTGGCGCACTAAGGTCGAGGACGATTCGGGTGTCGCCCTGACCGTAGTGGCCGGAACGGATTGAGCGGATCACCGTGTTGTTCAGCGCCAACTGACTGAAATCACCACTGAGGCTAGCGCCGCTCAGATCGATGATCAGCCGTTCGGGCGAACTCAGGGTGAACGTCTTGAATTGCACCGGCCCGCTCAGATCGAACACCAGTCGCAACTTGTCATCCGAACGGCAGAGCCGCGCGTTGCGAATCTGCGTGGCCGAAACACCAAAGGGTAAAGCGAAGGCCGCGCTGGCCAGAATCAGGTTGAGCAAGTGACGTCTGTGCATGGTGAAAGCCCGCTGGCGAAAAAGGCATCGTCGATGTTAGTGTAATAATATAACATGCCAAATCAACTCCCACGATGGACCTGCTCATGAATGCGCTGACTCTGCCGGATATCGCCGCGCAGGCCTCACGCCAAGCCTTGCCACTCGAGTGGGTGGGCATGTGCGGCATTGCTCTTCCTGTTTTATTCGATGGCCAACGACTGAGCGCCAAGGCTGATGCCGGCGTCAGCCTGGACGATGGCGAAGCGCGCGGCATTCATATGTCGCGGCTGTATCTGGCGCTGGAAGTGCTTGAACAGGAGAACCTCACACCAGGATTACTACGCCGTGTTTTGCAGCGTTTTCTCGACAGCCACGAAGGATTGTCCACCAGCGCTTACCTGAAAATTCACGTCGATTTACTGCTCAAACGACCAGCGCTTGTAAGCCCATTGGCTGGCTGGAAAACCTATCCAGCGAGCATCGAAGCACGATTGAAAAACGATATGTTCCACGTGGAACTAAAAATCGACGTTGCTTATTCCTCGACGTGCCCGTGTTCCGCAGCGTTGTCGCGACAACTTATCCAACAGCAATTCGTCGACGATTTCGCCAACAAGCCACTGCAACATGCCGATGTTTTGGCTTGGCTCGGCTCGACAAAAGGCATCGTCGCCACACCACACAGTCAACGCAGCACTGCGCACTTACAGTTGCACCTGGACGATTATCTCGACGACCTGCCTCTGATCGCCGTCATCAACGACGCCGAAGCCGCCCTCGGCACAGCCGTGCAAACAGCGGTGAAACGCGCCGATGAACAAGCCTTCGCTTTGGCCAATGGTCAGAACCTGATGTTCTGCGAAGACGCCGCACGACGCCTGAATCTGGCCCTGAAACGCTCCCCCGGCATCAACGCTTTCCACATACGAGTCGTGCACGCCGAGAGCCTTCACGCCCACGACGCAGTCGCCGAAAGTCGCCACAACTGGGAGGCACAATGATCCGCTGCCAATCCCTACGCTGGGGCGCACCCGGCCAACCTCTTACGCCCGCGGTGGATTTCGAATTGCCCAAGGGCAGTCTGACTGCGGTCATTGGCGCCAATGGCTCGGGCAAAAGCAGCCTGTTGAAAGTCATCGCCGGCCTGCAAAAACCACTGACCGGCAAAATCGTACTGGATGTTCCACGCAAGGGCGGCCTCTCATTCCTGCCCCAGCAACAACACCTGGACCGACAATTCCCCATCAGCCTGCAAGAGTTGGTAGCGGCCGGATTCTGGGGCAGCAAGCAAACGCCTGAAGCCTGCAGCCAAAAACTCAAAGCCGTTCTGGATGATTGGTGTCTGTCAGGCCTGGAACACCGACCACTGATGGCGCTTTCTGGCGGCGAATTACAACGCGCCCTGCTCGCCCGTTTGAGCTTGGCCGAAGCGCCTTTGCTGTTGCTCGACGAACCCCACGCCGCCCTCGATGAACTTGGCCAGGAGCTGCTGTGGAAACACATCCACGCGTGGCACGCCGAAGGTCGAACGCTGGTCGTCGTGTGCCATGACCTCGCCGCCGTGCGCCAACACATTCCACAAACCCTGCTGATCAAAAGCAGCGGATGCACCCTCGGACCCAGCATCGAACTGATCCGCCAACAACCGCAAACGCAGGTGGCCTGATGATCGCCGCCGCCCACCTTTGGCAACCGTTCCACGAGTTCGTCTTCATGCGCCGGGCATTGCTCGGCGGTCTGGTGCTCGCGTGCAGCACCGCACCACTTGGCGTGTTTTTGATCCTGCGCCGCATGAGCCTGATCGGCGACGCCGTTGCTCACGGCATCTTGCCCGGCGCAGCGTTGGGCTTCTGGTTCGCCGGACTCAGCCTCCCCGCACTGACCATCGGCGGCCTCGGCGCCGGCCTGAGCATGGCCGGACTTGCCGCCTGGATCACCCGTCGCACTGGCCTGCGCGAAGACGCCAGCCTGGCCGCAATCTACCCGATCTCCCTGGCCAGCGGCGTGCTGATCCTCGGCATCGCCGGCAAACGCCTGGACTTATTACACCTGCTATTCGGCTCGGCATTGGCAGTCGATGGCCCCACCCTCACCGGCATGCTCTGGGTTTCCGGCTTTAGCCTGATCGCCATGGCCCTGATCTATAAACCGCTGTTGCTCGACACCCTCGACCCGCTCTTCCTGCAAACCGTCAGCCGTCTCGGGCCGCTCGCTCACGGGGTGTTTCTGACCCTCGTGGTGCTGAATCTGGTGATCGGTTTCCAGGCCATCGGCGCGCTGATGGTGGTCGGTTTGATGATGTTGCCGGCGGCCGCTTCGCGCTTCTGGAGCCGTCGCTTGCCGGTGTTGATGGCCATCGCCGCCGTGCTCGGTTGCCTCTCGGTGTGGTTCGGTTTGTTGCTGTCGTTCTATTACTCGCTGCCCAGCGGCCCGGCCATCGTGCTGGTGGCTGGCGGTTTGTATCTGCTGTCCGTGGTGTTCGGTCCGGTGCACGGCTTGCTGCGCCGCCCGCCTTTGCTCACATCCCAATGAGGTGTTTCCCGATGCGCGCTTTACTCGTGCTGTTCAGTTTGATGCTGTCGATGTCGCTGTCTGCCGCAGAAAAACTCCAGGTGGTCACCAGTTTCAGCATCCTTGCCGACATGACCCATCAGGTCGGCGGCGAGCATATCCAGATCACCAACATGGTCGGCCCGGACGCCGACGCGCACACCTACGAGCCGACCCCGGACGATGCCAAAGCCTTGCTCAAGGCCAAGCTCATCATCAAGAACGGCCTCGGGTTTGAGCCATGGTTGGATCGTCTGGTAACCAGCACCGAAACCAAAGCGCCGGTGATCAGCGCCAGTCACGGCGTGATTCCGCGCTCGCTGGATGAAGACGGCGAAACCGTTCCCGACCCGCACGCCTGGCACAACCTGGCGAACACCGAGCTGTACATCGCCAACATCACCAAAGCGCTGATCGCTGCCGACCCAGCGAACAAGGCTGACTACGAACGTAACAGTCAGGCTTACCTGAAACAGATCTACGCCCTGCTCGCCGAAGCCAAGGCCAAGCTCGGTTCGCTGCCACCGGGTAACCGCAAAATCGTGACGTCGCATGACGCGTTCGGCTATCTGGGCCAGGCCTACGGCATCGACTTCATGGCCCCTCAAGGTCTGTCCACCGAGCGTGAACCGTCGGCCGCGGAAGTGGCGCAGTTGATCACCCAGATTCGCCAGGCCAAGGTCAAAGCTGTGTTCATGGAAAACATCAAGGACGCCCGCCTGCTCAAGCAGATTGCCGATGAAAGCGGCGCGCACATTGGCGGCACGCTTTACTCCGATGCGCTCGCGGCAACCGGCCCGGCCAGCACCTTCGCCGGCCTGTTCGAATACAACCTCAACACCCTTTACGACGCGTTGAGCAAACCATGATCCGAAAGAATCCTTCAGGTGATCTGCCGGTGATTGCGGAGTCCGCGTACGTGGATAAAACCGCGATCATCTGCGGCAAAGTAGTGATCGGCGAGAACGTCTTCGTCGGTCCCTACGCGGTGATTCGTGCTGACGAAGTCGACGCCTCGGGTGAGATGGAGCCGATCACCATCGGCGCCAACTCAAACATTCAGGACGGTGTGGTGATCCACTCCAAGTCCGGCGCGGCGGTGACCATCGGCGAGTTCAGCTCCATCGCCCACCGCTCAATCGTGCATGGCCCGTGCACCGTCGGCGACCGGGTATTCATCGGCTTCAACAGCGTGCTGTTCAACTGCTCGGTCGGGAACGGCTGCGTGGTTCGACACAACTCGGTAGTCGACGGCCGGGACTTGCCCGATGCCTTCTACGTGCCGTCCACTACACGTATTGGCCCAGGCACCGACCTGTCGCAGTTCCCGCCGGTAAGCATCAGCGCCTCGGAGTTTTCCGAGGACGTGGCGCGCACCAACGTCGATCTGGTGCGCGGCTACAAAGCCCTGCAGAACGAGTTCTGACCATGAGCAGCGTGCTGATTCGCAACGCCCGGTTGGTGAACGAAGGCCGTGTGTCTGACGGCGATCTGTTGGTCAGCAATGGCCGCATCGTCAAGATCGCCAGCAGCATCGAAGGCGAAACCGCGGACGTGGAAATCGATGCCCGGGGTCAATGGCTGTTGCCGGGCATGATCGATGACCAGGTGCATTTCCGTGATCCCGGGGCGCCGGATAAGGGCAGCTTCTATACCGAATCCCGGGCGGCGGTGGCCGGCGGCATTACCAGTTTCATGGACATGCCCAACACCAATCCGGCTACCCTCACCCTCGACGCCTTGGCCGACAAAAAGCGCCGGGCGGCGATCAACTCGGTGGCCAACTACGGCTTTCACTTCGGCGTCAGCAACGACAACCTCGACACCGTTGCCGCGCTCAATCCTTGCGAAGTCGCCGGGGTGAAAGTGTTCATGGGCGCCTCCACCGGCAATATGCTGGTGGACGATCCGCGGATTCTCGAGCGGTTGTTCGCCGAGGTACCGACGATCCTGTTGGCCCACTGCGAACACACGCCCAGCATCGACGCGAATGCCGCAACCTTGCGAGCGCTGTACGGCGAACAGATTCCTGCGGCGGCCCATCCGCTGATCCGCAATGCCGAGGTCTGCTTTCGCTCGTCATCGATGGCCGTGGACCTGGCCAAACGTCATGGCACTCGACTGCATGTTTTGCACCTAACGACGGCGGCGGAACTTGCGCTGTTCGAAGACAAACCACTGGCCCAGAAACACATCACCGCCGAAGTCTGCCTGCATCATTTGCTGTTCGATGATCGCGACTATCCACGCTTGGGCAACCTGATCAAATGCAACCCGGCGATCAAGTTCCAGAGCGACCGTGATGCCTTGCGCCAAGCCTTGCTGAGCAATCGGCTGGATGTGATCGGCAGCGATCATGCGCCCCACACCTGGGCGGAAAAACAGCGGCCCTACAGTCAGGCGCCGTCCGGTCTGCCGCTGGTGCAACACGCCCTCCCCGCGCTGTTGGAATTGGTCGCGGATGAAGTGCTGCCGATCACCACCCTCGTCGCCAAGACCAGTCACCGGGTCGCCGATTTGTTCGCGATTCCTGATCGTGGTTATCTGCGCGAAGGCTATTGGGCCGATCTGGTACTGATCCAACCCGAGCCCGAAGGCGTCGCCGTTTCCCAGCAACCGATTCTCTCGCAGTGCGGCTGGACGCCCTTCGTCCACCATTGTTTTCGCCACAGCGTCAGCACCACACTGGTGTCGGGGCAAATTGCCTGGCACGCCAATCGTCTACATGACAGCTGCCAGGGATTACCCCTGCGCTTCATGCGCTAACGCTTCCATTCCCGAGACCAGTGACCATGATCCATATCACCCTGCCCGACGGCTCACTGCGCGAATACGACCAGCCACTTTCCGTGTATGAGCTGGCGGCCAGTATCGGGCTCGCGTTGGCCAAAGCGGCGGTGGCCGGTCGGGTGGACGGAGTATTGGTGGACTGTGGATTCATGATCCACGGCGATGCCCGGGTCAGTATCGTCACGCCTCAGGAACCCGATGGCCTGGAGATCCTGCGCCGCTCCTGTGCGCTGATGCTGGCCATGGCGGTGAAGCAGCTGCACCCGAGTGTCCTGCTGTTGAAGGGCTCGGCACTGGGTGATGGCTTCTTCTATGAGTTCGCATTGCAACGGGCGTTAACCCTGGCGGACCTGACCCCGATTGAAGTGCGCATGCACATGCTCGCGGCGGGCAATCACTCGATCCGACAGCGGCCACTGTCCTCAACCGAACAGCATTCGGTGTACCGCATGGGCGACGGCGAATACTTGACCAAGGGGCCGCATGTGCCGGCCACCAGAGTGCTGCAAGCCTTCGCCCTGGATCATGTCGGCGGCACCTCGCTGCAACGGATCTATGGGACATGCTGGCCGAGCCAACACGAGCTCGAACATTGGCGCTCACCGCCGCAAGTGATGGTGGTGAACATCGATGAGCGCCAAATTGCCTACACCCAATCAGTGACCGAGGAGCTGCGACGCAGTGGCGTGCGCGCCCATGTCGATCTGCGCAACGAGAAGATCGGCTACAAGATTCGCCTGCACAGCGAGCGCAGCGTGCCGTATCTGTTGGTGGTCGGAGAGAAAGAAAAGCATGGCGGGTTTGTCAGCGTGCGCAGTTGCAGCGGGGAGGATTTCGGGCGGATGCGGATTGATGAGGTGTGTGGGTTTTTACACCCGAAGGATCTCGGCGTTTGAATGGACGCTTTCGCGAGCAAGCCTCGCTCCTACAGGTATCACCGCCCGTAGGAGCGAGGCTTGCCCGCGAAGCTTTTAAGCCCTCGGCTTGACCGTGCCGCAATCCTGACCCAGCCACACCGCACGGGTATCCAGGCTACCCTTCTGCTGAATGCCGGTCGCGTTGAAAGTGCCGTTAACCTTGGTGGTGAACTCACGATCACTCAGGAACGTAGCAACACCCGCACCTTGCGCTTTCGGGCAGCTGAAGCGGAATTTCCACTGGTTGCCGGTACGGTCGGTAATTTCCTGCTTGCAGCCCGATTGCGGGTCCGTCAGCGGAATGTTGTCCGATGCAACCTGAGCCTGAGTCAGACACGCACGAATCCCTTTGCCGCCCATGGTGATGCCCTGCTTCTCCAGCTGCGCGCGCTGTGCCGGGGTCATCTGGCCTTGCAACTGGCCGAGGATCAATTGCAGATCCGGCAGGTTCTGGTCATCGACTTTCATGTTGCTTGTGGTCAATTCCCACAGACCCGGTTGCAGCATCTGCGCCTGAGCAGCCACAGGAAGGGACAAACCAAGGGCCATGGCCAAACCCAGCAGACGAACGTTCATCGAGTAACTCCTGATCATTAGTGGCCGTTAGACGTCAGCCATGTGCTTCGGTTCATGGGCCAATTAAATAGCGACATTCTGCACGGAACATGGTCTTTTACGTATTGAATCTTCAGGAGCAAGGTTGCCCCATGGATTATTTTGGACCGCACATTTTCGGTTATCTGATCGCGCTATTGCACACGCTGGGCCTGATTGCCGCCATCCACGCCGTGTTGACCGTTCGAACCGCCCAAGGCTCGATTGCCTGGGCCCTGTCGCTGTTGTTCATTCCCTACCTGACGCTTATTCCTTACCTGGTCTTCGGCCGCAGCACCTTCGATGGTTACATCAAGGCGCGGCGCCAGGCCAACGAAGAAATGCGCAAGGCGATCTCCGAGCTGAACTGGCGGCCCTGGGTCGAAGAAGCCCTGACCGCCCGCGCATCCAGCGCCTACGCCTCATTAAGGGCGATGCCAAAACTGGGGCGCATGCCGTGCCTGGCGAACAACGAAGTGCACCTGCTGATCAACGGCACGGAGACCTTCGAAGCGATTTTCGACGCCATCAGCCACGCCAAGGAAGCAGTGCTGGTCCAGTTCTTTATCATCCACGACGACCGGCTCGGCCAACGCCTGCAAGCGCTGCTGCTGAAGAAAGCCGCCGAAGGCGTGGCGGTCTATCTACTTTACGACCGCATCGGCAGCCACTCGTTGCCCCATAGCTACGTGCAGCCGTTGCGCGACGCCGGCGTTGAGGTCAAGGCGTTTGCCACCCGCAGCGGCTGGCTCAACCGCTTTCAGGTCAACTTCCGTAACCACCGCAAGATCGTGGTGGTCGACGGCGTGCTGGGCTTCGTCGGCGGGCACAACGTTGGCGACGAATACATGGGCGAGAAACCGCCCCTTGCGCCGTGGCGCGATACCCATGTTCAGGTGCGCGGGCCGGTGGTGGCCTGCATGCAGGAATCTTTCGCCGAAGACTGGTTCTGGGCCGCCCGTACGCTTCCACCGCTGATCCTGCCGGACGTGTACCCGGACGACGGCGTGCTCTGCCAGTTGCTCGCCAGCGGCCCGGCAGATTCCTACGAGACCTGTTCACTGTTCTTCGTCGAAGCCATTCACGCGGCGACGGAACGGGTGTGGATCACCAGCCCTTACTTCATACCAGACGAAGCGGTGTTCGCCGCGTTACGCCTGGCGGTACTGCGCGGTGTGGATGTGCGGCTCCTGCTGCCGTCGCGACCGGATCACCGGATCGTCTACGCCGCGTCCAGCCTGTATGCCTTCGAAGCCGTGCGCGCAGGCGTGCGCGTCTTCCGTTACGAGCCGGGTTTCCTGCATCAGAAAGTGGTGTTGATCGACAGCGAAATCAGCGCCATCGGCAGCGCCAATCTGGACAACCGTTCGTTCCGGCTGAATTTTGAAGTGATGTTGCTGACCGTCGACAGCGCGTTCGCCGCCGAGGTGGAACACATGCTCAACGACGACTTCGCCCAGGCCCACGAGATCGCCAAAGAAGAAAGCCGGGAGACCCACCGCCTGCAACAGATTGGCATGCGGGTCGCCCGGCTTATTTCACCGATCCTTTAAGGCGTGTAGATGTCGTCCCGAGTCCAGGGCAGTTCATGGCTGCCATCCGGATGGGCTTTCACCGCGAGGATCTGGTGCAGGTTGATCCAGCCCTTGGCGAAGGCGTAGGCGCAACCGGCCAGGTACAGCCGCCAGATCCGCAAAGCTTGCTGCGGTACTTCTTTGGCGGCGGCTTCCAGATTGTCTTCGAGGCGTTCGCTCCAGTGGTCGAGGGTGCGCGCGTAATGCAGGCGCAGGCTCTCGACATCGACGATCTCCAGCCCGGCTTCGCTGATCTGCGCAGAGATCATCGACAGGTGTGGCAACTCGCCGTTGGGGAACACGTATTTCTCGATGAAATCACCGGCACCGCGTCCTACGGGACGGCCATCGGTGTACTTGGCGGTGATCCCGTGGTTCATCACCAGGCCGCCCTCTTTCACCGCGCCGAACAGGATTTTGCAGTACTCGGCCAGGTTCGCGTGGCCGACGTGTTCGAACATGCCGACGCTGACCACTTTGTCGAAACGCCCATCCTGAGGCAGATCGCGGTAGTCGAGCAGTTGCAGTTCAATCAGGTCTTCCAGGCCTTCCTCTTTAACCCGCTCACGGGCCAGGGCCAGCTGCTCTTTGCTGAGGGTAATGCCGAACACTTTCGCACCGAACTCCCGGGCGGCATACCGCGCCAGTCCACCCCAGCCGCAACCAACATCCAACAGATAGTCGCCCGGTTGCAGACGCAACTTGCGGCATAGATGACGGAATTTGGCTTGTTGGGCTTGCTCCAGCGTTTCGCTGCCGGTCTCGAAATAGGCGCAGGAATACGCCATGTCGCTGTCGAGCCACAGCTGATAAAACGCGTTGGAAAGGTCGTAGTGGTAGGAAATCGCTTTGGCGTCGGTTTCCTTGTCGTGGACGAGGCGCACCGGCTGACTGGTGTTATCACCCAGTAGTGCCAGGCTCCACTCATCAACGACGCGGATCACATCGCTGATTGAGCCTTCCAGCTCAAGTTTGCCTTCAACAAACGCTGCCCCCAGTGCGTCCAGGCTTGGGTGGGTCAACTGGGTAACCATTTGTGGGTCCTTGACCACAATAGTGACGCTGGGCGTCGGCCCCAGATTGAATTCATGGCCGTCCCAGAGTCGCAGGCGTAGCGGTAACTGCAGATTCTGTAAGGCCGGTGGAAGTTGCGCGAGCATGGTTTATCCCCCTTGTTTCAGACGTCTGATGTGAGGGTAGACCATCATTAGAAAAATAGCTGGCTATCGATTTAATAGCGTTTTTCTATAACTCGCGGCGCTTCAACCAGCCGTCGTGAATCTGCAAAGTGATGGCCTTCACCCTAGATGACTACGAAAATTGCATACAGTTCTAAAAAGTTGGTTTCGCCGTGATCTCCCCGGTTTAGAGCCGTTTCAGGCCTCGTCCTTCAACTTGAGCAACGGCTCCTGAAACCGCAATAGACGACCGGCGTTCCCCAACACCAGCAACGTGCTCAGGTTATGCAGCAACGCAGCAATCATCGCCCCCGCCGCGCCGAGCCAACCGAATGCCGCGAAGGCGACAATCGCCAGCGTCCAGCCCAGGCCGATGATCACGTTGACCTGCAATGTCTGGCGGCACTGGCGGCTCAGCCGCACACACGTCCCGAGCCGACGCAGATCGCTGCCGATCAGCACGATGTCCGCTGATGCGAGCGCGATATCCGCCCCGCCAGCGCCCATCGCCACGCCGACAACGCCAGCCTTCAGGGCCAAGGAATCGTTGATGCCGTCGCCGACCACCATCGGCCGGAAGCCGCTGCCGATTTCCGTCAGCACGCGATTGAGTTTGTCTTCGGGCAAGGCCTGGGCTTCGACGTCGCTGATACCGACATCGCGAGCCAATGTGTGTGCGACACTTTGCCGATCACCCGTAAGCAATAACTGCCGACCCAAGCCGAGCTCGCGCAATTCATTCAAGGCAAACCGCGCTTCAGGTTTGACCGTGTCCGCCAACAACAGCCAGGCGAGAAACTCACCGTTCAGCGCCAGCCCGGCAATCGGTCCGTCGTGTTCTGGAACGGCCGAAGTAGCGATACCCAACTGCGCGAACAACTCCGGCCGCCCGAGCGCTGCCTCGCCCTGCTCCGTCATCGCCACCACGCCCAGCCCCTGGCGTTCGTGAATATCGGACAGCAGCAGAAAATGTTCCTGAGTCACCAGACTCGCCAACGCCCGACTGACCGGATGACTGCTCGCAGAACCAAGACTGGCGGCAAGTTTCAGCACATGGCTACGGTCCTCCAACGGACTGTCGATGGATTGCAGGCGCAACGTGCCGAAGGTTAGCGTCCCGGTTTTATCCACCACCAGCGACGTCAGGTCCGCCAGTTCTTCGAGGAACGCCGAGCTGCGAATCAGAATCCCGTGACGTGCCGCCACCGCGACTCCGGCAATCGCCGTGGCCGGCGCCGACAGCACCAATGCACATGGACACGCGGCCACCAACACCGCCAACATAGCTTGAGCATCGTTGGTGATGAACCAGGTCACGGCGGCGAGCAGCAACACCAGCACCATGTAGCTGCCGGCGTAACGCTCAAGTAGACGGGTGATCGGTGGCTTGGAACGCTCGGCGCTTTGCATCAACGCGATGACTTTGCCGAGGGTCGATTCGTTGCCGGTGCGGGTCACTTCAATGCGCAGCAGGCCATCAAGGTTAATCGCACCGCCAAAAACCGTCATGCCGACCACAGCCTCCAACGGCACCGACTCGCCGGTAATCGACGCAGTATCGAGGCTCGCCTGACCGGACAACACCCGACCATCCGCCGGCACTCGATCGCCGGCGCGCACTTCCACAATGTCGCCAGACTTGAGCGTGCCGTTATCGACTTCAATCACAGTGCCGTCAGCCTGAACCTTGCGCGCGTGGCTGCGGGTCAGTTTGCCGAGGGCATGAATCGCCTCTTGCGAGCCGATCACGCTGCGCTCTTCCAGCACGTGGCCGAAGATCATGATGATCGGCAGCAACGCTGCAGTGAGCAGATCACCCGTCGCCCAAGCACCGAGCATCGCCAGGGCGATCAGTTGATCGGTGATCCCGTGCAAGCTCGGATAGCGCAAGCTGTACCAGGCCGAGCGCATCACCGGCACGGCGACCAGCAACGAAGCGAAGCCCAGCAGCAACTGGCTGACACCGGTCTGCTCCGGCGATATCCAACGCCAGATCAATCCGAGACCGAGCAAGCCAAGAGCGAGCATCGCCAAAGTCAGTTGGCGCGCAGCGCTACGTTGCTCGGCCGAGGACAACATGCTCGGTGCGGCGGCGGTTTGGGCGGTCATTGTGCAGCTCCCTGAATGATCAGGCGGGAATCGTCTTTCGGATCGACCGTGGTCACCGAACCAGCCTGCCCGAGAATCTTCGGCATCCGCTCACGGTAAATCCGCAGCAGCATTTGCGGGTCGGTCGCCTTGGCCAGGCTCAAAACCGTTGCCGTATCTGCCGAAGCTTTGGCCAGTCGTTCGCTGGCTTGAGCATGGGCGACCTGCACGGTTCGGTCGGCTTGTTCGTTGGCGGTCTGAGTGAGTTTCTCGGCTTCGGTGCGGGCATTGGCCACGGCTTTGTCGGCTTGCTGACTGGCAGTCAGAACCGCGTTGAACGCGTTCACCGCCGGGCCGGGCAGGCTCGATTGCACATCGACCCGGGCGACTTCAATGCCGATCCCCTGCCCCGTTGTGGTCAGTTCGGCCAGGCGTTGGTTGATGCCTTGCACCAGATCGCCGCGCAAGCGTTCACGACGTTCGGCGGCTTTGTTGTCGGCGCCGATCAGCTCGGGGCGGGCCACCAGAATGGTGTCGAGATCTCGCGCGGCGGTGAGCGCCAATGCGCTGCGGGTGACCAACCGATCCAGTGCCGGCAATACATGTTCACCTTGAAGAACGAAGGCATACGGCTCGGTGACTTTGTAAAAAACCCGCACATCCAGTTGCACCACGCCGGCATCACCGGTCAGCAAATAACCGGAGCCGGCAAGCGCATCACTGAGCGGCGTGGCAAACGTCGCCACCCGATCCGCTTGCAACGCCACATCGCTGCGCAGCAAATTCTCCACTCGGCGTTCGATCACCCGATCCGCCGCTGGCAACAAAATTACCTGCTCGAACGGGCGCGGCCAAGCCAACAACAGGCCCGCATTCTGAATGCGATCCAGCGCGCCAAAGTGCAAAACCACGGCACGGTTTTGCGGATCAATCTGCCGCACGTTGGAGAACGCCCAAGCCAAAGCAGCCAGCACCGTGACCGCGTAAAGCGCCAGAAAAGCCAAGCGCCCAGCCTGAATCCAGGGACTGCTTAACTCATTTGTTCCACGTGGAACTAATTTCATGGCTGAGACCCGGACTTGTTTTCGAGGCTCGGCGGACCGTCAACCAACACGCGGAATGGCGCCGCGTCAGTGCGCAAGATCAGTTTTGTGCCCGGTGAAACAATCGTGCCCAAGGTGTCGAGCGAGCGCAGCAAGTTATACAACTGCGGCGATCCGGCGTAGGCACGGCCGTAAATCTGCGCGGCCTCGACTCGGGATTGGGCCTCAATGTCGGCAGCTTTCACCGTGGCATCGGCCTGAACGATGCGCGCGTCACGCTCGGCGGCAGAACGGATTTGCGCGGCTTCGCGTTTGCCGATGGCTGTGCGTTCGGTAGCGATTGTTTCACGCTCAGCGCGCATGCGATCGACGGTGGCGGTGAGTGTCACCGACGGCAGAGTCAAACGCTCAATGCCCACTTGCAACACGCGTACACCGTAAGTCGTGAGCAACTGCTGATCGATCTGCTGACGCAACTGCGCTTCGAAATCGGCGATGTGCACTTGGTTAGCGTCGGTGTTCACCAGGTTGGCCAGATCAAAACTGCTGGCGGTGGTTTCGAGTGCCGAGCCAACGAACGTGCGAATCTGCCGCGCCGCTTCATCCGGCTGGTTCTGCACGGCGCGCATAAAGCGCTGCACGTTGTCGGGATCACCCTGCACCTGCCACGCCACGTAAGCCTGAACGATGATGCGCAAACCGTCCCGCGTGCCGACATCCTGCAAACCGCTGGAGGTCGTTCGCAAGCGCAGATCCACCGGAATCGCCGCTTCGAACGGCGCCGGCCAACGCCAGCCCAGGCCCGGTTCGAGCAACACCCGCGACGGATTGCCGAAACGGGTAATCACCGTCGCCTCCCCCGAGCGCACTTGCACCAGGCTGGCGGCAGCGATGGCGAACGCCACCAGCAACGCCGCCCAACCCATGCGACGCCACGGGAATGGACCGGCCTCTTCGGGAGCACCGTGGTGGTGATGGTGATGACCGTGGTGATGCCCGCCGTGGCCGTGATCGTGGCCAGTGTGGTCATCGTGATCGTGAGTATGCGACTGGCTCAATGGGTGGCTCCTGGCTGAGCGGTGTTACGCGGCGACGCAGGGTCAGCCGGCAGCGTAAATGTACGGAGGTCGATGGTCGGCGCGTTGTTGCTGCCGCCCAGGCGATGATCGAGAACCAAAAGCTTGGCGTTGGCCAGGCCCTGGGTCAGTTGACTGAAATACTGCTCCAGCACAAAGGCTTGGCCGGCACTGGCGTAGGCTTTGCGCTCAGCGCTGAAGCGCAAGTCCGAAGCCTGCGCCGTCGCGTTGATTTCACGCGCGTTGGCGGTGGCTTGATCGCGGGCGATGCTGGCCTGCAACTGCGCCTGGTTGGTCGCCTCTGCTGCCGCGCCGCGCTCGCGGGAGATCAATGCCTGGGCGCCAATCTGCGCAGCTTGCACAGCGTGATATGCATTGGCGGCACCGGCCGGAGGGTGAATCGCCTCAACCACGGTGGCGAGAATTTCCACGCCGCTGTCGAGTTTTTGCAGGTCGCCCTGCACTGCCCGACCGATCTCGTCGCCCAGCCCTACCCTGTCTTCACCGAGTAAACCGTCGAGGGTGCGCGAGGCAAAATCATGCACCAGAATCCGGCTGGCTGTGCTGCGAATCAGCGTGGGGACATCGGCACTGTTGTAGGTCGCGGCTAGCGCGTCTTTATCGCTCAGGCCGATGCGATAGACAAAACGCACGTCCATGTTGACGATCTGGAAGCTCTGCTTGTCGGCGCGGCTGCTGGCAATGACTTGGGATTTATCGTTCACATGGCTGGCGTCCCACAAGCGATTGGCAATCGCCGGGGCCGGGCCTTCAGCAGGTTCAGCGACCACGGGCGCCGACGCTTCGCCGACGCTGGTGGCCAACTCGTGAACCACTCCGTTTTCAACGCTCAACACCCGACCCAACGGCCACGGCAAACCTGCGTGCAAACCAGGGCCGAAGACCTCAACCGGTTTGCCAAATCGTTCGTAGATGCCACGCCCTTGCAACGGGATTTCGTGAACGCCGGTCAGCGACCAACCGACAATAGCCACCACCGCCAGCACCGGAAAAAATGCCCGGCGCATGTAGGTGAACGCCCAGATTTGCCGCAGGTCGATGCCGAAGCGGTTGTGCAATTCGTGCTGCAACGCCAGCAACGGTTGTGGCGGCCAGCGCAGCATATCGGCGACGAAGCTGCGCGCCAGCAACGCCGGCTCAAGGTTTTCACGTTGCGGACTGAACAGCGACAACAGCGCACGCAGCAACAACTCGACGGCCACCAACCCCGGCAGCAATCCGATCAACACCGCCAGACGCACGGGCCAGACCGAGGTGTCATTGCCAAACAACAGACACAGCGCGCTCAGTACCAGACAAATAATCGCGACACGGGTCAACTGTGCCAACGAACCGGCTTCGGGCCATTCAGCCATATTTTCCTGCGCCAGTTGCCGCTCCAGCACCAGCAAACCGAAGGCCAGCAGCAATGACAGCGCAGCGCCGACACTGGCGGACAAGCCCAGCATGGCGGGCGTCAGGGCCAGATTCCAGACTTGCTCGATGCTGAACAACGTCAACACTGCCCAGCCGATCAGCCAGAACGTCGACGCACCAATCTGCGCCAGCAGGTGCACCCAGCGCTGACTGATGCGATCCAGCAAGCGTTCGTACCAACCCACCGGAGCGACAGCTTCTTCCTCGACGATAACCGGCACCGACACAATCGGGCTCATCGCCCGCGCACGCCATTCGGTTACCCACCAGGCCGATTGCAGGCCGGCGACCAGCACCAGTAACCCGGCGCTTTGGTTAACCAGCAGCGCGCCCCACAACGACTGCGGCGCAAACAGCGCGACAAAAAACGCCAGCACCAGCCCCACCGCGGCCAAGGCACTCAAGCCAATCGCGTACTGACGCAATCGCCGCCCGTGAAAAAGCGCCTGCTGAAAGCGCGGCAACCCGGCTACTTGCGTTCCATCGACATCAAGATCGACTTGCATACCACCCCAGTGTTTATCGTTGCTGACGTCGAACCCCGTCACATCTCGTTACCTTATAACGATAGTGGTGAAATTTCCGTTCTAAATAGCTGTATCTAAAGATGCGCAACCTGTCGCTTAGCTGAAGCCTTGACCGAAATGCTTCGGAACGCACATATTACGTTCGTAATTTTTACCAGCAGCTAGGTTTATCGATCCAGCCCTTTTCAATCCAGGAGTACATCCATGAGCACTTATGACGTCGTGATTCTGGGCGGAGGCCCGGGCGGTTACAACGCAGCGATCCGCGCCGGCCAATTGGGCCTCAAAGCCGCCTGCGTCGAAGGCCGCGCCACCCTCGGCGGCACCTGCCTTAACGTCGGCTGCATGCCGTCCAAGGCGCTGCTGCATGCCTCCGAACTCTACGACGCGGCCATGGGCGCTGAATTCGCCAACCTGGGGATCGAGGTCAAACCAACGCTTAACCTCGCGCAAATGATGAAGCAGAAGGATGAAAGCGTTACCGGGCTGACCAAAGGCATCGAGTTTCTGTTTCGCAAGAACAAAGTCGACTGGATCAAGGGCTGGGGCCATATCGACGGGCCGGGCAAGGTCACCGTGACCGACAGCGCGGGCGGCAAGACCGAGCTGAGCGCCAAGGACATCATCATCGCCACCGGCTCCGAGCCCACTCCCCTGCCCGGCGTAGACATTGATAACAAGCGCATCCTCGACTCCACCGGCGCGTTGTCCCTGGCCGAAGTACCGAAGCATCTGGTGGTGATCGGCGCCGGAGTGATCGGCCTGGAGCTGGGCTCGGTCTGGCGGCGCTTGGGCGCTCAGGTGACGGTGGTCGAATTTCTCGACCGGATCTGCCCCGGCGTTGACGGCGAGGCCGGCAAAACCTTGCAACGCTCGTTGACCAAGCAAGGCATCAGCTTCAAGTTGAGTTCGAAAGTCACCAGCGCCACCACCTCGGCCAACGGCGTGCAGCTCAGCGTGGAACCCGCCGCCGGTGGCACCGCCGAATTGCTCGAAGCCGATTACGTGCTAGTGGCCATCGGGCGCCGGCCTTACACCCAAGGCCTGGGGCTGGAGAACGTCGGCCTCGCCACCGATAAACGCGGCATGCTCGCCAATAAGGGTCACCGCACCGAAGCCGCTGGCGTCTGGGTGATCGGCGATGTCACGTCCGGGCCGATGCTCGCGCACAAGGCTGAAGACGAAGCCATGGCCTGCGTCGAGCAGATCATCGGCAAGGCCGGCGAGGTCAATTACGACCTGATTCCCAACGTGATCTACACCCGACCGGAGCTGGCCAGCGTCGGCAAGACCGAAGAACAGCTCAAGGCCGAGGGCCGTGCCTACAAAGTCGGCAAATTCCCGTTCACCGCCAACAGCCGGGCGAAGATCAACCACGAGACCGAAGGCTTCGCCAAAGTGCTGGCCGATGAACGCACCGACGAAATCCTCGGCGTGCATTTGGTCGGTCCGAGTGTCAGTGAAATGATTGGCGAATATTGCGTGGCCATGGAGTTCAGCGCCTCGGCCGAGGACATCGCGCTGACCTGCCACCCGCACCCGACGCGGTCCGAGGCGTTGCGCCAGGCGGCGATGAATGTGGAGGGGATGGCGACGCAGATGTAGCTGGCAGTCTCATAGATATAGGTCGCCAGTTCGGCCGCTTTCGCGAGCAAGCCCGCTCCCACATGGGTTTTGTGCATGCCACAGATCCAGTGTGGGAGCGGGCTTGCTCGCGAAGCAGGCGACGCGGTCTAAAGCGGCAAATGCTCCAGAGGCAACGCCCCTGGCGTCTTCACCGTGTGAATCGCAAAGTTGCTGCGGATATCACTCACCCCCGGCAATTTCAGCAATCGCCCGGTGAGAAACCGGTCATAGGCGCGCAGATCAGGCACCACCACTTGCAGCAGGAAATCCGATTCACCGGACACCAGGAACGCCGAAATCACCTCGGGCAACGCCGTCACCGCCAGGCGAAACGCCTCGGCCTGTTCATCGTTATGGCGTTCAACCTTGACCCCGACAAACACCGTCAGCCCCAGCCCCACTTCGTCTCGATCGAGATTGGCCTGATAGCCGCGAATCACCCCCGCCTCTTCGAGCATCCGCACCCGGCGCAAACACGGCGACGCCGACAGTCCGATCTCGTCAGCCAGTTGCACATTGCTCAGGCGACCGTCCCGTTGCAGGGCGGCGAGAATCTTGCGGTCGTAGGCGTCCAGTTTCATGGCTTGGCAGATCCTGATGGTGTTCACGTCATAACGTGGCAGGTTATGCCAATCGAGAAGGTTTTAGAAGTGAACTACGCAAGCACCTGCCCTGCCCTCCCGCCCTAGACTGCTCCTACCAAATCGACAACGAACGGGGTGCAACATGGCAGGTCTCTGGCTGTTTTTCATGGCGCTGGCGGTGGTGTATCTGTTGCCCGGCCCGGACATGATCCTGCTGCTGCAAACCGGCGCCCGCCAGGGTAAAGGCGCGGCGTTGGCCACGGCGATTGGCCTCGGGATCGCAAGGGGTTGTCATGTGGCGTTGGCGGCGCTGGGGCTGGCAGCGTTGTTCAAGGCAGCGCCCTGGACCTTCGATGTGGTGCGCCTGGCCGGGGCCGCGTACTTGTTGTGGATCGGCATTCAGTGCCTGCGCACCACGATGCTGCCGAACCTGAATGGCACCGGCGCAACGCTGGAAAAACCGCGCTGGCGCGAATCAATCCAGCGCGGTTTGCTGACCAACCTGCTCAACCCCAAGGCACTGCTGTTCTGCTCGGTGTTGCTGCCGCAGTTCATCAATCCTCAGGCCGGCCCGGTGCTCGCACAATTCGCCATCCTCGGCGTGACGCTGGTCGGCGTCGGTTTGCTGTTCGACAGCGCCTACGCACTGGTCGGCGCCGCGCTCGGCCGTTGGCTGCAACGCAGTCCATCGGCCCAACGCGTACAGCAATGGCTGTTTGGCAGCCTGTTGATCGGTTTCGCCCTGCGGCTGACCTTCGTTCAACAGGCATGAGCCTTACTGGTTTTGGCGACGACGCCGGCGATTGATCAGCAACAGGGCCACCGCCGTCACCAGCAACACGCCAGCAATTTGCAGCGCCCGTTTGTACGGTCGCAATGTCGAACGCAGACTGTCCATGAACTGGGTCACGTAGCGTTTGTCGGTGTTCTGGAAGTCCGGTTCCTGGCATTGATGCCCGAAATCACCGGCCCAGATCACATACGGACCCTGCTCGACATAGCGTTGATAAAGCGCGCTTTGCTCTTCCAGGCTGGTGCCCCAGTTGGACGCCTTGCACAGCACCGCCGCAAACGCCTGACTGCTGTGGGGCAGATGATCAGCGGCTTTGCTGGCCAGGGCCGTCGCGACATAGCGGTAATGGAAGCGCTCATCCGGTTTCGCCAGCGTGGCCTGCTGGCGCTGCACCTCGCCCTCGGCGATTAACGGGCCGACCTTGAGCTCGGGAATCTCCAGGCTGTAATTGCCGTCGAAGGTCGCGTAATCCGGGGACATCTCGTAGCCCAACAGCTCCATCCCATCGTGGCGAGCCGTGTTCGCGGCCTGGTAGTAAGCGAACGCACGGCGGGTCGGCCACCATTTGGATTCGGCTTCCTGACGCATCTGCCCGTAAAACCTGGCCTTCGCTTGCAGATCGGCGTTATCAAAATAGCCCGGCGCCTCGTCGTAACGCTCTTCGCGCAACAACCGCCGCCCGAGCAAATCGCGCAGCTTCGCCGCCACCGGCAACGGCACATAGTTGTCGCGATCCTGCTGAGTCAGCGGCGGTACTGCCGGCACTTGGGTGTCGACGTAATGCTTGAGTTCATCAACGGTCAGCACCCGCTCGGCGACCGTTGCCGCGTCGAGCCAGTACACGCCCTGGCTGCGATAGAGCTGATCGAAAGCCTGCAAATATTCACCGCGTTGCAGGGCGAGGATCGCGCTTTCACCCTCGACCCGGCAATTGGGCTTAACGACTACATCGTTGTAGTCCCATTCCGGGATGCGTGCCTCACCCCAGGCTTCACTTTGCGGGAACGCTTGGGCCGCTTTCGCATAGGCTGCGGCGGCAGCGGTTTTGTCGCCCTCGCGCAGCGCCAGTTTGGCGCGTATCCACCAGGCCAGGCCGCCGTCGCCCGCGTGCTCGACAAAGGCCTTGGCGCTGGCGTAGTCGCCCTGCTGATAATTCACCGCAGCCAGCCGATCGGCGTTATCCAAGCTGCCGCGGGTGCTGTTTTGCAGCAGCGCGATCAGTTTTTTCTCGCCCGGCGGTTGTTCACCAAATGACCAGCCGACGCGGCTGATCAGAGAAGCCGTGACCAATTGCTGCACCGTTTTGCCCTTGAGCAACACGGCCAATTGATCATCGGGCAGCGCCGTGAGTTCGGCCATCAACTGCTTGAGCGAGGAGTAACCCACCGGCGAACCGTGAATGGTTTGCGTGGCGTAGAGTTCGATCGCACGGTTCCAGTCGCCCGCCGTACGCACCACCCGGGCCTCTTCACCGAGGCTGGCGATGCCCAGCTCCAACGGGTCGCTGAAGCCGTCGATGCTGAATTGGCGGGTCTGCTCGAAAGCTTTCTGCGACTGAGCCAACAGATCCGGCCCGGCGCCCGCCTCGGCGCTCATTTCATACAGCGCCCGGCCCAGTGAATACGCCGCCCAGGTGCTGCGCAACGGTCGTTGACTGGCGGGTAGCGCCAGGACTTTCTGGAAGTATTCAGCGGCGAGCTGATGATCCTCGGCGTTGAACGCTACGGCGCCCGCCAGGTACAGCCGCAGATCAACCGGCAGGCTCGCACCCTCGATCTCCACCTGATGAGCATCGGTCAATGTGCGCAGTTGCTTGACCAGCGCTTGCTGCTCAGCGGTCAAACCAGTCTGTTCAGCCTTGTCACGTTGATCGGTGTAAGACGGCTCATCGCCGTAGCTGTCGCCCGGGGTATTGGTCGCCACCGTTGCATTTTTCAACCCGGCGATGGCGTGTCCTAGGCGATTGACCTCGAAGCGGAAGTTACTTTCCGGCAGCTCCGCGAGTGACTGCTCCCGGTCATCCAGCAGGCGCATCGGAAAGTCCGGCCCACAGGCCAACGCCGAACCCAGTGGAAAACTGAGGCTCAGGCAGAGCAGATGGCGTGGCCAGTTACGGGTGAACATTCGAACCTCCTTGATCAATATGTGTGCAACGCGCCCAACCGATGGCGCGCTGTCCGCCGGCTGGCATTCGACCGTCGCGCAGGCGGGTGAAGGTAAGCAGATCCGGGCTTTGTTGCAACGCATAACCAGCCAGCGCATCGGCGCCGTCACACCCTTGCACCGCCAGCGTCAGGCGCTCGGGCCAGGCGCTGTCGAGATTGCCCTGATTGGTGACGGCGATGTCATAGAGGCCGTTTTGTTCGGAGAGTAGCAAGCGCGGATGACTGCTTAACGCATCACCGCGAGCCACGGCGCCCAACGTCGTCAGGCTCCAGGCCCGACGGTCGCCGGCCAGCGGCAGGCGGAACCAGATCAGCCCGGCCAGATGGGCCGGTGGATGCTGACGCAACTCGCTGCCGAGCGTGCTCAATTGCTGTGGATCGGCGAGTAATTCTCGGCGCTTGCCTGCGCGCTCAATGGTCACTTCGCTTTCAACCACCGGCGCACCGCCCGTCTCTGGCAACAACGCCACGCCATAGGCCGGCAGCGCCAGATAGAAGGGTTTGGTGGTGATCCGGCTCCAGGCCTTGGCCCACTGCTTGGCCTGGTCCGCGTCGAACAAGCCTCGGCGCGGGTCACTCACCGCGTGCACCTGCAACACGCTGCTATCGACCGTCGCCAACAACCCGGGCAATTCAGGGCTATCGAGCCAGGCAGGCAATGCAGTGATGCTCAGCGGCAACGTCGCCGGCAACACGCTGCGCAACTGCGTGAGAAAGGTCCGATAAGCCGGTAGTCGAGCGTTGCCGGCATCGTGATCGATCTCCACCCCGGCCAGGGTCAGGCCTTGGGTTTGCCAATCACCGAGCAGTTGCTGGATCTGCGCAATGACCTCGTCCTGATCCAGCGTCTTGAGCTGGCCATCCAGACGAATCACCGCAATCAGCGGCCGACCATCGCGTTTGAGCAGCAGTGGATCAATCCGCGCCCGGCGCCAGCCGTCCTGGGGAAAGGCCTGCAACGCCAGCACGCGTAAGGTCGAGAAATCGGCGCGGCTGTCCCGCAGCGCGGCTTCATGGGCCGGGGTCCATTGCCGTTGCCAGACGTAAAGTTGTTGGTCGAGTGGTGGTGCGTCGGGTTGGTTGCAGCCGTTGAGCACGGTCAACGCGGCAAACAGTGCCCACAGGCGAAAAAAGAACGGCATGACATCCCTGACCCTACAAACACAGGCCTACAGCGTACACAAAACCCTGTGGGAGCGGGCTTGCTCGCGAATGCGGTGTGTCAGGCAACATTTACGGTGACTGATACTCCCTCTTCGCGAGCAAGCCCGCTCCCACAGTGAATCGGCTCAAGGCTTGCGGGCGATGATCACCTGACTTTTCGCCACCACCGCATCCAGCGATTGTTTGATCTGCGCGCCCCGTGGTGATTCGAGGATCGCATGCCAGGTATCCGCCCAGTGATTGAGCAACGGGTGGTCGGCATTGCTGAAATCGACCTTGGCTTCCCAGAACAACAACATCCACATCGACCAGTAAAACCCATACTGGCTGTGGCTCAGCACTTCCAGCCCGGCATCGCTGACCATTGCCTTGAACTGCTCTTCGCTGATGATGCGAATGTGGTTCGGTTTCTGGAAGTACTCCGGCGCGGCGATGTCTTTTTGCAGGTCTTCGGAGCTCGGATGCGGGACGCTGAGCAGATACAGCGCCCCCGGCTTGCCGACCCGTACCAGTTCGGCGAGGAACTGCGCCGGGTCGTCGACGTGCTCGATGACTTCGGTGGACACCACGCGGGTGGCGGTCGCATCGGCAATCGGCAGCGGATTGCAGTCGGTGACGTGGCATTCGACGTCCCGGGCCGGCGTATCGCCCAGGCGCTGGCGGGTCGCTTCGACCTTGGCCGCGTCGATGTCGGCAATGATGATCTTCGCCCCGCGCATGCCGCAGAAATGCACGTTGCCGCCATCACCACAGCCGACATCCAGCAACGTGTCCTCGACGGTGACCGGGAAACCGGTGAACAACTCGCCGGTTTGCTGGTTGAACCAGCCGCTGAGCACCGCATCGCGCAGGCCGAGCATGTACGGGTCGACCTTGTTCGCGACCGGCGCAACCGGCGCCTCGGGCTGCGAGGCGGCAGGAACAGGAGCGGGCGTGCCCGCCGTGAGTTTCTTCAAAAGCCTCAGCATGAGGTAGCTCCAGAGGATGGGACGGCGGTTCGGGACGTGCTCAGACGTTGCACCAGCGAGGCGCCGCGATTGCGCATGGGCATTTCGACGAAGCGGTAATTGAATTCGCTCAACAGGGAGATCAACCCGCCCGCGATGAGGATCGTCAGGATCGGGTGACCAGCCGGGCTCGGCAAACCGGCCGCCTGCAAGCGGAAAATCATTTCACGCACCAGCAAATAAGCCGGGATGTGGATCAGGTAAATCCCGTAGGAGCGACTGCCGATCCACACCATCAGATTCTTCAGCACACCCGCTGGCATCAGGTAATCGCGGTTGTAAGACGCGACCCAGACCAGCACCGCACTGAGCACGGCAATCGCGCCAATCCGGTAATTAGTGAAGGTAAAGCGATCGGTAGCCATCACACTCAGCGCCAGCGCCACGAGCAACAAAACCGACACGCCCGCCCACGGCCGGCGCAAGAAGGTTGGTTCCCAGCGCGCATAACCCGGCCGCGCACTCCACATCGCCAACAGGATCCCGAGGGCCAATGCGTCGGTGCGCACCACCATCAGGATCGGCGTGCGCAAGGTAAACAATTGCACCGCGACCAGCGCCAGCAAGGCCCAGACCAAGTGCTTGCGACAGACCAGGATCAGCAGCGGGAACAGCAAGTAAAACTGCTCCTCCAGCGACAGGCTCCAGTAGACGAAACTGGTGCCGTATTCATAGCGATAGAAGCTGTCAGCAAAGCGGAAGTTGGCAAACTGCGCTACCCCGGCCAGCGTCGCCTGCAAGTTGGCGTGCAACGTGCCAAACGCCCCGGACTGGTTGATAAATAGACAAGCCAGCAGCATCAGCGCCAGCCACAGCCACGCCGACGGCAGTAATCGAAAGGCCCGACGCAACCAGAAGTTGCGCGTCTGCTGCCAGTATTCCTGACGGGTGCTGCAACCTTGCAAGGCCGGGATCAGGCTACGGGCAATCACGAAACCCGAGATCGCGAAAAACAGATCGACGCCCCACCACGGCTGCGCCCAGGCATGGATGCGTTCCAGCGACGGCACGATGTCGGTGAACAAGCTGCCTTGCAGGTGGTGGAACAACACACCGAGCACCGCAATGCCGCGCAACAACTCGATGTCCATGATGCGTCTACTGCTCATGCACTTCTCCCCATCGCGTCGTCGGCATCCAGCGGTTTGCGGGCGATGATCACTTGGCTCTTGGGCATGAACTGATCGAGCATCTGCTTGATCGCCAGACCGTTGGGTTGCGCCAGCAAGTCCTGCCAGGTTTTCGCCCAGCTCTCCATCAACGGCGGGTATGGCGCCTGAATCCGGTCGCGCACCGCACCACTCAGGTCGCGCCCGGCCGCACGCTCGCTGGCCCAGAAAAAGATCATGCCCATGACCCAGAAAAACCCGCTGGCCTGGCGATGCTCGATCACCAGCCCGGCGTCTTCCACCATCGCGGCAAACCGCTCGGGGGTGAAAATCTGTACGTGATTGGGTGACTGGTAATAGCTGGCGGGCGCGATGCCCTTTTGCAAATGCTCGCCCACCGGGGCCGGCACGCTCAGCAGATACAACGCCCCGGGGCGGCCCATGCGCACCAGTTCAGCCATGAACGGCTCGGGCTGATCGATGTGTTCGAGCACTTCCATGCACACGACTTTGCTCGCACAACCGTCGGCAAGCGGCAATGGCAAGCTGTTGCTCACCAGTCCCAGATTTTGTTTATCCGACTGCGCGTCCACTTGCCGGGCCAGGTCGCGGACCTTGTCGTGTTCGCTGTCGGTGAAAATCACCGACGCGCCCTGGCGCACCGCAAACAACGTCGCCACGCCTTCACCGCAACCGACGTCCAGCAGGGTGTCGTCTGCGGTAATCGCAAAGCCCTTGAGCAGTTCGCCAGTGTCGTTCAAGAACCAGCCGTCGAGGATCGCGTCATGCAGTCCGATATCCCGTGGCGACACACTGGCGACCGGGGCTGGGGCTGGGACGGGCGCCGGCAGCGGCGCTGGCCAGAGGCGTGCGAGCAAGCGCCGGATCATGCGCCCGAGGCTTCCACGGGCAGCGTCTTGGCACGCTCCAGCCGCTGTTCGAAGAAGGTGCGCAAACGCTGTTCGGTGCTGGCCTGGCTGCAGAATCGCTGCAGGCTGCGCACCGCGTGGGCCGACATCCGCGCATAACGCTCGGCATCGGTTTTCGCCACGTCATAACTGACGCGATAAGCCGTGCACAACGAATCCCAATCGGTCACGTAACGCAGGGTGCGGTACGCCGCGCGAGGGTCGTGAGGCCAGGCTGTCAGTTCGTCGGTGGATTCGACAATGAACGCGTTGTCGCTGTCGACATAATCGGCCATCGCCGTGTTCAGCGGCGCAATCGCCGGTTTGCCGCAGGACATGAACTCCATCAGCGGCAGGCACTGCCCTTCGCCGAACGAGCTGTTCACCACGTAGCTGGTGGCCTCGACCAGGCGTTCGTAATCCACATCGGCCAGATAACCGTGGATCAGCACGATCCGGCACTGGTACGACTGGTTCTTGTAGAGGTGGTGCAGCATGTCGTTCAGCGCGTTGGCGATGTCATGGTGGGTGAGTTTCAACACCAGCGTCGCATCGGGCGTGTCGCGGAACGTGGTGCAGAACGCGCTGAGCATGTCCTGCCAGTTCTTGCGCCCGTCGTAGGGATTGAACACCGAGGTGTAGACCACGCCTTCGAGCTGCAACTGACAGTCCCGGGGCGGGCCATCGAACGAGAGCGGGGTGCCTTCGCATAACGCGGGCGGGCCGTAAGCGCGCAAATCCACGGTGCGGCTGTCGATCAACAAGCCGCGCAAGTTCAGTTGCACCGGCTCGACCACCGCGCGCTTGGCCAGTTGCTCGCCCCGCGCCGCAAAGCGGTCCCACACCGGAGCGGGAATGGCGCAGATCGGGTAGTCGGCGCCCATCACTTCCCGCACGGCGTTGACGGTGAAGGTCGAATGGGTAATCGCCATGCCGCACGCCTCCAACACCACCCGCCAGTCGTGGCGGGGTTCGCCCTGCCAGCTTTCGGTGGGGATGGTGCTGAACTCCCAGGCGAACAACGGCACGGTCGGGCAGGCGTAATGAATCGGCGTGCGATGGGGCGGTGAGAACGACAGGAAAATGCAGTCCTCGCCACGGCTCAAGCAGTCGAAATACAAGCGATCGACCAGTTCGTCGGGGTTGCTGACTTCGATGACTTGCCCGAGTCGCTCCAGTACCGGGCGGAATTCCTTGAGCACGAAGTAATAGCTGTACTCCGGCCGTCCGAGGTTCTGCTGGATGTTGCTCTTGTTGGTTTCCGAATGAATGATGATCAGCATGATGCGGTCCCCGCCTCGGCTTTCAACGGCGTGGTTGCGCTGCCCGGTGTCAGCCCGAAAAACTCTGAAAGTCGCTGCTGCACCGGGGCAAAACCGCAGTAATCGCGCATGCGTTCATTCGCCGCAGCGGCCATCGCCTGATAATCCTGCGGCTGGTTTTTGGCCATGGCGTAACTGTCTGCATAGGCCGCTTTCAACGAGCCCCAGTCCGGGCGATGACGCAGGGTGCGATAGAGAATGCGCGCATCTTCCGGCCAGATCGTCGGCTCATGGCTGGACTTGACGATAAACCCGACCCGCTCATCAATGTAGTCGCCCATCGCCGTGTGGTTCGGCGCAATCACCGGCCGGGCGCAGGACATGAACTCCATCAACGGCAGGCACAAACCTTCGCAGCGCGACGCGTTGACGTAGAAACTCGCCGCGCCGTAGAGCCGGGCGAATTCTTCGTCTTCCAGATAGCCATGCATGACCACTACCCGGCAGGCGAACGGCGAGAGTTGCGACAGCAGCGTGATCAAGTGCACGTAGTAGGTCGACAAGTCGTTCTGGGTGATCTTCAGCACCAGCGTGGCGTCTTCGGCGTCGCGCAGGGCCCAGCAGAATGCGGTGATCAGGTGATGCCAGTTCTTGCGCCCGTCTTCGGGGTTGAACACGCTGACATACACCACGCCGCTGACCTCGATCTCGACCCGTTCGCTGGTGTCGGGCAGCAAGGCTTGCGGGTGCTCGGCCTGCTCCATCGCTTCGCTGACGGTGGTCGCCAGCGGCAATGGTTCGGGGATTGATTGTGGTTCTGGTGCTGGTTCGGGCAATGACTCTGGCGTGCGCAACCGGTAAAGCTGTTTGCGGGCAGCGACCGGCACCAGATCGCGCACCGCTTCGCGATACCACAGCAGCAGGTTGTGTTTGAGCAAAAACAGCGGCGAATGCTCGGATTCGCTGGTCACGGCCCGGTAGCCTTCACGCAAGTAATGCTTGGTGATGAACGCCCTTCGCTGCAGGGTCAGTGGCGGTGGCGCCACGGGTTCTGGTTCCGGCTCGGGTTCCGGCTCTTCAACACTCAGGCCGCGGGTTTCCAGTTCCTGCTCATTGAATATCGGCGCGATCAAACCATCGGCCGACAAGCCCATCGACCGGCTGTCGATGATGCAGCCCTTGATCTGCAAGGTGCTGCCCGGATTGACCGGCGTACTCGGATACTGCTCACGCACTTCGGCGAAGCGTTCCCATAACGGCGTCGGCAGCACCAACACCGGGAAATCTTCACCCAGAGCCCGGCGGATGGCCTGGGCAGTGTGGCTGGACAAGGTAATCACCCGGCCATGACGTGCCAGGGTCTGGCTCCAGTCATGTCGCGGATCGCTGTCCCAGTCCTCGGTCGGGATCGAGTCGTACTCCCAGGCAATCACGCACACCATCGGGCATTGCAGGTCGGTCGGGGTTTTATGCGGAGGGGAGAACGAGAGGAACAGGCACTCCTGACCGGCCTGTTGCAGTTGCCGGTACAGCGGGTCGACTTCGGCAGACGACGACACCACATGCACCCGACCAAGACTTTCGAGCACCGGGCGATAGGCCTTGAGCACGAAGTAGTAACTGTATTCGGGACGTCCGAGGCTCTGGCTGATGGAGCCGTCGTTGACGTCAGAGTAAAGAATGAAATTCATGGCATCCCACGATGAAACCGCCGTCCCGGCAGCCCCACACTATGACGGCAAAGCCACGGATCGAGTCGGCGTCTGCCGGTCGTCGTCCATCGTCTTCTTGCCCGTCTACGTTCTTGTTTTAATGGTCAGCTTCGCGGGGACTGGGACAACTTTCGTAACACCCCGGACGAACTCTGGATAATCGTGACGAGGGGCATTCTAAACACATCCGTCGCGTATTCGTGAACCGCCCGACGAGAATAAATCGGGCTACGCTAACGAGAACTGACCAGTCACGGTTGGACCTGTTGAAATTGCCGAGCAATTGGCACAGATTGGCTACCAAACAACTACAACAAAGCATTTCGCCTGTCTTTCGACCAATGAATCCACCCGGTCTGTAAGACATCTCCTTAAAGCCTGTGGGGATAGGACGAAATGTATGACCAAGGGGCTGCTGTTTGAAAAAGCGTCTGTTCGTTACGGGTCTGAGTGGATTCGTAGGACAACACATCCAGTCACGTCTGGAGTCGGATACCTCGGAATGGGCGCTACTGCCTGTCCCTTCCCGGTATGACCTCGGCGACCCGGACAGCCTCGAAGGCCTGTGGCCCGAGATGCCTGACGCGGTCATTCACCTGGCCGGCCAGACCTTCGTTCCCGAAGCCTTCCGAGATCCGGCACGCACGTTGAACATCAACCTGCTCGGCACCCTGAACCTGCTGCAAGCGCTCAAGACGCGCGGCTTCAGCGGCACCTTCCTCTACGTCAGCTCCGGCGACGTCTACGGCCAGGTCAGCGAAGCCCAGTTGCCGATCACCGAACTCCAGCCACCCTGCCCGCGCAACCCATACGCCGTGAGCAAACTGTCGGCGGAATTCCTCAGCCTGCAATGGGGCTTGAGCGAGGGCTGGCCAGTGTTGGTGGCGCGTCCGTTCAACCACATCGGCACCGGGCAGAAAGACAGCTTCGTCATCGCCAGCGCCGCACGGCAAATCAACCGAATCAAACAAGGCCTGCAGGCACCGCAACTGGAAGTCGGCGACATCGACGTCACCCGCGATTTCCTCGATGTCGGCGACGTGATCTCGGCTTACCTGGCGCTGCTGGAAAAAGGCACGCCGGGTCAGGTCTACAACATTTGCTCGGGGCGCGAGCAAAGCATCCGCAGTTTGATTGAACAGCTGGGGGACCTCGCTCAGGTCGACATGCAATTGATTCAGGACCCTGCACGTCTTCGCCGCGCGGATCAGCGTCGCGTCTGTGGCAGCCATGCCAGGCTCGCCCAGACCACAGGGTGGACACCTGAAATCACAACACAACAATCCCTGCGGGCGATCCTGTCCGACTGGGAGAAACGAGTGAAAGAAGAATGACAAAAAGTGCACTGATCACAGGTATCACCGGCCAGGACGGCGCTTATCTGGCAAAACTGCTGCTCGACAAGGGTTACAAGGTCCATGGCCTGGTGGCCCGGCGCAGCAGCGACTCACGCTGGCGCCTGCGCGAAATGGGGGTCGAGGGCGACATCGTTTACCTGGACGGCGACATGGCCGATGCCTGCTCGGTGCAGCGCGCGGTGATCAAGTCGGCGCCGGACGAGGTGTACAACCTCGCGGCGCAAAGTTTCGTTGCCGCCTCGTGGGATCAGCCGGTGACCACTGGCATCGTCGACGGCCTGGGGGTGACACACCTGCTGGAAGCGATCCGCCAATTCAGTCCGCACACGCGTTTCTATCAAGCGTCCACCAGCGAAATGTTCGGCCTGATCCAGGCCGAGCAGCAGGACGAGAACACCCCGTTCTACCCGCGCAGCCCTTACGGCGTGGCCAAGCTCTACGGCCACTGGATCACCGTGAACTACCGCGAGAGCTTCAACCTGCACGCCAACAGCGGGATCCTGTTCAACCACGAATCCCCGCTGCGCGGCATCGAGTTCGTGACCCGCAAGGTCACCGACGCCGCCGCGCGCATCAAGCAAGGCAAACAGAACGAGCTGCGCCTGGGCAACATCGACACCAAGCGTGACTGGGGCTTTGCCGGCGACTATGTCGAAGCCATGTGGCTGATGCTGCAACAGGACAAGGCCGACGATTACGTGGTCGCCACGGGCGTGACCACCACCGTGCGCGAAATGTGCCGGATCGCCTTCGATCACATTGGACTGAACTACCGCGATTACGTGAAGATCGACCCGGCATTCTTCCGCCCGGCCGAGGTCGACGTATTGCTCGGCAACCCGGCCAAGGCCCAGCGCGTACTGGGCTGGAAGCCAAAAACCGATCTGGATACCTTGATCCGCATGATGATGGATGCGGACATGAAACGCGTCGCCAAGGAGTAGGCCATGCTGATTCCTGTGATCCTCTCCGGCGGTGCCGGGACCCGTTTGTGGCCAGTGTCCCGCGAAGGACACCCCAAGCCGTTCATGCTGTTGCCCGATGGCCAGTCGCTGCTGGGCAAGACCTATCGCCGTGCGGCGGGCCTGCTCGATGGCTGGGGCGACATCGTCACGGTGACCAATCGCGAGTATTACTTCCAGAGCAAGGATCACTACCACGACGCGCAGATGGCCCGTCATCGCGGCCACTTCCTGCTTGAGCCGACGGCCCGCAACACCGCCCCGGCCATCGCGGCAGCGGCGCTGTCGCTGCAAGCCTTGCACGGTGACGAGGCGATCATGGTGGTGATGCCGGCCGATCACCTGATCGTCAATGTCGATGCCCTGCAGAATGCCGTCGAGCACGCCGTGACACTGGCCAGGAGCGGTCACCTGGTGACCTTCGGCGTGGTGCCGACGGCGCCGGAAACCGGCTTCGGTTATATCGAGACCGGCGCACCGCTGGACGACAAAGGCGCGGCCAAGGTCCAGCGTTTCGTCGAAAAACCCGACCTGCAAACCGCGACCCATTACCTGGAAAGCGGCAACTTCCTGTGGAACTCGGGGATGTTCTGCTTCTCGGTGGCCACGTTGCTGGCCGAGCTGCAAATCCACGCCCCTGACTTACTGGAACAGACCCGCGCCTGCATGGCCGAGAGTCCAGCCGTGGAAACCGGCGGTTGCCTGCAACAGGAATTGTCGCCGACGCTGTTTGCCGAGATTACTGACATCTCCATCGACTACGCCTTGATGGAGCGCTCGGACAAAGTGGTGGTGGTGCCCGCCGGTTTCGACTGGAGCGACATCGGTTCCTGGGGTGCGCTGGCCGCTTTGATACCGCCGGACGCGCAAAACAACCGCGCCAGCGGCGACGCGATCTTTGTCGACAGCCACAACAACTTCGTCCAGAGCGAAGGTCGGCTGGTGGCCGCCGTGGGTGTGGATAACCTGATCATCGTCGACACCGCCGACGCCGTGCTGGTGGCTCACGCCGACCGCGCCCAGGATGTGCGCCGGGTGGCCAAGCAGCTCAAGGACAAACAGCACGAAGCCTATCGCCTGCACCGCACCGTCAGCCGGCCATGGGGTACGTACACCGTGCTGGAGGAAGGCACGCGCTTCAAGATCAAGCGCATCGTGGTCAAGCCGGGTGGCAAGTTGTCGTTGCAAATGCACCACCACCGCAACGAACACTGGGTCGTGGTCGAAGGCATGGCCAAGGTCACCAACAACGGCACCGGCACGCATCTGGTGGCGAAGAATGAATCCACTTTCATTGCCGCCGGACACAAGCATCGCCTGGAAAACCCGGGGGTCATCGATCTGGTGATCATCGAAGTGCAAAGCGGCGAATACCTGGGAGAGGACGATATCGTCCGCTTCGAAGATCAATACGGCAGGACGGTTTGAATGCTGCTTAATCTGTACCGCTCGCTGTGGAATTACCGCGGCTTCATCCTCGGCAGCGTCAAGCGGGAATTCCAGTCGCGGTATCGCAATTCGCTGTTCGGTGCCCTGTGGACCGTGCTCAATCCGCTGTCGATGATCGTCGTGTACACGGTGATCTTTTCCCAGATCATGCGCGCCCGCTTGCCGGGCGTGGACGATGGCCTGGCCTACAGCGTCTACCTGTGCGCCGGCCTGCTGACCTGGGGCCTGTTCTCGGAAATCACCAGCCGCAGCCAGAGCATGTTTCTGGAAAACGCCAACCTGCTGAAGAAAATCAGCTTCCCGCGCATCTGCCTGCCGGTGATCGCCCTGCTCAATGCCGGCATCAATTTCGGGATCATCCTTGGGCTGTTCTTCGGCTTCCTGCTGATCAGCGGACGCTTGCCGGGCATGGCTTTACTGGCGCTGATTCCGCTGCTGATCCTGCAAGTGATCTTTGCCGCCGGGCTGGGGATGATCCTCGGCATTCTCAATGTGTTCTTTCGCGATGTCGGGCAGTTTTTCGGCATCCTCCTGCAATTCTGGTTCTGGCTGACGCCGATCGTGTACCCGATCTCGATCCTGCCGCCAGGCATCCAGCACGTGATCGGACTCAACCCGATGACCGCGCTGATGACCAGTTACCAGAACGTCTTCCTCTACAACCAATGGCCCAACTGGCACTCGCTGATCCCGCTGCTGGTGATCGGGCTATTGTTCTGCGGCCTGGCGTTGCGAATGTTCCGTCAGCGTGTCGGTGAAATGGTGGACGAACTCTGATGGGGCATATCCGCATTACAGGCCTGGGCAAGGCCTACAAACAGTACCCGAATCGCTGGAGCCGCCTGCTCGAATGGATGGTGCCGTTTTCCGGCACCCGTCATCACTTGCACTGGATCCTGCAAGACGTCGATTTCGAGATCCAGCCCGGTGAAGCCGTGGGCATCGTCGGCGTCAACGGCGCGGGCAAAAGCACGCTGCTGAAGATGATCACCGGTACCACCCAGCCGACCTGCGGGCAGATTCAACTGGAGGGTCGAGTCGCCGCACTGCTGGAACTGGGCATGGGTTTTCACCCGGACTTCACCGGTCGGCAGAACGCTTTCATGGCCGGCCAGTTGCTGGGCATGCAGGTTGAAGAGATCGAAGCCTTGATGCCGGAAATCGAAAGCTTTGCCGAAATCGGCGAAGCCATCGACCACCCGGTGCGCACCTATTCCAGCGGCATGCAGATGCGCCTGGCGTTCAGCGTCGCCACGGCGCGGCGCCCGGACATCCTGATCGTCGATGAAGCGCTGTCGGTGGGCGACGCCTATTTCCAGCACAAAAGCTTCGACCGCATCCGTAACTTCCGCAAGGCCGGCACCACCCTGCTGATCGTGTCGCATGACCGCTCGGCCATTCAGTCGATCTGCGACACCGCGATCCTGCTGGAAGGCGGACGCATGGCCATGCGCGGCAAACCCGAAGAAGTCATGGACTACTACAACGCCATGCTCGCCCAGCGCGAAGGCCAGACCGTGCGCCAGGAAATGCTCGCCAACGGTCAGGTGCAAACCATTTCCGGCACCGGCGAGGCGGGGATTGTCAGCGTGCGCCTGCTCGATGCCCAGGGCCGTTCCGTGGAAGTGGCGGAGGTCGGCCAGCCGATGGTGCTGGAAGTGCAGACCGAAGTTCGCAAGGACATCGAACGCCTGATCCTGGGTTTCATGATCAAGGATCGGCTCGGCCAGGCGATTTACGGGATCAACACTCATCGCCTGGACAAAGCCATCACCGACCTGAGTGCCGGCGAGCGCGTGACCTTCCGTTTCGCCTTCGACATGCGCCTGGGCAAGGGCAATTACTCGATCGCCCTGAGCCTGTCGCGCCTGGACTCGCACCTGGATCGCAACTTCGAATGGCGCGACTACGGACTGGTGTTCCACGTGATCAACAATCGCCAGGAAGATTTCGTCGGTTGCTCGTGGCTGGAGGCACAAACCACCATCAGCCGTTCCAGCGAAACCGTTGTGCAAACGGCAGACCCGGAGGTGTCGCGATGACCCGATTGTTGGTGGAGTGCACCTACGTCTTCGAACATCCAAACGCCAACTCGGGCATCCAGCGAGTGGTGCGCAACGTCATCCAGCAACTGCCAGAGGCCGACGCACAGCGCGAATGCATTCCCGTGGTGATGCTTGATGGCGCGCTGTATGAGGTGAAAAGCCTGGCGCCGCTGAAGACGCCAAAAGTTAATCTGACGAGCCTGCGGGTGAAGCTCGAACAGTGGGCCAACCTGTTCTGGCTGCGCCACCGCGCAGTGGAGCGGCGTCGCCCGTTCAGCCAGTCGCACTTCGCCCGGCGAGTGCTGTACGTCATTTGTCGCCTCCTCGCGTTTGCCTGCCTGAGCCTGCCGATGCGCCTGCTCGACCGCGTGCTCAAGGGCAAGCCAGTCCCTGAGCGCTGCGTGCCGTTGCAGCATCGGGCCGGTGATCAACTGGTGTTGCTCGACTCGTCGTGGCACGCCAATTTTTTCCCCTTGGCCGAGCAACTCAAGCGTGACGGGGTGGGCATCGTGTCGGTGATTTACGACTTGATCCCGCTGACCCACCCACAGTTTTGCGACGCCGGGCTGGTCAAGGTGTTCAACGACTGGTTCGACTGGATCGCCCGTACCGCCGATGGGTACGTGGCAATTTCCACCACCATCCGCGATCAGGTGCGCGAGGAAATGCTGCGCCGCATCGGCGCGCAACACGTGCAGCAGCGCTGGTTCGACTATTTCCACCTCGGTTCCGAACTGGATTTGAGTGACGCCGACTCGGAAGTCGATCGCGGCTTGCTGCAAATGTTCAAGACACCCAAACCCGTGTTCCTGATGGTCAGCACCATCGAACCACGGAAAAACCATGCCTACCTGCTCGACGCCTTTGAACGCGCCTGGGCCGCCGGGTCCAACGCCAGGTTGTGCATTGCCGGCAAGATTGGCTGGAAGTGTGACGCACTGGTCGAGCGCATCCGCCAGCATCCCGAGCTGAACCGCCGCTTGTTCATGTTCAACTCGCTTTCGGACAAGAGTCTGGAGCACGCCTACTCCCACGCCACGGCGCTGGTGTTCCCGTCCTATGTCGAAGGTTTCGGGCTGCCGCTGGTGGAAGCCATGCAGCGTGGCCTGCCGGCGATGGGCAGCGATATTCCGGTGTTCCGGGAAATCGGCGGTGACTACATGGCGTATTTCGATCTGATGGACCCGCAAAGCCTGACCGATCTGGTGATCGACATGGAGCGCACCGGGGTGTTTCCGGCACCGCTGGCCTTGGAGCACTGGCGTTGGCTGAGCTGGCGTGAGGCGAGTGCGCAATTGGTGGAGCGGATCGAACGCAACCTGAGCAGTCCGGTTTCAGTGCCTGAAAATCCTGAGCCTGAGAGTCAGCATGCGAATTGCCCTTAACGCCCGGATACTCCAGGCCCCGCGCACCGGCATCGGCCATTACGTCGCCGAACTGGTGGGTGCCCTCGCCTGCGAACCGGACGTCGAGCTGTCGCTGTTCCACGGCTGGGGCTGGAGCACTTCGCTGCCCGAAGCGGCGATGCCCGGCTACTCGCGACTGTCGCCGTTGCTGCGGCAAATTCCCGGGGCCTACCAGGCACGCCGCTGGCTGGCGCAGAAACGCTTCGATCAAGGCCGCTCGCGGGCCATCGACCTCTATCACGAGCCGAGCCTGTGGCCGCTGTCGTTCGACGGCCCGACGATCATCACCTTGCATGACCTGACGCACCTGCATTACCCCGAGACGCAACCGCCGGCACGCTTGCGCGAGATCGAACGGCGCCTGGCCGACGGCGTGCAACAGGCGCGGCTGATTCTGACCGACTCGCAGTTCATTGCCGACGAGGCCCGGGACTATTTCGCACTGCCGGCCGAGCGTTTCATCGTCGCGCCGCTGGGTGTTGCGGCGCGCTTTCATCCCCGTGAAAGCGCGGAGATCGACGCGGTCCTCAAGGCCCATGGGGTCGAGGCGCGGGAATATTTCCTGTGTGTCGGCACCCTGGAGCCACGCAAAAACCTGACCCTGGCCCTGCGCGCTCATGCCCTGCTGCCAGAGGCGCAGCGCCAACAGTTTCCGCTGTTGATCGTCGGCATGGCCGGCTGGCAACACGAACAATTCAGCGAAGAACTGCGCCAGGCACTGGCCGCCGGGCATGTGTGTTTGCTCGGTTACCTGCCCGACGAGCAAGTGGCGCAACTGCTGGCCGGGGCCCGGGCACTGATTTTTCCATCGATCTATGAAGGCTTCGGCCTGCCGGTACTGGAAGCCATGGCCAGCGGCACGCCGGTGATCCTGGTGCGGCATTCGGCGATGCCAGAGGTCGCCGGTGCGGCGGGCAACTACATTGAGGCGGACGATCCACAAGGCTTGCGCGACGCCATGAGCCGATTGATCGACGATAAAACGCATTGGCAGGCATGCCGAGAAGCGGGACTACAACAAGCGAAGCTTTTTTCCTGGGAGCGTTGCGCGAAGATCACAGCCCGCGCCTACCGTCAGGCTTTGGGAGGTTAAATGCGCGTACTTCATTTTTTCAAGACGTACCTGCCTGACTCGGTGGGCGGCATCGAACAAGTGATCTTCCAGCTCTGCGAAAGCGGCGCGAATCACGGCATCGAGGGCCAGGTGCTGACGCTGAGCAGCGACCCGACACCGCCGGTGGTGCGACTCGGCCATCACGAAGTGCACCGGGCCAAACTCGACATTCAGTTCGCTTCCACAGGGTTCTCCTGGAGCGTGTTCAAACAGTTTCGCGAACTGGCGGCAGAAGCGGATGTGGTCAATTACCACTTCCCCTGGCCGTTCATGGACCTGGTGCACTTCGCCAGCGGCATGAACAAGCCCTGCGTGGTCACTTACCACTCGGACATCATTCGCCAGAAACAACTGCTCAAACTCTACCGGCCACTGATGAACCGCTTCCTCGCCAGCGCCGACCGAATCGTTGCAGCCTCGCCCAACTACCTGCACACCAGTGAAGTGTTGCAGCAGTTTCAGGACAAGACCCGCGTGATTCCCTACGGTTTGAACAAGGCCGGTTATCCACAGCCTGACAACGAACGCATGGCCCATTGGAGGCAGAAGCTTGGGGATAAGTTTTTTCTGTTCGTGGGGGTGATGCGTTACTACAAGGGTCTGCACATCCTGCTCGACGCCTTGAAAGACGTGGATTACCCGGTAGTGATCGTCGGCGCCGGGCCGCTGGAAAAAGAGCTGCACGCCCAGGCCCAGGCGTTGGGTCTGCGCAATATTCACTTCCTCGGGCGACTGGGGGACGAAGACAAAGTGGCGCTGCTGCAACTGAGCTACGCCATCGTGTTCCCCTCGCACCTGCGTTCCGAAGCGTTCGGCATTTCGCTGCTGGAAGGCGCGATGTATGGCAAGCCGATGATCTCCAGCGAGATCGGCACCGGCACCAGCTACATCAACATCCACAACGAAACCGGGCTGGTGGTGCCGCCGAGTAATCCACAGGCGTTCCGCGAAGCGATGCGTACCCTGTGGGAAAACCCGGTTCGCGCGGCGGCAATGGGGGTGAAGGCGGAAGCGCGGTATCGGCAGCTGTTTACCGCCGACGAAATGGGCCGCAAGTGGACGGCGTTGTATCAGGAGTTGCTGGAAGGAAAATCCCTGTCCTATGCCTGACTGGCGTGGGATTGAACCCTGTTCTGAAGACACCGCGAATCAATTGTGGGAGCGGGCTTGCTCGCGAAGGCGGTGGATCAGCCAACATCATCGTTGAATGACACACCGCATTCGCGAGCAAGCCCGCTCCCACAGGGGTTTTTGTGGTGGTTATAGGTCGAGCACCAGTGGCTGCGGACCTTGCGCCGGAATCGCACAACAAATCAGCACCTGCCCCTCATCCGGCACTTCCGCCGGCGGCTGTGGATAATTCACCTGACCGCTGATCAAGCGGGTTTTGCAGGTGCCACACGACCCACCGCGGCAACTGAATTCCGGGCGCAGGCCACGGCTTTCCGCCAACTCCAGCAAACTGCCGCCGTCGGGTTGCCAGCGCGCCTCTTTGGCCGAACGCTGAAACACTACCGGCACTGAGGTTGTAGCGGCCGGCGGCTGTTCGATGACGACAGCGTCCGGGTCCAGGCGCCGGCGCAGCGTCGACGGGCCAAACGTCTCGGCGTGAATCCTCGAATCGCGGATGTCCAATTCCCGCAGGCTGTCGTACAGCGCCTGGGTAAAACTTCCCGGACCGCAGAGGACAAAGTCCAACTGGTCGTAGTCCTCCACCTCAAGGATCGATTGCAGCAACGCCGTGTCGATACGCCCGGTCACGTCGAAATCTTCGCCCTCCCGCGCCTCGGGTTCCGGTTGGCTGAGCAGGCGCAGCACCCGAACCGTATCGCCGGCACCTTCAAGCAAGCGGTCCAGCTCTTGGCGAAACGGTTGGTCCGCCAAGGTCCGCGAACTCTGGAAGAACCAGGTCGGCCGGATGCGCCGTGTGCGCCAGCCTTGATAAACCACTTCGCGCACCATCGACAGCAACGGCGTGATGCCGACCCCGGCGGCCAACAGCACCAGTGGCCGACGCTCGTGAGGCACCACGGTGAAATGCCCCTGAGGCGCGCGGGCCTCCAGCACATCGCCAACGCGAATCTGTTCATGCACGTGGGACGACACCAGCCCGTCACGCTTCACGCTGATACGGAAAAAGTCGTCGGACGGCGCGCTCGACAGGCTGTAGGTGCGGATGTGCGTTTCGCCGCCAATGTGAAAGCGCAACGGCAAATGCTGCCCGGCCTGGAACACCGGCAACCCGGCGCCATCGGCAGGTTCCAGATAGACCGAGCGGATGTTCTGGCTTTCCGCTTCGATGCGCACCACCCGCAGCGGCCGCCAGGCGTCACCCAGGGCTTGGGCCTGCAAGCGCGCGGCGGCCTGTTCCCAGTTGCCGGTCATCAAGCTGTTCGGCGACATGCCGTCGAAACGCCAGCGCAGGGCCAACGCCGCCGGGCGCCGCACAAGACGTTCAACCTCGAACGTCCACAACCGCTCGGCGCCTTGGAAAGCTTCGATCTCCGGGCCTTCGAGAATCACTTCGGCACGACCGCTCAGTTGCAGCAAGTCACCCGAATTGAAATCGATAAACAGCAAACCGGCCTTTGGATTAATCAGCAGGTTGCCCAAGGTGTTGAAAAACAGGTTGCCGGCGAAATCCGGGATCGTCAGGCGATTGCCTTCGATGCGCACGAAACCAGGCTGGCCACCGCGATGGGACACATCCACCGAGCGCTGGCCATCGACGTCTACATAACTGGCGACAAACAGCGTGTCGGCCTGGGCGATCACCGCTCTGGCCGCGTCATCCAGTTCGCCGAGGTGCTCGGCGATGCGGGTTGCCGGGTCCGCCAGCGGCACCGAACGAAACTGGCGCAATTGAATGTACTGCGGGCAGTTGCCGTAGGATTGTTCCACCGTGACACCGAAGCCACTCGCGGTCATGGCACCAACCCGGCCATTCAGGCGGTTGCGCCGTCGGGTGTGCAATTCGATGCCCAGCAAGCCGATAGCAGCCCCATCGCGCAATTGCGCAGGGTCATCGGCGGCCGGCAGACTTTCGAACTGCAACCCAGTGGGTGCAGGAGAATGCGCGAAACCCGGTGGGCCTTCGAGAATGCTGGCCCAGGGATGACCGTCGGCATCGACTGCGCCGTACAGCATGAACGGCAGTTGCTGATAGAACTGACGGTGCTGGTCCGGCATCTCGCTGCGAATCACCCTACGACCCAGGGTGTCCATTCGCTCGGCGACACCCACGTGTTCCTGCAGTTGTCTCTCGCCGGCATGCCACGGTGAATGTTCCATAACGGCCTCTCCCCTGCACCCAAGGCGCAGCGTTAACGAAAGCGATTATCAGGCTGTTTGTTGTAGGCCAGCGGCGGTGCGCGGCATGCCGACAAACCCGGGCAAGGCTTCGATCCGCGCCAGCCAGGCGCGCACGTTGGCGTAATCTGCCAGCGACACATTGCCTTCCGGTGCATGGGCGATGTAGCTGTAAGCGGAAACGTCAGCGATGGTCGGCTCATTGCCCACCAGAAACTCGCTGTGGGCCAGTTCCTGATCCATCACCTTGAGCAGGTCATGTGAACGCGTAATCGCTTCATCAGCGTTGAAGGACGCACCAAACACCGTGATCAACCGCGCTCTGGCGGGACCAAAAGCAATCGGCCCGGCCGCCACCGACAACCAGCGCTGAACCTTTGCTGCACCGACCGGATCCGTCGGCAGCCAGCGGCCGTTGCCATATTTCTGCGCCAGGTACACCAGGATGGCGTTGGAGTCGGCCAGCACCACGCCTTGATCGTCCAGCACCGGCACCTGGCCAAACGAGTTGAGCGCCAGGAATTCCGGCTGCTTGTGCGCGCCTTTAGCCAGATCGACAAGGATCAGCTCGGTCGGCAGTTGCAGCAGGGACAGCATCAGCTCCGCACGGTGAGCGTGGCCGGAACGAGGGAAGTTGTAGAGTTTGATGGCGTGCATGATCGACTCCGCTGGGTGGTGGTGCCGTTCAAAGATTGATCAGCACCGATGGCAGCCATCATCTACCTGTCACTAAAACAACAGAATAACCAGCATTCGCAATCCATTATTTCAGTCAGTGCAATAAAGCCAAGCCTGCATGACCATCCCTGTGGGAGCGGGCTTGCTCGCGAATGCTATTTTTCATTCAACAGGGATGTTGGCTGATCCACCGCTTTCGCGAGCAAGCCCGCTCCCAGAGGGGTTTGTGCCATCAGCCCAAAGCCGGATGTTCGCGCAGTGCCTTGACCATAAAATCGACAAAACTACGAATCCGCGCCGGGGCCTTGCGCCCGCCCTGGTACACCACGTGAATGGGCAGCGCTGGCAATTCAAAGTCCGCCAACACGATTTCCAGCTCACCGGCCGCGACTTTGCTCGACACTTGATAGGACAGGACGCGGGTAAACCCCAGGCCCACGCAAGCGGCATTGATGGCGGCCTGGTTGGTCGTGACCACCAGTTGCGGGTCAGGACGAACGCTCAACGACTGGCCTTTATCGAGAAAGGGCCAGCTACGTTGTTGGCCGATGGACGACGGGGCGACAACCCGCGCTCCGGACAACTCTTCAGGATGCCGAGGCCGTCCATGAGCGTTCAGGTAGGCCGGCGACGCACAAATCACCCGCCGCACCTCGCCGACCCGAATCGCGTGCTGATTACTGTCCGGCAGTTCACCAATGCGCACAGCGACATCAATTCCCTCCTCGACCATGCTCACCACACGATCGACCAGCACGCCGTTGATGGTGACTTCAGGAAATTGATCGAGATAACCCACCATCAGCGGCGTCACGAACATCTCACCGAACAACACCGGCGCGGTAACCGTCAGTTGCCCACGCGGCTGGGTATGACTGCCCGCCGCCGAATCCTCGGCTTCCTGCACCTCGGCCAGAATTCTCCGACAATCCTCCAGGTAACGCTGGCCCGCTTCGCTCAAATGCACGCTGCGGGTGGTGCGTGTCAGCAGCAGCGTGCCGATGCGTTTCTCCAGCGCCGCCACCGCGCGGGTGACGCTGGCCGCCGACATCCCCAGACGCCGCGCCGCCGCCGAAAAGCCTTGCGCCTGGGCGACGGCGGCGAATACCTGCATTTCCTGGAATCGGTCCATCGGTTGACTCCTGAGCACTGAAAAACGCGGGACCGAGGATTTCCGACAGGCCCTGGATTCGCTGAAAGACGGGTTTTAGTGGCATTCTGATTATTGTGACGTATAACCCTGAACGTTCACGCTTTCAATTGCCGAGACCATCCCCCGATGCCCTCCATTTACCAACTCAAACCGGCGTTCCAGAATCTGTTGCGACCGCTGGTGCAACGCTTGTTCGATAACGGCACCACCGCCAATCAAATTACCGTGCTGGCCGGGGTGATTTCGGTAGTGGTGGGCGTCGCAATTGCCTGTTTCGCCCAGCACCTGTGGGTGTTCGTGCTGATTCCCGTGTGGATGATCCTGCGCATGGCGCTGAACGCCATCGACGGCATGCTGGCCCGGGAATTCGGCCAACAGTCGCGTCTCGGCGCCTACCTGAATGAGCTGTGCGATATCGTCGCCGACTGCGCGCTGATCCTGCCGTTTGCGCTGATTGCCGACGTGAGCGTATTGATTGTGCTGTCGGTCACGCTGCTGGCATTGTTCAGCGAGTACAGTGGCGTCCTCGGGCCAATGGTCGGCGCGTCGCGGCGCTATGACGGCCCGATGGGCAAAAGCGATCGGGCATTTGTCCTGGGCGTCCTGGCCACCGGCATCGCTATTGGCTGGATCAGCGCGTTGTGGATTAACGTTGTGTTTGGGGTGGTCGCCGTCCTGCTGGCTTACACCTTGGTCAACCGGGTCCGTCAGGGCCTTAAAGAAGTGCAGGAAAACGTTCCCTCGGCGTAAAGCCGTCCCCAGCAGATGGACCCTCTAGCATATGGAGCATGCAATGCGCGAAACCCAGCAGCAGACCTTCACCACCCACGACGGCGTCGAGCTGTTCTATCGTCACTGGCCGGCCACCGGCGCCACGCCGGGCGAACCGCGCCAGGCAGTGCTGCTGTTTCATCGCGGCCATGAACATTCCGGGCGCATCGCCCACTTGGTGGAAGAACTGGACCTGCCGGGTTTCGACTTCTTTGCCTGGGACGCCCGTGGCCATGGCCAATCACCTGGTGCGCGCGGCGACAGCCCGAGTTTCGCCACCAGCGTGCGTGACGTGCAGACCTTTTGCGATCACCTGAGCGCGACTTACGAGATCGACGAAGAAAACATGGCGGTGATCGCCCAGAGCGTTGGCGCGGTGATCGTCTCAACCTGGGTCCACGACTACGCGCCGCGCATTCGTGCACTGGTGCTCGCCTCGCCAGCGTTCAAGGTCAAGCTCTACGTGCCGTTCGCCCGCCCGGGCCTGGCGCTGATGCGCAAGTTTCGCGGCAACTTTTTCGTCAACAGCTACGTCAAGGCGAAGTTTCTCAGCCACGACCCGGAACGCGTGTCGTCCTACGACAGCGATCCGCTGATCACCAAGGCGATTTCGGTGAATGTGCTGCTCGGCTTGTACGAAGCCGCCGACCGTGTGGTGGCTGACGCCCAGGCGATTCAGGTGCCGACTCAATTGCTGATTTCCGGCTCGGACTTTGTGGTCCACCGCAAACCCCAGGAACAGTTTTTCGAACGCCTGGGCAGCCTGAAAAAGGAAAAACACATCCTCCCGGGCTTCTTCCACGACACCCTCGGTGAGCGTGATCGCGCCGTGGCCGTGGCCAGCGCCAAGCGTTTTATCCTGCAAAACTTCGACTACCCGCTGGACCGCGCGTCCTTGCTCGACGCTGACAAAATCGGCCTGACCTGCGCCGAATCCGAATCCCTCGCCGCCCCACTGCCGCACAACTCGTTGCGTGATCTGTACTGGCGCATGACCCGCGCCAGCATGCGTCTGGGCAGCAAATTGTCCGATGGCGTGAAATTGGGCTTCGACACCGGTTTCGACTCCGGCAGCACCCTCGATTACGTGTACCGCAACCAGCCCACCGGCAAGGGCGGGCTCGGGCGGATGATTGATCAGAACTACCTGAACTCCATCGGCTGGCGTGGCATTCGCCAGCGCAAACTCAACGTCGAAGAATTGCTGCGCCTGACCATGGGCAAACTGCGCGACGAAGGCCGCCCGGTGCGCATCGTCGACATCGCCGCCGGCCATGGCCGCTACATTCTTGAAGCCTTGCAAGGCGTCAATCCGTTGCCGGAATCGATCCTGCTGCGCGATTACAGCGACATTAACGTACGGGACGGCGGTGCGCTGATCCGCGATAAAGGCTTGGCCGACATTGCGCAATTCGTCAAAGGCGATGCGTTCGACCGCGCCGATCTGGCGGCGCTGGAACCCAAGCCAACACTGGCGGTGGTTTCGGGGCTGTATGAATTGTTTGCCGACAACACGATGGTCGGCGGCTCCCTGGCCGGTCTGGCCGAAGCCGTGGAGCCTGGTGGTTATCTGGTTTACACCGGTCAACCGTGGCACCCGCAGCTGGAATTGATCGCCCGCGCCCTCACCAGTCACCGTCAGGGACAGGCGTGGGTCATGCGTCGGCGCAGCCAGGCGGAAATGGATCAACTGGTGGAAGCCGCGGGTTTCCGCAAAATCACCCAGCGTGTGGATGAATGGGGGATCTTTACCGTGTCTCTCGCGCAACGGGTGCAATGATGGTGGCGGCCCCCCGAGAACCGGGTTTGCTCAAACCAGCCGTGCTTTGGCTGTTGTTGCTGGCGCCGCTGTTTTTCGCCAGCTACGGCTTTGCCACCTGGGTGACGAACCAGCGCAGCGACGTCGGCACTTTCGTTTTCGACTGGGAAAGCGCCATGCCTTTTTGGGCGTGGACCATCGTGCCCTACTGGACGATTGATCTGCTGTACGGCTTTTCGCTGCTGCTGCCCGACAGCCGCCATGAACTCAAGCGCCACGCGCTGCGCCTGCTCAGCGCTCAGGTGATTTCGGTCAGTTGCTTCCTGCTGTGGCCGTTGCGCTTCACCTTCGAGCGGCCGGAACTGGACGGCGTATTCGGCTGGCTGTTCGCAGTGCTGGCGGGGTTCGACAAACCGTTCAATCAGGCGCCGTCGCTGCACATCGCGCTGCTGGTGATTCTGTGGGTCATGTACCAACGGCACTCGCAAGGCGTGTGGCGCTGGCTGGTGCACGGTTGGTTTGCGCTGATCGGGATTTCGGTGCTGACCACTTATCAACATCACTTTATCGACTTACCCACAGGCGCCCTCGCCGGCTGGCTGTGCGTGTGGCTGTGGCCGCTGGATCGGCCGAGTCCCTTGAGCAGCCTGCGACTGGCCCAGGATTCGAAGCGCTGGCGGCTGGCCCTGCGTTACGGCGTGGGTGCCGCGATATTCGCGATTCCAGCCTTTGCCCTCGGCGGTGGATGGTTGTGGCTGATCTGGCCTGCCGTCGCGTTGCTGTTGGTGGCGCTGAACTACGCACTGTTCGACGCTGCCGGGTTTCAGAAACGCGCCGACGGACGCCTGAGCCCGGCCGCCCGTTGGTTGTTCGCGCCTTACGTCGCGGCGGCGTGGATCAATTCACGGCTGTGGACCCGCAAACATCCACAACCCAATGAGGTTGTGGATAACGTTTGGCTCGGCAGGCTGCCCGACGCGGATCAGTTGGCGCCGTTCAAAGCCGTGGTCGATCTCTGCGCCGAGCTGCCGCTCAATCCACGAGGCCGCGCCTATCAAAGCATCCCGGTCCTCGACCTGACGGCACCGAATGCCGAGCAATGCCTCGCCGCGGCCCAAGCCATTGAACAACTGCGCCAGCAAGGCCCGCTGCTGGTCTGCTGCGCGTTGGGTTATTCGCGCAGCGCCACGGCGGTCGCCGCGTGGTTGTTGCACAGCGGTCGAGCGACCAACGTCGATGCCGCCGTCGCGATGATCCGCGCCGCACGCCCGAACGTGGTGTTGCACCCGGCCCATCGCCAAGCATTGGAGAACGCCTATGCCGGTTGATATGGAATTGCAGGTGGTTGCCAGCCTGCTGCGCCGGGGCCGCACCCTCGATCAGTTATCCACATGGCTGACCGTGCTGGGGCTGTTGTTCGGATTGCTGCAACTGCTGCTGATCACCCCGGTGACGCTGGGCGTGAGCCTCAGTGCCTGGCTGATCGTCGTGGGTCTGTTGCAAAAATACTGGGCGTTTCGAGTGGCCTTCGATGCTGACCTGTTTGCGCTTATCGCCCGCGACGCTGACGCACCGCAAGACCGCACTCAAGCCCTCGACCAGGCCCTGCAAAGCCTCGGACTGCAACCGGCCAGCCGCGCCGGCCGGCCTTGGGCCGAACGTCAACGCGGGGCTTTGAAACTGCTGCGTAACCAGGCGGTCCTACTGCTCGCGCAGGTACTGCCCGCATTGGCGGTCATCCTGGCCAGCCCTTGGCTGTCCTTCGCCGGATAAGGAAATCATTCATGTTCGAACCTGTGGTCGCCACCCTCATCACCTCCATGGCCCGCACCGTCACCGGCGCCCGCAGCCTGTGGATGGGCTGCGCGCCGGAACCGGTGCAACGGATTTACTTCGCCAACCACAGCAGCCACGGCGATTTCGTGCTGCTGTGGGCTTCGCTCCCTCCGGCCCTGCGCAAACTGACGCGACCGGTGGCCGGCAGCGATTATTGGAATAAAAGCGCCGTGCGCCGCTACATCATCAGCCGGGTGTTTAACGGCGTGTTGATCGATCGCGAACGCAAGGACCCTGTGGATAACCCGTTGCAGCCGATGCTCGATGCCCTGGAAAACGGCGATTCGCTGATCATTTTTCCCGAAGGCACGCGCAATCTGGAGGACGGCTTGCTGCCATTCAAAAGCGGCCTGTACCACTTGGCCAAAAGTTACCCACAGGCCCAGGTGATTCCGGTGTGGATCGCCAACCTCAATCGAGTCATGCCCAAAGGCCGGGTGCTGCCATTGCCGCTGCTGTGCACCACCAGTTTCGGTGCTCCGCTGCAATTGGAAGAAGACGAGAGCAAAGAGCACTTCCTGACCCGCAGCCGCGACGCCCTGCTGGCCCTCGCCCCGGAGCATTCCTGACATGGATCGACAAACCCTGATGCTGTTCGGCGGGATCGGCATGATTCTGGTGCTGGCCTCGCTGATTGGCCTGATTCTCAAACTGCGCACCCGCGGCACGCCGAATGCGGTGGTCGACAACCTCAACGCCCGCATCAACGCCTGGTGGGTGATGGTGGTGGTAATCGGCATTGCCTTCTGGCTGGGCACCGGCGCGGTGATCCTGCTGTTTTACGCAGTGTCGTTCTACGCCCTGCGTGAATTCCTCACCCTCACGCCGACCCGGCGCAGCGACTATCCCGCGTTGGTGGCGGCGTTTTACCTGGCGCTACCGCTGCAATACCTGCTGATCTATTTCGACTGGTACGGGCTGTTTTCGATCTTCATCCCGGTGTACGTGTTCTTGCTCCTGCCGATCCTTGCCTCGCTGGGCGGCGACAGCACGCACTTCCTCGAACGCGCCTCGAAAGTGCAGTGGGGCTTGATGATCGCAGTGTTCTGCGTGTCGTTCGTACCCGCCCTGCTGACCCTCGACATCGTCGGCTATGAAGGTCGCAACCTCTTGCTCATCGCCTACCTGGTGATCGTGGTCCAGCTGTCGGACGTGCTGCAGTACGTGTGCGGCAAGCTGTTCGGCAAACACAAAATCGCACCCAACCTGTCACCGTCAAAAACCGTCGAAGGCTTCGTCGGCGGCGTGCTCCTGTCGTCGCTGATCGGCGCAGCCTTGTGGTGGACCACGCCGTTCAACCCGTGGCAGTCGTTCTTGATCGCGCTGCTGATCAACCTGCTGGGTTTTGCCGGCGGCATCGTGATGTCGGCGATCAAGCGTGATCGCGGCGTGAAGGATTGGGGGCACATGATCGAAGGGCATGGCGGCATGCTGGATCGGCTGGATTCAGTGTGCTTTGCAGCGCCGATTTTCTTTCATTTGGTGCGGTATTGGTGGACCTGAAAGCCTTGAGATAAAAGCCTCGCAACACTTTGGAGGTTCGCGTGTAGGATATGCGCACTTTGCCAAGGATGCGCATCATGTTCGACTCGTTCAAAAAAACCAGCCGCCGTTTTTTCGGTGTTTTTTTAACAGTCATGGGTGCGCTTTTCAGCCTCTTGGGCTGGCTGCTTAAATCGCTCTTTGGTCAATGGCAGCCGCCCGCCTGGCTGCCGGCCCTTGGCAAACGTCTGGTAGCGCTGGGGCACAAGGCGCGGCCTTATCCAAAGCAGATTGCCGGTGCCGGGCTGGGACTGGCGCTGCTGGTGGCCGCCGGGTTTTACGGCTGGCATTGGTATTCCAACCTGCCGCAACCGCACACCGTGACCTATTCGGTGCACTCGCCGAACCTGACGGTCTACACCGAAACGCCGCCCACCATCGATCACCTGCAAATCCGCTTCAATGAATCCGTGGCGCCGTTGCAGGACATCGGTAAACCGGTCACCAAAGGCATCATCCTCAAACCCGCCGTCAAAGGTAACTGGCGCTGGGCCGATGATCGCAACCTGGTGTTCGTACCGGATCAGGACTGGCCGATCAACGCCGAGTACAGCCTCGACCTCGCGAAGAAAAACCTGCTGGCCGATGGCGTGCTGCTGAACCAATACAGTAGCAAGGTGACCACCTCATCCTTTGGCGGCCGCCTGACCCAAAGCGAGCTGTATCAAGATCCGGTCAACCCGACGCTGAAACAGCACGTCGCGACCTTTCGCTTCACCCACCCGGTGGACGAAGAAAGCTTGCGTAAACGCGTGACAGTCACCCTCGGTAAAGGCTTGGCTTATCGCGATGCCCAGGCCCCGAACAAGCCTGAGATCAGCTTCGACGAACACAAACTCAACGCCTACATCCGCTCCGCCGCCCTCGCGACACCGCTGGAAAGCGTTTCAGTGATGATCAAGCTCGATGAAGGCATCAAGGCCCGGGACGGCGGCAACGTCAGCCCTGCACCGCTAATCACTGAAGTCGTCGTGCCGGGTCGCTATCGCCTGACCTTCGGCAATGCCGAGGTTCTGTTCGTCGACAACGACCGTGGCGAGCCTGAACCCGTGATCATGTTCAGCAGTTCCAGCGCCGTGGCCGACGAAATGCTGGCCGGCAAGGTGCAAGCCTGGCTGCTGCCGGAAAAACTCGCCGACGATCAAACGCCCTGGTACACCAAAGATATCGACGAAAAACTGCTGGCCCGCAGCACCAAGGTCACGCTGACCCACGTGCCGAGCATCGAGCCACTCAACACCCAGCACGCCTTCAAGTTCAAGGCGCCGGCGGGTCGTGCGTTGTACGTGCGCGTCCCGGCCAACCTCGAAGCCATCGGCGGTTATCTGGCGAAGAATCCAACGGCGTCCCTGGTAAGCATGCCGGCCTACCCGCGCACGTTGCAGTTCATGTCCGACGGCGCACTGCTGAGCCTCAACGGCGAGAAACGCCTGGGCTTCATGGCCCGTGGCGTACCCGGCGCCCATGTGGAAATCGCCCGTTTGCTGCCCAACCAGTTGCAACACCTGGTGGACCAGAGCAGCGGCAGCTTCGCCCGGCCCAACTTCAGCAATGACTATTTCGACCGGATGGTCGAACGCATGTCGCTGGACATTCCACTGTCCGCCGCCGACCCGTCGAAGACCGTTTACGACAACGTCGACCTCAGCCGCTACCTCAACGCCAATGGCGGGCGCCGGGGTATTTTCGTGCTCAAGTTGAGTTCGCAGGACGAGCCGTCCGAACGAACTTTCGACCGCTATTCACGCAACACCACCGACGACCTGCGCTTCATTGTGGTGACCGACCTGGGGATCATCGCCAAACGCTCCAGCGACGGCAGCCATGATGTCTACGTGCAATCCATCGGCAATGGCTCGCCCGTGACCGAGGCCCAGGTCGACATCATTGGCCGCAACGGCTTGCCGGTGAGCAGCGGCAGAACCGACGCCGACGGCCATGTGCACTTCGCCAAACTCGATGAGTTGCGCCGTGAGAAAACCCCGCTGATGTACGTGGTGACCCGCGGCAACGACCAGTCTTTCCTGCCGATTGCCCGCCAGTCCCAGCAACTGGACCTGTCACGTTTCGACGTCGGCGGCCTGGAAGAAGACGGCGCCACCGAGCGCTTGAGCGCCTACCTGTTTACCGACCGTGGCCTCTATCGCCCCAGCGAAACGGCTCACCTGAGCATGATCGTGCGCAGCGGCAACTGGAAAGGAGGTTTGCAAGGCCTGCCGGTGGAGCTGAAAATCCTCGACCCACGGGGCATGGAAGTCATTCGCCAGCCCCTCAAACTGTCGGCCTCAGGTTTTGAAAGCTTTGATTTCGCCAGCAGCGAAGTCGCGCCAGCGGGAGATTACACCGCGACCCTGCAACTGATCGGTGAGAAGCAGTCGCGCACCGACCTGGGCAGCGTCAGCTTCAAGGTTCGCGACTTCGAGCCGGACCGCATGAAGGTCAGCCTGACCCTGCATGACACACCGGTTGTCGGCTGGATTCCGCCCGACCAAGTGGTGGCCAAGGTCACCGCCCTGCACCTGTTCGGTGCCCCGGCGGCGGGTCGCCGTGTGACAGCAAAAATGTCCCTGAACCCCACAGCGGCGGCGTTTGATCGTTACCCCGATTATCGATTCCACCTACGCGATGCCCTGGAAGAAGCCAGTTCCGAGGACTTGGCGGAGGCCGAGGCCGACGATAACGGCCAGGCAGTGCTCGACCTCGACCTGCAACGCTTTGCCAACAGCACCTATCGCCTGCAAGTCATGACCCAGGTCTATGAAGCCGAAGGTGGCCGTAACGTCGCGGCCCAAAGCAGTCTGCTGGTGTCCTCCGCGCCTTATCTGGTGGGCGTGAGAAGCCAGGATGCCCTCGGCTACGTCGCCAAGGACACCCTGCGCCAAGTGCAATGGCTGGCCATCGCGCCGGACCTCTCGCCACGGGCAGTGGATGGTCTGAGCACCGAACTGGTGGAACATCGCTATGTCTCGGTGTTGATCAAACAAGCCAACGGCACCTACAAATACGAGTCCCGGGTCAAGAACATCAGCCAACCTGCCGCGCCCCTGGCCTTGGGCAAGGGCGGCGCCCAACAGACGCTTAACACCGCCACCCCCGGCGATTACACCCTGCAATTGAAGGACCCCAACGGCAACGTCCTCAACGCCATCGACTACAGCGTCGCCGGGCGCGCCAACACCTCGCGTTCCCTGGAGCGCAACGCTGAATTGCAATTGCGCCTGGACAAGCGCAGCTATGCCACTGGCGAAGAGATTGCGATCAGCATTCGCGCGCCTTACACCGGTGCCGGTTTGATCACCATCGAGCGTGACAAGGTCTACACCCAGCAATGGTTCAAGGCCGACAGCACCAACAGCGTGCAGCACATCCGTGTGCCCGCCGGGATTGAAGGCAACGCCTACATCAACGTGCAGTTCGTGCGGGACATCGGTTCGTCCGAGGTTTATATGAGCCCACTGTCCTACGGCGTGGTGCCGTTCAGCATCAACCTCGATGCACGGCGCATGGCGCTGAAGGTCGAAGGCCCGACGAAAATCGAGCCGGGGCAAGTGCTGGATATCAAAGTCACGGCTGACCGACCTTCCCGCGCCGTGGTCTACGCGGTGGACGAAGGCATCCTGCAAGTCGCGCGCTACAAGGCGCCGGACCCGCTGAGTCACTTCTTCCAGAAACGCGCGCTGGAAGTCGGCACCAGTCAGATTCTTGACCTGATCCTGCCGGAATTCAGCCGCTTGCTCAGTGGCGCAGCGCCGGGCGGCGATACCGAAAACGCCTTGGCTTCTCACCTCAACCCGTTCAAGCGCAAACACCAGCCACCCGTGGCCTGGTGGTCAGGGTTGGTCGACTTGCCGGCCGGGGAAACCGTTCTGCATTACCAGGTTCCAGACAGCTTCAACGGCAAGCTGCATCTGTTTACCGTTGCAGTGGATGCCGACAGCGTCGGCGTCAGTGAAGCCACCACCGATGTGCGCGGGCCACTGGTGATCACGCCGAACGTGCCGGCGTTTGTTGCGCCCGGCGATGTGTTCAGCGTCAGCGCCGGCGTGTTCAGCAACCTCGACACGGCGGCCAAGGTGAAATTCGAGCTGCAAACCAGCAGCGGGCTGAAAGTCGAAGGCGCTCAGAACAACACCCTGGAGCTGCAACCGCGCAAGGAAGGCGTGGCGGAGTTCCGCATCAAGGTCCTGGAAAACCTCGGCTCGGCGGATTTGCGCTTTATCGCGGTGCTGCCGGACGGCAAACGTATCCAGGTCGCGGAAACCACCTCGATCCGGCCGTTGAGCGAGCACCGGGTGGCCCTCAGCCTCGGCCGTTTCGACAGCGCCAGCAAAGAGCTGAAACTCACCCGCGACCTGTTCCCGCAACTGCGCAATGTGCAAGTGGGGGTCGCCGCCTCGCCGCTGGTCTGGGCCAATGGCCTCAAGCATTACCTGGATGACTACGGTTACGCCTGCACCGAGCAGTTGGTGTCCAAGGCGATGCCGGCGTTGATCTGGGGCGGCACGGCACCCGAAGCGGAACAAGCCTTTGCCGGCGCGGTGCGGATGCTCCGTCAGCGGCAGAATCAGGCCGGCGGTTTTGGCCTGTGGGCGGCCAGCCCGGACGTCGCGCCATACGCCAGCCTGTACGCCACCGACTTCCTGATCGAAGCCAAGGAGCGTGGCTTGCCGGTACCGGAAGACCTGCTGGTGCGCGCCAACGCCTACCTCACCGACTTGGCCAACGGCCCGAGCGAAGGCCGGTCGGAGTTGCGCAACCGCGCGTACGCCAGTTACTTGTTGAGCCGCCAGGGGATTCTGGCCAGTGGCGCCTTGAGCGATATACGCGAGCGTTACCAAACCTACTTCAAGGACACCTGGAAAAACGATTTGGGCGCCGCATACCTCGCCGCCAGCTACAAATTGCTCAAGCAGGACAGTCAGGCCGATGCGCTGTTCCGCAAGATCCCGTGGCGCACCATCGCCGACGGCTGGGAAAGCGACGGTTTGTATTACGACCCGTTGGTGCACGACGCCGAGCACCTGCATTTGCTCAGCCGCCATTTCCCGGAGTTGCTCGACGATGTACCGGTGAACCTGCTGGATAAACTCGGCAAGCGCCTCAACGAGCAGCGTTACAACTCGCTGTCCGCCGCGCTGTTGTTGCGAGGCCTGGACAACTACGGCCAGCGCGCGCAAAGCGACATGACCCTCAAGGCCTCGGCGTGGTTGGGCGACAAGCAGCAACAACTGTTGGAAATGGCGGGTCAGCCGCCTCGCGCTGCCGTACCGGTCGGCACGAAAAAACTGCTGATGGAAAAAACCGACGGCCCGGCCGCGTTCTACATGTTCAGCGAGGCCGGGTTTGATCGCGGCACCCTCAAGCCAATCAACAATGGCCTGGAGATCATCCACGAATACCTCGACCTGGACGGCAAAGCAGTCAGCAAAGTGAGTGTCGGCGATGAGTTCCTGGTGCGCCTAAGACTGCGCGCCACCGACCGTGATCAAGTCCAGCAAGTGGCGATCGTCGATTTGCTGCCGGGTGGGGTCGAGCCGGTGTATCGCCTGCCACCGGAGCCAAAAGCGGCCAGCGAGGAAGACGAGGAGTCGCAATACTCCGAAGACAGCGAAGAATCCGAAGCCTGGCAGCCTCCTGTCGGTGAAAGCGCGTTGAGTGACTGGCATCCGGACTACATCGACGTGCGCGATGATCGCGTGGTGTTCTACGGTACGGCGCGACGCGATGTCGGCACCTTCGTCTACCGTGTGCGTGCCACCAATGCCGGGACCTTCAACACGCCACCGGCCTACGCCGAAGGTATGTACGAGACCACTCTGCAAGGCCGTGGCAAAGTCGGTCAGCTTGAAATCGTCAAACCTTGAGCAACCCGGTGCGACGATTCAAACCCCTGCTGGCGATTGGATTAGCGGTGGGGGTGGTTTTGCTGGGGCTAAGAGTGTGGCCCCATGCACTGCTGGCCGAAGCGATGTCCTCATCGCGCCAAGTGCTGGCGGACGACGGATCGCTGCTGCGCATGACCCTGGCCGCCGACGGCCAGTATCGACTCTGGCTGCCACTGGAGCGCATCTCGCCGTCGTTGGTCGAGGCGCTGCTGCTCAAGGAAGACCGCAACTTCTACTGGCATCCGGGGATCAATCCTCCGGCGCTGCTGCGCGCGGCCACGGCCACTTATAGCGGGGGTCAGCGTCAGGGCGGTTCGACGTTGAGCATGCAACTGGCGCGACGCCTGTGGGACCTCAACACCCGGCAGATCCCCGGCAAGCTGCAACAAATGGCCCTGGCCTTGTGGCTGGAGGCGCGTTACAGCAAACACGAGATTCTGGAGGCCTACCTCAATCTGGCACCGATGGGCGGAAACATCGAAGGCGCCGAAGCGGCCAGCCGGATTTACTTCGGCAAAGCGGCGGCGCAGTTGTCGTTGTCCGAAGCCCTGGCGCTGGCGGTGATTCCCCAGCAACCGGGACGCCGCGCCAGTTTCGGGCCATCGCTGCAGAACGCGCGCTTGCGATTGATGGCGGATTGGCGCGAGGCCTATCCGGACGATCCGCGCAACAGCAGTTTGCTGGAGCTGCCGCTGGAGGCGCGCAACCGTTCGCAGATTCCATTTCTGGCACCCCACCTGAGCGAACAGTTGCTGGCCTCCCAGGCTGGCAACGAGCTCAACAGCACGCTTAGTTTGCCTTTGCAGCAGTTGCTGGAACGTCTGATCTCAGGTTTTATCGCTGAGCGCAAAAGCACCGGCGTCGAAAACGCCACGGCAATCCTGGTGGACAGCCGCGATCAGAGCGTCAAGGCACTGGTCGGCTCGGCGGACTACTTATCCACAGCCCTGCATGGACAGGTCAACGGCATACTGGCGCGGCGCTCTCCCGGCTCGACCCTCAAGCCGTTTCTCTATGGGTTGGCGCTGGACCAGGGACTGATCCACCCGATGAGCATCCTCAAGGACATGCCGAGTAGCTTCGGTTACTTCCAGCCGGAAAATTTCGACGGCAGTTTTGTCGGCCCACTGACCGCGCGCGATGCGTTGATTCGCAGCCGCAACATTCCAGCGGTTTGGCTGGCCGGCCAGGTCAAATCCCCGTCGTTGTATGGTTTTTTGCAACAGGCCGGGATCAAAGGGCTGCGCGGAGAAAGTCATTACGGTCTGGCTTTGGCCCTGGGCGGCGGCGAGATGACCGCCGAGGAGCTGGCGCGGTTGTACCTGATGCTGGCTGGCGACGGCCATTTGCGGTCGCTGCGTTATCTGAACGAACAACCCCAGAGCAGCGGGGCTGCGTTGCTGACACCGCAATCCGCGTTCATGGTGCGTGACATGCTCAGACGCAACCCGCGCCCCGACGGTTTACCCGCCGACAGTCGCGGCCGTCACTGGCGTACCGCGTGGAAAACCGGCACGTCATGGGGGTTCCATGATGCCTGGAGCGCGGGCATCGTCGGGCCGTACGTGTTGGTGGTATGGGTCGGTAACTTCGACGGTCGCCCCAACCCGGCGTTCATTGGTGCGAAAACCGCTGCACCGCTGTTCTTTCGCATCGCCGACGCCCTGCCCTTGGCATTGCCGACGGTGGCGGATCGAGTCGACAAACCGCCTGCCGGGCTGACACGAATCGACATCTGCGCCGCGTCCGGTGAGTTGCCCAACCGCTGGTGCCCATCGACCCGCAAAACCTGGTACATCCCCGGCGTCTCTCCAATCCGCGTGTCCAACCTGCACCGCCCGATGCTGATCGACACCCGCACCGGCAAAGCCGCCTGCGCGCCATTCGATCCGCAGTACACCCGCGAAGAAGTCTTCGAGTTCTGGCCCAGCGACGTGCAACGCCTGTACCGCGCCGCCGGTTTGCCCCGGCGCGCCCCGCCCAACGTGGTCAAAAACTGCCAACCCAACGCCGTCAGCGATCAGAGCGAGGCGCCACAAATCAGGTCGCCCCTCACCCAGGTCAGCTATCAGCTGCGTCTTTCCCAGCCACAGGACAGCATCTCCCTGAGCGCCAATGCAGCCAGTGATGCGTTAAATCTCTATTGGTTTGCCGATCAGACGCTGATCGGCCAAGGCCCGCCGCAGACCGCGCTGAATTGGCGGCCGGGCAAGTCCGGGATGTATCAATTGCGCGTCAGCGATGATCAGGGTCGCAGTGCGAGCAGAGGGCTGCGGGTGGAATTTGTGCCCTGAGCGGCTGTGTTTAACAGCCGTCATCAGGCACTCCGCAGCGACCTCTATAAGTGGATTCAGAGAATTAAAACTGTCGCAGCCAGGAACGACAAGGCTTTGAGCTACGTTGACCAACTCCGCCGGCGGGACATGAATCATCAACGAGGAGTACAGGCCCACTTAGGCCCTGTTGATACCGCCGCTACTTACTCCCTCATGGCCGCGCCAAGAACGACTTGATCAAAGGGTTCAGCGCTGGCGCGCATTCCTCTGGAATCCAGTGGCCACAGCCGGGTAACACATGCGCTTCAACGTTGGCAGCGTACCGACGGATGTTCTCCGGCTGCTGGTCGCCGAATCCGCCATTACCGCCACCACCAACGGCAAGAACGGGCATCGTTACCTTGGTTTTCGCCAGTTCCTGGTTCTGCACAATCGACCGAGGTAGCGCTCGGTAATATTCAAACGCGCTGTGGAAGGTCTGGGCCTTCGAGTATGAGCGTACATAACTGTCTACCAGGTCATCGGTGAACACCTCTTGATTGCTCGCATGGTGACGGATGAAATGTGTGAGGAACAACCTCTCGTTCCCTTTAACCATCGCGTCAGCCAGTTGATCGGAGGCCGCGAAGAAACTGTGGTGCCAGCCCGGGGCCTCTCCGGTCGAGACAAACGCTGGGAGCGAGTAAAGCGTGTCGTCAGGAATTGTCGCCTCGAGGAAGGCCGCCTTAACAATATCCATCGGATAACGCGCGACCATCGGATAGCTGTTCCAGATGCCTATATCGTGGGCAACAAGGTAGAAGGGCTTGTCATGACTCAAACGTTTGGCGAGTTTGTGGAGATACTCTGAGATGTCCACGCCGGTGTAAGACGTTTGCGGTGGATCTGACAGCCCAAGACCAGGCAGATCGACTGCTACGACGGTATAGTGCTCCGCAAGCTGCGGCATCAGGCGATTCCACTCATACCATGTTTGTCCAAATCCGTGGACAAGCAGGACGAGCGGGCCTTTACCCCCGCGCACAAAATGTAAATTCACTCCGTCAACCTTTTCGTATCCTCCGGTAAACCCGTCGGGGATCGGAAACTCCTCCTGTGCGACAGCTTTGATTGGGTGCGGTGCAGCCTGAATCGGCGCAACGACAGTGACAAATGCCGAAAGGGCAAATGCAAGCGCGATCGCATTCTTCTTCATACGTTTTTTGCCTTCTGTTGGACTATAAATCTGGACCAGGTCAACGGCGTGCCTGAGCGCGATGACCAGGGGGAAAGGCGAAATGACGTGCCAACAGGGCGATCACGAAGGCGAGCAATGCGAGTGCAGATACAGCGGGCGGCAGCATGGGTGTCCCCCCGCTCGTGAGCAACATTCCGCCGAGCGCTCCACCGGCTGCGATCGCAGAATTCCACGCAGTTGTCACCATTGCCTGCGCCAAGTCCACGCCATCGCCGGCCGCGTCTGCCGACGCCGTCTGCATCATCGCCCCAGCCCCACCAAAGCCCAGGCCCCAGATAACGGAAGCGGCGTAGACAACGGTGCTTTGTTCTCCTGCAATACTCAGGAGGGCTGCAATCAGGGCGAACGAGCCGATCGCTAGAAGTGTCATTCGGCGGAGCATGCGATCTACCAGGCGACCGACGATCCAAATGCCGAGCAGCGAGCTAACTCCGAATGCAAGCAAGACGAGATCTATGCGCGAATGAGCAGCTGTTGCGAAGGGCGCAATGTAGGTGTAGAGAATGTTGTGAGCTGTCATCCAGGTCAGAATGACGAGCAGGATCGGTATGATGCCCTTCGTACCAATGACGCTAAGTATCGAGGGGCGATTGTCGCCAGTGCGACCCGCAGCGTCGGGTACTTTCGCGATGATCCACGCGAGCAACATGACACCCAACGCTGTAAGGGTTAAAAACGATCCGCGCCAGCCTACCAAGCCCCCCAAGAACGTGCCCATAGGAACACCCAGCGCCAGCGCCAATGGGACCCCCACCATGGCTACCGCCATTGCGGGTCCAGTCTGATCCGGACGCACGATGCTGCGCGCATAGCCAGCGAGCATTCCCCATGCGAGCCCCGCTGCACACCCAGCGATAAAGCGCGCAATTAACACCACGCCAATAGATTCGGACAGCGCTGTCAACGTATTGCCGATCACAAAGCAGATGATCGCGGCGAGCAGCACCGGTCTTCGACGAAAGCCTTGCGTCAAACTCGTGAGTGGGATCGCTGCCAACAGCGATCCAATCGCGTAGATAACAACAAGCTGCCCTGCGATAGCTTCAGAGACCCGGAGGCCGGTGGCTATCTGTGGCAACAGGCCTGCGGGGAGCGTCTCGGTAACGATGCAGAGGAAGCCACTGGCTGCGAGACCGGACAATGCCGAGACGGGCAGGGCCGAGCTTTTATTGGCTGTCCTTTCGATCGGGATTAGTGATGAGGACTGTTTCATGATCCGCCTTTAAATCTGATGGAATCCCCCGCCTGAAGCCTTGGCTATGGAGGAAGTGGTTATTTACGTTATTAACCACTATATTAATGCGAGCCATCAGAAGTAAAGGGTTTTTGTAATGGACACTAACGTAATTAAGCGATCCCGTGGCCGGCCGCGCGAGTTCGAGCTCGACGCGGCGATCCAAGTCGGACAGCATCTGTTTCACCAGTACGGCTACGAAAATGTGAGCGTCGCCAAGCTGACTGAGGCAATCGGGATCACTGCGCCCAGCTTCTATACTGCGTTCGGCAGCAAATCAGCTTTTTTCAAGGGCGCGTTGAAACACTACTCCGCCACCGTAGTGCCGCTGGATCGCTTCCTGATCCCCGGCCAATCGCCCAGGATTGCCTTGGGCGACATGCTTGTGGCTGCCGCGCATGCTTACGCCGCCCATCCTGATCGGCGGGGCTGCTTCATTCTCGAACACGCCAAGGCTGGGACAACGGAATGGGGCACCGCTGCTACACAGATTGCGGGCGAAAACCGTGACCGGGTGTTGAGTTTTCTCAAAGCGAGCGACGTCCCGGAGCCAAAGCGGATCGTGGACTATGTCGCCGTAACGATGCTCGGTCTGTCGGCGGCGGCACGGGAGGGATGGGAGGAAGAGAGGCTGATTGTGGCGGCGAAAGACTCAGCAGCAGGATTGGACCATTTGCTGTAGCCCAGCAACGTCTCGCCCGAGCCATCAGTCATGAACTGAGGACAGTTTGATACTCGGAATTCTTAGGTTTGAGCCTTCGATGAAGGAAGCGCAGGGCTGTCTCTGTCAGCCAAAACGCTGGCCAGGCATGATGCCCTAGAGCGTCAAAACTGTCGCAGGAGACCGTCGTGATGGCCTCACCAGGTCCTGCGACAGTTTTAATTCTCTAAAACCACTTCTGCATCAGTTGTGGATAACTTATTCCACCGTCACCGACTTCGCCAGGTTACGCGGCTGGTCAACGTCGGTGCCTTTCAACACCGCCACGTAGTACGACAGCAACTGCAGCGGGATGGTGTAGAGGATTGGCGACAGGATGTCGTGGATGTGCGGCATCTGAACCACGTGGGTACCTTCGCCATTGGTCATGCCGGCTTTTTCATCAGCAAAGACGATCAGCTCTCCGCCACGGGCGCGGACTTCCTGGAGGTTGGATTTCAACTTCTCCAGCAGTTCGTTGTTCGGCGCCACGGTGACCACTGGCATGTCGTTATCCACAAGCGCCAACGGACCGTGCTTCAGTTCACCGGCCGGGTAGGCTTCAGCGTGGATGTAGGAGATTTCCTTGAGCTTCAGGGCCCCTTCCATCGCTACCGGGTATTGCGCGCCGCGACCGAGGAACAAGGTGTGGTTCTTGTCGGCGAACAGTTCGGCGATTTTTTCCACGGTGCTGTCCATCGCCAGCGCTTCGCCCAGACGGGTTGGCAAGCGACGCAGTTCTTCCACCAGCGTGGCTTCGACGCCGGGAGCCAATGTATTGCGCACTTGACCGAGGGACAGAGTCAGCAGCAACAGGCCGACCAACTGAGTGGTGAAGGCTTTGGTCGAGGCCACGCCGATTTCGCGACCGGCCTGGGTCAGCAGGGTCAAGTCGGATTCACGCACCAGCGAGCTGATGCCGACGTTGCAGATCGCCAGGCTGGCGAGGAAACCCAGCTCCTTGGCGTTGCGCAGGGCGGCCAGGGTGTCGGCGGTTTCGCCGGACTGGGAGATGGTCACGAACAGGGTGTCAGGCTGAACGACGACTTTGCGATAGCGGAATTCGCTGGCGACTTCGACCTGGCACGGGATTCCGGCCAGCTCTTCGAGCCAGTAACGGGCGACCATACCGGCGTGGTAGCTGGTGCCGCAGGCAACGATCTGTACGTTGCGAACCTTGGCGAACAACTCGGGCGCTTCCGGACCGAAGGCCTGCACCAACACTTGTTGCTGGCTCAGACGCCCTTCCAGCGTACGTTGCACGACCGTAGGCTGCTCGTGGATTTCCTTGAGCATGAAGTGGCGGTATTCGCCCTTTTCAGCGGATTCGGCATTGTCGCCGTACTGCACGGCTTCACGCTCGACGGCTTTACCGTCGATGTCCCAGATTTGCACGCTGTCGCGGCGGATCTCGGCGATATCGCCTTCTTCCAGGTACATGAAGCGGTCGGTGACCTGACGCAGGGCCAGTTGGTCGGAAGCGAGGAAGTTTTCCCCCAGGCCCAGGCCAATCACCAGCGGGCTGCCACTGCGCGCGGCGACCAGACGATCGGGCTGATCAGCACTGATCACCGCCAGGCCGTAAGCACCGTGCAATTCTTTGACGGTCGCCTTGAGGGCCACGGTCAGGTCATGCAGATCCTTGAGTTTGTGCGCCAGCAGGTGGGCAATGACTTCGGTATCGGTATCCGAGGTGAACACATAACCCTGAGCCTTCAATTGCTCACGCAGGGCTTCGTGGTTCTCGATGATGCCGTTGTGCACAACGGCCAGGTTCTGCCCGGAGAAATGCGGGTGGGCGTTGCGTTCGCAAGGGGCGCCATGGGTTGCCCAACGGGTATGGGCGATGCCCAGGCGACCGATCAGTGGCGCCTCCGCCAGGGCTTGATCCAGCTCGCTGACCTTGCCCGGACGACGAACGCGATCGAGGATCCCGTCGTTAGTGAAGACCGCCACACCGGCGCTGTCGTAGCCACGGTATTCCAGGCGCTTCAGACCTTCGAGCAGGATGGCGGTGATGTTACGTTCTGCGACTGCGCCGACAATTCCACACATGCTATTTCTCCTGACTGACAGCCGCGATAATCAAGTTGATACCGCGAGCCTGAATCTGATCCCGTGCCTCCAGCGGCAGGCGATCATCGGTAATAAGGGTATGGACGCTGCTCCAGGGCAGTTCCAGGTTGGGGATCTTGCGGCCGATCTTGTCGGCCTCCACCATCACCACCACTTCCCGGGCGACTTCAGCCATCACACGGCTCAAGCCCAGCAATTCGTTGAAGGTGGTGGTGCCACGCACCAGATCGATGCCATCGGCACCGATGAACAACTGGTCGAAGTCGTAAGAGCGTAGTACCTGCTCGGCGACCTGCCCTTGAAAGGATTCGGAATGAGGGTCCCAGGTGCCGCCGGTCATCAACAGCACAGGTTCGTGCTCCAATTCGCTCAAGGCGTTGGCCACGTGCAGCGAATTGGTCATGACCACCAGGCCGGGTTGCTGGCCGAGTTCCGGGATCATGGCCGCCGTGGTGCTGCCGCTGTCGATGATGATGCGCGCATGCTCACGAATCCGCGTGACGGCGGCGCGAGCGATGGCTTGCTTGTACTTGGAAACCGGTTGGCCGAGATCCGCCACCAGTTCCTGTGGCATGGTGATCGCGCCACCGTACCTGCGCAGCAACAGACCATTGCTTTCAAGTGCCGCCAGATCCTTGCGAATCGTAACTTCCGAGGTTTCGAAACGTTTGGCCAACTCATCCACGCTCACTTCACCCTGCTCATTGAGCAAAACGAGGATGTTATGGCGACGTTGTGGTGTATTGCGCTTCGACATGGGCTGGTAAGTTTCGATTCGAAAGATAACGTAACCAATCAAAACCTATTGGCGAAACTTCGTCAAGGGGCTCGCGCGTTATCTGCGGGACCGGCAATAAGCGGAAGGCAGTCAGTCACTGCTGCAAGGGCGCAGTTTTAAGCGCAATGCGCGTATAAAAAATGACTTGCCCGGGGTACGGGTTGTATTTTCCGATGTGGGCGCTGGCGCGTTACTGCAAACTGAGCCATGCCCCGATTTCAGCGCTTGAGGTGGATTGAAGCCATGGACGAATCACTGATACTGGTGAATCACAATAATCAGCAACCAGGCACCGGCCACAAGCTGCCAATCCACAGTGAAGAGCTGGTTAATCGAACCCGGACCAATCTCCCCATCGATCCTGTCCGCTATCAGGATGAAATCCTCGCGCAAGTATCTCGCACGTTCGCCTTGACCATTACCCAGTTGCCCGCCGAACTTTACCCGGCAGTCACCAACGCCTACTTGCTCTGTCGCATCGCCGATACCATCGAAGACGAACCCGGGCTCACTGCCGGACAAAAACGCTATTACGAAAATCTCTACCTGGATGCCGTATCCGGCCGCGCAGATCCTCAGGCTTTCAGTGACGAGTTGAGCCTGTGCCTGACGGATCAGACCCTTCAGGCGGAACATGATCTGGTCCGGCACCTGCCACAGGTGTTGGCCGTGACCCGCACCCTCAAACCCTCTCAGCGAGAGGTCATCTTGCAGTGCCTGAGCGTGATGACCCAAGGCATGAGCGAGTTTCAGGAGAATGCCGGTTTGCAGGGTTTAGCCACACAGCGAGAGCTGGATCGTTATTGCTATTACGTCGCTGGAGTCGTGGGAAAACTGCTGACCGAGTTTTTCATCGATGTTGAACCTAGCCTGTTACCCCAACGGGAAAACCTGCATCGATTGGCTGTTTCGTTTGGTACGGGTCTGCAGTTGACCAACATCCTCAAGGATCAGTGGGACGACCGTCTGCGGGGCGCTTGCTGGCTGCCTCGGGACCTGCTTGCCAAGCATGGTGTCCAGCTCGCGCAGCTAAAGGCGGGGCAAGATGACCTGAACTACACACGGGCGCTGGCGGAACTGATTGGCACCGCTCACTCCCATTTGCAGCAGGCGCTGCAATACGCCCTGCTCATCCCGGCCAGCCACGCGGGCATTCGGCGATTTAATCTGTGGACGATTGGTCTGGCGTTGTTGACGTTGCGTAAGGTCCATGGGAATCCCGCCAGGACGGTCAAGGTGTCGCACGCTCAAGTGGCCTGGGTCATGCGCCTGACGCGACTGTCCCAGCGGTCGGATCTCGGCCTGCGCATGCTGTACAAAATAGCCGCACGCACACTGCCATTGACCCCGTTGGGAGCGGAATGGCAATCGCCATTTAAGTAGATAGCTGTGGATAACCCATAAAAAAAGATCGCAGCCTGCGGCAGCTCCTACAGTTGATGTGTGTTCACCCGGTAGGAGCTGCCGAAGGCTGCGATCTTTTGATCTTATGAACTGTGGATAACTCAGCTCTTCTTGATCTTCACCGGCCGCTTCCAGCCGTCGATGTTCTTCTGCCGTGCGCGGCCTACGGCCAATTGCGCGTTATCCACATTCTGCGTGATGGTCGAACCCGCCGCCGTGGTTGCGCCCGCCGAGATATCCACAGGCGCCACCAACGAGTTGTTGGAGCCGATGAACACATCTTCACCCAAAACGGTTTTCCACTTGTTCGCGCCGTCGTAATTGCAGGTGATGGTGCCGGCGCCAATGTTAGTGCGCGCGCCGATTTCGGCATCGCCCAGGTAAGTCAGGTGACCAGCCTTGGCACCCTCGCCCATGTGCGCGTTTTTCAGTTCGACAAAGTTACCCACATGGGCACGCGCTTCAAGCACGGTGCCTGGACGCAAACGCGCGAACGGACCGGCATCGCTGCCTTCACCGAGGATCGCGCCCTCAATGTGACTGTTGGCCTTGATCACCACGCCTTTGCGCAGGGTGCTGTCCTTGATCACACAGTTCGGACCGATGACCACGTCGTCTTCGATCACCACCTTGCCTTCAAGGATCACGTTGATGTCGATCAGCACATCGCGGCCAACGGTGACTTCACCGCGTACATCGAAGCGTGCCGGATCGCGCAAGGTCACACCCTGGGCCATCAAACGGCGACCGGCGCGCAGCTGGTAGTGACGCTCGAGTTCCGCAAGTTGCTTACGGTCGTTGGCGCCCTGCACTTCCATGGCATCAACGGGTTGTTCCGTGGCCACCACCAGACCATCACTGACCGCCATGGCAATCACGTCGGTCAGGTAGTACTCGCCCTGGGCATTGTTGTTGGAGAGGCGGCTCATCCAGTCGCCCAGGCGCTCAAAGGGTACGGCCAGAATGCCAGTGTTGCCTTCGGTGATCGCGCGCTCGGCCTCGCTGGCGTCTTTCTGCTCGACGATAGCCGTGACCTTGCCGTCGGCATCACGCACGATACGGCCGTAACCGGTCGGGTCATCCAGCTCGACGGTCAGCAGGCCGAGTTGTTGTGGCGCAACCTGTTTGAGCAGGCGTTGCAGGGTTTCGACTTCGATCAGCGGCACGTCACCGTACAGAATCAGCACAGTATCAGCGGTGATGAAGGGGACGGCCTGGGCCACTGCGTGACCGGTGCCCAGTTGCTTGTCCTGCAACACGAAATTCAGGTCATCCGCCGCCAGCTGATCCCGCACGGCATCGGCGCCATGGCCAATCACCACGTGAATGCGCTGTGGATCAAGTTGCCGGGCGCTGTGGATAACATGGCCCAGCATCGAGTTGCCGGCAATCGGGTGCAGAACCTTGGGCAGCGCCGAACGCATGCGAGTGCCTTGGCCGGCAGCGAGGATAACGATTTCTAGAGACATGACTGGCTACCAATCCTGGGTGGTCAGCAACTGCGACCAGTTTATGAAAGTCGGAAAAGAAAAAAGGGTAGCCGAGGCTACCCTTTTTAATCAATCGCACAACAAGTCGATGACGAATTAACCGCCGTACTTCTTGCGGATCTGCTGGACGGTGCGCAGCTGAGCTGTCGCCTCGGCCAGACGTGCGGCAGCAGAACCGTAATCGAATTCTGCGCCACGTTCATGCAAGGCCTTCTCGGCAGCCTTAACGGCTTCCTGAGCGGAGGCTTCATCCAGGTCGGCAGCACGTTGCACAGTGTCGGCAAGAACCTTGACCATGTTCGGCTGAACCTCGAGGAAACCACCCGAGATGTAAAACACCTCGGTTTCCCCGCCCTGCTTGATCAGGCGGATCGGACCTGGTTTCAGATTAGTGATCAGCGGCGCGTGACCCAGGGCGATACCAAGATCACCCAGTGCACCGTGCGCAATCACCATCTCGACCAGGCCGGAAAAGATTTCCCCTTCCGCGCTGACGATATCGCAATGGACTGTCATAGCCATCTGATTGCCTCAACCTAAATTAGCGCCCGTTGCCAGGCGCCGGGATTACAGTTTCTTGGCTTTCTCGATCGCTTCTTCGATGCCGCCGACCATGTAGAACGCTTGTTCTGGCAGGTGGTCGTAGTCACCGTTGAGGATGCCTTTGAAGCCAGCAATGGTGTCTTTCAGGGAAACGTATTTACCCGAAGCACCGGTGAAGACTTCAGCCACGAAGAACGGTTGCGACAAGAAGCGCTGGATCTTACGAGCACGGTTTACCAACTGCTTGTCGGCTTCCGACAGCTCGTCCATACCCAGGATCGCAATGATGTCCTTCAGTTCTTTGTAACGCTGCAGAACATACTGAACGCCGCGAGCGGTGTCGTAGTGGTCCTGGCCGATCACGTTCGGATCCAGCTGGCGCGAAGTCGAGTCGAGTGGATCGACCGCTGGGTAGATACCCAGGGAAGCGATGTCACGGGACAGAACGACGGTGGCGTCCAAGTGGGCGAAAGTGGTCGCTGGCGACGGGTCAGTCAAGTCATCCGCAGGTACGTATACCGCTTGGATCGAGGTGATCGAACCGTTTTTGGTCGAAGTGATACGCTCTTGCAGAGTACCCATCTCTTCGGCCAGGGTCGGCTGGTAACCTACTGCGGAAGGCATACGGCCCAGCAGTGCGGATACTTCAGTACCGGCCAGGGTGTAACGATAGATGTTGTCGACGAACAGCAGAACGTCGTTACCTTCGTCACGGAACTTCTCGGCCATGGTCAGGCCGGTCAGTGCTACGCGCAGACGGTTACCCGGCGGCTCGTTCATCTGACCGTAAACCAGTGCCACTTTGTCCAGAACGTTGGAATCCTTCATCTCGTGGTAGAAGTCGTTACCCTCACGAGTACGCTCACCCACACCGGCGAACACGGAATAACCGCTGTGCTCGATGGCGATGTTACGGATCAGTTCCATCATGTTTACGGTTTTGCCTACACCGGCACCACCGAACAGACCAACTTTACCACCCTTGGCGAACGGGCAAACCAGATCGATAACCTTGATGCCGGTTTCCAGCAGGTCGTTGCCGCCCGCTTGTTCAGCGAAGGTTGGCGCAGGACGGTGAATGCCCCAGCGCTCTTCGGTGTCGATCGGGCCAGCTTCGTCGATCGGGTTACCGAGGACGTCCATGATCCGGCCCAGGGTCGCTTTACCGACCGGTACGGAGATGGCTGCGCCAGAGTCGGTGACTTCCAGACCGCGCTTCAAGCCCTCGGTGGAACCCATCGCAATGGTACGAACCACGCCGTCGCCCAGCTGCTGCTGAACTTCAAGCGTGGTTTCAGCCGCGCTTACAACTTTCAGCGCGTTGTAGATGCTCGGTACGCTGTCGCGTGGAAATTCCACGTCGATAACGGCGCCGATGATTTGAACGATACGTCCGCTACTCATAGCTGGATCCTCTGAATATTTGAACCGTTAAACCGCGGCAGCGCCGCCGACGATTTCCGAGATCTCTTGGGTGATCGCAGCCTGACGCGCCTTGTTGTAGATCAGCTGCAAATCGCTGATCAAATCACCGGCGTTGTCGGTAGCGTTCTTCATCGCGATCATCCGCGCAGCTTGTTCAGCCGCGTTGTTCTCGACCACCGCCTGGTAGACCTGCGACTCCACGTAGCGAACCATCAAGCCGTCAAGCAGCTCTTTGGCGTCCGGTTCGTAGAGATAGTCCCAGTGGTGCTTGAGTTCTTGATCCGGGGTTGCCACCAATGGAATCAACTGCTCCACGGTAGGCTGCTGCGTCATGGTGTTGATGAACTTGTTGGACACAACGCTCAGACGGTCGATACGGCCATCCAGGTAGGCATCCAGCATCACCTTGACGCTGCCAATCAGATCATTGATCGATGGCTCTTCACCCAGGTGGCTGATAGCTGCTACGACGTTACCGCCGAAGTTGCGGAAGAAAGCCGCACCCTTGCTACCAACAACACACAGATCGATCTCGACGCCGTTTTCACGGTTTTTCGCCATGTCCTTGACCAGGGCCTTGAACAGGTTGGTGTTCAAGCCACCACACAGACCACGGTCACTGCTCACCACAACATAACCAACACGCTTGATTTCACGGTCGATCATGAACGGGTGGCGATATTCCGGGTTAGCGTTGGCCAAATGACCAATAACCTGGCGGATGCGCTCCGCGTAAGGACGGCTAGCAGCCATGCGCATTTGTGCCTTGCGCATTTTACTGACCGCCACTTTTTCCATGGCGCTGGTAATCTTTTGCGTGCTTTTGATGCTCGCAATCTTACTGCGAATCTCTTTTGCGCCTGCCATGTAACACCTATCAGGTTAGCAAGCGGGAGCCTTGCGGCTCCCGCTGCGGCTTACCAGGTTTGGGTGGCCTTGAACTTCTCGATACCGGCTTTCATGCCAGCGTCGATTTCGTCATTGAAGTCACCCTTCACGTTGATCTTCGCCATCAAATCGGCGTGATCGCGGTTGAAGAAAGCAATCAGCGCTTGTTCGAAGCTGCCGATCTTGGCGATTTCAATGTCAGTCAGGAACCCACGCTCAGCGGCATACAGCGACAGCGCCATGTCAGCGATCGACATTGGTGCGTATTGCTTCTGCTTCATCAGCTCGGTAACGCGCTGACCATGCTCAAGTTGCTTACGGGTCGCTTCGTCCAGGTCAGAAGCGAACTGGGCGAATGCCGCCAGTTCACGGTACTGAGCCAGAGCGGTACGGATACCACCGGAGAGCTTCTTGATGATCTTGGTCTGAGCGGCACCACCCACACGGGATACCGAAACACCGGCGTTCACAGCAGGACGGATCCCGGAGTTGAACATGGCCGATTCCAGGAAGATCTGACCGTCGGTGATGGAAATCACGTTGGTCGGAACGAACGCGGAAACGTCGCCAGCCTGGGTTTCGATGATCGGCAATGCGGTCAGGGAACCGGTTTTGCCGGTCACTGCGCCGTTGGTGAACTTCTCTACGTATTCTTCCGAAACGCGGGATGCGCGCTCCAGCAGACGGGAGTGGAGATAGAACACGTCGCCTGGGTAAGCTTCACGGCCTGGTGGACGGCGCAGCAGCAGGGAAATCTGGCGGTAAGCCACTGCTTGCTTGGACAGATCGTCATAAACGATCAGCGCGTCTTCACCGCGGTCGCGGAAGAATTCACCCATGGTGCAACCGGAGTACGGTGCCAGGAATTGCAGTGCTGCAGATTCCGAAGCGCTCGCTGCAACGACGATGGTGTTAGCCAGTGCGCCGTTTTCTTCCAGCTTGCGAACAACGTTGGCGATGGTCGATTGTTTCTGACCGATCGCTACGTAGACGCAGAAAATGCCGCTGTCTTTCTGGTTGATGATCGCGTCGATCGCCAGAGCGGTTTTACCGATCTGACGGTCACCGATGATCAGCTCACGCTGGCCACGGCCGACAGGAATCATGGCATCGACAGCCTTGTAGCCAGTCTGTACAGGCTGGTCTACCGACTTACGCCAGATCACGCCTGGAGCAACTTTCTCGACCGCATCGGTCTCGGTGTTGTTCAGCGGACCTTTGCCGTCAACTGGGTTACCCAGTGCGTCGACTACGCGACCCAGCAGTTCCTTACCAACCGGAACTTCGAGGATGCGGCCAGTGCACTTGGCGCTCATGCCTTCAGCCAGAGACTGGTAGGAGCCCAATACAACGGCGCCTACAGAGTCTTGCTCAAGGTTGAGGGCCATACCGAAGACGCCGCCCGGAAACTCGATCATCTCGCCGTACATTACGTCGGCCAGACCGTGAATCCGCACGATACCGTCAGATACGCTGACGACTGTGCCTTCGTTACGGGCTTGGGAGGTCACATCGAGTTTGTCGATGCGGCCCTTGATAATTTCACTTATTTCGGAAGGATTGAGTTGCTGCATTGCTCTGCTGCCCCTTCAAACTCAAGATTTCAATGCTTCGGCAAGGCTCGCGAGTTTGCCGCGAACCGAGCCATCGATAACCAGGTCGCCGGCGCGGATGACAATGCCCCCGATCAGGGATTTGTCTTCCTCGACTTGCAGGCGCACTTCCCGGTTGAGTCGTGCACTGAGAACCTTGGCGAGTTTGTCTTGCTGTTCTTGGTTCAATGCAAAAGCACTGGTCACTTCAACGTCTACCGATTTCTCTTGTTCGGCCTTGTACAGGTCAAACAGAGCGGATATCTCCGGCAAAAGCGGGAGACGGTCGTTTTCGGAAACGACGTTGATGAAGTTCTGTGCCTTGGCATCAAACTTGTCGCCGCACACGTCAATAAACGTGGCGGCCTTGTCTGCGCTCGTCAGTCGCGGGGCCTTGAGCACGCGCTGCATGGTGTCGTCTTGCGACACTGCTGCAGCCAGGCCGAGCATGGCTGACCAAGAGGCCAGTTGCTGGTGGGCCTGGGCGTGCTCGAAGGCTGCCTTAGCGTAAGGTCGGGCCAACGTGGTCAATTCTGCCATGATCGCCCTCGCTTAAATTTCAGCAGCCAGTTTGTTTACCAGCTCCGCGTGCGCGTTTTGATCGATTGTGGAACCCAGGATCTTCTCGGCGCCAGAGACTGCCAGGCTACCCAGTTGGGCACGCAGCGCGTCTTTGACACTGTTCAGTTCCTGCTCGATCTCGGCCTGAGCCTGAACCTTCACACGGTCAGCGTCGATACGGGCTTTTTCAACAGCCTCTTCAACAATCTGGTTACCGCGTTTCTTGGCTTGCTCAATGATTTCAGCTGCTTGAGCCTTAGCTTCGCGCAGTTGCTGACCCGCTTTATCTTGGGCCAGCTCCAGGTCGCGAGCTGCTCGGGCGGCAGCGTCCAGTCCATCCGCGATCTTCTTCTGACGTTCGTGCAAAGCCGCGATGACCGGAGGCCACACGAACTTCATGCAAAACAGTACAAAAATGAAGAACGCAACGGACTGGCCAATCAGGGTTGCATTAATGTTCACGCCAACACCTCGCTCGTTCGTTGCACATCACACCAATTACTCGAAGGTTCGAGTAATTAGCCAGCGAGTTGACCAACGAATGGGTTCGCGAAGGTGAAGAACAGAGCGATACCAACACCGATCATGGTTACGGCGTCGAGCAGACCGGCAACGATGAACATTTTGACTTGCAGCATTGGAACCATTTCTGGTTGACGCGCTGCGCCTTCCAGGAACTTGCCGCCCAACAGGCCGAAACCAATTGCGGTACCCAGTGCGCCCAGGCCGATCAACAGTGCAACAGCGATAGCGGTTAGACCAACTACAGTTTCCATCTTTCCTCCCGACTTTTACGTCGTATGGTTTAGGTTTTTTAGATTTTAAAGCGGTAAAACAAATCGTTTCATAAGCCCTGTTCGGGCACCCACTCGTTTGACCGAGTGGGACATCAGACTAGTCGAGACTGGTCTTAATGGTTCTCTTCGTGCGCCATCGACAAGTAAACGATGGTCAGCATCATGAAGATAAACGCCTGCAGGGTGATGATCAGGATGTGGAACACAGCCCACGCCCACTGCAGAACTACGCCCAGGCCGCTAAGCCAGAGCAGACCACTGCCGAACATCACAGCGATCAGAATGAAGACCAGCTCGCCGGCGTACATGTTGCCAAACAGACGCAGTGCCAGGGAAATTGGCTTGGCGATCAGTGTCACGAACTCCAGCAGGAAGTTCACCGGGATCAGCAGGGCTTGAACGAAGATGTTCTTGCTGCCGAACGGGTGCAGGGTCAGTTCGCCGATGAAGCCGCCGATGCCCTTGACCTTGATGCTGTAGAAAATGATCAACGCGAACACCGACAGGGCCATGCCCAAGGTAGCGTTCGGGTCAGTGGTCGATACGGCACGGAATGGAATGTGCGAATCGCCAGTGATCAGGATGGCCAGCTGAGGAATCCAGTCGACCGGAACCAGGTCGACGGCGTTCATCAGGAAGACCCAGACGAAGATAGTCAGTGCCAGCGGTGCAATCACCGGGCTACGACCATGGAAGCTGTCTTTCACGCTGCCATCGACGAATTCGACCAATACTTCAACGAAGTTCTGCAAAGCACCTGGTTGACCGGAAGTCGCCTTCTTTGCCGCCATGCGGAAAATCAGAACGAAGATCAGACCCAACGCGACCGACCAGCCGAGGGTATCGACGTGGAAAGCCCAGAAGCCCATTTCTTTGGCCTCTGCTGCGGTGTGGGCAAAGCCCCAGCCGCCGGTAGGATGCTGACCGAAAGTCAGGTTCTGCAAGTGGTGCTGGATATAGCCCGAAGCGGTTGTCTCTGCCATGGTTGCCTCAAACGCCCTAAGGTCTCGAAAGTCTTGTTCTCATCAGCAGGGGCGCGAACCAGCTGACCAGTTGGGTCAACACGAAGACGCCGAATACAGCTAGCGGCGCCAATGGCTTCACACCTGCAAACGTCAATGCAAAGAGCACTGCCGTCAGAATTAATTTGCCCGCCTCGCCAGCATAAAAAGACCGGACGATGGCTTGAGCTGCTCGGGCGCCGGAAAACCGAAATGCCCTGTGAGCGAAATAAACATTGGGTAACAAGGCTATCAGGCCTCCGCAGAGTCCTGAGTACCCGGCAACGACTCCGTACCATTGCCACAGCGCCAAAGCGGCAATGAGCAAAACGATAAATTGAGCCATTAACACCGGAAAAACTGCCAGGCGATGGAACGGCAAGCGGTTTGGCGTGCGTGTTTCCATCACTTTTACTCCCCAATGGTCGGCTGCCAGAATTCAATAACTTGGCATAATTTGTGCCGACAAAATGCGCGCAGAGTATAGGGGCGGTTCAGCCCCTATTCAACTGTCAGGTAGTGATTTCCGACTGCGCGCTACATGAGGAAATGTTTCAGCGGATGTGAGCAAGCACGCCTTGAAGCTCGTCGAGAGAGTTGTAGCCAATCACTAACTGCCCTTTGCCCTTCTTTCCGTGGCGAATCTGCACCGCAGAGCCTAGGCGCTCGGCCAGGCGCTGCTCGAGACGGGCAATATCCGGGTCCGGTTTTGCAGGTTCCACAGGCTCCGGTTTACCACTCAACCACTGGCGAACCAGTGCCTCAGTTTGGCGCACGGTCAGCCCACGTGCGACAACATGTCGCGCCCCTTCAACCTGTTGATTCTCCGGCAAACCCAGCAAAGCACGTGCATGACCCATTTCCAGGTCGCCGTGGGACAGCATGGTTTTGATAACTTCCGGCAACGCGATCAAGCGTAGCAGGTTCGCCACGGTTACCCGGGATTTGCCTACTGCTTCTGCAACTTGTTGCTGAGTCAGCTGGAATTCCTGCTGCAAACGCTGCAGCGCTACCGCTTCCTCGATCGGATTGAGGTCTTCGCGCTGGATGTTCTCGATCAACGCCATGGCGATAGCGGTTTCATCCGGCACATCGCGCACCATCGCCGGGATGGTTTCCTGGCCAGCCTGCTGGCTGGCACGCCAACGGCGCTCACCGGCGATGATTTCGAAACGACCACTGCCAATCGGGCGAACCACGATTGGCTGCATCACGCCTTGGGCCTTGATCGACATCGCCAGTTCTTCGAGCGCCTGAGGATCCATGTCCCGACGCGGCTGATACTTGCCGCGCTGGATCAGGTCCAGGGGCAGGTGTTGCAGCTCACGCTGATCAGCTTGTACCGCTTGCTCTTCGAGCGAGCTGACAGTCGGACCACTCAGCAGTGCATCCAGTCCACGTCCGAGACCTCGTTTCTTGACGGCCATGGGGATTCCTTAAGTTGCCTGAGCGGCGGCGGTGCGTGAGTTTTTGCGTTGACGGCGAACCAGTTCGCCGGCCAATGCCAGATAAGCGATAGCGCCCCGCGATGCTTTGTCGTACGCCAGCGCCGGCATGCCATAGCTTGGCGCTTCGGCCAAGCGGATGTTGCGCGGAATCACGGTGTCGTAGAGCTGCTCGCCGAAGTGTTCCTTGAGCTGCGCCGAGACATCGTTCATCAGGCTCAGGCGCGGGTCGTACATGGTCCGCAACAGGCCTTCGACTTTCAGGTTCGGGTTCAGCAGTTCGGCGATGCGCTTGATGTTATCCACAAGGTCGCTCAAACCTTCCAGCGCGAAGTACTCGCACTGCATGGGGATAATCACCCCATCGGCCGCCACCAATGCGTTCAGTGTCAGCATCGACAACGACGGCGGGCAGTCGATCAAAATGTAATCGTAGTTTTCACGGATTGGCGCCAACGCGCTGCGCAGACGACTTTCCTTCATCTGCATTTCCAGCAACACCACTTCGGCGGCCGTCAAATCACGGTTGGCCGGCAACAACTGGTAACCACCATGCTCGGAGAAATGCATGGCCTGGGCCAAGTCGCATTCGCCGATCAGCAGGTCGTAGACCGAGTTTTCCAGGCCATGTTTATCCACACCGCTACCCATGGTGGCGTTGCCCTGTGGATCGAGATCGATCAACAGCACCCGACGCTTGGTAGCGACCAGGGAAGCTGCGAGGTTGATGCAGGTGGTGGTCTTGCCCACACCACCCTTTTGGTTCGCTATCGCGAATACCTTAGCCATTCTTGCTTGTGTTCCCAATCATGCCGTGCGGCGCAGTATCAGCAGATGGCGTTGGCCTTGGCAACCGGGTACGGCCAGGGCGTGTTCGCTATCGAGGTGGAAGTCTGCCGGCAATGCTACCAGCTCATCGGCGGGATGAACGCCCTTCATTGCCAGCCAACGTGTATCGCGGTCGCCAAGGTGGCGAGTCCAGTTGCTGAAGTTTTCCATGCTGCTGAACGCCCGGGAGATGATCCCGTTGAACGGCAGTTCTGGCTGGAAAGCTTCGACGCGACTGTGGATAACTTGCAGGTTATCCAGTTTGAGTTCGAGTTTGACCTGGGTCAGGAAGCGGGTTTTCTTGCCGTTGCTGTCCAGGCAGGTCACTTGGGAGTCCGGAAACAGGATCGCCAACGGGATACCGGGCATGCCGCCGCCACTGCCAACGTCCAGCCAGCGGCCGTTTTCCACAAAGGACATCACGCTCAAGCTGTCGAGCAGGTGACGGGACACCATTTCGTCCGGATCGCGCACGGCGGTCAGGTTGTAGGCCTTGTTCCATTTGATCAACAGGGCCAGATAACCCAGCAGCAACGCGTGCTGGGTCTCTGTCAGTGTGACACCGAGCTGGCGAGCACCTGTGGATAACTCTTCTGCATGTTGCGAGGTGACCAACGAACTCAAGCGCTTTGCTCCAACTGACGGCCCGCGCCGCGTTTTTTCAAATGAATCATCAACAGCGAAATCGCTGCCGGGGTCACGCCCGGGATGCGCGACGCCTGGCCCAGGGTTTCCGGACGGGTCGCACCGAGCTTGCTCTGAATCTCTTTCGAGAGGCCGGAGATGTTCGTGTAATCGATATCCACAGGCAGTTTTGTATCTTCGCTGGCCCGCAGACGAACGATTTCATCTTGCTGGCGATCGATGTAGCCGGCGTATTTGGTCTTGATTTCGACCTGCTCGGCGACCTGTGGATCTTCTGCACCACCGCCAGTCACGGCGATCAGACCAGCGTAGTCGATTTCCGGACGGCTCAAGAGGTTGAGCAAATTGTATTCGTGGGTCAGCGGCGTACCGAATTTTTCGGAGATCGCATCGCCCTGCTCGGTGCCCGGGCGAACCCAGGTACTTTTCAGGCGTTGCTCTTCCAGATCGATGCTTTCGCGTTTTTTGCAGAAGGCTGCCCAGCGTGCGTCATCGACCAAACCGAGTTCGCGACCTTTTTCGGTCAGGCGCAGATCAGCGTTGTCTTCGCGCAGGATCAGGCGGTATTCGGCCCGGGACGTAAACATCCGGTACGGTTCCTGGGTACCCAAGGTAATCAGGTCGTCGACCAATACGCCGATGTACGCCTCGTCGCGACGCGGACACCAGGCGTCTTTGCCCTGTGCACGCAGTGCGGCGTTGGCCCCGGCCAGCAAACCCTGGGCGCCGGCTTCTTCGTAACCGGTGGTGCCGTTGATTTGCCCGGCGAAAAACAGACCGGCAATCACTTTGGTTTCCAGGCTGTACTTCAGGTCACGCGGGTCGAAGTAGTCGTATTCGATGGCGTAGCCCGGGCGAACGATGTGCGCGTTTTCCATGCCACGAATCGATTGCACGATCTGCAATTGCACGTCGAACGGCAGGGATGTGGAGATCCCGTTCGGGTACAGCTCGTGAGTGGTCAAACCTTCCGGTTCGATGAAGACCTGATGGCTTTCCTTGTCGGCAAAGCGGTGGATCTTGTCTTCGATCGACGGGCAATAACGCGGGCCGATGCCTTCGATCAAGCCGGCATCGGAATACATCGGCGAACGGTCGAGGTTCGCGGCAATGATTTCGTGGGTGCGGGCGTTGGTGTGGGTAATCCAGCAGCTGACCTGTTTCGGGTGCTGCTCTTTCGAGCCCATGAACGACATCACCGGGATCGGCGTATCGCCTGCTTGCTCGGTCATCACCGAGAAATCCACAGAACGACCGTCGATACGCGGCGGCGTACCGGTTTTCAGGCGACCAACGCGCAGTGGCAATTCACGCAAACGGTGAGCCAGGGCAATCGATGGCGGATCACCGGCGCGACCGCCGGAATAGTTCTGCATTCCGATGTGGATAAGTCCACCGAGGAAGGTGCCAGTGGTCAGCACCACGGAATCGGCGAAGAAACGCAGACCCATTTGGGTAACAACACCACGCACCGTTTCCTGCTCGACGATCAGATCATCAGCGGCTTGTTGAAATATCCACAGGTTCGGCTGGTTTTCCAGGGCTTCGCGGACAGCGGCCTTGTACAAAACCCGATCAGCTTGAGCACGAGTCGCTCGTACGGCCGGGCCTTTACGGCTGTTCAACACGCGAAACTGGATACCACCCTTATCGGTGGCCATGGCCATCGCGCCTCCGAGGGCGTCGATTTCCTTGACCAGGTGGCTTTTGCCGATCCCGCCAATGGCAGGGTTGCAACTCATGGCACCGAGGGTTTCCACGTTATGCGTCAGCAACAGGGTTTTTGCCCCCATACGTGCTGACGCCAGTGCTGCCTCGGTACCGGCATGACCGCCGCCGATGACGATCACTTCAAAACGGGAAGGGAAATCCACCACGCACCTCGTGCCTGCTTCAGTTAGGTAATCCGGAATAGGTTGACCACAGGTTTTTGGACCTGGTCGGCAAGTATAGGGACTTCGCCCTTCCTAAAGAACCCTTTGCACAAAATTTAACCAGCTGTGGAGAAGTCGAGGTTATAGAAATTAAAAAGAGAGAAATTTATTAAATCTTTGTTTTTATGTTTATTTCTACTGAGCACCATTTCTGTGGATAGATCTCTACAGGCCTTTATATTCAATATGTACAGAGATTCAAAACCCTGTGTTCATGTGCCAACGAGACCCTTGGATAACCGGTGTAAGCCTGTGGATGAAAGGGGTGGTTATCCACAGAGGGGTTTATCTTCAGTTTTCAGGCCCTGTTATCAACTGCCCTTAGTGGCACTTATTCACAGGGCTTAATCCACAGAAAAGTGTCATTTCACCGAAATGCGAGCAGCCAGATTTCGCGCAAGGCCGGTATCCATCGCGTAGCGGATTCAAAAAAGACCTATCGAGGAGCCGATACTTGGTAGGCAAGGGCTATTGTGAGAAGACGTAACAGAAGCTAATAATAGCCATTATCATTAACTCATCCCCTTCTCCTATGTCCCTACCCTCCCATACGGCAGCCGTTCAGCACATCTACGAGCAGCACCATTCCTGGTTGTATGGATGGCTCAAGGGGAAACTGCATGACGCATGCGATGCCGCCGATGTGGCACACGATACGTTCGTGCGCATTCTCGGTTCGCGTAATGCCACACAGATTCGCGAGCCGCGGGATTATCTGGCGACCGTGGCGCGGGGCCTGGTAATCGATCGCTATCGGCGGCACGCCATAAAGGTGGCCTACCTCGAATCACTGGCGGCGCGACCCGAAGCGACGGCCATTAGTGAAGAAGACAAAGCCCTGATCATCGAGACCCTGGTGGCTGTGGATAAAGCCTTGGCCGGGCTCGGTGCCAGGGCCCAGCGGATTTTCATGCTGTCGCAGATCGACGGGCTGACTTATCAACAGATCGCACTTGAGTTGAAGGTTTCGCTGACAACGGTGAAGAAACACATGATCCGTGCCCTCACGGAATGCTCCATGATCATGGCGGGCCTCTGATGTCGGCCGCGCCTGATCGTAAAGTCTTCGAGGCGGCCGCCAGTTGGTATGTGCAGTTCCAGAGTGAACCGCCATCGCCGGCTCAACGCCAAGCCTGGCAGCATTGGGTCGATAGCAACCCTGCGCACCTCGCCGCCTGGAACCAGATGGAACAGTTGCAAAGGCACTTGGGCGCCATGCCCCGGGACCTGACGCGACGCGCGCTCTCTTCTACTCAGCAACGCCGGCAAGTGCTCAAGCTTTTGCTGATCCTCGCGGGTACGGGTTACGTTGGCTGGAATGTGCAACAGCACACAGCCTTGGGCAATGTGTGGGCCGATTATTCAACCAAGGTCGGCCAACGGCGAAAAATCGAACTCGCTGACGGTAGCCAGATTCACCTCAACACCAACACGGCCATCGATGTCTTGTTTGATGGCCAGCAACGGCTGATCCGTTTGCGCTCCGGGGAAATCCTGATCCGCACCGGAAAGCTTGGAGACACGCGCCCGTTCTTTGTCGAAACCCGCGAAGGCCGGGTTCAAGCCCTGGGAACACGTTTTTCAGTGCACCAGCTATCGGGAACGACCCGGGTGGGCGTGCTCGAAGATCGAGTCAGCATCCAACCCGCCGATCAGCCAGGCAGCGAGCGTGTGTTGAATGCGGGTGAAGCCGTGGACTTCAGCAATGACAGTCTCGGCAAGGTTCATCCGTATCAGTTGTCGGAAGCGGCCTGGATCAACGGGCAGTTGATCGTGCTCGATGCACCACTGGGCGATGTCATCCGTGAACTGGGGCGCTATCGCTCCGGGATCTTGCAATGTGATGAACGGGCTGCACGATTGCGGGTTTCCGGTACGTTCCGCCTCGATTCGACTGACGCGGTGCTCGCCAACCTGCAAGCGTCGTTGCCGATCAGCGTGCGATATTTCACCCGTTACTGGGTGTCGATCAGTCAGGCCGCCTGACACTTGGGAAAATAAATCTGGATCAGGGTTATCTTTTTCAGTCCTGACACGGCCCTACAGGTAATCGCGATAAACGCGGCTCTTTGCCACCTTCAGGGCTTACCCATTCATGCGACTTCCTACGTTCCGACTGCGCTTTTCCCACCATTGCATTGCCTACAGTTTGTTGATGACCACGGCTGCGAGTGGCATGTTGACCACCAGCAGTGCTGTCGCCGCCAGCGCCGTGCAGCGTTACGCCATCGCTGCCGGTCCGTTGGATAACGCGCTGAGCCAGTTCGCCTCTGCAGCCAATGTGATTCTGTCGTTCTCGCCACAGCAGACGGGTCAAATGCGTAGCCAGGGACTGGCCGGAAGCTATTCCATCGAACAAGGGTTCGAGATGCTACTGCAGGGTTCCGGGTTGCAGGCGGTGCCCCAGGCGCCGGGCAGTTATATTCTGCAACCCGTACCGGCGACGGGTTCGCTGGTCCTCGGGCCGACCAATATCACGGGCTCGCAACAAAATGAGATGAACCTGGATTACGCCGCCGACGTTGGCTACAAGGCAGCGAACAGTCGGGTCGGTACGAAAACCAGCACGCCGCTGTCGGAAACGCCTCGTTCAGTATCGGTCGTGACCGCTCAGCGCATGAAAGATCAAAAGTCCCAGACCCTCACCGATGTGCTGGGTTATGTGCCGGGGATCTTCGCGCCACCCTTCGCCGCTGGCGATAGCCTGGCCGGTGACCTGTTCTTCATTCGCGGTTTCAACGCGACGGATTACGGCTACGGCTTGTTGCGCGATGGCCTGCGTGTTCAGGGCAACCGGTATGACACCAGCACCGAACCTTATGGGTTGGAGCGCGTCGAGATTTTCCGCGGTCCCTCCTCACTGCTTTATGGCGAAAACGCGCCTGGCGGCCTGGTCAATCTGGTGAGCAAACGTCCTACCGCAACGCCCCAAGGTGAAGTGCAGCTGAGTTATGGCTCCAACAATCGGCGTCAGCTGGGAGTCGATGTCTCCGGCCCTTTGAATGATGAGGGCAGCATCCAGGGTCGGATCGTCATGCTGGGCCGCAACGCCGATACCCAGACCGACCACGTACCGGACGATCGCCTTTATATCGCCCCTTCGCTGACCCTGAATTTCGACGACTTCAACACACTGACCCTGTTGGCCAACTACCAGAAAGACCACACCAACATGGAACTCGGCCTACCTGCCGCCGGTACTTTGCTGACGAACCCCAACGGCAAGTTATCCAAGGACACCATGCTCGGTGATCCGGACTGGAACACCTTCGAGCGGGAAACCTGGAGCACGGGTTATGAATTTACCCACAGCTTCAACGACGACTGGCAGTTCCGGCAAAACTCGCGGTACATGCAGTCGCGCATCACCCGCCACGAAACCTGGCCGGGTAATCTGAACAACGCCGGTTTTGGCACGCGCTTGAACGTGACGGCTTACGATCGCTTCAATAAGTCGATGGTTTACTCGCTGGATAACCAGCTGGAAGGCAAATTCCAGTTCGGCGGGCTGGAAAACACGGTGCTGTTCGGCGGAAGTTTCGACCGAACGTCCTTCAATCAGGACTGGGATGCCGGCGTGGTTGGACCGATTGATATCTACAACCCGGTTTACCTGCGTGATCCAACAACGCCGATCGCGGTGCAAAACACCTTGCTGGAACAGCAGATGAAGGGCGCTTATGCCCAGATCCAGAGCAAGTACGACCATTGGCTGTTCCTGTTGGGTGGTCGGCAGGACTGGGTCGACAGTGACTTCCGCGACAAAGTGGCCAGGGGCAGCAACATCAGCTCCGAGGACAAGAAGTTCACGTATCAGGGCGGCGTGATGTACCAGTTCGACAACGGCCTGACGCCGTATGTCAGCTACTCCACCGCCTTTGTTCCGGTGCAGCAGATTTCCAATTCCGGAGCGCCGCTGGACCCGATCACCAGCAGCCAATACGAAGTAGGTTTGAAATATGAACCGGTGGGTTGGGACACGGCGTTCACTGCGTCGGTCTACGACTTGCGCAAAAAGGACGACACCTATTTCGACGCAACCACCGCCAGCTATCGCCAAGTGGGTGAAAGCCGCTCCAAAGGTGTGGAGCTGGAACTCAACAGCAATCTGACACCCAACCTGAATGTGACCGCTGCCTACACCTACACCGATGCGCGGATTACCAAGGATTCGGCGACGTCCCTGGTCAAGGATCACCAAATGACCGGCGTGCCGCGTAACCAGGCTTCGGTCTGGGCCAAATACCGGTTCCTGGAAAGCAGTCTCAAGGGCCTGTATGTCGGTGGGGGCGTGCGCTACTTCGACAGTGCGTTCGCCTACACATCGCCCACCCTTTACGGGAAGCTCGATGCCGGCGATGTCACCTTGGTGGATGCCGCGATCGGCTACCAGATTGACCGCAACTGGACCGTCGACCTCAATGCGAAGAACCTCTTCGACAAAGAATACGTGTCTGGTTGTAACGATGCGGGTCGCTGCTACTGGGGTGAAACCCGCACGTTGCTAGGTTCGGTCTCTTACAACTGGTAAAAATAAACAGGGCTGTGGATAAGTTACCCACAGCCCTGTTCGTTATTTGCCGATACAGAAGCTCGAAAAGATTCGTCCCAGCAAGTCATCGGAGCTGAAAGCACCGGTGATTTCGCCCAATGAATGCTGCGCCTGCCTTAAATCCTCAGCCAATAGCTCACCGGCACCTGCGAGCGTCAGCTGCGCTCGGCCGTGTTCGAGGGAAGCACTGGCATGTCGCAACGCCTCCAGGTGGCGCCGGCGTGCGCTGAAACTGCTTTCCGAGGTCTGCTCGTAGCCCATGCAGGTTTTCAGGTGCTCGCGCAGCAACTCCAGGCCCTCGCCCGCTGACTTGGCACTCAAGCTGATGGTGACATGGCCATCGTCACTGACTTCCAGGGCAATCGCTTCGCCCGTCAGGTCAGCCTTGTTGCGGATCAGCGTGACTTTGGCCGGATCTGGCCGGGTTTCCAGGAATTCTGGCCACAAGGCAAACGGATCAAGGGCTTCCGGTGCAGTGGCGTCCACCACCAATAACACCCGATCCGCTTCGCCGATGGCTTTCAACGCGCGCTCGACACCAATTTTTTCAACCTGGTCATCGGTATCGCGCAAGCCAGCGGTATCGACGACGTGCAACGGCATGCCATCGATGTGGATATGTTCGCGAAGAATATCCCGGGTGGTGCCGGCGATCTCGGTAACGATCGCTGCTTCACGGCCGGCCAAGGCATTCAACAAACTGGATTTGCCGGCATTCGGACGCCCGGCGATCACTACATTCATCCCATCGCGCAACAAGGCACCCTGCCCGGCTTCGCGAAGGACTGTGGATAACTCGTCACGGACTTTGTCGAGCATGCTCAGCACGTGGCCATCGGCGAGGAAGTCGATTTCTTCTTCCGGGAAGTCGATGGCGGCTTCGACGTAGATACGCAAGCCGATCAATTGCTCGGTGAGGTTATGCACACGCTGGGAAAACGCACCTTGCAAGGAACGCAGGGCATTACGTGCAGCCTGTGCAGAACTGGCCTCGATCAAATCGGCAATCGCCTCGGCCTGGGCCAGGTCGAGTTTGTCGTTGAGGAAGGCGCGTTCGCTGAATTCACCTGGCCGGGCCAGTCGGCAACCGAGTTCCAGGCAACGCTTGAGCAACATATCCAGCACGATCGGGCCACCGTGGCCCTGGAGTTCCAGCACATCTTCGCCGGTAAACGAGTTCGGCCCCGGGAAATACAGGGCGATGCCTTCGTCCAGCACCTCTTGGTTTTCACTGAGGAACGGGCCGTAATGGGCATACCGCGGTTTCAGATCGCGACCGCTGATGGCTTTGGCCGCCGCACTCGCCAGCGGCCCGGAAATACGGACGATGCCCACACCGCCGCGACCTTGAGCGGTGGCGACGGCAGCGATGGTTTCACGAGGAACGCTCATAAACCGGTATCCAGACAAAAGAGACAGATAGCAAAACGCCCCACTAGGGGGCGTTTTGAGTGGTTATCCACAGAGTAAGTTACGCAGCGGCATTTTTGGTAGCAGCTTCGATCTTACGAGTGATGTACCACTGTTGGCTGATGGACAGGCAGTTGTTGACCACCCAGTACAGCACCAGACCCGCCGGGAACCACAGGAAGAAGAAGGTGAAAATGATTGGCATCAGCTTCATCACCTTGGCCTGCATCGGATCCGGAGGCGTTGGGTTCAACCGCTGCTGGATAAACATGGTTGCACCCATGATGATCGGCAGAATGAAGAACGGGTCTTTGATCGACAGGTCAGTAATCCACAGCATGAAAGGCGCTTGACGCATTTCAACGCTTTCCAGCAGAACCCAGTACAGCGAAAGGAAAACCGGCATCTGCACCAGAATTGGCAAGCAGCCGCCCAGTGGATTGATTTTCTCTTTCTTGTACAGCTCCATCATGGCTTGGGACATTTTCTGCCGGTCGTCGCCATGTTGCTCTTTCAGCGCGGCCAGTTTCGGTGCCACTGCACGCATGCGCGCCATGGATTTGTAGCTGGCAGCCGACAGAGGGAAGAAAAGCCCTTTGATCAGCATGGTCAGGAAAATGATCGACCAGCCCCAGTTACCCACAATCGCGTGGATGTGTTGCAGCAGCCAGAAGATTGGCTGGGCAATGAACCACAGGATGCCGTAGTCGACGGTCAATTCCAGACCTGGGGACAACTCTTTCAGCACAGCCTGGCTTTTCGGGCCGGCGTACAGAACAGCGCTGACTTCACCTTTGGCACCCGGTGCAACGGTCACTGCCGGAGCGGTGTAACCGATGATGTAGTTGCCTTTGCTGTCTTTACGGGTCTGAACGACGTTGTTTTCGCCCTTCGCCGGAATCCACGCGGTCACGAAGTAGTGTTGCAACCAGGCAACCCAACCACCGTTAACGGTTTCTTTCAGCTGAGCCTTGTCCATGTCCTTCATCGACACTTTCTTGTACGGCTCGTTACTTGTCCACAGGGCGGCGCCCAGGTAAGTCGCGGTGCCGGTGGCAGTGCTGGAAGAAGGATCGGAGCTGGCGTCACGTTTCAGTTGGGCGAACATCGCACCCGACCAAGGCTTGGCGCTTTCGTTGTCGATCAAGTAAGAAACGGTTACGTCATACAGGCCACGTTTCACAGTGAAACGCTTGATGTAATTAACGCCGTCCTTGCTGAACTTCAGGTCTACGACCAGTTGGTCCTGACCGTCAGCCAGTTGGTAGATCTTCTTCTCCGAGGCGTAAACCGGACGACCGGTTGGACTTGCGTCTGGACCGTCGGTGCCGATCAAACCGCTCTGGGCCAGATAAGTCCGCTCGTTGCCGTTATCGAACAGCTGGAATGGAATTTCCGGATGGTCCTGGCGACGTGGATACAGCGGCAACGTCAACTGGGCAACATCACCACCTTGTGGGTCGATAGCCAGGTTGAGCACATCCGTTTTGATCTGGATGAGGTCTTTGCTTACAGCTACTGGCGTTTCAGCAGGTGCAGTGGCACTGGTATCGCTTGCGGCGCGTGGAATGTCGTCACTGACAGAAGCATTATTGCCAGTCGCCGTGTCCGGTAGGCCCGGTGCGGTAGTACTGGAAGCAACATTCTGAGTCGGCAGGGCAGCCTGGCCATAGTCCTGGTTCCATTTAAGAACCATAACGTAGGACACGATTGCCAGGGCGACGATCAGGATCGTGCGTTTGATATCCATGATTACTCGGCCATCGAAGAAGAACGGGAGGTAGGGATAGGCGGAACCGGGTCATAACCACCGGGATTCCACGGATGACAGCGACCTAAACGACGAAAGGCCAGCCAGCCACCGCGCAGAAGGCCATGATTTTCTATGGCTTCATACGCGTAGCAGGAACAACTGGGGTAGAAACGACAGTGACTGGCCATCAGGGGACTAATGGCATAGCGATAAAACTGGATCGGAACGAGTGCCAGTTTACGCATCGGTACTGTCTACCCCTACAGTTTCGGTTTTGACTGCTGGTACCGGCGTGCTGCGTGCCAGACGCTTCCAGAGTTTGCCGAAATGCTGAATCAATTCGGGGTTTTCTACGTCGCCCAAACCTTTGCGCGCGACGATAACAATGTCCCAACCGACCAGTGAATCCTGGTTCAGGCGAAACGATTCGCGCATCAGACGTTTGAGGCGATTGCGCTCGACGGAGAGCTTTACGCTCTTTTTCCCGATAACCAACCCGAGACGGGGGTGATCAAGATCGTTGTTGCGCGCAAGGAGCAGGAGGTTTTTCCCCGGAACCTTGCCGGTAGGGGAGTCAAAGACTGCTTTGAAATGCCGGGGCGTAAGCAAACGCTTGTCCCGACTGAAGTCCTGACTCACCTCCAGTGCCGGATTATCAAACTGCCAGACGCGCACGACCTTTGGCGCGGCGACGCGACAGGACGGCGCGACCGTTTTTGGTAGCCATGCGAGCACGGAAACCGTGGGTACGAGCGCGTTTGATAGTGCTTGGTTGGAAAGTACGTTTCATTGTCGTGTTACCTGGTTCGTCCACAACGGGCCGGAATGGCCCCCGTTTTAAGAGACCGGGGATTCTAGAGAAAGCAAGCCTCTAGGTCAATTTCCAACCAGCGTTTCCTTATAAATAGATCTCCAGCGGTTTTCTCGTTCGACCCCCCTTCGCTAGATATAGAAATAAAGAAGGGAATTATTTAAAGCTTTTCTGTAAAGCTTATAAAAGCTAGGGGCACGATCTTCTGTGGATAACTGCCTTAAGCCCTTCTAAGTCGTGCTGTACAGAGAATGACAACTACGGTGGAAAACGGTGGTCAGCCTGTGCTGCGCTGTCGGATAAGCTGTGTGTGGAATGCCCAGTTATCCACAGGCCAGTTATCCACCGAGTTTACCCCCCACTTGTCCAGTGCCCTCATGCGCGGTTATCCACAGAGCTTATGCACATACCGTCGGTCGTCTTTTTGTCAGTTAACGCGTTGATAAATCATGCCCTGTGCGCAACCTGCATGTGGATAAGTGGGCGTCTGGCCGCTACAATGGCCGCTTGTTTTTGCCTCACCGGCTTTCAACTTAGGGGATATCC